>NZ_FWFU01000013.1 GCF_900172255.1 Roseovarius halotolerans
CGATCACTCGATGATCTTGGAGACGACGCCGGCGCCGACGGTGCGGCCGCCTTCGCGGATGGCGAAGCGCAGGCCGTCTTCCATGGCGATCGGCGCGATCAGCTCGACCTCGAAGGACACGTTGTCGCCCGGCATCACCATCTCGGTGCCGCTGGCCAGCGTCACCGTCCCGGTCACGTCCGTCGTGCGGAAGTAGAACTGCGGGCGGTAGTTGGCGAAGAACGGCGTGTGACGGCCACCCTCTTCCTTCGTCAGGATATAGGCTTCGGCCTCGAACTTCGTGTGCGGCGTCACCGAACCCGGCTTGCACAGAACCTGACCGCGCTCGACCTGCTCGCGGTCGATCCCGCGCAGCAGCGCACCGATGTTGTCGCCCGCCTCGCCGCGATCCAGCAGCTTGCGGAACATCTCGACGCCCGTGCAGGTCGTCTTCTGCGTGTCCTTGATGCCGACGATCTCGATCTCGTCGCCCACGTTGATCACGCCACGCTCCACACGGCCGGTCACAACCGTGCCGCGGCCCGAGATCGAGAACACGTCCTCGATCGGCATCAGGAACGGCTGGTCAACCGCACGCGCCGGGGTCGGAATGTAATCGTCAACCGCCGCCATCAGCTCGCGGATCTTGTTCTCGCCGATCTCGGGGTCACGCCCTTCCATCGCCGCCAGCGCCGAGCCGGCCACGATCGGAATGTCGTCGCCCGGGAAGTCATACGAGCTCAGAAGCTCGCGGATCTCCATCTCGACCAGCTCCAGAAGCTCTTCGTCGTCAACCTGGTCGACCTTGTTCATGAACACCACCAGCGCCGGAACGCCAACCTGGCGCGCCAGCAGAATGTGCTCGCGCGTCTGCGGCATCGGGCCGTCGGCCGCGTTCACCACCAGGATCGCGCCGTCCATCTGCGCTGCACCCGTGATCATGTTCTTCACGTAGTCCGCGTGGCCGGGGCAATCGACGTGGGCATAGTGACGGTTCTCCGTCTCGTATTCCACATGCGCCGTCGAGATCGTGATCCCGCGGGCCTTCTCTTCGGGCGCGCCGTCGATCTGGTCATACGCACGGAAATCACCAAAATACTTCGTGATCGCCGCCGTCAGCGTCGTCTTGCCGTGGTCAACATGGCCAATCGTGCCAATGTTCACATGCGGTTTCGAACGGTCAAACTTTTCCTTTGCCATG
>NZ_FWFU01000012.1 GCF_900172255.1 Roseovarius halotolerans
ACGCCCTTCAGCACAAGGATCACGTGGTTGTAGATCACCTCGATGTTGTTGACCTCGAGAATCATCTCGTCGGTGCGTGCTGCTGCGTCGGGCATGTGTCTCTCCAAATCGCTCGCTCGTTCGCCCCGTCGCGGGGCCCGGTCGTCAGGTCCGGGCGCGGCGGTCAGCCCGCCGCGCCCGCTTCATGTGGCCACGCTTACTGGCAGCGCAGCTCGATGTTGTTTTCGCTGGCATAGGCCTCGGAATCCGCCACAATCAAAGGATCGATCACATCGGAATCCGGCGCTATGAAACCGGTCAACATGCTCCAGCTTTTCGTTTTCGCATTCCACTGGCGCACGGCAGCCAAACCTTCGCCGCCGTGATTAGAACATGTCGCCTTGATTTCCGGGGCGAAATTAGCAAAGCCCAGACTTGCCATTTTTTCGTCAGTGATATCTAGGGCTTCCATACCGTCACGAACCATTGACCCTGTAACTTGAGAAATACCATGTATTTCTTGGGCCTTTTTAATGGCTTCCACCGCCAGCATTGCGGAATATAGACCGCGGTTGTACAGAACGGTTCCCATTTGATCGCCGTCACCCGCAGCAAGCCCCTTGTCATATACATACGTCTTGAGATCTTTATAGACGCCAAAGTCTGACCCTGGGGCGTGCATAGCCAGTGCTTTATAACCGTCAGAGCTTTCGCCGCCAGGTAGAACATCCGATTCAGAGCCAGACCACCAGACACCAATCATATTTTCGAGCGGGAAGCGAATGTTGGCCGCTTCCTGAAGAGCAACTGGGTTCATGACACCCCAGCCCCACAAAAGTACATAGTCAGGCTTCTCACGTCGGATTTGCAACCACTGCGATTTTTGTTCTTGTCCAGGGTGATCAACGGCCAGAGAGTTAAAAACAAACCCGTGTTTCTTCGCGAGAATTTCCAAGGTTGGGATTGGTTCCTTGCCGAATGCAGAGTTATGATAGACGAGCGTAATTTTTTTACCTTTCAGATCGCCACTATTCTCCTGAAGTAGATATTTAATGGCAACGCTCGCACCCGCCCAATAATTTGTTGGGTAGCTGAATATCCATTCAAACACTGCGCCATTAGCAGCTGAGGTGCGCCCATGGCCGATAGCGTGAATTGGGATCTGATCGACGCTTGCTTTTGGAATTAGCTGATAGTTTAATCCGGTGGAAACGGGCTGGTAGAGAATTGCACTCTCCTTAGTTGCCTCATAACATTCCACACCTTTTTCGGTACTATATCCGGTTTCACATTCCGGCACCTCGATCTTCAAACCACCGATGCCGCCATCACGTTCATTGATCAATGTAAAGTAATCGGTATAGCCATCTGCGTTAGGTATGCCATTGGCAGCATACGGCCCGGTTCGATAACTTATAAGTGGGATAGTCAATTCTGCTAGGGCGGGTCCTGCCGCCATCACCGCAGCGACAAGCACTGTCAGAAGTTTCGTTTTCATCGGTTATTCCTCCCTTTGGTCTTGTTCCGATGTCCCTTTTCGCCAAGGGCCAAGGCCCCCGGCGTCTCCTCCTCAGGCCCGCCCCTAGTGCGGGAAGGGCCAAAGTCTCAGTTTTTCCTTGGCCACGCGCCAGAGCTGCGCCAGCCCGTGCGGCTCGAGCACCAGGAAGATGATGATCATCCCCCCGACGATCATGAATTCCAGATGCGCCGCCAGATCCGTGGGCCAGCCAAGCCCGCCCACCAGAAAGTTCTTGAGAAGCACCGGCAACAGCACCAGGAACGCCGCCCCCGCAAAGCTGCCGAAGATCGAACCCAGCCCGCCGATGATCACCATGAACAGCACGAGGAACGACTTGTTGATGCCGAAGGTCTCGCCGACCTCGACCGCGCCAAGGTAGACCGAGAAGAACAGCGCGCCCGCGATGCCGACAAAGAACGAGCTGATCGCGAATGCGCTCAGCTTGGCGCGCAGCGGGTTCACACCGATGATCTCGGCG
>NZ_FWFU01000001.1 GCF_900172255.1 Roseovarius halotolerans
CGACAACGTGTCCTTCGAGGTCGAGCTGATCGCGCCGATCGCCATGGAAGACGGCCTGCGCTTCGCCATCCGCGAAGGCGGCCGCACCGTCGGCGCCGGCGTCGTCTCCAAGATCATCGAGTGATCGACGCGCATATCTGATTGCAGGGGCGCCCTTTCGGGGGCGCCCTTTTTCTTTGCGCGCCGCGCAATTCCCCGCGCCCGCCTGGGCGTGAGGCGCCGCGGGCACGCCATAATTGTGGCCAAATGATCTTGTAGATACCGCCGCGATCCAGATGGAGGTATGCCCATGGTACGAGTCGCAGATGATCCCGGCGCCACGCTCGGCTGGGTCGGTTTCGCCACGGGTGCGGCCGCGCTCATCCTGACAATCGTGATTTTCTGGTCCGGCCCTTTCGCCCCGCAGCAAAGCGCGGGCGTCGGTCTGGGCGAACTTGCAGCCGAGATCGCCAAATCCGCTGCCCGGTCGGTCGCAGGTCAGCCACAGCCCGAACCGGTGGCCGCCACCCGCAATATCGACGACTATCTCTCGATCGGGGTCGGCCTTCTGGCGGGGCTCGCCATCGTCCTCGGCGTCGCCGCGTTCATCCGTCACGAACGCAGGCGCGTGGCGCTTTCCGGGGTCACGCTGGGTGGGCTTGCGGTGGGCTTCCAGCTTTTTGCCTGGGTCGTGATGCTCATTGTCGGCGCGATCGTGATTTCGACTTTGATCTACTCGCTCCGCGACACGTTCGGGGACATCTTCGGCGGATTGTCCGATCTCTGAACCCGGCCTGTGACGGACGAGAAAGGGCTGCACCCGGTCCTGCAGCGTCATGCGCATGGCCGGTATCTGCTTGCTTGTGCGCGCCGAGACTGGTCACTTTCGGACCTCATCATCCGTGCGGCCTCGTATCGTGTCTCGCGCGCGGCTAGACTGTCTTCATGCTCGACTTTGACACATGCAACGCGGCGCGGTTGAGGCGCGATCCTGCATTCGACGGAAAGTTCTTCACGGCTGTCCGCACGACGGGTATCTATTGCCGCCCGGTCTGCCCGGTGAAGCATCCGCATACCGAGAATGTCGGCTATTACCCGACCGCCGCCGCGGCCGAGCGGGCGGGCTATCGCCCTTGCCTTCGATGCCGGCCAGAAACGGCACCGTTCTGCGCGGCGTGGAACGGCACCCGGACCACAGTAGAGCGGGCATTGAAGCTGATCGAGAATGGTGCGCTGGATACAGGTTCGGTGGCTGAGCTGGCCGATCGTCTGGGTGTCGGTGCGAGACACCTGTCACGCCTCTTTTCCGATCATGTCGGCGCATCGCCGCTTCAGACCGCCCAGACCATGCGGATCGGACGGGCAAAGCGTCTTCTGGACGACACCACGCTGTCGATCACGGAGATCGCGTTCAAGGCCGGCTTTGGCAGCGTCCGGCGGTTCAATTCCGCCTTCCTGAAACTCTACGGGCGGTCACCCTCGACGATCCGAAGGCCAAGGCAATGAATGGATTGCGCTACACCCATGTCGAAAGCCCGGTCGGGGATCTTCTGGTGGCAGGCACGGAAGAGGCGCTGCACTTTCTGAGTTTTCCGACCGGGCACAAGGCGTTCCGTCCGCGCCCGGAATGGCGGCGCGACGATGCGCCGTTTCAAGAGGTCCGGCGGCAGCTTGACGCATATTTCGCGGGCGACCTTCGCAGGTTCGAGCTTGCTCTGCACCTGTCGGGCACGGAGTTCCAGAACAGTGTCTGGCGCTCTCTGGCCGATATTCCCTTCGGGCAAACGCGGAGCTATGGCGAGATCGCACGCAGCGTCGGTCGTCCGAAAGCGAGCCGTGCTGTCGGGGCGGCGAACGGGAGCAATCCGCTTCCGATCATTCTGCCCTGTCATCGCGTGATCGGAGCGGGCGGATCACTGACCGGATTCGGGGGCGGTCTTGCCGTGAAGGCGTTCTTGTTGCGCCATGAGGGCGTGCTTGTGTGATGGCTCGATGCCGAAGAGGGCCAACGTCGCCAGCTGCAGGCGGACGGCAACGCGTTGGCTTTCGGAGGACATTCCTTTCCGGCCTGTGAGGCTGGTTCCTGTGCGACCGGGTCAATCGGTCGCAAGGGGGAAGGCGCCCGCTGGCCGGTTTTCACATGCAGAAACCGGCAGGTGAGCCGCCCCGAACCGCGCGGGAAAACATCGGGATTCCCGATGCAAAACAATGGCAAGCGGTATGTTTCTGCGCTTGCGAAATCGTACTCTGCATACGATGGTATTCAGCTAAGTTATTGATATATTGACTTTTTTCCGAAATCCCGCACCCTTGGATGGTTCAAGGGAGAGGCATTTATGGACAAGCTCAATGTTGGCGCATGGGAAGGGCGCGCGGAATGTCATCATGGTGTTCTGAGCGAGGCCCAGGCGGCGCAGGTCCACGCCACGCTTGGTGTGCCGGGCACGGCGGCACCGCGCGAGGGCGAGGCGATGGCGCCGCTCTGGCACTGGTGCGCGTTCAACCCGACAGTGCCGCAGGAGGAACTGGCACGCGACGGGCATCCCGCGCCGGGTGGCTTTCTGCCGCCGTTGCGCCTTCAGCGGCGGATGTGGGCCAGCGGCAGTCTGACCTTCGGTGCGCCGTTGCGGGTGGGCGAGCGGCTGACGCGGCATTCCTTTATCAGCCGGGTCGCCGAGAAGGAGGGCAAGACCGGGCCGATGGTGATGGTGTCGGTCGATCACCGCATTCACGGCGAGCGCGGGCTGGCGATCGAGGAGCGCCAGCATATCGTCTATCTGGACATTCCGGACAGATTCCGCCCGCCTGCCACCCGTCCGCTGCCCCGAACCCCGGCGCTGCATGAGCGGATCGCCTTGAGCGAGGCGCTGCTGTTTCGCTACTCGGCGCTGACCTTCAATGCGCATCGCATTCATTACGACCTGCCCTATGCGCAGGGTGTCGAACATTACCCCGGCCTTGTCGTCCATGCCCCGCTCCAGGCAAGCTGGCTGATCCGGGCGGCGAGCGCCCACAAGGGCCGCCCGCCGCGCCATTTCGATTTTCGCGCCGTGCATCCGGTTTTCCTGAGCCCCGGCGAAAGCCGCTCCCTCGAGATCATGGGCGACGAGGATGAGAGCGGCGCGCTGAACCTTTGCAGCGGGCAACAGGGGCACCAGGGCATGCAGGCCACCGCCATCTGGGAGGAAACGGTATGAACAGGATGTTGAACGGAATGCGCGTGGTCGAGGGATCGGCCTTTGTGGCGGTGCCGCTGGCGGGGATGACGCTGGCGCAGATGGGTGCCGAGGTCATCCGCTTCGATCGGATCGAAGGCGGGCTCGATGCGGGGCGCTGGCCATTGGCGCCATCGGGGCAAAGCCTGTTCTGGGCGGGGCTCAACAAGGGCAAGAAATCCATCGCCGTCGATATGCGCAGCCCCGAGGGGCAGGCGCTGGTGACGCGGATCATCACCGCCTCGGGCAAGGATGCGGGAATGTTTCTGACCAATCTGCGGGTGCGCGGCTGGATGGATCACGAGACGCTGAGCCAGCACCGGCGCGACCTGATCATGGTCACGCTGATGGGTGACAGGCAGGGCCGCCCGCAGGTGGATTACACGGTCAACCCGGCGCTGGGCATTCCCGACATGACCGGCCCCGAGGGCCATGATGCACCGGTGGCCGCGGCGCTGCCGGCCTGGGATCTGATAGCGGGCAACATGGTGGTCTCGTCTCTCCTGGCTGCCGAGCGACACCGGCTGCGCCACGGCGAGGGGCAGGAGGTGGAGATTGCCCTGAAGGACGTGGCGGCGGCGACGATCGGCCATCTGGGGATGATCGGCGATGCAGTGGTGAACGGGCCCGAGCGCACCAAGGCGGGCAATGCGCTTTATGGCGCATATGGCCAGGATTTCATCTGTGCCTGCGGACGCCGGGTGATGGTGATCGGGCTGACAGGTCGGCAATGGGCGGGGCTGGTGAAGGCCACCGGAAGCGGCGAGGCGATGGAGGCGCTGGCGCGGCAAAGCGGGCGCGATCTGCGTGACGAGGGCGTGCGCTGGGATTTGCGCCACGAGATCACCGCGATCCTGCGCCCCTGGTTCGCGGCGCGACGGGTCGAGGATTTCGCCGAGGAGTTCGAGACGCGCGGCCTGACATGGTCGGTTTTCCGAAGCGTGAAACAGGCGCTGCGGGAAGATCCCGATCTGAGCGAGGCGAACCCGATGTTCTCGATGCTGGATCAGCCGGGGCTTGGGCGTTTTCCGGTGCCGGGGCATCCGGGGGCGTTTTCTGCGCGACCGCGCATCAGGCCCGAGCCGGCCCCGGCGCTGGGCCAGCATACCGAGGAAATCCTGGGCGATGTGGCGCGGCTGAGCGATACCGAGATCGCGCAGCTTTTCGACAAGGGCGTCGTGCAGAGCCCGCGCCATGCGGCCCGGTCGGCGGCCTGAACCGGAGCAGGGCAAGAAGATTGGCCGATGCGATGGAAAAACGCGCCAAGGCGGCTTGATTCCCGTCAAGCGATGGCGTAATCCCGCGCTTGGCGTAGGGGTATAGCTCAGCTGGTAGAGCGACGGTCTCCAAAACCGTAGGTCGCGGGTTCGAGCCCTGCTGCCCCTGCCAACCACCTTCCATGACATGAAGAACCGCCGCAACCGGTCCGCCGCAAGGATGGGCCTTCTTGCTGTGAGCGCTTCGGGCGCGCGCCACGTATTCGCCGCAGTCGTGCCGCATTGCTGCCACGGTTCGGCCTTAGAGATGACGTGAATGCCGCCGGTCGGGATGCCGGGGGCGTTTTTCTGCGTGGGGGCGTGGAATTGAATGCGAGCTGTCATGAGCGAAAACCCGACATATCGCGGCGATGAACGGCCGCGGACTGCGCAAGGCGTGCCCGGCGCGCGTGCTGCGGGCGTCGATGCGCCCGATACTGCGCGCGACATGGTCCGCAAGGTCATGCAGGAAGGGGAGCGCCCGGTGCGCCACAAGCGGCTGCCGACACTGGCGCCGGCTGAGCCCGCACCTGCGCCGAGTCCGGCCGGGGCCGCCGCGCCGATGCACAATGCCGCGCAGCGTCGGCGCCTTATGCCGCGCAGGAAGCATGTCTGGCTTCTGGCGCTTGCGCTGGTGATGGTCTGGAAGCCGCTCCTGTTGCCGCTCATCGTGCTGGTGACGTTCTGGATCGGGCTGATCTGTTACCTGACGCTGGGCCATGAGCGGTCCGCGGCGGGCGCGGCGCGGATCTGGTCGGGCTATGAGAGGCGCTGGCCTGCGCGGGCCGCGCGGGCGCGCCGCAGGGCCGACGGGTTTGCGCTCTGGTGGGATCGTGTGCTGGACCGGCTGCCCGAAAGATGGGCGGCGCGTCTGGCAATGCCGGACCTTTCAGGTGACGCACCGGGCCTGCCCGATGATGCGCCCGACCCGTTCGAGAGGCTTGCCGCGCGCAACCGCGAATGTTGAGGCGCAGGGCCGGGGGGCGTCAGGGGCCTTGAATTCGCGCGCATGGCCGCGTATGTCGCCGTTCAAGCGATCAAACGAGAGAAGAACAGCGCCCATGGCACGCACCAATCCGCTCCAATTCATTCAGCAGGTCCGCGCAGAGGTGGCCAAGGTGGTCTGGCCGACGCGCCGCGAGGTGCTGCTGACCACGGTGATGGTCCTGATCATGGCGGCGCTGACGGCCGTATTCTTTGCGCTGGTCGATCTGGGCATTCGCAGTGGCTTGCAGGGTATCCTGTCGATGTTCGGCTGAAACCAAGAAAATCCCGCACTGGCCCTTGAATCCAAGGGCGATCGCGGGTAATTGGCTGCACACTCCGAGACATGGCGCGCGGCGAATCAGGTTGCGCGCCGATTTTTGTTTCGGGGACTTTGGGCGAAAGCCCCGGAAATGAAAGACTTTCGGCCTGTCGCGGCCGGCAAACGACAAGGGCATCTCTAATATGGCGAAGCGGTGGTACTCGGTCAGTGTTCTCTCGAATTTCGAGAAGAAAATCGCCGAGCAGATCAGACAATCCGTAGCCGAGCAGAATCTCGAAGAGGATATCGACGAGGTTCTGGTGCCCACCGAAGAGGTGATCGAGGTGCGTCGCGGCAAGAAGGTGACGGCAGAGCGCCGCTTCATGCCGGGTTATGTGCTGGTGCATATGGAGATGTCGGACAAGGGCTATCACCTGATCAACTCGATCAACCGCGTGACTGGCTTTCTTGGCCCGCAGGGCCGCCCGATGCCGATGCGCGATGCCGAGGTGAACACGATCCTGAACCGCGTCCAGGAGGGCGAGGATTCGCCGCGCACCCTCATCCATTTCGAGGTGGGCGAGAAGGTCAAGGTCAACGACGGCCCGTTCGAGGATTTCGACGGCATGGTCGAGGAAGTGGACGAAGACAACCAGCGCCTCAAGGTGACGGTGTCGATCTTTGGCCGGGAAACCCCGGTGGAACTGGAATTCACGCAGGTCACCAAGCAGGCCTGACGTGTGAACCGTGGGAGGCGAGGGTGCCGCGGCATCCGGACCGGACCACACGACTGAGACCCCGAAGGGCGCGCCCGGAGGGGAGTTGGAAAGAAGGAGAGGCCAGATGGCCAAGAAACTCGCAGGCAAGATGAAGCTGCAAGTGCCCGCAGGTCAGGCGAACCCGTCCCCCCCTGTGGGTCCGGCGCTGGGTCAGCGCGGCATCAACATCATGGAATTCTGCAAGGCGTTCAACGCCAAGACGCAGGACATGGAGCCCGGTGCCCCGTGCCCGACGCTGATCACCTATTATCAGGACAAGTCCTTTGAAATGGACATCAAGACGCCGCCGGCGTCCTATTACCTGAAAAAGGCCGCCAAGCTGAAATCCGGCGGCAAGACGCCGGGCCGCGACACCGCGGGCAGCGTCAGCACCAAGCAGGTGCGCGAGATCGCGGAAGCGAAGTGGAAAGACCTGAACGCGAACGATATCGAAGCCGCGATGAAGATCATCCTCGGCAGCGCGCGCTCAATGGGCATCGAGGTGAAGTAAGATGGCAAAGCTTGGAAAACGTATCCGCGCCGCCCGTGAAGCATTCGCCGGCAAGGAAGAATTGAGCGTCGAAGAGGCCGTGGCCCTGATCAAGGCCAACGCCAAGGCCAAGTTCGACGAGACCATCGAGATCTCGATGAACCTGGGTGTCGATCCGCGCCACGCCGACCAGATGGTCCGCGGCGTCGTCGGCCTGCCCAACGGCACCGGCAAGGACGTGCGCGTCGCCGTGTTCGCCCGTGGCGCCAAGGCCGAAGAAGCCGAGGCCGCAGGGGCCGACATCGTCGGTGCCGAGGATCTGATGGAAACCGTGCAGAGCGGCAAGATCGATTTCGATCGCTGCATCGCCACGCCGGACATGATGCCGATCGTCGGTCGCCTGGGCAAGGTTCTTGGCCCGCGCAACCTGATGCCGAACCCCAAGGTCGGCACGGTCACCATGGACGTGGCCGAGGCGGTCAAGAACGCCAAGGGCGGCGAAGTGCAGTTCAAGGCCGAGAAAGCCGGTGTGGTTCACGCCGGTGTCGGCAAGGCGTCCTTTGATGAAGGCAAGCTGGTCGAGAACGTGCGCGCCTTCGTGGCCGCCGTGTCCAAGGCCAAGCCGGCCGGTGCAAAGGGCACCTACATGAAGAAGATCTCGCTGACCTCGACAATGGGGCCGGGCGTGAGCGTCGACGTGAACAACGCCGCGGCGGAATGAGATGAGAATTTGCACCGGCCCTTCGGGGCCGGGGCGAATGGCGGGGCCGTTTTCCGGCACCGTCCTGTCCGAGATGGAGGGTTGGGCGAACGCCCTATAATTCCTTCCTGAGATGGGGAACGAGATGAGATTCAGCGAAGGCCGTTGCCTTCGGGTGATCTTTGGCTCGGGACCCTGACTTTGGACCCGAACGGCGGGGTAACCCGCCAAAACTGAGCCGGGGGGAAACCCCCCAAACTGGAGTGAAACTGTGGATAGAGCCCAGAAAGAGAAAGTGGTCGAGGAACTCGGCCAGATCTTCGAAAGCTCTGGCGTCGTAGTGGTAGCCCACTACGCGGGTCTGACAGTTGCCGAGATGCAGGATCTTCGAGCGCGCGCCCGCGCGGCCGAGGCATCCGTTCGCGTCGCCAAGAACAGGCTCGCCAAGATCGCCCTTGAGGGCAAGCCGTGCGAAAGCATTGCTGGCTTCCTTTCGGGTATGACCGTTCTGACCTATTCCGAAGACCCTGTGTCCGCCGCCAAGGTGGCAGAGGGTTTCGCCAAGGACCACTCGAAATTCGAGATCCTGGGCGGCGCAATGGGAACGGACGCTCTGGACCGTGCCGGTGTCAAAGCCGTGTCCGACATGCCTTCGCGCGAAGAGCTTCTTGCTCAGATCGCCGGTATGCTGGGCGCACCCGCTTCGAACATCGCCGGTGCAATTGGCGCACCTGCTTCGAACATCGCGAGCATCCTTTCGACCATCGAAGAGAAGGCCGAAGCCGCGTAAGCAAGGCAACTGGAATATCCGCGTATGGGTCCAGGCCCGACGTTGGAACACATCTTAAATGGAAAGAGCTGAACAATGGCTGATCTGAAAAAACTTGCTGAAGAGATCGTTGGACTGACGCTTCTCGAAGCACAAGAACTGAAAACCATCCTGAAAGACGAATACGGCATCGAGCCCGCCGCTGGCGGCGCTGTGATGATGGCTGGCCCGGCTGGCGACGCTGGCGGTGCAGAAGCCGAAGAGCAGACCGAATTCGACGTCATCCTGAAATCGGCAGGCGCCTCCAAGATCAACGTGATCAAGGAAGTCCGCGCGATCACCGGTCTGGGCCTGAAAGAAGCCAAAGACCTGGTCGAAGCCGGTGGCAAGGCCGTCAAGGAAGGCGTTTCGAAGGACGAAGCCGAAGAGCTGAAGACGAAGCTCGAAGAAGCTGGCGCCGAGATCGAACTCAAGTAATCGGCGTTCCGGGCTGAGCCCGGTTGAAAACATGTGGCTGGGTCCGGAATTCCGGGCCCAGCCGAACCTATCTTAGCAAGGCCCTGAGGATGCAGGGTTTTTCTAAGGCGAGGTTCTAGCGATCGGGAGGCCTCTGGTGGGACAGAGGCCGGGAATGGATCGCACCCGCCATCTCGAAAGGCCGTGCTGCTGGAGCCCGACAGCAGGTGCGGCCGGTGAGAAACGAAAGGTGACCAGACACATGGCTCAGACCTTCCTTGGCCAGAAACGTTTGCGCAAATACTTCGGCAAAATCCGCGAAGTTCTTGACATGCCGAACCTCATCGAGGTTCAGAAATCCTCGTATGACCTGTTCCTGAAATCGGGCGATCAGCCCGATCCGCTGGACGGTGAAGGCATCAAGGGTGTCTTCCAGTCGGTTTTTCCGATCAAGGATTTCAACGAAACCAGCGTGCTGGAATTCGTCAATTACGATCTGGAACGCCCGAAATACGATGTCGAGGAGTGCATGCAGCGCGACATGACCTACAGCGCCCCGCTGAAGGTCACGCTGCGCCTGATCGTGTTCGATGTGGACGAGGATACCGGCGCCAAATCGGTGAAGGACATCAAGGAGCAGGACGTGTTCATGGGGGACATGCCGCTCATGACCCCGAACGGCACCTTCGTCGTGAACGGCACCGAGCGCGTGATCGTCAGCCAGATGCACCGCAGCCCCGGCGTGTTCTTCGACCATGACAAGGGCAAGACCCACAGCTCGGGCAAGCTGCTGTTTGCTTGCCGTATCATTCCCTATCGCGGGTCGTGGCTGGATTTCGAGTTCGACGCCAAGGACATCGTGTTCGCCCGTATCGACCGTCGCCGCAAGCTGCCGGTGACCACGCTGCTTTATGCGCTGGGCCTGGATCAGGAAGGCATCATGGATGCCTATTACGATACGGTCGACTACAAGCTGAAGAAGAACAAGGGCTGGGTCACCAAGTTCTTCCCCGAGCGTGTGCGCGGCACGCGCCCGACCTATGACCTGGTCGACGCCAAGACCGGCGAAGTGATCGGCGAAGCGGGCAAGAAGGTCACGCCGCGCGCCGTCAAGCAACTGATCGACGAGGGCAAGGTCAGCGAATTGCTGCTGCCGTTTGAGCAGATCGTCGGCAAGTTCGTCGCCCGCGACATCATCAACGAGGAAACCGGTGCGATCTATGTCGAGGCCGGTGACGAGCTGACGCTGGAGCGTGACAAGGACGGCGATATCATCGGCGGCACCGTTAAGGAACTGATCGACGCGGGTATCACCGACATTCCGGTTCTGGACATCGACAACATCAATGTCGGTCCCTACATCCGCAACACCATGGCGATGGACAAGAACCGCAACCGCGAAACCGCGCTGATGGACATCTATCGCGTCATGCGTCCGGGCGAACCGCCCACGGAAGAGGCCGCCTCGGCGCTGTTCCAGACGCTGTTCTTCGACTCCGAGCGCTACGACCTGAGCGCCGTGGGCCGGGTCAAGATGAACATGCGCCTCGCGCTCGAGAAGCCCGACACCCAACGCACGCTGGACCGAGAGGACATCGTCGCCTGCATCAAGGCGCTGGTCGAGCTGCGTGACGGCAAGGGCGATATCGACGATATCGACCATCTCGGCAACCGCCGGGTGCGCTCGGTCGGCGAACT
Source organism: Roseovarius halotolerans (assembly GCF_900172255.1). Lineage (GTDB taxonomy): Bacteria > Pseudomonadota > Alphaproteobacteria > Rhodobacterales > Rhodobacteraceae > Roseovarius > Roseovarius halotolerans. The sequence goes on from NZ_FWFU01000001.1 coordinate 10,568, forward strand.
GATGGAAAACCAGTATCGCGTCGGTCTGCTGCGCATGGAGCGTGCCATCAAGGAGCGCATGAGCAGTGTCGAGATCGACACGGTGATGCCGCAGGACCTGATCAACGCCAAGCCCGCAGCGGCCGCGGTGCGCGAGTTCTTCGGCTCGTCGCAGCTCAGCCAGTTCATGGACCAGACGAACCCGCTGTCGGAAGTCACCCACAAGCGGCGCCTGTCGGCGCTCGGGCCGGGTGGTCTGACGCGTGAACGCGCGGGCTTCGAGGTGCGCGACGTGCATCCGACCCACTATGGCCGGATGTGCCCGATCGAAACGCCGGAAGGCCCGAACATCGGTCTGATCAACAGCCTCGCCACCTTTGCGCGGGTCAACAAATACGGCTTCATCGAAACGCCCTACCGCAAGGTGGATAACGGCAAGGTCACCGACGAGGTGGTCTATATGTCCGCCACCGAGGAAATGCGTCACACCGTGGCGCAGGCCAACGCCAAGCTGGACGATGATGCCCGCTTCGTGAATGACCTCGTGTCGACCCGGCAGTCGGGCGAATACATGCTGGCGCCCAACGAAAGCGTCGACCTGATCGACGTGAGCCCCAAGCAGCTGGTCTCGGTTGCGGCCTCGCTCATTCCGTTCCTGGAAAATGACGACGCCAACCGCGCGTTGATGGGTTCCAACATGCAACGTCAGGCCGTGCCGACGCTGCGTTCGGAGGCGCCGCTGGTCGGCACCGGGATCGAGGGCGTCGTTGCCCGCGATTCGGGCGCGTCGATCATGGCGCGCCGCGCCGGTGTGATCGACCAGGTCGACGCCGCACGTATCGTCGTGCGCGCCACCGAGGATCTCGAGATCGGCGATCCGGGCGTGGATATCTACCGGATGCGCAAGTTCCAGCGCTCGAACCAGAACACCTGCATCAACCAGCGTCCGCTGGTGAAGGTGGGCGACACCGTCCAGAAGGGCGAGGTGATCGCCGACGGTCCGTCCACGGATATGGGCGAACTGGCGCTGGGCAAGAACGTCATCACGGCCTTCATGCCCTGGAACGGCTACAACTTCGAAGACTCGATCCTTATCTCGGAGCGGATCGCGCAGGATGACGTGTTCACCAGCGTCCATATCGAGGAATTCGAAGTGGCCGCGCGCGACACCAAGCTGGGGCCGGAAGAGATCACCCGCGACATCCCCAATGTCGGCGAGGAAGCGTTGCGCAACCTCGACGAGGCGGGCATCGTCTATATCGGCGCCGATGTGGAGCCGGGCGATATTCTGGTGGGCAAGATCACCCCCAAGGGCGAAAGCCCGATGACCCCGGAAGAAAAGCTGCTGCGCGCCATCTTCGGCGAAAAGGCCAGCGACGTGCGCGACACCTCGCTGCGCGTCAAGCCGGGCGATTACGGCACCGTCGTGGAGGTTCGCGTCTTCAACCGTCACGGTGTGGAAAAGGACGAGCGCGCCTTGCAGATCGAACGCGAGGAAGTCGAGCGTCTGGCCCGTGACCGTGATGACGAGCTGGGAATTCTCGACCGCAACATCTATGCGCGCCTCAAGTCCCTGATCCTGGGCAAGGTCGCCGTGAAAGGCCCCAAGGGCGTCAAGGCCAATTCGGATATCACCGAAGAGCTGCTGGACACGCTGACCAAGGGCCAGTGGTGGCAGCTTGCGCTCAAGGACGAAAAGGATGCCCAGATCGTCGAAGCGCTGAACGAGCAATACGAAGCGCAGAAACGCACCCTGGAAGCCCGTTTCGAGGACAAGGTCGAGAAGGTTCGCCGCGGCGACGACCTGCCGCCGGGCGTGATGAAGATGGTCAAGGTCTTCATCGCGGTGAAGCGCAAGCTTCAGCCGGGCGACAAGATGGCCGGGCGTCACGGCAACAAGGGCGTGATCTCCAAGGTGGTCCCGATCGAGGACATGCCGTTCCTTCAGGACGGCACGCCGGTCGATTTCTGTCTCAACCCGCTGGGTGTGCCTTCGCGTATGAACGTCGGTCAGATCCTCGAGACCCATATGGGCTGGGCCGCGCGCGGCCTTGGTATCCAGATCGACGAGGCGCTTCAGGAATACCGCCGCTCGGGCGACCTGACGCCGGTGCGCGAGGCGATGAAACTGGCCTATGGCGACGATGTCTATGAAGAGGGCATCGTCGACATGGACGAAGGCCAACTGGTCGAAGCCGCAGGCAACGTGACCGGCGGTGTGCCGATCGCGACGCCGGTCTTTGACGGCGCCAAGGAGGCGGATGTCAACGACGCGCTCCGCCGCGCCGGGTTCGACGAGTCGGGCCAGTCGGTCCTTTTCGACGGACGCACGGGCGAGCAGTTCAGCCGCCCGGTCACCGTGGGCGTCAAGTACCTGATGAAGCTGCACCACCTGGTGGACGACAAGATCCACGCGCGTTCGACCGGGCCTTACAGCCTGGTGACGCAGCAGCCTCTGGGCGGCAAGGCGCAGTTCGGCGGCCAGCGTTTCGGCGAGATGGAAGTCTGGGCGCTCGAAGCCTATGGCGCGGCCTATACGCTTCAGGAAATGCTGACCGTCAAGTCGGACGATGTGGCGGGCCGGACCAAGGTCTATGAGTCGATCGTCAAGGGCGAGGACAATTTCGAGGCCGGCGTGCCCGAAAGCTTCAACGTTCTGGTGAAGGAAGTCCGCGGCCTCGGCCTCAACATGGAACTCCTGGATGCAGAGGAGGACGAGGAATAACGGCGGGTCCCCCCGCCGTCCCCATCCCCTCTGCCAGCCTTCAAGGATTTGAACATGAACCAGGAACTTATGAACAACCCGTTCAACCCGAACGCCCCCGCAAAGGTGTTCGACGAAATCAAGGTCAGCCTGGCCAGCCCGGAGCGTATCCTGAGCTGGTCCTATGGCGAGATCAAGAAGCCCGAGACGATCAACTACCGCACGTTCAAGCCCGAACGTGACGGCTTGTTCTGCGCGCGCATCTTCGGTCCGATCAAGGATTACGAATGCCTGTGCGGCAAATACAAGCGGATGAAATACCGCGGCGTCGTGTGCGAGAAATGCGGCGTCGAGGTCACGCTCCAGAAGGTGCGCCGCGAGCGCATGGGCCATATCGAACTGGCCGCGCCCTGTGCGCATATCTGGTTCCTCAAGTCGCTGCCCTCGCGCATCGGCCTGATGCTGGACATGACCCTGCGCGACCTCGAGCGGGTTCTCTATTTCGAGAACTACGTGGTGATCGAGCCGGGTCTCACGGACCTGAGCTATGGTCAGATGCTGACCGAAGAAGAGTTCATGGACGCGCAGGACGCCTATGGCATGGATGCCTTCACCGCCAATATCGGCGCCGAGGCGATCCGCGAGATGCTGCAGAACATCGACCTTGAAGCCGAGGCCGAGCAGCTGCGCGCTGACCTGGCCGAGGCCACTGGCGAACTGAAGCCCAAGAAGATCATCAAGCGCCTGAAGGTCGTCGAGAGCTTCGTCGAATCCGGCAACCGTCCGGAATGGATGGTGATGACGGTGATCCCGGTCATCCCGCCCGAGCTGCGCCCGCTGGTGCCGCTGGATGGTGGCCGCTTCGCCACGTCGGACCTGAACGACCTCTACCGCCGCGTGATCAACCGGAACAACCGCTTGAAGCGCCTGATCGAGCTGCGCGCGCCCGATATCATCGTGCGTAACGAGAAGCGGATGTTGCAGGAATCGGTCGATGCGCTGTTCGACAACGGCCGCCGCGGCCGCGTCATCACCGGTGCCAACAAGCGCCCGCTGAAATCGCTTTCGGACATGCTGAAAGGCAAGCAGGGCCGCTTCCGCCAGAACCTTCTGGGCAAGCGGGTCGATTTCTCGGGCCGTTCGGTCATCGTGACCGGCCCGGAACTGAAGCTGCATCAATGCGGCCTGCCCAAGAAGATGGCGCTGGAGCTGTTCAAGCCGTTCATCTATTCGCGCCTTGAAGCCAAGGGCATGTCCTCGACCGTGAAGCAGGCCAAGAAGCTGGTGGAAAAGGAACGCCCCGAAGTCTGGGACATCCTGGACGAGGTGATCCGCGAACACCCCGTGCTGCTGAACCGCGCGCCGACCCTGCACCGTCTGGGTATCCAGGCGTTCGAGCCGATGCTGATCGAAGGCAAGGCCATTCAGCTTCACCCGCTGGTCTGTTCGGCGTTCAACGCCGACTTCGACGGCGACCAGATGGCCGTGCACGTCCCGCTGAGCCTTGAGGCACAGCTGGAAGCGCGGGTCCTGATGATGTCCACGAACAACGTTCTGTCGCCCGCCAACGGCGCGCCGATCATCGTGCCTTCGCAGGACATGGTTCTGGGTCTCTATTACACCTCGATCATGCGTGAAGGCATGAAGGGCGAAGGCATGTCCTTTTCCTCGATCGACGAGGTGCAGCACGCGCTGGATGCAGGCGAAGTGCACATGCACGCCAAGATTACAGCGCGCGTCCTGCAGATCGACGAGGAAGGCAACGAGGTGATGCAACGCGTCGAGACCACGCCCGGCCGGGTGCGGATCGGGGCGCTGCTGCCGCTCAACGCTAAGGCGCCGTTCAGCCTGGTCAACAAGCTCCTGCGCAAGAAGGAAGTGCAGCAGACGATCGACACCGTCTACCGCTATTGCGGCCAGAAGGAATCGGTCATCTTCTGCGACCAGATCATGTCGATGGGCTTCAAGGAGGCGTTCCGCGCCGGCATCAGCTTTGGCAAGGACGACATGGTGATCCCGCAAGACAAGTGGACCATCGTCGAAGAGACCCGCGACCAGGTGAAAGGGTTCGAACAGCAATACATGGACGGCCTGATCACCCAGGGCGAGAAATACAACAAGGTGGTCGATGCCTGGTCGAAATGCAACGACCAGGTGACCGAGGCGATGATGAACACCATCTCGGCCGAGATCCGCGACGAGAACGGCGCGGTGATGGAGCCCAACAGCGTGTACATGATGGCCCATTCGGGCGCGCGGGGCTCGGTCACGCAGATGAAACAGCTCGGCGGGATGCGCGGCCTGATGGCCAAGCCGAACGGCGACATCATCGAAACGCCGATCATCTCGAACTTCAAGGAAGGTCTGACCGTGCTGGAGTACTTCAACTCCACCCACGGCGCCCGTAAGGGTCTTTCGGACACCGCCCTGAAGACCGCCAACTCGGGTTACCTGACCCGCCGCCTGGTGGACGTGGCGCAGGACTGCATCGTGCGCGAGCATGATTGCGGCACCGACCGCGCGATTACCGCCGAAGCCGCCGTCAATGACGGCGAGGTGGTGGCATCGCTGGGTGAGCGTGTGCTGGGCCGTGTCGCGGCCGAGGACATCCTGAACCCGGCGACCGAAGAGGTGATCGTCAAGGAAGGTCAGCTGATCGACGAACGCACCGCGGACGCGATCGAGGTGGCGGCCGTGCAGACCGCGCGAATCCGCAGCCCGCTGACCTGCGAGGCCGAGGATGGCGTCTGCGCCATGTGCTATGGCCGCGACCTGGCACGCGGCACGATGGTCAACACCGGCGAGGCCGTGGGCATCATCGCGGCGCAGTCGATCGGTGAACCCGGCACGCAGCTGACGATGCGGACCTTCCACATCGGTGGCGTTGCGCAGGGTGGTCAGCAGTCCTTCCTCGAAGCCAGCCAGTCGGGCACGATCGTGTTCGACAATGCGCAGACCCTGGAGAATTCTTCGGGCGAGACGCTGGTCATGGGCCGCAACATGAAGCTGCGGATCATGGGCGACAACGATGTCGAACTGGCAAGCCACAAGATCGGCTACGGCACCAAGCTGTTCGTCAAGGACGGCGACAAGATCAGCCGTGGCGACAAGCTGTTCGAGTGGGATCCGTATACGCTGCCGATCCTGGCCGAGAAGGCGGGCACGACGAAATTCGTCGACCTGACGACCGGCGTGTCGCTGCGTGACGTGACCGACGACGCGACGGGCATGACCCAGAAGATCGTTTCGGACTGGCGCGCTGCCCCGCGGGGCAACGAGCTCAAGCCCGAGATCCTGATCGTGGGCGAGGATGGCGAGCCGGTCCGCAATGATGCGGGCAACCCGGTGACCTATCCGATGTCGGTCGATGCGATCCTGTCGATCGAGGAAGGCGAGCCGATCCAGGCCGGCGACGTTGTCGCGCGGATTCCGCGCGAGGGCGCCAAGACCAAGGACATCACCGGCGGTCTGCCGCGGGTGGCCGAACTGTTCGAGGCTCGCCGTCCCAAGGATCACGCGATCATCGCCGAAATCGACGGCTATGTCCGTTACGGGCGCGACTACAAGAACAAGCGCCGCATCACGATCGAGCCTGCCGACGAGTCGATGGAGCCGGTGGAATACATGGTGCCCAAGGGCAAGCATATTCCCGTCCAGGAAGGCGACTATGTCCAGAAGGGCGACTACATCATGGACGGCAACCCCGCGCCGCATGACATCCTTTCGATCATGGGTGTCGAGGCGCTGGCCGATTACATGATCAACGAGGTGCAGGAGGTCTATCGTCTTCAGGGCGTGAAGATCAACGACAAGCACATCGAAGTCGTGGTGCGCCAGATGCTCCAGAAATGGGAGATCCTTGAAAGCGGGGATACCACCCTGCTCAAGGGCGAGCATGTGGACAAGGCGGAACTGGCCGCGGCCAACGAGAAGGCGATCGCCAAGGGCGGCCGCGCCGCCAGCGGCGAGCCGATCCTTCTGGGCATCACCAAGGCCTCGCTGCAGACGCGCTCGTTCATCTCGGCGGCCTCCTTCCAGGAAACGACTCGCGTGCTGACCGAAGCGTCGGTTCAGGGCAAGGTCGACAAGCTGGTGGGCCTCAAGGAGAACGTCATCGTGGGCCGCCTCATTCCGGCGGGCACCGGTGGTGCGACCCAGAAGGTGCGCCACATTGCCCAGAGCCGCGACAATGTCGTGATCGAAGCCCGCCGCGAGGAGGCCGAAGCCGCCGCCGCGCTGGCAGCGCCGGTCGAGGACGATGTGATCGGGGGCGACGCGTTCGACACCTTTGTCGACACGCCCGAGAGCCGCGACGACTGAACCAGGCGCTTAGCGCAACTGATGGAAAGGCCCCGCTGTCGTAACAGCGGGGCCTTTCGCTTTTGAGGGGGCTGGCGGGCGGAGCACACAAAAACCCTTGCAATCATGGGCAAGAGCGACAATCGATGGATATGCGCCGCTTGCATGCCCTTCTTGCCCTTCTGGCCGTGGCCGTGGTGACGACATCCATTTTCTGGGTGTCGCTCAGCTATTTCCAATCCGAAGAGCGGACCAAGGCCCAAGGCCGCCTGTCGCTGTTTCGCAGCACCGTTCTGGCCGAACTGGAGCGGTTCTCGCACCTGACCTATGTGCTGGCGCGCGATCCTTTCGTGATCGAGACCGCCCAAGGCGCGGGCACCGAGGGGCTGAACCGCCGTTTCGCCGCCTTCGCACGCCAATCGGGGCTGGATGCGATCTATCTGATGCGGCGCGACGGGCTGACGATTGCGGCTTCCAACAGCGGCCAGCCGGGCAGTTTCGTCGGGCAGGACTATTCGTTCCGGCCCTATTACCTCGATGCCATTGCCGGGCAGCAGGGCCGTTTCTACGGGATCGGCGCGACCACCGGGCTGCCGGGCTATTTCATCGCCGACGCGGTGCGCGATGGCGCGGGCGCGGTGATCGGGGTGGTGGCGATCAAGCTCGATCTGTCCAAGCTGGAAGCCAGCTGGAGCGAGGCGGGCGAACAGGTGTTCCTGGCCAACCGGGCCGGGGTGGTGTTGCTGTCATCGACGCCCGAGTGGCGATATCGCGCATTGCGCGCGCTGTCGCCGGACCAGCAGCAGGCGATCCGCCGGTCGCGACAGTTCCCCGGCCAGCCACTGGAACCGCTGGACTGGACCCCGCTTGAAGGGGCGCGGGCGCAGATTGGCGGTGTGCCGCGGATTCACCTGACCGCGAACGATTTGCCGCATGGCTGGGAGCTGCATTACTTCGCCAGCGATGACCGGGCCGTGGCGCGCAGCCTGCTGGTTGCGGCGGTGGTGCCAATCCTGGCGGCGCTGGTGCTGATCTTCTCGCAATTGCGCCGCACGAACCGGATCGGCGCGGCGCTGCAACGCTCGGTCGCGGAAGAGGCGCAGCTGCGGCAGGCCAACGAACGGCTTGCCGTCGAGATCGAAGAGCGCAAGCTGGCAGAACGCCAGCTCAAGCGCACTCAGGGCGAGCTGGAGCGCGCCAGCCGCCTGGCGGCGCTGGGCCAGCTGGCGGCCTCGGTGACGCATGAACTGGGGCAGCCGTTGGCGGCGATCCGCAACCACTTGGCGGCCGCAGAGATGAGCAACGGCATCTCGCAAAAGGTCGCGCCGCGGATATCGGCGCTGGTCGACCGGATGGAGGGCATTACGCGGCAGCTCAAGTTCTTCGCCCGCACCGATAACGAGGGGTTCCGGGAAGTCGATCTGCGTCAGGCGATGCAGGCCGCGCTGGAACTGATCGAGCCGAATATCCAGCAGGTCGAGGCCGAGGTGACGCTGGAGGCGCCGGACGAACCTGTTGTGGTGCGCGGCGATCAGCTGCGGCTGGAACAGGTGATGACGAACCTGTTGCGCAACGCGATGGACGCGCTGGACGACAGCAACGAACGCCGCCTTCTGGTCAGGATCGGCATGGCCGCGCGAACCGGGTGGTTCGAGCTGCGGGACAGCGGTCACGGGCTTGGCGATGCGACGCTGTCGGATTTGCAGGAGCCGTTCTTTACAACGCGCGAAAGCGGGCGCGGGATGGGGCTGGGCCTTGCGATTTCGGGTAATATCGTCAAGGAACATCACGGCCGGATCACGGCGCGCAATGCGCAGGCGGGCGGCGCCGTGTTCCGGGTGGAGATCCCGCTGGCCCATGCCGAGGAAGAGGAAGCCGCTGAATGAACCGGGCTCAGACACGCAGTATTCTTCTGGTCGATGACGACAGGTCCATGCGCGAGTCCCTTGTCGAGCTGATGGAGGCCGATGGCTGGCGGGTCGAGGCGGTGGCGCGCGCCGAACGGGTGGCTGACCGCCTGGGCGCGTTCCAGCCTGACGTGATCTTGTCGGATGTGCGGATGCCCGGGATGTCGGGGCTCGATCTGCTGGCGGGCCTTGTGCCGGGCATATCGCCGCCCCTGGTGCTGATTTCGGCGCATGGCGATATTCCGATGGCGGTGAAGGCGATGCAGGATGGCGCCTACAGTTTCGTCGAAAAGCCCTATGAGCCGCGCCGCTTGCTGACGATTCTGCGCCACGCAGCCGACCAGCACCACATGAGGCAAAGCAACGAGCGCCTCAAGGCGCGGCTGCTGCGGTTGTCGGGGCTTGACCGTGTGCTCCTGGGCGAGGCCGCCGAGATCCGCGCGCTGCGCGAGGATATCCTGGACCTTGCCGAGAGCGACGCCCCGGTCCTGATCGCGGGGGAAACCGGCACCGGCAAGGAGTTGGTCGCGCGCGCGCTTCACGATCTGTCCGAGCATAGCGACGGGCCGTTCCTGGCGCTCAATTGCGCGGCGCTTTCGCCCGAGAGTTTCGCCGCCGAGATGTTTGGCGGCATGGACGGACAGGGCGGGCGGCTCTTGTCGGTGGATGGCGGCACGCTGTTTCTTGACGAGGTCTGTTCATGCCCGCTGGAGGTGCAGGCCAAGCTGCTGCGCGTCATCGAGGACAAGCAGATTCTGCCCGGCGATGGCAGCGCGCCGGTTCCGGTGGCTTTCCGGGTGGTATCGGCCACCAACGAGGACCCGGAACAGGCTGTCGCCGAAGGGCGGCTGCGTCAGGATCTGCTGTTTCGCATCAACACCATGATGCTGAACTTGCCCACCCTGCGCCAGCGCCGCGACGATCTGGTCCTGCTGCTGACCCATTTCACCGAGGAGCTTGGCCGCGTCCACGAGGCCGCCCCGCCGCCGCTTGGCCAGGACGACATTGCCGCGCTGATGGCGCATGACTGGCCGGGCAATGTGCGTGAGCTGCGCAATGTCGCCGAACGCCGGGTGCTGGCGGCGCGCCGTGGCGGTGGCTCGGTCGCGCAGGCGCTGCGCACCGACCCCTTGCAGGATGATGTGCCCGACACCCTGCGCGAAGCGGTCGCAGCCTTTGAGCGCGAACTGATCGGCAAGGCGATCAAGGCCCATGAGGGGCGCATGGACGCGGTGGCCGAAGCGCTGGGTATCGGGCGGCGCACGCTCAACGAAAAGATCGTGAAACTGGCGCTCGACAAGGAGGCGCTGCTTTAGCCTGCGGAAATCCGCAGGCTGAGCACAGTTGGGCACGCGGTTTTCTTCCTTGGCGAATGGAGCGGTTTTCCCGATACTTCCCGCATCATATCCGCATGTATTTTGGGAGGAGAGACCATGCAGAAGATTCTTGGCCGTGTGGCCGTGGCCGCGATCAGCCTTGCTTTCGCCACCGAGGCGATGGCGACGGAATGGAACGTTTCGCTTTGGGGCAAGCGCCGCGCGTTCACCGAAAACACCGAAAAGCTGGCCGAGCTTGTGGCCGAAAAGACCAACGGTGAATTCACCCTCAACATCAGCTATGGCGGCCTGTCCAACAACCGCGAGAACCTGGACGGGATCAGCATCGGCGCTTTCGAGATGGCGCAGTTCTGTGCCGGATATCACCGCGACAAGAACCCCTCGATCACCGTATTGGAACTGCCGTTCCTGGGTGTCGAAACGCTGGAGCAGGAACGCGAGCTGTCGATGGCGCTTTATGAGCATCCTGCCGTCAAGGAAGATCTGGCGCGCTGGAATGCCACGCTGCTGATGCCTTCGCCGATGCCGCAATACAACCTCGTGGGTCTTGGCGACGCGCCCCGCACGCTTGATGATTTCGCAGGTCTGAGCGTGCGCGCGACCGGCGGTATCGGCGAGGCGATGGAGGCCGTCGACGCGGTGCCGACCTCGATGTCGGCGACCGAAGTGCGCCAGGCCTTGGATAGCGGCGTGATTTCCGCCGCCGCCTTTGCGCCGCATGCGCACATGGCCTTCGGCACCATCGAGAATGCCAAGTGGTGGACGACCAACCTCAATCCCGGCACGGTGAATTGCCCGGTGGTCGCCAATACCGACGCGCTTGAGGCATTGCCCGATGCGCATCGCGAGGCGCTGATGAGCTCGATCGACGAGGCGCTGGATTACTACGTGGATTTCTACACCAACAACACGATGGAAGCCTGGGGTCCGGCGTTGGACGAGCGCGGCATCGAGCGGATCAGCTATGACGCGGATGCGCTGGCCGCTTTTGAAGATGCAGTTGCCGGACCCGCAGCCGAGGCTTGGGTCGAGGACATGAGCGCGCGCGGTTTGCCCGCACAGGAGCTTTATGACTTCGCCACCGGCAAGCTGGCCGAGCTCAAGGGCAAGTGAGCCCCGCAAGCTGACGAAAAGACCCGCCGCACCCGGCACATGCTCGCGGTGCGGCGGACCCATCAATTCCGATAGCAATCAAGGGGGCAGACATGGCAGGCGCCGCATCTGTTCTGTCCGATTCCAGCCGTCTCAGCCGGATCGACCGAAGCCTTTACCGTATCGAGCGCATCCTGGCGCTGCTGAGTGGGCTGGCCGTTTTTGGCCTGATGTTCCTGGCAGTCTTCTCGGTTGGCGGACGCAATTTCTTCAATCAACCGCTGCCCGGGTATGTCGACTGGATCGAACAGGCCATGCCGCTGATCGCGGTGATGGGGATCTCGTATGTGCAGCGTGATGGTGGGCATATCCGCATGGATATCGTCGTGGGTGTGCTCAAGGGGCGCACGCTTTATGTGGTCGAGTTCCTGACTACGCTGGCGGTATTGGTGCTGATGGCGCTGCTGGTCTGGGGAAGCTGGGCGCATTTCGGCCGCAGTTTCGACTGGGGTGCGCCGCTCTGGAGCCGGGACAGCTCGATGGATATCGCGCTGCCGCTCTGGCCTGCGAAACTATTGGTGCCGGTGGCCTTCGCGGTGATGTGCCTGCGTCTTGTGCTGCAGCTCTGGGGTTATGCGCGCGCGTTTATCTATGGGTTGTCGCAGCCGATCGGCGTGCCGCTGGTGCTGGATGCGGCGGCGGTGGCGGCCCATGAGGCCGAGCATGTCGGCGGCTTTGGTGACACCAACGACAGCGACGAGAGGGGCGCGTGATGGAACCCATCGATATCGGCCTTGCGGTGACTGCGGGCTTGCTTGTCTTTGTCGTGCTGGGGATGCGCGTGGCCTTTGCCGCGGGTCTGGCCGGGCTGGTCGGGCTGATCTGGATATTCTGGTCCAAGAAGGGCTACGCGCCCGAGGAATTCGGCTGGGCGCTGACCGTGGCCGCCAAGACCGCCGGGCAGGTGCCACATTCAAAGGTCAGTTCGCAGGCGCTGAGCCTTATCCCGACCTTCATCCTGATCGGGTATCTCGCCTATTACGCCGGGCTGACGCGCGCCCTGTTCGAGGCGGCCAAGCGATGGATCGCCTGGGTGCCTGGCGGCCTGGCGGTGTCGACTGTCTTTGCCACCGCGGGTTTCGCGGCGGTCTCGGGCGCGAGTGTGGCGACCTCGGCGGTCTTTGCGCGCATCGCCATCCCCGAGATGCTGGCCATCGGCTATAACAAGAAATTCGCCGCCGGCGTCGTGGCGGCGGGCGGCACGCTGGCCAGCCTGATCCCGCCCTCGACGATCCTCGTGATCTACGCGATCATCGTCGAGCAGGATGTCGGGATGCTTCTGCTGGCCGGGTTCATCCCGGGTGCATTCTCGGCGCTGGTCTATGCGGCACTGATCATCTTCATGGCGCTGACGATCAAGGGTTTCGGCCCGCCGGTCAGTGGCTTCACATGGCGCGAAAGGCTGGTGGCACTGCCGCCCGCGCTGCCGATCCTGCTGGTCGTGGTGACGATCATCTTCTTCGTCTACAACCCCTTTGGCGGCGATGCCTGGGGCACCCCGACCGAGGGTGGTGCGATCGGCGCCTTCATCGTCTTCCTTATGGCGGTATGGCGCGGGATGCGCCTGACCGAACTGAAGGATGCGCTGCTGGAGACCGCCAAGCTGAGCGTGATGATCTTCACGATCATCTGGGGCGTGCTGATCTATGTGCGCTTCCTCGGCTTTGCCGATCTGCCGGGGGCCTTTGCGGACTGGATCACTTCGTTGACCATGTCGCCGATGGTGATCCTGGTTTGCATCCTGCTGGCCTATGCCGTGCTGGGCATGTTCATGGACGCAATCGGTATGCTGTTGCTGACGTTGCCCGTTGTCTATCCGGCGGTCATGGCCCTGAATGGCGGGCCGATGGTCAGCGCCGAGGATGCAGCCTTTGGCATGTCGGGACCGATGTGCGCGATCTGGTTCGGGATCCTGGTGGTCAAGATGGCCGAGTTCTGCCTGATCACGCCGCCTATCGGGCTGAACTGTTTCGTTGTCGCCGGGGTGCGCCCGGACCTGAGCGTGCAGGACGTGTTCAAGGGCGTGATGCCGTTTTTCATCGCTGACGGGATCACCATTGCGCTGCTGGTCGCCTTCCCGGCCATTGTGCTCTGGCTGCCCAGCCTGGCCTGACCCTGAATTGACCGGGCCGTCACGGCCCGGTCAGGATATGGCGCTCGATACGCGCAAAGCCATAGCCGATATGGACCCGCTGTATATGGCCGATGGCGGCCACGTCACCGGAATCGAGCGCGCGGCCCACCTCGCGCAGTTCGCTGACCAGTGCCTCGGCCACCTCTGCACCCAAGGCATGCCCGAGACGGTGCCAGGTGCTGGCAGCCTGGTAATAGGTCTGCCACCAGAAGGCCCGCAGGGACTGGTTGCCGATCAGATCGGCGATGAGCCCGTGCAGGCGATGATTGATCTCGATGTAACGGCCCGGATCGAACGCCCCGTGCAGCACCAGCGCCGCTTCGAGAAGTTCGTCGCAAAGGCGACGGTGCTCGTCGGTGATGGTGCGAGGCGACATCGTCCCGATCAGCGGCGCCAGTTCCAGCCGCATGGCATAGACCTGCCTGATCGCTTCCGGGCTCAGTGCCATGACCACGCTGCCCACACCATTGCGGGTTTCGACCAGCCCAAGATGGCTGATCCGGCTGATCGCATCGCGCACCGGCGTTCGGCTGACGTTGAACTCCCCGGCAAGCTCGGCCTCCTTGAGTTGCGTGCCGGGCGGCGTTTCCAGAAAGCAGATGCGGCGCAGGATTTCGTCCTGGATGATTTCAACGATGCTCTTGTCGTCTTGCATGATCGTTTTTCCAGCCGGTTCAGTGTTCGCGCAGCAGGCGTCCATGACCGGCGATCCGGTCGTCGATACCCGCAAGGCGCAGGACGTCCCAGATCATCGCCTGGTTCGAGCAGATCACCGGTTTGCCGAGTCGCTGTTCAAGCGCATCGACGATCTCGAGGCTGCGCAGCGCACCGCAACTGATGAACAGCGCATCGGCGTCGGGTTGATCCACGCGGGCGGCGAATTCGGCGATGAAACCGGGCCGCAGGCGGATCATGTCGCTGTCACGTTCAAGGTTCAGCCCCTGGATGTCGAGAACTTCGAACCCCGCCGCCTGCATGTAACGAACCTCCGCCTGATTGATCTCGTCCAGATAGGGGGTGGCCACGACGATCTTTTGCGCCCCGAGGGCACGTAGTGCGCGCATCACCGCGGTGATGAGGCTGGTGGCCTTCGCATCGGGTGCGCCGATGGCCAGTTCGCGCATCACGCGGGACTCTCCGATCACCAGGCTGCCGGACGTGCAGGCATAGCAGATCACATCAAGGCTGCCATCGGGCAGCAGCGTGGCGGCGGCGCGCGCAAGATCTCCGGCATGGGCGTCAAACGCGGCAAGGGTGATCGTATCGGGAATGAAGGCGCGGGTGAAATGCATGCCCACACCCTCGGGACAGAGGCGCATCATGTCGTCCTCGATTGTCTGCTCGGTGGCAAGCAGCACGAAACCGATCTTGGCGCGATAATGTCGGCCGCGGCCAAAAGCCTCGGTGAGGTCGACATTCTGACTTAGGTGCATACACATATGCGATCATTCCCGAAAATTTACGATGTTTATGCCGCTTGACGGTCAATCTGTATGCAGCTTAGCTGGTCAAGTCGGGAATCGCCAGTGTGAATTGCTCCTCTGGCTGGCATGAAGGGTGTTGATATGCTGAACGAGGCAAAAGCGCGCTGCGTCGCGTTACAGGCCATGATGGCCGCGCGCGGGATCGACCGGGCGGTCTTCACCGATGAAAGCTCGATCGCCTATCTGGCCGGGTTCTGGGGCTATCTCGGGATCGAGTTCGGCCGCCCCACCATGCTGATCGTCGGTGCGCAGGATGCCCCGGTGATCGTCACGCCGCTGATGGAATCCGAAATGGTCGGCGCGATGACATGGGTCGAGGACCTGCGTGTCTGGGAGGATTTCGGCCCGCGCGGTTGGGGGCGGGTGCTGTCGGAGGTGCTGGGCGAGTCGCCCGGAGCGATCTGGATCGAGCGCAATACTGTCCCGGCGCTGGTGCGCAACTTTCTCGACGATACCTATCCGGGCGTCGCGCTCAGGGATATCTCGCCGGTCCTGGGCGAGATGCGAGTGATCAAGAGCCCCTTCGAGATCGGTGTGATGAAACAGGCCGGTCAGATCGCCGGGGCCATGATGCAGGCGGCGCATGACTCGCTTGGCGAAGGTGCGACGGAGTATGAATCCGCGCTGGCGGTGATCGAGGCGGGGTCGCGCAAGGCGGCCGGTTTCCTGACCGACAAGGGCTGGGACAGGTTCGTTTCGCCCATGATCCACAACCTCCAAATCGTGCAAAGCGGGCGCGACACCGCGATGGTGCATCGTCGCGCCAGTGTGCGGGCCTATCGGCGGCGCGACCCGGTCTATTTCTGTTTTTGCAACATGGCCCAGTTCAAGCAATACAAGCTGGGGTTCGACCGGATGTTCCATATTGGCGAGGTCGATGCGCGTGATCGCGAGGTCCAGGAGGCTGCCATCGACGCCCAGCAGGCCGCCATCGCTGCGATCCGTCCCGGTGTTCTGGCCGAAGATGTCGCCGAGGCCGCGAACGAGGTCTATCGCGAACGCGGGTTCAAGACGGGTTACCGCACCGGACGCTCGATCGGGGTCGCCTATCTGGAGGCACCCGAGCTCAAGGCCGGCGACAAGACCGTTCTGCAACCCGGCATGACCTTTGCGGTGGATGGCGGCATTTCGGTCGATGGAGAGACGGCAGGGCGTATCGGGGATTCCATTGTGGTGACGCCGCAGGGCGCGGAATACATCACCGATTATCCGCGGACGATCCTGCTGAGCAAAGGATGACGCGATGAGCGATCCCTTGAACCTTGCGTTGTTGCAGTCGCCCGCGGATCTGGACGGGCCGGCGGCGCGGCTGGAATGGCTGGAGGCCCGGCTTGAGGAACTGGGACCGGCGTCGCCTGACCTCGTGGTCCTGCCCGAGCTTTTCCAATGCGGTTACAACGTCGGGGCGCGGCTGGGTGCGGCGGGCGAACCGCGCGACGGTCCATTTGCGAAGGCGGTCGCGGAACTGGCCCGCGGGCAGGACACCGCCATCGTCTATGGCTGCGCCGAGCGTGATGGCGACGTGCTTTACAATGCGGCGCTGGCCTTTGGCCGTGACGGGCGGATGCTGGGTCATCATCGCAAGCTGCTCTTGCCCCCCGGTTTCGAGGGCGATCATTTCGCACCCGGTGAGGGGTCGGCCTTGTTCGCAATTGGCGCGTTCAAGGTGGCGTTGCTGGTCTGCTATGATGTCGAATTCCCAGAGACGGTGCGCCATGTGGCGGTGGCGGGCGCCGATCTTGTGGTCGTGCCCACGGCGCTTTCGGATCAATGGCCGCTGGTCGCCGACAAGCTGGTTCCGGTCCGCGCCTTCGAGAACGGCGTTTTCCTGGCCTATTGCAATCACTCCGGCACCGAGAACGGCCTGACCTATCATGGCGGCAGTTGCATCGTTGCGCCCGATGGCGCCGATCTGGCACGCGCGGGCGCCGGGCCGCAAAGCCTGAGCGCGACGCTGAATCATGCCGCCGTCGCCCGCGCAAGGGCGCGTCTGCCCTACCATCGGGACCGCGCAGCGCTGCCTTGGGTCGCCGGAGGCTGATACCCCGTCAGGGCAGGCGCCGGGCGGCGGCGTAGCGCGCGACGAAGGCGCTGTCGCCGGGGCTGGCGAGAAGGCCGATGGCCTGCTGCGCGCTGGCCCAGATCACGCTGTGGCCTGCTTCGGTCGGGGCCGATAGCGCGCGCACGGGCGTGGCGACGAAGATCGTGCAGATCTTCTCGGCCCAGAGATCGTATTCGGGCATATAGGCAAACCGGCGATAGACCCCCAGCCGCCGCACGTCCGCGATCCGCCAGCCGGTTTCCTCGCGCACCTCGCGGTGCAAGGCCTGCAAGGGCGACTCGCCGGGGTCGATACCGCCGCCGGGAAGCTGTATTTCGGGGCTTGGCTCTTCCTGATGGGTCAGCAGCAAGCCCGAGTCGCCTGGCAGGATCGCATAGACGCCTGGCCGGGGGCGGTAGGCGATGCCGGGGCGCGGGGTGTCTCCAAATCTGGGGGTCATGCCTATCCGCCTTTCAGCCGCGCCAGTAGCACCACTTCGCTATCCTCCTGGATCGGTGTGAACCAGCTGTCGTTGTAGATGCGCCCGTCGATGGCGACCGAAACGCCGCGTTCAAGCTGGGGTTTGAGCGCGGGGTAACGGGCGGCCAGCCCGTCGAGGAGTTCGCGCAGGGTGGAGGCGTCGATCTCGACTTCGGTCTGATCGCCGGTCGCCGTCGCGAGCGAACCCCAGATCGTGACCTGAACCATTGCCCGCGCCCCCGCCGTCAGCGCGCCTGGATCGCCGCCAGAACCTTGGGCGGCGACATGGGAAGGTCGCTCATGCGCGTACCGGTCGCGGCCGAGACCGCGTTGGCAATTGCGGCCAGCGGCGGCACGATCGAGGTTTCCCCCACCCCGCGCACGCCATAGGGGTGGCCGGGGTTGGGAATTTCGAGGATCACCGCGTCGATCATCGGCAGGTCCGAGGCCACCGGGATGCGATAGTCGAGGAAACCCGCGTTCTGAAGAATGCCGTTGTCGTCATAGATATATTCCTCGTTCAGCGCCCAGCCGATACCTTGCACCGCGCCGCCCTGGAACTGGCCCTCGACATAGGAGGGATGCACCGCCTTGCCCGCGTCCTGGAACACCGTGTAGCGCAGGATCGTGACAGCACCGGTGTCGGGGTCGACTTCGGTATCGACCATATGGGTGGCAAAGCTGACGCCCGCGCCTTCGGCATTGATCTCGTAGTGACCGGCAATCGGCCCGCCGGTATTGGAGGCGATGGCCGCGATGTCTGCCAGGGTCATGGGGGGATGTTCACCCGCATTGGGGCCAGAGGGCCGCGCAGCGCCGTCTTCCCAGATGACGGCCTCCTCGTCGATGCCCCAGACCTGAGCCGCGCGTTTGCACATCTCGCGTTTGGCGGCGCGGGCGGCCTCGATGGTGGCAAGGCCCACGGCAAAGGTCACGCGGCTGCCGTCGGTCACCTCGTTCTGCCCGAGTGACCCTGTATCTGCGATCACCGTGCGCACCTTGTCATAGGGGATGCCCAGTTCCTCGGCAGCCATCATCGACATCGACGCGCGCGACCCGCCGATATCGGGGTTGCCTTCGGACAGGTTCACCGTGCCGTCCGGCGTGATGTTGAGGCTCACGCAGGTATCGCCGCCGAAATTGAACCAGAAACCACATGCGACCCCGCGCCCCTGATTTGGGCCAAGCGGTGCGGACCAATGCGGGTGGTCCCGGGCGGTGCGCAGCGTCGCCTCGAGGCCGATGGCGGGATAGGTCGGCCCATAGGAGGCCCGCGTGCCCTCGCGCGCGGCATTCTTCAGGCGCACTTCGAGCGGGTCGAGGCCCAGATCGCGCGCCAGTTCGTCGATCGCGCTTTCGACGGCAAAGGCGGCCATCGGTGCGCCGGGCGCGCGATAGGCAGCCGCCTTGGGCCGGTTGGTGACCACGTCCCAGCCGATCGTGCGGACGTTCTCTAGATCATAGGGCGCAAAGGCCGACATGGCGCCCATGTCGACTGGCGCGCCGGGATAGGCGCCGCCCTGATAGCGCAGCTCGGCGAAACCGGCGGTGATGCGTCCATCGCTGGTCATGCCGAGCCGAATGTCGACAGAGCTCGATGAGGTCGGGCCGGTGGCGCGCAGAACCTCGGCGCGGCTCATCACCATCTTGACCGGGCGACCGGTCTTTTTCGCCAGCATCAGCGCGACCGGTTCAAGGAACACGGTGGTCTTGCCGCCAAAGCCGCCGCCGATTTCGGAAGCGGTGACGCGCAGCTGGCCCTGCGTGATCCCCAGGATCGCCGCGCAGGTGTTGCGAACCATGTAATGGCCCTGCGTGCAGCACCACAGGTCGGCCTGCCCATCCGCCCCCATCGAGGCGAGGCATGCATGGGGTTCGATATAGCCCTGATGCGTGGCTTCGGTGCGATAGCTGCGCTCGAGCACCCGGTCGGCCTGAGCGAGGCCAGCCTCGATATCGCCGTGGCCAAAGGCGTGGCGCGCCATGACATTGGGCGAATGGCCGTCCGGCACGGTCTCGTTGGCCCGCCCCTCGTGCAGCGCGGGCGCATCCACCGCCATCGCCGCGTCAACGTCGGTGACATGGGGCAGGGGCTCGTATTCGACCTTGATCAGTTTCAGCGCCTGACGCGCCACGGCAGCCGAAGACGCCGCGACGGCGGCAACGGCATGGCCGTCATAAAGCGCCTTCTCGCCAGCCATGCAATTGTCGAGGATATCGGCCACATCCTCGCCTGGCGCGGGGAAATCGGCGCGCGTGACCACGGCGTGAACGCCGCTCAGCGCTTCTGCGGCGGAGCTGTCGATCGACTTGATGCGGGCATGGGCATGGGGGCTGCGCAGCACCCGCCCCACCAGCATCCCCGGCGCCGACATGTCGGCGCCAAAGCGTGCCCGCCCGGTCACCTTGTCGATCCCGTCGGGGCGCGCTGGACGCGTGCCGATGATCTTGAATTCGCGCGGCGCGGTGCCGGTCTTGCGGTCCAGTGCCATCAGGATGCCTCCCGCATGTCCTTGGCCGCGTCCATAACGGCGCGGATGATCTTGTCATAGCCGGTGCAGCGGCAGAGGTTCCCCGCCAGCCAATAGCGGGTTTCCTCTTCGGTCGGGTCGGGGTTGCGCTCGAGCAGCGATTTCGCCGCCACGAGGATTCCCGGCGTGCAGATGCCGCATTGCAGAGCGGCATGTTCGATGAACTTGCGTTGCAGCGGGTGCAGCGTCTCGCCATCGGCCATGCCTTCGATAGTGGCGATCTCGCGTCCCTCGGCCTCGGCCCCCAGCATCAGGCAGGAACAGACCAGCCGCCCCTCTACGGTGACGGAACAGGCGCCGCAATCCCCGGTGCCGCAGCCCTCTTTCGAGCCGGTCATCCCGAGCCGGTCGCGAAGAACGTCAAGCAGGGTCTCGCCCGGATCGCAGAGGAAATCGACCGGATCGCCGTTGATCGTTGTGGTGACGTGAATCTTGCTCATGACGCGCCTCCCGCGCGGGTTTTCGCGATGCTGGCAGCTCGGCGCGCCAGCACGCCGGCCACATGGGTGCGGAACGCGACGGTGCCGCGCTTGTCGTCGATCGGGCTGGCCGCATCCGAGCAGGCCGCTGCCAGCGCATCAAGCGCCGCATCGTCCACCTCCGTGCCGACCAGCGCCCCGGCGCCCGCCTCGACCAGCATGACCACCGGTCCCACCGCCCCCAGCGAGACCCGCGCCGAGATGCAGATGCCCGCGCCGTCCAGCGTCAGCGCGACGCCGCAGCCGACCACCGCGATGTCCATCTCGCTGCGCGGGGTAAAGCGCAGATAGGCGTCGCCGCCGCCTTCGGGGCGGGGCGGAAGATAAATCGAGGTGATGAACTCGGCCTTGCCCAGCGATGTGCGGCCTGGTCCGGTCGGTACTTCGGAGACGGGAATGTCGCGTGCGCCATCCGGCCCCGCGATCCGCGCCATCGCCCCGGCGGCGACCATCGCGGGCACGCTGTCGGCAGCGGGCGAGGCGTTGCAGAGATTTCCCGCCAGCGTGGCACGGCCCTGAATCTGGGTCGAGCCGATCAGGTTCATCGCCTCGACCACACCCGGCCAGTCGGCCACCAGCGCCGGATGCTCGCCCATTTCCGCGCCCGACACGGCGGCCCCGATGCGCCAGCCGCCCGCTTCGGGCGTGATCGTGCGCAGCTCTTCTATACGCTTGATGTCGAGAATGCTCTCGGGTTCGTCCCCCATTTCCGAGCGCAGCCGCACCAGAAGATCGGTGCCCCCGGCAAGAATCTGGCAGTTTCCGTTGCCTGCGGCCAGAAGGCGCAGGGCGTCATCGACGCTGGTGGGGGCATGATACTGCATGTGGCGAATCCCGTGGGGCTTGGCTGGCTACCTCTATCACAGGGGTAAATGGCCACGGATTCAACCCAAATCCACCGCGAAATCCCGGCTTCGCGGTCAGCGCGACGTTGTGCTTGACCCTCAACGCGCCTTGAAATATCCGTCGGAGTCGCTGAGCGGGCGTTGTGTAATGGTAAGACCCTTGCCTTCCAAGCAAGAGATGCGGGTTCGATTCCCGCCGCCCGCTCCATCGATTTTCCTGCCGTTTCCCTTTGCCGGTTTTCCCTGTTAATCCGGGCTGCGGCACAACTGTCCCTTGACCCTGCCGCCCTGCATGGCCAAGAACCGTGACCGAACGGGACGAAGGAAAGCGGAATATGGTGCGCAAGGCAGAGAATGGCGCAGACATGATCGAGCGCGACAAGTCTAAGGATGTCGGCGCGCTGGCCGAGTTGTGGCCCTTCATGAAACCCTACAAGATGCTGGCCGGTGCCGCTGTTCTGGCGCTGATGCTGACTGCGACCGTGTCGCTGGTGCTGCCGATGGCGGTGCGCCGGGTGGTGGACAATTTCGGCGCCGAGGATGGCGCGTTGCTCAATCGCTATTTCATGGCGGCGCTGGCCATTGCCGGCTTGCTGGCGATCGGCACTGGGCTGCGCTACGCGCTGGTCACGCGGTTGGGCGAACGCGTCGTCGCCGATATCCGCAAGGCCGTGTTCGACCGCGTCATCGGCATGAGTCCCGCCTTTTTCGAGGGGATCATGACCGGCGAAGTCCTGAGCCGGATCACCACCGATACCACGCTGATCCTGTCGGTGATCGGCTCGTCCGTGTCGATCGCGCTGCGCAATATCCTGATTTTCATCGGCGGTCTCGTGCTGATGCTGATCACCTCGGCCAAGCTGACGGGGCTTGTGCTGTTGATCGTGCCGCTGGTGATCGTGCCGATCCTGACGATGGGGCGCAAGCTGCGCAAGCTGAGCCGCGTCAATCAGGACTGGATCGCCAACAGTTCGGGCAATGCCGCCGAGGCGCTGCAATCGGTGCAGACTGTTCAGGCCTTCACCCATGAAACCGCCAGCCGCGCGCGGTTCGCCGATGTGACCGAGGAAAGCTACGAGGCCGCCCGCCGCCGCATCAGGACACGCGCGGCGATGACCGTGATCGTGATCTTTCTCGTGTTCACCGGGGTTGTCGGGGTGCTGTGGATCGGTGCCAATGATGTGCGCGGCGGCGACATGACCGCCGGGATGCTGGTGCAGTTCGTTATCTACTCGGTGATGGTCGCCGGGGCGGTCGCGGCGCTGTCCGAGATCTATGGCGAGTTGCAGCGCGCTGCGGGCGCGACGGAAAGGCTTGTTGAACTGCTGCGCACCAATGATCATGTCCGCGACCCGGAGAACCCCGTGGCGCTGGCGCGCCCGGTGCGCGGCGAGATCGGCTTTCACGAGGTGAGTTTCGCCTATCCCTCGCGCCCGGACACCCCGGCGCTGGACGGGTTCGACCTGACTGTCGCACCGGGTGAGACCATTGCCCTTGTCGGTCCTTCGGGCGCGGGCAAGACCAGCGTGATCCAGATGATCCTGCGCTTCTACGATCCCAGGTCAGGGCAGATCACGCTCGACGGTATCGCGCTCGATCAGATGGCGCGGCAGGACTTCCGCAAGGAACTGGCGCTGGTGCCGCAGGACCCGGCGATCTTCGCCGCCTCGGCGCGCGAGAACATCCGCTTCGGCCGCCTTGATGCAACCGACGCCGAGGTCGAAGAGGCCGCCCGCGCCGCCGCCGCGCATGATTTCATCACCGCGCTGCCCGACGGCTATGACACCTATGTCGGCGAGCGCGGGGTGATGCTCTCGGGTGGGCAGAAACAGCGCATCGCTATTGCCCGCGCTATCCTGCGCGACGCGCCGGTTCTATTGCTGGACGAGGCGACATCGGCGCTCGACGCAGAAAGCGAACGCGCCGTGCAGACCGCTGTCGAAACGATGGCGCGCAGCCGCACCACGATCATTGTCGCGCATCGCCTGGCGACGGTAAAAAAGGCCGACCGGATCGTCGTCATGGATCAGGGCCGGATCGTGGCGCAAGGCACCCATGACGCGCTGGTCGCCGAAGGTGGGCTTTATGCGCGCCTTGCGCGGTTGCAATTCACCGATGGTGAAGCGGCCTGAGCCAGTTTCCCCTTGCTTTGACGGGCGATGCCGCAATGATACGGCATCGTTTCTGTAATCGGAGAGTAAGAATGGGTCTTTGGAGCTTCATGAAGGATACAGGCAAGTCGCTGTTTGGCAGCGATGAGCCGAGCACCGACAAGGTGCAAAAGGAAATCGCCGATCTTGGTCTCGATGCCGAAGGGCTCGACATCGTCGTCGAAGGCGATGTGGTCAAGGTCTCGGGCACGGCCGCCTCGCAGGAGACCAAGGAAAAGATCATCATGGCGGTGGGCAACCTTTCCGGTATCTCCGGGGTCGAAGACAATGCCGGCGGCGATGATCCGGTGTTCCATGAGGTCCAGAAGGGCGACACGCTCTGGAAGATCGCCGAAAAGACTCTGGGCAACGGCGCGGCCTATGAAAAGATCTTCGAGGCCAACCGTCCGATGCTGAGCCATCCCGACAAGATCTATCCCGGCCAGCAGCTTCGCATCCCGCAAGAGGGCACGATGGCCTGATCCCATCGGAGGGTCGACGGCGCAAAGCGGCCTCGCCCGGATCGGGCGGGGTCTTTTTCATGCGGGCGTTTACAGGCGCCGCGGCGGGCGTTAGCAGAGGATCGGTATTTCAGGTCGCTGGACCGGGGAGATTGACCGATGAAGATTGCCACCGCCGCCTATCCGCTGGACCCGCTTCAGGACTGGGCCGCCTATCAAAAGAAGCTGAACGCCTGGGTCGCTGAGGCCGCGGGGCAGGGGGCCGAACTGCTGCTTTTCCCCGAATATGGCGCGATGGAACTCGCCATGCTGGACGGGCCCGAGGCTGCCGCCGATCTGGAAGGGTCGGCCCATGCGGTGTCGCGCTGGCTGGCACAGGTGGATGAACTGCACAGTGACCTCGCGGTCAAGCATGGCGTGCATATCTGCGCCGCCTCTGCGCCGGTCTTTGACGACAGCCTGGGGCAACGCCCGGTCAATCGCGCGCGTCTCTTCACGCCGCTGGGCGGTTGCGGCGTGCAGGACAAGCAGATCATGACCCGATTCGAGCGCGAGGAATGGGATGTCGTGCCCGGCGGGCCTCTGACCCTGTTTGACACCGCATTGGGGCGTATCGGCATCCTGATCTGCTATGATTGCGAATTTCCGCTGCTGGCGCGGGCCATGTCCGATGCCGAGCTGATCCTCGTGCCCTCCTGCACCGAGGCGCATGCAGGGTATTCGCGCGTGCGCATCGGCGCGATGGCGCGCGCGCTGGAAAACCAGTGTGTGACGGCAATGGCTTCGACTGTGGGGGCAGCCGCCTGGTGCCCTCCAGTCGATGAAAATACCGGAATGGGCGGCGTTTTCGGCCCCCCTGACACCGGTTTTCCGTCAAGCGGCGTCATCGCCGAAGGGCGGCTTGACCAGCCGGGCTGGACCTATGGCGAGGCCGACATGCGGGCCGTGGCCAATGTGCGCAGCGATGGCGTGGTGCTCAACCGCACCCATTGGGAGGAGCAGCCCGCCCGCATCGCCAAAGCCACAAACCAGCGCTTGCGTTGATTATCCGCTTGAAAAACACGCGGAATAGGCCCATTTAATGCGCGTTCCACATATAGGTGGATCGCGCAATGAAGGAGAAACCATGGCCAAGGAAGATACGCTCGAATTTCCCGGTGTCGTGAAGGAACTCCTGCCTAACGCGACGTTTCGGGTCGAGCTTGAAAACGGCCATGAAATCATCGCGCATACGGCAGGCAAGATGCGCAAGAACCGCATTCGCGTTCTTGCAGGCGACAAGGTGCAGGTCGAAATGACCCCCTACGATCTGACCAAGGGTCGGATCAACTACCGATTCAAGTAAGCGCCATGTCCGGATGCGTCGTCAGAACGGCCGGTTCCCCGGCCGGATACGGGCGCATATGAGCCGGCCGCGCCTGATACTCGGCTCCGGCAGCCCGCGCCGGCGCGAACTTCTGGCGCAGATCGGAATCGTGGCAGATGAGATCCGCCCGCCCGAAATAGACGAAACACCCCGCAAGACCGAATTGCCGCGCCCCTACTGCGTCCGTATGGCACGTGAAAAGGCGCTGGCGGTGCGGGCCGGGGCGGATGACATGGTTCTGTCGGCGGATACCACCGTTGCGCTGGGCCGCCGCATCCTCGGCAAGCCGCGCGATGCAGGCGAGGCCGCGCAGTTCATGCTGGCGATGTCGGGACGCCGCCACAAGGTTGTCACGGCCGTCGCCGTGCGCCGCGGAACTCGGATATGGGAGCGTGACGTGGTCACGACAGTCAAGATGAAACGCCTCTCAGATGAAGAGCTGAATGCCTATCTCGCCACCGGCGACTGGCAGGGCAAGGCGGGCGGTTACGGCATCCAGGGGCCTGCCGGCGCCTTGATCCCGTGGATTCAAGGGTCGTTCACCGCCGTCGTGGGCCTGCCACTCGCCGAAGCGGCGGGGCTGCTGCAGGCGGCGGGTTATCCGGTTTACCGGGGGTGCGCATGAAGGGGCGGTTGATCGCGCTCGATCACTTCGAGGCGGCCGAAGCGGCGGCGCTGATGGTCGACGGGCGGCTCGAGGATCTGTTCATCGACAGCGATGCGCCGCGTCCCGGCGCCATCTACCGCGCCATCGCCGACCGCCCGGTCAAGGGGCAGGGCGGCATGTTCCTGCGCACGCCCGACGGCCCGGCCTTTCTGCGCCAGGTGAAAGGGCTCAGCCCCGGCCGCCCGATCCTCGTGCAGGTGACAGGCCATCCCGAACCCGGCAAGGCGCTGCCAGTGACGGCCAAGATCCTGTTCAAGAGCCGCTACGCCATCGTCACCCCCGGCGCGCGCGGGCTCAATGTCTCGCGCAGCATTCGCGACGACGACCGCCGCGATGCGCTGCTCGCCATCGCCCATGCAGAGATGGGTGAAAGCGACATGGGACTCATCCTGCGCTCTTCCTGTGCCGACGCCGATGATGCAGAGATCGCTGAGGACATCCGCGCCATGCATGACATGGCCGTGACCGTGATGGGCGACGCACAGGGTGACAGCGCCGAGAAGCTGACCGAAGGCGATGGCCCGCATGTCCTGGCCTGGCGTGAATGGATCGGCGAGGGCGCACTCGAAACGGCGCCGGGCTGCTTTGGCGATCATGGGGTGCTTGACGAAGTCGACGCGCTGCGCAGCCCCGAAGCGACCCTGCCGGGCGGTGCCTCGATGGCGATCGAGCCCACCCGCGCGCTGGTGGCGGTGGATGTGAATACCGGTGGCGATACCTCGCCCGCGGCGGGACTGAAGGCCAATATCGCCGCCGCACGGGACCTGCCGCGCCAATTGCGCCTGCGCGGTCTTGGCGGGCAGATCGTGATCGACCTCGCCCCCATGAGCAAGAAGGACCGCCGGCAGTTCGAGACGACCCTGCGCGCCGCCTTCAAGTCCGATATCGTGGAAACCGCGCTGGTCGGCTGGACGCCGCTCGGCCATTTCGAACTGCAACGCAAACGTGACCGGATTGCACTGAAAGAGAGACTGCGATGAGCTGCCCGATCTGCGGCAAGACGACCGACAAACGCTTTCGCCCGTTCTGTTCCAAGCGCTGCGCCGATGTGGACCTCGGCAAATGGCTCGACGGCGATTACGCGCTGCCCTCGAACGATCCCGAGGATATCGAAAAGGCCCTGGAAGAAGTGGACAGGGAACGCGCCAAACCCCATTGAAAAATTTGCGCGATCCCTCTGGACAGCCCGCGCGCGCTCGCCTAAGACACCCGCACCCGAACGCAATCGCGTTCCCCGTGCCCGGGTAGCTCAGGGGTAGAGCAGTGGATTGAAAATCCTCGTGTCGGTGGTTCGATTCCGCCCCCGGGCACCATTATTTTTCCTCGAAAAACAGACAGAGCCTTGAAAATAAGGTGTTTGGATTGCTGCTCGGAAAAAGTGCCTGGTTTTGCTACACAAAACGCTACGCACTTTGCTCCACATTTGCAAGAAATGCGAGGCGCTCGTGGGCGGATCGGAATAGAGATCCATCCCAGGTATCAATGCCCTGACATGCAACCGCCGCATTTTCTACATCGATGTCCGCGCGCTCCCATACTTCACATGTGAAATCTTCCGGTCCGAGAGCAAGAAGGGCTTTTCGTGAAAGCCCGTCGCTTCCATCGGATAGCAACGGCACCTCGGACTCATCGAGATATGCCGCGAAAACCTCCGAGCTTACATCGATGACAACATTCATCCAATCAAAATTCGGCGCGTCAGTCACTGCGCGTCGGATCAAGTCAGTGATCTTCATCACGCACCTCCCTTCACATTCGCCGTTGCCGCGTCGACCAACTCGCTCATCCTGCGGTCGAGCTCTTCGATATCGACGCCATCTTCTCGCAACTCCTCCTCGATCTCGGCGTCTGTCATGGTGAAAAGGTCTTCGACCAGCTCGTCTTCGAGGCGCCGCAATCCGCGGACGCGCCTGATGTCTTCTTCGTGGGTCATTGTGCCTCCTTTCTCGGACCGCCCTTCGGGGTTCGATCCGCAACTGCGGCCATCATCGACATGCGCTGATGCGCTGAAAGCTTGGCCCACACCTCGTCGATCGTTCCTGGATCAAAGTCCTTCTTGGGGATCAACGAGACTGTGAAGCGGCCAGCATCCATGCCAATCGTTTCGCGTCGCTTCACGAAGACCCTGACTCGAATTGTGCCTGGATCTTCTCCTGGACATACCGGTGCGATGAGAAGATCGCGCTGCCCATTTCTGTTTTCCGTACTGACTTCATAGATCGGCACATCGCTATGCCGACAAACGCGCTTCCGGAAATCATCCTCAAGTAAAGCCGAGGGCAACCATTCTTTCGCGAGGCGGTTTTCACCCTTGGTATTCAATGTAGGATGGTTGACAGGGCGGATTGAAGTCCGGATCGGCTCCAGCTCATAGTTCGAGACTGAAAAGAGCGGTGAAGCATCGAATGTCACGCGATTCAAAGGCGCTTTGCTCATCTCACGGATGGCTTTACGCTCCGCCTTGATTGCAGCGCACTCCCTATTCCTGCGTATTTGCCTGGATGTGGTCATTCTGCACCGCCTTCCTCTTCGAACATGTCGAAGATCACGTCATCGGCCATCTGATACTTTCCCGGATATGATGTGTCGTCGAAGATCACCTCTTTCCCGTTGTGCTGCATTCGAACCGCAGGAGAACCACAGCACCCACAACCGTCGATCGACATCTTGATGCCGGCTGCCCGCAGGATCTTCTTTGCTTCTTCGATCTGGTCTTTATCGCTCATTGTCGATCTCCTCTTCTCAACTGAAAGGGAGATACGCCCCGGGATATACACAACCAAACGCCCGCCAAATTTTTTTCAATGAGTTTCGAAATCGAACGCGGAGAACTATATCCTTGATATCCGCCCTCGAGCGGGACAGGCTCGCCGGCGCCTGAGTCAAGACCGGCAGAAATACCGCCTCGAGCGTTTGCGTCACCTGGTCCGATACCGTGCGTGCCAGGTCAAAGACGGCAAAGAGGATGCCAGAATCGGATGGCATGACCGGGTTCGCTCCGGTCCGTATCGACCCTGATTATGCCCCAGGGTCGTTAAATATGGAGCCGGGAATTGACCCGGTGGGTCCGCGCCGCGCCCTGACCTGGGCCACCTGGTAAGCTGGAAAAACAGGTTGATCCTGGTAGCGGCAGGATGAAATGAAAAGGGCGGCCCTGGTGGCCGCCCTCTTTCTTCTACCGACACATCCCCCGATCTCGAGACCGACGCACGACCCGGACGCGCTGCGAATTTTCTCGATCGCGCTCGCCGTTCGCGAATTCTCCAGAAAACTGCATCATGGCATTTTCATATGCGCAGACCCCAGACTCGTGCAGTTCCCGCGCTTCAGACACCAATGCCGTCGACACATCAGAAGCATGCGCGGCGCGGCGATGCGCAGACATCTCAACTGATCCCATTTCCGCTATCGCTTCCTTGCGGCCTGCATCGTTCAGTCCTACCTGCCGCGCTGGGTGCCGCAGTTCGCGGCCGCTGACGGCTTCGAATGCGCGCTGGAAGTCCCGTGCCTTCCGGATCTGGACCTCAAGAAGACTCGCGTTCGGAGAGTCTTTGAACTCATGCGCACCTGGCTCTCGCGCCGCGCGCGCAAGGGCTGTCAGAAATATGCCCGGCCAGGCCGACGATTTCTCGCGACGCGTCCAGCCGTATCTTGCCGAATTATCACTCAAAGAGCGGCGTGCATTGTCATAGATTGAGGGTCCGTACGTCGATTTGAAAGTTGAAGCCGGACGATCGGGTACTGGACGGACCGCGCCGAGATCTTCAAATTCTGCGTCCAAAATTTCGTCTGTCATGTCTGTCTCTCCGTGAAAGTCCGCCCGGCGGGGAGGCGGAGAGGGGTGTGTTGCTGTTCAGGACACGATTTTAGCGCGGCGATCCATCTCTCGACGGAAATCCTTCAAGTCAGTTTCGCAACTGCGGATGATGCGGCGCGCAAGCCAGCCGTCTTCTCCGTCCAGCTTCGGTGTCCAGTGTTCAATGGCGGCTTCTGCGTCCGAGATGCCCTTAAAAAGATCGTCATCCGACGCGGCGCGCAACTCGATGTGACGCTCGACGAGACGGATGTTGTCCTCGACAACATACTCAAGCGGTCCGCCTGCCTGTCGCTGCCAGTTCGACAGTTCTTCCTGCATCTGCTCGTCCGTCATCGCGTCGAGATCGGAATCCTCGAGGATCGGGCAAACGCCGGCGCCGAATGCGTCTTCATATGATGCTTGTTTCATAGTCTTTCTCCTGGTGCCGATCGGCGGCGGCGTGTTGTGTGTGCCGATGACAGGGAAATAGACACAGACCCCCGACACTCAAGCGCAGGTGTTCACTGTTTGTTTCAGTTTGCCATCACATATTACACTTTCATTTTGTCTCGATTCGGCATGGAAAAATTGATTGGGATGCTGCAGTATGGTCGCAACAAAAAGTAGCGACATCATATCAGGCAACAATATGTGGAATTGGGACCAGGGCAGGCTCGACTATTTTCAGTTCGACAATCTGAAAAAGATTGCCAAGTTCGCTCTCCACGAAGACCTTCGATTGACTGACAGAAGCGACTTAGTCGCAGCTACTGGACTGCCATTCCTTCCAAACGATGATCGATACCCACCATGGCGAAACTACAGCCGTGTGTTCAAGCTATCGCTGATCTGTGCGCAGAAGGGCAAAGGGTCAGAGCCGACCCAGATTGCAAAGCTTTTGGCATCCGACGGCGCGATCACCACCGATGAGTATTTCCATTTCCTCGCGCAAGCAACCACGGACCCGTCTCCAGCTCTTACAGGGTGGGACAACACTGTCGAGTTGCGATATCCGCTCCTCTTCTCGCTCAGGTTCATGTTGGCGCGCGCTGCCATTGGCCTGGGAACAACCGATATATCCCAGGTTGTCGCGTCCTATGAAGCTTCTGGTTTCACCGGCGATGAGGATCAGTCGGAGTTCATTGAGTTAATCAACTCGAACTTGAACATGGCTCAAGTGCCGCGACAAGCCGCCGAGAGCATCCAAGTAATAGCCCAGATTTCCTATCTATCTCTGGATAAACGGACTCTGACCGTGTCTCTATCGCAAGAAGACGCATTGAACCTGTTCGAGCAAATATCCCCGATAGGCGGGGAGCCTCTTAGCAACGGGGCAGATGAGGTCTTCAGGCTGACAGACCTTTTCCAATCGTCGATCGATGAGCTTGAGCTGGAATATGACACGACTGTCCTTAGCGATGTCGAAGACGCAGGATTCTCCGGGGATACGGCCTTCTCAGAGGGCAAAAAGATCCGAAAAACTCACCTGGTCATAGAACGAAATGGGAAGATCCGAGAGGAGTTCTTCAAAGCTAATCCTTCTGCCGTTTGTGATATGTGTGCAATGGACACAGCAAATGCATACCCTTGGGTAGACAGAGTTCTTGACGTTCACCATTTGTTGCCGCTTTGTTCGGGGGCGAGGACATCCAAGGACGGCACTTTGCTCGATGACCTTGTTGCGCTGTGTCCGACTTGCCATAGAGCGGTCCATCGATACTACGACAAGTGGCTTAAAGACTCTGGTAAAAAAGACTTCGTTGATGCCGAAGAAGCCAAGATTGTTTACGAAGAGGCAAGACACAAACACAGGGCGATGTAAAAATGCTGAAGAAAAATCCGAATTCGATCACCCCTGAAGATCTTTATTCGATTCAGTCGACACTTCTACAAAGCAGTGGCGAAAAGGAAGTCATCGAGTCTGTAATGGCAAATGAAGGTTGGACCATAGATGACTTGGTCTATGAGAAAAGCCGTGCGCTGACATGGAAAGGCGCAAAGCCTGCCACATTGAAGTCTTTCAAGAAGAGAGGAAAAGGAGTTCCTCTTGTTTCTTTTTTTACTGGATGCGGTGGAATGGATTTGGGATTTGAAGCAGTCGGGTTCGAGAACAAGGCGGCTTTCGAGTTCAATGAAATTTTCTGCAAAACTCTTCGCGTGAACCGCCCGAAGTGGAACATCTTTGGTCCGCCAACGCATAATGGAGATGTTTCGAAGACGAAAGAAATCGTGGAGCAACTCACTCCAATTATCTCAAAACCGTTTGATGGCGTCTTCGTGGGCGGCCCACCATGTCAGCCTTTTTCTATCGCCGCGAACCAAAGGTTTTCGAAGTCAGGAGAAAATTTCAAACGCGTTGGATTCCAGCATGCCCAGAACGGCAATCTACTCTTCGACTTCGTAGACCTTGTTGTGCATTTTAGACCTGCTGTTTTCGTCATCGAAAACGTTCCTGGTCTTCGTGATCTCGACGGTGGAAAGCAGCTCGGAGAGGCTATTCGTACGCTTCAAGCGGAAGGGTACAATGTTGAGGAACCTGAGGTTTGGGATGCAGCAGATTACGGCATCCCGCAGTATCGGCAACGCATGTTCGTTGTTGGGGGCAGAAAGGAAGGCCTGTTCGAAATGCCTTCAAAGCGTGAACACGTCGGCTGCGGTAGTGTGTTGAATGACCTCCCAGGCGAGGATGCTTTGAACCATGAGACGCGCAATCACTATGTGCAGTCTATCAAACGGTATCGGGTCCTGGACTACGGAAAGCGAGATCAGCTCGGGCGCGTCGATCGACTAACACCAACGAGACCATCCAAGACTGTGATTGCTGGCGGAACCAACGGCGGAGGCAGATCGCATTTGCACCCGGAGATTCCGCGGACACTGAGTGTTCGTGAGTGTGCGAGACTTCAGACTTTCCCAGACAACTACAAATTCATCGGCCCGAATGCCCGACAGTTTACCCAGGTCGGCAATGCGGTTCCACCTGTCCTTGCAGCGACGCTGGCCTCGCAGATCGCCAAAGCGTATTTCTAAAGAAAAACCCCGGCGTCTCCGCCGGGGCTCTATCCCTGTCAATCGCTACACTCGCCGCCGGAAAGCGGCACGGCTCACGATAAACTTAGGCCGGGACAGCCCACACACAGCCGTTGCGCAACCCGTTCAGAACGGGATTTCGTCGTCGTGGTCCTTGCCGGCGGTCGCGGCGGCCGGCGCCGGGCTGGTCGTCTGACCGCCGCCTTCGCTCTTCCCTCCCAGGAGTGTCAACTCGCCGTTGAACGGCCGCAGCACGACCTCGGCGACATAGCGCTCCTGGCCCGTGGAGTCCTTGTCGGTCCACTTGCGGGTCTCCAGCTGGCCTTCCAGGTAGACCTTCGAGCCCTTCTTGAGGTAATTCTTCGCGACGGTCACCAGGCTCGGGTTGAAGATGGCGACGCGGTGCCACTCGGTGCGCTCGCGGCGCTCGCCGGACTGCTTGTCCTTCCAGGTTTCGGAGGTCGCGACCGACATGTTCACGACTTCACCGCCGTTATCGAAGGACTTCACCTCGGGGTCGCGGACCAGGTTGCCGATGAGGATGACTTTGTTCACTGATCCTGCCATGGGATATTCCTTTTCATTTGATGGCTGCTTGTCGCGCCGCTCACAATGAAGCGGCAGGAGAAGCAGCCGGGCGGGGTCGGCGCCCGGCGTGGTGGTCAGGCGGCCTCGGCCTCTGCTTCGGCTTCGATCAAGTTTTCGAGAACTCCGCGGATCTCCTCAGCGGTCGGAACGTGACCGAAATCATGAAATGTCCCGTCTCCGTGACCCGCTTCGATATCAACGATATCCTCATCCGCGTCATAGACAGCGGTGATAGCCTCGCCGTCTTCTTCTGCGAGCACCCCTGCAATGAAGTCGATATCGGCGGCGGTGAGCGAGCGGGCGATGATGTCTTGAATATTTGTCATAGTCTTTTCTCCAGTTTGCCGGGCAGCGTCCGGCGGTTGTGTGTTGCTACTGAAAAGGAAATACTCCCGGCGAAGCGCATTCAAAACGCTCCGCCCATTTTTTTGTTCACGGTTTGTTTCAATATTATTTCGAGATCACGGACCCGCCGCTGGGCAACGCTGGCATTGCTGAAACGGTCGGGTCATCCACGTCGCCTCGGAGCCAGCCGATATTGACTGGTTGATAGCCTGAGCCGCTTGCAATAACCCGCCTCTCGCCCGTGATCTCATTCTCTTGATAGGCGTTGACGCCGGTATCATGCACCGTGCGCCATGCCCTTGCGATTTTGATGCGGCGAAGCATTAATCGTCACCCCCGAGTGCTTCGTTCAAGTCATCCGCCGCGGCGTTCGGGTCGTTCTCTCGGTGTTCCTGGGCGGCTTGTTCGACTTGCTGCAGCTGCGTCAAAAGATCGTCGCCGAGGTCTGCCTTGTCATCGTCCGACAGCTTCGCCCAGGCGTCCGCGACAGACATCTCCTGGCCCTCAGCGACTTCAAAAAGACGGGCGCGGATCTTGTCTGCGCGGGTCTCCGTTTTCAAGTTCAGAGGCTCGATCGTGACGCCGACTTTCTTCCCGCGCGTCTTCGTAAGCATGAGCGTTCTGGACTTCGACAGCCCTTCCATGTGACTCACGCGGATACCGCCGACCGCGACGCCA
Organism: Roseovarius halotolerans; assembly: GCF_900172255.1. Classification (GTDB taxonomy): domain Bacteria; phylum Pseudomonadota; class Alphaproteobacteria; order Rhodobacterales; family Rhodobacteraceae; genus Roseovarius; species Roseovarius halotolerans. Next base: position 45,021 of record NZ_FWFU01000001.1, read on the forward strand.
GCCCAGGTCACCGTCTCATCGTTGTAGATTGTGCAGTGCAGGCCAATCCACTTCGCGGCATTCGGCCCCCAGACCGCCGCCAGGACGCGCAGTGCGCTCTTGGCGGGCTTCCAGGGCTTGCCGTCGTCGCCGTAAAAATACACGCTCACGGGCTGCTCTCCGCCGGTGTTCTTCACGTCGCGGATCCGGATCGTGCGCGGTCCGGTGAGAAGATCGTCCGCGTTGAGCTGGTCGCTCTTCGGCCGGATCGCTTGTGTGATGTCGATTGCTTTGGTCATTGCACGAATACTCCTTGTTCGTCTTCCATTTCTTCCTGGCGGAGGCGCCAAGCGGGTAGCCCGATCGGCTTGATGTCCCGCGAATACCCGGGCCAGTCATCGCGACCGATGGCATCTGCCAGCGCGCTCAGATCCTCGCGGATTTCGCGGCGGCCGATCTCCATGCTTTCGGGCTCAAGAACGTAAACGGCCGTGAGATACGGGGCCTTTTTTTCGATCGCGCCGAAGACGAAGTGACGCGGCACTTCGAGACCTTCGGGCAGCGGTTCATCGCCCTGTTCGATCGCCTTCCGCAGGCCGTCGAGATAGAATGGCGCCTGGACATAGTACCGAAACTTCTCGATTGAACGCTCGAAGGAATGCTCCCGCGCATCGTCTGTTGTCTTGAGATCGAAGACCACATCACCAACCCACCAGTCCGGACGGCATCGGCACAGAAGGCCCGTCTCTTCATCGATCCAGTATGCCGACAGCTCGGCCTTGCCACGGGGGTTGGTCAGCAGCTTTCGTATCCGCGGATGCTCTCTCACGGCATCACGCATCCCGACGACATCGCGCCACTGGGCCGGGGTCAGGATGGTCTTTCCGTCGGCCTCTTCGGCGTGCATTGCCTTGAGGTCATCGAGGATTTGCACGCCCGGATCGGCTTCGCGGAGGCGTTCGATGAGTTCATCTTTCCGCCCTGAAATTTTCAGGCCGTGATCTTTCAAGCGCGCTTTTATCTCGTCCGTCGTTGCAAGCGCATCCGGCCATTCCGAGGCGTCAAACGGCAGCGCGTATTCCTTTTCAAATTCGTCAGGTTCGAGCGCCGCGCAGTGGGTCGCACTGCCGAGCAACATGGCCGCGGTTTCCTCGCGCTCATCGGTGCTATCCTGAGCGTGCTTGAAATGAGCCAGAGACCGGCGAACGAGGTCCAGCGTGGACTTCGATTTGCCCGGCCCGCCGTGGTAGTCTGCGTTCGATTTGCCGGCGAAAATGCCGAGCGGGTGGTCTTGGGTGCCTGTATTCATGGACCTACTCCGTACTGTGTTTTCTTGATCGAAACCGCGCTCTCCGCGATCTCAAGTTCTGTGTTCGCCCGCGTCAATTTCTCGACCGCTTCTTCGCGCTCAAGTATCGCAAGCTCGTAATCGACAACCGCAATGCCGAGATCCCGCCATTCATCGAGCGGCATAATTTCGTGCAGGAAAAAAAGGTCTCGGAGTCTCATTGTCGGTCTCATTTGTTGCGTCTGATATTCAGATACGCCCCGCACCCGGCCGCTCAAAACGGCCGGGCAATTTTTTTCAGATCGCGTCTTTGAGATGCTGCTGATGCTCGTCGCGACCGACGAATTGAGGCGGAAACATGTGCGCGAGATCTCTTGGTACCGTCTTTTTCGCTGCGATAATGTCGTGTGTATTTCATTTTGAAACCTCGTGTTTTGTTTGACATTTTCGAGGTTGTTATCTTGTTTTTTATCAGGAAGCCGGGTTCGGAAGATTTCTCGTAAGTGCATGAGTATGCATGACTCTTTTCTGCACTGGGAAAGCCCGCGGCAGGCGCACAGGGAGAGGTTTGGAGAGGGGCAGGTGACGCCCTTCTCCGGGAGCAGTCAGGGGGTCTGGGGGTGGAGTGCAGAACGACGCACACCCGGTCTGGGAATGGGGTCCAGGGGAAAGGGGCGGCGCGCTCTTTCACCGGTCATGGGGGTCCAGGGGGAGATCGAAGTCTCCACCGGTGGGTCCAGGGTGAAACCCTGGCGAACGGGGCATCCTGAACGCAGCCCGAAGGGGCGCAGTGCAGGTTGCTTAGTGAGTATCCACACCGCACCGCATGGGAGCGGCGAATGGATTGGGGCCCCACCTCCCTGAAAAGGAGCCCCAACGATGACACAGAAGCACCCCCTCGTATTCGGTATGCGCGCGATTTGGCCAGGCCAGCTCTCGCGCGTGGAAATGCACCAGACTCGAACAGGCGGAGACCTGTCACATATTCGCCCAGGCAGGACGCACCTCAATCAATTTTTGATCGGTGGTCCTGATTGGCGCGAGCAGCTCGAGGAAGACATCCGGCGCGCATCAGAACTCAATTTCAGGCACGCATATTCGGCGCGCCGCTGGACCCGAAAGCGCAAAAAAGAGGCCGCCGAGATTCGGCGCAACGGGCCGCAGGATCCGTGGAAAAGAGATCGTGCAGAAGGGCCGTTGCGGGAGTTCATTTTCACCGCCAACAAGAAGCATTTTGAGGGCGACACTCCGGGCTTCTCGGACGTAGAACGAGAGGATGTTTTTCGCCGTTGCTTCATGCGTGCTGCGAGAGATCAATTCGGAGATGCGTGCGTTGCAGCGTGGGAAGACCATGACGAAGAGGGCTATCATATCCACGGCGTTTTGGCGCCGTGGGTTGTGTCAAAAAGCAAGCAAGCCGGGAAACAGCGACGCATCGAGCCGTCTTCAATTCCGGTCGTAAAGAACTACGAAGCCGGGCACGATATCTTTGCAGAATATTTCGGGCCGGCAGGCCTCGTTCGCGGTGAGAAGAGAGCCGAAAGGCGCCGGGAAGCATTCGAGGCCGAGGGCAAATCTGAACTGCCGGCGGAGAATACTTCTTGCCACGACTGGAGGGCAGAAGAGGCTGTCCGTCTCCACGAGAAGCGGAAGAAAGCTGCGAAAGCATGGGCCGCAGCGAAGAAAAAAGAGAAGGCAGCGAGGGAGGCGGAGGCCAGGGCGAAGGCCATTTCAGAACAGAACCGGGCGGCCGAGGCCAGGCGCGAGAAAAAACACCAGGCACGCGTCGCAGCAGTCGAAAAACGAGAAGCCCTGGCGGCCGAAAAAGAGCGCGCCCAGGCCGCCCGCGCCCAGGATCTCGACCGACGCGAGCGCGGTTTGGTCGAGACGCTGAAAGCGTTCATTCCGCTCGCGGAACAGATCCGGGAGGCCGCGCGAAAAGTGGGACTGACAGGACATCCACTTGTGCAGTCCGGCCTCGATGCCGTCGAGAAAATGCGCGACATGATCGGACGGATCGGCGGGCATCAGCGGACGCGGTGACAGCCCGGGCGTCATTTCCTGGGTATGTCTATCTCTCAACCGTTGACGCGGCAAAAGACCGATATAATCGGTATGCCGTCGCTCAGAAAATATCAGTCCGAAGACGTCGACACGCTGCGCGAAACACTTCGCGGCGGCGCCAAAAAAGTGCTTTTCGAAGCCTCTGTCGGATATGGAAAGTCGGTTGTCATCGAGCACCTGGCCGCCGCGTATTCTGCGGCTGGGCGGAAAGTTTGGGTTCTGTCGAACAGGTCGGCGGTTGTGAGTCAGTTGCGCGATCGGGCGGGTGATTTACCTGTCGTCGAGGTCATGACAGTGCAAGCGGCGGATCGCCGCCGGGAACGTCTGGCGGCCGATCCTGCCGCGCTAATTCTTGTCGATGAAGTGCATATGGGTGGCGCGGCGGCGCAGTATCGACGCGTGCTTGATTGCGCCCCCGATGCGGTTGCAATCGGCTTCACGGGCACACCCAGGCCGGAGACTTTCGAGGTCTTCAATGCGCATGTCCAGGGCCGCGGCGCGGCCTGGCTGACAGAGAAAGGTTTTCTGGCGCCGCTGCGATATGTGTGCCCAGACCCGCTTGACTTGTCCGGCGTCCGCGTGAAGCGCGGCGAATATGACGAAGCGCAGGTCATGCAGGCTCTTCAAGACCGAAAAATATATTCCGATGCGATCAAGTCATACGAAAAATACGGGCACCTGGGGCCGACACTCGGGTTCTGTGTAAATGTCCAGCACGCCGAAGATACCGCGACCGAGTTCCGCGCCACCGGACACCCTTGCGAAGTTCTGACGGGTAAGGATAGCGACGATGAGGTCGAGCGCAAAATCGGAATCCTGGCGGACGGCGGACTCGTTTTTTCAGTCGACAAAGTGAGCGCCGGTTTCGACCTTCCCGATCTCCGAGTTCTGCTATCGCTGCGCCCAACCGCCTCCGAGCAGCTCTGGGTCCAACAACTCGGTCGCGTCGCCAGGGCTAAGGCTGACGGCGGCGCCGGTCTGGTCGTCGATCATGTCGGAAACACGCTACGCCTGGGCACGCTGACCGAGACGCGGGACTGGAGAAATCCTGAAGAGCGGAAATCCCAGGAGAAAACGGAAGATGGTCAGGCGCTGTCGATCCGACAGTGCGATGAATGCATGTCGGTCTTTCCGTCTGGCCCGTCAAAATGTCCAATGTGCGATGCAGTCCTGGGCAAGGACACCAGGATCCCGAAGGCCGAGGCGGTGCGCCTGAGAGAGCTTGAGGAAGAGGAAATCCGCAAGCAACGGGAGCGCGCAAAGGCAGTCCGTTCCAGGGCGGGCATGGGCATCAAGCAGCGCACCGGGTTTCTCGCGGGCTCCAAGAAATGGCGCTGGCCCGAGGCCAGGGCCGAGGCGATCCGGGTGGTGTCGAAGAGAAGGGATGAAGCGATCCAGGCCGGCGACACAGAAGTCGCCGCCTTTCTTGCGTCCGATCTCCAGTCGAATGGCGTGCAGATATGAGCAACACCGAAACCGACATCCACAATCGCATCCTGGTTGCACTTTCCCGCGAGTTCCATCCCAGGGGCATCTTTTGGCGACAGAACGCCGGGAAAATCCGCAGCGACCGCGGAGCATGGGTCAGCCTGGGGCCGACCGGCATATCCGATATTGTCGGAGTTCTCGACGGGAGATCAGTATTCGTCGAAGTGAAGACCGCGACCGGCAAGCAGCGAAAGGCGCAGAAATCATTCCAGGTCGCGGTTGAAAAGGCCGGTGGGATTTACATCATTGCGCGGTCGCCGGAGGATGCGATCTCGCAGGTCTACCCCAGCGCTCACGACAGACTGGCGGCTTCTTCCGCCTGATCGACAACCCCAGACGCCAGCGCAATCTCTTCGACAACATCGCACCCGGACGCCAAATTTTTCGTCACGCGATCATAACTTATCATCTCATCGCCGTAAAACATCATGACAATCCGCCCGCCTGCATGGAGACGAATGCGATCCGGTCCGGCTTTGAATTTTGCGATCCATTTCATTCGTTCGTGTGCTGAAATCGTCATATCAGATCTCCGAGCTCAAGGCCCTTCTGCTCAAGTTCAAACCGAATATGTCGCATCGCCTCTCTGTGAATTTGAGTGACTCGGGTCCGAGAAACATTGAATTCCTCTGCGAGCTCATCGAAAGATCGGGGCGGGTCTGTAAGTCGAGTCGAAATTACATGACGCTCGCGAGCATCAAGCCCGCTCATTGCAGACTTCAGTGCAGACAATACACGCGGCTTGTCGACTTCTTGCTCGATCGATCCGACCGTCTTGTCTTCGAACTGCCGGAAATTCTCATCATCTTCGGAATCCTGGACATCGAAAGGAACGCAATTTCGAATAGAGAGAGCCTCTGCAGCATGGGAGGGAGTGACGCCGATATCGCGCGCCGCAAGATCCAGAGCCATAGACGGACTCCATCCCTCGGACTCATATTTCTGCTTTTTTGAAGACAGATGAAATCGCATCTGCTTCTCTTTTCGGCTTTTCGGCACATACAGAATTGAATTCGCGCTGTGCATGTACTCGTCGAGTCGACGCACAATACGATATGAGCAAATCGCGGGTATAGAGCCGCACTCGACGTCCGGATCGAAACGCTCGAGTCCCTCAAGCATTCCAACCCGACCCTCAGACTTCAAATCACTCATTGAAAAAGGACCGTTTCTGTATTTCGAGGCGATCTTCACGACAAGACCCTCAAGGGACTCCGCAAGCTCTGCATGAGACCGCCGACATCCAGTCTCACGCCACTTTTTCCACAGCGCGAGCTGTCGCTCTTTTAGATTCGTCTTTGACACTTCTACCTCCCCAAGTTCATGAATTGTTCTTGTTCACTTGGGAGGTAGTTCCGGTTGCATTCGGACCGAAATGACGGCCCAGTTTTTTCTCGAAGCAGCCCTTGTAGCCGTTTTTCCGCCGCTGTCTGTCTCTCTCGCACTGCTTGCAGTTGCCGCGGGTCAGTCGGACGCCGTCTCGATACCGTTTCGTCGGGAAATCCGATTCTGGAGATGCGACACCGCAGGTCGTGCAGCGTTTCCACCATGCGCCGGACGGGTCTTTCCAGTGGCCGCAGTGTTCGCGTTTGTGGTCTCCGGGGAGCAGTGCCGCCAGGTTCCATAGCTTGTTGTTCTGTCTGTTTTCGTCGCGGTGATGGATCTGGAAGCCGTCTGGGATGGGCCCATTCGCGCACTGCCAGACATGCCTGTGCTCGCCCACAATCCGGCCGTCGGAGAGTTTCAGTTGCGGGTATCCATCCGACCCGATCCAGCGCTCTATGACTCGATGCTTTGACATACATGGGAGGTCGCGCCCGGGTCAGGATCTCGCACAAAAAAAAGACCCCGGCGCTGGGCCGGGGCAAGTTCAACAGGTTCGCCAGGGTTACCCGCCTGGCCGGGATTTGTTCAGGACTTTCCTCCTGAAATCAGGTTCATAGGGTGGTCGAGGTCGTGAGCGTTCGGTCGCTTGCCGTCCAGATATGCTTTTCCGTGTGCATTCAGAGCGATCCCGCGGCGGATTACCGTTCCTCCTGGTTTCTCGCGCTTGAGCTTTTTCTCATCGAGGATCGCACCGAATGCTTTTGTGCTGACAGGATTGCCGGCGGCGTTGTGGTCGAGATACGCGCAGTAGGCTTTGTAGAGATTGCCGTGAGCGCAGAATGTCTTTGAGTTGATCTCGCAGCACTGCTCGAAGAAATCGCCGGTGGGGTCTGTCTCGACCTGGTAGCGATTGATGCGATCGGAGACCGCCGCAGGTTCCTCTCCGAGGCTCTGCTCGGCATACCACTCTACGGCGCCGCGAACGGCCCACGCAAGGATGCCGGCACGTTCAGACCGCAGCCTGTTCTTGACGCCGATGTCTTTCGGCTTGGAGACGCCCGCGACATAGTTCTTGTCGCCGGGATTGGCGTAGCTGTTGGGAAAGTTGATGACTTTCACCCGGCGCCAGATCGCGTCGCCTTGGCTATGAATGTTCGGCAGGTCATTGGTGTCCATTACGATCTTACCGACGGGGAGGAAGGAAATCATGCTCTGATATTTCTTTGCGGCGGTCACGGTGCCCTGGCCGCTGAAATGCTTAAGCCGGGCTTCATCAAGGACGTCGCTCGGGTCGCCCTCGGATGCGTGAATGAGACGGGCGCCGCGAAGATTTGCAAGAACTTCATCGGTGCCGCCGTTGTTGAATGATCCGCGCTGCTTCATGAGATAGTCCTTCGAGATCGTGGTCACATAGTCGCCAAGGATCTCTTCAAATGTCAGCGTCAGGACGCCCTTACCGTTCGACCCGGTGCCGTCGAGAAAAAGGAACTTCTGCTCATCTGTCTCGCCGGTCAGGATGTAGCCCATCCATCGCTGGATGTAGCGGATCGTGTCGGCGTCGCCGTTGAAAATGTCGTTGAGGAAGGACAGCCATTCCGGGCATTCGGCTTTCTGGTCGTAATGCGTCTTGCAGGTCTTCGATATCATCAGCTCCTGCGACGGTGCTACCAATTCACCGGTGCGGAGATTGACGGCGCCGTTGCGGACCCCGAGCATCGCATTATCGGCGTCGAGATCATTTGCGGAGGCTTGCATATGTGACCGGGCGAGCTTCGAGATCGCCGCGATACTCTTCTGGCTCTGGCTCGTTTTCGCCCACCCCGCCAGCTCTTCGACAGAAAAGCGCACGGCCTCTGGATCCTCGACACGGCCATCGCCGCGCTTGTCACCCTCGCGCATGACCTGAGCCTCTTTCTTGCTCATGGGCAGATACTTGACGAGATCTGGAGCATACTGATGCAGAACGCGGGCGGTCGTGAGGTCGCGGGCGACAGAACGGGCCGTTTCCTGTGCGACGCGATCGAGTGATCCGCCCTGCGGGTCGGCGAGCCAGCGGACGCCAGTCCATGCCATCACGCCCACACCATCCACATCGAGAACCTTGTCGCCATACTTCACAAGCATCCGCTCAGCATTGCCAAGGTCGGTGCGCTCTGCGTCGAGCAGGCACCAGATGTCGGCGGCGGTGATGCCCTCGGCAGCAGAAGCCAGACCCGCGAAAACGCGGTCATCGTGCGCGGCGCGGTCTTCCTCGATATCGCTCACGACCTCATGGCTTGCCTGCGCCTTCTTCGATGCGAGAACATCGGCCTGATCCACCCACCGATGTTTCACAGACTTCTCTCCGAGACCTTCCGTCAGTTCTTCAAACTCACGATCGGACATAAGCGCCACTTGCTCAAAAGAGGTAATCCCGGCATTGCGCAGGGTCTTCTCGACCGCGCCCGTGATGCCGCCGATGTCGGTCAGCTTGTCGTTGTCCTGATCTTCTTCCGGCTCACCCGGATCCACCTCTTCCGGCGCCATAGCCGCAGCCGCATCTACGGCAGCCTTGCGCCAGCCGCCTGTCTTAGCACGCTTCGACAGCCCTTTCTTCACGCCGTCCAGCGCATCGTCGGTTGCCTCGGACAGGTCATGGAAGGTGCGAATGCCTGCAGCCTTGAGCTTATCGTCGAGGGCTGGTCCGATACCCTTGAGGGCGGTCAGGTCGTCTTCATCTTCTGGATCGTCTGCGCACTGCTCTTCATTGCCGTCGGGCGCAGGAGCCTCGGCGCCACCGCCGACGGCCTGCTCGCGGATATTCTGCGCCACTTCTTCATAGCGGGCGACACGGGTGCGGAGGATTTTGATGTGCTTACGCATTTTGAATACCTGTTGTGATAGTGTTTTTGATTGCTGCTCGAAGCAGGTAGTGACGAAGATGGGGCCCGTTCAAACGGATCGGACGAAAATCGCGCCGTTTCCGTCGCAGTGCTCAAGAATGCAGAATGCATGCGGCTTTACGAACGACGGAAGACTTGGGATATCGGTCCCGGCCACGACATGTGTCACTCCAGAAACGCGCACGAGGGCGATGCGCTGGCCCTCGAGGGTCTTACCGACTGAGCGTCGAGCAATCGAATGGCGCTTGGCATAAGTTCCTTCTGCATCAGCCAGGGCGGACTTGTAAGCGATCTGGGTCGTTGTTCCGAGGTAGCTTGGCTTCTTCATCGTCTTGGTCATGTTCATGCTCCGTTCTCATCTGGATTGGAAATTGTTCCTATGACGATCTGAACCAAGCGAGAAAACTAACTTTCTTACAAGCATTTGAAAAACAGACATAAAAACAGGGCGTCTATGACGATATGACGATTGACGGTTTTCCCAGAGAGGTCTCCATGAGGTGTGTGTGTAATTAACTTTTCGGGGTATATGATATTATCGTAATTCCTCCCGCGTACGCGGGGGAAATAAAGGCATATCATACTAAAACTTAATTCTTGCTATGCTTCATGGGAAGGTCTCTGGAAAAACACCGGATCGTCATATCGTCATAGCTGATTGCGAAAAGTTGCCGATTTTCCAGGGACTTCCGGCGTATGACGATTTTCCCGATCGTAATGGATCGTCTTGGATTTCGCTTCTGATCCACTGAAAAGGCCAATCTCCCTCCTGAACAGGAAAGGGAGCAAGGTCAGATGAAAGACATACAGACAGCAGTATCGCGCAACCTTGCGTTGGTCGCGGCATATCTCGACGTTCGATTTGAGTATGCTGCGCCGGTTGTTGTTATGACGAACGCCCAGCCTCACAGACTATCAGACGCATATCTCGCGACGCTCATGGTGGATTATTGCGACAAGGTGCGGTTCTCGGGACCAGTCGTGAAAGAAGCGGCGCGTTGCTTATACCGCTTGGGGTATCGTGTCAGGTTCTTCGAAGGAGAACCAGCGCGAGATCTTCTTGTCGGTCGTGCGCGCGATCTTTCTGCGCATGAGCGGCTGGAGGCCATCGCGCATTTTGCGCGCGCACGTTGCTGACTATCGCTCGCAGACCTCGGCCGCTTGCCAGGTTGCTTCCACTTCAACAACGCCTAAAGCCGATGCTTTCGCGCGGATTGTCTGTGGTCGAGCGCGCATGGTGCAGAGGCCGTCGATGGCGGCTTGCATGGCCTCTACAATTTTATCTTGGATGTCTTCGGCGGAGTAATAAGCAAGCATCGAGGATTGACTGAACTCGCCGTTGATAAACGGTGGCGCGAACTCGATTGGCGGGCCGCCGTCACGTGGGACCGCAAGATATATCGTCACCCCAGGCGCCGGGTTACGCGTATACAGTGAGAACTCGTCGGCGCCAGACAGGCTTGCAGAGGCTTCGTCGGCTGACCAGCCTTGGCTCGACAAGATGTCGACGATCTCGCCCTCAGACATCACGCCCTCGACGTTCCAGGTTCGACTTTCGATACCCTGCTCAATCGCGTGAATGATCTCTTGAGCTGGGGCGGCCGCAAATGATGCCGCAAGCATTGCGACTGCCAGGGAAAATGTCTTGAGCATGAAGATACCTCTCGTTCACGCGAGGAGGCTATCAGGTTTTTCCATTTTTTCGAGTGTGTCGTTTTGGCGGCCATCTTCCGGGGCGTAAATCCCTTAGAGAAACAGACAAACACGGGAGAGTGTTATGAAAGATATGGTGAAACTGAAGCGGGCGGATCTTGAGCAGGTCTTGCGTGATGCGTTGCGTCTTGGGGCGCAGGGACACGGCGTCAAGCATAAGCGCCTGGTCCAGGGATTAATGGAAGAGGCCGATGGGAAGGCAATCCCGATGAATGAGATGGAACGCGAGCGTGGCGAGATCTTCGAGTCCGCAGTCGAGCGCCGCATTTGCTCTCGCATTGGACTTCCACATTGGATCGTGACCGGCGATGTGTCCGGCATCTCAGATCGCGTCGCGCGTCATAGCATCAAGCTGGCGCGGAAAAATGTGAACTCTATATTTGACCGGGCAGAGAGGCAGCTCAAGCCAATTGGAGAGCGCGCCGAAGAGGAGGTCAGCTGCGGCGACGATGACTGCTGTCCGAGTTTGCCGGCGGATATCATTGCCATGACTGAGGCTTCACGCCGATCTCATCTTCTTGATAAAATCACCGGACTGCCAGGCTTTTGTGATTATGAAGAGGAGGGTCTGGATCGCCTTCACTCACTCACAACCGCCCAGCTCGAGCAAGTCATCCGCCTCGCCAAGCCCTGACCCACAGACCCCGGCCACCGCGCCGGGGTTTTTCTTTGACCGAACCGCGCATTTAGGACCGATATTCAACACAGTAAGCCCCTGGGGACCCTGGACCCCCGGGGTGTTGTTATGCAGGGGGGCGAGTGGCCGTTATTTTCCTCTGTGAACAAATTTTAGAAACGCGTTTCGGTTCGCATTGACGGCAATCCGCAAACCAATGGCAAGCAAATAACCCAATGAAAGCAAGGCTTAGGCAAGGTGTCATCTAAAGACGAAGAAGCGACGAAACCGAAGCTCCTCTGGGGCACGCAGGACATGGCTGCGTTTCTCGGTGTGAGCGATCGTCGCCTGCAGCAACTTGTCGATGAGGGCGTTGCGGTTCGTGAAGCCAGGGGGAAATACAATGCCCTTGAAACGATCTCTAACTACCTGGCGCTTATGCGAGATGGTGGTGGCGGAGAGGTGGTCGATGACAAGGCCGCGCTTGTAAAAGAGCAAAGGCGCTGGACAAAGATCCGGGCCGACAAGGATGCCGCTGCCCTGGCTATTCTGCACGGCGAGATCGTGATGATCGAAGACGCCTGTGCTCTTCTGGCTGAAGAGGCCGGATCCGTTCGGGCGGCGCTCGAGGGCGAAGAGAACCAGCTTGTCGACAAGTTTTCCGGAAGGATACTTGAGCCCGCAGAAGTTGCCATCGAATTGAGAGCGTCGCGCGAGAGAGCGTTCAAGCACGTCACACTCGACACGGATAATCCGCGTCGCCCGGTCACGAAAGAAGTTCCGCAAGAGTTCCTCAATGACGATACAGACATCGAGCACCCAGTTCCGGGAGGCGATGCGGAATAACGCCCGAGGTAGGTTCCGCGACGTCACCAGGAAGCTTTTCGCCGCTCCCCTGCAGATGACAGGGAGCGAGTATGCCGACGAATTCGGCGTGCTTATTGATGGCGGCAAGGTGCAAAAGTGGAGGACATACCCTCTCCAGAAAGAGATACTCGACGCGTTCGCTGACACGACGATTCCAGAGGTTGCGGTGATGAAGTCGGCGCGGATGGGGATCTCCGAATGCTTGAACCACGAGGTCCAGCGCCGCATTCATATTGAGCCGTGCGCGATCGGCATGTATCGCCCGAAGGAGGCGGACGCTGAGCGCTATATGGAGAAGCGCTTCGATCCAAGGTCGCGTGCCGTTCCTGAGGTCAAGGAGCTTCTGTTCCTGTCATCTTCTGGCAAGAGGAAAGAAAAACGGACCGAGCGCGCATTCAGGAACGGCGCCTCGCTAATGGTTCTCGGTGCCGAGTCCGAAGATAACTTTCGGGATCACACGCTCAAGTTTATTGCGTTGGACGAACTCGACGCCTTGGGATTCGCGCCCACGAAAGGCGGCGGCAACAAGTACGACATGGCACGCCGCCGTGGATATCAGTTCTGGGACTCGAAGGTTGTTGCGATCTCGACTCCGAAGGCGCCGGCAGAGGAGGGCGGTCGGATCCATGCTCTATTCCTCGAGAGCGATCAGCGGCACTACTATGTCCCGTGTCCACATTGTGGCCATGAGTTCACGCCGGTCTGGGGAGATGCCGAAAATCCTGGCGGAATGAAATGGGATGACGCTGATCCCACGAAAGTTTGGTATGAGTGCCCCGAGAATGGCTGCGTGATCGAGCACCACGATAAGAAGGGAATGGTGGAGCGCGGCCGATGGGTCCCTCACAAGCCTGAGGTCAAGAGTCGTCGCGGATACTACCTGAACCAGATCATCTCCTTTGCTCCAAAAGCATCCTGGCAAGCGATGGTGGCGGAGTGGTTGGAGGCGTGCCGAACAGGCGCGGCGCAGATCCAGTCTTTCAAGAACGAGGTTCTGGGACTTCCATTCAGCACCGCCGCCGCCACAGAGACCGCAGACGAAGAGACCCTCTATCAAGCGGTGACGGACCTTGGCGATGCCGAGGTTCCGGCATGGGCGAAGGCCTTGGTGTGGGGTGTCGACCGGCAGAAGGGCGGCGCCGATTGGAGCGAGTCATATCTCGAAGCTGCGCTATGGGCTTTTGGTCCTGGTCGCCGGCCCTTTCAGGTTGGGCATTGGGTGCTCGATGAGTTTCCGCAGACCGATAGACGATGCTGGGATGAGCTTGAGAGACTTGCAACCAGGACGTTCATTGACACGAATGGAAGGCCGCGCAAAGCGGACGGCTTGGGCATCGACCATAACGGTGGGCTTACCCAGACCGTGAACGACTGGGTGCGGCGTATGCGCAAGATCCCCGGCCGGAAGTATTGGTTTGCTTTGAATGGCGAGTCGAAGGGAAACGGTAAGCGCGGGAAATCCATCTGGCCCCGCACCTCATCGAAGCGCGGGGAGTTCCTCTACACTGTCGATGTTGACCTGGCTAAGGACGAGATTGCGGAGTGGTTGTCGTCCGGTTTTATCGAGTTCAATTCCAACTCGATCGAGGGTTCTGTCTGTCTTTCTGATGCGGATGAGTTGGAGCGTTTCGTGAAACGAATGCTCTCAGAAAAGCGGTATCCCGTCCCTGGCGGCGGGACGAAATGGGTGGGTCCGAAAGGAAGGGGCCGCGATGGCAATGAGCCTTTCGATTGCTTCGTGTATGCAACGATCTTGACATACGCGATGGAAAACCTCCCAGGCGGGCTTCGCTGGCGCCGGGCATTTGCTCCAGACAATCGCCTTCCTTCTTCCCCTGATCAGGAAGATGCGTCCCTCTCAGAACGTGCTGCAGCTACGGCGCCGCGTGAGCAATCTGAGACTGCGTCCACTCAAGAGCCAGCCAAGACGACAGCTCCTAAGCCGGGGCTCATAAGAATCAGCAGGTTCTAACGAACGAACAGCCAGGGCGGGACCGATATTCCAAGAGAACCCAAGGAGTATCCCGCCCGTGGCTGTCTACGATTCCCAGAGCTTCACCCTCGAAGACTTGCGCGCAATGCGGAAGCGCATCCTGGAGCAGCGTGCTAAGGGTGTCTCGTCCTGGTCCTACAACGGGCAGTCTTTCACATACAGCTCGCCCGACGCGATGATGCGTGTTGCCGACGAGATCACTCGAGAGATCCGTCACCGCATGGCCGACGATCTTGGACTCCAACCAGTGGATTTGAATGGGCCGATTATCACGCGGCCCCTGGCAGGAAGTTGACATGAAAGAAGCAATCTCTGAGGCCGCACCGACGGAAACCAAGCGCGCCCCGGGCGTGCGTCAGAATGTGTCTTATATTCCGGCCGTTCACAACGCGGCGGATCTCGTGCGCGAGGCGCGCATGGATTACAGCTTTGGGGAAATCCTTCGAGATCGAAACGATATTCCGACAGGATCGGGCGAGGCTATCGTCTCCGCACTGACACGTGCCCATCCGCAGATCACGCGCATGGTTCGATACGCCACGCGGATGAACGGTCTGGCTGCGCGTCCTGGCGATGTCACGGCTACAATGGTCATCGGCAAAGGGATGGCGCCGGCGTGCCAGGATGAGAAACTCATGCGACTCTACAATCGCTGGGCAAAGCGGTGTGGGGCTGAAGGTCTCGGCGATATGCGTTTCGTCCAGGAGCTTGCCTGGCGCGAGTATTTCAACGTCGGTGAGTGCTTCGTTTACATGAGGCGCCGTCGCCAAAGCGGTGGCCAGGATCTTCCTGTTGGCCTTCAGCTTCAAGTTATGCCGACAGAAATGGTGCCTACTGAGCTGCCTTTCCTGACCGGCGACAACATCCGCGCCGGTCAAGTCCTGAGCAATCTCCGCGAGACAACCGCCTACTATGTCTACAAGCATCACCCGGGCGACAGATCGAACCTGGTGGCAGCATCCGCGAAAGAGGTGGTTCGCGTTTCATCGAGACTGATCCTGCATGTCATGCGTCAGCGCGAAGCTGGCGCACTGCGCGGTGAAAGCGCACTTGCCCGGTCCTTGGTCGATATTCACGATTTCAAGAAATACCTGAATGCTGAGATGGTCAGGAAGATCCTTTCGGCGAACATCGCGTATTGGGTGGAGCTTCCAGATCTCACAGAGGAGGAGAAGGAGCGTCTCGCAGACGTATTCTTCGATCCTTCGAGCGGAAAATACGTCGACAGCGACGGCAATGAGGTCGAGCCTCCGAAGAAGAACACCGTAGAGGCACCCAAAGAGGGGTCTGTTGCGTCGCTACCGCCGGGCGCCAAGATCAACATGACTGCGCCGGCGGAGTCGGGAAACAGCTTTAGCCCTTTCCTGCGTCAGATTGCTCTGCAGCTCTCCGCGTCTCTCAACATCCCCGTCGAGTATCTCCTGCTCGACATGGCGGGCGTCCAGGACCGGATCTACAAGGGCATCAGTCAGCAGTTCGAGCGTCAGGTTGAAATGTGGCGCGCAGACTTCGCGGCCATGTTCCTCAATCCGGTTTGGAATGCGTTCGTCAAACTTGCGGTGGAAGAGGGCAAGTGGACGCCACCTGAAGGCACGACATTGGAGGATTGGCTCGATGTCGATTGGGTCGGTCAACCGTTCCCCAATCTTCACCGCGCACAGGAGGTCTCCTCCTGGCAGGAGGAGGTCGAGGCGGGCTTCTGCACACGCTCCGACATTATCCGCCGACAAGGCGATGACCCCGAACGCGTCCGGAAAGAGCGTCTCGCAGATCTCGTGTCGGATATCCGTGCGGGTTTGTCCGAGCCTCCAATGCATTGGACGGACGAAGATGTCGCCGAGAATGTTGGATGGGATCAAGCCAAAATCGACGCCTGGCGAAAACGCAGCCGTCCGACAGTCTCAGCTACCCGATAAAATCGAAGATTAATCGAACGAACCGCCAATGCGGGACCGATATTCCCCACAGAAAGGATTTACTGATGGCTAAAGAGATCACAACTCCGGATCCCGTCGCGCTCTACGCAACTCAAGCAGTGCGCAGGGTTGGCTCCGTCGTTGCAGACATGAGCGAGGATATCCCGACTATCCGGATCTCTGGTCCGATGTATTCCGACATGCAGGGCTCTTCGAGAGACTTCATGGAAGCTCATGACAGTCTGAAATCGCTTGGCGCAAAAGAAGCTCGCCTGGAGATCAACTCCGGCGGCGGATCCATCACTGAGGGCATTGCGATCTACGATGCAATCGCTGCCTCGGACATTGAGTTCGACTGCTTCATCTTCGGGATCTGCGCCAGCGCCGCCACTCTTCCCGCGATGTCTTGCCGGTCGATCACTATCGCAAAGAACGCCAGACTTATGATCCACGAGGCTCGCTCTGGATCATACGGAACCGCTGACGATCTCGAAGAGGTCGCGGCTTGGCTGCGTCGGATGAACGACACTGCGATCGCCGCATATGTCGCACGCACCGGGCGCACGGAAGAGGATATCCGAGCCTTGGCAAAAGAAGAGACCTGGTATCACAGCGGCCAGGATGCCGTAGATGCAGGCTTCGCCGATCGGGTTCTCGATGTCGAGGCCGTCGCAGAGGTCTCCGAGGCCGAGCTCCGCGCGTTCGACAACGCCCCGGAAGATCTTCGTGAGGCGGTGGTTGCTGCCGATGAGGGTGCTTCGGACGCCGATACTCAGGACGATACCGTTTCTGATGATGAAGGAGCCGGAGGCGATGATACTTCCGCTTCGGAGGTGAACGCGGACGATGACGCAAATGGCGACGCTCCTGAAGGCGAAGGCAGCACCGCCCCCGATGCAGATGCAAACGCAAACGAGAACAACGGCGATCCCCTGATCGCCGACATGAATGCCGACTCTGGAGAGGAGTCGGTTGTGACTGCCCGCCCAGCCGAGCCGGCGCAGTCTCAAGATGCGAAAGGCCCGTCCCCCTGGGGGCAGCGGATCGCCGAAATGAACGCCGGATTCGGCAAATTCTAAGAGGATAAGATATGTTCAACGCTGACGACTGGACCCTCCAGACACTGACTGCGGGCGTCAACAAGACCCCCTTCGTCGAAACCACCCTTTCGCGGTTCTTCCGCACGGGTCGCCTTCGCACGACCACGGCAATGATCGAGCGCGGCTCGACCGGTCTCGAGCTGATCGACCCGGTTGCCCGCGGCACTGTCCCGGCCGCAACCTCGAACGCCGGTCTTTCCCGCGCCCAGTTCACGATCTCCAGCGTCAAGCTGGCTGATGTTGTGAACATCACCGCAGACAAGGTCCAGGACCTTCGTGCGTTTGGTGAAGAAGACATCGCCGAGACTTACCAGACCGTTCTCGACCAAGAGACCGGGACTGTTCGCCGTTGGATCGAAAACACGCACGAGAACCTCCGCTTCGGCACCGTAAAGGGTGTTCAGTATGCAAAGGATGGCGTGACCGAGATCTTCAACTTCTACACAGCCGCCGGTGTTGCTGCTCCTGCTGATGTGGACATCAACTTCTCGACCGCCTCGCGGGCCGAGTTGATGGATTTCTACGCCGACCATGAAGACCACGTTCGCACGGGTCTTGGTGCTGATGCAGATGCTGCCCAGGCCGTGATGTATATCTACGGCAAGCGCGCATGGCGCCGCTTCCGCACCTCCGATCCGGTTGCTGAGCTCTATGAGCGCTACCAGGACGGTTCCGTGAACCGCGAAGGCGCTCTTGGCCAGCGTCGGCCCTTCGAGCTCTTCGATGCGATGCACATGCCCTACTACGGCGCGAGCATCGGTGAAGACGAATGGCGTGCTGTTCCTGTCGGTGTTCCGAACCTGTTCAAGACGGACTTCACTCCGCTCGACAACCCGGAGACGGCAAACACCCTCGGCGTTCCGCTCTACGCGACGCCAGAACGCGCTGAGTTCGGCAAGGGCTACAAGGTCGAACTGGCCTCTCTGCCCATCCACTATGTCACGCGCCCTGAGTGCTTGATCGGTGGGTCGAACATCGAGCCGGTCTAAGGCCCGACCCTTGACCCCGCCAACAGCCCCGCCCCATCACCGGGGCGGGGTTTTTCTTTGGAGCCCTGGATGACCATCGCTGAAGACTTTCTCGACGCCATGTGCCCCGTTTCCGCGACATACTCGCGGGGCGTGGATACGGCCGATCTGCGCGTCGCAATCCAGGAATCCGACAAGGCATTTCGTACCAGCCGGCGTGACCAGCTCATCGCGTCGGATTGCTCAGGCGTCATCCTGAAAAACGCCTTGGTGCGCCGCGGTGGCCGCCTGACGCTGACGGATGGCACGGAATACCGCATCGACCGGGTGATGAATAGCGGCGTGCCTGGCCTGTCAGACCTCGCCCTGGTGCGCCTGAACGGCGTCGCCATGCCGGTCTATGACGCGAGCCAGGAAATCCCGCTTGATGCAACGGTGACGCTCGATGGGGTCGAGATCCCCGCGCATGTGAACCCGTCCGTGGAGGTCGAAGAGATCGGCGATGACGGCAGCCGTGTGGTCGTATCCAGGATCATGGTCGCCATCCGCGCCACAGATGCTACAGGCGCGAAGCCAGGATCTGTGGTTGTTGTCGACGGCGAGGCCAGGCGCGCCGCCAGGGTGATGAACGACGGCCTGGGAATGGTGAAGGTGCTGGTATGAGTTTGAAGGGGTGGGATCCGAACATCTTCGTGAAAGACTATGAGCGCGACTTGCTCAATGCGCGCAAGCGTGCCGGCCGAAAAGTCGGACGAAAGATTGCGACAAAGGCCAAGCGCGCACTGGGCGGCGTTGATCGTGTCCGCAAGAAGCAGATCAAGCCTAAAGTCGCCCGCAAGACCGGCAGCCTGATCATGAAAGACTCAGGCCCCGACGCCCGAGTTCGTGAATACGGCGCCGAGATTAAGGCCAAAAACGGCGGCATGCTCAGGATCGACTTCGATTCCGGGACCCGGGGCCAGGAGGGCTCTTTTATCGCTCCTGGCAGTGATGGCGCACCCCTTATTTACACCGGCGAAGGCGACGATGCCCGACCGATCGCAATACTGAAAAAGCGCGTCAAGCGCCGCGCGGTCTCAAAATCCAAGCGCCTTTCCGACATCGCCGAGGATCACTTCGACGATTACCTGGATCAGATTGAAGAGGAAATTTCCAATGGTTGATGCAGCAGATGCCGTGGTCGATGAAGTCGTTTCGATTGCGCAGAGCCTCGGTCTGCCGGTCGAGACCGACAAGCCTTATGACTTCGATGAAGACGAGCTGCCTCTGGTGATCGTTCACACGCAAGATGAAGAGCTGATCGACGAAGAGGGCATGCCGCGCGAAGCCTGGGATGTGACTTGGCGGATTGCGCCAGTGGTCGAGGTTTGGGTGCGCGCCGATGATCCTCTCACTATCCGTTCGACGCTCTCTGGGCACTGGTCGACCCTGCGCTCTGCCATTCGAGAGAGCAATATTCTCGCCCTGGTGCGCGGTGGATCCCGTCCTGGCCTGGTGAAGAAGAAAGAAGAGATCGACGGTCGCCCCGGCATCGCTGGCTTCTCTGTTGAAATCGAGTGCGAGATCGAACGGGACTGATTATGGTGGGGTGATCGGAGTCAATAGCGCCATGAGGTACTGTTTTGCCAGATCACTTCTACTTGTCTGAGTTCGACCCGGCGCGACACAGATCCTTTGATTACGTATCCGCCTCAAACGATTGGGTGCCTTGGGTTTCAGCGAGCATTCCAGGCAGTCTTGATTTACAGGTCAGACGAAGGATTGAGTCAAACCTGAAGCACATACTCGCCGGACTTGAGATGAAGGCCGGACTGATTATCCCGCACGGAGAGAGGCTGGCGGGCCGCGAGGTCTTGTATGAGCCCTACTTCCAGTCTCTGATCTTCGAATTTTGCGTCGGGGTTTATTCTGTTTGCGAGGGGATCGGATCTGCGCATCATCTGCATAACATAGGAGACGATGGCAGCGCTGGTCCAAGGGTCTCAAGAGCGCGCTGGACGGATGCACTGGTTGCTGAATATGACCCCGCAGACGTTCTCAGTCTTAGGGAAAGAGTTGAAATCGTCCAAGACAAGCGCGATCGACTACATCAGGATAGTCTCGGCGCCAGGGATGACATTGACTGGCACTCTTTCGGATATGCCCAAGCTTTCGTCCCGGCTCGACAGGCGCTCCAGCCGCTGCTCCAAGCCGAAATCGGCGACGTTCCCGCTACGACAAACTTGCTGATACGGTAGGTTTGATCGAACGGGACTGACCTGGAGGACCGATATTCCCACTAACGAACTGGGAGTATCGGCATGAGTCTCAAGGACATCAAGAACATCAGGAATTTTTCCGGTGAGGGCTTCTTCGAGCTCACCGGAGCCAGCGAATACATCACGCTGGGATCGACAGAGAGCATCAATGTGAACCACGATGTGACTCGCGAAGACATCACCGTTTCGGAGTCCGGCATCGAGGTTGTCGGCGATACAGATGTGACTTCGCAGAAAGCGACGGGTTCGATGGTTCTGCGCGAGACCGCCGCGCGGAATGTAGCATATGCAATGATGGCGCAGCGCGGCGAGCTGACACAATCCGCCGAGGCCGGCCTGACGCTTTCCGGTGCAGCTGGAGTTGGGTCCACCTACGACCTGGATCGTCTCGATATCTCGATCACCTCGATCACGGACGGCACCGACCCTCTGGTCGAAGGCACGGACTATGAGCTCGATGCCGAGGCCGGCATCCTGACCTTCCTGACCGCGCAGCCCACCTTCGATGTCGTCTATGAGTGTGCAGCGATCGCATCCGGCGACAACCAATCGGTGATGAACGCATTCTCTGCCGCCGAGGGCATTGAGGGTCGCTTGATGGTAATCCAACGCCAGCCGCGTGGCGAAAAGCGTTACAAGTATACCGCGAAAATCCGCATCTACCCAGATGGCGCGCTGACGCTTCACGCGAGCGGATCCGAAAAGGCAACCGTTCCCGTCTCGTTCGATGTCATCCAGGACGACAGCAAGCCGAAGGGTAAGCGCTTCGGGATCCTCCAGGAGGTCAAGAACGGATGAAGCTTTCTGAAGCAGTAAAAATCGCGCCATCGAGCGTTCCGGTCGCGACAATTCCATGGCGAGATCAGCTTCTCGACGTATTCGCACCGACCGGTGCCGACCTGTGCTGGCTCCTGTCCAAGTCCCAGGCATTCGGTGACGCGCTCGAAAGTGCCGCTGATTCCCGAATTTCCAGCTTGCTCGCAGCGGTATCAGAATCTGGTCCGGAGATCTTGGAGAAGCTCTTGACGATCGCCACCGGCGAAGACGTCGACACTGTGCGCACCGCGCATTTCAGTCTCGAAGAGCAAGTCGATATCCTGACGGCCCTGTTCGAGAACGGCGTCCCTGAGGTGTTGCGGGGAAAGCTCCTGGCCGTCGTGGCCGATTGGCTGGAGACGGCGGCGGAGACCCTGGACGAAGCCGGGGAGTCGTCGGAGCCTGGCTGACAATATTCGACGGACTCATTCGTCGAAACCACAATCCCTACGCCATGACGTTGCATCAGTGCCTGGCGTTTTATGAAGAAGGCCAGGCGGATCAGTTGAGACAGTGGCGTATGCAGGCACACATCGCCCGCGCTTCTCATGCCACGAATGAAAGCTTCGATCGCTTCATCGAAAGCTTTGATCCGGATACCGACACGCAAGAAGACGAAATCCCGACAATAGATTTTTCCAAAATGGACTGACGAAATGGCCAGAAAAAAGCCCCTTGTTGTAGCCTTCGTGTCGGATGTTGCCGGGGCGATAAAGGGTGCCAGGAAGCTTTCGGGCGAGGTCGAGAAGGTCGGTCCTGCGTCCGAGGAGGCCAGCAAGGAGTCAGAAAAGGCCCTGCGGAGCCTTGGTGTAAAGTCCGAGAGCGTCGCGAACAAGCAGATCGCCAGGCTTCGGGATCAATTCGAGACTGTAAAAAACTCCGGGGTCGCGTCTGCCGAGGAAATCGCGCGGGCACAGAAGACCATGGAGACAAAAATCGAGCGCATCAACAAGTCGATTGGGCGCTCGACGGAAGACACATTTAAGGGCGTCACAGGACGTGTGAAGAAGATGCTCAAGGGCATCAACATTTCGGCATCGGATGTCCTGCGCGTCGGATCCCGCGGTGCACTTATCGGAGCTGGGCTGGCAGCAGGTGCCGGGGCGGCCGCATTTGCCAGCATCTCCAATAGCGCAGACTTCGCAGACCAACTCAGGAAAGCATCCCGGCGGTCGAATGTTGCCACGGAAGAGCTTTCCGGCCTGACATTCGCGGCTGAGCAGTCAGGTGTGGGTTTCGAGGTTCTGCTGCGTTCCCTCAAGAACATCGACGTGAATATGCGCAAGAAGCCCGATCAGTTCGAGAAACTGGGCGTTGCGGTGCGCGATGCTGGCGGAGAAAGCCGTAGAACGATCGAGGTTTTTACGGATGTGATTGAGGCTCTGCGCGTTATGGAGGATCGCGGCCTTGCGACGGCATCTGCAGCGGAAATTCTCGGCGCAAAAGCCGGACCAGATCTCGCGACCCTGATCTCTATTGGGAAAAAGGGTATCGAAGACTACGAGGAGTCCGCAAGGCGCTTCGGTATCGTCGTTACTGACGATGTTGGCGAGGCTGCTGAGCGCTTCAACGACCGACTGGATGACTTGAACCAGCGCTTTCGTGGCCTTCGTCTTGAAGCAAGTGCGCCGTTTTTCGATGCTTTTGCCAAATCCTTCGATGGAATTGGAAAATTCATCGACGAAAATCGCGACAAAATGGTCGGATTTGCAAAAGTTATTTCTGACGGACTCCTGTCGGTGGTCGAAGACCTTGTCGCAATTCTGGAGGGAAGAGGCGGGGACGTTCAAAACAAGTGGATTCTTGAACTCGTTGAGGGCGCTAAGACAGTTGGAAAAGTCTTCACGGATGTCTTGATTCCGGCTGCTGAATTGCTTCTTAAGCTTGTCGAAAAAATTTCTGACCGCATGTCTGAACGCGGCCCTATTAATCGTCTCGCTTCAATGACGCCGTTCGGTTTTCTTGTACCGAAAGTTGGCGGAGATGCTGCAGATAGCGCTCGAAACGTCCCGCTCACACGTCAAATCGAGGCAGCCGCGGGCGGGCGCCCGATCAACATCAATCTCGACGGTCAAACTTACCCGATGACTGCATCTGAAGACGTCGCAATCTCACTTGAGCGCGACCAACGCCTTCGCGGACGCACATCGCCCACTGGCGCACCGAGGAATAACCGATGAGCTTTCAGACTCAACTCCGCATCTTTCGCAGAAATGGCTTGGAAATCCCTTTTCCGCCGGGTTCATACCGATGGGCTGATATCTCGACGCGCCCGATTCCGTCGGCATCGAAGACGGCCCGCACGATCGACGGCCGCCTGATTTCATTGGGTGATCCCGCGTTCCGTCAACTTGAAGTCACGGTTTCGGTATCCGACCAGGTAGCTCCGGCCCTGGATAACCTCTGGGAAGGCGACGAGCTGACGATCCACAGCCCGGATTACAAGACAGAAGCGGGCGGCGTGCTCACACTCTCCAGGGAGCCCGTTCCAGGGACGATTACCGCACACGCCGCAGACGGCACTGTCCTGGCGTCTCCCGAAAGCCGCACTGTCAATGTGCCGGGTGCGGTGTATGTCCGGTATCGTCCGATTTTCGGTGTCAAAGTCACCGCGCCACTGGACAAGCGCTCGACTGAAGGCAAGGCCCGGGTCTCCTGGACCCTGGTCTGTGAAGAAGATGAGGCGGTGGAGATTGTGGAGCCGGGTGAGCCTGGCGGCACAGATCCAAACCCGCTCCCCGACGATCTTGTCGAAGCAACCGGCGGGGTGGTCACGGACTATACGGACGAAGAGGGTTTGCGATGGCGTCTGCACGAGTTTCTGTCGAGCGGCCTGTTTACTGTGTCCGCCCGCGGCCGTGTCCAGGCTCTTGTCGCTGGCGCTGGCGGCGGTGGTGGTCATAACAACGGCGGCGACCTTCCTGGCTCCGGACCCGGGGCAGGCGGACTTTTTCTCGCAGAATTCGACGTTGAAGTCGGCTTCCATGCTGTTGAAATCGGCGCCGGCGGGGCTCCAGCTGTCGGCGGTTCGAGCTCGACGAATGTTTCGAACGGGTCCCAGGGTTCCGCCTCGAAATTCCACGGAATCGAAGCTCCTGGCGGCGGAGGCGGGCGCGGCGTCACGACAGCGAACGGATGGCCGGACGGCGGGTCCGGCGCTGGTCAAGTCAGAGATATTTTCGGCCCGGTCGGCCTCGGAAAGCCTTATTACGGGCATGGAGGCGGTACAGGCGGTCAAGACGGAGACTCTGACAAGCGAGCAACCGGCGGCGGCGGCGGTGCCGGGAGTCGAGGTGGAAATGGCGCACCCGGTGTAAAATCCGGTGACGCCGGCACCGGCGTCGACATGGGTTGGTTTTTCGGAGAAGAAAGCCGAATTTTGTGTGCCGGCGCTGCGGGCGGCGAAAATTCAAGCAGCCCCGGTGCAGCAGCCGGCCAGCCAGCCACAGGCGGCTCGCTCCCCGGACAAAACGGTGCACAGAACACCGGCAACGCAGGTGGCGCATGCGGCGGGACCTCGAATCCGCAGGGCGGCGCTGGGGCCTCCGGCATCGTCGCTATACGCTATCGAATTCCAGCAGAGTGAGAATTGAAATGTCAAATTTTGCAGAGCTCTCTGACACTTCACATGTCCTTCGAGTCGTCAGCGTTCCGGATGACCAGGAGCACCGCGGCCAGGACTTCCTCGCGACTGACCTCGGCCTCGGCGGAACATGGGTGCAGACGTCATACAGCGGAAATATCCGCAATAAATTCGCCGGAATCGGAGATTTCTACGACGCAGATCTCGACATCTTCGCCTCACCCGCGCCGGCTCCCGATTACACGCTAAATGCCGGCGGAACCTGGTCACCACCGCCTGCACCCGCCGGCCAGGGCTGGGCGATTCCGGAGGGTGAGACGGCATGGCATCTCGATATCAACTTGGCCGACGCCATCGCGCTCGATGAGCTTGATGGAGTCGGTCCAACGGTTGCGCATGCCATCATTTCAGAACGCGATATCGCGGGACTATTTGCATCCTTGGAAGACCTCGCGGCCCGCGTCGATGGCATCGGCACGGCCACGACAGACAACTGGACAAACGCTTTCGCAGGAGCCGCTGAATGACCCTTTACGTCGCTGTCGTCCCAGACACAGATACATTCGATCCGGTCACCCACGCTCGGTTCGATCTTGATGTGTTGCAGCTAACCATGTCGCATCGAGACAATCGCCTGGCTCAGGTGTCTCTTGAAGTCAGCAATCCTCGCACGCCGCTTTCCAGCCTGATTGATGCCCGGGTATTCCTTTCAGACGCCGACGGCCTGGTCTTTTCTGGCCGTTTCTCATATGTGCCCCGCGGCGCCGTGGGCGATACCGTTACGCTCGAAGCCATTGCCAGGGAAGATGATATCGACGGACAGATCGCAAGCCTCACCGAAAGCCTGAAGGTGGCCCCATTCTACGACTCCCTTTTCGTGCCGATCGGGGCAGAGGATGACCCCGCCGAGGTTCTGGCTGGATATCCCCGCACGCTCGCATACAGCCGCACAGGTGGTGGCGTGGCGGCGGTCGATGCACTTTCCGGCGCGACCACGCTGGAACTGAAGCCGCTTACCGACAGCATCAGATATGATGTCGAGCCCGTCGCGAAGTCCTACGGCGTCAATCTCACCGTCGCCTGGCGTCAGCTCATCAAGCAGACGATTTCTGATCCGTCCTGGACGCGTGACCTCTCTACCATGACACCCGAGGGCCTGATTTCCGCCTGGCCCACCCTCGGCCAGGTCATCGGCACAGGTTTCCGGGTTTCCGAGTCCAGCATCGCCGAGGAACTCGATGCCTTCGACCGCCCGCAGCGTGAGCAGGTCGAGCGCATCGAAGCCGTTTCCTCGGATGAACTCGACCCCGCGTGGATCGACGCCGGCGAGTTCCGCAGGATCGCAGAAATCGCGCCCATGACAGCTTCTCTCGCCTTCACATACTCCGGCGAGGTTTCCAGAGTTCAGACCGCATCTTTCAAGCTTCCTGCCGGACTTCAGGATGGCGCGACTCTCGATGAGGAAGAGATCGAGGATATCACTCTCAACGACATCTCCCGAAGCGATGCGCCGGCCTGGAATCCGGGCACAGACTACGAAGAGGGCGATGAGGTTGTCGATGGAGGCAGTCTTTATCGTTCGCGGCGAGATCATACATCCCTCCAGGAGAGAACACCCGCTGACTGGGTTCTGATCGGCGACGCAGCCTCAATCGACTCCAGGCGCACATTTTCTTTCTTCTCTACGGCCCGCGGACAGGCGGCCCTGGATCACGCGCTGGAGCGTGTCCGGGCCCGCGCCAGGATTGCCTCCCGCTGCGTGCGCGTGAGTTTTGAGGCACGCATGCCTGACCCGCACAGCGTCACGGAAGACTGCCAGGTCACGCTCGCGCATCCGAAGATCCCGGGTGGCACGATCACGGGCCGTCTGGTCGAATACACGCTGGAATGGTCTGGTGAAAACAGATTCACAATTCGCGGCACGATCGCGGCGTGTCCTGGAAATGGCGGCACAGACGATGCGTCACTGGACATCGACACCAGCGGCGCGCCATCAACTGGTGCCAGGGCAAGCGTCCAGATCAAAAACAAAGGCCCGGAGCAGCAAGCGGCATTCGACGCCGGGACCGATATTCCAGAGACAAGCATCGACATCAAAACGACGCCGGCGCCGGCTGTTGAGCTCGAACATGAGATCACCGTCACGCCGTCCGGCACCATCGCAATACCAGATCAGGCCACCGTATGAGCTATGAACGCCGCATCGCCAGCCAGGGACTCAAGCCCCTGGATGGATTTCGTCCCGAGCCTGCAGGAGATCGTGAGGCCGGATCCATGATCCGCGCGGCGGGTCCGGCGGGTGAAGACAAGCGCGGGCACAAAAGTCTCGATCAGGCAATGCACCATCTCCTGGAGCTTCGGACACGTTCTGAAACCGCCCGATATTCGGATGCTGGCACGATCCAGACAGGCGAATACAGCGTCTATACCCTGCGCGCTGACGGCACACTCGACATCGTTTTGGAAAAGCCCCCTGCGCCGCCCGAAATCCAGCGCTTGAGCGACGGCACATACCGACATCGAGCATGGCGCGTGACAGCCCTGGTATTCTCGGCCAGCGACAGCACGGTGACGTGGCCCTCGAATGTGAAATGGGGACGCGTCGGATATGAACTTTCCGGCGATCCGGCGACGCTTTCCGAGATGCCTGGGCCGCCGGAAAATCCGCGGCCCGCAGGAACGGCGGATTTGTTCGAGCTGGTCTATTTCGAGCGCACCGGTGAATGGTGGGCAAATGTTGTGGCGGCTGGCGTTGAGTCGTCCGACCCCCTCAATCCCGACGAAGACCCGAATGCGCCGGACCAGACTCCAGAAGATCCCGGCGATGAAGGCACGGATCCGTCAGAGACGCCGGATCACAGCTACACAGATCCAGTCACCGGCGACCCTCTCACGCCCGTTCAACCGCCAGCTACGGATGGCGAGATCCTGGCACTTCACAGCGGTGCAATCTCAAGAACGAATGACGGCGGCCACACATGGAGACGGCTCTCCAGTCCAGATTCACCATACAATTTCTCGACTCTGAAGGGGCAAGGAACTCTTGTCTCAACAGTCAGCGGAAAGGCGCTATTCTCAAGCAATCTCATCAATTTCACAGAGCTTGCATTTCCGACTGAATATTTCTCGGAGATCACACTCGAAAACGGCGATTTTGAATCCGGCGATTTGACGGGATGGAATGTCACAGAAGGATCCGATCCGCTTGTGCTCGACACAGTATCGCCGGCGCAGCGCGGCGGCACGTACTATCTCGCTTCTGATCAGGAATCCGCAGACAGCGCATTCTCTGTCGAGCAGTCTGTGTCAGTGCCATCAGAGAGCAATACGATTCAAGTATCCGCGGATGTGCTCGCTGAAAGCGGACTCGCGAGAATCGAGTTTCTCCGCGCTTCAGTGCTGCCGTCTCTCAACTCTGAGGCGGATTGGAGCGGCAGCATCATTTCCGGATACGCGACGGCACAAGATGGATCGTCTCTCGATCTCGAAGTCGAGTCCGGTGGCATGGACGGCATCGGTCAAAACGGTAACGGCGGTCAAAAAACCGTCGCATTGAAATATCAAAACGGTGATCTTTACGATCGTCCTTGGATCCTCGTTTTGAGAGATATTGACGCGCATGAGACGGTGACTTTCGATGCAGAGGATTTTGTCGAGCTGCGAAAAATGGACGGATCCGATGCATTTGCGAATGTCGGCACTTTTGCGATTGTCGGTGCAAACTCAGAAAACAATGACTGCGGGGTCGTTTTGAAAAACGGTCGCGTGACGCTTGAGCTTGACCTTCTTCTGTCTGCTGTCGATTTTTCTTCTTCGCCCGTTCTCGCTGAATTCTTCAATGAAAGCGGCCCATCCAGAGAAACGATTACGTCTACGACTTGGGGCACGAACGACTGGGCGCGACGATCTGTCTCTGCAAACCTCGAAGGCAATTTTGAGGATCTGGTTGTGCGACTGTCGGGCGATGGGTCTGAGTCAGTCGTGTATTTCGACAATGTTTCTGCCGGTGTTTATTCAAGCAGAGATGAGACCGTTTCTGTCGTTGCGAGAGATCTCATTAACCGTCAGCATTTCGTCGCGACAGCATCAAGCATCCATGTCGTAAAGAACGGTGTGTCGGATTACATAGCGCCGATTCCTTTCAAGCCGCTTTTTATGGCCGTGCATGCAGGAAATGTTGTGATCGCAGACACGCAGAAAATCGGCATTTCGGCGAATGCAGGACTTTCTTTTAGCGTTGTCGAAAAGCCTGGCGTCGCGCAGGTTCTCGCAAATCCGAGTCCGATCGCCGTTCTGCAGAACGGCGAGATTTACAACGTCGAAACCGATGCGACATTGTCTCTTCTTCGAGAAGCTGCGCCGGATACGAGTCTGTCTTGGGGAGCAAAAAGGCAGGTCTGGTATTCACTCGCGGACGGACCCGGTCTTGTAAAAGCCCGGGAATGGGACTCTCCGGAAAGTCATTCACAAATGCCGCGCAGCGCAACGGCCGGAGACACCGCCGGCGACCGTCGTGTGCTTGCTCTCGACAGCGGAGACTTGATGGGTTGGGTGCCCATTTCGAGAGATCTCTTCCATTTCGATGCTTCTTCAGATTCGTGGAAAATCTCAATTCCGCTGAAAGAAGCGATACATGACATTCAAGAAGTGAAGTGACGAACGGCGAGGCGCTGCGGGACCGATATTCCAAGAAAGGAATTGAGGCCCGAAAGTGCGCAAAATCGCCATCATCGTCGGACATAACAAACGCGGCCAGGGTGCCGTGCGCGTCACCGACGGCAAGACAGAATTTCAGTGGAACAGCGACCTGGCTTCCCGGATTCGCGCATATGCGGAAGATGACCCGTATTCCGAGGTCCGCATTTTCTATCGCCAGACCAACATGGGCTACACGAAACAGATCCAGGATGTCTATGCCCGGGCAGATGCTTGGGGCGCGGATGTCACGATCGAACTTCACTTCAATGCCGCAGCCGATGCATCGGCATCATACACATGCACACTTTCGAGTGGAACCGCCGGGAGCCTCGCGCTCTGTGAGCGGCTGCAAGCTGCCCAAGTCAGAGTCATGGGGCTCGATGATGCAGGCGTGAAAATCCGGAATCGTGGCGGCGGCCGGGGTTGGAGATCCCTCTGGACTGGTGACGCGCCGGCAGCGCTCATCGAGCCGTATTTTGGAAGCAACCCCAGGGACTGCATTCTCGCAGACAAGCGCAAAGATGAGCTTGCCCGGGCGCTCTATGAAGCGGCGCGGGAGAGCGTTGCATGAAGCAAGATCTCGCATCATTTCTACCCGACAACGCCGGGCGCGCTGCCGTCGCCGGTATTGCCGGCGGTATCGTTGCGTGGGTGACGAATAAGCAGAATCCGCGCGAGGGCATCGCGTCGATCATTGTCGGATGCATTACCGCGATCTACCTCGGACCGATCGTCGCACCCATCCTTGAACCGGTTATCGGCGCGATCAGCCCAGGAAACGACGCAGTTGGATTTGCGTCTTTCGTCTGCGGGATGTCCGGAATCTCTATTTCTGGTCTGATCATGGATGCGGTGAAGCTGCGCCGCGGACAAATTCAACATCAGATCAAGACACCGATCGAGGAGTCGTACGATGACGACTCGTGATGTTGTCAAAGAACGCGCGCGGAAAGAAGGGCGCGCATGGTTTGTCGCAGCGATCGTCGGCGGCTTGTATCTGCTTGCGGGGTATCTGACATGATCGCATTCCTCCGCACACTTGGACTCGGAAAATGGATCGCCCTGGGCGGCCTCGTCGCGCTCATCGCGGGCGCCTTTTGGCTTCAGTCTGAGCGTCTCGATCGCGCCCAGGGCGCGCTTGAAGAGGCTCATGAAGATCTCGAAATTGAACGCGCAGCACGCACCCGTGCTGAAGACGCCGTGACCTCGGCAGTCGAGCGCGCCGAACGCCTGGCCGCCGCACGCGACGCCGCCCGCCGCCGCCTGGCCGACCGCCTGGCTGCCGTCGAGGCCGCCAAGGGTGAGTGTCTTGAAACAGAATTGCCGGCGGGGTTGCTCGACTGATGCGCGCCCTGGTCATCATATCCGCCCTGGCCCTGGCCGGCTGCGCGCAGCCCGAACCGATCCTGGACCGGCTCCCTGTGCAGGTCGCGACATGCCCAAATCCCGAAGAGCGCGCCCGACTCCTCGAAGGATCCACATTCCGAGATCTTGCCCGGTCCCGTGCCGAGGCCCTGACAGGATGGGAAGAATGCTTCAATGCCGCGCGTGAAAACGGAGAGGCGCTGCAATGAGTAGCTTTCAAGCATTCCTCGCGACCGCCGCCGCGCTGACTATCACATACGGCGCGGTTGGAGCTTTCGCGTGGTCTGCTGTCGATGCCGTGCATGACGAAATCTGCGCGAATCTCAACGGACCGATTCCAGAAAATTGCGAGTAATTTTTGGATGCAGGAAATTTTCCCTATGTCTCGGGAAATGAAGCAGAAAAAGGGGCCGGCGATGGACCTCAAATTCGGAAAGCGCATCCTTGTAATCCCTGATGCGCATGGGCGATCGACGGAGTCATTCTCCGACCTTGACAGATTCGACGCCGCCGGAAAATTGATCCGAGACGAAAAACCGGACATCGTTGTTTCTCTCGGCGACCTCGCCGACTTCGACCCACTCTCACCCTACAAGATGAAAGCCGCCGCCGCGTTCGACGGCAAGGCGGTCAGAAAAGAGGCCCTTTTTCGGACTGAAATTCTTAATCGGATCGCCGGCCCCACGCGCCACGCGAATGAGCGTCATCGCCGCGGCCGGCATAAAGAGCGCATCCACGAGCCCGTCTGGATCGACCTCGAGGGCAATCACGAGGAGCGCTGGCGCCGGTATCCCGAAACCGATCTCCTCGGCCACGACTTCCTTCAATGCGAAAGTGAAGAGGCCGGCTGGATCTGGCATCCGTTCTTGAAGCCCGTCGATATCCTCGGCGTTCTTTTCTCGCATTACTTCACGACCGGAGTCTCGCGGCGGCCTGCCCAAGTGAACACGATCCTCAATAAGACGCATCGCTCCTGCGTCTTCGGACACACGCACTCCTTCGGCTTCGACCAAAAGCCAGTTCTCGGCGGCGGGACAATCTCTGCTCTGTGCGCCGGATCATTCAAGCCCCCGCATCGCACCGGTGAACATGAATGGTCGGGCCTTGTCATGCTCGAAGACGTGAAAGACGGGTCATTCTGCATTCGCCAGATCCCATACGATCATGTTCTCGAAAAGTACGGCGAAGGAGACTACGCGCAGAAGCTCCGCACCCGCCGCGCCCAGGCAGCTCAAGATCGCGAAAACGCCCGCCATGCATACGCATAAAAACACCCAGTCAACCTTATTCTCACTTTCTGCTTTGTCTCAGAAAAACCCGCCAATTTTCCGCGCATGAAACACGAACGCACAGACATATCCCGCCTCGCCGCCGCACATGAATTCGTCGCAAGTATGGTGGCCGACCGCCCGGACGGCGCCGCATATCTTCCGCTATTCAATCGTCTTGAAAAAGAGCTTGAAGCAGTGGCCGCCCAGGAGAGCGCTATTGAACGGGCAAGACGGATCAGTCGGGCG
This sequence comes from Roseovarius halotolerans, assembly GCF_900172255.1. Classification (GTDB taxonomy): domain Bacteria; phylum Pseudomonadota; class Alphaproteobacteria; order Rhodobacterales; family Rhodobacteraceae; genus Roseovarius; species Roseovarius halotolerans. The sequence continues at coordinate 77,458 of NZ_FWFU01000001.1, forward strand.
CGGGCAACTGCTTGACCGGCTGGATTTCGATTTTCTGGTGATATTCCAAGCGCTTTTCAAGCGGCATAGAATCCCCATACCACTCTCGACCGCGGGCTCGTTTCACCGAATGCCCCATCAACTCTGCGCGATCATCGCTATCGACACCGGTATTTTTCAAGCGGGTCTCGAATGAATGCCGCAATCCCCCGATAGTCACGCCGTCTGGCAGAAGGCCGGCAGCGCGGAGGGACCTGTTTGCTTCACCAGAATATGTGCCTGTGCCGCGATACTTCGGGAAGCCTTCCGGGTGCCTGCGCATCGCTCCCAGGGCGACGCCGACCAGTGGGACGTTTCTGGTGCTGTGCTTGTTCTTCAGCTCGCGCGCGAACTCGCCTGTCGCGCGTCGGATCTCGATATGCGGAATCGGATCATCGAGATGAATGTGATGCGGCGGAAGGTCTGTGACTTCAGATTGCCGGCATCCTGTTTCGATCAGGATTAGTGTGATGTCGCGAAGCTCCGGATGCAGATCATCCATCGCTCCAGGATGGACGATATTCTCGACAGCATCGATCGGCACTTCATCCTTGCGTCCCTCATCGTCCAGCTTGCTCATACCCTCGCCCAGGCCGCGGAACGGGCTCGGCGGGATCTCTGCAACATCATAACCCAGGCTCGCGTGATAGAGCTTCCACATCCTGTTCAGATTCTGAAGGTCTTTCTGCGCGCTTGACCCCTTCATGTCCCCATCGAGAATCCGATCTTGAAGTGCGTCACGAAAATCGATCGCATCTGCACGGGAGATCTCATCCAGCACCGGATCTCGACCGAGCAGTTCCTTGACCTTTTTTGCCGGCCGTAGCCATCTGTCTCGCCAGACACGGCGCTGTTTCTGGTTCTTGTCGCGCACATCCAGCGGGGAGATTTCTTCCATTCGCTCTGCAATTTCGAGAAGCGTCTCACGCGGGCGGTCGACGCCGCCGAGAAGGGCCAAGGCGGTCTCCGTCATGTGAGCTGGTTTGACATCCTTCCGGTCTTTGCCGCGAGCCTTTTCTTTCTCGACCTCCTGTACCTTTTCCACTCGCCTCAGAACATCGCCAAGGTCGCCGTCGGCCAGCTCGCCAGCGGTCCGGTATCCGAAACCGCGTGCAGTCGTGAGTCGCGCGATCGCTTCATAGTGCGACCTGGATCCCGGCAAGTCGACTCCGGCCAGTCGCGCGTCGAGTTCTGCAAGAATTTGCGCCTCGACCGCTGCCAGGCGGGCCATGGCTTCTTTTTTGTCGCCGGTCTTCAGCGAACGATGTATCTCTTTCGGTGGCTTTTTCATTCCGACCCATAGCGGATCGTATCGCCTCGGCACCCGCATCCGCAGGTGCCAAGTTTCTCCGCGTTTCGCCAGCCCCGCCATCCAGATTCCCTCTTGTGTAGCAAGAGACGTAGCATCGGCGCGGTAAGGGATCAATTCATTAGGCATCAGGATTCTTCGGCTTAGGCGGACGCGGTGGAATATCGAACAGCCTCATCCAGCATGTGAAGCCATCGCGGAAACCTTCCCAGAAGGCAGGGCTGCGGAAGCAGCGGCGACATTCTGTAAGCCAGGCGCGCATCACGACTGCCCTCCCATGGTCTTCGCGTCGTATTCGGCGGCCTCGTCTCCGAACTGGGGGCCGATCTTGCGAGACCATTCCGCGTCGGCAGCCTCGGCGCCAGCCATGAACGCATCCCGCAGCATCCGGGCGAGATCGGGCGACTCGGCGCCCATGATCTCCAGCCGCTCGTGGGCGGAGAGCTGGGTGAGGTCGATGCTGTCTATTTCCCCAGAGTCGTGCAGATCTCCGTGATTGTCGTGGAATACGAACTCATCATCATAGAATTCCGCTCTGTATCCAAGAAGAGCGGTATCGAGGGGGCGTAGAACGTATGCTGGATCGTCATAGCTCATATATTCCTGTCTCATCTCGATACCGTGCTTGAACGACAGACGCGCCAAGTCATCAAGAAAGGCTTTGATCTGCTCGGGGGTGGGTTTGTCAGTCATCACCAGATCCTCCAAACATATTTTCGGATCGCTTTACAGGAAGCGTCGACACCCTCTCGTTGATAAGGGCGGAGATTGGTGACGCCGAAAGTCTCCCGAAGAGCCTCTGCGAACGGGCTCTTTTCATACACCCTTTGGGTGCTCGGATTGTAGTATGGCTGCAGCCTTCGCATGGTCTTTCTCCCTGGCGATCGGCCCGCCGTCTGGTGTGTCAATGCCGATGGATAACAGATACGCCCCGCGATCGGCGGTTCAAAACGCGGGATCAATCCCAATACGCGACCTGAGGAAGCCCGTCCGGGATCTCGGTTCCTTCCTGATAGAGCTTCTGGCTGTCATCGAGCTTTCCACGCTCGTATTCGATCATCGTAAGCACATCGACGCCGAACGTCTGGAGATCGATCCACGATATACGAAAGCTAATCTCCAGCCCTTGCCATTCGCCGAGATCTCTGGACATTTCGATCTCAATGCCGCCAGGAACGACGCAGATGCGGTCGATATCAGGATCATGCTTCGCCAAGTCGGCGATTGCGTCCAATTGCTGTGAAAGGGTGATCATGTCATTCTCCGTTGCTATACAGAGTACCTATTCCCCGCACCCAACTCACACAAACCCAGACTCCACTCTTTGCTACACACTTTGCTACACACTCAATCACACCCATATCCCGAAAACCCAATAAAATAAGGGCTTTTAGCGCCTATCCCAGCCCGGTTCGATTCCGCCCCCGGGCACCATTTGAACGTCAATGAATTCTTGATATTTAACGAAAAATCAGAACCTAGCTTATTCGTTATCCACCTTATTATACACCTTTTGCGCTTCGTTGGGCGATAGGTCGGGCATCTTACGCCGCCCAGTTCAAATTGTCGGGACGAGGCCCAATTCAGCGCAGGTTCATCATGATTGCTCGATGCAATACGTCTCGAGGCCCAACTTCGGTTTCCCTGGCGCATCGCCCGGTTGCAGGGATTGGCAATGTGAGCATCATGTGTCGCGCCGGATTGAGGGGAGTCAGGAGTGAATGCCGTCGAGATGGAAGAGGCCGTATCGGCACTGGCCGCACAGCGTTTCGACCCCGATCAGTTCCCCTTTGCTTTTCGAGAGGCGTTTGGGAACAAGGCCACGACAATCAAGCGTCTGCGCAGTGGGCGTTTAACAAATCCAGCGAGGATGGCGTTTTCAGACAAACAGCATCCATTTGATCACTCAAAGCGCGATTAGCGTCTCAGCCATCAAGCCGGCGATGAATGTCTGCGTGCCTGAGTTTCCGAACGGCACAGTCATCTGCATTCGTTGCCCGCGCGGGACGCTCCCCCGCAGGCGCGTGAGGTTCGTCTTACGGGCGGTTTGATGAATAAAAACAAGGCGCTCGGGCAATGCGCGCATGGCGGGCAGCGAACAGAGGCCGGATCTCACCCCTCAAGACCGAGCCACCTCTTCATCTTGTAGTATTTCATTTTCAGCCGCTTGGTCCTGTGCGTGTTGGCATGTGGCCAGGCGATTCCAGGATCCGGCTCATCCAGAAATCTGCAAAGATTGTCCCAGTTCACTTCCCCTTGGTTCATGTCGAGCGAGATGAAGTCGTCTGGGCGGTTGGCGAAATAGGCCTTTACCTCGGCGTTGTGACGATCATAGCGCGCCAGCCAAGTATCCTCGTGTCCAACTGGATAGGGGCAGTCATAGATCAGGTTGTGGATCGCGTTCGGGTGGTGTGCAAAATCCTTAACGGCGCTGTTGATCCACGCGTCACGATTGCGCGTGATCAAGATGAAGCGCGCATTGGGAAAGGCAGCATCGAGTTCACGGTAGAGCAGCGGCCAGGGAGTATCTTTCGCAGCGTCATAGGATTCAGCGATTGAAAGCGCCCGATCCGTAACCTCATCCCATGTCAACGTGTCTTTGCTGGCAAGGTCACGAAAGGGGTAGTAGCTCGCAACCGAGTAACCAAGTTTCTTGAGCGCCAAACCGACGGATGACGTCCCGGTCTTCTGAAAACCAAGGCAGAACACTTTTCTAGGTTTCATAATCAAACAAATCCCTTTTCGGACTCCGGCTCGGAATGTTCAATCTTTCCGTTATCAGCAAGAATTCAATAACACGGCACAGTTTTGACCAAACAATGAAACAGACATATCTGCGTCACCGGATGCGGTGACACAGTTTGTTGCGCTGCCCAAAAGTAGTGGTATTGTCCCTCTCATTGAAAGAGGACTTTACTGATGAGCGAAGTTTATCCGCAAGCGATTAGTAATGATGGCATAACGATTTTGTCGGATACCAGTGACACTGAGGATCAACAGACTGTCCAGCAGCTCCAAAAACTCATAAGCGATGCCAAAGACATAGGGTGCATTCAAAGCCTTTCAAAGAACGATCACAACGTTAGCTACCTGACCGAAACCAAGCGAGCCAAATATATCGACCTAGTAGATTTGACGCCATCCGATCACGTGCTTGAAATCGGCGGGAGCATGGGGCAGCACACGCGGCTTATTGCGCCTCTTTGCAAGGCTGTATCCTCGATGGAAGTAGTCGAGTCGCAAGCAAAGTTTGCGCGTCTCTGGTGCGATCAAGATGGTTTGAAGAATGTGGATATTTCGGCAGGAGGTGCGAGTGGAGTTCTTCCTTACGACGACGACACATTTGACGTTGTGCTGTTAAATTATGTTCTGGAATGGTGTGCAGGAAGGGCTGACGACAACCCGCATGAGTTTCATCGCGGATTCATAAAAGAGATTTATCGGGTGCTCAAACCCGGGGGCCGTTTCTTTGTATCGACGAAAAACCGTTTCGCTCTCAAATACGTAACGGGAAGCGTCGACGAGCACTCTGGTATACGCTTTGGAAATGCCCTGCCGAACTGGCTTCATAAACGGGTCAGGGGCAGCCGTGATTTAGGTCATCCGGCGGGCTATCTACATTCTTGGCGCGGCCTGGAAAGGCTGCTGAAAGAAGTCGGCTTCAATAATCCCAAGAAGCTCTTTTTCTTTCCTGATGCGCGCTTCCCGATCTACGCAGGAACTGTCGGTGGCTTCTCTGTAAACGCAATTTCCAAGCCAGATCGTAAGCAGTTAAGCAGAAAAGACCGCGCAGCCCTTTCTTTGCCGACATTCTTGATGGTTCAACTCTCAAACTCCATCGCCTTCTTGGCTGAGAAATAGCGCACTAGCCGTGAATGTAGACTTCAAAGAATTCGTCGCGGGCATTGTCGAAAACAACGCGGAACGCCTGGGAATAGATCTTGATCTGTCGAGTATTCGATTGTTCGAGCGTCCGGGATTCAAAGATGCTGTCGCTGATGCCAGCTCTATTTTCTTTGTCGACGGGAAAGATCGCAAAAACGATATAACTCTAATACTTTCAAATAAGGACTTTCCTGAAACTGTCCGAAACGCTTGTGAACTGGCGATATCGGTTCACCAGCGCCTTGACGCGAATGAGCAACGTCATGTGTTGGTCCCGCTACTCGAAGGCGTGTATGGCGGCCAAAGTTATGCGGTATTCTCGCGACTGGAAAGCTTCTCAAAAAACAAAGCCTTGAGGTTCGCCCAGAAGCGGTTCTTGCAACCAAAGATCGCGGATTGGCTAGCAGCTTTGGCGGTTCAAACAACGACCTACTGCGATACTCACAAGGAAGTAGAAAGAGCCTTCATTGAGCCTTTTGAATATCTTGCAGAGGAGATCAAGCTGCCGAACGCAATCAGAAAGTTCTCTGAAACGTATCTGAGCGCAGATATAGGAACAAGATTTCAGCTTTTTACGACCGTTCATCACGGAGATTTTTGGTCTGGAAATATTCTGTCGACTCGTGGTGCCTTTCCAGGATTTGGATTTCTGACTGGCGACTTTCGGATAATCGACTGGGGCACTGCAAGGCTAGATGGCTTCCCATGTATTGATATTATTCGGTTCGCGAATTCCTCGAACCGCAACACGAAGGCTGCTGGTCAAATTGTTCGAAATTATGCTGATGCGATTGAGATTTCTCATGAAGAAGTCGCCTTGTACGCGATGGCGTCGCTAGGGCGCTTAGGCCTCGATCGTGACCAGTTTCCGAAATCGCGTTTTCTGGCCATGACAGAGCGGATCTTTGATTTTCTCTGCGTGAATGACTTCGCTTGATTGCAGAGGGACACGCGGCCCCCCGATTTAAAGCGTTGCTATAGAAACCTGAAACGCCGGGGATTCCCAGCAGGCGCTGACTATGATTCCTTCTTCTTGGGAGCATCGGATCATGTCAGCAGCTTTGCCAGAGCCGCTTCGTGCGCGGTTTCAGGGGTATGCCGAGAAAGAATTGAACGGGTGAGCGGCGGCGTTGTTCCCGCTTGGGTTCGAACTGATGCGACAAATGCGGACCTGATGCGTTCTGCCGCGCTCTACTCCGAATGGAACCGCTCAGTCGTCAAGACGTTTCGCCGAACATGGGCCAGAAATGCTGATGCGGTCGGGGAAAGTGACCGGCCCGGCTGATGAACAAGGCCAATCCGCCGCTTTGCCCCAAAATCTGAAATGCTGCGTTGCACCAGCCGTTCCATCGGGAGGACCGGCAGCGTCAATCGCGGCAGCAGCGATATGCCAAGATTAATGGCGACCAGCGCGCCGGCTGTCGCCAGGTGGGCGACTTCGAACCTGGGCGAGATCACCCTGTCGATGCGCTGGCACGCGCCGTCAAGCAACTCGCGGACGCTCGTGCCGGGTTCCATCGCTATCAATGGCATTTCGGTCAGTTCCGCCATGTCATACGCCCGGTCCTCCGCGAGCGGCCCCTGGGGCGCACCGACAGCGACAAATGGGTCGTCCATCAGCGGATGGAAGGTCAGCCGCATTCTTGCCGACATGGTGCCGGCGGTAAATCCGATATCGGCACGGCCGGTCTCGATCGCCTCCACGACACTGCCGGACAGCGCGTCGATGATGCGCAGGTCGATATCCGGATGTGCCAGAGAGAAGCTTGCCAGCAGGTTCGGAAGCAGACCGGCCGTCACCGACGGAAGACCGGCAATCGTCAGTCGACCGTTACTGGCGGACAGATGCGCGTCGAACTCCGCCATCACATCCGCCGAGGTGTTGATCATCCGCTCTGCAAGCCGGGCAAAGGCGTGGCCCGAACTGGTTGGCGTGACATTGCGCGTGTCGCGATCGAAGAGCCGCGTCCCGAGCCGCGCCTCAAGTGCCGAAATCTGTCGCGAGAGCGCCGAGGCGGACACGCCCAAGGCCTCGGATGCAGCACGAAATGTCCCGCTTTCGCAGACGGTCAGTGCGGCGCGAAAATCGGCGAGCGAGGGCGTGTTGCGATTCATGCATTAATTATCAACAATATCGCACTTTCTGCAACGGAAGACTCGGGGCACAATTCACCAGCCCGCAATGCGGTGCAAAATGGGAGGATACCATGAAACAATTCGTACACGCCTTTCTGGGCGCAACACTGCTTGCCGGGCCATTGTCCGCGCAGAATACCGACCTGTTGATCGGGTCGACATCGGCCTCGTCCAGCCATTACGGCTATTTCGTCGCGGTGGGCCAGTTGATCAACGAAAACGCTGAAGGCCTGCGCGCTTCGGTGGTCGAGACGGGTGCAACGCTGGACAACATTCGGCGCATGGAGCGCGGCCAGGTTGACCTTGGGCTTGTCACAACCAATGTCGCCCAGCACGCGACCGCAGGCACCAACGAATTTGAAGGCAAGCAGCAGGATCTGACACTGCTCTGGGTCTATACCGGCGCGCCGCAGAATGTGGTGATGCGCGCGGATGCGGGTATTGCCGATCTGTCGGGGCTGGCCGGTGTCCGGTTCAATCCGGGCATCAAGGGGTCGGCAACCGAGGCGACGACCGAGGCGGTTTTTGACACCCTTGGCCTGACGGCGGATTATGTGCGCGGGTCGACCACCGATGTCGTCGACATGATCAAGGACAACCGGGTGGCCGGATATGTCAAATCAGGGTCCGGCAACAAGCTCGACGGATCCACCATGGATATCGCTACCTCCACCGACATCGCGATTCTGGGTCTGACGTCAGAGCAGGCGGACAAGCTCAGGGCCGAGATGCCCGATATCTCGGTCGTCGATATCCCTGAAGGCGCAGCAGACGGTGTGCCCGCCTACACCACCTGGAGCTTTGGCGTCGGCGTCGCTGCGCCCTCCACGATGGACGAGGAAACCGCATATCAGATCGTGAAGGCCGTGATGGAGGACAAGGAGGCTCAGGCCAACGCGATGGCCAGTCTCAAGGGCGTCAACCTTGCCGACACCACCTTGCAGTTCGGGACGATCCCTCTGCATCCCGGTGCGGCGCGCTGGTTCAAAGAGCAGGGCATCGAACTGCCCGCCAAACTGAAGCCGACAGAGTAAGGCTGCCCCATGACACTCGAACGCGTCCAGCGGGGACTGGCGATTCTCGTCGGCCTCTTCGTCCTCTACACCGCGGCGACCGGCCCTTTCGAGGGGCTGATCCAAAGGGCGCTCTTTCTCGCGTTCGTGACCTGTCTGGGCTTCGCACTCTTTCCACTGGGTGCCGGGAAATCCTGGCGCCCTGCCGGGATTGCCATCGACCTCGCGTTCTGCGCGGTGTCGGTGGCGGCCTGCGCATATGTTGTCGTGAACTACGACAAGATCATGACGACCCTTCCCTGGGCCACGACCTTCGACAAGGCGCTGACCGTCGGCTTGGTGCTGGCTGTGCTGGAACTGGGGCGGCGCACTGTCGGTATCATCTTTCCGATCCTCGTGTTGCTGGGGCTGGGGTATGCGCTGTTCGGGAATTACCTGCCCGGGCCTCTGCGCCATCGGGGTTTCGACACGGCTTTCGTGACCGAGACGATCTTTCTCGGTGACCTCGGGATCTGGGGCATGCTGACGGGCGTCGCGGCGACGGTGATCGCGGCCTTCGTTCTTTTCGGAGCCCTGCTGCTGCATACGGGCGGCGGTCAGGCATTCATGGACCTTGCCATGCGGCTGGGCGGGCAGCAGCCCGGCGGAGCAGCCAAGATCGCGACCATCGCCAGCGGCCTTTTCGGGATGATCTCGGGCTCGGCCGTCGCCAATGTGGCGACCACCGGTAACTTCACCATTCCGATGATGATCCGCCTTGGCTATCCACGTCCCTTCGCGGCGGCGGTCGAGGCGGTCGCGTCCACCGGCGGCCAGATCGCACCGCCGATCATGGGCGCTGCCGCCTTCGTCATGGCGGAAATCCTTAGTGTGCCGTACCTCACCATCATCGTCGCCGCAATCCTGCCAGCGGTGCTGTTCTATCTGTCGGTCTTCATGACCGTGCATTTCGTCGCCCTGCGCCGCGGACTGGCCACCGTGCCGGAAGAGGAGATGCCTGCATGGGCAAGCATCCTCGCCCCGCGCCGCGTGCTGCCGATCCTCTGCGCGATCGGGGGCCTTGGTGTCGGGGTCTGGATGGGACGCTCCATTTCGACTTCGGCCTTTTACGGCATCGTCGGGCTGCTGATCGCTTTTGTCGCGACCGAGACCGGGCGCTTGAGCCTGCGCGAGATGGCGACGAAGCTGCTCAACGGGCTTGAGGACGCAGGCAAGGGCCTTGTCATCATCGGAGTGCTGCTGGCTGGCGCGCAGGTGCTGGTGTCGATGATCAATCTCACGGGGATCGGCGTCACGCTATCATCGCTGATCGTCAATCTGGCAGGTGACTCCGTTGTTCTGGTCGCGATGATCGTCGGGCTCGTCTGCCTGATCATGGGCATGGGGCTTCCCACGACTGCCGCCTATGTCCTGGTCGCCGCTGTCCTCGCCCCAGCGATGACGGTTGTGGGGGTCGATCCGCTGGCGGCGCATCTGTTCGTGTTCTATTTCGCCACCATCTCCGTCATCACGCCGCCCGTTTGCGTTGCCGTATTCGTGGGCGCGGGAATCGCCGGAACGAACTGGCTGCCCGCCGCGGGCGAGGCCGTCCGGATGGGTGCCGTCACCTATATCGTGCCCTTCCTGCTGCTGCTCTACCCGGGCATGCTTCTGGGCGGTAGCCCGCTCGATATTCTCGAAGCGCTGGCCGCCGGGCTTGTCCTGGTGCTTGCGGTGCCGGCGTTGCTGTCCGGGGCTCGGCTGTTCGGGCGAAAGTCTCTCGACATCACGATCTATGCCGTTGTCATCGCGCTCGCCATCTACCCGCAGCCGGTGACGCCGTTCCTTGCGCTCGCAATACTGCTCACGGCCCATTTCCTGGGCCGTGTGAACAGGAGGGCACTGGCATGAAGGTTTTGCGCATGGGTGCCGGGGCCGGGTTTCAGGGCGACCGCATCGCGCCCGCGGTGGATCTCGCGGAACGCGGCAAGCTCGACTACCTCATCTTCGAATGCCTGGGAGAGCGGACGATCGCCAATGCCCAGCAAGCGCGCAGCGCGGATCCGTCAAACGGCTACGATCCTCTGCTCGAACGTCGGATGCGGGCCGTGCTTCCGGCCTGTGCGCGCAACGGCACGCGCATCGTGACCAACATGGGGGCGGCGAATCCGGCCGCCGCTGCCGAGCGGACGCTTGCCGTCGCGCGGGAACTCGGATTGTTCGGGCTCAAGGTCGCTGCCGTCACCGGTGACGATGTGCTCGACCGCATCGGGGGCTTCGTACTGGATGAAACCGGCAGCCCCGCGGCGGCCCTCGGCGACCGGCTGGTATCGGCGAATGCCTATATCGGGATCGACGGGCTGGTCGCGGCACTCGACGCAGGCGCAGATGTGGTGATCTGCGGGCGGGCGTCGGACCCATCGTTGTTTCTGGCGCCTCTGGTCCATGAATTCGGCTGGGCTCGCGATGACTGGACGCGCCTGGGCCGCGGCATTCTCGTCGGGCATCTTCTGGAATGTGCGGCACAGATTACCGGCGGCTACTTTGCCGACCCCGGGAAGAAGGATGTGCCTGATCTTGCCAATGTCGGGCATCCGCTGGCCGAAGTGAACAGCGATGGCGACGCCGTTATCACCAAGCTGGAAGGGACGGGAGGGCTCGTCAGCCGGGCGACCTGCATCGAACAGATGCTTTACGAGATCCACGACCCTGCCCGCTATCTGCAACCTGATGTGGTCGCGGATTTCTCGAACGTGCAGTTCGAGGAGGTGGGGCAGGACCGTGTCGCTGTAACGGGCGCTGCGGGCACACCGGCCACCGGTTTGCTGAAGGTCTCGGTCGGATACCGCGACGGCTGGTTCGGCGAAGGACAGATCAGCTACGCCGGGGCGAATTGCGTGGAGCGGGGCAATCTTGCCATCACCCTCGTGCGCGAACGGCTGGCGCGGTTCTCAGGGTCAATTCTGGACGAGCGCGGCGAACTTGTCGGCGTCAACTCCGTCTGGCCATCGACAACAGGCCGCGGCGATCCCGCCGAGGTGCGCATGCGTTACGCCGCGCGCTGTCTGGACTTGCACACCGCGCAGGCCATCGGAGAAGAAGTCGAGGGTCTCTACCTTGCCGGCCCGGCGGGCGGAGGCGGGGTCACGCGGAGCACACGCGAAGTCCTGGCTATCGCCTCGACCCTGATGCCTGCAGACAGCGTTGCCGCGACCTGCGCGATGAAAGAAGTTCAGCATGAGACTGTATGACATTGCCCATGCCCGGACGGGCGACAAGGGGGATATCTCGAACATATCGGTAATCGCCTACGATCCGGTGGACTGGCCCCTGATCCGGGACATCGTGACGCCAGAGCGGGTCGCGGCCCATTTTGGTACATTCGACGCGACGGATATCACCCGCTTTGAACTCCCGCAGCTTCAAGCACTGAATTTCGTGATCCGCGGTGCCTTGGCCGGGGGCGTGACGCGTTCGCTCGCCCTTGACGCGCATGGCAAATGCCTTGCGTCGGTATTGCTGGAACTGGAGGTCGGATCGGATGATATAGCCCCAAGTTGCGTATAGTTGCGCAACTTGTCTGCCCGGCAATCGAGACCACGGCAAACCCGCAGGGGCGCTCGTGTCCCGCATCAGGACCGGCTGCGATCCATCTCGGCGCCGCGTAAGAACATTGCCTCTTTCAAAGCGCTGCTGCTAAGTAGCGCCATGACGCCATGAAACATGCACGGTTCGAGAATAGTAACGAATTTGTCCCAGATCACCTCATGTCCCGCATCCGCGCCCGCTCACGATGTTGAGCCGAAGCCGCTTTTCTATGTCCTGTCGGCGGGGCGCACGGGAACAATGTTCCTCGAGAACCTGATCGCGCGTCACTGTCCCGGCGTGACGGCCGAGCATGAACCATCGCCATCGCGCTATCTGATGATGCTGGGAAACATGCGCAACGACTGGGGCGTCATGGCCTGTGCGACGCGCCGCCTTGCGCGCTACCATCAGGAGAAACACCACGGCAAACCCGGCAAGTACATCGAAATCAACCCGTTCCTCTGCCCCGTTACGGACCTTCTTGCAGCGACTCCGGCGCCGATCCGTATCGTGCATATGCTCCGATCTCCCGGCGCCTGGGCGCAGTCGATGACGACGTTCAAGGCCTCGACCCGCTACCGGCATGTCATCGACTACGTGCCCTTCGCCAAACCATATCCCGCGCCCCGCCCCAAGGATTGGAACCGGCTGAGCCCCTTCGCGAAAGGCCTGCATCGCTGGAACTGGTGCAACACCCGGATCGCCGCGTTGGAGCCCGTCGCACAAAGCTACATCCGCGTCCGCTGCGAAGACCTGTTCTCCGAAGATCCCGAACGAAGCCGCACGGTGCTTGCCGGTATTTTCGCGACGCTGGATCTGCCCTTTCCGGAGCGGCTCGCATCCGAGGAGTTTCAGTTGCGCGTCAATCCTGCGCCCCAAGGTGACGATCTGCGCGATCCGCCCTTGGAACGAGCCATTTGCGGGAAGGTGGCCGCGGCCTTCGGTTATGACCTCTGAATCGGCACGCAACCTCAAGGCCGCTACCGTCAGCCTGGTTCTGTTTGCAGCGGTGCTATGGATTGCCCTGGGTCAGGAGATCGACTTTGCACAGATCCGGCCCGTCCTGCTGATACCTGCTGTGCTGGCCTATTCGCTCGTCCTGATCTGCCGGGCGAAGATCTTTCGCCTTCTTTCGTCGATCGGGACGCAGCATCCGTTCTCGACATGGCTCTCGCTGTCGGCGCGGCATCAACTTGTCTTTATCATATCGCCTTCCGGCGCAGGCGACCTGGCGTTTCCCGTGCTCGCACGTAAGATGATCGGCCTCGAGACCCTGCCCGCCGCGCGGCTCATCGCCGAAGCCCGCTTGCGCGATGTGCTGGCCGTGCTGGGCATCGGCTGCGCAGGTATCGCTGGGACGGGGCATTTTCCCGTTCCTGCACTTGTCGGGATGGTGCTCTGCTTTGCCGCGCTTTTCTGGTCTGATCTGAGCATTCGTGCCGCAAATGTCTTGGTGCGCCGTTTCAAACGGATGAGGGCGCGCGCGCAGGCCATGCACCCCCCGACCGAGCCGGAGACGTTCGCAAGCCTGTCGCAGCGCATGCATATCTTCGGCCTGACATTGTCGCTCTGGGTTTTCGCATGCACGGGCATTCTTGCCGGCTTCCATGCGGCTGGATACCCCATGAGCGTGGCCGAGAGTTTCGTGATGCTGGCAGGCCTGAACGTCGCGGGGGCGCTTGCGTTTTCCATCGCGGGCTTCGGTGTGGCCGAGGCGGGTGCGGCGGGTGTGCTTGTCTTTCTCGGCACGCCGCTTTCAGTCGCGGCCGGAATCGCGATCATCGCGCGTCCGTTGCTGCTGCTTTCCAATTGCGTCGCCAGCGCCGTCCTGGAACTCGTGGCGTGTGTGCTGGGTGCCCGCGCCTCTGCGCGCTGAGCTCGGTCGCGGCTCTAGCCCGACACCCGCGGCTTGACGCGAACGGGGCGGGTTTCAGTTTCTGCCGCCCCATGGGCCGACTCTCGGGGCTGGGCGCGCAACACCTTGACCCGTCCGATCTGGGTATGAATGGCCTCTCGTTGCGAGGCGGCGACATCGTGATTGAGAAAGCTGAGAAGCAACTGCACGCCGATCAGGATCGGGAATGCGCTCAGCATGACGGTGCCGGCTGTGGCCGGCACGCCCAGACGCGCGCTTTCCATCCATTGCGCCATGCCGAAGACCCCGCCGCCGATCAACAGGGCAAGCCCCACAAGCAGGTTGAGGGAGGCTGTGCTGAATCCCCGAAGGAAGTAGTTGTAAACCACCCGCTTGAACAGGTTGCGCAGATGCAGGCCGGGGAATTTCAGGAGCGCGTCCAGTTCGCTCAACCCGCTTTTCTCATCGCCATAGGCAGCTTCCATCGGCACATCGCGCACACAGGCGCCGACGCTTCCCAGCCGGAACAGCATGTCGCTTTCAAAGAAATATCGCTTGTGCAGACGGTCGAGCGGAAGAATGCCCGCCACATCGGCGTGAATGGCGGTGAATCCGTTGGTCGGGTCAAAGAGGTGCCACAGCCCGGAGGAAAGCTTGCTCATGAAGGACAGCCCGGCATTCCCGATCAGGCGCAGGACCGGCATTTGCTGGACACTGGCAATGTCGAAAAAGCGGTTGCCCTTCACGTAATCGGCAGCCCCTTGTATGATCGGCTCAACAAGGGCAGGGATCAGGCGCGGATCCATCTGGCCGTCGCTGTCGATCTTGACGATGATCTTCGCACCCCCGGAAATGGCGGCCTTGTAGCCTGTGACTGTGGCCGCACCGACGCCGCCATTGACCTCATGCGTCATGACATGCACCCGCGGGTCTTCTTTGGCGCATCGCGTCAGCACCTCGGCAAGGTTGTCGGGGCTTGCATCGTTCACGCAATAGATCCGGCGGATCTCGGGCGGGATATCGGCGATCACGGTGGCGATGGTATCAGCCGCCTTGAAACAAGGGATCACGACAGCGGTGTTGGATAGGGATGGTCTCTGCATGGTCTCAGTGTCCGTTGGAACGCGTGAAAGCTCGGATGCCGGGGGCGCAGGATTCTATCTCCTGATAGTCCTGCCATCGGCGGGCAAAGGCGGGGTCCTCGCCATAGAAGGCAAGGAAGTCGATCTGCGAATGCTCTATGGCGTGGCGATGCTTGCGGGCATCGACCAGCACAAGCTCGGGGTTGCGGGAAAGATCGCTGAGGATGGCGGCCCGTTCCGCGGCTTGCGCGACTGCAAGCGTCTCGCCCTGGGCGGGCGTCAGCGCCGGCAATTCCCGCAGACGAACGATGGCGGGCATGAACAGCCGGCTGTTGGTTGCGGCAACCCAGCGCCGATTGCTGTAGTTCGTGACCGGAAATCCCGGATAGGGATGCGTCGAGATCGCCATGAAACCGCCGTTCACGGAAACATTGGCCTGGGTCAGGTCAACAAGGCACGAGGTCAGTTGCCCATAGGCCCCGTTCATCCCGCGATAGGCCAGCATCGGCGCAGCCTGCAACGAACTGAGAACCAGACCGGCGAAAAGCGGCACCATGCCAGCCATGCGGCGTGCCGCGCGCCCATTGGTCAATGAGGAAAGCGCAAGCGAGATGATCGCGAAGGCCAGCACCGGGTAGAAATGATACGAATAGCCCTTTGATTGCGCAAAAGCCGCGACCAGAAACCCGAGCGCGGCAAGCACCGTCAGTCTCGAAGCATGATGGGCATCGAAGGCAAAGGCGACGATCAGGGCGGCCAGAACCAGGGAAATCTCGAGGATGTGCGCGCGCGCGACGTTCTCAAGGGGATAGCTGAACCCCCAATAAACCTTTGAAATCAAAGGCATGATATCTGTGATGTAGGGCCGCGCAAAAAGCCAGACCGCCACAAGATACCCGATCCCGGTCAGAAGAAGCACGAAAGTCTCCATGCTCAAGACCGGACGGATCGAGCGGCGGGAATAAGCGAGGTAGCCCCAGACAAGCAGAAGAACCGCAAGGAAATGCGGCTTGAAGGCAATGCCGATCCCGGCCGCGAGCCCCGCGGCGAGCGCCGCGACAGGCGGTTGTGCATGGCCCTGGGCGCGCGCACTGGTCACAACCAACCATGGAAGGCACAACAGGACGGCCATATGTTCGCGCTGTGCAAAATCGCGATGCACGCCGACAGTGAACAGCAGGGCGAGAACGGCAAGAAACCCGGCCATTGCCGGTCGTTCCATCTGCTCCCGCAGCCCGCGCTCGAGCACTACGAGAACGATGGCGGACAAACCGATCACGCACAGGCGCAGCATCACGAGCGGATCGAGTCCGAGCCCGTTCGCCATCGCGGCCACAATCGCGGATATCCACCAGATCAGGGGCGGGTTGGCCGCCACGATATCTTGTCCGAAGGTGCCGCCTGCCAACAGGCGTTCCGAGGAATCGAGAACCCATGCGACATCGTGATTGAGGTAGGTCTGACTCTGGATCAGGCCGCCGACCACCAACAGGATCAGCGCGGGCAGGAACACGAACAGCCGCGCCGTGCTTTCGGTCGCGGTTGCCCCACCATTGATATACTCGTTCACTGTACTCTTCATCCCAAGCGCCCGATCTGGCAATGCGACGACCCGCATCAATCTGTTTCCATTCTGGAAAAACAAATTGGCCGAAATGCGACGGGTATCGGCCGATTTCTGGGGATCGTCGCAGCCGGGACGACAGCAGCGCGTGCACGCCGTGAAGGGAACAAGGGGGCGGCCAATCACGCCCTCAGTCTTCGTGATCGGTTCCGCACGGCCCGCGATGCACAGGGCACCGCCGATATCGCCCGGAGTCAGCGGATCGACTTGATCGAGCTTTCCAGGAGGTGTCTGGTATAGGGCGATTTCGCCTCGAGGCGGCGCATGTCCGCGACGCTCAGGACTTCCTCGAAGGCACCTTGCTGCATCACCGCGATCCGCTCACACAAATGGCCGACCACGCCCAGATCGTGCGAGACCATGATGTAGGTCAGATCGTGTTCGCTCCGCAGGTCCACCAGAAGGTTCAGGATCTCTGCCTGAACGGATACATCCAGGGCCGAGGTCGGTTCGTCCAGCAACAGGATCGACGGGCCGCTGGCCAGCGCGCGCGCGATGGCGACGCGCTGTCTCTGACCGCCCGACAACTGGTGCGGATAGCGAAAGCGGAACCCCGACCCAAGCCCGACATCGTCCAGCAGGCGGGCGATCCGGGTATTGATGTCCTTCACGCCATGCAGATGCATCACCTCGGACAAGACCCGATCCACGGTCTGGCGCGGGTGCAGCGACGCATAGGGGTCCTGGAACACCATCTGCACCTTGCTATAGAACGCCTTGCTGCGCCGTCGCCCAAGCGGCTCACCATCCACCACCATCGTCCCCGACCAGGTGGGCACCAGACCGGCAATGGCGCGCAGGATTGTCGATTTGCCCGAGCCGCTTTCGCCGACCAGGCCGAAACTCTCGCCCTTCGCGACATCGAAACTCACATCGCGCACGGCATAGGCCCGCTCGGCGCCCACGCCGAACCAGACATTCAGATCCGAGACCGTCAGCGCGCTCATTGCCGCGCACTCACGGACGGGGCTTCGCGCCATTCGGGGTCGCGTTTCAGCACCTCGAGCCTCTCGCGCGGATGTTCCAGATCGGGCACCGAATTGAGCAGGCCCAGCGTATAAGGATGGCGCGCGTTGCGCAGCTCATCTGCCTTGCAGGTCTCGACGATGCGCCCGGCATACATGATGACGATACGGTCACAGAACTTGGCGACAAGGTTGAGGTCATGGCTGATGAACATGAGGCCCATGCCGCGATCGCGCACCAGCTTGTCGATGATGTCCAGAACCTGAAGCTGCACCGACACGTCCAGCGCCGATGTGGGTTCGTCCGCGATCAGGATCTCGGGGCTGGGCAGCAGCATCATGGCGATCATGATCCGCTGTCCCATGCCGCCCGATACCTCGTGCGGATAAAGCTCATAGACCCGCTCGGGGTCGCGGATCGCCACCTCGTCCAGCATCGCCAGCGCGCGGCGGCGTGCCTCGCCGCGCGAGACCTTCTCATGCGCGCGCAACGCCTCGACCAGTTGCTGGCCGACGGTCATCACGGGGTTCAGCGAAAACTTCGGGTCCTGCATGATCATCGAGACGCGCCCGCCCCTGAGCTGGCGCATCCGGGATTCCGGCGCGCTCAGGATATCCTCGCCATGCATTTCCAGCTTGTCGGCCTCGATCATGCCGGGCGGGCGGATCAGCCGCAGGATCGCACGCCCTGTCATGGATTTGCCGGAGCCGCTTTCGCCGACGATGCCAAGGCGTTCCTTGCCAAGGGTAAAGGACACACCGCGCACCGCGTCAAAGACGCCCGAGCGCGTGCGAAACCGCACCCAGAGGTTCTCCACATCCAGAAGGGGGGCATCGGTCATGAATGGTCCTCTTTCGGGTCGAGCACGTCGCGCATCCCGTCGCCCAGCAGGTTGAACGCGAGACTGATGGCAAAGATGGCGATTCCGGGGATCGTCGCGACCCACCAGTAATCGAGGATGTATTTGCGCCCCTCCGAGATCATCGCGCCCCATTCCGGGCTGGGGGGCTGCGCGCCAAGACCGAGAAAGCCAAGCCCGGCTGCCGTCAGGATGATCCCCGCCATGTCCAGCGTGACACGGATGACCAGCGACGAGATACAGAGCGGCCAGATATGGCGCGTGACGATACGGAACGGCCCCGCACCCTGCAGCTTGATCGCGTGGATGAAATCGGAATTGCGGATGGTCAGGGTCTCGGCCCGGGCGATCCGGGCATAGGGGGGCCATGCCGTCAGCGAAATCGCCAGAACCGCGTTCTCGATCCCCGCGCCGAGGGCGGCCACGAAGGCGAGCGCAAGGATCAGCCGCGGAAAGGCGAGGAAGATGTCGGTCACCCGCATCAGCACCACGTCGATCCAGCCACCTGCATAGCCCGACACCGTTCCCACGATCAGCCCGACGACCGGCGCGACCATCACCACAAGCGCGACGATATAGATCGAGATCCGCGCCCCGTAGAGCAGCCGCGAATAGATGTCCCGGCCAAGACTGTCGGTCCCGAAGAGATGGCCGTTCTCGCCGGGCGCCAGCAATCTCTGGCCCAGGTCCTGCGCAAAGGGATCATGCGTCGCCAGAAGCGGCGCGAAGATCGCCGCAAGAATCAGGAAGGCCAGTACGAACAGCCCCAGCATCGCCAGCGTGTTCGACCTCAGCGTCAGCCAGCCCTTGTACCAGGACGCCCAGCGCGCTTGACGCCGCGATGTCGGCTCTTCGGCCAGAAGCCACTCGCGTAACCCTTGGGATGCACTCATTTGGACCTCGGATCGAAGAAACGGTAAAGCAGGTCGGAGAAGATGTTGATCGCCACGAAGATCGTGCCGATGACGATCGTTCCCCCCAGCACCGAATTCATGTCATTCGCCAGCAGCGAGGTGGTGATGTATTGCCCGAGACCGGGCCATGCGAAGATGATCTCGGTCAGCACCGAGCCCTCCAACAGGTTGGCATAGGCCAGCGCGATCACCGTGATCAGCTGAATGCGGATATTGCGAAAGGCATGGCCCCAGACCACCTGCCATTCGCTGAGTCCCTTGACCCGTGCCGTGATGACATATTCCGACCCAAGCTGTTCCAGCATGAAGGAGCGCGTCATCCGGCTGATATAGGCAAGGCTGTAATAACCGAGCAGGGACGCTGGCAGGATGATATGCGAAAACGCGCTGCGAAACACCGCCCATTCTCCGCGCAATGCGCTGTCGATCAGCAGCATGCCGGTGATCGGCTCGACGATGCCCTGATAGAAGATGCCCAGCCGCCCCGGACCGGCCACCCAGCCAAGGATGCCGTAAAAGATCAAGAGCCCCACAAGGCCCAGCCAGAAGATCGGCATCGAATACCCGATCAGCCCGACGAAGCGCGCCAGCTGGTCGATCCAGCTGCCGCGGCGCACGGCGGCGATGACCCCGAGCGGAACGCCCAGGACGACGCCGAACAGCGTGCCGAGCGTCGCCAGCTCAAGCGTGGCGGGAAATACCCGCGCGATATCGGTCGTGACCTTCTGTCCGGTGCGGATGGATTCGCCCAGGTCGCCCCGAAGCACATCGGTGACATAGATCCAGAACTGCGTCAGCAGCGGCTTGTCCAGCCCGAGGTCGCGGAAGGTCTGGTTGTACTGCGCCTGCGTCGCCCTTTCGCCGATAACCGCCAGAACCGGGTCGATCGGCATGACCCGGCCAATCATGAATGTTACGAAAAGAAGGCCGAGGATCGTCGCCGCCACGGTTGCCAGCGTGGCCAGGGTCTTCTTCAGCCATGGCGGGAAGGACGACGCGCGCCGTCCTTCCCCATGTGTCGTATCGGCCATTTACTTGGTGATGACCCAGTAGGACACCGCCGTGGTCGCACCACCGGCCACGAAATTCTCGACACTTTCCTTCATGCCATTCTGTTCGATCTGCTGGAACATGATACCGAACGGGCTGACCTTCTGGTGCTCGCGCTGCAATTCAAGATACATCTCGCGGCGGGTGTCGGTGTCGTTCTCGACCACCGCGGCAAGGGTCTTCTCGGTCATTTCGGGGATGCCCCAGGCATTGCGCCATGCAAGCAGGCCGGTTGCGCCAGCCTCGTCCGAATTGTCGGGGTTGACCGCGAAAGTGCCCGCATTGGTGTTGGGGTCGGGATAGTCCGGTCCCCAGGCGCCAAGATAGATGTCATGCTCGCGGGCGCGATAGCGATCCAGCGTCTGCGCCCCGGTGCCGACGATCAGCTCGATATCGCAGCCAAGCTGCCCCCAAGTGTTCTGAAGCGACTGGCCGATATCAAGACGTTCCTGTGCATCGCGCACCGAAATCTTGATCGCGCCGCAATCGGGATGCGCGGACTCGGCCAGCGCGGCCTTGGCGGCCTCGATATCGAACGAATAGGGCGTCTCGTCGAGCGCCCCGAGGAACGTGCGCGGCAGGAACGCCTGGTGCACCGTATACTGGCCCTTGAGGAACGAACCCGACATGCCCTCGTAGTCGGTTGCCAGCTTCAGCGCCTCGAGAACCTTCGGGTCCGACAGCATCTCGTTCTTCTGGTTGGCGGACCAATACATCAGGCGGCCGCGCAGCTCGTCGACGATCTTGACGCCCTCTGCGTCCTCAAGGCCCGCGACGTCTTCGGGTGACAGGTTGCGCGCCACGTCGATATCGCCGCGCTCAAGCTGCAGCCGCTGGGTGGCGCTTTCCTGGATGTGCTGGACGATCACCCGCTCCATCGCCGGCTTCTCGCCGCCGAAATTCGGGTTGAGATCCAGCAGCACGCTTTCGCTCGGGCGCCATTCCACCACCTTGTAGGGGCCGGAGCCCGCGGTATTGGTGCGCAGCCATTCGCTGCCCTTGTCGCCATCGACCTCGTTCGCCATCGCGGTTTCCATATCGACGATCCCGCCGATGGTCGCCGTCAGGCAGTTCAGCACGAAGGACAGCGCATAGGGCTTGTCCAGCGTCAGCACCAGCGTCTTGTCGTCCGTCGCCACGATGGTCTCTTCGACATTGTCGGGCGTGAAACCGAACTGGGTCAGGATGAAGGACGGCGTCTTGTCGAGCGTCACCGCCCGGCGCAGCGAAAACTCCGCATCCTTGGCCGTCACCGGATTGCCGGACGAAAAGACATGCCCCTCGGCCATGGTGAAGGTGATGGTCTTGCCGTCCTCGGAAATCTCCCAGCTTTCGGCCAGCTGCGGCTGATATCCGGCGTCAAGATCGAGCGGGTCGAAATTGACCAGCTTCTGATAGACATTGCGGCTGACATCGGCGCCCGCGAATTCAAAGCTCTCCGCCGGATCGAACGTCTTGATGTCGTCGATCCGGTTCGCGATGACCAGCATGTTGGGCGGCGTCTCGGCGGCGACCGGCACCGCAAGGCCAGCGGCCATGAATGATGCGACCACAGCAGCGGCAAATGATTTCTTCATTGTGTAACTCCCTGTTTCATTTTTATTCTCCCCACGTTTTTCGCAGGACTCTTAACCAGTTCCCATGCGTGATATTGGTCATCAGACCATCATCCACACCATGAGCACGAAGTGCCGACAGCAGATGAGGCAGGCCCGCGCAATCACCGATCGGTTCGGGAACAAGCGCACCGTCGAAATCAGATCCAAACCCGACCCGATCCTCACCCAAATTCTCGACCAGATGGTCAAAGTGTCTGAGCATTATGTCAAGCTCAAATTCCGCATTCATCTGCCCGTCGGGCCGAAGGAAGGCGCTGGCGAAATTGATGCCCACCATTCCATCACTGTCGCGGATCATGCCCAATTGCTGATCGGTCAGGTTGCGCGAATGCGGGCATACCGCCCAGGCATTGGAATGGGTGGCCACAAGCGGGGCGTCGGAAATGCGCGCCACGTCTTCGACACCCTTCGCATTGAGATGCGACAGGTCGACCAGAATCCCGAGTTGGTTGCATTCGCGGACCAGGGCTTTGCCGGCCTCGGTCAGCCCCGGCCCGATATCGGGATCGGACGGATAGCGGAAGGGCACGCCATGACCCCAGACCGTCTCGCGGCTCCAGACCGGCCCCAGCGAGCGAAGCCCGCGCGCGTGCCACGCATGCAGGCGCTCGAAATCCCGATCAATCGCCTCTGCGCCCTCGATATGGATGACGGCGGCCATTTCATCGCCCGGCAGCGCCGCGGCCACCTCGTCTGCGGTCCGGCAGATACGCACCGCACCCGCGTTTTCAAGATCGTCCATGACGTCAAAACCGCGTTCGGTCCAGGTCAGCGCATCATCCTCGGAGATCGGGTCGGGAAGAGGGATGTCGTAGGACGCGTTGCGCATCTCGTCATGGCGGACATCCTTGTTGCCGGGACTGGGCACGAAGATCGCGAACATCCCCCCGCCAAAGCCCCCACGCTTGGCACGCGGCTTGTCGATATGGCCATCCGTAAGCCCCGAGGCCACGCCCTCGGCGGTCACATCACCGCGAAGCAACCGCAAGGTCAGGTCGTTGTGACCGTCAAAAACTGGAAATCCGCTCATTCTGTCACCTGTATTGTCTTGTTGTGAAGCCGCCCTGATTTCGGGGCGCGGGCAGACGCCTTGGGGAAAATCCGCTCAACCGTGTGTTGCCTGAACCTCGGCCAAAGCGCGCGGAACTGCAAACGGATTCGACGCGCGCCTCGCTTACGCGGTTTCGCCTTCCATATTGCGTTTTCACAACGTTCTGCGTCCGCATCGGTCCTATTCTCCCTTCAAACGACATTCATACCTGAAAGGAGAATGAAAATGCTGACGAGACGAGCCGCACTGATGGGGGTCGCCGGAATGGCGTCCCTGCCCATCCTCGCCAAGGCCGCGAAAGCCGACGAATCTTTCAAGCCGGTCGCCGCGCCCGCCGACCTGTCCAAGCTCAAGCGCATCCGCCGCGAGCTGGTCGCACCGCCCTTCGTGCATGAACACGAGCAGGTCGCGACCCATGAACCCTGCATCGTCGAATTCGAGATGACGATCATCGAGAAGGAATTGCAGATCGCCGATGACGCCTGGTTGCAGGCGATGACCTTCAACGGCTCGGTTCCCGGCCCGATGATGGTGGTGCATGAGGGCGATTACGTCGAACTGACCCTGATCAACCCGCCCGAAAACATGCTTCAGCACAATATCGACTTCCACGCCTCCACCGGCGCGTTGGGAGGCGGGGCGCTGACGCTGGTCAATCCGGGCGAAAAGACGATCCTGCGCTTCAAGGCGACCCGCCCCGGCACCTTCGTCTATCACTGTGCGCCGGGCGGCCCGATGATCCCCTGGCACGTCGTGTCCGGCATGGCCGGTGCGATCATGGTGCTGCCGCGCGACGGGTTGCGCGATCATGAAGGGCGGCAGGTGAAATACGACCGCGTCTACTATATCGGCGAGAACGAATACTACATTCCGAAGAACGCGGATGGCAGCTACATGCGTTTCGCCGATGTCGGTGAAAGCTACGGCGACACGGTCGACCTGATGAACAAGCTGATTCCCAGCCATGTGGTGTTCAACGGCAAGGTCGGCGCTCTGACCGGGGATAACGCGCTGAAGGCCAAGCAGGGCGAGAAGGTGCTCTTCGTTCACAGCCAGGCCAACCGCGATACCCGGCCCCACCTGATCGGCGGGCATGGCGACCTCGTCTGGGAAACCGGCAAGTTCAACAACCCGCCCGAGCGCGACCTTGAAACCTGGTTCATCCGTGGCGGCTCCGCCGGGGCGGCGCTCTACGAGTTCCTTCAGCCGGGCGTCTATGCCTATGTGAACCACAACCTGATCGAGGCCGTGAACCTTGGCGCGACGGGCCATGTGGTGGTCGAGGGCGACTGGAACAACGACCTGATGGAACAGGTTCTTGCGCCGACCGAACTGACCGGAATCTGAACCAACCGGAAGACCGGGCAGGGCGGGGCGGTCGTGAAAAACGGCCGCCCCGCTTGTCCTTGAAAGGATCGGGATCATGAAATCCATGCTGTTGCTGCCACTGCTTGCCGTCACCGCGCTGGCCGGAGTGCTTGTCGAGCGCGAGTCCCTCGCGCCCGCGCCTTCGCTCCCGCAAAAGGACCTGCCTGTGACTGTCGCGATTCCCGCCGGCGAGATCGCCTTTCGCCCGATGGGAAATTTCAGTCATGCGGGCAAGACCCGGATGCCGGGCTGGACAACGGTGCCGGTCGCGGCGTTCGAGATCATGAAACACCAGGTCACGCGCGATGCCTATGCCGCTTGCGTGGCCGATGGCGGTTGCGCCGAGGTGCCCGCCCAGGGCGGCAGCCTGCCCCAGACCCATGTCAGCTGGCAGGATGCCAGCGCCTATGCCCAATGGTTCTCGGCGCGCAGCGGCATGACATGGCGTCTGCCCACCGAAGCGGAATGGCAGCGCGCCGCCGCCGAACGACACGGCGATGCCCTGCCAGAGCCCGAGGATCTCGATCCGGGGCAACGTATGCTGGCGCAGTACCAGTCCGGTATCCTCCTGCGCGGCAGCGCCAATCTCGCGCTCAGGCCACCGGGCGGCTTTGGCGCCAACAGCCTCGGCGTGGCCGACATGGCCGGGAATGTCTGGGAATGGACCGATGACTGCTTCCGCAACGGCACGATCCTCGAGGATGGCAGCCTTGAGGAAACCGAACCCTATTGCGGCGTGCGCATCGCGGGCGGGCGGCACCGCGCGGCGGTGATTGACTTCATCCGCGACGCCAGCGTCGGGGGCTGCGCCGCCGGTCTGCCGCCCGATTTCCTGGGCTTCCGCCTCGTGCGCGAGGACTGATCCGATCAAAAACGGTGCAGGGCGGATCATTGGTTCCGCCCTGCACCCGTTTTCGTTTCGCCTTGCTCAGGATGCGCGGCTGTAACGCACACCCTCCGGCATATGCGCATCAAGCGCGCTGGCCACGATCCGCGTCAGCGCGCGCCCCTCGGGGCGGATCTCCAGCGCATCATCATCCAGCGCCACGAGATCGCCAAACCGCTCCGCCAGAAGCGCCAGCGTCGAATCGAGCGTTGACGCCAGCGGGCCGAAACTGGCCTGCAATTCGTTGCGGTCCAGGCGGAATTCGCACATCAGCATCTCGATGGCGCGCGCCCGCAGCAGATCGTCCTGGGTCATCACATGGCCGCGCGCGCCCGCCAGTTCCCCGGCCTCGATGCGCTGCACATAGGCGGCCGTCGCGGCCGCGTTCTGCACATATCCTCCCGGCAGGCGAGAAATCGACGACGCGCCCATGCCGATCAGCGTCGGGCAGGTATCGTCCGTGTAGCCCTGGAAATTGCGCCGCAGGCGCCCTTCACGGGCGGCGCGTGCCAGCCCGTCATCATGAAGCGCGAAATGGTCGATGCCGATCGCGTCGAACCCCGCGGCGCGGAACCGCGCAGCGGCCTGTTCGGCCAGGTGATAGCGGTCCAGATCGCGCGGCAGTGCGGTATCGTCGATCAGCTTCTGGCGTTTCGACACCCAGGGTACATGCGCATAACCGAACAGCGCGACCCGGTCCGGGGCCAGTTCAAGCACCCGGCTCACCGTGTCGTCGATCCGCACGAGGTCCTGATGCGGCAGCCCATAGACCAGATCGGCATTGAGCGAATTGATCCCCGCCGCGCGCAGATCGTCCACGCAGGCTTTCGTGATGTCATAGGGCTGGATGCGCCCGATCGCCCCCTGCACGAGGGGGTCGAAATCCTGAATGCCGATACTGGCGCGGTTCATGCCCTCGCTGGCCAGCGCGTCGATCTTGGCGCGGTCCACCATCGTCGGGTCGATCTCGACCGAGAATTCCCAGTCATCCGCTGGCGGGATCACCGCCTTCACGGCCTGCGCCAACCTGTGGACCAGCACGGGCGGCAGGATCGTCGGCGTGCCGCCTCCCCAATGCATGCGCCCCATCCGCAGCCCCTCGGGCAGCACCTCGCGCATCAGCGCCAGCTCCTGCTCAAGCGTGCCGATATAGCTCTCGACCGGGCTCAGGGTCTTGGTGCCCTGGGTGCGGCAGGCGCAGAACCAGCACAGCCGCTCGCAGAACGGGATATGCAGGTAGACCGACACCGGCACCGCCGGATCGAGCGCGGCCAGTTCGGCCGCCTGTTGCGTGGCACCGACCGACGGGGCGAAAACCGGCGCGGTCGGATAGGATGTGTAGCGGGGCACTCTCGAGTCGAACAACCCGAGTTCGGCAAGGCGGATGATCTGTTTCATGAATCTCATATGCCGGTTTCCAGAGGCGCTGACTTTGCGCCGGATCAAGTTTTGTCAGGGAAATGGTGAAACACCGATAACAGGCGCGTGCAGATGCAGGAGTGCCAGCCACAGGGCCGCCGCTACCGTCACGCGGATCGTCATTCGCCGCCCCATCGCCCGCCACCAGCCCCGATTCGCCAGCGGTGCGGGCGACAGGATCGCCGTGCGCTCAAAGAACGCGGGCGCCTGACCGCCAAGCGCCCGCGCTGCGCGCATGTCAAACAGCGGTATCGCCCCAAGGGCCAGCGCTGCGAATCCCCCGAACAGCGTCAGATGCGCCAGATCGCCGTTCACCACGGCATGAGAGGCCGCCCAAAGCCCCAGAGCCACCAGAAGCGGATGGCGCGACAGCGCCGCGAATCCCGGTGCGCCGCCTGTGGCGCTCTTCACGTCGCCGCGCCCGCCCAGTGTCCAGGGGTTGTTCACGCCCGCGCCGCAAATCACCAGCAGCCCGGCCAGGGGCATCGCGAGGTTGGGCAGCCAGCGCATCCACGGCATCTGTGTCCACAGCTCGACATAAGGCGCGCGCCCGGCGGCCACGATCACCCAAGCCAGCAGCAAGAGCGACAGCATACCGTAAACCGAGAAATACATCTGCCGCCCGACCGCACCGATCAGCCGCTCGCGCAGCCCGCCGATGCGCGGCAGGAAATGACTGGCGATGAACAGCCCCATGGCCAGCCCGTATTCGCCCCATCCGCCCATGCGCTCACCTGTCCTCGGCCTGATTCATCAGCTTCACGATATGACAGGCGAACGCCCATGTCGCGGGCAGGCCGATCACCAATCCTCCGGCGGCGGCCTGCCAGGGCGTCAGCACCGGCCAACCCAGCCAGCTGCCGATCAGCGTGGCAAAGAACAGGTTCACGCCCATCGCCCCCGCGCCGAAAGGGTAGAGGGCAGCATAGAGGCGCAACGATGGCCGGGATTTCATCGCCGGTTCACCAGAACCTGCACGATCGCCAGCGCCACCACCAGCATCAGCGAGGCGATGAAATACCAGGCTTCGGCACTGTCGGTCTGGGGTTGCGGTATCGGCCTCTCGAACGTCGCCGCCGCGATCTGGCCGGACAAGAGCACGACCAGGGTCGCAAGCGGGCCAAGCCGGGCGAGGCGGGCAGGTGAAAAAACTCTACGCATGTCAGGTCTCCGTTGTCAGGGTCTGATAAATCTCGGGCAAGGCCCGTGGCAGGCGGTCGGGATCGGGCAGCAGGGTGAACCCGGCGCGTCCGAAGATGCGCGCGAACCAGTCCTGTCCGTCCGCATCCACGATCACCCCGTGAATCGCCTGTCCCAGCGCGCGCGCCTCGCGCACCGCCATGCGGCTGTCCTCGATCCCGTGAACGCCCTCGTAATGGTCAAGGTCGTTGGGCTTGCCGTCGGTCAGCACCAATAGCAGGCGGCGCGTCGCGCCCTCGTCGGCCAATTGTGCCGAGACATGCCGGATCGCCGCGCCGAGTCGCGTGTAATGCCCCGGCCTGAACCCGCCGATCCGTGCGGTCACGTCGGGCGACATCGGCTCGTCGAACGCCTTGGCGCGCTGGAGGAATACCCGGTCGCGGCGCAGCGACGAAAAGCTCCAGATCGCCAGCCGGTCGCCCGCCGTGTCGATTCCCGCCGCCAGCGCCGAAAGCGCCTCGCGCGCCGCGCCGATCACGGTGTGATCGCCCAGCGCCGCCTCGGTCGAACGCGAACTGTCCAGCAGGATCGCCACCGACAGGTCGCGCGCCACCGGGCGTCCCGCCTGCCAGACCCGGTCGCTGCCCTCATGCCCGGCGGCCAGGTCGCTGCGCGATGCGATCACCGCATCGAGGTCCAGATCGTCACCATCCAGTTGCCGGGGCAGGATCACCCGGCGCGGATGCAGCGGCGCGAATTGGCGCTTCACACGTTCCACCAATCGCGGGTCGGGCCGGTATTGCGCGGCCGGTTTCGCCTCGATCTCGAGGACTCGCGTGTGATCCGGCATGTAATCGCCGCTGCGCCGGTTCCATTCGGGATAGGTGAACTTGCCCGCAACCCGCTCGTGCTCGGCATCCTGCGGCGACAGGTCCAGCGACAGGCGCAGGCGCGTCGCGGCGCGTTTGAAATGCTGGCTGAGCGAGATGTGATCCTGATCCTCGGCGGCCTTCTGGGCGTTGTCCTGATCGTCGTCATCCACCATCCGGTTGATATTGAGGCTCTCGGCCCAGGACATGATCGATTCGAAACGGTGGACTATAAAACTGTCATTGCGATTGGCCTGGTCGCGCTCCTCGCGCCGCGCTTCCTTGCGCGTCCGCGCGGCGAAGGCCGGTTGGTTCGCGGCGGGCTCGTCACCATCGGGCGCGGCACCGGCGCCGCTTTCGCGGGTGCGCAGGCGCAGCCAGATCGGCACGGGCGCATAGGTTCGATAACCGCGCGGGGCAGGGCAGGTCAGGCATTCCTCGGCCGGGCTCAGACCGTTGAGCTGGTCAAGGATCAGCCGCTCGACACCGCGCTCGCAGGCGGGCAATCCGCTGCGCGCCCGGTTCCCGGCCACATGACGGCACAGCGCCTCATAAGGCGCGCGCAAGCCCGGACAGGCGTCATAGGCGATATCCGCCGCTTCGGCGATGGCGGCGATCTCGGCCCGGTCGGCGGCCAGCGGATCGTCGTGCCGCGCCGGGATTTCGACACAGGCCGCCAGCGCCGCCAGCCACAGATAGGCCGCGCGGTTCATCTCGCGGCTGGGGAAGGCATCCATCACCGGCGGCAGGCGCAGCTTCTCGCCGTCGAAATCCGCCACATGCAGCATCTCGCGCGGCGTGCCGATCCGGCGCAGCCGGTCGGGCCGGTGATCTGAAGCGGCCGCCGGGGCGGGGACGATCTCTGTCCCCGCCGCGCCGCCAAGCGCGCGGAAAAGCGTGGCCGCACTCGCGCGGATCTCGGCGAAGGCGATGGCTCGGTCCTCATCTCCCTCACCATCGCCGCGCGCGCGCCGGGTCGCCATGTCATGCCAGAGGTTGCCGACGGTTTCCTCCGGCTCCATCAGGTCAAGCAGATGGATCATGCCGTCACCCGTATACGCTGGCCGCAAGATCGCGCAGCGCCTGCTGCACGTCCGGCTCGTCGCTCAGGGGCTCGATGATCGCCGCTTCGATGGCGCGATCGACCTTGGTGCCGCGCGCGATCATCGTCGCCGCATAGATCAGCAGCCGGGTCGAGATACCTTCCTCCAGGTCCATGCCCGACAGCCTGCGGATATGCCCCGCCAGCCGCACCAGCGCGGCGCTGCGCGCCTCGTCCAGCCCGCTTTCGCGCGCCACGACGGCGGTTTCCACACCCGGTTGCGGGAAATCGAAGCCGATCGACAGGAACCGCTGCCGCGTCGAGGGCTTCAGCTTCTTGAGGATGTTCTGGTAGCCGGGGTTGTAGCTGGCCACCAGCATGAAGCCCTTGGGCGCCACCAGCTCCTCGCCGGTGCGGTCCATCATCAGCCGCCGCCGGTCATCGGTCAGCGGGTGCAGCACGACGGTCACGTCCTTGCGCGCCTCCACCACCTCGTCGAGGTAACAGATACCGCCCTCGCGCACCGCCCGCGTCAGCGGCCCGTCGACCCACACGGTCTCGCCACCCTTCAGCAGGTAGCGCCCGATCAGGTCCGCCGCCGACAGGTCGTCATGGCAGGCCACTGTATGGAGCGGCAGGCCCAGCTTTGCGGCCATATGCTCGACAAAGCGGGTTTTGCCGCAGCCGGTCGGCCCCTTCAGAAGAAGGGGCAAACCGTTTTCATGCGCGGTGCGGAAGAGATCGCATTCATCCGCGACGGGCCGGTAGAAGGGCAGGTCGGGTTTGGTCATGATGGTCATGGCTTATTCTCCCGGAACGGTCATCGGGCCGGGCTGGACGACCTCGCGGCGCACAACCAGCATGGCGTAGATGAACAGCAGCGCACCCAGCACGACCGCCACACCCGAGCCGAAACGCATCAGGTAGAACAGGCCCAGCTGATCCTGCACATCCATGTAATAGTCCCCCACGATCCGCTGCATGTGGGTCTGGATCGTGCCGGCGAAGGTCAGCGTGAAGGTCATGAACGCCATCCCACCCGTCATCAGCCAGAACGAGGCCATGTTGAGCACCTGGTTATACGGCGCGCGCCCGCGCAGCTGCGGCATCGCATAGGTGAACATCGCCAGGTTCAGCGCCACATAGGCCCCGTAGAAGGAAAGGTGCCCGTGCGCGGCGGTGATCTGCGTGCCGTGGGTATAGAAATTGACCCCGTGCAGCGTGTGCAGGAAACCCCAGACACCCGCCCCGAAGAACGCCACCGTCGACGCGCCCAGCGACCACAGAAGCGCGGCCTTGTTTGGGTGGTTCTTGCGCCCCTTCCAGACCATCAGGAAAGCAAAGGACATCATCGCGAAGAACGGGATCACCTCGAAGGTCGAGAAGATCGACCCGACCCACTGCCAGTAGCCCGGCGTGCCGATCCAGTAGAAATGGTGCCCGGTCCCGAGGATGCCGGAAAACAGCGCGGTGGCGACGATGACGTAAAGCCATTTCTCGATCACCTCGCGGTCCACACCGGTCAGCTTCAGCATCAGGAAGCCCAGGATCGCGGCCATCACCAGCTCCCAGGTCGCCTCGACCCAGAGATGCACGACCATCCACCAGTACATCTTGTCCAAGGACAGGTTGTCGGGGTTGATGAAGGCGAACACCCAGAGCAGGCACAACAGCCACAGCCCCATCAGCAGGATATTGGTGATCGCCGTCTTGCGCCCGGCCAGCACCGTGAGCGAGATGTTCACAAGGAAGATCACCGCCGCCACCAGGATGCCGAACTTGACCCAGAGCGGCTGTTCCAGGAATTCGCGCCCGCCGTGAATGCCGACGAGGTAGGAACCGACCGCCCCAAGCGTGCCGACCACCAGGATCGCCAGCTGGATATAGGCCAGCTTGACCGAAAAGATCTCGCGCTCGGATTCCTCGGGCACGAGGTAATAGGCCGCGCCGAAGAAGCCCAGCAGCAGCCAGACGATCAGCGCATTGGTGTGGATCATGCGGATGATGTTGAAGGGCAGAAGCTCCGACAGCGTATTGGGCGCCACATAGATCCAGCCGGCCAGAAGCCCGCCCATGACCTGAATGGCAAACAGGCCCATGGCCACGAGGAAGTAGGCGTAGGCCACCTTTTGGGATTGGTATTTCATCTTGTTCTCTCCTCAGCCGGCGTCGTTGGGCGGCCAGTTCTGGGTGTCGGTCTGATCGGCCCAGCGAAGGAATTCGGACAGCGCCCGCATTTCCTCCTCGGTGATCTCGAAATGCGGCATCTGGCGGCGGCCCTCGATTCCCGAAGGCTGCGCCTGCATCCATCCGTTCAGGATTTCATAGGCCATCTCGGGGTCGTCCTGCGCGCCCCAGCGGGTCATCACGTTGCCCAGCTCCGGGGCGAAATAGGCGCCCTCGCCATGCAGCGTGTGACAGTTGATGCAGGAATGGCGTTCCCAGACATGCTTGCCGAGGACAACCTCATCGCTCAGTTCCATGCCCGCGGTCGAGCTCTGCGTGATGTGACGGTGACTCTGCGCCGTCAGGGCCACGAACACGACAACGAAGAAAATAGATCCCCCGTAGAACACGTTCCTGGCCCGCGATTTCGTAAGTAGTTCTGACATTTCGCGGTCCTGACATTCGTTTTGAATGCACTCTGGATAGCCGCCGCCGCGACGCCGCTTGTTGCGCAATCGCAAAGAAGGCGACGAAACGCGCGCCCAGAATGGTCGGGCCGACTGGAGAGAGACATGAAACGCCGCGACTTCGACAATCCCGACCTGCCGCTATCGGAGCTCTTCGCCCAATGGCCCGAGCTGATGCGGGTGTTCATCGAACAACGCATGCTCTGCCCCGGCTGCCCGATCGCGCCATTCCACGCGATCACCGATGCCTGTATCGAATACGATCTCGATGAGGATGATTTCCGCGACGCCCTGCTGGCCGACAAGGCCGCGCCGTCCTAGCACGCCGTCCGCTAAACGTCGCTCAGCAGCACCAGCCGGTGAGGGTCGGTCACGACCACATGCTTGCGGGTCGAGCGCACGATCCCGCTTTTCTCCCAGGCCGACAGCAGGCGGCTCACCGTATGCAGGGTCGTGCCGGTCATGTCCGAGATGTTCTGCCGCGTCACCGGAAAGGCGATCTCGATTCCCTCGCCGGTCTTGCGCCCGCTCTGATTGACCAGCCGCAGCACCGCCGAGGCCACCCGCTTTTCCACCGCCTGCGTCGCCATTTCGGTCAGGGTCTCCTGGATCTGCCCCAGCCGCGTGCCCAGCGTCTTGTAGCTTTCGGTCGCGAAACCCTCATAGGAGGCGGTGAAGTCCGCCCAGAGCCGCACCGGCCACGAAAGCGCGATCGATTCCGCCGCCGCGATCGCGCTGGCCGGGTAGGTGTCGCGCTGAAGCGCGGGCGCGATCCCGAACAACTGCCCCGGCGCGATATGCAGCACGATGATCTGGTCGCCCCCCGGCGTCGTGCGCACCACACGCAGATAGCCATCCAGCAGCAGGTAGAACCGCTCGGCGTCATGCCCCTCCCGAAAGATCGTCGTGCCCTCGTCGTATCGCCGCGAGGTCGCGTGATCCAATATCTCGCGAATCTGCTCCCGGTTCAGGCGGGAGAAGGGCGGCAGGCCGGTCAGCAGGCTTTCGTCGAGTTTTGCCACGAATGTTTCGGAAGTTTGTGAAAGAGCAATGTTCGCCCCGGGTTCATACACCATAACCGATGCCAGCGAAACAACCGGACGACACGAACCGGACAGGACGAAAGGAATCTCCGATGATGAAACCGCTGATACTGACCGCCGCGCTGGCTCTTCTGGGCACGGCCGCCACCGCCGAAACCCATGATGTGCAGATGCTCAACCGCGGCGCCGAAGGTGCGATGGTGTTTGAACCCGCCTACGTCAATGCCGCCCCCGGCGACGTGATCCGCTTCCTGCCCACCGACAAGGGCCACAACGTCGAAAGCATCAAAGGCATGCTTCCCGAGGGGGTCGAGAGCTTCAAGACCAAGTTCAACCAGGAGTTTGAACTGACCGTCGATGAACAAGGCGTCTACGGCATCAAATGCACGCCCCATTACGCGATGGGCATGGTCGCCGTGATCCAGGTGGGCGAGGCCGTCAATCTCGATACGGCCAGCGCCGTCATCCACAAGGGCAAGGCCAAGTCGCGCATGGCCGATCTCGTTGCGCAGGTCCGTTGAGGCAGCGTCCCGCATCGTCTGACCTGCCGGGGCGTCGCCATGGGCGGCGCCCCCCGTTTTCCTCATTCCCGGAGGTGCGCCGATGACACCGCGCAACCCGTTCAACGGACCGACGCTGTTTTCCTACGGCTTCAGGCCGTTCTTTCTTGGCGCCACGCTGTTCGCGCTTGGCGTCGTGCCGGTCTGGCTCTTCATCTGGCGCCGAGAACTGACGCTCCACAGCCCGTTCGCGCCGGTGGACTGGCATATTCATGAAATGATCTTCGGCTACGGCGCGGCGGTGGTTGCCGGGTTCCTGTTCACGGCCGTGCCGAACTGGACCGGGCGGATGCCGACGCGCGGCTGGCCGCTCGCCACCCTCGCGGCGATCTGGCTGGCAGGGCGTGTCGTGCTGGCCGGGGGCGCTGCCCTGGGTTCGCCCGCGGTGCTGCTGATCGACCAGGCATTCCTTCTGGCGGTCGTGGCGATGGTCTCGGGCGAGATCATGGCCGGAAAGAACTGGCGAAATCTCAAGGTTCTCGTGCCCGTGACCCTGCTCTGGGCCGCGAATATCCTCTATCACGCCGAGGTCATGACCGCCGGGACCGCCGATCTGGGGCGGCGGCTGGGTCTGGCGCTGCTGGTCTTCCTGATCATGCTGATCGGCGGGCGCATCCTGCCCAGCTTCACCCGCAACTGGCTTGCACAGCACGGGGCCGCGCGCCTCCCGGTGCCGTTCAACCGTTTCGATGCGGTCTGCCTTGTCACGGGTGTGCTTGCCCTGCTGACCTGGATCTTCGCGCCCTTCACCCTCGCTGCGGCGGCGCTGGGCGTTCTGGCGGCGCTCCTGCATGTGGCGCGACTTGCGCGCTGGCGCGGGCATGCCACATGGCGCTCGCCGCTTCTTCTGATGCTGCATGTGGCCTATCTCGGCATCCCGGCCGGTTTCATCGCCGTCAGCGCCACGGCTCTCGGGCTGGCCGCGATGGCGGCACCGGCGCATCTGTTCGGGATCGGCGCGGTCGGGGGGATGACCGTCGCGGTGATGATGCGCGCCACGATGGGCCATACCGGGCGCGAGATGGTGGCGGGGCGCGGCCTCACGGTCGCTTTCGTGCTTCTGCCTCTGGCGGCCCTGGCGCGCCTTGCCGGGGATGCACTCAACCTTGGCGGGCTTGACGGCATCGCCCTTTCGGCGCTGCTCTGGACGACATCGTTCGCGCTGCTGGCATGGCGGCTCGTGCCCTGGCTCTCACGCCCGCGCGTTGCGCGGCGCGCACCCTCTCAGGCCAGTCCGCGCCCTGCCTCATGAGGCCGCGAACATATCCTTGAAGGTGTCGCGCAGGATGTTCTTCTGCACCTTGCCCATCGTGTTGCGGGGCAGGGACTCCATCACCACCAGCTTGCGCGGATGCTTGAACCGCGCAAGCGACGCCTTTGCCGCCTCCATGATCGCGTCAGGGTCGGGCTCACGGCCCTTTTCGGGCACCAGGACCCCCAGAACCGTCTCGCCGAAATCGGGATGCGGCACGCCGATCACCGCGCTTTCCAGCACGCCGGGCTGATCGTCCAGCAACAGCTCGATCTCCTTGGGATAGATGTTGTATCCCCCCGAGATAATCAGATCCTTGTTGCGCCCGACGATATGGATATAGCCATCCTCGTCGATCCGCCCCAGGTCGCCGGTGATGAAGAACCCGTCCTCGCGCAGCTCGGCGGCGGTTTTTTCGGGCATCTGCCAATACCCCTTGAACACGTTCGGCCCGCGCACCTCGATCTGGCCGATCTCGCCTTGCTCCAGGGTCTTGCCGCTTTCGGGGTCCGTCACCTTCAGCTCCACCCCCGGCAGGGCGAAACCCACGGTGCCCGCGCGCCGCTCGCCGTCATAGGGGTTCGAGGTGTTCATGTTGGTCTCGGTCATCCCGTAGCGCTCCAGGATGCGATGCCCGGTGCGCTCCTCGAACTGCACATGGGTTTCCGCCAATAGCGGCGCCGAACCCGAGATGAACAGCCGCATATGCCCCACCAGATCGCCGGTGAAACGCGCATCGTCCAGCAGACGGGTGTAAAAGGTCGGCACGCCCATCATCGTCGTCGCCTTCGGCAGCCATTCGATCACCCGATCGACATCGAATTTCGGCAGGAAGATCATCGCCCCGCCCGTCGCCAGTATGATGTTGGTCGCCACGAACAGGCCATGCGTGTGAAAGATCGGCAGCGCGTGCAGTAACACGTCATCGCCGCTGAAACGCCAGTGATCGACCAGCACCTCGGTATTGGACAACAGATTGCCCTGCGTCAGCATCGCCCCTTTCGAGCGCCCGGTCGTGCCCGAGGTGTAAAGGAACGCGGCGAGGTCATCGGCCCCGCGCGCCACCGTCTCGAATGTCTCGGGCTGGTCTTGCGCCGCCTCCATAAGGCTGCCGGTGCCGTCCGCGTCCAGCGTCTCGACCCGCGCATCGAGCGGCCCGGCCATCGGCGCCACCGAGTCCTTCTTCGCACTGTCGCAGACGATCAGCCGCGCGCCGCTGTTTTCGATGAAATAGGCCAGCTCGCTCACCGTATAGGCGGTGTTGAGCGGCAGGAAGATCACCCCGGCCTGCACACAGGCGGCATAAAGCGCCAGCGCCTCGGGCGATTTCTCGACCTGTACCGCCAGCCGGTCTCCGGGTGCGAGGCCCATTCCGGTGATCGCATTGGCCAGCTGCGCCGCGCGCGCCAGGAATTGCGCATGGGTGATGACCCCGCCATCGGGCAGATACAGGAAAGGTGTGGCCTTGCCGGCATGTTTGCCCATCAGCTTGTCGTAAAGAATATTTGCCATGGTTTCAGGAATCCTCGGCCTTAACGAGAGTGGCGGAATTGGCAAGCGATCGGACCTCCGATGTCGCCACCATTTGCCGCGTCGTTGCGAATTGTTCGTGGTTCTGCGCGACCTTGGCCAGATCGTAAAGGTAATTCACCATTGTGCCCCCCGATTGCTTGCGCCCGTTCTCGGATGTGTCGGCCTCGCCGTGCACGGCGTGGACGATCGCACCATTGCCCAGATGGAACCGCGCCACCGGGTCGACCGGATCGCCGTTATCCAGCTTGGCATTCAGCAGGTAGTGGGCCGCCAATGCGCGCATCTGCTCGCTGCTGGCCCCTTGCCATTCATACCCTTCGGAGTCCAGCCAGCGGGTCAGCCCCGGAATCGGCGACAGCGTGACGAACGTCTTCAGCCCCGGAAGCCCGGCCGACAGGTCCGCCGCCACCTGCTTGATGAGGGAATTGCCGAACGAGATGCTGGCCAGACCCGCCTGGCAGTTGGAAATCGAATAGAACACGGCGGTATCCGCCTCGTCCTCGCGCAGCGTCTCGCGCTCGCTTGTCAGCAGCGCCTGCACCGATCCCGGCGTGCCGCGCGTCAGCGCCACCTCGACGAAGATCAGCGGCTCGTCGGGCATGGCGGGGTGGAAAAAGGCGAAACAGCGCCGGTCCTGCGGCTCCAGGCGGCGGCGCAGGTCGTCCCAGCTATGGATCGCGTGCACCGCCTCGTATTGGGTGATCTTCTCCAGGATATGCGCCGGGCTTTCCCAGTTGATCGGCCGCAGCACCAGGAAGCCGCGATTGAACCATGATGCGAACAGATGCCGGAAATCGAGGTCCAGCGCCTCCAGCTCCGGCGTGCCGCGCCCCAGCCGCAACAGGTCCGCGCGCATCTCCACCAGCGCGCGTGTTGCGCCGGGCAGGCTGTTCAGGCGCCGGATCAGCTCCTGGCGGCGGGGTTCTGCCGCGGCCATGTAGGCGCGATAGGTGGCCTTTGACGGGGCCTGCTCATAGGCGTCAAGCGCCGTCCGGACCGCCTCGGGGTCGATATTCATCTCGGTGGCCAGATGGCTGAAGAACGCGCGCTTTTCGTCGTCATCCATCTCGCCGAAACCCGACAGGATTTCGGTCGCCAGGCTGACGCCCGAGGTCTCCCCCGCCGCGCCCACCAGCTCATCGGCCAGATCGGGCAGGGGGCGGGTGCCGCGACGCCGCAGCGCAAAGGGGCGATAGCGCCGCTCGAACACCGTCGACAGAAGATCCGCAAGCAAGGTCATCGCGCCGTCCCCATCACCGCATCCGGAAGCCATGTCGCAAGCCCCGGAAACAGGCACAGCAACACGATGGCGATCACCATGCAGGCGACGAACGGCAGCGATCCCGTCAGGATCGTGCGCAGCGAGATATCCGGCGCGATCCCGTTGATCACATAAAGGTTCAGGCCCACCGGCGGCGAAATCAGTCCGATCTCCATGTTGATCGTCAGCACCACCGCGAACCAGATCGGATCGAAACCGGCGGTGGTGATGATCGGCAACAGGATCGGCGCGGCCATCAGGATCACCGCGACCGGCGGCAGGAAGAAACCCGCGATCAGCAGGAAGATGTTGATCGCCCCCATCAGCACCCAGCGGTTCACCTCCAGCGTGCCGATCCACTCGGCGATCGACTGGGTGATGAACAGCGACGACAGCATGTAGCTGAACACACCCGCGGCGGCGATGATGAACAGGATCATCACGCTTTCACGGGTGCTGTCACGCAGCACCACCCAAAGCTGGC
This sequence comes from Roseovarius halotolerans, assembly GCF_900172255.1. Classification (GTDB taxonomy): domain Bacteria; phylum Pseudomonadota; class Alphaproteobacteria; order Rhodobacterales; family Rhodobacteraceae; genus Roseovarius; species Roseovarius halotolerans. Next base: position 115,896 of record NZ_FWFU01000001.1, read on the forward strand.
GTGGGTCCCAAAGCTTGTAGATCACCATCGCGATAACCATGCAGAGCAGCGCGCCGACCGCTGCCGTCTCCGAAGGCGTCGCCACACCGCCATACATTGCGTAGAGCACACCCAGGATGATCGCGAGGAACGGCAGCACACGCGGCAGGATCTCGAATTTCTCGCGCCAGCTGTAATTCCCGGCGCTCAGCACCGCCTGCGCGCCCGAACGCCATGTCGAGTAAAGCGACCACGCCATGAACAGCATGACCAGCATCAGCCCCGGAATGACGCCCGCCAGGAACAGCCGCCCGATCGAGGTCTCCGTGGCGATCCCGTAGACGATCATCGTCACCGATGGCGGGATCAGGATGCCCAGAGTGCCCCCCGCCGCGATCGACCCTGCGGCAACGCCGTCGGGATAGCCGCGCTTGCGCATCTCGGGGATGCCCATCTTGCCGATGGCGGCACAGGTCGCCGGGCTCGATCCCGACATCGCCGCGAACAGCGCGCAGGCTCCGAGGTTGGAAATCACCAGGCCCCCGGGCACCCGCGTCAGCCAGCGTTCCAGCGCCTCGTAAAGGTCCGCGCCCGCCCGCGTCGACGAAATCGACGCGCCCATGATGATGAACATCGGGATCGACAGAAGCGCGAAATTGTCCAGCTTGCCGAACAACAGCTCCGGCATCAGCTCAAGCGACCGCAGCCCGTCGAAAATCATCAGGAAACCGGCCGAAACGATCAGCAGCCCGATCGCCACCGACACGCCCGAAAACAGCACCATGATCGTCGCCAGCGCGACAAGGGCGCCAAGAAGAAGCGGATCCATCAGGCGTCCTCCAGTCCGAAGGGTTTGTCCACGCCGATCATCATCGCGATCAGGTCGGCGACCAGTTGCAACAGCAACAGCGCGAGACCGACGGGAATAGACAGATAGGGAATCCACAGCCTGACCGACCAGACCGTGTCCGAACGCCAGCCGCGATCCCAGGCGAAATGCCAGAATTCATAGCCGTAAAACAGCATCACCGCGATGATGGCGATCGACAGCGACAGCGTGAGCGTCGCCAGCGCGAATCTCGCCCGCATCGGCAGCATCAGCGGAAACAGGTCCACATTCACATGGCCCCGCAGCCGCTGCACATAAGGCAGCCCGATCAGCGTCGCCGCGATCATCAGGTAAACCACCGCCTCGGTCTGCCAGATCGTCGATCCGTTCAGGACGAAGCGGATAAAGATCATCTGGCAGGTGATGCCCACCGCCGAGACGATCATCGCCGCCGAACACCATCCCGCCACTGTGGATATCGCGGCCACCGCGCGCAGGAACGGATTTCGGCCCGTGCGCGCTGCGCCTGCCGAGTTTGGAACGGCCATGACTGCCTCCCTCATGCATGTGATCTGGTCGGGGATCCGGGGCGGAACGTATCTGCGCCGCCCCGGATGTCAGATTATTCGACGGCCAGCGCCATATCCAGAAGGGCCTGCCCGTCGGGCACTTCCTCGACAAAGGCCTTGTAGGATGTCTCGGTCGCCAGCGCGCGCCAGGCCTCGAAATCCTCCTGCGACATCTCGGCGATCTCGACGCCCGCATCGCGGAACACCTTGACCGACTCGGCGTCTTCCTTCTTGGCCTCTTCCAGGTAGAAGGCCTCGGCCTTCTCGGCGGCGGCTAGCAGGGCCGCCTGCTGATCTTCGGTCAGCCCCTCGAAGGTGGATTTGTTCATCAGCAGCGGCTGGTACATGAACCACAGCGCCACGTCCCCGGCCGGGGTATAGCACTTGACCTGCTCGTAGATCCGGTAGGACACGAAGGACGAGGAAGACGTGTTCGCCGCGTCCAGAACGCCGGTCTGCATCGCGTTGTAGATCTCGGACGAGGCCATCGAGGCGATCGACGCGCCCGCCCCGGCCAGCATCTGCTCGAACGCCTTCCCGGCGGCGCGCATCTGCTTGCCTTCGACATCCGAGGGCTTGGTCAGGCACTCCTCGGTGCCCGCGAAACCGCCCGCGAGGTAGCCATGCACCAGCACCATCACGTCATCCTCGGCCATCTTGGCCTCCAGCGCCTCCATGAAGGGGCTCGCGGACAGGCGTGCGGCGTGGTCGTGGTTTTTCACCAGTCCCGGCATCAGCGTCAGGTTATAGGCCGGCTGCTGCCCGCCCGCATAGCTGAGCGGCAGCACCGTCATGTCAAGCTGCCCGCGGCTCAGCGGCGTATACTGCTCGCGCGGCTTGAACAGCGATTTCGATCCGAAGATCTTGATGTCGAGATCCACATCGGCTGCTGCCACCTCGTCGGCGACGATCTGCGCAACCTTGTGACGGACGTCGTTGTTCGACCACTGGTGCGACAGGCGCAGCTCGGTCGCCTGCGCCAGGCCGGCCACCGAAATGAGCGCCGCGGCCGCCACGGCGGTTCTAAGCATTGTTTTCATAGTCTCCTCCCAAAGCATTGCCCCGGCAGCGCCGGGGATGTCCGGCAAGACTACGTGCGTCATGTTTTTCAAGTCAACCGTTTTGTATACAAGAAGCGACATATTGCATCGCAGAAAACTCCTGCTAAAGTTCTCCCCCATGCAGCAACGTCGCGCCGATCATATCGCGGTCCAGTTGGAAGAACTGATTTTCGACGGCACCTTCCAGGATGGCCAGCGCTTGGACGAGGTCCGCCTCGCCGATCAGTTCGGCGTTTCGCGCACACCACTTCGCGAGGCGATTCAACGCCTTGCGCTGTCGGGTCTCGTCGATCTCATCCCCCGGCGAGGGGCCTTCGTGCGCCAACCCGGCCCCGTGGAACTGATCGAGATGTTCGAGGTGATGGCCGAACTCGAAGCCGCCTGCGGGCGCCTCGCCGCGCGCCGCATCAGCGACGCCGCTCTGGCCGACCTGCGCGATGCCAACGCCCGTTGCCGTGCCGCCGTCGAGGCCCGCGACTCCGACAGCTACTATACCGAGAACGAGCGATTCCACAGAATCATCTACCAGCAATCGGGCAACGGATTCCTGGAACAGGAAACCACCAAGCTCCATAAGCGGCTCAAGCCCTTTCGCCGCAAACAGCTCGGGTTCCGTGGCCGCATGGCGCAATCGATGGCCGAACACGAGGCCATCGTCGCCGCGCTCGAACAGGGCGACGGCGCGCGCGCGGGCGACACCCTGCACAAGCACGTCGCCGTCCAGGGCGAGAAGTTCCACAACCTCATGGCCAGCCTCAAGAGCGCGGCAGAGTAGGGCGCCGGTTGGGCGTCAAACGCCGCCTTCCGACCATCCGCAGGAACGAAAAAGCCCCGCGCAACAGCGCGGGGCGATCTCGTTCAGCCGTCAGGCGCGATCAGTCCCAGCCGACCTCGTTGAAGATGGCCTGCGCCGCCTTCGCGTTGTCGCCATAAGAGGCGGTGTTCGTCGTCGTGTCCGGGATGAAGATGCCCAGCCGCGCGGTATCCTCGTCCAGCGGCACGCCGCTCACGGCCGGATACTCGTTGTTCTGCCCGGCAAAGTGCTGCTGCGCGAAATCGCTGGTGAAGAAGTCCAGCAGCTTGTCGGCATTCTCGGAATTGGGCGAATGCACGGCCTTCGCAGCGGTCGACAGGTTCACATGCGCGCCGCGCCCGCTCTGGTTGGGCCAGACGAACCCGATATTGTCGATCCCGTCGGTCAGCCCCTCGACCTCCTGCTCATAACCGCGCAGGAAATAATAGTGGTTGGCGACAGCCACGTCGCATTCGCCCGACAGGATACCGCGCAGCTGGTCGGTGTCGCCGCCCTGCGGTGCGCGCGCCATGTTCTCGACGATGCCGGCTGCCCATTCCTTGGCGGCGTCCTCACCATGCGCTTCGATCAGCGACCCCAGCAGCGACTGGTTGTAGATGTTCGAGGACGAGCGGATGCAGACCTTGCCCTTCCATGCGGGATCGGCCAGCTCCTCGTAGGTGCTGGGCGGGTTTTCGACACGCTCCTTGGAATAGAAGATGATCCGCGCGCGCTGGGACACGCCGAACCACATGTTCTCGGGGTCGCGCAGGTGCGGCGGGATGCGGTTTTCTACCGCGTCCGACGAATACGCCTGCAGCACGCCCGCTTCCTCGGCGCGGGCGGCGCGGCCCACATCGACCGTCAGCAGAACGTCGGCGGGGCTGTTCTCGCCCTCGGCCTCCATGCGTGCGATCAGCTCGTCCGCCTTGGCTTCGATCCGGTTCACGGTGATGCCGGTGCGGCTGGTGAACTCGTCAAACAGCGCTTGGTCGGAATCATAGTGGCGGCTGGAGTAGATGTTGACTTCCTGCGCCAGCGCCGGGGCGACCGTGGCCGAAAGCGCAAACGCGGCGATGAAGCTGCGGGTGATGGTTCTGGTCATGGTCTCTTGGAGCCTCCTGAAAACCGAGTGAATTCATAGGGTATTCCATTCCATTTCCGACAAAATTAGTCAACAGCAAAGACACACCGTGAAAGCATGTCGCATCCCGGAGCCTTTCAGGCCTTGTTTCAGGTCAGGTTCAGCGCCGCGCCACGGTCCGCCGCAGCGCCGCCAAGCTGCTGGTCAGCGCAAAGATCGCCGCCGCCACGCAGACAATCGTCGGCCCCGTCGGCGTGTCCAGCACGAACGAGCCCTCGACCCCCGCCAGCGCCGCCAGTGCCGCCAGTCCGACCGCCACCGCCGCCATTCGCTCGGGCGTGCCCGCCAGCGGGCGCGCCGCGGCGGCGGGGATGATCAGCATCGCCGCGATCAGCAGCACCCCGACCACCTTGATCGCCACCGCCACCACCACCGCCAGCGCCAATGTCAGGCCCAGCTGCTCGCGTCGCGGGTCGATCCCGCTCGCCTGCGCCAGGTCGCTGCTCAGCGTCGCCGTCAGCAGCGCCTGCCAGCGCCACGCCAGCAGCGCCACCACCAGAACGGCACCGCCCCAGATCACCGCGAGGTCGGTCTTGCTCACCGCCAGGATATCGCCGAACAGATAGCCCATGAGGTCAATGCGCACGCCCTGCAGGAAGGATACCGCCACCAGCCCGAAGGCCAGCGCCGAATGCGCCAGCACCCCCAGCAGCGTATCCATCGCCACGCCGCGCCCCGACAGGGTCGAGACCGCCATCGCCATTGCCAGCGCAACCACCAGCGCCCCGGCAAAGACCGACATCCCGAATCCCAGTGCCAGCGCGATCCCGAGGATCGAGGCATGTGCAGTCGCATCGCCGAAATAGGCCATCCGCCGCCAGACCACGAAACAGCCAAGCGGCGCCGCCGCCAGCGCCACGCCCAGCCCGGCCAGCGCCGCGCGGATCAGGAAATCGTCCATCAATGCGCCGATCATCGCGTCGCCCCGTATTGGTGTTCCTGGTCATGACCATGCCCGCACCCGTCATGCGCATGGTCATGACCGCCGACGCATCCCGCATGTTCGTGGTCGTGATCGTGCCGGTAAAGCGCCAGCGCCCCCTGCGTGCCGCTGCCGAACAGCGCGCGGTATTCCTCGGCCTGGGCCACATGCTCGGGCTGGCCCTCGCAACAGACATGCCCGTTGAGGCAGACCACCCTGTCGCTCGCGCTCATCACAACGTGCAGCTCGTGGCTGACCATCAGCACCGCACAGCCCATCTCCTGGCGCACCTCCTCGATGCGCCGGTAGAACGCCGCCGAACCCGGCTGGTCCAGCCCCTGCGTCGCCTCGTCCAGGATCAGCAGGTCGGGTTTTTCCATCAAGGCCCGCGCCAGCAACACCCGCTGGAACTGCCCGCCCGACAGATCGCCCATCTGCCGCCCGCCCAGATCCGGCAGCCCGGCCGCCTCCAGCGCCATGCGCAGATCCACCGCGCTCTGGCGGCGCGGCAGGCTCAGGAACCGCCCGACCGTCATCGGCAGCGTCGGGTCGATATGCAGCCTCTGGGGCACATAGCCAATCCGCAGACCCGGCGCGCGCGTCACCTCGCCCTCGCTCGGGGCAACCGCCCCGATCAGCGCGCGCAACAGCGTCGACTTGCCCGACCCGTTCGGCCCCACGATGGTGACGATCTCGCCCTTCTCGATGGCGAAATCCACGTGGTCCAGGATGCGGTTGCGCCCGATGCGCACCGTCAGCCCGCGCGTCTCCACAAGGCTCATGCGGCCGCCTCCGTGCAGGACGGGCACAGCCCGACCGCCTCGATCACCGCCTGTTCTATGACAAAGCCGCTTTCGCGCGCTGCCCTCCCCAGCAGGCCGCTGGCAGGGTCGGCATGGGCCTCCGCCACCGCATCGCAGCCCCGGCAGATCAGGAAGGCGGGGGTGTGGTCCTCGCCGGGATGCATGCAGGCGATAAAGGCGTTGAGCCTCTGGATCTTGTGGGCAAACCCGTTGCTGACCAGGAAATCCAGCGCCCTGTAAGCGACCGGCGGCTGCGCCCCGGCGCCCTCTTCGCGCAGGATGTCGAGGATCTCGTAGGCGCCCATCGCCCGGTGCCCCTCGAGCAGCAATTCCAGAACCCGCCGGCGTCCCGGCGTCAGCTGCAGTCCCCGCTCGGCACAGGTGCGCTCCACCCGCTCCAGCCCGGCGCGAATGCAGCCCTTGTGGTCATGGGTTTCAAATCCGATGGCATCCATGTCTGGGTCTCCTGCTTTGCAGGGTTGATATGTTATAGAATTACAATTATCAAGCAGCGGAAATGTTATATTATCACATGGAGATCCCGATGCGCCTGTCCGCCGCCGCGCTTGCCGCTTTCTTGCCCCTGGCCCTCCCGGCCCTCGCCGAATCGCCCCGTGTCGCCACCGATATCGCACCGGTCCAGTCGCTGGTGGCGCGGGTGCTCGACGGGGTGGGAGCGGATGAAATGCCCGCAGTGATCGTCCGCCCCGGCGCCTCGCCGCACGGCTATGCCATGCGCCCCTCCGAGGCACGCGCGCTCGAACAGGCCGATCTCGTGGTCTGGATGGGGCCGGGGCTCACACCCTGGCTCGTCGACCCGATCGAGACACTGGCCCCCGAGGCCACCCACCTCAGCCTGCTCACCGCCCCCGAAACCCTGATTCTGCCGGGCCGCATCGACCCGCGCTTCGCCGCGCATGACCACGATCACGACCACGGCGCGGCGGAGGGCGAGGGCCACGATGATCACAAAGATCACGACCACGAAGCGGGCCATGACGACCACGACGACCACAAGGACCATAACCACGAGGAAGGCCACGACGACCACGCCGACCACAAGGATCATGACCACGAGGCAGACCACGACCACGAGGGAGACAAGGATCACGCCGATGCGGGGCATGACCACGCCGACGGCCATGACCACTCCCATGCCGGTCCCGATCCCCATGCCTGGCTCGACCCGCAGAACGCCGCGCTCTGGCTTGACCTGATCGCGCGCGAACTCTCGGAGCTCGATCCCGAGAACGCCGATCTCTACGCCGCCAACGCCGCCGCCGGTCAGGCCGAACTCGCCGCATTGAGCGAAGAGATCGCCGCGCGTCTCGCCCCGCTGGCGGATCGCCCCTTCCTCGTGTTCCACGACGCCTACCAGTATTTCGAGAACCGCTTCGGCATCGCCGCCGCGGGTGCGCTCTCCATCAGCGACGCCAGCGATCCCGGCCCGGCGCGGCTGGTCGAACTGCGCGCGCTGGCTCAGGAACAGGGCGCGGTCTGCGTCTTCTCCGAACCGCAGTTCAACACCGCCCTCATCGGCTCGGTCTTCGGCGATGCCGTCCCCGTGCGCGAACTCGACCCGATCGGTATCGGCCTCGAACCGGGCGCGGATCACTACCCGGCGTTGCTGCGCGCGATGGCGGGCGCAATGGCCGAATGCCTCACGCCTCAGGGTTGATATCCCGTATCGTTTCGGCGCGCGGCGGCACCCGCGCGCCGAAACGCAGCGTAAATCTTGCGCTGCGCGTCAATCCCTTCCATCCTGCCCGCCAGGAGAAGGAACCGGCCTGAAACGAGGCCGGGATCGGGGAGGAACGACCACATGACCTTTGCCTCGCGCCAGGACGCGCTTGCGATCGAGAACGAGATGAGCTGGGAGGCGCGCCCGCGCCCCGAGACGCTCTACCAGATGTTGCGCGAAACGGTGGATGCCTTCCCCGATCGCCCGGCCGTCAGCTACCAGCTTCTCTCGGGCGCGAGCGACCCCGCGCAGACCATGACCTGGCAGCAGTTCCACGATCAGGTCTGCCGCGCGGCAAACCTGTTCCGCGATCTCAGGATCAACGAGAGCGACGTCGTCGCGCTGGTCCTGCCCAATACGCTGGAAACCGCCATCGTCACCATCGGTGCGGCCATCGCCGGGATCGTCAACCCGATCAATCCCCTGCTCGAACCCGAACAGATCGGCGCCATCCTGCGCGAAACCGATGCCCGCGTCGTGGTCACGCTCAAGGCCTTCCCGAAAACCGACATCGCCCAGAAAACCGCCGAGGCCGTGCGCCACGCGCCACGCGTCCACACGATCCTGGAGATCGACCTCAACCGCTACCTGACCCCGCCCAAAAGCTGGATCGTGCCGCTGATCCGTCCCAAGGTTCAGGGCAAGCATCATGCCGACGTGAAATGCTTCAACGCCGAGATGCGCAAGCATCCGGTGACGCTCGGCTTCGACGATGGCGGAGAGGACCGCGTCGCGGCCTATTTCCACACCGGCGGCACCACGGGCATGCCCAAGGTGGCGCAGCACCGCTATTCGGGCATGGTCTATAACGGCTGGCTCGGGCACACCCTTCTTTTCACCGAGAAAGACAGCGTGATGTGCCCGCTGCCGCTCTTTCATGTGTTTGCCTGCCACGTCATCCTGATGGCGATGATCAAGTCCGGGGCGCATGTGGTCTTTCCCACGCCGGCAGGCTATCGCGGTGACGGCGTGTTCGACAATTTCTGGAAATTGCTGGAACGCTGGCAGACGACGTTCGTGATCACCGTGCCGACCGCGGTGTCGGCGCTGATGCAGCGCAAGGTCGATGCCGATATCTCGACCGTTAAGAACGCGTTTTCCGGTTCGGCGCCGATGCCGCTCGAACTGTTCAAGCGCTTCGAATCCTCCACCGGCATGACCGTGATCGAAGGCTACGGCCTGACCGAGGCGACCTGCCTTGTCTCCTGCAACCCGCCCGAGGGGCAGAAGAAAGTGGGCTCCGTCGGCGTGCCCTTCCCCTATACCGATGTGCGCATCCTCAAGACCGATGCGTCGGGCGCGCCGGTGGAATGCGCCACCGACGAGGTCGGCGAGATCTGCATCTCCAATCCCGGCGTCTATGCCGGCAACACCTATACCGAGGCCGCCAAGAACGCGGACCTCTATCATTACGAGCGCTATCTGCGCACCGGCGATCTGGGCCGGATCGACCCCGATGGTTATCTCTGGATCACGGGCCGCGCCAAGGATCTGATCATCCGCGGCGGCCATAATATCGACCCCGCCGACATCGAAGAGGCCCTGATGGCCCATCACGATGTCGCCATGGCCGGAGCCATCGGCCAGCCCGACGCCCATGCCGGCGAATTGCCCTGCGCCTATGTGGAGCTCGTGGACGGCGCCAGCGTCACCGCCGAGGAGCTGCTGGCGCATTGCAAGGTCCATGTCCATGAACGTGCCGCCATTCCCAAACACGTCGAAATCCTCGACGAACTGCCCAAGACGGCGGTCGGCAAGGTGTTCAAGCCGGACCTGCGCAAACGCGCCATCACCCGCATCTATGACGCCGCACTCGCCGAAGCCGGGATCGACGCACGCGTCGCACAGGTGATCGATTCCAAGAAACGCGGCCTCGTGGCGCAGATCGACCGCAGCGCGTCCACCGATGAAGAGGCGCTCGCCCATGTGCTCGGCCGCTTCACCCGCCCCTGGGAATGGGCCGACGAAGCCGAATCCGAACCCGAATCCGCCTGAAGGGATTTCCCTGCGGGACCCGCCGGGGGGCCAGCCCCCCGGACCCCCCGGGATATTTTAGAACAGAAGAAGGGGCCGGGGCTGTCTTCTTCTGTTGCGAAATATCCCGGGGGAGTCGCGCTGCGCGCGACGGGGGCAGAGCCCCCATGCAGGGCCAGACATGAAAAGACCCGGTCACGCGCTGTGGCCGGGTCTTTCGCTGTCAGCGGGCAGGGCGGGTCAGCTCACGTCCTTGTAGCTGATCTCGCGCTTGTCCTCGCCCAGGCGGCCACGCCGCACCAACAGGCGGTTGAGCGCGTTCACATAGGCCTTGGCCGAGGCGACGACCGTATCGGTATCGGCCGACTGGCCGGTGGCGATATTGCCCTCTTCCTCGAGCCGCACCGAAACGGTGGCCTGCGCGTCGGTGCCCTCGGTCACCGCATGCACCTGGTAGAGCGACAGATGCGCGTCGTTGGGATGCAGCTCGCGCACCGCCTTGAAGGTCGCATCGACCGGGCCGTCGCCGGTTCCGGTCACGCTTTTCTCGGTGCCGTCGATGACCATCACCAGCTCGGCCTCGGCCGGTCCGCCGGTGCCGCAGACGACGCGCAGCGACTTGATGACAAGGCGGTCGGTCGCCTCGTCCTCGCCGGCGCGCATCAGCGCGATGAGGTCCTCGTCATAGACCTCCTTCTTGCGGTCGGCCAGTTCCTTGAAGCGCACGAACATGTCGTTGAGCTGGTTCTCGGCCAGCTCATAGCCCAGGTCCTTGAGCTTGGCGCGCAGTGCCGCGCGACCCGAATGCTTGCCCAGCACGATGCTGGTCTCGGCCAGCCCCACATCCGCCGGGCGCATGATCTCGAAGGTCTCGGCGTTCTTGAGCATCCCGTCCTGGTGGATGCCCGATTCATGGGCGAAGGCGTTCTTGCCCACGATCGCCTTGTTGTATTGCACCGGGAAACCGCTGACCGTGGCGACCCGGCGCGAGATGTTCATGATCTTGCGGCTGTCCACCTGGGTGTAGAAGGGCATGATGTCGCCGCGCACCTTCAGAGCCATCACCACCTCTTCGAGGGCGGTATTGCCGGCGCGCTCGCCCAGCCCGTTGATCGTGCATTCGATCTGGCGCGCACCACCCGCCACCGCGGCCAGCGCATTGGCCGTGGCAAGGCCCAGGTCGTTATGGCAATGGGTCGCAAAGACCACCTCGTCGGCGCCCGGCACATCGGCGATCAGGCGGCGGATCAGGTCGGCGCTTTCCACCGGCGCGGTATAGCCCACCGTGTCGGGAATGTTGATCGTGGTCGCGCCCGCCTTGATCGCGATCTCGACCACCCGGCGCAGGTAATCCCATTCGGTGCGCGTCGCATCCATCGGCGACCATTGCACATCGTCGCACAGGTTGCGCGCATGGGTCACCGTTTCATGGATGCGCTCGGCCATTTCGTCCTGGGTGAGATTGGGGATCGCGCGGTGCAGCGGCGAGGTGCCGATGAAGGTATGGATACGCGGGCTGGCGGCGTGTTTCACTGCCTCCCAGGCGCGGTCGATATCCTTGATATGGGCACGCGCCAACCCGCAGATCGTGGCCTGTTTCGCTCGCTTGGCGATCTCGCTGACGGCGCGGAAATCGCCCTCGGAAGCGATCGGAAACCCCGCCTCGATGATATCCACGCCCATGTCATCGAGAAGTCCGGCGATCTCCAGCTTTTCCTCGTGGGTCATGGTGGCGCCGGGGGATTGTTCGCCGTCGCGCAGGGTGGTGTCGAAGATCACCACGCGATCCTTGCCCGCCTCGGGCGATACATCCTTGTCCGCTTCAGGCGATACGGTCTTGGTCTGGTCTGTCATGTCGAATCTCGTTCATTGTCCTAAGCCAAAGGCGCGAAAAGGCACATCCTCTGAGCGGTCGCGCCGGATCGGCACGCTCAGAGGCGGCTTAGGAGCAGCAGGACGCGAACGCAACCCGCCTGGCGGGGCGTCACGGGAAAAGAGATATGGTCCTGCTTGATCATGGAACGAACTATAGGGATCGCGACGCGCCTTGAAAACCCCCGAATCCACTGCGTCCCCCATTGAAGCGTATCACTGCCAGCCTATCTGGCGCGCATGGAAAACGCATTGATCATCGGCGCCTCGGGCGGAATCGGCACCGCGCTCAGCGCCGCGCTCGAGACGCGCGGGGTCGCCGTGACCCCGCTCTCGCGCCGTCATGACGGGATCGACCTGACGGATGAGGACTCAATCAGCGCCGCGCTTGATCCGCTTGACGGTCCTTTCGATCTCATCTTCGTCGCCACCGGCGGGCTCGAGATCGACGGCCAGCGCCCCGAGAAGTCCCTCAAGGAACTGAACGCGAAAGCGCTGGCCGACCAGTTCGCGCTCAACTCCATCGGCCCCGCGCTGGTGCTCAAGCACGCGCCGCGCCTTCTGGCGCGCGACCGGCGGGCGGTCTTTGCGGCGCTGTCGGCGCGGGTGGGGTCGATCGGCGACAACCGGTTCGGCGGCTGGTATGGCTACCGCGCCGCCAAGGCCGCGCTGAACCAGATCGTCCATACCGGCGCGATCGAACTCGGCCGCACGCACCGCCAGTCCATCTGCGTCGCGCTCCATCCCGGCACCGTGGAAACACCCCTCACGGCGCGCTATGCCCGCAATCACCCGACCGTCCCCGCGCCCGAGGCGGCAAACAACCTCTTGGGCGTGATCGACGGTCTGACCCCGGCCCAGAGCGGGCAGTTCTTCGACTGGGCCGGGAAGCCCGTGCCGTGGTGAAGCGCCTTGTTCTGGTGCTTGGCGACCAGCTGAGCGCGGGTCTCTCGGCGCTTGCCGCCGCCGACAAGGCGCATGACCTGATCGTCATGGCGGAGGTGGCGGATGAAACCGGCTATGTCCCCCATCACCCCAGGAAGATCGCGCTCGTTCTCTCGGCGATGCGTCATTTCGCGGCCGAACTGGAAAGCGACGGCTGGCAGGTGGCTTACACAAGGCTGGACGACCCCGATTCCTCGGGGTCGATCACCGGCGAGCTGCTGCGCCGCGCCGGGGCGCATGACGCCAGCACGGTGATTGCCACAACCCCCGGCGAATGGCGGTTGATCCGCGCACTCGAAGACGCACCGCTTTCGGTGACGCTTCTGCCCGATGACCGCTTCATCGCCTCGTCCGGCGAATTCGATGACTGGGCCGAGGGGCGCAAGGAGCTGCGCATGGAGTGGTTCTATCGCATGATGCGCCGCAAGACCGGTCTTCTGATGGAGGGTGACGCGCCAGCGGGCGGCAAGTGGAATTTCGACCACGACAATCGCAAACCCGCCGCGCCGGACCTTTTCCGCACCGCGCCGCTGCGCTTTGAACCCGACACCATGACGCAAGAGGTGCTCGACCTGGTCGGCGCGCGCTTTGGCGACAATTTCGGCACGCTGCTGCCGTTTCATTACGGGGCGACGCGCGCGGATGCGCTGGCGGCGCTCGATCATTTCCTGCGGCATCAACTGGCGGGATTTGGCGACACGCAGGATGCGATGCTCGAGGGCGATCCCGTTCTCAATCACTCGCTGCTCTCCCCCTATCTCAATCTGGGGCTGCTCGGGCCGCTGGAAATATGTCAGCGCGTCGAGGCCGAGTGGCAGGCCGGGCGCGTTCCGATCAATGCCGCCGAAGGCTATATCCGCCAGATCATCGGCTGGCGCGAATACATGCGCGGGATCTACCTGCGCGAAGGCCCCGATTATACTGCGCAGAACGCGCTGGGCCATGACCGCGCGCTGCCCGCGATGTTCTGGGGCGGCGAGACGCATATGAACTGTGTTTCCCATGCCGTCGTGCAGACCCGCGATCTGGCCTATGCCCATCATATCCAGCGCCTGATGGTGACCGGCAACTTCGCGCTACTGGCCGGGGTGGACCCGGCCCAGGTGCATGAATGGTATCTCTCCGTCTATATCGACGCGTTCGAGTGGGTCGAGGCCCCCAACACGATCGGCATGAGCCAGTTCGCCGATGGCGGCATCATCGCCTCGAAACCCTATGTGAGTTCGGGCAATTACATCGACCGGATGTCGGATTACTGCGCCGGCTGCGCCTATAAGGTGAAGGACAAAACCGGCCCGACGGCCTGTCCCTTCAACCTGCTTTACTGGGATTTCCTGATCCGCCACCGCGAGCGCTTCGCGCGCAATCCGCGCATGGGGCCGATCTATCGCACATGGGAGCGCATGGACGAGACCCGCCGCGCTTCTGTGCTGGACGGGGCCGCTCGGGTTCTGGAGCGGCTCGACCGGGGCGAGACCGTCTGAGCGGGCAGGGGGGGGCGCTGCCCCCGCCGCGGCCCGGGGCCGCGACTCCCCCGAGGTATTTTCCGCCAGATGAAGCCGGGGCGCGTCAGTCGCTCTGCGTGGCCGGGGCCTCGGGTTCGGCCTCTGGCGCGTCGGGCGTGTCGGCGGGCTCCGGCGTGTCACCGGCGGGGGCGGATTCGGTCTGCTTGTCCAGTGCGCCGTCCTCCCAGGTGCCGCTCGCCTCTTCGCCGGTGGCATAGCGCATCGTGCCTTCGCCCTGGCGCTTGCCCTTGAGGAACGTGCCCTCGTAGACATCGCCATTGGTGTAGGTGGCGATGCCCTGGCCCGAGATTTCGCCCTCTTTCCATTCGCCTTCGTATGTGAAGCCGTCGGGCATGGTGATCTTGCCCTGGCCGTGGCGCTGGCCGTCAAGGAACGCGCCCTCGTAGACGGTGCCGTCGGGATAGGTGGCGGTGCCCATGCCCTCGCGCTGGCCGTCCTTCCACTGGCCCTCGTAGCGGTAGCCATCGGCATAGGTCATGACACCCTGGCCGTGGTTGCGCGCGTTCTCGAACTCGCCCTCGTAGACCACGCCGTTGGGATACGTGGCCCGGCCTTGGCCGTCGATCACGCCGCCACGCCATTCGCCTTCGTATGTCGAGCCGTCGGGATAGGTGATCTTGCCCTCGCCATTGGCGAGATCGTCGCGGAACGCCCCCTCGTAGACCGAACCGTCAGGATAGGTCACGCGCCCCTGGCCCGAGATCTTGCCCGCGCTCCAGGAGCCTTCGTAGCGATAGCCGTCGGTGCCCGTGAACACGCCCTGGCCGTGGCGTCGGTCATCCTCGAACGCGCCCTCGTAGACATCGCCGTTCTCATAGGTCACGCGGCCCTGGCCCTCGCGCCGCCCGGCCACGAGGTCACCCTCATAGACATCGCCATTGGGCTGGATCAGCTTTCCGGTGCCGTCGATCTGCCCGTCCTGCCAGCGCCCCTCGTAGATCAGCCCGTCGGGCATGGTCAGCGTGCCTTGCCCGTGGCGCGCCCCGCGGCTCACCTCGCCCTCGTAGACCGCGCCGTCAGGGTATGTGATCCGCGCCGCGCCGTCCTTGACGCCATTGACCCAGTCGCCCTCGTAGACATAGCCGCCGGGGCTTTCCATGCGGCCCTTGCCGTGATGCATGGCATTGCGGAAACCGCCCTCGTAGCGCACCCCGTTGGCATAGACCGCGACCCCCTGGCCGGTGATCTTGCCATCCAGCCAGTCGCCCTCATAGGTGCCGCCATCGGCGAAGACGATCTTGCCCACGCCCTCGGGCTTGCCCTTGGCGAACTCGCCCTCGTAGACCGACCCGTTGGGAAAGCGCGCAACCCCCTGGCCGCGGATCTCGCCATCGACCCATTCACCGGAATATTCATAGCCATTGGGCAGCGTGTAGGTGCCGGTGCCATGCTGCAGTCCGTTCCTGAACGTGCCCTCGTAGATGCCGCCATCGTCATATTGCTTGGTCTGCACCTCGCCGTCCTGCGCCAGTGCGGCACCTCCGGCCAGCATCATCGCGGCGATCGTCGCATCCCTCAGTGAAAAGCTCATATCGGCCCCAGAATCCCCAGTTTCGCGCGCCAGCGCACCGCCCGGAATCTAGTGGAGCCTCGCGGGGCTGACAACGTGTTTTGCCCAAATCGGCTTTCCCTCGCGCAGCGATCTGCTAAATCATGGCCGCAATGCAAGCAGGAGGCATGGCATGGCCGACCGGTTTCGCGTGACGCTCGCGCAATGGAACCCCACAATGGGCGATCTTGAGGGCAACGCCGCGCGTGCCCGCGCCGCCTGGAGCGAAGGCCGCGAGGCCGGCGCCGACCTTGTCGCGCTGCCCGAGATGTTCATCACCGGCTACAACACCCAGGACCTGGTGATGAAACCGGCCTTTCACACGGCCGCCATCGCCGCCGTCAAAACCCTTGCGCGCGATTGCGCCGACGGGCCTGCGCTGGCCATCGGCGGCCCCGCGCTCGAGGGTGGCGCGCTCTATAACGCCTATTATGTCCTTCAGGGCGGGCGCATTGCCGCCCGCGTCCTCAAGCACCACCTGCCCAACGAGACGGTGTTCGACGAGAAACGCATCTACACCCAGGGCCATGTCACCGGCCCCTACGCCATCAACGGCGTGCGGATCGGCTCGCCGATCTGCGAGGACAGCTGGTTCGAGGATGTCTGCGAAACCCTCGCCGAAACCGGCGCCGAATTCCTGCTGGTCCCGAATGGCTCGCCCTATTACCGCGAGAAACTTGCGCATCGTCATCAGCTCATGGTCGCCCGCGTCGTCGAAACCGGGCTGCCGCTGATCTACCTCAATCTTGTGGGCGGTCAGGACGACCAGGTGTTCGACGGCGCCAGCTTCGCGCTCAATCCGGGCGGCGAACTGGCGCTGCAGATGCCGGTGATGACGGAATCGCTCGCCCATATCGACCTCACGCGCGGCGCCGATGGCTGGCGCATCGAACAGGCGCCACTGGCCTCGATCCCCGGCCCGACCGAGCAGGATTACCATGCGATGGTGCTTTCCTTGCGCGACTACCTGCGCAAGACCGGGTTCTCCAAGGTGCTGCTGGGCCTGTCGGGGGGGATCGATTCGGCGCTGGTGGCAACGGTGGCGGTCGATGCGCTGGGCGCAGAGAACGTCCGCTGCGTGATGCTTCCTTCCGAATATACCTCGCAAGCCTCGCTGGATGATGCCAAAGCGCTGGCCGGAAACCTGGGCTGCCGCTACGATTTCGTGCCCATTGCCGAGGGCCGCGCCGCCATCACCGGCACGCTCGCCCCGCTTTTCGAGGGCAAGAAACCCGACGTGACCGAGGAAAACATCCAGTCCCGCCTGCGTGGCCTGCTGCTGATGGCGATCTCCAACAAGTTCGGCGAGATGCTCCTGACCACCGGCAACAAATCCGAGGTGGCGGTCGGTTACGCGACCATCTACGGGGACATGGCGGGCGGCTATAACCCGCTCAAGGATATGTATAAAACCCGTGTCTTTGAAACCTGCCGCTGGCGCAACGCGCATCACCGCGACTGGATGCACGGCCCCGAAGGCGCGGTCATTCCGCAGCGCATCATCGAGCGCCCGCCAAGCGCCGAGCTTGCCCCCGATCAGCGTGACGAGGACAGCCTGCCGCCTTATCCGGTGCTGGATGGCATCCTCGATATTCTGGTCGATCAGGACGGCTCGATCGCCGATTGCGTCGCCGCCGGGTATGCGCGCGAAGATGCCAAGCGGGTCGAGCACCTGCTCTATATTTCGGAATACAAACGCTTCCA
Source organism: Roseovarius halotolerans (assembly GCF_900172255.1). Taxonomy (GTDB): domain Bacteria; phylum Pseudomonadota; class Alphaproteobacteria; order Rhodobacterales; family Rhodobacteraceae; genus Roseovarius; species Roseovarius halotolerans. Next base: position 133,307 of record NZ_FWFU01000001.1, read on the forward strand.
GTCCGCCCCCGGCACGCGGCTCAGCAAACGCGCCTTCTGGCTGGATCGCCGCTATCCCATCGCCAACCGCTGGCGCGACGATAGCTGAGAAAACGTCACCCGGCCGCCCGGGTCCGGGCGGCTTGCCCGACGCGTCGTTTGGGGTAGGGGCCTGCGCCTGAGCCACCCGATACAGAGCGCGCCTTTCGCGCTTCGCCCGCCCGTCGCGTCATCCCCGGCCGCACAGATATGCACCGCGCCACCCGGACGGCGCCGCATCATCTCGCTAAACCCGGCTTCGCCATCCCTGATACGGGTCTGCTCCCCGAACAGATGGCGGGCAGCTGCGCGCGGATCGCTCATGACTGGCCGACAGGCCCGAAAGTCGACCTCGCGCGATCTGCATGGGTGACGGATATCCGCCCGTGTCGCCCCCCGGCGCAAGCGATCTTTGTCGGCGCGCCCTTGCGATGTTATGCTCGGCCCATTGAACTGACCGCACACAGGATTTCCAATGACCCGTTTCCTTTCCGCCATCGCGGCATTGTGCATCGCCGCGCCCGCCTTCGCCGCCGACCTTGCCGACAGGTATACCGCCATGGGCACCATGACCGTGCAGCTCGGCGATGAAACCTTGGACATGGTGATTCCCTTCGATACGGAAAAACAGCGCGGCTACGCCGAGCAGAAGATGATCATGGGCAGCTACCTGACCGTCAATGCCGTCGGGCGGGTGGTTAAGCCCGATGGCACGCCCGGCAGCCCCATGGTGCAGATCACCTTGCAAAAGAGCACCGGCGACATGCGCTTTCTTTCGGCCGAGGTCTTCGACGATCAGGGCTTTGACGCGCCGATGGCGATGGGGGCCGATGGCGGTGACGGAACGCTCACCGCGTTCTCGATGGAGGGCAACACCGCAAGCGGCGTGATCGAGGGCGAGTTCCTGCGCCTCACCGGATACAGCTCGGACCCGAAAGTGGCCGAAGGGGCCACGCCCGTTCCCGCGCGGATCGAATGGAACGTCGACCTGCCGCCACTGGAATGAACCGCGTGCCTGTCTGTCATGCTTGACCTCCTGTCTCGCCTCTGATGCAGGCAGAAGAACACAGGGTGGTTAACAAATGGTGGGCGAGGGGTGCGCAGCGGGCGATTTTTCGCGTCATCGCGGTTTTGTACGTAATCTTCGCGCAGCATCCCGATTTCGGTACAGAACCGGCGTACAAAACGGACGTTTTGTACGCTCCGCGCGGCTCATTCCCACCAGCGGTCGATGCTGGCGATATCGGCGTCCGACCAGCCGAAGTGGTGGGCGAATTCGTGGATTGTCACATGCGCGACCAGATCGGCGATCTCGACAGTCCCCCGATCGCGCCATTCCGCCAGGATGGGACGCCGGAACAGCCAAACGGTATCGGGGCCATATGGTTGATCCATAAAGGATTTTTCCGTCACCGGAATGCCTTCGTATAGCCCCGTCAGCTCCAGCGGATCATGCATTCCGAGCTCTTGCAGCATGTCGTGCGCGGGCCAGTCCACCACCCGCAGCGCCACCTCCAGCGCCGCCTTTCGGAATGGTTCAGGCAGGCCCGCGACGGTATCGCGGGCCATTGTCTCGAACTCGGATATGCTTGGTTCATGCTGCATGAGATGCATCATAAACCATTGTATATCGGTGATAAATCCCGTTCGTCACCCCTCCAGCATCAACTGGTAACTGGTCGGAACATAGCGGAATCCGTCGCCCTTCGCCTCCACATATCCCATCCCCGGCCAGGGCATGTGATAGCCGATGAAGGGCATCTCTTCAGCGGCCAGCATCTCCAGGATACGCCGCCGCGTGGCCGCCGCCGCCCCCTTGTCCATGTCGAACTTCACTTCCCAATCCGGGTAGCCAAGCGACCATACGTAGTGGTTGGCAAAGTCCGCCGCCACCAGAAGTTGTTTGCCTTCGCTCTCCAGCATGTAGGTCATATGCCCCGGCGTATGGCCGAACGCGGCCATCGCAGTGATGCCCGGCGCGACGCTGCCGCCGTCCTCCAGCATCTCCATCTTCTCGGCCAGCGGGCGAACCTTGCTCTCGAACCCTTCGTTCTCCATCGCCGCCCAGGCGTCGAACTCCTTGGAACCAGTGACATATCTGGCATTTGGAAAGGTCGGCGCATCGCCATTCATCAGCCCGCCGATATGGTCGCCATGCATGTGGGTAATCACCACCACATCGACCTGATCGGGGCTGTATCCGGCCTCGCCCAGGGCCGCCGTCGTGCCCTCGGCATTGAGCCCGGTATCGAACAATATCAATGCGTTACCGGTGTTGACGACGGTCGGCGTGAAAAAGAACTGCGCCACGTCAGTGGGGATGCGTGCCTCTTTCGAGGCGGCGGCGAACTCGTCCTGGCCGACATTCAGGCCGAAGATCGAATGCGGGTCCGGGCGTGGCGTGGTCCCGGCAAGGATCGTCGTGACCTCGAATCCGCCAAGCCCCACGCGGTTGAACCGCGACATGCCGCTGCCCATCATCGGCGCCGCCGCCTGCACCGCACCGGCCGAAGCCGCCGCCAATGGCAGTGCCGCACCTGACGCCAGGACGGCCCGTCGAGTAATCATTGATCGTGACATGCGAATCCTCCTTGTTGATATGACCCGATCATAATGCGACAGCGCCCCGTGGCGCGTGCTTTCACGTCAAAGTGATACATCGCCCGAAACATGGCCCGGACCGTGAAATCTGGACAATCGCGCGGCGCTGTGACATGGCCCACGCGAACCAGGAGAAACCCATGACGACCACTCGTTTCGCACCGTCGCCCACCGGATACATCCATGTGGGCAACCTGCGCACCGCCCTGATGAACTTTCTCATCGCCCGCAAGGCCGGCGGGCAGTTCATCCTGCGCATCGACGACACCGATCCCGAACGCTCGAAGGAAGAGTATGTCGACGCGATCAAGCAGGATCTCGAATGGCTGGGCCTGCACTGGGACCGGGTCGAGCGCCAGTCCGAACGGCTGGACCGCTACGCCGAGGCCGCCGACAAGCTGCGTGAACTGGGCCGTTTCTACGAGGCATTCGAGACCCCGACCGAACTTGACCTCAAGCGCAAGAAGCAGCTCAACATGGGTAAGCCGCCCGTCTATGACCGCGCCGCGCTGACCCTTTCGGATGAGGAAAAGACCTCGCTGCGCGCCGAGCGTGGCAATGGCGTGTGGCGCTTCAAGCTGGATCACGAGCGGATCGAATGGGACGACGGCATCCTTGGCGATATCTCGATCGACGCCGCCAGTGTCAGTGACCCGGTGCTGATCCGCGGCGATGGCCAGGTGCTCTACACGCTGGCCTCGGTCGTGGACGATACCGAGATGGGCGTCACCCACGTCGTGCGCGGCTCGGACCATGTGACCAACACCGCCACGCAGATCCAGATCATCAAGGCGCTTGGCGGCCAGGTGCCGCATTTCGCGCATCACTCTCTGCTGACCGGCCCTCAGGGCGAGTCGCTCTCGAAGCGCCTTGGCGTGCTCAGCCTGCGCGACCTGCGCGCGCAAGGTGTCGAGCCGATGGCGCTGCTCAGCTTTATGGCGCGGCTCGGGTCGGCCGACCCGGTGGAATTGCGCACTGATATGGCGGCGCTGATCGAAGGGTTCGACATCGCCCGCTTTGGTTCTGCGCCCACCAAGTTCGACGTGAATGACCTGTTCCCGCTGACCGCCCGCCTGCTGCACGAGCGCAGCTATGACGAAGTCAGCGACGAGATTGCCGCGATCGGCGTGCCCGATGATCTGGCCGAGCGTTTCTGGACGGTCACGCGCGAGAACATCACCACGCTCAGGGATCTGCCGGCATGGTGGGCGATGTTCCGCGATGGCGCCGAGCCGGTGATCGAGGACGAGGACCGCGAGTTCGTGGCGCATGCCATGACCTTGCTGCCCGAAGGACCGTTCGATGACACCACCTGGAGCACCTGGACCGCCGATGTGAAAGAGACGACGGGCCGTAAGGGCAAGGGCCTTTTCATGCCCCTGCGCAAGGCGCTGACCGGGCAGCCCCACGGACCGGAGATGGCTCAGGTTCTGCCATTGCTGCAGAAGATCAAGGCGCGCGGTTAAGGCGTCTTGTCGGTCGGCGAGGCGATGTGCCTTTCGCGCTGACTGGCAAGCGGGAGAGCCTCTGCGGCATGGCTGCGCGCGTGGCCGGCCATGTCGCGGGCGGCCTTGGCCAGTGCCATGTCCGGGCCTTGCGACAAGGTCTCCAGCGCTTTCAGAAGCCGCTCGACGACCTCGATCGTGCCGGCCCCGTCGCGGGCGATGCTGCCATAGGCGTTTTCGATCAGCTCTGCCGCCGCCACTGGTCGCACGAAGATCCGGTCATATGCAGGCGGCGCGTCCTCGGGGGGCGTGCGCGCCCAGTCCCAGAGCAGACGTTCTTGACGGTTGATCACATCGAGAGCGGTGCCGGGATCGTTCACGCCCGGCGACAGCGCGCGCGCGGCAATTTCGGACAGAACCAGAAGGCCGAAAGTGCGGTCCTGTTCAAACGAACGCGTGTCCGAGATCGTGAGGCAGGCCTGCACCTGCTCGCGCTGCTCGGCCGTCAGACCCGCTGCATGTGCAACCGCCCGATCGACGAGGATGGGATCCCCGGGCACGATGTGGAAATACACCGTCGCGTTTTCTTTCTCGAGGATGCCGTTCAGCTTGCGAAGGTCCAGAAACTGAAGATAGCCCGAGCACGGCGCCCGGATCGGCTCGGCTTTTTGGGGCATCACTGTCTCATCTGTCAGAACCCGCGCGCCAAGCGCGGGGGCGGCACGACTCTGCATGAGGCTGCCGCGGGCCGCGTCTTCGGTCACGCGCAGGCTGTTTTCCATGCTGCCAAGTTCGCTCAGGTGGTCGATCCAACGCAGCATCGCAAGGATCACGAGAACCACCACAGCCACGGTGACGCCCAGGATCGTGACCGAGGCGCCCGGCCCGTGCAGCTGCGCCTTGAACAGGATGATCGACGTCAGAGCGTAGACGAAAGCCCCGATGAAGGTCGCCAGTGCGGTGTGCGTCGTGGTATTCGCCAGCAGGATGCGATGCACGCGCGGGGTCGCCTGCGATGCGGCGGCGTTGTGGGCAGAAACCATGACATTGAGGGAAAATGTGCTGACTGCCAGCATGCTTGAGGCGAGGATCGTCAACACCGGCAAGACCGCATCAGGTTTGACGCGGTCCTTGATCGCGAGCGGGATTACATCCTCGAGCAGCGCCGCCAGAACCGAGGCCATTACGGCCAGCAGCGCCATCAACGCCACGCGCACCCATAGCCGCCGAAAAGCGCGCAACAGTATCATGAGGGGTTTCGAGGCAGCCTTCGATATGGTCATTGGTTTCCTGTGCGGTTGTCCGCAGCTTGCCCCAGGCGCGCGCGCCGGTCCAGTAAACAGAGCGCTCAGCGGCGCAGAAGGCGGATATCGCGCGCGTGCAACTGGTCGTCCACGAAGGCGCGTTCGTCTGCAGTGAGGCGGCGATGACGCGGATAGACCGGATCGGCGCGGTCGTCCAGCACCGGCGCGTCCCAGCCATCGGTGGTGTCAAAGAAATGCTGCGCCCCTGCCTCGCCGAACTCGCGCAGATAGCCCTGCACCACGACATCGATATAGCTGAGCAGCGCCGGGTGGGTCTCGGTTGCGGGGTCGTGACGACCTTCGGGAATGGTATAGAGCGCGATCTCGGGCAGATGAGGCAAGGCATGGCTGACCTGATGGGCGGCGGCGACACGGTCATAGGCGCGTTCGCGCTCGTCCAGCGCGGCCCAATCATGGCCGGGAACGGCAGCGATCAGCCCGTCGATCTCGGTGGTCGCGTCGGGCACGACGGTCAGATAGGCGACCGGGCGCAGGCTGGTATGGCGCCACACCCGCCGCCAGCCGCGCAGTCTTGCGCAATGGGTTTGGGCGAAATCATGCGTCTCGCGATTGACCAGGCTGCCATAGCCGAAGAAATATGTATCCGTCATGGATGTTATCTTCGCATCCCTTGATCTGAGTCATGTTGCAAGGTCCTATTTGCCGCCACGATGGTGCGAATTCAAGCAACGGGCCAGAAGTTCATGCGCATCACGAAACGCACCAACATCGCTGTACGCGTCCTCATGTTCTGCGCGGCTTGTTCCGAACGCCTGGTCACGAAGTCCGAAATCGCGGCGCGCTGCAACACCTCGGAAAGCCATCTGGCGCAGGTGATAAACCGCTTGGGTCAACTGGGATTCCTGCATACCCAAAGGGGCCGCAGTGGCGGGATCGCCCTGGCGCGGCCGATGCATCAGATCGTGATCGGCGACGTCTTTCGCCAGCTCGAATCGAACGTGCCGATCGCCGAGTGTTTTGCCGATGTGGACAATACCTGCCCGCTGACCGAAGCCTGCCGTCTGCGTCTGGCCATCGCCGACGCCGCCGAGGCGTTCTACGCCCATCTGGACACGGTCACCCTTGATGCACTGGTCTGCAACAACGATCCGTTGCGGGCGATCTTTACCCCGTTCACCTGCGTGAAACAGGCTTGAAACCGGGGTTTCGGTATACTAGCGTAGCCAGCATTCGAAACGGGAGAACCGGCCACGCCGGTGCCGAAGGAGCAACCGCCCCGGAAACTCTCAGGCGACAGGGACCGTTTCGACACTGAAAACTCTGGAGAGTGGTGCACGCGATGCGCCCGCCGAAGGGATAGCGATCTCAGGCGCAAGGACAGAGGGGGCATCGAGGCACGGGCCGAATGGGTCGTGCATGGACGATGCCGGATTGATACCGTGGTCAAACTGGCGCCATTTTGGGAGGATCCCGATGAGCGACACGCTGCGCAGGACGCCGCTGCATGCCCTGCACCTGGAATTGGGTGCCAAGATGGTGCCCTTTGCGGGCTATGACATGCCGGTGCAATACCCTCTGGGGGTGATGAAGGAACATTTGCACACACGCGCGGCGGCGGGTCTGTTCGATGTCAGCCACATGGGGCAGGTCATTGTGCGCGCCGAGGGTGGTTACGACGCCGCGGCGCTTACTCTCGAGGCGCTTGTGCCGGTCGATATCCTTGGGCTCGGAGAGGGGCGTCAGCGCTACGGGGTCTTTACCAACGAGGCGGGCGGGATAGGCGATGATCTGATGATCGCGCATCGGGACGATCATCTTTTTGTTGTGGTCAACGCCGCCTGCAAGGAAGCCGATATCGCCCACATGCGCGCCGGGATGCCGGGCTGCGAGGTCGAGGAGATCACCGACCGCGCGCTCTTGGCGCTTCAGGGCCCGCGCGCCGAGGCGGTGTTGAGCGCCCTGGTCCCGGATGTGCGTAACATGCGGTTCATGGATGTCGCGGTTCTGGATAGCGATTATGGAGAGCTCTGGATATCCCGGTCTGGCTATACCGGTGAGGACGGGTTCGAGGTTTCCGTCGCGAATGAAAACGCCGAGGCCTTGGCCCGCGCCTTGCTGGCGAATGACGAGGTGGAGCCGATCGGCCTTGGTGCGCGCGACAGCCTGCGCCTTGAGGCGGGGCTTTGCCTTTACGGGCATGATATCGACAGCACGACGACGCCGGTCGAGGCCGCGCTGGCCTGGGCGATCCAGAAGCTGCGCCGCAATGGCGGCGCGCGCGCTGGCGGCTTTCCCGGCGCGGACGTCGTTCTGGAGCAGCTTGAAAGCGGCGCATCGCGTCGCCGCGTGGGGCTGCGTCCCGAGGGGCGAGCGCCGATGCGCGAGGGCACCGAGCTATACGCTCGGGAAGAGGGCGGCGCGCCGCTGGGGCGTGTGACGTCTGGTGCCTTCGGCCCGACGATCGGTGCGCCGATGTCGATGGGTTACGTGCCATCCGAGATGGCCGAAACCGGCACCATGCTGTATGGCGAGGTGCGTGGAAAACGCATGCCGGTGAAGGTGGCGAAAATGCCATTCACCCCGGCCAATTTCAAACGCTGACTTCAGGGGAGAGCGACATATGAAATTCACCGAAGAACACGAATGGCTGCGCGCTGATGGCGACGTGGTGGCAGTGGGAATCACCGAACATGCCAGCGAGCAGCTTGGCGATGTGGTGTTCGTGGAACTGCCGGAAGTGGGCACCCAGGTCACCAAGGGCGACGACATCGTGGTGATCGAAAGCGTCAAGGCCGCAAGCGATATCCTTGCACCCGTGGATGGCGAGATCATCGAAATCAACGAGACGCTGGCCGACGACCCTGGCAAGGTGAATTCCGACCCTCTGGGCGAAGCATGGTTCTTCAAGATCAAGGCCAGCGATCCCTCGCAGATGGACGAATACATGGACGAGGACGCCTACAAGGATTTCATAGGCTGACACGCCCTGCCGTGGCGGCATTGGCCGCTGCATCCTGATCAACATGTCGGGGCGGCCGCTCGGCCGCGCCCTTGGCCGATGATATGAAAAGGGACAGACCATGCCTTTCGAGCCGATCGACTACCTGCCGTATGATTTCGCCAACCGCCGCCATATCGGCCCCTCGCCCGAGGAAATGGCGCAGATGCTGGACCTTCTGGGGGTGGATGACCTCGAGGCGCTGATCGACGACACCGTTCCAAAGTCGATCCGTCAGGAGGATCCGCTGGATTTCGGCAAGCCTATGTCCGAACGCGAATTGCTGCATCACATGCGCAAGGTCGCCGGGAAGAACAAGGTTTTGATTTCGTTGATCGGTCAGGGCTATCACGGAACGGTCACGCCGCCCGCGATCCAGCGCAACATCCTCGAAAACCCCGCCTGGTACACCGCCTATACGCCTTATCAGCCCGAGATCAGCCAGGGGCGGCTTGAGGCGCTGTTGAACTTTCAGACCATGGTCAGCGACCTGACCGGGCTTGAGATCGCCAATGCCTCGCTTCTCGATGAGTCCACCGCCGCAGCCGAGGCGATGACGATGGCGCAGCGGGTCGCGAAATCCAAGGCGAAAGCGTTCTTCGTGGATGAAAACTGCCACCCGCAGAACATCGCCGTCATGCGCACGCGCGCCGCGCCTCTGGACATCGAGATCATTGTTGGCGCGCCCGAAGATCTGGAAGCCGACAAGGTGTTCGGCGCGATCTTCCAGTATCCGGGCACACACGGGCATCTGCGTGACTTTTCGGGCGAGATGGCGGCCCTGCATGAGGCGAAGGCGATCGGCATCGTGATTGCCGATCCGATGGCTCTGACGCTTCTCAAGGAGCCGGGCGCAATGGGTGCGGATATCGCCGTAGGCTCGACACAGCGCTTCGGTGTGCCGATGGGTTATGGCGGCCCGCATGCCGCCTACATGGCCACCAAGGAAGCCTATAAACGCGCGTTGCCGGGGCGTCTGGTCGGGGTATCGGTCGACAGCCACGGCAACCGGGCCTACCGGCTGGCGCTGCAGACCCGCGAACAGCATATCCGCCGCGAGAAAGCCACCTCCAACGTCTGCACCGCGCAGGCGCTTCTGGCGGTCATGGCGTCGATGTATGCAGTGTTTCACGGACCCAAAGGCCTCAAGGCGATCGCGCAGCGCATCCACCGGAAAACGGTGCGCCTTGCCAAGGGGCTCGAGGCGGCGGGCTTTCATGTGGAGCCGGACGCGTTCTTCGACACGATCACCGTCGATGTGGGTCTGCTGCAACGCGGCGTTCTTCAGGCGGCAGTGCGCGAGGGGGTGAACCTGCGCCGCGTCGGCGACACCAAGATCGGCATCGCGCTTGACGAACGCACCCGTCCGGCCACGATCGAAGCGGTCTGGCGCGCCTTCGGGATCGTCATGGAGGACCGCGACTTCACCGCCGAATACCGGATGCCCGACGGCCTGCTGCGTTCGTCGGATTACCTGACGCATCCGATCTTTCACATGAACCGGGCCGAGACCGAAATGATGCGCTACATGCGCCGCCTCGCGGATCGCGACCTGGCGCTCGATCGTGCGATGATCCCGCTTGGTTCGTGCACGATGAAGCTCAATTCCGCCGCCGAGATGATGCCGGTCAGCTGGCGCGAGTTTTCATTGCTGCACCCGTTCGTGCCGAATGATCAGGCGGCGGGCTATCGCCAGATGATCGACGATCTGAGCGCCAAGCTGTGCAGCATCACTGGTTACGCGGCGATTTCGATGCAGCCCAATTCCGGCGCGCAGGGTGAGTATGCTGGCCTGCTGACGATAGCGGCCTGGCACCGTGCCAATGGCGAAGGGCATCGCAAGATCTGCCTGATCCCGATGAGCGCGCATGGCACCAATCCGGCCAGCGCCCACATGGTCGGCTGGGACGTGGTTGCCGTGAAGTCCGCAGAGAACGGGGATATCGATCTCGATGATTTCCGCGCCAAGGCGGAACAACACGCCGACAATCTGGCGGGCTGCATGATCACCTACCCCTCGACTCATGGTGTGTTCGAGGAAACCGTGCGCGAGGTCTGTGATATCACGCATCAGCATGGCGGGCAGGTCTATATCGACGGGGCCAACATGAACGCGATGGTGGGATTGGCGCGCCCCGGTGATGTTGGCGGCGATGTAAGCCACCTCAATCTGCACAAGACCTTCTGTATCCCGCATGGGGGTGGCGGCCCGGGCATGGGGCCAATCGGCGTGAAGGAACATCTGGTGCCGCATCTGCCGGGTCACCCGGCGACAGGCGGCACCGAGGGGCCGGTCTCGGCGGCACCATATGGCTCGCCGTCGCTCTTGCCGATCTCGTGGGCCTATTGCCTCATGATGGGCGGCGAGGGGCTGACCCAGGCGACGCGGGTCGCGATCCTGAACGCCAACTACATCGCGAAGCGGCTCGAGGGCGCCTATGACGTGCTTTACAAGGGACCTTCGGGCCGGGTGGCGCATGAATGCATCCTTGACACGCGCCCCTTCGAGAAAAGCGCGGGTGTCAGCGTCGACGATATCGCCAAGCGACTGGTAGATTGCGGTTTCCATGCGCCGACCATGAGCTTTCCGGTTGCGGGGACGCTGATGGTCGAACCGACCGAAAGCGAAACCAAGGCTGAACTCGATCGCTTCTGCGATGCGATGCTGGCCATCCGTCAGGAGATCCGCGACATCGAGGAAGGGCGCAGTGACCGCGAGAACAACCCGCTCAGGAACGCGCCCCACACGGTCGAGGATCTGGTAGGTGATTGGGATCGCCCCTATAGCCGGGAACAGGGCTGTTTCCCGCCCGGCGCCTTCCGGGTGGACAAATATTGGCCGCCGGTCAACCGCGTCGACAATGTCTATGGCGACAGGCACCTGATCTGCACCTGCCCGCCGATGGAAAGCTACGCTGACGCGGCAGAGTAAGCGAAAACGGGTGGGCGGGCCAAGCGGGCCGCCCGCCTGCGCTATTCCCTTGCGCGAAGAATGCGGGCTGGGCGCGCCTGCATCGGTCGCCACGCAAAGCCCAGACCCGCCAGAAGGCTTATCAGCGCTCCGCCGCTGACGATCATCACCGCCGAACCCCATGCGACGGCGAAATCCGTCTCCATCACGAAGTAGGTCACGGCCCACCCGCCTGCGATCCCTGCACCAAGCGCGACAAGCCCCGCCGCCGCTCCCAGAAGCGCGGCGCGCAGCGCAAGGCTTTGTAGAATGCGGGCGCGGCTGGCGCCGATTGCCTTGAGGATCGCAGCCTCGCGGGTGCGGGCGGTCTGGTCCGCGGCCGCCGCTCCGATCAACACGAGAAAGCCTGTTAGCAAGGTCGCGGTCGCGCCCCATGCCGTCGCAGATGCCAGTCCCGCCAGAATGCCCGAAACCCGGTCGATGGCATCGCGCACACGGATGGCGGTGATGTTGGGGAACCGCGCGGAAAGATCGCGCAGGATCGCCGCCTCGGCCTCGGGCTCAGCATAGACGGTCGAGATGAAGGTGTGGGGCGCTGCCTCGAGTGCGGCGGGGTTCATGACCATCACGAACCCCATTCCAGCGGTCGAGAAGTCGACCTCGCGCAGCGATGTCAGTGTCGCGTTGATGTCGCGGCCAAGAATGTTGACGGTGATGACGTCGCCAAGCTTTAGCCCGATCTCGGCCGCTTCCTCGGCGGCGAAGCTGATCTGTGGCGGCCCGTCATATTCTGGACCCCACCACTCGCCTTGGGTGATCGTGGTGCGCTCGGGTAACGCCGCGGCATAGCTGATGCCCCGGTCGCCCTCGATCACCCAGTGGCCGCCTGCGACCTCCTTGGCCGGGCGGTCATTGATCCGAGTCAGGATCCCCCGCAACATCGGTGCCGAGTCGATCCCGGTCACGGCCGGGTCATTTTCCAGACGTTCCATGAAGCCGGGCATCTGGTCCTTCTGGATATCGACGAAGAAATAGGCCGGAGCGCGCGTCGGTAAATCGCGCGATATCGCGCTGCGCAAATTCTGGTCGATCTGGCCGACGGCGGCCAGCACCGAGAGGCCCAGGCCAAGCGACAGCACCACCGGACCGGCGGTGCTTCCCGGCCCGCCGATGGCGGCAAGCGCCCAACTCAATGCGGGACGCCCGTGCGCCGCGGTCTTCATCCGCCGCGCGGCCTGTCTTATCGCGACGGAGGCAAGGCCAAGCATTACAAGGGCTCCGGCGATACCACCCGCCGTCCACATCGTCAGCATGAGATTGCCGGAAAACCACGTCGCCGCGCTCAGCAATCCGCCCGTCAGCAGGGTGATTGTCACCAGATAGGGCCAACGCGGCAGCGCTCGGCCCGCACCAAACGCATCGCGAAACAGGGTTGCCGCGCGGATATCCTGTGCACGTGCAAGCGGCCAGAGCGTGAAGATCAGCACTGTCAGAACCGAGTAAAGCACCGCCTCACCCATTGGGCCGGGATAGGGCGCAAATACCGCAGGCACCGGCAAACGCGCCTCGATGAGCGGCGCCAACAGGATCGGTGTGCCAACGCCAAGGCCCAGACCCAGCACAAGACCCAGACAGGCCAACACGCCGATCTGAAGGAAATAGGTCAGGAAGATGGTTTGCCGGTCTGCGCCCAACGTACGCAGCGTGGCGATGGTTTCGGTCTTGGTCGACAGATAGGCCCGCAACGCCGCCGAGATTCCGACGCCTCCCACGGCCAACCCCGAGAGGCCGACAAGCACCAGGAACGCCCCCAGCCGGTTCACAAACTCGGCCACGCGCGGCGCGCCGTTGCGCGCATCGCTCCAACGCAACCCGTTGTCGGAAAAGACGGCTTCGGCCTCCTGTTGCAAACCCGCCAGATCGGCACCGGCTGGAAGGTCCATGCGGTAATGCGTGGAAAACAACGTTCCTGGGCCGAGCAGGCCCGACCCGTCGAGGGCCTCGGTGCGCACGATGGTGCGTGGGCCAAGGCTGAAACCAGCCGTCGCATTGTCGGGCTCACGGGTGATTTCTGCACTCAGAACGTAGTCATTCGTGCCCAGTTTGAACCTGTCACCCGGTTCCAGCCCCAGCTTTGCGCTCAGAAGCGGGTCCATCACCGCGCCGGGTACGCCATCCTGCCCCGCAAGCGCCTGATCCAGTGCCATATCGGGCGAGAGTCCGATCCGTCCCAAAAGGGGGTAGGCGTCATCGACTGCCTTGATCTGCGTGAGGCCCCGCTCGCCGTCCGACGACACTGCCATCGAGCGGAAATCGACAATCTCCGAGACGCGCTCGGCCTTGGTATTCATCCAGTCGCGCTCGTCGGCGGTCGCAAAGCGATACGTGAACTCGATCTCGGCATCACCTCCCAGCAGGATCGCACCTTCTTGCGCCAACCCCTCAGTGATACTCTCGCGCACCGTGCCGATTGCGGCGATTGCAGCAACGCCCAGGATCACACAGCCGAGGAAAATGCGAAAGCCGCGCAAGCCGCCGCGTAATTCGCGACGGGCGAAGCGCATAGCCGTGAGTAGCCTCATGCAGGTAACCCGGCCATATCCGACAGGCACCCATCCACCAGTTCCACCACTCTGTCGCAACGCGCAGCGAGATCGGGCGCGTGGGTCACAAGAACCAGCGTTGCGCCATGTCGGCGGCTGAGGTCGAAGAGAAGCTCGATGATCGATGCGCCGGTGGCCCCGTCGAGGTTGCCGGTAGGTTCATCGGCGAGCACGATGTCAGGGCGGGGCGCGGCGGCGCGCGCAAGTGCAACGCGCTGCTGTTCGCCACCTGAAAGTTGCGATGGGTAATGCTCGGCCCGGTCCGACAGGCCGACCGCCTCCAGCTCCTCGGCGGCGCGCTTGAACGCGTCGCGGTGCCCGGCCAGTTCCAGCGGCGCGGCGACGTTCTCGATCGCTGTCATCGTGGGAATCAGGTGGAAGGACTGAAAGACGACACCGAAATGGTCCCGCCGCAGCCGCGCGAGCTGATCCTCGTTCATGGCGGAAAGATCATGTCCAAGCGCCATGACTTGCCCTGAACTGGCTCGCTCGAGGCCGCCCATCAGCATGAGAAGCGAAGACTTGCCGGAACCTGATGGCCCGACAAGGCCGAGCGTTTCGCCTTTCTGGACATCCAGTGTTATCCCGTGGAGTATTCTCACCAGCCCCGCATTGCCCTGAAGCGAAAGCGCGGCGTCTTTGAGTGAAAGGACGGGATCGGTCATGCAGCTGCGCCTGATTACAAAGAACTTTCTGTCATATGGTGTATGGCGTCTGGTGGGCAAGGTCACGGGCGTCTTTCTTTTTGTCGCAGCACCTGCCGCCGCTGACCCGGTGACGGTGCTCGCACTTGGTGACAGCCTTACGCAAGGCTACGGCCTGCCTGAGGAAGAAGGATTGGTTCCGCAGCTCGATCGTTGGTTGGACGAGAACGGGATTGAGGTGGAACTGATAAATGGTGGTGTCTCCGGGGACACGACGGCAGGCGGGGCGGCGCGTGTCGACTGGAGCCTGACGCCAGAGATCGGCGGCATGATCGTCGCACTTGGCGGCAACGACCTGTTGCGTGGCATTGCGCCTGAGGTGGCCCGCGGCAATCTTGAGCGGATCCTGAAAGCTGCGCAGTCAGAGGGTGTCGAGGTGCTGCTCGTTGGCATGACGGCACCGGGCAATTACGGCCAGGACTACAAGACCGAATTCGATGCGATCTATCCCGAACTCGCACAGGAATATGATGCGCTTCTGTTCAGGAACTTCTTTGCCGGCCTGAACGAGGATGATCCGGCCGAGGCGCGACGCTTCTTTCAGCCCGATGGCATTCACCCGAATTCCGAGGGTGTGGCGCGGATCGTCGAGGCGCTTGGCCCTGCCGTCAGCGAACTGGTGGCGCGTGTAAAATGAAAACGGGCCCCGAAGGGGGCCCGCAGGTGTCAGATCGCTTAGCGTTCAGGCCAGAGCGATATTCGACGCGGATTCGCGGCCGTCGCGGCCAGCTTCGATGTCGAAGGTCACTTTCTGGTTGTCTGCAAGGCCGGTCAGGCCTGCGCGCTCGACAGCCGAAATGTGGACAAAGACGTCCTTGCCGCCGCCCTCAGGGGCGATAAAGCCGTAGCCCTTCGTTGTGTTGAACCATTTGACGGTGCCATTGGCCATCCGATTTCTCCTTTGGTTTTCGCTGCCCGCCCGAGTGCGGCAGCCCGGCTAAGTCAGAGCAAGATCGAGTGACTGAGCCGTGGTCGGAGCAGATGGTCGATAGAGGTAACGTCGCACCAAGAATATGGAACGTGCCAATGCGTCCTGCAAGAGGAAAGCTGCGGAATTGATCGCACGGCTTTCAGCGGTGGATGTTGGTGTCAGATGACGGTGACGACGGTGCCGATCGGAACGCGCTCATAGAGGTCCTTGACGTGTTCGTTCAGCATCCGGATGCAACCATTCGAAACCGACTGGCCAATTGAGCGCGGGGCGTTGGTGCCGTGAATGCGGAAATAGGTGTCGCGACCGTTCTGGAACAGGTAGAGCGCCCGCGCGCCCAACGGATTTTGCGGCCCGCCAGGCTGGACATAATCGTTGTCCTTGAATCGCCCATAGGCCCGCGGATCGCGTTCGATCATTTCGTCGGTGGGGCGCCAGGTGGGCCACTTTTTCTTGACGTCGATGGTGGCGGTGCCGGTGAATTGGAGGCCGGCTTTGCCGACGCCGACGCCGTAGCGGATCGCTTGGCGGGGGGCGGTCACGAAGTAGAGGAAATGGGCGCGCGGCAGCACGAGAAGTTGCCCGGGTTGATACTCGGCGGAAACACGCACCTGGGTCGGCTTGAATTTCTCTTCCAGTTCAAAGGCTTGCACGGCGGCGGGGAGGCTGGCAGCGGCCAAGCCCGCCCCGATGAAGAAACGTCGGTCGAACATGGTTGGGTCCCTCGTTAGCACAGGGGGACGTATAGCCCCTTACTTTGAAAAGGAAAAATCAAAACCCGGCGACAGCTTAAAAATCCTGACCGGCATGGCATCGGTATCACGTCTTTATCCCGTCGGTACCGCATCGGTGCGGGCGCACGGTGGGGTCGGGGCTTGTTAACCTTTTTGCCGGCAGGCTGTTCGCGCCCAGAGGAGACAGGCGATGACCAGCAAGACCACCCGCCAGCCACCGCGCATGACCAAGACCGAGCGTATCGCACGCGAAGGGCTGATGAAGAACCTGATCCATCTGCATCGGGACGGCTGGATCACCTCGGTGATCAAGGACGAGGTGCCCGAGGCCTGGCACACGCTGGAAGCCGATCTGGATGTCGAGGAGGCAAAGCAGAAGGTAACGCTATACCTCGACCGCTCGGTCGTGCGCTTTTACCGGGCAATGGGGCGGGGCTATCAGGCGCGGATCAACCGGCTGCTGGCGACATGGGCGCAGATGAAGATCGCGGGCGAGGTGCAACTGGATGAACATCTGAAGAAACGGCTGGGCTACAGGGAGTCCGGCCCCGACGACGAGCAGGCAGCGAAGGACGAGCCGGATGCGGGGGACGAGATCGGCGAGAACGAACGAGCCTGGCTTGAGAGCGGCGGCAGGATCAGCTGCGGCGAGTATGACGGAGGCGGGGAAGGCCCCGTGACGCCGGGCTGAGCGTGCCGGAAAACATCCCTGACACGCGAAGGGGGCGGACCATTGGCCCGCCCCCAAAACATTCACCTGTCGCCGCTTGGGCGGTCAGTGGCCTCAGGCCAGCTGCAGGTTGGTCGCGCTTTCGCGGCCGTCACGGCCTGCTTCGACGTCGTAGGTCACTTTCTGGTCGTCGGCCAGGCCGGTCAGGCCCGAACGCTCGACGGCGCTGATGTGAACGAAAACGTCTTTGCCGCCTGTTTCAGGCGCGATGAAGCCGAAGCCTTTGGTGGTGTTGAACCATTTCACGGTGCCGTTGGCCATCCGTAGTCTCCTAGATATATGCTGCCCACGATATTGCGGCAGCCCGGCGTCGTCGTCTGGATCGATTGACTGAGCGCCGTTTGAAGGGAGACAGTGGGTCGAAAAAGAATAACTTAGCAGGGGCCATATGACAGATGCCCACAGTTCTGGCAAGTGAATTCGGTGGGGATGCCGGTAACGCGACGTTAACCGTGTCAGGGTTTGAGTGGCCCAGGTCATGCGACATCCGGCCCAGGATCGCGGGGCGCGCATCCGTCGTCATCACGGTCAATCTGTCGGCGCGGGGAGGCAGGCCACTGGTCGAGGCGGGTGCCGGACGGCGCGCCGCCCGATCAACTCCATGCGGCCTTGCCCCAGTTCCCGGTGATCCGGGCGGAGCAAGATGCCGCTGTGCACCCCGGCCTGCGGGATGCGGGGGCGCGGGCGGGAGGACATCCCGCCGACGCGGTGCCTAGCGCGCGAACTTCTTGTGCTTGATCCGCTTGGGTTCAAGGGCGTCCGGCCCGAGACGGCGTTTCTTGTCTTCCTCGTAATCCTCGAAATTGCCCTCGAACCATTCCACATGCGCCTCGCCCTCGAAGGCGAGGATATGGGTGCAGATCCGGTCGAGGAAGAAACGGTCGTGGCTGATGACCACGGCGCAGCCGGCGAAATCCACCAGCGCGTCCTCGAGTGCGCGCAGGGTTTCGACATCGAGATCGTTTGTCGGTTCGTCGAGCAGCAGCACGTTGCCGCCCGATTTCAGCAGCCGCGCCATGTGGACACGGTTGCGTTCACCCCCTGACAGGAGCGAGACCTTTTTCTGCTGGTCGCCGCCCTTGAAGTTGAAGGCGGAGCAGTAAGCGCGCGAATTCATCTGCGCATCGCCCAGCTGGATGATCTCGGCGCCGCCAGTGATCGCCTCCCAGACCGTCTCGCCATCCTTGAGGTCGTCGCGGGACTGGTCCACGTAGCTGAGCTTGACCGTGTCGCCATACTCGACCGTGCCTTCGTCGGGCGCTTCCTGCCCAGTCAGCACCTTGAACAGCGTCGACTTGCCCGCGCCGTTGGGGCCGATTACCCCGACGATACCGCCAGGCGGCAGCGAGAAGCTCAGATCCTCGATCAACAGCTTGTCGCCCATATGCTTCTTGAGGCCCTCGACTTCGATCACCTTCGAGCCAAGACGCGGCCCGTTGGGGATGACGATCTGGGCGCGCGCCAGTTTCTCGCGCTCGGACTGGTTGGCGAGGTCGTTATAGGCGTTGATCCGGGCCTTGGACTTGGCCTGCCGGGCCTTCTGGCCCTGACGCATCCATTCCAGCTCGCGTTCCAGCGTCTTCTGGCGTGACTTGTCCTCGCGCGCCTCCTGCTGAAGGCGCTTGGCCTTCTGTTCCAGCCATGCGGAGTAATTGCCCTCGTAGGGGATGCCGCGGCCACGGTCGAGTTCGAGGATCCAGCCGGTGATGTCATCCAGGAAATAGCGGTCATGGGTGACGATCAGGATGGTGCCCTTGTAGTCGATCAGGTGCTGTTGCAGCCAGGCGATGGTTTCGGCGTCGAGGTGGTTGGTCGGTTCGTCCAGCAGCAGCATGTCGGGCGCTTCGAGAAGCAGCTTGCACAGCGCGACGCGACGCTTTTCGCCGCCCGAGAGGCTGGTGACGTCGGCGTCGTCGGGCGGACAGCGCAGCGCCTCTAGGCTGACATCGATCTGGGCATCCAGATCCCAGAGGTTCTGGCTGTCGATCTCGTCCTGGAGGGCTGCCATCTCGTCGGCGGTCTCGTCCGAGTAGTTCATCGCCAGCTCGTTGAAGCGGTCGAGCTTGGCCTTTTTCTCGGCGACGCCCAGCATGACGTTCTCGCGCACGCTCAGATTCGGATCCAGTTCGGGTTCCTGGGGGAGGTAGCCGACCTTGGCGCCCTCGGCGGCCCAGGCCTCGCCTGTGAAATCGGTGTCGAGTCCGGCCATGATCTTCATCAGGGTCGATTTACCCGCGCCGTTCGGGCCGACGACGCCGATCTTCACGCCCGGCAGGAAGCTGAGATGGATGTTCTCGAAGCATTTCTTGCCGCCGGGATAGGTCTTGGAGACGCCCTGCATGTGATAGACGTATTGATAGGCTGCCATCTGTTGTCCGCTCCTGATGGGTGAACGTATGTTGCGGGCCGTGATAGCCGAGGCGGCGCGCAGGAGCAATCACCCAAGGGCGTCGCGCCGCGTCAGAGGGTTTTTTCAAAGAAGTGGTCTGGGTAGGGGTCGTCGTTGAAACGGTCGATCTCGGTCCAGCCGCTGTTGCGGTAGAGGGCGACGGCCTCGGGCAGGGCGGAGTTGGTATCGAGCCGCAGCGTGGTGATGCCAAGGTCGCGGGCGGCAGATTCGATTTCGGCCATGAGTCGGTGCGCAAGGCCCATGCCGCGGGCGGCGGGCGCGACCCAGAGGCGCTTGATCTCGCCATAGCCGAGATCGGTGCCCTTGAGGCCGACGCAGCCGATCGGCAGCCCGTCCGAGAGCGCCAGGACGAAGGCGCCGCGCGGCGCGATCATGTCGCCCGCGTCCGGGTCGCAGCTGAGGTTGACGTCAAAGCCGGTCTCGAAGCGGCGGGCGAGTTCGGCGTAGTAGGATTCGAGGCAATGGCGGGCATCGTCATGGCGCGGGTCGATGCGTGTGAAGGTCACACGGTCACGCCCGAGCGCCGAGGCGATCAGGTCCATCGCGGCGAGCAGGGTTTCGGGATTCGGGTGGCGATCCAGCAGCTTGCGGGCGCGGTCGTTCGAGAGGGCGTCATAGGCTTCGAGCTCGCGCCGGCCCCTGTCGGTCAGCCGGGCGACGCGGCGGCGGCCGTCGTCGGGGGAGGCTGCAAGCGTGATCAGCCCCTCGTCCTGCAGCGTGCCGAGATAGCGGCTGAGCAGGGCCTTTTCGAGGTCGAGCGCGTCGCGCACGCTTTCCAGGTCAGCGCCGTCAAAGCCGATGGCATGAAGGACGCGCGCCGCCCCGAGCGGCCGCCCGCGACCCAGAAAGGACGTGTCCAGAACGCCGGTTTCACGTGTCACAGCCCGGTTGAAGCGACGAATGCGGGAGATCGGATCGAGACTCATGGTGGTTTACTATGGTAAACTATTTGCTGCTGTCAATCGCGGCTTGGCGCTTGACAGTGGCTTGGTGCCAAGGTGATGGAAGCATGATGAAAATCGCGCTGCCACATATACGCCCCGGCCAGGTTGTCGGGCTGTTGGGGGGATCCTTTGATCCGCCCCATGCGGGGCATGTGCATATCAGCCGCGAGGCGCTGCGGCGTTTTGGACTTGATCGGGTGTGGTGGCTGGTCAGTCCGGGCAATCCGCTCAAGGCGCAGGGACCTGCTCCGCTGGAGCGGCGGATGGAGGCCTGCCGCGAGATCGTCGATCATCCCCGTATCGCGGTCACCGATGTCGAGGCACAGCTTGGCACGCGTTACACCGCCCAGACCCTGCGATTGCTGCAGGATGCCCGGCCCGGTGTCCGGTTCGTCTGGCTGATGGGCGCGGACAACCTTGTGCAGTTCGATCAATGGCAGGATTGGCACGACATCATGAACCGCGTGCCGGTGGGGGTGCTGGCCCGGCCGGGACAGCGGATTTCGGCGCGCATGTCGAAGGCCGCGAAGGTATATGGCTTCGCCCGCCTGCCCACGCGCGACAGTCGCTTCCTCGGGCAGAGCCGCGCGCCTGCCTGGTGCTTTGTGAACGTGCCGATGATCGCGCTGTCATCGACGCGGCTCAGGCGACAGGGCGAATGGCCGCATTCGAGAGACGGCCAGGCCGAAACTTATCCGTGAATCCGATTGTCTCGGGGGCCCTGCTCGGCTTATTTTCGCCCTATGAGCAGATCGGTATCGAGACGACTTTTCCTGGGAAGCGCGCTGGGCGCCATCGGCGCACTGACGCAGCTGGCCGGTTCGGGCGCCTGGGCCGCCGCGCCTGCGGTGTCGCTGCGCCCGCAAGCACGCCCGGGCAGCAAGGCGGCGCGGGTCGCACCGGGCGCGGAGACGTTGATCGAGGCGGCGAACCTGGGCGGCGATGTCACCTTTGCGGTGATGGATGTGAAAACCGGGTTGATGCTGGAGACGCGCGGCGCACATGACGGGTTGCCCCCGGCGAGCGTCACGAAATCGGTGACGGCGCTTTATGCGTTGGACATGCTTGGTGGAGACTATCGTTTCAGCACGCGGCTGGTCGCGACCGGCCCGGTCCAGAACGGGGTCATCAAGGGCGATCTGATCCTGGCGGGCGGCGGTGATCCGACGCTGGATACCGATGCGCTGGCGGAGATGGCAGCCGATCTCAAGCGCAAGGGCGTGCGCGCTGTCGAGGGGCGGTTTCACGTCTGGGGCGGGGCGCTGCCCTTTGAGCGGACGATCGACCCGACCCAGCCCGAGCATGTCGGTTACAACCCGTCGATTTCGGGAATAAACCTGAATTTCAACCGGGTGCATTTCGAGTGGAAGCGCGGCGGCAGTGGCTATCAGGTGACGATGGATGCGCGGGCGCGCGCTTATCGCCCGGCGGTCACGATCGCGCGTATGGCGGTGTCAAAGCGCGAGGGCCCGGTTTATACCTATCGCGACGGCGGCGACCACGATTCATGGACGGTGGCGAATACGGCGCTGGGCAATGGCGGGTCGCGCTGGCTGCCGGTGCGCAAGCCCGAGGCCTATGCGGCCGAGGTGTTCGCGACGCTGGCGCGCTCGCACGGGATCGTCCTTGAAAGGGGCGCCGCGCTGCGCGAACCCCCGCGGGGCGATGCGCTGGTCGTGCACCAAAGCGCTCCGTTGCGCGAAGTGCTGCGCGACATGCTTAAATATTCCAACAACATGACCGCCGAGCTGGTCGGGATGACCGCCAGCGCGAAACGCGTGGGGCGGGCGCAGTCGCTGTCGGCGTCGGCGCGGGAAATGAGCCGCTGGGCGCGCACCGAGCTGGGCATGGAGGGGGCGTCGCTGGTCGATCATTCGGGGCTGGGCGAGAAATCGCGGCTGAGCGCCGGGGCGCTTGCACGGGCGATGGTCAAGGCGCATCGCGACGGGCAGCTGCGCGCGATCCTGAAGGACATTCCGCTGCGGGACGCTAGTGGCTCGATCAACAAACGACACCCGGTCAAGGTGGTGGCGAAGACCGGCACGCTTTATTTCGTGAGTTCGCTGGCGGGCTATATGACCGCGCCGGACGGCACAGAGCTGGCCTTCGCGATTCTGGCAGCGAACCACACCCGCCGCCGGCAGGCGGACCTTCGGGCGGCTGGCCGTCCGCCGGGTGCCGCGAGCTGGAACGCTCGCGCCAAGGGTTTGCAGCAGGCGCTGATCGAGCGCTGGAGCACGGTCTACGGCGCTTAGGCGCGCGGCTCAGGGATGGGCCACGCAGACACGGGTACCCCATTCACGGCAGCGTTCCGCCAGCGGCGCGGTCAGGGGGCTGTCAGTGAAGAACTGGTCGATATCGCGCAGGGAGCCGATCCGCATCGGAGCGCTGCGCGCGAACTTGGAATGATCGGCTACGAGGATGCATTCACGCGAGCGGCTGAGCAGGGTCTGGCCGACGATCACCTCCTGCATGTCGAAATCGAGCATGTCGCCATCCGGATCGAGCGCCGAACAGCCAAGGATCGCATGGTCGAACTTGAAATTGCCGATGGTACGGGCGGTCAATGCGCCCACCAGCCCGCGATCCGAACGCCGCAGCGTGCCGCCCGCGACCACGATCTCGCAGGTTTCATTGGCCTGCAGGATCTGCGCGACATTCATGTTGTTGGTGACCACCATCAGGTTTTCATGCCCCAGCAGGGCGTGGGCCACGGCCTCGGCGGTGGTGCCGATATCGAGGAACAGCGAAGCATTGTCGGGGATCGTCGCGGCACAGGCGCGGGCGATGGCCTGTTTGGCGCTGCCATGAAGGCGGCGGCGTTCCTCGTAGAGGATGTTGCTGACGCCGGAGGGGAGGACCGCGCCGCCATGGACACGCTCGAGCAGGCCGGCATCCGAAAGCTCGCTGAGGTCGCGGCGAATGGTCTGGACTGTCACGCCGAAATGAGCGGCCAGCCCGTCGACGGTGACCTTGCCCGCACTGCGGGCGATTTCGAGAATGTCGGGCTGTCGGATGCTTTGGGGCAAGGGGTGCTCGGGTATCTTGATGATTTGTTCGAGTATGTTCGTTTTATGATGATTAGCAAGCCTGAATCGGGCAAATTAGCCATTATGTGGCGAAAATAGAATGCAGAATCGGCAAAAACGAAAGAAAACGAATGCCACGGATTGACTCTGTCTGCGGGGCCATGCTTGCGTGTGCTGGTCGGCATGGGAACGAAAGGGCAGCAGGTGGAAGACGCGCGAGGCAAGGATCCGGTCGATCTTTTCGTGATCGGCGGCGGGATCAATGGCTGCGGCATCGCGCGGGATGCCGCGGGGCGGGGTCTGAGCGTGGAACTCGCCGAGATGAACGACCTGGCCTCGGCGACATCATCGGCCTCGACCAAGCTGTTTCACGGCGGGCTGCGTTATCTTGAATATTTTGAATTCCGGCTGGTGCGAGAGGCGCTGATCGAACGCGAAACGCTGCTGCGGGCGATGCCCCATATCAGCTGGCCGATGCGCTTCGTTCTGCCGTTGCATGAGGGGATGCGGTTCGAGGGCGAGACGCCGGCGTCGAAGCTGCTCAATCGGGTGATGCCCTGGATGAAGGGACGGCGGCCGGCCTGGATGATCCGGCTGGGGCTGTTCATCTATGATCATCTGGGCGGGCGGAAGATCCTGCCGGGAACGCGAGCGGTGGACCTGACGGCGGATCGCGCGGGCGTTGCGCTGAAGGGCAAGTTCAAGCGCGCCTTCGAGTATTCGGATTGCTGGATCGAAGACAGCCGCCTCGTGGTGCTGAATGCGCGCGATGCAGAGGCGCGGGGGGCGGTCATCCGCACACGCGTCAAGGTGGTGTCGGCGCGTCGCGAGGGCGGGGTCTGGGCGATCACGCTTGAAGATGGCGAGACCAGCGCGCGCACCACGACACGGGCGCGCGCGCTGATCAATGCGGCTGGCCCATGGGTGGGCGAGGTGATCGAGGCGGCGCTTGGGCGAGATGCCAGTGCGGGGCAGGGTGTGCGGCTGGTGCGGGGCAGCCATATCGTGACACGGCGGCTATTCGATCACGACCGCAGCTATTTCTTTCAGGGAAGCGACGGGCGGATCATCTTTGCGATCCCCTATGAGCGAGATTTCACGTTGATCGGCACCACCGATGCCGAACACGAGGACCCCGAGACCCCGCCGGTCTGCACGCCGCAAGAGGCGGACTACCTGTGCCGTTTCGCGTCGGAGTATTTCGCGCATCCGGTGACGCGGGAGGACATCGTCTGGAGCTACTCGGGTGTGCGGCCGCTTTATGACGACGGCGCGGCATCGGCGACGGCGGCGACGCGCGATTACGTGCTGAAGCTGGAGCAGAGGGACGACGGCGCGCCGTTGCTCAATGTCTTCGGCGGCAAGATCACGACCTACCGCAAGCTCGCCGAGTCGGCGATGGGCAAGCTGGCGCCGTTCTTCGAGGGGCTGCAAGGCGACTGGACCGCGGGGGTGGCGCTGCCGGGGGGCGATTTCGCGGTTGATGCCGTCGCGCGCCTGACCGCGGATCTCTGCGCGGCCTATCCGTTTCTTGACGAAGCCTGGGCCGGACGGTTGATCAGGGCCTATGGCACCGAGGCGCAGGCGATGCTGGGCGATGCGGGTGCTGCGGGCGATCTGGGGAGGGATTTCGGCGCGACCCTCAGTGAACGCGAGGTGGACTGGCTGATGCGCCGGGAATATGCGCGCAGCGCCGAGGACGTGCTCTGGCGGCGCAGCAAGCTGGGGCTGCGGATGAAAGCGGGCGAAATCGCCGCGCTGGACGCATGGATGGCCGAGCGACGCGCGTCGCGCCATAATGAGCCCGCCGCCACCGGAGGAGAGACATGAGCCACATCCTTGCCATCGACCAGGGCACCACGTCGAGCCGCGCCATTCTCTTTGACGATCAGATGCGGCTGAAGGCCACCGCGCAGGAAGAGTTTCGCCAGATCTATCCCGAATCGGGCTGGGTCGAGCATGACCCCAACGACCTTTGGTCGACCACCGCGGGCACCTGTCGCGCTGTGATCGAGCGCGCGGGGCTGACGGTGGCGGATATCGCTGCCATCGGCATCACCAATCAACGCGAGACCACGCTGGTCTGGGACCGGAACACCGGCGCGCCGGTTTACAACGCCATCGTCTGGCAGGACCGGCGCACCGCCGCGCTGTGCCGCAGCTTGCGCGATGCTGGGCATGAAGCGGCGGTGAGCGAACGCACCGGGCTGTTGCTGGACCCGTATTTTTCGGGAACCAAGCTGAAATGGATCCTCGACAATGTGGAGGGCGCCCGTGCCCGCGCCGAAAAGGGCGAGCTGCTGTTCGGGACGGTCGACAGTTTCCTGATCTGGAAGCTGACCGGCGGCAAGGTGCATGCGACAGACGCGACCAATGCCGCGCGCACTCTGCTTTACGACATTCGCAATGGTCGCTGGAGCGGCACAATCTGCGAGATGCTGGATATCCCTATGGCCATGCTGCCGGAGGTGCGTGACAGCGCGGGGCATTTCGGCATGGTGCGCGACGATCTGTTCGGGCGCGAGATTCCCATTCGCGGGGTTGCAGGGGATCAGCAGGCGGCGACGCTGGGGCAGGCCTGTTTCCAACCCGGAATGATGAAATCAACTTACGGCACAGGCTGTTTCGCGCTGCTCAATACCGGGGATACACCGGTGACATCAAAGAACCGCCTGCTGACGACCATCGCCTATCAGCTGGACGGCAAGCCGACCTATGCACTTGAAGGCTCGATCTTCATCGCGGGGGCGGTGGTGCAATGGCTGCGCGACGGGCTGAAGATCATCCGCGACGCCAGGGAAACGCAGCCGCTGGCACAACAGGCCGATCCCGGCCAGAACGTCGTGCTGGTGCCGGCCTTTACCGGGCTTGGCGCACCCTACTGGAACGCCGAGTGCAGAGGCGCGATATTCGGTCTGACGCGTAACTCGCGCCCCGAGGAATTCGCCCGCGCCGCGCTGGAAAGCGTCGGGTTCCAGACTCGCGACCTGTTGGACGCGATGCGAAGCGATTGGGCCGGGCAGGGCGACGCCGTCCTGCGCGTCGATGGCGGCATGAGCGCATCGGATTGGACGATGCAGTTTCTTTCGGACATCATCGACGCACCGGTGGATCGCCCCGAGGTTCTGGAAACCACGGCGCTGGGCGCGGCGTGGCTCGCGGGGATGCAATCAGGGCTTTACCCGGATGCGGCGGCATTCGCTGGAACATGGGCGCTGGAGCGCCAGTTCACCCCGGCGATGGACGAAGGCGAGCGCACGCGAAAATATGACGCCTGGAAGCGCGCGGTCGCAGCGACGCAGTCACTCTGAACGCGCCGTGACCATGCCGCCGGAGCCGATACCCGAGCGCGTTCGAGAGACCATCAAGAGTCCCTTGAATCCCCTTCGTATTTCACGTTTAAGCGCAAGAAAGCTGCGTTTTGCATGGGGTTTCAGCATGGAAGAAGCGCTGATCCGGGCTTGGCCGAAATCTCTGATCCCGGGCCGCAGCACCCCAGGCGCATGTCGCGCCGTTCGCAATTGGTTTCAGGAGGAAACACGATGAACAATGTGAAAACGATTGTCCGTTCCGCTGTTGTGGCGGGCTTTGGTCTGGCGGTCAGCGCCTTGCCGCTGGCGGCCGAGATCGAGCCCGTGAACCTGCGGCTTGCGCATGTGGTCAACGAGCAGGACGGCTTTCACGCTGCCGCAACCAAGTTCAAGGAACTGGTCGGCGAACGCTCGGACGGTGCGATCAGCGTCGAGATTTTCCCCAACGCGACATTGGGCGATGAGCGCACGTTGCTGGAAGGCATGCAGATCGGCACGGTCGATATGGGCGTGATCACCAATGGTCCGGTCTCGAACTTCCTTGAGGATATGGCGGTGTTTGAACTGCCTTTCCTGTTCCCCTCGGCCGAGAAGGCCTATGAGGTGCTGGACGGGCCGATCGGTCAGGAATTGCTGGACCGTCTGTCGGAAGTGAACCTCAAGGGTCTGGCCTATGCCGAGCGTGGTTTCCGCAACCTGACCAATTCCGAACGCCCGGTGCGCAGCCCCGAGGATATCGATGGCCTGAAGATCCGCGTGATGGAGAACCCCGTTTATATCGACACGTTCCGCGAGCTGGGCGCCGACGCCATCCCGATGGCTTGGACCGAGGCGCTGACCGCGATGCAGCAGGGCACCATCGACGGGCAGGAGAACCCGGTCGGCGTGGTCTATTCCTTCAAGCTGAACGAGACCCAGACCAACATGACGATGACGCGCCACAGCTATGCGCCGGCAATCTTCGTGATGGGCATGCCGGTCTGGCAGAAGCTGTCGCCCGAGGCGCAGGAGATCGTCGTTCAGGCCGCGCAGGACGCAGCCGAGTACGAACGCGCTCTCAATGCTGAGCAACAGAGCGAGCAGCTTCAGGCGCTGCGCGATTCGGGGATGGAGATCGTGGACGATGCCGACCTTTCGGCGTTCTCCGAGGCGGTTGCGCCGGTCTATGAAAAATATGGCGCGAAGTTCGGCGATTACCTGACGCGCATCCAGTCGGCGCTGAAGTAAGATGCTGAAGGCGCTGGAGTGGATCGACCGGATGGTCGGCGCGATACTGGGCCCCGTGGTTTTCGTGGGCATGGTCGCGCTGACCGGGGTGATCACGTTGCAGATCGTGTCGCGGGTGGCGTTCACCTCGGTCAGCTGGACCGAGGAAGTCGCCCGCTTCCTGCTGATCTGGATCACCTTTCTGGGCGCCACTCTGGCCTATCAACAGGGCCGGCATATCGCTGTCACGCTGTTGCGTGACAGCCTGCCGGAGCGCCTGCGCCGGATCGTGTCGGGCGTGGGGATGCTGGTGGCGATCGCGTTCCTCGTGACGCTTGCGGTGATCGGCTGGCGCTACATGGGGATGCAGAGTTTCCAGAAATCGCCATCGCTGCGCATGTCGATGGGGATTGTCTATGCGGTGATGCCGGTCTGTGCAGCGATCATGGCGGGCTTGTCGGTGATCGATCTTCTGCGCCTGCTGGCAGGTCAGGAACCGCGCGGCCTCGCCGCGGTGCCGGAGGGGCTGGAATGAGCCTGGTTCTGGCAGGTCTTTTCGTCCTGTTTCTGCTCATGGGTCTGCCCATTGCCGTCGTCATCGGGGCAGCGGCGATGAGCGCGCTCAACCTCGGGGGCGTGCCGCTGATGGTGGTGCCGCAGCAGATGTTCTCTGGGATCAACAGCTTTGCGCTGGTGGCGGTGCCGATGTTCGTTCTGGCCGGTGATATCATGGCGCAGGGCGAGATATCAAAGCGGCTGGTGGCCTTTGCCGACAGCATGTTCGGTTTCATAAAGGGCGGTCTTTCGGTGGTGTCGGTGCTGGCGGGCATGTTCTTTGCCGCGATTTCGGGCTCGGGGGCGGCGACCACGGCGGCAGTGGGGGCAAGCCTTGTCCCCGAGTTGAAGCGCAAGGGGTATGATGCGGCCTCGGCGGCCTCTCTGATCGCCGCATCCGGCACGATCGGTGTGGTCATTCCGCCCTCGGTGCCCATCATCATCTACGCGGTGATCGCGCAGGAATCGGTGAAAGAGCTGTTCCTGAGCGGGTTCATTCCGGGGATTGCGATGGGTGTGGGGCTGATCGCGGTCGCGCTTGTCCAGGGCCACAGGCGGGCCTACCCGCGCGGCACGGCATTGTCCCCGGCCACCATCATGCGGACGCTGGTTTCGGCCAGCTGGGGCCTGATGGCGCCGCTGATCATCCTTGGCGGAATCTTTTCGGGCATTTTCACCCCCAGCGAAGCGGCGGTGGTGGCGGTCAACTATGCCGTCTTCGTATCGTTCTTCATCTATCGCGACCTGACGCTGAGCGGGCTTTACCGGATCGTGCTGCGCGCCGGGGTGACCACGGCGGTCATCATGTTCGTGATCGCGGCCTCGTCGGTTCTGAGCTGGGCGCTGGCAAGCTGGCAGGTGCCGGGCGCGATCGCATCCTTCGCGCTGTCGCTGTCGGGCAATATCTATGTGCTGCTGATCCTGATAATGGCGCTCATCCTGATCACCGGCGTGTTCCTCGAAACCGCGAGCGCGCTGATCATCCTGACCCCGATGCTGTTGCCGCTGGCGGCGCAGTTGGGGATCGATACGGTGCATTTCGGGATCATCATCGTGGTTGGGCTGGCCATTGGCATGGTGACGCCGCCGGTGGCGATCAACCTCTTTGTGGCCTCGACCACGGCCAATGTTCCCATTGAAAAGATCGCCCGCGCTGTGCTGCCTTATCTGCTGGTGCTGATCGTGGTCTACCTGCTGATCGCCTTCGTTCCGCTGCTGCTGGCGCTCTAGCGCGGCGTCAGTTGTCCGTGAGCACCTTTTCGACCTCGACCTGCATCCGTTCCACCGCGGTTTCCAGCTCGCGGATGAAGGCGCGCCCGGCCATCGATTGCGTGGCGTAGCCGGGCGTCAGGATCGAGACACTGTTCGAGATGCGCGGCCTGAAGCGCCGGATCGCCAGGCGGGCGCCTTCGGGAGCCTCTAGCAGGTGACTGTAGGCGGTGATCATGTCGCAGACCATCACGCAGACACCCGCCGCGACGAATTGCAGACCGGGCAGGAAGGTGCGCAGCTCAAGACGCTTCTTGAACCGGCAGCCGGCTGCGCTGAAGGCGGCTTCGGTCTGGACGGCGGTCCGGTGCTCGTCGAACAGGACGGCCATGGGGCGCCCGTCGAGATCGGCGGGGGTGATCGTGGCGGATCGGGCCAACGGGTCATCGGCGGGCAGGATGCAGACGCATTCGAGATCGTAATCGGTCTGCCGGATCGAGGCACGCGGGCGGGGTGTCTCGGAAAATCCGATATCGAATTGCTGGGACGCGACCAGGTCTTCGATGATGTCCGAGGAGCGCATGATCAGCGACACGTCGAGATCGTCCCGCCCTTCGAGAAACTGCGTCATCAGCTTGGGCAGAAGCACGCTGGAGGCCGCCGGGTGGCAGGCCACCTGCAACTTGCCCGATTGCAGCGTGCCGATCCGTTCGAGTGTGCGCTCGGCCCGTTCCACCCGGCCGAGAATCTCTTCGCATTCCTCAAGAAAGAAATGCGCCTCGGGCGTCGGTGTCAGCTTACCCTGTTCGCGCACGAAAAGCGCAAAGCCGAGCTGGCCCTCAAGCGATTGAATCATCGTCGACACCGCTGGCTGTGTCCGGCCGACAGAGCGCGCAGCCTGACTGATGGAGCCTGAGCGCATGACTTCGCGAAAGGTGGAGAGTTGCCGGAGAGACAAGTGCATGGGTATCAATCAAACTAATGACTTTAAAGATATTATGAAATTGATTTTATGGCTTCTGTCCAGTGATATATTTCTCAGCTCATCTCGGAAAACGACTGGGCGAGGGGGATAGATGGACACATTCGCCAAATACCTGCTGACAGCCCTGATCTGCATCGTGGCCCTGGGTCAGTTCGTGCAGGTTGTTACGCGCTACGTTTTGCAAGTGCCCGTGATGGGGCTTGAGGAAACGATGCTGTATCCGACCCTTTGGCTGTATATTCTCGGATCGGTCAACGCATCCCGCGAGAACACGCATATCCGCGCGAATGTGCTGGAGATATTCATCAAGACCGAGCGTGGGCACAGGATACTCGCGATCATTGGCGAGATCATCAGCCTTACCGTCGGGCTGTGGCTGCTGTCCTGGGCATGGGACTACACTCGCTATGCCTGGCGCGTCTGGCGTGAAAGCCCGACGCTCTACATCCCGACATTCTATTCAGATATCGCGCTTCTGGCGGGCCTTGGACTGATGATGATCTACACCGCTTGGCATCTTTGGAGCCATATACGCGACCTGCGCGGGGGGGATGCGACATGATCGAGATCGCGCTTCTCGCCATCGCCCTTCTGGTCATCACACTGACGCTGGGTGTTCCGCTGCCCTACTGTTTCGGCGCTGCGCTGATGGTGATGTATTTCGTCGGCGACGTGACCATGAAAGGCATGATGCTTTGGGGTTTCCAACAGCTTGGCAATCCGGTGCTGTTGGCGATTCCGCTGTTTGTGCTGGCCGGGACGATCATGTCCGAAAGCGGGATCGCCGCGTCGCTGCTGCGTTTCGTGAACGCCTTTATCGGTCATATCCGCGGTGGTCTTGGTGTGGTTGCGGCCGTGTCATGCGCCGTGATCGGAGCGATTTCGGGCTCAGGCCTGACCGGGATTGCCGCCATCGGCCCGCTCCTGATTCCCGAAATGGAAAAGCGCGGCTATCCGCGCGAATACGCCACTGCGCTGATCGCCAACTCGTCGATCCTGGGTCTGCTGATCCCACCATCTGTGACGATGATCGTCTACGGCTGGGTCACCGATACTTCGATCCTCGCGTGTTTCCTGGCCACGCTTGGTCCGGGCCTGATGATCATGTTCGCGTTCTCGGTCATCAACATGGTGATGTCGCGCAAGTTCGATCTTGTGCTGGACGAGAAGCCAACGTTCTCGAAACTTTCAGGCGAGGTCGCCCGGCGCGGATTCCATGCCTTTCCGGCGCTGCTGATGCCGGTGATCATCCTTGGCGGTATCTATGGCGGAGTGATGACGCCGACAGAGGCCGCGGCGGTGGCCGTGATCTATGCGGTGCCGGTCGGATTTCTGATATACAAGGGTCTGAAGCTGTCCAACTTCCTTTCCGCTGGCAGGGAGGCCGCGACCGCCGTCGGCGCGATCATGATGATGATCCTGTTCTCGATGATCCTCAGCCAGATGTTCGTCTACGAGAGTATCCCGCAGCAACTGGTCCAAGGCATCTTCGCGATCACCGAGAACAAGCTTCTGCTGCTGATCATGATCAATATCCTGCTGTTCCTGGTGGGCATGGTGGTCAATGACGTGACTGCGATCATCCTTATCGCGCCGCTGCTGTTACCCCTGATGAACGCCATCGGTGTGAGCCCTGTGCAATTCGCCGCGATCATGGGGGTCAATACCGCGATGGGTGGGGTGACGCCGCCCTACGCATCGATCCTCTATCTCGGAGCACGGATCGGCAAGGTGAAGGTCACCAAGGTCATACCGCCCGCGATGAAGCTGATCCTGTTCGGGTATGTGCCGGTGGTCTTCCTGACCTCGTTCTGGCCGGATCTATCGCTCTTTCTGCCGCGCTTCTTCGGCTATGACGTGGCGCCCTGACCCATCCGAAGCAATGAAGTCCAACAAGGAGAAAACCAAAATGAAACATGCATTCCTGACAACCGCCACCGCGGCCCTCATGGCGCTTGGTAGCATCGCGCAGGCACAGGACCTGAAGATGAGCCATGTGCGCCCGCAAGATGCGACCATCGACGTGGAACTGCGCGCGTTCTCCGCAGCCGTCGATGAGGCCACGGGCGGTGACGTGAAGATCAATATCTTCCCGGCCTCGGCGCTTGGCGATTACACCACCGTGCAGGAGCGCGTCAGCGTTGGCGCCATCGACATGGCGACCCAGCCTGCGGCGACCGCCGCCGACCGGCGCATGCAGATCAGTTCCTTCCCCTATCTGGCCGGAAACTGGGACCAGGCCCGCGCGGTCTATGGCCCCGGCGGTGTCGTGCGCGATGTCATGGCAGAGCTCTACGCCGAACAGGACATCACAATGCTGGCCGCCTACCCCGTCTATTTCGGAGGGATTTCGCTCAATGTCGAACATCCCGGCGCAGGTTCGGTCGAGCCGAATGGCATCAAGGTGCGCGTGCCGGGCATCAAGTCCTTTCAGTTGACCGGCGAGGCGCTTGGCTACATTCCTTCGCCGATCCCGTTTTCCGAAGCCTTCACGGCCGTCCAGACCGGCGTGGTCGATGGTGTCATCGGGTCAGGTGCCGAGGGGTATTACGCCTCGTTCCGGGACGTGACCAAGACCTACATTCCGGCCAATACCCATTTTGAGGTCTGGTACATGATCATCTCGAACGAGAGCCTCGCCGGTCTGTCGGCCGAGGATCAGGACGCGCTGAAGGAACAGGCGGCCGCCTTCGAGGCGACCCGTTGGGACGTGGCCGAAACCGATCAGGGCCGCAATGAGCAGCGTCTGGTTGACGAACTGGGTGCCACGGTCGTTGAATTGAGCGACGAGCAGCTCGCTGCCATGGCCGCGAAGACCCGTGCTGATGTATGGCCTGCTGTCCTTGAGGATGTCGGCGCCGACTGGGGGCAGGCGATTCTTGACAAGGTTGCCGCCGCATCCAACTGAACCAGCATGGGGCAGGGCGGTTCTTGCCGCCCCGCCCGTTTCTTTTCTTGTCAGGGCACGGATATGGAAACCGATTATGCCATCATCGGAGGCGGGGTTGTCGGCCTGTCGCTGGCTTGGGGCCTCTTGAGGCGCGGGCGGACGGTGACGGTTCTCGACGGCGATGACGGGTCATTCCGCGCCAGCCGCGGGAACTTCGGGCTGGTCTGGGTCCAGTCCAAGGGCATGAACCAGCCTCGCTATGCCCGCTGGTCGCAGCAATCCGCCGCGATCTGGGCAGAGTTCGCCGCGGAACTGGGCTTCAATACCGGCCAGAACGTGCCGTTGGAGCAAAGGGGCGGCTATGATCTGCATTTCTCGGAGGAAACCCTGGAAGCCAAGGCGGCCCAGTACGAGACGCTCAAGGCCAAGCTGGGTGGCGATTACCCCTACGAGGTGCTGGGCCATAACGCCCTGCGAAAGGAGGAACCTCATATTGGGCCAAAAGTCGTGGGCGCGATCCTGCACTATCAGGATGGCCATGCGAACCCTCTCAGGCTGCTGATGGCCCTCGCGGCCGATGTCCGTCGGATGGGCGGGCGCGTATTGACCGGCAAGACCGTGACAGGGGTGACGAAAACCGACGGGTTTCGCGTTGCCTGTGCGGACGGGACGATGGTCGGTGCGGGCAAGGTCGTCCTGTCGGCGGGGCTTGGCGCGGCAGAGCTTGGTCCGCGAATGGGATTCAGGGCGCCGGTGCGCGCGCAGCGCGGACAGGTGCTGATTACCGAGAAGCTGCCGAAGCTGATCAACCGGCCCTCGCTCATCGCCCGCCAGGTCGACGAGGGTGGCATCCAGATCGGTGCCACCAACGAAGAGGTCGGGCTTGACGATCGCGTCACGCAGCCGGGTCTTTCGGGACTGGCCGCAAGGGCGGTCGCCGCCTATCCCGCGCTGGCCAAGGCGCAGCTCTTGCGAAGCTGGGGGGCGCTGAGGGTGCTGTCGCCGGACGGGCTGCCGATCTATCAGGAAAGCGCCACGATGCCGGGGGCATTTCTCGTGACCTGTCATAGCGGCATCACGCTGGCCGCCGCGCATGCCCGTCTGATGCCTGATTGGCTGGAAGGCAGCGATGTGGCCCCGGATCTGGAGGTGTTCAGTGAAGACCGCTTCGCCGTTTCTTGAGACCGACGCGGGCCCGCGTGTCGATGTCATGTTTGAAGATGTGCCGCTGCGCTTGCCCGAAGGCGCGAACCTTGCCGCCGCCCTTCTGGCGGCGGGTGTCCAGGTGTTTCGGCATACCAAGACCACAGGCGCGCCGCGTGCGGCATTCTGCATGATGGGCGCCTGTTTCGACTGCCTTGTGGAGATCGACGGCGTGGTGAGGCAGGCTTGTATGATCGAGGTGTCCGATGGGTTGGAGATCAGCAGGCCAGAATCGGCAGAGGTGCATGATGATCCGGCGTGATCTTGTCATCATCGGTGCCGGGCCCGCGGGCATGGCCGCAGCGGCGACGGCGGCTGATCTGGGCCTGAGCGTCAGCATTCTTGACGAGCAGCCCCGTGCCGGCGGGCAGATCTATCGCGACGTGGACCGCGCCGCTGAACTGCGCGGCGATATCCTGGGCAAGGATTACGCGCACGGGGCGACCCTGACGGCAGGTTTGCGCAGCAGAGCGATCGATCACTTGCCCGGTGCCGTGGTCTGGGCGATCGAAGAAGGTTTCCGCGTTTCCTACAGCATCGACGGGGAGGCAGCGCAGCTGTCTGCCTCGCATGTTCTTCTGGCGACGGGTGCATTGGAGCGGCCGATGCCGCTGCCAGGTTGGACCCTGCCCGGGGTGATGACGGCGGGTGCCGGGCAGATCCTGCTCAAGCAGTCTGGCGTTCTGGCGCGCAACGCCGTGCTGGTGGGTTCGGGGCCGCTGCTTTACCTCATTGCAATACAGATGATCCGCGCGGGAACGCCGCCCGCCGCCATGATCGAAACCCAAGGCCGGGGCGACATCATGCGCGCGATGCGTCACCTTGGCGGCGCGCTTCGAGGGTGGCCCTATCTGCTGAAGGGCATGAGGATGCTGGGCGAGATTGCCCGCGCCCGTGTGCCGCGCTTTATCGGGGCGCAGGATATCAGGATCGAAGGCGACTCCTGTCCCGAGGCCGTCGCGTTCACCAGTGCGGGGCGCACCCGACGGATCGCTTGCGATACGGTCTTCCTACATCACGGCGTTGTGCCGAACACGCAGGCCGCGCGGTCTCTCGGGATCACTCATGCATGGGATGACGCGCAGAACTGCTTTGCCCCGGTGCTGGATGAATGGGGACAGAGCGATGTCGAGGGCGTTTTTATCGCCGGAGATGGCGCCGGCATCCGAGGGGCAAGGGCGGCAGAACATGCCGGCGGTCTTGCCGCGCTGAAGATCGCCGAGACGCTTGGCCACATCAGCGGTCCGGACTGTATGGAA
Organism: Roseovarius halotolerans; assembly: GCF_900172255.1. Taxonomy (GTDB): domain Bacteria; phylum Pseudomonadota; class Alphaproteobacteria; order Rhodobacterales; family Rhodobacteraceae; genus Roseovarius; species Roseovarius halotolerans. The sequence goes on from NZ_FWFU01000001.1 coordinate 169,248, forward strand.
CGTGCGGCTCCCCTGCGTGCCGCGCTGACGCACGAATGCGCGCCGCGCGCTTTCCTCGATGCGGCCTATCCGCCCTTTCGCGAGGCGCTTGCGCCCGCAGACAGCACGATTGTCTGCCGCTGCGAGGAGGTCACGGCCGGGGCAATCCGCCGCTATGCCGGTATGGGCTGCCTTGGACCGAACCAGGCCAAGGCGTTCGGACGGGCTGGGATGGGGGCTTGTCAGGGGCGTTTCTGCGGCCTGACGGTCACAGCGCTTCTCGCCGAGGCCAACGGGCGGACCGCTGACGAGACAGGTCATTTCCGTATCCGCCCACCCCTGAAGCCCGTGACGTTGGGCGAGTTGGCCGCCATGGATGAACAGGCACAGGATGCGGCAGAGTAAGTGGAACGCGGTGTTGCAAGCCAATGGTTGCCGCCCCGTGAACGCACCCGGCCGGTCATGGCGTGAGCCGAAAGCGATCCGATGGTGTCGAGTATGTCTGAACGCTGACAGCCGATCATCTCGCGTGCCGCGGATCGATCCCTTCAGGGCACCCGATACGCAGTTGAAGATCTGCCTGATGTTCTTGGGGAGAGTGGAGGCGAGTACCGGAATCGAACCGGTGTACACGGATTTGCAATCCGCTGCGTCACCACTCCGCCAACTCGCCGCTCAAGTGGTTGAGATCGGTTATCCGATCATTGCTCTCTGCGCAAGGCCCGGCGCGCAGCTATTGTGCGCGCATTTGCGTTGTTCCCCGCTGATCTATATGTGAAGATATGAAGCAGGTTCATGGAAGACAAGAGTTCGGCCGATGACAGATTATGCCGCGCGGCGCGCCGTGATGGTGGATACGCAAATCCGCCCCTCCGATGTAACGAAATTCCCGATTATCGACGCGATGATGTCGGTTCCGCGCGAGGCGTTCGTGCCTGTGGAACTGCGCGAGGCCGCCTACATGGGCGAGAATATCGACCTGGGCGGTGGCCGGGTGATTCTCGATCCGCGCATTCTGGGCAAGATGCTTGACGCGCTGGACATCCAGGCCGATGAGCTGGTGCTGGATGTGGGCTGCGCGCTTGGCTATTCGTCGGCGGTGATGGCGCGTGTCGCCGAGGCCGTCGTCGCGGTGGAAGAAAACGCCGAAATGGCAGGTGAGGCACCGGGTCTCCTGTCGGAGAATGGAGCGGATAACGTCATCCTTCAGGAAGGGCCGCTGACGCAGGGCGCCCCCGAACACGGGCCTTATGACGTGATCGTCGTCGAGGGCGCAGTCGAACACCTGCCCCAGACGCTGTGCGATCAGGTCAAGGAAGGCGGTCGCATCGCCTGTCTCTTCATGGAAGGGGCCTTGGGCGCGGTGCGCATCGGCTACCGGATCGACGGGGAGATTTCATGGCGCTTTGCCTTCAACGCGGGCGCTCCTGTGCTGCCCGGTTTCGAGCGTCACGCAGCATTTGCCCTGTGAGCGGCGCTGCCGCCGGGCCAAGAGGGAGCGTCCATTGACACGCCTGACGACAAAGAAAGTTCTCGCCCCGGTTCTGGCACTGGCCTTGGCGGTCTCGACCCCCATCACGGCCTGGTCCGAGACATTGGCGGATACGCTGGTCAGCGCATATCGCAACAGCGGCCTGCTCGAACAGAATCGCGCCTTGCTGCGCGCGGCTGACGAGGATGTCGCTGTGACGGTATCGCAATTGCGCCCGATCATCGGGTGGTCGGCGGATGTGACCCGCGGGTTCGGGCGAAACCGCACACAGGGCAACGGCTCCGTGTCGATCGATTCGACCGACGCGAGCTTTGGACTGACAGCGCAGTTGCTGCTGTATGATTTCGGCCGCACGCGGCTTCAGGTGGAGGCGGCCAAGGAAACCGTTCTCTCCACCCGCGAGAGCCTGCGCAGCATAGAGCAGCAGGTGCTTCTGCGGGCGGTCGCGGCGTTCATGAACGTTCGACGCAACAGCCAGTTCGTGTCGCTGCGCCAGAACAACCTGCGCCTGCTGCGGCAGGAATTGCAGGCGGCGCGTGACCGGTTCGAAGTGGGTGAGGTGACCCGCACGGATGTATCACAAGCCGAGGCGGCGCTTGCGCTTGCGCAAAGCGGATTGGCATCGGCGCAGGGCAACCTGACACGGGCGATCGAGGAATTCGTGAGCGCCGTGGGCCGCGAACCGGGGAACCTGCAGGCTCCGGGCTCCTTGCCGAATCTTTCGGGCGATGTGAACGCGGCGAAAGCCGTGGCCGTGCGCGCCCATCCCGACATTCACAGCGCTCAACACGATGTGGCCGCGGCGGATCTGACGGCGGATGCTGCTGCGGCGGCGACGCGCCCGCGGATCGGACTGAATGCGCGCGCTGGCGTCGAGGAAGAATGGGGCGGCAGCGACTACGTGCGCTCGGGCAGCGTGGGCGTAGAGATCAGCGGCCCGATCTATCAGGGCGGCCAGTTGACCGCGCTCAGACGTCAGGCCATCGCGCGGCGCGATGCGACGCGCGGCGCGCTGCATCTTGCGCGCCTTCAGGTGCAGCAGGATGTCGGGAATGCCTATGCCGATCTGCGTGCCGCCCGCGCCAGCCGTGAGGCCAGCCAGGAAGCCGTGCGTGCCGCGACAGTGGCATTCCGGGGTGTGCGCGAAGAGGCGCAGCTGGGTGCACGCACGACACTGGATGTGCTGGATGCCGAACAGGACCTGCTGGATGCACGCACCAACCTCATCTCGGCGGAAATCGACGTATATGTTGCGGCTTATGCGATCCTGGCGGCGATGGGGCAATTGACCGCGAAGGATCTGAACCTCGCGGTTCAGACCTACGATCCGGCAGCCTATTACAACCTGGTGAAGACGGCTCCGGTCGATATCAGCCCCCAGGGGCAACAGCTTGATCGGGTGCTGCGCGCGCTCGGGAAAGAGTAAAACACGACCTAACCAGTTGTGTGAACACGCCCTCGCGGATAAACTTGGGTGAGGCAAGAGTGGTGCAGGAATATGTCTGATCCCGTCAGCAATGCGGAAATCGAGGATGTCTTGTCCTCCATCCGGCGTCTGGTTTCGAGCGGTGACCGCGAGAAGCCGAGCGACGTCGTCGGGTCCGGCTTTGAAAGCGCCAGCAAACTTGTTCTGACACCCGCATTGCGCGTGGACGAGGTCGATGAGTCCCCGGCTGAGGCGCCGCCGCTTCCTGCGGCGGATGACGCTGCTGTCGCGCATGACCGGTTCGAGTTCCGCCATGCCGTGCGGGAACATGAGGCCGATGAGGCGGGCGAATCGGAAGATGAGACAGCCGACACGACCCAAGCCGTTGATGCCGGATCGCAGGACGCTCCGGAAGACGATGTGGCCACCGAAGGCACTGCTGGGGATGACCCGCTAGCCGACGCCGTCGACAGGCCGACAGAAGATGCCGCCGATGATATCGATTTCGTTGCCGCCGGCGACGATGACTTATCCGTCCGCAATGAGAGCGCGGATGACGATGCGGACGACGAAACGCATGAGGATGCAGACATCGCGGCGCTGGAAGACCGTATCGCCGGCGTCGAAGCCGCCGTGGCGGCGCGCGACGACGAGTGGGAGCCCGATGGCGAGACTGACGAGCCCTATTCCGGCTCGGACGTCACTCCGATGGCCTGGGAAGATTATGCCCCCGAACCCGAGCTGCGGGAACCGCACTTCGATGACGAACCTGACGATGAGTGCGCGGACGCTCCGGCACCTGCCGCGCCCGAGAATGGCGATGAGGCCGTTCAGGACGCGGAAGAGACCGTCGCCGCGTCCGCGTCTGACATGGCCGAGGAAGCCGAGGATGACGATGCGGATTTCTGGTCGGACGATGCGGATGAGGGGATTTTGGACGAGGCTGCGCTGCGCGACATGGTCAGCGAGATCGTGCGCCAAGAGCTTCAGGGCGCCTTGGGCGAGCGCATCACGCGGAATGTGCGCAAACTGGTGCGCCGCGAAATTCATCGCGCGCTGACCAGCCAGGAATTCGACTAGGCGCGCGGGGTCGCGGCCAGTTCCAGTATCCTGTCAAGATCGAGATGCGTTTCGACGTGGTCAGCGAGCGATTGCAGTGCATCCTCGACGCTTGAATCGTATTTCAGCCCCGATTTCACGCCGAGTTCCTGCAGAAACGCCGCGCGAAACCCGTCCGACGCGAAAAGCCCGTGCAGATAGGTGCCGCGCACCCGCCCCGATGCCGATGCGGCGCCTTCGGGGCGGTCATCGAGATGCAGCCACGCGCGCGCGCAATCGGGTCCGGTCGTCTCGCCCAGGTGGATCTCGTAGCCCGCAACCGGGTCGCCGGTGGCGGTATAGGTGGCGCTGGTCATGGACAGGCGTTTTTCCGGTTTCATCACGGTGGTGACGTCCAGATGCCCAAGCCCCGCCACCACGCCGGGTGCGCCTTCGATCCCGTCGGGGTCGGCAAGTTCACGACCCAGCATCTGGTAGCCGCCACAGAGGCCCAGCACATGCCCGCCGCGCCGGATATGCGCCCGGAGGTCGATATCCCATCCCTGAGCGCGGAAATGTGCCAGATCGGCAATGGTCGATTTACTGCCCGGCAGAAGGACCAGATCGGCATCGCCAGGCAATGGCTGACCGGGCTCGATGAAGACAAGGCTGATTCCCGGCTCTGACGAAAGCGGGTCGAGATCGTCGAAATTGGCGATCCGCCCGAGACGCGGCACGGCGATCTTGAACCCGCCGCCTTGGGATGAGCGAAGGTCGAGCACGTCCTCGGCCGGGAGGCGCCAAGCATCGTTGAACCATGGTAAAACCCCGAGCGATGGCCAGCCGGTGCGCTGTTCGATGGCGGTCATGCCCGCGTCAAACAGGCTGGGATCGCCGCGAAACTTGTTGATGGCGAAGGCCTTGATCCGCGCGGCATCGGCCGCGGACAACACCGCCTGCGTGCCGACGATCTGCGCGATGACTCCGCCGCGGTCGATGTCACCGATCAGGATGACGGGCAGGTTGGCAGCCTCGGCGAAACCCATATTGGCAATGTCGCCTTCGCGAAGGTTGATTTCCGCGGGACTTCCTGCGCCTTCGATCAGCACCAGATCGGCATTTGCGCAAAGACGGTGGAAACTTTCGAGCGCGGGGGTCAGGAGCTGCGGTTTCTTGTCGGCGTAGCCCTGCGCGCGCAATGTGGCGAAGCGGCGCCCCTGAAGGATGATCTGCGCGCCGGTATCGCTTTCTGGCTTGAGCAGAACCGGGTTCATGTCGGTATGGGGCTGGCGGCGTGCGGCCATCGCCTGAAGCGCCTGTGCGCGGCCTATCTCGCCGCCCTCGGGCGTCACGGCGGCGTTGTTCGACATGTTCTGTGGCTTGAACGGAGCCACCGACAGGCCCCGATTCGCGAATGCGCGCGCGAGACCTGCGACCAGCATGGACTTGCCCACGTTCGACCCTGCGCCCTGGATCATGATCGCCTTCGCCATGTTCTGCCCTCCTGCCGTTCAAGCGCGGTGATACAGGCTGGACCGAGGCGGGGGAAGGTGGCAGGCGTAGGCGTGGCGCGGCGCTGCGCAAAGAAAAAACCCCGCCGTATCCGGCAGGGTCTTTTGCAGCGACGTCAGGTTGTGTTCAGGCGGCTTCGGCCTGTGCGGCGGCATTGCGCCGTTCGCTTTCTTCGCGCGACAATGCGACCGAGGTGCGCACGCCCTTGGATACGAAATCCATGAGACCGTCGACGACGCGCTCATTGGGGTCGATACCGGCGCAAGACAGCACCTCGCGACCGTCGCGCGACCGCGCCCAACGGGCGATCTGCTCGGGGCCGTTGCCGTATTTCTTGTCGTCCGCGATGGCGTCATCCAGCGCGGCCAGAACTACGGCTGCAAATAGTTTACGGGCACGGTTGCCCTGTTCGGCATTGAAGGCCGTGCCGTCAACGAAATCCGTCATGGTTCGTCCTTGATGTTATTGCTCTTGTCTTTTCGGCGTGCAGCCGGTTATGGCGAAGTTTGATCGATTCGGATAGAGCGTACATGCATAGCATCTATGCGTCAGGCGCATATCAAGGCCTTTCTTTTGCACGGGCTATCGTCATCTTGCCAGTCATGGTCTCCCCAGATATAGGGGGGCTCAATCCTTCATCAACCTTTTGTCACGGTTTTGCCAGAATGCCCAAGATCAATGGAAACGAGATCAGACCCGGAAATATCCTGGAACATAACGGAGGTCTGTGGACTGCCGTGAAGGTCGATCATGTGAAGCCCGGCAAGGGTGGCGCCTTTGCTCAGGTTGAAATGCGCAACCTGCGCAACGGCTCCAAATTGAATGAGCGGTTCCGCAGCGCCGACAAGGTCGAGCGCGTCCGCCTGGAGCAGAAGGATCAGCAGTTTCTTTATGAAACCGACGGTCAGCTGGTATTCATGGACAGCGAGACCTTCGAGCAAATCGAGCTGCCCGCCGAAATTCTGGGCGAGCGCCGCCCTTTCCTGCAGGACGGGATGACGGTGCAGGTCGAATATTACGAAAACGAGGCGCTGAGCGCCGCTCTGCCACAAAAGGTGGTTTGCCGCGTGGTCGAGACCGAGCCTGTGGTCAAGGGTCAGACCGCGGCCAACAGCTTCAAGCCGGCAGTTCTGGACAACGGCATCAAGGTCATGGTGCCACCCTTCGTGGGGTCCGACGAAGAGATCGTCGTTAATACCGAGACCATGGAATACGCCGAGCGGGCCTGAACGCCAGGCACAGCCGGTCAGTCAAGTTGTCGGGCGCGGTGTTCAGCCGCGCCCGATTTCTTGTGGTGTGTAACGCAGCGTCGCGTCGCCCGCCTCCAGATCGCCCGTGGCGCGATCAAAGCGAAGATAGGCGATACCCCTGCCGCCTGATTGCGTGAAGAGCGTGCCGACGGCTTTGCCATCCTTCGTGATCGGCGTGCCGATGGGCGCTTCGCCCGCGACCTCGACCCCGGCAAGACCCTTGCGCAGTTCGGTCTTGTGTTTCATTCGCGCGGTGACCTCTTGGCCGACATAGCAACCCTTGCGGAAATCGACTCCGTTCAGCCGCTCGAACCCGGCCTCCAGGATGAAGCTGTCGGGCGTCAGCTCGATGCCGGTTTCCGGAATGCAATGCGCCACGCGGATCGCGTCCCAGTCGGTGCCGTCATCGCCCGCCTTCTCGCCATAAAGGCGCCAGCCCATATCGGGATGACGTGGGTCATTCAGCGCATTCTCGGGGGCGGGGCCGGTGCCACGCATGAGATTCAGGCTGCTCTGCGAAATCGCCACATCGGCGCGTAGCTTATACATGTTGAGCCGTTTGAGCAGGCTTTCGGCAAGGCTGTCGTCGACATCCAGGAGAATTGTATCGCCCTGGCGCGAAAGGAAGAAATCGGCCAGATACTTGCCTTGGGGCGTCAACATCGCCGCATAAACCAGCCCCTGATCAAGCTTGCCAAGATCATTGGTGACCAGCCCTTGCAGAAAATCCTGCGCCTCCGTGCCGGTGATTTCGAGGATCGTGCGTGTCATTGCCACTCCCGTCGCGTTTCGTCCTGTAATATAGGTCATGACGCGTGAGACAACAGGGGGTGTGGATGCGTGCAGAACTCTCGATCGTGATCCCGACCCTCGATGCGGCGGAGGGGTTGGGGCGCGCCTTGCCCGCTTTGGCCGAGGGCTTGCAGGAGGGTTTGATCCGCGAGTTGATCATTTCGGATGGTGGCTCGAAGGATGCGACATTGGAGATCGCCGATGAGGCAGGGGCGGTGGTGGTTACGGGCGAGGCTTCGCGCGGCGGGCAGCTTGGCCGGGGGGCAGCGGCAGCGGGCGGGAGTTGGCTGTTGTTCCTGCATGCAGATACTGTCTTGCCAAGCGGTTGGGCGACGATGGTGCGCGCGCAGATGGAAGATGGACGCCCGGCCTTTTTCGGCCTCCGATACGATGCGGCGGGCTTTGCCCCGGCGTGGGTTGCGAGCTGGGCCAATCTGCGCTCATGGGTGTTTCACCTACCCTATGGCGACCAAGGCTTGCTGATTTCGCGTAGAGAGTATGACGCGGTCGGCGGGTATCCCGATATTGCGCTGATGGAGGATGTCGCCATTGTCCGGGTGCTTGGCAAACGCATGCGCCGATTGCCCGGCAAGGTGACCACAAGCGCGGCGCGCTATCGTCAGGCCGGGTGGTTCAGCCGGGGCGCGCGAAACCTCGTGCTACTCATGCGCTATCTGATGGGCGCGAGGCCCGAGGACCTGGCACGGCGTTACTGAGGCTCAGAAGATCGGCTTGTGCGTCGCTTCATAGGCTTCCTGCATCGGGACGGACCGGTAATCCGTATGCAGCCAGCTTTCAAAATCGACGCCGGTTTCTTTGTGGGCGGCTTCGTAGCGATCCAGGATGTAGTCGAGGATGCCGGTGCGCGACCATCTGAAGTGAATATATTTCACGCTCAGCATCTTGCGGGCTTCGCGAATCGATCGCCCCTCAATCACCAGAAGATAGATGGCCGCGGCGAAACCGGCGCGGTCGGCACCGGATTTACAGTGCATGACAAAGGGTTTCTCGATTTCCCGGAAGGCCCGGATCAGCGCCTTGATCTCGCGCCGGGGCGCGGCATGGCGGGCCCTGAGATTGACGTTCACCAGCGTCAGGCCAAGGTCACGGCAGCTTTCCTCTTCGACAAGGTAGTGCGCCGCGCCGCCAGCGCCGCGCAGATTGAGGATCGTCTTGATCCCCTGGTCCCGAAGCCTGACGAAGCGTTCATGCGTGGGTTGGTTCGAGCGATAGACACCCGGCGCGACCGGATAGAAATTGGTCCAGACCTTGCGCAGAATCGCGTGATCGAACCACAGATTGTAGATATGCGCGCGGCGACGGTTTTCGGGGGTGGACAGATCCGTGTCATACGATGCCCGCACCGAACGCTCCCAATCGACGATCCGTTTGATGAGTTTCATGTGGGGAATGCGCTCCGTGCGGCCTGACCTTTTACCCGAAAGCCCCATGTAGGCGGAGAGCGTCGCCAAGGCAAGCTGTCGCGGCGATTGACGGCAGCGGCGAGCGGCGTAATGTCGGCCGGCGAATTCAGGAGACAAGAAGCATGACGCTCAGAAACGGCCGCCCATACCTGGCCATTCCGGGGCCCTCCGTGGTCCCCGACGCGGTCTTGCGCGAAATGCATCGCGCGGCGCCCAATATCTACGAGGGCGAGCTGATCGACATGATGCCCGCACTGATCGATGATTTGAAACGGGTGGCGCGGACCGAGAAGCATGTCGCGATCTATATCAGCAATGGGCATGGTGCATGGGAAGCGGCTCTGACCAATGTGCTCGCGCCGGGTGACAAGGTTCTCGTGCCTGCCACGGGGCGCTTTGGGCATGGCTGGGCCGAGGTCGCGTCGGGCCTGGGTATCAAGGTCGAACTTGAAGATTTCGGTAAGCAATCCCCGGTCGACCCCGGCCGGATCGAAACCTTGCTGAGGGCCGATTCCGCCCATCAAATCAAGGCGGTGATGATCACGCATGTGGATACATCGACGTCGATCCGCAACGATATTCCGGCCATTCGCGCCGCGATGGACGCGGCCGGGCATCCGGCGCTCTTGATGGCGGATTGTATTGCATCGCTGGCATGTGACCGTTTCGAGATGGACGCCTGGGGGGTCGATGTGATGGTCGCCGGCAGCCAGAAGGGGTTGATGGTGCCGCCGGGCCTGGCATTCGTTTATTTCGGCGACAGGGCTGCTGAAGCGCGGGCGCGTCGCGAACTGGTCAGCCGCTATTGGGACTGGGTGCCGCGCGCCGATCCGGCGTTGTTTTACCAGTATTTCGGCGGCACAGCGCCGACCCATCACATTTTCGGGCTGCGCGCGGCGTTGGACATGATCCACGCCGAGGGGATCGAGGCCGTCTGGGCGCGTCATGCGCGGCTCGCGCAGGCGATCTGGGCGGCCTGTGACACATGGGCCGAGGATGGCCCGCTGGCGTTGAACGTGGCCGACAAGGGGTTGCGCAGCCACGCGGTGACGGCGCTGCGGATCGGGGCGCCGCATGGTACTGCGCTGCGCTCATGGGTGCAGGAGAAGGCGGGTGTCACGCTGGGGATCGGGCTGGGAATGGCCGAGCCGGGCGATCCGGCCTGGCACGGGTTTTTCCGCATCGGGCATATGGGTCACGTGAACGCCCATATGGTGCAGGGGATGCTGGGTGCGGTGCAGGCGGGGCTCGTGGCGCTGGATATTCCGCATGGCCATGGCGCGCTGGAGGCGGCGTCAGGGGTGATTGCGGCGGCCTGAATAACGGGCGCGCCGCGCCAGTCGCGAGATCAGCAGATTCAGCCCATAACCTGCCGCGCAGACGGCGGCAAAGCCGAGTGTTCCCCATAAGACAATGAAAATCCAAAGCAAATTCACCAGCCCCATGATCAGGGCAGCGTTGGTGTAATTGGGTGCCTTGGGCAGGATTCCACGTCTCATGCCTAAGTTTAGCGCAGCGTGGACGATTGGCGGCGTAAATTCTTCGTGCCGTGGTGGATCAGCCTCGCGCGGCTGACAGTGCCTCGGGCAGGACCTCGGCCAGCACGTCAAGGTCTTGGGGGCGCCCGCAGCTGATGCGGATGCAGCGATCCTGGGGGGCGACGAAGGGTTTGCGCACGAAAACGCCGCGCGCCACCAAAGCCTCCAGAACAGCGCTGGCGAAAGCGCCATCGGCGCCGCAATCCACGGCGACGAAATTGGTTGCCGAGGGCAGGGCGCGCAGGCCATTTTCCTGCGCGATCAAGGCGATACGGTCGCGGGCGCGGGCCACTTCGCCTTGCACATGCAAGAGCCACGCCGCATCGTCAAAGGCCGCCAAAGCCCCTGCCTGCGCCATCCGGTTCATGCCGAAATGGTTGCGGATCTTGTCGAAACTGCGGATCAGGCCGCGCGCCCCTATCGCATAGCCGATACGCGCCCCGGCCATGCCGTAAGCCTTTGAAAACGTGCGCATTTTTATAACGCGCGGGTCATCCGCGTCTATCGCCGCAGCCGTGCCTTCGGGGGCGAACTCGATATAGGCCTCGTCGAGCAGCAACAGACAGCCCTCGGGCAGGTCATCCAGCGCGGTGCGAATGTCGCTGCCGGAATGCCAGCTGCCCATCGGGTTGTCGGGATTGGCAAGGTAGACGAGCTTGGCATCAACCTCTTTCGCCTTTGTTAACAGGGCGGCGGGGTCTTCGTGATCGTCGCGGTAGGGGACCTTGTGCAGCGCACCGCCGAATCCGGCGACGTGATAGTTGAAAGTCGGATAGGCGCCGTCGGATGTGACTACCGCGTCGCCCGGCGCCACCAGCAGCCGCACGAGATTGCCGAGAAGCCCATCAATCCCTTCTCCTACAAGGATATTTTCAACGTCACAGCCGATCCCGGCGGCCAGCGCGGCGCGCAGGTCATGGCTGGAAGGGTCGCCGTATTTCCAGGTTTCGAGCGCCTCGGCCTGCATCGCTTTGACGGCGGCGGGGGAGGGGCCGAACAGGCTTTCATTTGCGCCGAGTCGTGCGCGAAAAGGCGCGCCGCGGGCGCGTTCCTGTTCCTCGGGGCCGACGAAAGGCACGTTGGCGGGGAGGGTCTGAACAAGGTCGGTATAGCGTGGTTCGGTCATGGGCGCAGCTAACGGTATCGGCGCGCGATGTGCAAGCGGGGCGGGCCGAAGCCCGGAAATCGGGCTTCGGCATCACGTCGGTATCGCGTCGGTATCAGGTCGGTGGCGTAGCGGCTTCAGCCCAGTTCGGCGAGACGGTCGAGCGCGGCGCGCAGCTTGCCTTCTTCTTCCTCGCGCAGGGCGAGGTTTTCGCGGGCTTCCTCGACCACATCCTCGGGGGCGCTTTCGACGAATTTGGGGTTGTTGAGCCGCCCGCGCAGACCGCCAAGTTCCTTTTCGAGCTTGCCGAGGGTCTTTTCGAGCCGTTCCTTTTCCTCGGCGACATCGATGATCTCGGCGACGGGCAGGCCGAAATTGCCGCCTTCGACGGTGACCGTGATGCAGCCCTTGGGCAGGCTGTCGACGCGGCTGAGGCTGTCGATGCGCGCGATGCGCTTGATCATCACCTCGTTGCGCGCCCAGGCCTCTTTGCCGGCATCATCGAGTTCGTTGCACAGCACCGGGATGTAGAGACCGGCAGGCACATGCACCTGCGCGCGCGCCGAGCGGATCTGTTCGATCACCGAAATCACCCAGTTCATTTCGCGGTCGGCCTGTGCATCGACAAGGTCGGCGGCGCGGTAGTCGGGCCAGTCGGCGTGGATCAGCATCTTCTGGCGCTCACCCAGAATGCCCCACAGCTCTTCGGTGACATAGGGCATGATCGGATGCAGAAGGATCAGGCATTGATCCATGACCCAAGCCATCGTGGCCTGTGTTTCAGCCTTGGTCGCCTCGTCCCCGTCCAAGAGAAGCGGCTTGGAGAGTTCGACATACCAGCTGCAGACCCGGCCCCAGACAAAGGCGTAAAGCGCATTGGCGGCATCGTTGAAGCGGAAGTTCTGAAGCGCCTCGTCCACCGTTTCGCGCACCTTGGCGGTTTCGCCGACGATCCACTTGTTCACAGTGGCTTCGGGTTTGGGAACCTGCCCGTCGCTGCCCGTTGCGCCGTTCATTTCGGCGAAACGCGCGGCGTTCCAGATCTTGGTAGCGAAATTGCGGTAGCCGGCGATGCGCTGCGGCGAGAGTTTGAGATCGCGGCCCATGGCGGCCATCGCCGTCAGGGTGAAGCGCACCGCGTCCGCGCCGTAATCGTCGATGAGTTCGAGCGGATCCAGAACGTTGCCCAAGGACTTGGACATCTTCTTGCCCTTCTCGTCACGCACGAGGGCATGAACATAGACATGGCTGAAGGGTTTCTGCCCGACCACGGCATATTGCATCATCATCATCCGGGCGACCCAGAAGAAGATGATATCAAAGCCGGTGACCAGCACGCTGGTCGGAAAGTACTTCTCCAGCTCGGGTGTCTGTTCGGGCCAGCCAAGCGTGCCGATGGGCCAGAGGCCCGACGAGAACCATGTATCGAGCACGTCGGGGTCGCGGGTCAGCACTTTGTCGCCCGCCAGCGCACGCGCGTCCTCTTCGGTGGCGGCGCAGTATTGCTTGCCGTCCTCGTCATACCATACCGGAATCTGATGCCCCCACCAGAGCTGGCGTGAGATGCACCAGGGCTCGATGTTTTCCAGCCAGTGGAAATACACCTTGCGGTCGCTTTCGGGCATGATCGTCACCTCACCCGAGCGCACGGCATCAAGCGCGGGGCCGACGATCTTGGCGGTGTCGACGAACCACTGGTCGGTCAGCATCGGTTCGATCACGACCTTCGAGCGATCACCGAAGGGCTGCATGATCGGCTTGGATTCGACCAGTGGCACCTCGGAGTCTTCGCGCGGGTCACCGCCCTCTTCGGGCGCGACGGGGGTATGCGCGGCCTTGCCGAGGCGCGGGTCGTTTTCCGGCACCATGACGGCGAGGCCCTCATGGGTGATTTCGTCGACCACCTTCTGGCGGGCCTCGAAACGGTCGAGTCCGCGCAGGTGGTCGGGCACGAGGTTGAGGCTGTCGACCTCTTCGATGGTAAACTCGGCGCCGTTGGCGATCTGCTGCGCGCGGGCGGCGGCTTCGGCATAGGGCGCGCCATCGTCACGCAGATGCGCCTTGGTATCCATCAGGCGATACATCGGGATGTTGCCGCGTTTGGCGACCTCGTAGTCGTTGAAGTCATGCGCGCCGGTGATCTTGACCGCGCCCGAGCCGAAATCGGGGTCGGGATACTCGTCGGTGATGATCGGGATCAGGCGGCGATGTTCCTTGGGACCGACGGGAATTTCGCAGAGTTTGCCGATGATCGGCGCATAGCGTTCATCCGAGGGGTGAACCGCGACGGCACCGTCGCCCAGCATGGTTTCGGGCCGGGTGGTGGCGATGGAGATGTAGTCGCGCTCTTCCTCGAACAGCACGTTGCCGTCCTCGTCGCGCTCGACATAGGTATAGGTCTCGCCCCCAGCCAGCGGGTATTTGAAATGCCACATATGGCCGGGGTTCTCGATGTTCTCGACCTCGAGATCGGAAATCGCGGTTTCAAAATGCGGGTCCCAGTTGACCAGCCGCTTGCCGCGATAGATCAGGCCCTTGTTGTACATGTCCACGAAGACCTTGATCACGGCGTCGTGGAAATTGCCCTCTTCGCCCGCCGGGGCGCCGGGCGCGCCGGACATGGTGAAGGCGTTGCGCGACCAGTCGCAGGAGGCGCCGAGGCGCTTCAACTGATTGATGATCGTGCCGCCGGATTCCTGTTTCCACTCCCAGACCTTTTCAAGGAACTTGTCGCGCCCGAGTTCACGGCGGCCGGCATTGCCTTCGGCGGCCAGCTTGCGTTCGACCACCATCTGCGTGGCGATACCGGCATGATCCTGGCCCGGCTGCCAGAGCGTGTCGAAGCCGCGCATCCGGTGCCAGCGGATCAGGATGTCCTGCAGGGTGTTGTTGAAGGCATGACCCATATGCAGCGAGCCCGTCACGTTGGGCGGCGGGATCATGATGCAGAAGCTTTCGGCGCCGGGGGCGGCATTGGCGCCCGCCTTGAAGGCGCCCGCCTGTTCCCATGCGTCATAGATGCGGCCCTCGGCCTGGGCTGCGTTGAAGGTCTTTTCCATCGCCATTGGGGTCTGTCCTGCGGAATGTCCTTGGTCGGGATCGTCTCTAGCGAATGCGTTGGCCAAGGGAAAGGCTGGCGCTGGAATTTATTGCGCTGTGGCGTCATGCTGCGCCAAGGTCGGGGGCCGCAAGAAGGAGAGCGCCGTGCAGGCTGTGCAAGCGATCGACATGGACGAGGCGGGGCAGGGCCATGCGGTGGAACCGGGTGGCGGCGCGCCTGACGCGGGTGTTCTGCGCTGGACAAGGGTGGATCTGTCGCAGGCGGAAGGGGCTGAATGGCTGGCGCGGTCGGGGCTTGATCCGCTGGTGGTGGCGGCGCTTGGGGCGCAGGATACAAGGCCGCGCTGCACCGTGCATGGCGAGGGCGCGCTGATGAACCTGCGCGGCGTCAACCTCAATCCCGGCGACGAGGTCGAGGACATGGTCTCGGTGCGTCTGTGGATCACCGGGCGCGAGATCGTCTCGGCGCAGTTGCGCCGCCTGATGGCGGCGGGCGACGTGTGGGAGGCCGCCTTGCGCGGGCAGGGTCCGGTGCGCAGCGGCGATCTGGTGGCGCGGCTGGCGTTGCGGCTGGCGGACAGGGCGGAACCGGTGATCGCCGGGCTGAACGAGCGGATCGACGATATCGAGGAGAAAGTCGATCAGGGACCCTGGGCGGTTTCACGCGCGGATCTGGGGGATGTGCGGCGCATGGCGATCAAGCTGCGCCGCCACATCGCGCCGCAGCGCGATGCGCTGAGCACCTTCGAGATCGAGGACCTGCCCTGGCTGACCCATGAGGATCGCAGCCGCCTGCGCGAGGCGGTCGAGCGCGTCACCCGCCTGTCCGAGGAACTGGACGCGATTCGCGACCGCGCGCAGGTGGTGCAGGATCAGATCATGGAGCACCGCTCAGAGGTGATGAACCAGCAGATGCTGATCCTGTCGGTGGTCGCGGCGATCTTCCTGCCGCTCGGTCTGTTGACCGGGCTGTTGGGGATCAATGTGGGCGGCATCCCGGGGGCCGACGACCCGCGCGCCTTCTGGGTCGTCACGGCGGGGATTGTCATCGTCGGGGTGGCGCTGTTCGGAGTCTTCCGGATGCTGGGCTGGCTCAGGCGTTAAGCCCGGCGGTCGAGCTTGGTGGACAGTTGGATCAGGCTTTCGGAGCCCTTGACGCCGCGGGTTTCGCCGATGCGGTCAAGCGTGTCGTCGAGGGCCTCGGTGGTGGCGGCTTCAATCCCGACGATCAGGTCGAAACGCCCCGACGTGGTATGCACCGTGCGCACATCGGGCAGCGAGCGCAGCCGCGCCAGGACCGCCGGTGCGCTGCGCGGTTCGATGCTGACAAGGGCGGTTGCGCGCAAGGGCGCGCGCAGCCGGTCGGCAAGGCGCAGGGTGTAGCCTTCGATCACGCCCGAGGATTCGAGCCGATCGAGCCGCGCCTGAACGGTGGTGCGCGCCAGCCCCAGCCGCCGCGCCAGCGTAGCGACGGGCGTGCGGGCGTTGTCGGCCAGAAGGTCCAGAAGGGCCTGATCGGTTTCGTCTGTTTGCATCGCTCTTTCGTCATTATGACGGTGATAAGAGTCAGATTACACAAATCGACGCGCGGAATCGACAGCTTTTGCCGCCACACTCAAGAAAACGAGCAAAGCGACAGGACCCTTCATGCGCGAAACACCGAACTGGCCCGATCCAGCCGCCCATATCGTTCGCCATCTGCCCGACACGGCGCTGTTGTATTTCAGCCCGGCGGCGCTTCAGTCGATGGCGCGGCGGTTTCAGGCCGGGTTCGACGGGCTGGTGACCTATGCCGTCAAGGCGAATGCGGAGGAAGAGGTGCTGGCCAACCTGGTTGCCGCTGGCATCCGCGCCTTCGATGTGGCCAGCCCGCGCGAGATGTATGCGGTGCGGGCGGTCTGCCCGGATGCGGTTCTGCATTACAACAACCCCGTGCGCTCGCCCGAGGAAGTGACGGTGGCGCGCGCGCTTGGCGTGGCGTCGGCCTCGGTGGATTGCGCGCGGGAATTGGACAAGCTGTCGGTTCTGCCGAAATCCACGGAAATCACCGTGCGGCTGGCGCTGCCGGTGGCCGGGGCGGCCTATGATTTCGGCGAGAAGTTCGGCGTCGGACCGGAGCGCGCCGAAACCCTCCTGCGCGAGGTCGCGGCGCGCGGTTTCGTGCCCTCGATCACCTTTCACCCCGGCACGCAATGCGCTGACCCCGCGGCCTGGGGAAGCTATATCGCGGTCGCGGCGGATGTCGCGCGGGCGGCTGGCGTGCGCCTGGCACGCCTGAATGTGGGTGGCGGTTTTGCCTCGCACAGGGGCGGGGCGGCGCCCGATCTCGAGGCGATATTTGACCATATCCGCGCCGAGACAACGCGCTGTTTTGGCGCCGATGCACCCGATCTGGTATGCGAGCCGGGCCGCGCAATGGTGGCGGATGCCTTTTCGCTGGCGGCGCGCGTCAAGGCGCTGCGCGAGAACGGATCGGTTTTCCTGAACGATGGAATCTATGGCGGGTTGACCGAGATTCGCGATATCGGCGCGCCAGGGCGGGTCCGGGTTTTGTCGCCCGAAGGCGCGGTGCGCCGTGCGCCGCCCGTGGCGCGCGTGGTTTTTGGCCCGACCTGTGACAGTATCGACCGCCTGCCCGATGCGTTGCCGCTGCCCGGTGATATGGAAGAGGGCGATTATGTGCTGTTTGACGGCATGGGTGCCTATTCACGCAGCCTGACCACCCGGTTCAACGGTTACGGTTTGGGCGGATCGGTCACGGTGGCGTCTCTGACCTGACGGGCTCTGGACATGCGCGTCTCGCCCGTTAGGGTCCGGGGCGAGACCGCGCGAAAGGGCAGAGCATGGAAAAATTCGGGAAAAGTCAGCCGGTCAGGCGCCTGGAAGACGGGCGGTTTCTGACCGGGCAGGGACGCTACGTCGACGATATCGCACCCAAGGGCGCGCTGGTCGCGCATGTGCTGCGTGCGCCGGTGGCGCATGCACGCATCAGCGGGCTGGATGTCGAGGAGGCCCGCGCCGCGCCCGGCGTGCGCCTTGTGCTGACGGCGGCGGATCTGGCCGCGGGCGGGATCACCGAAGCGATGGCCTTCAACACCGTGAAGAACCAGGACGGCACCCCGGCGGCAGCCCCGCGCCGCCCGATCCTGGCCGAAGACCGCGTGCGTTTCGTGGGCGAGCCGGTGGCGATGATCGTCGCCGACACGTTGGCAGCGGCCCGCGATGCGGCCGAGATGATCGCGTTCGATTACGACGACCTGACCGCCCATATGGAGATCGGGCCGGGAGGCGAGCCCCTGCATGAAGAGGCGCCCGAGAACCGCGCCTTTGACTGGGGCATGGGCGATGAGGCGGCCGTGGAGGCGGCGATCGGCAAGGCCAAGCATGTGGTGCGGATGACGGTGCATGACAACCGGATCATCGCCAACCCGATGGAGCCGCGCGGCTGCTATGCCGAAATCCAGGGCAACCGCCTGCACCTTGCGGTGAACGGTCAGGGCGTCTGGGGCACCAAGCGCAATCTTGCACGGGTGCTGAACATGGATGCCGAGGATATCCGCGTGACCAACCCCGATGTCGGCGGCGGTTTCGGCACCAAGGCGATGGATTACCCCGAAACCTACCTGGTGGCCCACGCCGCCCGCCAATTGGGCCAGCCGGTGCGCTGGATGGCGGATCGGGGCGAAACCATGCTGAGCGACAATGCGGGCCGGGGTCTCGATCACGATCTGACGCTGGCGTTTGACGGGGATCTGAGGATCACCGCCTACCGTGTCGACAGCCGGGTGGATCTGGGCGCCTATTGCAGCACGATGGGGCAGGGCATCCAGACGGATCTCTTTTCCAAGGTCTTGATGGGGGTCTATGACGTGCAGGATGCGTTCCTGCATGTGGAAGGATTCTTTACCAACACCACGCAGGTCGATGCCTATCGCGGGGCCGGACGACCCGAGGCGATCTATGCGCTGGAACGCATCATGGACCGCGCCGCGCGCGAACTGGGCGTCGACACATGGGATCTGCACCGGCGTAATTTCATCGCCAGCGAAGCCTTTCCCTATGTCTCGGCCACGGGGGAGACCTATGATGTGGGGGATTTCCATCGCGTGCTGGACCGCGCCGAAGCGGAATGCGATCGCGCCGGGTTCGCGGCGCGCAAGGCCGAAAGCGTCGCACGCGGGCGGCTGAGGGGCTTGGGCCTCTGTTACTATATCGAAAGCATTCTGGGGAATCCTTCGGAGACGGCGAAAGTCGAGTTCAACGAGGATGGCAGTGTGTCGATCTATGTGGGCACTCAATCGAACGGGCAGGGGCATGAGACCGTCTATGCGCAGTTCCTGTCGGATCAGACCGGCATCCCGGTTGAACAGATCCGCGTGGTGCAGGGCGACAGCGACCGCATCAGGACCGGCGGCGGTACCGGGGGGTCGCGCTCGGTCACGACGCAGAATAACGCGACATTGGCGACGGTTACCAGTATGATCGCGGCCTTCGCATCCTTCCTGGCAGAAAAGACCGGGGTCGCGGAAAGCGAGATCGATTTTGACGACGAACGCTTCCGCGTGCCGGGGTCGAACCTGACGCCGACCCTGACCGAGATTGCCGCGATGGCGCGGGCCGAAGGGCGCAGCGATTTGCTGGTGCATGAGGAAACTGCAACGCTTCCGGCGCGCTCATACCCCAATGGCGCGCATGTGGCCGAGGTCGAGGTCGACCCGGAGACCGGCAAGGTTACATTGGAGCGATACACGGTGGTCGATGATTTCGGCAATCTGATTAACCCGATGCTGGTGGAAGGGCAGATCCATGGCGGGGTGGTGCAGGGTGTCGGGCAGGCCCTGTGCGAGCATGTGGTGCATGACGAGGACGGGCAGCTGCTCACGGCAAGTTTCATGGACTATGCCATGCCGCGCGCCGACGATGTGCCGATGTTCGGTTTCGCGACCGAGCCGGTGCCATCGACTGCGAATGTCATGGGCATGAAGGGCTGTGGCGAGGCGGGCACGGTCGGGGCGATGGCGGCGACGGCCAATGCAGTGGCCGATGCGCTGTGGGACAAGGGAGTGCGGCAGGCGGACATGCCATTCACGCCGCATCGCGTGTGGAAGATGCTGAACGATGTCATGGCGCCAGTGGACTAAACGCCTATACGCACTGCTGCGCCCCGGCCTGCGCCATGGGCAAAGCGGACTGGCGCGCTCGCGCGGGCAGGTCACGCATGTGCTGATCCTCGATGGCACCATGTCGTCGCTGGTCGAGGGCGACGAAAGCAATGCGGGTCTTACCTATAAGCTGCTTTCCGAAATGAGTGGCCCGTCGCTGTCGGTCTATTACGAGGCCGGGTTGCAATGGCAGGACTGGCGCACGACGCCGGATGTGATGATGGGGCGTGGCATCAACCGGCAGATCCGGCGCGCCTATGGCTATCTTGCCAGCCGGTATCGCGCGGGTGACCGGATCTTCCTGTTCGGCTATTCGCGGGGTGCCTATGCGGTGCGTTCGCTGGCCGGGGTGATCGACCGGGTGGGCCTCTTGAAGGCCGAGAACGCGACCGTGCGCAATATCGTCACCGCCTATCGCCACTACCAGTCGGCACCGGGCGGCCCGGTGGCCGCGGATTTCAAGGCCTCGCTTTGTCACGAGGCCGCGCCGGTCGAGATGGTCGGGGTGTGGGATACCGTCAAGGCGCTTGGCCTGCGCCTGCCGATGCTGTGGCGCTGGAGCGCCGAGGCGCATGCGTTTCACAATCACCGTCTTGGCCCGACAATCCTGCATGGCTTTCATGCGCTGGCGCTGGACGAGACGCGAACGGTCTTCGAGCCGGTGCTGTGGTCATCGCCCCCCGAGTGGAACGGCCGCGTCGAACAGGTGTGGTTTCGCGGCACGCATGGCGATGTGGGCGGGCAACTGGGCGGGTTTCACGCGGCGCGGCCGCTCTCGAACATCCCGCTGGTCTGGATGCTGGAGCGCGCCGAAAGCTGCGCGTTGCCGCTGCCGGAAGGCTGGCGCACGCGTTTTCCGACCGACCCGGAGGCGCCTTCGGTCGGCACATGGCGGGGATGGGGCAAGGTGTTCCTGCTCAGGGGGCGGCGGCGCGTCGGGCAGCATCCCAGCGAGCGCCTGCACGAAACCGTCGGGCCACGCGACATCGAAGTGCCGGTGGCCGGACAGAATGCATGATGCGGCCTGGCGCGGCTTGGCTCAAGCCACGTCGCGCAGGCTGACCTTCGGCGAGACGCCAAGTGCGTGGCACACGTCGCGCGTCAGTTCCGGGCGGTTCAGCGTGTAGAAATGCAGATCCTCGACCCCGCCCTCGATCAGTTCACTGCAGAGCTCGGTGGCCAGCGCTGTGGCCAGCAGATCCTGACGGTTGTCGCGCAGCGCCTTGTCGAAGGTATCGTCCAGCCAGGCGGGAATGCCGGTGCCGCAGGCAGTGGCGAACTTGCGCACGCCGGTCCAGTTCTCGATCGGCAGCACACCGGGGATGATCGGCGCGTCGATGCCCGCCTTGACGCAGGCGTCGCGGAAACGGAAGAACGTTTCGGCCTCGAAGAAGAACTGCGTGATCGCCTCGCTGGCGCCCGCGTCTATCTTGCGTTTGAGCCATTCGATATCGGCCTTGGTGTCAGCCGCTTCGGGGTGCTTCTCGGGATAGGCGCCGACCCGGATAGTGAAATTGCCGGTATCGGCCAGCGCCTCGATCAGCTCGCAGGAATTGGCGAAGCCGTCGGCATGCGGGGTGAAGCCGTCCGAACCCTTTGGAGGGTCGCCGCGCAGGGCGACGATCTCGGTGACGCCAGCCTGGTGAAAGCCATCGGCAATCGCGAGGGTCTCTTCGCGGGTCGCCTCGACGCAGGTCAGGTGCGCCGCAACATTGAGGCCGGTGGCCTTGTGCAGGGTGCCGACCGCCTCGCGGGTCAGTTCGCGCGTGGTGCCGCCAGCGCCGTACGTGACCGAAACGAAACGCGGATCGAGCGGCGCGAGCGTGTGGATCGTATCCCAGAGACGGAACGACGCCTCGAGCGATTTCGGGGGGAAGAATTCAAAGGAGACGCGGGGCGTGGGCATCGGCTGGATCCATCTTGCATGCTTTACAGGTTGTCCTCTTGTTGCAGGCGCAGCATTGTGAGACAACTTCATAATATTCATGGTCTATGTGAGGCGCGCTAATATATGCATATCGAGTTGCGGCATCTTAGGACGATCCGGGCGATCCATCAGGCGGGCGGGATCGCGCGCGCGGCGGACCTGCTGCACATCACCCAATCGGCGCTGAGCCATCAGATAAAGGGGCTTGAGGATCAGGCCGGGGTGGAGCTGTTCGTGCGCCGCTCCAAGCCGCTCAAGCTGTCGGCGGCGGGGCAGCGGTTGCTGCGCGTGGCCGAGAAGGTGCTGCCTGAGGTCGAGGCGCTGGAGGGCGAGTTCGGCGGGTTGAGGCAGGGATCGGCGGGGCGGATGCATATCGCGATCGAATGTCATGCCTGTTTCGAGTGGCTGTTTCCGGTGCTCGAGCAGTTCCGCAAGGCATGGCCCGACGTGGATGTGGATATCCGCCCCGGCCTTGCCTTCGATGCGCTGCCTGCGCTTCGCAAGGAGGAAGTCGATCTGGTGGTGTCTTCCGATCCCGAGGACCTGCCCGGCGTCACCTTCAAGCCGCTCTTTGATTACGAGCCTGTTTTCGTGGCCTCGAGCCAGCATCCACTGGCGCAGAAGCCCTTTGTCGTCGCCGAGGATTTTCGCGACGAAACGCTGATAACCTACCCGGTGGACCGCGCCCGGCTGGATGTGTTCACCTCCCTGCTGACCCCTGCCAAGGTCGAGCCGCGCGCCATCCGGCAGGTCGAGCTGACGGCGGTGATCCTGCTGCTGGTCGCCTCGAACCGGGGCGTGGCGGTGCTGCCGGACTGGGTGGTGCGCGAGCTGCGCACGAGCCGCGATTACGTGACCCGGCCTTTGACGCAGAAGGGTGTCACCAAAAGGCTCTATGCGGCGATACGGGAAGAAGACGGTGACAAGCCCTATGTCGCCCACCTGATCCGGCTGGCGCGCGAGATTCCGGTCAGGATGCAGCGCGGCGAGGCCGAGCAGCGAGACCACTTGTAAGCAAGGCGCGGGCGGCGTATACGCGCGGCCTGAACGCAAGGGAGCCATGCGATGCCGGGCAGTGCCAACCTCAATGTCATGATCAAGGCCGCGCGCAAGGCGGGGCGGTCGCTGGTCAAGGATTTCCGCGAGGTCGAGCAGTTGCAGGTCTCGATGAAGGGCGCGGGCGATTTCGTGAGCCGCGCCGACCTCGCTGCCGAGAAGATCATCAAGGACGAGCTGATGGAGGCGCGCCCCACCTATGGCTGGCTGGCCGAGGAAGGTGGCGCCGAGGATGGCAAGGACCCGACCCGCCGCTGGATCGTCGACCCGCTGGACGGAACGTCGAATTTCCTGCACGGGCTGCCCCATTGGGCGATCTCCATCGCGTTGGAACACAAGGGAAAAATCGTGGCCGGTGTCATTTTCGACGCGGCCAAGGACGAGATGTTCTTCGCCGAGAAAGGCGAGGGCGCCTGGCTGAACGAGAGCCGCCTGCGGGTATCGGGACGCAGCAAGATGATCGAGTCGCTCTTTGCGACGGGCGTGCCGTTCGGGGGGCGCGCGGACCTGCCGGCGACCTTGCAGGACCTGGCGCGCCTGATGCCGGCCTGCGCGGGTGTGCGGCGCTGGGGATCGGCGGCGCTGGACATGGCCTATGTGGCCGCCGGACGTTACGAGGGTTTCTGGGAGCGCGGGCTCAATGCCTGGGACCTGGCGGCGGGAATCGTGATCCTTCAGGAGGCGGGCGGCTTTGTCGAGCCGCTGACCGAGGGGGGGAATATCCTCGAGGATGGCGAGGTTGTCTGCGCCAACGAGGTGATCTTTGAGAAGTTCGCAAAGGTGATCCGCGGCCGTTGATCCCGAATCGGGATCAAGCCATTGGTTAACATGAGAAAATGACGATCTGTATCGCGTCGGCGTGGCGTCGGTATCGCGTCGGTATGCGCCACTGCATCTGCGCGGGTTAACACGGCGAACGGCAATAACCGCGTGTCATTGCGTACAAACCGTGCGGGGCAGGCATTGGGTGCCTCCGGCGGGAGTATTTCAAGCAAGATGAAGCCGGGGCGAGCCCGACGAGCGGCATTCGAGCGCTGCGGCGCGTGATCCCGCAATGGTCCGGCGAGGCGATCCTGAAGCTCACATGTGTCATCGGTGCGGGCGACCTGACATCGCGGGCGGGGCGGATCGGCCACAAGGCGTCGCAGCCCCGCGCGGTTTTCCTGCCGGTGGCGTTTGGGTCGTGGCGCAGTTGGAGCGAAAACCGCGATCTATGGCGTGAACAGGTGACGTTGCACAAGAGCGGCGCCGTCCCGGCGAAGCGCGCCCGAACGCGGGCGATTTTCCGGGGATTTTCCCGAAAATATGTGCAAATTCAGAGCCTCGGTTCTGAAAGATCTTTCATGAGAAATGAATCGACACATGAATATTTTTAAAATAACGTTTCAAAAGCGGCAAATTGTTCCATGCCGCTGGACCTGGTCACGCCAGTGGCGCGCATGCTCGGTGGCCATCCGTTTCGGAGGAGTGAATGGAACAGGGAGGATTAAAATGAATAAATTCGCAGCTTTCGCGTTGGGCGTGACGCTGGCCTTCGGGTCGACGGTTACCACGGCGCTTGCAGAGCCAATCGTCATGAAGATCGGCTTCAGTTCCGAGGGCGATATCCGCATGCCCGGCGCTGGCCGCTCGGCCGGCGCATTGGCGATGAAGAACTACCTGGAGGTCGCTTCGGGTGGTGAACTTCAGCTGGAAATTCACCCCGATGGGGCATTGGGCAATGCCCGCACGATGGTGGAATCGGCGCAGACCGGCGTGATCGAGATGGTCGGTGCCTACACGTCGATCATGGTGCCCTTCGCGCCCGAGATCGCGGTCACGCAGATCCCTTACGTGTTTCGCGACAACCTGACCGCGTGGAAGGTGATGGAGGGGCCGGTTGGCGACGAGCTGGCGGCATCCTTCCTTGAGAAGACCGGACTGCGCGTGCTGGGCTGGGCCGATGGCGCCGGTTTCCGCCATATCTATGCGGAAAAGCCGATCAAGAACGTGGCCGACCTGCAAGGCACCAAGATGCGCGTGCCCGAGAACCCCGGCCTTCTGGCGATGTTCCGGGCCTGGGGGGCGAACACGGTGACCATCACCTGGAGCGAGCTTTACACCGCGCTGCAATCGGGCATGGCCGAAGGGCACGATACCGAGCTTTACTCGATGTATTCCAAGAAGCTCTACGAGGTGAACCCTTACGTCACCATGACGCGGCACAGCTATAACCTGCACCCGATCATGATCAACGAAGAGTTCTTCCAGTCGCTCTCGCCCGAGCATCAGACGCTGGTTCTTCAGGCGGGCGACCTTTATACGCGCGTCGGCAATGCGCATTCCTTCGTCAGTTCGCTGGTGGTGAAACAGGCGATGGAGGCCGAGGGCGCGACCTTCTATTACCCGACCGATGAAGAGATTGCAGAGTTCCGCGATCTTGGACAGCAGCCCTATATCGACACGATCACCCGCAAGATCGGTGACGAGGGCCAGGAATGGGTGGACAAGATCATGGCGGCGGCGAAGGAAGCCGAGCAAACGGCCAGGTAGATCGCACACCACGTTCAAAGCAGCCGACCGGAGGCGGAGAGGGGCGACCCACACCGCGATCCGGCCGGCAGGCGCCGGTCCGGCATGACCTGGCAGGATCGGCGCCAGTTCTGCAATTCTCTCTGGACGATCCAGCCCGGACCGGTGCGTTATGGTCTGAACGGATGAAGGGGCGTCGCTCCGCCTGACTGGCGCCGCGCCCCTCTTTTGCAAGGCACGGATCAAAGAGCGGGCGGTGAAGGCCGTCAGTGATGCAAGGCGGCAAGGAGAGTGTCGACATGAAGACGTTTCTGATCGGGTATCATACCTTCCTTGACTGGCTGGAGCGGGCCAGTCTGATTTTCGCGATGGTGTTGACCGCGCTGCTGTTCCTGAACACGGCGTCGGGCATCGTCGCCGACAGGATCACCGGCAATTCGCTGGTCTGGGTCGAGGAGTTGAACAATCTTTTCTTCGCCTGGGCCGTGTTTGTCGGCGCCGGCGTGATTGCCCGGCATGGCGGCCATATCGGGGTCGACATGGTCTACGAGCTTCTGGGGCCACGCATGAAGACCGTGTTCCGGATCATCTACATGGTCATGGCGCTCATCATCGTCTGGGTGATGGTGTTCTACGGGGTCAAGATGGCGCTGTTCGTGGGCAAGTACCAGACCTCTCTCTATCTCGATATCAGCTTGTTCTATTACTACTTCTCGATCCCGGTCGGCGGTGCGCTGCTTGGGTTCTTCAGCATCGGCGCAGCGCTCCCCGATCCGCGCAACGCCCCCCCTGTCATGCAATTTTCCGGAGGCTGAACCCGTGGTTGGAATTATCTTTGGCACTTTCGTTCCGATGCTCCTGCTGGGGGTGCCGATCGCATTCTGCCTCGTCCTGATGACGATCTTCGTCTACGTGGATATCGGCGATCCGCGCCTGTTCACGCAGATTCCGCAGCGGATGTTCTCGAGCACCGAGAACCTTCTGCTGCTGGCGATCCCGTTCTTCATCATGGCGGGCGAAATCATGAACCGGGCGGGCATCACCGACAAGCTGATGACGCTGGCCGGGTCGCTCGTGGGCTGGGTCCGTGGCGGGCTGGCACATACCAATATCGTCTCGAGCATGTTCTTTGCCGGGATTACCGGCTCGGCCGTGTCGGACACGGTGGCCGTGGGCAAGATCATGATCCCGGCGATGAAGAAGAACGGCTATAGCGAGGAATACGCGGCCGCCGTCACCGCCGCCAGTTCGGTGATCGGCCCGATCATTCCGCCCAGTATTCCGATGCTGATCTATGCGTCGGTGATGAATGTCTCGATCGCGGGCATGTTCCTGGCGGGGATGCTGCCCGGCGTGCTGGTTGCAATCGCGCTGATCGTGACGGCCTATATCGTGGCGGTGCGCAAGGGATATGGCGAGCGCGCGCCGTTCGTGGGCTTTGCGCGGCTGTCCATCGCGATCCTGCAGGGGATTCCGGCGCTGTTGCTGCCCGCGATCATCATGGGCGGCATCCTGTTCGGCTTTTTCAGCCCGACACAGGCGTCGGCGGTTGCGGTCATGTACGGGCTGCTGATCGGCTTTGTCTTTTACCGCACGCTCAAGCTGTCGGATATCGCGCCGATCCTGCTGCATACGGTGAAGGCCACGGCGATGATCATGTTCCTCCTGGCCTGCGCCAAGAGCTTCAGCTGGCTGGTGAGCTATTACAACCTGGTCGATGAAGTGACGGTGATGTTCGTTTCGCTGACCGAGAACAAGTATGTGTTTCTGCTGCTGGTGAATATCCTGTTCCTGATCATCGGGATGTTCCTGGACATGGGGTTTGCGATCATCGTGCTTGGCCCGCTTCTGGCGCCGGTTGCCTATCAGTACGGGGTCGATCCCATCCATTTCGCGCTGATCACCTGTACCAACCTGACGATCGGTCTGGCCTCGCCGCCATTCGGACTGGTGCTGTTCGCGGCCTGCGGGATCTCCAATGTGAAGCTGACGCGGCTGAGCTGGGCGATCCTGCCCTTCGTGGGGGCCGAGATACTGGTGCTGTTGCTCATCACCTACGTCCCCTTCTTCACGATGTATTTCCCGCGATTGTTTGGCTACGCCTGACACTGGAAGGCCAAGCGGGACACAAGAAAACGGCCACCGGAAAGGTGGCCGTTTTGCGTTTACCGGGCGCTGGGCGTGTCAGGCGGGGGGTGCTTTCCCGGCTTCTCTCAGCAGCATCGCCGAAGGCGCCCAATGCGCGCCATGGGCGTCGTGATAGCGGCTTACATCGGCGGCAACGCGGTCAAGCCCGACCTCCTGGGCGTGGAACATCGGGCCGCCGCGGCTGCGCGGAAAACCATAGCCGTTGACGAAGATCACATCGAGATCGCTGGCGCGCTGCGCGATGCCTTCTTCAAGGATCTGGTAGCCGGTGTTGACCAGTTGCCAGAGGCAGCGATGCAGGATCTCATCGTCGCTGACCGGGCGCCGGGTGATACCCTTTTCGCGTGACACCTGTTCGATCAGCGCCTCGACCTCGGGGTCGGGTTCACCGCGCCGCGCGCCTTCGGGATAGCGATACCAGCCCGCGCCGGTCTTCTGGCCCAGCCGTCCGGCTTCGGCCAGCCGGTCGGCGGTGGTGAAGGGGTAGGGGGTTTGCGCACCACGGGCCTTGCGGATCCGATAGCCCACGTCGAGCCCGGCCAGGTCCATCACCGAGAGCGGCCCCATCGCGAGCCCCCAATCGGTCAGCACCTTGTCGATCTGCCAGGGCAATGCGCCCTCTTCGATCAGGATCTGCGCCTCGCGGTTGAAATTGATGAACATGCGGTTGCCCGCGAAGCCGTTGCAGACGCCGACCAGCACCGCGATCTTGCCGAGCCTGCGGCCGAGGTCCATCGCCGTCGCGACAACGTCCTTCGCGGTCTTTTCGGCGCGCACCACTTCGAGCAGCTTCATGATATGGGCGGGGCTGAAGAAATGCAGCCCGATGACATCCTCGGGCCGTCCGGTGGCCGCGGCGATTTCGTTCACATCGAGCGTCGAGGTGTTGGTGGCCAGGATTGCGCCCGGCTTGCAGATCGCGTCGAGCTGCGCAAAGACCTCGCGTTTCACGTCCATCGCCTCGAACACGGCTTCGACGACGACGTCCGCCGCGCCCAGATCGCGCATCGCGACCGAGCCGGTGATAGATGCGAGGCGCGCCTCGGCGGTCTCGGGGGCGAGGCGGCCCTTGTCGCGCATCGCCTCGTAGCTGCGCCTGATATTCGCCAGCCCGGCATCGAGCCGTTCGCGATCCTGTTCCACGATTGTCACGGGGATGCCCGCATCGGCGAAGCACATGGCGATGCCCGCCCCCATCGTTCCGGCGCCGATCACGCCCGCGGTTTCAACCGGGCGCTTGGTGGTATCGGCGGGAATATCGGCGATCTTGGCGGCCTGTCTTTCGGCGAAGAACACATGCCGCATGGCGCGCGATTCCGGCGAGGCATTGAGCGCGGTGAAGGTCTCGCGTTCCCATGCCAGCCCCTCGTCAAGCGGGGTGGTATAGGCCATGCGGACCCCTTCGAGCGCCTTGGCGGGGGCCGGTGCGCCGCGCGCGCGCCTGAGAAAGGGCGCGGCGACCTCGTCAAGATCGCTGACTGCGCCGGGCACGGTCAGCGTGTGCATGTCGCGGCGGGGCAGGCCGTCTTCGGCGGCGCGCGCGATAAGGTCGAGGGCGGCGTCTTCGTCGGGCGCGATTGCACGGGCAAGGCCAAGTGCACAGGCCTTGTCGGCATTGATGGGATCGCCCTTGAGGATGAAGGCCAAGGCCTCGGGGCCGCCGATGACGCGGGGCAGTTTCTGGGTGCCGCCCGCGCCGGGAATGATGCCGAGCTTGATCTCGGGCAAGGCCAGCTTTGCCTTTGGCAGAAGGTAGATATCGTCGCAGCCGAGCGACAGTTCGAGACCGCCGCCAAAGGCGATGCCGTTGATCAGCGCGACGACGGGCGTCCCGCCCTGTTCAAGCTGATCGATCAGGTCCGTCAGGTAAGGCGGTTTGCGCCCGCTGTCGAACTCGGTGATGTCGGCCCCGGCGGAAAAGAACCGCCCCGAGCCGGTGAGCACGATGGCGGCGATGGCGGGGTCGGCATCGAAATCGCGATGCGCCTCGGATATGGCGCAGCGCAGGGCATGGCCCAGGGCGTTCACCGGCTGTCGCGTCATGCGGATGATCCCGAGCGGGCCGCGCGTGAATCGTTCGATGAGATCGGTCATGATAGGGTCGCTTCCCTGCGGTTAGAGTGTGTTTTCGCTGCCCAGGATGGCGGTAGCCTGGTGCGACAGCGTGATGCCGTTACCGTGGCACAGAACGGTTTCTGCATCCGGTATCTGCCGCGCGCCCGCCTCGCCGCGCAGCTGTCGGGTGGCTTCGATCAGGGTGAAGATCCCATACATGCCGGGATGGGTGAACGAGAGCCCGCCGCCATTGGTATTGACCGGCAGCCCGCCGCCCGGTGCGATATGCCCGCCCGAGACGAAGGCGCCGCCCTCGCCCTTGGGGCAAAAGCCCAGATCCTCGAGAAACAGGATCACGTTGATGGTGAAGGCGTCGTAAAGCTGAAGCACATTCATGTCCGCCGGGCCGAGACCGGCCATCGCATAGGCGCGCGCGCCGGAGTCCTTTGCGGCGGTGGTGGTGAGGTCGGGCATTTCGGAGATCGCCCGGTTATAGGATGCCACGCCGCCGCCAAGGAAATAGGCCGGTTTCTGTGCGAGGTCGCGGGCGCGGTCGGGGCGGGTCATCACCACCGCACCCGCGCCATCGGTCAACAGGCAGCAATCGCGCAGCGTCAGGGGTTCGAGCACCATGCGCGACGACAGGACATCTTCCATCGTGAGGTCGCCGCGCTCGAAGGCGTCGGGGTTGAGCTGTGCCCAGGCACGGGCGGCAAGCGCCACCTCGGCCAGGTGTTCGCGCGTGGTGCCGAATTGCGCCATGTGCCGCGCCGCCGCCATCGCATAGGCGGTCATCGGATAGCGCGGCTGATGGGGGATTTCGTAGGTGGGCTGCTCGGCGGCGGGGACCATGCGCCCCGCGCCGGTCCGCATGGTCGCGCCGTAACAGATCAGCGCAACGTCGCAGAGCCCCGCCTGAAGCGCCATCGCCGCCGACATCGCGTGCGCCACGAAGCTGGAGCCGCCGGTATTGGTGCCGTCGATCCAGCGCGGCGCGATGCCGAGATATTCGATGGTCGAGATGGCGGGAAAGGTATGGCTCATGTTGGCGCAGAAAAGCCCGTCGACATCCGCCAGGGACAAGCCGGCATCTTCAAGCGCCGCGCGCACTGCAAGTGCCTGAATATCCATCGCGTTGAAGCCGGGGGCTTCGCCGAGGCCTGCGGTGCCGACGCCCACGATGGCGGCGGCGCCTTTCAGCGTGTTGCTCATGTCTTGCTCTCCTCGGGATCGAACAGCACGACGCGCGCGCCGTCCTCGCCTGCGATGCGGGCGCGCACGCGCATCCCGATGCGGATATCGGCGGCGGGCGTGTCGGGCAGGCGGCTCATGATGCGGGGGCCTTCGTCGAGATCGACGAGAATGATGGCGTGTTCGGTCGGGCGATCGTCGCCGGGTTTGGGGCGGCGGTGCAGGACCGAGCGGGTATAGACCGTTCCAAGCCCCGATGCCGGTGCCCATTGCAGCGAAAGCGAGTGGCAGTGCGGGCACAGAATGCGCGGCATGAAGATGGCGCTGCCGCAATCCTGGCAGGTCTGAAGCCAGAGCCGCCCATCGGCCACATGCGCTTGAAACTGCTGGTCGGGGCCGGTCGGGGGCGGGCCGGGGCGATCCGGGCTGGCTGTCATGTTTCCCTCCTCTGCGTGGCGCGGGTGATTTCGGGGTGATAAATCCGAATGCGTCCGCTTTGCAAAATTGTATTTCAATAATGTCTAGCACCCGCTATCCTGGGTGACAAGCCCGCGATCTGTGGATGAAGGGTGGCTTGCGCGGGGCGGTGATGTTGCCTATCAACGCGTGCTTTGCCAGCAAAAGGAGGGCGGGTCATGAGCGAGGACGAGCAGGGCCAGGCGACGGACCGTCAGTTTGTCACCTCGCTGGCGCGCGGGCTGCGGATCATCGCCGCGTTTCGCCCCGACGAGCGGGCGCTGAGCAACCAGGAGCTTGCCGCGCGCACCGGGCTGCCGCGACCCACGGTGTCGCGCTTTACCCATACGCTGCGCAAGCTCAACTACCTTGCCTATCACGAGCGCGCGGGGCGCTATAGCCTGACGCCACGGGTAATAGAGCTGGGCCATGCCGCGCATGTCAGCACTGGTATCCGCGATATCGCCCGCCCGGCGATGGAGGCGCTGTCGGAGATCGGGGCGTTTTCCGTGGCGCTGGGCGTGCCGAGCGGCCTTGAAATAAGGTATATCGAGTTGGCGCGGCGGCCTGAGGCGATTGTTCTGAACCTTGAGGTCGGGGCGCTGGTGCCGATGCTTCAGACGGCGATCGGGCGGGCCTATCTGGCGGGGCTTTCGCAGGAGAGGCGCGCGGAGATCCTGAGCGATCTGGCCCGCGCCGACCCGGCGCTTTTCGCCGCCCAGGAGGAGGCCGTGAACGCTGCCGTCGCCGGATTCGAGGCGCGCGGATACGCGGCGTCGATGGGCGGCTGGTGGCCCGAACTTCATGCGGTGGCGACAACGATCAGCGTTGTCGATGGCGCCGATCCGCTGTTGCTGTCGGTGTCGGGCCTGTCTTCGGTCATGACGGCTGAGCGCATCCGGGAGGAATACGCCCCGGCGCTGATGAACAGCGCACAGATCATTCAGAGCCGTATGCGGCGGCTGTATCCTGACTAGGTGTTGCGGAGCGAGATGAGGGGGTTCAAGCTCCCGTAATTTCGCATAGCGAACTAACATTCCGAAAATATTGACTCGTTCATCACCTTGGCGGATAAGCGGCTGAACAGAGCTTTCCGGGGAGGAACAACGATGCCATCCGATACAGTCACCGCGGCCCCGCCCGCCGCAGGCGCGACCGCGGATTTCGGGCTTTCCGACCAGCTTTCCGGCCTGATGAACCCGCAAAGCGTGGCCGTGGTGGGGGCAAGCGCGAACGCCGAGGGCTGGAGCGGCATGGCGGTGCCGGTGCTGCGCCGCCTTGGCTATACGGGCAAGATATTCCCGGTGAATCCGAAATACGAAGAGCTGAACGGGCTGCCCTGCTATCCGTCGGTTTCGGCCATACCCGAAGAGGTGGACGCCGCGCTGATGTTCGTGCCGCAAAAGGTGCTGCCGGACATTCTGGAAGATTGCGGACGCAAGGGCGTGCGCGGAGCGGTCATCCTGGCCTCGGGGTTCTCGGAGACCGGCGAGGAGGGCCGCGCGCTGGAAGAGCGCCTGCGCGAGGTCGCCAACCGCAACCGGATCGCGATCTGTGGCCCCAACTGCCTTGGGCTGGCCAATTTGGACAGCGGATTCATGGGGCTGACCGCCGCGACGTTTCCCGAGGATATGTCGGCGGGCCGAACCGCGCTGATATCGCAAAGCGGCCAGTTGCTGATGGTGCTGCTGGCGCGGGCGCATGACCAGGGGGTGCATATGCGCTACCTCGTGTCGACCGGGAACGAACTGAATGTCGAGGCGGCGGATTACGCGGGCTGGGCGCTGAACGATCCGCAGATCGCGTCGGTGGCGATGGCGCTGGAAGGGCTGCGCACGCCGTCGCGTTTCCTTGAACTGGCGAGACGCGCGCGCGAGGCAGAGAAGCCGCTGATCGTTCTGAAGCTGGGCCGCAGCCAGCGCGCGGCGCGCACGGCGCTGGCCCATACCGGCAAGATGGCCGGCGCGTTTCGCACCTACGAGGCGGTGTTCCGGCAGAACAATGTCGTTTCGGTCGACGATCCGCTGGAGCTGGCGGAGGTGGCGGCGCTGTTCGAGAAATGCCCCGCGCCGCGCGGTGAGCGGATATCGGTCGTCACCTTCTCGGGCGGGTGGAGCGGGGTCGTTGCGGACCAGGCCGAGGCACTGGGCCTGCCGATGGCGGATTTCACGGAAAAGACCGAGGCGGCGCTGCGGCCGCTGCTGGATTTCACGCCGCCGGTGAACCCGCTGGATTTGTCGGGGAACGTCAACAACCATCCCGAACGCTGGGGTCAGAGCCTTGAGGCGGTGCTGGCGGACGAGAACACGGATATCGTGGTGGTGTTCATTCATCAGGTGCGCGAGGCATGGCGCGGGCGCCTAATTTCGCCGGTGCTGGAGCTGGCGCGGCGCTCGGACAAACCGATCCTTGTGGTCTATGACGGCGGCAAGGTGGTCGAGGCTGGCTTTGACCAGCTGGCGAAGGATCGCAGCCTGCCGATCTATCGCGGCAGCCAGCCCGCGCTGAAGGCGCTAAAGCGGTTCGTGGATTACCACAGGCGTGCGAATGTCACCGCGGATGACACGCCGCGGCCTGATCTGCCCGACGGGGCGGCCGCGACCATGAAGGCGCAGCTTGCCGGGAACGGGCGCAGCCTGTCGGAACATGCCGCAAAGGCGGCGCTGCGTGCCTATGGCCTGCCGATGGTGGGTGAGCGACTGGTCATGAGCGAGGCCGAGGCGCTGACCGCCGCCGAGGAAATCGGTTTCCCGGTGGTCATGAAGGGGCTTGCCGACGGACTGGAGCACAAGAGCGATGCAGGTCTGGTGCATCTGAACCTGAAGGATGCAGGCGGCGCGCGTGCGGCCTATGGCGATCTTGCCGAAAAGCTGGCGGGCCAGACATTGAACGGGCAGCCTGCGCCTTGTGTCGTCCAGCAGATGGTGACGGGCGGGGTCGAGGTGATCCTCGGTATGCAGAACGATCCTGATTTCGGGCCGATGATCCTTGTCGGCGTGGGGGGCGTGATGACCGAGCTGCTGGACGATGTGGCGCTGCGCCGTGCGCCGCTGAGCCGGCGAGACGTGAAGGACATGATCGGCGAAACCCGGCTGGGGATGTTGCTGCAAGGATACCGGGGCGCGCCGCGCGCGGACCGTGCAGCCCTTGAGGATGCCATTCTGAGATTGTCGGATCTGGCGGTGGAGCATGCGCAGGAGATCGAGAGCATCGACATCAACCCGCTGCTGGTGCTGCCCGAGGGCGAAGGCTGTGTCGCGGTGGATGCCCTGATCGTAAAACCGGAGGAGGCCACCCAATGACCGATCTGTTGAACAGCCCCGAAGACATGGCGTTTCGCAAGGAGATCCGCGATTTCGTCGCCGCAGAGCTGGACCCGGATACGCGTGCGAAGGTGGTGCGGGGCGCGCCGCTGGTGCGGGACGATTTCATGATGTGGCACCGCAGTCTCTATCAGAAGGGCTGGGCCGCGCCGGGCTGGCCCAAGGAACATGGCGGGCCGGGATGGAGCGCCCGCCAGCGCCTGATCGCGGATGAAGAGCTGTTCCGCCTGCACACGCCGCCCTTGCCGGGTTTCGGCTTCAAGATGATCGGACCTATCCTGATGCGCTTTGGCTCGACCGCGCAGCAGCAGCGGTTCTTGCC
This sequence comes from Roseovarius halotolerans, assembly GCF_900172255.1. GTDB lineage: Bacteria > Pseudomonadota > Alphaproteobacteria > Rhodobacterales > Rhodobacteraceae > Roseovarius > Roseovarius halotolerans. The sequence continues at coordinate 204,015 of NZ_FWFU01000001.1, forward strand.
GCGCATCCTGTCGGGTGAGGATTGGTGGTGCCAGGGGTTCAGCGAAACCGGCGCGGGGTCCGACCTTGCCGCCCTGCGCACCCGCGCCGAGCGCACGAAAGGTGGCTGGCTGATCTCGGGATCGAAGACCTGGACCACCTATGCGCAATACGCGAACTGGATCTTCTGCCTGGTGCGGACCGACCCGGATGTAAAGAAGCAAGAGGGCATCTCGATGATGCTGGTGGATATGTCGGCGCCGGGCCTGACGCGCCGCGGAATCCGGTTGATGGACGGCACCGAGGAGGTGAACGAGATTTTCCTGGACCAGGTCTTTGTCCCGGATGACATGGTGGTCGGCGAGATCAACATGGGCTGGACCTATGCCAAGGCGCTGCTGGAACACGAGCGCCTTGGGATCGGCGGGATCGGCCGTTCCAAGCATCTGCTGGAAAGGGCGCGGGAGATGGCGCGCGCGGCCGGATGCGAGGCCGAGCCCGAGATCGCCGATGCGCTGGCTGAGTTCGAGATCGACATCATGGCGATCGAGGCGACCACGCTGCGGTTGATGGCGGCGGCGGAGGCTGGGGTCAGAATCGGGGCTGAAACATCGCTGTTGAAGATTCGGGGCACCGAGACGCAACAGGGGCTGACGGAGCTGATGCTGGATATCGCCGGACCATCGGCCTTGCCCGCGCGCGACAGCGGCGCGACCGAGGAACCGTTCGAGAACGTGGCGTTCCAGTTCATGAACTGGCGCAAGCTGTCGATCTATGGCGGCAGCAACGAGATTCAGCGCAGCATCCTTGCCAGCCAGGTGCTGGGACTTTGAAAGAGACATCCATGATACGTTTCGACATTCCAGATGATGAGACCCTCTTGCTGCGCGATACCGCCGAACGGTTCGTTGCAGATCATTACGGCCTTGCGCAGCGCAATGTGATGCTGGAGCAGCCGCCGGAGCAGGTGCCGCCCCATTGGGGCGAGATGGCTGAACTGGGCTGGCTGGCGGCGGCGGTGCCCGAGGCAGCGGGCGGTCTGGGGCTGAGCGCGGCGCAGCTTGTTCCGATGCTCGAGGTGCTGGGACGTGGGCTGGTGCTGGAGCCGGTGGGGCCGGTCGCCATGAAATGCGCCGCGACGCTGGCGCGGGCCTTGCCCGATGCTGGGGCCGAGCTGGAGCCGATCCTGTCGGGTGAGCGTATCGCGCTTGTGGCCGAGGGTGCGCCGGGCGCGCCGGTCAGCGCGGTGAAGACGGGCGGAGCGCTGGTCTTGTCGGGCGTGGCCCCGTTGGTGATGGCCGGGCCCTGGGCTCAGGTCTTCTGGGTGGTGGCCGAGCTTGATGGCGCGCCCGTCCTGATGCGGATACCCGCCGAGGCCGCGGATGTGACGCCCGTGCGCCTGGTTGACGGGCAGGTGGCGGCGCGGGTCTGTTTTGACGGTGTGCGCTGCGCGCAGGAGGATGTCGTGACCGGCTGCGCCGAGGCGCTGGCTTACGGACGGGACATGGCGCTTGTCGGGGTGCTGGCCGAGATGTCGGGGCTGGTCGATGCGCTGCATGGCGCGACGCTGGATTACGTGAAGCTGCGCGAGCAGTTCGGTCGCGCGATCGGGCGGTTTCAGGTGGTTCAGCACCGCATGTCCGAGATGTTCATCCGCCGCGAGGAGGTGCATTCGATGGCACGGCTGGCGGCAGAGGCCATGGAGGGCGACGATGCCGCATTTCGCGGCAAGCTGGTATCGGCGGCGCGCGTGAAGATCGCGAAGGACGCGCGCGTGGTGATGCGCGATGCGGTTCAACTGCATGGCGGGATCGGTGTGACCGACGAACTGGCCGTCGGTCACATGCTGAAACGGCTGCTGGTGCTCTCGCAGGTCGAGGGCGGGCGCGCCAGCCACCTGAAACGGTTTCGCGCGCTGATAGGCCTCTAGAGCGTCATCCCGCCATCGACCACCAGCACATGCCCGGTGACCATGCTGGCCCCGGCGCAGAGGAAAAGGACCGCCTCGGCGATGTCCTCGGGCGACGAGCGGCGCTTGAGCACCGATTGGTCGCGCGCCCATTGCTTGCGCTCTTCGGGCCAGTTCTCGGTCCAGGGGGTCTTGGTCTGGCCGGGCGCGACGGCGTTGACGCGCACTTCGGGCGCCAGCCCGCGCGCAAGGCTTCGGGTCAGGCTGACCAGCCCGGACTTGCTGGCGGCATAGGCGATCGAGCTGCCCTGCTGGCCGATCCCGGCAATCGAGGTCATGTTGACGATCGCCCCGCGGCTGGCCTTCAGCGCGTCGGCGGCCGCATGGGCGCAGCGGAACGCGCCGATCAGGTTGGTGTTCAGCAGGAGCTGCCAGAATTCCTCGGTCATCTTGTCGAGCTGCGAGGGCGGAATCTTGTCCGGGGTGCCCGAGGTTCCGGCGTTGTTGACGAGGTAGTCAAGCCCGCCAAGGGCCTCGATGGCGGCGGCGGTCATGGCCTCGGCATTGCCGGGGACCGAGACATTGCCGGGCGCGGAGATCACGTCCAGTCCTTCGGCGCGCAACTCGGACAGCCTGGCCGGGCCGGTCGGGTCATCCTCGAGATGGTTGATCGCCACTTTTGCCCCCATCCGGGCCAGCATCGTCGAGGTCGCAAGCCCGATTCCCGATGCGCCCCCTGTCACCAAGGCGGTCTTGCCCGCGAGGTCGGCGGTAATCATGTGTCTTCTCCTTCGAGGTCTTTCAATTGTGCCTTGAGCCTGAGCAATTTCAGGTCGCGTTCGCGAAACAGCGCGTCGGCGGATGCATCGCCATAATCGTAGAAGCCGGCCCCGGCGCGCACGCCGGTGCGCCCGGCGGCGATCAGCCGGTCGAGCGTGGGGCTTTGCAGCATGTTCGCGGGCGGCTCATACGTGCCGCCCTCAATGCCGAGGCGCGCCATTTCCAGCCCGGTGAAATCCAGCTTTTTCATATGGCCCAGCACGGCGAGGCGATGGACCAGACCGTGGCGGATGGACTGGTCTATGTCCTCGGCGCTTACCCAGCCCTCGTCGATCATGCGCAGGCATTCGAGGTTCAGCGCCTGTTGCAGCCGGTTGGCGATATAGCCCGGCACGAGGCGGTCGAAGACCAGCGGTGCCTTGCCGAACCCCTTGTAGAGGGCGTGCAGGGTTTCGATCACCTCGGGCGCGGTCTCGGGCCCCGGCGCCAGATCGACCAGATCGATGATATAGGGCGGCGTATACCAATGGGCGATGGCGGCGCGCGACTGACGCGCCGCGGGGATCAGCGGGAAGGGATCCAGATAGGACGTATTGCTGGCTATGACCGCGTATCCCGGGGCATAGCGGTCGATCTCGTCATAAACGATTCGCTTCACATCGGCTTTCTCGACCACGGCTTCGACCACGAGATCGGCGTCGCGGACCGCGTCCGGCAAAGACTCGGTATAGGTGATCCGCTCAAGCGCTGTCCGGGCATCGGAAGCCGAGACCGCGCCCGCATCGACAAGGGTGGCGCTGGCGGCTTCGATGAGTGCGGGCGCGGACCTGAGCACCTCGGGGCTGCTGTCATGCAGGCTGACCCGCTGCCCGCCAAGCGCATGAACCAGTGCCAAAGCGTGGCCCATCGTGCCTGCGCCGATCACGGCGGTCTGTTCGATTCTCATGGCCTGTCCTTTCGGGTTGGGTTGTTCGGGTGGGAGGCCCTTGATCCGTGCGCTCACGTCGTGGCGCGCCGGATCAGTTCGACCCCGAGATCGAGATTCTGCTTGGGCGCCGAAGGATCCGCGAGCCGGGCAAGAATATGGTCCGCGACGGCCTCGCCGATCTCGTTGCGGGGTGGGCGAATGGTGCTGAGCGCCGGGTTCATATGCGCGGCGATATCAAGATCGCCATAACCCAGAATGGCCAGATCCTGAGGAATGCGCAGCCCCGCCCTTTCGGCGGCGAACATGGCGCCAGCGGCCAGCATGTCGCCGGAAAAGGCGATGGCGCGTGTCTCGGGCTGGGTTGCCAGAACCCGCGCGAGTGCCTTGCAGCCTTCGCCAAGATCGCGGCTGCTGACATCCAGGATCTGGGCCTGCCTGCCGGTGGCCGCGAGGAACTCGGCGGCGAAACCCCCGGCGCGGGCACGGGCGCGGGTGTCCTGCTCGAGCAGGGCGCCGACATAGGCCACGTGCTCAAAGCCCTGCGATGCGAAATGCTGCCCTGCCAGTCGGCCCGCAGCGCGGTTGCTGAAGCCGATGCCGGAATCGATCGGGCGCTCATCGTGATCCCACATCTCGATCACGGGGCAGGCGGTGGCCGAAAGGATGCTGACCGTGCCGCGCGTGTGGTCGCGCCCGGTCACCACGAGCGCGGAGGGATTCCAGCTTGAAAAGGCGGTGACGATGCGCTCCTCGCGGTCGGAGTCGTAATCGTGCTGGCCGATCATGAGTTGATAGCCCTTGGCATCGAGCAGGGCGCTCATCCGGTCCAGCGTGGCCGCGAAAAAGGAGTTGGTGAGGCTGGGCACCACCACCCCGATCAGTGGCGTGCGCGCGCCCGCCAGACTGCCGGCGATGCGATTGGGCGCATAGCCGAGGCGCGTGGCGGCCTCCTGCACGCGCAGGCGCAGTTTCTCGGACACGGTTTCCGGCGATTTGAGCGCGCGCGACACCGTTGCGGGCGAGACGCCTGCGACGCGGGCGACTTCTTCCATGCGCACGCGGCGAGGTCCGTTATCTGTCTGGTTTGTCCGGGTCACGAGGCATCCACTGCAAGATATGAAAGCGAAATCATTATTGCGCATTTTATTGGAATAGCAATTCAAAATATATGTTGAAAATATAAGTGCAATTTGTGAATGTTCATTTTGAAAGCGCTTTCACGAATCGCGCATGAACGAGATTTGACAAGGATTTGACGCCATGCCTGCCAAGACTTCCGCACCCATGAACGGAGCCCGCTACATCGCCGAATCCTTTGACGCGCTCGGGGTCACACATGTGTTCTTCATGGACGCGATCCTGCGGCCCACATTGGTGGAAATGGAATCTCTCGGGATCACCCGGATACTGGCCCATTCCGAGAAATCCGCGGCCTACATGGCGGATGGATATGCCCGCGTCAGCGGCCATGTCGGGGTCTGCATGGCGCAGTCGGTGGGGGCGGCCAATCTGGCCGCGGGCTTGCAGGACGCCTATCTGCACCGCGCACCGGTGGTGGCGCTGACCGGGCGCAAGGAGCCGATGCTGCGATATCGCAACGCCTATCAGGAGGTGGATCATACCCCGCTTTATCAATCGGTGACCAAGGCCAGCATGGATGTGGCCGAGGCGCGAGAGCTGCCGCATCTGCTGGCGCAGGCTTTCCGCATGGCGGTAGACGGGTCGCCCCGCCCGGTGCATCTGGATGTGAACGGCCTCGGGGGCGAAGTGATCGAACGCGGCGAGGTGCCGGATGCGGTCTTGCCCGAGCCGGTGCTGGGGCGTCTTCCGGTGCATCGACCGATTGCCGCGCGCGACGCGATCGCCGCCGCCGCCGAGCGCCTGATGCGCGCGGAGCGGCCGATCATGGTGATCGGGGCCGGCGCGATACAGGTCGATGCCAATGCCGCGATCCTGAGCTTGGCCGAGCGCTGCAACATCCCTGTCGCCACGTCCCTGGGCGGGCGCACGATCATTCCGACGACCCATCCCCTGCATGTCGGCACGGTCGGCACCTATTCGGCGCCCCCGGCCAACAGGCTGGTGCATGAGGCGGATCTGGTGATCTTCGTGGGCTGTCATGCGGGCGACCAGCCGACCAACAACTACACCGTTCCCGCGCAGGGCACGGCGATCATTCAGATCGATCTCGACGGACAGGAGATCGGCCGCAACTATCCCGGTGTGACGCCGGTCTGGGGATGCCCGCGCCAGGCGGTGACCGATCTGGACGCGGCGACAACCGCGCGCAGCGATTGGGAGGCCTGGGCCGCGCATGTGGGCAAGGTGGTGAAAGACTGGCGCGCCGACATGGAGCCGCTGGCCACGTCCGACGTCGCCCCGATCCGGGTCGAGCGCCTGTGCCGCGCGATTTCCGATGCCCTGCCCGAGAATGGCGTGCTGGTAGCCGATACCGGCTATTCCGGCATCTGGACGGCGACGATGCTTGACCTGCCGCATCCGGGGCAAAGCTATCTGCGCGCGGCGGGCTCTCTGGGCTGGGCCTATCCTGCGGCGCTTGGGGCGCAATGCGGGGCGCCGGAGCGGCCCGTGGTCTGTTTCTCGGGGGACGGGGCGTTCTACTACCACCTGTCCGAACTGGAAACGCAGCGGCGCTGGAACATCCCGGTGGTGACGGTCATCAACAACAATTCGGGGTTCGGGCAGGGAACGCCCAAGGTGGCGTCATTCTACGAGGGGCGCACCGGGTCACCCGAGGAGATCAACCGTTTCGGCCCCACGGATTTTGCCGCCATCGCGCGGGATTTCGGGGTCGAGGGCATCCGGGTCGAAGATCCTGCCGAACTTGGTCCGGTTCTGGAGCGCGCCATCGCCGCGCGCAAGCCGGTGCTGATTGACGTGGTGACGGATATCGACCCGCGCGCGCCGGAAGCCTGGAACCCGCCCGCCATCTGATCGAAAGGGGCGGAAAGCACGAAAGCGGCGCGGGAGGTCTCCCGCGCCGCGCGGCCATCAGATGACCATTGCCTGACCGCCGTTGATGTCGAGCGAGGCGCCATTGACGAAACCGGCTTCCTCTGACGCGAGGTAAGCGACGGCGGCGGCGATGTCCTCGACCGTGCCGTGTCGGCGGACCGGGATGGATTGCAGAACCTTGGCGCGCTCCTCCTCGGACTGGCGTTCCGACAGCAGGCGTTCGACGCGCGGTGTCAGGATCGCGCCGGGGCACAGCGTGTTGCAGGTGATGCCCGCCGGGCCGAATTCCTGCGCGATCTGAAGGGTGAAGGCCTGCATCGCACCTTTCGAGGCGGCGTAGTTGGCGCCCGCGAACAGGCTGCCGAAGCGGCCCGCCTTGGAGCCCATGTTGATCACGCGCCCATAGCCTGCGGCCACCATATGCGGCAGAACCGCCCGCGTGGTGCGCACGCAGGCGGTGACATTCACCGACATCACCCTGTCCCAATCCTCTTCGCTTTGTTCGAGAAAGCGGAAGGGCGTGTGGAGTGAGCCGCCGATATTGTTGACCAGGATGTCGATCTGCCCGCTTGCGTCGAGCATCCGGGCAACGGCGGCGTCGATCGCCGCTGCGTCGGTCATGTCGAGTGCCATGCCGGTCACGTCGAGGCCTGCATCGCGGGCCTCCTGTTCGGCCTCGGCGAGGGCGTCGGCGTCACGATCCCAGATCGTGACGACGGCCCCTTCCTGCGCCAGCCGGAACGCCATGGCGCGGCCAAGGCCGCTGCCGGCGGCGGTGATCAGGGCGCTGCGGTTTTCAAAGCGGCGCATTGTCCACCGCCTCGTGATGGCTGGCTGCGGGGTCGACCTTGACGTCGATGACGACCGGCCCGCCCATCTTGTGGGCCTCTTCCAGCGCATCGCGGATTTCGCCGGGGTGATAGACGCTCATCCCCTTGGCGCCCATGCCTTCGGAGACCTTGGCGAAATCGACATCGTTGAAATCGACCGCGATCTGCTTGTCGCCGAGGTTGTCGCGCACCATGCCAAGACCGGCATTGTTGGACACCAGGAAGACGACGTCCAGGTTCTGCTGAACGGCAGTCGGCAGAACCTGCACGGTCATCATGAAGCCGCCATCGCCAGACAGGCAGGTCACGCGCTTTTCGGGGCGCACGATCTTGGCGGCCGCTGCGGCAGGGCCGCCCCAGCCCATCACGCCGGTGCCGCCCGGCACCAGAAGCTGCCCCGGATAGGGCGTGCGCAGGCCGAAGGTCGCCCAGATCCGCTGTGCACCGGCATCGAGGGTGACCAGATCGTCCGGCCCGAGGAAATCCTGCAAGCCGCGCACGACATCGGTGTGATGCACCGTGCCCTGTGCCGACGGCAGGTCGGGCAGATCGAAATAGCCGCAGCGCTTCTTCATATCCATCCCGTGACCGATGCGCGGCGTGGCGCGTTCCTCGGAAAGGCCGAATTCCTCGAGCATGGCCAGCACATCGGCGACATCGCCGGTGATCGCGTGATCCACCGGGTAGACCCAGCCGGAATTGCGCGGGTCGATATCGACCTGAACGAGCTTCTGATCGCCGGGGCGGATCAGGCCGGGGTCGCGGAAGCGGGTGTAATCCGGTCCCATCGACGCGCCCAGCATGATCACGAGGTCCGATTGCGCCACGACGCGATTCGCGGTCGGGTGTCCCCATGTGCCCAGCATGCCCGCGCAGACCGGCGAGGTCTCGGCGATGACGCCCTTGCCGTTGTAGCTGGTGGCGACCATGATGCCGGTCTTTTCGGCCAGCGCCTGCAGGGCCTCGCCCGCCTCGGCGGCGTTCACGCCGTTGCCCGCAACGATCACCGGCCGCTCGGCGGCGTCGATCATCCGCGCGAGTTCCGCGACCGCCGCCTTGTCGGGGCGTGCGGGCGTGTAGCTGAGGTAGCCGCCCGTGGGATAGATCGCCGGCTTGGCGTCCTCGGGAAATTCCTGACGGATGATCGAGGTCTTCATGATCACCGCCGCCGGGCCCATCCGGGGCAGGGATGCATGTTTCACGGCCATCTGCGTTCCGAACACCGCCTCTTCGGGCGAGGTGGCATATGTGCTGTACTTGGTGATCGGCTTGAGCGAGGCCAGCGCATTCGCGCCGCCGTAATCGCCGGTCATGGTCTGGTAGCAGCCCATCTGCCCGTAACCGTCGTAATCGGACGTCTCGGTCAGAACCACCATAGGCGAACCGGCGAAATGTGCCTCGAGAATGCCGAGTCCGCCCATCGTGGTGATCCACGGGCCTTGCCCCATCAGGACCGAAGGCTTGCCGGTCAGGCGGCCTGCGGCCTGCGCCATGATCGACGCGATCCACTCGTTGCGGCACAGGACGACGTCGAAATCGTCCTTGGCGTCGTAGAAGGCGGGCAGCGACCAGGTCACGCCCAGTCCGGGCAGCGTAAAGGCGCGTTCGACACCGCTTTCGATCAGCGTGCGCACCACCATTTCATTCGTCTTCGGCATGGGTTTTCCGTCTCCTCCCGGATTGGGGCCAGCCGCGCATAAAGGCCCGGCAGACCAATTGTTTCCGTGCCAAAGGCTATCGGGTTGGAATTTCACTTGCAATCAAAATTGAAATTGTGTTTTAAAAATAGTCAGAGCGATGTTCGGGCAGCGGCAGAGGAGGCCGCATTCCTGGGGCAGCGCGGTGAAAGAGCGGAGGAGGCAGGCCACATGCAACGGGCAATCCGCGCCGCGTGCGCAGACGTGATGACGATGCGCATGTCACTGGCTGCCGTGACAAAGATCATACAGGGGGGGCGATGACGCCATCGCGAGAGCTCATTTTCATCACCGGCGCGACCGGGTTCCTTGGGTCCTGGATCATTTCCCGGCTGGTCGACCGCGGGATCGGCGTGGTTGCGACCGATATCAGCGACGATCACAGCCGGTTGGCCCTGCTGAAGCCCGACCTTCCCGAGGGGTTGGTGGATTTCAAGGTCTGCGATGTGACCGACGGTGCCGCGCTTGGGGCGATGATTGCCGAGACGCGCCCGACCGGCATCATCCATCTTGCGGCACTTCAGATCCCGCAATGCCGCGATATGCCGGGGCGTGGCGCGGCGATCAATATCGGTGGCCATATCAACGTCTTCGAGGCCGCGCGCCAGAATGGTATCGAGCGGATCATCTACACCAGCTCGATCGCCGCGAAACCGCGCGGCCCGGCGAACGCGCCGTCGAACCTCTATGGTGTGTTCAAGAAAACCGGCGAGGAGATTTCCCGCATCTATTGGCAGGATTACCAGCTGGCGAGCCTCGGTCTGCGGCCCTATGTGGTCTATGGCGTGGGGCGCGATGACGGTGAGACATCGGCGATCACCCGTGCGATCGAGGCCGCGGCGCTGGGGCGGCCTTATGAAATTCCTTTCACCATGCGCAGCTGCTTTCAATATGCCGGGGATGTGGCCGATGTGTTCGTCAAGGCCGTGACCGGCCGCTGGGGCGGGGCGCTGTTGTCGGATGTCACGAAGACGGTTCACACCACGGCCGACGTCTTGCGCGCGATCCAGGAGGTGGTGCCCTCTGCGCGCATCACCTGTGCGGGGGACGAGCGGATATCGCCCTGCGAAGGATTCGACACATCCGAGCTCAGGAACGTGATCGGCGATATCGGGGAAACGCCCCTGTCCGAGGGTATCCGCGAGACCGTCGCGCTCTACCGGTCGATCGCGGAACGGAATGCTGCCGGGTCCGGCTAACGGCGTGTTTGCCTTCGGCCTGCCTTATGGGCTATGTGTGCTTGCCATCATGGTGCATAGCATAACGGTACATGGGACACGGACTTGGTCAGACGAAAAGAAGCCCCGTCCGCCGAGAGCGGGCAAAAGGACTACAGGATCAATTCCGGGCTCGCGCGGGGTCTTGCGGTTCTCAAGGCGTTCGGGCCGGATAACCGGCCCATCGGCAATGCCGAGATCGCGGCGCGGGTGGATCTGCCCAAGGCGACGGTGTCGCGGCTGACCTTCACGCTGACGGAGCTTGGTTATCTCGATCATGACGAGGAAACCGGCCGTTATTCGCTGGGGCCGGCGGTTCTGACCTTGGGCTATGATGTGATGGCGCAGATGGAGATCCGCGATATCGCGCGCCCCTACATGCAGGAACTGGCCGAATATGCTGATGCCAGCGTCTACCTCGGAACGCCGAGCGGTTCGGAGATCATCTATGTCGAAGCCTGCCGCACGCCTGCGTCGATGGCGATCCGGCTTGGCGTCGGCTCGCGCATTCCGATGATCAGCACCGGCATGGGGCGTGCCTTTCTGGCCGCGCTGCCCGAGGCCGAGCGCGAAGCGCATATGGCGTCGATCGCGTCGCAATTCGGGGATGACTGGCCCCAGGTCGAGGCGCGCGCCCGCGCCGCAATCGCACATGCGGATGCGCATGGATATGCGCTGAGCGACGGTGACTGGATCGCCGAGGCGAATTCGGCGGGCGCGGTGATCCGGCGGCGTGACGGATACCCGGTCTATGCGGTCAATGTGGGCGGTTTGCGCTCGATCATCACGACAGAGCGACTGGAGCAGGATCTAGCCCCCCGCCTTGTGGCGGTGGCGCGCAAGATCGAGCACATCGCGCGCGGGATGCTCTAGAGGGCATCGTGACCGGTGGCTGGGTCGAGCGCGGATGCGCATCGGGTTGCCGTTTTCACGCGATCTGAATCCCTGCGGGTCCCGATGGGGAAATCCGCCTTCGGCGGGCGTATTTAAGGCAAGATGAAGCCGGGCGCGCGAACGGTGTGCGATCAGGTATCGGAGGGGTGGTTCACGCCATCTACCCAGGGAATCGGCTCGTGGTCGCGCGGGTTGATGCCTTCAAGGCAGCCAAGGTTGATGCCGTATTCATTCGGGTTCGAGCGGCGGCGGTGATGGGTGTAGATGCCGCAGACCGAGCAGAAGTAATGCTGCGCTGTGCCGGTGCCCCATTGATAGAGCGTGAGCTTGTCGGCGCCGCGCAGGATTTCGACACCGTCGAGCGGGGCAGAGACCGCGGCGGCGCCGCGGCGCCGGCAAAAGGAGCAGTCGCAGCGCCGGGCCGTGGCAAGACCATCGGAAAGCGTCACGCGAAGTTCGACCGCGCCGCAATGACAGGCGGCTTTGAGAGGGTTGCTCATTTGCGCCGCCTCACGCGGGGGATGGGCGTGCGCCGGTAGGTGTAGCGCGCCTCGGGATGTGGCGGATGGCCATCGGTGCGCCGCCAGTATCGGGTGCCGCCAAGACGCAGGAAGATTGGCAGGGTCAGGACCAGCCCGACAATGAACCCACCGGCATGCGCCCAATAGGCGACGCCGCCGCCCGTGGGGTCGGCTCCAAAACCGTTGAAGAGTTGCAGCCCGAACCAGAGCCCCAGCATGACCCAGGCAGGAACCGGGATGATCTTGACGATGAAGATGATGATCAGGAGAACATCGACGCGGGCCTTGGGATAAAGCAGGAGGTAGCCGCCCATGACCCCGGCAATCGCACCCGAAGCGCCCACGGTCGGCACCTGCGAATAGGGCGCCGAGATCAAATGCGCTGCCGCGGCCCCGAGGCCGGATGCGAAATAGAAGGCGAGATAGCCGAGATGGCCCATCTCGTCTTCGAGATTGTCGCCGAAGATCCAGAGGAACAGCATGTTGCCGAGAAGATGCATCCAGCCGCCATGCAGGAACATCGAGGTGAACATGGTCGGCCAGGTGCCCTCGCTGCTGACCAGAACCGGTGTCATTGCCCAGTCGTAAAAGAAAAGGTTCAACTGGCGGGGATCGGTGAAGAGGGGCCAGTAACTGACGAACACCACCACGTTGATCGCGATCAGCGCGTAGGTGACATAGGGTGTGCCCCCCGAGGGGTTGTGATCGCGGATCGGGAACATGCCGGAGTGTTGGCGCGCCGCCGCCGGATGGTCAAGCGAAACCGCGTGCGCCCGCCGGGGGGGACCGGAGGGCGCGGATCAGTGCGGTCACGCCATACCGCCCAGCAGTGCCGCGTTGCCGCCCGCTGCCGTGGTATCGACGCAGACATGGCGTTCATGAAGCACATGGCCGGTATCGGGCAAGCCGCTGATCAGCGGCAGGATCGGTCCGCTGCGCCGGCTGAGGGCCTGGGCATAGGCGCGCGCCGCGCTGGCGTCGCCCCAATGCAGCGCGCCCGCGATCCCGTCGAGATCGCGCAGCGTTTCGGGCGCGATATGGCCGGTTGCCGCCACCGCGATACCGCCAAGGTCACGGACCGCGCGGGCCTGTGTCTCTGCCGTCGCCTGGCCCGGCCCGAGGCAGAGCAGCGCGGGACGGGTATGGGTCGTCAGGCGGTTCGATTCACCTGTCGGCCCCGGCAGCACGAGCGCTTCGCGCCGTTCGGCCTGCTGGCTGTTGGCGCGTTTAAGCGCGGCTTTCAGCTCGGTGATGGGCATGTCGCCGCTCCAATTCCCGTCGCCGCCCGAAGCGGGTGCGGTCTGACGCGTGAAGCGCGCAAGGTAATGCGGGCCGCCGGCCTTGGGGCCGGTCCCCGACATGCCCTCGCCGCCGAAGGGCTGCGAGCCGACGATGGCGCCGATCTGGTTGCGGTTCACATACATGTTGCCCGCGTGGATACGGTCGGTGACATGCTGCACGCGGTCGTCGATCCGGGTTTGAAGCCCGAAGGTCAGCCCGTAGCCGGTGGCATTGATCGCGTCGATCACGCTGTCCAGCTCATCGGCGCGGAAGGTTGCGAGATGCAGGACCGGACCGAAGATTTCGCGCTCCATATCGGCGATGCCGCCGACTCGGATCAGGCTGGGCGCGATGAAAGTGCCGGTATCGGGTGATTTCAGCGTGTGGATCAGGCGCCCTTCGGCGCGGGCCTGCTGAATATGTGCGGCGATGGCGCTGCGGGCCTCGTCGTCGATGACCGGGCCGACATCAGTGGACAGGTTCCAGGGCGCGCCGATGGAGAGCGCGTCCATCGCGCCGGTCAGCATCTCGATGAAGGGTTTAGCGATGTCTTCCTGCACATAGAGGCAGCGCAGCGCCGAGCAGCGCTGGCCGGCGGACTGGAAGGCGGATTCGACGATCGCCTGCACGGCCTGCTCAGGCAGGGCCGTGGAATCGACGATCATCGCGTTGAGTCCGCCGGTTTCCGCGATGAGCGGCGCACCGGGGGCGAGGTTTTCAGCCATTGCAGTGCGGATCTTGAGCGCGGTTTCGGTCGAGCCGGTGAAAGCGACGCCATCGACGCGGGGGTCCGAGGTGAGCGCCGCGCCGACATCACCCGCGCCTGGGAGCAATTGCAGTGCGGTTTTCGGCACGCCCGCCTTGTGCATGAGCTGCACTGCGAGATGCGAGATGATCGGGGTCTGCTCGGCGGGCTTGGATAGTACCGCGTTGCCTGCCGCAAGCGCCGCGCTGATCTGACCGGTGAAGATGGCCAGCGGAAAGTTCCACGGGCTGATGCAGGTAAAGGTCCCAACGGGCGAGCCCTCGGGCGCGTTGGCCGCGTAGTAGCGCAGGAAATCAACTGCCTCACGCAGTTCGGCCACCGCGTCCATCACCATCTTGCCGGCCTCGCGGTGGACGATGGCGAAGATCTCGCCGAAGTTTTCCTCGTAGAGGTCGGCCACCTTGTTGAGCACCGCCGCGCGCTCGCTGGCGGGCGCGTCCCAAGGGTGGGCCGCATCAAGGGCGGTGTTCACATCGGCCTCGCTGGCAAAGGCGACGGTGCCGGGGCTGTCGGCGGGATCGGCGGGGTTGTTGACTGGTTCAGGAGCCTGCGGCGCGCTCTTACCCGCCAGAAGCGGCGCAGCCTTCCATCGATGGGGCGCGGCGAAGGGGTCGCGCGCGGCGTCGATCGCATCGAGCGTGGGCCGATGCGAGAGGTCAAAGCCCATCGAGTTGCGGCGCTCGGGCTGAAAGAGGTTGGGGCCGGTGGTCAGCCTCGGGGTATCGTCATGGATCGCCTCGAAAGGGTCGCGGGCGACGGTTTCGGGGGCGACGTCCTCGTCGACGATCTGGTTGACGAAGCTGGAATTGGCGCCGTTTTCAAGCAGGCGGCGCACAAGGTAAGCGAGAAGGTCGCGATGGGCCCCGACCGGGGCGTAGATGCGGCAGCGGGTTCCTTCGCCGCGAAGGATGATGCTGTGCAGCGCCTCACCCATGCCGTGAAGGCGCTGGAATTCAAAGGCAGACTTGTCCTTTGCCATATCGAGGATAACGGCAGCTGTATGGGCGTTATGGGTGGCGAATTGCGGATAGATTCGATCCGTCATGTTCAGCAGTTTGCGCGCATTGGCGATATAGCTGATATCGGTCGCGGCCTTCGAGGTGAACACCGGAAAGCCGTCGATGCCTTCGACCTGCGCCAGCTTGATCTCTGTGTCCCAATAGGCGCCCTTGACCAGCCGCACCATGATGCGGCGGTCCAGCCGGGTGGCGAGGTCGTAGAGGAAGTCGAGCGTGGGCGCGGCGCGCTGGCCATAGGCTTGCACCACGACGCCGAACCCGTCCCAGCCCGCGAGCGAGGGTTCGGACAACACAGTTTCGATCACGTCGAGCGAGAGCGACAGGCGGTCGGCCTCTTCAGCGTCGATATTGAGCCCCATGCCTGCCGATCTGGCCAGAAGCGCGAGGGAGCGCAGGCGCGGCACCAGCACGTCCATCACCTGTTCGCGCTGGGCGACCTCGTAGCGGGGGTGCAGCGCCGAAAGTTTGACCGAGATGCCGGGGTTGTCGCGGATGTCGGCATTGGTGCAGGCGTTGGCGATGGCCGAAATCGCGCGCGAATAGCTGAGATGATAGCGCTTCGCGTCGGCATCGGTGCGTGCGGCTTCGCCCAGCATGTCATAGGAATAGGAGTAGCCTTTCTTCTCCATGCCGGCGGCGCGTTTCATCGCGGACTGGATGGTTTCGCCCAGCACGAACTGTCGGCCCATTTCCTTCATTGCGCGCCCGACGGCGGTGCGGATCACCGGCTCTCCGAGACGGCGGATGGCGCCGCGCAGGTGGCCGACGACGCCGGGATCCTCATCCTTGAGCACCTTGCCGGTGAGCATCAACGCCCAGGTCGAGGCATTGACCAGTGGCGAGGCAGAATGGCCCATGTGCTTGCCCCAGTCGGAAGGCGCAATCTTGTCCTCGATCAGGGTGTCGATGGTTTCGGCGTCGGGCACGCGCAGCAATGCCTCGGCCAGGCACATGAGGGCGATGCCTTCGTCCGTGGAAAGGCCGTATTCCGCGAGGAACACTTCCATCAGGCCGGGGCTGGATTCTCCGCGGATTTCGCGCACGAGATCGGCGGCACGCGCGACGATGCGGGCGCGGTCGGCTTCGGACAGCGCGGCCAGCTCTGTCAGCCGGTCTATGGTCGCGGCTTCATCGGCATAGGTGGCAAGGTCGATGGCGCGGCGGATATCGCTGTCATATGGCATGGGATTCCCTCAAGGTGGATTGACCCATCATATCACCGCGCGGTAAGTCATTTTTCCTGAATGCACTGTTTTCGCGATCCATTGCGATACAAAATCAGAGGGCCGCCGATGAATAACGACTATCCAGAGCTGGACCGCTTCGACCGGGCGATTCTCAGGGTGCTTGCGGGTGATGGCCGGATCAGCATCACCGATCTGGCGCGCGAGATCGGGCTGTCGAAATCCCCGACACAGGCGCGGCTGCGCCGCCTTGAAAAGGACGGGGTGATTACCGGCTACAGGGCGCTGTTCGATCCGATCCGTCTGGGTCTGGATCACGTCAGTTTCGTCGAGGTGCGGCTGCACGATACGCGCGAAGCGGCATTGGCCGAGTTCAACGCCGCGGTCACCCGGATCGCCGAGATCGAGCAAGTGCACCTGATCGCGGGAAACTTCGACTACCTGATGAAGGTGCGCACGCAGGATATGACCGATTACCGCCGGGTGCTGGCAGAAAAGATATCGACCCTGCCGCATGTCGCGAACACGTCAACCTACGTGGCGATGCAGGCGGTGAAGGAGAATGCTCTCTCGGATGTTATTTGACCGGGGCGGCATCGCGGTGCTTTGCTGTAATAATGAGAGTCTTGCCTGTCATCCCGTTGCTGTGCGGCCTTGTCGCGGTCGACGCGGCGCTGCCCGGCATGGCGCGGGCCGGGGCCTGCCCGCCGCCGCCTGATCATTCGGAGGCGTTGACGCGCCTGATCGGCGAAATCCGCGCCGCGCCCGATGAAGGCAGTGGCCAGGCGCTGTCCGATCAGATGTGGGCCTTGTGGACCGATGCGCCCGACGCTTACGCCCAGGAGCTTCTCGACGAGGGAATAACTCGGCGCGGCGCCTATGATTTCGAAGGCGCAATCAAGGCCTTCGACGCGTTGGTCGCCTATTGCCCGGATTACGCCGAGGGTTACAACCAGCGCGCTTTCATCAATTTCATCCGCGAGGATTACGACGCCGCGCTGCCGGATCTGGAACGCGCCATCGAATTGTCGCCGCGCCATGTGGCGGCGCTCAGCGGGCAGGCGCTGACGTTCTTTGCGCTGGAGCGCATGCCTGAGGCGGCGCTGGCGCTGCGCCGCGCGCTGGACCTGAACCCGTGGCTGAGTGAGCGCCACCTTTTGCCCGCCCTGGAAGCGGGCGAGGACGAACTCTGAGGCCGCTTTTCGTGGATTTGCACGGGTTTACACCGCAAGCGGAACGGATATTGTCCGCCCCACTGGCCCGCGTGGTGGAATGGTAGACACAGGAGACTTAAAATCTCCAGGCCGAAAGGCCGTGCCGGTTCGAGTCCGGCCGCGGGTACCAGAGTTGGTGCGTCAGCCTTGGCGTCAGTCCTGAACGCCGGAAAACTGCGCCTGCCATTCATCGCGTTGATCGTCGGTGATCTTGTTGAACAGCACTTCGGGCACCATGAAGCCATGCCCTGCCGGCAGATGTGCCAACGCGTTTGCGACGTCATCGGGCCAGGCGTCGTCGCTGGTCTGCATGGCCTTGAGCATCGAAGCCGAGGCATCGGGGATGAAGGGCGAAGAGAGCACCGCGTAGAGACGGATCAGGTTGAGCGCCAGGCGGATCTGGGCGGCGGCCTGCTCGGGGGCTTCCTTGTAGGTGGCCCAGGGCGCGGCCTCTTGCAGGTATTCGTTGCCCTCGACCCAGATCGCCCGCAGCGCCTGAGCGGCCTTGCGCACCTCCATTGCCTCCATATGGCCCTCATAGGCGCGGACCCGGTCGGTGATGTCATCGATCAGAGCGCGTTCACGGGCGCCCATCTCACCGCCATCGGGCACGGCCTCGCCGAATTTGGAGCGGCAGAACTTGGTCACGCGCGAGACGAAATTGCCCAGAACGTCGGCCAGGTCCTTGTTCACCGATTGCTGGAAATTGTCCCAGGTGAATTCGGCATCCGAGCTTTCGGGTGCATGGCTCAGCAGCCACCAGCGCCAGTAATCCGAAGGCAGGATTTCAAGCGCGCGGTCCATGAACACGCCTCGTCCCTGCGAGGTGCTGAACTGGCCGCCATCGTAATTGAGATAATTGAACGACTTGATGAAATCGACAAGTTTCCAATCCTCGCCCGAGCCTATCAGGGTGGCGGGGAAGCTGAGCGTGTGGAACGGCACGTTATCCTTGCCCATGAACTGCGTGTAGCGCACATCGGATGCGCCCTTTTTGGTGCGCCACCAGCGTTCCCAGGCGCTGTCGTCAAGGCTGTGGGCCTCGGCCCATTCGGCGGCGCAGGCGATGTATTCGATGGGGGCGTCGAACCAGACATAGAAGACCTTGCCCTCCATGCCGGGCCAGGGTTCGTCGCCGCGCTTGACGGGGATGCCCCAGTCGAGGTCGCGTGTGATGCCGCGATCCTGGAGCCCGTCGCCGTCATTGAGCCATTTGCGCGCGATCGAGGTGGTGAGGATCGGCCAGTCCTCCTTGGAGTCGATCCAGGCATTCAACTGGTTGCGCATGTTACTCTGGCGCAGGAACAGGTGCTTGGTCTCGCGCACTTCAAGGTCGGTCGAACCGGAAATGGCGCTGCGCGGATCGATCAGGTCGGTCGGGTCGAGCTGCTTGGTGCAGTTCTCGCACTGGTCGCCGCGGGCCTTGTCATAGCCGCAATTGGGGCAGGTGCCTTCGATGTAGCGATCCGGAAGGAAGCGGCCATCGGCATTGGAATAGACCTGTTTTTCGGTCACTTCCTCGATCAGGCCAGACTCGTAGAGTTTGCCGGCGAGATGTTGTGTCAGGCGACGATTCTGGGGGCTGGAGGAGCGGCCGAAATGGTCGAAGCTGAGCCGGAAGCCGCGCGCGAGATCAGCCTGCACCTTGTGCATCCGCGCGCAATAATCGGCCACCGGTTCGCCCGTCTTGGCCGCGGCCAGTTCGGCGGGTGTGCCGTGCTCGTCGGTGGCGCAGAGGAACAGCACCTCGTGACCGCGCCCGCGCTGGTAGCGGGCATAGAGGTCGGCGGGAAGCTGAGAGCCGATCAGCGTGCCCAGGTGCTTGATCCCGTTGATATAGGGAAGTGCCGATGTGATCAGGTGCCTTGCCATCGAGTCCGTCCTGCGTTTAGCGCATATGCGTCAAATTTCCTCCCGTGTAATGCTCAGAGAGGCGAAGGGCCAGAGCCCGCGCGCTACGGGGGCGGCAAAAATCCGACAAACCTGTCGCTTTCGGGATCGACGGCGGCTTCGACCGGCTGTTAGCCCGGCAAGGGAACGATGTGCCCGCGGCCGCGCCGAAACGCGCGATGACTGCGCCGAGGACAAGGTAGAAGCGAATGTTTCAGGTGATCGCCTCGGTCTGGGCGCTGCTGCTGGGCATGACGTTGATCATGATCGGCAACGGCATGCAGGCGACTCTGATGGGTGTGCGCGGCGCGATCGAGGGGTTCGGCACGCTGGAGCTGTCGATCATCACGTCGGGTTATTTCCTGGGCTTCCTGGTGGGCAGCCGATTGGCGCCCGAATTGATCCGCAGGGTCGGGCATGTGCGGGTCTTCGCTGCGCTGGGGTCGTTCCTCTCAGCCGGGCTGATCGCGTTTCCGGTGCTGACCGACCCGATCAGCTGGACGGTGATCCGCGTGGTCATCGGTTTCTGTCTTTCCGGGGTCTACGTGACGGCCGAAAGCTGGCTCAACAATGCCGCGACCAACCAGACGCGGGGCAAGGTGCTGTCGCTTTACATGGTGGCGCAGATGGCCGGGTTGATCGTGGCGCAGGGCATGATGAACCTTGGCGAGGCGGCGGGGTATTTCCTGTTCGTGATCCCGTCGATCCTGGTTTCGCTGAGCTTTGCGCCGATCCTGCTGTCGGTGACGCCGACCCCGGCCTTTGAATCGACCAAGCCGATGAGCCTGCGCCAGCTATACGACCATTCGCCGCTGGCCAGTGTGGGGATCCTGCTTCTGGGCGGCGTTTTCGCGGCACAGTTCGGCATGGCGTCGGTTTATGGCGCTGCTGCGGGGCTGAGCGTGCCGCAGATTACCGGCTTCGTTGCGGCGATCTTTGTCGGGTCGATGGTTTGGCAGTTTCCGGTGGGGTGGCTCTCGGACCGGATGGACCGGCGGTTGCTGATCCTTGGCATGGCTGCGATCGGCGCCGTGTCGACGGTGATCGGTCTGTTCGCGGGTGTGCAGTTCGAGACGCTGCTGGTGCTGGCCTTTGTCATGGGCGGCGTGGCCAACCCGCTGTATGCGCTGTTCATCGCCTATACCAATGACTCGCTCGAGGCCGAGGACATGGCGGCGGCGTCGGGTGGTTTGATCTTTGCCTATGGCGTCGGGGCGATCGCGGGGCCGATCATCATGGGGCAGGTGATGGAACTGGTCGGCCCGGAGGGGTTCTGGCTGTTCTCGGCCGTCATCTTCGTGGCGATCACGCTGTATGCAACCTGGCGGATGACGCGCCGCCCCGCCGTGCCGGTGGACGAGACCGGCAGTTACCTGGGCGTTCTGCCGACTTCCTCGCCCGTGGCCGTTGAGGCGGCGCAGGAATGGTATGTGGAGCAGGCCGAGGATGCAGCCGAGGCGGCGGAGGCCGCAGCGGATCACTCGGCGCGGCGCTGATCGCGCTCGCGGCTGCGCCCGGTCAGGCGGCCGATCACGAAAGAGGTGCGCGGCGCCCAGACATAGGAGGTGCGCGCGCCCGAGGTGGGACGCGCCCGCATTCGTGCCAGGCCGAACACGATCAGCGCCAGATGGCCGACGGCGATCATGACGAACATCGCCTGTGGGCCGTAACGGGTAATCAGCGTGGAGGCGAGAACCGGCGCGGCGATGGCCCCGATCGCATAGAAAAACATCAGCGCCGCCGACAGCTCGACCCGCTGCGACGACCTGGCGAAGTCATGCGCGTGTGCCACCGAGACCGAGAAGATCGGAAAGCTGGTCAGCCCGAAGAAAAATGCGGTCAGGAAGACGCCGTTGGTGGTCAGTTCATGCGTTATGGCTGTTACGATGCAACTGACGATCGTGGCCACTGAGAGGCCCAAGAGCACCCAACGACGGTCATAGCGATCCGCGAGCCAGCCAACCGGGTATTGTGCCAGTGCGCCGCCAAGCACGAAGGCGGCCAGGAACCACGCGATCTGGTCGATCGCCAATCCGACCTGCTGTCCATAGACCGGCCCGATCATGCGGAACGTGGCGCTGGATAGCGCCGCAACCACCACCCCCATCGCCGCCAGAGGCGAGCATTCGATGGCGAGCCTCGGGCGCAGGCGCGGGGCATCGGGTGTCACCGGCTCGCGGATGCGCGTCATCGCCAGCGGCAGAAGCGACGCGCAGCACAGCAGCGCCAGCAGGTTGTAGGACACGTAAGAGGCCGGTTCGAGCACCGAGATCATCATTTGGGCCAGAAGTGACGCCCCCATGTCGGCCATCCGGTAGGCGGCCATCGAGCGGCCCCGCGTCTCGTTGGTGACTTCGGCCTGGAGCCAGGCCTCGATGATCGTGTAGCAGCCCGCGACACAGATTCCCGAGGCCACCCGCAAGAGCGCCCAGGCATAGGGGTCGACAACCATCATGTGCAGCAGGAGCCCGATCGCGCCCATCGCGGTGAATGCGGCGAAGGCGCGTGAATGGCCGACACTGCCCATCAGCCGGGGCGACCACCAGCAGCCGATGAAGAAGCCCACGAAATGCGCCGACCCCAGGAAGCCGATCTGGGCGGTCGTGAAATCGAGCGCCAGCCCTGAGATTGCATCGAGAGGGGCGACGCCTCCGGTCGAAAGTTGGAGCAGGATGACGGAGAGAAAGAGAGCGGCGAAGGAAATGAGGATGCGCATGATCGGTCCAGAGTGTCAGCTTGGCGCGTAAACGCCAGCAGCTAATCGACAAAGCCATGTCGTTTTTCGCCTATCGGTCTGCTTTTTGATGCACAGGCGACGCGACACAAATCCGGGGGTGACGCGGCGCGCCAAAGCGGTAAGTTCGACGCGAGTTAAGAAAAATCGACGGGAAGGGACAGACATGAAGATGAATCCGCTGGGCCGCACCGGCCTTGAGGTCAGTGCGCTATGTCTTGGTTCGATGAGCTGGGGGTCGCAGAACAGCGCGTCCGAGGGCCATGCGCAGATCGACCGGGCGCTGGCGCGCGGCGTGAACTTCATCGACACAGCGGAAATGTACCCGGTCAATCCGACGCTGAAGGAAACCACCGGGCGCAGCGAAGAGATCATCGGCGAATGGTTCGCCAAGAGCGGGCGGCGCGGTGACGTGATCCTTGCGACCAAGCATTCCGGCGAGGGGTTCATGAACGCGCGCGACGGCGCGCCGATCAGTTCCGCCACCATCCCCGAAACGGTCGAGGGTTCGCTCAGGCGGCTCAGAACGGACCATATCGACCTTTATCAGTTCCACTGGCCCAACCGGGGCAGCTACATGTTCCGGAAGAACTGGCAGTTCGATCCCTCGTCGCAGGACCGCGACGCGACCATCGCGCATATGGAAGACGCGCTTGAGGCGCTTCAAAAGCAGGTGGACAAGGGCAACCTCCGTCATTTCGGCCTGTCCAACGAGAGCGCGTGGGGCACGGCACAATGGCTGCGCATTGCCGAGGCGCGGGGTTGGCCGAGGGTCGCGTCCGTGCAGAACGAATATTCGCTGATGTGCCGGCTGTTCGATACCGACATGGCGGAACTCTGCGTCAACGAGGATGTCGGGCTGTTGGCCTTCTCGCCACTGGCGGCGGGGCTGTTAAGTGGCAAATACCAGGGCGACACCGTGCCTGAGGGTTCGCGGCGAAGCCTGAACGAGACCCTCGGGGGGCGTATCACCGAGCGCGCCTTCGGGGCGGTCGATGCCTATCTGGACGTCGCGCGAAAGCACGGGCTGGAGCCGGTGCAGATGGCGCTGGCATGGTGCCTTTCGCGGCCCTTCATGTGTTCGGCTATCTTTGGAGCGACCAGTCTTGAACAGCTCGATCATGCCCTGGATGCGGGGGATATGGAACTGTCCCCGGAGGTGCTGGAGGATATCGACGCCGCGCACAGGGCGCATCCGATGCCGTTCTGACGTCCGGCCTTGCGCGGCTACCAGAACTTGAACACGTATGGCGTGATGCGGTCGTGCTTGTCATGCGAGGTGTTGGTGATGATGCGCACAAGGCCTGCATAAAAAATCAGCACCAGCGCGAGCGACAGCAGTGAGTCGATCTTGAGCATGTCGCCGACCAGCAGCAACTTGCCGATGATCATTCCGAGCGCCATCGCCGCCGGGATACGCACGAAAGCGCCCAGGGTCAGCCAGAAACCGAGCACCGAGAGGAACCCGAGGTATAGCTGGTCCAGCACCGGGCTGAACCCCATCGGTTTCAGCAATTCGGTGACGACATGCAGCTTTGTGTAGTCGTTGCCCAGCAACCCGTAGACCCCGAGTCCGAATAGGATCAGGCCGGACGTGATGCTAAGGAAACTGGCGATATAAAAGAGCAATTTGCCCTCCGGAAGGTTTCAAAATGCACCCAACCAGATCATCATCAACATGTGGAACGAAAGCCCGGCGATAACGCGGCCGGGAACGCTACGCGTCTCGTGAAAGAGACGAACCATCGTGGCACGGGGAAACCGAATTCAACTCAACGTCAGAGTTGAGTCATCATATGCCTGCCTTTTGTCTGCTCGTGGGCCTTTTGCGACCCTTGGTTGTGCGTTAACGTTAATGCAGTGGCAGGTGAGATCAACCCTAAATTTAGTGAAACAGAAATTTAGGTATTTATGCGTAGGTTTTTCGACTCGTGTCTTCATGGGTTTGACCAAGGCAAGCGCCGGACGGCGAAGCCGTGTCTGTTCAGCGGGAGTCGTTTGCGTCTGACGGGCTTTCGTTCGGAAAGAACCTGGCCACATGGCGGGACCGCCGCGCGACGTTTGCCAACGGGCGGCAGAACACGAGCAGACCCAAGGCAAGGATCAGAAAATAGTCGATCATCGGGTGTCTCCCGTCGCCCCGTCCAGATGTTTCAGCCCATGCCATGCACCTGCATGGGAACTGTGGTGGGGGCATGGCGAGGATGTGTCGACATGATGGAGATCACCCCGAAAGGCTACGGTTGCGCAGGATGTATGCGGGTGTGCAGGTACGGGAGCTGCTGCGCGGCACCCGGTTATTCCAGAAGCTCCTGGCGCAGCGCGCGCAGGTGGCCGGGCAGTTCGCGCGCCGATACCTGTGCCTCGCGCACGAGGTGGTCGAAATGCTGCGTCAGCGCCTGAACGCGCTCGGTGTCGCGAAATGCCAGGTAGTTCTGGCCGATGTAGATCACCGCTAGAAGCGGGCCGAAAATCGTGACCGGCGCCGAATAGAGCCGCCGCGCATCGAACAGGTAGACCCGCAGCCGGGGGTAGAGTTGCTCGGTCGTTTCGATCAGGCGATCAACCTGCGCCTCGCGAATGTCGCGGGGCAGGCCGGCATAGTATCCGTCGCCGCGCATCAGGCTATGGACCTCGAATATCGGCATGGCGATTTCATAGTCGGATTGTGCGCCACGCATCCAGTCCATCCGGTCCTCGGAGGCGCCGATCACTTGTTGCGTGCTGCGGCCAAGATGCGGTGCATATTCCCATTCCAGCATCTCGCGGGTCTTGAGCATGTCCGACAGCCCCGCCGGGACGTGGCGGATCTTGTAGCCCGCGGCCTCCTTGTGCCACTGGAATATCTGTTCGTCGACAAGTGCACGGGGCGCTTCGGTCAGTGACATGGTATTGGCGAGAATGTCGGCGGCGGTTTCGGGCCGGTCGGTCAGCCCCAACAACCAGTCGGCCGATACCCCGAGCGCGCGGGCGCATTCCCCCACCACCTGCGCATTGGGCAGCCGCGCACCCGTCCCCTTGAGAAGCTGCGAAATGGTCGAGCGATCAACCCCCACCGCGCGGGCAAGGGCGCTTTGGTTGGTGCCGCGCTCGCGCAGGGCTTCGGCAAGGCGGGTGCGAAACAGGTCGGCCCGCAGGCGTTTGTCGGTTTTTTGCGACATGTGGTGACAAATATCACCATTGCAGAAAAATGTTAACCGTTTTTGGAATGCCCAGCCATGGCCTCGAAGCGTATCGGTAGTGCCAAACACAACATCGGAGGATTCATGGAAACGCGGCAGCGCACGCTGGTGAAAGCGATTGTCTGGAATATGATCGGGCTGACGGTCATGGCCATTGTCGGGCTGTTGATGACGGGATCGGCGGCAGTGGGCGGCGCCATGGCGGCAATCAACACGATGCTCGGCCTGAGTATGTATTTCATCTACGAGCGCATCTGGGCGCATATCGGCTGGGGGCGCAAGCATGGCTAAGGCGCTGCGCGCGCGGGCGGTCGCCGAATGGCCGACATTGCTGCTCCTGGTGGCGTGCTATGGCGGCTGGTTGCTGGGCACGACATGGGCGGCAGCGCTCTGGTTGCCGCTGGGGATGGTGGTGGTGACACTTTGCGTGGCGCTGCATTCCTCGCTTTGCCACGAGGCGCTGCACGGACATCCGATGCGGGATGCGCGGCTCAACGAGGCGCTGGTTTTTCCCGCCCTCAGCCTTGTCGTGCCGTACCGGCGGTTCCGCGATACGCATCTGGCGCATCACCGCGACGAGCACCTGACCGACCCCTATGACGATCCAGAGAGCAATTACCTTGATCCAGCCGTCTGGGCGCGGCTGCCGGGGTGGCTGCGTTGGGTCCTGGCGCTGAACAACACGCTGGCGGGGCGCCTTCTGGTGGGGCCGCTCGTTGGGCAGGTGGCGTTCATGCGCGACGACCTGCGCGCGATCCGTGCCGGTGTGCCGGGGGTCTTGTCGGCCTGGCTCTGGCATGTGCCCGCGGTGCTGCTGGTATCCTGGTGGCTTGTCGCCGTGGCGCAGATGCCGATCTGGGCCTATCTGTTGTCGGTCTATGCGGCCCTGTCGATCCTGAAGATCCGAACCTTCCTCGAGCACCGCGCCCATGACAAGGCGCGCGGGCGCACCGTCATCATCGAGGACCGCGGGCCGCTGGCGCTGATTTTCCTCAACAACAACCTTCACGTGGTTCACCACATGCACCCCAAGGTGCCTTGGTACCGTTTGCCCGCGCTCTATGCTGCGCACCGGGCGCATTACCTTGGGCGCAACGATGGCTATCTCTATCGCTCCTATGGCGAGATCTTCCGGCGGCATTTCCTGCGTGCCAAGGACCCTGTGCCGCATCCGCTCTGGCCCAGACGGTAAATTCGGGGCATATCGCATCGCATGGAGCCGTGGATCATCCTTTCCGTGGCCGCGGCGGCGTTTCAGACACTGCGGTTCATGCTGCAAAAGCAGCTCAGCCTTGGCGCCTTGTCCGCCGGGGGCGCAACCTTCGCGCGCTTCGCCTATTCCGCGCCATTGGTGGTCACGGGTGTGGCGGCCTATCTGGGAACAACCGGCACGCCGCTGCCGGCATTGGCACCGGGGTTCTGGGCCTATGCGCTGACCGGGGGGCTGACGCAGGTTCTGGCGACATGGTGCGTGGTGGCGCTGTTTGCTGCGCGCAACTTTGCCGTGGGAATCACCTTCAAGAAAACCGAAGTCATCCTGACCGCATTGGTCGGGCTGGTGGTTCTGGGAGACCGGATTGGACTGCTGGCTCTCTGTGCCATCGTTCTCGGCCTGATTGGTGTGCTCGTGCTGTCGGATAATGCCGGGATGCCGGGGCTCAGCCTGCGACGGGTCGCGAATCGGGCGGCGGGTTTGGGACTCGCCTCTGGAGCATTCTTTGCGGTGTCGGCGGTGTGTTATCGTGGCGCGACGCTGGCGGTCGGCAGCGAGGATGCGCTGTTGCGGGCGGGCGTCGCGCTGGCGGCGGTGACCACGAGCCAGGTGATCGGCATGGCGATCTGGCTTGCATACCGCGAGAGCGGGCAACTTGCTGCGGTCTGGCGCGCGCGCCGCGTGGCGCTGTGGATGGGGGTCAGCAGCATGGGCGGCAGCCTGTGCTGGTTTACCGCCTTCACCTTGCAGAATGCCGCGCTTGTCTTTGCGGTCGGGCAGATCGAGGTGATCTTTTCGCTGGCGGTGTCGTTGCTGGTCTTTCGTGAACGCCTGACCGGACGCGAAGGTCTGGGCATCGCGCTCTTGACCGGTTCGATTCTCGCGCTGGTCGTCCTGGCTTAAGGGCGCGCCGCAAGCGGACTGTGGCCCTGAAGGCGCAGGAACAGGCTTTCCTCGTCATCGTTGCGAAAAAACGGCACCGAAGCGGGCGGCTCGGGATCATGTACGCGCGCGGCAATTTCGGCCAGAACGACTTCGGTAATGAAGGGCAGGTCGAATTCGCGCGCCCGCGCAAGCGGCACCCATTGCAGGTGCGAAAGCTCTTCGCAGGCGGCGGAAAAGTCATCGAGATCGCCCTGGATCGCTCCGGCATCCACCAGGAAGAAACGGGCATCGAAGCGGCGCGGGCGGCCCGGCGGGGTGATGGCGCGAAACACGAATTGCAGCCCATGGGCCGAAGGCAGCAGCCCGCGCGCAGCGAATTGCGCCCAATCAGCAGGCGCAGTGCCGGGCCATTCACCTGGATCGCCCAGCATCAGGCCGGTTTCCTCCCAGAGTTCGCGGATCGCCGCCGCCGCGAGCGCATTCGACAAAGCGCCCGGCGCATCTTCGGTCAGGCGCTCGGCACAGAGTGCGGGCAGCGGGCGTGAAAACGGCACGTCGGCGTCCGCGGGATCGACAGCGCCGCCGGGAAAGACGAACTTGCTCGGCATGAAGGCCGCGGTCGCGCCGCGTTGACCCATCAGAACATGCGGGTCACTGTGTCGGTCGCGCAGTGCGATCACCGTTGCGGCGTCGCGCAGGGCGGACTTGTCGCTCGTGTTCATCTTGGCCCTTCCGCTTCAGAAAGGGTCAGGTCGCGTCCCCGAACCCGTGCATGTGACGGGCCCACTGGAACGCCACTATCATCCCCTTCAATCGTGGCAGAAGATATAGTGAGAGCGTGACACATCCAACCGCGAAAATCGTGAACAGCACAAGCGGCTCGGGCCGCCATGTGACAAAGGCAATATGCAGGAGAGGCGCCATCAGGTGCCCGACGATCAGAATCGTAAGGTAGGCCGGGCCGTCATCGGCCCGGTGGTGGCTGAGATCCTCGCGGCAGACCGGGCAAGTGTCTCGCACTCCCAGGTAGCTCTTGAGCATCGGCCCGCTTCCGCAGTTGGGGCACTTGCGCCGGAAGCCCTTGCGCAGGGCAGGCCAGAGTTCGCGCTCGGCCATCGTGTTATCAATCTGTGTCATCGCGTTTCCTGCCGTTCGGAACCCGGAAAATGGGCCATTCGGCGCCCGATATGAAGGTGTTGCGGTGTGCTTGCGTCGTGATGTCGCAAATCAGGCCGCGGTTTTCACGCAAGCGTGATGAGAAAATGTGTGGGCCGCGCGACGGAATTGCAAGCCCCGCCCGTTTGACCATTTGAAACGGTCGACGCGACCGGTTTCGTAATGATCTGTCGAGCCAAGGAGAGAACGACATGAAACCTGCATATTATATCACCGGGGTCGCCGCCGCCCTTGTCATCGCAACCTCGGGCGCGCTCTATGCGCAGCAGGGACAGGGTGGCGGCATGGCGCGTGGCCAGGGGCCGATGTTCGATTTCGAGGAGCTCGACGCGAATGGCGATGGTGCAATCACCGCCGAAGAAATGACCGCCCGTGCAGAATCGCGTTTCAATGCCGCCGATGCGAATGGCGACGGCAAGCTGACGTCCGATGAAATGGCTGACCAGATGCGCGCGATGATGGCGGATCGCATGACCGCCCGTGCCCAGGCGATGATCGAGAGCCGGGACAGCGACGGCGACGGCATGCTGAGCGCTGATGAGATGCGCGCGGGCGGCATGGATCGCATGTTCGCGCGGCTGGACAGTGATGGTGACGGCAAGGTGTCCGCCGAAGAATTCGATGCTATCGGCGACCGGCGTGGTGGCCGCATGGGCAAGTCGGACAAGGGCTGGGGACACGCCCGGCACGGCGCGATGGACTGCGGAGGGTGCAGCCAGGGTGACATGCCCTGCGGGAAGTCCGGTGCGAAGTCCAAGTCGCAGAACTGAGCGGCTGTCAGTACACGGGGCCAGGGCCGGATTGGCCCGGCCCGAAGGCCCATTGCCGCGCCGCCC
This sequence comes from Roseovarius halotolerans, assembly GCF_900172255.1. Lineage (GTDB taxonomy): Bacteria > Pseudomonadota > Alphaproteobacteria > Rhodobacterales > Rhodobacteraceae > Roseovarius > Roseovarius halotolerans. Next base: position 233,125 of record NZ_FWFU01000001.1, read on the forward strand.
AGGGCGGTGCATCCTGAACCGCCGGGACAGGGAAGATGCCGCTGGATGCGATGAAGGACATATCGGACGACGCCTTGCTGGTTCTGTTTGCCAATGGCGACCGGGCGGCGGCGCGGGCGCTGACGCTGCGGCTGACGCCGCGTGTTCTGGCGCATGCGCAGCGCCTGCTGGGAAATGCCGCCGAGGCCGAGGATGTCGCCCAGGAAGCGATGCTGCGCCTGTGGAAGGTCGCACCCGACTGGCGTCAGGGCGATGCCAAGGTCACCACATGGCTCTACCGGGTGGTTGCGAACCTGTGCACCGACCGGCTGCGCAAGGCGCGTCCGCTGCCGTTAGACGCGGCGCCCGAGCCGCTCGATACCGCGCAGGGCGCGGATGCGGCATTGCAGGGCGCGGCGCGGGTGGATGCGCTGCAAAAGGCGCTTGTCAGGTTGCCCCGGCGCCAGAGACAGGCGGTGGTACTGCGCCACCTCGAGGATCTGGGCAATCCCGAGATTGCCGGGATCATGGAAATCAGCGTCGAAGCAGTGGAAAGCCTGCTCACGCGTGGACGAAGGGCTCTGGCGGCGGAACTGGCCGGCCGGCGCGCGGAATTGGGGTTTGCGGATGAGCATGAATGACGATGACATCACGGCGCTGAAGGCGCATTTCGAGGCCGCTCGCAGCCACGCCGCACGGCCCTCCGAAGCGTTGCTGGCGCGGGTTCTGGCCGACGCGATGCAAATTCAGGAAGAACAGGCCGAGACGCCCGCGCCGCAGGGCAGGGCGCCTGCCCATGAGGCCGGTTTCTGGCGGCAGGTGTTTCAAGGTCTGGGTGGTTGGCCCGCGTTGACCGGTCTCGCGACGGCAACGGTTGTGGGAATATGGATCGGGGCGAGCCCGCCCAGCGGACTCGAAGGATATCTTGCCGAGGGTGAAGCCGCTTTTGTGGTCGATCTGGATCCTTGGGATGCCTTCGACCTGGCAAGCGTGATGGAAGGAGCCATGTGATGGCGCAGGATGAAAAAAGGGGCGCGCGTGCGCCAAGGCGCTGGATGCGCGTGGCGTTGATCGTCTCGCTGGCGTTGAACCTTCTGGTGCTCGGGGTGATTGGCGGTGCGCTGTTTTCGTCAGGTTGGCGTCACATGGGGCACATGCCACATATTTCCGGAGCGGCGGGGCCGATGACCCGTGCCCTGGCCGAGGAGGATCGGCACGCGATCGCGCAGCAGATGCGCCAGGCCTATCGCGACGGGCGGCCGGGGCGCACGGCACAGCATGCGGCGTTCAAGTCGCTGATTTCAGACCTGCGCGCCGAACCGTTCGATCGCAGCGCGATCGAGGCACATATGGCGGGAATCCGTGGCATGATCAGCGCGCGGGTGGAGCTGGGACAGCGCCTGCTGCTCGACCGGCTGTCGGACATGGATCCCGCCGCGCGAAAGGCCTATGCAGACCGGCTTGAGGCGGGGTGGCGCCATCACGCAGGGCGCGGCAGGGATGAATGAGCGGCTGTACCGGTCGAGTCCTGTCCGGGATCAGGCCGCCGGATGACGGCTTAGCGTGACGGTGTTGCGCCCGCCCGATTTCGAGCCGTAGAGCGCGCGGTCGGCCTCGTCCAGCAGGTTGGCCGCATTGCCGCCCGCATGACCGATCGTGACACCTATGCTGACGGTGACATGGACCGGGGCCTCGCTTGAGGCGATCGGCACCGGAGCGTCGCGCACCGCTGCGCAGAGCCGGCTGGCCATGCGGCGCGCCTCGCTTCGCGTGGTTTCGGGCATCACGATCATGAATTCCTCGCCGCCGATCCGGGCGATCATGTCCTCGCAGCGCAGGTTGGATTTCAGCAACCGCGCCACCTTGCGCAGCACGGTGTCGCCCGCCGCGTGTCCGTATTGGTCATTGACCAGTTTGAAATGATCGAGATCCGCCACCATCACTGCAAAGCCGCGCCCGTCATGCGAAGCCGTGTCGACCAGGCGGTTCAGGAATGGCAGGGCATACCTGCGGTTATACAGCCCTGTCAGCGGGTCAACCACCGCGGCTCTGAGCCCGGACTGAAGCTGTTCTCGCATGGCCTCTGCGCGGCGCGCGAAGGTGAGTTGGCGCCCGATCCGCAGCGCCAATTCATCGGGGGCGCTCGATTCGGCGATCACATCTGCGACGCCCATGTCCAAGAGGTTGGCCGTCTGCCCCTGCGCGTCAGGTGCGAGAAGCACGACGATTGGCCTTGAGCGGCTATGGGGCTTGGCGTTCAGGTTGGCGATCAGGTCTGTGGCCGCGTTGCGGTTGCCTGCGCAGACCCGGAGCACATAGATTTCGGGTGCTGTGCCCGAGCGCGGCTTCACAAGCGCGGCTTCGGGGTCGAGCGGCTTCACCTTGTGCCCGCTGCATCTCTGAAGCCGCTGAGCAAGCATCGCCGCGCCGCCCCTGTCGGGCGCGATCAGGCCGATACGACCGGGACGGTCAAAGCCCGGTGCAGCTTCGGAAAGCCCGAGCGCCGAGACGGCACCGGCATGCATCCTCAGATCGCGCGTCACCTGATGCTGCCGCAGAAGGCTGCGCAACCGGGCCAGCAAGGCGGGGTCGTCGACCGGCTTGACCAGCACTTCGTCAGCGCCAGCACGCAGCGCATCGAGCCGCAAGTCGAGCGTGTGATCGCATAGAAACAGAAGCACCGGAGGCGCATCGCCCTCCTGTTGTTTCTTGAGTCTGCGGACGAATTCGGGGCCGGACATATCGACCATGGTCGGAGCGCAGATCACGAGGTCGGGTGACTCAAGAGCAGCCAGCGCCAGAGCCTCGGCCGCCGTGCCAGCCGGAATCACGTCGTAATAGGCCGCCGACAGCTTGACTTTCATCACGATCCTGTTGGTCGCCAAACCATCAACGATGAGAACCTTGCCTGACATGCACTGCCGCCTTTCGGACTTGCTCTTTCTTCAGTCATGACTATCCCTGTGAGAGGTTAAGAAAACCTTTCCGGGAATTAATCATTTTGACTTTGACGCAAGAGTCCGCCGAAACGATCGCGCTGAAATGCCTGGTCTGGCTGATGAGTGATGACGAGTTGATCGGGGTCTTCATGGGCACCACCGGGGCCTCGCAAGAGGCCCTGCGCGATGCGGTCCAAGACCCTGATTTCCTAGGTTCAGTTCTGGATTTCATCCTGATGGACGACGCCTGGGTGCTCGCTTGTTGCGAGGCGCAGGGGCTGAGCACCGACTTGCCGATGCGCGCCCGCGCGGCCCTTCCGGGGGGTGAACAGGTGAACTGGACATGACCGCGATCCGCAAGAGTATGGCAAGAAAGGTTGATGCGATCCTCTTCGACAAGGATGGCACCCTGTTCGATTTCCACGCCACCTGGAGCGGCTGGGCCGCCGACATCATCCGCGATCTGTCCGGCGGCGAGGCCGCGACGATGGCGCGGATTGCCAGCGAAATCGGCTTTGATCTGGCCGTCGGTCAGTTCCGGCCCGAAAGCCCGATGATCGCAGGCACCAACCGCGAAGGGGCCGAGTGTGTCGCCCGCGCCCTGCCCGGACGGGACGTCGACGAGATCGAGCACCTGCTGATGCTCAGTGCCGCCGAAGCCGCGCCCGCCCCGGCAGTGCCGCTGGCAGAACTGTTGGGTGATTTCATGGCCGATGGGTTGGCGCTTGGTGTGATGACCAACGATACCGAGTACGGTGCGCGCCGCCATCTGGAGCATGCGGGCATCGAGACCTGTTTCACCTTCGTCGCAGGGTTCGATTCCGGCCATGGCGCCAAGCCCCAGCCCGGCCCGCTGCTGGCCTTTGCGCGCCAGACCGGCCTTGCCCCGGAGCGGATCGTCATGGTGGGCGACAGCACCCATGACCTACGGGCCGGGCGTGCCGCCGGGATGCAGACCGTGGGAGTGTTGACCGGCACCAGTCTTGCGGATGAGCTGTGGCCGCTCGCCGATGCGGTTTTGCCTGATATCGGGCATCTTCCCGCCTGGGTGGCCGCATGACGCGTCACCCGCTTTTCGGCATCCTGCTGGCTGCGTTCGGCACACTTGTCCTGACTCCGGACACGATGTTCATGCGCTGGTCCGAGATGAACGGATTCGAGATGGTCGCGTGGCGCGGTCTCTTGATGGGGACGGCGATGCTGACCGCCTGGGCCATCCTGAGCCGCAACAGGCGCGGCGATTTGCGGGTGCTGGTCTCGGGGTTCGGGCTGACCATCGTGGCCTGTCAGTTCGCCAACGCCAGCCTGTTCGCACTTGGCATCTCGCTGGCGCCCGTGGCGGTGGTGCTGTTCGGGCTGGCCACTGTGCCGGTATTCTCGGCGGTGCTCGCCTGGATGATCCTGGGTGAGCCTACGCGCATCGCGACCTGGCTCACCATCTTCGCTGTGATGACAGGGATCGGCATCGCGGTGCTGAGTGGTGACAAGGGCGAGGTCGGTCTGAACCCGGCCTCTTTGCTGGGGGCGTTGTTCGGCTTGGGCACCGCGATTGCTTTGGCGCTCAATTTCGTGGTGATCCGCCGCCGCCCGCAACTGCCCATCCTCCTGGTTATCGGGACCGGCGCTGTTCTGGCGGGGCTGAGCGGACTGAGCATTGCGGGACCGGCGGCGATGACGGACGGCAATGTCTGGGCGATCGCGGTAACGGGTCTGGTGATCCTGCCGGTGTCGTTTTTCACGCTGTCGCTCGCATCGCGGTTCACTCATGCCTCCAATGTCAGCCTGCTCTTGCTGCTTGAAACCGTGCTGGGGCCGGCCTGGGTATGGCTGGGCACCGGCGAGGCGCCGACGCCGATGATGATTCTGGGCGGTGCGCTGGTGGTCGGCAGCCTTGCGCTCTACATCCTCTGGACTGGGCAACGCGCAAGCAGGGCGCGCCGCGCGCGCTGACGTTCGGAGTTATCCAAAAACGACAGGATCAGTCGCAAAGTGGCAAACGCTGCGTCTTGCCCGGTGCTCTCATGGGGCCAGCAGCAGCGGAGGCCCCGACATGGCAGAGCCGGTGAAACGCAGAAAACGCAGCGGCGGGCGCGCTGGCAACGCACAGCGCCGTGGCGTCGCCGTGATCGAGCAGATGCCCTGGAACCCGCCGGTCAATACCGACCGGCCGGTCGAACCGCTCGACGCGGACGGGATCGCGGCCATCCATGACGGCGCGATGCGTATCCTCGAAGAGATCGGTATCGCGTTTCTCAATCCCGAGGCGCTCGAGATCCTGCGCGCTTCGGGGGGCTGCGACATCGAGGGTGAGACGGTCCGCATGGGGCGCGATTTCGTGATGGAGATGATTGCCAAGGCGCCGCGCCAGTGGACGATCACGCCGCGCAATCCCGAAAGGCAACTCACCATCGGCGGGCGCAACATGGTGTTCGGCAATGTCTCCTCGCCGCCCAATTACTGGGACATGTCGCTTGGGCGCAAGGTGCCGGGCAATCGCGAGATGTGCCAAACACTGCTGAAGCTCAGCCAGTATTTCAACTGCATCCATTTCATCGGCGGCTACCCTGTCGAGCCTCAGGACATCCATGCCAGCGTGCGGCATCTCGATGTGCTCTATGACAAACTGACGCTGACCGACAAGGTCGCCCATGCCTATTGCCTCGGGCCCGAGAGGGTCGAGGACGTGATGGAAATGGTGCGCATCGCGGGCGGGCTCAGTCATGAGGCGTTCGAGGCATCGCCGCATATGTATACCAACATCAATTCGACCTCGCCGCTCAAGCATGACTACCCGATGCTGGACGGCTGGATGCGCGTCGCGCGGCGCAACCAGGGGCTGGTGGTCACCCCCTTCACGCTGGCCGGGGCGATGGCGCCGGTGACGATGGCGGGGGCGGTGGCGCAGAGCCTGGCGGAGGGGCTTTGCGCGGTGGTGCTGGCGCAGTTGATCCGCCCCGGCGCGGCCTGCGCGATCGGGACCTTCACCTCGAATGTCGACATGAAATCGGGCGCGCCCGCCTTTGGCACGCCGGAATACATGCGCGCCACGCAGATGACCGGGCAACTGGCCCGCTTCTATGGCCTGCCGATGCGCGCGAGCGGCGTCTGTGCGGCGAACGTGCCTGACGGGCAGGCCATGTGGGAGACCTCGAACAGCCTCTGGTCAGGGGTGCAGGCGGGCGCCAACATGATCTATCACGCCGCTGGCTGGCTGGAGGGCGGGCTGATCGCGAGCCCAGAGAAATTCATCATGGATTGCGAAATAATACAGCATATTCAAAGATATATGGATCCGGCCCTCACCGCGACCGGACCCGACGAGATTGCCTTTGATGCAGTGCGCGAGGTGGGCGATCAGGGGCATTTCTTCGGCATCCAGCATACCCAGGACCGCTACACCACCGCCTTCTACCAGCCCTTCCTGAGCGACTGGCGCAACTACGAGGCCTGGGAGGCCGCGGGCGGTGTCTGGACGGCTCAGAGGGCGCATCAGATCGGCCAGGACATCATCGAGAGCTATGAACCGCCGCCGATGGATGAGAGCCTGCGCGAGGAACTTGCGGGTTTTGTCGAGCGGCGCAAATCCGAGGGCGGCGCGCCGACCGATTTCTGAGGCAGCATCACTTCGGTATCGCGTCGGTATGACGTCGGTATCGTGTCGGGCTTCATCTTGCCGGAAGTACTCCAGAGGAGTCGCCGCTTGCGGCGACGGGGGCAGCGCCCCCGCCGTTCACTTTTCAGTCGTCCGGCGCGTCCAGCCAGCGGCGGCAGATCTGGTCGATGGCGGCGTAGAGCAGCAGGGTGAAGACCGCCAGCGCGATGGTGGTGGCGAACATAAGGTCCACCTTCACCCGGCCAAGCGCCAGCAGGATGAGATAGCCAAGCCCGCGCGATGCGCCGACCCATTCGCTGATGATGACCCCGATGGGCGCATAGACCGCCGCCAGCCGCAGCCCCGAGGCCAGCCCCGGCAATGCGGCGGGAATGCGGATATGCCACATCACCCGCGCCGGGCGCGCGCCCATGACGCGGGCAAGGTCGAGCCACGCGCCCGGCGTGCGCATCAGCGCATCGAAGAAAGCCGACGTGACCGGGAAGTAGATGATGAGCAGCGCCATCATCACCTTGGGCCAGATCCCGTAGCCCAGCCACAGCGTCAGGATCGGCGCCAGAACGAAAACCGGGATCGCCTGGCTGAATACCATCATTGGGCGCAGCAGTGCCTGCGCCAGTGGCGACGCCGCAAGCCCGATTGCGGAAACCGCCCCGAGCACCGCGCCAAGGGCAAGCCCGATCAGGATCTCGCCAATCGTGTAGATCGAGTGATGCGCGATCTGTTCGCGCGCCGACCAGAGCGTCGCCGCCACATCCAGCGGCGGGGGCAGGATATAGGATGGCGGTGCCGCCAGCATCACCACGCCTTGCCAGAGCAGGATGCCCAGACAGGCCGAGGCCAGGATCGAGGGCCAGCCCTTCATCATCCGCTGAACCCGTCCTGCGCGGCGTCAAAGAAGCGTCGCTCGAGCGCGACGGCATGGGTAAAGGTGGCTTCGACCGCGCGGTGCGCGTCATCGTCGAGTCCCTGCCATGCGCTGTCGAGCTGATCGCGCAGATACGCCACCACGCCTTCAAAGCCCGCGCCGGTATGCAGTTCGATCCACTCGCCGAACCAGAAGGGCAGAGTCTGCGGATGGTCCGCGAAAGGCGAGGCCCAGTCGAGATAGCTCCATTCCGCCACGACCAGAACCGCCAGCATCTGTTCATAGCGCCCCGATGCGGCGGCGCGGGCCATCAGTTCCTGAAATTCCGCCGTGACGGGCGCCGCCTTGGCCGGGGTTTCCGGATCGCCGCCAAGCGCCTTGATCGCGCGCAGGAAATAGGTGTTCTCGGGGCCTGAGATGAGGCCGAGGAACTGTGCCGCCGGGATCGCGTCGGGGAGGCTCGGGGCGTGGACGACCGCCGAGGCCAGAAGGCGCACGAAACCATCGATGAAAAGATGGTCCTGTCGCAGATAGGCCAGCATCCGGTCATGGCCAAGCGTGCCATCGGCCAGCGCCGTGGTGAAGGGGTGGCGCGTGGCCGCCTGCCAGTCCTGAAGGGCCAGCGATTTCAGGTGTTCCGTCGGGCGCATCGGTGGCTCCTTCGTCATGTCTGGCTGTCGCGCAGGCGGATCAGAAGATCGGCCTGCGCGCGTAATGTGTCTGGGTCGTTCTCGGGGCGCGGTGCAGGGCCAGGCGGGGGCGTCACCGGCGTCAGCCCGTCGGGTTCCATGATCAGGATCGCATCGCCCAGCCGCGCGGCTTCGGCCGGGTCGTGTGTGACCATCAGCACGGTGCGCCCGCACAGGAGTTCGCAGGCAAGATCCTGCATCTGCGAGCGCGTGCGCGCATCGAGCGCCGAGAAGGGTTCATCAAGCAGCACGAAGGCGCGGTCTTCCATCAGCGTGCGCGCCAGCGCGACTCGCTGGCGTTGCCCGCCCGACAGCGCATGGGGGCGTTTATGCACGTGATCGGAGAGCCCGACACGATCCAGAACATCACGGGCGCGGGCGCGGTCAGGGTTTTCTCCGCGCAGGCGCGCGCCAAGCAGCGTGTTGTCCATCACATCGAGCCAGGGCATCAGCAGGTCGGTCTGCGCCATCAGGGCGATGCGCCCCTCGAGCGCCAGACCGTCACTGGCCGCGATGGTGCCGTCAAAGCTCGTCACCTCGTCAACGCCGGTGATGAGGCGCAAGAGCGTCGTCTTGCCCACGCCTGACGGTCCCAGGAGGCAGGTCCACTGGCCAGCCCCCACCCTGAGGGACAGCGGCCCGAACACGGGCGTCGCACCGATCCGGGCCGCGCCCGAAATATGCAGCGCCGGGGCGTTCACCCCTCGAACCCCATGTCCCAGAACCCCACCTCGAGCCGGGTCGCGGTGGTGAAGCGGGCCGACAGATGCGCCCAGCGGGGGCTGTCCTGGGCTGCGGGGCCAAGGCGGCGGGCAATCGCGGAGTCGATCAGCCCGCCGACATCGTGGCAGACCTGCTGGTAATCTTCGCCCGCATAGGTGGCGATCCAGTCGGCATAGGTGTCGGAGGTGGCCTCATGCGAGAGGCGCGCGCCGATCTCGCCATAGCCCAGCACGCAGGGCGCCAGTGCCGCGAGCAGATCGAGAAAATCGCCCGAATGGCCGGCATCCAGGACATAGCGCGTATAGGCGATGTTCTGGGTCTTTTCCTCGGCCTCGGAAAGCGCGTCCTCGCTTATGCCCGCTTCGGCGCAGATGCGGATATGGAGCGCCATTTCGTCGTTGATCAGCGCGTTCACCGTGCCTGCCGCAAGGCGCATTTCATCCACCGTGTCGGCCTTGGTGACCGCCAGCGCCCAGGCGCGCGAGAAGTGGATCAGGAAAATGTAATCCTGCACCAGGTAATCCAGGAAGGCTGCGCGCGGCAGGCTGCCGTCGCGCAGACCCTCGACGAAGGCGTGGCGCGTATAGGCGTGCCAGTGATCGCCCGCCGCCGCGCGCCAGGCCGGGAAGGTTTCGCCATATCGGGTCATTGCGCCGCCGGGTCGATGGCCAGCGTCTCGACAGGCTGGGCCGCGTCGATCAGACCGGCCTGTTGAAGGAAGGTGCTGAAGGCGCGGTAACGGCCGTGATCGAGCGCCGAGGGGCGCAGCGCGAAGCGCGGGATCGTGTCGGCCCAGGCCATTTCATTTAGGTCGTCCTGAAGGTCCGCCGAGGTGGCCGAGAAGATTTCCCAGCTTTCCTGAGGGTGGTTCACGATGAATTGCGTGGCGCGTTCGGTGGCCCTCAGGAACCGCTGGATCAGCGCCATGTCGGCGGTTTCGGGATTGGCGACGTAGATCAGTTCGTCATAGGAGGGCACGCCCATTTCCTCGAGGAACATGCAGCGGCCTTCCACGCCTTCGATCTTCATCTGGTTGAGTTCAAAGTTGCGATAGGCCCCGAGCACCGCGTCGACCTGCCCTGACATGAGCGAGGGTGAGAGCGACCAGTTGACGTTGACGAGATCGACATCGTCCAGCGCCAGCCCGGCATCCGAGAGGATGGCACCAAGCAGCGCCTCTTCGACGCCCGCGACCGAGAAACCCACCTTGCGGCTCTTGAGGTCGGAGACGGATTTGATCGGGCCGTCCTCGAGCACGAGAAGGCAGTTGAGGGGGCTGGCGACCAGCGTGCCGACGCGCTTGAGGGGCAGGCCTTCGGCGACCTGAAGGTGCAATTGCGGCTGATAGGAAATGGCAAGGTCGGCCTTGCCCGCTGCGGCCATCTTGGGCGGTGCGGCAGGATCGGCGGGGGCGATCACCTCGACGTCGAGATTCTCGTCGGCGAAATAGCCCTGTTCCTGGGCCACGATGACCGGGCCGTGATTGGGGTTCACGAACCAATCGAGGACAAGCGTCATCCTGTCCTGGGCGAGGGCAGGGGCGGCGATGAACATGGCGGCGGCAAGGGCGGCAAGGCGGGTCATGGGCTCTCTCTTCCATTCTCGTTCCGGGTTGGGCAGAGGGAAGAGCGGGGCGCGCGATGCGTCTGCTGTGCTCCGTTCCCTCCGCCGGTATTGACCGGATCAGGTTCGATGGGTTGGTCACAGACCTCTCAGCCCTGGTTGTCCAGGGCACCCCAACGGATGACCTTGGTGTATCAAGCCAGCCGCGACAGGGCAAGCGGTCGACGCGGCGGCGGGGAAAATCGCGACAATTGAAGGCGTTGAGGCCGTGTTAACGGGTTCTTCCGCATGCTGGGCGCGGTTGGAGAGTGGAGGCCGTGATGCATTGGCTTGTCAACCGCTCGGTCGAGCGGTTCGTACGCGATACATATGGGCGCGAGACGTGGGTGGAGGTTGCGCGCCTGCTTGACCCCGATATCGATGCGTTCGACGCGATGCAGGGCTTTGACGCCAGCGTGACGCATCATCTGATGGCAGTGGTGGCGAAAATCCTTGAACGCCCCGCGCGCGCCATCGAGGAGGATATAGGCACCTACCTTGTGACCCATCCCCATAATGCACCAGTGCGCCGCCTGCTGCGCTTTGGCGGCGACAGTTTCGAGGACTTCCTGCATTCGCTGGAGGATCTGCCTGACCGGGCGCATCTGGCGCTGCCGGGGCTCGATCTGCCGCGTCTTGAGGTGATTGCCTGCCGGGGGAGCGTGTTCACCCTCGCGGTGACGCCGACCGGCCCCGATTCGGTGTGTTTCGGCAGCGCCTTCATGGGGCTGCTGCGGGCGATGGCGGATGATTACGGTGCGCTGGTCACGCTGGAGCACAAGGGACAGGACGGGGCGCGCGAGCTGATCGAGGTCGAGCTGCTGGCGCAGGACCACGGCGAGGCGCGCGCATTTGCGCTTGGCGCAGGGGCGGGGCAATGAGCGCGATTTTCGACACGCTTTGCCCGATGCATGCCCGCCTTGGCGCCCATGGCCATATCGTCCATGCCGGGCCGACATTGCAGCGCATCCACCCGGAGGGCGACCTGCGCGGGCGCCGGTTTCTGGAGCTGTTCGAGATGCGTCGCCCGGTGACCGGACAATCGATGGAGGCATTGCGCGCGGCCGCGGGCCTGCCCCTGCGGCTGCGGCTGCGCCAGCCTCCGGGACTGGCGCTCAAGGGGGTCCTGGTGGCGCTCGGGCCGGATTCGGCGGTTGGCCCTGAGGGCGGGGCATTGGTGAACCTGTCCTTCGCGATCGCGTTGCCGGACGCGGTGCGCGCCTTCGATCTGACTCGTGCCGATTTCGCGGCGACCGATCTGGCGGTCGAGATGCTCTATCTGATCGAGGCCAAGACGATGACGATGGAGGCCCTGCACAAGGCGAACCTTCGCTTGCAGGGGGGCAAGACCGAGGCCGAGGCAAAGGCATTCACCGATACGCTGACGGGGCTGGGCAACCGGCGCCTGCTGGACCGCGTCACCAGCCGAATGATCGCGGGCGAGCGCGATTTCGCGCTGATGAGCCTCGATCTCGATTTCTTCAAGGCAGTCAATGACAGTCTGGGCCATGCAGCGGGCGATCATGTGCTGCGCGCCGCCGCTCAGGCGATGCTGGAGGAGACCCGCAGCGACGACACCGTGCTGCGCTTTGGCGGGGATGAATTCATGCTGATCCTGGCCGGGATGACACGCCGTGCCGAGGTTGATGAATTCGCACGCCGCCTGATCGCCCGGCTGGAGGTGCCGATCGTCTATGAAGGCGAGACCTGCCGCATCTCGGCCAGTATCGGCGCGGTGTTGAGCAGGGATAGCGACGCGCCCGATATAGACGCCATGATGGCCAAGGCCGACGCGGCGCTGTACGCCGCAAAGCAAAGCGGTCGTGGGCGTCATGTGCTTTATGATCCGAAGACTCCGCCGGTCATGCAAGCCAAAGCCACGCAGCGGCGCGCCGATACCAGCCCGGCCGGCCCGCCGCCTTGAGAGCGGTGGCTCAGCCCGGTTGCGCCGCGAGCGGGAAGCGCAGGTCAAGCGCGAGGCGGCCCGATCCGGCGCGCTGCGATACGGTGATGTCCATCGCCTTGGCCAACGCCTCGATGATCGACAGGCCAAGCCCCTGACCGGTCGACCCGGAGCCGCGCGCGAAGCGCGCTGCGGGAAGCGCGTGGGTATCGGTGGGGTTTTCGATGCTCAGCTGCCCATTGGCCGACAGACGCAAGCGCACCTCGCCGGTGCCGTGCTCGACGGCGTTTTCCAGAATGTTGCGCAGCAGGATCGCCAGCGCATCGGCATCGGCGCAAATCATGAGGGATTCAACGTCGCCATCGTCAAAGCGGATCGGATGCGGGCTGAGGGGGCGGATTTCGTCGATCAGCAGGCGCAGCACGCGCACGAGGTCCGTCGGACCGCGCCCGATGGCTACGCCCGCATCGAGGCGGGCAAGCTGCAGCAGCCGCTCGACCCGGCGGGTGAGCGCGTCGATCATCGGCAAGGTGGCGGTGGCGTCGGAATCGTCAGACACCTCCAGCCGCCCGCGGATGGCGGCCAGGGGCGTGCGCAGTTCATGGGCGGCATTGGCGACAAAATCGCGTTCGGCGCGGCGGACCGACTCGATCCGGGCAAGATAACCGTCAAAAGCGGAAGCCAGCGGTAGCAGTTCTTCAGGCAGGCCCTCTGCGCGGATCGGGGTGTCATCGTCGGGCCGCCGACCGCCCACTTGCCGCGCCAGCGCCGTAACGGGGGCCGTTGTTTCGGCCACGGTCCGGCCCAGCCCCCAGAGGAGCAGGCCCACCAGGGGAAGCGCCAGCACCAGGAGGGCCGAGGCGGCCTCGAGCATTTCCTCGCGCCGCCATGCCTTGGATTGGGCGGCCTCGATCGCGACTCCTTCGGTGGTCTTGCGCAGGATGCGCCAGCCTTGCAGATCGTGAAAGCCATCGGCAGGCACCGGCGGCCAGGGGGCTGGGGTCATTGTGCCATCGGCGGGCATGATGCGCAGGATGCGTTCGCCGTCATTGGTTTCGACGCCAATATTGCGGGCGATCACGGGGCGCTGCACCGCGTCTAGGTAGAGCGCCGTCGTCTCGACAAGCGCATGCAGTTCTTCATCGAACATTTCGTTGATTTCGTGGTCAAGCACCAGCGTCGCAAGCACGATGGTCAGAAGCCAGCCGCCGATCACGAGCCCAAGCACCCGCCCGGTCAGGCGCCGCTTGAGCGACCAGGAGGGCGTGCCGGGGCGGCTCATGGCACGATATACCCGAGGCCGCGCCGGGTCTCGATCACCTGGGCGCCGAGTTTCTGGCGCAGGCGAGAGACATAAACCTCGACGGCGTTGCCCTCGATCGCGTCGTCAAAAGCGAACAGCGCGTCCTCCAGCGCGGTTTTGCCCAGAACCCGGCCACGCGCGCCCAGAAGCGCGTCGAACAGCGCCCATTCACGGGCAGTCAGGCGGATTTCGGTGCGGTCGCGCCAGACCCGCGCGGCGGCGCGGTCGATTTCCAGATCGGCGATGCGAAAGCGGGTCTCGGGCAGGCCCTGCGCGCGGCGGGCGTGGGCGCGGATGCGCGCCGAGAGCTCGTGCAGGTCGAAGGGTTTGACGACGTAGTCGTCGGCACCCGCGTCCAGCCCTGCTATCCGGTCGCTGATCTGGTCGCGTGCGGTGGCGATGATGACGGGTGTGCGGTCACCCGCACGGCGCCGGGCCTTGAGCACCTCGAGTCCCGACCCGTCGGGCAGGCCCAGATCGAGGATCACACAGGCGTAATCGGCCACGGCCATCGCTTCGGTCGCGGTCTGGGCGTCGGGTGCAAGGTCGACGGCGTGTCCTTCTTCGCGAAGGGCCCGCAGAATCGAATGGGCAAGCTCGGATGTATCTTCGACAAGAAGCAGGCGCATGTTGAATGTGCTAGCGCGTCCCGGCTCGGGTGGCGAGTGCAAAACGACGCCGCTGTAAGGTTGGCGCAAGCTGGGCGCGGCAAAGCCTGCATGAGGAAACCAACATGTAGGCAGGCTATGCAGAACGAAACAACGAATTCACCCCGCGGATCACGGCGCCCGGTGCTGACTCATCTTACGCTGAACCTGTTGGTCGCGGGCTATATCTTTGTCGCGCTCAACCTTGGCTTCTGGTCGCGTGCGATCGAGGCGCTGTCGGGGGACGTGGTGCTGATCGGTTGTTTCGCGATCGGCATCTTCGGCCTGACGGTTCTGGCGCTGGAATTGCTGGGACCGGGGCGGATGCAGAAACCGGTGGCGGCGCTGTTGATCATGATCGCGGCCGGGGCAAGCTATTACGAGCGCAATTTCGGGGTTCTGATCGACCGCGACATGATGCGCAACATTTTCGAGACCACCGTGACCGAGTCGCGTCATCTGATAACGCCAGCGGCGTTGTGGCAGATGGCTCTGACGGGGGTGATCCCCGCCGCGATGGTGTTCTGGCCGAGGGTGCGGCGCGTGCGGCGCTGGCATCACCTGTGGCGATGGCCTGTGGGGGTGGCCCTGTCGGTGGCGCTGGTCCTGGGGAGTATCGCGTTCAACTACAAGGCCTATGCGGCGGCCTTGCGTGAACGGCGCGATGTGATGGCCTCGTATCAGCCGGTGGCCTTCATCCGCGCACTTGTCGCCTATGGCGAAGAGCAGATGATGGTTGTCGACTCCGTGCTGCAGGAGGTGGCGGGGGATGCCGCGCCGGGGCGGCATCTGGCGCAGGCCGAGAAGCCCGTGCTGATGGTGCTTTTCGTGGGCGAGACGCTGCGGGCGCAGAATTTCGGGCTGAACGGATATGAGCGCGACACGACGCCGGGGCTGGCCGCGCGGGACGTGATCAACTTCCCCGATGTGACCGCGTGCGGGACATCGACATCGGTGTCGCTGCCCTGCATGTTCTCGCCGCTCGCGACCAGTGATTATTCACGCGAGGCCGCGCTGTCGCGGGAGAACCTGCTGGATGTGCTGGTGCGCAGCGGGTTCGAGGTGAACTGGGTCGACAACAACACCGGCGACATGGGCGTGGCGATGCGCCAAGGTTGGCAGATCGTGGAAAAGACCCTTGCCCCCGATGCCTGCGTGACCGAATGCACCGACGAGGTCTTTCTGCCGCTCATCGAAAAGACGCTTGAAGAGGTCACTGAGGATACCGTGCTGGTCCTGCACATGATCGGGAACCACGGGCCGGCCTATTATCTGCGCTATCCGGAGGGGCAGGCGCCATTCAGCCCGGACTGCCGCAGCGCGCAATTCTCGGACTGCCCGGTGCAGGAAATCGTGAACGCCTATGACAACGCCGTGGTCGAGACGGACCTGGTTCTTTCGCGCGCCATCGACATGCTCGATGCGTCAGACCGCGTCTTGCCGGCGATGGTCTTTCTGTCCGACCACGGTGAATCCCTTGGGGAGAGTGGCCTTTACCTGCATGCAGCGCCGCGTTTCATGGCGCCCAAGGAGCAGACCAAGGTGCCGATGGTGATGTGGCTGGGCGATGCATTCCGCGATGTCATGAGGCTGAAACCTGACTGCATGCGCGCCCATGCCGACGCTCCGGTAAGCCACGATCATCTGTTTCACACGATGCTGGGCCTTCTTGACATCAGGACCGCCGCGCGGGATCCATCTCTCGATCTCACCGAAACCTGCCGCAGCGAGGACCGAGAGAGTTGAAGAAAGCCACCCCCGGAGATCCCGAGCCGCTGGTCGTTCCCGCGCGGAGAGGGCTGTTTCATGTCATCGACGCCACGCGGTATTCGCTGGCCGGGATGCGTCGGCTGGCGCGCGAAAGTGCTGCGCGGCTGGAGTTTCTGGCGGCTGGCGGGGCGGCGCTCGGGTTCCTGTGGCGCGGAGCCGAGCCGTGGCACTGGGCGGCGCTGGTTGCCCTTGTCGCGCTGGTGCTGGCGATCGAGGCGATCAACACTGCGCTGGAGATCCTGGTTGACCGGGTGTCGCCGGAATGGTCGCTCATGGCGAAAGAGGCCAAGGACCTCGGATCGCTGGCGGTGGGCTTGATGCTGTTGGTCAGTGCCGGTTTCGTGGCATTGGTGATGACCGGCGTCATCTGAGCGCGCAGCGGGCTGCCGCTCAGGTCACGAAGGGCAGATCATGCAGGCGCGCAGGGTATGCGGCCCCGTCGATCATGACCGCCAGTGCGCCGGACGCGTCGGCAAACTCCGCCCCGATCAGACCGACCGCGATGGTCGCGCCAATCCGCTTGGAATATGCCAGTTCGCTGACGAAGCCTGCATCCTGGCCATCGCATGTCAGCCGCACGGTATGGCCGGGCAGGGGTGGGTGTCCATCGACGATCAGCCCGGTGCGGCGCCGGGCAAGGGGCTTGGCCGCAAGCCGCTCCAGCGCGGCGCGACCGACGAAATCGTGATCCGCCGCAAGGTCGATCAGCCCGCCAAAGCCCATCTCGAACGGGTTGGCACGGTAGTCCTGCCAGCGCATGTCGGCGCCATATGAAATCAGCCCGCCTTCGAGCCGCTCGATATCGTTGGGCGCACCAGGGCCGATGCCGAAGGGCGCGCCAGCCGTCTTGACCCTGTCCCAGAGCTGCGTCCCGCAGGACCGGTCCATGAGATAAAGCTCATATCCGCCCTGCTTGGACCAGCCCGAGCGCGCAAGAACCAGCGGCATGTCGTCAAGCTTGGTCGAGATGAAGCCGAAATGGCGCAGATCGCGCACCGTTTCGCCAAATAACGCGGCGGCGACATCAATCGCCTTCGGCCCCTGTATCGCCATCGGCGAGACATCGGGCTCGCCGACCGCCACATCCCAGCCCTTTTCCCGGCCAATGGCCGCGGCCCAGAGGTGGATGTCGCTGTCGGCGACCGACAACCAGAAGCGATCCTCGGCCAGTTTCAGAAGGACGGGGTCGTTGATCAGCCAGCCATCGTGATCGCAAAGCGGGACATAGCGGCCCTGGCCGACGCGGGTCTTGGCAAGGTTGCGCGGCGTGAGGTATTGCGCCAGTCGCCCAGCATCGGGGCCGGTCAGTTCCACCTGACGCTGCGCGCCCACATCCCACATGGCAACGCCGTTCAACAGCCGGTCGTATTCGGCCTCCGGGTCGCCGAAATCGCCGGGGATATACATGTGGTTATAGACCGAGAAGCACCGGACGCCATCGCGCACAGTGGCGTCGAAATAAGCGGATTTGCGGATATTGGGGCCGATTCCGATCGAGAATGTCACGCGATGTCCTCCGGGATGAATGCGCCTTCGCCTGCGTCGATCCATCGCCTATGGCTGGCGCGACTGCAACGCGAATGTCGCTTGGATCGCGTCTCTGGATGTGGCTGAACGGTCGCGAGAGCGGCGCGTCAATAGCACCATGCCCGCGCCACAACCGGCAAGCGGGTTCGTCCGAACAGTCATACCTGGAGGGTGCTGGGGATAAGTGGCAGCCCGTAGGGGAATCGAACCCCTCTTTCCAGGTTGAAAACCTGGCGTCCTAACCGATAGACGAACGGGCCATGCCGTGGCGTGAGGCGTTACCTAGAAAAAAGCAGAGGCCGACGCAAGAGGCATTTTGCAAAAAAAGCACGCGGACGAGCGCGATATGTGTCAGGGGTCGCGCGGCGGTGGGCAAGGATCACGCTTTCTGTGCCGGGGCCGCGTCTTCGAGGCGCAATTGCACGGTCTGGCGGCCGCCCCAGTGGTTGATGTCGAGCCGCCCTGCAAGGTGGAAGCGCGCGCCGCCATGTTGTTCGAGAGCCGCGCCGAGGGGGCCATCGAAGGCGCCGAAGGCGATGGCGTCGAGTTGCCCCGACAATCCGTCGCCAAAGCGCAGTTTCAAGTGCGACTCGCCGACCCTTTTGGCAAAGCCGATGCTCATGTCGCTGAACACGTAGCGCGGGCCGGGCGCACCTGCGCCGAAGGGGCCGGCGGATTCGATCTGTTCGACCAGTTCCACGGTTGCGGCGCCGGGCATCAGCAGCCCGTCAAGGCGCAGATCGGCAGGCCCGGCCATGCCCGCGCCCTGACGTGCCAGCAGTTCGGAAAGACGCGCCATCGCCTCGTCGATGCGGTCGCGCGCCACGGTCAGCCCGGCGGCCATGCGATGCCCGCCGCCCTTGATCAGCAGGCCCTCGGCGGCAAGGCGCTGGATCGAGGCGCCAAGATCCACCCCCGAAACCGAGCGTCCCGAACCCTTGCCCTCGTCGCCCTCGAGGCCGATCACGACGGCAGGCCGGTTGGTCAGCTCCTTGAGCCGCGAGGCGACGATGCCGACGACGCCGGGATGCCAGCCCTCGCCCGCGGCCCAGACCAGCGGTGCATCGAAACCGCGCGCTTCGGCCTGTTCCAGGGCGGCGGCCCGCACGAGAGATTCGACTTCGCGGCGCTCGGTGTTGAGCTGATCCAGCCGCTCAGCCATCGCGGCTGCCTCGGCGGGGTCGCGCGTGGCCAGCAGGCGCGCACCAAGATCGGCCTTGCCGATGCGCCCGCCCGCGTTGATGCGCGGCCCGAGGACAAAGCCGAGGTGATAGGCGGCAGGGGCGCTATCAAGCCGCCCCACATCGCAGAGCGCCACAAGGCCGGGGCGCGCGCGATGCGCCATCACCCGCAGCCCCTGGCGCACGAAGGCGCGGTTCACCCCCCTGAGCGGCGCGACATCGGCCACGGTGGCCAGCGCCACAAGATCCAGCATCGCCATGAGGTCGGGGCCTTTCTGCCTGGCCTCGCGCAGCTGGCGGCCTGCCTCGACCAGCATCAGGAACACGACGGCGGCGGCGCAGAGATGCGCAAGGTCGCCGGATTCGTCCTGCCGGTTGGGATTTACCACGGCCAGCGCGTCGGGCAGGGTCTCGCCGCCCAGGTGGTGGTCGAGGATCACCACATCGGCCCCCTTGGCGGCGGCGATGGCGTCATGGCTGAGCGTGCCGCAATCGACGCAGACGATCAGATCGTGATTAGCGGCAAGCTCGGACATCGCGGGCACGTTGGGCCCGTAGCCCTCGTCGATACGGTCGGGCACGTATAGCGTGGCGTCCTGGCCCATCCGGTGCAGCCAGTCCAGCAGCAGCGCCGCCGAGGCGCCGCCATCCACGTCGTAATCGGCGAAGATCGCGATCCGCTGCCGGTCGCGGACCGCCTGAAGGAACCGCGCGGCGGCAGGTTCCATATCCTTGAGGCTGCGCGGGTCGGGCAGGAGGTCGCGCAGCGCCGGGACAAGGTAGGCTTCGGCCTCATCGGCAGCCACGCCAAGGCGCGCGAGCGTCTGGCAGAGCGGGCGGGGCAGGGCGGTGGCCTGGGCCATCGCCTCGGCCAGGCGGTCGATCTCGGTGCCGGGGCCGATCCAGCGCCGTCCGGTCAGGGAGCTTTCAATTCCGAGATAGGCATCCACCGCCGGCCCGCAGCGTCAGCGGATCGGGTTGCGGTAGATCATCCGGCGCAACGAGCCGGTCTTGGACCGCATCAAAACAGTTTCGGTCTCGACATAGCCGGGGCGGCGCTTGATCCCGGAAACGACCGAGCCGTTGGTGACGCCGGTGGCGGCGAGGATGACATCAGATGTCACCATCTCGTCGCGGGAATAGACGCGGTCGAGATCGGTGATCCCGGCCTTGGCGGCGCGGCCTTTCTCGTCGTCGTTGCGAAACAGCAGACGGCCCCACATCTGCCCGCCCATGCATTTGAGCGCACTGGCGGCCAGAACGCCCTCGGGTGCGCCGCCGGCGCCCATATACATGTCGATCCCGGTCATTTCGGGTTCGGCGCAGTGCATCACGCCGGCCACGTCGCCATCCGAGATCATGTAGATCGAGGCGCCTGTGGCGCGCACATCGTCGATCATTTCCTGGTGGCGGGGCCGCTCGAGGATGCAGACGGTTATTTCGGATGGCTTGCAGCCCTTGGCAGCGGCCAGCGCCTCGACGCGTTCGCGCGGCGACATGTCGAGCGAGACCACGTCCTTGTCATAACCCGGCCCGATGGCGAGCTTGTCCATGTAGACATCCGGCGCATGCAGCAGCGTGCCGCGCGGCGCCATGGCGATCACGGTCAGGGCATTGGGCATTGCCTTGGCGGTGAGGGTGGTGCCCTCCAGCGGATCGAGCGCGATATCCACGCCGGGGCCTTCGCCGGTGCCGACTTCTTCACCGATATAGAGCATCGGAGCCTCGTCGCGCTCGCCCTCGCCGATCACCACGACGCCCTTGATGTCGAGCATGTTGAGCTGCTCGCGCATGGCGTTCACCGCCGCCTGGTCGGCGGCCTTCTCGTCGCCGCGACCGATCAGGTCGGCGCAGGCCAGGGCGGCGGCCTCGGACACGCGGGCAAGGCCCAGTGAAAGCATGCGGTCGTTGAAATCGGCGGCGGTCATGGCGGATCCTTGTATATTCAAAGCCCCGAAAGCATTAGCGGCAGGGTGGCTGTGGCACAAGTGCCGCGGACCGGGGCAGGGTGTCTCATACGGTTTCGATGCGCAGGGCGACGGGCTCGCCGACCATCACATCGAGTCGCGACATCGCGTCGAGCGCGCCGTCGAGCGCGCTGCGGGTGGTCTTGTGGGTGACGATCAGCACCGGCGCGGTGGTGTCGTCATGGCGATACTGGCGCATCCGGTTGATCGATATGCCGGCCTCGCCCAGCACGGCCGCGACCTTGGCCAGCGCGCCGGGTTTGTCCTCGAGCAGGATGCGCAGGTAATAGGGCGCGGGCGTGGCGGCGCGGGCGGCTTTCGGCGGTTTCAGGCCGCTGGCGGGCTGGCCGAAGGTTGCGATCCGGCAGCCGCGGGCGATATCCATCACGTCGCTCATCACGGCGCTGGCGGTGGGGCCTTCGCCTGCGCCGGGGCCGCGCAACACGATCTGTTCGACCATGTCGCCTTCGAGAACGACCATGTTGGTGCCCCCTTCAAGCTGCCCCAGCGGGCTGTCGGCGGGCACGAGGCAGGGCGACATGCGCTGTTCGAGCCCCCGTCCGGTCATCTGCGCGACACCGAGAAGCTTGATGCGATAGCCCATGTCGTCGGCATGGCGGATATCGGCCAGCGTGACGCGCTCGATGCCTTCGAGCTCTATCGCGCTGAAATCGACCTGGGTGCCAAAGGCGATGCTGGAAAGCAGCGCCAGCTTGTGTCCGGCATCGATGCCGCCGACATCGAGATTGGGGTCGGCCTCGAGATAGCCCAGCTTGTCGGCCTCCTCGAACAGGGTGTTATAGCCCTGGCCGGTGGCCTGCATCCGGGTCAGGATATAGTTGCAGGTGCCGTTCATGACGCCCATGACGCGGGTGATGTCATTGCCCGCAAGGCCTTCCGTCAGGGCCTTGACGACAGGGATGCCGCCCGCCACGGCGGCCTCGAACCGCAGCACGCGGCCCGCGGATTCCGCTGCCGTAGCAAGAGCTTGGCCGTGCAGCGCGAGCATCGCCTTGTTCGCCGTAACGACATCCTTGCCCGCGGCGATGGCGGCCTCGGTCGCTGCCTTGGCGGGGCCGTCGCTGCCACCCATCAGTTCGACGAAGACATCCACGTCATCGCGGCGGGCCAGGGCGACGGGGTCGTCCTCCCATGCATAGGCATCCAAGGAGACGCCGCGATCCTTGTCGCGGGTGCGCGCCGAGACGCCTGTGATCACTACGGGACGGCCCGCGCGGGCGGCCAGAAGGCTGGCTTTCTGGCGGACGATCTTGACGACACCGGTGCCGACGGTGCCCAGTCCGGCGATGCCAAGGCGCAGGGGTTCGGTCATGTCGGTCTCCAATCGTCACGGGAATAGGGCTATGAAAACGCGATGTAACGGGTTCGCAAGCGCCTTGCAACGCGGGTTTTTGGCGGGGATGCCGGGGGATTACCCGGGGTCTGGTGCCTGGATGCCGCGGGACATGCGGGTGCGGGTTTCGGAGTCGATCACCGATCCCCGGAGCCGCTTGGCGCGATCGCGCAGGGTCTCGGCGCGGTCTTCAACATCGGTCTCGTCCTGTTCGGTGAGGGTCGGCTCGGCTGCGCGCTCACGGAGGTCTTCGGTGGGCAGCAGATCGAGATAGGGCGCCGTGCGCACGTCGTCGTCGATCGCCTCGTCGAGGTCCGGAAACCGGGTGCAGCCGGTAGCGGGCAGGGCGATCAGGGCCAACAGGGCAAGGGCGGAAAGGCGCATGGGTGATCTCGGGACGGGACAGTTGTTTCCCTCATGCCACTGTTTCAATGCCGAGGGCAAGCGGGGGCTTTGATTTGAACGAGTGTTCAGATAACTCTGAGACCATGGCCAGGACACAGGGATCGCATTCCGATATCACCGGCCCGCGGGTGCGGGAGGCTGCGTTGCGTCTGTTTGCAACGCATGGCTATGCCGCTGTTTCCATGAGACAAATCGCGGGTGAGGTTGGGGTGCAGGCGGGGGCGCTGTATAATTACACGCCAGACAAGCAGAGCCTGCTGTTCGACCTGATGAAAGGCCATATGGACGACCTGTTGGCAGCGCGAGCGGCTGAACCTGGCCCTGACGACCCGCTGGCGGCGCTGGAGGGGTTCACCCGTTTCCACATCCGTTTCCACCATGACCGCCCCGACGAGGTGTTCATCTCCTATATGGAGCTGCGCAACCTTTCGCCGGAAAACTTCAAGGAAATAGAAGGTCTTAGGCGGAGTTACGAAGACCAGCTGGAGGCGATCTTGCGGCGTGGCGTGGCGATCGGTGCGTTCGATGTGGCCGAACCCAAGATTGCGGCAATGGCGGTGATCGCGATGTTGAACGGGGTCAATACATGGTTTCGGGAAGGCGGGCGGCTGAGTCTGCCGCAGATTGAGCAGCTCCACTGGGACATGGTGCGCAAGGCCGTCTCTGCGCCGGAGCCACCGAATCACGGTTAATATCTTGCTTTAAAATAAAAAAACACTGCCTGTATCGCGTCAGTATCACATCGGTATCGCGTCAGTGCGCCGTGCCGCATCGCGCAGGGTGAATCGGGCGCGCGCCGCATGACACAAGCGCGCAACCTTGGCGTGCACAAGAAATTGCACAAATCCAACAAAATCTTGCCTGATTGCAGGGCTAAAACGAGTGGCCGCCTAACCGTTTGTTAGGCATGGCCCAGTATTACGGCGCTGCTCGGCGGGAGCGCGCAAGAGGGCTGGGCATGCCTGCGGTGCGGGTCATGCCCGGTGGACAAGTGGCATGTGTTGCCTGAGTTGGAGTGTGTTTCGATGCCGAACTATAACCTGATGCTCTACAATACCAACAGCGTCACGCAGTATTCAGAGACCAACTTTCTGTCCACGCCCGAAGCGAGCTTCTTTCCCAACAGTTCGACCGGGGATAATGATGCGGATGGGGCGACCGTCACCTTCGGGAATCTGAACGGCGACGTGATCACTGTCAACGATAACGATAGCGTTTTCGGGGATGGCGATGTCGGGCTGATCGGCGGGCAGACATCGACCTCTTCGACCACCCTGTTCAACCTCGATGGCGGGATCGAACCCGAATATGCCTATACGCTGACTGATCCTGGCACGGGCGAGTCGTTCCGCATCTATGCGATCACGGCCACGACGTTGCTTCTGGGAAACACGGTTGTCGGCTTTGCATCAGAGCGCCCGATCGACCCGACCGTCACCTATAATGTCAGCTATGACATTCCCCCATTCCTTGGAAGCACGGCGGATTCCGACCCGAGCGTCGCATTTTCCAGTCTCATCTGCTTTGTGCGCGGCTCCCTTATCGATACGAGTCGCGGGCCGGTCGCGATCGAGGATCTTGGTCCGGGGGATCCGGTGGTGACGCTCGACCACGGCTGTCAGCCGATCCGTTGGATCGGCAGGCGCAGGCTGAGCCATACCGAACTGAAAGGTGCATCGCATATGTATCCGGTCCGCATTCGCGCCGGGTGCCTGGGTGAAGCCCTGCCGAACAAGGATCTCATGGTGTCACAGCAGCACAGGATGCTGGTGCGTTCGACCATCGTGAAGCGGATGTTCGCCTGCGGCGAGGTTCTGGTTGCGGCCAAGCACCTGTTGGCGCTGGACGGGGTCGAGATTGTCGAGGATCTGGAAGAGGTGGAGTATTACCACCTGCTGTTCGACCAGCACGAGATCATCTTTGGAAACGGCGCCCCGACCGAGAGCCTTTATACCGGTCCGGTGGCGATGCGCTCGCTTTGTCCGCAATCGCGCAACGAAATTCTGGAGCTGTTCCCGGAGCTCAAATACATGACGGAGCCGCCCCGCCCCATCCGCCAGTTTTCGAGCGCACGCAAGGGCCAGCACCTGGCCGAGCGACACCGGAGGAACCGCAAGGCGGTGGTGGAGATCGAAACGGCGCGGCGGGACGCCCCCCAGCCAGTGACGTAGCGACGCGCGGCGGCCCGAAGGCCGCCCCGCAGCGCGAAATTCATCCGGCGCGCTTCAATGCGCGGGCTTGATGAAGGTGCCGTTGCGCAGCTCGCGCATCGCCTGTTGCAGCTCTTCGCCGGTATTCATGACGATGGGGCCATGCCAGGCGACGGGCTCGGCTATGGGCGCGCCCGAGACCAAGAGGAAGCGAATGCCGTTCTCGCCCGCCTGCACCGTCACCTCGTCGCCGGTGCCAAAGCGGATCAGGGTGCGGTCACCGGACATGTCGCGGATGTTGACCTCCTGGCCCATTACCTCTTTTTCCAGCAGCACGCCGCGCGGTTGGCTTGCATCGGCAAAGGCGCCGGAGCCCTCGAACACATAGGCGAAGGCGCGCCGGTAGGTATCGACGGGGAGGGTCTTTTTCACGCCCGGCGGCACCGAGATATCGAGATATTGCGGATCGGCGGCGATGCCGTCGACCGGGCCGCGCCGCCCCCAGAATGTGCCGACCACCACGCGCACCACCGTGCCGTCATCGTCGATCACCTCGGGGATGTCGGGGGCTTTCACGTCCTGGTAGCGCGGCGCGGTCATCTTGAGCGATGACGGCAGGTTGGCCCAGAGTTGGAAGCCATGCATCTGGCCTTTTGCGTTCCCTTTCGGCATTTCCTGATGCATGATGCCCGACCCCGCGGTCATCCATTGCACGTCACCCGCACCCAGCAGGCCGCGATTGCCCAGGCTGTCGCCGTGTTCAACGCTGCCCGAAAGCACATAGGTGATGGTTTCGATGCCGCGATGCGGGTGCCAGGGGAAGCCCTGGGCGTAATGCGCCGGATCCTCGTTGCGAAAATCGTCGAACAGAAGGAACGGGTCCAGCTCGGACGGTTTGTGAAAGCCGAAGGCGCGGTGCAGGTGGACCCCGGCACCTTCCATCGTGGGCTGGGCGGCGCGGGATTCAAGGACGGGTCTGATCGACATGGCGTGTCTCCTTTTGTCCCCAAAGACCTATGGCGCTGGGCGCAAGGTGCAATGGGTGCGGCTGTGTGGCCGTGAACCGCACCTGTGCGCAGGCCCGCAGGGCGCTTTGGTGCACGAATGATACTCGCATCGGGGGCGGTTTCGGGCTAAGCCGCCTGAGCAAAACGGGAGATGACGATGGCGGACGAGGTATTGATGGTGCTGAAGGCATCACCGGGGCGGCGCGTGCTGGGGGTCGGGACGGTCCTGACTCTGGGTGCGATCGCGGTCTATGTCGCCCTGTTCGAGCCGCCGGGGCATTTCGGGTGGACGGTGTTCCTGTTGGTTCTGGGGATGGCGGCGCTGTGGTTGAGCAACCGGATGCGCCAGGCCACGATGGCCCAACTGGAGCTGACGCATGAGGTGTTGCGCAGTAGCACGGGCGAGGTTCTGGCGCAGGTCGGCGATATCGAGGCGCTGGAACGCGGTGTATTCGCCTTCAAGCCGTCGAACGGATTCACCCTGCGCCTGAAGGAAGGCGCGAGCGGCGCGCGCCGCTGGGAGCCGGGCCTGTGGTGGCGCATGGCGCGCCGCATCGGGGTCGGGGGGGTGACGCCGGGCGCGCAATCGCGCGCGATGGCCGAAATCCTGGCCGAACTGATGCAGCAGCAGGCGCGCTGATTCAGGCGCGATCCCGGCAGGCGGCGGTCAGCAATCCGGGCATTTGACCTGTTCGGCAAAGCGCGGGCTGGTGAAGACGCGGGTCTGGATGCCGATCGCCTTGCTGAAGCCGATATCCAGTTGAGGTTCGTATTCCGAATAGGATTCGACCTGAATCAGGTGCTCGCCATTGCCCATGATGGGCAGGATGTCGTGGCGGGTCTTGATGCTGTCGTCGGTCAGCTCATCAAGCGGGCCGTCGCCGCGCACTTCGGACCAGACGATCGCATATTCGTCATCGTCGGAATTGTAGGTGATGATCGAGATGCGCATCTGGTTCTCGCCGCGATCATTGGTGAAATCGTCGAACAGGGTCTTGGTGTTGTCGACATAGGCGGTCGAGACGTTGGTCTGCTCGCGCGAGATCATGTCGACGATGGTATAGCTCGCCTTCTCGCGCACGCTCTTGTAGCGATACATCTCGAAGAACTCGTAGGTCGCCGACAGGGTCCAGAACAGGAGCGGGACAACGATGACCGTTTCGACGGTCACGGTGCCGCGGGTAGAGTCGCGAAAACGGGTGAGAAAGGATTTCAAACGGGCGATCAACATCGGTCTCATGGCTCCTGCACGAAGGCGGACATGGATACGACGGCGGCCTGGCCGCTGCTATCCTTTTTCAGGGCCTTGCCAAGGATGTCCTGGGGCATCATCGGGTCGTATTTCAGGCAGGCGCGCAGCAGCATGAGCTGGTTGCGCTGGCCGGGCACGAACTGGCGCACCGGTTTCGTGGGCTGGGCCTCGTCGGAGCAATCCGGCGTTGCGTCAAGCCCGCTATAGGCGCGGATATCCACGGGTTTCATCTCGAGCCGGAGGTTCTCGCTGCAGTTTCCGCCAAGGTGGGAGAACTCGCAGACCATGTTCTTGATCGTCGGGTGGTTGGGCGGCGTCGCATAGCCCAGCCGGATCTGGCGCACGGTAAGATCGAGACCGCGTTCCAGCATGGCGTGGCGCAGGGTGATGACGCTGAGTTCGATCGAGAACAAGAGGAACATCACGAACACGGGGAAGATGATGACAAACTCCACCGACGCGTTGCCGCTGTCGTCACGCCGCAACCGCGAGAGTCTTCGGGAAATGAAGCGGGTCATTGGGTCAACCTCAGCTTCTGGACGTTTGCGGCGATGGAGCCGAACGCCTGTTTGATGTTCACCGTGGTGGCGTCGTAATGGTTGCCATCGCTTGAGGCGCAGTTCGCGAGCTTGCTTGCCGCGCTGGTCTGGTCACCCATTTCGAAGGCGATGGTGAAGACAACGATTCCCGCGGCGTCGGCAGCATCGCAGATATAGGACATGCGGTCGTCCTTGTCGCTGGGGCTGATGCTGCCCGAGCTGTACCTGTCGAATTGCTGGTCGGGGACATAGTCGTCGCTGATATCGCCATACCAGTCGGGCGACATCAGGCCCCAGGCCTCTTCCCAGCTCAGGCGGTTCTGGCTGATCACGTTCGAGAAGGCATCGCTGAGGGAGTAGAAACGCCGATTGCGTGCGGGATCATAGTATTTTTTGCTCAGCTTCGGGGTGTAGATGTAGTGACCCTCGTGCTCTTCGGTCGAGTAGTCGCATTCCCATGTGCCGACATAGGTTCTCCAGATCCAGTAACCCTCATAGACGTCGGTGCCGCATTTGGATTCGTTGTTGGAGTAGTCGATGACACTGCCACTCGAGTTCACCAGCTTTGCTTGCTGGAATTCGTCCGCTTCATAGGTGATCTCGTAGACGTTGGAGTTCGGGCCGCGATAGTCGGGGGTCGCGTGGCTTTCGGGAACGTTCGGATCGATCAGATCGTTCGGGTCCGACAGATGATAGGACCAGTCATTCGCACCGTCACCCATCAGGATGATGATCTTGAGCACCTGGCCGGTGGTGTAAAGCGCGGGCAGGTCTGAAATGTTGGGGTTGACGACGTTGTAGGTCTCGGTGCCGCCATTGCCGTCCGGCCGGGTGCGATCAGCCTGGAGGCTGGTCACGACGGGACGGAAGGCCGGATCCAGCAGGGCGCTGGCCCATTTCATCCCCATATCGGCCGAGGTACTGCCCGCGGCCTTGAGCGAATCGAGCTTGCGTTCCACTGCGGCATAGGTGCTCGCATAGGGCAGGATGCTGAAGTAGTCGTCGTCAAAGCAGCTGCGGTTATAGGCGCTCGAGGAGCCGCTTTCGACATTGCCGGAGCCGACCTGGCCGAAGCTACCGTAACGCGACGTGTAGAGCGTCTGTGCGTAGGAGACGTTCGGGTCGATGGCCGCGTTGTGGAATTCATCGTTGGTGAAATCGAGGCATGTCGAATAGTTGTGCGTCTTGTTCACGGACAGGGCATCGAACATTTCCGGCGAGGGGCTCACATTCCAGCTGTAGGGCACGACCGAAATGGTGGTGGTCCCCTCGTCGGAGTTGTTCATCACATCCTCGGCGAATTCCTTGGCGGCTTCCTTCATCTTGGCCAGGCGGGTGCCGGCCATGGAGCCGGATACGTCGAGCGCAAGAACGATCTCCATCTTGGGCGACGCGATCGCGGCCGTCGAGGTTGCGGCGGCGTCGAGCGTGTCGATGCCGGAGAGCTTCATCAGCAGCGTAGCCATCGTCATCGAGGCCGACGCGGTCACGCGCTTGCTGTTGAGACCGGCGTCGATATCCGTCGCCGGGTCGATCGGTTCCAGGTATTGCTGCAGGCCGGCGGCTTCGAAGTAATCTTCGACGATACCCTTGATGTCCTCGTTGGTGGCGCCGACGGGGGCACCGGCACCCGCGAGCACGGCACTGTCGAGTGTTGACTGGATATGGGTTCGGGTCATCTCGTGGCGCATGGTGTCGATGCCGAGCCCGGCCGCCACCAGCATGACGATGAAAATGAAGATCGCCAGGGCCACGACGGCCCCGCTTTCATCCTTGCGATAGCGCCAGAGCGCTCGCATCAAGCCCATTTTGGAAATCCGCGGTTTGCCCGCCGTCAAATACTGACGCGCGCGCCGCTCGCTCTTGAAGCCAATCATACGTCACCTCGCAAAACTCGACGTATCGTCTGTTGTGCGGACGATCCCGGTCCTGGAACGGTCCAAAGTGGATTTCTTACCGAGTTTTATGGCCAAAATAAGGCGCGACAAGGTGCCGATACAGGCAATAAGGTGGTGTTTTGAAACAGTTTTGCGCGCCTGCGTGGGTTGTTTCCGCTTTGCGAGCAATTCCCCCAAAAATCCGGCGAGACCTGTTAACCGCGACATCCGGGCGGGCGACGGGTGGACAAAATTGTCGCAGGCCTTCACGATGTTTAAAGCCTGAGGGTCTAAAGGGGGAATGCCGGAATTGTGTCGGCATGACAAGGGAGACGCGCGATGAAAGAGATCAAAGAGCCGACGTTCCGCGAAAGTGTGGACCTGATGTTCAACCGGGCCGTGGCGCTCATGGACCTGCCGCCGGGGCTGGAGGAGAAGATCCGTGTCTGCAACGCCACCTACACGGTGCGTTTCGGCGTGCGGCTGCGTGACAAGATACACACCTTCGTGGGCTATCGCAGCGTCCATTCCGAACATATGGAGCCGGTCAAGGGCGGTATCCGCTACTCGATGGCCGTCAATCAGGACGAGGTCGAGGCGCTGGCTGCGCTGATGACCTATAAATGCGCGCTGGTCGAGGCGCCGTTCGGCGGCTCGAAGGGCGGGCTCTGTGTCGATCCGCGCGAATGGGACGAACATGAATTGGAACGGATCACCCGCCGCTTCGCCTATGAGCTGGCCAAGCGCGACCTGATCCATCCCAGCCAGAACGTGCCCGCCCCCGACATGGGCACGGGCGAGCGCGAGATGGCCTGGATCGCCGACCAGTACCGGCGGATGAACACCACCGACATTAACGCCCGCGCCTGTGTGACCGGCAAGCCGCTCAATGCGGGCGGGATCGCCGGGCGGGTCGAGGCGACGGGGCGCGGCGTGCAATATGCCCTGCGCGAATTCTTCCGCCACCCCGAGGATAAGCAGGCCGCGAATATGACCGGCACGCTGGATGGCAAGCGCGTGATCGTGCAGGGCCTTGGCAACGTGGGGTATCACGCCGCCAAGTTCCTGAGCGAGGAGGACGGCGCGATCATCACTGGCATCATCGAGCATGACGGCGCGCTGTTCAGCCAGAACGGCCTTGACGTGGAAGCGGTGCGCGCCTGGATCATGAAGCATGGCGGCGTGTCGGGGTATCCCGATGCGACCCATAGTGCCGATGGCAGCGCGGTGCTCGAGGAGGAGTGCGATATCCTTATCCCGGCGGCGCTGGAGGGTGTGATCAACATCAACAACGCCGACCGCATCAAGGCGGCGCTGATCATCGAGGCGGCGAACGGCCCGGTGACGGCGGGGGCCGACGACATCCTGCGCCGCAAGGGCACGGTGATCATCCCCGACATGTATGCCAACGCGGGCGGCGTCACGGTGTCCTATTTCGAATGGGTCAAGAACCTGAGCCATATCCGTTTCGGCCGCATGGGCCGCCGCCAGGAAGAGGCGCGCCACCAGCTGATCGTGGACGAGCTGGAGCGGCTGGACAAGCATCTCGGCGACGCCTGGGTCATCTCGCCCAATTTCAAGCAGCAATATCTGCGCGGCGCGGGCGAACTGGAACTGGTGCGTTCGGGGCTGGATGACACGATGCGCACGGCCTACCAATCGATGCGCGAGGTCTGGCACGGGCGCGAGGATGTGACCGACCTGCGCACCGCGGCCTACCTTGTGTCGATCGGCAAGGTCGCCGCCAGTTACCGCGCGCTCGGGCTTTGATCGCCGATCGGCGGCGCTGAGATGCCCGGCCCGTTGTCATTCGGGCCGGGGCCTGACAGTCTGTGTCGAAGATCACCGGACACGAGGAATCGATGCTGAGAGTTGTGACCCTTTGTTGCGGAATCGCCCTGACGGGTGCGACCGCGACGGCCCAGTCGGCCACCGAGACCGAGGCCGAAAAGGCCGAGCGTTGCGCCGCCCTGAGCGACGTGATCGCGCGCAGCGTGACCGCGCGCCAGCTCGGCCAGGATCTCAGTCAGGCCAAGCGCGGGCTGACCAGCGGCGAGGGGGCCGTGGCGGCCAAATACGCCCCCGGCGTGCCGCCGCTCGTCGACTGGATCTATACGCTGCCCGAAGAGCAGCTTGTGCCCGGACTGCCCGCCGCCTTCGAGAAACAATGCCTCGATTACAGCGGTTAGCACGACAGCGCCCCGGACGATCTTGCCCACGGGCCAAGGATCGCCCATATTCCATTGCATGAGTCTACCGCCCGGCTTTCTCGATGAATTGCGAACACGGACCTCGCTTGCCCAGGTGGCAGGCCGAAAGGTCATGTGGGATACACGCAAGTCCAACCAGGGCAAGGGCGACATGTGGGCGCCATGCCCCTTCCATCAGGAAAAGACCGCCAGTTTTCACGTCGATGACCGCAAGGGCTTTTATTACTGCTTTGGTTGCCACGCCAAGGGCGACGCGATCAGCTTCGTGAAAGAAACCGAGAATGTCGATTTCATGGAGGCGGTACGCATCCTGGCGCAGGAGGCGGGGATGCAGATCCCCGAACGCGACCCGCAGGCGCAGCAGAAGGCCGACCGGCGCAGCCAGCTGGCCGAGGTGATGGACCTGGCGGTGCAGTTCTTCTGTCTGCAGCTCAAGACCGCGGGCGGGGCCGCATCGCGCGAATATCTGGCCGGGCGCGGGCTGGACGAAGCGGCGCAGGCGCGTTTCGAGCTGGGGTTCGCCCCCGCCGCGTGGCAGGCGCTCTGGGATCACCTGAAGGGCAAAGGGATCGCCGACGATCTGATCATGGATTGCGGGCTGGCCCGCCCGAGCCGCAAACCCGGCGGGCGGCCCTATGACGTGTTTCGCAACCGCATCATGTTCCCGATCCGCGATCCGCGCGGGCGCTGCATCGCCTTTGGCGGGCGGGCGATGGACCCGAATGACGACGCGAAATAC
Organism: Roseovarius halotolerans; assembly: GCF_900172255.1. Classification (GTDB taxonomy): domain Bacteria; phylum Pseudomonadota; class Alphaproteobacteria; order Rhodobacterales; family Rhodobacteraceae; genus Roseovarius; species Roseovarius halotolerans. Next base: position 265,369 of record NZ_FWFU01000001.1, read on the forward strand.
TACAATTCCCCCGATACCGAGCTCTTCGACAAGTCACGCACGCTTTACCATCACGGACCGGCGCGCGAGGCTGCGGGCAAGGGCAAGCCGCTGATCGTGGCCGAGGGCTACATGGATGTGATCGCGCTGGCGCTGGCGGGGTTCGACGCCGCCGTCGCGCCGCTTGGCACGGCGATCACCGAGCATCAGTTGCAGATGTTGTGGCGCATGTCCGATGAGCCGATCATCGCGCTGGATGGCGATCGCGCCGGTCTGGGCGCGGCCTATCGCGCCATCGATCAGGCGCTGCCGCTGATCGAGGCCGGGAAGTCGCTGCGCTTCGCGCTGATGCCCGAGGGGCAGGACCCCGATGACCTGTTGCGCGCCAAGGGCGCGGGGGCGCTGCGCGAGGTTCTGGACGGGGCGGTGCCGATGGTGCAGCTGTTGTGGCGCCGCGAGACCGAAGGGCGCGATTTCGACAGCCCCGAGCGCCGCGCCGCATTGGACAAGGCGCTGCGCGAGAAGATCAAGCTGATCCGCGATCCGTCGATCCGCAGCCATTACGGGCAGGCCATCAAGGACTTGCGGTGGGAGCTGTTCAGCCCGCGCCGCGCGCCGGCCGGGTCGCGCCGGCCGGGTGGGCGGATCGGTGCAACGGGTCGATGGCAGCCCGCCCCGGAACCCGCGCGCCCCGGCACGCGCTCTTCCCTGTTGGCCGCCGCTGGTGATGGTGCGCCGCACCGTCTGCGCGAGGCAGTCATTCTTGCCTCGGTGATCTGCACGCCCGATGTGTTCGATGACGTCGAGAGCGCGCTGGAAACGATGATCTGCACCGATCCCGAACACGAGCGACTGCGCGCGCTGATCCTGAGGCATGCCCCCGACGGAACAGAGGACCTGCGTGGTCGTATCGAAGAGGCATTCGGCAGCGAAGCCCTTGAAAAGCTGCTCCGTTTGCCCCATGTCGCGCTGACGCCCGCCGTGCGCAGGCCCGGAGACCGCGACATGGCGCGCATGACCATCGCCGAGGAGCTGGCCAAGCTGGAGGCCGAGCGCGGGCTGGATGCCGAAGTGAGCGAAGCGGCCGAGGATCTTGCCGGGGTGGCCGATGAGGCAGTGACATGGCGGCTGGGACAGGCCGCCGAGCAACGCCAACGGACCCTGCGGAGCCAGAGCGAAGACCGGACCGAATACGACCTTGCCGATAACGGCGCACGAATCAGTCGCGACGAGCGCGAGCGCCTTGATGCGCTGCTTGATCGCATCACGTTTTCCAAACCGACGCGTTGATTGTCGTTTGGTGAGGAATAGGTAAAGAAAACAGGGTAAAGGGTGTGCGAATCAGCAGATCGCGCTATTGATTCGTTTTTAACGAATCACCCGAACTGCCCATTGTTCAGGAGACCTTCATGGCCGCCAAGGATAACGACGACCAAAAGCCCGACGATCAGGACACCGAAATGTCGCTCGACATGAGCCAGACGGCGGTCAAGAAAATGATCGCGGAGGCGCGCGAGAGGGGGTTCATCACCTACGACCAGCTCAACAAGGTTCTGCCGCCCGATCAGGTCTCGTCCGAGCAGATCGAGGACGTGATGTCGATGCTCAGCGAGATGGGCATCAACATCATCGAGGAAGAGGACGCCGAGGACGAGGAGCAGAGAACCACCGCCGTTGCCGAGATCGGCAAGAAGGGTGAGCTGGCGCTTGGGTCGGGCAACAGCGAGAAGCTGGACCGGACCGACGATCCGGTGCGCATGTACCTGCGCGAGATGGGCAGCGTCGAATTGCTGAGCCGCGAGGGTGAGATCGCCATCGCCAAGCGGATCGAGGCCGGTCGCAACACGATGATCGCGGGCCTGTGCGAAAGCCCGCTGACCTTTCAGGCGATCACCATCTGGCGTGACGAACTTCTGGGCGAAGACATTCTGCTGCGTGACGTGATCGACCTCGAGGCGACTTTCGGCAACCAGCTGGACGGCGAGGGCGCCGAACCGGTTGTCGAGGCCGCCAATGTCGGCGCTGCGCCCAATGAGCGGCGGGACAACGATCAGCCGGAACTGGATGCGGATGGCAACCCCATCGCCTCGGATGACGACGACGAGGAAGAGGAAGAACAGGCCAACATGAGCCTGGCCGCGATGGAAGCCGCGCTGAAGCCGCGGGTTCTGGAGACGCTGGACCGGATCGCCGACGATTACGAGAAACTGAGCGCGATGCAGGACAGCCGCATCTCGGCGACGCTGAACGAGGACGGCTCGTTCTCGAAGAAGCAGGAAGCGACCTATCAGACGCTGCGCTCGGAGATTGTCGAGCTGGTGAATTCACTGCACCTGCACAACAACCGGATCGAAGCGCTGATCGACCAGCTTTACGGGATCAACCGCCGGATCATGCAGATCGACAGCGCGATGGTGAAGCTGGCCGACCAGGCGCGCATCAACCGTCGCGAATTCATCGACGAGTATCGCGGCCGTGAACTGGACCCCAACTGGCTGGACGACATGGCCGCCAAATCGGGCCGCGGCTGGCAGATGTTCATGGAGCGTCACCCCGAGAAGGTCGCCGAACTGCGCGCCGACATGGCGCAGGTGGGCCAGTATGTCGGCCTCGATATCAGCGAGTTCCGCCGCATCGTGAGCCAGGTCCAGAAGGGCGAGAAAGAGGCCCGTCTGGCCAAGAAGGAAATGGTCGAAGCCAACCTGCGGCTGGTCATTTCCATCGCCAAGAAATACACGAACCGCGGCCTGCAATTCCTTGATCTCATTCAGGAAGGCAATATCGGCCTGATGAAGGCCGTGGACAAGTTCGAGTATCGCCGGGGCTACAAGTTCAGCACCTATGCGACCTGGTGGATCCGCCAGGCGATCACCCGCTCGATCGCCGACCAGGCGCGCACCATCCGTATCCCGGTCCACATGATCGAGACGATCAACAAGCTGGTGCGCACCGGTCGCCAGATGCTGCACGAGATCGGCCGTGAACCCACGCCCGAGGAACTGGCCGAAAAGCTCCAGATGCCGCTGGAAAAGGTCCGCAAGGTGATGAAGATCGCCAAGGAACCGATCAGCCTCGAGACCCCGATCGGGGACGAGGAGGACAGCCAGCTTGGCGATTTCATCGAGGACAAGAACGTCGTCCTGCCGCTGGATTCCGCCATTCAGGACAACCTCAAGGAAACCACGACGCGGGTGCTGTCGTCGCTCACGCCGCGCGAGGAACGTGTGCTGCGGATGCGGTTCGGGATCGGCATGAACACCGACCACACGCTTGAGGAAGTGGGCCAGCAGTTCAGCGTGACGCGCGAGCGGATCCGCCAGATCGAGGCCAAGGCGCTGCGCAAGCTCAAGCACCCCTCGCGGTCGCGCAAGCTGCGGTCGTTCCTGGATCAGTAGGCGCCCCGAAGGGCACCGGACGAGAGAAAAAGAAGCCGCGGAGACGCGGCTTTTTTTGTACAAAACGTCCGGTTTGTACGCCGGTTTTGTACAGATTCCGGCCAGGGCGCGCTGAGGTTTGTACATTGCCTCGGAGGCGGCCCCAGAAGGGCGCGGGAGAGGTGGGGCGCGCTGGCACGTTGGGCCGGTCGGGGTGTTAGGAATTGCCACCCTCAGAGGCGAGGCGCCGCCGACAGGTGAAGGGAATGTGAAGAGTGCGCGCGCCGGTGATGGATGAAGACGGCGCGCGGTCGGGTCACGGGAACGAAAGGGTTGGGCGGCGCGTGCGGGCCTGTGATAGGCTTGACCCTGATAAATCCATTTGCCGGGAGAGTTGGCGATGCGGGGTCTGACCCTGGGGGTGATCGCGCTGGGCGCGCTTGCGGGGGCGGCGAGCGCCGAGGGTTGTTTCGGCCCCGGCACGCCGCTGTTTCACTGCACGCTGAACGGCGGCACCAAGGCGGTGGATGTCTGCCTGCAGGACGATGTCGCCTATTACCGTTTCGGTCCCGCAGGTGGCGCGGCGGATATCCTGCTGGCGCGGCGGGCCGGCGCGGTCGACATGCGGCCCTGGAACGGGGTGGGGCGTTCGATCTTCGAGACGGCGACGTTTTCAAACGGCGGGTATGACTATACCGTTCACTATGCCATCGACCGGCTGACGCAGGCGCATGAGGTCACTGGCGGCGTGATCGTCACGCGCGGGGGAGACGAGCTGGCCGATCTGTCCTGCGATGCCGGTGCGGTCACGGTGTCGGATATCTACCCGCTCTTCGAGGCGAAGGAGGCTGCGGGGCAGTGCTGGAACCGCGAGATGTTCCGATGGGGCGAATGCTGAGCCATGCAGAGCAGTTTCACCATCGAGACCAATGGACAGGGACTTTATGAATTCACCCGCGAGGTCACCGCCTGGGTGGCTGCATCGGGGGTGGATGCGGGGTTGTTGACGCTGTTCATCCGCCACACATCGGCCAGCCTGCTGATCCAGGAAAACGCCGATCCCGACGTGCAGCGCGACCTGCGGGCGTGGTTCGGGCGGCTGGTGCCGCCGGGCGATGACCCGGCGATGGCCTATCTGCGCCACACCATTGAAGGCCCCGACGACATGCCTGCCCATATCAAGGCGGCGATGATGCCGGTCAGCCTGTCGATCCCGGTAAGCGGGGGGCATCCGCTGTTGGGGACATGGCAGGGCATTTATCTGTTCGAGCACCGCGATGCGCCCCACCGGCGGACGGTGGCGGCGCATCTGCTGACGACGTAAGCGCGCTCAGCCGTTGGGCATCAGCACCAGTTCGCGCAGGTCGGCGCGGCGTGGCTGATCGAGCGCGTGCACCACGCTTGCGGCCACGTCCTCGGGCTTGAGCTTGTCGGGTTTGGGTTCATCGAAAAAGGGCGTGTCGACCATGCCGGGTGCGATCACGGTGCAGCGCCCGCCCCATTCGTGCATTTCCTTGGACATGTTGCCGGCAAAGCCGTGGACGAACCATTTCGAGGCGCCATAGACCGAACCGGGCAGGTGGATCTTGCCCGCGACCGAGCCGGTCAGCACCAGGTGCCCCTTGCTGGCGCGCAGGGCGGGCATCGCGGCGCGGGTTGTCCAGAGGACCCCCATGACGTTCACCTCCATCATCCTGCGCCATTCCTCGGGGTCGCCCTGTTCGACGCCGGGCGTATCGAGCCCCATGCCGGCATTGGCAAAGACCGCCTGAAGCCCCTGGAAATGGGTGGCGGCGCGTTCGATGGCGGCGGCGACGTCGTCATATTGCGTGACGTCGCCGGGCAGGGCGAGGGCGCGGTCATTGCCGATTTCCTCGGCCAGAGCGTTCAGTTTCTGCTGATTGCGCGCGAACAGTGCCACGTTCCAGCCCGCATCGGCGGCGGCATGCGCGGTGGCGGCGCCGATACCGCTGGAAGCGCCGGTGATGAATAGCGTCTTGTCGCTCATGGAGATGATCCTTTCGCGTTGAAATTCATGCGTCATGATGTGGTTAACAACGATGTAATCATCATGGGCGGGGTATCAAAGGGGGAGGCGTGCCATTCATCTAGGGGTGGCATTTCACCCCTACCCAAAGCATTGCGGCTCGCCTATAGTGGTTGTGGATAAGTGGGCTTGAGACCCATCATTGAGGCGGACCAGAAAAGGGGAACGGCCGATGCGCTGCCCGTTTTGCGGAAATATAGATACACAGGTCAAGGATTCACGCCCCGCGGAGGATCATGTTTCGATCCGGCGGCGGCGGTTCTGTCCGGCATGCGGCGGGCGTTTCACCACCTATGAAAGGGTGCAGCTGCGCGATCTCGTGGTGGTCAAGACCAACGGGCGGCGTGAGGATTTCGATCGCGACAAGCTGGAGCGTTCGATCCGTATCGCGCTTCAGAAACGGCCGGTCGATCCCGAGCGCATCGAGCAGATGATCTCGGGGATCGTGCGGCGTCTGGAAAGCATGGGCGAGACGGATATCCCCTCGAAGGTGGTGGGCGAGATCGTCATGGAGAGCCTGGCGCGGATCGATACCGTGGCCTATGTGCGCTTTGCCAGCGTCTACAAGAATTTCCAGGCGGCGGATGATTTCGACAAGTTCGTCAGCGAATTGCGCCCCGACGAGGCGATCGCCGAAGCCAAAGAAAAAGACGAGTAGTCCCATGCGCGGGGAGGACGCCCGCTACATGGCGCTGGCGTTGGCGCTGGGGCGGCGCGGGCAGGGCCGGTGCTGGCCCAACCCGGCGGTGGGCTGCGTGATCGTGAAGGGTGGACGCATTGTCGGGCGCGGCTGGACCGCGCCGGGCGGGCGGCCCCATGCGGAGGTGCGCGCGCTGAAGCAGGCGGGCGAGGGCGCGCGCGGCGCGACGGTCTATGTCAGTCTTGAACCCTGCGCCCATCACGGCAAGACGCCGCCCTGCGCCGATGCGCTGATCGCGGCCGGTGTGGCCAGGGTCGTGGCGCCTATCGTCGATAGCGACCCGCGCGTCGCCGGGCAGGGGTTTGCGCGGCTTGAGAGTGCCGGGATCGAAGTGGAGACCGGCATCTGCGCCGGGGAGGCGCTGCGCGATCTTGGCGGGTTTCTGCGCCGGGCCGAAACCGGGCTGCCGCATCTGACATTGAAACTGGCGATGTCGCTCGATGGGCGCATCGCCACCGCATCGGGCGACAGCCAGTGGATCACCGGCGCCGAGGCGCGCCGCGTGGTCCATGCGATGCGCGCGCGTCATGACGCGGTGATGGTGGGCGCGGGCACGGCGCGGGCGGATGACCCGATGCTGACGGTGCGCGGGCTTGGCATCACCGGGCAGCCGGTGCGGGTGGTCGTGTCGCGCCGGCTGGATCTGCCCCTGATGTCGCAACTGGCGCAGAGCGCGCGCGAGGTGCCCCTGTGGCTTTGCCACGGGCCGGACCCGGATGCGGCGCTGGCCGAGGCCTGGGACGGGGTCGGTGCGACGCGCATCGCCTGCGATCTGACGGGCCGGCAGCTGGACATGGCATCGGTGCTGCGGGCCTTGGGCGACAAGGGCATCACGCGGGTCTTCTGCGAGGGCGGCGGCGGTTTGGCGGCATCGCTTCTGGGCGCGGGGCTGGTCGATGAGCTGGTGGTGTTTCGCGCCGGGATCGCGATCGGCGCCGAGGGCCTGCCGGGGATCGGTGCGCTGGGCCTTGATCGGCTTGCGGGGGCGGAGCGCTTCGCGCTGGCCGAAACCCGCGCGGTGGGCGGCGACACGATGAGCCGCTGGCGGCGCGGCTGAGACGGGCCGGACAGGGGGCGCAGCCCCCGTCGCCGCGAGCGGCGACTCCCCCGAGGTATTTTCGGCCAGATGAAGGGCGGATCAGCGCCAGAGCCAGGATTGGCTGGCGAAGAGTCCCTGGAGTTTCGAGAGCATGCGGTTGGCGGGGCCGGGCGTTGGCAGGGTATTGGGCGCGCAGAGGCGGGCGACGATGGTTTCCACGGCGCAGGGCTGGCCGGTGAGCGGGTCACGGTAGCGCGGGTAGTCGATCAGGGCGGCATGGACCAGACCGTGAAGCGAGGGGCGTGCGCCCCCGCGCCGCGCCGGGATCCGGCCCAGATCGCTGGTGAGGCCCCAGCCCGCATAGAAGGGCGCGCCGGTGGTGGTGACGGGCAGGCCGCGCAGGAGCGCCTCGAAGCCGAGCAGCGAGGTCATCGTCCAGACCTCGTGGACATGGTCGAGGAGGGCGGCGGGGTCGCAAGCGGTGAGCACGTGATCGGCGAGGCCGCTGAGTGCGCCGGGCGGGATGGCGCCGGGGCGCAGGCCTGCTTCGACATCGGGATGGGGCTTGAAGAGGATGAGCGCGTCGGGATTGGCGGCGCGGGCATGTTCGAGGAGGCCGAGATTGGTCGCGGGGTCGCCTGCGCCGAGGCGGATCGAGGCGTCGTCCTCGACCTGGCCGGGGACGAGGATGCGGTGGCCGCTGGCGGGCAGGGCTGGCAGCGCGCCGCCGAGATTGTACTTGCTGAGGCCCGCGTCGCACAGCGCGCGGATCAGCGCCTCGGCGCGGGCGAACTGGCCCGGGCGCAGATCGGCGCGGGCGGCGATCAGGCGTTCAAGCCGGCTTTCGCGGGTGGGATCATAATAGATGCCGAGATCGTCGCAGACCAGCGAGAGCGGCGGCACGAGCCGCGCGCCAAGCCCGCGCGAGCGCAGAAAGCCGTCTTCGACGCGCAGGATATCATCATCCGGCGCGGTGGCGGAGGCCCAGGCCATCGCGCGCCGTTCGGTCCGGGCGGCGAACCGGGTGGCGTCGGATACGGTTCTGCAAAAGCGGACGGGGCGGCCCTTTGCGCCGAAGAACCCCTGCAGGGCGCGGCGTTTCCAGAGGCGCATACCGGCGGCGGCCCAGCCGTGGCGGTCCTCGCGCCAGGCGCGGGTGCGGGCCTCGAGCGCGCCGAGCGTGTCCTCGAGGGGGCAGAGGCGGTCGCGATCGGGGTCATACCAGGTGGGGTAGAGGATCATCGCACCGGCGAAGAGCTGTGCGCGGGTGAGGCGGCGACCGCGGCGTGGCAGGGCGGCGGGATGGCGATCCTCGGTAAGGTCCCAGCCCGCATAGAAGGGCTGGCCGAACACATGCGGGCGGTGACCTGCGAAGATCGCCTCGAATCCGAGTTGAGAACTGACCGTGTAGACGGCGGTGGCGCCCGAAAGGAGGTGCCAGGGGCTGACCGGATCGCTGAAGAGCCGGATGCGGTCGGTTTCGTCCGCGCCGGAAAAATGGCCCGGCCGATGGCCTGCCAGGGTTTCGGGATGGGTCTTGATCAGGATACGCGCGCCGGGGTTTTCCTGCTGCGCGAAGGTCAGCATCTCGCGAAAGGTATTGGCATCCGCGCCGGAGGCGGTGAGCGAGGCGTCGCCGCGCGTCTGGTCGATCACCAGCACATAGCCGGGATCGGGGCAGGGCGCTTCGGGATCGAAGGCGTTATACTTGCTGAGGTGGGAGTCGGACAAGCGGGCGGCGGCCTCGCGCGCGCGATCGAGCAGCGGGGTCTGGTCGAGCGGGTGGGTCGCCAGCAGGGTTTCGAGATCGGAGGGTGTGCGCGCGTCGAAATGCACGCCCGTCCTGTCGATCAGGAGGCCGAGGGGCGGCTCTCCCGCGCGTCCCGGATTGAGCGAGCGCAGAAAGGCGTCCTCGATCCGCAGGAGCTGCGCGCCGCTCTGCGCGGCCATTGCTTCGCCGCGCCGCGCATAGGGGCTTTGGCCCCAGACGGCGATCAGGTCATCCGCGCCGGGCCGGCCGAGGCTGAGCGGATAGCCCGCGAGCGCCATGATCCGGCGCAGGCGGCGCTGGCGCAGGAAGCCGGCATTGAAATACAGAACCCGCCGCGCCATTTCCGGTGCGGCGGGGTCGGGCGCGGCGGGCGCCTGCATCAGTTGCTGCTGAAGGCGCTGGCCGTCGAGGCCACTGAACCCACCGCACCGAGGGTGCCGGTCAGGGCCGAGATGACCTTGCTCCATTGCGCGAAGGGCGCTTCGGTGACGTAGAGCGTGTCATCGTCGCGGATCACGAAGTCACGCGCCATGAACATGCCGTTCGGCTTGGTGAGGTCGAGCACATAGACCATGCGCTGCGCGCCGATGAGATCGTCCCGGCCAAGCACCTGGTTGGCTATTTCGGCCGGTTCGTTGCGCATGACGAAGACGCCGGTCGGATCGGCGGCGCTGGGCGTCAGGCCGCCGACCTGTGCGAGGGCCTCGACCGCCGAGAGGTTTTGGGATTCAAAGGGCACGCGGGCCTGGGCGCCGGTGGCGCCAAGCGCGGTGAAGGAGCGGGTGTCCTCTTCGACGAGGATCCGGTCACCGGCACGCAGGGCGATATCATAGGTGGGATCCTTGTAGAGATCCTGGAACCACACCTGGCTGCGCTCGCCGCCACGGATGACGGTGATCTGCGCGATTTCGGGTTCGATGGATATGCCACCCGCCGCGGCCAGCATCGCCGAGAGCGTGCGGGTCGGGCGTTCGATCGGGTAGACACCTTGGGCGCCGATCGCACCCACGAGCGACACGGTGGAGCCGTCACCGGCGACGCGGCGCACTTCGACCTGGGGGTCGGGGGTCTGTTCATCGAGCTTGGAGGTGATGATCCGTCGGATCGCGTCGGGCGTGTTGCCGGCGGCGCGGATGCGCCCGGCATAGGGCACGAAGATGAAGCCGGAACCATCGACCTGGACCTCTTCGAGGATGGTCTGGTTGGCAGCCTGGCCTGCAAGCAGCCCGTCATCGACGTTTTCCCAGATGGTCAGGCCCAGCACGTCGCCGGGGCGGATCGTGTCCGACCCGAGGCGCCCGGCGTTGCGGAAGGCGTCGGAGAAGCCGAGGGCCGGTTGCACGGCGGTGGCGCGGGTCACGCGGTCATTGACCGTGACGATGAAGGCGTCGCCCTGGCGTTGCACCGATCCGGCGTAGATTTCTTTTTTGTTGGGGCCGACACGGGGGAGAGTGCCGCAGGCTGAGACCATAGCGACACTGATTAACAGGGCGACGGATAGCGCCCGGCGACTGGTTCTGGGTTTCACTGCTCGGTCTCCTCGACCTATTCTGCCTGCTTCTTTTTTGGTCTTTTTCCGCAAGCTACCGGAAATGCGCTGTTAAATCCAGAGTCTTGAGCGGTTTGGCTCAGGTCACGGCGTGCAACTGTTGCCGTGGAGCCGCGGTGCCTGAGCGCAGCGCATCATAGGGATCTTCGGGGGCGAGCATCATGTCGACGGTCTGGCGCAGCAATTGGCGGCGCCCGCGAGAGGAGTAGAACCCCCCTGCCACCTGGCTGGTTTCCAACAGGAAACGGCGATAATCGGCATAGGCGCGCCGGTCGGGACGTTCGGCACAGGCGAAGAATTCCGGCAAGGGTTTCGAGGAGACGAATTCGGGTTTGTCATAGACCGCGGCGCCGAAGGTCTTGAGCGGAATGCCGCGCCAGAGCGCCTGCTGGGCGGCGGTGGAATTGACGGTGACGGCGCTGCGGGCCTCGTCGAGAAGGCGCGCGAGCTTGCCGCCGCGCACGAAATGGACCCGTTTCGCGATGCCATGCGCCCGCGCGAAGCGGCGCACGTCGTGGCGGATCGGTGCGCGCCCGTCCTCGAGCGGGTGGGCCTTGATCACAAGGTGATGGTGGCGCGGCGCGCCGCTGGCGAAATCGGCGATCACGGTTTCGAGGAATTCGCCCATCGTGGAAAAGGGCGAATGGGCCTGGAAGGCGGAATCATGTTCGAGCTGCAGGAGCGCCAGGTGATAGGGGAAGCCGCCCTGGGTGACGCGCAGCGTGGCGATGCGCCGCTCGATCGCCTGGAAGGGCATGAGCAGCAGGCGGCGGAGGTAGAGGCTGAATTCCTGGCCGACCGACAGCGCGCGATGCGGGCGGAAATGGCGGTAGCGCCGGTTCAGGAACAGCACGAAGCCATGATAGAGCGCGCCGTAGAACACATGCTGGCGGGTGTCGCCCCAGCTGGCCGGGGGCAGTGGCGGCGCGTCCATGTCGCAGCGTTCGAGTGCCGCGCGCATGTCGGCGATGTCGAGCGACATCAGGCGGGAATGGCCGTTCGATCCGCCCCGCTCATAGGTGACCCAATAGGGGCGCAGGTAGCCTTCCTCGAAGACGTGGATGCGAAGGCCCGCGGCGCGGGCGATGGCGACGGCTTCGGCATGGACCGGGCGGGTATCGCCGTAAAGCACAAGGTCGGTTACGGATTTGTCGCGGAGCAGGGCGCGCAGGCTGTCGCCCCAATCCTCAAGCGTGCCGAGATAGGGGATATAGCTGGCGCGATCGCCCCAGAACACCCTGTCGCCGGTGTTGAAGCCGACGCGCCAGACCTGCGCGCCTGTGCGGCGCAGCATCGACGCCAGCTTGTGAAAGAAGGGGCCATGCGGCCCCTGGAGAAACAGAAATGTCCGGTCGCTGCCTGCCATGATGCCAAAACCCTAAACGCGCATCTGTTACCCGTCGGTTACCCCTAGCGCAGTTCGGCGGTGAAAATAAGTCCTTTCCGGGGCGGGGTCACGGCATGCCGCGGCGCGTGATGACTTGTCACCGGGCGCAGGCGGGGCTAGGTGCGAAGGGCATGAAGTGTGGAGGCGAGCCATGTTCACGGGGATCATCACCGATGTCGGCAAGGTGCGGGCGCTGGAGCGGCGCGGCGATCTGCGGGCGCGGATCGCGAGCGGCTATGACATGGGCGGCGTCGATATCGGCGCCTCGATCGCCTGCGACGGGGTCTGCCTGACGGTGGTGGACAAGGGCGGCGACTGGTTCGACGTGGATATCAGCGCCGAGACCGTGTCGAAGACCAATCTTGCGAGCTGGACCGAGGGGCGGCGGGTGAACCTGGAACGCGCGCTCAGGGTCGGTGACGAGCTGGGCGGGCATATCGTGTCGGGTCACGTGGACGGGCTGGCGAAGATCGTGGGGATCCGGGACGAGGGCGACAGCACGCGGATCACGATGACGGCGCCCGAGGCGCTGGCACGGTTCATCGCGCCCAAGGGGTCGGTGGCCCTGAATGGCACGTCGCTTACGGTCAACGAGGTCGAGGGGCGCGATTTCGGCATCAACGTGATCCCGCATACCAAGCAGGCGACCACATGGGGCGAGGCGCAGGTGGGCGATCTCGTCAATCTCGAGATCGACACGCTGGCGCGCTATGTGGCGCGGTTGCAGGAGACGCTTTGATAGGGCAGCCGCCGGGGGCGGTGCGATTTCAGATCGGATCGCGCGACAGGAGCCGCCGCGAGACCGTCCAGAACAGCGCCGCGAGGATGATCGCGAGGTAGCTGTCGACGGCGTAATGCCAGGCAAGATGCACCGAACCGAGCGCGATCATCGCCGCAAAGACGCTGAGCGCCCAACCAACCGCCCGCGACAGGCTGAAGCCGTAGAAGGCCATCAGGACCGCGGTGGTCACATGCATCGAGGGCATGGCCGAGATGCCACGCACCGGCCCGCCATTGCGATAGCCTTCCAGCAGCATGTCCTGCACGCCGAGCGCCCAGACCGGGCTGACATCGTGCAGATCGCGCAGCATCTGCAACTGGGGCTCGAAGGTGTCGCCAAAGCCGAAGGCCGCGTAATAGACCGGCCCGACCGAGGAGAACACCGTTGCCAGCAGGTTGGCAGCAAAGACCCAGGCCATCGCCATCGACAACAGGAAGGCCCGGTGGCCGGTGGCCTCGGCGCGGCCGAAACAGGCGATGAACACCAGGAAATAGAGCAGCATGATCCAGACGTGGTAGGCAGCGTTGATGACTGTGGTCACCAACGGATAACCCAGGAGCGGCGCGAGCAGACGCCAGGCATCCTGGCCACCATGGAGCGCCCGGTCGAGCGCCGCAAAGGTGGGATCCCATGAGAAGGGCACGATCATGGGGATCATGTCCTTGAGGAAGGTGGCGGTGCTGACGATGAAGCCGATGGTGACCAGCGCCACGGCGCCGCCAAGCAGGCGTTCGCCGTCAAGCAGCAGGGCCTTGATGTCCTGAAAGAAGCGGCGCAGCGGATAGGCCGGGCGCAGCACGATGGCGATCCAGCCCAGGCGGCCAAGCGCCAGCAAGAGCACGAAGAAGGGCACCATCGAGCTGAACAGCGTCAGCAGGATCGTGACGGTCGAGGAATAGAACGGCTGCCCGAGCGCCCATGAGACGATCAGCGCCGCCACGAGGTGCAGCCCCGCGAGCGTGAGCAGGAACCGGTTGAGCCAGATCGCGCGGCCCGGAAGGCTGGACCACGCGGTGGCGATATTGACCTGGAATTCCATTGCACGACCTCGATCATCGAACAGAACAATACTGCGGGTTATATGCTGAAGGATCGTGACAGTGTCCCGGCGCGATTGGGCCGTTTTCGCGGCAGCGGCGTTTTTTCACGGGCCGGTGCGCAGCGCAGCGCAAGGCGGGTGCATTGCCGCGCTCAGGCCGGGTCGGCGAGCAGGCGGCAGAGCCGTCCGGCGAGCCACCAGCAGGCCAGAGCCAGCGGAATCGCCAGATAGGCGTCAACGGCGTAGTGCCATCCCAGATGAACCGAGCCGAGCACGATCAGCACGCTGAACAGCACCAGCAGCCACCCCGCCCAGCGCCGCCACGAAAACGCATAGAGCGTCATGATCACCGAACTGGCCACATGCATGGACGGCATCGCCGAGATGCCGCTGACCGTTGTCTCGTCGTTGAAGCCCTTGAGCAGCGTGCGTTGCACGTCGAGCGCCCAGACCGGGCTGACCTGATCGGATGCGCGCAGCCCCTGCACCAGCGGCGCGAAATCCGGGCCGAAGCCGAACGCCTGAAAATAGACCGGCCCCGCCGAGGACAGGACGAGCGCAAGGACATTGCCGCCAAGCGCAAAGCCGAGCAGCAGCGCAAAGATGAAGCGGGCGCTCTGGGCGCGTTCGTGACGATCAAAACAGGCCATGAAGATCATGAAGTGCATCATGAACAGCCAGAAATGGTAGTTGGCGTTCAGGATCGTCGTCGCCAGCGGCGAGCCAAAGAGCGGTTGCAGCCAGACCCAGGGATCGTGGCCGAAATGGAGCCACCGGTCGAGGGTCGCCAGCCAGGGATCCCATGCGAATGGCTGGATCAGAGCGATATTGGATTTGGCATCGGCAAAGGCGCTTGTGAAGATCGCCACCAGAAGCAGCGAGAGAAGCCCAGCCCCAAGGCGGCGCGGATCAAGCGCGACGATCCGTATGTCGCGTAGCCAGCTTTGCAGCGGGCGGCCGGGGCGGCGAAGGAGGGCAAGGTGCAGAAAATGCGCAACCATCAGCACGACCATGAAAAGCGGCACCAGCGTCGTGGCCAGAAGCAGCAGCGTCGTCACGGTCGAATCATCGAAGGGTGCGCCCGCGATGGCCGATATCGCCGATGCCAGCGCAAGTTGGCAGGCAACCAACCCGAGCAGGATCGTGTTGCGCTGCAAGCCCTGCGTCACGGTTTGGCTGCGCGGCGGCAGGTATGAGGCGTCAGGCATCGGGCTCTCCCGTTGGCGTGGCGTCAGGGCGTTGCCTGGCAGGGCGATGCGGCAGTCAAGCGAAAGGAGTGTGACGTTTCAGGGGCGGTTTCGCATTCGTCGCGCATCTGGCGGATCGGTGCATTCATATTCACGAAATCCATTGCGTAAATGCATGCGGGCACTATCCTTGGCCAAAACCAAGGGAGGAATTTCATGACGTTGCTCAGACCCACGCGCCGCGATCTTCTGAAAATGGCCGCGGCCGCGCCTGCATTCGCGATGCCTGCCGCCGCACGCGCCGAGCTGGGCGCGCCGGAGGGCACCAACCCGGCGCATTTCCGCTTTTCGGTGGGGGATGCGCGCATCACCATCGTTTCGGACGGGTATTTCCGCCTGCCCACGGACGGGCTTGGCGTCAACGCCGATCGCGACGAGGTGCAGGCGTTTCTCAAGCGCCATTTCCTGTCGCCCGATCTGGGCTATTCGCATACCAACCACCTGTTCGTCGAAATCGGCGATGCGAAGGTGCTGGTCGATGTCGGGTCGGGCAACCGGTTCATGGAACATACCGGCAAGCTGATGGGCAACCTGGAGGCGGCGGGGATCGATCCTTACGGGATCACCCATGTGGTCATCACCCATGCGCATCCCGATCATATCTGGGGCATCCGCGACGGGTTCGACGAGGCGATCATCCCGGATGCGCAATACCTGATGGGCGAGGCCGAGCACGATTACTGGATGCAGGACGGTCTGGTGGATCGCGTACCCGCAGAAGACCAGCAGTTCGTGCTGGGGGCGGTGAATTCGATCAATGTGGACGGTGCGGAATGGACCCTGGTGCAGGACGGGCACGAGGTGGTGCCGGGCCTGACCATGTTCGACACGCCGGGTCACACGCCGGGGCATATGAGCCTGCGGGTGGACAGCGGGGACCAGTCGCTGATCGCGCTGGGCGATGCGATGAGCCACGCCTATACGAATTTCGCCCATCCCGAATGGTACAACAACTTCGACAGTGACGGCGAACAGACGGTGACGACGCGCAAGCGCCTGCTGGACATGGCGGCCGCGGACCGGATCGCGGTTCTGGGTTATCATTTCCCCTTCCCCGGCGTGGGGCATGTGCAGCGCGACGGCGATGTCTATCGCTTCGTTCCCGCGCTCTGGCAGTTCTGAAGGCGAGACATGAAAAGGGCGCGCCGGTCCGATCCGGTGCGCCCTCTTTTAAGGCCTGCGGCCAGGGTCAGCTGCGCGGCACCGCGGCGCGGTAGATGTGCCAGGTGGCGTGGCCGAGGATCGGCAGCACCACGATCAGCCCCAGGAAGAACGGCAGCGTTCCCAGCAGCATCGCCACCGCGACCAGAAGGCCCCAGCCGGCCACGGTGAACGGGTTGCGGCGCGCCACCTTGACCGAGGTGGCCACGGCCACCGGCAGGCCCACATGCCGGTCGATCAGCATCGGCAGGGCCGTGAGGCTGATTACCAGCACGATGGCGGCAAACACGAGGCCGACCCCCATGCCGACAGCGATCATGGTCCAGCCCGCCTCGGTGGTGAAGACCTGCGCGGCGAAACCGGTCACGCTGGCGGGCATGCCGGGGCCGAGGGTCCATGCGTGGATCTGCATCGCAGCCGCCATCCATAGCAGGAACAGCGCAAGAAGATAGAAGGTCATCACCAGAACGGGGCCGATATTATACGCCCTGAGCACCGACAGCGCGGCGCCCCAGCCGACATCGTCGTTGTCTTCGCCCTGCCGGCTCATCTCGTAAAGGCCGATGGCGGCGATGGGGCCAAGCAGCAGGAAGCCTGCACCAAGCGGGAACAGCATCGGCAGGAGCGCCCCATGAAAGGCCAGCGCCGCAAGGCAGAGGCCGATGATCGGGTAGAGCAGCACGACGAACATCACGTCGCTGCGAAAGCGGGTGAAATCGCGATAGCCCTTGCGCAGGGCGATACCGAGGTCGCGGGGCGTGATCGCGTTGACCTCGGGCGGTTCGGTGACTTCGCTGCCAAGGGCGGCGGTGGCATCGCGCGCGGCATGTCCCATATGCGAGACGCCTTGCGCGGCCCAGGTGAATGGATTTCCGATTGTCTTGACCATGTTGCCCTCCAATTCTGCACATTCGGGCGCGATATGCGCGCCGGGCGATCTGGGCGGGACTCGGGCAGCGGCGGGAGACCCGCACAGACCAAAGCTTAACACGGCCACGGATTTTTTGGGGTCACGATTTCGGGACCGGGGGTCAGTCGTTGTCGGTCAGGCCCGCGCCCGCGCCCGAGAGGCGGCTTTCGGGGGTTTCGGGTGCATAGGTGCGGCGCGCGAACGCGTCGAGCCGGGCCGCCGTTTCGGGGGCGATATCGGCGCGGCCCTGGGCGGGCCGGGGTGTCGCGTTGCCCGATGAAGGGGTGCTCTTGATCGTGACGCTGTCCACGATGGCGACGCCGAGCGCCGCCCCGGCGCCCGGATCGGGCCGCATGGCGGGGCCGCAGGCGACGGTGACGCCATCCCAGCTGACGGTGATGTCGCGCCCCGAAAGCTGCGCGGCGGCGTCGAGATAGGGAAGCAGCAGCATCGGCGAGGCCGTGCGCCCCAGGGTGAGCGCGTCGCCCTGCGCCAGCCGCCCGGCGTGATCCGAGAGCGCCGCGCCGGAAATCAGCGGGCAGAGCGTGCCGCCGCGCGCGATCCAGGTGCCTTCGTGCTCTTCGTGCGGGCAGAGGGTTTCGTAGTCGCGCCCGTCATTGCGCGTCAGCAGATCGGCCAGCACCTGCGGCCCCGGCAGACCGGCGGCGGCAAGCCAGCGAGTGGCCTTGCCGGCCTCTTCGGCGAGGCCCCAGCTGAGTCCCGCGCCGCGTGCCGCCTTGCGCGAGAGCGTCTCGATTTCGTTGAGCGACCAGGTCATGACACCGCCCCGTTGAGGAATGGATAGGCCCAGTCGTCGCCCGAGCGCGTGCCCAGTTCATGCGGGAAGGGGGCGTGCTGATACATGTTGATGCGCACCCAGCGATCCGAGCGCGGGTCGAAATGGCTGGCGCCGAAGAAGCTGAGTTTCATGCGGAGCATGTCGATGGGCAGCACCGATGCGTCGATCGTGTTGTCGCGAATCTCGGCATAGGGCAGGCGCGCGGCGATCTGGGCGCGGCGCAGGATGTGGCGGTGTTCGGGATGGCGCATGAGGAACCCGGCGACGGTGGTTTCGCGCGTGGTGGCCAGGTCGGCATGCATCCGCGCGGCGTCGCGCCCCGGACAGAGCGGCTGTTCATAGGGTTCGAGTGGCTCGGTGGAGCGCTCACCAAGGCGCGGTTCGAGCTTTTCTTCGGACACATACCAGACCCGCGCCTGCGCGGCGGGATCGTTCCAGTCGGTTGCGAGCGCCCAGCCATAGATGCGTTCGACCAGTTCGCGCAGGCGGGCCACGGACATCGCCCCGTCGATGCGCCATGTGGCGGATTCATCCGCCGCCATGCAGCTGGCAAGCCCGTCGACGAGATGCGGGTAGGGTTCAAGCAGAAGCGAGGCCAGCAATTCCTGCCCCTCAAGAGAGAGCGCGTTTTCGCCCCAGAGCCAGAGCCGGTTCCAGGGGTGATCCGCGCAAAGATCGGCGCTCTCGAGATGCGCGAGAAGCGCCTGCATGTCGGCGCCGAGCGCGTCGAGCTTGGCGATCTGTGCGGGGTGTTCGGAGTGCCATTCGCCCACATGCGCGGCGGCGCGGCGCGCGAAGGCGCGCAGGCTTGCGGCCTCGCTGCTGCTGGCGCCGGGGAGCGAGCGGATACGCGACAGCGCCTCTTCGCGCGCGCCGATCCAGTTGTTGAGAAGAGCCGGGTGCGTCACGAGGAAGGGCGCCATGCCGAGGCCGGTGGAATTGCCGATGCCGAAGCGGCGGCGCAGGTCGGGATCAAGTGCCGTGGCGGTGTCGGGTGCGCGCATCAAAGCCATGTGTTCGACGAGGTCCATGACAAAGGCGCGGGTGAGGTAGACCGAAAGCATCTCGATTTGAAAAGGGGGCTGGAATTCGGGACGCTCGGCGGTGCGTTCGCGATCCGCCGCGCCGAATTTGCCCGAGCCGTAGACGGCGGTAGTGCGCATGAGATAGCCGACCTCTTCGACCGTGGTGCGGTCGGGCTGTTGCCCCGCGGCCAGTCGTTCCACCACATGATCCCACAGCCGCACCGAGCGGTTGGCGCGGCTGAGCGACAGCTCGCTTTCGGTGATGCGGCCGGCCTCCTGACGGGGGACGTTCTGTTCCAGGCGGTCGAGATCGGCCGTGGTCGGCACACCGTCGAACAGCGCGAATGTGGCGTCCCATGCGGTGGCGATCACCCGGTCCGAGCGTTGATCGGCGGGCAGGTCATTGGCGAAGGCCACCAGCGAATAGCTGTGTTCGGGGCCGTGGGCTGTATAGACCGCGCGCCCGGTGCCCGCCGCGTCGATGTCGAAGACGGGGCGCTCGAAGCGCCAGGATTCGGATTCCATGCGGCGCAGAAGGATGCGCATGAAGCTGAGCCGGGATTGATGGAACGAGCCGAGCCGTGAAAGGCGCATCACCTGATCGGGGTCACGGGGCGGCACCGTCATGCCCTGGTGCTGTTCCATGCTGGGGCCTCCCTTTGTCATCCCATTGTGAACGATATAGGGCGGCCCGCGAAAGGGCCGCCCCGTTTTCTGGCGTCAGTTTCCGCCGGCCTCGCGGCCCTTGGCGAGGGTGATGCGCAGCGCATCCCAGAGCGAGGGCAGCAGCACCAGCGACACCGGCACGGCGGTGACGACGATGAAGCTTTGCAGTTTGCCGACGCCGCCGGAGCCCGTGTAGATCAGGATCAGGGCCATTACGCCCATCGCCGCGCCCCAGAACATACGCACCGGCAGCGAGGGGATGTCCTCGTTCGACATGGCGACCGAGATCACATAGGTCATCGAATCCCCGGTGGTGGCGACGAAGACCGTGGTCAGGATCAGGAACAGCACCGACACGAGAAAGCCCATCGGCAATTGCTGGGTGATGGCCAGCAGGGCGGCGGGCAGGTTGAAGCCCTCGAATGCGGTCGAGACCGAGCCGGGATTTGACAGTTCCTGGCTGATGCCGGTGCCGCCGACGATGGTGAACCAGAAGGCGGTGACGATGGGTGCGACGATCGAGAGCATGATGATGATCGAGCGGATCGAGCGGCCGCGCGACACCCGCGCGATGAACATCGCCATCAGCGGCCCGTAACCGAGGAACCAGCCCCAGAAGAACACCGTCCACCAGCCAAGCCAGCCCGGATCGCCGAAGAGCCCGGCCTCGCCGCGATAGAGCGCCATGCCGAAGAAATCGCCGATATAGGTGGTGAAGCCGCCGAAGAAGCCCTTGAGGATGAACATGGTCGGCCCGGCGATCAGCATGAACAGCAGCAACAGCCCCGCCAGGATGACGTTGAAGCGGCTGAGGATCTGGATGCCCTTGGAGAGGCCGGTCATTGCCGAGATCGTATAGATCGCCACCAGCCCGAGGATCACCACCATTTGCGTGCCGAAGGCATCGGGGATGCCGAAGAGGGCGTTAAGCCCGTAGCTGACCTGAAGCCCGAGAAAGCCGATCGGCCCGACGGTGCCCGCCACCACGGCGATGATGCAGGAGGCGTCCGCAATGAGGCCGATGGGGCCATTGATCGCGCGATCGCCGAAGACCGGGTAAAGCAGCGTGCGCGGCGAGAGCGGCAGACCCTTTTCATAGTGGTAATGCATCAGCATCACCGTGGTCAGAGCCCCGAGGATCGCCCAGGCAAGAAAGCCCCAATGCATGAAGCTCTGCGCGAGGGCGGGATTGACCGCGGCCTCGGTCGGGCCGTCGCCGCCGAAATAGGGCGGATTGTAAAGGAAATGCGCCATCGGCTCGCCCGCGGCCCAGAACACGCCGCCCCCGGCCAGCAATGTGCACATGATCATGGCTCCCCACTGAAAGAGCGGGAATTCAGGCGTGTCGCGTCCGCCCATGATGGCCTTGCTGCCCGGCAGCACCACCAGCACGAGTCCCATCAGGAAGGTGCCAAGCAGCAGGAGCTGCCAGTAGAGGCCGAAATACCTGGCCGAGAAGGCGAAGCTCGAGTCGACCATCGACGAGAGCATGTCGAGGTCATAAAGCGCGATCAGGCAGAACAGCGCGATGAAGCCGCCGGTCACGGCGAAAAGCGGCTTGTTAATATGGTGCAGGCCGCCTTGGCGGCTGGCGTCGGTGTGGGTGGTTTCGGACATTCTTTCCTCCCTGCGAATGACCGTGGTGGGCGCGTTGGCCCTTACATGTCCGGCGTTGGCTTTGCCGGGATGAAGTTCGTCTCGAAGAAGCGGCGCCAGTTGCCGCCCATCAGGCCGGCGACCTCGGAGTCGCTGAAGCCGGTCTTGCGCAGCCCGCTTTCGATATTCCCGAAGTCGCGGTTGTCGCGGAACCAGGCGGGTTGGGGCGGGAAGCCCGGCGCGCTGGCAGAGCCTTCGCCATAGTCGATTTCCTTGCTCCAGCGGCCCACGCGCATCCATTCGACGATGCTGTCGGGCTGGTCCTGGCAAAGATCGCTGCCGATGCCGAAATGCTCGGCGCCGAAGCGTTCGGCGGCGGTGGCGATCATGGCGCAGAAATCATCCACCGTGCAGTCGGATTTGCCGCGCAGGTGATGCGGATAGAGCGAGAAGCCCATCATCCCGCCGTTTTCCACCACCGCGCGCAGCACGTCGTCGCGCTTGTTGCGCAGGGCGGGTTGCCAAGAATGCAGATTGGCATGGGTGATGGCGATGGGGCGTTCGGAGATCTCGGCGGCCTCGATGGTGGAGCGGTCGGCGGAATGGCTCATGTCGACCACCAGGCCGACGCGGTTCATTTCCTTGATGACCTGGCGGCCCATGCGGGTGATGCCGGGGTCTTCGGCCTCGTAGCAGCCCGTCGCCAGTAGCGACTGGTTGTTGTAGCTGAGCTGCATGAAGCGCAGGCCCAGCTTGTGCAGCACCTCGACGAGGCCGATATCGTCCTCGATGGGCGAGGGGTTCTGCGCGCCAAAGAAGATCGCGGTGCGGCCGCTGTCGCGGGCCTTGTCGATATCGCTGGCCCATTCGCCCTGAAAGATCAGGTCCGGATATTGTTCGAACCAGCGGTTCCAGCGTTCGATATTGAGAACGGTTTCGCGGAAGGTCTCGTGATAGGCGATGGTCACATGCACCGCATCGAGCCCGCCTTCGCGCATCTGGCGAAAGATCTTTTCGGACCAGTTGGCATATTGCAGGCAATCGATGCGGGGGCTCATGCGGGTCACTCCGGCGTTCCGGACGCGATGTAGGATGTCTTGACGCTGGTGTAGAATTCGCGCGCGTATGTGCCCTGTTCGCGCGGACCATAGGAGCTGAGGCCGCGCCCGCCGAAGGGGACGTGGTAATCGGTGCCCGCGGTGGGCAGGTTGACGGTGACGACGCCGGTCTGCGCCTTGCGGCGGAAATCGGTGGCGCGCGCAAGGTTGCGGGTGACGATGCCCGAGACCAGCCCGAAGTCGGTGTCGTTGACGGTGGCGAGGGCCTCGTCATACGAACCGACCCGGATCACGGAAGCGAGCGGCGCGAACATTTCCTCGCGGTTGATGCGCATCTGGTTGGTGGTGTTGAGGAACACGCCGGGCGACATGAAATAGCCCTCGGTCTCCATCGTGAGGCGTGCGCCGCCGCAGGCGAGTTCGGCGCCTTCGGACTTGCCCAGTTCGACATAGGCGAGGTTCTCGGCGAGTTGCTGTTCGCTGACCACCGGACCCATCTGGGTGCCCTCGGCGAGGGCGTGGCCGACCTTCATCGCCTTCGCGCCCGCGACCAGCTTGTCGACGAAGGCGTCGTGGATGGCGTCATGCACGATCAGACGCGAGGAGGCGGTGCATTTCTGCCCGCTGCCCCCGAAGGCGCCGCCAAGCGCCAGCGTCACGGCAAGATCGAGATCGGCGTCATCCATCACCGCGAGCGCGTTCTTGGAGCCCATCTCCATCTGCACGCGGGTCAGGTTCCCGATCGCGGCGGCGGCGATGCCCTTGCCCACGGGCACCGAGCCGGTGAAAGAGATGGCATCGACCTTGGGGCTTTCCACAAGGCGCTGGCCCACGTCGCGCCCTGCACCCATGACCAGCTGAAAGAGACCCTTGGGGATGTCCTGACGGGTGATGATCTCGGTCAGGGCATGGGCGGATGCGGGTGTGAGATTGGCGGGCTTCCAGATCACCGCGTTGCCGAAGGCCAGCGCGGGGGCGATTTTCCAGCTGGCGGTGGCGGTGGGGAAGTTCCAGGGGCTGATCACGGCGACGGTGCCGACGGGATCGCGGCGGATGTCCACCTCGATGCCGGGGCGCACGCTGTCGGCGTTTTCGCCCAGCTGGCGCAGGATTTCATGGGCGTAATAGGTAAAGAACTGTCCGGCGCGGTAGACCTCGCCCTTGCCTTCGGCGAGTGGCTTGCCCTCTTCACGGCTGAGAAGCGTGCCCAGTTCCTCGGCGCGGGCCATCATCTCGGTGCCGATGGACATGAGCACGGCCTGTTTGCGCTCGAGCCCGTAGGCGGCCCATTCGGCCTGTGCCGCGATGGCGGCGTCGAGCGCGGTGTCGAGCTGATCGGGCGTGGCCTGCGCGAAGCGGCCGACAAGGTCGCTGAGGTCCGAAGGGTTGCGGTTTTCGATCTCGCTGCCGCCGGAGACCCATTCGCCCGCGATATGGTTGAGTTTCGTCTCGGTCATGGTTCGCCCTTGTCCTGAGTCGCGCATTCAAGTTGATGGCGGACAGAAGGCCACGTCAGGCGATTTCAGGCAAACGCAAACATTTGAAGCAAAATTCAGATTGACTTAAGTTTCGCGTCGGGCGGCGCGGAAGAGCCGGGCAGATCGGCGCGCTTGATGGCGAGGGCCAGCGCCTTGACGGCGGGAGTCATGAGGTCATCTGGCGGCGTCAGCATCCAGACCTCGCGCCGTGCGCTGCTGTCGAGGAGGGGCAGGAAGACAAGCCCGCCTTCGCTTTGCTGCAAGGCGAGTTCGGGCAGGAGGGTGACGCCCGCGCCCGCGCGCACCATGCTGAGAAGCGAGGCGGTATTGGCTACATGCAGGCGCGCCGCGTCGAGGATCGGGGCGACGCTTTCGTCGGTGATGTGCTGGCAGAGCCCGTTGGTGATGAAATCGGCCCCGTCCATGTCGGCCCAGCTGAGGCGCGACCAGTTCTCGACCAGCGGGTGACCGGAGGGACAGACGACACCGAACCGGTCGGTAAAGATAAGGCTGCGTGTGAAGCCAGGGATCGGCCCCAGCGTGGCAAGCCCGATATCGGCGCGCCCTGCACTCAGTTCGTCCTGAACCGAGGCGGAATCGCCGTCGCGCATGTCAATATGGACACCGGGATGGGCGGCCATGTAGGCGCGCAGGATGGGGGGCATGATGACCTGCCCGACCGAGGGCGTGACCGCAAGCCGGACGTGGCCCGCCTCGGCGCGCGAGATGCCTTCGATGGCGGCGATGGTGCGGTCGAAATGAGCCAGCTCGCGCCGGGCCTCGGAGAAGATCAGCTCGCCCAGCGGGGTGAGGCGCGACTTGCGCGCGCTTTCAAAGAGCGGCGCGCCGATATGGTCCTCGAACTGGCGCAGCATCATCGATACGGCCGAAGGGGTGCGCCCCAGCACCTCGGCGGCATCGGCAAGGCTTCCCTGTTCGGCGACGGTGCGAAAACAGCGCAGCATTTCGAGTTTGATGGCCAAGTTCAATCATCCTGGATTGTAGGGGTGGAACATCGGGTTGAATTGAAGTTTAGGGCGGAACGCTGCGCACGTCCAGAGCGGCGGCTGGGTGCTGGCCTTGGGGCGGATGGGTGGTTATAAGCGCGCGACCGAAGCCGAGAGACGCGTGATGACCCCCAAGACCTCAGCGACGCAACAGCCACAAGACAGCGGTGCGATCCCGGCCTGGGTCGATGGCGCGCTGATGCCGGTGGGCAAGATCGAGACCCATCGCCGGGGGCTGCGGCACAAGGCGGTATCGGTCTTTGTCCTGCAGGGGGCGGACCTGTTGATCCAGCGCCGGGCGCTTGGCAAGTATCACACGCCGGGCCTTTGGGCGAATACATGCTGCACGCATCCCCATTGGGGCGAGGCGGCGGAGGTTTGCGCGGTGCGCCGTCTCGATGAGGAACTGGGCATCACCGGGCTGGAGCTGGATCACCGCGCGCAGGTGGAATACCGCGCCGATGTGGGCAGCGGGATGATCGAACATGAGCTGGTCGATATCTTCGTGGCGCGCGTGGCGGAACGTATCGCGGTTGCGCCGAACCCCGACGAGGTCATGGATACCGAATGGGTGGATCTTGCCGAATTGGCGGCGCGGACCCGTGACGAGCCGGGGCGCTTCACGCCCTGGCTGCGCATCTATCTCGAAGAGCACGCCGCGCAGATCTTTGCCTGACGGGCCTCTTGGCCGCTAGTGGCCGGAGGGCGCGGGCAAGCCGGCGATCTCGACATTGACGCAGGCGGGCTTGCCCGCGGCGAAGGCGCGTTCGAGCGCCGCCGGCAGATCGTCGGGACGGGTCACGTATTCGCCATGTGCGCCGAGCCCCGCGGCGGCCAGATCGTAGCGCGCGCCGCTCAGTTCGCAGCCGATCAGGCGCTCGGCCCCGTAATTGCGCAGCTGGATCTGGTGTTCGGCGTTCCAGCGCCGGTCATTGCCGATCACCACGACGAAGGGCAGGGATTCCCGCATCGCGGTTTCAAATTCCGGCAGGTGGAAGCCGACGGTGCCGTCGCCCATCATGGCCACGATCGCGGCGTCGGGGCGCGCGGCGCGCGCGCCAAGGGCATAGGGCAGCCCGCCGCCGATGGCGCCGGACGGGCCGTTGATGACGCGCGCGTCGGGGCGCAGGATGGCTTGTGCCCATTGGCCGAACTCGCCCCCGTCGCAGATCGCCACCGTTTCGGCTGGCGCGCGGGCCGCAAGCGCGGCCTGCACGGCCATGCAGAGGCCGGCAGAGGTGATGCGCCCGTCGGCGTCCTCAGGCGGGCCGGAGAGGCGCTCTTCGATCAGGTCGTCCACGCTGGCGCACCAGACGTCGCGGGCGGGCGCGTCTTGCGCGTGGTCGGCCAGCGCCTCGGCAAAGGCGCGCGGGCAGGCCTGCACCGCGAGGTGCAGCCGGTCCTTGAGGTTCAGCGCGGCGCGGGCGGCCTCGTCGGCGTCGGCCTGTACGCAGATCCAGCTCATGTCGCCGGCGCCAAAGCCAAGGGTGAAATCCACCCGCTTGCCGATGGTGACGATGAGGTCGCTGTCGGGGATGAGTTCGCCAAAATGGCCCAATGCGGGATCCTTGAGGCCACGCGGGCTTTCCATCGCGCAGACAGGCGCGCCGGTCTGCGCGCGCAGGCGCGCGGCGAGGCCGGGAGCGCGGGTGGAGTTGAGCGCGGGGCCGAGGATGATCAGCGGGCGCTTGGCCTTGGTGAGGGCGGCTGCGACCTTGGCGATATCGTCCGCTGCAGGCACGTCGCGCGCCGGGCGCGCGATGGTGGCGGTGCCGTCATCGGGGACGGGATCGTTCAGCACGTCGAAGGGCAGTGCCATGTGGACGGGACCGGGACGCCCGCCAGCGGCGGCATCGAGAGCGCGGGCAAGATTATCGGCCAGCGCGTCGGCGCGCGTGGCGCGCAGCGAGAGGCGCGTGAGCGCGGATGTCACGCCAAGCTGGTCCATCTCCTGGAAGGCGCCGCGCCCGTCCTGTGCCACCGGGCTGTCGCCCGAGAGAAGCAGCACCGGGGTTTCGGATTCGGAGGCCGAGAACAGCGCGCCGCCTGTATTGGCGATCCCGCCCCCTGCCGTGACCAGCGCCACGCCGACCTGGCCGGTCAGCTGGGCATGGGCCTCGGCCATGAAGACGGCGGCGGCCTCGTGGCGGGTGTGGACGATGCGCAGCCCGGCGTCGATGCAGGCGTCGAAGACCGGCATGATCTGGTTGCCCGAGAGTGCGAAGATCGTATCGGTTCCGGCCTCGGCCAGTGCCCTGACCAGGATGTCTGCGCCGCGTGTTTCTGTCATGTCAGCCCTTCAAGCGGTTTGCGCCGATGTTGCGTGCCGCGCGGTAGCCCGCGCGGATGATCGCGACGACGGTGATGATGGTCACGGTCCAGAAGAACCAGGTGATCGGGCCGCGGAACAGCACCATCCAGTCATTGCCGGACATCAGCATGGATTGGCGGAAATTGTCCTCGAGAAGCGGGCCGAGGATGAAGGCGATCAGGAAGGGGGCGGCCGGGATGTGATAGCGCATCATGAAATAGCCGACCCAGCCCATCGCGAACATCACGCCCACGTCGAAGATGTTGTTGTTCACCGCGAAGACGCCGTAGATGCACAGCACCAAGACTGACGGGATCAGCAGCCGCTTGGGGATGTCGGCGACGTATTTGAAGCCGCGGATGGCGGCGGTGCCGATGAAGAACAGGAAGATCGAGCTGACGATCAGGCCGATGAACAGCCCGTAGATGATATCCACGTTGAGGACGAACATCATCGGTCCCGGCTGCAGCCCGTGGACCATGAACGCGCCGATGATGATCGCGGTGATCACGTCACCGGGCACGCCAAGCGCCAGAAGCGGGATCAGCGTGGCCCCGGCGACGCCGTTATTGCCAGCCTCGGAAGCGGCGACGCCTTCGACCTCGCCCTTGCCGAAATTGGCCTTGTTCTTGGATTTGCGCCGTGCCTCGGAGTAGCTCAGGAAGGCCGAGGGGGCAGCGCCGATGCCGGGGATCGAGCCCAGAAACACGCCGATCATGCTGCCGCGCACGATCGAGCGGAAGCACCTGCGGTAATCGGCGAACGTGACCCATTTGTTGCCAAGCGAGCGCGTCTTGCCCAGGTGGGCCGTCGGGTTCCAGGCCATTGCCAGGATCTCGGGGATGGCGAAGAGGCCGATCAGAACGGCGATGAAGTTGAGCCCGCCCATCATGTCGGGGCTGCCGAAGGTAAAGCGGTTGGTGCCATAGACCAGGTCAAGCCCGATCGTGGCCAGCAACAGACCCAGCACAGCCGAGAGCGCGCCGCGCAGAAGGCTGTCGCCCGAGACGCCCGCGATGATGGTCAGCGAGAACAGGATCAGTGTGAAGAATTCGGGCGGGCCGAAATTGAGCGCGAAGGAGGCGAGCCAGCCCGCGAAGACGATCAGCGCCAGGTTCGAGATGAGGTCGGCCGTGCAGGACGCCCAGAGCGCCATGCCGAGCGCGCGCCCCGCCTCGCCGCGTTCGGCCATCGGATAGCCGTCGAGAATCGTTGCCGAGGAGGCCGGGGTGCCCGGTGTCTTGATCAGGATCGCCGGGATCGAGCCGCCGAAGATGCCGCCCTTGTAGACCCCGAGCAGCAGAAGGATGCCGGTGATGGGCTGCATCGCGAAGGTGAAGGGCAGGGTTAGCGCCACGGCCATCGTGGCCGACATGCCCGGAATGGCGCCGCCGATCACACCGATCGCCACCCCGGCGCCAAGCGCCAGGAAGGCCTCGATATTGCCCACGAGGGCCAGGCCGGCAAGGAGGCTGTCGATAAAGCTCATGGAAGTCTCACGAAATGGCCCTGCGGGATCGCCACTCCGGCGACATGGGCGAAAAATGCATAAAGGACGAGCGGAATCACGATGGCGCAGATCACCGCTGCGATGGGATGGCGGGTGCGCACCGTGAAGGCGGTGGCGACAAAGGCCAGCATGCTGGTCCAGACCATTCCGATCCGGGGCAGAAGCAGCATCGTCACCACCATGATCGCGGCCAGCCCGAACAGGCGTAGCCAGGCGGTGTGGGGCTTGTCGGCCGCGTCGTTGAGCGGCACGCCGTCTTCCTCGGTGAACCATCCGACCGCCAGCAGGCCAAGCCCGGTGAGTCCGGTCAGCCCGGCCAGCACATAGGGCCAGAACAGTGGCGACAAGATGATGTTACGCACGTTGGTGGGCGATGCCACCCAGCCCGGTATGGCCACGAAAATCAGGAACAGCGAGGCGATGCAGGCCCCGAGTCCCAATTGCAGTTGAACGCTCCTGTTGGTCACGCCGCTCCTCCCTGGCGAGATCACGCCGGACCGCAGACGGCCCGGCGTGGATTTGGCTTTGGGTGTGTCGGGGCGTCAGCCCTCGACACGCATTCCGAGTTCATCCACCAGCTTGCGGAAGGTGTTGTACTGGGTTTCGATGAATTCGTTGGCTTCTTCGGGGCTCATCAGCTCGATCACCGAGCCGCGCTCGGTCATCTTCGTGAGGAAATCCTCGTCCTTGGTGGCAGTGGCCATCCACTCGCCCCATTTCGCGGCCACGTCATCGGGCAGACCCGCAGGACCGGCGATGCCAGTCCAGCCGACAAGCTGCTCGAGCTGCGGTTTGCCGACATCGGCCGATGTCGGCGCGTCGAAACCGGGGACCGGTTCGGCGGTGGTCACGAGAATCGGGTTGAGCTGTTCGTTCGCCACGAAGCTGGCCAGCGCCGAGGAGTTGGTGCAGATGAAGGTCGCGGTGCCATTGAGGACCGCCGTGGCCGCAGCGCCGCCGCCCTTGAGCGGAATATGCGTGGCTGCCTCGAGCGGATCTTCGATGCCGAATTCGCGCAGGACCATCGCCCCGGCGAGGTGCAGCAGCGAACCGACGCCCGAAGAGCTGTAGGTAACGCCGCCCTCTTTGACCTTGGCGACAAGGTCTTCCATCGATTCGATCCCCGAGGAGGGGTTCACGGCACAGGCGACCGGGTTGATCTCGTAGACGGTGACGAAGCGGAAATCGTCCAGCGTGTAAGGCAGCGTGGCCTTCATTGCCGGGCTCACCGAATGCGACCCGACACGCGCGAACAGCATGGTGTAGCCATCGGGGCTGGCGTTCTGAACCGCAACCGAGCCGGTCGCGCCGCCCGCGCCGGTGACATTGGCCATCACCAGCGGCTTGCCGACCGCCGTACCCAGCGGCTCGGCGATGGTGCGCGCGGAGATATCCGTCGCGCCGCCGGCGCCGTAGGGAATGATCATGTTGATGGGTCGTTCGGGATATTCGGCAAGTGCCGCGGTGGCTGTGAGCCCGGCCGCGAATGCGCCGACCGTGAAAATTGTCTTGAGTGTCATGTTGCTCCTCCCTGGATTCCTATGACTTGGGCCTATGGTAGCACGAAATTCCGTGGCCCTTGACTTCGTATATCTTTAAGGTGAACTTAATAGAAGAAATAATCTATTACACAAACCGTTAGAAAAACTAACGAACATTATAATAAATGACAAGGGCGCGCACATCCATGTCCATCCGAATGCTTCGCACGCTGATCGCGGTCGAGGAGAACAAGACCTTCAGCGCCGCGGCGGATGCCGTGCATGTCACCCATGCTGCGGTCAGTCAGCAGATGCGCGCATTGGAAGACGATTGGCAAGTCGCTTTGTTCGATCGCTCCAAGCGCACCCCGGAACTGACACCGACCGGGCGGGCCATCGTCGCGCGCGCCCGCGAGGTGGTGCGCGCCTATGACAATATCGTGCCCTCGGTCATCAGCGGTGAAAGCCTTGAGGGCGAGGTCATGCTGGGGGCGGTGCCGACCACGCTGATCGGGCTGGCGCCGCTGGCGATTTCACTGCTGAAGGCCGGATATCCCAAGCTGCATGTGCGGCTGTTTCCGGGCCTGACGGCGCATCTGGTGTCGCAGGTCGAGCGCGGCGCGATCGACGCGGCGCTGGTGTCGCGCCCGATGGTCGTGTCGCCCGATCTCGAGTATCGCGAGATCGCCGAGGAGCCGTTGCGCCTGCTGGTTTCGGAGGACATCGAAAGCGACGACGCGCGGGCGCTGCTCTCGACGCAGCCGTTCATCCGGTTCAACCGCGATGCGGTGGTCGGGCATCAGATCGAATCCTGGCTGCAAAAAGAGCGCATCCGGGTGCATGAATCGATGGAACTGGAGGGGCTGGAGGCGATTTCCAGCATGGTGCTGGCGAATCTGGGTGTCTCGATCGTGCCGGAAAGCTGCGTGCGCAGCTGCAACCCGCTGCCGCTCAAGCGCCTGTCGCTGGGCGAGGGCGCGCCGACACGGCACCTGGGGCTGATCTATCGGCGTGACAATCCGCGCAGCCGGGTGATGACGGGGATGGAGGACGCATTGCTGGAAGGCGTGCGGATCGGAACCTTCGAGCCGGGCGCCCTGCGCGGCGAAGTGACCACAAGCGAAAGCGGGAGCGCTGCTTCATGACCACGCACGAGATCGTCCTGGTGATTGCCGGGGCCGCCGCGGGAGGATTCATCAACGGTCTGGCCGGCTTTGGCACGTCGCTGTTCGCGTTGGGATTCTTTCTCAATGTCATGACGCCGCCGCAGGCTGTGGGCGTGGTAGTGGTGCTGTCGGTGCTGAGCGGCCTGCAGGGGCTTTGGGTCGTGCGCGGCGCGATCTGGGACGAGCCGCGCCGCCTGATGCGGTTCCTGTTGCCCGGTTTGCTGGGCATTCCGCTCGGGGTGATGGCGCTGTCGGTCATCGACGCGGTCGCGCTCAAGCTGGTGATCGCGGGCTTCCTGCTGCTTTATGGAGGGTTCTTCACCCTGCGCCGGTCATTGCCGCGGTTCCAGCGGCCCACGCCGCTGGTGGATTCGGGGGTCGGGTTCCTGGGTGGTATCCTTGGGGGCGCGACGGGGCTGTCGGGGGCCTTGCCGACCATGTGGTGTTCGATGCGCCCCTGGACCAAGGATGCGACCCGCGCGGTCCTGCAGCCCTTCAACGTTGCAATTCTGAGCATCACGACGGGGACGCTTTGGCTGCAGGGCGTCTACACGGCGAAGATGGTGATCTACCTTGCGGTCGCGATCCCGGTGACGCTGCTTGCCGCGCAGGTCGGAATCGAGGTGTTTCGCCGCCTGCCCGACGATCTGTTCCGACGGTTGCTGATCGGCATGTGTTTCCTGTCGGGACTCATTCTGATGGTGAGGGAGCTGATATGACGATCGAGAGAATCAATGTGGATGTATTCCGTGCGCCGGTGACGCGGCCGGTGGCGACGTCGTTCGGCGTGATGCGCGACCGTCCGGCGGTGTTCGTGCGCATCGAGGACAGCGACGGCGCCTTTGGCTGGGGCGAGATTTTCGCCAACTGGCCGTCTGCGGGGGCCGAGCATCGCGCAAGGCTGCTGCTTGAGGATATCGCTGATCTGGTGCTGGGCCGCGGCGTCGGTGCGCCGGGGGAGCTATGGGCCGGGTTGACGCGGGAAACCCATGTGCGCGCGCTGCAATGCGGTGAATGGGGGCCGTTCAGGCAGGTCATTGCAGGGCTCGACATTGCCGCGCACGATCTGCTGGCACGGCGCGCGGGCGTGCCGCTTGCCAAGATGCTGGCGCCGGGCGGCGCGGCCGAGTCGGTGCCGGTCTATGCCAGCGGGCTGCATGTTTCGGCGGCAACCGATGCAATCGCGGCGGCGCGGGAGGCGGGCGTTCGCGCCTTCAAGGTCAAGATCGGGTTCGATGCGATGCGCGACATGGCGGATCTGCGCATGCTTTGCGCCGATCTGGGCGAAGGCGAGGGGCTGATGGCGGATGCCAACCAGGCCTGGACGCTGAGCGAGGCGCTGCGTTTCGTCGAGACGGCGGGTGATCTCGGCCTTGGCTGGCTGGAGGAACCCATCGGCGCGGATGCCCCGGCGGATGCGTGGCATACATTGGCGCAGGCCTCTTCGATTCCGCTGGCGGCGGGCGAGAACATCGTCGGACATGCGGATTTCACCCGCGCGGTGCAGGGCGGCGCGCTGGCGGTGGTGCAGCCGGATGTCGCCAAATGGGGTGGTGTCGGCGGATGCATCGGCGTGGCGCGCGAGGCGCTGGAGGCGGGGCTGAATTATTGCCCGCATTTTCTTGGGGGGGGGATCGGCCTTGCGGCCTCGGCGCATCTGCTGGCGGCGGCGGGCGGGCCAGGGATGCTGGAGCTTGATGCCAATGACAACCCGCTGCGCGATGCGTTCTTCGCGCAGGGTCCAGCCGCACGGGGCGATTTCGTCATCGGGGCAAGGCCCGGTCTGGGGATCGAAGCCCTGCCCGAAGAGATCGCGCGCTATCGCACGTTGTCACGAGAGACGGCGAAGGGCTGAGCGCAGCCCTTCGGCCCTTCAGCCGATCAGCTCATCGTTGCGGTCATCGGTTTCGCCGAACCGCTTGAGAACGGCCGGCCGCGTGCCTTCATAGACCCGCGAGAGGTTCTCGGCGATGCGGGCGTTCTCGCGCTCGAACAGGCAGTTGCCCTCCATGTCCGAGGCGACGATGAACGGTCCCATCTTGTTGCATTTGATGACCCACATGGCCTGTGCAAGACCCAGCTCCTCGTGCCAGTGAACGGCTTCGACATTCTCGACCCCGCGTCCCAGAAGCGCGCCGGTGCCATAGCCGACAGTCGAGAGGTAGACCGCGCCGTTGGGCACGAAATATTCCTTGTAGTCCTTCGAGGACATGCCGCCCTTGCCGATGATCAGCTTGGCGCCGGTCTTGGCGATCCATTCGGGCAACCATTTGGCGAAGCGGAAAGAGGCGGTCGCGGTCACCGCGCCCATGTCGAAGCTGCCATCCTCGCGGATGACGGCGGCGGGCGAGCAGTGGAAATTCGCGGCACTGTCAGCGGGCAGTTCCATCGGGATATTGGCCTGCTTTTCCAGTGCACGCATGTAGACGCCCTCGCGGGCAGTATACATCAGCCCGTCGAGATAGACGATATCGCCAAGGCGAAGCTGGGCGATGTCCTCGTCGGTGGGCGTGGTGCTGAGACGAATCTCACGCGGTTTCATTCTGTGGCCCTCCTGTGGTGGCGTCATGGGTCGTACTGGCCCGTGCAAGCGCGTTGATATCAGTAGCGTCGAGCGCGCTTTGGGTCATTCCGCGGCCTGAGAGGCAGCAGGCGGCCATTCCACGGTTTCGCGGCGCTGATAGGGGGTGAACCAGTCGGGGTCGGTGCGGTATTCAACGCGCCCGTCAGGGAACAGCCGCGCCACCGCGCGCCGGGAGCTGAGGCAGAAGGCGTGGACGCTCATCTGCATGCCGCCGGTATGGCAGTAGCCGACCTCGATATTGCAGTCGATCACCATGTTCTTGCCGACGAACCCCATCGCGCCCATGCCGATCGAATTGCCCAGTTCCTTGAACTCGTCCTCGAGCTCGGCGATCTTCGGATCGCTGTTGCGGCTGCCCACGGTGCGCAGCGTCGATGCGCGCTTGCCCAGCACCATGCAGGTATCCTTCGAGCCGCCCAGCCCGATCCCGATGATCGCGGGCTGGCAGGCAAGGCCGCGCTTGCCGAACGCCACCAGCGTATCGAGATAGAACCGCTTGATCCCCTCGATTCCGTCCGAGGGGAACAGCATCCGGTAGTCGGTGCCAAACAAGCCGCCCTTGTGGACGGTGATGAGATCAATCCAGTCGCCTTCGGGCTCGAACCCGTATTCGATTTCAGGAGCGCCGATGCCGACATTGTTGTTGTGATCCGTGCGCCAGAGCGGATGCACCCGGTTGGGGCGCAGTGGCACGCCGTTGGTGGCACGAGCGGTGGCGCGGCGCAGGGCTGTTTCCAGTGCCAGCATCCCGCCTTCGACCTGGGCCTCGTTGCCCATCTTCACATACCAGCGCGGCACGCCGGTATCGCCGCACATGGCGCGGCGGTCCTCTTTCGCGGCGTCGTAGTTTTCCAGCATTGCCTGAAGCACGAAGGATGAGAGATCCCCGTCCTCGGTCTCGGCGGCGGCCTTGAGCCCGTCGAGGTAGTCCTGCGGGATCTCGATGGCGGCCTTGTCCATCAGGGTTTCGGCCGTTGTCTGGATCTGGTCGATGGGTATCATTGGGCTGCTACCAGTGTTTCGGGTTCGCCCTCGGGCAGGATGGTTTCGCCGGGGCGAACGATGGTGAATTGAACGGGCGCGCGCGTGACGCTGACGCCGTTGTCGGAGTCGCTGTCGCCGTCACGCCGGGCCACGGTGAAGTAGGAATTCTCCAGATCGCCTTCGTCCGGGAAATCCTCGCGGTAATGGGCGCCGCGCGAGTTTTCGCGCCACAGGGCCGCGCGGGCGATAACCTCTGATATATCACAAAGCGAGGCCAAGTTCAGCCAGTCATGCCAGGTGAGGTTGAAGGCGAGGTTGTCGGCGGACACCCCGGTCTCCATGAGTTCGGCGCGAATCGCGTCGACCTCGTCGATGCCGCGGCGCAGCTTGGATTCGGTGCGCATGACGCCGACATCTTCCCACATGGCCTCTTGCAGTTTCTGGCGCAGGGGCTGCACGAGGCCAGCGGGTTTCGAGAAGGGCCGGGTGGCGCGGTCGATTTCGGCGGCGAGGATGGTTTCGTCGGGGTCGCGCAGCGCGCCCATGTTGCGAATGTCGCTACCCATCACGTCGCCCGCGATGCCGCCATAGACGGTGGAATTGGCCACGCCGTTGCCGCCAAGGCGGTTCGAGCCATGCGCGCCGCCCGCGTCCTCGCCCGCCACGTAAAGCCCTTCGAGCGCGGTGCGGGTGTCGACATCGACCACCACGCCGCCCATGAAGTAATGCGCCGTTGGCACCACCTCGACGCGCCCGCCGGCAAGGTCAAAGCCGCAATCGGCGCAGCGCTTGACCATGCCCTTGAACTTCTCGGCCACGAAATCCGCGCCCAGATGCCCCATCGAGATATAGACGCCGCCATTCTCGGAGGTGTTGTTCTTGCGCATCTCTTCATAGATGCAGCGGCTGACCACGTCGCGGGTGGCGCGTTCGCCCTTGCCGTCATAGTCGAACATGAAGCGGTTGCCCGCACCGTTCAGAAGATGACCGCCCGCGCCGCGAAGCCCTTCTTCGAGCACGGTGCCGGTCATCCGCGTGTGATCCCCGGCCAGAAGGCCGGTGGGATGGAACTGCACCATTTCCATGTCGCGCAGCGGCAGGCCGACGCGCAGCGCCATTGCCAGCCCGTCCATCGTCTTGTCGCCCGAGGGCGTGTGATACTTGTACATGGTCGGGCCACCGCCGGTGGCCATCAGCACCGTCTTGGCGCGCACGAGCCGGAAGCGCCCGGTGCGCATGTCGATCATCAGAACCCCCGCGAGCGCGCTGCCGTCGGCCGTCGGGATCAGTCCGATAGCGCGGTGTTCCTGCAGTTTCTCGACCGGGCGGGCCAGCACCTGTTCCATCAGGCGGTTGATGATCTCGATACCGGTCAGGTCGCCCTTGTGGACGGTGCGGTCGGCGGTCTGCCCGGCGAAGGCCTTTTGATGCAGGGTGCCGTCCGGGTTGCGGTCGAAGAAGCAGCCGACCTCGTTCTCGAGTTCGCGGATGCGCACGACCGCCTGTTCGCAAAGCCGCCAGGCCATGTCCTGATTGGGGAGCCACTTGCCGCCCTTGACGGTATCCATGAAATGGCGCTCGACGGTGTCGCCGCCGCCCATCGCCACGTTATAGCCGCCCTGCACCATGCGGGTGCAGCCGCATTTGCCGATCAGCCCCTTCACCGCGATGGTGATACGGGTGCCCTCGGGCGCGGATTGCTGGGCATGGAGCGCGGCAAACAGGCCCGCCCCCCCGGTGCCGAGGATCAGGATGTCGGTGTCATGTCGGTCGATATCGTGGCGCATGGGTCAGATCGCCTTGAGAAAAAATGTGCCGGAAACGAAGAAGGCCAGCGCCAATGCGGCGGCGGCGGCGGTTTTCTGGCCCTGAGACCAGGGGAGCCACTCCATCGCCAGGAGACGCAGGCCCCCGAAGAAATGCACCGCCAGAAGGAAAACCAGGCCGAATTCGGCCAGTTTGACTGCCGGGTTGTCGGTGAAGGCAAGCATGGCATCAAGTTCATCCGGTGCGGTCAGGGCCTTGGACAGAACCCAGAAATGCAGCGGCAGGAACAATGCCAGCGCCAGTCCCGAAACACGGTGAAGCAGATAGGCGAGCCAGAGCGGGTGGGTGCGGGCCGGACGGATCATGCTGCGGTCACGGCCCAGACGGCGCGTGCTCCCATAGCCAGAAGTCCAAGGCCGGTGGCCCAAGTCAGCGCCGACAGCGCCGCGCCCTTGAGACCGGCCCATTCATGCACGATCACGCGGATGCCGATCGCGGCATGGATCGAGACTGCCAGCACGAAGAGCCCGTAGAACAGGAGCCAGAACAGAGACCCCTGGGTGCGTCCGAGGATCTCGGCGCTGCTGAGGCCACCCTGAATCGCATAGATCATCACCGCGATATGGCCCAGCACCAGCGGTGCCATGATCAGGGCCGTCAGGCGCTGCGCCATGTAGAGTCTGAAATCAAGCATCGCGCCGCCTCCGGAACACTCGCCGCACGGTTTCACGTTTGAGACCGGCAATGGCTGACATCGGGTCGAGTTCATTGGGACAATATTGCGTGCAACTGCCCATGGAGTGACAGTTGTGGCATCCGCCGCCGCCCGAAACCGCATCGAGGATCGACGCACCACCGCCGTCCCGCGTGTCATTGAGCAGCGTCCAAGCGCGCTGCAGCGCGGCCGGGCCAAGGTAGTCGGCATTGCCCGCCACAGTGTCGCAGGCCGCGTAACATACTGCGCAGTTGATGCATTCGATCCCGGCATCCGCCGCCTGCCGCGCGCCAGAGTCCGCATCGACATGCGCGATCGGGTCATGGCGGGTGCCGGTGGGATGATGCACCGCCTCGGCCTCGACCCATTTGTCGAAGAACGGGTCCATGTCGGCGGCGAGATCCTTGATCACCGGCAGGTTGCGCAGCGGTTCGATACGCAGGCTGTTGCCCTCGGCGACCTTCTGCACATGGGTGCGGCAGGTCCAGCGTGGCGTTCCGTTGACCATCATGGCGCAGCTGCCGCACATGCCCACGCGGCAGGCATAGCGATAGGTCAGGGTCGGGTCGGCGAATTGCTGAATCCAGCTGACCACGTCCAGAACCGTCTGGCTTTCGCGGGCGGGCACCTCGAAGGTTTCGAGTGCACCACCATCGGCTGACCCACGCCAGACCGAAACTTCAAGAACCTCCGCCTTGGTCGTCACGCGACACGCCTCCCGCTCATGAAATACTGTCCGAGAGTTATAATGATGAATTTACCTAACGAAAAGGAATAAAGACTTATGATTTGTGTAAGCTAAAATTTACAAACTGA
The DNA here is from genome assembly GCF_900172255.1 of Roseovarius halotolerans. Taxonomy (GTDB): domain Bacteria; phylum Pseudomonadota; class Alphaproteobacteria; order Rhodobacterales; family Rhodobacteraceae; genus Roseovarius; species Roseovarius halotolerans. Next base: position 303,316 of record NZ_FWFU01000001.1, read on the forward strand.
GGGCGCGACAGCGGCGCGGATCAGGGTGGGTGCGGCACCATGACCGGCCCAATAGCGGGAATGCCGAGTCTTTGGCGGATAATGGCCACTTTCTGATCATAATTCCTCTGCAATCTCGTCCTGTTTACGAGTGTGACCGTGGTTTCCTTGCCGCTTCTCTGCTCACGGATGGACATACCTCGCTGTGCAACACAATGCGATCTGCCAAGACGACAGCCTGACCGATGAACTGCCCGGCGGCGTAACGCTGCTGCACGGTCAATATGAAATCGAACAGCAACTGGTCGGGGGCGGCTTCGGGCTGACCTATCTCGCGCGTGACAGCCTGGACCGGCGCGTGGTGATCAAGGAATGCTATCCCAGCGCGCTCTGCCTGCGCCGGGGCCGCGAGGTGCGGCCGCGCAGTGAAAGCCAGGAAGCGCAATATGAAAGCGTGATCCGCAATTTCATCATGGAGGCACGGCGTCTTGCGCGGCTGGATCATCCCGGCATCGTGCGGGTTCACCAGGTGTTCGAGGAAAACAACACGGCCTACATGGCGATGGACCTGGTCGAGGGGCTGGACCTGCTGACGATTCGCCAGGAGGATTCGCCGCGCCTGACACGGGAGGTGCTGGAAAAGGCGCTGCGCGACACGCTGGATGCGCTGGGCTATGTGCATGGGTTCGACATGCTGCATCGCGACATCTCGCCTGACAATCTGCTGCTGGGCGAGGATGACAGTCTTACGCTGATCGATTTCGGCGCCGCGCGAGAAGGGTATTGTCAGAAGTCGCGTGCGCTGTCGGCAGTGCTGTCGGTCAAGGACGGCTATTCGCCCCATGAATTCTACCTCAAGGACATGGCGCAAACCCCGTCGAGCGATCTCTACTCGGTGGCGGCGACATTCTATCACCTGATCACGGGCTCGGCCCCGCCCGACAGCCAGAAACGCCTGGCGGCGATGGCGTCCGATTGCGCCGATCCCTATCAGCCGCTGGCGCTTGGCCCCTGGAACCTGCGCCACAACATGCTGGTGACGATCGACCGCGCATTGTCGGTGGCGCCGCAGGACCGGATCCAGTCGGTTGCGGAATGGGTCGAGCTTCTGGACTGCGAAGAGCTGCTGCCGGTCGACGCCGTGCAGGAGGAAACCGGGCAGGTGCCCGCCGAACGGGTCAAGGAGCTGGACCCTGCGCTGTTCAAGGCGATCTCGTCGCTGGTGCGTGACACCAACAGCCATCTGTCGCCCGGCCCGCATGACCGCGCCTTGCGCGCCATGCATGTGCGACACGGGCCGGCGGCGCCCAAGGCAGAGCGCCAGGATGACCAAACGCGCCCTGAGCAGCTGTATGACATCTTCGGAGAGCCGGTCGACGATGTCGAAGCATGGTTGAAGGAACAGGACCGCCTGTCACGGAAGGGCGCTTGTGATGGGACCGGGCAGGCAGGCGCAAAGCCCGAAGGGACGCGCCGGTCGGGATGGGCGAAACGCGCCCCGCGTCAGACCCTGGCGGCGGGTTATGACGAGACACGCCCGACATCGCTTCTTTCCCGGCTTGTCCGCGCCCTCGTGAAGGGGCGGCGCAGGTCGGGTGACGAAGAAATGATCCGGAACTGAAGGGATCGGAGATGAAATTCATACGCGACATCATCGGCGAGAAGCGCCAGAACGCGGAGGGCGATGCGATGCCTTTCGAGCAGGATCACGCGGCCGCAGCCGCGCCGGACGTATCTGAACCGGCACATGCCGCGCCATTGCAGCTGGATGCGTTCAGCCGTGTGCCGCCCCAAGAGGTGGTGCCGGATCGAGACGAGGCGGACCGGCGGTCCGATGCGCTGGCAGGATATGCAGGTTTCTTCGACTCCGGGGCAGAGGATCGCACGGAGGACGAAACCCGCCGGGCGGGTTTCGAGGAGGAGACCGAGGCGGTGGATCCGACCGCGGAGTCGATCCGTATGGCTCTGACGGCTGCGAAGGCGGATGATGCCGAGGATGAGGTGTTGGCGGATCCGTGGGCGGAGGAGGAGGTTGATAATCTCTGGCACGAGGATTCCGCCGACGCAGCGTTTGACGTGCCGGGAGAGGAGCCCCTGGACAACCAAGAGACCGCCGACGAGGGCCTTGATGCTGTTCTGAGCGCGATGCGTGCGGGCGGGGCGGAAGCAGAGGCGACGCAACCGGATGACGCGCCGCTTGAACGCCGGGAGGCGCCGCGCGCGCCCGAGGCGGAGCGGGCGGCGATCCTTCCCGAGGTTGACGTGCCGCAAGAGGACGTCCCTGCAGCCGCCGAAACCCGGCAGCCGCCAGAGGCAAGCGCGCCAGAGGCCGCAACACCTGTCGAGCCGGCAATGAGCTGCCCGGCACCCGACGCCGAACCTTCGGCGCCGGTGGATGTGACCGCACCGGCCCTGGGCCGCGCGGCGGGGCGCGCCGGACGCGTCAAGACAAGGCTGCTGGGCTTCAATGGCGGGCAGACGCCGGGGCTTGATCCTCTGGCGGCGGAGCGCGAAAGGCCTGACGCGCCCGATACGCGCTTTCCTGTCGGTTGGCTGGTCGTGGTCAAGGGACCGGGGCGCGGCGAGGCATTCACGCTGCAGACCGGCGTGGCCCAGATCGGACGCGGCGCGGGACAGCAGGTTCGGCTTGATTTCGGCGATAACAGCATTTCGCGCGAGAACCATGCCGCGATCGCCTATGATCCGGAGCAGAAAGCCTTTTTCATCGGCCACGGCGGCAAGGCCAATCTGGTGCGCCGCAATGGCCGCCCGGTGCTGAGCACCGAGGAGATGCAGGCCGGCGACCTGATCGTGATCGGCGAAACGACGCTGCGCTTTGCGCCGCTCTGCGGTCCTGAGTTCAGCTGGGACGAGGGGCAGGACAGCAGCCATGCCCAAGCCTCGCTTGCCTGAATTCCTTTATGACGCCGCGATGGTCATCGACCAGGGGCGGCGCGCGCGTCAGGAGGATGCGATCGTGTCGGATTTCCCGACCGGGAACGGCTTTGGCTTCGTGGTGCTGGCCGATGGCATGGGCGGGCATGCGGGGGGCGATGTCGCCAGCAAGATCGTGGTGACCGAAGTGTTCAGCGAGTTGAAGATGCAATCGGGAGATCCCGAGGTGCTGGAGCAGCGGATCGGGGATATCCTGGGCGATGCGGCGCTGAGTGCGAATGAGTGCATCGGCCTCTATTCCAGCCGTTCGCCCGAACATGAGGGCATGGGCGCGACCCTTTTGGCGCCGGTGCTGATGGATGACCGGCTCTACTGGGTGTCGATCGGGGACTCGCCGCTTTACCTGTTTCGCGACGGCACGCTGAGCCGGTTGAACGCGGATCATGTGCTGGTGTCGCAGATTGATTTCATGGTGAACAGCGGGCTGATGGGGCGCGAAGAGGCGGTCAATCATCCCGACCAGCACTGTCTGACATCGGTTCTTGCCGGGCGTGACATAGCGCAGATCGACTGCCGCGCGACGCCGGTGCGGCTGGCGCATGGCGATATCGTGATCGCTGCCAGCGACGGGCTGCAATCGCTGAGCGAGCCACGGATCGAGGCGCTGCTGCGCTTTGCCGGAAACCAATCGGCCGAGCGCATCGCGGACGGGCTGTTGCGCGATATCGCGCGGCTGGATGACCCCTGGCAGGACAATGTCTCGTTTTGCGTGATCAAGGTGCAGAAACAGGGCGAACCGGCGCAACCCGCCGAAGACCCGGTGCTGCGCCGGAAGTTCAAGGCGCGAAACGGCTCGGTCACGATTCTGGCCAAGGTGAAGCGGAGCGCCGGATAAGGCGCAAGCACGGGGAAAGCGAAGTGAGCATTGCCGAGAATATGAACCCTGTCGTGGCGCGCCTGGAAACCGTGCTGGAGGCTTCGGATGTTCCGGCGCCCTATCATCGCTGGGGCGCGCGGCTGTTGTCACATCTGCGCAAGCCGGTGCAGGTGGTCGTGACCGGCCTGCCGGGAAGCGGCAAGACCGCGCTGTTGAACATGCTGGCGGGGCAGAACGTGCTGGGCGGGCAGGGTGCTCAGGGCGGTGCGGAGGTGAGCGAGATCACGCATGGCAGCGACGCGCGCACCCTGTTCGAGCGGCGCGACGGGTCGGTCAGGCAAAGCGTGGGGCTGGCGCGCGATGCGGTCTGGCCGCAGGATGTAAGGCGGGTGCGCCAGGAATTGCCGGACCCGGAACTGGCGCGACGGAGCCTGATAGAGATCGGCCTGCCAGCCCATCCCGACGCGCAGATGACGCGGCTTCAGGAGATTGTCGCGCAGGCCGATATCATCCTGTGGTGCAGCGAGAGTTTCACCGCCGCCGAACAGCGCCTCTGGAGCGCCGTGCCCGACCCGATCAAGGATCACAGCCTGCTGGTGTTGACGATGGCCGATCGTCAGGTAATGCGCGGGATTCTCGGTCAGACGATCGCCGCGCTGGAGCCGGTCGTTGCCGAGGAGTTCCTGGGGCTATACCCGGTGGCGACGATGCAGGGGTTGAGCGCGCTGACGGCGGGCGACGGGGTGGATGGTGATCTCTGGGCCGCAAGCGGCGGCAAGGCCCTGGCGCAATGCATCGCGCACCAGGCCGAGCTGGGCCGCTCATCGGATGTGGATCAGGCGCAGCTGTTGCTGGACAGGCTGAGCGCGCATAGCGGGCGGGGCCGCGCGGCGCCTGTCACGGCCCCCGCGCCCACGGAACCGCAAGAACCCGCGAGACCCGACACCACGGGCAGTCCTGCGCAAGGTGAGGCGCTGATGGATGCCGCAACGCTGTTGCAGGACCGGGCGGGCAGGATGCTGGAGTTGCTGGACGAAAGCGAGGATCTGGACAGCGATGCGCTGCTGGATCAATGCGTCGATGCCGTGGCCGCCCTGGCCGGGATCATGGAGCGTGCGCCCCAGGATGACTCCGACGCCGCCGATCTGCGCTTGGACCTGCAGGACGGCGAGGAAATGCTGCTGCTGTTCCAGCTCGAACGCGGCGAGGAGGCGGCGCTGGATGCGGTGACGCTGCTGTTGCAACTGCGCAAGGAAATGGTCGGGAAAACCGCCGGGAGGGCGCAATCATGAGCGTTTCCAACCCCGGCGCCAGCCCAATTGTCACCACATTCAGGTTCCACCTTTCGGCAGTGAGTCCAGTGAGTGACGCCCTTGTTCAGGCCCCCGATACCCCAACCGAAACAGCCCTTTGCCCAACGCAGGCGGATGACGCATGAATATCAAGGCAGAGATTGACCCCACCACCGAGATCAGGGCGCAGGCGCGCCCGACCAACCTCAAGGCCGGGATGGAGGCCCTTGCGCAATTCGCGCAGGAGGCCGCGAGCATCGAGAATGCACTGGAACAATTGGCCGATCTGTCGGGGCCGGATGCGGCGCGCGCCGTCGCAAAGCTGAAGACGCAGCTTCAGGGGTTCGAGCCCTGCGTCACGCTGCTTGGGCAGGTGAAATCGGGCAAGACCTCGCTCATCAACGCGATGGCGGGCTGGTCCGATCTGTTGCCGTCGGACGTCAATCCCTGGACCTCGGTTGTGACCTCGCTGCACCTCGCCCCAGCCAGTCGGCGCGCTGAAACGGGCGCGCGATTCCGTTTCATGACCGAAGAGGAATGGGATCGTCTGACCGTCAAGGGCGGACGGATCGGCGAGTTGGCGGGGCGTGCGGGCGCCGAGGGTGAGCTGGAAAAGATCCGCCGCCAGATCGACGCGATGCGCGACAAGGCGCGTGCGCGCCTTGGGCGCAATTTCGAGCTGTTGATGGGGCAGGAGCACGATTACGGCTTCTTCGACAAGAACCTGCTGGAGCGTTACATCTGTCTTGGCGACGATTTCGATGCTGGCGGCGCGGATGAGGGCGTAGAGGATCAGGGGCGTTTCGCCGATATCACGCGCTCCGCCGACCTGTTCCTGAACTGCCAGGCCGTGCCCTTCCGCATGTGCCTGCGCGACACGCCGGGCGTGAACGATACCTTCATGATGCGCGAGATGGTGACGATCAAGGCTGTGCGCGACAGCCGGATCTGCGTGGTGGTGCTGTCGGCGGGACAGGCACTGACATCGGTGGACATGGCGCTGATCCGCATGATCGCGAACCTTCAGTCGCGCGACGTGGTGATCTTTGTGAACCGGATCGACGAACTGCCCGACCCGGTGGCGCAGATCCCCGAAATCGAAGAGAGCATCCGCCAGACTCTGAAAGACCATGACGGCCCTGCCGGAGCCGAGATCATCTTTGGCAGCGCGGCTTGGGCCAACACGGTGCTGAGCGGCGAGCTGGAAGAGATGAACAGTGCCAGTTCGCGGGCGCTGATCGCCTGGACGGAGGCCAAGCTCGAACTGTCGGACAGCAACCATTCGCCCGCTAATATCGTGTGGGAAATGTCGGGTCTTCCCGCGCTCTGGAAGGCGCTGAGCAGGCGGATCGTGACCAATCTGGGCGCGCCCTGCCTGGCCGGGATCGCCCGCCCGGCGATTACGCTGGCGACATCGCAGGAGGCCGCCGCATCGGTCGAGGTGCAGGGCCGAGGATTTGCCGACGGGATCGGTGCGCAAGAGCTGCGTGCGCAAATGGATCGGGTCGCGCACGAGGCGCTGGCGGCGCTGGAAGGCGATCTCGATTCAATCCTCGATGAATACCGCGCCCGAGCCGTGCGTGCGCATGAGACCTTCGTGGATCGGGCCACGCATTCGCTGCTCGAACATCTGGAGCAGCGCGGATCGGACGAGATGTGGGAATATGACCCGGCCGGGTTGCGCATCCTGTTGCGTTCGGCCTGGTCGGTGCTGGGCAGCCGCACGCGCAAGGCGGCGGAGGCGCGCTACGAAGAGGCCGTGGGCGCGGCGGCGGGAGTGCTTTATCGCGGGTTCGGACCGGCGGTCGAGGGAGTCCGGCTGGGCGTGCCTGATGTGCCCGAACACCCAGCGCCGGTGGCCCTGGCGCAGACGATCGCGCTTGATTTCAACGATAGCTGGTGGGCCGCCTGGTGGCGGCGCACGCGCGGCTACAAGGCTTTCGCCAAGCAGTTCCGCCAGTTGATCATCGGTGAAACCGAAGACTTCATGACCCAGATGACCGATATCCAGACCCGTGACATCCGCGCCGGTATTCTGGCGGGGCTTGGCGCGTTCTTCGATCAGCAGCAGGATATCCTGATGGAACTCGGCGCAGGCGCAGAAGGTCGGGACGATGTCGGCGCGCTGTTCGGGACGGGCGACGAACAGGCCCGGCGCGAGGCGCTGAACGGCGCGCTAACGATCCTCGAACGGCATGTCGCATGACAGGGGAGGCAATTTTGACAACCGCAGCAGAAGAATCCGGCAAGATGCCCGCCCGCAAACCGCGGCTGGCATTGATGGGGGAATTCAGCGCGGGCAAGAGCACCCTCAGCAACATGCTGTTGGGAGGCAGAGCTCTGCCTGTGCGGGTGACGGCCACGCGCTTGCCTCCGATCTGGATCTCATATGGGCCGGATTCGGTGGTGGCGGTGTCGCATGACGGAGAAGAGCGTGCGCTGAGCATCGCGGAGCTTGCGCATGTGTCGCTGGAGGACACGAAGTTCATCCGCATGCAGATGGTGGCCGACACGCTCGAGATCTGCGACCTCATCGACATGCCCGGCATTTCCGATCCAAACATGGCGGCGGAGGTCTGGCAATCGCTGATCGACGAGGTCGACAGCGTGGTCTGGTGCACCCATGCCACGCAGGCCTGGCGGCAATCCGAGGCCGCGGTCTGGGAGGAAATCGCAGGTGCTACCAACGGACGCAACCTGCTGCTGGTCACGCAGATCGACAAGCTGCGCAAGGGGCGTGAACGTGGGCGGGTGATGTCACGCGTCGGGAAGGAAACCGAAGGTCTGTTCGAGGCGATCTATCCCATATCGCTGACAGGTGCGATCGAGGCGGGCGAGGACGCTGCGCTTTGGCAGGAGAGCGGCGCGGCGGATTTCGTCGAGCATCTGGTCGAGCTGCTGCTGAGTGCCGAGACCGGTCAGCGCGCCGCAAGCCCGCGCGCCGACGGCGCCGACCGGGCGACGACGGGCGCCGAGATCGTCCAGATGTCGCGGCGCGCAACGGTTGAGGACGAGAGTGCGCAGGATGATGTGGCGGAGGACGGACCACGGGTCAGGCCCAAGCGGGTGCAGCCCCCGGTTGATCAGCCAAGGCGCTCGCGACGGCCCGCGCGGCGAGAGGCGGCGGATGGTGGCTGAGCCGTTTGAAATCTATCCGGCAGGAGCAGGCGCATGATCCATTCGGAGCGTCTTGATGCGATGCGCGCAGATATCGCGGGATGTTCGCTGGTGTCCTTTGGCGATCTTCAGACCGCGCTTGCGCTGCGCACCAGTTCCGCAGCGCCCTGTCCGCGTGAAAAGCTCGACGAGATTTTCGCCCAGGCGGTGGCCAGCTTTGCCGCGGCGGACAAGCTGGCGCAGGACATGGCGCAAGGCGGTGAACCGGCCGAAGATACGCTGGTGATGACGCCGCGCGACCTGCGGGTTTTCGTGCGTTCGCAAAGCAATGGCGCGGATGTGGTCTGCGCGGTGGGTGACAGCCACGAGGCGGTTCCGGCAATGATAGCATCGGCGCGCGAGCTGTTGCGCGTCGCGGCAAGGGGCGGCTGATGAGACGCATGATGCACGCCAGACCGACGCCGGATCGCGACGCCGCCAGACGCTTGCGCGAGAAGCTGATGCGCCTGTCGGCGAACGCTGCGGAACTTCTGGAGGAGCGTGACGAAACCGCGTCTGATTCCGCGTCACTCTTGCGGCTGTTGACGCGAGAGATCGACGATGCGGTCCTGCCGCGTTCATTCGCGCTGATGGCGCAGGGGCAGGAGCAGGCTAGGCTGACCATGTCGAACAGGCGCCTTGCCGCGTTTGACCTTGCCGGAGCGGTGCCGACGGATGCGGCCCAGCCCCCGGATTCGGAAACCGCCGCGCAGGTCCATGCGGAACGGCTCAAGCGGCTTGTAGACAAGGGGTGGGTCTTGTCGCTGCGTGCGATCGGCCCGGCCCTGGGCGCGGACCGGGGCGGCGCGGCAAGCTGCTCGGCACGCCAGCTTGCTGCGGCCGTGATCGCGCTGGATACGGAGATCCGGCTGGAGGGCGTGTTGCGTGCGCTGCGTGCGCGCGCTCTTGCCTGGGCGATGTGCGGGGACCGGGATGATATGCGCAGCGAAGGGCCGGGCGAACTGATCGACGTTCTGTCTGCATTGGCCGGAGATTGCGCATTGCCCTGCCAGGTTGGGGGCAAGGCGCCGCGCTGCACGATCCTGTCGTTGCCCGGTGCGCGCCACCTGTTGATCGCAGCGGACGGCGCGGATTGTCTGCTGTTGGTGGTGAACGAAAGCGATCTGGCGCCCGCGATGCAGGTTTGGCGCGAGATCTATGGATCCGGCAACGGCGGCGTCGCTACGTGAGTTCAAATGCGGCAAGGTCGCAAATTCTCCGCAATCGCGACCCAATAATTTCGCGATGTCGCAGTAGCCTGACAAAAATCAGTTCCGGACCGGTATTTCGACGACATGGCGCATGATATTCATTCCAAGCTAGAGAAGAATCTGGCGGGCGACACCCGCGAGCGCCAGCTGCGCCATTATGTCGAAATCACCAAGAAGCTGATCTGGCAACGGCAGGCCAGCTTCCTTGCCGCGATGCTGTTGTCGGCCTTCTATTTCGATCCGGTGATGGCATTGATGTGCTACGCGGGACTATTGTTTACAGAGGTGCTGGACCTGGTTCTGACCCGCCGGGTGCGGGCGTGGAAAGGCAACGATCCGGTTGGCGCGCGCCGTTTTCTGGCCTGGGTGATGGTGAACACGGCGCTGAGCGCGAGCATGATCTCGGTTTTCGTGCTTCTGATCGCCATACAGCAAAAGTCGGGCGATCACTTCATGCCGTTGTTCTTCCTTTTCGCGGCGGCGTTGTTCGCGGCGATGAACAACCACCAGGTCGTTCCGTCGCTGGTTTTGCGGTTGGCGATATACGGGGTCACCTTCCTGACGATTCCGATATTGGACATCGTGCGTGAGAAGCCGACTATCGATTCCTATCTCTGGCTTGAGTTCTTCACGGTGATCTTCGTTCTCTACTTCATCGTCGACTGCTCGTTCATGTTCCTCAAGCTCTACCGCAAGGGGCTCAAGCAATTGCACAAGATCAAGCTGGAGCATGATCGCGCCAAGCGGGCCTATGAGATCAAGTCGCAATTCCTGTCGACCATGAGCCATGAACTGCGCACGCCGCTCACCTCGATCAAGTTCTCGCTGGACCTGATGGATTCGGGCTGTGTGGCCAAAGTGCCGGACGATCTGAAGCCGATCCTGGATATCGCGGTCAAGAACAGCCGCCGGCTGGCCGAACTGATCAACGAGACGCTGGATCTGCAAAAGATCGAAAGCGGCGAGATGGTGTTCCGTTTCCAGAGCCTCGATATCTCGCGGGTGGTGGCGGAAAGTGTCGATGCGATCATGGCGCAGGCCAATGCCGAGGAGATCAAGGTGCGCACGGTCTTTCCCGAAGAAGACACATTGATCAACGGCGACGAGGCGCGCATCCAGCAAGTGCTGGGCAATCTTCTGTCCAATGCGCTCAAGTTCTCGCAGGCGGGTGACGTGATCACCGTGACGGTCCAGCGTCAGGACCATCGGGTGCGGGTGAGCGTAGAGGATACCGGCGCAGGCATTCCCGAGAATTGCGAGTCGCAGGTGTTCGGGCGGTTCAGCCAGGTGGATTCATCGGATCAGCGCAAGGTCGGCGGCACCGGGTTGGGGATGAATATCAGCAAGCGCATCATCGAGCGCCATAACGGCACGATCCACTACAAGAGCCGTGTCGGCGAGGGCACCACCTTTTTCCTGGAGTTCGATCTTCACGTCCCCGACAGGGAGGAATTGGAGTTCGAGGATGAAGACGAGGCGGCGGCCGACGGGCGCCCGCGTTCGATGGCGTTCGTGCCGGGTGAATGAAACGCGCGGCGCGTGTCAGTTCATGGCCTGAACGACATTGAAAAGGATCGCCTGGCTGTAGGTTCCATCGGTGCGGAAACGCGGTCCGATGGGCACGGCCCGCAGGTCAAGCCGACGCAGCCAGCGTGACCAGATCGCAGGCACGATACCAATGACATGCGATGCGCCAAGCTCGCGGGCGGTGGTGATCAATTGGTTCACGAGAACCTGCTGGATTTCCATGCGCCGCTGCGCGGGCACATGTTCGGTGATGAACACGCGCGCCGCTTCCCAGACCCTGGGATCGACGGGCGCATCCATGAACAGCACGTCGCGCGGCATGTTTTCGAGGATGCCGCGCTGTGCGTCGCGCAGCATGTAGCTGTAGGTGCCACAACGCGCTGTTGTCGGCGAGAGCCGGATGCCGGCCAGGATTTCGCCGAATTCGTGGACGATGATCCAGCGGCACTGGGGCGTGTCGTACTGATCGAACTCCATGCCGTCGGCTTCGTAGATCTGCCAGTCGAGCTGATCTATGAAAACGCGCTTTCTTGCCTTGAGGTAATTGACCAGAAGCTCCCCGTACTGATGCATGTTCTGAAACGAGAGGCTCGTGGCGCGCACATGCTCTGCCCTCTCGACCTGTCGGTTGGCACGGATCAGGGATCGTTTCTTCTCGCGGCTGCTGACAGCATCGCGGAGCGCTTTGCCGTCGGAGGGCAGTTCGGGAAATACCGTTGCCGCAGAAGTTGTGTCTGATGGAACTCTGAAATTCTTCATGGCCTGCGCCCAAATATGTCTTTTTAGTGGCTATTATGAGACATGGTGGTGCAATTATGCCAGTCCTTTTTCGCGTTGCAGCGACAATTCGCGTGAATTTTTTGAAATTGTTCAACATTTACGCGAGTTGCGCCGTCGGTTGACGATGCGTAAGGCTGCATCTGTAAGGATTCAAAAGGAAAATATGCCGTTCATGCGCATGCACCGCGCCACGCTGAGTCGGCGTGCGGGCATGGCAAGAATGTCGATTCGGAGGAAAAACCGCCAGCGCACCCCCGCTCGAAGCGGGCGGGGGAGAGAGGGAAAACGGGCCGGGCCGGTTCAGGCTTTGCGCGTCAGCATCTTGCGGGGCGGCCAGCTGACGTCGCGGTCGCGGATCTCGTCATTGAAGAGCGCGCGATAGCCGCGTGCCTCGAGATGCGAAAGCTCGTCCTTGAGGTAGAGACTGCCCAGATGTTTGGTCGGAACGTTGTCGAGCGAATGCTCGATATTCTTGGATTCAACGCTTTTCACCGCCGCATGAAGCGCGAAAAGGGCATCGGATGACAGGCGGGGATTGACCTTGACGGGTGTTCCCAGAACGTAGCGGATACGCGATTGCGCGATCGCCTCGCGGGGTTTGACCTGACCCACCGCACGGCGCATCGCCGCCTGAAGCTTGACGTTGAGCAGCGCGTTGGCCGCAGAATAAGCTACCAGGAAGATTCCGCGCCCGCGATAGGAGAACATCGCGTCCATCCCCTTGAGGCTGGCCGAAAGCACCTTGGCGAAGGCAAAGAGCGACTCGGCGAACTGGTCGGCGGTAAGGTTGTCCTGCAACTGCTCGAAATTCGATATCTTCAACGCGCTGACGCAAAAGCGGCGACGACCGCTTTGAGCGCGTTTGACGCAGAAATTTTCGAAGGCGAGGTATTCGACCAGCCGTGGCAGATCCTGTTTCTCAAGCTGGCGGGCAAGCTCTGCGTCCGAGGCCTTAACCGAGCGGGCCTCGACCCGCTGGTAGCCGTCAAAGTGAATATCGGGCTTGTGAAAGGCCAGGTCGGTGCGTTGCCATGTCCGCAGCTTCTCGCGCAGTTCCTGAAAATCGAACGGCTTGTTGAGGTAGTCCGATGCGCCGGCCGCAAAAGCGTTGTCGAGATAATGTTTCTGCGACATCGCGGTCAGCATGATGATCGGCGTTGCCGAGAAGCGCGGGGTGTTGCGCACATTGCGGCAGAGTGTGATGCCGTCCAGTTCGGGCATCTGGATGTCGAACAAAAGGCAATCGAAGGCCGCGTCCTCATGGGTGAGGATGTTCATCGCTTCGATGCCGGACTGCGCCGTGACGATTTCGTGGTTGTCGCTGACTGTCAGAGACCGCTCGATCAGTTCCACGAACGAATCGTCGTCGTCAACGGTGAGGATTTTCATCGGCTGCCCTGTGTATTCTGGAGGATAGAAAAACTGGAACTCGCAACCGCAACGCGCATGCTGCACGCTCGCATCCGAATCTGGATTTTCTTTGCGCAAATTGCGGTAGAACTTAGGTCATCCCCAATGCGAGGGCATCGGCACAGCCGGGGCCGCGCGATGCCAGCGCGTGCCGTATGGCCGCCGGCATGGTCGTTTAAGGGGTTTTTGCAGGGTTTGCACGCAGCTTGAGTTGCATCCACAGGATATTCTGCAAGCACGAGTGGTATTGCGCGGCTATCAGGCGATCGGGAAAAAGAGGCGTGTTCGCACCGCTGTAATTCTACCTTGGGGTGCATGCAGGAGAGCGCCACGCCATAATTTGGTCGATTTCATTTAGTATTGGTTAACGCGTGTGTTGGTGCGCGCCCATCTGCCTTTCTGCTGGGGTGCCGCCGTGGGTTCTGTAGGCAGCCAACTTCGGACCAAACTGGAGGCCGACGGAATGAAGATTCTGCTGGTTGACGATGACGAAAGCATTCTGGCGCTGCTGAAGCAGTATCTGAGCGCGTCCTGCGGACACGACGTTTCGGCCTGTGCTGGCGGCGTTGCTGCGCTGGAGCTGCTGGAACGGACGGATGAGCCGTTCGATTGCTTCATCCTGGACATCCAGATGCCGCAGATCGATGGGATCGTGCTGTGCAAGCGCATCCGTGAGATCCCGCGTTATAGCAACACCTCGATCATCATGCTGACCGCAATGACACAGCTCGATCACCTTGACCGGGCGTTTGCGGCGGGGGCCAACGACTACATCACCAAGCCGTTCGAGCTGGGCGAACTGAGCGCGCGTATCAGGAGCAGCCAGCGTTTCGCCCAAGAGCAGGCCGAAAACGCAGGCGCAGCGGAGGATGCTGAACGTGGGTCGTCGGATCCGCAGGCGACCACGGACCAAGCGTCCGCCGACCTGTCCGAGACATCCGAGGGCAATGCCTTTCTCGATGTGATCGACATTCACAATGTCGACCGGGTCCTGGGCTATACCGCCTTTGAAAATTACATCATGCAATTGCCGCGCTTCGGCATGTTCCTGTCGTCGATCTGTTCGATCCGCATCCTGAACGCCGAAAAGGCCCACAAGCTCTGCTCGGATGAGCAGTTCCAGAAGATGCTCCAGGCGGTGGCCGGGGTGATCTCGGACACGATGAAGCGCGACAGCTGTTTCATTTCCTATCGCGGCGCGGGTGTGTTCCTGTGCATTCAGAACGGGCGCAGCGCGCTTGGTCGCGACGACATCGAACAGCCGCTCAATCGCCGGCTTCAACTGGCGCTGGCGCAGCTTCCGGTCGATGTGCCTCTGGAATTGGCGGTCGGCAAACAGCATCCGCTGCGTTGGGTGACCAAATCGGGCGCGTTGCGGGTTCTGTTCAATGCTGCCCGCAGCGCCGACGAGTCGACCGAAGGGCCCGTGCCCGAGATGCAGCGCGATACCACCCTTGTCGATTTCGAGGAGCGCCGCAACGTGCGCAGCGAACGCGCCGATGGCGCAAGCGGTACCCAATGTTACAAATCGCTGCTCAACGAGCTGCTGGTTGAGGAGGAGGTCTATCCGCGCCACCTCAACAAGATCAGCAAGGGCAACGGCGGCACCTGAATCCGGGCATTTTTGGCATGCGCTTTGCGTATGGCCGCGGCGCGCCGCAGCGGCTATGGATTCTTCATGGAAAGTCAACTTCCGCTTACGCGTGATCTGGTGCTTCTGGGAGGCGGTCACGCCCATGCGCTGGTCTTGCGCAGGTGGGCGATGAACCCTCTGCCGGGGGTGCGCCTGACCCTGATCGAACCGAACGTCAAGGCGCCTTATACGGGTATGCTGCCGGGTCATGTGGCCGGGCATTACGGGCGCGGCGATCTTGAGATCGACATTGTCCGGCTTGCGCAGTTCGCCGGAGCGCGCCTGATAATGGACCGTGCAAACGGGCTGGACCGTGCCGCGCGTCTGGTCATGCTGGAAGGGCGTCTGCCCGTCGCCTACGATCACCTGTCCATAGATATCGGGATCACCTCGGCGGCGAGCGAGATCGAAGGTTTCGACGACTTCGCCATCGCCGCCAAGCCGCTGGGGCCATACGCCGAAATCTGGGAGGATTTCGTGGTGGCGGTCGCGCGGGGGGCAAAACCGCCACAGGTTGCGGTGGTCGGCGGCGGTGTCGGGGCGGTGGAACTGGCACTGGCGATGCATCACAGGCTGACCGGCGTCACGGACAAGCGTCCAGAGATCGACGTATTGGAAGCCAGTCGCGCCTTGCAGGGCACGGCGCCGGGGACGCGCCGCGCGTTGTTGCGCGAGATGGCGCGGGCGGGGATTTCGCTGACCGAGAATGCCAGGATCGCACGGATCACCGGGCATGGCGTCGAAATGGCGGATGGCGGGCTGCGCGCGGCTGCGCTGGTCGTGGGCGTCGCCGGGGCGCGGCCCTGGGGCTGGCTCGAGGCGACAGACCTGCCGCTCGAGAACGGCTTTATCAAGGTGGACGACGGTCTGCGCGTCACGGACGATCCGGCGATCCATGCCGCGGGCGACTGTGCGCATCTTTCGCACGCGCCGCGCCCCAAGGCCGGGGTCTATGCGGTGCGCGCCGCGCCGGTGCTGTTTCACAACCTGCGCGCCGATCTGAGCGGCGGCCGCCGCCGCGCGTATCGTCCGCAGAGGGATTTCCTCAAGCTGGTATCGCTGGGGCGCAAGGCGGCAGTGGCCGACAAGGGCGGGATCGGCCTGCAACTGCCGGGGCTCTGGTATTGGAAGGACTGGATCGACCGGCGGTTCATGCAGAAGTTTCACGACCTGCCCGCAATGCCCGCGCCGGACCTGCCGCGCGAAATGGCCGAAGGTGTGCGCGCCGAAATGTCGGCGCATCCGATAATCTGTGGCGGCTGTGGCGCCAAGGTGGGGCCGGGCGCGCTGATGGGGCTGATCAACGAGCTGGCGCCGCCGGAGCGCGCTGATGTCCTCAGCCGGCCGGGGGACGATGCGGGCGTGTTGCGCATCGGCGGGCAGATTCAGGTTCTGAGCACCGATCACCTGCGGGCCTTCGTCGAAGATCACTGGCAGATGGCGCGGATCACCGCGATCCATGCGCTTGGCGATGTCTGGGCGATGGGGGCCGAGCCGCAGGCGGCGCTGGTCAATATTGTCCTGCCGCGGATGAGCGAGCCGCTTCAGCGCCGCACACTGCGTGAGATCATGGATGGTGCGGGCGGCGTCATGACCGAGGCGGGGGCCGCGATCATCGGCGGGCACAGCACGCAGGGCAGCGAATTGACCATCGGCTTCACGGTGACGGGGCTGAGCGAAGACCGGGCGATCGGGTTGGACGGCGCGCGTCCCGGCGACCGGCTGATCCTGACCAAACCACTTGGCACCGGCGCCATCATGGCGGCGGCGATGCGGGCCGAGGTTGATGGCGACGTGGTGCGTGCGGCCATAGGGTCGATGAGCCGGAGCCTTGCCGGCGATGCGCGCGCGCTGCGCATGGCGCGGGCCATGACGGATGTCACGGGATTTGGTCTTGCGGGGCATCTTCTGGCGATCTGTCGCGCCAGCAGCCAGGGTGCCGAGATCGATCTCGGCGCCGTGCCGTTGTTGCCAGGCGCCGAGCAACTCTTTGCGCAGGGGGTGCGCTCGTCGCTCGACGCGGCGAACGCGGCCTATGCGCAGCCCGCGATTGATTGCGTGGGTGATGCACCAGCGTGGCTGTTCGATCCGCAGACGGCGGGTGGACTGCTTGCGGCGGTGCCCGAAGAGTGCGTCGATGTCTGTCTCGCCGTGCTTGGCGAAGAGGGTGTTGCCGCGAGCGTGATCGGGCGGATCACCGAGGGGCCGCCGCGCATCACGCTGCTCTAGTCACGCGCTGCGCGTGTCAGCGCCTCTTCAAGGTCGGGCAGGGCACGCTGCAAACCGGCATCGTCCAGTGCCGCGATGCCGACATGCTGTTCGGGGCCTTGAGGCTTGCGGCCCCGGGCCTTTGTGTAGGCCGGGTCGTAATGCCGAAGGATCAGCGCCCCGGCCAGCGCCTCGAATTCCCCGGCCGCCGCCATGCCCTGCCACTCATCCACCTGGGCATTGCCACGGATATGGCGCAGCAGGTCGAGTTGCCGGGCGAGGTGGTCGGGGGTCGCGGTGATGTCGCTGTAGGCACGGGCCAGATAGCGGGCGCGCTCGGCAAGGGGGGCGGATATCTCGACAGTCGGGGCGGCGCACATCGCGGACCAGAGTGCAGGCGGCACGATGCGTTGGCCGACCTTGTTCGACTCGGCTTCGATGACGACCGGGCGCGCCGGGTCCATCCCCGACAGCACTTGCGCGAGCCGCCCTTCGAAGAGCTTCTGGCCGGGTTGCCCGCCGGCGACCCCGCCAAGCGCCGAACCGCGGTGATTGGCCAGCCCCTCAAGGTCGATCACCTGCCAGCCGCGCTCCGCCAGAAGCGCCAGAAGCCGGGTCTTTGCAGTGCCGGTATTGCCATCGAGAAGCACCGGGCGGATTGGAAGCGTATTGTCGTAAAGTCGTTGCACGACCAGCCGGCGATAGGCGCGGTACCCCCCATCCAGCACCCGCACCCGCCAGCCGATCTGGTGCAGGATCGTGGCGAAGGCGTTCGAGCGTTGGCCGCCACGCCAGCAATAGACCATCGGACGCCAGCCACCGGGCTTGTTGGCCAGCTCGTTCTGAAGATACCCCGCGACGTTGCACGCCACATAGGCCGCACCGATCTTGCGCGCCTTGAAGCGGTCGTCCTGCACATAGATCGTACCGACTTCGGCGCGCTCGGCATCGCTGAGCGAAGGCAGGTTGATCGCGCCGGGCACATGGTCTTCGGCGAATTCCGAGGGCGAGCGGGCGTCGATCACCGTATCGGCGGGAAGGTCGTTGAGAGACCGGAGATCGGCGAGCGTGAATTTCATGTGCAGCCCTTATCCCAAAGCCCGCGTGAGGGCCAGATCATGGCGATATGCGTCCGACCCGGCAAGGCCATTCAAGGCGGCTGCGGGTATCTGGCCTATTGCCAAAGCACATGCGTTCTGCGCGCCATGTGCTATTGATATCCCGAAAGGCCACAATCAGCGTGAGTTCAGGATGACGTTCGAATTCCCCGACCGGGAGGCCCTTGCAGAGCCGCTCTATGCCAGCCTTGCCGCCGCCATCGAGCGGCAGATCCGCGAAGGCGTGCTGCGCCCCGGAGACAGGTTGCCGACGCATCGGGCGGTGTCGAACGAGCTTGGGCTGAGTGTCCATACCGTCAGCAAGGCCTATGACCGCCTGCGCCAGCACAACCTGATCCACGGGCATGTGGGGCGGGGCAGTTTCGTTGTCGACCCCTCGGCGCGGGACGAGCCGCCCTATGCGCTGAAATCCCAGCGGGAAGATGTGCTGGACCTGGCGATTTCGCGCCCGCTTTACGATGCAAGGCATGACCAGGCCATGCGCCGCACGCTGCGCGAGATGGCGGGCAATGCCGATCCGGCGACGATCCTGTCCTGCCGTCCCAATATCGGGCAGACCGCGCATCGCGCGGCGGCTGTCGACTGGCTGGCACGGTGCCGCCTGAACACCAGCGCCGACCGGGTGCTGCTGACCAACGGCGTGACGCATGGCATGGCGGCGGCGCTGTCAGCGGTGACCGCGCCGGGTGACGTGGTGCTGGCCGACGATGTGACCCATCACCTTATCATTTCGCTCTGCCGTTACCTTGGCCTGACGCTTATCGGGGTGGCGGGAGACGACGAGGGGATGTGCCCGGACGCGCTTGAGCGGGTCTGTCGCAGTCACGATGCCCGTGCGATCGTGACGCTGCCGAACCTGGCGGCACCGCGTGGGGGATTGATGAGCGAGGCGCGCAGGCGTGCAGTCGCCGCGGTGGCGCAAGCCCGCGATCTCGTGGTCATCGAAAACGATGCCTATGCGCAGATCCTCGAGGATGCGCCCGAGCCGATTGCGGCGCTGGCACCGGAGCGCACGATCTACCTGACGACATTCACCAAATGCACCGTTTCGGGGCTGCGCGCGGGTTACATGGCCGCGCCCGCGTATCTGCAATCGGCGTTGCTGAGCCGCCTGCTGGTGTTCTCATGGGCGGCTACGCCGCTGGTCGGTGAGATCGCCACCCGTTGGGTGCGCGACGGCACCGCCGCCGCCCTGGCCGAGTGGCAGCGCGCTGCGCTGGCCGCGCGCGGGCGGATCGTCAACGAGGTTCTGGGCGATCAGAGGCTTCAGGGTCATCCGGGCGGGCTGCACTATTGGTTGACCCTTCCCGAGGGGCGCTCGACCGAGGATGTCGTGCGCAATGCCCGCCAGCTTGGCGTTGCGCTGGCGCCCGCGACTCCTTTTCTGACAGCCCAGGCTCCGGCCCTTGATGCGGTGCGGATTTCCGTGGGCGGCGTGCGCGATGAAACCCAGTTCAGGACGGCACTCGAGCGGGTCTCGATGTTGCTCCGAGCGACGCATGAAATCGCCTTTCCTCTTGAATACTGACATTTGTCATGCGTCAATTATTGGTTTGACATGCAATACAATGCGTCACACGCTTCCAGTGCATTTTATGAAACAGGGAGCAAAGTAATGGCGAAATTCATGACCAACACGTTCGCAGCTGCGGCCGCCGTCGGTGTCATGGCCATCACAGGCAGCATGGCAAAGGCCGACACCTGGCGCTACGCGTTCGAGGAGGCCATCGACGAGGTGCAGGGCGTTTTCGCCCAGAAGTTCAAGGAAGAGATCGAAGCGAATTCCGACCACGAGGTCCAGCTTTTCCCCTATGGCACCTTGGGTGAATCGGCGGATATCATGGAACAAGCCCAGGCCGGCATCCTGCAATTCGTGGACCAGAGCCCGGGTTTCACGGGTTCGCTGATCCCGGAGGCGCAAGTGTTCTTCGTGCCATATCTGCTGCCCCAGGACACCGAGAAGCTGAGCGAATTCTTCCGCAGTTCCAAGGCGATCAACGAAATGTTCCCCGAGCTTTACGCCCAGCAGGGCCTCGAGCTTCTGGTGATGTTCCCCGAAGGCGAGGTCTGCATGACCACGCAGGAGCCCGTCAAAGGGCCGGATGACCTCAACGAGGTGAAGTTCCGCGTGATGACCAACCCGCTTCTGGTGGAAAGCTACAAGGCGTTCGGCGCCACACCCACGCCGCTGCCCTGGGGCGAAGTCTATGGTGCACTGCAGACGGGCATCATCCAGGGTCAGGAAAACCCGATGTTCTTCATCGAGTCGACCAAGATGTATGAAGTGACCGACGTCATCACCTGCGCGGGCCACAACAACTTCACCACGGCCGTGATGGCGAACCAGCAGTTCTTCGACGGCCTTTCGGCAGAAGATCAGGAGATGGTGCAGGCGGCGATGGATACTGCCTTTGACCACATCATCGACTATCAGAGCGGTCTGCACGAAGAGAGCATCGAGAAGATCAAGGAAGCCAAGCCCGACATGCAGGTCAATGTCCTGAGCGAGGAAGAGCGCACGCCCTTCGTCGAAGCGGCTGCAACGGTCGAAGAGACCTTCCTTGAGATGACCGGGGATTCCGGCGCCAAGATTCTCGAACAGCTCAAGGCGGACCTTGAAGCTGTCGAAAACTAAAGACAGGGACCGGCGGCCGCCATCGAAGATGGGGCCGCCGGTTTACTTTACCCACATCACATTCAACATCATCGCGGGGCCTGGACAGGGATGAACGAGTCTCAGACACAGTCGCAAACCGACACCACCTCGACGGATGACGCATCCTTCAAGGACTATCAATCCACGCTTCCCGGCGTTCTGGGCACGTTGGACAATCTGATCAGCAAGATCGAAGCCATCGTGCTGGCGGCGGGTGTGCTGCTGATGGCCGCGAATACGATCGCCAACGTGGTCGGGCGCTTCGTCTTTCAGAACAGCATCTTCTTTTCCGAAGAGCTGAACCGCATTCTCATCATCATGATCACCTTTGCCGGCATCAGCTATGCCGCGCGTCAGGGCCGTCATATCCGTATGTCGGCGATCTATGACGCGCTGCCCGGAAAGGGGCGCAAGATCATGATGATCATCATCGCGGTGGTGACGGCGGTCTTCATGTTCGGGCTTTGCTACTACTCGTTCAACTACATTCTCACTCAGGCGGGACGGGGCCGCGTGCTGCCGTCGCTTCAGATCCCGGTGTGGATCACGCTGGTCTGGGTGCCCTTCGGGTTCTTTATGACGGGGATGCAATATGCGCTGACTGCCATCAAGAACATCATTGAAAAAGATACCTATCTCTCGACCGCCGTGCTCGAAGGATATGACGACGACGAGATGGAGGTCTGAAAGATGGCACTGACGATTTTCTCGATCATGATCGTGCTCCTTCTGCTGGGTTTTCCCATGATGATCCCGCTGATCGTGGGGGCTTTCGTGGGCTTCTTCTCGCTGTTCGGCGGGATGAGCCAGCTTGAAACGATGATCCAGCAGATCATGGCGGGCATCCGGCCCGCCTCGCTGATCGCGGTGCCGATGTTCATCTTCGCCGCCGATATCATGACGCGCGGGCAATCGGCCAACCGGCTGATCGACCTGGTGATGGCCTTTGTCGGGCATCTGAAGGGTGGGCTGGCGGTATCCACTGCGGCGGCCTGCACGATGTTCGGCGCGGTCTCGGGGTCGACCCAGGCGACGGTGGTCGCCATCGGTTCGCCGCTGCGTCCACGGATGCAGAAGGCGGGCTACAAGGACAGTTTCATCCTGGCGCTGATCGTCAATTCGTCGGATATCGCCTTTCTCATTCCGCCCTCGATCGGCATGATCATCTATGGCGTGGTGTCGAACACCTCGATCGCCGAGCTGTTCATTGCAGGGATCGGGCCGGGGCTGCTGATCCTCGTGCTCTTCTCGTTCTATTCCTGGCTTTATGCGGTGCGCCACCAGGTCCCGACCGAACCCAAGACAAGCTGGCCCGAACGCATGGCTGCCGCGCGCAAGGCGCTTTGGCCGCTGGGGTTCCCGGCGATCATCATCGGCGGAATCTATGGCGGTATCTTCAGCCCGACCGAGGCCGCCGCCGCCTGTGTGCTCTATGCGCTGATCCTTGAAGTCATCGTGTTCAAGGAACTCGACCTTGCCGGGGTCTATGACACTGCCAAGTCGACCGGGCTGATCACGGCGGTGGTGTTCATCCTTGTGGGCGTTGGCGCGGCGTTTTCCTGGGTGATCTCGTTCGCACAGATCCCACAGCAGATCCTTGGCGGTATCGGCGTCGACGAGATGGGTCAAATCGGTGTTCTGTTCGTGATCTCGATCGCCTTCTTCATAGGCTGCATGTTCGTCGACCCGATCGTGGTGATCCTGGTCATGGTGCCGATCTTCGCGCCGGTGGTGAACTCGGTCGGGCTTGACCCGGTTCTGGTGGGCACGATCGTCACCTTGCAGGTGGCCATCGGATCGGCCACGCCACCATTCGGTTGCGACATCTTCACGGCCATCGCCGTGTTCAAGCGCCCCTATTTCGAGGTCATCCGCGGCACGCCGCCGTTCATCTTCATCCTGCTGTCGGTGGCGGTCGCGCTGATCTTCTTCCCGCAGATCGCGCTGTTCCTGCGTGACCTTGCCTTCGCGAAGTAGTCAGGAGACCCTTATGTTCAAATCTATACTCGTTCCCTTCGATGGCTCGCCCAATGCCGAGAAGGCGCTGGATATGGCCATCGACATGTCGCACGAATGCGGCGGCAAGGTCACCATTCTGACGGTCTATCGGCATCACTCGATGCTCGAGGCGTCGCTGTCGATGGTGCGCCCCGACGATCCGGGCAATATGGACGACATCATGCGCAACCATGCCAAGGAGGTCGCCGAGCGCGCCAAGAGCGTCGCGCAGGAGGCCGGGCTGACCGAGACACGCGCCTTCGTCAAATCGGGGCCGACATCGCGCACCATCGTCAAGTTCGCGCAGGAACATGGGATGGACCTGATCGTGATCGGCAGCCGTGGCATGGGCTCGGTCGAGGACTACCTTTTGGGCAGCGTTTCGCACAAGGTCACGGGCCTTTCGCGAATTCCGGTGCTGGTGGTCTGACCGCACCGAGCGGTGCTCGACAGATGCATGAAATGATGCACGGAAGGGGGGCGTTTCGACGCCCCCTTCTTGGTTTCTGAGCCTTCAGGCCCCGCCGGCCCGGCGGAAGATCCGTGTCACGATCATGAAGAACAGCGGCACGAAGACCACGCCGAGGACCGTGGCCGAAATCGTTCCGCCCAGGACACCCGAGCCGATGGCATTGCGCCCGCCCGAACCCGCGCCCGAGCTGAGCACCAGCGGCAGAACGCCCAGCGAGAAGGCCATCGAGGTCATGATGATCGGGCGGAAACGCTGGCGCGCGGCGGTGGCGACAGCGTCGATCACCCGCTCGCCGGCCTCATAGCGCTCGCGCGCGAATTCCACGATCAGGATCGCGTTCTTGCCCGTGAGGCCGATGACGGTCAGCAGCCCGACCTGGAAGAACACGCCGTTCTCGAAGCCGCCCAGCCACGCACCGATCAGCGCGCCCAGCACGCCGATGGGCATGGCCAGCATTACCGCGAAGGGGATCGACCAGCTTTCGTAAAGCGCAGCGAGCGACAGGAACACCGCCGCCAGTGAGAGCGCATAGAGCAAGGGCGCCTGACTGCCCGATTCCCGCTCCTCGAGCGAAAGGCCGGTCCAGGCCACGTCAAAGCCCGGCCCAAGTTGCGCCACGAGGCGTTCCATCTCGGCCATCGCTTCGCCGGTGGTCACGCCCTCGACGGGTGAGCCCTGAATCTGGATCGAGGGCACGCCATTATAGCGGTAAAGCCCCTGCGCGCCGTAATCCCAGTTGCCCTGGGCAAAGTTCGAGAAGGGAACAAGCCCGCCGCTGACATTGCGCACGCGCCATTTCTCGATGTCCTTGGGTGTCGCGCGGGCCTCGGCTTCGCCCTGTACATAGACCCGCTTGATCCTGCCCTGGTCGATGAAGTCGTTCACATAGGTGCCTGCCCAGGCGACCTGAAGCAGCTGCCCCACATCGTTCGGCGTCAGCCCCATCGCGCCGGCCATGCGCCAGTCGATATCCAGGTTGAAGCGTGCCGCGTCCTCGAGGCCGCTAGGGCGCACTGATGTGACGACCGGGCTTTGCGCGGCCATGCCAAGCAGCTGGTTGCGGGCGTTCACCAGTTCGTCATGGGTCTGCCCTTCACGCGCCTGCAGGTAGAAGTCGAAACCCGACACGTTGCCGAGTTCGATCACCGAAGGCGGCACCACCGGAAAGACCTGCGCATCCCGGATCTGGCTGAATGCGCCGAAGGCCCGTCCGGCCAATGCCTGCACGCTTTGTTGCGGGCTGGGGCGCTTGTCCCAATCCTTGAGCTGCACGAAGGCGAGGCCCATGTTCTGCCCGCTGCCCGCGAAGCTGAAACCGACCACGCCGAACATCGAATCCACGACACCTTCTTCCTGCGTGAGGTAGTAGTTTTCGACCTGTTTCACCACGTCGAGAGTGCGCTCTGCGCTGGCGCCGGTCGGGGTCTGGATCAGGGTGAAAAGGATGCCCTGATCCTCTTCGGGCAGAAAGCCCGTCGGCGTGCGCATGAACAGGAACGCCATTGCAGCGGCCAAAGCAAGATAGACGATCGCCACCCGGAAGGGGCGCCGCACGGTCCAGCGCACGGTGCCGGTATAGCCCGAGGTCAGACCTGAAAAGCCCTTGTTGAACCAGGCGAATGGTCCGCGCTGTGCCGCATGTCCCTTGGGTTTGAGAAGCGAGGCACAGAGCGCCGGCGTCAGGGTGATCGCCACCACCACCGACAGGGCCATGGCCGAAACGATGGTGATCGCGAACTGCTGGTAGATCACGCCGGTCGAGCCCGGAAAGAAGGCCATCGGCACGAACACCGCCGACAGAACCATGGCGATACCGATCAGCGCGCCGGTGATCTGTCCCATGGATTTATGCGTGGCCTCGCGCGGGGGCAGGCCCTCTTCTTCCATGATCCGTTCGACATTCTCGACCACGACGATCGCGTCATCCACCAAGAGGCCGATCGCCAGCACCATCGCCAGCATCGTCAGGGTGTTGATGGTGAATCCCGCCGCCGCCAAAACGCCGAACGTGCCCAGCAGGACCACGGGCACGGCCAAGGTCGGGATCAGGGTTGCGCGCAGGTTCTGCAGGAACAGGAACATCACCAGGAACACGAGGCCGATTGCCTCGAACAGGGTCTTGACCACTTCCTTGATCGAGATCTCGATGAAGGGTGTGGTGTCATAGGGGATCACGTATTCCACGCCTTCGGGGAAGAAGCGGGCGAATTCCTCCATACGGGCCTTGACCGCCTCTGCGGTATCGAGCGCGTTCGCGCCGGGCGCGAGGCTGATGGCCATGCCTGATGCCGGCCTGCCGTTGAAGCGCGCGATGGTGGCGTAGTTCTCGGCGCCGATCTCGACGCGGGCGACATCATCCAGCAACACCAGCCCGCCATCGGTTTCGGCACGCAGCACGATCTGGCGGAAATCCTCCGGCGTGCTGAGCAGCGATTGTGCGGTGATCGTGGCGTTGAGCTGTTGCCCCTCGACCGCCGGGCGTGCACCGAAAGCGCCCGCCGAAATCTGCGCGTTCTGCGCGGAAACCGCCGCCACCACATCCGAGGGCGCCAGCTCGAATGCGGCCAGCTTGGCCGGGTCGAGCCAGATGCGCATGGCGTATTGCCCGCCAAACACATTGACCGAGCCGACGCCGCGAATGCGGCTCAGTTCGTCAACGAGGTTGGTGACCATGTAATCCGCAAGATCCACCTGTTCGAGGCTGCCATCGGTTGAGGTCAGGCCAACGACCATGAGGAAACCAGCCGAGGATTTTTCGACGGTAATCCCCTGTCGCTGCACGATTTCCGGCAAGAGCGGCGTGGCTTGGCTCAGCTTGTTCTGGACCTGGACCTGCGCGATATCGGCATCGGTGCCGGTCTCGAATGTGAGGGTGATCTGGACCTGGCCCGCCGCTGTCGAACTGGACGAGAAATAGCGCAAGCCATCGAGTCCGGTCATCTGCTGTTCGATGACCTGGGTCACGGTATTGGCTACCGTGTCGGCCGAGGCCCCCGGGTAGCTGGCGTTGATCGAAACCGAGGGCGGCGCGATCTGCGGATATTGCGCCACGGGCAGCATCCGGATCGCGAGCACCCCGATCCCCATGATGAGGATCGAGATCACCCAGGCAAAGACCGGACGGTCGATGAAGAAGCGTGCCATGATATCTGTCCCCGTTTCCGCCGGTTATTCCGACGCTGCGTCGGCGGTGGTCTTGCTGGTGTCGCGTTCTTCCGGTGCGACGGTGGCGCCGGGCGCGGTTTTCTGAAAGCCCGCGACGACGACCCTGTCGCCGGGGTTCAACCCTTCGTCGACGACCCATTCGTTGTCGCGGTCCTGAACGATCGACAGCGGGCGCTCCTCGATGACGCCATCGGGGTTAACAACCCATGCGGTCGGGCGCCCGCGCCGGTCGCGCACGACGCCTTCCTGAGGCACAAGATAGACGTTCTCGGCCACGTCGACGGGCATCTCGACCTGAACATACATGCCCGGCAACAGCAGTGTTTGCGGGTTCTCGAACTGCATGCGCATGGTGACCACGCCGGTCTGCGGATCGACATTGGGTTCCGCTGCCTGAAGGCGACCGGTGTGTTCATAAACGGAGCCGTCGGCGAGGGTCAGGCGGACGGTGCGGTCGGCGTCGGCGAGGGCGCGTTCGGTTTCGCCGCGCCGCCAGCGCAGGAGGTCGGCGGAGGATTGGGTGACGTCCACATAGACCGGATCGATGGTGCGGATGACCGCGAGCGGCTGTGCCTGACTGGCGGTTACAAGCTCGCCCTGGCTGGTTTGCGATAGGCCGATCCGCCCGGAGAGACGGGCGCGGATCGTGGTGCGCGACAGTTCGATCTGCGCCGAATTCATCTGGGCGCGCGCCAGTTCCAGCGCGGCGGCGGCGGAGTCGCGGGCGGCTTGCGCATCGTCGAGCGCCTGTTCGCTGGCGACGTTGCGGGCCTGCAATTCCTCGAGCCGCCCGGCATCGCGTTCGGCGGCGCGAAGTTGCGCTTCGGCCTGCGCCACGCTGGCGCGAGATTGCTGCAAGGTTGCCTCGTAAGTCGCGGAATCAATGCGGAAAAGAGGATCGTTCACATCGACATGCGCGCCCTCTTCAAAAAGCCTCTCGGTGATGATCCCGTTGACCTGCGGGCGCACCTCGGCGAGGGCCGAGGCGGCGACGCGGCCTGGCAGGGTCGCTGTCAGGGTGATGGTCTGCGGCTCGAGGGTGACGACCGTGACCGGGGTCGGTTGACCGCCGCCTTGCTGGGCAAGGGCCGGAGAGGTCAGGGCGATGCAGAGCGAGAGGGCAAAGGTGAAACGCGCGAGCAATGTCATGGGAGACCTTTCGGGGAACGGACATGCGCGCAGAACCCGCGCGCGAAACGCTGTAAATACGCGCCCGTTAAACAGAAGCCGGGACGGAATGGCAACCATCCGCGCCGAACAGTGACTGTGCGCCATTGAGAGGCGTGGGCGGAACGTACGAAACAGACGAATTGTACATGGGTTTTGTACCGAAGTCGCGGTCTTCGGAATCCGGTTTGTACAAACGTCTTGCCGCCGCCGCGCGGGACGCCGCGGTAACGCATTCGCAACACTCATGCGCTCTACTGATCGCATCACCCGCATCGGGCGATGATTCGGGGCAAACGGGCAGGAGCAAGACAACGATGATGCGATAACAGGATAGATGGGCACCAGAGCGGATGGGCAGGCAAACCATGCAAGCCGGATTCAGCCGCGGCGGTCGCTCTTCCGGTCATGCCCGTAGTGCTTCATGCGAGGGAAAGGCGGGAGCCAGGATTCGCGCCGCACCGTCCAGCATTCGTAGCTGGGCGTCAGGCCGGTGTCGGATGACGGAGGGTCGGGCATATCGAGGGCGCCGAGGTGCAGCTCGATCTCGTCGCCGCTGCGGGCGAAGACCGACGATCCGCAACGCGGGCAGAAATGCCGCCCCTCATAGGCGTTGGTTTCGCCTTCGATCGTCACCGCGCCTTCGGGAAAGATCGCGGCGGCATAGAACAATGCGCCGTGATGCTTGCGGCAATCGAGGCAATGGCAGATCCCGACCCGGTCGGGCCGTCCCGAGGCCGTGATGCTGACATCGCCGCAAAGGCAAGTGCCGGTGATTGGGTCCATGTCCGTGCCTCCTGTCGGGTTGCGCTTCGCCCATGATTGCATCGGACATGGCGTGAAGGGCAAGCGCCACGCCCGCGTCGGCGGGTGCGGCAAGCCCGCTGCGCGAGGCCGTCCGGGTGCCGCGCAAGCGTTGCGAGGCGGGTTGGCCGCCCGAGGTTTGGGTGAGGTCGTGGGCGGCGCGGGCGGCGATCTGCCCGATGTTGTCGCGTCTCTGGCCCGAAAGTCGGGTGGCGAGGCGAAGGATGAGGGCAGGGATCGCGAGCGCTTCGCCTCTGTGCGCGCTTGGTTGAGCGGCAGGTGGTCAGCCAGCCGGTGTGAGGACGTCCGGGTGCTGCGTCAGGGCGGCGACGGAGGCTGGCCACCGAGGGTTTCGGTGAGGTCGTGGGCGGCGCGGGCGACGATCTGGCCGATGCGGTCGAGCCTGTCATCCGGCAGCCGCGCGGCAAGGCCCGAGATCGAGATCGCGCAGGCGGCTTCGCCCTGCGGGGACCACACCACCGCCGCGATGCAGCGCAGGCCGGTCACATGTTCCTCGTCATCGAGCGCGTAGCCCTGCTGCCGGATCCGGGCGATATCCCGCATCGCGCTGTCAACATCGCGATGCGAGCGCGCCGTCATCGGGTGCAGCCCGGTGCGCGCGACGAACGCGGCGATATCGGCATCCTCCCATGTGGCGAGGATCGCCTTGCCCATGCCCGAGCAGAAGGCGGGCACCCGCCCGCCGGGGGGCGAGATTGCGCGCATGATCTCGCGGCTTTCGACCTGGCTGACGGTGACCAGTTCGTCATTGTCGAGAATCCCCAGATTGGCGGTCTCGCGCGTGGCGTCTCGCAGGCGGCGCAGGAAGGGCAGGGCGGGGGCCACGAAATTCTGCCGCCGCCCGAAGGAGGCGCCCACGGCAAAGGCCTCGCGTCCCACATGCCAGAGCGCGCTGTCGGGGTCGAACTGCGCGAAGCCCTGCAATTCGAGCGTGGTCAGCAGGCGATGCGTGGTGGACACCGCCAAGCCGCTGAGCCGCGCGAGGTCGCTGACCCGGAGTCCGTCGTCATGCTGGCTGAGATGGCGCAGCAGGCGCAGCGCGCGGGCGACGGATTGCACGCCTTCGGCTTTGTCCGGGCTCATTTCGGTATACCTTTCCATACCGTGGAAAACATTTTTCCATTTGTTACAGCTTCGCGCCCGCTGCGCTAGCCCTTGCGCTGGAAACGGAGGAAGCACATGAGCGAATATGTAGACCGTCACGGATTGTCGGTGGCTGCGCCGCTGGCGCGGCTTTTGGAGGATGAGATTCTGCTGGGCGTGAGCGCCGATCAGTTCTGGTCGGGCTATGCTGCCATGCTGCGCGACCTGGCGCCGCAGAACGCGCGGCTTCTGGAAAAGCGCGCGCAATTGCAGCGCCGGATCGATGAATGGCACATCGCCCATCGCGGCCAGCCTTTCGATGGCGAGGCGTATCGCGCCTATCTCAAGGAGATCGGTTACCTGCTGCCCGCGCCTGCGCCCTTCGAGGTGACGACCCGCAATGTCGATCCCGAGATCGCCAGCGTTGCGGGGCCGCAACTGGTGGTGCCGGTGATGAATGCGCGGTTCGCGCTCAATGCCGCGAATGCGCGTTGGGGTTCGCTTTACGATGCGCTTTACGGCACCGACGCGATCGAGGGAAAACCCGAGGGCCAGGGCTATGACGCGGCGCGCGGCGCCAAGGTGATCGCCTGGGCGCGTGCGCATCTCGACCGGGTGGTGCCGCTTGCGACCGGGTCCTGGGCGGATGTGACCGCGCTCGATGTGGAGGGCGGTGCGCTGAAGGTCGCGGTGAAGGGGCAGGGAAGCGCCCTTGCCGATCCCGGCCAGTTCGCCGGTTACACCGAGGCGGGCAATGTTTTCCTGCGCGCCAACGGCCTGTTGATCGAGGTGGTGATCGACCGCGACTCCGCCATCGGGCGGGACGATCCGGCGGGGATCGCCGACCTGCGGCTCGAAAGTGCGCTGACGGCGATCCAGGATTGCGAGGATTCGGTCGCGGCGGTGGATGCCGAGGACAAGTGCCTGGCCTATGCCAACTGGCTGGGGTTGATGCGCGGCGATCTGGAGGAGCGCTTCGAGAAGGGCGGCAAGACCATGACGCGCCGCCTTGCGCCGGACGTGAGCTATCTTGATCCGGAGGGCAACAGCGTCACCCATCCGGGGCGCGCGGTGCTGCTGGTGCGCAATGTCGGCCACCTGATGACCACCGATGCGGTGTTGATGGACGGGCAGGAAACCCCTGAAGGGATGCTGGACGCGGCCGTCACCGTGGCGGCGGCGATGCATGACCTGGCGCGCGAGGGCGAGGGGAATTCGCGCGCGGGGTCGGTCTATGTGGTCAAGCCCAAGATGCATGGCCCCGAAGAGGTGGCCTTTGCCGACACGCTTTATGCGCGGGTCGAGGACTTGCTGGGGCTTGAGCGCAATACCGTGAAGCTGGGCGTGATGGATGAGGAGCGGCGCACGTCGGCGAACCTGCTGGCCTGTATCGAGGCGGTGAAGGAACGCTGCGTGTTCATCAACACGGGCTTCCTCGATCGCACCGGCGACGAGATCCACACCGCGATGCAGGCCGGGCCTGTCGTGCCCAAGGGCGAGATGCAGCAGTCCGGGTGGCTGGCCGCCTATGAGGCCGGCAATGTCGATGCCGGGCTGGCCGCGGGCATGGCCGGGAAGGGGCAGATCGGCAAGGGCATGTGGGCGCGCCCCGACGACATGGCGGCGATGCTGGAGGCCAAGATCGGCCATCCTGAGGCGGGCGCGAATACCGCCTGGGTGCCCTCGCCCACGGCCGCGACGCTGCATGCCACCCATTATCACCAGGTGGATGTGGCGGCCCTTCAGGCGAAGCTGAAGGACCGCGCGCCCGCGTCGCGCGAGGCGCTGCTGACACCGCCGCTGATGGTGGGGCGGAACCTGTCGCCCGAGGAGGTGCAGCGCGAGCTCGACAATTCCTGCCAGTCGATCCTGGGCTATGTGGTGCGCTGGGTCGATCAGGGGATCGGGTGCTCGAAGGTGCCCGATATCAATGACGTGGCCCTGATGGAGGACCGCGCGACCTTGCGGATTTCGTCGCAATACCTGGCCAACTGGCTGCTGCACGGGATTTGCAGCGCCGAGGAGGTCGAGGCATCGCTGAGGCGCATGGCGCCCAAGGTCGATGCGCAGAATGCGGGCGATCCGGCTTATCGGCCGATGGCGCCGGGATTCGACGGGCCTGCGTTCAAGGCGGCGCATGACCTGATTTTCAAGGGGGCCGAACAGCCCTCGGGCTATACCGAACCGCTGCTGCACGCGGCGCGGCGGGTGGCCAAGGCACAGGCACAAAAGGGAGAGTGAGAGATGCTGACGATCAAGCGACTGGATCTGGAGGATGCGCGCAGCCTGCTGAAGGGCGCGCGCGAGAAGGCCACGGAGATCGGCGTGCCGATGTGCATCGCCATTACCGACGAGAGCGGCAACCTTGTCGCCTTCGAGCGGATGGACGGCGGCAAGGTTACGTCGATCACCATTGCCATCGACAAGAGCTATACCGCCTCGGGTGCCAAGAAGGCCACGCATGAATATGGCGAGGCGAGCCAGCCGGGCGCACCGGCCTACGGGATCGGGTCGGCCATTGGCGGGCGCCTGATGGTGGTCGGCGGCGGCCTGCCGGTGATCGTCGACGGCGAGGTCGTGGGCGGGATCGGCGTGAGTTCCGGCACGCCGGCTCAGGACCGCGAAGTGGCGCAGGCGGGGCTGGATGCGTTCCAGTCCGCACAGGGCTGAGTGCAGGAGCGAAACCCGGCGCCAATTCAGGGCTGTCTTTCAAGCCTTTGACAAATAAAACATTTACCCCCGCAAGCTGCGAAGCGTGCGGGGGTTTTTCCTGCTCGCAGGGCATGAAAATTATCCGAGTGAAATAATCGGAATTGACCAATCCGACTCTTTCTGTCAACCAAATGGGGCCTGCCATCGGGCAGGTGGAATTCTCACGTGCCGGGGTGTGACGTGCCAGAAGGTGCGACCCTGCGTGCGCGTGCGGCGGAAACGAAAAAGGACCGATCGAGATGAAAACATCCATGACAGCGATGGCGCTTGTGCTGGGTTTTGGCGCGCCTGCCCTGGCGGGCAAGGCCGAGGTGCTGGAGACCTATGCCGATATTGCCCATGCGGGCTATGAGGACAGCCTGTTGAAGGCGCGGGAATTGCAGGCGGCCATCGAGACGCTGCTGGCGGATCCTTCGCCCGAGACGCTGAACGCGGCGCGCGCGGTCTGGATCGAGGCCCGCGTGCCCTATCAGCAGACCGAGGCCTATCGGTTCGGCAATCCGATTGTCGATGACTGGGAGGGCAAGGTGAATGCCTGGCCGCTGGACGAGGGGCTGATTGACTATGTCGACAGCGCCTATGGCGGAGCGACGGATGAGAACCAGCTTGCGGCGCTGAATGTCATCGCGAATCCGACCTTCACCCTGTCGGGCGAAGAGATCGACGCGCGCGAGATCACGCCCGAATTGCTGGCCGACAGGCTGCATGAGGCGGATGCGGTCGAGGCCAATGTCGCGACCGGCTACCACGCCATCGAATTTCTTCTGTGGGGGCAGGACCTCAATGGCACCGAGCCGGGTGCGGGCGAGCGGCCCTGGACCGATTACGCCAGCGGCGATGACTGCACCGGCGGCAACTGCGACCGGCGCGGCGCGTATCTGACGGCGGCGACCGAATTGCTGATTTCGGACCTTGAGTGGATGACGGCGCAATGGGCCGACGGAGGTGGAGCGCGCGAGGCGGTCACGGCCGACCCGGACGCCGGGATCGTCACCATGCTGACCGGGATGGGCAGCCTGTCCTATGGCGAACAGGCCGGTGAGCGCATGAAGCTGGGCGTGATGCTGAACGATCCCGAGGAAGAGCATGATTGCTTCTCGGACAACACGCATAACAGCCATTTCTATGACGGCTTGGGCGTGCGGAACGTCTATATGGGCGAGTATGTGCGCGTCGATGGCAGCGTCGTGTCGGGCGAAAGCCTGTCCTCGCTGGTGGCGGAATCGGATGAGGCGGTGGATGCCGCGCTGCGCGCCGACCTGAACGCGACGATGATCGAGCTGGGACAGATCAAGGCGTCGGCCGAGGCCGGGACAAGCTATGACCAGATGCTGGCGCGCGGCAATGAAGAGGGCGAAGCGCTGATCATGAGCGCGGTCGATGCGCTGGTGAAGCAGACGCGCTCGATCGAGCGCGCGGTGACGGCGCTGGGCGTCGGGCAGATCGGTTTCGAGGGGTCCGACAGCCTCGACAATCCCGACGCGGTGTTCCAGTAAGCCGCCGGAAGACTTCGGATCGCGACCCCGCCAAGGGCCGCGATCCGGTTCCGGGCGCGACAATCCGGCGCCCCTGATTATTTCCGATTGAAATTGTCAAGATAATGCGCCACGTCATCAGGACCAAGACCAACCTGAAAGCCAGAGTGCCATGACACGCCCCCAGTTCAGACCCGGATTCGCGTTCCTTTCCCGAAGTGCATGCATCGCGCTTGGCGCGTATTTCCTTGGCGTCGCGCCGATCGGCGCGGCGGCGGAACCGCTGCAGGATGTGCATCTGGATGTGGTGCCGCGCAGCCAAGACGAAGCCGCGCGCATCAAGACGGTGACGGCCCCGACGACAGAGTTCGGCGCCCCCGAACCTTTCGAGACCAACCCGGCCGGCGCGGCCACGGTGCGCGCACGCAAGGACGCGGATGCGTTTTCGCAACCATCCGGGAATATCACCTTTGCGCGTGAGATGGATTTCAAGCTCGGCAACGGACTCTTCAAGAAGGTCTGGGTGTCGTCGCCCTCGTCGACCAAGGCATCGGACGGGCTTGGCCCGGTCTATAACGCGCGGTCCTGCCAGCGCTGCCATCTGAAGGACGGTCGCGGGCATCCGCCCGAGGGCGACGAGGACAGCCGCGTGTCGATGTTCCTGCGCCTGTCTGTGCCTGCCCACGACGATGCGGCGATGAGCGAGATAGAAACCTACCTGGCGGCGCAGGGGATCGACACGCCGCGCACCCGTCCCGATCCGGTCTATGGCGGGCAGTTGCAGGACCTGGCCGTGACCGGCCATGCCGCAGAAGGGCAGATGCGCATCACCTATGAAGAGGCGGACATCGCCCTTTCGGATGGCGAGAGCGCCACCCTGCATACACCGAGCTACACCATCGCCGATCCCGGATACGGGCCGCTTTCGGATGATCTCTTGATCTCGCCGCGGGTGGCGCCGCAGATGATCGGGCTGGGCCTCGTTGAGGCGATCCCGGCGGCGGATATCCTGGCCCATGCCGATCCCGATGACCGTGATGGCGACGGCATTTCGGGGCGTGCGCAGATCGCCTGGTCAAAGGTGCATGAGCGCCCGA
The DNA here is from genome assembly GCF_900172255.1 of Roseovarius halotolerans. GTDB lineage: Bacteria > Pseudomonadota > Alphaproteobacteria > Rhodobacterales > Rhodobacteraceae > Roseovarius > Roseovarius halotolerans. The sequence continues at coordinate 338,052 of NZ_FWFU01000001.1, forward strand.
TGCTGGGGCGGTTCGGATGGAAGGCGGGCAACCCCACCATCGAGCAGCAGAGCGCCAGCGCCTTTGCCGGGGATATCGGCATTTCCAACCCGCTTTTCCCTGGCGCGGCGGGCGATTGCACCCCGGCGCAGGAGGGCTGTATCGCGGGGCCGCATGGCGATGGCGACGAGCGTGTCTTCGAGATCGACCGCGAGGGGCTGGACCTTGTGACCTTCTACAGTCGCAACCTTGCGGTGCCCGCAAGGCGCGATGTGGATGACCCCGAGGTGCTGCGCGGCAAGCAGGTGTTCTACGAGACAGGCTGCATTGCCTGCCACAGCCCGAAATACGTGACCCACCGGCTTGAAGGGCAGGACGAGCAGAGTTTCCAGCTGATCTGGCCCTATTCGGATTTCCTGTTGCACGACATGGGGCCGGGGCTGGCGGATGGGCGGCCCGAAGGCGTGGCCGACGGGCAGGAATGGCGCACGCCGCCGCTTTGGGGAATCGGGATGACCGGGCAGGTGAACGGGCATACACGGTTCTTGCATGACGGGCGGGCGCACTCGATTCTGGAGGCGATCCTGTGGCATGGTGGCGAGGCGCAGGCGGCACGGGACCGGGTGGTCGAGATGCCCGCCGGGGCGCGTGCGGCACTGATCCGGTTCCTGGAGAGTTTATGATGCGGACATCCCTTGCAATGCGAAGCCTGACGATCACGCTGGCCTTGGCCTGTGGCCTTTCGGGCATGGCGAGGGCGGGCGTGGACGAGGCGTTGTCGCGTCATGTGCTGCCGGGGTTCGGTGCGTTCGCCGAGAGCAGCGCGGCATTGGCGGCGAGCGCAAAAGAGGATTGCCGCGCCGAGGCGCTGAAACCTGCCTATCACGCCGCCTATGATGCCTGGATGGGGGTGAGCCACCTGCATCTGGGGCCGCTGGAGCAGGGTGGCCGGGCATTGGCGATCGCGTTCTGGCCCGATACGCGCGGCATGGTCGGGCGCACGGTGGCGGGGCTGGTTGCGGATGCGGACCCTGTGGTGGATTCGGCCGAGGATTTCGCTGATGTGTCGGTGGCGGGGCGCGGGCTCATGGCGCTTGAGCGGCTGTTATACGAGCCGCACCTGGCGGGCTATGGCAAGGGCGATTACCAATGCCGGCTGGCACGGGCGATCTCGGTGGACCTTGCGCGGATGGCGCGGGAGATGGACGAGGAGTGGCCCGATTTCGCCGGATTGCTGCGCAGCGCCGGTGCGCCGGGCAATGACGTGTTCCTCAAGCCCGAGGAGGCGAGCCAGGCGCTTTATACCGCGCTGATGTCGGGGCTGGAGTTCAACCGCGATCAGAGGCTGGGGCGGGTGATGGGCAGTTTCGAGCGCCCGCGCCCGAACCGTGCCGAGGCGCGCCGCTCGGAGCGCTCGCTGCGCAATGTGGTGCTGTCGCTGGAGGCGCTGCGCGATATGGCACGGGCGCTGGCGGACGGGCCGATGGAGGACAGCGAGGCGGCCTTTGCACAGGCGCTGGAGAGGGCCGAGGCGCTGGACGATCCGGTTCTCGCGGGTGTCGCGACGCCGCAGGGGCGGCTGAAGGTCGAGGTGCTGGCGCAGGAGATCCGCAGGATCGAAGAGGCGGTGGCACAGGAGATCGGCGTGGCGCTGGGTGTCACGGCGGGGTTCAATTCGCAGGACGGGGATTGAGGCATGGACCGGCGCAGTTTCCTGTCGAGCATGTTGTTTTCCGCCGCGATGCCGCGGCTGGGCTGGGCGGATGCGGGCAACCCTGCTTACCTGGCGGCGGCGCGCGAGGCGGACGGGGCTTATGCGCTTTACGGGCTTGGCGAGGACGGGGCGGAGATTTTCCGCATCCCGCTGCCTGAACGCGGCCATGCCGCCACCGCGCATCCGAGCGCGCCCGAGGCGGTGGGTTTCGCGCGCAGGCCGGGGCGGTTCGCGCTGGTGATCGACTGCGTGGCCGGGCGCGAGACGCATCGCCTGCACAGTCCCGAGGGGCGCCATTTCTACGGTCATGGCGCCTTTGTCGAGGACGGCGCAGTGCTGGTCACGCCGGAAAACGATATCGAGACCGGCCGGGGGTGGCTGGGCCTCTGGGCGCGCGACGAGGGCTATGCGCGGATCGGCGAGATCCCGTCGGGGGGCGTCGGGCCGCATGACATATTGCGGCTGGATGGCGATGTGCTGGTGGTGGCCAATGGCGGCATCCGCACCCATCCCGACCGGGGGCGCGAGAAGCTCAACCTGGAAACCATGCGCCCGAACCTGAGCTACCTGACGCTGCGCGGCGGGATCGAGGAGCAGGTGGAACTGGAGCCCGAGTTGCATCTGGCGTCGATCCGGCATCTGGCGCAGGCGGAGGGCGTGGTCGGTTTCGCGATGCAATGGCAGGGGGACTTGCCCGACAATGCGCCCTTGCTGGGCCTGCATCGGCGCGGTGAGGCGCCGGTTCTGTGCGCGGCGGATATGGCCGAGCAGTTCGCGATGGAGGGTTACGCGGGATCGGTGGCGATGAGCGGCGGGCAGGTCGCGATCACCTCGCCGCGTGGCGGGCGGGTGCATGTCTTCGGCATGGACGGGCAGTTTCGCGCCAGCCTGAAGCGCGCGGATGTCTGCGGCGTGGCCCCGGCGGCAAACGGCGGGTTGCTGGTGACGGACGGTATGGGCGGCGTGCTGCGCATAAGGGGCGAGGCCATGCGCCCGGCGCAATCATATGACCGGGCCTGGGACAATCACCTGATCCGGGTGGGGTGAGGCGCGCTCAGGCGCGCAGGGAGGTGTCTTCGGGGCGCCGGACCGTATCCATCCAGCAGCGCGCGCCCGCAAGCACCGCGTCATAAACGGCGCGGCCCGCGGCCTCGCCCGCGTCGGTGTGAAGCCCGGCATATTGGCCTGCGCCTTGCGGCGCGGCCACCGCGACGCAATCCGTGCCGGTGCCGGTGGCGCGCCCCGGCGCGAGCGGCAGGTTCACATCCATCACGGCGGCGGTCCGGGCCTGCACGGCGATGGCGAGAAGTTCCAGAAGCGCGGCTTCGCTGAGGCCGCAATCCACATGCAGGGCGACATTGATCGTGCCCCAGTCATGGCCGGTGCGATCAACCCGGTGACCGACCCGTTCGGCATTGGAAAGGCCCACTGTCGCCACGGCCTGGGCCTGCACGGCCCCGGCGCGGGCGCTGGCGATATCATGGGCGCGGATATCGCGCGAGGTGAGGAAGGTCACGGCATCCTCTGCACCGCGCGCCGCCAGTTCATCCGCAAGCCACGCTCCGACATCGAGATCCTGCGGCAGGTCGGCATTGCGCACCTCGCGCCACAGGATGCGGCGCGCACGCACGAGGCCGGGGCGATCAAGCGCCCAACTGAGCACCTGCATCGGCGCCCCGAGGTCGAATTCCAGCCAGGGGCGGTCAAGGGTGATGCGGGGGCGAAGGGCGGTCAACGGAGCACCTCGAGCGGCTGATAGACCGTGCCCTGATCGGTATGCTGATACCATGCGGTGATGGCGAAGACATCGGCGAGCCGCTCGGGGGTCAGCACCTCGGCGGGCGGGCCATCGGCGACAAGGCGGCCTTCGGATAGCATCACGAGCCGGGTGCAGTGGCGCGCGGCCATGCCGAGGTCATGCAGCGATACGAGCGCGGATTTCCCGGCCTCGGCCAGTTGCGCGAAGGTGCGCATGGTGGAAATCTGGTGCGCGGGGTCAAGCCCGGCGATGGGCTCGTCGGCCATCAGAAGCGGCGTGTCCTGCGCCAGTGCGCGGGCGATCAGGGCGCGCGCCTGTTCGCCTCCCGACAGGCGCGAGGCGGCGCGGTGGCGCATCGCGTCCAGACCCATCCAGTCGAGCGCGGCATCGACCCGCGCGCGGTCCTCGGGCGAGGGGTCGCCAAAGGCGCCGAGATGCGGGATGCGTCCCAGCAGCACCAGGGTTTCGACGCTGATCGGCCAGGCGATCTCGCGCGATTGGGGCATCCAGGCGGCGATGCGGGCGCGCTCATGCTGGGGCAGGGCGGTGAGCGAGCTTTCCCCGCTGAAGGGCAAGAGGCCAAGGGCGGCGCGCATCAGCGTCGTCTTGCCCGCGCCGTTGGGGCCGATCAGCCCGACGAACTCCCCCTCGCCGATATCAAGCGACACGTCGCGGAGCACCGCGCGCGTGCGCAGCGTGACGGAAAGGTTGGAGAGGGTGAGGAGGCTCATATCCGCTCGGTCCGCAGTTTCAGGATAAGGTGCAGAAAGAGCGGCGCGCCGACAAGGGCGGTCACCACCCCCAGCTTGAGGTCGCGCGCCGGAAGGATGACGCGCACCGCGATATCGGCGGCCAGCAGCATCGCCGCGCCGCCAAGCGCCGAGGCCCAGAGCAGGCGCGAGGGCCGCGCGCCGACCAGCGGGCGCAGCACATGCGGCACGACGAGGCCGACAAAGCCGATCGCCCCGGCAACAGCCGTGCCCGCCCCCACCACGCAGGCCGTGCCGGTGACGATGGTGAGGCGCAGGCGGCGCATGTCGATCCCCATCGCGCCGGCGGCGTCTTCGCCCAGTGTCAGCGCATCGAGCCCGCGCCCGACCAGCGCGAGCAGCAGCGCGCCAAGCGCCATCAGCGGCAGAGCCAGCAAGACATGCGTAAACGAGCGGTCGGCCAGCGAGCCCATCATCCAGAACACGATTTCATTGGCGGCGAAGGGATTGGGCGAGAGGTTCAGCACCAGCGATGTGAGCGCCGCCGCCAGTGCCGATACGGCGATCCCCGCAAGGATCAGCGTGAGCGATCCGCCGCGCGGCCCTGCCAGCGCCATCACGAGCCCCATGCCGATGAGCGCCCCGAGGAGCGCCGAGAGCGGCAGCGCCAGCGCGAAGGCCGCGGCAAGCCCGGTCTGAAGCGAAAGCACGGCGCCGAGCGCCGCCGAGCCGGACACCCCGATCAGGCCCGGTTCGGCCAGGGGATTGCGCAGGTAACCCTGCATCGCCGCCCCCGCCAGCCCGAGGCTTGCGCCGATCATCAGGGCGAGGATCGCGCGGGGCAGGCGGATTTCACGCATCACCAGTGTCAGCGGCCCGCCATCCCCTGCGAAAAGCGCCGCAAGGCTTTCGCCCGGCCCGGTTCCCGCCGGGCCGATCAACAGCGAGGCGGCGAAAAGCGCGATCACCAGAAGGCAAAGGCCGATGGCAAGGCGGCTCATGATCCATCCCCCTGAAGGGCGCGGCGGGTGCGCACGAGGCTTTCGATGGCGCGCAGCACATGGGGCGTGCCGCAAAGCCAGTCGTGATCGGCGATGGCGGCTGCGGTGCTGCTGTGGCGAAGGGCCTGCACCACCGGGTGATCCATGATGTCCTCGGCGCGCGAGGCGCCGGGATAGCGGCGCGAGGTCACAACGGTATCGGGCGCGGTCATGGCCAGCACCTCGAGCGGCATGCGCATGCCGGTCTCGTAGCCCGCCGCGCTGGCGGCGTTGGAGAACCCGGCCGCCAGAAGGATCTGACCCGCGAGCGTCTGATCGCCCAAGGTATAGCCATTGGCATAGTAAAGCACCGCCGAGGGGCGTGTCGTGGCGGTGGCGCGCAGGCGCGCGAGGTCTTCGTCAAAGGCGGCGGCAATGGCGCGGGCGCGATCCTCGCGCCCCAGAGCCGCGCCCATCTCGAGGATGCGGTCATGCACGTCCTCGAGCGAATTGGCGGGCGCGAGGGTGATGACGGGAATGCCAAGCCTCCTGAGCATCGCCGTGGTATGGCGCGCCGAGAGGGTGCTGGTCAGCACGAGGTCGGGCTGCATGAGGTAGACTTCTTCGGCGCGGCCATGATTGATCCTGTGGCGCGCAGCCTCGTCGGCCATGGCCGAGGCGCGCGGGTCGAGCGCCACATGGCTGACCGAATGAAGCTGGCCATCGTCCGCGATCAGCATGGCCAGCTGATCGGTGCAGAGATTCATCGACACGACACGGTCCGGCGCATCGGCCAGAGCGGCCGGCGTCAGTGCGCCGAGCGCTGCCAGGGCGGCCAGCGCAGCGCACGCCAGACGGGCGGCGCCACTGCGCCGCCCGCTGCCGCGGCGCCGATCAGAAGCGCGCGGAAAGGCCAAGATACATGGTCCGGCCCGGTGTGGCATAGCCTTCGAGTTCCTCATAGCTTTCATTGAGAAGGTTCGAGATGCGTCCGGTCAACTGAACTTTGTCGGTGATGTCATGGGTGAAGCCCAGATTGACAAGCGTGTAGTCGCTGAGGCGGACGCGGTCGAAATCGTCATCGGGGTTGCCGCTGAGAAAGCTGGCGGTCTTGAAGTTGGAGTCATAGAGACCGGCCACGCGCTGCACGTCGAGCCGCAGGCGGGTGCGGTCATTGGGCAGCGTGTAATCCACGCCGAGCGAGAGTTCATGTTCGGGGCGGCGCACCTCGATGGCGTTGCGGGTGCCGCCGATGGCAACGGGAACCGGTTCGCTTGCGTCAAGCCAGGTATAGGCCAGCGACAGGCCGAGGCGGTCGGTCACGTCATAGCGCGCCGTGGCCTCGATCCCGCGCCGGTCGCTGCGCCCGGTGTTGTTGATCGGGACGGTCTTGCCGAGGCCCACGTCGAATTGCGAGCCGATCTCGTCCTCGAGAGTTTCATCGAAATAGGTGATGTCGAACACCCCGCGCCCGTCGAGGAACTGCTGCTCGATGCCGATATCCCAGCCTTCGCTCTGTTCGGGCTTGAGGTTGGGGTTGCCCGCGAAATCCGAGAAGAAGCCGAACTGCTCGATCAGGGTGGGGTTCTGCACGCCGGTCCCATAGGAGGCATGCAGACGGGTGCTGTTGTTGGGCAGCGTGTAGGAGGCGCCAATCGCGTAGGTGGTGAAATCCTTGAATGCATCGTTGTCGTCATGCCGCAGGCTGGCCTGAAGCGCGAGGCCGTTTCCGAAATCCCCCTGGTATTCGAGGATGTAGGCGGTTTGCTCGCGCTCGCGTTTCGCAAGCTGGCCGACGCCGAACACGATGGTCGGGTCGTTCTCGCGGTAGGTGAGGCGCTCGAACTCGGCGGCGAAAGTCAGGGTATGGCTGGCGCTGGCCAGAGTCGCGGCATCGAGGGCGATCGTGCCCTGATAGGCGATCTTGCGGCGGGTGCCGGTGTTGTCGGCATCCTTGGTGCCGGTGCCGTCGACGCCCTGCCGGTCGATATCGGCAAAGGAATAGGTCAGCCGGTTCGACATGCGCCCGCCCCAGGCGGTCGCGTCGAGATAAAGCGCGCCATAGGTTTCCTGCGCGGTGCTGGCTGCGATGGAATCGGTGACAAGCCCGGCGGTGGTGGGAGCGGCGAAGTTGAAATTGTCGTTGTCGGTGATGCGGTCCACATGGCGCAGGCTGCCGCCGACGGTGATGTTATCGGTCAGGAAATACCGCCCGTTGAGCGTGTAGCTGCGGTGGAGGGCGCTGTCCTCTTCGCCCCCCGGCGTGCCAGACACGTCAAAGCCGCCCGAATGCCGCCGCGAAGCCGAAAAGCTGATATCGCCGCGTGCGCCCTTGCCGCGCAGGGCCAGATCGACCTGGTGGGTGCCGTCCGAGCCGACCTCGGCGCCGGCACGGCCGCTGATCCCCGGTTCTTCGGCGCGCTTGGTGGTGATCGAGATCACGCCGCCCATCGCCTGCGAGCCGTAGAGTGCGGATTGGGGGCCGCGAATGACCTCGATGCGTTCGATATCGGTGGCGAGCAGCCCGCTGAAGTCATAGGCGCCCGTGTCCGGCGAGGCGACCTTGACCCCGTCGATCAGCACGAGCGTGTGATTGCTCTCGTGGCCGCGCAGGCGGACGGCGGTGGTGCCACCCAACGACCCCGTGCGCGTCACCGAGACACCGGGCACGAGCCGCAGCGCGTCCGAGACATACTGGATCGAGCGCGACTGAATCTCGTCGGCGGTGACGACGCTGGCGGCGCGGCCATATTGCGCGGCGGCGACGGGTGTGAGCCCGCCCGACACGATGATCGGATCGAGCGCGATGGAGTCTTGTGCAAGTGCGGTTTGGGTGGTCAGGGCTGTGCCTGCCAACAGGCAAGTAAAGATCGAACGGTGCATTCTCATGTCCCTCCGTTGGCCGATATGGCCAGGTCAAGTCGTGATGTCGTGAGGAAGGACAGACCTTCCCGGCAGACGGCGATAGATGCCACCACTGACGGAAGGTTCCGTTGTCCATGACGCGCCCCGCGTCCGGACAGGGTGATCGCCTCGGCAGGTCTCCTGACTTGCGGGTCATTGCTTGGCCGTGCCTTCCCACCGCATGGCGCGGCAGTGGCATGTTCCGGCTTCGCTATCCGCCTACAGTTGCGGGGGCAGTCACGGACTTGGCATCAGGCGATGCCGCACCGTTGTTCCCTTTTCACCGGGCGGCAAGCCACCCGGACCGAAGTGCGGCCCTTCTAGACCGAGTCGCGGCCCCGAGAAAAGCGATTTGATGCACCGCAGGCAAAGCTGTGGTCGCGAGAACACGGATGTCATGGGCGGGCCGTGGCAGAAACCGGTGGATCGTCGCGATTCTTGCGCCATTATGGGCCGGTGGAGGAGTGGATGACGCAGCGCATGGCAGAGCGGACAGGACAAGCGGGCGGCAGCCGGGGCGAGGATGCCGCGAGGCAGGGGGCTGCGGCTTGGCGATGCTGAGGCGGGTCTTCGGCTCGGTCCGGGTGAGGCTGCTGGTGATCGCGCTGTTGCCGATGCTGGTGCTGTTGCCGCTGTTGCTGGGCGGTTCGATGCTGCGCTGGGCGGGCAAGGTCGACGATATCCTGATTACCAAGGTGAACGGCGATCTGACGATTGCCGATCAGTATCTGCAACGGTTGCTGGAAAATTCGGGCGAGCGGCTGGAGGCGCTGGCGGGGTCGGTCGCCCTGAACCGGGCGATGGACGATCCCGAGGCGCTGGCGGCGCTGCTGGACGGCGAGCGCCGGAGGCTGGGGCTCGATTTCCTGTATCTGACCGATGGCAGCGATGCGCCCGAGGGTTTTGCGCCCGGCGACTGGCCTGTGATCGAAAGCGCGCTGAGCGGGACATGGCGCAGCGAGGTGGACATCATGAGCGCGGCGGCGCTCGAGCGGATATCGCCGGGCCTGTCGGAGCGCGCCGCGATCCGGCTGGTGCCGACCCAGGCGGCGGTGCCCACCGAGCGCAGCGTCGAGGACCGGGGCATGGTGATCCATTCTGCCGCCCCCGTCGAGCGAACCGGCACGGGCGGTCAGGGCGCGCTTGTCGGGGGGATGCTGTTGAACCGCAACCTTGATTTCATCGATACGATCAACGCGCTGGTCTATCGCGAACAGAGCCTGCCCGAGGGCAGCCAGGGCACGGCGACGCTGTTCCTGGAGGATGTGCGGATTTCCACCAATGTGCGGCTGTTCGAGAATGTGCGCGCGCTGGGCACTCGGGTGTCGGCAGCCGTGCGGGCGCGGGTGCTGGACAAGGGCGAGACGTGGCTGGACCGGGCGTTCGTGGTCAATGACTGGTATATCTCGGCCTATGAGCCGATCGTGGACAGCAAGGGCGCGCGCGTCGGGATGCTCTATGTCGGTTTCCTAGAGGCGCCGTTCCGGGCGGCGAAGACCAATTCGGTGATCACGATCACCTTGACCTTCGTGCTGATCGCGCTGTTGTCGGTGCCGATCTTCCTGCGCTGGGCGGGGCGCATTTTCCTGCCGTTGGAAAAGATGACCCAGACCATCGCGCGGGTCGAGGCGGGGGACCTTGATGCGCGCAACCGTCCGGCCGAGGAGAGCGGCGAGATCGCGCAGGTGGCCGGGCATCTGGATGTGTTGCTGGACCAGGTGCAGGAGCGCGACCGCCAGTTGCGCGAATGGGCCGAACGTCTCGAACGCAAGGTCGAGGAACGCACCCGCGATCTGCGCGCGGCAAACCGCAAGCTGGAAAAGACCACCGAGCGGTTGATCATGTCCGAAAAGCTGGCAGCCGTGGGTGAGATCACCGCCAGTGTCGCGCATGAGATCAACAACCCGATCGCGGTGATCCAGGGCAACCTGGAAGTGGCGCGCAACCTTCTGGCGCAGGAGGAGGCGAAGAAGGTGGATACCGAATTCCGCCTGATCGACGATCAGGTCTACCGGATCAGCGCCATCGTTTCGAAGCTGCTGCAATTCGCCAAGCCCGAGGAGTACTCTGGCGCGGCCAACGTGATTTTCCCCGCCGAGGTGGTGCGCGACTGCCTGGTGCTGACGCGCCATCAGATCGAAGCCGCGCATGTGACCGTGGTCACGCATCTGGACAGCACAAGCGGCGTTCTGATTGCCCGCACCGAGCTGCAACAGGTGCTGGTGAACCTCGTTCTGAACGCGGTGCACGCGATGCCGGACGGCGGCACCCTGACGATCCGCACCAGCGACGAGGAGGGCGGCGTGGTGATCCATATCCGCGACAGCGGGCAGGGCATCGCGCCCGAGGTGCTGAAGCGAATTTTCGATCCGTTCTTCACCACCAAGCAGGCCGAGGGCACCGGGCTGGGGCTGTCGATCAGCCAGACGCTGGTGAGCCGCGCCGGGGGCACGATCAGTGCAAGTTCGGTGCCGGGAGAAGGCAGCGATTTCAGGATCTTCCTGCCCGCCGCAACGACGCAGTAAGGACACGCGGGGTGTTCTTGGTTGCGGGGCGGCTTTAATCAGACTAAAAGAATCGGGTATCAAATCTGAGCCACGCATCCCGATTGCCCTGCGCAGCCATCGCCAAGCATTGTCCGGGGGCGCGCGCGCGGGAGTCGCGGCTCTGCGCGCCCGGTATTCCCACCGTCAGGCGATCTTCTCCCGAAACCGCCGCATATGGCGCAACCCTGAAAGGACGACCATGTATCTTGCTATGAACCGATTCACCGTGCCGCTGGAGAACGCAGCCGAATTCGAGGAACTCTGGCTGAGCCGGGAGAGCCGCCTGAACGAGATGGAGGGCTTCGTGAGCTTTCACATGCTCAAAGGCCCCGAGACCGAGGGCAAGGTGCTTTACGCCTCGCATACGGTCTGGGAAAGCGAGGCGGATTTCGCCGCCTGGACCAAGAGCGCGCAGTTCCGCGATGCTCATTCCAAGGCCGGGCAGACCCGCAAGCTGCATGAAGGATCGCCGCATTTCGAGGGATTCCGGTCGATCCAGAGCATCGGCGCCAGTGTCGCCGCTGAGTGACCGGCCAGCGCGCGGCCGGGTCTTTTCCTGCCGCGCGCAAAAGCATCAAAGTCATTTATTATCAGTCATTTGAATGTCGCGTCTTGGCGTATAGGAAAAGCGCATAGAGGCGGATAATAAAAGTTGACAGAAAAATTCAGGATTGGTAGTGGCCTTTCCTGACACTGCCAGCCCTTCGAGCCAGCACTAGAGAACGCTTACTCGAAGGAGATCGCATCTTGTCCGATTCATTCACCTGTTCCCTGCGCCTTGGCGCCCGCCTTCTGCTGGGCTGTTGCCTTGTGACGCCCGCTTTCGCTCAGGAGGCGCCCGGCGATTCCGTGCCGCTTGGCACGCTGTTGTTGCGCACCGACCGTGCCGGTGGCGAGGTGCTGGACCAGCCCGCCAATGTGACGGTCATAGACGGCGACCAGATCGAGGATCGCCAGATCACCGACATGCAGAGCCTTGTGCGCAATGTGCCGGGGGTGAGCGTGGGGCGTCAGACATCGACCGCCGATCCGTTCAGCACCTTTGGCGGGTTCACCATCCGCGGCGTCGGCGGCAACCGGGTGGCGATCCAGATGGACGGTTCGCGCGTGGCGGAGCGGATCATCGACGGCACCCGAGACTACCTTGATTTCAATTTCACCAAGCAGGTCGAGATCGTGCGCGGACCGGCCTCGGTTCTGTGGGGAGCGGATGCGTTGGGCGGGCTTGTGGCGATGGAGACGCTTGATCCCGAAGACCTGATGGAGGGGCGCGACCGGGCGGTGAACCTGAAGGGCGGCTTTGACAGTTTCGAGGAGTCGGGCAACGTGGCGCTGACATTCGGCCAGCGCCTGTCGCCTGACCTGAGCCTGCTTGTGGGGCTGGCGCGCGAAACCAAGCACGAGCCGGAACTGTCCAATGCGCGCGACGATGGCGGCATCTATGGATGTCCGCGCAACCTGAGCTATGGCGCGACGCCCTGCGGCAGCATTGACCCGATGACGTCGGATTCGACGCGGGGCCTCGTCAAGCTGGTCTGGACTCCGGGCACGCGTCACCGGCTGGAGTTTTCCGCCGACCTGCTGCAGCGCGACACGGCGGTCGATCAGAATTACGCCCTGGGACCAACGGTTTCGACGATCACGGGCTTGCCGACGGGCGAGATCGTTCAGGGCAAGGGGCGCAAGCTGGACCTGAACCGGCAACGCTATGCGATCGAGCATACATACACGCCCGAAAGCGGCCTGCTGAGCGAGCTGCGCACCACGCTGGCCTATGCGCCGCACAGTTATACGCGCACCGGCACCGAGCGGTCGACCTCGGCGGCGGGGGACCGGATATTCGCGCGCGACGAGCTGAAATACGCGGAGGATTTCGTGGAATTCGATCTTCAGGCAAGATCGGACTTCAGCACGGGCGCGGCTGATCACCGGGTGATCATGGGTTTTGACGGCGACATCGCATGGACCGATTACGAGCGGCGCGACATCGCCAACAACCTGACCACCGGCACGATGACCGAAACGCGCGCGGGCGGTTTCAACTTTGCCAACGCCACGACGACGCGGGCGGATATCTATATCGAGGACAGGATATCCTTCTGGGACGGGCGCTTCGAGCTGACGCCGGGTCTGCGCTATGCGACCTACGAGATCGACCCGCGCCCCGACAGCGACTACCTGACCGTGCCGGGTAAGGCACCGCGCAAGCGCAAGGACGAGGCGCTGCTGAAAAGCCTGGGCGCGATGTATCGCATCGACGACAATTGGTCGGTCTGGGCGAAATATGGCGAAGGGTTCAAGATGCCCACCGCGCAGCAACTTTATACCTCGCTGCCCTCGACCTTTTTCAACCTGATCCCGGCGCCCGATCTGGAGCCCGAAGAGGTCGAAAGCTATGAGGTCGGGCTGAGGTTCGAGCATGACCGGGGATTTGCGTCGATCAATGCGTTCCAGGCGGATTACTCGAACTTCATTCAGAGTTTCTACCAGATACCGGGCACGATCGATATCACCTACCGCAACATATCCAAGGTCAAGGTCTGGGGCATCGAGGCGGCGGGGTCATGGGACCTGTCCGAGCGCACGCAGCTTGGTTTCTCGGCGGCGTGGCAGAAGGGTCGCCAGCGGCTGGACCCGACGGCGGCCAAGACCCCGCACACCCTGCCGCCGCTGACCGCGAGCCTGTCGCTGAGCCATTACATCCCGGCCTACAGCCTGATGCTGGAAGGGGTGGCGACATTCGCGGGCGATGTCGAGGAAACGGCGAATGCCAATGATTTCAAGCCGGATGGCTACGCGATCCTGGATCTCTATGCGAAATGGGAGGTCGTGGATAACGGGTTCCTGAAGCTGGGGATCCAGAATGTTTTCGACAAACGCTATTTCACCGCCAATGCGGCCACCTACAGTGACACTGCATCGACCGCGGTGGCGATCGGGGACCCCATCGAGCTTCAGACCGGGCCGGGGCGAACCTTTTCGATCAGCTTTGACAAGACGTTCTAGATGCGGGTCATTCTGGGACGAATCTGGCGTCTGACCCTGCTTGCGGCCTCGGGGCCGCGGGCATGGGTCGGACTGACATTGTTCGGCACCGTTCTGGGGCTGCAATTCGCCGATATCTGGGTCGATCTGCAGATGATCGACTGGTCCAAACGGTTCTTCGATGCGCTGGAGCAGCGTGACGCCGCGACGGCGATCCGGGAGCTGTGGGTGTTCGGCGGCATTGTGGGTTTGTCGGCGGCGATATTCCTGATCAGCGACTACCTGCGCAAGCGGCTGTTGCTGCGATGGCGGGCGCGGCTGACGGATCAGGCGCTGGATCGCTGGACCGGCTCGCGCGCCTATTGGCATCTGCGTCCGGGAATGTCGCCCAAGGCGGTCGACAACCCCGACCAGCGCGTCGCCGAGGATTGCCGTCATTACGTTCGCCTGTTGCTGGAAGAGACGCTGGATCTGGTGACGCGGATCGTGGCGCTGGTGTCCTATGTGGCGGTGCTGTGGAACCTTTCGGATTTCGTGCTGACCCTGCCGATCTTCGGCTCGAGCGTCGATATTCCGCGCTATCTTGTCTGGCTGGCCTTTATCTATGTGGCGGTGTCGAGCCTGTTCACGCATCTCATGGGCCGCCCGCTGAAATCGCTGGTGTTCCATCAGGAGCGTTTCGAGGCCGATTTCCGGCACAGCCTGATCCAGCTGCGCGACAATGCGACCGAGATCGCCTATTCGGGCGGCGAACCCGCCGAGCGGCGGCGGCTGGCGGCGCGGTTCGATGGTATCCGGGGTAACTGGAACCGGCTGATCCGGCGCGAACTTATCCTGGGGCTGTTCACCCGGCCTTATTTCCAGTCGATCCTGCGGGTGCCGCTGTTCTTCGCACTGCCGGCCTATTTCATGGGCGCGATCACGCTGGGGGGGCTCATGCAGTTATCGGGCGCCTTCGGGCGGGTGACGCAGACGCTGAGCTGGTTCATCTTTTCCTATCGCAACCTGGCCGAGTTCGCCGCCGTGGCCGAGCGCCTGGACGATCTGTTCGCCAATGCGGTGTCGCCCGCGCCGATGCCGGGTGCGCCGCGCGCGATCCTGCGCGAAAGGTCACCCGACGCCGCGCTGCATGTCGAGGGTTTGCGGCTTTCCACGCCGCAGGGCAAGGCGCTGGCGCCGGTGCCAGACAAGAGCGTGCTGCCCGGCGCGCGGGTCTGGATCGCGGGAGCATCGGGGCGCGGCAAGAGCACGCTTCTGGCGGCGATTTCGGGGCTTTGGCCTTATGGCGAGGGGCGCATTTGCCTGCCCGAGGGGCGGTTTCTTTACCTGCCGCAAAAGCCGCATCTGTTTACCGAAGGGCTGGCGGCGGCGGCGTGTTACCCGGCTGACCCGGAGGAATTCTCGCCCGGTCAGTTGCGCGAGGCGATCACGCGCCTGGGATTGGGTCATCGGCTGGACAGGCTGGACATGCGCGGCCCCGGTGCGCTGGAGGGGCTTTCGATGGGAGAGCGGCAACGGCTGGCGCTGGCACGCGCGCTGTTGCTGAGACCCGACTGGGTGGTGCTGGACGAGGCGACCAGCGCGCTGGACGCGGAGGCCGAAGCGGAGGTGCTGGGTGTGATCCGCGCCGCGCTGCCGGATGCGGCGATCCTGTGCGTGGCCCATCGCCCGCCAAAGCCGCTGGCGCCTTACGAGATATGGAGAATCGGAGATGACAATGCAGAAGAGAGGAAATCCGCATGACGACGAAAAGCGATAGCGCAGTGAGCGAGGCCAAGGATATCGAGAAGGGTCGCTGGCATCTGGAGGGTATTTCCCCCGAGGCGGTGTTGGAGCTGTTGGTGCACATGGATCGGGTGATGCTGGCGATCCGTCAGGACGGGCTGTTGCATGAGCGTCTCGGGCCGGTGGCGTCAGTGACCGTGAAGGATGGCGATATCCTGATCGCCGGAGACCAGCAGGATACACGCCTGCCACAGGGGCTGTTGACGGCGTGCATTCTGGATACGACGACCACCATGCGCGACAAGCCCTATCCGCGGCTTGAATTCTCGGGCGCGGATGGCGAGCGGCTGTTCAGCGTGACCGGGCTCGAGGGGAGCGCGCCGATGCTGAACGCGCTTGAAGGGATCGCGCGCCGGCCCGCCCCGCCGCGCGGCGAAACGCCCGCCGAGGCGCGCCCCGAAGATATCGATCCCGCCGATCCGGGGTTTGCGCTGCTCGAGCGATTGCGCGAGGATGGCACGGTCGTCGGGATCGAGGCCTGGCGCGACGGGATGCGCCAGCATTGGAGCGGAAAGATCGAGAAGCTGATGCCGATGGGCGGCCATATCAACATCATCACGCCGGGGTTCCACCTGCATCTGGCCGCCGATGTCGTAAGCGAATGGCGCGAAGCGGCGGATGGCTGGCAAGCCTTGGGTCAGGGCGGCGCGCCGCTTGGTCTGACGGTGGCGCGGGCATGAGGGCCGGGGACTGGTTCGAGCCGGGCTCGGGCGCGGCGATGCGCCACGAGGCCGTTCTTGCGCGCGCCGCCGGGGCGCCTGCGGTGCTGCTGGGTGAGACCCATGACCGGGCCGATATCCACCGCTGGCAGGCGCATGTGATCGCGGGGCTGATGGCGCATCGGCGCGATATCGTCGTCGGTTTCGAGATGTTTCCGGCGCGGCTCACGCCGGTTCTGGCCGAATGGGTGGCCGGGGGCCTTGATGAGGCGGGCTTCCTTGAACGTGCCGAATGGCGGCAGGTGTGGAATTTCGACCCCGAGCTATACATGCCGATCTTTCGGCTGTGCAGGGATTTCGGGCTGGAAATGATCGGACTGAATTGCCGCCGCGGGCTGGTTTCGGAGGTGGGCAAGCTGGGCTGGGAGGGCGTGCCCGAACCCGAACGCGAGGGACTGACCCCGGCATGTGCGGCGAGCCCGGACTATCGCCGTTTCCTGTTCGAGATCACCGGCGGTCCGCACCCGGATCGCACGGCGCAGACGCCCGACGACCCCGCATTCGACCGTTTCGTGCGCGCCCAGCAGACATGGGACCGGGCCTTTGCCTGCCGGATCGCGGCGCGGCTGAACGAACCCGACAAGCCGCTGGTCGTGGGGATCATCGGCCGGGGGCACCTGGAGTATCGCGGCGGCACGCCGGCGCAGCTTGAGGATCTGGGTGTCGCGGGCGCGGCGGTGTTGTTGCCGCATGACCTTGGCCGACCGCATGCCGCAGGTCAGGCCGATGCGGTCTGCGTGATGCCGCAAGCAGCGGAGCGCGATATCGCGACCGGGCGCCAGAGCGCCTGACGGTGGCGTGCCTCCCCCCGCCCGCCCGTCGGGGCGGGGGGCAAAAAACCGGCGCGCATAAAATGATCCAACTTACATGCACCTGCGTATTGCGGTTATGCTGATGCTTGACCTTGATACTTCGCGCGCCGGGCCCATTGTGCCCGTGATGCCCAGTGAAGAAGGGAAAAAGGTGTCGCAAGAGAATACGGAGCTATCACAGCAGACGGTCTGGATGTTGGCAGTTCGCGACAACCGTGACAGCGAGGCCTTTGCCGCGCTGTTCGATTTCTTCGCGCCCCGCCTCAAGGCATTCATCATGCGTTCGGGCCTGTCTGCCCATCAGTCGGAAGAGATCGTGCAGGACGTTATGCTGACAGTCTGGCGCAAGGCCGCGATGTTCGACCCGCACAGGGCGCAGGTTTCGGCGTGGATCTACCAGATCGCGCGCAACCGGCAGATCGACATCCTGCGCCGTGAGCGCCGCCCCATGCCCGAGGAACTGCATGAGGAGCCCGGCAGCGAGGCGGATGCGAGCCAGATCCTGGCGCTCGAACAGGAAGCACGGCGTCTGAAAGCGGCGCTGGGGCAGTTGAGGCCCGACCAGCGCGAGATCATCGAGAAAGCCTATATGGGCGAGTTGACACATCAGGAAATCAGCCAGCAGACGGGTTTGCCGCTGGGCACGATCAAGTCCCGCATCCGCCTTGGCCTCGATCGCCTGAGACACGAGCTGAGAGAACTCAAGTCATGAAAGCCATTTCGCATCATGTCCCCGACGCCATGCTGGCCGCCTACGCGGCGGGCAGTCTGCCCTATCCTTTCGCGTTGGTGATCGCGAGCCATGTATCGCTGTGCATCGAATGCCGCGCCGCGCTTGAGGCGCATCAGGGTATTGGTGGCGCGTTGCTGGAGTCGGCTGAAACTGTGGCCGTTTCGGACGGTCTCAAGGCCGATATCCTGGCGCGTCTCGATGCGCCCTACACGCCCGAGCCCGTGCATCGGCGCAAGGGCGCGCTGCCCGGCCCGGTGATGAGCGCATTGAAGGGCCGCGAACCGCGCTGGAAGTCGCTGGGCATGGGGGTACGTCAGGACATCCTGCATGCGGGCAAGGAGGGTTCGGTGCGGCTGCTGTATATCCCGCCCGGACAGGCGGTGCCCGATCACAGTCACAACGGGCTGGAACTGACTCTGGTTTTGCAGGGAAGTTTCAGCGATGCGACGGGGCGCTTCGGGGTCGGCGACCTTGAGATCGCGGATGAGGACCTGGAGCACACGCCTGTCGCCGATCCGGGGGATGCCTGCATCTGCCTTGCGGCGACGGATGCGCCGCTGCGGTTCCGCGCGATCGTGCCGCGCCTGCTGCAACCGCTGTTTCGGATCTGACCGGCGGGCGCGCGCCTAGCGGCCGCGATAGATCACGAGGTCGGGCAGGTAGACCAGCGCGCGGATGAACCACGAGAACGGTGCCGGGAAATCGGTGCGAAAGCGGCGGCGCTGCATGGCCGAAAGCACACGCTTTGCGGCCTCTTTCGGGTCCATCAGCATCGGCATGTGAAAATCGTTCTTGCTGGTCAGCCGGGTCTTGATGAAACCGGGATTGACGATCCGCACGGTCACGCCGCTGTTCCGCAGGTCATGGCGCATGGTTTCGGCAAGGCTGATGAGTGCGGCCTTGCTGGCCCCGTAGGCGATGGCCGAGGGCAGGCCGCGATAACCCGCAAGCGAGCCGACAAGGGTGATGTCGCCAGCGCGCGTTTCGACGAAGCGGGGGACGATTTCGCCCAGCACGCGCATGGCGCCGGTGAAGTTCACATCGCACACCTTCAGCGCGGCATCGCTGTCCCACCTTGTGGCGGGCATCGGCTCGTAGGCGCCGGCGTTGTAGATCAGCCCGTCGAGCGGCCCGATATCGGCGGCGGCATCGCGCACGGCCGCAAGGTCGGTCACGTCGAGCGGCAGGACGCGCGCGTCGTCAAGCGTGGCGGCGAGGCTTTCGAGCCTTTCGGCACTGCGCGCCGAGAGCACCAGCCGCGCGCCCGCGGCATCAAGCAAGACAGCCAGTTCGCGCCCCAGTCCCTCGCTGGCGCCGATCAGCCAGAATGTCTTTCCCGCGATGGTGCTCATTTGGTGGGTTCCCTGAAGGCCTGGCTGTCGGACAGCAATGTTTCGGGTGCAGGAGGCGGGCGCAGGAAGGGCGCGCGCTTGAAGTAAAGGATCAGCGCCTGCCAGTGAATCAGCGCCAGAACCCGCAACGCCCCTGTCGGGCGGCGCAGCGCCGCCCAGAGAAGCGAGCGGTTGGTGGCGCGCGCACGCTTGCCGGTCAACGTCGCCAGCACGCCCTGATCGCCGTTCTCATAAGCGATGCGGATCGCTATGGCGTGCTCGGACAAGCTGAAATTGAAACGATAGAGCCCCGCGACCTGCTGGAAGGGTGAGACATGCATGAGCTTTTGCGCCGTGATCGTGTCGGCCGCCGTGATCGGGCGGAAATCGGGATGGGCGCAGAAATAGCAGTGGCGGTCGCCGAAAGTGTTGTTCACCTCGGCCACGAAGGCGCAGGGTGCGCCATCGCGCAGGGCGATCCAGAAGCTGACAGGGTTGAAGTGGAACCACAGGTAGCCGGGTTGGGTGAGCAGGCGGATATCGACCGTGCCGGGATCGAGCCCGTGTTCGGCCAGCACCTCGCGAAACCAGGTCGCCCCGCGGCCTTCCCCGCGCGGCCCGCCATGATTCCTGTCGTGCAGGGACCAGAGGTTGAAGCGGTTGCGCGAGATGAGACGGGGGAGGTGGTCTGACTCCGGATCGAGCAGGACGTAATCGACGCCGTAGCGGAATGCGTTCACCACCGCGCCGCGGCGCGCGTGATAGGTCTGGCCCTGGATGTGTTCGATCACCATGTGGGTGATACGTCGCGCGCGCGCCGCCGGATCACTTGCGCGCCGGGTTCAGTGCAGGGGCGCAAAATCCTGCAACCCCCCTGTCGTGGCGTCATTTTTTGATCCATGCGTTCCCGCCTCGCGTAACAGGTGGGCAATGACAGAAAAAGACGAGGGCCGAATGTTCGACCAAGTGCAGTATCCCCGAAAGAAGATCGCCATTGTCGGCGGTGGTATTTCGGGCCTTTCGGCGGCCTATTATCTTTCTCCGCATCACGATGTCACGATCTTCGAGTCGGCGCCGCGCCTGGGCGGTCATGCGCGCACCGTGATGGCGGGCAGGAATGGCGATCAGCCGGTCGATACCGGTTTCATCGTGTTCAACTATGCGACCTATCCTTATCTTACCGGCCTCTTCCGGGAACTCGACGTTCCTGTGATCAAGAGCGAGATGAGCTTTGGCGCGAGCATCGACAACGGCCGCCTGGAATACAGCCTGAGCAATCTGGGCGCGATGACGGCGCAGAAAAGCAACCTTGTCCGCCCGCAGTTCTATCGCATGATCGCCGACATCCTGCGCTTTGGCAAACGGGCCGAGGCGGCGGCGATGGATGACGAAAAGACCATCGGCGAACTGGTCGACGAGCTGGGCCTCGGGGGTTGGTTTCGGGACAATTACCTCTTGCCGATGTGCGGCGCGATCTGGTCGACCCCGATGGAGGAGGTCGACCGCTTTCCGGCACGCTCATTGGTGCAGTTCTTTCGCAATCATGCGCTTCTGGCCGGGTCGGGGCAGCACCAGTGGTGGACGGTCAAGGGCGGCAGCATCGAATATGTCAACCGTCTGCAGGCCGCGCTGGTGGCGCGGGGCTGCGATATCCGTCTAGACGCGCCCGTGGCGCGCATCACGCGTGGGTCTGCCGGTGTGAGGGTGATGGCGCCGGGCGCGGGGGAAACATTGTTTGATGACGTCGTCCTGGCCTGTCATTCGGACCAGGCGCTGGCGATCCTTGGAGGTGACGCCAGCGAAGAAGAAGCCGGGGCGCTGGGCGATATCCGCTATCAGGACAACCATGCGGTCCTGCATTGCGATCCCGGTCAGATGCCCCGTCGGCGGGCGTGCTGGTCAAGCTGGGTCTATCGCTCGCAGGGTGGCGCGATCGGCGTCACATACTGGATGAACCGCTTGCAGGGTATCCCGGAAAGCGACCCGCTTTTCGTCACGCTGAACCCGTCGCGCGAAATCCCGGCCGAGTCGATCTATGACGAGGTCACTTTCGCCCACCCGGTGTTCGACAAGGCGGCGCTGCGCGCGCAGCAGCGGATCCGCGAGATGCAGGGGCGCAACCGCACATGGTTCGCCGGCGCCTACAACCGGCATGGGTTCCACGAGGACGGCATCGCCAGCGCGATGCGGATCGTGCGCGGGATCAATGCCCAGGATCACACGAAAGGAAGCGAGATTGCGTTTCACGAACAAGGCCCTGAGATCGGAATTCCTGTCGACCTGCGAGCGTCTGCGTGAAGGTCGCCTGACACTGCGCACGCCCGAGGGCGAGTGCCATCACTTCGGCAGTTCCGGCCCCGAGGCAGAGATGGTCATTAACGACTGGGCGGCGGTCTCGGCGATGGCGGCGCATGGCCAGGTCGGGCTGGGCGAAGCCTATGTCGAAGGGTTGTGGGATACGCCCTCGATCGAGGGGCTGACGCAGCTGGCGATGCTGAACCGCGACCATCTGGGCGCCTATGACCACGCCAGCCTGCTGAACCGTGCGAAATTCCGGCTGGTGGACGGTGTGCTGCGTTCCAATTCCAAGCGCGGCGCCAAAAGGAACATCCGCGCACATTACGATGTGGGCAATGAATTCTACCGGCTGTGGCTGGACGAGGGGATGACCTACTCGGCGGGGCTGTTCGATTCGGACGAGACGGATCATGACCTGGGCCAGGCTCAGGCGCGCAAGAACGCCCGCGTCCTGTCGCGGCTGGGGTCGGGTGAGCGGCTTCTGGAAATCGGCTGCGGCTGGGGCGGTTTTGCCGAACAGGCGGCGGGCGAGGGGCGCGACGTCACTGGGGTGACGATCTCGCGCAACCAGCACGCCTATGCGCAGTGCCGCCTTGACGGGCGCGCCGATATCCAGCTGCGCGATTATCGCGACGTGGCGGGACAATATGACAATATCGTTTCCATCGAGATGATCGAGGCGGTCGGTGCGCGCTATTGGCCAAGCTATTTCTCGGTGCTGAAAAACAACCTTGCCGAGGGTGGCCGGGTGGTGTTGCAGGCGATCACCGTGAGCGATGCATTCTATGACCGCTATGCGGCGTCGTCCGATTACATCCGCCAATACGTGTTCCCCGGTGGGATGCTGTTGTCAAGCAAGGTGATTGCGCGCCAGGCATCCGATGCGGGGTTGCAGCTGCGCGACAGTTTCGCCTTTGGCCAGGATTACGCGCGCACCTGCCGGACCTGGTCGCAGCGACTGAGCGCGCAGAAACGGCGGATCGCAGAAATGGGTCATGGCGAGGCGTTCTTCCGCAACTGGAAATACTATCTCGAGATCTGCGCGGCCTCCTTCGCGGTGGGCCATACCGATGTGGTGCAGGTGGAGCTGGCTCATGCGTAAGGCGGTGCTGATCGCGGCGGTGATGGTCTGCCCGGCGCTGGCCGAGGCGTCGATCATCAAATCCGTACTGGCGGATGCGGAACTGCGGGGCGCGGCCACGTTTCGTTTTGTCGGCTTCCCGCTCTACGATGCGCGCCTTTACACGCAGGACGGCGCGCCGCTGGACTGGAGCGAGGATTTCGGGCTGGAGCTGCAATACAGGCGCAACCTGACCGCTTATGACCTTGTCGAAAGCACGATGCGAGAATTGCGCCGCACCGGCACGCCGCTGCCGGTGCGCGACCAGCTGCAGCAGTGTTTCGAGGCTGTGCAGACCGGGGATCGCTATGCCGCGGTGTCGGATGGTCCCGACCGGTTGGCATTCTGGCGCAATGACCGGCGGGTCTGCACGGTGGCGCATCCCGGTATCAAGCAAGGCTTCATGCGGATCTTCCTGGGCGAGAACAGCCGCTCGAGAAGCTTCACCCGCGCATTGAAGGGCGAGTGATGCGCTATCCGCGCGTCAGCCTTTACGCGATGATGCTGGCGGCAGCGGGGATCCCGCTTTACATCCATTTGCCGCGATTTGCCTCGGTCAACCTGGGGATCGGGCTGGGCGTGATCGGAACCGTCTTGCTGGTGATCCGGCTGATCGACCTGGTGCAGGACCCGCTGATCGGCTGGGCGATCGACCGCTGGCCGCGCGCGCAGTCCCTGTTCGCGATGCTGGCGGCGGGCGGCCTGGCGGTGGGGTTTCCGCTGTTGTTCACGCTCGAGGCGGGGCCACATGTGGTGGCGCGGTTGATCGCGATCCTGGTGCTGCTCTTTTCGGCCTATAGTCTGGGCATGATCCTGCTTTACGGGCGCAGCGCGACGCTGGCGCGTGAGGGCACCCCCCAGGAACTGATGACGCTGGCCGCCTATCGCGAGGCGGGGATGCTGGCGGGCGTGGTGATCGCGGCGATTGCGCCCGCGGTCCTCATGGGGCTTGGCGCGGGCGGGCGGGGTTATCCGGCCTTCGGCCTGTTCCTTGGCGCGCTGGCGGTGGTGGTGGCGTTGCTGACGCGGCCCGCATGGCGACGCTGCGCGGTGCTGGGCGAACGCCTGTCGCTGGAGGGGCTTGGCGAGGCAGGGGCGCTGAGGCTGTTGGCGCTGGCGCTGGTCAACAGCCTGCCGGTGGCGATCACGTCGACTCTGTTCCTGTTCTTTGTCGAGGATCGCTTGCAGCTTGAGGGGATGGCGGGGCCGCTTCTGATCGTGTTTTTCCTGAGCGCCGGTCTGAGCGTGCCGCTTTGGGCGCGGATGAGCCAGCGGATCGGGTCGCGCCCGACGCTGTTGGTGGCGATGCCGCTGGCCATCCTGGGCTTTATCGGCGCGGCTTTCCTGGCGCCGGGCAACCTGGTCGGCTTCGCGGTGATCTGCGTGGCGTCGGGGGCCGCCCTGGGGGCGGACATGGTGATCCTTCCCGCGATGTTCTCGGTTGCGTTGACGCGTGCGGGGCTCAAGGCCTCGATGGCTTTCGGGATCTGGTCCTTTGCGGGCAAGCTGGGGCTGGCGCTGGCAGCATTCGCGGTGCTGCCGCTGCTGGAGGGGAGCGGTTTCGCCCCCGGAGAAATCAACGATGAGAGTGCTTTGAGCATGCTGAACTTTTCCTACGCGGTGTTGCCCTGCATCCTGAAACTTGCTGCGCTGGTGCTGGTCTTCCGCCTGCCGGCCGAGGCGCAACCCGCATGAGCGCGCTGGCTGCGCTGCTGGCGCTGATCCTCGTGGCGGTATATGTCCGATCCCGCCACTTCAGTTTCCGCAGTCAGAAACCAGGCGATTACGTGGATCGTGGGCCGGAGTTTTTGCTGAACGAACACTTGTCAGGCGATATCCTGTCTGAAGGGGTGATCTTTGGCCCCGACGGGCGGATGACCAACAGTTTTGTGGCGCAAATGTCGGGCAAGTGGGACGGGGAGAGCGGCGTCCTGAGCGAGAATTTCACCTATTCCAACGACCGGCAACAGGCGCGCGCCTGGCACATCACCCTGGGCAAGGCCGGGCGCTTCACCGCGACGGCGGACGATATACGCGGCGTGGCGCAGGGATGGATATCGGGATCGACGGTGAAGATGCGGTACCGGATCGTCCTGCCGAAGGAGGCAGGGGGGCATGTTCTGGACGTGACCGACTGGCTTTACCTGACGCGCGACGGTGCGATCATCAATCGGTCGCAGATGCGCAAGTTCGGGATGACGGTGGCCGAACTTGTCGCGACGATGCGGCCCGCTCCTGACGCGCGCGACTAGCAGGCGGCACGCCCGCCCCGTGCCGTGATCCCGGCGAGGAGCGCGAAACATCAGTTTCGCAGCTTGGCAATCACCGGCTAAGCGACTATAGCCCGTCGCGATACGCAAGGAGCCGGGTGCGATCCCCGGCTGGCTCTTCCGGCCGCCGATCCGCCGGACAACAAAAACCCGCACCAGACCACACGGCAATCAAGACCGCAGGCATCGCCGCGCGGCCCGAGGATACCAGACTTTCATGATCTCACTTACCCAATACCGCCGCCAATGGACCGGCAATATCCGTGGCGACCTTCTGTCAGGGCTTGTCGTCGCGCTGGCGCTCATTCCCGAGGCGATCGCTTTTTCGATCATTGCCGGGGTCGATCCGAAGGTGGGGCTTTATGCGAGTTTCTCGATCGCGGTGATCACCGCGATCACGGGGGGACGGCCGGGGATGATCTCGGCTGCGACGGCGGCAACGGCGGTGCTGATGGTCACGCTGGTGCGCGATCACGGGCTGGAATACCTGCTGGCGGCGACTGTTATGGCGGGGCTGTTGCAGATCGTGGCGGGGTTCCTGCGATTGGGGTATGTGATGCGGTTCGTGTCGCGTTCGGTGATGACGGGATTCGTCAATGCGCTGGCGATCCTGATCTTCATGGCGCAGTTGCCGGAACTCGACCCGTCGAAAGTGCCGATGCTGACCTATGCGCTGGTCGCGGGCGGGCTGGCGATCATCTATCTGTTCCCGCGCATCACCACGGCGATCCCGTCGCCGCTTGTCACGATCATCGTATTGACTCTGCTGACGGTGGCCATGGGCTGGGAGGTGCGCACAGTCGGCGACATGGGCCAGTTGCCGGACACCTTGCCGATCTTTCTGATCCCGGACATCCCGCTTACCTTCGAGACACTTCGGATCATCATGCCCTATTCCATCGCCGTGGCGGTGGTGGGGCTGTTGGAAAGCCTGATGACCCAGCAGATCGTCGATGATCTGACCGACACCAGCAGCGACCGCAACCAGGAATGCGTGGGCCAGGGGCTGGCCAATACCGCGACCGGTTTCATCGGCGGGATGGCGGGCTGCGCCATGATCGGGCAGTCGATCATCAACGTGAAGTCGGGCGGACGCGGACGGCTGTCGACCTTTGTCGCGGGGATCTTCCTGCTGATCCTCTGCGTGGTGCTGGGCGATATCGTGGCGATCATCCCGATGGCCGCGCTGGTGGCGATCATGATCATGGTCTCGATCGGCACCTTTTCATGGTCGTCGGTCAAGTCTCTGCGCGAGCATCCGCGCTCGTCCTCGATCGTGATGCTGGCGACGGTGTTCTTCGTGGTTTACACCCATAACCTGGCCATTGGCGTGCTGGTGGGCGTTCTGTTGTCGGGTATCTTCTTTGCCTGGAAGATCGCGCAGCTGTTCCGTGTGCGCACCGAGATCACCGCGGACGGGATCCATCGCACCTATCACGTCGAGGGGCAGCTGTTCTTTGCCTCTGTCGAGGACTTCATGAAGGCGTTCGACTTCAAGGAAGCGCCCGAGAAAGTGACGATCGATGTGAGCCGTGCCCATATCTGGGACATTTCATCGGTTGCAGCGGTGGACATGGCCGTGCTCAAGTTCCGTCGCGAGGGGGCTGATGTGGAGATCATCGGCATGAACGAGGCGTCGGAGACGATTGTCGACCGGCTGGCCATCCATGACAAACCGGGGGCGATGGATCGCCTGCTGGGCCACTGAAAAGGAACGGATCCATGAGCACGAACACATTGATCGCCCTTGTCGACGGTTCGGCCTATTCCGAAAGCGTCTGTCACCACGCGGCTTGGATCGCGGGGAAGAACGACTGGAAGGTGAAGATCTATCACGTCATGGGCCGCCGTGACCGGATCGAAAGCCAGGACCTGAGCGGCGCGATCCGGCTGGGTGCGCGCACGGCGCTTCTGGCTCAGCTGACCGAGCTCGACGAGGCGCGTGCCAAGCTTGCGCATGAGCACGGGCGCGCGATCCTTGATGACGCAAGGACGATTGTCGAAGGCGACGGGGCGATCGAGGTCGAAACCCGCCTGCGCCAGGGTGATCTGGTCGAGACCGTCACCGCCAAGGAGGAAAGCGGCGAGATGGTCGTGATCGGCAAGCGCGGCGAGGCGGCCGCGCTGGCGATGGAGCATCTGGGCTCGAACCTGGAACGGATCGTGCGCGCCAGCCACCGGCCGGTTTTCATCGCCAACCGCGCATTCAAACCCATCGACAAGGTTCTGGTGGCCTTCGATGGCGGGACGTCGTCGCTCAAGGCGGTGGATTACATCGCGCGCAGCGAGCTTTTCGTGGGGCTGCGGGTGACGCTGGTATTCGCCGGCAAGGACACGCCGGAGATGCGCAAGGCGCTTGAGGATGCACATGCTACGCTGAAGGCGGGCGGAAGCGATGTCGATATCGAGATCCGCAGCGGCGACCCCGAAGCGGTGCTGGGCGAGATCATCATCGAGGGCGCGCATGGCTTGTTGGTGATGGGCGCATACGGGCATTCGCGGGTGCGCAACCTAGTGATCGGTTCGACCACGACAGAGATGCTGCGATCCTGCCGCGTGCCGGTTCTGATCATGCGATGAGACGGGAGCCGCGCGAGCCAAGCGGGACTGAGCCGACATGCTGACATTCCTGCGCGAGAACCTGCGCTGGCTGGCGGGTGGGGTGCTGCTGACCTTCGCCTCGGCCTTCGGGCAGACATGGTTCATCTCGCTGTTCGCGGGGGCGATCAAGGACGAATACGGGCTCAGCGATGGCGGCTGGGGCAGTCTTTACACGGTTGCGACGCTGGCATCTGCGGCGCTGTTGTTCTCGCGCGGATCGGTTGTCGACACCATGCGCCTGTCGCGGCTGGCCCCGGCGATCGCGACGGGTTTCGCGCTGGCGGCGCTCGGCATGGCGGTGGCGCGCGATGTCTGGCTTCTGGGCCTGTGCATCTTTCTGTTGCGCTTCTGCGGGCAGGGCATGTTCAGCCATATCGCGATGACCGCAATGGGGCGCTGGTTCGAGGCGCGGCGCGGGCAGGCGGTGGCGATCACCAGCCTGGGCCACCCCGCCAGCGAGATCGTGATCCCGCTGCTGGCGGTATTGGCGATTGCCGGGATCGGCTGGCGACCCACATGGATCGGCGTTGCGGTTCTGCTGCTGCTTGTGGTCGCGCCGCTCTTGTGGCTGTTGCTGAGCGAGGGGCGCGCGCCAGAGGGAGTCGAGGGCGGCGGCGCGAGACCGGGCCTGATGGGGCGTCAATGGAGCCGGCGGGACGCGGCGCGGCACTGGCTGTTGCCGGCATTGTTGCCGATGTTGCTGACGCCGGGATTCATCGGCACGGTGGTGTTCTTTCAGCAGGTCCATGTGGCCGATGTGAAGGGCTGGACCCTGGTCGGCATGGCGCCGGCATATTCGGCCTATGCAACAAGCGCGGTGGCCGCGTCCTTTGCCGCCGGTTGGGCGGCAGACCGCTTCGGGGCGCAGACCCTGCTGCCGGTCCTGCTGTTGCCGATGGGACTGGGAATTGCGTTGATCTGGCCCGCAGAAGAGGTCGTCGCGTGGCATGTGGCGCTCGGGGTGATCGGGATTACCCAGGGCATGGCCGGGGCTCTCTGGGGTGTGTTGCTGCCGGTGGCGTATGGAACCCGACATCTGGGCGCGATCCGGTCGCTGGCGACAACGATCATGGTGGTTTCGACCGCGATCGGCCCCGGCCTGACCGGCATTCTGATCGACGCCGGAATCGACTTTCCGACACAGTGCCTGTTCATGGGCGCGTGGTGCGTCGCGCTGTCGTTGGGTGCGGTAATGATCGCCCGTCGGTTGACCCGCGAACTGACCGCGTGAGAGGGATCGAGCCCCCGCGCCAATCTGTGGGCAGGATGCGATCCAAGAGCGGCGTTTCGCCGCCGTGGTCTGTATGCAATTGCGCACTGATACGCTTGAACTCCCTATTGATTCACGCCAGTCTCGCGATGACGGCGGATGGTCGGTGCGGGTGGTGATTCTGCGCGGTGCGACACCGCCAAGGAGGAGAAATTCATGATAGTGCGCGCGATCAGCGGGCTGAATGAGGTCGTAGGACGGATCGTTTCCGTCTTCGCAGTCGGCTTTGCGGCGATCATCATCTACGATGTGGTCCTGCGCTATGTCTTCAACGAGCCGACCAGGTGGGCCTTCGACGTCGCAAAGCAGATGTTCGGCTTCTATTTCGTGATGCTCGGTGGATATGCCCTGCGCCACAAGGCGCATGTCAGGGTGGACATCGTTACCGAGAAGCTGGGCCGCGGTGCGCAGCGGGTGGCGGACCTGCTGGGTTATGTGGTCTTCTTCTTTCCTTTCACCTGGGTTTTCCTGACGCGATCCTGGGAATTCGCCGCGCGCTCCTGGGCGCAGGGCGAGGTGACCTATGGGGCGATCCAGATGCCGGTTTATCCGCTCAAGATGGCCATGTGCCTGGCGGCGGGCCTGCTGATGCTGCAAGGCGTCGCCGAGGTCATCAAACTGATTTTCGACCGGCAGGAGGCCTCTGAATGAACCCCGAACTCATTGCCGTCCTGATGTTCGGCCTGCTGATCTCGGGCCTGTTCCTCGGGCATCCGCTGGCTTTTGTCCTGGGTGGCACCGCCGTGCTGACGGCGATCATCGCCGGGAAGCCGATGGTGCTTGGCATCGTGATCAACCGCATCTTCGGTGATGTGCTGGATAACTACACCTTGATCGCTATTCCGCTTTTCGTGCTGATGGCGCGATTCCTGTCGGATTCAGGCGTGACGGACCGAATGTTCGAGACCCTGCGCCTGCTGATGAGCCGGGTGCGCGGGGGTCTGGCGCTGGCGGTGGTGTTCATCTCGATCCTGCTGGCGGCGACGACGGGCATCATTGGCGCGTCGATCACCGTTATGGGCGTGATGGCCCTCCGCCCGATGCTGCAATATGGCTATTCCCAGACGCTGACCACCGGCGTGATCGCGGCCTCGGGTTGTCTTGGCATCCTGATCCCGCCGTCGATCATGCTGATCCTGATGGCCAGCTATTCGCCCCTGTCGGTGGGCGAGCTGTTCGCGGGGTCGATGCTTCCGGGTGTGTTGCTTGGCCTTAGCTACGCGCTTTACGTCTACGTGATCTCGGTTCTGCGCCCTGATCTGGCACCCGCGGTCGAGCCCGACGAGAAGATCGGCCGCTCCGCGCTGATGCGGATGCTGGTGCTTGAGGCGATGCCGCCGCTGGTACTGATCTTCGGGATTCTCGGCTCGCTGCTGGCGGGGATCGCCACCGCGACCGAGGCATCGGCGATTGGCGCGGCACTGGCGCTGCTGATCGTGATCCTGCGCGGCAAGTTCCAGCTCGGCACCTTTTACGGCGCGATGCTGGAGACCGGGCGGACATCGGCGATGATCCTGTTCATCGTCGTCGGCGCCACCGCCTTTACCGGGGTGTTCAACATCACCGGCGGGCTGCGCGCCACCCAAGAGCTGATCCGCGCAATGGATATGGAACCCTGGATGCTGATCACCATGATGATGGTGATCGTGTTCATCCTCGGGGCGTTCCTTGATTGGACCGGGATCGTGCTGCTGTCCTTCCCGATCTTCCTGCCGATCATTCAGGAGATGCCGGATGTCAACTTGCTCTGGTTCGTCGTGCTGATGGCGGTGGTGCTGCAGACCTCGTTCCTGACGCCACCATTCGGCTATGCGCTTTTCTATCTGCGCGCCATTGCCCCGCGTGAGGTGCGCACTGGTGCGATCATCCGCGGCGTGCTGCCGTTTATCGGGCTGATCGTCGCGATGTGCGTGCTTGTGGCGGCGTTCCCGGCGCTCGTTACGTGGCTGCCGGATGTTCTTTATACGAAGTGACCTCTAAACCATGAAAGGGAGAAGAGAATGACCATTAAAGCATTTGTTTTCGCCGCAGGAGCTGCCGGCGCGCTGGCCGCGCAGGCGACCGCACAGGAGAGCTGGACCATGACGACGACCTGGCCGTCGTCGCTGGAGCTGATCGAGACCGACCGGCATTTCGTCGACCTGGCGAACAAGCTGACTGCCGGTGAGCTGACCATCGAATTCTTTGAAGGCGGCGCGATCGTCCCCTCGGGCGAGGTCTTCGGCGCGGTTGAATCCGGCACCATTCAGGCC
The DNA here is from genome assembly GCF_900172255.1 of Roseovarius halotolerans. GTDB lineage: Bacteria > Pseudomonadota > Alphaproteobacteria > Rhodobacterales > Rhodobacteraceae > Roseovarius > Roseovarius halotolerans. The sequence continues at coordinate 368,820 of NZ_FWFU01000001.1, forward strand.
GGTGCCGACTGGCCGGGTTACTGGGCCGGGCGCGACTCGGCGTTCTCGCCGCTGGCGACAACGCCCAGCCTGTTCAATGCGATCGACTATGTGAACTGGATTCAGCAATGGGGCGGTGCCGAGCTCTACAACGAGATCTACGGCAATTACGGGATGGTCTATCTGCCTTATGGCGTGACCAACAATGAATCCGGTTTCCGGACCAACGAGCCGATCGTCAGCCTCGACGACCTGCAAGGCAAGCGCCTGCGTCTTTCGGGCCTCGAACAGGGCAAGCTGCTTGAGCGTCTCGGTGGCAACCAGGTGTCGATGGCGGGCGGCGAGATCTATCAATCGCTGGAACGCGGCGTGATCGACGGTGCCGAATTCTCGACCCCGAATGTCGACTGGTCGGGTGGCTTCCAGCAGGTCACGAAATACTGGGCGACGCCCGGTTGGCACCAGTCCGCATCGGTGTTCGGCGTGATGATCAACAAGTCCGCCTGGGACGCGCTGAGCCCCGAAACGCAAGAGAAACTGAAGATCGCGGCAGATGCGACGCTGGTTTGGTCGCTTGCCTTCACCGAGAAGCGCGCCACCGAAGCCTATGCGAAATTCGACGAAGCCGTCGAAATCAACCGCTATGACGACGAGACGCTGGCCCGCGTTCAGGAAATGGCCAACGAGGTGATCATCGAGACCGCCTGCGAGAATCCCAACTCGGCCAAGGTCTATCTGAGCATGATGGAATACGTGAACGATTATGCTCAGTGGCGCGACGCGTCGGCACCGTTCAACCTGGGCCGCACGCCCAATGGTCCCGATGTCGAAGCGCTGCGCGAGTGCGTGAAGTAAGCACTGCGATCAAGTGGAAATGGATGCCCGCCAGTCTTGGCGGGCATCTTTGTTTTCCGGTGTCATGCAAGGCGCAGTGCCGCGGCCTCATGGGCGACGCGGGCGACATCGAGGCTGAGCACGATATCGTCCCCGTCGAGCGCTTCGAGGTCGAACCAGCGCGCCTCGAGCGCGTCGTCACCCGCGACCGGGTCTCCCGAGATCCAGCGACACAGCACTGCAATCAGGATGAAGTGACGCCCAAGCGCGCCATCGCCGCCGGGCTCGAAGACATCGACAGCGGTGAAAATGCGCTCAGCCTCGGCCTTGGTGCCGGTTTCCTCGAAGAGTTCGCGCAGCGCAGCATCGCTGATGGTTTCGCCCGGCTCGATCTTGCCCCCCGGAAAGCCCCAGCGGCCCGCATCAGGGGGATTGGCGCGGCGCACGAGCAGCACCTGTTGGTCCCGGATCACGGTGGCGATGGTGGCGGCGATGGGGCGGGGCGGGGCGGATGATGTCGTCACGGGGCAGCCTCGTTTCACTGAATCAGGACCGGTCGCGCCTAGGCTTGCCGGCATGTTGCCGCACCGGTTCTATGCGACTGCGCCCGGCGTGGCGAGGGTTCATCCCTGATCCCACGTTGTGCCGCAGGCTGGGAACCTAAAACGAAAATGCCCGCGCACCCGAATGGGCGCGCGGGCAATGCCACAAGTCGCGGGGCGGCCGGGATTTCGCGTTGAAACCCCGGCCGGACCTTCACCGTTACATGCTGGCCGCGTCGCGCGCGGCATCGAGCCAGCCGTCGACCTTGTCGCGGTTGTTCTCGATCCAGGCCGAGGCCTGCTGTTCCAGATCCTCGGGGCTGTCGGCACCTTCGTTCATCTTCGCGTTCTGATCGAAGATGGCGCTGATCGGAATGCTGGCCTGGCGCAGAAGCTCGGCGGCTGCCGGGTTCTCTTCCAAGAATTCCGAATTCGCCACGGGCCGGATGTCGTTGGCGGGCCAACCCAGATCACAGGGCTGTTCGCCACGGCAGCCTTCGAGGTCCTCGACGGTGGTGGCATCGGCCAGATCCGCCTGGTCCTCGGGCAGCTTGGTTTCCTTCATCTGAAGCCAGACGACGTCTTCGCCGGGCGTCAGTTCGCCCACGGTCCAGTTCGGCGTCCAGGTATAGAAGAAGATCGGCTCACCGCTCTGGAACCGGCCAAGCGCATCGGCCATCGACGCGGAATACCCGGCCTTGATGGCGTTGAAGTCATCGCCCCATTCATAGGCCTCGAAATGGTGCGAAATCACCGTTTCACATCCCCAGCCCGGCGGGCAGGCGACAAGATCGGCCTTGCCGTCGCCATCGGCGTCGAAAAGTTCCTGGTTCTCGTCCTTGGTGATGTCCGAGACATAGGTGATGTCATGCTCTTCGGCCGTCTTCTTGTCGATCAGGTAGCCCTGAAGCGCACCGCCCTTGGCGACATAACCGATCTTTTCGGCGCCGTTCTCAAAGGCGTCCTCGTAGGAGTTGTGCAGCGGGAACCAGCCGTTCACCCAGAGGTCCACATCGCCCTGCGCCACGGTCTGGTAGAAGGGCGGGTTGTCGAGCGTGGTGATGCGCGACACCTCGTAGCCCAGTTCCTGAAGCAACTGGCTGTAGATTTCGGCCTGCCACCAGCCCGTATCCCAGCCGGCGCGCGCCATGTCGATGCTGACGCCTTCGCCGGGCATGCTTTTCTCTTGGGCTGCCGTCGCGGCGGGCATCGCCACAAGGGCAGCAACGGCCATCGTGGTCGTGGTCTTCAGGATCGCTTTCTTGTTGATCATCGCGAAAGTCCTCCTTCTTCTCGGATTGTCGCCACGCCGGCGTTTCGCGCGCCGGGGGCGGATCAGCAGTCATGCCGGCAGCGCATGACCGCATGGGATGGGTGTCACGGGTACGCTTCGGCGTCAGCCATGCGACGACGTTGCCGGTGCCCGTTTGCGAAAGAACGATTTAAGTGTCTCCAGCAGCCCCGGCGACTGCCGGGTTGCATCGCTGCCGAGCGCCTGAGTGATCCGGTCGAGGATCATCGCCAGCAGCACGATCCCGAGGCCGCCTTCGGTGGCCGCACCGACATCAAGCCGCCCCAGCCCGGTATAGACCGTCAGGCCAAGCCCGCCCGCGCCGATCAGGGCCGCGATCACGGTCATCGAAAGCGCGAGCATCAGGGTCTGGTTCAGCCCCGCCATGATCGTGCGCAGCGCCAGCGGCAACTGCACTTCCCAGAGCACCTGCCTTGGCGACGAGCCGAAGGCGTAGGCGGCCTCGATCAGGTCGGCGGGGACCGAGCGGATGCCCAGATTGGTAAGGCGGATGATTGGCGGAAGCGCAAAGATGATCGTGGCGATGATCCCCGGCGTCATGCCGACGCCGAACAGCATCACGATCGGCACGAGGTAAACGAAGGGCGGAATGGTCTGCATGATGTCGAGCACCGGGCGGATGCCCTTTTCAAACCCGTCGCGGCGCGCCGCCGCGATCCCGAGGGGCACGCCCACAAGCGCGCAGAACAGCACCGCGGTCAGGATCATCGCCAGCGTGGTCATGGTCTGCGACCAGACGCCGATCAGATCGACCAAAGCCAGGCTGACAAGGGTGAATGCCGCCAGGCCTCGGCTGGCGACACTCCAGGCGACAAGCGCAATGACGATGGTGAATATCGGCATCGGGATGGCCTGAAGACCCATGTCGAACCCATCGAGCACCAACGCGATGGGGGTTTGGACCGCCTGAAAGACCTCGCGGAAATTCGGCACGAGCCAGTCCTTGATACCGGCCTCGACCCAGGTGTCGAGCGGGATTTCAAAGCTATCGGATGGTTGCCACATGGTCGTTTCTCCCGTTCACGCCGAAAACGCAGGCGCGGCGTCAGCGGGTTCGCCGGACTCGCCTGGATTGGTGTTGTCTTGTGCGAGAAGGTCGAACACGGCTTCGGGCGTGACCACGCCGACGAAATCACCGCTGTCGTCGACAATGGCGACCGGCAGGCCCGAGCGGCACGCGCCGTAAAGCGAGGAGAGACGCGTCTCGGGCCGCGCGGTCGGGGCCTCGCTTTGCAGCGCATCGTCCAGCGAAGCATTGCGCCGGCCCTCGACCTGCGAGAGGGAACGGCGGGTTATGATCCCGGCTAGCGCGCCCTTGGCCAGCACATGCACGCTGTCGCGGCCAAGGTCGTCAAGCCGCTGACGTGCGGTGGAGGGATCGTCGGCGTCAAGGTCGAGCGCCTCGGGCACGTCCATGACACGGCCTGCATCGAACACACGCGCGCGGTCGATATCCTGCGTGAAGGCGGCGACATAGTCATCCGCCGGGTTGCCGACGATCTCTTCGGCCGTGCCGACCTGAACGAAACGGCCCTCCTTCATGATGGCGATCCGGTCGCCGAGGGTCAGGGCCTCGTCAAGGTCGTGGGTGATGAAGACGATGGTCTTCTTCAGCTCGCGCTGGAGGACCAGCAATTCGTTCTGCATGTCCCTGCGAATGAGCGGATCGAGTGCCGAAAAGGGCTCGTCCATCAAGAGGATCTCGGGGTCGACCGCGAGTCCGCGCGCCAAGCCGACGCGCTGTTGCATCCCGCCCGAGAGGGCCGCTGGACGGCGATCACCCCAGGCAGACAGCCCGACCTTGTCAAGCGCGTCGCGGGCGCGCTCATGCCGGTCGCTCGCCGGGACGCCCGCGATCTTGAGGCCATATTCAACATTCTCGAGAACCGTCTTGTGCGGGAAAAGCGCGAAATGCTGAAAGACCATCGTGATCTTTTCTAGCCGAAGCCTGCGCAGCGCCGAGGGATTGGCGGTGCAGACATCCTCGCCGTCGAGATAAATGGCGCCGTCGCTGGCCTCAACGAGGCGATTCAGCATGCGCACCAGGGTGGATTTGCCTGACCCGGAAAGGCCCATGACGACGAAGACTTCGCCTTCGGCGACGGAAAAATCGACGGAATGGACTCCGATTGTCTGTCCGGTCTGGGCAAGAACCTCGTCCTTGGTCTTGCCCTGGCGGATGAGTTCGAGCGCCTCGCGCGGGTCGTCTCCGAACACCTTGGAAAGGTTTTCAGCAACGATCTTGTCAGTCAAAAAAAGCCTCCCGGCCCATGAAATGGGTTAAGCGGACATGATGTTTCGATATGCCGGGGGATATGGCAGCCGTAAAACGGTCTTTCAACCCCGTGTCTTTTCGCAAGCCGGATCGGTGGGGCTGGCCGGGTTGGAGTTATCGGCGCTGGAACAGGATCATGACCAGCGCCAGCAGGCTCGATCCCACCATCAGCAGAAGCGAGACCGCGTTCAGCAACGGTGTCGATCCCTCCTTGAGGCGGTCAAACATGGCGATGGTCAGCGGCGCGTCGGAGCCCACCAGCATAAGCGTCGTGTTGAAATTCTCGAAGCTCATCAGGAAGGCCACCACGAAGGCGCCGACAATGGCGGGCATGAGGAACGGAATGGTGATGGTGCGCACCGCCGTCAGGCGACCGGCACCAAGGTTGAGCGCGGCCTCTTCCAGCGTGCGGTCGAATTTCTGAAGCCGTGCGGCGATCACCAGCGTCGCGATCGTGGTGATGAAGGAAAACTGCCCCAGCACCACCAGAACGAGTCCGGGACGCAATGCCTGAAGGTCGAGATTCGCCATGTCCCATGCGGCATTGGCGACGGTGGAGGAAAATACCAGGATCGAGATGCCCAGAACGATACCCGGAATGACCAGCGGCAGAAGCATCAGAACGTACAGCAACCCCCGCCCGCGAAACTCGTAGCGGTTGAACAGAAAGGCGTTGGTGGTGCCCACTGCCACGGCCAGCACCGAAACGCACAGCCCGACGAAGGCGGATGTGCCGATGGCGCGCAGGATGGGACGCTCGTGAAACACCCCGATCATCGGTCTTTCGTCGCCGAAGAACCAGGCCCAGGTGAACCCCTCCCAGGGCAGCGAGGGGAACTGGCTGTCGTTGAAGGCGAAGACCGCGACCACCGCCAGGGGCAGCGCGAGGTAGAGGAAGAACAGCACGACATAGGCCATGTAGGCGGCGCGGATCGTGCGGTTTTGGGGGATCGTGGGGATCATCGCGCGCCTCTCCTTATCCCATTGTCTTTTCGAGCGTCTGCCCGGTCAGCCGAAGCGTGCCCCAGACAATGACCGACGACAGGATCAGCAGCATGAAGCCGAAGGCGGCGCCCAACTCCCAGTTGAAGCGGACGATGAACTGCGAATAGATCAGCTCGGTGAACCAGAGGCTGTCCTTGCCGCCAAGCATGATCGGGGTGAGGTAATTGCCCAGCGACAGCATGAACACCACGATCGAGCCCGACACGATGCCGGGCATGGCATGGGGGATGACGATCTCGCGCAGGATCGAGGGGCCGGAGCCGCCAAGGTCGTAACCGGCCTCGATAACCGAGTCGTCGAGGCTGTCGAGCGTCGTCACCAGCGGGACCACCATGAACAGCATCGAGGTATAGACCAGCCCGACCATGATCGCGACATCGTTGTAAAGCATCTCGACCGGCCCATCGACCAGCCCGGCCCATTGCAGCAGCGACGAGAACAGGCCCGTTTCGCGAAGAAGGATCATCCAGCCGAAGGTGCGCACCAGTTCCGAGACCCAGAACGGCACGAGACAGAGCAGAAACAGCGCCGAGCGCACCCGCCCACGCGCCATCTTGGCGATGTAATAGGCGACGGGAAAGCCGATCAGCAGCGTCAGCGCGGTGGCCATCACCGACATGACCGCCGTGCGCGCGAAGGTCCAGAGATACAGCGGTTCGTCGATGAAACTGCGGTAATTGGCGAGGCTGGTGGCATATTCACCGACCCCGACACGTTCGCGCAGCGACACGAGGAACATGTCGACATGCGGAATGAGGATCAGCAACGAAAGCCACAGAAGAAGCGGCGTCAGAAGCAGCACGAAGCCCAGTCGATGCGCCGCCTGCATCAGCCTGTCTCCGTCGCGAAACAGTTGCCCTGATCGCTGGACCATCCGACATGCACGGTGTCGCCACGCGACAGATGCGCGAATTCGCCCGACTGGGGCAGGGCGACCTCGATTTCCTCGCCGCCACTGTCGGGACGCAGAAGGATACGGCTGGCGGCGCCGTTGAACAGGAGGCTGGTGACCCGGCCCGACAGGCGGTTGTCGAAATGGGCGATGTCGGCTTCGCCACGGCCAAGGCGGATCGCCTCGGGGCGCACGAATATCTCGGCCTCGTCGCCATCCGAGACGGGGCGGCCGTGGCTGTTGCCGCAAAGATCGAGCCCGCTTTCGCTGCGCAGGCGCAGGTTGTCGCCCGACACCGAGACGACGCGCCCGCGCCAGCGGTTGCTGTCGCCGACGAAGCTGGCGACGAAAGGCGTTTCAGGGCGGTAATAGAGGTCGCGCGCGCTGCCGATCTGTTCGAAGCGGCCGGCGTTCATCACTGCGATATTGTCCGACATGACCAATGCTTCGCTCTGGTCGTGTGTGATGTAGACGAAGGTCGTGTCAAACGCGCTCTGCAGTGCCTTCAGTTCGATCTTCATATGTTCGCGCAGCTTCAGGTCGAGCGCGCCAAGCGGTTCGTCAAGCAGCAGCACATCGGGTTCCAGCACCATGCAGCGGGCGATGGCGACCCGCTGTTTCTGGCCGCCCGACAGCTCATCGACCTTGCGTTCGCCGATATCGGGCAGGCCGATCCGTTCCAGGACCTCACCCACCTTGCGGGTGATTTCAGGTTTGGACACGCCCTGACGGCGCAGCCCGTAGCCGATATTGTCGGCGATGTTCATCATCGGGAACAGCGCGAGATGCTGGAAGACCATGTTGACCGGGCGCTTGTTGGGCGGCGCGTCCAGCACCGAGCGGCCCTTGATCCGGATATCGCCGCTGGTGGGGGCAAGGAATCCCGCGATCATCCGCATGATCGTGGTCTTGCCGCAGCCCGATGGCCCGAGGATGGAAAAGAACGACCCCGGCGGCACTTCGAAGGAGACGTTCTCGACGGCGCTGGTGTCGCCGAAACGTTTCGTCAGGTCGGTGCATTCGAGATCGGGAATTGTCATGTCGTCGTGGTCCTTCACAAAGAAGAGGCCCCCGCCGTAGGAGCGGGGGCCTCCTGAAATTGATCAGCCTCAGTTCGCCGCTTTGACGCGGTCGAGAACGCCGCCCTCGATCACCTCGAGGCCTGCGGGAACCGGGGGATACCACTTGATGTTGTCAACGGCCTCAGGCGGGAAGCTGGCCTGATACTTGGCCTTCAGTTCGTCCGAGGCGAACTCGTCGGCACCTTTCGACGCGGTGAAGTTGCCCGCCGCTTCGGTGATCATCGCCGAGACCTCGGGGCGCATGACGAAGTTGATCCAGTCATAGGCGGCATCGTCCGCGCTGCCCTTGGCGGGCAGGACGAAGGTGTCGATCCAGCCCAGTGCGCCCGATGTCGGGGCGACGAAGGTCACGTCCGCATTGTCCTCGTTCAGCTTCCAGCCGCCGGTATCCCATGCCATCGCCGCAACGGCCTCGCCCGAACGCATGAGGTTCATCAGCTCGTCACCGCCGCTCCAGTAGGCCTTCACGTTGGGTTTGCATTCGATCAGCTTGGCTTCGACCTTTTCCATGATCTCGGTATAGGCGGCCTCGTCGCCATAGGCGGCGAACGGATCCATCCCCATCGAGAAGGCAAAGCCGATCAGGGTCGGGCGGCGCAGGCGGTAGGATACCTTGCCGGCCACCTCGGGTGCGCAAAGGTCGGTGTAGTCCTTGACCATGCCGGCTTCGGCGGTGTTCAGGACAAGACCCGAGGTTCCCCAGACATGCGGCACGCCATAGACGTTGCCATCCACGGTGGTGTTCGCCTTGGTCGCCTCGAGCATCGAGGGAATGAATTGCGAGGCGTCGATCTTCGAGAGGTCGATCGGCTTGTAGATGCCGAACTCGGCCTGCGGTCCGGCGATCCGGTCCTGGCTGGGCTGGGCAAGGTCAAAGCCGCCGCCGCCGGTCGCGCGCAGCTTGGCGATCATCTCTTCGTTGTTTGAAAGGGTCACCTCGACACTGTGGCCGGTTTCCTCTTCGAATTTCGCCACCACGTTTTCGGGCGCATAGCCACCCCATGTCAGCAGGCGGAGCGTTTCTGCCGCAGCGGGTTGGCTCAGTGCCAGAAGGCCCGCAATCGCGGTGGCGAGCGTCACTTGGTTCGATGTCGTCTTCATGTTGGTCCCCGTCTGGTGATTTGAATAGCCGTATCCGCATGCCATGCGCGCACGAAACTTTCATGACAGCGGTTTGTGTTGTGCCACATTTACGCGCGGAGAATGTGGCAGTGTCAATCCCAATCACGGACCCGCACCGAGAGAGTCCGACCCACTTTCCCCGGGTGCGTTGGCGGCAGCGGGCAAGAAACCCATTGTTCACGCGGCGACAGCCGATTAGCATTCCGCGCAGTCAGCCGTCCCGGCCGGTGCGTGGTGCCGGGCGCGGTGGTATCGTATCCATCGGCGTCGCGACGGCGCGACATTGGCTGGCTCTGAACTTCTTGAAAAGGTGAAAGACCGCCAATGTCCATAGATACCCGAATTACTGACGATCTGGTCGCCAGCAAGATCGAATTCGTCACCACCGTGCCCTGCAAGCAGCTTGCAGGCGTGATCGACGAGATTGATCGGCGCCCTGAGATCGCGCATGTCCCGTCAAACAAGGAAGACGAGGGGATGGGCCTGTGCGCGGGCGCCTGGATGGGCGGGAAACGCCCTGCGATCATCATGCAGAACACGGCGCTCGGGGTGACGCTGAACACGCTGGCGACACTGACGCAGTTCTACCGGATGCCGCTGCCGATGCTGATTTCCTATCGCGGTGAACTGGGCGAGCCGGTGGCCTGTCAGGTCGAAATGGCAGTGCACACCAAGGCCTTGCTGGCGCAGATGCATATCCCGACCTACCATTTCCACCATCAGGCGGATGTCGCCGAGCTGCCGAAGATTCTTGAGTTTACATTCATGTGCAACAAGCCGGTCGCGATCCTGACCGATGCCAGCTTCTGGGGAGGCTATTGAGATGATCCGTTCCGAAATCCTGAAGGAAATCGCCCCGATTCTTCGTGACGAGCTTGTCGTGTGCAATATCGGCATTCCCAGCCAGGAGCTGCATGCCATCGATGACCAGCCAACGAATTTCTACATGCTCGGGACGATGGGCCTGGCGTCGTCGATCGGCCTTGGCCTTGCGCTCGCGCAGCCCAAGCCGGTTGTGGTCATCGATGGGGACGGCTCGGTCCTGACCAATCTGGGGACATTGCCGACCATCGCCAACAACGTCGCGGATAACTACATCCTGCTGATCATCGACAATGGCTCATATGGGTCGACCGGCGATCAGCCTACCTATGCCGGGCGCAAGACATCGTTGGCCAAGGTGGCCGAGGCCTGCGGATGCGAACGCGTTATCGAATGCCAAGCCGAAGATACCGGGCGCGTCCTGCAAGAGGCGCTTGATGCCCGCAAGATGACGGTCATCGTCTGCAAGTGCGAAAGCGGCAACGCCAAGATGCCTGTCATCACGATGGACCCGGTCGTCATCCGCGACCGTTTCATGAAAGCCGTGCAAGCCTGACGAAACCGGTCGGGCAGGGGCGGGGACGCGTCGAAGGCAGGCCCTTCATCGCCCCGCCCTATCGGTTTTGCCTGTTTTCATCGGCTGCGCGGATCAAGGCGGAGCGGATCGAAAAAATGGCTGGTCTGAGCGATCTGTTTGACCATTATGGCGCCTGAACGGAGGGGGCCTTGGATTCAACCGACACGATCCCGGACAAGCAGTGGGGCGAGCGCCTTGGCAATGCCAGCGTGCTGATCGTCGATGACGAACCCGGCATGCGCAATTTCATGATGAAGACGATCGAACCCTTCTGCGCCCATGTCGCAGAGGCCGCCGACGCCAAGGCCGCCAGTGCCTGCCTCGCCGAACGCCATTACGACGTTATGATTCTCGACAATATAATGCCCGAGCGCAAAGGCATCGAATGGCTGGCCGAGGAACGCAGCAAGGGCGGGTTCACCGATACCATCATGGTGACCGCCTATGCGGACCTTGAGACGGCGATCGAAGCCATGCGGGCGGGGGCCTCGGATTTCATACTCAAGCCGTTCCGCTCGAACCAGCTGCTGAACGCCATCCAGCGGTCGATAGAAATGTCGCGCTTGCGGCGCGAGAACATGCTGCTTCAACGCGAACTTGACGCAACCGACATCGGCCGCAAACGGCGTCATGAACTGATCGGAAGTTCCGAAGTCATCGAATCCGTGCGCCAGACCCTTGCTCGTGTCGAGAATGTTTCGACCCCGGTGCTGATCACGGGTGCGTCGGGCACCGGGAAAGAAGTGGCTGCCCGGCACCTCCATGCGCATTCGTCACGCGCCAAGATGCCATTCGTGCCGATCTCCTGCGGGTCGATCCCCGCCGAGATGATTGAAATCGAACTGTTCGGCCATGCGCCCGGCGCCTTTCCGGGTGCACAGGGTGGGCGCGAGGGGTTGCTGGCCTCGGCGCAGGGCGGCACGGTGTTCCTCGACGAGATATCGGAACTCGATGCCGCTGCCCAATCAGCGCTGCTGCGGGTGCTTGAGGATGGGCTGATCCGTCCGGTCGGCACGGAGAGGGACATCCAGCTCGACCTGCGCTTTGTTCTGGCGACCAGCCGCGACCTGACGGCAGAGGTCCGAGCGGGGCGTTTTCGTGAGGACCTGTTGTTTCGCGTGAACGTTGTCGAGATCCGGATGCCGCCGCTCAACCGCCGGGAGACCGACGTGATCGAACTGGCCGAGCTGTTTCTTGAGGAAATCGCATCGCGCCTGCGGCTGGAGCGTCTTGAGATCGATACCGCGACACGGGCGGCTATCCTGCGGCATACTTGGCCCGGCAACATCCGTGAATTGCGCAACTTCATCGAGCGGTCACTGATTTTCGGGAGCTTTCCGCTGGAGACGCTCGGAAATGACATGACCGATCAGCAGATCGTGCCGCTGGACCAGGTTGAGCGCCGCGAGATCCTGCGCGCGCTTGAGCAGGTTGGCGGGAATCGCACCGAGGCGGCGAAACGGCTGGGCGTGTCGCGAAAGACCATCGAACGCAAATGTGCCGCCTGGGGCGTCTGATACCCGCCGCATTCCAGCGCAGGGGTGAATCGGCGCAAGAGCCCCCGGTCGACTGAGGTGAAGGCGCAGCTGACCCGGCAATGTCCCGGCACATCGCGACTTTCTTCGCAAATCCACGAAAGCCCCCGGTTTGGACAGAATGTCCCGGTTGGAGCCGGTCTGGTGACGAGCGACCGACAGAAAGTCCCGGTCACACCTGGTCCAAGCCCGCCGGAGCGTCAAAAAGTCCATCTAAGATATTGATATAAAACAATAAATATATTGACAGACTTGGTTGCGCTTGGCGAACTGTTTTTGCGGGCATGCAACAGCATGCCGCAATGTTGGCGAGCTTTGGGTGGAGGCCAGGAAGCGCGCCAGGCACATCAATGGGAGGAAATTTGTCATGAGCAATGCACGCTCAGGAGGGGCATTGGGGTTCCTTTACAAGGACCACATCGTCGCCAGACCCGGCTACAATCGCTGGCGGGTGCCGCCTGCTTCGATCGCGATCCATCTTTGCATCGGCTCGGTCTATGCTTGGTCGGTCTTCAACCCGCCACTGACACGCCAGTTGGGCGTCGTGGCGCCTGCCGCCGAGGATTGGAGCCTTGGATCGGTCGTCTGGATTTTTTCTGTCGCCATCGTGTTCCTGGGCCTTGCCGCTGCCTTTGCAGGTAAGTGGCTGGAAGAGGTCGGCCCGCGGATGGTGGGCGTGGTCGCAGCCCTGCTCTGGGGTGGTGGCTTTATCCTCGGGTCGTTTGGTATCGCGTCGCATCAGCTTTGGCTGGTGTACCTTGGCTATGGGGTCTTCGGCGGTTGCGGTCTGGGGCTTGGCTATGTCTCGCCGGTGTCGACCCTGATCCGCTGGTTCCCCGACAGGCGCGGCATGGCAACGGGCATGGCGATCATGGGCTTCGGCGGCGGCGCGATGATCGCGGCCCCGGTCAAGGGGTGGCTGTTGAACCTGTTCGAGACCACGCCCGAGTATCTGGGTGCTCAGGATGCCGTGACGACGATGGTCGAGAACGGCCGGATCTTCGCCGAAACTGCGGCCGGTAAGGTCGAGGTGGTCATCGCCTCGGCGGCGCAGGCGGCCGAACTCGGAAGCGAGGCCGGGGTCTATGTCGTCGGGACCGGTGACACCGGCGCGGCTCAGACCTTCATGACGCTCGGTGTGGTCTACTTCATCGTGATGGTGATCGCGGCCTTCCAATATCGTGTCCCCGCAAAGGACTGGAAGCCCGAAGGATGGGAGCCGAAACCCAGCCGCTCGGGGCTTGTCACCCAGAATGACGTGCATATCGACCAGGCGATCAAGACACCTCAGTTCTGGCAGCTGTGGGTCATGCTGTGTTTCAACGTGACCGCGGGGATCGGTGTGATCGGCGTGGCCAAGACGATGATGTCGGAGATTTTCGGGACGGTGATGCCGCTGGTCGTCACCGCGGCCTTTGCCTCGACCTATGTTCTGATGATTTCGGTCTTCAACATGGTTGGCCGGTTCTTCTGGGCCTCGACCTCGGATTACATCGGGCGCAAGGCGACCTATATGTGCTTCTTCGTTCTGGGCACGCTGCTGTATCTGTCGATTCCCTACTTCGCCACGGCTGTCGCCAGCAATCCGGCCATGATCTACCTGATCGGTTTCTATGCTGCGACGATGATCATCTTCTCGATGTATGGCGGCGGGTTCGCGACGATCCCGGCCTATCTGGCCGACATGTTCGGCACGATGCATGTGGGGGGCATCCACGGGCGGCTGCTGACGGCATGGTCGACGGCGGGTGTGCTTGGCCCGCTGGCAATCACGTCGCTGCGACAGATGTCGGTCACCAGCGCGATCAACGATCTCGCTGCCAAAGTCGATCCGGCGGCGTTTGCCGAGAAGTTCGGCGCGCCGCTCGCGCAACTGGACCAGCTGGTCGCTGCCAAGACCGTGACGATCTCGCGACTGATGGAGATCGCGCCTGAGGGCACCATCGACCCGACGCCAAGCCTCTACAATACAACGATGTATTGCATGGCGGCGCTGTTGGTGGTGGCATTCTTCGCCAACCTCGTCATGAGGCCCGTGAAAGAGCACCATCACCACGACGAGGCCGAATTGGCGGCCGTGCCTGTGGAATGATCGCAACGGTCCGGGGCGCGCGTGATCCTGCGCCCCGGACGACCATTTCCGCGGCGGGATACGGCGCGCGAGGCTCGATTTGCGGCACGTTGCATGGCAAGGTGTTGACGGCGCACAGCGCTTGCTCCATTGCCCGAGGTGCAATCAATCAACAGCTTTTCGATTGGAATTTTCTATCATGCTCGACAAGCTTGAAATGTTCATCGCCGTGGCCCGGGAGCGCCATTTCGGTCGGGCAGCCGACAGCCTGGGGGTGACGCAGCCCACCTTGTCGGCGGGAATCAAGCAGTTGGAAGAACAGCTTGGCGTGCAGTTGATCTTTCGCGGCTCGCGCTTTGGCGGGCTGACCCCCGAGGGGCAGAGCGCGCTGGTCTGGGCGCGCCGCATCGTCGGGGACGCGCGCCAGTTGAAGGACGAGATGCGCAATACCCGGCATGGCCTGTCCGGTCGGGTGAGGATCGCGGCGATCCCGACGGCGCTGACCTGGGCGGCGCGGCTGTCGGCGATCTTCAACGACCAGCATCCCAACGTGCGGTTCACGATCCTGTCCCGGACGTCGCGCGATATCCTGACCATGCTCGAGAATTTCGAGGCCGATATCGGAATATCCTACATCGACAACGAACCGATGGGCCGCGTCAGCACCGAGCATCTCTATCACGAGGAATACATGCTGGTCTGCTCGGATCGCTCGTCATTCGCCTCGCAAAAGTCGGTCGGATGGGGTGAGTTGGATGGGCAAAAGCTGTGTCTTCTGACCCCTGACATGCAGAACCGCCGCATCATCAACAAGAATTTCATGGACGCCGGAATCGCGCCGGAGGCCTGGATCGAATCCAATTCCATCGTCGCGCTTGTGTCCAATGTGGAATCAGGCGACTGGCTGACGGTGCTTCCCGCCGATATCGCGCGCTTCTTGGCAGGTGGCAAGCCATTGAAAATAATACCTCTTTCCGGTGCGGGAAGGGGGCATTCAGTGGGCCTTGTCGCCCCCTATCGCGAACCCCACACACCGGTCATCGACGCGCTTCTTACGCAGGCGCGCCGTTTGCCCCGCTGGAACGATTGAGAATCCTGATCGGGCCACGGAATAGCGATATTGATTGTAGGGGTGTGGATTTGGTCTGGTATCGGGACCGCAGAGGACCGGAGTTGAGGAAAGCCATGCAAAGCGCAGAGCCACGGGCCGAGGATATCGAAATCCGGGCCATCATTGACGAACATGCCGAAATGGAAGGCCCCTTGCTGCCCATTCTGCATGCCTTGCAGGAGCATTTCGGATGTGTCCCGCAGGCCGCGACGCCGATCATCTGCGATGTGCTCAACATTTCCCGCGCGGAACTGCATGGGGTCATGAGCTTCTATCACGATTTCCGCGAGGTGCCCGCCGGTCGTCACGTGGTCAGGATCTGCCGCGCCGAGGCCTGTCAGGCCATGGGCGCGAACGCGCTGGCTGATGCGGCTTTGAGTCAGCTTGGGGTCGCATGGCACGGCACGACGGCGAATGGCGCGGTGACCATCGAGCCGGTCTATTGCCTGGGGCTTTGCGCCTGCGGTCCCGCCGCGATGGTGGACGACAAGGTCGTGGGGCGTCTCGATGCATCCCGGATGTCCGAACTTCTGAAGGAGGCGGGCGCATGAAGATATGGGTACCGATGGACAGCGCCGCCAAGGCGCTTGGAGCGGACACGGTGGCCGAGGCGATCGGCGCCGAGGCCGCGCGCCGTGGGCTTGAAATCGAACTGGTGCGCAACGGCACGCGCGGCATGATCTGGCTGGAACCACTGGTCGAGATCGACCGCGGTGAAGGGCGTCAGGCCTACGGGCCGATTGGTGCGGCGGATGTACCCGCTTTGCTGGACGGTGCTCTGGAAAGCCTGGGGCCGGTCGAGGATATCCCGTTCTTCGCGCGTCAGACGCGGCTGACCTTTGCACGCTGCGGCGTGATCGACCCATTGAACCTTGCGGATTACGAGGCGCATGGCGGTCTGACCGGGCTGCGCCGCGCGGCCGCGATGAGCGGCGCCGAGATCGTCAAGGAGGTCACCGACTCGGGCCTGCGCGGTCGCGGCGGCGCGGGGTTTCCGACGGGGATCAAGTGGAACACCGTTCTGGAGGCGGAAGCGCCACAGAAATACATCGTCTGCAATGCCGACGAAGGCGACAGCGGCACCTTTGCCGACCGCATGATCATGGAGGGCGACCCCTTTACCCTGATCGAAGGGATGGCGATTGCGGGCCTTGGCGTGGGCGCGACCCGGGGGTACGTCTATCTGCGCTCGGAATATCCCGATGCGATCAAGGTCATGAATGCCGCCGTGCAGATCGCGCGCCAGAAAGGTGTTCTGGGCAGTGATGTGCTTGGCTCTGGCCGGGCCTTCGATATGGAGATCCGGGTCGGGGCGGGGGCCTACGTCTGTGGCGAGGAAACCTCGCTTCTCAACAGCCTCGAAGGCAAGCGCGGCGTGGTGCGTGCCAAGCCGCCGTTGCCTGCACTGGAAGGGTTCCTTGGGCGGCCGACCGTCGTGAACAACGTCATTTCGCTGGCCACGGTGCCGGTCATCTTCGAGAAAGGGGCGCAGCACTACGCCGATTTCGGACTCGGCCGGTCGCGTGGGACCGTGACCCTTCAGATCGCGGGCAACGTCGCGCGCGGCGGGCTTTTCGAGACCGCCTTCGGGATCACCCTGGGCGAGGTGGTGAATGACCTTGGCGGCGGCACCGCTTCGGGACGACCGGTCAAGGCGGTACAGGTGGGTGGCCCGCTCGGGGCCTATCTGCCGGTTGCGAAATTCGATGCGCCGCTCGGATATGAGGAACTCGATGCCGAAGGCGGGCTGTTGGGCCATGCCGGGCTCGTGGTGTTCGACGACAGCGCCGACATGCTGGGCATGGCGCGTTTCGCAATGGAGTTCTGCGCCATCGAGAGCTGTGGCAAGTGCACGCCCTGCCGGATCGGTGCGGTGCGCGGGGTCGAGACCATTGACCGGATCGCACAGGGCGACGCCGATGCGATGCCGCTGCTGGCCGATCTGTGCGAGACCATGAAGGATGGCTCGCTTTGCGCGCTTGGCGGGTTCACGCCGCTGCCGGTGATGTCTGCCGTCACCCATTTCCCCGACGATTTCGCGACCACGAAGGAGGCCGCAGAATGAAGGATTTCATCATCCCCGACGACCGTGACATGGGCACCCCGGCAACCAAGGGTGCCCCCGTCACATTGAGCATCGACGGTTTCGACGTGACCGTGCCCGAGGGCACGTCCGTCATGCGCGCCGCCGCCGAGGCGGGCATCCAGGTGCCCAAGCTCTGCGCGACCGACAGTCTCGAGGCGTTCGGCTCGTGCCGGCTTTGCGTGGTCGAGATCGAGGGGCGACGTGGCACGCCCGCGTCCTGCACCACGCCGGTGACGCCCGGAATGGTCGTCCGGACTCAGTCCGACAAGGTGCGCAAGATCCGCAACGGTGTGATGGAGCTCTATATCTCGGATCACCCGCTGGATTGCCTGACCTGCGCCGCCAATGGCGATTGCGAATTGCAGGACATGGCCGGAATGGTCGGATTGCGCGACGTTCGCTACACCGCGCCCGAAGCTGGCACGCTGGCCAACCATTTCGAGGCCCGCAACACAAGTGGCGAATCCAATCCGGAATGGCTGCCCAAAGACGACAGCAATCCGTATTTCACCTATGACCCCAGCAAATGCATTGTCTGCAGCCGCTGTGTGCGCGCCTGCGAGGAAGTGCAGGGCACCTTTGCGCTGACAATCGAGGGACGCGGTTTCGACAGCCGGGTGCGTGCGGGAACGCCGGCGGATGATTTCCTGACATCTGACTGCGTCAGCTGTGGCGCCTGCGTGCAGGCCTGCCCGACCGCAACCCTGCAGGAGAAGTCCGTGATCGAGATGGGCACACCGAACCGTTCGGTCGTGACCACCTGTGCCTACTGCGGGGTCGGATGTTCCTTCAAGGCCGAGTTGAACGGCGACCAACTGGTGCGGATGGTGCCCTACAAGCACGGCAAGGCCAATCGCGGCCATTCCTGCGTCAAGGGCCGCTTTGCCTATGGCTATGCCAATCACAAGGACCGCATCCTGAACCCGATGATCCGCGACAGCATCGATGAACCCTGGCGCGAGGTCGGCTGGGACGAGGCGCTGAGCTTTGCGGCGGATCGTATGCGCGGTCTGCAGGATCGCTATGGCCAGAAATCCATCGGCGTCATCACTTCGAGCCGCTGCACGAACGAGGAAACGTTCCTCGTTCAGAAACTGGCACGGGCCGTCTTTCGCAACAACAACACCGACACCTGCGCGCGGGTCTGCCATTCGCCGACCGGCTATGGCCTCGGCCAGACCTATGGCACGTCCGCGGGGACGCAGGATTTCGACAGCGTGCAATATGCCGATGTGGTGATCGTGATCGGCGCCAACCCGACCGATGGCCATCCGGTCTTTGCCAGCCGCCTGAAAAAGCGGCTTCGGGAGGGCGCGAAGCTGATCGTGATCGACCCGCGACGGATCGACCTGGTCAAATCGGCGCATATCGCGGCGTCGCATCACCTTCCGCTGCGCCCCGGCACCAATGTGGCCGTGGTCAGCGCGCTGGCGCATGTGATCGTCACCGAGGGCCTGTTCGATGAGGCCTATATCCGCGAGCGTTGCGACTGGGAGGAATTCCAGGAATACGCCGCGTTCATCAGCGATGCCCGCCACTCACCCGAGGCGACGGAGATGCTGACCGGTGTGCCCTCCGAGGAACTGCGCAAGGCAGCGCGGCTTTATGCGACGGGCGGCAATGGCGCGATCTATTACGGCCTTGGCGTGACCGAGCATTCGCAAGGATCGACCACGGTCATGGGGATCGCCAATCTTGCGATGCTGACTGGCAATGTCGGGCATGAAGGTGCGGGCGTGAACCCGCTGCGCGGCCAGAATAACGTGCAAGGTTCGTGCGACATGGGGTCTTTCCCGCACGAATTGCCGGGCTACCGCCATGTGAAACTGCCCGAGGTGCGCAAGATCTTTGAGGATGCCTGGGGCGTCGAGATCGACCCGGAACCCGGCCTGCGCATCCCCAACATGCTGGACGCGGCCGTCGATGGGAGCTTCAAGGGGCTTTACTGCCAGGGCGAAGACATCCTGCAATCGGATCCGGATACCAAACATGTGGCCGCCGGTCTGGCGGCGATGGAATGCGTGATCGTGCACGATCTTTTCCTCAATGAGACGGCGAATTACGCGCATGTGTTCTTGCCCGGCTCGACCTTCCTTGAAAAGGACGGCACCTTCACCAATGCCGAGCGCAGGATCAACCGCGTGCGCAAGGTGATGGCGCCGAAGAATGGCTATGGCGACTGGGAGGTCACCCAGCTGCTGGCCAATGCGATGGGGGCCGGTTGGAACTATACCCATCCCGCTCAGATCATGGAGGAGATCGCGGCGACGACGCCTTCCTTCGCGAATGTGGATTACGCCTTGCTCGAGGAGAAGGGCAGCGTGCAATGGCCTTGCAACGAGGCCAATCCCGAGGGCACGCCGATGATGCATGTGGACGGATTCGTGCGCGGCAAGGGCCGCTTCATGATCACCGAATATGTGCCCACCGACGAAAAGACCGGGCCGCGATTCCCGCTGCTGCTGACCACCGGGCGGATTCTGAGCCAGTACAATGTCGGGGCGCAGACGCGGCGCACCGAGAACGTCGTCTGGCACGAACAGGACCTTCTGGAGATCCATCCCCATGACGCCGAAACACGTGGCGTGAAGGATGGGGACTGGGTGAAGCTGGCCAGCCGATCGGGTGAGACGGCGCTGCGCGCGACGCTGACCGACCGCGTGAGTCCCGGTGTGGTGTACACGACCTTCCATCATCCCGATACGCAGGCCAATGTCATCACGACCGACTATTCCGACTGGGCCACGAACTGCCCGGAATACAAGGTGACGGCGGTGCAGATCAGCCCCTCGAATGGGCCGACCGACTGGCAGGAGGATTACGCCGAGCAGGCCGCGCGCTCGCGCCGTATCCTGCCCGCGGCCGAGTGAGGGCGCATCATGCGCTTTTCCCTCAGCCGCAGTCTGCCGGGGATTTCGGCGCATGATGAGGGGCGCGCCGAGATCACGCGCACCTTGCCCGAAGAGGTTCCGGTCGCGGTGGTCTATGACGGCACGACCCACGCGGTGATGATGGCCAGCCCCGGCGATATCGCCGACTTCGCGTATGGCTTCGCCCTGACCGAAGGGGTGATCGACAGCCTCGACCAGATCGAGGGGTTCGAGGAGCAGTGCCACGAGGCCGGAATCGAGGCGCGGTTCTGGCTGCGCGAGGACCGGCAGGAGGCATTGGCGGCGCGGCGGCGCTTCATGGCCGGGCCGGTGGGCTGCGGGCTTTGCGGTATCGACAGCCTCGAACAGGCCAATCGCGCACTGCCGCATGTCGGCGATATGTCGCTGCGCCTGGCGCATCGCGAGGTCGCCCGCGCGACAGACGACCTGCGCGCAGCGCAGCCGCTTCACGCCAAGACGGGCGCGACTCATGCGGCGGGCTTCCTTGTTCCCGGCCAGGGTATCATCGCCGTGCGCGAGGATATCGGCCGTCACAACGCGCTCGACAAGCTGATCGGCGCGATGGCGCGTCAGGGCATATCCGCCGCCGATGGGGCCTTTGTTCTGACCAGCCGCCTGTCACTCGAGCTTGTGCAGAAATGCGCGATGGCCGGCTGCCCCGTCCTGATTGCCGTTTCGGCGCCCACGGCGCATGCTCTGCGGCTGGCCGAAGGCGCCGGAATCACGGTCGTCGCTTTTGCCCGCGAGGGCGGCTTCGACATATATTCTCATCCCGAACGCATCACATCCGAGGTCACCGATGTCGCCTGATAAAATGGTTCACATGGCGAACCAGATCGCCACTTTCTTCAAGTCCCAGCCTGGAGATGACAAGGCCGAAAAGGTCGCTAACCACCTGACCGATTTCTGGGAGCCGAGAATGCGCGACCAGCTACAGGACTATGTCGCGCATGGCGGTGAGGGTCTTGACCAAGACGTTCTGGAGGCGGTCAGGCTGATCTCCTGATCCGCCTCCATTCCACGCTATTTCAATGCCATCGGCAGCCAGGTGGCGATCTGCGGGAACAGGAATATCAGCGTCAGGCCCAGGAACTGCAACAGGACGAAGGGCCCGACCGATTTGTAGACGTCGCCCATGCTGACATCGCGCGGCAACACACCCTTGATCCAGAACAGGACGAAGCCGAAGGGTGGGGTCAGATAGGCGATCTGGATATTCACGATGAACAGCGCGCCGAACCACAGCTTGTCGATCCCGAGACCGTCGATGATCGGGATGAACAGTGGTGTGCAGAGCATGATGATCGCCCAATCGTCCATCACCATGCCAAGAACCAGGATGATCAGCATCATCATCAGCATGATCCCGGTGCTCCCGCCGGGCATCGCCAGAACCAGCTCGGTCAGCAAATCCTGGCTTCCCATGGAGTTGAACACGTTCAGGTAAACGGTTGCCCCAATCAGGATCCAAAGCCCCATCCCGGTCAGTTTCAGCGTCGACACCAGCGACTCGCGGAGCACATACCAGCTGAGGCGGCCGTAAATCGCATTGATCAGGAAGGCACCGGCAGCGCCGAAAGCGGCGGCTTCGGCAGGGGTCGCGATACCGCCCCAGATGACCCCGAGAACGATCGCGATCAGAACGGCAAAGGGCCATATGCTGATGACTGCGCGGACCTTTTCGCGCGGGGTGAACTTCATCTCTTCGGGAAGCCCCGGCCCCAGATGCGGCTGAATCCTGCAGCGCACCCCGATATAGATCACGTAAAAGGTGGCCAGCATCAGGCCGGGAATGATCCCCGCCATGAACAGATCCCCAATCGAGACCTTGGCCAGAAGGCCATAGAAGATGAACGGCACGCTTGGCGGGATCAGCGCGCCGAGCGCCCCGCCGGCCGCGATCGAACCGATGGCGATCGAGCGGTCATAGCCGTATTTCATCATCGACGGATAGGCGATCTGGCCCATCGTCGTGGTCGCGGGCGGGGTGATGCCGGTCACTGCCGCGAAGATGGTGCAGACCTGCACGGTGCCCATCGCCAGCCCGCCGTTGATATGCCCGATCAGCTTGTAGACGGCGTCATAGGCGGCCTCGGCAATCCCGGAAAATCGTATGAGCCCGCCCATGAACAGGAATAGCGGGACCGTCACCAGGATCGAGTTCCACGGAGTCGAATAGAAGGCGCTCGGCACCGAGAGAAGCGCGCGCGGCTCGACCATCATCGCGAACATGACCGCCGTCCCGCCGAGACCGAAGGCCACGGGCAACCCCATGAAAAGCAGCGCAAACAGAACGATGAAATACAGCGCGGTGATGAGTTCGAGGCTCATGGCGTTTCTTTTTTCCTTGTTGTTCGGCTGTTCAAGAGGTCATTCGCAAAGCGTGCGCCAGACCATTTGGCCGATCTGGCGCGGTGCTGGTTTGAACCGCCGGCCCGGGCCCGATGGGTGCGGGCCGGCGGTCTGGTTTTCTGTCATCCCGGCTCAGTAGGCGCCGACATCCTTGAGATATTGCTTCCAGAGCTCCACACCGCGTGCGTTGCCTTCGGATTGCTCGGCGATCTGCGGCCAGACGTCGTTGATCGACTTCTCGCGCATCCGTGCGATCTCCTCGTCGGACAGCTCGATGACCTCGCCGCCGGCATCCCTCAGGATTTGCAGCGCCTCTTCGACGCCATCGGCGTGCATCTGGCTGGTCTGGAAATACGTCTCTTTGAAGATCCCGTCGATCTGGTCGCGCTGCCATTGGGTCAGAGCGTTCCAGCTGTCGAGATTGATGAAGATTTCCTGATGCTGGGCAGGGTTCCAGCCCGGCATGATGGCATAGTCGATCACCTCGTGGAACGACATGTCGTCGATCCCGCCGGTGTCCCAGTAGGTGCCTTCGATCGTTCCGAGTTTGATGGCGGTGTAGATGTCACCCGCGTTCATCGAAACGGGCGAGCCGCCCATCGTGGAGTGGAACAGCGCCTGTGGCCCGCCGGCACGCATCTTGTGGCCTGCGAGGTCCTCCATCTTTTCCACACGGAACTTGGTGAACATGGCGTTGGGACCCTGGTTGCTCCAACCGGCCCAATGCAGGTTGCGGGCATGGGCGGCCTCTTGGACGATTTCGCCGATACGGTAGTCGGGATTGCCCCACATGGCTTCCCAGGCCTGCTCGGGGCTGTTGGCACCCATCGGCATGCCGAAGGCGAGCATGCCTTCGGGCATGTCGCCGCCATAGACCGTGGCCCAGCCGGCATAGCCGTCGGTCTGGCCCGCGGCTGCGGCGGTGAAGGCCTCGGCGCCGCTGACCAGCGCGCCAGCGGGCTCGACGCGGATTTTCACCGTGCCTTCGGTGGCTTTCTCGACGGCCTCGACCCAGGGGATCACACCGTTGTCCCAGCCTGCGTCGGTCTGGTCGAATGCGGGCTGGAAGACCCATTCGGTCACTTCATCGGGCGGGCCATCCTGAGCGATGGCGAGTGTGCCGGAAACGGCCACCACCCCTGCTGCCAGGAATGTCCGGATAAATCGGTCTTGTTTCATGGTTTCCTCCTCTGGAAATTGCGTTTCGGTTTTATCGTTTCTGCTGCCCGGCCACGCCTCTGGAAGGGTGCCCGCGGTGGCTAATGCTGTGTTTCGCGGCCCAGAACCGTGCGCACGTCGCGCAGGAACTGCTTGAGAACAATAAGAAATACGAGAACCCCGGTTAGCGGAATGGCGAACTTGATGGGGTAGATCGGAATCGGAACCGCCGTCGGCGTGA
The DNA here is from genome assembly GCF_900172255.1 of Roseovarius halotolerans. Classification (GTDB taxonomy): domain Bacteria; phylum Pseudomonadota; class Alphaproteobacteria; order Rhodobacterales; family Rhodobacteraceae; genus Roseovarius; species Roseovarius halotolerans. The sequence goes on from NZ_FWFU01000001.1 coordinate 392,707, forward strand.
CCTGCTTGAGCTTGAGCGACAGCATCGCCGCATCATAGCCTTTCCAGATCAACACAGCGAGGAAAAGGAAGGCGACGGGCGCGGTCGCGATGTCGAGGAGCGCCTTGGTGCGGGTGCGCGCGTTCGCGTAGAACAGGTCCAGTTTGACGAAGCTGTCATGCTGCAGCGCATAGACGCCGCCGGTGCAGGCCAGCAGCACCATCGCCGCCTGAAGCGAGGTGCCGATCCACATGGATGGTTCGTTCAGAACGTAGCGCATGAAGACGTCGGAGACGCCGAAGGCCATGCAATACAGGATCAAGACCCAGCCGATGCGCCCCATGACGGCGGAGACCGCGGCGCAGGTTGCTTCCAGACCGCGCATCAGCATTGCTGCTTTGCCTTGTTTTTCAATGTCGTGTCCTCCCTCGACGAGCCTAGGCCCAGAGGTGAATGATGACATACCACCAGACGCGCAGCAGATATGAGTCCAGTCCGCGCGCCCGGAACAAGACGCCCGGCGCGGCGTGACGGGCGTACAAAACGTCCGGTTTGTACGCCGGTTCTGTACCTCTTTCGGCCCGGAGCGGCCCGGTTCTGTACAGAACGCCTCAACCCCCCTTCGGGGGTGGTGCGACGGGGGAGACATCACCGTTTCCCTGGAAAGCAATTCAGTGGGCGCTGGCCAGCTTCATCGTGATGATGCCACTGATGATGAGAAGCGCCGCAACGATCCTTGCCGGGGTGATGGCCTCGCCCAATACGGTGATCCCGACGACGAACGCACCAACAGCCCCGATGCCCGTCCAGATCGTGTAGGCCGTGCCGAGCGGAAGTGTTCGCATCGCGACCGACAGCAGACCGAAACTGACGATCATTGTTGCGATGGTGATGGTCGTCGGGATGAGAAGCGTGAAACCGGCGGACTTTTTCATCGAGAATGCCCATACGATTTCCAGGATACCGGCGGCGAAAAGACAGATCCAAGCCATGCTTGATCTCCTTGTTCCGGGCCGTCCCGCATGATGACCAAGATGGTGAGGCCGTCCTCATCCGAGGAACTAGGATCTCGCGAAGCAGGTGGCAAGCAGATGATCGAAACCGCTGGGAAGGACATGTCGAGCGGCCCTCCGGCAGCGCAGCAGCGCCAGCGCTTTAAAATCCTGGACGTCCCGCGCGATCAAACAAGAGCTGCCGTTCACGTTCCGCGCAGCGAAGGGCCGCTGTGAGCCCAAAATGTCTAATGCTGCGAGTTCCACCGACGTCTGCTATAGGAACCAATGGAAGAATCTACATGTTAAACGCTGCACCCACACAAGGTGTCGCCCTGTAAGGAAAAAAAGAGTTGTCAATCGAGCTTTTGGAGCTAGCCGATCAGTTAGAGGCGGCAGCCAAAGACTTTCAAGTTGAGCATAAGGAAACGCTGAAGGCGCTGACTGACGCCGCCACAGAAGTCCATAAATCTTGGAGCGGGTCGAACCTCGGATATCACGCATTGGTCTACTACGAAAATTTGGATCCAAGACCTCCCGGAGCTCAATTCAGCGCAGAGTGGGGGCTCATGGATATGAGCTACACTAGTATGGGTACGGTAGGTTCATGGTGTGAGTATCCCGCTGAGGCCGTCAAAAATGCAATCTACGAGCGGGCAGATCACCCCGATTTGAGCGGTGTCGAAGAAGCGAGCTCGGATTTGGGATCTCTAGTAAATCGAGCGCGTGATGAGCTCTTGTCAGTCCTAACGGTCGCGCTGGATGATCGTGAAGATACCTTCCTCGAACGTCTCAAAGAAGAGGCTGAAAGCATCAAGCTTCTAACTTATTCCAATATGTGCAGATCAATGCTTTCGAGCGGCCAGATGATGTCTAGGGACAGCAACGCTGCACTAGCCGGTGTTCAGCTTGCGCCGCACCAAGAAATCATCGCCGAAACCGCAGCGCTTCAGATGCCTTGTGATGTGGCGTCCGATCTGGCTGCAATCATCAGAAAGGCCGGCTCTCATATGTCACGGAAGGAGAGAAGCGCACAACGTTCGGCGCGGATTGGCACGAACATTTTCATTGGGCATGGTCGCTCATTGTTGTGGCGGGAACTGAAAGACTTTGTCGTTGACCGGCTGAAGCTTCCTTACGAGGAATTCAACCGCGTGCCAGTCGCAGGAGTTACAAACATAGCTCGGTTATCCGAGATGCTGGACGGTGCCAGTTGTGCCCTCATACTTTTGACGGCAGAAGATGAGAAGGCCGACGGCACGATGCAAGCTAGGATGAATGTAATTCATGAAGTTGGACTCTTCCAAGGGCGATTGGGATTTACCAAAGCTATCGTAGTGCTGGAAGAAGGGTGCGAGGAGTTCTCGAACATTCAAGGCCTCGGTCAAATTCGCTTCCCAAAAAACAATATCTCCGCAGCCTTTGAAGAGATAAGGGCTGTGCTCGAACGCGAAGGGTTAGTCTAGTTTTAGCTCAATTCTGGACTGAGAGTTTTGTGTTTGGATGGCGTATAGACGTCGCGCCACTTCTCCAAAGGAGTTCTTCTGAGAGAAGCACCGATGCAGTCGTTGGCGCATCCACCGCGAAAACTCACTTTGTCCGCACACGCGTCGTTTAGGACAACTGCAGCGAATAACCGGAACGAGCCCTTTGTGGCGCGGTAAACGAGCCGTGCAGCGTCGGGCCGCGGTTCGGCGATCCGATGCTGGTGATCTGGCACTTTATCCCAGCCAAGTCCCCGAACCTGCGAACCTGCGCCAAGATCAGCCAAATCGCCGTGCCGGGGGGCGGCCCGGCGATGCGCGGCGGCCTGCGGCCTTGATTCCGCGCAGGCGGCCTGCAACCAACGACGGTAATGTCCCGCACAGACGACCTCGATGCACACGCCGCAACGAACGTCCGCTCTCCCCTTCCTCCCCCTCCCGAAGGCACAATCTTGCCGGTTCCCGCGCCGCGCGAAAGGGGATGTTGCGCGGCTATGGAACCGGGGGCGGGACCTTGCGTTGGGCGGATGGAAGGGCCGCAATCAGGCGGCACTTACTGAGATGCAGATGAAGCACGAAGCAGATGAAAAAGGAGAGACACATGTCCTTCCGTAAGATGACCCTCGCAGCAATCCTCACCAGCGCGAGCGCGCTGGCCGTTCACGCACAGGATGTCGGCGGCGGCGCTCAGGCAGGCGGCGGTGTCGGCGCAGTTGGCGGCATCGGCGAAAATGCAGGCACCGGCACGGGTGCCAATGCCGGGTTCGGCAATGCCGACGCGGGTGTCGGCGACAGCGGTGCCGATCGCGACACCAGCGATGCCGGTGCGAATGTGGGCGCGGATGCCGGAGCGGAGGCCGCGGCCTCGGATGCCATGAATTCGGCGAGCGGCGTTGCGGCGCAGGCTCTGAACGGGCTCAACGAGGGCACGTCGATCATGTCGGCCGACGGGCAGGTGATCGGCGAGATCGCTGGCACCCGCACGGCGGATGACGGGCGCACGCAGGCGTTGATCTCGGTCAGCGAGAGCGCGAACCTTGCCGCCAACCGTATCGCTGTCGATGTGCGCAGCCTTGAGCAGGACGCCACCGGCGCGGTCGAATATGCGATGAATCTGGCCGATCTGCGCGCCAGCGTAAACGCCAGCGTGAACGCCAAGGCGGATGCCGGGATGAACGACTGAACCGGCAAGACATGACGCTGCCGGTTCTTCCCTCCCGGCAGGCGTTGCGCAAGCGGCAGCCGACCTCCCACGGCTGCCGCTTTTTCGTTCGGTGAAGGGGTGCGCGCGGGCATGGCTGGCGAAAACATATTGGAACTTGAATGTTGACTTGAGTCAGAGAGTTGGTCAGATAAATATGCGATAATTCATATGTGACTGTATTTTACGAGTGTTATGCCGTTGATTTCTCGGCGGCAAGTTATTGAATAAAAACATCATTTCCGTGGGGGATTGGAAAAATGATATCTGGAATCAGACTGAAGTCCGCGTTGTTCCTGACCGCTGTCGCCTGTGTGCCGTCGTTGGCGGGGGCCGCGACGATCACCAGTTGGAACACAAGCAATGTCGATGTCGGCGACCCGGTCGTGGCTGACGGTGACAGCGACGTCAGCGTGATCTATCAGGGCGATCCGGCGACGGCGACGTCCAATGCGCAAATCTATTACGAGGCGCCGGAATCGGATACGCCCGGCCTGGAGGTTCAGCAACTCAGCTATACTGCACAGGGCGAGTCATTCGATGGCTGTATCCTTGCGACCAGCGGAACCGCCTGCAATGGGCCGTTCCAGAGCGGCAAGCGCTTCAAAGAGCAATTGACGGATACCGGTCCGGTCGATCTGGTCTTCAACGTCGATCCGACCACCAACGGCCTTTCGGACAACACCGAGGGTTCGGTCTATCAGGTGTTCCAGCGCCTCGTGAACCTGACGGGAGAGGTCATTCACGACGTTTCTGTCGAGCTGGGCTTTGGTGTCGGCGACGGGTTCCAGCAATCGACCGATGGCGACGGGCTGTCTTTCGCGAATGTCGCGCTGGGGCCGAACGATCTCAAGGCGTTCACGCAGTATCCGTTCGGCCTGTTCGGAGATGCATCGGCGAACAACAACTTCACGCTGGACGGGTTCTTCGACAATGCGCGTTCAGGGTTCACGCTGGACACGTCGGATGAGGACATGCTTGTCAGCACGGGTATCTATGGCGCCTATGCGGGGCTGTTCGACGGTGCGTGGCTGTCCCAGGAAATGGCCCCGGCGGGGCTGCTGTGGGACGATGACGGGGATGTGACCACCGATGCGCTGGTCATGGCGTGGTTCGACGAGGAAGCGGGGCTCTGGGAAGCGCTGCGCACGGTCGTTGACGGGGAAGCGGTCAGTATTCTGGATGACCCGATCCGCAAGGCGACGCTCGAGGAATTCGAGTCGCTTTGGGGTGTCTCGCTTGAAGAGGAGCCGTTCATCGAGGATCTCGCCAACCTCAATCTCAACTACGGGATTTTCCTTTCGGACCAGTTCGCCGGCAATAACTTCACGCTGCGCGTGACGACGGCGGTTGCGCCGATCCCCTTGCCGGCCTCGGCGGCGTTCCTGCTGGGCGGGCTTGGCGTGCTGGCCTCGATGCGGCTGCGCAAGTCGCGCAAGCGGGCCGCCTGAACCGGTCGGACCCCGCGCGCGGTTCCTGTTGAAGGGGCCGCGCAGGTTCCGGCCCGGTCAGGCCATGAGGCGGTTGCCAGACGATGCGGAAAGCGGCATGCTTTCCGCATTGTTTTTTGATTGGAATGCAGCGCATTGCGAAAAGGAATTGGGAAGATACTTCGCCGCGGGCGAACGCTTGCGCGCTGGGCGGTCACGGAATTGCCCAGGGCGCCGGGACTGGAGATTTACACACGGTTTATCGACCGGGACAACCGTGCACTGACCGCGCGGCTGCGCGGCGGGGGCGCGGCGGCATGGCAGGATTACACCGCGCGGTATCGTGACCGGGATATTCCCAAGATCATATGGATCTACTGGGAGCAGGGCGAGGATCAGGCGCCTTACCTTGTGCGGCGGTGCATCCAATCCTGGCGCGATCACAATCCCGGCTGGGATGTGCGGGTGCTGGATGGCGGGAACGTTGCGAAATATGCCGAAAGCCTGGAGCAAGTGGATGCGCTGCCGGTTCGTTTCAGGTCGAACCTGTTGCGCCTGCAATTGCTGGCGCGTCATGGTGGGGTCTGGGCGGATGCGACGGCGCTGTGTCACCGGCCTTTGGATGGGTGGCTCCCGCTGATTGCCGGACAGACCGGTTTCTTTGCCTTTCGCGGCCCCTATTACGACAGGTGGCTGGACAGTTGGTTCATCGCCGCCCATCCGCAAAACGAGCTGATCAATCAATGGGTCGAAAGCTATCATCAATACGTATCGGGCCTGCGGACGAAGCCGGACAAGTATTTCATGATGGTCTATGTTTTCCAGTGGGCGATACTCAAGCGCAAGGAATTGAACCATGCGTTTCGCGGGTCCGGGGCGCTGCCTGCGGTGCCGGCGTTTTTCTTGCAGGCCTTTATTGACGGGACCAGCGACGCGGGGCCTTTCTTGAGCGCGCGAGAGCAGGGCTTTCCGCTGAGCAAGCTCAACTGGAAGGCGCCGATCCCCGAGGCGGAACTCAAGGCCCGGCTGGACGATCTTGGCCTCTAGGCGGGAGTCATGCCGGGGCGCGGCCTGTGTTGTGACACGCGCGTGCTGTGGCCAAGGGCGGGCCTGCGATCGGGATGTGCGCCTGTGAGCGGGCAAGGTCGGGGGGGCGCCAAGACCAAAGGGGGCCACGAAGGCCCCCTTTCCACGTGCCAACACTCTGCAACCGGGATGCTCATACGACTCGCTGACTATGCGGACGTATAGGTCGAATAGGATTTGCGGCGAAGGGGAATTTTCGCCGGTTTTCCCTACTGCCCGGATCAGCCTTGCAGGGCGGCGATCACGGCGTCGGTGATCTGTTGCGTCGAATGGCTGCCGGGGCGTGCGCCGATTCCCTGCGCGGTGGTGGCGGAAAGGGCGTTTTCCACCGCTTCGGCGGCGGCGCTTTCGCCCAAATGGTGCAGCATCATCGCGCCGGACCAGATCGCGGCGATGGGGTTGGCGATGTTCTGACCGGCGATGTCGGGGGCCGAGCCGTGGACCGGCTCGAACATCGAGGGCGCGGCGCGGTCGGGGCAGATATTGGCCGACGCGGCAAAGCCGAGACCGCCCTGGATGGCGGCGCCGAGATCGGTGAGGATGTCGCCGAAGAGGTTCGAGGCCACCACCACGTCGAGCGTTTCGGGGGCCATCACCATCCGCGCGGCCATCGCGTCGATATGCATGTGGCTGACGGTCACGTCGGGGTATTCGCCCGCCAGCGCGCGTGTCATTTCATCCCAGAATACCATCGAGTATTTCTGCGCATTCGACTTGGTGACCGAGGTGAGGTGGCCGCGCCGTGCGCGGGCCTGCTCAAAACCGAAGCGCAAGATGCGTTCCACCCCCTTGCGGGTGAAGACGGAGGTTTCCAGCGCCACTTCGTTGTCGCGGCCCTGATGGACGCGCCCGCCCGCGCCGGAATATTCGCCCTCGGTGTTCTCGCGGATGCAGAGGATGTCGAAACTCTCGGATTTCAGCGGCCCCTCGACCCCCGGCAACAGGCGGTGCGGGCGGATATTGGCATATTGGTCGAACGCCTTGCGGATCGGCAATAGCAGGCCGTGCAGCGAGACGGAATCGGGCACCGTGTCGGGCCAGCCGACCGCGCCGAGATAGATCGCATCAAAGCCGCGCAGCGTTTCGATCCCGTCCTCGGGCATCATTGCGCCGGTTTCGAGGTAGTAGGCGCATGACCAGGGGAAGGTTTCGGTTTCAAGGCTGAAGCCCGCCGTGGCGGCGGCCGCGTGAAGCACCTGCATCGCGGCGTCGCTGACATCGGTTCCGATCCCGTCGCCGGGAATGAGGGCGATCCTGTGGCTGGTCATGGTGGTCCCTTCCTGTGTTGCGGTGCGGCTCAGAGCGCGGCCAGCACCGCCTTGGTGCGGCGGTTGGCGCTGAAGGCCTCGCGGCCCAGATCCTTGCCTAACCCGCTGGCCTTCCAGCCGCCAGTGGGAAGGATGTGATCGAGCGAGCGCCCGTAGCGGTTGATCCAGACGGTGCCCGCCTCGATCCGGCGCGACAGGCGCAGGGCGCGGCCGAGGTCGCGGGTGAAGATCCCCGAGCACAGCCCGTAGGTGGGATGGGCGGCGAGGGCGAGGGCCTCTTCCTCGGTTTCGAAGGTCTGGAACGTGGCGACGGGGCCGAAGATCTCGTCGGTGACGGCGGGGTTGTCCGGTGTCGTTCCGGCGATCAGCGTGGGGCGGTAGAAGCTGCCTTCGCAATCGAACCGTGCGCCGCCGCAGAGGATCTCGCCGCCCTGAGCGCGCGAGGCCGAAACGATGCTGTCGATGCGCGAAAGCTGCGTTTCCGATATGATCGGCGAAAAGCCGGGCTGCTCGGCCCAGGTGGGGGCGGGGCTGTGCGACTGAAAGCGCGCGGTCAGGCGCGCGGCCAGCTCGTCGGCGATTTCGCGCGCGACGATCATCCGCGATCCGGCGACGCAGAACTGCCCCGCATTGGGCAGGATGCCGCGTTCCTGTCGGGGCGCCAGCAGGAGGTGACGCGCAATCCGGATGGCGATTTCATGCTGTTTCGCATCGGTGACGCGGTGGCGTCGCGCAACATTCACGCCGTGGTCTATGACGGGCTGCGGCTGGCGCGGGCGATCTGACGGCGCGCGGTGCTAAAGCTGTTCGACTTCGAAGACGGTGGCGCCCGGCGGCATCTCGTTGCGCACGAGTTCGACGATACGGGGATCGAGGTCCTCGGGTTTGAAGAGGCCGCATTGCCCGAGCGCGCGGCGTGAATCGATGTTCTGCCCAAGGTAATCGAGCAGCACCCGCGAGGCGGCGGGTTTGCGCCCGCGCTTGAGCGGGCCGCCGGTCTGGATGCCCAGCAGATAGTCGATTCCGGCGGCATAGGAGGGGTAGAGCATCATCTGTGTGATCGACGAGGAGAGCAGGCATTCGTTTTCGACCACGTTGATGCGCTCGCCGAGATAGAACGCGATGCCCTCGTATTTGAACACATCCCTGGCGCCGCCCGAGGTGATCTGTTCGCGTTCGATGTTCTTCCAGAGGTAGTAGCCGTCGCGCCGAGTCAGAAGCGCGAAGGAGCGGATGATCTGGCCGGGATTGCTGTAGGAAAAGAAGTATCTGAAATACGCCCCGCAATAGCGGTCGAGCGGTGTCGAAAACTGGTTGAGCCGCATAAGGGTCGGGCCGAGGGGCGAGTGATCCTGTTCGGTTCCGGCGCGGCGGCGCAGGGATATGAGTTCGGCAAAGCGCGGGGTTTCGGCCAGAAGTTCGGCCTCGGTCACACCGAAAAAGTCGCAGATCTTGCGCATGTTGTGACGCGAGGGACGCACGGACCCGGCGAGATACTTGTTGAACTGCTGGCGGTTGATTCCGATCCGGCGGCAGACATGCGCGATGGATGGAAACAGGCTGCAGGCGTAGGAAAGGTTGTCGGGAAGGGGATCTGATACCATGGGCATACGCTACTTGACGCATTTTGAAAGTCAACCTGCGACGGTCAGCGAAGTTGTGACGCAGGGCCGCCCCGTGTCAGGCTGGCTGCGGATACTGACAAGGGAACGTTTGCATGGATCAGGCTCGCACCAACCTTCACGAGGTCACCGAGGCGCGGCATGTGGAGATCACGCTGCCTGACGGTTGCGTTCTGGCGGCGCGCATCTGGCGCCCTGCCGATGGCACGCCCGTGCCTGCGATCCTGGAATACCTGCCCTATCGCAAGGGCGACGGCACGCTGGCCCGCGATGCGGTGCGCGCACCCCATATCGCCGCGCATGGCTATGCCTATGTGCGCGTCGATCTGCGTGGCACCGGCGAATCCGAAGGGCTGATGGAGGACGAATACACCGCGCAGGAGTTGCAGGACGGTTGCGACGTGATCGCCTGGATGGCGGCGCAGGACTGGTGCGATGGCAATGTCGGCATGGTCGGCATTTCCTGGGGCGGGTTCAACGGGTTGCAGGTTGCCGCGCTTCAGCCCCCGGCGCTGAAGGCGGTGGTCTCGATCGCCTCGACGGATGACCGCTATGCCGATGATGTGCATTACATGGGCGGGACCATGGTGATCGACCAGATATCCTGGGCGTCCAACATGTTCGCCATCAACACACTGCCGCCCGACCCCGATCTTGTGGGCGACAAGTGGCGCGAAATGTGGCTCGAGCGGCTGCGGGGGTCGGGGCTGTGGCTCAAGAAATGGCTGGAGCATCAGCGCCGCGATGCGTTCTGGAAACATGGTTCGGTCTGCGAGGACATTTCGCGCATCAAAGTGCCGGTCTATGCCGTGTCGGGCTGGGCCGATGGCTATTGCCGCACGGTGTTCCGGCTGATGGAAAGCCTGAAAGGTCCGAAAAAGGGGCTGGTCGGCCCGTGGTCGCACAAATACCCGCATATCGGGGTGCCCGGCCCGGCGATCGACTGGGCGGCGGAAGAGCTGCGCTGGTGGGATCAGTGGCTGAAGGGAATCGAGACCGGCATCATGGACGAGCCGCAGTTGCGCCTTTACATGCAGGACCATGCCGAACCCGCGAGCTACTATGCCCATCGCGATGGGCGCTGGATCGAGGAGCCGTCCTGGCCCTCGCCCAACGTGGCGCGCACGCCCTTTGCGCTGGGTGCTGATGGCACCTTGGGGCAGGACGGCGCGCAGACTGGTAGCGTTTCGATCTGCTCGCCCCTGGGCACGGGGCTTGCGGGGGGCAAGTGGTGTTCATATGCCAAGCCGGGCGATCAGCCGGTCGACCAGCGCCGCGACGATGCCGGAAGCCTGGTGTTCGAGACAGCGCCGCTGGAGGCTCCGCTTGAGATTGCGGGCGATGCCAACCTGGAGCTGACATTCTCGGTGGACCGGCCCGTTGCGCAGGTTGCCGCGCGGCTGGTGGATGTGGCGCCCGATGGTGCGGCCACCCGTGTGAGCTATGGGCTCTTGAACCTCACCCATCGCGACAGCCATGAAACCCCCGAGGCGCTGGTCCCCGGCGAGGTCTACAAGGCGACCGTGCCCTTCAAGCATGTCGCGCAGACATTTCGCGCGGGGCATCGCCTGCGGCTGTCGGTCTCGACCAGCTATTTCCCCATCGCGTGGCCCGCGCCCGAGCCGGTGACATTGTCGCTGGACACGGCGGCAAGCCGCCTTGTGCTGCCGCTGCGCAAGCCCTCGGACGATCCCGCGCCGCGCGCGTTCGGCCCGCCGAAGGGCGCCGCGCCCGCCGAGATCGAGCGCCTGGCCGCGGCCAGCGCCGACTGGGTCGTGACCGAGAACCTTGCCAGCGGCGACACGCGCGTGACCGTGACCGATGATGAAGGTCGCGTGCGCATCAAGGACAGCGGCATGGAAACCGGCGGCTGCGGGGTCGAGACCTATGGCTTCAGCGGCAATGACTGGCGCTCGTTCAGGGGGCATGTGGTCTGGGATCTGGACATGTCGCGGGGCGACTGGCGGATGAGCAGCCGCACGGAAACCGAAATGACCGCAACGGCGACCCATTTCATCGTCAAGGCAAGTCTGGTGGCGCGCGAGGGCGACGCGATTGCCCACGAGGAAAGCTGGGAGTGCGAGATCCCGAGGGATCTTGCGTGATCGCGCGGTTTTATTCGCAGAGTGACGCAAAAACAGCGTCTTTTCGCGCCCGATGCGAAATTGCTTCAAAGGCATCGGGCGCGCAACATGAACCACGCCCCGATTAACGGGGTCATCCTGCAAATTCATAATGGCCGCATGACGGCCCTGTCAGGGAGATAAACCAAATGACCGACATCAAGACAGCCAATCCAGCCGGCTTCGGCCGCCGGGCGTTTCTGAAAGGGGCCACCGCAACCGGGCTTGCCGCCGCGACCATGCCTCTGGGTTCGCGGATCTGGGCGCAATCGGGCAAGGTGCTGCGCGTCAGTTCCTATGCCGATATCGACGCGCTCGATCCCGGTTTCTACCAGAACGGTTATAATGTCGACGTGATGAACTGCATCTATTCCAAGCTGGTGCGATATGTGCCGGGGCGCGAATGGGATTGGGAACTGGAAGCCGCCGAAGAGATCGAGCAGGTCGACGACACCCATATCCGCTTCAAGCTGAAACAGGGCATGATGTTCACCGGCGGTTACGGCGAAATGACCGCCGAGGACGTGAAATTCTCGTTCGAGCGGGTGCTGGAACATGACAGCCCGGTCAAGAGCGACTGGGGTCCGCTGGATCATGTGGAAGTGACCGGCACCTATGAGGGCGTGATTGTCCTCAAGGAGCCGTTCCAGCCGCTCTGGACCATCACGCTGCCCTATGGCACCGGCCATATCGTGTCGAAGAAGGCGGTGATGGAAGCCACGGAATCGGGCGGGAATTTCGGGATGGAGCCGCCGGCGTTTTCCGGCCCCTACATCCTCGAAGCATGGAAGCCGAACCAGTATGTCCACCTGGTCCGCAATCCGGACTGGAAAGGCGAGGCGCCGGGATTCGACGAGATCCGCATCCTGCCGATGGACGACACCAAGACCGCCGAGCGCGCCTATGAGGCGGGTGACCTGGATTTCACCGAGATCACGCTGTCATCGCTGGCGCAGTATCGCGGCAACAAGCCCGCGAATACCGTGATCGAGGAATACCCCTCGCTCTATTATGTCTGGCTGGGGATGAACCTCGACAATCCGGTGCTCAAGGACGAGAACCTGCGCAAGGCGATCCAGCACGCGATCAATGCCGAGCAGATCATCGACGCGGCCTATTTCGGCGAGGCCGCACCGGCGACCGGGATGATTGCGCCGGGCCTGCCGGGCCATCGCGAGACACCTTCGGTGCCGGTGGCAGGTGATCTGGAGAAGGCGCGCGCCTTCCTCGAGGCCGCGGGCGGCCCGCCCGCCGAGCCGATCACGATCGACGCGCTCAATGCCACGGTCTGGAAGACGATGGCCGAGGTGATCCAGGCGCAGCTGTCGCAGATCGGTATCGAGGTGCAGATCAACGTTCAGGATTCCGGCTCGTTCTGGACGCTGGGCATGGAAAGCGAAGGCGACCGCTGGAAGGACATGCAGCTTGTTCTCAACCGCTTCTCGATGCTGCCCGACCCCTATTACGCGACCAGCTGGTTCGTCAGTGACCAGGTCGGCATCTGGAACTGGGAGCGGTTTTCGAACGAGGCGTTCGACGAGCTTCACCAGAAGGCGCTGAGCGAGAGCGATGGGGAGAAGCGCGCCGAGATGTATCGCCAGATGCAGGACATGATGGAGGCGACCGGCGCCTACAAGTTCATCACCCACGAGGGGACGCCGGTGATGTATCGCGAGGGGCTGGAACCGGCGCTGCGCCCGGATGGCCGCCCGCTGTTCATCGGTTTCGATGGCGAGACCTGAGCCTGAAGCGACGTAAAGGAGACCGCGACCCGTGCTATTCTATACCGCGCAAAGGCTTGTCCTGTCGGTCGTGATCGTCATGGTCGCGGTCTCGATCCTGAAACTGATGCTGCATGTGGTGCCCGGCGACCCGGCCGTTCTGGTCCTTGGTCCCCGGGCGACACCCGAACTGATCGAACGGACCCGCGAGGCGATGGGGCTGGACCGCCCGCTGCTGATGCAGCTGGTGACGTTCTTCGGCAATATCCTGCGCGGCGATCTTGGCCAGGATGTGTTCACGGGCCGCGCCGTGTCGCGGATCGTGTTCGAGCAGTTGCCCTATACGCTGATCCTGATCGCGGTGGCGATCATGTGGTCGGCGGTGCTGGGCATCGTGCTGGGCGCCTATTCGGCGCTGCGCCGCAACACCTGGTTCGACACGCTGTCGGGAGTCGTTTCGGTCGGCACGATTTCGATTCCGGCTTTCGTGATGGCGCTCTATTCGGTGCTGATCTTCGCGGTCTGGCTGCGCTGGCTGCCCGCGATCGGGGCGGGCGAGGGGTTTCTTGACTCGATCACCCACCTGATCCTGCCCGCCTTTGCCATCGGCGTCAGTTGGGTAGGTTACGTGGCGCGGATGGTGCGCGCCTCGATGCTCGAGATCATGGGCCAGCCGCATGTGCGCATGGCGCGCGCCTTCGGCCTGCCCGAGCGGCGCATCACGCAATCCCATATCCTCAAGATCGCCGTTCTGCCGGCAGTGACGCTGATCGGGACCGGGGTGGCGCATCTCTTCTCGGCCGCGGTCTTTGTCGAGGTGATTTTTGCGCGCCCCGGTATCGGCGCGCTGATCGTGCAGGCGGTCAATGAGCGCAATTACCCGATCGTGCTGGGCGCGGTGCTGGTCACGACCGGGATCATCGTGCTGGCGACGCTGATTTCGGACCTGGTGATCGCGCTGCTCGATCCGCGTCAGCGCGAGGAGCTGTAAGATGAGCGACACCACACCTACATCCGCCGCCGCATCGCAAGGCCCGCTGCCCGAACCCACGGTCCTGGCGCGCACATTGCGGGTGCTGTCGGGCAACCGGACAGGCGTGATCGGTTTCGTGCTGGTCGCGCTGATCATCGGTGCGGCGGTGCTGGCACCCTGGATTGCGCCATACGATCCGACGGCGATCATGGTAGGGCCGCGCATGGCGCCACCTTCGGCAGAGCACTGGCTGGGAACCGACAATATCGGGCGCGACATCTTCAGCCGCGTGATCGCGGGCGGGCGCATCGCGATGCTGGTGGCGATGGCCTCGCTGGCGTCGGCGCTGAGCGTTGGGCTGGCGCTGGGGCTGATCGCGGGGCTGGGGCCGCGCTGGCTCGACAATGTGCTGCTGCTGCTGTTCGACGCGCTGCGCTCGTTTCCCGTCATCGTGTTCGGCCTTGCGGTGGTCACGATCATCGGGCCGAGCCTGTTCACCGTGGTTCTGGTGGTGGCGATCACCTCGGTGCCGATCTATGCGCGCATCGTGCGCACGCAGACGATGGCGCTCAAGAATGCCGAATTCATCTTGGCCGAGCGCGCGATGGGCGTGGGAATGCCGCGCCTGCTGGCCATTCACGTCCTGCCCAACGTGTTGGGGCCGCTGCTGATCCTGGCGTCGATGGACGTGCCGCTGGTGATCGCCACCGAGGCCGGTCTCAGCTTTCTGGGGATGGGGGTGCGCCCGCCGACGCCGTCCTGGGGCGTCATCCTCAATGACGGCTACAATTTCATCCGCAACTCGCCCTGGCCGGTCATCGGCGGGTCGATCCCGATCATCCTCGTGACGCTGGGGTTCACCTTCATGGGCGAGGCCCTGCGCGACATCTTCGACCCCAAGCTCAGAAAGGCCCGCTGATGGTTTCCACTGCACTCAACGCCGCCACGGCCGACGGGTCCGGCGCCGCCAGTGATGCACTGGTTTCCATCGAGGGGCTGTCGGTGGATTTCGACACCGGGCGCGGCACGGTCCATGCGCTGCGCGACATCGATCTGGAGGTGCCACGGGGCAAGGTGCTGGGGCTGGTGGGTGAATCCGGCTGCGGCAAGTCCACGCTGGCCTATTCGCTGATCGGGCTTCTGGCCGAGAATGCCCGCGTGGCGGGCGGCGCCATCAGGATGGGCGATCAGGATCTGACCCGGCTTGGCCCTGCCGCCTGGCGCGACCTGCGCGGCAGACGGATCGCGATGATCTTTCAGGACCCGATGACGGCACTCAATCCGGTGACGACGATCGGTCAGCAGATGCTGGACATCCAGTATCGCGACGACACGAGCCGCGCCGCCAAGCGCGCGCGCGCCATCGAATTCCTTGAGCAGGTGCAGATCCCCGATGCGCCCTCAAAGCTGGATGTCTATCCGCACCAGCTGTCGGGCGGGATGCGCCAGCGGGTCTGTATCGCAATGGCCTTGCTGACGCAGCCGGACCTGCTGATCGCCGACGAGCCGACCACGGCGCTTGATGCGACGCTGGAAATGCAGATCGTCAGCCTGTTGCGTGAACTGCAGCGCAAGTTCGGCTGCTCGGTCCTGTTCGTGTCGCACCATCTGGGCACGGTGGCCGAGCTGTGCGACGAGGTGGCGGTGATGTATGCGGGCGAGGTGGTGGAATATGGCAGCGCGCGGGCGATCTTTCACACGCCCGGGCATCCCTATACGCAGGCGTTGCTGGATTGCGACCCGGCGCGCATCAAGGACGCCACCCGCGATCTGCCCACGATTCCCGGCACCCTGCCGGACCTGCGCCAGCCGCCGCCCGGCTGCGCCTATCGCGCCCGCTGCCCGCATGGCTGGGAGCGCTGCGAGCGCGAGCACCCGCCGCTTTATGCGGGTGACGCCGGGGACAACCGCATCCGCTGCCACCTTGCGGACGCAGAGGAGGGCGCGGCATGAGCCTTCTCGAAGTCACCGACCTGCGCGTGCGCTATGCAAGGCAGGGACGGCTGCGCGCCGCCCTGCGCGGAGAGGCACATGATTTCGAGGCCGTGAGCGGCGTGTCCTTCTCGATCGAGGCGGGGCAGACGCTGGGCCTCGTGGGCGAGAGCGGGTCGGGAAAATCCACCATCGCGCGCACCCTGATCGGCCTCAAGGCGCCCGCTTCGGGCAGTATCGTCTTTGACGGCGAGGAGGTCGCCAGCGCCTCGGCGCGGGATTGGGCGCGGCTGCGGCGCGAGATGTCGATGATGTGGCAGGACCCTGTCGGCTCGCTTTCGCCGCGCCTGACGGTCAGGTCGCTGATCACCGAGCCCTTACGCATCCACGGGCAGAAGGCGGATCGCAACGAGGCCGAACGCCTGCTGAGCCTTGTCGGGCTGCCGGGCGAATACGCGGCGCGCTACCCGCATCAGTTGTCGGGAGGCCAGGCGCGCCGGGTCGGCGTGGCGCGTGCGCTGGCGCTCGATCCCCGTCTGCTGATCGCCGACGAACCGACGGCGGGGCTTGACATGTCGGTGCAGGGCGAGGTTCTGAACCTGCTCAATGAGGTGCAGCAGCGGACCGGCGTCGCGATCCTGGTGATCACCCATAACCTCAACCTGGTGCGCCACGTGACCGACCGCATGGCGATCATGTACCTGGGCCGCTTTGTCGAGGAAGGGCCAACCGGGCGCATTTTCGAGCACCCGCGCCACCCCTATACAAAGGCGCTTCTCTGCGCGAACCCCGAGCCCGACCCCGATGCGCGCGGCGAGCGCGTCGAGCTTTCGGGTGAGGTGCCGAGCCCGGTCAACCGACCGTCGGGCTGCGATTTTCACCCGCGCTGCCCCTGGGCGCGCGACGCGTGCAAGGTCAATGAGCCGGACTGGCAGACCGAGGGCGACCGCGGCCACCGTTGCATGTTCCCGCTGTGAACGGGGCGGTGCGACGGCGTCTTGAGTTCAGTCGCCCTGCTGATACCGCTCGCGAAACCATGCCCAGGTCCGGGCAACACCCTCGTCCAGCTTCACTTCGGGGGCGAAGTCCAGCACCGCATTTGCCTTGTCGATCAGGCCATAGGTGTCGCGGATTTCGCCGGGGCGCCAATCTTCGTAGCGCACGTTGAAGGTGATGCCGTCGGCCCCGGCGACGTCGCGAAGCACCGCGATCAGGTCATTGAGCGGTGTCGGAATGCCTGTGCCAAGCTGGATCACGCCGGCGGCGCCGCGCGTGATGCATTCCATGATGCCTTTGCAAAGGTCGTCGACATAGATGTAGTCGCGCGCCTGGCTGCCATCGCCGTAGACGACCAGGTCATCCTGCTTCAGGATCTGCTTCATGAAATGCGCCACGACGCTACCCTTGTGAAACGAGCGCGGCCCGTAGACATTGGTGAAGCGCAGCGAGGCGGCCTGCATGCCGTAGCTGCCGGCATAGGCTGATAGATAGCCTTCGCAGGCCAGTTTCGAGGCGCCATAGGGGGAGATGGGTTCCGGCACCATGCCTTCATGCACCGGCGGGGGCACATCGCCCAGGATCGCCCCGCCCGTGGAGGCGTTCACCAGCCGCGTGACACCAGCCGCGCGCATCGCCTCGATCAGGTTGAAGGTGCCGATAACGTTGTTGTCGAAGTTGAACTGCGGATCCTCGATCGAGGGGATCACCCGCGTATCGGCGGCCAGGTGGACCACCGCGTCCACGCCATCGACCGCGCGTTCCACGGCGGACCTGTCGCGCATGTCGCCTTCGATGATCTCCACGTCCAGCCCTTCGAGATGAGCCGGGCTGCCAAGCCGCATGTTGTCGAACACGCGTACGTTGTAGCCCGACGACTTGAGGTAATGGCTCAGGTTCACACCGACAAAGCCGCAGCCGCCGGTCACGAGTATCCGCATCTGTCCCTCCGTTTACTTGTTGCGCCCCCATACGACGCGAGGCCTCGCGAATAAAGGGCCAAAGCTGGCGGATTGCCGCAGCGCGCCGTGAATTGCAGGAATTGTGTGACATTTCGCGCTCAATTCAGCACAGGAATCGAGCGTTCGGGGTTGAATTCGTCGTGCATCGGTTGCATTCCGCCAAGACGACGGTGGGTGCGATTGACTTCATGTAGAAGCTCTTCTAGCAGAGCCGTTAACAAAACTGTGAAGGAGTTTCTCGATGAAGGTTATCGTTCTGGGGGGCGACGGGTTTTGCGGCTGGCCGACCGCCTTGCACCTGTCCAAGAAGGGCCATGAGATTATCATCGTGGACAATCTCTCGCGCCGCAATATCGATATCGAGCTCGAGGTCTCCTCGCTGACGCCGATCCGGCCCCTGGGCGAGCGGATCGCCGCTTGGAAGGAACTGACAGGTGAGGAAATCCGGGTCGAGACCTTCACCGTGGGCGAGAACTACCATCGCATGATGACCATGATCCGCGAGGAACAGCCGGACGCGATCATCCATTTCGCCGAACAGCGCGCCGCGCCCTATTCGATGAAATCCGCCGCGCACAAGCGCTATACGGTCAACAACAACCTCAATGCGACCAATGACGTGCTTGCCGCCATCGTGGAAAGTGGGGTCGATACGCATCTCATCCATCTTGGCACGATGGGTGTTTACGGTTACGGCACCGCCGGCATGCAGATTCCCGAAGGGTATCTCGAGGTCCAGGTCGACACGCCGAACGGCCCGCACAAGACCGAGATCCTGTATCCCGCCAATCCGGGTTCGATCTATCACATGACCAAAACCCAGGATCAGCTGTTCTTCCATTTCTATAACAAGAACGACAAGGTCCGGATCACCGACCTTCATCAGGGTATCGTCTGGGGCACGCAGACCGACGAGACCAAGATGGACGAGCGTCTGATCAACCGGTTCGACTATGACGGCGATTACGGCACCGTTCTGAACCGCTTCCTGATGCAGGCCGCCGTCGACTATCCGCTGACCGTGCATGGCACGGGCGGACAGACCCGCGCCTTCATCCACCTTCAGGACACGTGCCGCTGCATCGAGCTCGCGCTGACCAATCCGCCGCAGAAGGGCGAGCGCGTGAACATCCTCAACCAGATGACCGAAACGCACCGTGTGCGCGACCTGGCCAAGATGATCGCCGATCAGACCGGCGCCGAGATCGCGTTTGTCGAGAATCCGCGCAACGAGGCCGACGAGAACGATTTGCACGTCGCCAACGACCGGTTCCTGGGCCTTGGGCTCGAGCCGATCACGCTGGAAGCTGGGCTTCTGGACGAAGTTACCGAGATTGCGCGCAAATACGCCGACAATTGCGATCGCAACAAGATCCCTTGTATCTCCAAGTGGAATTGATCGTGACGCGCGGCGAGGGCAGGGGCCTTTGCCGCGCGTTGCTGAGTGACCCGCAGTGGCGTTGAATCCGAACATCATCGAGCTTTTCCGGCGCCTGCCGCGGCGCAAGGGACGGGTGCTAACGCTGGGTGAGCAGACCGTGATGTTCAGCTCTGCCAGATTGGCGGAGATGCTGGGGCAGCGTGACCTTCGCAAGGACCTGACGCAAACCGACGTGTTTGAGGCGCTAGGTTTCGATGACGTGCAAAGCCTCGATGTCTCAGATTACGAAGGGTCGGATCATATTTTCGACCTGAACCAGCCCGAGGCGCCCGCGCATCTGCTGGGGCAATACGACATGGTGTTTACCGGCGGTACGCTGGAGCATGTCTTTCACATCTCGCATGCGCTTCAGCATGCAGCATCCTTCGTGCGTCCGGGGGGCTGCCTTGTGCATCTTTCGCCTGCGAACAACTGGATGCAGCACGGATTTTATCAGCCGGGTCCTGAATGGTTGTCGGCCTATTTTCAGCAGAATGGCTGGCAGATCGAGATTTCAGCCGTCATCGACGTGATCGACAAGACCCATTGGATCGTGCAACCCCCGCGCCGCGCGTTTCGCGGCATTCGCCAGATGCTTTATGGCGTTGGGGTACGTTCCGAGGAGGCCACGATCGATACCGTGCCGGTGCAAAATCTCTATATCCGCAAGCACGAGTCAGACGATAGTGAAACCCGGTTCGACCAGTTTCCCGCGATCGAGATTCACAACGGCGACGTGATCGAAGCGGCCGGTTAGACGCCGGCCCCATCGACTTGCGCCTTGTCAGCGGTTCGCATTGCGATGCGTTCTCTGGAGCCGTTTGACGGCAGCCGCGTAGGTCAGGTTGAGCGGGTTCTTTTTCAGGATGTCGGTCCAGGTGACATCGCTGTTGATGATCTTCTCGACGCATTCGAACGTGCGAATCTCTGCCGGGAGGGCCTTGAGCAGCAGCGTTTCCGAGGTCGGTCTGGCGGCGTGTTGCCAGTCTAGGCGATTGAGGCGGCGCACCGCCATCCATTCCTCGAAAGCCAAGGGGCGCTGCACCAGAATCCGTCCCCAGCGCTCCTTTTTCTGAAACGCAGCGTCAAGAGCGTCTTCACTTCGGATACGGGACGGAAGCGCCGAGAGCGTAAGCTGATAGAGCGAACCGACATTCGAGGAGACCGAGACCTGCCCCTGGTTGCTCTTGCTTGCCAGAAGCAGGCGGCGAAGCGGGTAGGACGGCGACTGGATCAGATCGCGCGCGACCAGGTATTGGGCGCTCGCCTGATTGAGCGACAGGCTGTCCATGTCGGGCTTCTCCAGCACCAGGTGTTCGGGAATGATCTCGACCCCGGTACCGGCATTGATCGCGCTGAAGACAAAATTGTGCTCAACCCCGTCAACGCCGAAAATGTCGATGAAACCACCCCTCTCGTCGAACAGATCCGCGCGGACGGCGATCATGGTGCTGCCCATCGTGGTGCGATCATAGAAGCCCGCCGCCATGTCTGCGCCGATGCAGATCTGATGGATGCGCTCCAGGCTTGTCTGGCCGAGCGTGTCGTAAAAGCAGGTGAAGACCGATGCGTCCGACTGCGCGAACGCGCTACGGAAAACCTTGGCGGTTTGCGGATAGGGCGTATGGATGTCGGTGCGCGCAAAGACCAGCGCGTCGCCGGTGGCATGTTGGCGCGCAAGGTTGAATGCCTCGCCCAAGGTGCGTTCATTCGCGCTGACCACGTCCAATGCGACGCCTTCGGGCGCGGTGAGGGCTGCCTTGATTTCGGCAAAGGCCTCGGTGCTTTCGGCGTGTTCATGCACCGCCAGAACGATCTGATCGGGGCGATCCGCGGCCTCGCCAGCCAGGGTATCGATTATAGTCTGCGCGATGTCAGTCGGGCCGCGATGCAGCAGGCAGATGCTGAGGCGCGGCGACGTGGCGCGGCGGGGCGTGCCGGCATAGCGCATTTCCTCGATGATCTCGGGTGCGGTCGCTGTCTCGAAGCGGGCGGCGAGGAATTCGTGAAAGGCGTTCCAGACGCGCAGGTTCTCGGTATTGTCGAAGCTGCATCTGCCGACGCGCGCGCCATCGCGCAGCGCGCGTTCCAGCCCGTTCGCGAGTTCGCGGGGGCGCGCGGGAACAAGGGTCTCGTCGTGATGTTCGGGGGCTACCAGTTCGGGTGTGCCGCCGGCATTGGAGGCGATGAACGGCACCTTGTAGATCAGCGCTTCATAGACCGCCATCGTGGAGTTCTCGATCAGCGAGGGCATGACGGCGATGCGGTTTTTCTCGGTCAGATAGCTGATCACCTGCAATTGGTTGAAACCGGTATGGATCTCGACCTCGAAGGGCCAGCGGGCGGCACGTTGCTCGAGATACTGCAGGCTGTTCATATCCGGGTTCGATAGCAGCGCACCTGGCTTGCCGAGGAAGCTGACCTTGGAGGGGACCGTCCCGCGCGCAACGAGGTAATCCAGCGCCTCGCAAAATACCTCGAGCCCCTTGCGGGTCTCGATCCGACCGAAGAACGCCAGTTCGTCACATTGAACAATGTCGCCGGGTTCGACGGGAGGGCGCTTGTCCTCGACATCCAGATGCGCCAGTTCGATCACGTTGGGCTGAACGAACACGCGCCCCTCGGGCAGCGTATATCCGACCTGCTCCATGAAGCGCAGAAGATGCGCGCTGCCGCCGATGACTATGTCGCCGTTTTCGACGCACATCTGTTCGGGATACATGACTTTGAAGGCCTGAGGATCGGTCAGGAATTGCATCTGGTAATGCCGGTTCCAGACATGCGGCGAGGATGTCTTGACGAGGAAGATCGTGTTCTGGAAGGCGAGGCCCTGGCGCTTGGCAAGCAGCGCGTAATAACAGCCGCCGCGCCATTCCGAGGTGTGGACGATGTCGAAATCCGGCTGAGACTTGAGCCAGTGATAAGCGGCGTAGTGCCGGAACTGCCACATAGCGCCCGAGCAGTTCCATTCCGGATCGGGCAGGGGAACCAAGGTAACGCCCGCCTCGGCATACCAGGCGATCCAGTGATCGATCGAGTGATCCTCGGATGCGCGTCCCTTCAGGTAGAGCACGCTGACATCATGCCCGGCCTTGGCGAGCATCTTGGCAAGATACATGTAGGTGGAGCTGATACCGCCATTGCGCACCGGGCCGAAGATTTCCTCGGTGACGATGCAGACCCGCAAACGGCGCTGCACCTGACTCTCGACCCTACACCCCGAGAGATCGGGAAAAGGTGTGACCTTGAAATCGTCTTCTTGCACTGCACACTGTCCCTGAATGAACTACAAACCTGTGTGTGCCTTAAGGCAATCGGCATCGAGAAGAAAGACCGTGGGGGGCAAATTTGTGGTCCCGTAATCTATCTGCCGTTGTGGATTCTTCGCGGACATATCGAGGGAAACGAGGCTTCAGACGCGACTGTTCGCTTGCGCCGTCTGCTGCTTTTGGTATCAGTAGCGCGTTGAGTTTTCCAGATGTACGGGCGCAGCCCGCTTTGTGGCGCCAGATGAGGAATTATCATGAAGCGTTTCATGATCGTCAGTAAGCAGCGTTCAGGAACGAACCATTTCGTTTCGCTGTTACAATCCCATCCGCAGATTGCCTGCTATGGGGAAGTTTTCCGGGACGGCTACAGGGTCACCGACTTGATTGGCGAGGAATTTGCACACTTCCTTCCCATCGAGGAGCGCACGAGCGAGCCCAACCGATTTCTGGACGAGCTTGAGAGTTTTGTGGCACCCGAGGCGAGAACGCTGGGCTTCAAGGTCTTCCCCAAGCAGTTCCTGCCCGTGAGCCAGATCGCCCGCCGCCCTGACATGCAGATCATCCGGCTGGTGCGACCGAACCTGCTGGCGACATATTCCAGCTCGCGGATCGCCGCGATGACGGGGCAAGGCGCGGTCAGGGTGGGCGAACAGGTGCGCCAAGCGAAACTTGATTTCGACGCCCGCGACTTTGAGCATTTCATGAACGCTCAGGGAAAGTGGGACGACGAGGTGAACCGGCAGCTCGAAGTGATCCCGGAAGAGCGTGTGTTCAGAATGGTCTATTCCGAGCTTGGCCAGGAGCCGGTGCTGGAAAAGCTGCTGGCGTTTCTGGGTGTCGAGCCGATGCCGATGACGTCGGATGCCGTGAAGCGCAATCCGTCGCGCATCGTGGATCGGTTCAACAACCCGGCAGCGGTTATGAAATACCTTGATCGGCACCAGCGGACGAACTGGGCCGAGGAATGAGCGGTCTCTTCGCCTGCTCGCGATGACACGCATTCGCGGCGACGTCCGCACAACGGAGACTCGAGACGTGAAGCGCAAGGACATCAACAAGAATATCGAGACCATTCTCGAACAATTCGAGATCCGCTCGTTTATGGAAATCGGCCTCGGCCCCAAGCTTCGCCCGTCGCGGTTGGAAGCGATCGATCGGCTGGGCATCAGTTTTACCGGTCTTGATTTCCAGCCGGTCTGCGACACTCACGCCGCCGAGCGCGACCGCCTCGGCATCTCCCCAGACCGCATGCGTTACGTGGGGAATACGACCGGCACGTATCTTTACAACCTGATCCGGCTGAAGCGCGAAGGCGCGAAATTCGATTTCATCTATCTCGACGGTCATCACACGATGTATGTCGATTTCGCCGCCGCAATGGCCTGTATTCCGCTGCTCAACCCGGGGGCTCTTATAGCGTTCGATGACGTGACGTGGAATCTTGCCGAGAAAGAGGAAAGCCTCAGCAGCAGCGAGTTCTACAGCCGCATTTACGATCTGTCGCTTTACACGCCCGACGAGCGCGCGGAAGCGCATGTCGGCGTCATCGCCAACGAGTATTTCCGGGACCTCTTCGGCTTTCGGGAAATACCCGAATTCTCAAGCGCAGGATGGAAGCTCCTGGAAGCGCCAACGTCGATAAGCCTGACGTAGCGTTTCAGACCTCTCGTCATTTACCTGTGATCTTCTTTCCCAGACGGGAGAGCAGCCCACCCCGATCAGACGGTTCATCAGGCGCTCCGGGCGGATAAGAAAGAAGTTGATGCGCTTTCGTGTTTTCGGGATCGATGTTCAGAACCCGTCGAGCGGCATGCGTTGCGGCTTCTGTCTGGCCGATCTTCGCATTGGTCTGCGCCACAATGAGATGGGTTCTGGCCTTGGCCGCGTTTGTCTGGGAGAGACGCTCGAGCGTGTCGGTGACCGTTTGAGCGGGAATGTCACCACGCGCCGCGGCCTTGCCGGCAGCGCGTGCATAGGCTTCGAAATAGGGCAGTTTTGCGGGCAGGCGTTCGCAGGCCAGCTGGTATCGCTCGCTCGCCTCGGCGAAATTCCCTTGCGCCTCATGGCATCGCCCGCGTAGGTAAAAGCCGTGGCTCGATTTCGGGTCGATCTGTTCCATGCGGTCGATGATGATTTCGGCGGCGTTCAGAGTACCCCCGTCGATCAAGGCTGGAATGACGTTTCGAGCCATTTCCAGCGCCTTGGGTTCGATTGTCATCTGTTCCAGCGCAAGTGTGGTGACTTCCTCATACTCACCGGATTCCGCAAGGAGACGTGCGAGCAGGATGGCCAGATCCAGGTCATCTGGTTCCAATGCGCTGGCTTCGCGCGCGAGAGAGACCGCCTGTTGCAGATCCCCTTTCTGCTGAGCGACACGGGCCAACTCACTCTTGGAATACGCACATGCCGGATCAATGGCCTCCAGTTTCAAGAGAGAAGGAACGTCATCTTCGGTCGGCTGCGCGCGGAAGAAGCGAATTTTAGCCCGGTAATCGCTGAAACGACTGCCGGATTTCTTATGGATGACCGCAAGCTGTGTCGGCTTGCCCGAAACAAGCTGATAGGGAAGAAGCATCACGCAGTTGATCTCGTCCCGGAACGCGTTGAATGCGTCGGCTGAAACTGGGTCGCAATCTGGAAAGTAACCCAGTCGGAGATACTCTGCCAACAGATCGGCCATCGTGTGTGTCGCAGGATTGGCCTGTTCTATTTCCTGCGGCTGTGAAGACAGGTCTTCGATGATGAAGAAACCATCATCGCGCACGAGCGGAAATAGTTCCTTGAAGGTCAGCATCTGGTGGACGGTTGCGTGCGACCCATCATCGATGATGATGTCGAACTGCTGGCCCTTCACGTTCAGCTTCTGAAGGTCCTCCTCGCGACCGAGGTCGCCTTGCACAAAGGTGAATCGTTCATTCTGCGCCGTCGAGAAATCGCTCAGGTCGAAGCCGGTCACATGTGCGTTGGGAAAGTAATCGAGCCACATTTGGACCGAGGGACTCATGCTCTCGGATCTGATCTCGCTGCGCCCGCGGAAATCCGCGTTCGTGCGCGCAAGGCCCAGCTCAAGAATGTTCAGCTTCTTTTCGCGCCAGTTCGAAAAAAGCGCCTCGTAAACGAATGCATAGCCGTGGAACGGCAGGCGCGAAGGGCCTTTATCGCTCCAATAGGTCGTAGCCAGGTCTGCAAGACCTCTCCGGTTTGCATCTGCCATTTCCGTCCCCGTGCCATTTTTTGCGCAGCCTCTGTTAGAAAAGAAAGTTCGCATTTCATCAAGAGCTAATGCGCCCTCGCTCTGTGCGACGGGCTTGCAAGGCAAGCAAAGGAGATGAAATTCTTGCTTGAGCCCGGATGCGACCCCATATCCGCACCCGGTCCCGACAACCGCCTTGCCCGCAGGGCGATAAATCCCTATGCGTCACCCGCGTAGGGAGTCCGATCCGAAAGGCCT
This sequence comes from Roseovarius halotolerans, assembly GCF_900172255.1. Classification (GTDB taxonomy): domain Bacteria; phylum Pseudomonadota; class Alphaproteobacteria; order Rhodobacterales; family Rhodobacteraceae; genus Roseovarius; species Roseovarius halotolerans. The sequence continues at coordinate 418,616 of NZ_FWFU01000001.1, forward strand.
GCATGAAACCGGCGAAACTGACCCCGATGCAAACGATAACGCACCTTCTGCGCGAGGCTCTGCCGTCGCGCTGGAAGCTGCTTGCGCTGTCCATTTTCTGTATGGTGGGTGTCGCCGGGTTCACCGCCGCGCTGGCCTATTCGACCCGGTTGATCGTGAACGACGTGTTCGTCGCGAGCGATGCCACGGCGGCGATCCAGGTCGCGCTGCTGATCCTGGGCGTCACGATCGGCAAGAGCGCGTTCCAATACGCCAACGACGTCATCTCGGTGATTTTCCAGCGCTCGGTCGCATCGGCCTATCAGAAGATGGTTTTCGAGAAGCTGCTGCACAAGGAAGTGCGCCACTTCATCGGGGAACACGCCTCGGTTCAGATGAACAAGGTGCGCATCTACGGCGATGCCTGCGCCAATGTCGTGGTCAATGTGTCCAACAAGCTGCTGACCGAGGGCCTTACCGTTCTTGGGCTGTTCACGGTGATGATCATCCAGGATCCGCTGATGACCCTGTTCAGCAGCGTCCTGTTTCCGCTGATCTTCCTGCTGGTCTCGAACCTGTCCAACCGGATTCGCGGCATGGCCAACGCCGAGGCCGAGTTGGAAGGCGGTTTCGTCAAGGTCGGCTCCGAGGCCTTTGCCGGCATCAAGACCGTGAAAACCTATGGTTTGCAGGACAAGACGATCAGGCGATTCAACGGCGCCGTGGACAAGCTGGAAAACCGTATCTTCAAGATTGCCAAGATCACCAAGGCCACCGTCCCGCTGATGGAACTGCTGGGCGGCGTCGTGATCGCGCTCTTTGTGGTCTATGCCGCTTGGCAGACCATTACCCACGGCAAGACACCCGGCGAATTCACCGCCTTCATCATTGCCTTCATCATGGCCTACCAGCCCGCCGAGCGGCTGTCGAATGTCTGGGTCGAGATCCAGAAGAGCGTGATCCAGTCGCAGAAGATGATGGAGATGATCTCGGAGCCGCCCGAGAAGAGGGAATATGGCGATGTCGAACTTGACGATGCCGCGCCGGGCGTCGTGTTCGAGGATGTGAGCTTTGAGTACAAGAAGCGCACCCCGGCCCTGTGCAATGTCAGTTTCGAGATCGAACCCGGCGAGCGGGTCGCCATCGTCGGGCGGTCCGGCGCGGGCAAGACCACGCTGATCGACCTCGTCATGCGCTTTTACGACCCGACTGTAGGTGTCGTGCGTCTGGGGGGGCACAACCTTCACGATGTCGCCGAGAAATCTCTGCGCGATTACATCGCGCTGATCAGTCAGGATGTGTTCCTGTTTGAGGGCACGATCCGGGACAATATCCGCGACGGGCGCCCTTCGGCCTCGGATGAGGAGGTGGAGCGCGCTGCCCATATCGCGGCCCTGACCGAAATGATCGAGACCGCTGATAAAGGTCTGGACACCGAGGTCGGCCCGAACGGCGTGTCGCTCTCGGGCGGACAGAAGCAACGGGTCGGTATCGCGCGCGCGCTGATCCGGGATGCCAAGCTCTTCATCTTCGACGAGGCGACCTCGGCGCTTGATGGGGAGAATGAACGCAAGATCATGGAGAACCTCCTCAAGGACATGCCGGGCCGCACGATCCTGTTCGTGACCCACCGCGCATCGACCCTGCAATATGTGGATCGCACGATCCTGCTGGATGGCGGTCATCTGGCGGGCTTCGACACGCCCGACAATCTGGCGGCGAACAGCGCGTATTACCGTGATCTGTTTCATCTCGACCGCCCAGAGCGGGCCGCCGCAACCCAGGAGCGCGAATGAGAGTTGCCGCGCAATCGGGTATCTGACAAGAACATAGCTGGCACCACGGGCTCGCGTCGGGCTTAGAAACACTGATACCTCACGATCACCGTGCGGATAGGCAATCAAGAAGCAACAAGTCGACCATGGATCAAATCAAGAAACTGAAGCGTCAGAGGAATTGGCTGCTGCTGGCCGCGTTCCCGATTCTGCCGTTCACCTTGGCACGCATGCTGATCCTGCGCCGACGCAAACGGCGGGTCGAACAGGCCGCGCTGGAGGCTTTCGCTCGCTATCACGGGCGCGCCCCCGCGACGATCACGAAATGGCTCGAGAACTTTCGGCAGGACCTGGTGAGCGGGCTCACATCGGGTGCCCTGCACGACATGGCCGACGCGGCCCGAAAGATCGAGCCCCTGATCCCGCCTTACAGCCCGTCCCTTCCGATGCTCGTTCATCCGTTCACCGGGTCGGTTCTTCTCAACATGATGAACGGGATTCTGGACCTTCAGGAAAGCATCGGCCGGCGGCGTTTCGACACGGTGGTGGTGAGCAGCGACGTGGCCGATCCCGCCGAGGTCCAGGCCCTGATCGACAAGGTCGGGGCGCAGGGCGAGACGATCCTGGTGATAGATACCTCGCGCGAGCGGGCGCTGGCGCTGAAGGGCGAGTCGCTGCGGATATTCGCAGTTTCTCCGCATATGGCGCGGCTGACCGACGCCGAGGCCCAACGCGTGCTGTTCGAGTTCATCCGCTCGGTGCATCCGGGCCGTGTGATCCTTGCCGACAGCGAAATGATCTGGGGCGTCATGGCCCTCTATGGCAGGGCCCTCGTGGCATCGTGCGAGGTGAGCGCATTTTTTTCCGCCCATCCCGGCAACAGCTTCACCCAACGACAATTCTATCGGTTCTTCGAAGTGCTTGCCGCGATCCATGTTCTCGATGCAGCCGCGCGGGATCAGTTGATCGCTTGGTTCAGCCTGAGTCCGGATTGCGCGAAACGCATTGTCCGGCTCGATGATTCAACCGCAATCGCCGCGCCAAGCTCAGCCGAGACCCCGCCAGACGTCGGCGGGACGGATGACGCACCCTGTACGGAGGCGCCCGAGGTCGATATTTCGCTGATCTTGACGGTGCATAATGAAACGGTGGTGACGGGCGTCACCATGATCGCGGCGAACGCCTCGGTAAAAGCGGCGGAACGCGCGGGATATTCGGTCGAAAAGATCATTGTTCTGGATGCGGCCACCCCGCGCACGCGCGCCTGTCTTTCAAACCCGGCCTATTCGGACTGGCAGCTGATCGACCTGAGCGAGCGGGATCTGGGCCGTGCCCGCAACCGTGTCGTGCGGATGGCGCGCGGGTCTTATGTTGCGTTTCTCGACGCCGACGACCTGTTCAGCGAGAACTGGCTGGCGCAGGGCGCGGCGGTTCTGGATGCTGGCGCGGCAGCGGGCGAACGGGTCATCGCGCATCCCGCGATCAACTGGATATTCGATGCCGATCAGGCGCTAATGGCAGTCACGCCGCAGGAAAGCCCGATTTTCTCGCCCGTTTTCTTCTATTTCGAGAATTACTACGACAGCCTTTGCATGGCTCCGCGACAGGCCCACCTGGATATCCCGTATGTCTCGCGCGATATCCCCAACGGCCTCTCCTATCAGGATTCCCAGTTCGCGATCGAAACGCTGGCCGCTGGCTGGTTGCACCGGACGGCCAAGGATACGATCATCTTCAAGCGTCGCCGTGACACATCGCTGGTGACCGAAAGCCAGAACCGAAAATCCGTTATCCGGCAGATCGACCCCCTGGCAATCGAGAATATCCCCGATCTGATCGCGGCAGGGCCGCATGGCAGCGCACAGACCGAAAGTCCTGCCTCGCGCCCCTGACGGAATGCAGCGTGCCGACTGTCGCCAGCGCGCCACGGCAGGGCAGTGGCGGGATTACTCGGAACGCGGTGCGATCCTGGCGCTCTTGATCGTCATGCGCGTCACGAACTGGTCGGCGAGGATCTGCATCAGACGTTCCTCGGCGTCGAGCTTCTGGGGAATCCGCAGATCGCCCTCGTCGGTGTAGCTGGTGAAGGTTTCGATCTCGTCGGTCAAGACCCGCTTGCCGCTGCTCAAATCCACGACGTGATACCGCACGTCGCCATGAAGCTGCCGTCGGGGAACGCCGCGCACGGGCACGCCCCGGTCGCGGGCGCGGACGCGATATCTGACCTCATAGAGCGGATCCGCCGATTGGGGGATGCGCGCTTCGACGGCTTTCAGAAACCTGTATTCGTTGCGATCGCGCGGGTTTTCGAGCCGGATCCGCTCCAGCACGGCGCGGGCCTCGGATTTTTCACCATAGGCGGGTGTAAAGCCGCAGGATACCAACAGCATGCACATGGCCATCGCGACAAATGGCAACAGGGCTTTGTTCAGAGCAGGTCTCGCGGTCATGACAAGGGCCAGTCTTGGAAGAAAACGCCTGATTTGTCTTGCAGATTGATGACCCGATGTAAACTGCCTCCTGCGGGAGGTCCGCCCGCGTATCCATCGGCGGCACAACCCGAACGAGGGGATGGCGCGCAAATCCGGCCTTCTGACTTTTGCGTGCAGGAGGTCGGATGGAAGGCCGCGAGACTAGTTGCCGCGCTTAAGGGCCGCGCCTTCGTCGAAAGAGGACAACGCAGCTTTCGCGGCCATGCGGACATGCTCGGTGGCAAGCCGGTGCGCTGCCTCGGGGTCGCGCTTGCGCAGCGCCTCGAGCAGTGCCTCGAGTTCAAGCAGGCTTTGCTGCCAGCGGTTCTCGCGGGACAGGGAGCGGCCCCGCAGAAGCATCGTGCGTGAATTGATCATGTGCAATGCGAGGCCGATGGCCTCGTTGCCGCCGCCCTCGACGAGTCGGGTGTAAAAGATGTTCTTGGCTTCGAGGCGATCCACGACCTTGCCGGATTCATAGGCTCTGCGCACATCCTCAAAGGCGGCCTCGATCTGATTCATATGCTCGTCGGTGGCGTATTCGGCAAAGCGACGTGCCGCCAGGGCCTCGAGAACCTCGCGCACTTCGTAGGTTCCGGCCGCCTGCTCGACGGTCATCTTCGCGACGATGGGGCCTTTGTGTGGAATGACCTGGACAAGCCCCTCGCTTTCAAGCTGGCGCAGGGCCTCGCGCACCAGTGTCCGGCTGACGCCCGTCAACTCGCAGAGCTCTTTTTCCGGCATCCGTGTCCCGGCCTCGTAATGGCCGGCAGCGATCGCGTTGCGTATCGCTTCGGTCACCTGATGGCGCAAGGTACTCGCTTCGCGCGCGACCCGGAAGTCTTGCCGCGTTTCCCGCTTAGCCGCCGCTTCTGACATATTTAACTCCAAGCACATCAAGGGGTGAAGAGGACATATAGCAATTTTAACCGAAGCGAAAAAGCATTGCCAGACATTTAGGATTGTATGATCGTATAATTTTGTTATGAATCACCTGACTGAAAGATCGAGCTTTGGGGGAGGAAAGATGCGACTGGAAGGAAAAACGGCATTCGTGACCGGAGGCGCCGGGGGCATCGGGCTGGCGATAGCGTGCGAATTCGCCATGGCAGGCGCGAAAGTGGCGATTGCCGATATCGATAAGGCCCTTCTGGACAAGGCCGTCGCGGATCATCCTGATCTGGGGCTTGTCGCTGTGGAGTGTGACGTATCGGACCGCGAGGCGGTTTTCGCGGGGGTCAATGCCTTCGCCAAGGCGCATGGCGGGGTCGACATCCTGGTCAACAACGCGGTCTTCTTTCACTACGAGCCACTTGAAGGGTTCGACCCTGACGTTGCGTCAAAGATGATCGACGTGGGCTACAAGGGGGCGATCTGGGCCAGCCAGGCCTGCATTCCGCATATGCGCAAGGCCGGGGGCGGGTCGATTCTGAACCTGTCTTCGGTGACGGTGACGCAGGCTTTTATGAACACCGCTGTTTATACATCGATCAAAGGTGCCATCGACGCGCTGACGCGACAGCAGGCGGCCGAGCTTGGCGGCCACGGCATCCGCGTGAACGCGCTGGCACCGGGCACCGTCGCGACGCCCGGCACTGCCAAGGTGATCGACGAGGACGGCTGGCGCTCGCGCGCCTCAAAGACACTGATTGGCGAACTTCCAACCGCGCAGGACATCGCCAAGGCCGGCTTGTTCCTTGTCTCGGATGATGCGCGCTGCATCACCGGAGTGACGCTGAAAGTCGACAGCGGGATGACAATCAAGGGCCCGTGAGGGTCAGGAGGACTGAAGACATGAGCAAACCAGTACTTGGATTCGTAGGGCTGGGCCGGATGGGCGGACCGATGTCGCGTCGCTTGCTGGCGGCGGGCTACGAGGTGGTCGTGAACGACCAGAGCGCCGAGGCGATCGCAGCCGTGGTCGAGGCGGGCGCCAGCAGAGCAGACAGTCCCGCGGCCGTGGCCGACAGGGCCGATATCGTGCTCACGAGCCTGCCGACCCCGGCTATCGTCAAGGCCGTCGCGCTGGACGAGAACGGTATCGTGCAAGGCAAGCGCGCACGGATCATGCTTGACGTGTCGACCACCGGGCCGACCACGGCGCGCGAAGTGGCCGCCGGTCTGGCCGAGAAGGGCAAGCAATGGGTCGATTGCCCTGTCAGCGGCGGGATCAAGGGTGCCCAGGAGGGAACATTGGCGCTGATGCTGTCCTGTCCCAAGGACGTATTTGATGAGGTCGCCCCGATCGTCGCTCATTTCGGCAAGTCTTTTCATGTCGGCGAGGAGGCCGGGCAGGCGCAGGTCGTGAAGCTGGCCAACAACATGCTGGCAGCGGCGGCGATCTTCCTGACCTCCGAGGCGATGGCGATGGGGGTCAAGGCGGGGATCGATGCCAAGACCATGCTGGACATCATCAACCTGTCCACGGGCCGCAACAGCGCCTCGCAGGACAAGTTCCCCAAGGCGGTCCTGCCGGGGACGTTCGATTTCGGCTTTGCGACGGCGCTGTCCTACAAGGACGTACGCCTGTGCATCGACGAGTCCGAGAATCTCGGGGTGCCGATGCTGGGTGGGGCGATGGTGCGCGAGATTCTGGCGATCACCAATTCCAAATACGGGCCTGACTCGGATTTCACCTGCATGGCGAAGCTGGTCGAGGACTGGACCGGAGTGGAGATCCGTGGCTGATGACAGACAGGGGGGAGACATACGCCATTGAGGCCGCGGCGAAAGTGGCACAGGAGGTGCCGCTGGCGACCCTTGCGCCGCATTTCGACAAGGCGCGGATCTGCCTGACGGATTTCTACAGCTGCGCTTTCGAGGCGGCGGGCCTGCCCTGGTCGCAACAGGCCGAGGCCGTGGCTGAGCCGTCGCCGACCGGTGCGACGATAATCGGCGCCGCCAAGCGGGCGGTTCCGGGCGATGCAGCCTTTGCCAATGCGGTGCGCGGTCACGGTCTGGTGCGCGAAGACATGCATCCGGGTTCGATCGCGCATCTGGGCATCGTCGTCTGGCCCGCGCTGCTGGCGGCCGCGCAGGAGCACCGGATCTCCGGCGAGGATTTTCTTGCCGGGGCTGTGGTCGGTTACGAGATGGGTGGCCGTCTGGGACGCGCCCTGGTCACGCCGGAAGTCGCGCGGCTGTTCCGGCCCACCGGCCTTGTCGGGCCGGTAGCGGCCGCGGCGGCGGTGGCGCGCGCCTTGCGCCTGCCGGTGGATGTCACGGCCAGCGCGCTGTCGCTGGCGGCAAATACGGCGGGCGGCATGAACCAGTGGCCGCATCACGGCGCTGACGAGATGTATTTCCACCCCGGATTCGCAGTGCGCAACGCGCTGACAAGCGTGCGGCTTGCGCAGGCGGGCGCCTGGGGATCGCCGGCGATCCTCGAGGGGGAGTCCGGGCTTCTGGCGGCCTTCGCACGGGTCACCGATGGCGCTGCCCTGGAGCTATTCCCCACGAAGGTCGAGGCCGAGATCGCCACCGTCTTCAACAAGGATGTCCCGGCCTGCAATTTCGCCCAGTCGCCCGCACAGACCGCGCTTGCGGCGCTGCAAAAGGCGGGAAAGCCCGCCAGCGAGATCGGAGAGGTGCGGCTTGAAACCTATGACGCGGCACTCAACTATCCCGGATGCGCATCGCTTGGCCCTTTTGGCACGCCGCTGGCGGCGAAGATGAGCATCGCGTTCGGCGTGGCTGCGGCGCTTGATGCCGGCGAGATCGCAGAGACCAATTATCAGAAGCTCGATGACGCCGCGATCAAGCGTCTCATCGGCGCTATGCGCTTTGATGTATCGCCCGAACTGAACGCCGCGTTCCCCGGCAAGCAGGGCGCGCGGGTCACGCTGCGTTTCCTTGATGGCAGCGAGACGGCATGCGCGCATGACGACATCCATTTCGCGACCCCCGAACTTATCGTTTCACGGTTCAACCGTCATGGCCGGGATCTTCTGGGACAGGATCGCGCGGAGCAACTGGGCAAGGCTATCGAGATGCTCGCATCGCTGGATGATGCGGCGCGCGTCGCGAGCCTGGGCGGGCTGGAGACAAGCACATGACCGAAACACAGATACTCATAGAGTCCACGCTGCAGGCCATCGCAGCGGGCATTTTGATCGGAGCGATCTACGGGCTGATGTGCGTCGGCCTGGCGATGATCTTCGGGATCATGCGGGTCATCAATTTCGCTCAGGGCGACTTCATGATGATCGGCATGTATGCCGCCTTCTTTGCGTTGACGCTGCTTGGGTTGCCGTCCTTCCTGGGGCCGGTGGTGGGGCCTTACGTGGCGGTGCTGCTGGCGGCGCCGCTTCTTTATGGCTTCGGCTGGCTCATTCACCGGACGCTGATCCGGCGCGTCACCGGGATCGAGACGGCGGACCTGGAAGGCGAGGGGCATTACGCCCAGTTGATCCTGACGCTCGGGATCGCGCTTATCCTTCAGAACGGGGCGATGATTCTGTTCGGCGCCGAACTGATCTCGATCCGCACGCCGCTTTCGAGTGATGCGATCTTCGTGGGGCCGTTTCTTGACGGGCTCGCGGTGTTCCTCAACAAGGCGCGGCTGGTTTCGGCCTGTATCTCGGTGGTGATCATTGTCGCGCTCTGGTGGGTCATCAAGAGCACAACCCTGGGCAAATCGCTTCGTGCCGCCGCCGACAACCCCGAGGCCGCGATCTATATGGGGATCGACGTAGACCGCTCGCACCGGACGGCTTTTGCGCTGGGAACCGCGATTACCGCGACGGCGGGGGGGCTGCTGGCGACGAACTATCCGTTCCATCCGTTCGTCGGCCTGGAGTACGTGATCATCATGTATGCCGGGGTCGTCCTTGGCGGGATCGGCAGCGTGATCGGGGCCTTCTGGGGCGGCATGGCGATCGGGCTGGTGCAACAGCTGTCCACCATCATTCTGCCGACACAGCTTCAGAACGCGACGATCTTCGTCTTCTTCCTGCTGATCGTGATCCTGCGCCCGCAGGGGTTCTTTGGCCGCAACGTGGAGCGCACCTGATGAGCAAGGTCTTCAAGTCACTCATCCCGTTCGGGATCTTCGCGGTCGCCTATCTTGCCCTCAGCATGGTCGTGACCAATTCCTACTACCAGTTCATCCTGACGATGGTTCTGGTCTGGGCCAGCTTCGGGCTGTCCTGGAACATGCTGAGCGGCTATACCGGCCTTATCTCCTTCGGTCATGCCTCGTTCTTCGGGCTCGGCGCCTTTGCGACGGTGCTGGCGCATTACCATCTGGGGATCTCGCCCTGGATCATGTTGCCGGTCTCGGCCCTGATCGGCGCGACGGCCGGGGTGCTGATCGGCCTGCCGACATTCCGTCTGCGCGGACATTACTTCGCGCTTTCGATGCTCGCCTACCCGCTGGCATTCATGTATGTATTTCAGTGGCTTGGCTATCCCGAAATCAGCCTGCCGCGCGAAAGGGAAAACCCCGCGGCCTACATGCAGTTCGATGACGGGCGCATATACACGCTCCTGGCGATGCTGATCCTTGCCGCCATCGTGGTGCTGACCCGGATCATCGAAACCCGGCGTTTCGGCATGGCGCTGATCGCCATCAAGCAGAACGAGGCGGCGGCAGAGGCAGCGGGGATCAATACCCTGGGCTGGAAACTTGCCGCCATCGCCGTCAGTGGCGGAATCGCGGGATTGGTCGGCGCCTTCTATTCCGTCGTGATCCTGGTGATCACCCCCCACAGCGTTTTCGGGATGCTGATCTCGGCCCAGGCGCTGACCGTGACCATGTTCGGCGGTGTGGGGACGGTCTGGGGGCCGATCATCGGTGCGTCCTTCCTGATCCCGATCGCCGAAACGCTGCACGCCGAACTGGGCAGCTACCTGCCCGGCATCCAAGGGGTTGTCTATGGCATTGCCATCGTGGTGCTGATCATCGCCGCACCCGAAGGTCTGTACTGGAAGGCGCGCGACCTGTTTCGCGGCCGAAGCGGAACGGGTGGCGAAACGGAGATGCCGAAGTCCGAGACACCGGCGGATGCCGAGGCGCTGGCGACGGTCACGCCCTTGCCCACCCAGTTCAGGACGAGTGCGGATGCAGACGCCGAACCGGTGCTTGAGGTCGACAACCTGTCGAAAAGTTTCGGGGGCCTGAAGGCGGTGCAGAATGTCAGCTTCAAGGTGCCTGCCGGCATGATCCTGGGCATCATCGGCCCCAACGGGGCGGGCAAGACCACGCTTTTCAACCTGCTGAACGGTTTTCAGAAACCGGATGAGGGGCGTGTGAGGCTGAATGGCGGTGACGTGCTGGGTGAAAAGCCGCATGCGATCTGCCGCGCCGGGGTCGGCCGGACCTTTCAGATCATGCGCCCGTTCAAGCGGATGAGCGTGCATGACAACGTCAAGGTCGGCGCATATGTCCACGCCGCTAGCGAGGACGAGGCCGAAGAGATCACGCGCGCGGCGCTGCACGAGGCGGGGCTCGACGGTATCGCCGAGCGGATGGCCGGGGGCCTGACCACCAAGGATCTGCGCCTGATGGAACTGGCGCGCGCGCTGGCGGGGCGGCCTGAGATCCTGTTGCTGGACGAGACTCTGGCCGGACTCGGCAAACATGAATCCGAAGAGGTGATCGCAATCATCCGGCGGCTTGCGAAAAGCGGCAAGACCATCGTGATCATCGAGCACACGATGCAGGCAATGGTTCAGTTGGTGGATCGTTTCCTGGTTCTGGATCACGGCGAGGTCGTCACCGAGGGCGAGCCCGAAGCCGTCACCCGCGATCCGCGTGTCATCGAGGCGTATCTTGGCAAGAAGTGGGCGAGCAATGCTTGAAATTCGTAATCTCTCTGCTGGGTATTCCGAAATCGCGGTTCTGCACGACCTTTCCGTCGGCGTGGAGGCGGGCCAGTTCGTTTCGATCGTGGGGCCGAACGGCGCGGGTAAATCGACGCTTTTCAAGACGATTTCGGGCACCGTGAAGCCAATGGGCGGGGAAATCCTGTTCGAGGGCGAGAACCTGATGAAACTTGCCCCCGCCGCGCGCCCGCACCTGGGCATCGCGCATGTGCCCGAGGGCCGTCAGGTGTTCAGTTCGCTGACCGTGCTCGAGAATCTCGAGATGGGCGCAATCACGGAAGCGGGCAAGAAGAACTGGGCCCAGACGCTGGAGCAGATCTATAGCTGGCTGCCGGTCCTCGAGGATCGCGCTGGGCAGTTCGCCGGGACACTGTCGGGCGGCGAGCAGCAGATGGTCGCCATCGGCCGTGGTCTCGCGTCTTCGCCCAAACTTCTGATGTTGGATGAACCGTCGATGGGGCTCGCCCCGGCGATCGCCGATTTCGTCTTCGATAAGCTCATGGAAATCCGAAAGGATGCCGGTTTGACCATCTTGCTCGTGGAGCAGCGCGTCGCCGAGGCGCTGCAGGTCGCTGACAAGGGATACGTGCTGGAAACGGGGCGCGTGGTTCTGGAGGGCGATGGCGAGACACTGAAGGCGGATGACCGCGTCAGGCAGGCATATCTCGGCATGTAGACCGTTTGAAAAGGGAGGAACGACAATGAATATAATGAGAAAATTGATGTGCAGCACGGTCGTCGCCGCGCTCGGCGCTGGAAGCGCGCTGGCGCAGGATGCCGAGCCGGTTCAGATCGGGCTGATCGCGCCGGTGTCGGGGATCTATGCACGGCCCGGCCAGGTGATGAAGATGGGCGCAGAATTGGGTGTCGAGGATGTGAACGCCGCTGGCGGGATCGAATGCCTCAACGGTGCGCCGCTTGAACTGGTTGTGATCGACTCCGGCGACTCGGTGGAGAAAGCCACCAATGCCGCGCAGCGGATGGTGGCCGATTATCCGGACCTGGTGGGCGCCACCGGTTCGTATCTCAGCTCTTTCACCCTGGCGGTGACCGAGGTGACCGAGCGCGCGAACCTGCCGGTGTTGACCCTGTCCTATTCGGATCTCATCACCGAGCGCGGGTATGAAAATGTGTTCCAGACGTCGGCGACAGCCGGTGGCCAGGCTGAGATCGCGTTGCCGATCATCATGGACCTGGCCGAGGAGCAGACCGGCAAGCGCCCCGAAACGGTGGCGGTGATCACCGACAACACCGCAGCCTCGCTGTCATCCGTCGAGCGGATGAAGAACGGGCTGCTTGACGATGTCGGGCTTGAGCTGGTTTCCGAAGAGGTCTTCACGCCGCCGCTCAGCGATGCAACATCGCTGATCCAGACGATCCGGGCGCGCCAGCCCGATCTGCTGTTCTTCCTGCCGACGGTTATTTCGGATGCCAATCTCATCCTTGAAAAGATGCAGGAATTCCGTGTCAGCGTTCCCACGATCTCGTTCGGGATCGCCATCGCGGAACCCGAAGTGCTCAACACCATGGACCCGGAGCTTCTCGACGGGGTGATGTCGGCTGTGGCCAACTGGGGTGCCGCCGGTCAGGAGGACCTGATCCAGCGGCTGAAGGATGAATATGGCGAGCCGTGGATGACGCAGAATGCCATTTCGACCTATGGCGACATGTGGGTGTTCAAAGCGGCACTTGAGGAGAGCTGCAGCCGCGACCGCGAGGCACTGGGCGAGGCACTGCGCAATCTCGACGGCGGGCCATCCGAATACTATCCCGGCGGCACCATCAGCTTTGACGACATGGGTCGCCGTGAAGGGGCCAGTCTGACGATCATCCAGTGGCAGGAGGGCGTGCCGGTAACGGTATTCCCCGAGGAGCTGGCTGTCGCCGCGCCTAAATGGCCGACCGAATGACAAATGCCGTGCCGGGTCGCAAGGCCCGGCACAGCCGAAGGAAAGTTAAAATAGAAGGAGCAAGATGATGGACAAGGAAACCTTCGAGCGGGGCCTCGAAATCCGCAAATCCGTTCTGGGCGCGGAATTCGTCGAGAACTCGATCAACAATGCGGATGATTTCAACCGCCCGATGCAGGAGCTCGTGACCGAGTATTGCTGGGGCGCGGTCTGGGGCCGGGACGGGCTTGAGAAAAAGACCCGCTCGATGCTCAACCTGGCTATGATCAGCGCATTGAACCGGCCGCATGAACTGAAGATGCATATCAAGGGCGCATTGCGCAACGGCGTCTCGAAGGAGGAGATTTGCGAAGTGTTCCTTCAGGTTGCTATCTATTGCGGTGTTCCTGCTGCGGTGGATGCGTTCCGCACGGCGCGCGAGGCCTTCGAGGAAATGTGAGGCGAGGATGAGCGAAATCTATGAACTTCTGGCGATCCGCTATGCGCATAACGCGCGGCGATCGCCCGAGAATTTCATCGGGGGGGATCCGCATGACACGGATATGCCCCTCGATTATTTCGTGTGGGTGATCCGCAACGCGCATCGCACCATCGTCGTCGATACCGGTTTCGGCGAGCAGCAGGCAAGAGAGCGGGGCAGGGACATCCTGCATCCGGTGTCGGAGGGGCTTCAGGCGGCGGGTGTGGACCCGGATGCGGTGAAGGACGTGATCATCACTCATATGCACTACGACCACGCGGGCAACAACGACCTCTTTCAGAACGCCTGCTTTCACCTTCAGGACAGCGAGATGGCTTTCGCCACCGGTCGTTGCATGTGCCATGCCCATGCAAACCATCCCTACAATGTCGAGGATGTGGTGGGGCTGGTGCGGCGGGTCTATGCGGGGTCGGTTCAGTTTCATGACACGGTGTCCGAACTGGCGCCGGGGATCACGCTGCACCATGTGGGCGGCCATGCGCGCGGGCTGCAATGCGTGCGCGTCATGACGGCGCGCGGCCCGGTTCTGTTGGCGTCGGATGCAACACATCACTACAGGCACATGGACGAGGGCAAGGTCTTTCCGACCTGCGACAGCGTTTCGGACGCGCTTCTCGGCTATGATACCCTGCGCAGCCTGGCAAAGCCCGGACATATCATTCCGGGTCACGACCCCAAGGTGATGAGCCTCTATCCCCCTCTGTCCAAACAGGCCGAGGACTGGATCGTCCGTCTCGATATCGAACCGGCCGAGGGCGGTTAACCTTCCTGGCAACATGCCCGGTCTCGAATGATCGTCGCGATGTTGCTCTTTCTTGCCCCGGCCCGCCGACGCGGTGCCGGGGCTTTTCTATTTGGTCTGTTCGGGCAGCCATAGGACCAGTTCGGGCACGAAATAGATCAGGACCTGGAACAGCAGGATCACCACCACGAAGGGCAGCACCCCGTAAACGATGTCGCGCAACGGGACATCCCCGCTCACGCCGCGCAGGACGAACAGCACGATGCCCACGGGCGGGGTGACAAGGCCCAGCTCGATCATCACCACCAGCGCAACCCCGAACCAGATCGGATCAAGACCAAGCGCGATGATGATCGGAAAGGTGACCGGCAGCGTCATCAGCATCATCGAGATCGATTCAACGAACATGCCCAGAACGACATAGAGCGCCGCAAGTATCAGCACCACGGCCCAAGGGGGCAGGTTCGCGTTGTCGACCGTGCTGACAAGCGAGCGCGGAATCTGAAGGAAATCGAACCCCCAGCTCATGATCGCCGCACCGACCACGATCAACAGCAGGAAAGACGTGATCCGCGCCGTTTCCAGTGCGGTTTCGTAAAGTAGGCGCAGGCTGACCATGCGCCGCATCGCGCAGACCAGAAGCGAGGCGATGGCGCCGACCGCGCCGGCCTCGGTGGGGGTTGCGAAGCCGGCGTAGAGCGAGCCGAGCACGGCAACGATGATGAGGCCGAAGGGCAGCACCGAAAGACTGCCGCGGATCTTCTCGGCAAGGCTGTAATGCATTCCGCGTGGCGTGGCCTCGGGACGCAGCAGCGACCAGATCAACACGCAGCCCATGAAGCCCGCGCTCAGCAGCAGCCCCGGAATCACGCCCGCCATGAACAACTGCGTGACCGGCACGCCCACCGTCGTGCCATAGATGATCATCGCGATGCTGGGCGGTATGAGGATGCCAAGCGTGGCGCCTGCCGCGACCACCCCGTAGGTCAGCCGCCGGTCGTAACCCCGCTCAATCATTTCGGGGCAGGCGACCTTCCCCATCGTTGCCGCCGTTGCAAGGCTTGAGCCGGAGACGGCGGCAAAGACTGCCGATGCGCCGACGCTGGCATGGGCCAGGCCGCCCGGCGTGCGGCCGAACCATTTGCCCATTGCGTCGAACATTTCGCGTGTCACGCCGCTGCGGATCAGCAAGGCCCCCATCAGCACGAACATCGGGACGGCCGTCAGCGTGAACGTGTTGACACTGTTCCACGAGCGTTCCGCCAGCACAGACAATTGCGGTGTGGGCAGCAGGAAAAGAAGCGTCAGGAGTCCCATGATGCCAAGCGCCAGCGCCACCCGGACACCGATCACCAGCAGCACGAGGATGGTCATGGCAATCAGCGCCCCGACTGCCGCCAACCCAAGCCCGTTGGCCAGCCAGTAAATGCCCGAAACCCCGATCAGGGCGGCACCCACCGCCCCGGCCATTCCGGGTCCGTTAATGGCCAGCGCGCTCAGGCAGATCCAGATCGCGATGCTGGCAGATCCCCAGTCTAGCCGCGTGCCGAGAATCGACGGCGGGCGCGCGCCCAGTATGAACAGCGCGATGGCCAGCCCCGCCATCAGCAACGCCACGATGATCACCGAGAAAACCCGCTCCGACTTGCGCATGATCTCAAGCAAGAGACCGGCGGCGAATAGCGCGAGTCCGATGCTGACCGGCAACTCCGGTATCCATTGCGGCGTGGCAAGCAGCCCCCAGTCGCGCGTGTCGTTGACATATTCGGCGTAGTTGAAGAACGCCATCTGCCAGGCGGCGAAGGCCACCATCGTCAGGCCGAGCCAATCCCCGAAACACAGGAGCCGCCGCGACCAGCGGTCGGGCAGACCTGTCAGCAGCACCTCGACCTGGACGTGATCGCCCCCGCGCAGTGCCGCTGTCAGTCCCAGAAAGGCGATGGCAACCAGGAGATAGGTCGAGATCTCGGCGCTCCAGATCGTGGGTTCATTGAACAATGAGCGCGAAAGCACCTCGTAGCCCACGATCCCGGTCATCGCCAGAACACCGATTGCACTGATCACCCCGGTGATCCCGGCAAGCCGATTCAAGGCGTCCTCATAGCGGTTTTCCGCATCGGCTCGTGTTGGCGATGAAAATGAATCAGACACGCTCCGCTCCCCCTGTCTCGTGCACCGGTCAATCCGGCTTCCCATGCGTTTTACATCAAGCCCTGAAAGGTTGCAATTATCGTAATATTGTATGACAATCCTAATGTCTGCGAGCAAGGTGGTCGCGGACAGCTGATTATTGGGAGGAAGAAAATGACGCTACTGATGAAAGCGCGCGCCACGACTGGCGCTTTGGGGGTGATGCTTGGTCTGGCCGCCGGGGCATTCGTCGCGCCGGCACAGGCCGAAGATCTGACGATGGGCGTGCTGCCCTCGCCCAATTCGCTCTATACGAAGATGATGGAACAGGTGCCCGAGCGGATCAGCCGGGCGACCGGTGGCGCGGTCACGGTCAGCCTGAACGATTCACTTGTGGGCGGAACCCAGATCACTGCATCCGTGCGCGATGGCCGCGTGCCGATGTCGGGCGCCCTGCATACTTATCTCGCGGGCGAGGACCCGCGCATGGGGCTTTTCAACCTCCCGGGGCTGATCAACAACATGGCGGAATACGCCTATCTCTGCGAGGCGTTCTGGTGCGGCGATATCGAGGCCCTCTGGGAAGAACGCTGGAATTCGGTTGTTCTTGCCGAAGGGGCCTGGTGCAGCCAGGCGCTGTTCTCCAAGGAGCCGATCCGCACGCTCGAGGATTTCAAAGGCAAGCGCCTGCGGGTCCATAACCCGCAAACCGCCGCATTGATGGAAGCGATCGGTGCGAAACCCGCGCCGCTGCCGCTGTCGGAAGTGCCCCCCGCCCTTGAACGCGGTGTGATCGACGGGGTGTTCACCTCGACCTGCTACGGCAATGGGCAGGAATACTGGCGCCTTGCACCGAATGTGCAGAATTGGCAGATCGGGCCGATCACCGGCTGGGTCGTGATCATGAACAAGGACACATGGGACGGGCTGAGCGAGGAGCACCGGAGCGCGATCCAGATCGAGATGGATGCGCTGGAAAAAGAGGCGCTTTATGACTTCTATTCCAGTGTGCGCGCCGCCGTCGAAGAGATGGAGGCCGAAGGCGTCGAACTCTGGACTGCGCCCGCCTCGGAGGTGGAGCGCGTCACGGCCGCTGAGTTCGCGGGGGCGTCCTACAAGCAATTCTACGACCGTGCAGCCGAGCTGGGCTTTGACGGCAAAGCCTACGTGAAAAAGGCCTTTGAAGTGCTTGGCAAGGAACCACGCGAGGGAAGCTGAGACCTCGCATCGGCTGTGGCCGCGCGGGATGCGAAGCGGTCACAGCCGATCCATTTCGCCAGCCAAAGGCGCACCGCTCCGGTAAACCCGGGGCGGTTTTTCTCTGGCAGG
This sequence comes from Roseovarius halotolerans, assembly GCF_900172255.1. Taxonomy (GTDB): domain Bacteria; phylum Pseudomonadota; class Alphaproteobacteria; order Rhodobacterales; family Rhodobacteraceae; genus Roseovarius; species Roseovarius halotolerans. The sequence continues at coordinate 436,258 of NZ_FWFU01000001.1, forward strand.
ATGGCCGCTCGGTTCAGAACCGGATCCTCCATCTTCCTTCATACAAGGCGGACGCCGGTTGCGGTCAGGTCTGCCCCGGCGTCCTCAGGTCACGAACAGGTTCTGCGCGCGCGGCGTTTTGAAGAAGGCACGGCTATAGGACGCGAAGGCCTGCGCGCGGCGGCTGATCCGCGCGCCGCCCCGGGTCGCGAGTACGATGTTCGGGCTAGGTTGAGATTCGACCAGAGGCCGGCAAGCCACCTGCAGCCCGCTATAGGTATTGTCGGTGAAGGGGCGGATGTTGAGGATCGCCGCGCCAAGCCCGGCGGCGGCGGAGCTGCGCACCATCTCGAAGGATTCCAGCCGCTGCACGGGGCCGCGCTTGATCCCGGCGCGCTCGAACAGGGAACCGACGTAATCGCGTGATTGCGGCAGGTTCAAGAGCAGGAGTGTCTTGTTCTCCAGATCCGCCAGCGAAATGCGCGCCTTGCGGGCAAGCGGGTCGGTTTCCGCAAGGACGACATGGGGCGGCGCATTGGCGAGGATTTCATAGTCGAATTCCTCCCAGAGTCCGGCATCGTAGGTCAGCAGGATATCGACCATTCCGCTGCGCAGGTTCTCCTGGATCGAGATCATGTCGCCTTCCGAAAGATGCACGATCAGGTCGGGACAGGCGGCATGCAGGTCGCTGATGATCTGCGGTGTGACGTTGGGAGAGAGCGAGGTGAACGAACCCACCCGCAACTCGCCCGAGGGAATCTTCTCGCCTCCGGAAATGTCGCGCACATAGGCATCCATCTCGTCGAGCAGCCGGATCGTCCGGGCGATGGCGCGTATCCCCGCGGCAGTGGTGACCAGCCCCTTGGATCGCTGGCGCACGAAGACCTGCGTGCCGAACTCCTGTTCGAACTTGTCGATCGCCATGAGGATCGATGATGTGGATATGTTCAGCGCCTGAGCCGCACCCAGGATGGAGCCAGTCTGGGACGCGGTGACGACATAGCGGAGCTGGCGTAGCGAGATATTCATTTTATAACTCTTGATCGCTCATAAAATACATTATTCCAGTTTTGCGATTGTTGCTACCCTCCTGCGGAGACTCACGGAAAGCAGCAGGGTGCGATGGATCGCCAGACCGTTGACAGATCGATGACTGACGCTGCACAGAGCACTGGCGGGGTCAGTGTCGAATGTATCTGGCCGGGGCCGGCGCGGCTGGGCGAATGCCCGCTCTGGGACCCGCGCAAGAACCGGCTTCTGTTGATCGACAGCGACGGTGCGAAAATCTGGCAGCTTGACTACGACGGGTCGGATGCACGGTTCTGGGACATGCCGGAAACCATCGGCTCGATCGGCCTCTGCGATGATGGCCGCCTCATTGCCGGAATGGCCAACGGGTTCGCCCTGATCGACATTTCCGGGCAGGAAGCGCGGTTGGAGCGCATCGGCGATCCCGAGCCGGGGTTGCCCACGCGGCTCAATGACGGCAAGGTGGACGCGGCGGGGCGGTTCTGGTGCGGTTCGATGTGCCTTGATTTCAAGTGCAAGGAAGCTGCGCTCTACCGCCTTGATCCGGATCTGACATGGCATCGCATGGATGACGGGTTCACGGTGTCGAATGGCATCGCCTTCAGCCGCGACGGCAAGGCGCTTTATTTTTCCAACAGCCGGACAGACGAGTCGATCCGCTACGATCTGGACATGCCAAGCGGCAAGATCAGCAATCGCCGTCCTTTCGTGGAAACCAGCAGCTATGCGGGACGGATCGACGGGGCTACGGTTGACGAGGCAGGCGACTACTGGGGGGCGTTGTTTGATGGCGGAGCGGTCGCGAGGTTCTCGCCGGAGGGCGCGTTGCTGCAGCTTGTCCGGCTGCCGGTGAACTGCCCGACGATGTGCGCCTTCGGCGGGCCGGACATGGCGACGCTTTATGTAACCTCGGCAACCTTCTCGATGACGGAAGAACAGCTTTCACAGGAACCGCTGGCCGGTGGCCTGTTCGCTATCCGCGGGCTCGATGCCCGCGGCGTGCCGGAGCCGCGTTTTGCGGTGGCCGGACCATAGAAACCCCGCAAGGCGCTCCAGGGCGCTTCGCGGGACATCGGCAATCTGAGCCGGAAAAGGGAGGAAATCATGTTCATGAAATTGTGCGAAAGGCTTGGGATGTTGCCCATGCTGGCAATCGCCGCGATGGGCGTCGGGACCGGGCTGGCGCAAGCCGAACCGCGAGTGACGCTGACCTATGCGCATTGTTGCCCGGCAGAGCATACTTACGGCGTCTATGCGCATCAGTTCGCGGATGCGGTTGAGAAGAACTCCAACGGCGAGATCAAGGTCGAGGTTCTGGACGGCGGCGTCATGGGGTCAGAGCAGGCCATCGCCCAGAAGGTCCAACTGGGCAGTGTCCAGATGGGCGGCATCACCTCGAACAACGTGGCGCAGCTTGCGCCGTCCCTGAATGTGCTGGTGCTGCCTTACCTCAACAGCGGCCCCGAGGACCTGACCGGCGAGGGCGGGTTGCTGCGCGCCGGTCCCTATCGGGATGCGCTCAACGAACGCGTGCTTAAGGAAAGCGGAAGCCTGCGTGTGATCGGCGGGTTCAACAACGCCTTTCGCAGCATTTTTACCAAGGATGAATGCGTCGACGAGATCGGCGACCTCGACGGGCTGAAGGTCCGCGCACCCAAGAACCCGGTCATGACGGCCATGTGGGAAAGCTGGGGCGTGTCCACCTATCCGATCGCCTGGGGCGAGACCTATGGCGCGGTTGCCACCGGCGTGGTCGATGCCTTCGACAGCCCAACGGATGTGGTGCTCAACATGGGTTTTCATGAGCATATCAAGTATATCACCGAGGCGACCTATCTGCCGCAGGCCGCCGTGGTGATCATCAACAACGACTTCCTCCAGAGCCTCTCGGAAGAAGACCGCGCCATCCTGCGCCAGTCGGCCGAGGAAACGGATGTCTCGCACGCTCAATATGTCGCCGAGAATGGCACGCGGGTGCGCGAGGCCCTGATTCAGGATCACGGTGTCACCTTCTGCGAGCTGAAGGACCCGGAGGTTTGGGCCGAGAAGGCGCGCGCCATCTGGCCGCAACTCTACGATCTGGTCGGCGGCGGGGAAGACTGGGTCGAAACCACGTTGACCTACAAGGAAACCGGCAAGATCGAATAGCGTTAAGTTGGGTTGCCGGCCTTGTGCCGGCAACTCGCCGCCACTCACGGATTTTTCGCAATATCCTTCGCGTCTGACACTTTCACCGGGATAGACCAAGATGATCGCGCGCCTGCTTTCACTGTCGAGCCGCCTTGAACTCGTTCTGGCCAATACGAGCCTTGCCGCGCTCGTTCTGGTGCTGGCGGCCCAGATTTTCTTTCGCTACGTCTTGCAGATCGGGCTGTCATGGAGCGAGGAAATCTCGCGCTTCCTGTTCGTGTGGTTCGTCTACATCTCGGCCAGTCTTGCGGCTCATCGCGGCAGCCATATCCGGGTCACCCTGTTTGCCCGCTTCTTGCCGGTGCCAGACAGGTATCTTTTCCTGCTGGCGGATGCGATCTGGGTGGTTTTCAACGGCTTCGTCGTGGTCGCGGGGCTGATGCTGGTGCAGCGAACACTGACCTATCCGGTCTATTCCACCTCGCTCTTCATCCCTCTGGCCTATATCTACCTGGTCATTCCGCTGGCACATGCGCTGATGATCCTGCGCATCCTAGAACGCCAGTGGCGGGCGTGGAAACATGGTGAGCCGCTGATCGCGGCGGAAACCGTGGTGGCCGAGGAGGCCGCGCGATGATCTTCGCCTTGATCTTCCTCGTCTGCCTGGTGCTGGGCGTTCCGATCTTCGTCACGCTGGGGGTGCCATCGCTGGTCGAGCTGGTGTCGTCGCCCATCCCCCTGGCATCGCTGGCACACAGCCTGTTCGATGGGGTCGACAAGTTTCCGTTGCTGGCGATCCCGAATTTCGTGCTGGCGGGCGCGATCATGTCGCGGGCCGGGATCACGCGGGACATCATTGACGTGATGCGCGCCATTGTCGGTCAGGCCTATGGCGGGCTCGCCATCGTGACGATCCTGTCCTGCATGTTTTTCGCTGCGATCTCGGGGTCGGGGCCGGGCACGGTCGCCGCGATCGGCAGCCTGCTGATCCCGGCGATGAAGGAAGATGGCTATCCCAAGGATTTCGGCGCCGCCGTGGCCTCGTCCGGGGGGACGCTGGGGATCCTGCTGCCGCCCAGCAACCCGATGATCGTCTATGGTGTGCTGGCCTCGGTCTCGATCGGCGACCTTTTTCTTGCCGGGCTTCTGCCGGGGATCCTGATGGGCAGCCTGCTGATCGGCACCACCTATCTTCTGTCGCGGCGCAACGGCTACAAGGGTACCCCGCGCCCGTTCGAGCGCGCCGCCTTTATTCGCAGCATCTATAACGCGAAGTTCTCGCTGGCCACGCCCTTCGTCGTGCTGGGCGGGATCTACGCGGGCATTTTCACCCCGGTCGAGGCCTCGATCGTCGCCGTGGTCTATGCGCTGCTCGTTGGCATCGTCATCAAGCGAACGATCGGTCTGCGGCGTATCTGGGACTCGCTGGGTGAGGCAAGCACAATCTGCGGCGGTCTGATCGTGATCATGGGCACGGCGATCTTTTTCGGCGAGTTCCTGGCGCTCAACATGATCCCGCAGCGCATCGCGGCATCGCTACAGGCGATCACGACCGACCCGGTCATGATGCTGTTGATCATCAGCGCGATCCTGATCGTGCTGGGCACCTTCATGGAGACGCTTTCGACGGTGATCATCCTGACCCCGATCCTCCTGCCGCTGGTCCGTCAACTCGGGATTGACCCGATCCATTTCGGCATCATCCTTGTCGTCACCAGCGAGATCGGTTTCCTGACCCCACCGCTCGGGGTTAACCTTTTCGTCGCATGCGGGATATCGGGGCTGACCGTCGAAGAGGTCTCGCGCCGGGTCTTGCCCTTTATCGCCACCATCATCCTTGGGCTGTTGATCCTGATTTTCTACCCGCAGATCAGTCTGTTCCTGATTTCCTTTTGATGTCGGCGCGTAGACGGTCCGGAAACCCGCATTTTGCCATGCGAACAGGGTGGAGGCTAGGTTGACCGGCCTCTGCCCTCGGTGCCCTGCCATTGCCGCGTGTGGAGCGCGCCGAAGGTAAATCAGATGCGGAAATGCTTCATCGCTCGCGCTGAGCCATCGTAATTCGGGCTGCCAGTCCCCATATAGATAATACCGATGCCAAACATCCCTGTCCGTCACGGACGAGGAGTTGGTGTCGGTCAATCAAAGGATCAATGACATGTCCTTCAAGGACCTGACCTCTCAGGCTGCGGCCGCAATGAAGCCGAATCCAGCCAAGACCGAGACGACCCCTGCCAAGGAGAACGAGCCCAAGGCCGCCGGTAAGGAAACGCCTCCGGACTCCAAGACATCTTGAGATATGCACAGGCCACGCGCCCCTTTCAGAAAAGGGGGCGCGGACGACCCGCGGCAACAACGGAGAGGATCCCGCCAATGGAAGACCTGACGAGCAAGACCATTGCGGTTTTTTCCCAGCCGTTCACTGTGCCAGGCTTTGCCGAGACGCTCCCGGCGGGAGAATACGAGATCGAAACGGAGTTGGTTTCACCCCCCGATCAACTAGATTCCGAAGCCTGGAAAGCCTCCGTCCTTGTGAAACTTCACCCCAGGATGTCGCATCCCGGACTTGCGCGGACCCTGACAGTTTCCCTTGCCGATTTGGACCATGCGCGGGCGAGAGACAAGCTGACGGGCAGGGCGTTGTCCGACTTCTTCCTCGAGGAAATGCTGGCTGATCCGATGGTGCGTCTCGTGATGCAGGCCGACGGTGTCTCCGAGGCGCATCTGCGACATCTCTATTCAGGGTACGGGACGCCTGGTCCCGATCTGAACGTCTCCGTATCGAAAACGACCACCCAAGGGGCGCGCGACGACGCGTCAATCCGGGCTGCCGAGAACGAAGGCATGCCTTCGCAACCGGAAACACCGGCCTCCTCGCGCCGCCCCCACGCAGCGGGACAGATGTGATGGCGAACAAGACCATGGCCGAAGGTGCAATTCCAAACATCACGACTGCAAGGGCCTTGGGAGACGTTCCTCAGGAACGCCAATGCCTGCGATGCGATACCTCGTTCTTGAGCGAAGGTTTCGGAGAACGGATTTGTCGACGTTGCAAGGGGTCGAACGCCTGGCGAAGCGCGGTGCCCGTCGGTTCGGGCGCATCGCGCAAACGCTGATCTGTATCGGCGCGCGAGCCATCTACCCCAAAGGCGGTCTCAGACGGCTTCGGACGCATCTCGGTCAGAGCATGGTAACTGCCATTTCTGTCATTCCAAGGCCGCGTCACCTAGCCAGAGCGTCGTCGCGGTTCAGCCGGACATCTGATCTTGAGTAGTGTCGGCGCTCCGCGTTGAAGAGGTCCTCTGCTTCAGGCTGGCCGGGCGTTTTCTATCGGCTTCAATACCCGCTCAGATTGGCCAAGAGCCCATTGGCGAGTTCGGTCATCGCATAGGCAGAAGCGAAATCGAACTGGTTCATCGATACGAACACCGCCGTTCCATGCTCGGGCGCGAAGGCAATGTAGGACATCTGTCCCTGCAATGCGCCCGCCTTTTGCAGGACGAAGGGCCGCTCGGCATCTGAGGCCATGGCAACCCAACCGAGCCCCATCGCATCCATGCGCCCGGATTCGTCCATAGCGAGGACTGTTTTCATCCCGTCGCGTTGCACATAGACCGCATGATCGAGAAAGCGCACCTCTTTGTCCGGCCCGCCGTGATCCAGGTGCCATTGCATCCAGCGCAAGAGATCGCTGGCGGTGCTACGCAGCCCACCCGACCCCGTGATAACGCTGCCTGAGGGAACATCGGGAAGTGGCGAACCATCGGGTGCATGTCCCGTCATCAGGCGATCCGCTGTCGCCTCGATGAGATCGAAACCGGTATCCGTCATGTCGAGCGGGCGGGTTATCCGTTCGTCCAGGAGATCAGCATAGGGCATGCCACCGGCGTCGGACAGCGCCGCCGATAGCAGATCGAAGCCGAAGTTCGAGTAGGCGATGCTGCTGCCGGGCTCGAATTGCAGTTGCTCGGTTTCCAGCCATTTGGCGAAAGCGTCATGAGTTATCGTGGCGAAAGGATCCTTAGGCGGGCTCTCGGCGCGCGGCACCTCGCGCGGCAAGCCTGCGGAATGCGTGACCAGATCGATCAGGCGAATGGGCGGGTGCTTGGCGACGGCTTCTCCCAGTCGTCCGTGCAGGTACCCGCCAACCGGATCGGTGAAGCCCACCTCGCCGCGTGCCACTGCATGGGCAAGCATTTCCCCGGCAAAGACCTTCGTTATCGAGCCGATACGCAGGATTGTGTCAGCGTCCGGCGTGATGCCGTTTCCAAGCTGCGTTTCACCGAAACCCATGATCGATGTCTCGCCGCCTCTCACCGCTCCCAGGATGAGTCCTGGCGCGTCGGATTGCAGGTGAAGGATCGTGCCATTGAAAGCGACCGCCTCATCCAGAAGAGCATCGGCATGGGCAATACTCATCGGCGTCGAACAGACGAGCCATCCCAGCGCGACGGCTTTCAAGCTCCCGGTGAAGTTTACTTTCAACATTTCGTCCTCCCTTCTGAAGTTTGCTGCCTCAATGCAAACGCTGCAGTGATAGGAACAAGGCACCGTCAAACGCCAGCGATGCCGCGACCCGGGTTTCTGATTTCTTCATGATGTGTCCTGTCGACACCGCGCTGCGTGTGGAGCGGCTTGGAGTGTGCCAGAACCGCGAATTCATCGCGCTGCGGTGACCTGCTACTGAACTTTCACCCCCGCGGTCAGGCGATGGTGCCAGACGAATTCGTGCCAGTCTCAGCCAGGTCAGGGGGAACTGCCCCTTATGCCCGAGATTACCTCGACAAATGGGTGAAGGATACTGAAGCGACCTGTGTCCGTTGCCGAAGAATTGCCTCACCGAGCCGCGCGTCGTTTCGCTGTCCTGGCGTTGCGCTAGTCAGCTGTCGTTGAAGAACAGATGTGTTTGGAAGCCTGTCTCCGGCCGGTAGAGAACAATGCTAAGCCATTAGTTACCATAAATAATTTGATGGTGGCGGAGGAGGTGGGATGCTCCGCGTGGCGGCTCCAAAGCACTTATTTGCTTGAATAACAGAAGGTTGGTGTGTGAGGCGTGTGTGGAAACCGTGTGTGGAGGAGCCTATGCCTCGTTATCTGGAGAAGCGTCGACGGCGCTGGTACGCAAAGCTGGACATCCCGCGCCAGCTGAGACCTGCATTCGGTGGTCGTCCTCGTTTCATTGAGAGCTTGCAGACGGAGAGCCTGACCGAAGCCGAACGGCGTTGTCCAATTCTCATTGCCAAATGGAAGGCAGAAATCGAGGTCGCACGTACTGGAGACACTGCGCCACTCCAGCACCTTCGGGAGAAAGCTAAGGGGTGGCGTGATCTGTTGGATGACGCCTCAAACGACGATTGGCCCAAGTATGAGATGATCCTTCAAGACGAAGCGGAGCAGGTGGAAAGGCAGCACGATGGGGCTGGGCTCGCACTCTACAAGGTTGCTACGCGGCAATGGGTCGAGACGAGTGAGAAGATTGAGGAATGGCTGGCTACGCTCGACAACGAGCCGAAGAGCATCGATATGAAACGGTCTGACCTGAAGAGGTTGTGCGCACGTTTCAAGACGACGAGGAGGGTGAGCAAGAAAGCCGTTCAGCGCTGGGCCCTTCACTTGCAGCACGAGGACGGGCTGAAACCCCAGACCGTGCGTCGTATCATGTCAGCATGTCGAGGGTACTGGAGCTACCTTCAACGTCTCGACGTGGTTGCTGATGACGTCGATCCTTTCCATGCAGTTGTGCCCGCCAAGAAGAAACTGTCCAAGCGAGACGTTGCCAATAAACGGAGAGCGTTTCAGCCGAGTGACGTGGTTGGGTTGCTGAGACAGGCCGCCAACAAGGGCGACCGAGACCTCGTGCGATTGATCTGGTTAGGCATGTGGACGGGATGTCGAATTGAGGAGCTTTGTGCGCTTGGCGTCCATCACGTCGAGCAAGACCGCTTTTGGATCGAAGACGCGAAGTCAGAAGCCGGTTGGAGAGAGGTTCCCATCCATAGCCAGTTGCGCGAAACGATGGCCCATCTTCGAGATAACAGCACAGACGGATACGTCTTGTCTGGGCTAACTCGGAACAAATATGCGGACAGGTCAAACGCAGTAGGAAAACGCTTCGGTCGGTTGAAGGCATCTCTCGGGTATGGCCCAACGCAGGTCTTCCATTCGATCCGTATGACAGTCACGACCCAACTCGACGCAGCAGGAGTGCCCGAAGCCGTGAGCGCTAGGATTGTTGGGCATGACATTCCAACGCTGACGTATGGGCTCTACTCGGCAGGGGCACCATTTGACGTGAAGCTGAACGCTCTGGAGGCTCTGTCGTACCCAACTCAAGACTTCGACACTAAGGTCATGCACGACTGAGACCGGCTCCGGTTGCGTAAGCCTTTCCCAGCCGCTTCTGCGATTGTTAGTCGCCTAATACGCGGTACACGGATGTTCTTGCGATGCCGAGCTTGTTCGCGATTGCTGTAGCCCCCAGCCCCTCAACGTTCCGCAAGCGCCTTACTTCCTCGACGTCGATAGACGGCCTGCGGCCTTTGTAGACACCTTTGCTCTTGGCCTTGGCGATCCCTTCCATCTGGCGTTCCTTCCTGAGGTTTGTCTCGAACTCAGCGAACACACCCAGCATTTGGAAGAAGGCCTTCCCTGCTGCACTGCTGGTGTCCACGGGTTGTTCTGTGGCCTTCAAAGCCACGCCCTTCGCCTGAAGCTCTGTGACGATGCTAGAGAGGTCATCCATCGAGCGGGCCAATCGGTCAAGACGTGTCACAACCAGCGTGTCGCCGTCTCTCAGGAACTCCAGCAGGGTCTTCAGTTCTTCGCGGCCTCGACGACTAGTACCACTGACTTTCTCTTCCCTGATGACCTCACAGCCTGCAGCCTGCAGTGCCTTGCGTTGAAGTTCGAGGTCTTGGCTTGTGGTTGAGACGCGGGCATATCCATATGTCGGCATGTTCTGTTGTCCTTTTTGGCTCTAGACCCTTAACCCATATTGTCCTGAAATCGGCAAATCAACCCTAAAAGTACACTTGGGCTGTGTTGTCCAAGCGTCTTCTATGGGTATACTCAAATCGAACTTTTCGATCTGCCCAGATTTCTTGCTTCAGAAAACCTGTCCAGTTACCAACGGGCGGCAATAGAGCAAGCGAGGAGTTCAAGTGTCCAAGCTGTTGAATACTTCGATGATGCTCGTCATGACCGCGACGAGTATCTCAGCGCAATCAGTAGAAATGATGATCCCAGATTGCCGCAAGGCACACAGCTATTGTGAGGCATATATCGAAGGCGCAGGACACGTTATGATGGCCAATTGCCAAGTTGGTGGCGACGCTGGTCTGGCGATAGGCTGGTTCCCATCTCGAGCGGCAGGTCGACAAGCGTACTTGGACTGGGCAGCCGACAATCGAAGCAAATGGAATGCCCCCTTTTTCTCTGGTGTTGCCCAAGCGCTGGCGGAAGCATTTCCGTGTTCATTGCAGCGATGATCGCGAGTGGCTGTCACAGCGACAGCGCGAGCCAAGCAGATGGGGTTCAACGTGCTCTGCATCACTCATCATTCCCGCGTGTTGACTGCCACGGTATGGCCCGACGGGGGAAAAGAAAGCACTGCAGCATATGTATTCACCCGCTGAGATTTATGAGGTGTAGACCTCTTGGGTGCCATCTGCAGTGCCCTGCGGTTCTAGAACGGAAACTCTTCGCCGTCGACAAGGTCCGTCCTCCAGCGCTCGCCAAGGATTTCCGTTTTGCCTCCCAAGCGCTTCTCGAGCATCAAGGCCACCGCGTCGATCTGTAGGTCTCCCATGTGGCCGATTTCCTTGCCGACCTTATCGTCGAGGCGCTGTGCCCGCTCACGGATGATTGCGTTCCAGTCTTCGTCGCTGAGTTCTTCCTGCTCTTGTCCTTTCAGCTGTGCTAATGCCGCCTTCCAAGTCTCAGGCAGCCATTCGTCGGCTTTCAATAGCTTTCTCCGCGTTCGGCGCATGTTGCCCACGGTTCCATCAGAAGCGCCCGTGTGCTTTGTCACATCCGCCTTGCTGTAAATGCTCTTTCCGTCATCAGCTGTCAGGCAGACCAGTCGCCATGCGGCATTGTTCTTCTCGGTCGCTGTCATCGGCAGTCGCGCCTTCGCGTTCTCGCTCAATGCGTGAAGACGGGCTGCTGTCTCTGGGCCCTCGAAGATCACAACCGGGATTTGTCGTGTTACACCGGCTCGCTTATAGGCTGCAAGACGATGGTGGCCGTCGATGACCACTAGTGCGCCGTTGGACGGGTCCTTCCAGACATCTAGAGGATCAACAGTCCTTTTAAGCTTAATCACACTGGCTATGTCTTCGACGTGGTGGTTTTCCACTTCCTTATCTCGATACTGGAAGACCTCAGGTCTAGTCCAAAGGTCCTTCAGCGGCACTTGGGTTCTCTTCACCCGCTTAAGTGCTTGTTGTTGCTTGATCATTTGCAATGGTCCGCTTGTTTCTTGTGTGAATCGGAGCGGTCCGCAGCCTATGCAGATTGCACGCCCTGAGGCTGCATACTCAAGTGATGGATTCAGCTACCCCTCAGGCAAGTATTGAAACCTGCCCAATGGGGAACCGAGCAACGGACCAGCTGAAGGAATTGCTGGAGCTGTGCCTCAGTTGGAACTGGGGCTATCCAACTCCTCGACGTCGTCCACGTCGTCATTCCTTCAATGGTGGGGCTTAATTGTCCGTTTGCGAAGTAATACGAGCATCTATGATTGTTCGCCTCTGAGAAATCGGAGCCCTTTGGATAGGTCACTGGCTTCAGGGTAGCCATTGGGTGTCCAAAACTTCCACAGCGTATCTCGACCGAAAACGTGACGATTAGCGTTGATGATTATCTCGCTGTTTAGTTGCGCTACTGTCCCATCGGATACCTTAAGAAACTCTGGCGTCATGCGTTCAAAGGTACCGTAGATTGCTAGACTGGGTGCCAGTGGGAAGAACACGGCAGTTCCTATAAGCCCATGGCCGGGCGGCCTGAAGCGACCTTGATTGGCTCCATCTTCCCATGAGAGTATTACCGGATGGTCGCAGGTTACGAAGCTATTTGATGCTGTTGGTTCAAGTAGCGTCCAATTGCGTCGAGCCAGATAGGGCAGCACAACATCTATGGCTTCTAGTTCTTTCGTGACGAAATACGTTTGTTCAAATCCAATGTCATACTTCTCGGGGTCAAGTACCTCTTTTATATCTTGGTACGAGACGTCTGATAAATCATACCCGGCATCGCGAGCTTTCTCTGTCATCCCGGACCATCCCCCTTCCGATTGGAGCGAAACTTGCATCGTCAAGCGAAGTGTCTCAGATGTGAATCTCTGAAACTCCTGTCTGGTTCGTTCGTTTCGAACCGAAAGAAGAGCAATCAAATTTAGCAGTAGGTTGAAGTCTTCGTCGGAACTGAAGCGTCGGTCGGCTACGATGGACTTGAGTGCGCCGTTGAAGTCAGCTTCCAGCTCCCCGAGAGCATCTTCTACGGCATTAGGTTCAACACCTTCGATCTCTACGCGGTTGAAGTCGCGCTTAGCGCCTACATTGCGGACGGAAGTGGGGAATGAGTGGCCGGTTTCAACATCAAAAGCCACAACGCGAGCGTTGCGCTTAACTCCCTGTGCGAATTGCCTCAAATAGTATTGCGGTACTATGTGGTGATTAGCCTTTCTTCCCATTTCTGGAGGCTAACCGATGTGGAATCAGGGTTAAAGCGACCGTGCGGTTGGCTTGTGCATCGGATGATGCTCTTAATGTGTGTGGTATGTGTGTGTGGTGGCTTGTATGCTTGATGGATAAAGATGTTTAAGTTCAAGTGCTTAACGGGCGGTCGTCTAGTTGGCGGAGGAGGTGGGATTCGAACCCACGGTACGCTTTCACGCACGCCGGTTTTCAAGACCGGTGCATTCGACCACTCTGCCACTCCTCCGGTCCGCACTTCCCTATAGCCCGCGCAGCGATTCTGGAAGATGCTGATCTCAGGGGAATTCCGCCGAATGGTGCCTGCGCGCTTTTCTTGAAGCGGGCAAGGCGTTAGAATGTCGGCGCGCGGGCGGGTAGCCGCCTGCGTCACGATGGAACAAGGCCGGGAGAACCGGCACGCATCACAGGCAAGGGGTTCGGGATGGGGCAGGTCGACATCGAGCGTTTGGACAAGGGCACAGCACGGGGGCTGAAAGGCGTGGTCGTGGTCACGGCGTCGCTGCTCATGCTGGGCGGTTGCCAGGAAATGGGCAAGATCAATCCTTTCAAATCAAGGCCCGACGCCAGCGAATCCGCAGCGGCACCCGCGGCCGACAGCACCTCCACCAAGCTGGTCGAGCGCGATGTCGAAGCGCCCGATGTGTTCCAGAAGACCGATATGGGCCTCTGGGATGGCCGCCCCTCGCTGGGCGGTGTCTGGGTCGCCCATCCCGATGTGAACGAACCCGAGCGCGTGATCATCCGCAACGCCGCCAATTCCAAATTCGTGATCGGCGCGCTGTTCCGGCGCGAGCGCGAAAATCCTGGCCCGGCCTTCCAGGTCTCGTCGGACGCCGCCGCCGCGCTGGGCATGCTGGCCGGTGCCCCGGCACAGCTCAACGTGACCGCGCTGCGCCGCGAGGAAGCCCCTGCGGAAACACCCGCCGAAGAGGCCGCCGCTGAACCGCTTGACGATCCCGCCGCGATCGAGACCTCCTCACTTGATCCGGTCGCGGGCGCTGCAGCGGCAATCGACGCCGCAGATGCCTCGATGCCCGCCGAATCCGCGCCAAGACCGGTATCGCCGCCGCCCGCCGCATCCGCGCCGCGCGCCCCTGCATCCTCGCTCGACAAGCCCTTCATCCAGATCGGCATCTTCAGCGTCGAGGAAAACGCCCGCAACACCGCCACCGCCATGCGTCAGAACGGCATGGTGCCCACGGTCAAGAAGCAGACCACCCAGGGCAAGGATTTCTGGCGCGTGATCGTCGGTCCGGCCGCCAACAGCTCGGAACGCGGCATTCTCCTCAAGAAGATCAAGGGGGTCGGCTTTGCTGACGCCTATCCGGTAACCAACTAGACCCGAGGCCCCATGACCCGTCTGTTCCGCCTGCTGACTCCGGTTCTCCTTGTCCTGGCGCTGGCCCTGCCTGCGGCCGCCTTCGATACGCGAGCCAAGGCCGCTTTCGTGTTCGACATGAAGACCGGCACGGTGCTGCTCGACAAGAATGCCGACGAGCCGCTGCCGCCGGCCTCCATGTCCAAGCTGATGACGCTCTATGTCGCCTTCGAGGCGATCCGCGATGGGCGCCTCTCGCTCGATGAACGCCTGCCTGTTTCGCAGCACGCCATGAGCTATGGCGGCTCGACCATGTTCCTCGATACGACCGACAGGGTCCGCGTCGAAGACCTGTTGCGCGGCATTATCGTGCTCTCGGGCAACGATGCCTGCGCCGTGCTGGCCGAGGCGCTCAGCCCCGACGGCACCGAGGCGGGCTTTGCCCGCTACATGACCCAGCGCGCCCAACGGATGGGCATGACGAACTCGACTTTCATCAACTCCAACGGCTGGCCTGCGGCGGGCCACCGCATGAGCGTGCGCGACCTCGCTCTTCTTGCGCGCCGCATCATCGAGGATTTCCCCGGCTTCTATCCGATGTTCTCCGAAACCAGGTATGAATTCGATGGCCGCGCACCGCAGAACACCCGCAACCGCAACCCTCTTCTGGCACTGGATATCGGCGCGGACGGGCTCAAGACCGGCCATACGCAGGAAGCGGGCTACGGGCTTGTGGGATCGGCCAAGCAGGGGGACCGGCGTGTCGTCTTCGTGATCTCCGGGATCGACACCCAGCCGGGCCGTGCCGAAGAGGCCGAGGCGATCGTCAACTGGGCGTTTCGCCAGTTCGTCGAGAAATCGGTTCTCAAGGCGGGCACCGAGGTGGCACGTGCCGATGTCTGGATGGGCGACATGCCCAGCGTGGGCCTGACCCCGGCCGAGGATATCTCGACGCTGATGCCGGTTCTGGCCAGCGACGACATCAAGGCTGAAGTGGTCTACCAGGGTCCGATCCGCGCGCCCGTCAAGGCGGGCGACGCTTTGGCCGAGCTGGTCTTCGCGCCCGAAGGCCTGCCCGAAACCCGCGTGCCGCTGGTCGCCGCGCAGGACGTGCCGCGCGGTGGCTTCATGGCGCGGATCCGCACGGTCTCGGGGCTGCTTGTCACGCGCTTGCGCCAGGAGTCCGAGGACGCGATTTGAGCGGCAAACGGGGATATTTCATCAGCTTCGAGGGGATCGACGGTTCGGGAAAGTCGACGCAGGCGCGGCTTCTGGCCGAGCATCTGCGCGGCACCGGGCGCGACGTTGTGCTGACGCGGGAGCCCGGCGGCAGCCCCGGCGCCGAGGACATCCGCGCGCTGGTTCTGGAAGGTGCCACCGACCGCTGGTCGCCCGAAACCGAGCTCTTGCTGTTCACGGCCGCGCGGCGGGACCATCTCGAACGCACCATCGAACCGGCGCTTGCGGCCGGGCAGGTGGTGATCACGGACCGTTTCGCCGACAGCACGCGGCTCTACCAGGGGCTTGCGCGGGCCGATCTGCGCGCGGTTGTGGATCAGCTCCATGAGTTGATGATCGGGCGCGAACCCGACCTCACCGTGCTGATCGACATGGACCCCGGCACCGGGCTGGCGCGCGCTCTGGGTCGCGGTGAGGGCGAGGAGCGTTTTGAATCCTTCGGCGACGCCATGCAACAGAAGGTCCGGCAGGGCTTTCTGGACCTTTCGCGCGAGTTCGCCGAGCGCTTCGTCACCGTGGATGGCAACCGCGAGATCGACGCGGTCGCCGCCGATATTCGTGACATCGTCGAGTCATGGCTGCCATGAGCGCCAACGATGACAGCCCCCGCATCGAACCCGACCGGATCGAGGGCGCGCCGCATCCGCGCGAAACCCCGCGGCTGATCGGGCAGGGCGCTGCCGAGCGCGACTTTCTTGACGCCTTCAATACCGACCGGCTGCATCACGCCTGGATGATCACCGGCCCGCGCGGCGTGGGCAAGGCGACGCTGGCCTGGTCGATCGCGCGCTTCCTTCTGGCGACGCCCGCGCCGGGGGACGACGATGGCGGGCTCTTCGGCGACGCGCCGCCCCCGCCCGACACACTCGGAATTCCCGCCGATCACCCGGTGGCCCGGCGCCTCATGGCGGGATCGGACCCGGGGCTCTACCTCGTGCGGCGCGGCGGTGCCGGCTCGACCGAAAGCGAACGCGACAAGGCCTTCGCCGAGGGGCGCTTTTCCAAGGATATCCGCATCCCCGAAATTCGCGGCCTTTCGCGCTTCATCCACCTCAGCGCAACCGATGGCGGCCGCCGGGTGGTCATCGTCGATGCCGCCGACCAGATGAACACACAGGCCGCGAACGCCCTTCTGAAGATGCTGGAAGAGCCGCCAGCGCGCACCACCCTGCTTCTGGTCACCCATCAGCCTTCGCGGCTCTTGCCCACGATCCGCTCGCGCTGCCGGATGCTGCGCCTCTCGCCGCTTTCGCCCGACGACATGGCGCACGCGCTTTCGCAGGCCAATATCGACCTTGGCGAGAATGGCGACGCCGCCACGCTGGCCGCGCTGTCGGGCGGTTCGGTGGGCGAGGCGGTGCGCCTCATCAACCTCGGCGGGGTCGCGATGTATCGCGAACTTGTCTCCATTGCAGGCACCATGCCCCGGCTGGATCGCGCCCGCGCCCTCAAACTGGCCGAGGCCGCCGCGACCCGTGGCGCCGAAGAGCGCTTCGACTTGCTCCTGGGGCTGACGGACCTCTTCCTGGCGCGGCTGGCGCGCGCCGGCGCGCTGGGCCCGCCCGAACCCGAGGCAGTGCCCGGTGAAGCCGATTTGCTGGCGCGGCTTTCTCCCGGTCCGCTTCAGGGCCGGGCCTGGGCGGATTGCGCGCAGGAGATCGGCGCGCGGGCTCGCCACGGGCGGGCGGTCAACCTTGACCCTGCCTCGCTGGTCCTAGATACCGTGTTCAGGATTCAGCAAACTGCGGCGGGTTGATCCGCCCGCATCAGGGGCGACATGAGCGACACCATCCAGATCACCGACAGCCACTGCCATCTCGATTTCGATACCTTCGACGAGGACCGCGACCAGGTGATCGCGCGCGCGCTCGAGGCCGGTGTGACCCGCATGGTCACGATCTGCACCAAGCTGCGGCTCGAACCGCAGGTGCGCGCCCTGGCCGAGCAGTATGATCCGGTCTTCTACGCCGCCGGCACGCATCCGATGAGCGCCGCCGACGAACCCCTGGCCAGCGTCGATGAACTGGTCCGCCTGGCCGCGCATCCCAAATTCGTCGGCATCGGCGAAACCGGGCTGGATTATCACTACACCGCCGACAGCAAGGCGGTGCAACAGGACAGCCTGCGCATCCATATCACCGCCGCGCGCGAAACCGGCCTGCCGCTGATCATCCATGCCCGCGACGCCGACGAGGACATGGCCCGCATCCTCGCCGAGGAACATGCACACGGCGCCTATGATTGCGTCATGCATTGCTTTTCGTCCGGGGCGGGGCTGGCGCGGGTGGCACTTGACCTTGGCTTCTACCTTTCGATGTCGGGCATCGCCGCCTTCCCCAAAAGCGCCTCCCTGCGCGAGATTTTCGCCGCGGCGCCCCCCGATCGTATTCTTGTGGAAACCGATGCGCCCTACCTCGCGCCGCCGCCCTATCGCGGCAAGCGCAACGAGCCTGCCTACAGCATCCACACGGCGCAGGCCGGGGCGCAGGCGCTGGGCATGGACTGGCCGGACTTCGCGGCGCAGACGCAACAGAATTTCGACCGCCTGTTCCGAAAGGCCGCCCTTTACCGGGCGGCGGCGTGATGGGCGAGCGTCGCTTCGTCATCCTGGGTTGCGGCTCATCGGGCGGTGTGCCGCGCGTCGGCGGCCACTGGGGCGATTGCGACCCCGAGGAGCCGCGCAACATCCGGCGCCGCTGCGCGCTTCTGATCGAACAGGAGGGTGCGAACGGCACCACCCGCGTGCTGATCGACACCTCGCCGGACCTGCGCGCGCAGCTTCTGGATGCCGGGGTCGGCGAGTTGGACGCGGTGCTTTACACCCACAGCCACGCCGACCATGTGCATGGCATCGATGACCTGCGCATGGTGGTCTACAACATGAAGAAGCGCATTCCGGTCTGGGCCGATGGCGACACCCAGAATGCGCTCTATGCGCGCTTCGGCTATGCCTTCATGCAGCCCGAGGGCAGCCCCTATCCACCGATCCTCGACATGCACACGATCGACGGGGATGTCACCATCGACGGTGCCGGCGGCCCTGTCACCCTGACCCCGTTTGAAGTCAATCACGGCTCTATCGAGGCGCTGGGATTCCGCATCGGCGATCTGGCCTACCTGCCTGACGTGGCGCAGATTCCCGATGATGTCTGGCCGCTGCTCGAGGGGCTGGATTGCTGGATCCTCGACGCGCTGCGCCGCACGCCGCATCCGACCCACTCGCATCTTGCGCAATCGCTCGAGTGGATCGCGCGCGTCGCACCGCGCCGCGCTGTGCTGACCAACATGCATATCGATCTCGATTATCGCACGCTCGATGCGGAAACGCCTGCCCATATCACCCCCGCCCATGACGGGATGACGATTACCTACACGGTCTGATGCGATGCAGGCCCTGATAGAGATCATCCTGCCGGTCTTCCTCGTGATCGGGTTCGGCTATGTAGCAGTCTGGCGCGGCTGGTTTTCGGAGTCCGGGCTGGACGGGCTGATGACCTTCACCCAGAATTTTGCGATCCCCTGCCTCCTGTTCACCGCCATCGCCCGGCTCGACCTTGGCCAGCATTTCGAATGGCGCCTGCTGAGCAGCTATTACGCAGGCGCGATGGCGGGGTTCCTTCTGGGGATGCTGGGGGCGCGGTTCCTGTTCGGACGTGACTGGGAAGATGCGGTCGCGATCGGGTTCTGCTGCCTCTTTTCCAATTCACTTCTGCTGGGCCTGCCGATCACCGAGCGCGCCTATGGCGCGGCGGCGCTCGATGGCAATTACGCGATCATCGCGATGCATTCGCCGTTCTGTTACGCGGTCGGGATTTCGGCGATGGAGATCGTTCGGGCGCGCGGGCGCGCGGGCATGGCGCTGCTGCGTCAGGTGTTCAAGGCGATGTTCTCGAACGCGCTCATCCTTGGGGTGGCTGCCGGTTTCGCCGTTAATCTCAGCGGGCTCGCGATGCCCACCGTCGTCGACGAGGGGTTGGACCTGATGGTGCGCGCGGCGCTGCCCGCGGCGCTGTTCGGCCTTGGCGGCATGCTGGTGCGCTATCGCCCCGAAGGCGATCTTCGCATCGTGCTTTATGCCTGTTTCGTGGCTCTGGTGGCGCATCCGCTGATCACCAGCGGGCTGGGGCGCGCATTGTCGCTGCCGGTCGAGGCGACGCGCTCGGCGGTGCTGACGGCGGCGATGGCGCCGGGGGTCAACGCCTATATCTTCGCAAACATGTATGGTCGTGCGCGCCGGGTGGCGGCAACGACGGTGCTGGTCGCGACCGCGCTGTCGATCTTCAGCGTCTGGCTGTGGCTGGGTTTCCTGCCCTGAGCAGCGCGCCTTGGCGCGGCGCGCTCAGCAACAGAACTGACGATAGAGCAGCTCGATCAATTCGCGCGTCTTGTCGTCGGCGAGCCGGTAATAGACCGTCTTGCCGTCACGCCGGGTCTTGACGCGGCCCTCCTCGCGCAGCCGGGCAAGAATCTGGCTGACCGCCGCCTGGCGCATCTCCAGAAGCTGCTCGAGCTCGCCCACCGATTTCTCGCCCGAACCCAGATGGCACAGCGTCATCAGACGCCCCTCATGCGCCACCGTCTTCAGAAAGGCCGCCGCTGTCTTGGCGTTTTCCTTCATATCGACCGGGGTGACCGGTGCGCTGTCCAATATGTCCTTGGTATCCAATGTTCCGGCGTCCCGTCCTGATCCTTATCCGCGTTTTCTAGCATGCCTGCCGGAAAAGCGCGATCCTACTGCTCGAGCGGCGGCGCGCCGCCCTGAAAGGCGTTGCCCTCGACATAGTCGCAGGGCGCGTCCTGCATTTCGAGATGCAGCCCGTCGCCCCTGTAAGGGTGGGCACGCGCCAGCGCTTCGTCAAGCTCGATACCAAGACCGGGCGTCTCGGGCGGGGTCACAAAGCCGTTTTCGACCCGCAAACTGCCTTTTATCAGGGCATTGTGGAACGGGGTCTCGATGGTTTCGATCATCAACAGGTTCGGGATCGAGGCGGCAAGATGGATATTGGCCGCCCATTCCACCGGCCCGGCATAAAGATGCGGCGCCAGCTGCGCGTTATAGGCCTCGGCCATGATCGCGATTTTCTTCGCTTCCCAGATACCGCCCGCGCGCCCCAGCGCCGGTTGCAGGATGCTGGCCGCACCCTGGCGCAGCACGGGTGCGAATTCCGCCTTGGTGCAAAGGCGCTCACCGGTTGCGACCGGAATGCCCGTGGCGCGCGCCACTTCGGCCATCTGGGCGATATTGTCGGGCGGGATCGGCTCTTCGTACCAGAGCGGGTCATAGGGCGCGATCGCCCGCCCGAGCCGGATCGCCCCGGCGGTGGTGAATTGCCCATGCGTGCCAAAGAGGATATCGGCGCGATCCCCCACCGCCTCGCGGATTGCGCGGCAGAAGGCGACGGACATCGAGATGTCCGACATCGCCGGCATATGCCCGCCGCGCATCGTGTAGGGACCGGCGGGATCGACCTTGATGGCCGTATAGCCGCGCGCCACGCAATCGGCAGCGGATTCGGCGGCCATCTCGGCCGATGTCCAGAAATCCAGCATCACGTGACGATCCAGCGGATAAAGGTAGGTATAGGCGCGGATGCGCTCGTTCATCCTGCCCCCGAGCAGCGCCCAGACGGGGCGCTCGCGCGCCTTGCCCAGAATGTCCCAGCAGGCGATCTCGAGCCCCGAGAACGCGCCCATCACGGTCAGGTCGGGCCGTTGCGTGAAACCCGAGGAATAGGCGCGGCGGAACATGAGCTCGATATTCTCGGGGTTCTCGCCCTGCATGTGGCGGCTGAAGACATCGGTGATGACCGCGCGCATGGCGTCCGGGCCGACCGAGGCGGCGTAGCATTCGCCCCAGCCGGTGATCCCGTTATCGGTGGTGAGCTTGACCAGGATCCAGTAGCGCCCGCCCCAGCCCGGTGCGGGCGGCGCGGTGACGATGATGTCGAGATCTTTGAGTTTCATGGACGGGCCTTTCCGGTTTTGGAGGCTCGGATCGCTTTGCGATCCGACCGGGTGGGGGGCGCTGCCCCCCACACCCCCCGAGGTATTTGGGGCCAGATGAAGGGGCGGGTCATTTAAGCATGATGACGTTGCGGCGCGCGCTGCCCGAGCGGGTATCGGCGATGGCCTCGTTGATCTGGTCGAGCCGCCAGCGGTTCGAGATCAGTTCGTCGAGCTTGAGGCGGCCCTGGCGGTAGAGGTCGATCATCCAGGGGATGTCGCGTGCGATCACCACGTCGCCCATCTTGGAGCCGATCATGGACTGTCCGGCGGCGGCGAGATTGCCCGCCTCGAAGCTGGAAAAGGCGCCGCTCGCGGGCATGCCGACCATGATCACCTTGCCACCCGGCGCCAGGTAGTTCGGGGCCTGATCATAGACCGGGGCGGCGCCCACCGTGACCAGCACCGCATCCGCGCCCCGGCCCATCGCCTTGATGGCGGCATTCCAGGGTTGGTCCTGCGCGGCGAGCACCGTGTCGGTGGCGCCGAAAGCGATGGCGTCCTCGAGCTTGTCCGCGTTCATGTCGACGGCGACGATACGGCGCGCGCCGGCGATGCGCGCGCCCTGGATCGCGTTGAGCCCGACACCGCCCGCGCCGATCACCACCACGTCCTGTCCGGCGCGCAGCGCGGCCGCGTTCACCACCGCGCCGACCCCGGTGATCACGCCGCAGGCCAGCAGGCTGGCGGCATCCATCGCCATGTCGCCGGGGATCTTCACCGCCTGGCTGTGATGCACCACGATCTTTTCGGCGAAGGCGCCGCAGGCCATCGCCTGATGAAGCGTGCCGCCGTCAATCGTGCTGAGCGGGCCGTGATCGCCGTCACGGGGCGCCTCGCAGCCGGTGGGCCGACCGGCGCCGCAGCTGGGGCAGGCGCCGCAGGCGCGGATCAGAGTCACCACCACCGGATCGCCCGTGGCCAGCCCCGTGACCCCGGCGCCGGTGGCGCTGATGCGCCCGGCCGCCTCGTGGCCATAGACCGCGGGCAGGCTGCCGCCCCAGGCTCCGTCGGCATAGGAGATGTCGGAGTGGCAGATCGCCACCGCATCGAGCGTCACTTCGATCTCGCCCATGTCGGGTGCGCGCAGGCGCACGTCCTCGATCACGAGGGGTTGCCCGAATTGATGGCACACCGCCGCCTTGATGGTTTGCATGGTCTCTCCCCTCGGTTCGGGTCCGTTTCTCGCGGGCCGCGTCATTGGCGCTCAGGGTTACGCCTCTGACGCGGTGGTGCAAGCCGGTTTTGGGGCGGATCGCGCGAAAGTGGCGACGCGCCGGGAGTCAGCCGCGCGCGATCCGGTCGAGCCGCCTCGCCAGCCCTTCGGGATCGGCGAAGAAGGGGGAATGGCCTGTGGGCATCTCGTAAAGGTCACCCCTGGGCCAGCCTTCGGTCATGCTGGCCTGGTATTCGGGCGGAATCGCGCGATCCTCGCTGCAGCGGATGTAGGATTTCGCGACGCCCGCGTAATTCGTCCCCAGCCGGATCGGCGTCGCCTGCGGGCGGATCGCCTGCACGCAGAGCCGCTCGCGGGCATACTCCACGGTCCCGTCCGGACAGTCATGATAGAGCGCATCGAGAAGATGCGAGTCGCGAAATGTGAAGCCCAGCCCGTCGTCGGTTTTCTCGATCGCCTCGAGCAGCGGCTGGCGCGGCGCTTCGCGGCGCATCTCGACCAGCGAGACACCGTTGCGCGGCGCGTAGGCGCAGAGGTAGACCAGCCGCGCGATCCACTCAGGCGCCTTTTCGGCGGCTGCCGAGATCGCGAATCCCGCCATCGAGTGCCCCACCAGCATCACCGGCGTATCGATCGCCGCCAGGATCGCATCCCCGTAGGCCTCAAGCGTGATGTCCTCGACCGGGCAGGGCGCATCGCCATGTCCCGGCAGGTCGATGGCCCGCGCCCGGTGACCCAGCCGTTCAAGCGCCGGGATGAGGTCGCGCCAGCACCAGGCGCCGTGGCAGGATCCGTGCACCAGCAGGAAGTCAGACATGGCCGATATCCTTCAGGAAGCCGCCCAGCAGCGTGGCGTAGTCTTCAGGGCGGTCGACGCAGGGCAGGTGGCCCGCCCCCCGGATCAGCTCGAACCGCGACCCGTGGATCAGCGCCACGGTTTCGCGCACGAGGTCCGGCGGCGTCGCGCGATCTTCGGAACCCGCGATGCCCAGCGTCGGCAGGCGCAACCCGCTTGTCGGGGTGTAGAAATCCGTGCCGGCAATGGCAGCGGAACAGCCCATGTAACCCTCGGCCGGGGTATGCGAAAGCATGTTGCGCCAGCCGTGAAAATCCGGGGCATTGTCGCGAAAGCTCTTCGGGAACCAGCGTTCCATCACCGAATCGGCCAGCGCCCCGGTGCCGTCCGCGCGCACGGTATCGATGCGCTCCTGCCACATCTCCGGCTGGCCGATCTTGGCGGCCGTGTTGCTCAGCACCAGCGCGCGCACCTGGTCGAAGCGTTTGACAGCCAGCCCCTGCGCGATCATGCCTCCGATCGAAAGGCCGACGAAAACGCAGTCGCGCACCTCCAGCAGGTCCAGCAACCGCTCGGCATCGCGCACCAGCGCGCCCATCCTGTAAGGTGCCGGCGGGCAGTCGCTCAGGCCGTGGCCGCGCTTGTCATAGCGGATGATGCGCAGACCCTCGGGCAAGAGCGGCATGATCCTGTCCCAGAGCCGCAGATCGGTGCCCAACGAGTTGGCAAAGACCACAGGTGCGCCGTGGCGGTCGCCATCCTCGCGGTAATGCAGGGAAATATCCCCGAGATCGGCCATCTGCATAGAGTTTCCTTCGCGCTGTCCCGCACACTACATGCTGGCAAGCGGTTGCCGGGGTCAAGTAGGCGTCCGGGCTGCGCTGCCGCGGCGCCGCCGTCCTCGCCAGAACATCACCACGTTGCCAAGCGCGGCCAGCGCCACGCCCGCAATCGCGGTTGCGCTCCAGGTATAGCCCTCGAACAGCGTCGAGATGGCCAGCGCCACCACCGGGAACAGCACCGTGGCATAGCCCGCCTGCGCCGATCCGATCCGGGCCACGAGCATCAGGTAGGTCGTGAACCCGATGATCGAGCCGATGGCGGCAAGGTAGATCAGCGCCACCCAGTAACCCGTGCCCGAGGGGGCGACCATCGGCTGCCCGGTGCCCGCGATCAATCCCAGCAGGGCCAGCGCGCCGATCCCCATGCCCCAGCCGTTGGCGGTGACGGGCGTGACGCCCAGCCGCGCATTCTGGCGCGACGCCATGTTGCCCCATGAGAACACCAGCGTCCCGAAAACGGCCCAGCCGATTCCGCGCAGCGTTTCGCTGTCCGGCGTCACCACGATATCCTGCCAGAACAGCAGCACGAGGCCGCAGAGGCCGATCGCTCCGGCCAGAACCGTGCGCCCGGTGACCGGCTCGCCAAAGATCAGCCGCGCGTTCAGCGCGTTGAAGATCGAGGCCAGCGAAAAGATCACCGAAACCAGCCCTGACGGGATCAGGGCCGCCGCGTTGTATAGTCCGACGAAATTGAAGCAGAACAGGCATAACGCCTGAATGACGACAAAGCGCCACTGTGCCGGACGCTTAAGGTGGCCGATGGCCGCCAGTCCCGCCAGCATCACCAGCGCCGCCAGCACAAAGCGGTAGAAGACCGACACCATTACCGGCACATCGCCGATCTGTGCGGCGATGGCGATCCATGTGGTGCCCCAGATCAGGACAGTGGCGGCAAACAGGATGGCTGTGGTCATTGGCGTGGAGCTCCGTGTTGCGCTTGCTCTAGCGCATCCGATCCGTCGGGTTTTGCACGATCTTGCGCTAAAATCGGGCGCGCCCCTTCCCGCCGTGCCGGACGCTGCGCTAGGGTTCCGCCATGCGTCACACCGTGCAGGATTTCCTTGGCCGTTCGCGCGCCGCACATGCCACCCACCGGCTTGACCTGGGGGGCGGGCGCAGCGTGACGATCTGGGAGAACCACGATGACCGGGTCTCTTACGACGATACCAGCGGCCACACGTTCAGCCTCTATCTGCAGGGCGGCACGGGCACGCGCCGGGTGGACGGGGGCGGCGCAAGTGGCTGGCCCGGTGCGGTCTGCGTCATGCCCGAGGGGCACCGTTCGGAATGGCACATCACCCGGCCCTTCCGGTTCGTGCATCTGCACATGCCCGATGCGACGCTGCGCGCTTCATTCGCACGCATGCATGACTGCGACGCGCGCCTACTGGACCTGCATGAGGTCAGCTATGCGGATCGCCCTGCGCTCGCGGGGCCGCTGCGGCAGCTCGCGCTGGCGGCGCAGGATGGCGATATCCTGCTGGCTGACAGTGCCGCCAGCGACCTCGTTGCGCATCTTGAACGGGGGCGCGTCACGCTGCGGCGTGGTCTCGCGCCCCATGTGCTGCGCCGGGTGGACGAGTGGATCGCGGCAGAGATGGAAAACACCATTCGCCTCGCCGATCTCGCGGCGCTGGCCTCGATGTCCGAATATCACTTTCACCGCATGTTCCGCCTGTCGCGGGGGATCGCGCCGCATGGCTGGATCACCGCGCGCCGGATCGACCGCGCCCGCGACATGCTGCGCGGCCCGGTCCCGGTTGCCAGGATCGCCGCAGCCTGCGGATTTTCCAGCCAAAGCCACCTGACCCGCGTGTTCCGCAGGCAGACGGGCCGCACCCCCGCGCAATACCGCGACTTGCTGGGCGAGGGCAGGGGGCCACGTCATGTCCCGTTCCCGTCCGAATGAAAAAGGGCGGCCCGCAAGGGGCCGCCCGTCACTCGTAACCAACCTCGACGCCTCTAGAAGAAGCCGAGCTTGTTGGGGTTGTAGCTGACCAGCATGTTCTTGGTCTGCTGGTAGTGGTCCAGCATCATCTTGTGGGTCTCGCGCCCGATGCCGGATTGCTTGTAACCGCCAAAGGCCGCATGTGCCGGATAGGCGTGGTAGTTGTTGACCCAGACGCGTCCGGCTTCTATCGCGCGCCCGAAGCGGTAGCAGCGATTGGCATCGCGCGACCACACCCCGGCGCCAAGCCCGTACATCGTGTCATTGGCGATCGCCAGCGCCTCTTCCTCGTCCTTGAAGGTGGTGACGGATACGACCGGGCCGAAGATCTCCTCCTGGAAAACCCGCATCTTGTTGTGGCCCTTGAGGATCGTGGGCTGGATGTAGAACCCGTTCGACAGTTCGCCGTTGAACCGCGCGGCATCGCCGCCCACCAGCACTTCGGCGCCTTCCTCGACCCCGATGGTCAGGTAGGACATGATCTTGTCCTGCTGCTCCTGGCTCGCCTGCGCGCCCACCATGGTCTCGATCTCGCGCGGATCGCCCTGCTTGATGGCCTTCACCCGTTCGATGCAGCGGGCGATGAACTCTTCATAGATGTCCTCCTTGATCAGCGCGCGGCTGGGGCAGGTGCAGACCTCGCCCTGGTTGAAGGCAAAGAGGACAAAACCCTCGACTGCCTTGTCGAGGAACGCGTCATCCTCGGCCATCACGTCCGAGAAGAAGATATTGGGGCTCTTGCCGCCCAGTTCCAGCGTCACCGGGATCAGGTTCTCGGTCGCGGCCTGCATGATCTTGCGTCCGGTTTCGGTCGAGCCGGTAAAGGCGATCTTGGCGATGCGCGGGCTGCGCGCCAGCGGCGCGCCGACCTCGGCGCCATAACCGTTGACGATGTTGAGAACGCCCGCGGGCAGCAGGTCGGCCACCAGCTCGGCCAGCACCATGATCGCCGCCGGGGTCTGCTCGGCGGGTTTCAGCACGATGCAATTGCCCGCCGCCAGCGCCGGGGCCAGCTTCCAGGCCGCCATCAGGATCGAGAAATTCCACGGGATGATCTGCCCAACGACGCCCAGCGGCTCGTGAAAATGATAGGCCACGGTATCGGCGTCGATTTCCGACATGGTGCCTTCCTGGCCGCGCAGGACGCCCGCGAAATAGCGGAAATGATCGACCGACAGCGGGATATCGGCGGCGGTCGTCTCGCGGATCGGCTTGCCGTTGTCCCATGTCTCGGCCTGTGCCAGCAGATCGAGGTTCTCCTCCATCCGGTCAGCGATCTTCAACAGCACGTTGGCGCGCTCGGCCGGGGCGGTCTTGCCCCATGCGGCGCTGGCGGCATGGGCGGCATCCAGTGCCAGCTCCACGTCCCTGGCGCCCGAGCGGGCGACCTCACAGACCTTGGCGCCGGTGATCGGCGTGATGTTGTCGAAATACTGCCCCTCCACGGGGGGCACGAACGTGCCGCCGATGAAGTTGTCGTAACGGGTCTTGAAGGGCGAGGCATGCTTGCCTGCCAGCTGTGTCATCTCGTTCATGTGATCTCCTCCATTCACGCGGCGTTGCGCCGGTGCGAATGGATCATGCGCGCTTCTTGCGGGCGCGATAGCCCCGCCTTGCAGGGCAGCGCGGGCGACTGTCTCAATTCCGGGACAGTCTGCCCCCGTCAGGTGCGATCCCGAGCCGCGCCATGCGCCGGTAAAGCGTTGCGCGCCCGATCCCGAGCGCGCGCGCCGCCTTCGAGACATTGCCCCCCGCCCGGGCCAGCGCGCGGGTGACGGCAGCGCGTTCGGCGCGCTCGAACCCGCCCGCGCCCGCATCGCCATTGAGCAGGTCATTTGCGGGCAGCGGGTTGAACCCGCCCGATATCGCCAGCCCGAAACTGCGCCTTGCGGCGCGTGTCGCGCCGACCACGATGTCGTCGTCATCCACCGCCAGCAGCGCGGCCGGGCCGTTGCCGCCAGTGCCGCCATCCGCCACCACGATGCGCCGCCCCTCAAAGGCGGCACGAAACGCCGCCGCCTCTATCTGATGCGCAGTCTGCGCGACGATGGCGGCGATCAGGCAGTTGAAACTCTCGGTCTGGTCGGCC
This sequence comes from Roseovarius halotolerans, assembly GCF_900172255.1. Classification (GTDB taxonomy): domain Bacteria; phylum Pseudomonadota; class Alphaproteobacteria; order Rhodobacterales; family Rhodobacteraceae; genus Roseovarius; species Roseovarius halotolerans. Next base: position 464,524 of record NZ_FWFU01000001.1, read on the forward strand.
CTCGCCGAGGAGACGTCCAGCGCCGCGATCAACGCCCCGTCCGGCCCGTATATGGGCGCATCCATGCAGCTCATGCCGATATTGCGCGCCAGGAAATGCTGGTCGCGGTGAATGGTCACCTGCCGGTTCTCCGCAAGGCAGGTGCCGATCCCGTTGGTACCTTCCGCCGCTTCGCTCCAGTCGGCCCCAGCCCAAAGCCCCCAACGCTTGAACACCTCCGCATCGCCATCCGAACAGCGCTGCTCAAGCACGACGCCCTCGGCATCGGTCAACAGCACCCCGCAGCCCGAATGGCCGATCAGCCCGAACAGGCTGTCGAGACGCGGCGCCGCGACGCCAAGGAAGGCACCAAGCGCCTCGCGGCGATGCCTGAGCTCGCGCGCCTCGACGCTCTGCCCGCCCTCCGGGCGCGCGGGGTCCAGCCCGTGGGCGCGCGCCGAGCGCTGCCAAGACGCCGCCAGACGCGAATGCGCTGCCGCCGAACCCGAGGACAGGGTGTCAAGCACCCGGTCGATATGCTGCGTGGCGTAAGAGATGGTCTCCTCCCGTCGGCAAACGCCCTGCGCCCGGCCTCTCCTCGGCCCGTGCGGACCGCCCCGGGCGGATTGCCCGCAGACTAAGCCAAGCGCACGTATCCGGCAAGCCGCCAGCGCAGCCGCATCCCTCAATAGGGCAGGCCAACATAGTTCTGCGCCAGCGCGCGCTGCGCCGTCTCGTTCTCGTGCAAGTAAGCCAGCTCCGCCTGTTGCATGCGCAGATCGAACGCGCTCTGCTCGGGAAAGCGGTGCAGCAGGTTGGTCATCCACCAGCCGAACCGCGCGTTCTTCCAGATCCGCGCCAGCGCCCGCCCGGAATACTCCTCGAGCCCGCGTTCGTCGCTCTCACGGTAATGGCGCATCAGCGCCTGACTGAGGTAATGCACGTCGCTTGCGGCGGTATTGAGCCCCTTGGCGCCGGTGGGCGGCACGATATGGGCGGCATCGCCGCACAGAAACATCTTGCCCCAGCGCATCGGCTCGCAGACATAAGAGCGCAGCGGCGCGATGGATTTCCAGATCGACGGCCCGGTGACGAGGCGCGCGCACATTTCCTGCGGCAAGCGTCGCTCCAGTTCCTCCCAGAACATGTCGTCGCTCCAGTCGTCCGGGCTGTCGGCCAGCGGACATTGAATGTAATAGCGGCTCAGCCCTTCGTTGCGCATCGAACACAGAGCGAAACCGCGCTCGGAATTGCAATAGACCAGCTCGTCATCCACCGGCGGTGTTTCCGAGAGAACCCCCAGCCAGCCGAACGGATAGGTTTTCTCGTAGCCCCGCATCGCCTCCTGCGGGATGGCCTCGCGGCAGGGGCCGTGGAACCCGTCGCAGCCGATGATGAAATCGCAATCCAGCCGGTTCATCTTGCCGCCATGCAGGAAGGTGATGAAAGGCTGCGCGCCGTCGATGTCATGCGGGCGCACGCCGGCGCATTCATGCAAGGTCTCAAGCCCCGCCGCATCGCGCGCCTCGTAAAGGTCGCGCGTCACCTCGGACTGACCGTAGATCATCACCTGCTGCCCGGTCAGCGCCGCGAAATCCACCCGGAAAACCTCGTCGCCATAAGCGATGCGCGCGCCGTGATGGGCGATACCCTCCGCCTCCATGCGCTCGGCCACGCCCGCCTCGCGCATCATCTCGACAAAGCCGGTCTCCAGCACCCCTGCGCGGACCCGTTCCAGCACATGCGCCCGGCTGTGCCGCTCCAATACGACCGTATCGATTCCCTGCCGATGCAGCAGCTGCGCCAGCAAAAGCCCCGCCGGACCGCCCCCCACGATAGCCACCTGAGTGCGCATGACGTTTCCCTCCTCGTCGCGTCCATGTTCCTTGACAGGGAACCCGACCGGCGGAATTCTGTCCATGATCTGGCGCAAAGGGGCGCTGCCCCTCTTGGCCTGCGGCCAATTCACCCCGGGATGATTTCAAACAGAAGAAGGGCAGGGCGCGCATCCCGGCTTCTTCTGTTCGGAAATATCCCGGGGGGTCCGGGGGGCTGGCCCCCCGTTGCTCAGCCCTTGGCGGTCTGCAGGGCGCGGATGAACATGGCGGCGTCCACATTGCCCCCGGAGATGGTGCAGATCACCGCATCGCCCTCGATCTCTCCGGGATGGAACAGAGCCGCCGCCAGCGCCACCGCGCCGCCCGGTTCGGCCACCAGCTTGAGACGCTGGAACGCCAGCGCCATTGCCGCCAGCACCTCGTGCTCGCTCACCACCAGCCCCGGCCCGCACAGTCGCGACATGATCTCGAAGGTGATCTCGCCGGGCTGCGGCGTCACGATCGCATCGCAGATACCTCCCGCGCCGGTCGCATTCGCGAGAATCCGCCCCTCCGCAAGCGAGCGCGCTGTGTCGTCGAACCCCTCGGGCTCGCAGGGCCGCGCCCGCAGGCCCGGCGCATCGGCCTCGAGCGCCAGCGCGATCCCCGATGTCAGCCCCCCGCCGCCGCAGCAGACCAGCACATCGCCGCGCTCCACGCCTGCGTCGCGCGCCTGCTCCGCGATCTCGAGCCCGCAGGTGCCTTGCCCGGCGATCACCTCGGGTTCGTCATAGGGTTTGATCAGCGTGAGACCGCGCTCCTCGGTCAGGGCCGCGCCGATCTCCTCGCGGCTTTCACCGCCCGCGCGGTCATAAAGCACCACCTCGGCGCCCAGGGCGCGGGTATTGTCGATCTTCAGGCGAGGCGCGTCGGCGGGCATGATGATGACTGCCGGCACACCGAATTCGCGCGCCGCCAGCGCCACGCCCTGCGCGTGGTTGCCGCTCGAAAAGGCGATCACGCCCTTGGCGCGAATCTTCGGCTCCAGCGCCGACACCGCCGCGCGCCCGCCGCGATACTTGAAGCTGCCGGTATGTTGCAGGCATTCGGGCTTGACCAGCACCCGCCGCCCGGCGATCTCGTCAAGGAAAGGCGAGGACAGCAGCGGCGTGCGCCGCGCATGGCCCTCTAGCCGCCCGGCGGCGGCGCGGATCATGTCGATATCGCTCATGTCTCGGAGGTCTCCAGCAATTCATGCAGCGCGGCCAGCGCCTCTGCTTCGTCAAGAAAGGGCACATGCCCGCGATCGGGCACCGTCGCGGCGATCAGCCCCGGATGGCGCTCCTGCATGCGCGTCAGCGTCTGCGCGCTCAGAAGGTCCGAGTTCGCGCCCCTCACCACCGCCAGCGGCGTGTCGCGCAGCGCGTCGAACAGCGCCCAGAGGTCCACGGACTCGCCCGCGCCGGCCTGGCCGACCAGCGCATCGCGCAGTTTGGGATCATAGCGCAGCGCCAGCCCGCCTTCGGCGCGCGGGGCGAACATGGCCTCGGCCTGCGCGCGCCAGCGCGCACGCGAAACGCCCGCAAAATCCGCGCCATGTGCCGCCTCCAGCGCCGCAGCGGCGGCATCGAGATCGGCGAAAGGCGGCGGTTTGCCGACATAATCCATGATCCGCTCAAGCCCGCCGGGCGCGACCTCGGGGCCGATATCGTTGAGCAACACCGCGTCCAGTCGCCCCCCGTGACCCGCCGCCAGCGCCATCGCGATCAGCCCGCCGCGCGAGGTGCCGATCAGCGTGACCCGTTCGAGGCCGAGATGGTCCAGCAATTCGATCACATCCTGCGCCTCGCGCATGATGTTGTAATTCGTGAACTCCGGGTCATGATCCGAGCGCCCGCGCCCGCGATAATCAAGCCGCAGCATCCGCATGCCGGCCAGATGCGGCGCCAGCGGATCGAAATCGCGCGCATTGCGCGTCAGCCCCGCAAGGCACAGCACCGCCCGCCCTGCGCCCTCATCCTCGTAATAGAGGCTCAGCCCGTCCGAGCTGGTGAAACGCGCCATGTTCAGCCCTCGGTCAGGGCGGGAATGGCGCTCAGGTCCTCAAGCACGTGATGCGGCCGCCCCGGCAGCCGGTCCATCGGCGCGCCGGTGCGGTTCACCCAGGCCGCGATGAACCCATAGGCCGCCGCCGCGCAGGCATCCCAGCCATTGGAGGACACGAACAGCACCTCCGAGATGTCGCAGCAGAACCGCTCGCTCACCATGTCGTAGACCTGCGGCGCGGGCTTGAACACGCCGACGCTTTCGACCGACAGCACATCATCTAGATGCGCGCCGATCCCCGCCGATGCCACCGCATCCGACAGCATTCCCGGCGCGCCGTTCGACAGGATCGCCGTCGCCATGCCCTGCGCCTTGACTGCCTCGAGCATAGGGGGAACCTCGGGATAGGGATCAAGCTCGCGGTAGAGCATCAGCAGCCGCTCGCGCAGCTCGTCGTCGCCGTCAAGCCCTTCGGCTTCCAGCGCCCAGTCAAGCCCGTCCTGGGTGACGTTCCAGAAATCGGTATGCGCGCCCATCGCGGCGCGCAGCCATGTGTATTGCAATTGCTTGCGGCGCCAGTTCTCAGAAAGACTGGGCCAGTGCTTGGCGAATTCTTCGCGCCCCGGCTCCTCTGCGACGGTCCGCGCGGCGGCGGAAACGTCGAACAGTGTGCCATAGGCGTCGAATATGCATGTTGTGATCGGCATGGGTCCTCCGGGTGGTCTGAACACGACACTGGCACGGATCGCCCGGCACCGAAAGCCCCGCCCGCGCGCTGCAGCGCCCATCGGCAGGCCGCCGCGTCCCCGCTGCGCCCCGGTCGACAGGCGTTCAGCGCAGTCGGTTTGCAATCCCTCGAGTGAATCACTAAATTGTTCTTCGACACGCACAAGCACCCGCGCGGGACGCGGCCTTGCAAATTCACTCCACGACAGATTGGAAAAGACGCATGACGCAAGTCAAAGAGGGCGATACCGTCCGCATTCACTATACCGGCACGCTGACAGACGGCGCGACCTTCGACAGCAGCGAAGGGCGTGACCCGCTGGAATTCCAGGTCGGTTCCGGCCAGATCATCCCCGGCCTCGACCAGGCGCTGCCCGGCATGGCTGTGGGCGACAAGAAAACCGTCGAAGTGCCCGCCGACCAGGCCTATGGCCAGCCCGACCCGAGCGCCCAGCAGGCGGTGCCGCGCGCCGACATCCCCGAGGATATCCCGCTTGATCTGGGCACCCAACTGCAGGTGCAGACACCGCAGGGGCAGGTGATGCCCGTGACCGTGGTCGAAGTGACCGACGAGCAGGTGACGCTTGACGCCAACCATCCGCTGGCGGGCAAGGATCTGACCTTCGCCATCGAACTGGTTGATATTTCCTGACCGGCGCGCGGTCGCTCCGGCGATCGCAGAGCTGTATTATCCGGGCGCGCGCAGGGGTACTTGCGCGCGCCCTTGCTTTGCGAAGGGGCAGGGCAGGCGCGCGCCCCCCGTGCAAGTCGCTGGCGCATTGGCATCGGCCCGCGCTAGGCTGGCGTCGCAATTGACGGAGCCCGCCGATGACCTCGCCCACCGAAAAGCTGCTCGCCCGGATTCGTGACCTCCAGGGCGAACTGGACGCCGAATTCCACCGCCGCCGTGCCGAATTCAGCTATCAGCTGGAAAATGGCCGCGTGGTGTTCGAGACCGAGATCCGCCGCCGCCACCGCGCGCTGCGTGTGGGCCTCGGCACGTTCCTGCGCCAGACCCGGCCGATGGTGGTTCTTACCGCCCCGGTGATCTATTCGCTGATCCTGCCCTTCGCGCTGCTCGATCTCTTCGCGACGCTCTATCAGGCGGTCTGCTTTCCGGTCTATCGCATCGAGAAGGTCCGGCGCGCCGATTTCATCCGCATCGACCGCCACCACCTGGCCTATCTCAATGCGCTTCAGAAATTGAACTGCGTCTATTGCGGCTATTGCAACGGGCTGATCGGCTACGTGCAGGAGATCGCCGGGCGCACCGAAGCCTATTGGTGCCCGATCAAACACGCCGCCCGGACCGGCGCGATGCATGCCTATTATGCCCAGTTCGTGGATTACGGCGATGCCGAAGGCTTCGGCCCCGGCCTCAGCGCCGCGCGCACCCGCATCACCCGCCCCGGCCTCTCCGGCATCGACCCCGACACCTGAGCGGGGGGGGGGCTTGGGACGTGCCGCCAGCCCTTCAGCCGATATCCAGCAGCACCGCGCCGGCGCGTCCGGGCGTCATCACCGCATCCTGCGCGGCGGCGCAATCGGCCAGCGGGTAGCGTGCTGCGATGGCGGGCTTCAGCGCGCCGTCGCTCAGCGCCGCGTGCAGTTTTGCGATGGCTGCCTCGCGCGCGGCGTCGGGCAGGATGTAGATCAGCGTGATGTCGATCTTGAGCGCCTTGAAAAGGAAGGGGCCGAAGGGCAGGGTGGGCGTCATGTCCTTGCCCGAGCCATAGGCCGCGATGGTGCCCAGCGGCGCCATGACCTCCGCCAGCAGCGCGGCGTTCTGCCCGAACTCGACCTCGATGGCGCGGTCCACCCCGCGCCCGCCGCTTGCCTCCATGATCTGTTCGCCGAGCGCCGGGTCCCGGTAATCGAAAACGTGATCGGCGCCCGCGTCGCGCACCCGTCCGGCTGCATCGGGCGATGCGGTGGCGATCACCCGCGCGCCGCCCCAGCGCGCCAGTTGCACGGCGTTGTGCCCGACCGCGCCCGCACCCCCGGAAATCAGCAGGGTCTGTCCGTCGACCGGCCCGCCCCCGAACACGGTCTGGCAGGCGGTCAGCCCCGGAATGCCCAGCGTCGCGCCGGTCTCCAGGTCGATCCCCTCGGGCAGCGGTACGGCCTGATCCTGCGGCAGGGCGATGGCCTCGGCGGCGGTGCCGAAGGCGCGTTTCCACTGGCCGTTCCATATCCAGACCCGCTGGCCGATGCGGTGCGCATCGACGCCTTCGCCGACGGCCTCGATCACGCCCGCGCCATCGGAATGGGGAATGATTCGGTCATGGTCGGGGCGGGTGACACCGGGGCGGCTTCCGGCGCGGGCCTTCGCGTCCGAGGGGTTCACCCCTGACCAGCGCAGCCGCACCAGCACCTCGCCCGCGCCGGGCGCGGGGGTGTCGATATCGCCGATTTCAAGAACATCGGCCGCCGGGCCGAACCGCGCATAGCTTGCCGCTCGCATCGCTGTTCTCCATGAATGGTTCGCCGGGGCAGGCCGCCCCGCGCGGGCGCTGCTTCAGGTCCGGCGCAGGCGGATCACCACGTCCACGCTCGAGATCTCGGCACCCTCGGGCGCCTTTGGCAGGCGCGCGATCTCCAGCTCCTCGGAGGGGGCGTCGGACAGGCGCTGCTCGTCTTCCCAATAGAAATGGGGGTGGTCATGGGTATTGGTGTCGAAATAGCTCTTCGATCCGTCCACCGTAACTTCCTGGATCAGCCCCGCATCCGAAAAGGCGCGCAGCGTGTTGTAGACGGTCGCCAGCGACACACTGTCGCCGCGCTTGCGGGCTTCCTCGAACAGGCTTTCGGCGGTGACATGGCGATGTTGCCCGTCGCCCACCAGCATCGTCGCCAGCGCGACGCGCTGCCGCGTGGGCCGCATGCCCGCCTGGGCCAGCCACTCGGTTCCACGGGTCGTTGCTTGCAGGTCCATTTTCGCCTCTGTTGCGTGGGTCACTGGGCAATATAGGGCCGCGACCCCCATGATTTCAAACAAAATCCGCAGCCGCCCGGCGGGGCCGCGCCATGCCGACAGGCTTGCAAGGCCCTTTCGGGCGGTGATACAGGGTTTCCCAACCGATACGCAAAGTCACGAAAGGGCCCGTCTGCATGGCCGACTACCCGAGCAGCTTCGACAAGGATGACCTGCTGAAATGCGCACGGGGCGAACTGTTCGGCCCCGGCAATGCGCAGCTTCCCGAACCCCCGATGCTGATGATGGACCGCATCACCGATATCAGCGGCGATGGCGGCCCGCATGGCAAGGGCCATGTCGTGGCCGAGTTCGACATCCATCCTGACCTGTGGTTCTTCGAATGCCACTTCCCCGGCAACCCGATCATGCCCGGCTGCCTCGGCCTTGACGGGCTCTGGCAGTTGACCGGCTTCAACCTCGGCTGGCGCGGCTGGCAGGGGCGCGGCTATGCGCTGGGCGTGGGCGAGGTCAAGCTGACCGGCATGGTCCGCCCCGACCGCAAGATGCTGACCTATTACGTGGATTTCACGAAAGCGGTGCAGACAAGACGCCTGACCATGGGTGTCGCCGACGGGCGTGTCGAAGCCGACGGAGAGGTGATATATCAGGTGAAGGACATGAAAGTCGCGCTCAGCGAAAGCTGAATCCACCGCAAATCTAAGGAGAAGCCCAACATGCGTCGCGTCGTCGTCACGGGTCTCGGAATCGTCTCGTCCATCGGCAACAATGCCCAGGAAGTGCTTGCCGCGTTGAAATCCGGCACCTCCGGCATCGTCGCCAGCGAGGAAATGAAAGAGCATGGCTTTCGCTCGCAGGTCGCGGGCACGCTGAAACTGGATGTCAGCGAACACGTTGACAAGCGCACGCTGCGCTTCATGGGGCCGGGCGCGGCCTATGCCCATATCGCGATGGGCCAGGCGATCGCGGATGCCGGGCTCGAGGAAAGCGACATCGTCAACCCGCGCACCGGCCTCGTGGCCGGGTCGGGCGGGCCGTCCACCTCTGCCATGCTGGCCGCGCATCAGACTGTGCTGGAAAAGGGCAGCCCCAAGCGGATCGGCCCCTTCGCCGTGCCCAAATGCATGAGCTCGACCATCTCGGCCAATCTCAGCACCGCCTACAAGATCAAGGGTATCAACTATTCCATCACCTCGGCCTGCTCGACCTCGCTGCATTGCATCGGCAATGCCGCCGAGCAGATCATGATGGGCAAGCAGGACGTGATGTTCGCGGGCGGCGGCGAGGAGCTCGACTGGACGCTATCATGCCTCTTCGACGCGATGGGCGCGATGAGCAGCAAGTTCAACGATTCGCCCGCGCGTGCCTCACGCGCCTTTGACGCCGACCGTGACGGCTTCGTGATCTCGGGCGGCGGCGGCATCGTCGTGCTCGAGGATCTCGATCACGCACTGGCGCGCGGCGCGCGCATCTATGCCGAGGTCACCGGCTATGCCGCCACCTCGGACGGTCATGACATGGTCGCGCCCTCCGGCGAGGGCGGCGAACGCGCCATGCGCCTCGCCCTCCAGACCCTGCCCGAAGACCGCAAGGTTGGCTATATCAATGCCCATGGCACCTCGACGCCCGTCGGCGATGTCGGCGAGGTCGAGGCCGTGCGCCGCATCTTCGGCGAGGGCAACACGCCGCCGATCAGCTCGACCAAGTCGATGACCGGCCACAGCCAGGGCGCCACCGGCGCACAGGAGGCGATCTATTGCCTGCTCGCGCTGGAAAACGACTTCATCATTCCCTCCATCAATGTCGAAACGCTCGATCCCGCCATCCATGACGGCGAAATCGCCACCGCGCGCGTTGACGATGCCGGGCTCGATACGGTGATGACCAACAGCTTCGGCTTTGGCGGCACCAATGGATCAATGCTTCTCAGCAAATACCGTGGGTAAATCGACATGAGCAATTCGATGCAAGGCAAGCGCGGCCTCATCATGGGGGTGGCCAATGACCGCTCCATCGCCTGGGGAATCGCCCGTGCGATGCACGAGGCGGGGGCGCAGCTGGCCTTCTCCTACCAGGGCGACAACTTTGGCAAACGCGTGCAGCCGCTGGCCGAGAGCCTTGGGTCGGACATCCTGCTGGATGTGGACGTGACCGATGACGACTCGCTCGATGCGGCCTTCGCGCAGCTGGCCGAGACTTGGCCCACGATAGATTTCCTGGTCCACGCCATCGCCTATTCGGACAAGTCCGAACTGACCGGCCGTTTCATCAACACCAGCCGCAAGAACTTCAAGCACTCGATGGAGATTTCCGCCTACTCCTTCATCGACGTGGCGCGCCGCGCCTATCCGATGATGAAGGAAAACGGCGGCACGCTGCTGACCATGACCTATCAGGGCTCCAACAAGGTCGTGCCGAATTACAACGTCATGGGTGTGGCCAAGGCCGCGCTTGAATCGGCGACCCGCTACCTTGCCAACGATCTCGGCCCCGATGGTATCCGCGTCAATGCCATCTCCCCCGGCCCGATGAAGACGCTGGCGGGCGCGGCCATCGGCGGCGCGCGGCGCACCTACAAGCATACCGACCTCAACGCCCCGATGCGCGCCAATGCAACGCTCGAGGCGATCGGCGGCACGGCGGTCTACCTCGCCTCGGATGCGGGCGCCTGCACCAGTGGCGAAATCATCCATGTCGATGGCGGCTATCACGTGCTGGGCATGCCCCAGGCCGAGAACCTCTGAACACCGGCCCTTGGCTAAGGCGTATCACCGTTCCCCTCGCGGGGGTGGTGCGCCCCTGCCGGTCTGGCGTGCCGACCTTCCGGTGATCGTCACCCGACTCTGCCGTGCGGAATATGGCTATGGCCGTGCGCGTTCCATGAACAAGGCTTCCTGGTTTCCATACCGCCCCAGCACCTCGTTGGAGAAGCCGACCTTTCTCGCAACATTCATGGACGCTGAATGGGCCGGGTCGAACATCGCAGAGAAATGCGTGCAACACAGATTGGCATCGGCCCATTCCATCATCGCGGCCACCGCCTCGGTCGCGTAGCCCTTTCCATGCGCGCTCGCCTTGAAGACCCAACCGGCTTCCGGCTTTCCATCCAGCGATGGCTCCGTATCCCGATGGTAATCGGCAAGACCGACTTCCCCCAGGAAACCGCCATCGCGTTTGAGCGTGACAACCCAATACCCGTAGCCCAGATGGTGCCAATGACCCGCATAGCGCAGCAGGCGTGACCACGATTGCTCGGGGGTCGCGGGCTGTCCCGATATATGTGCAACAACCTTCGTGTCGGCCCACATCGACGCGCTGTCGGGAAAGTCGCCCACCCGGTGTCCGCGAAGAACCAGGCGCTCGGTTTCGATTGTCGGCACCAGGGATGCGTGGTCCATCTCATAGACCCCTTGGAACGAAAGTCAGGTTGAAAATCTGCGGTCGGGCACCGCGCATCATGTCTGACGCGCGCAGGAAATCAAGCGCATGCTCCTCTGGTCACCCGACCTCCTCGGATCGCCGTGCGAAAACGCCCTTTCCTCGGGACGCGCAAACCCAACGCCCGCTTCGCGCCGGGTTTCCGCCACGGAAATGACACGCCGCGCTGCCATCCCGTAGGGATGCAACGCTACGCGCCACATCCGTCCGAGTCCCGCGAGGAACGCCGCCTCAGGCGCAGCGCCCGCGCCCGTTCGCTCGCGCGCTGGATGAAACTCGCGCTCTATGCGACCGTGATGGCCGCGATCTGGCAGGAACGGGCGCTTGCCCCGCCGGTGCATGACCGGATGCAGGCGCTGGCCACACTGGCCGGTGATTACATCGCCCGCTCCGATACCCTCGCGGCCTATCTGCCGCGCAGCGACCGGCTTTCGGCCTCGGCCGATACCGGCCTTGCCGGGGCTCTGACCAACAAACTTCGCCAATAGGGCAGGGCGCGTTTACGCGTCCTTCAGGCGTCACCTGTGTTCGTCAGGCACCCAATCCTGGGGCGCGCGGTTCCAGAACCGGTTGGGATTGCCCTCGTCCATGCCGCGCACATGCCGCGTCCGCAGGCAGGGCTGCACAAGGATCACCGGCTCCTCATAGGGATGCGCGTCATAGATCGCGCGAATGACCTCGCGCGCCGCCGCGCTGTCGCAGGGCAGGAAAAACGACAGTTCCACGCAATCCACCGTAACCGTGTTCGCCGTCGCCGGATTGCGCCCGCTGCCCAGTGATCTGAACCGCTGAACCCCCGGTGCGCCGGTATAGCTCACGCTGTCATAATCTCCGTAAACCAGCGCATTCTGCGCACAGACCGCGGCGATGATCTCCTCCGCATGGGCCTCGGGCACCTGCACAAAGACCCGCAGGCCCTCTTCGGTGGTGAATCTCTCTGAAACGATCTCTGGCAATGTCATCTCTGTCTCCGGTTGCTGACATGCTCAGCTTGGCACGCCCTGGCGCACCCCGGCGAAAAGACGCTTCGCTATCGGTCGAACTCTTGCTCGAGATCGTCGCGCGACAGCCCGAACCAGCGCCCGAAGGCATCGACGCCCGGCGCGGTGACGATCAGTGCGCGGCTGGCCCTGCGCCGCTCGAGCCAGCCCATCGCCAGCGCCTTCTGCATGATCGCGATCGCCAGCGGCCCGGATATATGATGCCGCCGCTCGCTCCAATCGAGGCACAGCCGCGCCACCGGCTGCGCGCCTCTTCGGGGTGCAACATCCAGCCCCAGTTCCCTGACGAACCCGCCGTATCGCGCGCCGGGGCGCAGCGCCTCGCTCTCGCCCTCGTGTTCCAGCACCTGCATCGCGCAAAGCCGCTCGGCGATCTGTACGCCCAGCCGCCCGGCCAGATGGTTGTAACAACTGCGCGCGCGCCGCGTGTCATCGCCCTTCGGCCCGGTCCGCGCCAGGTGATCCCTCGGCGACAGGGTCGCCAGCGCCTCCAGAACCTCGGCGACCTCGGCGCTGGCAATGCGGTAATAGACATGGCGCCCGCTGCGCAGCGATGTCGTCAGCCCCGCACCGCCCAACCGGCCGAGATGCGCGCTCGCGGTCTGCGCCGTGATCCCGGCGGCACTGGCCAGCTCCTTGTTCGTAAAGGCGCGCCCGTCCATCAATTCGCACAGGATACGCGCGCGGCTGGGATCGCCCAGCGCCGCGCCGATGATGTCCAGTCTGGGTTCGCTCGTCATGCCGCCAGCCTAGCGCCATTCGCCCCCACCGCCCAGCATCAACGCTTCGGTCACGGGCGAAACGTCTGGCAGGGGCTCGGGAGTCACCGGCAGGCTGTCACCTCAGAACCACTGCCCCGGTTCCATCAGCCCAAGGTCCAGCAACTGGCGCGAATGCCACTCGAAAGGGGTCGAGTTGTGCCACTTGAACGTGTCGATATCGAAGGTCGATCCGGGGTTTCGCTTCAGCGCCTTGGCGGTGCGGAACGACACGATCGCCGCCGTCAGGTTATGATGCCAGGGGCAGGCATAGGTATTGTATTCCTCGTCGGAAAACGTGTGGTTCTCGCGCAGGGTCAGCCCGTCGCGCGCCCTAAACAGCGCGATCCGGTCGATCTTGCGGCGCGGCGCGGGGATATGCTCCTCATAACGCCAGCGCAGCCCGCCATAGAAATCCAGCTGCCGTTCCTTGGGGTGGTTGTGATGGCCCGCGTCGTTGCGCGCCAGCGCGTAATACCCCGACCTGTCCAGATGCGCATCTTCCAGCGAAACCGCGCCGGGATGGCGCCCGAGATCCCCGGCATAGAGATCGACCACATAGGTCAGCATCGCATCGCGCCGCTCCTCGGCGTGAAAGCTCAGCATCTCGCCCACCGTGCGCGTCTCGCAGAACGGATAGAACAGGTATTCCGCATTGTAGCAGTAATACATCCAGATCCCCGGCGCCGCCGCGATCAGCCGGTTGATCGCCGCGATCCCGTCGCCCCGCAGGGTCACGTCATGGTCGATCCGCCGCAGCTTGGGCGCCACGTCCTCGGGCAGGGCAAAGGCCTCGGGCATGAGCACCAGCACCTCGCGGAACCCGCAATCCAGATGGTGGCGCATGGTCGATCCCAACTCGACCTCGTCCTCCACCAGCACCACGGCCACCGGCCCCTTGGCCAGCGCCTCGCCACCGTATTTCAGAAAATCGTCCAGGCTCGAATACCGCATCGCACTCATCCGTTTTGGCGCAGACTCCGCCAATTCTTCACGCATTGCAAGACACCCCGGATTCGATGTAACCCAACCCCCTGACACAAACGCAGGAGCCGCCCTCATGGCCGAGGCGAAGAAACTCTACATCAAGACCTATGGCTGTCAGATGAATGTCTATGACAGCGAGCGCATGGCCGAGGCCATGGGCGGCGCCGGCTATGTCGAAACCGACAGCCCCGATGATGCAGACATGATCCTGCTCAACACCTGTCATATCCGCGAGAAGGCCGCCGAAAAGGTCTATTCCGAACTTGGCCGCCTGCGCAGCCTCAAGGATGGCAATCCCGACCTCAAGATCGGCGTCGCCGGCTGTGTCGCCCAGGCCGAGGGCGAGGAGATCATGCGCCGCCAGCCGCTGGTGGATCTCGTGGTCGGCCCGCAATCCTATCACCGCCTGCCCCAGATGGAGGCCCGCACCCGCAGCGGTGAAAAGGCGCTCGATACCGATTTCCCGCTCGACGACAAGTTCGAGTCCCTGAAATCCCGCGGCCCCAAGGCGCGCCGCGGCCCCACAGCCTTCCTGACCGTGCAGGAGGGCTGCGACAAGTTCTGCGCCTTCTGCGTCGTCCCCTATACCCGCGGCGCCGAGGCCAGCCGCCCTGCCGCCCGCATCCTCGACGAGGCGCGCGAACTGGTGGATCGCGGGGTGCGTGAAATCACCCTGCTGGGGCAGAACGTCAACGCCTATCACGGCACCGGGCCGGACGGTGCCGACTGGTCGCTGGCGCGGCTCATCCACGCGCTCGATGGCATCGACGGGCTCGCGCGCATCCGCTTCACCACCTCGCATCCCAACGACATGAGCGACGACCTGATCGAGGCGCATGGCACCTGCGAGAAACTGATGCCCTACCTGCACCTGCCGGTGCAGTCGGGCTCCGACCGCATCCTCAAGCGGATGAACCGCAAGCACACCGCCGAAAGCTACCTGCGCCTGATCGAACGCATCCGCGCCGCGCGCCCCGACATCCTGATGTCGGGCGATTTCATCGTCGGCTTCCCCGAGGAAACCGAGGCCGATTTCCAGGCCACGCTCGACCTGATCGAAGAGGTGAAATACGGCTATGCCTTCTCGTTCAAGTATTCCACCCGCCCCGGCACCCCGGCGGCCGAGCGCGAACAGCTGGCCGAGGATGTGAAATCCGACCGTTTGCAGCGCCTGCAGGCGCGCATCACCCACCACCAGCGCGCCGCGCAGGATTCGATGGTCGGGCGCCGTGTCGGCGTTCTGTTCGAGAAACCCGGCCGCTTCGACGGGCAGATGGTCGGCAAGTCGGATTACCTCCACGCGGTCCATGTGGACGACTGCGCCCTTTCGCCCGGCGACCTCGCCGAGGTGGAGATCACCGCGAGCGGCCCCAATTCGCTGGCCGGGCGGCTGACCGGCACCGCCGCCCGCTGAGAGGCGAGCGCCCTCCGGCGGCGGCTTTGGCTGCCGCCTGACCCCAATTGTGGCGTTTTCAGGGCATTGTTGTCACAAGAGCAACAATAAGCCGATAAAATACCTTCACTTTACCGCCCCGGTTGGTAAAACTGGCAATAGCTGCCGCGGCGGGGCGAGTGTGGCCCTGATAACGCGCAGCGTCTGCACAAGTAGAAGGGGCACTTGCCGTGGCGAGACAGTATTACGAAAGCGTACGAGGTGTTCTGGGGGGCCTGGCCGCCATTGCCCTGGGACTTGCGGTAACCGCCGATGCCGGGATCGCGCAGCAGCGCACCGTCAAGGGCGAGCAATATATCCCTACCATCTGGATCGATCCCGATGGCTGTGAACACTGGGTGATGGATGACGGCGCCGAAGGCTACATGTCGCCCCATGTGACCCGCGATGGCCGCCCGGTCTGCCACGAGGTCAATCTCTGCGGCACCATCGAAACCGATCAGTATTTCGCGACCGACAGCGCCCGCATCGGTGCCTCTGGCCGCGCCCATCTGCAACAGTTCTTCCGCAGCGCCAACGCGGTCTCCTACTCGATCGTCGGCCATACCGACAGCCGCGCCTCGGATGAATACAACATGCGCCTCTCGCAGCGCCGCGCCGACGCGGTCGCCAGCGTGGCCCGCTCGATGGGCGCCCGCATCACCTCGGTGCGGGGTTACGGTGAGCGGATGCCCAAGGCATCCAACAATACTGCCGAAGGCATGGCGCAGAACCGCCGTGTCGAAATCATGTGCTGGCGCTGAAGGGGTTGTAACCATGAGAAACTTTAAAATCGCATTGATCCTTCCCGCCATCGGCCTTCTGGCGGCCTGTTCCTCTGTCGGCCCCGACAAGACCCGCGACAGGGGGAACGATTCCAAGCATCTCAGCCAGCTCCAGGCCGGCATCTGGGTCGATCCCAACGGTTGCGACCACTGGATCATCGACGACGGCGTCGAGGGCTACCTCTCGGCCCGGACGGACCGCTATGGCAAGCCGGTCTGCTCGGGCGTCGCACCGCCCACCGTGGCCACCGGCGACTTCAAGCGTGGCGGCGGTCTCGCGGACCTTCTCTGACATCGCGCCGCTTGGGTGAAAAAAATGGCCGCAGGCACCCGCCTGCGGCTTTTTTGTTTCGGAACGATGACATTTCCACCAACACGCTTGCACCTTCTCGCGCCACTTGGCACCATCCTTTCCAGACACTCGTTCGCAGGAGATTTGCTTGGTCACGACCGAACTGCCATCGCCTCCCGGCCCCGAAACGCTTCACGAAGCGTTGGTAGAGTTCCCTGACAATCGGTTGCTGATCGACCTGTGCGGCGAATATGACCGTAACCTAGCGGAAATCGAACAGAATCTCGGCGTCCAGATCCTGCGCCGCGGCAACCAGCTCGCCGTCGTCGGCGAGGAAAGCGTCGCGCGCGAGGCGATCGAGGTGCTCCAGGCGCTCTACCAGCGGCTCGAAACCGGCAAGAGCGTCGAATCGGGTGACGTGGACCGCGAATTGCGCATGGGCGCGGGCGCGGATCAGACCGGCACCCGCGACGGCGATCAGCTCGAAATGTTCCGCGGCGGCCGGGTCGAGATCAAGACCCGCAAGAAACTGGTCGAACCGCGCACCGACGCGCAGAAGGCCTATGTGAAGTCGCTCTTCGCCAGCGAACTCGGCTTCGGCATCGGCCCGGCGGGCACCGGCAAGACCTATCTCGCCGTGGCGGTGGGCGTGTCGATGTTCATCGAAGGCCATGTCGACCGCATCATCCTCAGCCGTCCCGCCGTCGAGGCGGGCGAGAAGCTCGGCTATCTGCCCGGCGACATGAAGGAAAAGGTCGATCCTTACATGCAGCCGCTTTACGACGCGCTCAACGATTTCCTGCCCGGCAAGCAGCTCGCCAAGCTGATCGAGGAAAAGCGTATCGAGATCGCGCCGCTCGCCTTCATGCGCGGGCGCACGCTGGCCAATGCCTTCGTCGTCCTCGACGAGGCCCAGAACGCCACCTCCATGCAGATGAAGATGTTCCTCACCCGCCTCGGCGAAGGCTCGCGCATGGTCATCACCGGGGACCGTTCCCAGATCGACCTGCCGCGCGGCGTCACCAGCGGGCTGCATGACGCCGAACGCCTGCTCGGCAACATTCCCGGCATCGCCTTCAACTACTTCACCGCCCGTGACGTGGTGCGCCACCCGCTCGTCGCCGCCATCATCGAGGCCTATGAAGCCGATACCCCCTCTTGACGCTCCCGCCCGCGCGGGCGATGGGTCTTCTTCTGTTCGCAAATATCCCGGGGGTCCGGGGGCAGCGCCCCCGGGGATCTGACTCATGCTGACCGATACCATTCTCGAGGATGACCGCTGGCAGGCGGTGGATCTCGCCGCGCTCGCCGAGACCGCGTCGCGCGCGGCTCTTGCCCATCTCGGGCTCGACCCGGACGCCTGGGAAATCGCGCTGCTTGGCTGCGACGACGCCCGCATCGCCGCGCTCAACGCCGATTTCCGCGACCGCCCGACGCCCACCAATGTCCTCTCCTGGCCCGCCCTCGATTTCGCGCCCCCGGCCCCCGGCGCGCGCCCCGATCTTCCCGTGCCGGGCACCGGTCCGGATGCCGACAACGCCCTTGGCGACATCGCCATCGCCTTCGACACCTGCCAGCGCGAAGCCGCCGCCAGCGGCAAATCCCTGCCGGACCATGTGACGCATCTGGTCGTTCACGGGGTGCTGCATTTGCTGGGCTATGACCACATCCGTGACCCGGATGCCACTTTGATGGAACGAACCGAAACCGCCATACTTGGCAAACTGGGGGTCGGTGACCCATATTGAACCACGAGAAAGGGGCGCGCCGCGCCCCGCCAACGGAAAAAAGAGACGATGGGCGACAGTACAGACGACTCCTCTAACGCGGCGCAAAGCGCGCAGCCCGAAGGGCAGGACGGTAACGAGGACAATGGCGGTTTCTTCCGCCGCATCATCGGGGCGCTCAGCTCCGGCGACGACAGCGAGGCCGAAGAGGAATCCGGCGCCGGTGCGCCGCTCGGCGGCATGCCGGGTCTGCGCAACCTGCGCGACATGGCGGTCGAGGACGTGGCCATCCCCAAGGCCGAGATCGTCTCGGTCCCCGCCAGCATCACCCGCGACGAGCTGGTGGAGATGTTCCGCGACAGCGGCATGACCCGCCTGCCGGTCTATGATGGCACGCTCGACACCCCCATCGGCATGGTCCACCTCAAGGATTTCGCCCTGCGCCACGGCTTCAACGGCAAGGGCGGGCGCTTCTCGCTCAAGCAGATGCTGCGCCCGCTTCTGTTCGTGCCCCCCTCGATGCCCATCGGCGTCCTCCTGCAGAAGATGCAGGCCGAACGCCGCCACATGGCGCTGGTGATCGATGAATACGGCGGGGTCGACGGGCTCGTGACAATCGAGGACCTGATCGAACAGGTCGTCGGCGAGATCGAGGACGAGCACGATATCGACGACGATCAGTATTTCACCCGCGAAAGTCCCGGCAGCTACCTCGCCGCGGCCAAGACCCCGCTTGAAGAGTTCGAATCCGAAATCGGCCTCTCGCTGACTGAAACCGAAGAGGTCGACGAGGAAGAGATCGACACGCTCGGCGGCCTTGTCTTCATGCTGCTCGGGCGCGTGCCGGTGCGCGGCGAGGTGGTGGAACATCCCTCCGGCGTCTCGATCGAGGTGATCGACGCCGACCCGCGCCGCATCAAGCGCCTGCGCGTCCGCCTGCCCGATCATACGGATGGCTGACAGCAGGGCCAGCCGCATCGCCGCCTGGATCGCGGGGCTGCGTCCGCGCAACCGCCTGGTCCTCTCGGGGCTTCTCGGGGCGCTGGCGGCGCTCGGGCAGGCGCCCTGGGGCCTCTGGCCGCTGACCATCGCTGGCCTTGCGCTGCTCTATGCGGTGCTGCGCCTCGCCACGACTGCAACCGGCTGGAAAGGCGCGTTCTGGATCGGCCTCGCCGCCGGAAGCGGCTATTTCGCGCTCTCGCTCAACTGGATCGTCGAACCCTTCCTCGTCGATATCGCCCGCCATGGCTGGATGGCGCCTTTCGCGCTGATAGGGCTTTCCGTCGGGCTCGCGCTCTTCTGGGGCGCCGCCTTCGCCCTGGTGCGGTGCGCGGGCGGGCGCGCCCCCGCCTTCGTCGCCGCCCTCGTGCTTGGCGAGGCCGCGCGCACCTATCTTCTGACCGGCTTTCCCTGGGCGCAGACCGGCCATGCCCTGATTGCGACGCCTTTCCTCCATTGGGCCTCGTTCGGCGGTTCGCTGCTTCTGAGCGCGCTCGTCGCCTCGGCCGCCGTTGCGCTCTGGCACATCCTGACCGGCCCGCGCCTCGCCGCTGCCTTCACGCTGGCGGCATTCGCCGCCCTGCATGGCGCCGGCATGATGCTCACACCCGCGCCCGCCACCGATACCAGCGCGCCCACCCTGCGCATCATTCAGCCCAACGCCCCCCAGCACGAAAAATGGGACCCCGAAAAGATCCCGGTCTTCTTCGACCGTCAGATCCGCTTCACCGCCGCGCCTCCCGAAACAACCGGCGCGCCGCCCCCCTCGCTGATCATCTGGCCCGAAACGGCGGTGCCGGTGCTGCTCAACCGCGCCGGTCCCACGCTCGACGTCATTGCCGACGCCGCCGATGGCGTGCCGGTGGTGCTGGGGATGCAGCGCATCGACGGGCAGCGCTTCTTCAACTCCCTGGTGGTGCTCGATGAAACCGGGCAGGTCGGCGCGCTTTATGACAAACACCACCTTGTCCCTTTCGGCGAGTACATCCCCTTTGGCGACACGCTCCAGCATTTCGGCATCTCGGCCTTCGCCGCCCAGGCGGGCAACGGCTATTCGCCGGGGCCGGGGGCGCGGCTGGTCGATCTTGGCGATCTGGGGCAGGCGCTGCCCCTGATCTGCTACGAAGGCGTCTTTCCCCAGGACGTGCGCGCAGCCCCCGCGCGCCCGGACATGCTTCTGCTCATCACCAATGATGCATGGTTCGGACAGGTGTCCGGGCCTTACCAGCACCTTGCACAGGCGCGCCTGCGCAGCGCCGAACAGGGGCTGCCGATGATCCGCGTCGCCAATACCGGCGTCTCGGCCCTGATCGACCCGGCGGGGCGCGTGGTGGACTCGATCCCGCTTGGGCAGGCGGGCTGGCGCGATGTCCGGTTGCCGCCACCGCTGGCGCCTACAATCTATGCGCGTATGGGCGATGCGCCCATTCTCGCATTGGCCGCTTTCGTTCTGGTGCTGTCTTTCCTGCAACACCGCCGCACCGCGCGACATAGATAGCGATTGACGCGCCCGCGGGCGGGGCGTAACCACGACATCAATCCGTCACAACGGCTTCCTGGCGTGACGGCTAAACCCAATGGAGCAACTCACACATGTCTCGCCAAAATTACATCTTCACCTCCGAATCCGTTTCGGAGGGCCACCCGGATAAGGTCTGCGACCGGATTTCGGACGCCATCCTCGACGCCTTCATCTCCGAGGAAGCCAACGCCCGCGTTGCCGCCGAAACCTTCGCCACCTCCGGCATGGTCGTGATCGGCGGCGAGGTCGGCCTCTCGGATCAGGAAATGCTGCGCAACTACATGGGCCGCATTCAGCAGATCGCCCGCGACTGCATCCGCGACATCGGCTACGAGCAGGAACAGTTCCACTGGAACACCTGCCATGTCCTGAACTTCCTGCATGAACAATCCGCCCATATCGCCCAAGGGGTCGATCGTGACGGGGCAGGGGACCAGGGCATCATGTTCGGCTACGCCACCAACGAAACCGACGCTCTCATGCCCGCCCCGATCCAGTTCAGCCACGCGATCCTGCGCCGTCTGGCCGAGGCCCGCAAATCCGGTGCCGAACCGACCCTGCGCCCGGATGCCAAGAGCCAGCTCTCGCTGCGCTACGAAGACGGCAAGCCGGTCGAGGTCATGCAGATCGTGCTCTCGACCCAGCACGAGCATGAGAGTCAGACCAGCGACGACATTCGCGCCATCGTCGAACCCTACATCCGCGAAGTCCTGCCCGCCGATTGGATCACCGACAAGACCGAGTGGTGGGTCAACCCGACCGGCACATTCGTCATCGGCGGCCCCGATGGCGACGCGGGCCTGACCGGGCGCAAGATCATCGTCGATACCTATGGCGGGTCCGCACCGCATGGCGGCGGGGCCTTCTCGGGCAAGGACCCGACCAAGGTCGACCGCTCGGCCGCCTATGCCGCGCGCTACCTCGCCAAGAACGTGGTCGCCGCCGGCATGGCCGAACGCTGCACCCTTCAGCTCAGCTATGCCATCGGCGTCGCCAAGCCGCTGTCGATCTATGTCGACACCCACGGCACCGGCGAAGTTCACGAGGAAGAGATCGAGAAGGCCATCCGCGCCTCGATGGACCTCACCCCGCGCGGCATCCGCGAGACGCTCGACCTCAACAAGCCGATCTACCAGCGCACCGCGGCCTATGGCCATTTCGGGCGCGAGCCCGAGGCCGATGGCGGCTTCAGCTGGGAGAAAACCGACCTCGTCGAGACGCTGAAAAAATCCGTCTGACCTTGTGGCACTTGCGGAATTTCGTTCATCCTGTACGAAATTCCGCCCACACCCTTGGGTTTATGTACAGAACCCATGTACAAATCGGACGTTTCGTACAGTTATCATGACCCAGGACAAGCACCCATCCGGCGCCCCGTGGCGCAATTTCTACGGCCGTTTCAAGGGCAAGGGCCTGCGCCCCTCGCAGCAGGCCTATCTTGACGAGGACCTCGCCAAACTCTCACCCGGCCCAGTCGATTGGGACGTGAACCCCGAGCGCCAAAATATTGATCTCGCTGCGCTTTTCGGGGATCGCGATGTCTGGCTCGAGGTCGGTTTCGGCGGCGGGGAGCACATGGTTCATCAGGCCGTCACCAATCCCGATGTCGGGATCATCGGCTGCGAGCCTTATATCAACGGCGTCGCCATGCTCCTCGGCAAGATCCGCGACTCCGGCGCACAAAATATAGCGGTTCACCCCGGTGATGTCCGCGATATGTTCGATGTTCTGCCCGCCGGCAGCATCTCGCGCGCTTTCCTTCTCTATCCCGATCCCTGGCCCAAGAAGCGCCATCACCGCCGCCGCTTCGTCACGCCCGAGCATCTTGAGCCTCTGTCCAAGGTGCTGAAAAAAGGCGCTATTTTTCGTGTGGCGACGGATATTCCCGACTATGTGCGCCAGACGCTCGAGCAGGTGCCGCGCCACGGCTTTGAATGGCTGGCCGAGCGCCCCGCCGATTGGCGTGAGCCGTGGAATGATTGGATTTCAACACGTTACGAGGAAAAGGCCCTGCGCGAAGGGCGCAGGCCCCATTACCTGACGTTCATCAAGACCTGATTGTAAGCGCCTGTTCTCTAACGGGTTTCATGCCGCCAGCTTGTCGCCCAACCGGCCCAGCATATCGACGCATTGCTGCAACTGGTCCAGCGAAACATACTCATCCGGCTTGTGCGCCTGATCGATCGACCCCGGCCCACACACCACCGCCGACATCCCGTATTGCTGGAAAATCCCTGCCTCGGTCCCGAACGGCACCAGCTCGCAACTGCGCAAACCCGTCAATTCCATAAGGATTTCCTTGGCTTCGTTGGCATCCGCCGGTTCCAGCCCCTCGACCTCGCCGATGACCTCGGTGGTGATATCCGCATCCGGGCAAACCGCCCGCATCGCCGGCAGCAGCACCTCTTCGCAATAATTGCGCAGATCGTCCTTCACGAATTGCGCATCCGACGCCTGCACCGGGCGCATCTCCCATTCCAGCTTGGCGATCGAGGCGATCACGTTATGCGCCACCCCGCCTGAAAGACTGCCGGTGTTGATCGTGGTCCAGGGCGGATCGAACCGGCTGCTCGCCGGGGCGCGGGCGCGCAGGCGGTCCTTCAGTTCCAGCAGGCGATTGACATAGCGCACCGCGTATTCCACCGCGTTAACGCCCCGGTCGGGGGATGAGCCATGCCCGGCAAGCCCATGAAAATGCGTGGTATATTCATAGCAGCCCTTGTGCCCCTCGATGATGCGCATCATCGTAGGTTCGCCGATGATCGCAACGCCGGGTCGGATGCCCTGTTCCTTCAGGCTCTCCACCAGCGCCTGCCCGCCAAGACAGCCGACCTCCTCGTCATAGGTAAAGGCGAAATGCACCGGCCGGTCGCGCACCTTCTCGCGGAAATAGGGCGCCATCGCCACGGCGGCGGCGATGAACCCCTTCATGTCGCAAGCCCCGCGCCCATAGAGCAGCCCCTGGTGCTCGGTCATCTCGAACGGATAGCTGGCCCAGTCCTGTTCATCCACAGGCACCACGTCCGAATGGCCCGACAGCACGATGCCGCCATCTGTATCCGGCCCTATCGTGGCGAAAAGATTGGCTTTATGCCCGATCTCGTCGTGAAAGATCTCGACCCGCGCCCCCTCGCTCTCCAGCCGGTGGGCAAGATAGGCGATCATGTCCAGATTGCTGACCTCGGAGACGGTCGGGAACGCGATCAGATCGCCAAGAAGCGCAACGGTATCGGAAAGTTGTGTCGTCACTACGTCCTCTTCGGGCTGCCGGAAAACCTTTGCGACTGTGTTGCCGTGCCTGCGTTGCGTCAACCCATAAACGCCCCGCCGACCCAGCCAGCGGCGGTGCCACCGGGCGCGCGGGGGCATCGCTGCACCCGTTGCATCAAAGACTCACTCGTGGCGAAAATGGCCGAAAACCCCACGATATCTGCCCGTTGAGGCTTCATTTGGTGGTCCGGGTGAAAAAATTACTAGAAGTTGAATCAACCTCGGGGTATGAAAACCGTATAACAAGGGTGCCGCCTTATGATGCGTCGCCCACGAGGTAGCAAGTGGTGGGAAAATGGGTATCGAGTATGTGGCTCGCTCCAATGCGGGCGGAGTGGTTCGCGGTGCGATTTCAGACGAAAGCGCAACGACTGGGATTTCAGGCGGTGGCGGTCAGGAAATCTCTCTCAATCTGAGACAATTCGAAATCGACAGGTATCAACGGGACGGGAGCGATCTGCAGATCACCCTCGCGGATGGCCGTGTCGTCGTGCTGGAGGGCTATTTCGACGCCGACGGCGCGCCGCAATCGCGCTTGTTCATCAGCGCCGACGGCTACCTGAACGAGGTCACGCTGATCGAGGGCGATGAGGGCGCGGTCTACGCTCAATACGGCCCGACCGAAATCTGGGGCAAATGGAGCCCGTCGGACGACCTGATCTTTCTCGACAGCGCAGAGATCATCGCGCCCGTTGCGCCGGGCGCGGCCGAGGGCGAGGAAACCGTCTCGATGCTCGGCGCTGGTCTTCTGGGCGGCACGGGCCTGTTCGGTGCTGCTGGCGCCGGTGCCGCGGGCCTCGTGGCCTCTTCGGCCCTGATGCAGGCCGTTGGCGGTGGCAGCGGCGGCACACCAGCAGCTGGCTTCGTGCCCGCGGTTTCGCCCGATGACGATGACGGCATCGCGCCCAGCGTCAACGAGAATGGCCAGGTCGCCATCGGCGGCGACGACAACCAGCAGGACTCCATCACCATCACCGGCACGGCCGAACCCGGCTCGAACGTGGTGGTCACAATCGGCGACGAGGAACTCGAGACCACCGCCGACGCCGACGGAAACTGGGAAGTGGTGTTCGAGGGCGATGATTTCCCCGAGGACGGCGATTATCCGGTCGAGGTCACCATCACCGAACCCGATGGCACCGAAACCGTGCTCGACGGCCCCCAGGTCGTCATCGACACGACGCCGCCGGTGATCGACGTGACCGGAGGCACCGTGGCCGCAGGTGATATCGTCAACCACCAGGAATATAACGAAGACGGCGTGGTGATCTCGGGAACCGGCGAGCCGGAAGCCTGGGTCAGTGTCACCATCGAGAACGTCACCCGCGAAACCGAAGTGCTGGCAGACGGCAGCTGGTCGGTCAGCTTCGCGCCGGGCCTGCTGCCTGATGGCGATTACGACGCCGACGTGACGATCGTGACGGGTGATGCCATGGGCAACACGACCACCATCACCGAGACCGTCTCGGTCGACACGATCCACCCGCAACTGGCGATCAACGCCGGCGCGCTTGGCGCGAACGGGGTGATCAACGGGGATTTCGTGGAACCCGGCGGGCTGGTCGTCACCGGCACGGCCGAACCCGGCGTGCGCGTTTATGTCGAAATGGCCGGGCAGCAGCGCGAAATGCTGGTTGGCGATGACGGCACCTGGCAGGTCACCTTCGACGCCGCCCAGTTCCCCGAAACCGAATTCGACGCCACCATCAGCGCCCATACGCAGGACCTTGCGGGCAATATCAGCACCGCATCCGAGGATGTCCGAATCGATCTCGAGGTCAATTCCTTCACCCAGAGCGGGCAGCCGGGTGGGCTTGACGGTTATATCAACGGCGACGAGATCGGCGGCGGCTTCACCCTTTCGGGCACGGTCGAGGCCGGTTCAACCGTGACGATGATGTTCCGCAACCAGTCCGTTCCGGTGCAGTTTCTTCCCGACGGAACCTGGACCGCAACCGTCGCCGGAAGCCAGCTTCCGCCCGGCACCTATAGCGAATTGCTGACCATCACGGCCAAGGATTCTGCGCAGAACGTCAAGACCCTGACGCGCATGATCAATGTCGATACCGAGGCCGGGACGCTGACGCTCGATGCTGCTTCCATCGGCGATCAGGGCGTCATCAACCACGATGTCTATCAGGACGGCGTCATGGTGCGGGGCACCGCCGATCCATATGCCTGGGTCGAGGTGGATCTTGACGGCGTGCAATACACGACGCGCGCCAACGGCAGCGGCAACTGGCAGCAGTTCTACTCCACACAGGATCTGACGCCGGGCGAGCATTTCCCGGTTGTCACGGCCACGATCACCGATCCCTACGAGAACAGCGCAACGGTCAGCAGCACGCTTCATGTCGATACGCGGGTCGACGACCTTTCGCTTGCGCCGCTGCAGCTTCCGACCACGACGGGCGGGCGCACTGTGATCAACCGCGACTCGGTCGACAACGGCTTTCAGATCAGTGGCACGGTTGAACCGCATTCCGTGGTCTGGGTCACAATCGACGATGTGACGCGCCAGTTCACGGCGGGCGATGACGGGCAATGGCACGTCACCTTCGAACCGGGCGCAATTCCCGGCGGGCAGCACGACGCGGATCTCCATATCGAAGTCATGGACCCGGTGGGCAATATCTCGACTCTCGAACAGACGATCTTCATCGACACCGTCGTGCAGGATGTCTCGCAGGGCGAGGTGACAGGATCCTTCAACGGGATCGCCAACCTTGCTGCCGCGCAAGGCGGACTTGAAATGAACGGAACCGCCGAGCCGGGTTCGCGGGTCGAACTGGTATTGTTCAACCGGCGCTATCTCACCACCAGCGACCAAGACGGCGACTGGGCGGTCACCATCCCGCAAGATGATCTGCCCGCCCAGGAGGGCACCGTCGGCGTGACCATCAACGTGACCGACACGGCCGGAAATTTCGAGAGCATCCCCGGTTCGCTCACCTTCGACTTCGTGGCACCCGACCAGCCGGATATCGTTGGGTATTTCCGTCAGGGCGGCGGGTATCGCTATGTCACCACCGACATGACGGCCGACGACATCACCGTTCACGAGGTCGCCTCGGACGGCTCGGTGAATGCGGTGCCGATCCATTCGGATGACAATCCGCTCTTTGGCGAGACCGACCACATCTTCCTCGACGATCAGGGGAACGCCGCTTCGATTCCCGATGGCTCGCACCTGGTCGTGACCAGCACCGATACCGCCGGGAACAGTTCCGCCACCTATCTCGTCCCCGACGAGGTGAACACCTCTTCGGTAAACCTCGACAACCCCGATCTCGCCGGTCTCGGTATCGAAACCATCGACCTGCAGTTCGCGGACCGCGCCGAGCTGACGGTCACCGAAGAGCAGATTCTCGCCCTTTCGGACACCTCCGACACGCTGTTGGTCGAGGGCGGCACGGATGACACGCTGATCGCGCTCGGCGCGCAACAGGTCAATGGCGGCGCTGCCGAACCCGTGGGCTACGACATCTATACGCTTGGCGACGATGCGACCATCATTGTCGATGAAAGGATCAACGTCATCGACACCTGATGCTCGGTCGGGACGGACGAATGACAATCGCTGCGCGCGGGGACCGGCCCGCGCGCAGCGGACAGAACAAAAAACAAGCCTGTCAAAAGGCGATCACGAGGCAGAAGGGCGGAGCGATGCAACGCGGGGTGTGGATTCTGGCGGCACTGGCATTGAGTGGCTGCATGTCACTCGATCGCGGCGCGGGCCAGGTGTCACGCTTCACGATCGGGCCTGCTGACAACCAGACGCAATCGACCATCATCGCCGATCTTCAGGCGCGGCGCAGCATCCTGCCGCCCGACAGCCCCTATGCGCGCATCAGCGCCCCCGTGCTCGCCGCCGCCAGCAGGCCCGCCGAGGCCGAGTTGCGTGGCGCGCGGCTCAGGGCCGAGGCTGCTTCCAAGAACTGGCTGCCCAAGGTCGGACCGAATATCAGCCTCAACAGCCTGAGCGAGATCGTTTCGCAGCTCGTGGTCGAACAAATGCTCTTTGACAATGGCCACCGCAAGGCCGAGCGCGCCTTTGCGCGCGCCGACGTGGAAATCGCGGCTGTAACGATGGTCGAGGACACCAACGACCGCATCCTGACCGCGCTTGGGCTGTATCTCGATGCGATGAAGGCGCGTGACCGCGCCGTCGTCGAATCCCGCACGTTGGCGGATATGGAGCAATTTGAATGGATCATGGCCGAACGTGTGCGCGGGGGGGTCTCGGACAGCTCCGACCTTCATGTCCTGCGCCAGAAGCTCGCCGAGATCCGCTCGACCCTTGCCGCTCAGCAAGAGGCCGAGGCCACCGCCTTTGCCGAACTCAACGCCATGTCCGACGGCCCACTTGACGACGTCTCCGGGCTGACGGACCTGCCGCTTGGTGATCCCGCCGCGCGATCGCTCGACGTCCTGCGCGCCGAGGCCGAGAAAGAGCGCGACATCGCCAGCGCACGGATGGAGCGCGCGGGCCTTCTGCCGGCGCTGACAGCGGGCGGCACCCTTGGCCAGAACGGCTCCGGCATCGGGCTCAACCTCTCTTCGGATCGCCTTCTGGGCCTTGGCACCGGGGACAGCCTCGACGCCACCGAAACCGCACGCGACGCCGCCGCGCGCCGCGTGGCGCAGGCAGAAGAGGATTCCGCCCGCCGCCTCAATCGGCTGCATGCCCAGCTTGCCGCACTCAGCCGCCAGGAACGCGAGGCGCAAGACCTCGCCGGGCGCGCCAAGGTCAATCTCGATCTGTTCCAGCGCCAGTACAAGGCCGGGCAGCGCCAGGTGATGGACGTGGTCGGCGTCTACGAAACCTTCGCCACCCGGCAGGCCGCGAGCATCGACCTGAAATACGAACGTGCGCGCACCCAACTTGAAATCGCGCGCCATCTGGGCCTCCTGGCCGAAGGGAGCCGGATATGAAGCTGCCCGAGGGCGCAGCCGGGATGACCGCCGCCCTGCGCGGCCGTCTTCGGGCCGTCTCGAACCGCGACGCGCCGCCCTCCGCCGCTCCCGCAGCGCCGCGCAACGCGGCACCGACCCAGGCCCGCACCGAACGTCTCGCGGCGCTCGCGGCGGTCTATGCCGGGCTGCTGGGGCAGAGCGTCCCGCCCCGCGACATCGTCGAGACCCTCGTTCGCCACGCCGACGCGCCGACCTCGCAGGCGCTTGCCGAAGCCCTGCGTGCCGCCGGTTTCCTGAGCGAAATCGCCTGCGACGTCACCTGTCAGCGCGACGCCTGGCCGGCGCTGGCGCGCATGACCAACGGGCAGATGATCCTCGTGCTCGAACAGGGCGATGCGGGGCTGGTGATCTATGACCGCACCTGTCGCGATAACCGCGCCATCGTGCCGCTGGCCGAATTCGCACCCTTCTTCACCGGCGAGACCATCCGCGCCGAAATCCCCCTTGGCCAGCTGTCCGACGTGCATGGCCCGACCGGCGCAGATGCGCATTGGTTCTGGGGGCAATTCGCCGGGTTCCGCCGTGCCTTCGCCGAAGTGGTGCTGGGGTCTTTCGTCGCCAACCTTCTTGCGGTCGCCGTCGCGCTCTTTGCGCTCCAGGTCTATGATCGCGTGATCCCCCATCAATCCGAATCCACGCTCTGGGTGCTGGCGGGCGGCGCCGGGCTGGCGCTCCTGATGGAGGCCGCGCTTAAACTGGCGCGTGCGCGGCTGATGGATGGTGCTGGCCAGCAGATCGAACTCGGCGTGCAGACCCTCCTGATGAATCGCGTTCTGGGCATGCGCTCGGAACTGGCGGGGCGGGCACCCAGCCAGCTCTTCAGCGCCATGCGCGAATTCGGCTCGGTGCGTGAGTTCTTCACCTCGGCCACCATCGGCAGTCTTGCCGATGTCCCCTTCATCTTCGTGTTCCTGCTTCTGGTGGCGTTGATCGCGGGCAACGTGGTCTGGCTTCTGGTGCTGGGTGCGGTGCTGATGGTGCTGCCCGGTCTTTTCCTGCAACGCCGCATGATTGCCCTTACTCAAAGCGCACAGGGCGCCTCGTCCAAGGCCTCGCGCCTGCTTCACGAGGCGATCTTCGAGCTCGACACCCTCAAGACGCAGCGCGCCGAGGATCGTTTTCGCCGCCTCTGGGTCGAACTGACCACCCTTCAGGCGCTCACAACCAGCGCACAGCGCCGCCTTGCCTCCGGCCTGACATTCTGGAGTCAGGGCATTCAGCAGGCGACCTATATCTGCGCGATCATCATGGGCACCTACCTTGTCTTCTCGGGCGAATTCACCGTCGGCTCGATTATCGCAGTCAGCATCCTGACCAGCCGGACGCTGGCACCGCTGACCCAGCTGGCGGGAACGATGGCGCGCTGGAGCAATGTGAAATCCGCTCTCAACGGCCTCGACTCCATCGCCACCGCGCAACAGGACACCGCGCCCGAGCGCAGCTACCTGCGCCGCGACGCCCTGCACGGCGGTTTCGACCTTCGCGAGGTCCGCTTCGCCTATGACCCGGACCTGCCACCCGTGCTGGACATTCCCGCACTGACCATCCAGCCGGGTCAGAAACTGGCGGTGCTTGGCGCCAACGGCTCGGGCAAATCGACCTTCCTCAAACTGCTCTCGGGCCTCTATGCGGCCACGCAGGGACGGGTGATGGTCGATGGCACCGATATGACCCATATCGCCCCGCGCGATCTGCGCCGCTTCATCGGTTATCTCGGGCAGGACGTGCGCCTCTTCAGCGGCACCCTGCGCGACAACCTCAACCTGACGCTGCTCGAAGGCGATGACGACCGGCTTCTCGCGTCGCTCGATTTCGCCGGGCTCGGCCCCTTCGTCAAATCCCACCCCAAGGGGCTCGACCTCGAGATCCGCGATGGCGGGCAGGGGCTCAGCCAGGGGCAACGCCAGTCCATCGGCTGGGCGCGGCTCTGGCTTCAGGATCCGGCGATCTGCCTTCTGGACGAACCGACCGCCGCGCTCGATCAGACGCTGGAGCGCACCCTTGTCAGCCGCCTTGAAACATGGCTCGACGGGCGCACCGCCGTCATCGCCACCCACCGGGTGCCGATCCTGCAACTGACCGACCGCACCATGATCCTGCAAAACGGCCGCCTTGCCGTGGACGGGCCGCGCGATCAGGTTCTGGCCCACCTGGCGCAGGCCGGTGCCGCTGGCGGGGCGAAGGGATAGCTCATGGCCGCAGCAGCATCCTCGACCGATCTGGCGCGGCAGTTCAACGCCCGCCTGCGCGGCTCCAGCTTGATGATCCGGCTTTGCGCGGGGGTGGTGGGGCTGTTCCTGCTCTGGTCGGCTTTCGCATGGCTCGATGAGATCGTGCGTGCCGATGGCGAAATCATCTCATCCTCGCGCCCGCAAATCATCCAGAACCTCGAAGGCGGCATCCTTTCCGAGCTCCTCGTGCAGGAAGGCGACGTTGTGGCGCGCGGCGCCGTTCTGGCGCGGCTGCACGGCACGCAATTCAAATCCTCGGTCGAAGACCTGCGCGATCAGATCACCGCGCATGATATCCGCCGCCTGCGCCTCGAGGCGGAACTCGCCGGGCAGTTCGATTTCGATATCCCCGCGAAGCTTGCCGCCCGCAGCCCCGAAATGGCCGCCTCCGAAAAGGTGCTTCTCAAGGCCCGGCAGGAAGATTTCGTCAAGCGCAGTCAGGGCGCGCGCAAGGTGCTGGCGCAGGCCGCCGAGGAACGTCGCCTGCTCGAAGACCTGCTTGCCAAGAAGATCGTCGCGCTGATCGAAGTGACCCGTGCGCGCAAGGAACATGCCGATGCCGAGAAACGCTATGACGAGATCGTCACGCAAACCGAACTTGAACGCGCACAGGAATATTCCGACACGCTCAAGGAACTCGCGACCTTGCGTCAGAACCTCTCGGCCAGCCTCGACCAGCTCGAGCGCACCGTCCTGACCAGCCCGATGCGCGGCATCGTGAACAACCTCAACGTCACCACCATCGGCGGCGTCGTGCGTCCCGGCGAACAGATCATGGAGATCATCCCACTGGACGAGGAACTTCTGGTCGAGGCCCGCGTCGCGCCGCAGAACATCGCGAATATCCGCCCCGGTCAGGCCGCCACGATCAAGCTCAGCGCCTATGACTACACCATTCACGGCACCCTCAAGGGCAAGGTCGATGTGATCTCGGCGGATACGTTCGAGGACGAAAACACGCGCGCCCCGGATGGCGATCCGCATTACAAGGTCAGGCTCAGGCTGGACCTTTCGGACCTCTCGCCGCGTCAGTCCGCGATCGAGCTGCGCCCCGGCATGCAGGCGCAGGTCGAATTGCACACCGGCGAAAAGACCGTGCTTCAATACCTGCTCAAGCCGCTCTTCAAATCCCGCGAGGCGATGCACGAACCCTGACGCCCCGCATTTCCGACCTTTCCGGCGGCTGCGGAATCTGCAAGAGATTCAGAACAGGGCTGCGACAGGGACGGGGAGAGCGCGACCGATGGCCGAATTCGACTGGCACGCAGAACGCAGCGATCTTGCGGGCCTCGCCCAGCTTGACCGCGCGCCAGAGAGCGAGGGGATCGACCTTGCCGCCGTGCGCCTCTACCGGCAGGGCCGGGTCCGCTCCGAAATGGCCGCGCGCGGGGTCGATGCGGTGATCCTGTCGGACCCGGTCAACATCCGCTACGCCACCGGCACCCGCAACATGCAGGTATTCTCGATGCGCAACGCGCCATCGCGCTATCTGCTGCTGACGCAATCGCGCGCGATCCTGTTTGAATTCACCGGCTGCCTTCACCTGGCGGAGGGATTCGAGACCGTGGACGAGGTGCGCCCCGCCCGCACCGCGAGCTACGTTGCCGCAGGCCCCGATATCGCCACGCGCGAACAGGCGTGGGCGGCCGGGATGGCCGACCTCATCCATGAACTTGTCGGCAAGGGTGCGACCGTGGGGCTGGAACGCCTGAACGCAGGCAGCGCCATCGCGCTTCAGGCTCAGGGATTTCGCATCGTCGATGCGCAGGAGCCCGTCGAGATGGCCCGCGCGATCAAATCCGCCGAGGAAATGAAATGCGTCATCGCCTCGCTGCGCGCCACCGAGATCGCTGTCGGCAAGCTGCGCGACGCGATCCGCCCCGGCCTCACCGAGGCGCAGCTCTGGTCCGTGCTCCACCAGTCGGTAATCGCCCAGAACGGCGATTATGTCGAAACCCGGCTGCTCAACGCAGGTGCGCGCACGAACCCCTGGTTTCAGGAAACCTCGGACAATGTGATCGGTCCCAACGAACTGATCGCCCTCGATACCGATGTGGTCGGCTGCCACGGCTATTACGCCGACTTCTCGCGCAGCTTCCATTCCGGCCCCGACGCACCCACCCAATCGCAGCGCGAGCTTTACAAGGTCGCGTATGAGCAGGTGCATCACAACATGGCTATCCTGCGCCCCCACATGTCTTTTCGGGACTATGCCGAGGCCGCCTGGGACATTCCCGCGCGCTTTCACGCTAACCGCTATTACCTCAGCGCCCATGGCTGCGGCATGACCGGGGAATATCCCTATCTCTACCACCGCGGTGATTTTCCCGATGCCGGTTATGACGGCGAAATCCTGCCCGGCATGACCCTCTGCGTCGAAAGCTATATCGGCGCCGAAGGCGGGCAGGAGGGCGTGAAACTCGAACAGCAGGTGCTGGTGACCGAGGAGGGGATCGAACTCCTGTCGCATTTC
Source organism: Roseovarius halotolerans (assembly GCF_900172255.1). Lineage (GTDB taxonomy): Bacteria > Pseudomonadota > Alphaproteobacteria > Rhodobacterales > Rhodobacteraceae > Roseovarius > Roseovarius halotolerans. Next base: position 497,919 of record NZ_FWFU01000001.1, read on the forward strand.
CCCTTCGAGGAGGATCTCCTGCGCTGAGCGCCGCGCTCAGCTCTCGATCGAGATCGTCACCGGGCCGTCATTGGTCAGGGACACTTGCATGTCGGCCCCGAAGGCGCCGGTCTCCACCGCCACACCCTCAGCCGCCAGCGCCGCGGCGAAATGCTCGTAAAGGCGCTTGCCTTCCTCGGGCGGTGCGGCACTTGAAAAACCGGGGCGGTTGCCGCGGCTCGTGTCGGCGGCCAGTGTGAACTGGCTCACCACCAGCGCGCCGCCCCCCGTGTCGCGCAGCGACCGGTTCATCTTGCCCGCCTCGTCCTTGAAGATGCGCAGCTTGGCGATCCGCGCGGCCAGCCGGTCGGCCCCGGCCTCATCGTCGCCCTGCATCGCGCAGACCAGCACCATGAGGCCCGGACCAGTCCGTCCGATCACCTCGCCCCCGACGCTGACTTCGGCCCGGGTGACTCGTTGCAGCAGAGCGCGCATTGCCTATATTCCTTTTCGCAGTTCTCGTGAACGCAATGCGCAAAACCGCGCCGCGATGCAAGTATCGCGCGTTGATGCGCATCAAGGCGCGCCCCGCCTGATCGCGCGAGACTGCGTCACGCATTCTAACCAGAGGAGTTGCAGACATGGTTGAAAAGTCCCAATCCTCCGGCCTGTGGCCGTCCTTTTACGAACCCTTCCGCCACCTTGGCCAGCGTGTCGCCGACTGGCTCTCGCCCGCCTCGGATGCCTCGGCGGATGAGTCCAATTATCGCATCACGATGGAACTGCCCGGCGTCGCCGAAGACGATATCGACATCTCGGTGCATGACGGGGTGGTGACGGTACGCGGCGAGAAAACCCAGGAACGCGAGGAAAAAGGCGATACCTGGTTCTTCTCCGAACGCCAGTACGGCGCCTTCAGCCGCACCTTCCGCCTGCCTGCCGATGCCGATGGCGAGTCGGTCTCGGCCAGCCTCAAGGATGGCGTGCTGTCCCTTTCGGTGCCCAAGCGCGGCCCCGATGAAAGCGCGGCGCGCAAGATCGCCATCAACAAGGGCTGACCGGCGCATCAGTCGCGCGGGTCGAGGATATCGGAAAGATCGGCCCGCGCGGTGCGAAACCTGTTCACCGGGTGATCCGCATCGCCGATCCCGAAGGAAATCGCGCACAGGATCATCCGGCTTTCGGGCAGGCCGAAATGCGCGCGGATCATGGGCGCATGGCCCGCAACCGAGGCCTGCGCGATCGTGTCCACGCCGAGCGCCTTTGCCGCCAGCATGAAGTTGCTGACGAACCCGCCGGTATCCATCGCCCCGTAAGCCCGAAGTGCGGCCTCGGAATGCACGATGGCCACATGCGGCGCACCGAACAGGTAGAAATTCAGCATGGATTGTTCGGCCCGTGCCGTGTGGTCGTCGCGTGCAATGCCGACCGCCTCGTAAAGCTGATAGCCGCAGGCGCGCCGCCGCTCGCCATAGACACCCGGAAAGCCTTCGGGCCAGGGCAGGTCGGGGCAGGGCGCATCGGATGTGGCCGCCTCGACAAGCGCCGCGCGAAACCTCTCTGTCGCTGCGCCGCGTGTCACCGTCACCTGCCAGGGCTGCGCATTGCACCACGACGCCGTCTGCGCGGCCGCCGACACGATGCGCGCGACGGTGTCCTCGGGCACCGGCTCCGGCTTGAAGGCGCGGCAGGAATGGCGCGCCCGCAACAGCGCGTTCAGTGTATCATAGGCCTCACTCATCACAGCGCCCCCTGTTCCATCGCGATCACGTAGCCGATGGCACCCGCCACCAACAGCCCCGCGATCACCGCCAGCGCGATTTTCCATGCCGACCAGGGCCGCTCGCCCTGTACCCGCCCGGTGCGCCCGTTGACGACGAAACGATAGCTCTCGCCGCGGTATTTGTAGGCCGCCAGCCAGACCGGCAGCAAAACATGCTTGAAGGTCACATCGCTGATCTGCGTCTGGATGTCATGGATGCGCTGGCGATCGCCGCCGATATCGAAACGCACATCACGCGCGATCACGCGGTCCATGATCTGGCGCGCCTCGGTGAACCCTTCGTCCAGTTCCACCGCATAGCCCTCGGCGCGAAACCCCGCCAGGTATTGCGGCGCATAGGGTTCCAGCGCCGACAGGTCCCAGGGCTCCAGCCCGTCGGTGAAGCGCTTGGGCAGGCTGCGCGAGGCCAGCACCAGCACATCGTCGAAGAACCGCGCCACCCGTCCCGAGACCGACCGCCAACGCACCTTGGCGACGCGCACGGTCTCGCGTTTGCCGTTGCGCGTGACCGTGCGGTTTTCGTAATAGACGGTGCCGCGCTCGCCGCGATAGGCGGATTTCGTGTCGGCATCGAAGGTCCAGTAGGGCACGTAGATACCCTGCATCCTGCGCCCCTTGCGGGCATAGTCCTGCAAGCCACCCGGTGCGAACCACAGCCGCCCCAACCAGTCATTCATCGCCCCGCGCGCCGCCTCTTCATCCAGCGCAAAGGGCAACAGCCCGCGCGGCTTGATATGGCGATGCGTGCCGGTATCCGTCACCACGGGCGTTGCGCAGAACGGGCATTCGGCAGCATGCAGTGTCTCGTCGAATTCCACCCGCGCACCGCAATTGGGGCAGCTGGTGACGCGGGTCTCCTCGATGTCCTCGTCCGGAAGCTCGCTGTTCAACGCCTGGCGGAAATCCAGCTCGCGGATCGTGCTCTCCCAGGGGCCGGACTGCGCCACCTCTTCGCTGTGACCGCAATGATCGCAGACCAGCCGCCCCGAAGCCGGATCAAACCGGTAATCCGCCCCGCATTGATCGCAGGGAAAGCGGTGTTCTTCGATCGGGGATGCTGCGTCGGAGAAGGGCATGAAGCAACCATCGGGACTGCGTGAAATCGGGTCTTGCTCTGGGTGCGGGGCAGGGCGGGAGCACGCGTGTCCGCGCCCCCCCCTTGCTTTGGCTCAGGCCTCGGGCGGGGGCGGCGGCAGAATGGTGAACAGCTGCGCCAGTTCGGCCACGTCCTCGGCCCGTTTCCACCCGTCCTGCCCGGCGGTCCAGACATACGCGGTGCGGCTCAGCGTGCCATCGGCGGCCATGCGCCCCATCGCGGCCCTGGAATAGGGGCCGCGGGTCTCGCCCTTCTCGGCGATGTGCCAGACATGCTCGACGGGTGGCGGCGGCGGCGGTGGCGCTGCGGCCTCGCTCGACGCGGGGGCCGCGCCCCACGGTCCCTGCTGCGGATTGAGCTGCTGCGCCATCGCCATGCCCATTCCCATGCCCAGCCCCGCACCGATCCCGGCACCCCCCGAGGGGTTCTTCGATGCGGCGGTCATCGCTTCGGCGGCGGAATACTGGGTGAACTTTCCCAGATCGCCCGCCAGCCCCATCGAGGTGCGCTTGTCCAGCGCCTCTTCCACAGCCGGGGGCAACGAGATGTTCTCGATGTAGAATTCCGGGATCGTCAGCCCGTATTCCGCGACCACCTTGGAAATCTCGCTTGCGACCAGCTTGCCAAGGTCGGCGGTGTTGGCGGCCATGTCCAGCACCGGGATGCCCGCGCCCGCGATGATGCGCGAAAAGGCCTGCACGATGATGTTGCGGATCTGAAAGCTGATCTCATCCATCGTGAATTCGCCGTCGGTGCCGACGATCTCGGCAAGGAAACGCGCCGGATCGGCCACCTTGACCGTGTAGGTGCCAAAGGCGCGCAGGCGCGTCGGGCCGAATTCCGGGTCGCGCAGCATGATCGGGTTCTTGGTGCCCCATTTCAGATTGCTGAAGCGGGTGGTGTTGACGAAATAGATCTCGGATTTGAACGGCGAGCGGAACCCGTGATCCCAGTGGTTGAGCGTGGTCAGCACCGGCATGTTGTTGGTTTCCAGCATGTAAAGGCCGGGGGTGAACACATCCGCCAGCTGGCCCTCGTGAATGAACACCGCCGCCTGGCCCTCGCGCACGGTCAGCTTGGCGCCGTATTTGATCTCGTGGCCCTCGCGCTCGAAGCGCCAGACCATCGTGTCCCTGGTGTCGTCGGTCCAGTGGATGACATCGATGAACTCGCCGGTCAGAAAATCGAAAATGCCCATGATAGTGGTCTCCTTTGCCGTCAGACCGGCCCGTCGCGCCGCGCCAGGATGCGCGCGACGATGGGGCGGGCCTGATCGGGGGTCATGCCGGGGGTCAGGTCGGGGTGATAGAGAAGCCGCAGCAGGATCTCGTCATGCGCGGTCAGCAGCGCGAATTCGTCGTCGTCATTGAAGATCGAGGGGCGCGCATAGGGGCTGTCATTGGCCAGCCCCAGCCCCTGCGCCAGCTCTTCATGCACGCAGGAGCGGCGCATCAGCTCGGGATGCTCGGCGCGGATGAAGGCGATGGCGCGCCCGTAGCTGTTCTCGTTCTGCGGCTCCGAAAAGGCGATGACAAGGCAATGGATCGTGCGCGGCAGGGTCTGGAACAGGCGCAGCGTCGCCGGGTTCACATTGGGTACGACCTCCCTGATGCGCGCAACCGCCTGATCGCGATCGTCCTCGCCCATGTAGAGCACGTGGAAATTGGGATTGCCGCGCACCACCGATATCGAATGCCCGGTGATCCGCCCCAGCCGCGCAACGTAATCGCGCACCATGTCCTCGTCCACCGCGCGCTGGTCCTCGGGCACGGAATCGCCGAACTCGACCGACATCCGCACCGGGCGCGTCCACTTGCGCAGCCCCACCGCCTCGCCGCCCGAAGGCTGCAGCCCGGCGTCACGCTCGTATTCGTCGTAAAAGGCGATCCGCTCGAAATTGCGCATCAGCGTGTTGTCGGTATAGGGCGTATCCGCCCCCCCGCCATCGGTGCGCAGCAAGCCCTGCGACAGCAGGTCCGCCTGCACCGCCGCATAATACCGCTGCAAGGCGCGGCTGGCATCAGACTGCGCGCGCGCGGGCGCCGGTTCGGGCGGCACAAGGCCGGGCGGGCGCTCCGCCGGCCTCGGGCCCGGCGCGCCGCCGGGCAACTCGCAAGCAGCAAGGGCCAGCGCCGCCAGCCCTCCTGCCATTCCCCGCATCACTCCCGTCCAGCGCACCTTGGTCCTCAGCTTTGCGGCACGGCGGTGCCGGCATTGTCGCCCACGCCATCACGACGGGCCTTGGCCGAGGCCAGCGTGTCGCGCAGATCGGCTTCCATCTTCTTGAGATCCTCTTCGGCAGCGGCGCGGCGCGCCTTGCCCTCGTCGGCGATCTGCAGGCTTTCTTCGATCGTGCCGATCAGGTCGGCATTGGCCTTCTTGACGGCCTCGATGTCGAACACCCCGCGTTCCATTTCCTCGCGGATCATCTTGTTGCTCTCGCGCAGGTTGGCTGCATTGGAGGTCAACAGCTCGTTGGTCAGGTCATTGGCGTCGCGCACCGCCGCCGCCGCCTCTGTCGAGCGCTGGATCGTCACCGCCTGCGCCAGCTGCGTTTCCCACAGAGGCACGGTATTGACCAGCGTCGAGTTGATCTTGGTCACGAGGCTCTTGTCGTTCTCCTGCACCAGCCGGATCGAGGGCAGCGACTGCATCGTCACCTGGCGCGTCAGCTTGAGGTCATGCACCCGGCGCTCGAGATCGTCGCGCGCGGCGCGCAGATCGCGCAATTCCTGCGCACGGATCACCTGATCCGCCTCGGGCGCGGCCTTTACCTCGGCTTCCTTCGCGGGAATGACAGTGCTGTCGAGCTCGCGCAGCTTCTCTTCGCCCGCGGCGATGTACAGCGCCAGCTCGTCATAGAACTGCAGCGTCTTTTCATACAGCAGGTCAAGCGACTTGATGTCCTTGAGCAGGCTGTGCTCGTGATGCAGCAGATCGTCTGTCACCTTGTCGATCTGCGCCTGCACCGTCTCGAAACGGGCGGTGAACTTGGCGAAAGGCGCGGCGCGCCCGATCAGCTTTTCCCACCAGCTGCGCTGGCGGCGCACATCCAGCTCGCTGACCGAAAAGCCCCGGATCGTGGTGACGATCCCGCGCAGGCTGTCGCCCGCCGGGCCGACATCCTTGTTGCGCACGCCGTTCAGCATGGCTTGGCTGATTTCCTGCAACTCGGCCTGTGCGCCCGAACCGAACGAGACGATCGAATTGGTGTCGCTCATGTCGATCTCGTCCATGCGGCGGCGGATTTCACCGCCGATCGCCGCATCGGCCTTATCAAGCGTGATGACCTCATCCGCCTTGGCGGGCTCGGGCAGGATGGTGCGGCTGACTTGCTCGACCTCGGCCAGCGTGGCCTCGGCTTTCTGACGGGTGGTATCTGACATGGTGGTCCCCTTACTCACTGGTGATGGGCGGGCGGATGCCCTCGCGTTGCAGGCGCGCGCGCAGAACCTCGATCTCGATATCGAGATCGACCCGGTCGTCGCGCAGAAGAGCTTCGGTGCGGGCGGCGAAATTGCCCTCCAGATCGTCCAGCAGCGCGGTGTAATCACCCTTTGCGCCGCTGTCGCGGTTGCGTGCATTGATATCGGCGAACTTCACCGTCGCGTCGCGTGCGCCCATCAGATAGACCGACAGGTACTTGCGTGCCGCCGTCAGGTCGCGCGGGTCTTCCTCGACGGTGCGAAACAGCTTGCGGGCCGTGGCGGCGAACCGCTCGACGCGCGCTTCGAGCTGCCGGTCGCCAGCGCGCTTGATCGCATCGGTCATGACGGCAAGATGCTTCTCGGCCTCGTCCACGGCGCGCGCCACGCGATCGGTCTGGAATAGATCCACCCCTTCCATCCCCTTGTCCTTCAAGGGATCAAGCCCGAACGCGAAGGAATGCAGCGCCGCGCCCAGCAGGGCATAGATGACCGGCGCAACAATGCCGCCCGCAGTCGCGAAACCGGCCAGCGCCAGCCCCATCCCGGTCAGCACCGATGCGGCGATCTTCCGGGGGAAGCCGGGGCGGCGGGCGATCTTGCGCCCCTCATAGGCTTCCTGCGCCAGAATTCCCTCCCGCGTCAGCCACGCCGCCAGCAGCAGGACTCCAAGTGCCCCGAGATTGAGCGCCAGCCCCACCGGCCCTGCGGTGAAAGCCGCCCAGATCAGGGGCAGAGGCGCCAGGAACAGCAGGTTCACGCGCCCGCCCGCGCGGGTGCGCCGCGCGCCCTGATAGCCGCCCTGGTCCGGGCCGGATGTCACCTGTGATTGCGTATCGGGGCTGAACTTTCCGCCATAGCGCCGCGCCATCAGCCGCCCCCCGTCAACGAGACATAGAGGATCAGCAGGACCAGCAGGAAAAAGGCCAGTTTTTGCAGACCGGTATCGGACATAGGCAAGTACACCCCCAAAGACATTCTGAACTTAGGCGATGCAGGCAAAGCATTCTAGGGGGAAGATGGCCCGCCTGCCGCCAGATCACCGGGGTGTCCCGCCGCCGCGCGGGGCGGGCGGCGCAAACGCGCGCACAACCTTACCGCCGGGCCGGCTTGATGCTATGACGGGCGCATGACGACGGAAGTTTTCGTGCCACGCGGCGCCGCCAGTTTTAAGGTGGCTTATGACGGACCGCCACGGGACGTGCATTTCCTGTTGCTGCCCAAACTGACCCTCCTGGCCTTCACCTCGGCGCTCGAACCCCTGCGGGTCGCCAACCAGGTGGCGGGGCGCGCGCTTTATCGCTGGTTCGTGATGACCGAGGACGGCGCGCCCGTGGTCTGTTCCTGCGGGGTGAACATCACACCCGACGGCGGTCTTGCCGATATCCCGCGCGAGGCACTGGCCTTTGTCTGCGCAGGCATCGAACCCGCCGATACGCTCTCGTCCCGCGTCACCCAATGGACCCGGCGACAGCGCGCCTTCGGGGCGCGGGTCGGCGGGATCTGCACCGGCGCTTTCGCGCTGGCCGAGGCGGGGCTTCTCGAGGGCCGCCGCTTTACCCTGCATTGGGAAAACCAGCCCGCCTTCGTCGAGCGCTATTTCGGGCTGGAACCAACCGGCGCGCTTTATGAAAACGATCGTGGCCTGATCACCTGCGGTGGCGGCAGCGCCGCGACCGACATGATGCTCGACCTCATCGAGCGCGACCACGGCGCGGATCTTGCCACGATGGTCGCGGACATGTGCCTGCATTTCCGCTCGAACCTTCAGCACAGCCGCCAGAGATCGGCCTATTCCTTTGCGCTTGGCAGCCGCAATCCCCACCTGATCGCGGCGATGCGGCTGATGAACGAAACCCTCGAATCGCCACTCGAGATATCGGACCTGGCCGCGCGCATCGGTATCTCGCGCCGACAGCTCGAGCGGCTTTTCGGTGCGCATGTCGGCATCACCCCGGCGCAGTTCTACATGGACCTTCGGATATCGCGCGCGCATGCGCTTCTGAACGAAACCGAGTTGAGCGTCGCCGAGATCGCCGCCGCCACCGGCTTCAACAGCACCTCCCAAATGGCCGCGCGGTTTCGCAAGCGTTTCGGCACCTCGCCGCGCGCCTATCGCAAGAGCTGGCGTGGCGCGGGCGGCTAGCGCAGGGCAGGGCGGGGGCGCTGCCCCCGTCGCGCAAGGCGCGACTCCCCCGGGATATTTCTGAACAGAAGAAGGCGCGGGCGTCTGGTACAAAACGGCGCGGATTTTGTACGCTTATCGGGCGCGCGCCCTGTTAATGCGTGGTGTCTCGGTGCCGCGCACCGACGCGATACCGACGTGAGCCCGATGCGATGCAGATCGGTGTTTTTCGTTGTTAATCAGTTTCTTGCAGATGATTCGCCGTCAGTTCCGCCGCCGTGTGCGTTTCGGCGTCGGTTTCGGTTTGCCGGGTTTGCCGGGCCGCCCCGGTTTGCCGGGTTTAGCAGCCTCTTTCTGCTCCTCCATGCCCAGCTGTTCGCGCAGGATGCGGGGCCGGATTTCCTCGACGGCGCCGGGCTTGAGATTGCCCAGCTGGAACGGCCCGTAGGAGATGCGGATCAGCCGGTTCACCGTCAGCCCCACCGCCTCCATCGCTCGGCGCACCTCGCGGTTGCGCCCCTCGCGGATGCCGACCGTGGCCCAGGCATTTGCGCCTTGCTGGCGATCGAGCGAGACGATCATGGGCTGGAATTTTTCGCCTTCTATTTCAAGGCCTTGGCGCAGCGGCGCGAAGGTCTCATCGCTCGGACGCCCCTTGATGCGCACGCGGTAGCGGCGCAGCCACCCGGTCGAGGGCAGCTCCAGCTTGCGCTTGATGCCGCCATCATTGGTCAGCAGCAACAACCCTTCGGAGGTGATGTCGAGCCGCCCCACGCTCATTACCCGCGGCAGATCCTCGGGCAGCTCGTCAAAGATGGTCGGGCGGCCCTGTTCGTCGCTGGTGGTGGTCACGAGGCCCGCAGGCTTGTGATAGAGCCAGAGCCGCGCCGGTTCGGGCGCCTTGAGATCGCGCCCGTCCACGCTGACCCGGTCCTGAGGCGTGACATTGAGCGCGGCCCGGTCGATCACCTTGCCATTGACCGCGACCCGCCCCGCCTCGATCAGCCTTTCCGCCTCTCGCCGACTGGCCAGCCCGGCCCGCGAGATGACCTTGGCGATGCGCTCGCCCTTATGGGGGGTGGTGTTCATGGCGCAGGGCTTAGCGCAAAGCGGGGGCTTGCGAAAGCGCAGAGTGCGGGGCAAGAGGGGACGTCATGACATTCAAAAGCCATATGGACGCGGCGCTTGACGAGGCGCGACAGGCGGCAGCGCGGGGCGAGGTGCCGGTCGGCGCCGTGCTGGTCGACCCCACCGGGCGTATCGTGGCGCGAGCGGGCAACCGCACCCGCGAGCTGAGCGATCCGACCGCCCATGCCGAGATCCTGGCGATCCGCGCCGCCTGCGCGGCCGCCAAGAGCGAGCGACTGCCGGGTCATGCGCTTTACGTCACGCTCGAACCCTGCGCGATGTGCGCCACAGCCATCGCCGCCGCGCGCATCGCTCGGCTCTACTTCGGCGCGTCCGATCCCAAGTCCGGCGGCGTGGCGCATGGTGCGCGCGTCTTCACGCACCCGCAATGCCACCATGTTCCCGAGATCTATGACGGCATTGCCGCCGCCGAATCCGAGGCCCTCCTGAAGCGGTTCTTCCAGGAGCGCCGCGCGCCCTAGATCTCGATCGCGGTCATGACCTCGGGTTCGATCACATCGACGCCGGGCAGGGCCTCGACCAGCGCCTCGGCGGATTGCTCGAGGATCGGGAAGGTCTTGTAATGGCAGGGAATAACCGTCTTGAAGTCAAAGAAATTACTGGCCGCGTAGGCCGCGCGCTTCATGTCCATCGTGAAATGGCCGCCCGCACACAGGATGCCGATATCGGGGGCGTGCAGGTCATTGAAGATCTTCATGTCGGCCATGACGTCGGTATCGCCCGAGACATAGATCGTGTGGCCCTCGCCCGCGATCATGTAGCCGCATTCGGTGCCGGTCACATGCGGCCCGCTATCGGTTCCGATCGAGGTGGAATGCACCGCATGCACCATCGTCACCATGGCGCCATCGAGATCCACCGTGCCGCCCTTGTTGAAGCCGACGGTCTCGATGCCCTCATGTTCCTCCCAGTATGACATCAGGTCGAACTGCCCGACCACCGGCACGCCGAGATCCTTTGCCAGGCGCGGCAGGTCGCCCGCGTGATCGAAATGGGCATGGGTCAGAAGGATATGCGTCGCGCCCTGCGTGGCGGGCTTGTGCTGATCGGGCTCCAGCATGGGGTTGCCGGTCAGCCAGGGATCGATCAGCAGGACCAGTCCGCCAATCTCGATCCGGAAGGATGAATGTCCAAGCCAGGTGATTTTCATTGTCGTCTCCCTATGTTTCCCCTGCACAGTATCAACCCGATAGCAGGAGAAAAGCCCCGTGGACTGGACGCGCCCGATAAACGCCTATTGCGAGCGTCTCGATGCCGCGTATTGGGCCGAGCCGGTGAATGCCGTCACCAATGCGGCTTTCATCGTGGCGGCTTTTGTCATGTGGCGCCGCTTGGGGGATGCGCCGTTGCCGCTGGCGCGCCTGCTGGTGATTGTGCTGGGGCTGATCGGGGTGGGGTCGTTCCTGTTTCACACCCATGCACAGGCCTGGGCGGCGCTGGCGGATGTGGTGCCGATCCTCTGCTTCGTGCTGATCTATATCTATGCGGCCAATCGCGGATTCTGGCGGATGGGGCGGTTGGCTGCGCTGTTCGGCACCGGGGTTGCGGTGGCGCTGTCCGTGGCGCTGGTGCCGCTGCTGGCGCTCATCCCGTTGGCCGGTGGCTCGGCGGCGTATCTGCCTTTGCCGCTGCTGATCGCGGGCTACGGGCTGGCGCTCCGTGTGCGCGCGCCACGGACAGCGCGTGATCTTCTGCTGGGAGCCGGGCTGTTGGTGGCGTCGCTGACCATGCGCAGCATTGACGGCCTCTCCTGCGCGCTGATCCCGATAGGAACACATTTCGGCTGGCATTTGCTCAATGCGCTGATGCTGGGCTGGATGATCGAGCTTTACCGCCGCCATATGCTTGCACCGCCCGTGCCCCGGCGCTAAACGCGGTAGCGACTGGAACACGGAGATTGATGCATGTCGATCGACAAGGACACCGCCGCCAAGGTAGCCAAGCTGGCCCGCATTCGCATCGAGGATGATGCCCTGCCGGGGCTGGCGCAGGAATTCAACGATATTCTCGGCTTTATCGAGCAGCTCAACGAGGTCGATGTCGAAGGCATCGAACCGATGACAAGCGTCACGCCGATGCGCCTCAAGCGGCGAGAGGACGTCGTGACCGAAGGCGGCATGACCGACCGGGTCCTGTCGAACGCGCCCGATGCGCGCGAGGGGTTCTTTGCCGTGCCGAAGGTGGTGGAATAATGGCCGATCTCAACAAACTGACCATTGCCGAGGCCCGCAACGCCCTGCGCAAAGGCGACGTGACCAGCATTGAGCTGACCGAGGCCTGCCTGACGCAGATCGAAGGCGCCGGAGCGCTCAATGCCTTTGTGCACGATACCTCGGATCTGGCGCGCGAACAGGCCGCCGCCGCCGATGCGCGGGTCAAGGCGGGCGATGCGCCGGACCTTTGCGGCATTCCGCTTGGCATCAAGGACCTGTTCTGCACCAAAGGCGTGCCCAGCCAGGCGGCCAGCGGCATTCTCGAAGGGTTCCGCCCGGAATATGAATCCACCGTCACGCAGAACCTGTTCGATGCGGGCGCGGTCATGCTGGGCAAGCTCAACATGGACGAATTCGCGATGGGGTCCAGCAACGAGACCTCGGTCTATGGCAATGTCGTGAACCCCTGGAAGGTGGACGCGCGCGAGCTGACGCCGGGCGGGTCTTCGGGTGGTTCGGCGGCTGCCGTTGCGGCCGATCTCTGCCTTGGGGCGACCGGCACCGATACCGGCGGCTCGATCCGCCAGCCTGCGGCCTTCACAGGGATCACCGGGATCAAGCCCACCTACGGGCGTTGTTCGCGCTGGGGGATTGTTGCCTTTGCCAGCTCGCTCGATCAGGCGGGGCCGATGGCCCGTACGGTTCGCGACTGCGCGATCATGCTCGAAGCCATGTGCGGCCATGACCCTAAGGATTCCACCAGCGCCGACCTTCCCGTGCCGGATTTCGAGGCAATGCTGAGCGGCGACATCAAGGGCAAGGTGATCGGGATTCCGCGCGAATACCGCATGGATGGCATGCCGCAGGAAATCGAGACTCTCTGGGCCGACGGCACCGCGATGCTCAAGGATGCAGGCGCCGAGATCCGCGACATTTCGCTGCCTCATACCAAATACGCGTTGCCCGCCTATTACGTCATTGCGCCTGCCGAGGCCTCTTCGAACCTGGCGCGCTACGACGGGGTGCGCTATGGGCACCGCTCGCATCTGGAACAGGGCGACGGTATCACCGAGATGTATGAGAAGACCCGCGCCGAAGGCTTCGGTGACGAGGTGAAGCGCCGCGTGATGGTTGGCACCTACGTGTTGTCGGCGGGCTTTTATGATGCCTATTACAACCGCGCCCGCAAGGTCCGCACCCTCATCAAACGCGACTTCGAGCAGGTTTTCGACGCCGGTGTCGATGCAATCCTGACACCTGCCACGCCCTCATCCGCATTCGGTCTCGGAGAGATGGCGAATGCCGACCCCGTGCAGATGTATCTAAACGACGTGTTCACGGTCACTGTGAACCTTGCCGGGCTGCCAAGTATCTCGGTTCCCGCCGGGCTCGACAAGCAGGGGCTGCCGCTTGGGCTGCAACTGATCGGCCGTCCCTGGGAAGAGGGTGATCTGCTGAATACAGCCTATGCGCTGGAGCAGGCCGCGGGCTTTGTGGCGAAGCCCGAAAAATGGTGGTAGAACTTCGTCAAAACCTCTGATGGCAGGACATGAACAGATGCGTTTCCTTATTTGTGCAGCAGGCCTTGCGGCCCTGACCGCATGTGCGCCCGCGGTTCCCGACAGCGGCGCAGGCGTGGGCTTTGGCGACTACAATGAATACGAAGCACAGCGCCAGGCGCGTGATGCCCAACTGGCGGGCAATGCCTTGCCGGCGCCCGATTCCGTCTCGACCGAGACCCTTGGCCCCAATGGAACAACCCAGCAGGGTGACGCCGCAGAAATCGCCGCCGAGACACAGGCCGCCCTGCGCGAGCGGGCCGCCAATTCGGGCGAGCCGGTGGTCCATGCCGACCCCTCCAATCCACAGCCGCAGACCGTGACCACCGCAGGCGGCATTTCGGGCGAGACCAATTTCGACGCGGTCAGCGCCGAACGCTCGATCGAATCCGATGCCGCGCTGATCGCTCAAAACCGCGCGCAGTATCAGGTGATCGCACCCGAGGCCCTGCCGTCGCGCAATGGCGATGCTGGCCCCAACGTGGTGCAATATGCCCTCAGCACATCGCATCCCGTCGGGACACGCATTTACAAGCGTGGCGGCATCAACCAGGAGGCCAAGTTCCGCCGCAACTGCGCGGCCTACGCCTCGCCCGATCAGGCGCAGATCGACTTCCTCTCAAAGGGCGGTCCCGAGCGTGACCGTCTGAGCCTCGATCCCGATGGCGATGGCTATGCCTGTGGCTGGGATCCGCGCCCGTTCCGCAAGGCTGTCGGTGGCTGATCCGGAGAAGCCCGTCTGGCACCCTTCGCCCAATTTCGGGCCGCGCCGCGATGGCGCAGAGCCTGACCTCATAGTGCTGCATTATACCGGCATGGATTGCGCTCTGTCCGCGTTGGACCGGCTCTGCGACCCCGAGGCCGAGGTGTCTGCGCATTACCTGATCTGCGAAGACGGCCGCGTCTTGCAGATGGTCGCCGAGGACATGCGCGCCTGGCATGCCGGGGCAGGGCAATGGGGCGATGTCACCGATGTGAATTCCCGCTCGATCGGGATCGAACTGGTCAATACCGGCACACAGCCGTTTGCCGAGCCCCAGGTGGGCGCGCTTGAGACGCTGATGCGCGGACTCATGGCGCGCCTTGGGATCCCGCCCGAACGGGTGATCGCCCATTCCGACATGGCTCCGATCCGCAAGTCCGATCCGGGGCCGCGCTTCGACTGGCGGCGGCTGGCCCTCCAGGGGCTCAGCATATGGCCCCGCCCCGTCGCGCCCGCCGAGGATTTTCTCGATGCGGCGCGCCGCTTTGGCTACGCCGTGGCAGAGAGCAACACGGATGCCGTGGCCGCGATCCTGCCTGCGTTTCGCCTGCGGTTCCGCCCCTGGGCCTCGGGCGCGCTTGACGACACCGACCGCGCCCTGATGGCCGACCTCGCCGCACGCTTCCCCGTTGACCGCGCCCCCCGCGACGCCTAGATGACACATGCGCGGAAGGCCGGATGGCCGCGGGGGGTCTTGCCCCTCGAGGAAAGTCCGGACTCCACAAGGCAACGGTGCCGGGTAACGCCCGGCCGGGGCAACCCGAGGGAAAGCGCCACAGAGAACAGACCGCCGCGCTCGTCGCGGTAAGGGTGAAACGGTGGAGTAAGAGCCCACCGCGGGGCTGGCAACAGCCCCGGCATGGCAAGCCCCACCGGGAGCAATGCCGAATAGGGATCGCATGCGGGGTCAGGTCGGGCAACCGATACCGCCCGCAGGGACGCCTTGCCCCGGCGATCCGGGTTGGCAGCTTGAGGTGCCGTGGTGACATGGCACCCAGAGGAATGGTCATCCAAGGGGGAAACCCCTGGACAGAATCCGGCTTACAGGCTTTCCGCGCCTGAGATTTCCGCCGCCGTCCGCATGATCGCGGGCGGCGGCGTCTTTTCAACCTCGATCAGGGCGCTAGAATACCGCCATGCCATACGCGTGGACCCATGACTCCGGCGCGGCGCCCGCTGCGCATCTTCGGCTCTGGCCGCATCGCTCCTTGCCGCGCAAGGGGTTCGCGGCGTTCATCCTGGCGACATTCGCCATGATCACCATCCCGCTCTATCCGCTTCTGGGGACGGTCGTCCTCTGGGGGCTGCTGCCGTTCCTGCTGCTGGCGGTGGCGGGTCTCTGGTGGGGGCTCGAGCGGTCTTACCGCGATGCGAGGATGAGCGAGGAACTGCACATCGATTCAGCGAATGTTCACCTGCTGCGCACCAATCCCGGCGGCGCGCGACAGGAATGGGAATGCCCGAGCTACTGGGTTCAGCCGCAGATTCATGTAAGCGGCGGGCCGGTCGCGCATTACATCACCCTGCGCGGCAAGGGCCGCGAGGTCGAGCTTGGCGCGTTCCTGTCGGAAGATGAGCGCAAACTGCTGTATGGTGAGGTTGTGGAGGCACTGCGCCGGGCCAACATGCCCGATCCCGGCCCGGCGTGACACGGGCGGCTCAGCCCAGCCGTGCCTTTACCTTCGGGCCGACCGCGCCGAAATCCATCTGCCCGGCATATTGGTCCTTGAGATGACCCATGATCTTGCCCATGTCGCGGATCGAACTGGCGCCGACCTCGGTGATGGCTGAATCCACGGCCGCCTCGACCTCCTTCTCGCTCAGCTGACGGGGCAGGAACTCCTCGATCACGGCGATCTCCTGAGCCTCACGCTCGGCCAGGTCCAGCCGCCCGCCTTCCTCGTAGGCGCGCACGCTTTCCTGACGCTGCTTGGTCATCTTGGCCAGGATCGCGAGGATGTCGGCATCGGTGACACCGGCCTCTCCATCCGCGCCGCGCCGCGCGATGTCCAGATCCTTGATCGCGGCATTGATCAGTCGCAGCGTGGCAAGCCGCGCCTTGTCCTTGTCCTTCATCGCTTCTTTGAGGGCAGTCGTGATCCGGTCTCGCAAGTCCATGCCGGTCCATCCCGTGCTATGTCAGAAGTTTGTGACAATACAGAACTCCACAACCATAGACAAGCGCAGGTGACGCCACGATAGCCCCTTGTTTTTCTGGCGTCGCAACCCGCCATCTTGTCCCTTGACCCTCGCAGGGCAGACCCATAGATATACGCCAATTTGCCCACATCCGGAGACTCACGTCATGGCCCAAGCGACCCCAGACCGCCCGACAGCCTGCCTAGCCCTCGCCGATGGGACACTGTTCTTCGGGCGTGGCTTTGGCGCAGTCGGCGAGACCACCGCAGAGCTGTGTTTCAACACGTCGATGACCGGCTATCAGGAAATCATGACCGACCCATCCTATGCGGGACAGGTGGTGACCTTCACCTTTCCCCATATCGGCAATGTCGGCGTCAATCCCGAGGATGACGAAACCGCCGATCCCGTGGCCGAAGGCATGGTGGTCAAATGGGACCCGACCACGCCAAGCAACTGGCGCGCCACCGAAACGCTGGCAGAATGGCTGGCCAAGCGGGGCCGTATCGCCATCGGCGGCGTTGATACCCGCCGCCTGACCCGTGCGATCCGCCAGCAGGGCGCGCCGCATGTGGCGCTTGCACATGACCCCGAAGGGAATTTCGACGCCAACGCGCTGGTCGCCAAGGCGCGCGGCTTTGCCGGTCTCGAAGGCGCTGACCTGGCGCGCCGGGTGACATGTGCGCAGTCCTATCGCTGGGATGAAATGCGTTGGGCCTGGCCGGAGGGCTATACCCGCCAGACGAATGCCCGCCACAAAGTGGTGGCGATCGACTATGGTGCCAAGCGCAACATCCTGCGCTGCCTTGCCAGCGCCGGTTGCGAGGTCACGGTCCTGCCCGCCACCGCGACCGCCCAAGACGTGCTGGCCCATGAGCCCGATGGCGTGTTCCTCTCGAACGGCCCCGGCGATCCGGCGGCCACCGGGGAGTATGCCGTGCCGATGATCAAGGGCGTTCTGGAAAAGGGCCTGCCGATCTTCGGGATCTGTCTTGGGCACCAGATGCTGGCGCTCGCACTTGGCGCCCGGACCATCAAGATGAATCACGGTCATCACGGTGCGAACCACCCTGTTAAGGATATGGAAACCGGCAAGGTCGAGATTACCTCGATGAACCACGGATTCGCGGTGGACAGCCAGACGCTTCCCGACGGGGTGAAGGAAACGCATGTGTCGCTGTTCGATGGATCGAATTGCGGATTGCGCATGACCGACCGGCCGGTGTTTTCTGTACAACATCATCCCGAGGCCAGTCCGGGACCGCAGGACAGCTTCTACCTGTTTGAGCGTTTCGCGGCCTCGATGGCAGGCTGATCAGCCGCGTTAATCCTTCGTTAAGGTCTTGTGAACGAAGTCTTAACCTTCCTTGCCCATTCTCCAAGCCGGGGGCGACCGGTTAGGAGGAACCATTGGGCATCTCGGAACTTCGTCAGGTCGGCGCGCCGCTGGCGACACCCGGCGCGTCCGAAAGCTACGCCGCGCAGCTGGTGCGCAGCGGGGCGATCTCGGCCTCGGACATGGCTCTGGTGCAGCTTGTCCAAAAGCACTGCGACGCACCACTCGAACGCATCCTGCTATCCGAAGGCCTGACCGACGAGGACACGCTGCTCAAAGCGCACGCCGCGCGGCTTACCACCCGCTGCGTTTCGCGCTCCGACATGGCCGGACTGCCGACACGGGATTCGGGCGTCTCCGCGGGCGAGATGTTGCGCGCGGGCGTCCTGCCGGTCACCGATCGCGACGGGACACCCGCAATCGTAACGCACACGCCCCCGGTCACCACGGGCGATCCAGACGCGCGGATGCTGATGGCGCCGCGCAAGGACATCCAGGCCGAGATCTCACAGCGCCTGCACGAGACCCTGACAGAGGCCGCACAAGCCCGCGTGCCCGACGTCGAAAGCTGTCGCAGCTGGGGCAATCATTTCTGGTTGCGATTGGGGCTCACGCTTGGTTTCCTGAGCCTCGTCTGCGCCCTCACCATCGCCTTCCCGCTTGCGGTTTTTGGTCTCCTGGCCTTTTGGGCGGCGCTGACTCTGGTGGTTTCGTTCTGCCTCAAACTGGCGGCTTTCATCGCGCGCCTCAGCCGGGGTGGCAAGACGCCGCCATTGCGCCTCGGCCCGGTTCCCGGCGCGCCGCTGCCACGGGTCTCGATCATGGTGCCTCTCTTTCGCGAGACCGAGATCGCCCACGCCCTGATCGCGCGGTTACAGCGGCTGACCTATCCCAAATGCCTTCTGGATGTGATTCTTGTGCTCGAGGAAGAAGACGACCTCACCCGTCAGACACTCGCGCAGATCGACCTGCCGCCCTGGATGCGGGCGGTCGTTGTGCCCGACGGGCAGCCGCGCACCAAGCCACGGGCGATGAACTACGCGCTCGACTTCTGCGAAGGCGACATCATCGGCATTTTCGACGCCGAGGATGCGCCGACGCCCGACCAGATCACTGCGGTCGCGCGCCGTTTTCAACAGGCGCCGCCGGATGTGGTTTGCCTGCAGGGAATCCTTGATTACTACAACCCGCGCCAGAACTGGCTAGCGCGATGTTTCACCATCGAATACGCGACATGGTTCCGCATGATCATGCCGGGCATGGCCCTGTTGGGCCTTGCGATTCCGCTCGGCGGCACGACGCTCTATTTCCGCCGTGATGCCCTGGAAAAGCTGGGTGGTTGGGATGCGCATAACGTGACCGAAGATGCCGATCTCGGGTTCCGCCTGGCGCGCCACGGCTACCGCACCGAAATGATCGCGACCGTCACCGGTGAAGAGGCCAATTGCCACATCTGGCCCTGGATCAGGCAGCGTTCACGCTGGCTCAAGGGGTACATGACCACCTATCTCGTGCACATGCGCGATCCGCGCCTGCTGTACCGGCAATTGGGGGCGTGGAAATTCTGGGGCTTTCAGGCGCATTTCGTCACGGCGCTTTCGCAATTCGTGCTGGCCCCGGTGCTCTGGTCGTTCTGGCTGGTGCTTCTCGGGCTGCCGCACCCCTTGGATCCGGTGCTCGGACGGGACATGCTGGTGACGCTATGCAGCCTGTTCCTGACGGTCGAGATCCTCGGCATGGTGATAAATGCCGCCGCCGTCACGGGGCCCGACCACCGGCACCTTCTGCCTTGGGTTCCGACCATGCATTTCTATGCGCCGCTCGGTGCCATCGCGGCCTACAAGGCGCTTTACGAACTGGTTCTGAAGCCGTTCTTCTGGGACAAGACCGCACATGGATTGTCGCTGCGCTCCGGCCCCGCCCGCCGCTCAGACAATGCTGTCGACTTCTCCTGAGTCGAGCTTCAGGCGGGTCACGAATGCCTTGGAAATATGCTGTTTCAACGCGTCGCCTGCGGCATTGAAATCGCGGGCTTCGATCGCCTTCACAATGGCATCATGCTCCTTGAGCGCATCCTCGGGGCGCCCCATTGCCGCCAGCGAGGTAGTGGCCATCAACGCCATCGAGCGATGCACAAGATCAAGCTGCTGCACCAGGAACCGGTTGTGTGAGGCCAGGTGAATCTGCTTGTGAAACCGTCGGTTGGCGCGCGCCATCGCCTGGGGATCATTCAGCAATCTGCGGTCATCTTCGACCATGTCGCGCAGCACGCGCACTTCTTCATCGGTCGCATGGCGCGCCGCCAGTCCCGCCGCCAGCCCCTCCAGCTCAGCCCGCACCACATACAACTCGGCGAGCTGGTTGTGATCGAGCGACGCCACAATCAGGCTGCGCCCGTCCCGCGTCAGAAGAGACTGCGTCTCAAGCCGTTGGAGGGCTTCGCGGATCGGGGTGCGCGACACGCCGAACCGTTCGGCCAGGTCGCTCTCGACCAGTCGGTCGCCCGGCTTGTACAGCCCCATGTCGATTGCTTCCAGGATCAGCGTATAGGCATCTTTCTGGGGGGCTTTCATCTGCGGTCCTGTCCCTGTCGGTTTTATCATTGCGGGACAGTAAGCGCCCCGGAGGCAATCAATCAAGCCGCGTGCGATTGCGCCCATTGTCACAGCATCCTAGATTGCATCTCATGCCTAAGTCCAGTTTCACCCATGTCGAGAGTTGGGTCTTCGATCTCGACAACACGCTTTATCCGCCCCATGTGCCGCTGTTCGACCAGATCAGGCAGCGCATGACGGACTTTGTCATGACGGCGCTCGGGTTGGACCGGGCCGCGGCCGACCGCCTGCGCGCCCGCTACTGGCGCGAGCACGGAACCACCCTTGCTGGGCTCATGCGCGAGCATGACATCGACCCCGATGCGTATCTGGTCGAGGTGCACGACATTTCGTTCGATGACCTGACGCCCGACCCCGAGCTGCGCAGCCGTATTGCCGCACTGCCGGGGCGGCGCGTCGTCTATACCAATGGCAGTGCACCCTATGCCGAACAGGTCGTTGCGCGGCGCGGTTTGTCGGGCGTGTTCGATGCGGTCTACGGCGTCGAACATGCCGCCTATCATCCCAAGCCCGACCGTCGCGCCTTCGAAGCGATCTTCGCGCGCGATGGTATCTCGCCGTCACGCGCCGCGATGTTCGAGGACGACCCGCGCAACCTGGTGGCGCCGCATGAAATGGGCATGCGCACCGTCCATGTCGCGCCCGAACCGCTCGAGGTTGCACATATCCAGCATCATACCGACGATCTGAGCCGTTTCCTGTCGCGGCTCATCTGAGCGAAAACAGCCCGACTGCGGCGAAATGTTCCTTTGGCGCGAGGCCCGGCGCACCTATGTAGACGCACATGAACAAAACGCGCGAAAAGGACTTCAGCCACATGACACTGACCGATACGACCGACACCGCGACGACCGATTATGACGCATCGCATTCCACCAGCACCCATGATGAACGCGACCCGGATGACGCCCTGTTCGGCCCGATCCTGCTGAGCGTGCTTGTCGTGCTGGCGGCCTGGGGCGCCAGTATTGTACTCTGGGGTATTCCGGGGCTTTATATCCCCGCAGTCGCGGCCGTACCGGTGATCTGGGTGGCTATTCTGATGGTCGCGCGACCCTGAACGCGGCCGCGCGGAAGCGCCACACAGGCGCTTCCAAGGAGGCGGTTCGATGAGCAAAACGGATTACGACATTGTTGTTTCGGGCGGAGGCGTGGCCGGGCTAACGGCGGCGGCCCTGTTCGGCAATGCAGGGTTTTCAGTGCTTTGCGTCGACCCCGCACCACCCGTGACGGCGCGTGATGCCGAAGGCTCGGACCTGCGCACAACCGCCTTCCTGCAACCAGCGCAGGCTTTGCTTGACCGTGCCGGTCTCTGGGCGCGGTTTGCCCCATACGCCGCTGCTCTGCAGATCATGCGGATCGTCGACGCGGGCGGGGCCACCGCCGCGCCGCGCATCACCAAGGAATTCGACGCCGCCGACATTTCGACCGGGCCCTTCGGGTGGAACCTGCCCAACTGGCTTCTTCGCCGCGAACTGGTGGCGCATCTGCAAGAGATGGCCAATGTCACCTTTCTTCCCGGTACAGGATTTGTCTCGCTCTTCACGCGCGAGGCCGAGGCCCGCGTCGGGCTGAGCGACGGCACCCGCGTTCGCTGCCGGCTGGTGATCGCCGCCGACGGGCGCAATTCACCGGTTCGCGCGGCCACGGGCGTCGAGGTCAAGACCACGCGCTATGGGCAAAAGGCATTGGCCTTCGCTGTGACCCATCCGATCCCGCACGAAAATGTCTCGACCGAGATCCACCGTTCGGGCGGCCCCTTCACCCTTGTGCCGCTGCCAGACTACGATGGCCGCCCATCTTCGGCGATCGTCTGGATGGAGGAAGGCCCCGAGGTCAAGCGGCTCCAGGCGCTCCCCGTCGCCGAGTTCGAGGCGGCGATGAATGAACGCTCCTGCATGCTGTTCGGTCCGCTGACGCTTGCCTCGCGCCGCACGGTCTGGCCGATTATCAGCCAGCTGGCCGAACGCATGAATTCCGAGCGCGTCGCGCTGGTCGCGGAGGCCGCGCACGTGGTGCCACCGATCGGTGCGCAAGGGCTCAACATGAGCCTTGGCGACATGCGCGTGCTGCTCGAACTGGCCGAGGCCGCCCCCGAAAGGCTGGGCGATGCGCAAATGCTTGCCAGCTATCACCGCCGCCGCCACTTCGAGGTGGTCGCAAGGGTCAAGGGGATCGATATGCTCAACCGGGCATCGATGATGCATGCGCAGCCGCTAAGGGATGCGCGCGCGATGACGCTGGATGCGATCTATTCGCTGGCCCCCGTGCGCAAGACGCTGATGCAACTAGGCCTTGGCGCGCGCGGCTGAACCCGCTTACAACACCTTGTCCAGAACAGCCTTCAGACGCGCCAGCGCGCCGGGCACATCATAGAGCTTGTCGAGCCCGAACAGCCCCAGCCGGAACGTGCGAAAGCCCTCGGGTTCGTCGCAGGCCAGCGGCACACCGGCGGCAATCTGCATGCCTTCGGCCGCGAACCTGCTGCCGTTCTGGATGTCGGGATCGTCGGTATAGCTGACCACCACGCCGGGCGCACCGAAGCCTTCGGCGGCGACCGAAACCGCACCCTTCTTTGCCAGCATCGAACGCACCCCGTCGCCAAGCGCCCATTGCGCCTCGCGCAGGCGTTCAAAGCCGTAATCGCGCGTCTCGATCATCGTATCGCGAAAGGCGCGCAGCGCATCGGTGGGCAAGGTGGCGTGATAGGCATGCCCGCCATTCTCATAGGCCTGCATGATGTCGCGCCACTTCTTCAGATCCAGCGCAAAGCTGTTGGAGCTGGTGTTGGCGAGCCGCGAAATGGCCCGCTCGGACAGCATCACGAGACCGGCGGAGGGCGAGGCGGACCAGCCTTTTTGCGGCGCCGAGATCAGCACGTCCACGCCGGTGGCCTTCATATCGACCCAGGCACAGCCCGAGGCGATGCAATCCAGCACCATCAGCGCCCCTACATCATGCGCGGCATCTGCCAGTGCGGTGATATAGTCATCCGGCAAGATCATCCCTGCCGAGGTCTCGACATGCGGAGCTAAGACCACGTCGGGCTTGGCATCGCGGATACTGGCCGTGACCTCGTCGATTGGCGCCGGAGCAAACGGGGCCTGCGCGCCGTTGCCCGTCTGGCGGGCCATGCAGACAGTGGTTTCGGAGGTGAATGCACCCGCGTCGAAAATCTGGCTCCAACGATAGGAGAACCAGCCGTTGCGAACGATCAGCGCATGCGCATCCGTCCCGAACTGCCGCGCGACGGCCTCCATCGCGCAGGTTCCGCCACCGGGTACCAGCGCCACCGCATCGGCCTTGTAAACATCCTTCAGCATCTCGGAAATGTCGCGCATCACCTGCTGAAATTCCCGGCTCATGTGATTGAGGGAACGGTCGGTGAACACGACCGAGTATTCCAGAAGGCCGTCGGGATCCACGGTGTCGAGCAGGGCGGTCATGGCGATATCTCCTTGTTGGCGTTGGCCAATTGCTAGCGCGCCGCGGCGTCAAAGGCAAAGTCTAGATACCGTTCTCGTCATGGGCGAGCCTAGCCGATGGGGCCGGTGCGCCGCTCCTCGCTCAGGATGACATTGGCCTCCACATCGCCGACGCCGGGTAAGGTCATGAGGCGGCGGCGCAGGACGCGTTCGAAATCGGCGATGTCGCGGGCCACGACGCGCAGGCGGTAGTCGTAAAGGCCGAGGATATGCTCGACCGTCTGCACCTCGGGGATGGCAGAGACGGCGCGCTCGAAATCCTCGAGGCTGACGCGCCCCTTGGTGACCAGCTTGATCCCCAGAAACACCGTCACGCCGAACCCGAGCTTCTCTCGGTCGAGATCCAGGCGTTGCCCCTTGATGACACCGCTTTCGCGCAGGCGCTTGATGCGCCGCCAGGTTGCGGGCTGAGAGAGGTCCAGCTTGCGGCCAAGGGCGCTGGCGCTTTGGGTGGCGTCGCGGCAAAGTTCGCGCAGCAGGCTGCGGTCGATCGTGTCGAGGTCGATCATAGCGGCAGCACCTCGTCGGACTTGATCCGCGCGACATGCATCAACGCTTCGATATCGGCGATATGGGGCAGGGTCAGGATATCGGCGCGATAGATCTGCTGATAATGCGCCATGTCCCGCGCGATCACCGACAGGCGCACGTCGACGCGGCCAAGAAATGTCTGAATTTCAACTACATGGCTGACATCGCGCGCGGCGTCCATGAACTCGTCGAATGCGCGCGCTTGTGTCTTGTCGAGCGTGATGCGCAAGGAAACCTCGACCTCGTAGCCAAGCGCGCGCCAGTCGATCACCGCATGGTTGCCCCGGATGATCCCTGTTGCCATCAGCCGCTCCAGCCGCCGGGCGCAGGTCGCGGGTGTCACGCCCGCAAGATCGGCAAGATCCGCAGGGCTGAGGCCGGGGTCGTGCTGGTAATGGCGCAGTATGCGCCGGTCTGTGTCGTCGAGCATGAAATTATCGCAAATCTGGATTTTTGAGAATTGATATCGCACATAACGAAGGAATGAAACGGCTTTTGCGCGCTATTTTCCTGCGGGGCGCGTAATCTCTGGACCAAAGACACCGCATCAAAAAGGAGATCATCATGCGCGTCTATTATGATCGCGATTGCGACATTAACCTGATCAAGGACAAAAAGGTCGCCATCCTGGGCTATGGCAGCCAGGGCCACGCTCATGCACTGAACCTGCGGGACTCGGGCGCCAAGAACCTGTGCGTGGCGCTGCGCGAGGGCTCGAAGAGCGCCCGCAAGGCCGAGGCCGAGGGGCTGGAGGTGAAAGGCATCGCCGAGGCCGCCGCATGGTGTGACCTGATGATGTTCACCATGCCCGATGAATTGCAGGCCGAAACCTACAAGAAATACGTCCACGACAACATCAAGCCCGGCGCGGCGATCGCCTTTGCCCACGGGTTGAACGTGCATTTTGGTCTGATCGAGCCGAAAGAAGGTATCGACGTCATCATGATGGCGCCCAAGGGGCCGGGCCACACGGTGCGCGGTGAATACGTCAAGGGCGGCGGCGTGCCTTGCCTTGTGGCGGTCGATACGGATGCGTCGGGCAAGGCGCTGGAACTGGGACTCAGCTATTGCTCGGCCATCGGTGGCGGTCGTTCGGGTGTCATCGAGACGAGCTTCCGCGAGGAATGCGAAACCGACCTGTTCGGTGAGCAGGCGGTGCTGTGCGGCGGTCTGGTCGAACTGATCCGGATGGGCTTTGAAACGCTGGTCGAAGCGGGCTATGCCCCTGAAATGGCTTACTTTGAGTGTCTTCACGAGGTGAAGCTGATTGTCGACCTGATCTATGAGGGCGGCATTGCCAACATGAACTACTCGATCTCGAACACGGCCGAGTATGGCGAGTATGTCAGCGGGCCGCGGGTGCTGCCTTATGAGCGCACCAAGAAAGAGATGAAAGCGATCCTGCACGACATTCAGTCTGGCGCGTTTGTTCGTGATTTCATGCAAGAAAATGCCGTGGGGCAGCCGTTCTTCAAGGGGACGCGGCGGATGAATGACGCGCATCAGATCGAAGAGGTCGGTAAGAAACTGCGCGGGATGATGCCGTGGATCAGCGCCGGCAAGCTGGTGGATCAGGACAAGAACTGATCCGGGCCGTGGCCTGAGCGACAGCGGATCGACCCCGGCCCTTGGGCCGGGGTCTTTCATTTCTCGGCGGTGAGGAACGCAAATGCCTGAAATAACGGGAAAAAGCTGGCTGATGGTGGCGACGCTGGGGCTGGTCTGGGGCGCCACCTTCATGGTGATGGAGATCGCGCTGGAAGGCATCACGCCGTTCTGGCTGGCCTCGGCGCGGATCGGGTTCGCGACGCTGCTGATGATGGCATTCTGGGGTTTCAGGGGCTTCAAGTTATTTGCGCAACCTATTGAAAAGAAGGATGTAACGCGTCTGATCGCCATTGGTGCGCTATCATCCGCAGTACCGTTCATGTTGCTGAGCTGGGGGCAGCAATATGTGACGTCGGGCTTTGCCGGGGTGTCGATGGCGGCGGTGGCGTTGGGTGTGCTGCCGCTGGCGCATTTCATGGTGCCGGGCGAGCGGCTTTCGCCGCGAAAGGTGGCGGGATTCGTTATCGGGTTTGTCGGGGTGGTCGTGTTGATCGGTGGGCAAGCCTTTGAATCAACGGGTGAATCCCTTGAATTCTACGGGCGGGCAGCATGTCTGGGCGCGGCGAGTTGTTACGCGCTGAGCTCGGTTCAAATGCGTCTTTTGCCGACGGTCGATTCAATCGGGCTGAACGCGGTGACACTGATGATCGGCGCGGTGATCGTCATTTCGGCGGCCTGGGCAGTCGAGGGGGCGCCGCCAGAAACAGATCGTAACACATTGTATGTATTGCTTTTTCTTGGCCTCGTTCCGACTGCCGGAGCGTCCTTGTTGAGGGTGTTGGTGATACGGTCGGCGGGGCCTGTGTTCATGAGTCTGGTGAATTACCAGGTGCCGGTCTGGTCGGTGCTGCTGGGGGCGCTGATCCTGTCGGAGCCCTTGCCACCAAGCCTTTTGACCGCCTTGTCACTGATCCTGTGCGGTGTCGGATTGAGCCAATACGGGGCCTTGAAGCGCCTGTTCGGGCGCGGCTGAGACCGTACAAAATGTCCGTTTTGTACGCTGCTTTTGTACGGAATTCACCGGGTCGCCCGGATATTTTGTACAAAACCGATTTTCAGGCATTTTATCCACAGGTGGCGCCGGAAAATCAGCCCGCGTCCTGACCGAGGGTGGCGGCCTGCCAGAGGCGCAGCGCCTCGGCGGTTTCACGCACGTCATGGACGCGCAGGAGCTGCATTCCCTGTGCCACCCCGGCGAGGGCCACGGCGATCGAGCCGGGAGCGCGGTGGCGGGCATCCTCGGTGCCGCCGATGGTGCCGATGAATCGCTTGCGCGATACGCCGAGCAACACCGGACATCCCAGCCCGTGAAACAGCGAGAGATTTTGCAGGAGCGACAGGTTGTGTTCCAGCGTCTTGCCAAAGCCGATGCCGGGATCGACCACGATCCGGTCGGCGGGAATGCCGAGTGCGGTGAGCGTGTCGACGCGTTCCTGGAGGTAGTCGTAAATGTCGAGCGCGACATTGTCGTATTGCGGATCGGCCTGCATGAGGTCGGGCGTGCCCTGCGCATGCATCACGCAGACCGGCAGACCGGCGGCGGCGGCGAAAGGCGCCAGATCCGGGTCGAAGGTGAAACCGGCCACATCATTGATGAGGTTCGCCCCGGCCGCCTGGGCGGCGCGCGCGACGGGGGCCTTGCGGGTGTCGATGGAGATCGGGATGCCGGCCTCGCCCCGGATCGCGGAGATGACCGGCGCGGTGCGACGGATTTCCTCGTCTATCGGGATTTCGCGCGCGCCGGGGCGGGTCGATTCGCCGCCCACGTCGATCAGGGCCGCGCCCGCGCCGATCATGTCGCGGGTATGGGTGAGCGCGGCGGAGGCTTCAAAATGCTCGCCCCCGTCCGAAAAGCTGTCGGGCGTCACGTTGAGGATGCCCATGAGCTGCGGGCGCGAGAGATCGATCCCGGCGATGGGCGCGCGCGGCGCGGTCAGGCGGTCAAGCGCCTCGGGCGGCACCTGCGCGGCGGGCAGGAGGCGCGAGGGGGCGTCGCGGCGGATTTCCTCGACCGTGTCGAACCAGAGCCAGCCACCGGCCAGCGGCAGAGCCGTATCGGGGCGGCAATGGTCATAGCGGGGAACGGGGCGGTAATAGCTGGTCATGATCTGTTGTCCTGCTGGGGCGCGCACGCAAAGGCGGATACACCGGCATGATGCAGAGTCAAAGCCCCGATTGCGCGATGTCCTGCGCCAGAACCGGCACCGGCGCGCCGCGCGGGGGCGTTTCACCGATCAGGAGCAGGTCGGAGCCTTCCATGTGACCGGCGAACCATGCGGCCAGAGCGACGGGATCGTCGGGGCCGGTGGAGGGGCCGTCAACCGCATCGAGCACGATCTTGGAGGGCGCCCAGACGCTGATCTGGCCGTTCTTCATCGCCCAGTCCAGTTCGGTGCGGGTATTGACGACGACGCAGCGGTCGTCGCGCCCCGCAAGAACCCAGGCGTTCTGTTCGATTGACAGCAGGTCGACGCGCCGCTGGGTCATCTTGTGGCCGGTGCGCGGGCCTTCTGCCTCGGGGTGGCCGACGCAGAGGATCACCGGCTCGGCGCGGGCTTCGAGCTGATCGAGCCAGCGGGCGAGGTTCGGCGAGCGGATTGCGGCATTGGTCAGGAACACCACATGCGGGTGGGGCGTGGTGTCGGCGTGCTGGCCGATGGGTTTGGTCGCAAGGTCATCGACCGAGCGGACGATTTCGACGCCAAGCGCGCCGGGGCCGCGATCGAGTTTCTCGATGCGCACGAAGCTGCGAACGGCGCGGGGTTCGCGCAGGATGCGTTCGGCGATGCGTTCGGCGAGGGTTTCCAGAAGGTTGAGCCGTTCCGCGGCCAGTTCGGCGGCGATGGCTTCGGTCACGCGGTCATAGCTGAGGATGCGGTCGACGTCGTCGTCGAGCGGGTCCGAGACCGGGCGGACCTCGACCACGACATTGAAGCAGACCCGCTGTGTCACGCCGCGTTCTGCCTGGAAAGCGCCGATCTCGACCTCGACGATATGGTCGCGCAGCGAGATGCGGTCCAGCGGCCCGTCGGGTTCGGTGGCGTTGGCCCGCGCGGCGGGATGTTCAAAGGCGAGGCGGATCTCGTTGCTCATGGCGAGGGCTTAGCATGGAGCGCGGCGCGGGGGAATGCGCGAAAACGACAGCGCCGGGCGCGCGGGCGGCAGGGCAGGGAAGGCGCAGGGGGAAAAGAAAACAGGCCCCGGAGAATGTCCGGGGCCTGTCGCAGCTTTGTGCCGGTCTGGATCAGTGAGCGGGCTGTTTGTCCCAGTCTTCCTGCTTGGGCAGCTGCTCGAACGTGTGTTCGGGCGGCGGGCTGGGCAGGGTCCATTCCAGCGTGTCGGCATATTCGTTCCAGGGGTTCGCCTCGGTGGCCTTGGCGCCGCGCAGCAGCGAGTAGAACATCACGCCGAAGAAGAACACGAAGGATGCGAAGCTGATGAAGGCGCCGATCGACGACCAGTAGTTCCAGACGGCGAAGGCCTCGGGGTAGTCGATATAGCGGCGCGGCATGCCCTGACGGCCCAGGAAGTGCTGGGGGAAGAATGTCAGGTTGGCACCGATGAACATGGCCCAGAAATGCAGCTTGCCGGCCCATTCGGGATACATGCGCCCGGTCATCTTGGGGAAGTAGAAGTAGATCCCCGCGAAGATCGCGAACACGGCCCCGAGGCTCATGACGTAGTGGAAGTGCGCCACGACATAGTAGGTGTCGTGATAGGCGCGGTCCACGCCTGCCTGGCTGAGGACGATGCCGGTGACGCCGCCCACGGTGAACAGGAACAGAAAGCCGAAGGCCCAGAGCATCGGCGTCCTGAACTCGATCGAGCCGCCCCACATGGTGGCGATCCAACTGAACACCTTCACGCCGGTGGGCACCGCGATCACCATCGTGGCCATCATGAAGTAGGATTGCTGAGAGACGCTCAGCCCCACAGTATACATGTGGTGCGCCCAGACGACGAAGCCGAGGAAGCCGATCGCGATCAGCGCCCAGACCATCGGCAGGTAGCCGAAGATCGGCTTGCGCGAGAAGGTCGCGATGACGTGGCTGATGATGCCGAAGCCCGGAAGGATGATGATATACACCTCGGGGTGGCCGAAGAACCACAGGATGTGCTGGTAAAGCACAGGGTCGCCGCCGCCTGCGGGATCGAAGAAGGTGGTCCCGAAGTTGCGGTCGGTCAGCAGCATCGTGATGGCGCCGGCCAGAACGGGCAGCGACAGCAGGATGAGCCAGGAGGTGACGAAGATCGACCATGCGAAGAGCGGCACCTTGAACAGCGTCATGCCCGGAGCGCGCATGTTGAGGAAGGTGGTGATCATGTTGATCGCGCCGAGGATCGAGCTGGCGCCCGAGACGTGGACGGCGAAGATCGCAAGGTCCATCGAGATGCCGGTCTCGTTCGCGGAGAGCGGCGGGTAAAGCACCCAGCCCACGCCCGCACCGAGCTGCCCGTTACCGCCCGGAGACAGCAGCGAGGCGACGCCGAGCGATGTGCCCGCGACATAGAGCCAGAAGCTGAGGTTGTTCATCCGGGGGAAGGCCATGTCGGGCGCACCGATCTGGAGCGGCATGAAGTAGTTGCCAAAGCCCCCGAACAGCGCCGGAATGACGACGAAGAACATCATCAGCACGCCGTGATAGGTGATCATGACGTTCCAGAGATGTCCGTTGGGTGTGCATTCGCCCGCGGCGGCCGCGGTGAAGCGGGCCCCCTCGAGGCACATGTATTGCACGCCCGGCTCCATCAGTTCCATCCGCATGTAGACGGTGAACAGAACCGAAATCAGGCCCACGACAGCCGAGGTGATCAGGTAAAGGATACCGATATCCTTGTGGTTCGTGGACATGAACCACCGGGTGAAGAACCCGCGCTGATCCTCGTGTTCGTGGCCGTGAATGGCTGCGTCTGCCATTGGCTGCCTCCTGCTGGTCAATTCCCTGGGGCACGATTCTGGATGAGCGGGCCCCTCGTATCCATTCAGGTTTTAGAATGCCGAGACAGGGGGGGCAATGCGAGAGTTTGACACAGATCAATTATTTTTGTCGCACCCCCTCGCAATGCGGGATCGTGGCGACATGCAGACCGCCGCGCCCGGCGGGGGCGCGGCGGCGATGGGTCAAGCCCTTGAAACGGGCTGTTATTACTGGGCCGAGAAGGTGGCGAGGTAGGCGGCCACGTCTTCGCCGCCCTTGGGCAGCTTGAAGGTCATCTTGGAACGGGCGCCGGAATCGCCGGTCTGCTCTGCGAGGAAGGCCTTGGGGTCTTCGACGTAGGGAACGATGTTTTCCTCGCTCCAGACCAGCCCGGCCTCGCCTGCCGCGACGATGCTGTCGCCGTATTTGAAATCCTCGACGCTGCCGGCGGTGCGGCCGATCACGCCGTAGAGGTTGGGGCCGGTGCGTCCGCCCTTGACGATCATCTCGCCGTCATCGGCCTGGATCATGTGGCAGGCCTTGCACTTGCGGAATTCCTTTTCGCCCTTGTCGGCGTCGCCGGCCGCGAGTGCGGGGGCTGCAAGCGCCAGAAGGACTGCGGATGCGGTGAACATTGATTTCATGTCGGCCTCTTTGCTGATTGGCTATTTGGCTGTCGCGCGCTTGTCATTCCATTACTTAGCCAATCCAGCGGGCAGGGCAACAGGGGCAAGGCCCCGGATCGGCGATTTCAAGCCCATGCAAGGCCAGCAGAACAAGGCCTGCGCGCCCGTGACGCAGGCAGTTGCACGATTTCAGGACAGGTGAGCCGGGGCGCGGGTGAGTCGCTGCACGGGTGTTCAGGCGTCCGGCAGGCACATGGCGGGCCGGGGCGCGGGGAAGGCGCGCGCGAAACTCTGATGCAGCGCCACGTCGAGATCGTCCATGCCGACCGGCAGGCCCAGATCCACGAGGCTGGTGACGCCATGATCAGAGATGCCGCAGGGCACGATGCCCGAAAAATGCTCGAGATCGGGTTCCACATTGATGGAAATGCCGTGAAAGCTGACCCATTTGCGCAGCCGGATGCCGATGGCCGCGATCTTGTCCTCGGCGGGCAGGCCGGCGGCGGTCAGGGGCTTGTCGTCGCGCCTGACCCAGACGCCGACGCGGCCGTCGCGCAGCTCGCCGCGCACATTGAAGCTGTCGAGCGTGTCGATCACCCAGCCCTCGAGCCGCTGCACGAAGGCGCGCACGTCGCGGCCGCGCCGGTTGAGGTCGAGCATCACGTAGATCACCCGCTGGCCGGGGCCGTGATAGGTATATTGCCCGCCGCGCCGTGTGGGGTGCACCGGGAAGCGGTCGGGCGCGGTCAGATCGGCGGGATCGGCCGATGTTCCGGCGGTGTAGAGCGGCGGGTGCTCGAGCAGCCAGATCGCCTCGGGGGCGGTGCCCTGGGTGATTCGCGCAACGCGGTCCTCCATCGCGGCGACGGCGGCCGGATAGGGCACCAGCCCCGACGAGCGGTGCCATTCGACGCCTTCAACCGTGTTCTGGAGGGTTTCTTCGGTCAACACGGGGGAATTCTCTGCGACAGAAAGGGAGGGCGTGCTAGAATGGTGCGGGATTTGACGCGCAACATTACCGGAGGTTCAACATGTTTTCAAAGTCTTTCATCATGGCCGCCTTTGGCGCCGCGCTGGCGATCACGCCGGCGACGCGCGTCGCGGCTGATGCCGACGGGCTGGTCGGCGGGATCGTGGGGGGGATCGTGGGCGGGGCCATCGTCAACCATGCCAACAAGAACCGCCAGCCCAAGCGCACGGTGGTCGTGCGCCAGAGGAGCAGCAGCGCCGCCTATTCGGCGGCCCGTGCCGAGCGGCGCCAGATCCAGGCCTCGCTGAACTATTTCGGCTTCAATGCCGGGGTCGAGGACGGCATCATGGGCGGCCAGAGCCGCGCCGCGGTGTCGCGCTACCAGGGATATCTGGGCACGCCGACAACCGGGCAGATCACCGAATACGAAAAGAACATCCTGCTGGGATCCTATCACCGCAGCGTCGCGGGCGGGCCGGATGTGGCCAGGATCATCTCGAAACATCGTGACGGGGTGAAGGGCGTGCTGATCGCGCAGCGCGACGGCGAAGTCGGGCGGATGTCGGGCGGCACCGGTTATGCCGGGATGCCCATGGTGGTGTCGGATGCGGTGGACGAGATCGCCGAGAGCAGCGACCCGTCGGCCGAGCAACTGTTGCAGCGCTCGGGCTTCGTGCAGCTGGCGGATCTCAATGGCGACGGCAACACCGATTACATTCTCGACACCGCCTATAGCGGCTCGAGCTTCTGGTGCAACGCCAACCAGTGCAAGACGCTGGTCTTCGCCTCGACGGCGGATGGCTATCGGCGCAACGACCTGCTGTTGCAGAACCCGCAGCCCGCATCCTTTGAATGCAGCGGCGGCATCTGCCGGGTCGCGTCGCAGGCGCCCGCGCCGCAGCCGGCCGCAGAGGCACCCGAGAGCGACACGCAGATGGTGTCGGCCAGCGCGGGCGAGGCCGCATCCGCCCCGGCGGTGCCGGTGTTCAACACCGTTACGCGGCGCAGCAGCCTTGGCACGTTCTGCAGCAAGATGAACGTCGTGATCAACGCCAATGGCGGCTATACCACGGTGTCCGACATGCAGGACCCCGAAGCGACGCTGGGCGAGCAGCTCTGCCTTGTGCGCACCTATGCGATCGCCGGTGGCGAGGAGCTGATCGCGTCGGTTTCGGGCGCGACGCCCGAGCAGATCGCGCAGCAATGCGACGGGCTGGGCGAGGCGATGAAGGCCGAGGTGGACGCGGTGGCGCTGTCATCTGCGCCCGAGGTGCTGGCCAAGGTGAACGGGTTCATCTCGGGGTCGGGCATGTCGCCCGATCAGCTGGAAACGACGGCGCGGATCTGCATGTCGAGCGGTTATCAGACCGAGAACATGCGCACCACGCTGAGTGGCGCGCTGTTGATGGTGGCGCTGGGGCAGGTGCCCTATGCCGAGCTGGTGGGTCATCACCTGGTGACGGGCTATGGCACGGTGAAGCGTCCCAAGCGCGCGGGCGAATGGTATGACATGGCGGTCAGCGCGCTGGAGCAGGGGGCGACCCCGGTGGTTGCAGCCGCCGATCAGCCCGAGCGCCCGGCGCTGCTGCGTGCGGCAGTGAACCGGATGAACGGCGGCGCCCAGCAGGGCGGTGCGGTGCCGGTCTTCACGGTCGCCGAATAGGGCCTTTCAGCATCAGGGACGGGCCAGCCGCGCACGCGGCTGGCCCGTCGTCCTTTGGGCCGCGAAAGGGCGCGCGCGAATTATTTTCACGCGGCCCCGGTTTGCCCCTTCACATGGGCGGCGCGATTGCGTATATCGCCGCCCACCTACCAGATCACAGATCATGTGCGGTCGTGGCGGAATTGGTAGACGCGCAGCGTTGAGGTCGCTGTGGGGTAACACCCGTGGAAGTTCGAGTCTTCTCGACCGCACCATTTACCAACGGAACATCGCCCGATGGCAGCGTCGGGCCGGACGTTGGACCGGCCTATTTCCAGTGCCGGTAATGGCACGCATTATATTCGATCTCATGAGCGCCAAGGGCCGGGACATACCATGTCTTGCCCGGCGCAGCACCCCATTGGGCACCCCACCAGCGGGGGCGGGGTTTGCATGGCGCATGATCGGCGCCCCGCACGCACCACATGAGTTCTAGTTTGCGGTTGCAGATATTGCGCAGGCGCCATCCACCGCGTTTTTCCCACGTGACTTGCACGCATTCGAGATGCCAGGTGTCACCTTTGCTGTCATCGCAGGCGGCTGCGGCTGTGGGCCAGTTGAGGAAAACACCAAGGGAAAAGCCAAGGACGATACCCGCTGCGGAACGGAAGGAGATTACCATAACACACCTAGAACACGCGTAACTTTAGAAAATGCTATACTAGGGCGTGTAAATTGCAAGGTCCAGCCATGAAGAGCGCTCATGCGCCCGAGGCGTGTCGGGGCGGGCATGGGGCAGGGGAAGTGGCGTGCCGTCAGCCCTGCGCCAGCATTTCGAGCGTGCGGGTGACGTCGCCTTCGGTGGTGAGCGGGTTGATGGTGCAGAGCCTGAGCGCGGAGCGGTCCTTGAGCATGGTCGAGGATAGGGTCGCAAAGCCCGATTGCGTCACGCGCGCGGCGCGGGCCGCGTGGTCGGCGGCGTCAGCGCCCTTGAGGGCGAAGCAGACGATGCCGAGCTGCGCGGGCGTGATGATGTCCCAGGTGTCGGGCTGGCTGCGCAGGTGGGATTCGGTGAATTCCGCCAGTTCGATGCCGCGTTGCACCGCATCGCGGAAGGCGGGCGCGCCATAGGTGCGCAGCGACATCCAGAGCTTCATGGCGCGCGCGCGGCGGGTCAGTTCCAGCGAGCGGTTGCCGTAATTCACCTCGCCGGAGGTGGCCTGCACGTCGCGCAGGTATTCGGGGTTCATGGCAAAGCAGCGCTCGAGAGCGCCGGGTCGGGTCACAAGGCAAAGCCCCATGTCATAGGGCTGGAAGAACCATTTATGCGGATCGAGCACGACCGAGTCGGCGCGCGCCAGCCCAGCGAGCGTGGCGCGGCCCTGCGAGGTGATGGCGGCGGGCGCGCCGTAGGCCCCGTCAACATGCAGCCAGAGCCCACGCGCGGCGCAGATATCGGCGATCGCGTCGAGCGGGTCGGTGGCGCCGGTATTGGTGCTGCCGGCGGTGGCGACGACCATCATAGGGCGACGTCCGGCGGCGATATCCTGTTCGATTGCGGCGACAAGGCTGTCGGGGCACATGCGCAGCCCGTCATCCGAGGGGAGGATGCGGATCTCGTCGGCATCGAGCCCCATCTGGCGCAGGTTGCGCGGCAGCGAGGCGTGGGTCTGGTCGGTCAGGTAGGCGACACCGGCGCCGATCTCGGTGCGGGCGACGCAGAAACCGGTGAAATTCGCCATCGAGCCGCCCGAGAGCAGCACGCCTTCGCTGTGGGCGGGCAGGCCCAGCATTTCGGCGACCCAGGAACAGACGGTGGTTTCCACCGTGGCGGGGCCTGATGCGCCGCCCCAGCTGGCGTTGATCGCGTTGAAGCCGGTGCCCATCCATTCGCCCAGGGTGGAGGCGAAAGCGGCGGGGCCGGGTACGCGGGCGAAATAGCGCGGGTGGTCGCCATGCTGCATGTGGCCAAAGGCGATCTCGGCCATGAGTTCAAGCGAGGCGTCTGGGTCCTGCGGCGATTCGGGAAGCGGGCCGCCAAGCTGTTCGGCCAGCGCGGGGGCGCTGCCGGTGACGAGCACCGGCTCGCTGTTGCGCCGTTCCAGCCGGTCGATGACCATGTCGACCACCTTGTGGCCCAGCCGGCGCATTTCGGCCGGGTCCATGCCCAATGTGTCGGCGGGAATGGCGAACGGGTCGTCAACGGGCGGTGTTTTCGGCGGCATGATCGGGGGTCCCTCGGGGTTTGGCCAAGGGTTTGCCCGGAATGGCGCGAATTGCAAGGGGGCGCTATTCGGCGGGCTGGAAGCCGGTGATCAGCTGGCGCAGCCCGAGCGCGGCCCCGGCGATGATCGCGAGGAACGTGACAGGGGCCGAGAAGCTGAGCACGGAAAAGGCCGAAAGCCCCTGCCCGACGGTGCAGCCAAGCGCCAGCACCGCGCCCGCGCCCATGATCGCCGCGCCGGTCATCTGGCGGCGCAGCTCGCGCGGGTCTTCGCAGGCTTCCCAGCGGAAATGTCCCTTGATCAGCGAACCGATGAAGGCGCCCGCAGCGACGCCCGCGACCGAGCCCACCGCGAAGGAGGGCGCGCGCGCCGAGGCGGTCATGAAATAGAGCAGGGTTTCCCCGACCGGGGCCGAGAAGCTGTGCGATACGACCGGCATGGCGGTGAAGCCGGTGGTCGCGACCCAGTAGCTGCCCGCCCAGCCCGCGGTGATCGCAAGCCCCACGACCGAGGCCCAGAAGATGGATTTGGGCGCCGTGATCAACTCGCGCGAGGCCAGCGCGCCGAGCGTGATCAGCGCACCGATGGCGATGCCGAGCGGGGCGACGGCGAGACCGGTATGCAGGGATATGAAATGCACGATGCCGGGGGGCATGTCGGTGGTCACGTCCTCTTGCAGGAACGCCCAGTTGCGCAGGTAGGCCAGCGGCCCGTAAAGCACCACATAGGCCGAGACGCCCATCACCAGCACGATCACGAAAGCGCGGATGTCGCCCCCCCCCAGCCGGGCGATGCAGCCATAGCCGCAATTCCCCGCCAGTGCCATGCCGTAGCCGAACATCAGCCCGCCCAGGATAGAGGCCATCGGCATCCAGCGGATCGACAGGTAATAGGTGCGTTCGAGCGCCATCATGCCGGTGGCGCTGAGGGCGAAGGTGCTCATCACCGCGATTCCGATCGCGAGAATCCACATCCGCATCCTGAGAGACGAGCCGCCATAGAGCATATCTTCGATGGCGCCCATCGTGCAGAACCGCCCGAGCCGTGCGGCCAGGCCCAGAAAAATACCCGATGCCAGCCCTACAAGGGCCACGAGGGTATTGTCCCCCAGAAGTTCAGACATGCCCACGCTCCTCCCGCCTGGGTGGCCCGCGCGTCAGGCGCGGGCTGCCTCGGTCTCTTCGACGCAGAATAGTTCATAGACCAGTTCAAGTACACGGCGCGGGCGATTGTCGGCGAGGCGGTAATAGATCGTCTTGCCTTCGCGGCGCGGCACCACCAGCCCTTCGAGCCTGAGGCGCGACAATTGCTGGGAAACCGCCGCCTGGCGCGCCGAAAGCAGTTCTTCGAGTTCGGTCACGGATTTCTCGCCCGAAACGAGGTGACAGAGGATCATCAACCGCCCCTCGTGGCTGATCGCCTTGAGGAAATTCGAGGCGTTGGTTGCGTTCTCGACCATCTGGTCCATTTCGGCTTCGCTGAGCGAAGTATCAAAAACAGGAAGTACCATCGTTCAGGTTTCCGTCCCCATCGGCCATTGCTCCCGGTTTGCATCGGGTTCTTGTTGGCGCAGTTTTTAGTTCGTTTTCGCGGGTTGTGCAAAATCCGTGTGTTCGGTCAACATCATCTCGAGCAGCCCCCAGAAGAAATCCTCGCCGGGATAGCCCTCGATCCTGGAGAGTTCGCGCCCGTCATCCACCAGCACGAAGGTCGGAGTGAACAGGACCGGGCGGACGAAATCGACGCCATCAGGCGGGGCCTCGGAGATGGAGATCATGCGCAGCGGCGCATAGGCGCCTGCCTCGGTCCTGGGATAGATCGGGCCGATCTCGTCCTTCCACTGGATGCAGTAGTGACAGCCCGCGCGCTCCACCATGATGAGTTCCACCGCATGCGCGGCCGGTGCAAGGGCGATCCAGAGCGGGATCAGCAAACCGGCGAATAGACGAAAGACCATGAGATAACCAATTGACGTTGGGTGCTCATACAACCTAATTTGAATATGTCATTTTCACAAGGAGCTTCGCGAATGCTCGATATTTCCTATGCGGGCGCGGCTCTTGCGGGATTGCTGTCGTTTTTCACGCCATGCATCCTGCCGATGGTTCCCTTCTACCTGTGCTACATGGCGGGCCTGTCGATGAGCGAGCTGCGCAGCGATGGCGCGATCGCGCAGGGGGCGCAGAAGCGGCTGGTGATCTCGGCGGTGTTCTTTGCGCTGGGCGTCACCACGATCTTCGTGCTGCTGGGTATGGGGGCGACGGCGCTGGGGCAGGCCTTTGCGCAGTGGCGCCAGCCGCTGAGCTATGTGGCGGCGGCGATCCTGTTCGTGTTCGGGCTGCATTTCCTGGGGGTCGTGCGCATCCCGCTTCTCTATCGCGAGGCGCGGATCGAAAGCACGGCCGAGCCGACCACGGTGCTGGGCGCCTACGTGATGGGGCTGGCCTTCGGATTTGGCTGGACGCCCTGCGTCGGCCCGGCGCTGGCGGCGATCCTGATGGTCGCGAGCGGCATGGGCAGCGTGGGCGAGGGGGCCTTGCTGCTGCTGGTTTACGGGCTGGCGATGACCGCGCCCTTCGTGGTGGCGGCGCTGTTTGCGCGCCCGTTCCTGAGCTGGATGCAGAGCAAGCGCAAATACATGGCCTATGTAGAAAAGGTGATGGGCGCGATGCTGATCGTCTTTGCGGTGCTGATCGCCACCAACGCGGTGAATGTCATCGCCAATTTCATGATCGAATGGTTCCCGAGTTTCCAGTCGCTGGGCTAGGGCCGTTCACGTCGAGGGAGGAAAGACATGAGAAAGTTTATGGCGGCGGTTCTGCTGGCGCTTGCAGCGATGAGCCTGCCGGGGCTGGCCGCGAATGTGGGCGATGACGGGCTGCACAAGTCGCCCTGGATGCGCGAGACGTTCCTCGATCTGCGCGAGGACCTTGCCGAGGCCAATGCCGAGGGCAAACGCCTGGCGCTGATGATCGAGCAGCGCGGCTGCATCTATTGCAAGATGATGCACGAAGAGGTTTATCCGCAGCCCGAAATCGCGCAGTATATTTCCGACAACTTCTTCGTGGTGCAGATCAACCTGCATGGCGACCGGGAGGTCACCGATCTGGACGGGGAATCGCTGCCCGAGAAGGACATGCTGCGCAAATGGGGGATTCTGTTCACGCCGACAGTGATCTTCCTGCCCGAGGAGGTGGACGAGGGGATGTCCGCCAAGGATGCGGCGGTGGCCATGATGCCCGGCGCCTTCCAGAAGGGGACGACTCTGGACATGTATACCTGGGTCAACGAGAAACGATATGACATGGAAAACGGGGAGGATTTCCAGAGATACCACGCCCGTCGCATTCAGGAGCGGCAGAGCAAGCAGGACTGAATAGAAACCGCGCGGCCGGAGGCGGGCAGGCGAGAAATTCACAATCGTGAATTTGTTGTTGCGTCGTCCGTATCTGGTGGCCTACTGTATACCGAGCTATCGAAACTCAGAACATGGTAGCCAAGGGAGGAAACATGAAGCTTTCAACGACAATTCTGGCGGCGAGCGCGCTTGCGGCCGGCTCTGCATTCGCCGAACCGGTGGCGCCGGGCGACGTTCAGTTCGACGATTACGGCGCAGTCGCCGAATCGCTGACCGGGAAACCGGGCGATCCCGAGAAGGGCGCCGAGGTTCTGAGCAAGCGGTCGCTGGGCAATTGCGTGGCCTGCCACCAGATCTCGTCGCTGGCCGACGTGCCCTTCCAGGGCAATATCGGCCCGACGCTGGACGGTGTCGGCGACCGTTGGAACGAAGCCGAGCTGCGCGGCATCCTGTCCGATGCGAACAATGTCTATCCGGGCACGATGATGCCGTCCTACTACCGGGTGGATGGCTTTATCCGTCCCGGCAACGGCTATACCGGCAAGGCAGCCGAGGGTCCGCTCGAGCCGCTGCTGACGGCGGAGCAAATCGAAGATGTGGTCGCCTTCCTGGTGACACAGAAGGAACAGTGACCGGGTCACGTTTATCAAGGAGATGAAGATGGATTTCACAAGACGCGAAACCCTGGTCATCGGGGCCGCCGCTGCCGCGGTGGTGACGCTGCCGATGCCCGCGATGGCCTCGGCCGTGGATGACGCGATCGCAGCGTTCACCGGCGGTGCCGACATGGGCGATTCCGGCGTCGAGCTGGATGCGCCGGAGATCGCCGAGAACGGCAACACCGTGCCGATCGAAGTGAGCGCCGAAGGCGCAAGCGCGATCATGGTGCTGGCCGCCGGCAACCCGACACCGGGCGTGGCGACGTTCAACTTCGGCCCGCTGGCCGGAGCGCAGCGCGCAAAGACCCGTATCCGCCTGGCCGGCACGCAGGACGTGATCGCCATTGCGAAGCTGGCCGACGGCAGCTTTGCCAAGGCGCAGAAGAACGTCAAGGTCACCATCGGCGGCTGCGGCGGCTGAGCGAGAAGGAGTAGAGAACTATGGCAGAGAATGTACGCCCCCGCGTGAAAGCGCCGAAGTCGGCCTCGGCCGGCGAGGTTGTCGTCCTCAAGACGCTGATCAGCCACCCGATGGAATCCGGTCAGCGCAAGGACAGCAGCGGCAACGTGATCCCGCGCTCGATCATCAATCGCTTCACCTGCGAGTTCAACGGCGAGAGCGTCGTGGACGTCAAGATGGAGCCCGCGATCTCGACCAATCCGTATTTCGAATTCGAGGCCAAAGTGCCTGAATCCGGTGATTTCAAGTTCACCTGGTATGACGACGACGGGTCGGTCTACGAAGACACGCAATCGGTCACGGTTGGCTGATCGAATATAATTATAATGGTGCCCTGCCGGACCTTCGAGGGGGAAAGGCGGGGCCACCAAAGGGAGGAACGCATGAAATTCAATGCAATGACAGCCGTGGCAGCCCTGATGCTGGCCGTGCCGGGCATCGCTGCGGCGGACCCGGATGATGACACGCTCATCATCAACGGCGAGCTGGAGATGACCACGAAAGCGCCTCTGCCCGCGCATATGGAAGACGTCAACATGGACCAGATCATGTCCGGTTGGCATTTCCGCTCGGACGAGACACAAGCGCTGGAGATGGACGATTTCGACAACCCCGGCATGATCTTTGTCGATGCGGGCCGGGATCAGTGGAACGCCGTCGAAGGCTCCGAGGGCAAGTCCTGCGCGTCCTGCCACGAGGATGAAAGCAGCATGACAGGTGTGCGCGCGGTCTATCCCAAATGGGATGAAAAGGCCGGCGAGGTGCAGACCGTCGCCATGCAGATCAACGATTGCCGCGTGAACAACATGGGCGCCGAGCCCTACAAATACGACAGCGGCCCGATGGCGAACATGGAAGCCCTGATCGCGCTGCAGTCGCGCGGCATGCCGGTGAACGTGAAGATCGACGGTCCGGCCCAGGAAACCTGGGAAAAGGGCAAGGAAATCTACTATACCCGTTTCGGCCAGCTGGAACTGAGCTGCGCCAATTGTCACGAGGACAATTACGGCAACATGATCCGCGCCGACCACCTGAGCCAGGGGCAGATCAACGGTTTCCCGACCTACCGTCTGAAGAACGCCAAGCTGAACACAGCACATGGCCGCTTCAAGGGCTGCATCCGCGATACCCGCGCGCATACCTTTAGCCCGGGCAGCGACGAGTTCGTGGCGCTGGAGCTTTACGTCGCAAGCCGCGGCAACGGCCTGTCGGTCGAAGGCCCCTCGGTGCGCAACTGAGATGACACTGGCCGGGGCGGCGACAGCTGCCCCGGCCGCGCCGTTGCCTGCATGACATTCAAACCGGAGGCCGCGATGCCTCGATCGGCTCCCGCGCCAGATGTGCGGACCGGCAGACCTCTAACCACTCGGAGTCAGACATGATTTCTCGTCGCGATTTTCTTCAGGTCAGCATGGCGGCCTCGGCGCTCTATGGTGCATCGGGTTTCGGCAACTGGGCGAAACTGGCTGCGCAGCAGGCGCTGACGCAGGATCAATTGCTGGAATTCGACACGTTCGGCAATGTCAGCCTGATTCATGTCACCGACATTCACGCGCAGATGAAGCCGATCTATTTCCGCGAGCCGGAGATCAATATCGGCGTCGGCCCCAACAAGGGCGAGGTGCCGCATGTCACCGGCGCGGATTTCCGCAAGCTTTATGGCATCGACGATGGCAGCCCCAGCCATTACGCGCTGACCTACAATGATTTCTCGGCGCTGGCGAAGGAATATGGCCGGGTCGGCGGGCTGGACCGCGTGGCCACCGTGGTCAAGGCGATCCGTGCCGCGCGCCCCGACGCATTGTTGCTGGATGGCGGCGACACCTGGCATGGCTCCTATACCTGCTATCACACCGAAGGCCAGGACATGGTCAACGTGATGAATGCGCTGAAGCCCGACGCGATGACCTTTCACTGGGAATTCACCCTGGGTCAGGACCGCGTGCGCGAGCTGGTCGAGGGGCTGCCCTACGACGCACTGGGGCAGAACATTTTCGACGCCGAGTGGGACGAACCCGCGGCCGATTTCAAACCCTACGAGTTCTACGAGCGCGGCGGCGTGAAGATCGCCGTGATCGGCCAGGCCTTCCCCTATATGCCGATCGCCAATCCCGGCTGGATGTTCCCCGATTACAGCTTCGGCATTCGCGACGACAACATGCAGCAGATGGTCAACGAGGTGCGCGACCAGGGTGCGGAACTGGTGGTCTGCCTCAGCCATAACGGCTTTGACGTGGACAAGAAGATGGCCGGCATGGTCAGCGGGATCGACGTGATCCTGTCGGGGCACACCCATGACGCGCTGCCCGAGCCGGTGCTGGTGGGCGACACGATCATCATCGCCAGCGGCTCGAACGGCAAATTCGTGAGCCGCGTCGACCTGGATGTGCGCGACGGGCAGATGATGGGCTTCCGCCACAAGCTGATCCCGATCTTCAGCGACGTGATCGAGCCCGATGGCGAGATGCAGGCCCTGATCGACGAGCAGCGCGCGCCCTATGCCAGCGATCTGAGCGAGGTGATCGGCCAGACCGACAGCCTGCTGTACCGGCGCGGCAATTTCAACGGGTCCTGGGATGACCTGATCTGCGACGCGCTGCTGAGCGAGCGCGATGCCGAGATCGCCATGAGCCCCGGCGTGCGCTGGGGGCCGAGCCTCGTTCCCGGCGACGACATCACCCGCGAGGATATCTGGAACGTCACCTCGATGACCTATGGCAAGGCCTATCGCAGCGAGATGACGGGCGAGTTCATCAAGGTGATCCTCGAGGACGTGGCCGACAATATCTTCAACCCCGACCCCTACTACCAGCAGGGCGGCGACATGGTGCGGATCGGCGGCATGGCCTATGCGATCGACATCTCGAAGCCCCAGGGCGAGCGCATCAGCGACATGACATTGCTGAGCACCGGCGAGGCCATCGACCCGTCGCGCAACTATGTCGTGGCCGGTTGGGCCAGCGTCAACGAGGGCACCGAGGGACCGCAGATCTGGGACGTTGTGGAAAACCACATCCGCAAGCTGGGCACGGTTTCCCTTGAACCGAACACGAGCGTGAAGGTCAGCGGCCTTTAAGGCGGCCGCGGCCGACTGACAGAGGAGATTTCATCTTCATCTATCCGACAAATGCATATAGATGAATATGATGTTGTAAGAGGAGGCTTTGGACAGATGACAGCCGAGACCGAAAAGAAGGGTGCTTCGCGCCGCGCGTTCCTGAAGGGCGCGGTGGCGGCGGGTGGGGCCGTGGCGGGCG
The DNA here is from genome assembly GCF_900172255.1 of Roseovarius halotolerans. GTDB lineage: Bacteria > Pseudomonadota > Alphaproteobacteria > Rhodobacterales > Rhodobacteraceae > Roseovarius > Roseovarius halotolerans. The sequence continues at coordinate 541,781 of NZ_FWFU01000001.1, forward strand.
CCGGGATGGCGCGCGCCGCCGAACCCGATCCGCTGATCACCGAAGTTCAGGAATGGGCCAGCGGCCTGGGCGAGGGCGTGGACGCCACCCCCTACGGGATGCCGATCCGTTTCGAGGATGACGTGATCCGGCGCAACGTGGAGTGGCTGACGGCGGATACGATCAGCTCGATCAACTTCACCCCGATCCACGCGCTTGACGGCACGATCACCCCGCAGGGCTGCGCCTTTGAGCGTCACCATTCGGGTGCCATCGAGCTGAAGAAGGAAGACTACCGGCTGATGATCAACGGGCTTGTCGACAAGCCGATGATCTTTACCTACGCCGATCTTGAACGCTTCCCGCGCGAGAACCACGTCTATTTCTGCGAATGCGCTGCCAATACCGGCATGGAATGGGCGGGCGCGCAGTTGAATGGCGCGCAGTTCACCCACGGCATGATCCACAACATGGAATATTCCGGCGTCTCGCTGCGCACGCTTCTGACCGAAGCGGGCATGGAGACCACCGGCGATCTGTCGGACAAGTGGGTTTACGTCGAAGGCGCGGATGCGTCCTCGAACGGGCGTTCGATCCCGATGGACAAGGCGCTGGACGACGTTCTGGTCGCCTTCAAGGCCAATGGCGAGGCGCTGCGCAAGGAGCATGGTTACCCTGTGCGTCTGGTCGTGCCTGGCTGGGAAGGCAACATGTGGGTCAAATGGCTGCGCCGCATCGAGGTGATGGACGGCCCCGTGGAAAGCCGCGAGGAGACCAGCAAATACACCGACACGCTGGCCGATGGCACCAGCCGCAAATGGACCTGGGTCATGGACGCCAAATCGGTCGTTACCAGCCCCAGCCCGCAATCACCGATCACGCATGGCGCCGGTCCGCTGGTCATCACCGGGCTTGCATGGTCGGGCCACGGCAAGATCACCCGCGTCGACGTGTCGACCGATGGCGGCATGAACTGGCAGCAGGCGCGACTGGCCACGGAAGGCCAGAACAAGGCGCTGACCCGGTTCTATCTCGAGATCGACTGGGACGGCAGCGAGATGCTGCTGCAATCGCGCGCGCATGACGAGACGGGTTATGTCCAGCCCACCAAGGACGCGCTGCGCGAGGTCCGGGGCGAGAACTCGATCTACCACAACAACTGCATCCAGACCTGGTGGGTCAAGGAGAACGGGGAGGCAGAGAATGTCGAAGTCTCTTAAGCTATACTCGGTGCTCGGGGTCGCTTCGGCGGCGCTGATGGTCGGGGCCTATAATTTCGCCGACCGCTTTGTCGCGCCGATGCCGCAGGATGCACCGCGCATGGCGGCGGACTCGGCTTCGCCCGACATGATGTTCATCGCTGCCGCCCGCGCGCAGGAAGCGGCCGACGCCAAGCGGCTGGGTCTGGGACGCGAGGCGCTGCCCGAGGAGATCGCCGCCTGGAACGTGGATGTGCGCCCTGACGGTTCGGGCCTGCCGGAAGGGTCGGGCTCGGTGATGGATGGCGAGGAACTGTTCGTCGATTACTGCGCCGTCTGCCACGGCGATTTCGCCGAAGGTGTCGACAACTGGCCCAAGCTGGCCGGGGGTGACGGCACGCTGGCGGACCGCGATCCGGTCAAGACGGTCGGCTCCTATTGGCCGTATCTGTCGACCGTGTGGGATTACGTGCATCGCTCGATGCCGTTCGGCGGGGCGCAAACGCTGAGCGCCGACGAGACCTATGCGATCGTGGCCTATATCCTGTATTCCAACTACCTGGTGGATGAGGATTTCGTTCTGTCCAAGGATAATTTCCTTGAGGTCGAGATGCCCAATGCCGACGGGTTCATCGTGGATGACCGCCCCGAGACGGAATATGGGCGCTTCAGCGAAGAAGCGTGCATGGAGAACTGCAAGGACAGTGTCGAGATCACCATGCATGCCACCGTGCTGGACGTGACCCCGGATGAAGGGGCGGAAGCCGAAGCGGGCGCGGCAATGGAAGAGGCCAATGCCGACACCGCCGCCGACGAGAAGATCGAGGCCGTGGCCGAGGCCGCTGAACCCGCCGCTGAAAGCGCAGCAGCAAGCGAGGCCCCGGCAGAGTCCGAGCCCGCCGCCGAAGGTGACGCGCTGGATATGGCGCTGGTGGAAGAAGGCGAAAGCGTCTTTCGGCAGTGCAAGGCATGCCACCAGGTCGGCGAGGGCGCCACGAACCGCGTCGGGCCGCAGCTGAACGGCATCGTCGGGCATCCGAAAGCGGCCGTCGACGGTTTCCGCTACTCCAAGACGCTGGAAAGCATGGGCGAAGCGGGCGAGGTCTGGAGCGAGGAGAACCTCGCGGCCTTCCTTGCCGATCCGCGCGGTTACGTCAAAGGCACCAAGATGTCCTTCAAGGGGCTGCGCAAGGACGAGGACATCGCCGCGGTGATCGAATATCTGAAGTCCTTTTCGCAATAGCGGAATGGTGAACAGGGCCGGCCACGCGCCGGCCCTGTTGTTTTTGCCCCGAGAGGGCGAACTGGCGTAAACTGGTGATGAACCTTTGGGAGGAGGGCACCATGATAACACGCCGAACATTGCTGAGCACGCTTGCGGCAAGCGCCGTCACAGCGCGATCAGCCTTTGCCGCCGAACTGGGCGATGACGGGCTGCACAAGCAACCCTGGTTCATGGACAGCTTTCTGGAACTGCCCGACGATCTGGCCGATGCCGCCGGACGAGGCCGCCACCTGATGGTGCTTTTCGAGCAGAAGGGCTGTCCCTATTGCCGCGAGCTGCACGAGGTCAATTTCGCCCGCGACGAGGTCACCGGCTATATCCAGAATCATTTCGATGTCGTGCAGCTGGACCTGTGGGGCGCGAGAGAGGTGGTCGATTTCGACGGCGAAGCGCTGGAGGAGCGTGCGCTGGCTCAGAAATGGGGCGTGAACTACACCCCCACGACGATCCTGTTCGCCGCCGAGAATGCCGGTGCCGGGAACATGCGGGATGCGGAAACCCTGCGCCTGCCGGGGTATCTCAAGCCGTTCCACTATCTCTCGTCGCTGGAATATGTCGAGCTGGGCGAATATCGCAAGCAGCCGTTCCAGCGCTATCTTCAGGACAAGTTCGCCGAGTTGGAGGAGAAGGGTATTGATCCGGACGTATGGTAGGTTTGCGGCCGGTCTGGCCGCTCTGATACTGAGTGCCGCGTCGGCCGGGGCCGAGGCGATCGGCGATCCCGAGCGAGGCGAGGAACTGTTCGGGATGTGTTCGGGCTGTCACGAAGTCGGAAAGGGCGCCGAGAACGGTATCGGACCGCATCTCAACGGGATTTTCGGACGCAAGGCGGCGTCGGTTGCCGAGGGTTTCCGCTATTCGGACGGCTTGCGCCGGGCCGGGGCGGATGGGTTGGTCTGGCACCTGGACAAGCTCGATGCCTATCTCGAGAACCCGAAGGCGCTGGTCAGTGCCACGCGGATGAGCTTTGACGGGCTGGAAGATCCGCAGGAGCGCGCCGATATCCTGGCCTATCTGCGCCGCTATTCGGCCAACCCGCAGAACATCCCCGAGGCCGACCCGACGGCCCGCCCGCGCGAGGTGGAACTGGCCCCCGAAGTGCTGGCGCTGGTGGGAGACGAGGAATACGGTGAATACCTGTCGAGCGAGTGCAAGATCTGTCACCAGGCCGATGGCAATGACGAGGGTATCCCGTCGATCACCAACTGGCCCGAAGATGATTTCGTGGTCGCCATGCATGCCTACAAGCGCAAGCTCCGCCCGCATCCGGTGATGCAGATGATGGCCGGGCGGCTGTCGGATGAGGAAATCGCCGCGCTGGCGGCGTATTTCCAGAGTATTGAGTAGGTCGGACTGACCGGCCGATTTTTGGGAGGAGACTGAAATGACCTTGAACAGACGAGCCTTTATCGGCAGCGGCGCTGCCGCGGCGGCGATGTTGTCGGCCCCGATGCTGAGGGCGCAGGGCAAACCGCGCGTCGTGGTCGTGGGCGGCGGAGCGGGTGGCGCGACGGCGGCGCGCTATCTTGCGAAGGACAGCGACGGCGCGATCGACGTGACGCTGGTGGAGCCCACCCGGGCCTACTACACCTGCTTCTTCTCGAACCTCTATATCGGCGGTTTCCGCGAGCTGAGCTCGATCGGGCACAGCTATGGCACGCTCGCGAGCGAATACGGTATCAATGTCGTGCATGACTGGGCCGTGGGCATCGACCGCGACGCAAAGACCGTGACGCTGGCAGGGGGTGCGGTGCTGCCCTATGACCGGCTGATCCTGAGCCCCGGTATCGACTTTGTCGACGATGCCGTGCCCGGCTGGAGCGTCGCGGCGCAGAACAAGATGCCCCATGCCTACAAGGCCGGCAGCCAGAGCGAGCTGCTGAAGGCGCAGATCGAGGCGATGCCGGAGGGGGGACGGTTTGCGATGGTCGCCCCGCCCAACCCGTTCCGTTGCCCGCCGGGGCCGTATGAGCGGATCAGCATGGTCGCGCACCTCCTGAAGGAGATCAATCCGACCGCCAAGATCCTGATTGCCGACCCCAAGGAGAAGTTCTCTAAGCAGGCGCTGTTCGAGGAGGGCTGGCAGAAGCATTATAGCGGCATGATCGAGCGGATCGGCCCGGATTTCGGCGGCGGCAATGTCAGCGTCGATCCCGATGCGATGACGCTGAATATCGACGGCACGGTCGAGAAGGTCGATGTCTGCAACGTGATCCCTGCGCAGAAGGCCGGGCGCATCTGCGACATGGCGGGGATCACCGAGGGCAACTGGGCGCCGGTGGTGCCCGCGACGATGCAGTCGCGCATGGACGAGAACATCCACGTTCTAGGCGACGCCACCAGCCAGGGCGACATGCCCAAGTCGGGTTTCTCGGCCAACAGCCAGGCCAAGGTCGCGGCCATGGCGGTGCGCGGCGCGCTGACCGGGTCCAAGGTGTTCCCGGCCAAGTTCTCGAACACCTGCTGGAGCCTCATCGACACCGATGACGGCGTGAAGGTGGGCGCTTCCTACGAGGCGACCGAGGAGAAGATCTCGAAGGTGGACGGGTTCATCAGCGACACCGGCGAGGATGCGGCCCTGCGCAAGGCGACCTATGAGGAAAGCATCGGCTGGTATGCGGGAATCACCGAGGACATGTTCGGCTGAACACCGCGCGGCCATACCAAGCAAGACGAAGCCCCCGGCAGCGATGCCGGGGGTTTTCGCATGAAACGGCATGATCCGCGCCGCCCGGCGCGGCAAGTAAAACAATGGCGCTTCCCCTTGCAGCGTCTGGGGCGCGAGACTAAGACTCCGTTAGCACCTGAGCGGTAAAGATCGAAACATTCTAACAGGCGGGCAGATATGACAGACCCTTACGATACCTTCATGAATACACTGGTGCCCATGGTGGTCGAACAGACCAGCCGGGGTGAACGGGCCTATGACATCTTCTCGCGCCTGCTCAAGGAGCGGATCATCTTCGTCAACGGGCCGGTGCATGACGGCATGTCCAGCCTGATCGTGGCACAGCTCTTGCATCTCGAGGCCGAGAATCCGTCCAAAGAGATCAGCATGTATATCAACAGCCCCGGCGGCGTGGTGACGAGCGGTCTGTCGATCTATGACACGATGCAGTACATCAAGCCCAAGGTCAGCACGCTGGTCATCGGGCAGGCGGCCTCGATGGGGTCGCTGCTGCTGACGGCGGGCGAAAAGGGCATGCGCTTCTCGTTGCCCAACAGCCGAATCATGGTCCACCAGCCCTCGGGCGGCTACCAGGGCCAGGCGACGGATATCATGATCCACGCCGAAGAGACGCTGAAGCTCAAGAAACGGTTGAACCAGATCTATGTGCGTCATACAGGGCAGACGCTCAAGAAGGTCGAGGATGCGCTGGAGCGTGACAACTTCATGTCGCCCGAGGAAGCGAAATCCTGGGGTCTGATCGACGAGATCGTCGAGAACCGGGTCAAGACCGAGGGCGAGGGCAGCTGAGCGCCCGGCCCTCCGGGGTTGGGCGAATGCCAGCCATTTTGACATTGTGGTGCTCAACCACCTGTCTTAAGCTGGCTGGGAAGGGATCAAGAGACCGTCCCCGAGGGGGCGGGAAACTGCTGGGCACGGCCCGAAAGGTACGCAATGTCGAATAACTCTGGCGGCGACAGCAAAAACACCCTCTATTGCAGCTTCTGCGGCAAAAGCCAGCACGAGGTGCGCAAGCTGATCGCGGGCCCCACGGTGTTCATCTGCGACGAATGTGTCGAACTGTGCATGGACATCATCCGCGAGGAAACCAAGAGTGCGGGGCTGAAATCCAGCGAGGGCGTGCCGACGCCTCAGGAAATCTGCGAGGTTCTGGACGATTACGTGATCGGTCAGGCGATGGCCAAGCGGGTGCTGTCGGTGGCGGTTCACAACCATTACAAACGGCTCAATCATTCGGGCAAGAACGATATCGAGCTGCAGAAATCCAACATCCTGCTGATCGGTCCGACCGGCTGCGGCAAGACCCTGCTGGCGCAGACGCTGGCGCGGATTCTGGATGTGCCCTTCACGATGGCCGATGCCACCACGCTGACCGAGGCGGGCTATGTGGGCGAGGATGTCGAGAACATCATCCTCAAGCTGTTGCAGTCGAGCGAATACAATGTCGAGCGCGCGCAGCGTGGCATCGTCTATATCGACGAGGTCGACAAGATCACCCGCAAATCCGAGAACCCCTCTATCACCCGCGACGTGTCGGGCGAGGGCGTGCAGCAGGCGCTGCTGAAGCTGATGGAGGGCACCGTCGCCGCGGTGCCGCCGCAAGGCGGGCGCAAGCACCCCCAGCAGGAATTCCTGCAGGTGGACACGACCAATATCCTGTTCATCTGTGGCGGCGCCTTTGCGGGGCTCGAGCGGATCATTTCGCAGCGCGGCAAGGGCAGCGCCATGGGCTTTGGTGCCGATGTGCGCGACGTGGATGCCCGCAACACCGGCGAGGTGTTCAAGGATCTCGAACCGGAGGATCTGCTGAAATTCGGCCTGATCCCGGAATTCGTCGGCCGCCTGCCGGTCATCGCGACGCTGGAAGATCTGGACGAGGATGCGCTGGTCACGATCCTGACCCAGCCGAAGAACGCGCTGATCAAGCAATACCAGCGCCTGTTCGAGCTGGAAAACGCGCAGCTGACCTTTACCGACGATGCGCTGAAGGCGATCGCCAAGCGCGCCATCGCGCGCAAGACCGGCGCGCGCGGGCTGCGCTCGATCCTCGAGGATATCCTGCTCAACACGATGTTCGAGCTGCCTGGCATGGAAGGCGTCGAAGAGGTCGTGGTCAACGAAGAGGCGGTGAATTCGGATGCTGCCCCGCTGATCATCTATGCCGATCAGAAAAAGGAAGGCGCCTCGGCGGGCTGAGCCGGCCACGGCGCTGTCACGACGTGTCTGCCGGAGAAAGACAACCTGAACCTGTCGCGGCTCCCGCGGCAGGTTTTTCATTACGCGGCGGTTGGTTCGCGCGAATTGTACGGGAAGGGTAAGGGGAATGCGCATACGCACGGGTTTCAGGGATGATCGCGAGGCCATCATCGGGCTGTTCACTGATGCGTTCTCGGACGCGGAAGGCCCCGAGGAGGGGCGAGCCATCGGCCTGTTGACCGCAGCGCTGTTGGATCGGACCCCAGCCGCGGACATCATCGTGTTTTCGGCGTGGCGCGATGAAGCGATCGCCGGCTGCATCCTGTTCACGCGCCTGACATTCGAGGACGATCCGCGCGATGTATTCCTTATGGCACCCGTTGCCGTCGCGACCGGGTGCCAGGGCGAGGGGATCGGGCAGGCGCTGATATCGCACGGGCTCGACGCGCTGCGCGGTCGCGGCGTGGACGTGGCGGTGACCTATGGCGATCCGGCCTATTATTCCCGGACCGGATTCGTGCCGGTCACTGAGGAGGTGGTGCCGGCCCCATTGCCGCTCAGCCAGCCCGAGGGCTGGCAGGCGCAAACGCTGAACGATGCGCCGCTCGAGCCGATCAGGGGGCGGGCGCGATGCGTCGCCGCCTTCGACAATCCCGACTACTGGTAGGCGGTGCACGAGGGCGTGGCAGGAGCGTCGCGCATGCATGCATCGCGCACTGGACCTTTGCCGCCAATTGCGCCATATCAGGGGGCAACTTATCGGAGGTTCCCATGGGCATTCTCAACACCCTTCTGCGTGCGGTCACCTGGTGGAACGGGCAGACGCTCAACACCCAGTTCTATACGTGGCGCAAGGGCGTGAAGGTAGGCGAGGACGAGCAGGGAAACATCTTTTACCGCTCGCGCGAAGGCGACCGGCGCTGGGTCATCTTCAACGGCGAGGCCGAGGCCAGCCGGATCAGCGCCGATTGGCATGGCTGGCTGCACCGGACCTATGACGAGCCGCCCTCGGAAACGCCGCTGGTGCACAAGCCGTGGGAAAAGCCGCATGAGGAAAACCTGACGGGCACGGCGCTGGCCTATGCCCCGGCGGGTTCGATCCGCCGCGCCCAGCCGGTAGAGCGGCGCGATTACGAGGCGTGGACGCCGGAATAAGGGCGCGTTTGATATGTCGGAAAGCACCACGGAAGTGATTGTGGGCGGGGCCGTTCTGGCGGCTGCCGTCGGGTTCCTGATCTATGCGGGGCAGGTCACAGGCTTTTCGGCCGGTGGCCAGGGCGAATACCGCCTGAGCGCAAGTTTCCGCAGCGCCGACGGGGTCGATGTGGGCACCGATGTGCGCATGGCGGGGGTCAAGGTGGGCCGCGTCACGACCATAGCGCTGGACCCGACCACCTATCGCGCGATTACCGAATTCACCGTAACCGAAGGCATCGAGGTGCCCGATGACAGTGCGGTTTCGGTCAGCTCGGAGGGGCTGTTGGGCGGCAATTACGTCGAGATCCTGCCCGGTGGGTCGCCGTTCTATTTCGCGCCGGGCGACGAGATCGAGTTCACCCAGAGTTCGGTGAGCCTGGTGTCGCTGCTGATGAAATTCGTGGCGGGCGACGATCAGGAAAGCACCCCGGAATGAAACTGCGGGCGGCGATCCTGAGCCTGGCGCTGGCGCTGGCGGCGGGGGTGGCGACGCAGGCGCAGGAGGTGTCGATCGGCACCGGGGCGGTGTTGCGCGGGCTGGACAAGATCAACGGCACCTCGGTGGACCTGACGCTGGCGGCCGGCGAGAGCGGCGCGCTTGGCAAGCTGACCGTCACCTTGCAGGAATGCCGCTATCCGGCCGGGGACGCGGCGGCGGATGCCTTTGCCTTTCTCACCGTGACGGAGCCCAAGGTCGAGACACCTGTATTCAAGGGCTGGATGATCGCCTCGTCACCGGCGCTCAACGCGATGCAGCATGCGCGCTACGACGTCTGGGTGCTGCGTTGCAGGACCGAGTAGCGGTCGCTGCATAGGGGCTGCGCGAGGATCGAGGCAGGCAATGCAAGGGCATTGCGCAGATGCGCGCGATACGCCGCGCGGGTGATTTCGATCGCGCCCATGCTGGCCAGATGCGGCGTGATGAACTGTGTGTCAAACAGGGTGAACCCGCAGCTGCGCAGGTGATCGCAAAGATGGACCAGCGCAAGTTTCGAGCCATCCCGCCGGCGCGAGAACATGCTTTCGCCAAAGAAGGCGCTGCCCAGGACCACGCCGTAAACCCCGCCCGCCAGTTCGCCGTCCTGCCATATCTCGAGGGAATGCGCGCGCCCCATTCTGTGCAGTGCCACGTAGAGGCGGCGGATTTCGGCGTTGATCCAGGTTTCGGCGCGGTCGGCGCAGGCATCGAGCACGCCCGAGAAATCCGAATCGAGCGTCACCGTGTAGCCGCCCCGCCGGATCCGGCGCGCCAGCGACCGCGAGACGTGAATCCCGTCGAGCGGCAGGATGCCGCGAAAGTGCGGGTCGACCCAGAAAATCTCGGGGTCGTCGCGATGCTCGGACATCGGGAACAGCCCGGCGCCATAGGCCTGAATCAGGAGCTCGGGGGTCAGCGGGGCGGTGGCATCACTCATGAGAATTCGCAGGCTTTTCCGGTGGCGGCGGGGTGGAGTTGATCCTTCACTACCCTTTGCGGTGTTGGACCGGCAAGAGAGTCAGGGCAAAGGCGCCACATGATGCTTGTTCAAGATCATGAACCGGTGGGGGCAACCAGGCGCAGGCGCGCCATGCGGTGCTGGCGGGTGGATGTCGCCATGTGATCGCGGATTCGGCGATGTTTGTGCCGGGGCCGGGGATGGGCATTGGTTCCAGAGCCTTGCGGCCGCTGGGTCGCAATGCCGCGGCTTCACCTTGATCCCAAGTGGCTGAGGCGCGCGCCTCAGCCCTGAAGGTTGGTGGCGAGCCATTTTTCCAGCCAGTGGATGTTGTAGTTGCCCGACTGGATATCGGGTTCCTGCAACAGGGCGTGGAACAGCGGCACGGTTGTATCGACCCCATCGACGATCAGTTCGCCCAGTGCGCGGCTGAGGCGCGTGAGGGCGGCGTTGCGGTCGCGTCCATGCACGATCAGCTTGCCGATCAGCGAGTCGTAATAGGGCGGGATCGTGTAGCCGTCATAAAGCGCCGAATCTATCCGCACGCCCAGCCCGCCGGGGGCGTGGAACTGCGTGATCCGGCCCGGACGGGGCGCGAAATCGGGCAGCTTCTCGGCATTGATGCGCACTTCGATGGCGTGGCCGTTGATGACCAGGTCTTCTTGCGTGAAGGACATCGGGTGGCCTTCGGCGACGCGGATCTGTTCCTGCACAAGATCGACGCCGAAGATCGCCTCGGTCACGGGATGTTCCACCTGCAGGCGGGTGTTCATTTCGATGAAATAGAACTCGCCGTCCTCGTAGAGGAATTCGATGGTACCCGCCCCGGTATAGTTGATCGCGGCCACGGCTTCGGCGCAGATCTTGCCGATGCGTGCGCGCTCCTCTTCGGTGATGCAGGGGCCGGGGGCCTCTTCGAGCACCTTCTGGTGGCGGCGCTGGAGCGAGCAGTCGCGTTCGCCCAGATGCACGGCGCGGCCCTTGCCATCGCCGAAGACCTGGATCTCGATATGACGCGGCTTCTGGAGGTATTTCTCTATATAGACCTCGTCATTGCCGAATGCCGCCTTGGATTCGGAACGCGCGGTCATGAAGGCCTTTTCCATGTCGGCGGCGGTTTCGGCGACTTTCATGCCGCGCCCGCCACCACCTGCGGTGGCCTTGATGATCACCGGGTAGCCGATTTCGCCGCCAAGGCGGCGGGCCTCGTCGAGCGTGGGGACGCCGCCGTCCGAGCCCGGCACGCACGGCACGCCGAGCGCCTTCATGGTGTCCTTGGCGGTGATCTTGTCGCCCATGACACGGATATGTTCGGCGGTCGGGCCGATGAAGGTAAGGCCGTGATCCTCGACGATCTGCACGAAATTCGCGTTCTCGGACAGAAAGCCGTAGCCCGGATGGATCGCCTGCGCGCCGGTGACCTCGCAGGCGGCAATGATCGCGGGGATCGACAGGTAGCTTTCGGAGCTGGACGGCGGGCCAATACAAACGGATTCGTCGGCCATGCGCACATGCATCGCATCGGCGTCGGCGGTGGAATGCACCGCGACGGTGTGGATGCCCATCTCGCGTGCGGCGCGGATGACGCGCAGCGCGATCTCGCCGCGGTTAGCTACCAGGATCTTGTCGAACATGCGCAGGAGCCCTTATTCGATGATCATCAGGGGTGCGCCGTATTCCACGGCTGCGCCGTCCTCGACGAGGATGCGCTTGACGGTGCCGCCGCGCGGGGCGGGGATGTGGTTCATGGTTTTCATTGCCTCGACGATCAGCAGGGTGTCGCCCTCGGCCACCTTGTCGCCGACGCTGACGAAGGAAGGCGCGCCGGGTTCGGCCTGCATGTAGATCGTGCCGACCATCGGCGAGGTCACGGCGCCGGGATGGCTGGCGGGGTCGTCGGTCGCGCTCGCATCGCCCGAAGCGCCGCCCGTTGCCACCGGGCCGGAGGCGGGTGCGGTCGGCGACGGCAGTGCGGCGGGGCCGGGTGCCGGGGCGGTGACGTGGTTGATGACCTCCTGCTTGCGGCTGACACGCACGCTGAGCGCGTCATGATCGCCATATTCGCGCTTGACCTGCAATTCGGTGAGGTCGTTCTCGTTCAGGAGTTCGGCCAGGGCCTTGATGAAGGTCACGTCTGAATCATGGGTCTTGTTCGACATTGGGGTCCTCGAACGCTGGCGATGGACGCCGTCGCGCCATCGTGTTTTTGATTTTCGCCGCTTATAGGCCATGCGGGAGGCTTAGAAAAGCGGTCAATTCCCCGCAAACTGGGGCAGTTTGTCCGCGATTGCGAGGGGAAAAGCCGTGAGACGCGACCTCTTGCCGAATTCAGAGCGGCATCCCCGAGAGTTTGGCCACGAGTTCGGCGAGTTTGCGCGCCTGGAACTTGTCGAGAAGACGCGCGCGATAGACTTCGATGGTGCGGTAGCTGAGCCCGAGTTCCAGCCCGATTTCCTTGGACGTCATGCCCCGGCAGGTGAGGATGGCGACTTCGCGCTCGCGCCGGGTCAGTTCGACAACGGGGCGTTCATCGGAGAGGTCGGTAAAGGACCAGACGCCGCGACGAAACGGGTCTTCGGGCGTGACAGATTGCCCGCGCGCGCGGCACCAGAACAGCGTGCCGTCGCGGCGCTTCATCACCCGCTCGTCGCTATAGCGCCCGGTGTCGCGCATGATCGCCAGCGCGCGTTCGCCGATGCGGCTGTAATCCTCGATCGAAGGGTAGTAGCGCGCCAGCGGCACATCGATGAAATCCGCCGTTTCGCCGCCGAAGGTCGCCGCGAACTGGAGGTTGCAGCGGCGAATGATGCGGTTTTCCAGCAGCGTCAGCCCGACCGGGGCATGTTCAAAGGCGAGGGCGTCGATCTCCATCATGCGAGTATGCCCGCTGCTACGCACCGATCCAAGACCGGCGTTGAAATCCGCACCGCAACGGGCCAAGGCCGATGCTTGTCATCGAGACCCGAAACGCTTAGATGCGCTTCATGCGGTCGCAGCCTACCCGCTCAAAACAAGGACTCGAGATCATGAAGACGATTGTCATCTGCTCAGGCGGGCTGGATTCCGTCTCGCTTGCCCACAAGGTCGCCGCCGAACAGGATTTGGCGGGGCTTTTGTCGTTCGACTACGGACAGCGCCACGCCAAGGAGCTGGATTTCGCCCGGCTTTGCGCCGAGCGCCTGGGTGTGATGCATCGGGTGGTTGATCTGCGCGGCGTCGGTGCGGCGCTGTCGGGGTCGGCGCTGACGGATGATGTGGATGTGCCGGACGGGCATTACGCAGAGGAAACCATGAAGGTGACGGTCGTGCCCAACCGCAACGCGATCATGCTGGCTGTGGGATTCGGCATGGCCGCGGCGGAGGGCGCGGATGCGGTGGCCGTGGCGGTGCATGGCGGCGATCATTTCATCTATCCCGATTGCCGCCCCGGTTTCATCGACGCCTTTCAGGCGATGGAAGCGAGGGCGCTGGAGGGGGTGGCGGATGTCACGCTCTATGCGCCTTTCGTGAATGGCTCGAAGGCCGATATCGTGACCGAGGGCGCGCGCCACGGCACGCCGTTTGCGCAGACATGGTCCTGCTACAAGGGCGGCGAGGTGCATTGCGGGCGCTGTGGCACCTGCGTCGAGCGGCGAGAGGCGTTTCACCTTGCGGGGGTCGCGGACCCGACCGAATACGGCGATCCCGATTTCTGGCGCGAAACCGTGGGAGTCGCGTGATGTACACGATCACCAAGGAATTCCATTTCTCGGCCTCGCATCAGCTGTTCGGCCTGCCCGAGGATCATCAATGCGCGCGCCTGCACGGGCATAATTACATTGTCGTCGTGGAACTGCGCTCCGAGACGCTGAACCAGCACGGTTTCGTGCGCGATTACCACGATCTGGCGGGTTTGAAGCGCTATATCGACGAGGAACTGGATCACCGGCACCTCAACGATGTGCTGGGCGACGATTGCGTCACCGCCGAGCGCATGGCGAAGCATTTCTTTCAGTGGTGCCATGCGCAATGGCCCGAGGTAACGGCCGTGCGCGTGAGCGAGACCCCGAAGACATGGGCGGAGTATCGGCCGTGAGCGACGAAACCCCGCTTCGCGTGTCCGAGATCTTCGGCCCGACGATCCAGGGCGAGGGCGCGCTGATCGGCGTGCCGACGGTGTTCGTGCGCCTTGGCGGGTGCGATTACCGCTGTTCGTGGTGCGACAGTCTGCATGCCGTGGAAAGCGCCTATCGCGAGAGCTGGATCCCGATGAGCGCCGAGGCGGTCATGGATGAGGTTGCGCGCCTGTCGGGCGGGCGGCCCTTGCTGGTGTCGCTGTCAGGTGGCAACCCGGCGATCCAGCCCCTGGCGGGGCTGATCGGGCTGGGCCACGACAAGGGCTATTGCTTTGCGCTGGAGACGCAGGGGTCGGTGGCGCGCGACTGGTTTCGCGATCTCGACATGCTGGTGCTCAGCCCCAAGCCGCCCTCGAGCGGGATGGAGGTGGATTGGACCGCGTTCCAGGCCTGCGTCGATGCGGGGCAGGGCGCGGATATGGTGATGAAGATCGTCATCTTCGACGAGACAGATTACCAATGGGCGCAGGGCGTGGCGGCGCGCTATCCGCATTTGCCGCTGTTCTTGCAGCCGGGCAACCACACGCCGCCGCCGCCCGACGACGATCATGCGCTGGTCGATCAGGCGGGCGTCGATGAGCGGATGCGCTGGCTTGTGGACAAGGTCACGCAGGATGGATGGTTTCAGGCGCGGGTCTTGCCGCAATTGCATGTGATGCTGTGGGGCAACAAGCGCGGCGTATGACGGGAAAGACGATATGAGCGACGATATCTACAAGGATCTCAAGCAATTGGGCGGCATGGCGGCGATGCCCCAGAGCCCCGATGAGGCCGAGCTGGAGCGGGTCAGGAACCCGCAGGCGGATGTGGCCTATAACGTGCGTTTCACCGCACCCGAGTTCACGTCGCTCTGCCCGATGACGGGGCAGCCGGATTTCGCGCACCTGGTGATCGATTACGTGCCGGGCGAATGGCTGGTGGAAAGCAAGTCGCTCAAGCTGTTCCTGGGGAGCTTTCGCAATCACGGCGCCTTTCACGAGGATTGCACCGTGACGATCGCGCGCCGCCTGGCCGATTTCCTTGAGCCCAGGTGGTTGCGGATCGGGGGCTATTGGTATCCGCGCGGCGGTATCCCGATCGACGTGTTCTACCAGACCGGAGAAATGCCCAGTGATGTCTGGATTCCCGATCAGGGGGTTGCGCCCTATCGCGGGCGGGGCTGACATGAAAAAGGGCGCCGCGCTTTGCTGCGCGACGCCCTGATGTCATCATGCCTTGTCAGGGGCAGGCGGCACGGTAATAGGTGCCATCGCCGCGCGAATAGGCGCAGGTATTGTTGTTGCGGTTACGCGCGACGAGCACGCCCGCGCCGGCCCCTGCCAGCGTCGAGACCACCGTCCAGTTGTCATTGGCGCCGAGCGCCTTGGCTGTGATCAGCCCCAGGCTGCCGCCGATTGCCGCGCCTGCGGCCTGGCGTTCCTGCTCTGCTGTCATGCAGCCGGTCAATGCCAGGCTTGCTGCGAAGGCGGTGGCAATAAGTGTCTTCTGCATTGTCTTGACCTCTCTTTGAAATGCTGTTGGTCGAAGGCCGGATCAGACTAACATGCTGACGCGGCTCATGCAGCCCCGTGAGGTCACACGATCGGCGGAGGCGGCTTGCGCCGGGCGCCGGAAAGCGCGTTTCCGGCGATTGCGCCAAGCAGGACCGCGCCGCCCAGGAGCGTGTTGGCGGTGGCGGTTTCGCCCAGAGCCAGCCAGACCCAGAGCGGGCCAAGCACCACTTCGGCAAGCGAAAGCAGCGTCAGTTCCACTGCCGGAACGGTCTTTGAGCCGATGGTATACAGGATGAGTCCGGCGCCGACCTGGAACACGCCCATGCCAAGCGAGAGCGCGGTATCATGCGGCGAGACCACCAGCGAGAGGCCGGACCCGAGGCAGATCGCGCCCATGATCGGAACGGCGAACAGACCCGAGAGGAAAACCGCCGGCATCATTTCGCCGGCGCGCCCCCATCGGAGGGCCACGGTGAAGACCGCGAAGCCCGTTGCCGAGCCGAGCGCGGCCAGATTTCCCCTGAGCGCCGAATCACCTGTCTTGTCCCAGACCATCACCACGATCCCTGCGCAGGCCACGGCAATCGCCACCCAGGTCTGGGGGCGGACGGATTCGCTCAGGATCACCCGGCCAAGCACCGCCGCCAGCAGGGGCGCGCTGGCGAAAAGCAGCATCGCGTTGGCCACCGACGTGGTCTGAACGGCGTAGATCCCGCCGGTATAGGCACCAACCAGCGACAGCCCCGCGATCACACCGGGCAGCCCGGTGGCGCGGGCCAGCGCGAAGGGGCTGCGCCCGCTGCGCAGGCGGATCACCACGTAAAGCAGCAGCGAGAGGCTGACCGAGCGATAGAACAGGATCTGCCAGACCAGCGCATCCTCCATCAGGCGAATGCCCAGCCCCACGGTAGACCACAGCACCCCGGCGCAGAACACCATGACGATGCCACGCAGATCACGCTGTGGCAGGTTCAAGGCGGTATGAGTCAAAGGGCGTCTTCCTCCTCGGGGATCTGCTGGGGCAGTGGGCTGCCGGGCACGAAGACCCCTTCGGCGACGATGGCGGGCTCGGGCGTGTCGCGCCCGGCGCGCAATTCGCGATAGCCAAGGTAGAGCCCGCTGCCCACGATCAGCGCCATGCCGATCAGCGTGTTGGCTGGTGGAATTTCATCCCAGAGGGCATAGGCCATCAGCGCCGCGAACGGAAGATAGGTATAATCGAACGGCGCCACGAGGCTGGCATTGGCGACCTGATAGGCGCGCGACAACAGCATGTAACCCGCCATCCCCAGGAGGCCGAGAAGCGCGAGGCCGGGCAGGTCCGCGAAAGAGACCGAAACGGGCGGCCAGGCAAGATGCGCGAAGCCCGCCCCCTGCGGTAGGATCTGGTTGAAGGCCCAGCCCATCGGCAGGATCATCAGCCCCGAGAAACCAAGCGTGTATAGCCCCACGGTCAGCGTGCTTTCGCGGTCGCCGATGCGCCGGGCGATGATCTGCGACGCGGCATAGGTCACGGCGCAGGTCAGCGGCAGAGCGGCGACCCAGGAAAACGCCTCGCCTGCGGGGTTCATCGCGATGATCACGCCGACAAACCCCACAGCCAGCGCCCAGGCCCGGTGGATACCGATGGTTTCCTTGAGAAACACCGTCGCCATCAGGGCGGTGATCAGCGGCGCCGAGAAGAAGATCGTGGTCACTTCGGCCAGCCCCATATAGGGGAAGGCCGCGTAGAACATCGAAAACCCCAGCGAGAACAGCATGGCCCGCGCAAGATGCAGCGGCCAGAGGGGCGTGCGCAGCCGGTGCGGCGCCCCCAGAAGCGCCACCAGCGGCAGCAGCAACAGCACCGACACGACCGCCCGCACGAAGATCAACTGCCAGACCGGATAGGATTCAAGCATGGTCTTCATCATCGCGTCCTGGGCGACGAAGAGCAGCATCCCGATTTCGACGCAGAGAATGCCGTGCAGCGCACGGGAGGGCAGTCTCGGGCTGTCGGGTGCCAGCAACGACATGGGGTCTCGTCCGGATGTTAAAGGTGGTGGCGCCGGATCTGTCGGCACCCTGCCGCCTACAATAGGACGATAGCGACGCTGGTCTCGCTTGTTAGCGACAAAAAGAAACCCCCGCAGGGCCGGGGCCGTGCGGGGGGCGATATGCGCGCCATGTGCGGGCGGATCAGCGGTTGCGGCGGTTCTCGATCAGATCGTCGACCACGCTGGGATCGGCAAGGGTCGAGGTGTCGCCGAGGCTGCCGTAATCGTTCTCGGCAATCTTGCGCAGGATGCGGCGCATGATCTTGCCCGAACGGGTCTTGGGCAGGCCGGGCGCCCACTGGATCAGGTCGGGCTTGGCGATCGGACCGATTTCCGCGCGCACCCATGCCTCGAGCTCCTTGCGCAGCTCGTCGCTGGGTTCTTCGCCGGTCATCAGGGTGACATAGGCATAGATGCCCTGGCCCTTGATGTCGTGGGGATAGCCCACGACCGCGGCCTCGGCGACCTTGGAATGCGCGACGAGAGCAGATTCGACCTCGGCGGTGCCCATGCGGTGCCCGGAGACGTTGATCACGTCATCGACGCGCCCGGTGATCCAGTAATAGCCGTCAGCATCGCGCCGGCAGCCATCGCCGGTAAAGTAATAGCCCTTGTATTGCTGGAAATACGTGGCCTGGAAGCGATCGTGATCGCCCCAAACGGTGCGCATCTGCCCCGGCCAGCTATCCTTGAGGGCTAGCACGCCCGAGGCTTCGGTCGTGGTGATCTCCTTGCCGGATTCGGTTTCCAGCACCACCGGCTGCACGCCGATGAAGGGCTTGGTTGCCGAGCCGGGTTTGGTGGCGATGGCGCCGGGCAGCGGGGTGATCAGGTGGCCGCCGGTCTCGGTCTGCCAGAAGGTGTCGACGATGGGGCAGTTTCCCTTGCCGACCACCTCGTTATACCAGTTCCAGGCTTCGGGGTTGATCGGTTCGCCGACGGTGCCCAGCACCTTGATATCCGAGAGATCGTACTTCTCGACGAAGTCGTTGCCCTGGCCCATCAGCGCGCGGATCGCGGTGGGGGCGGTGTAGAACTGGTTGACCTTGTGCTTTTCGCAGACCGCCCAGAACCGCCCGGCATCGGGGTAGGTGGGCACGCCCTCGAACATCAGTGTGGTCGCGCCATTGGCCAGCGGGCCATAGACGATGTAGCTGTGGCCGGTGACCCAGCCGACATCGGCGGTACACCAGAACACGTCGCCCCGGTGATAGTCGAAGGTCAGCTCGTGGGTCATCGCCGCCCAGACGAGGTAACCGCCCTGGGTATGGACGACGCCCTTGGGCTGGCCGGTGGAGCCGCTGGTATAGAGGATGAACAGCGGGTCTTCGGCGTTCATTTCCTCGGGCGGGCAGTCGGAATCGACCTTCTCGAGCTCCTCATGCAGCCAGTAATCGCCTTCGGAGCGCCACGCGATCTGGTCGCCGCTGCGCTGCACCACAAGGCATTTCACGTCATTGACGTCATGCAGGAGTGCCTGGTTCACGTTATCCTTGAGTTTGGTCATGCGACCGCCGCGCGGGGCTGAGTCGGCCGTGATCACGAGCCGCGCATCGCAGCCGTTGATCCGCGCACCCAGAGCGTCGGGAGAAAAGCCCGCAAAGACGATGGAATGGATCGCGCCGATCCGCGCGCAGGCCAGCATCGCATAGGCGGCCTCGGGGATCATCGGAAGGTAGATCACCACCCGGTCGCCCTTCTTGACGCCGAGATTCTTGAGCACGTTCGACATCTTGCAGACGTTTTCGTGCAATTCGCGATAGGTGATGTGGCGGGCCGCGTCGCCGGGTTCGTCGGGTTCCCAGATGATCGCGGTCTGATCGCCACGGGTTTCGAGGTGGCGGTCGATGCAATTGGCCGCGACGTTGAGCGTGCCGTCCTCGAACCATTTGATCGAGACATTGCCGAATGTGAAATCGACGTTCTTCACCTTGGTGAAGGGTTTCATCCAGTCGACGCGCTTGCCGTGCTCGGCCCAGAAGGCCTCGGGATCGTTGATCGAGGCGGCGTAGAGGTCTTCATAACGGTCGGCGTCCACATGGGCCCCGGCGACGAATTCTTTTGAGGGGGGATAAATCTTGTCGGACATGTCGGACCTTTACGTTCTTGAATTTCGCAGAAAGGGTAGGGGCCTGCCAGCGCTTATGCAAGCGCCGCCAGGACCATGAGGCGCGTTCAGATCGCCAGGTATTCGGCGCGCAGCTCCTCGTTCTCGAGGACTTCGGAGGCGGAACCGTCGAAAACGATCGAGCCGGTGTCGAGGATCACGGCACGGTCGGCGAGTTCCAGCGCGCGCACGGCGTTCTGTTCGACGAGGATCGTGGTGATGCCCTGCTCCTTGATCAGGCGAAGGGTCTTTTCGATCTCGTCGACGATCACCGGGGCAAGCCCTTCATAGGGTTCGTCAAGCAGCAGCACCTTGATGTCGCGCGCCAGGGCGCGGGCCACGGCCAGCATCTGCTGTTCGCCGCCCGACAGGGTCACACCCTCCTGGCGGCGGCGTTCGGCGAGTCGGGGAAACAGTTCGTAGAGGCGATCGATCGACCAGCCGACGGGCGGTGCGATCTGAGCCAGCTCGAGGTTTTCCTCGACGGTGAGGCCGGGGATGATGCAACGATCCTCGGGCACCAGCGCGATACCGGCGGCCGCGGCCTCGTGGCTCTTCATGTTGTGAAGCGCCTGGTGATCCAGCCAGACTTCGCCGTGGTTCATCTGTGGGCTGTCCATCCGCGCGATGGCGCGCAGGGTGGTTGTCTTGCCCGCACCGTTGCGGCCCAGAAGCGCGAGGATCTCGCCCTCGTGGACGTTGAAGCTGATCCCCTGGACGATATAGCTTTCGCCGTAATAGGCCTGCATTTCCCAGACCGAGAGAAAGGCCGGGGCGGTTTCGGCGTAGTTCTTGCCCTTGGAGAAGTCCGGTTTGACGTTCATCTCGTGATCTCCTTCTTAGGCCGCTTCGCCGAGATAGGCTTCGCGCACCTTCGGGTGGCCCTTGATCTTTTCGGGCGTGTCTTCGACCAGCGGTGTTCCCTGCGCCAGCACGGTGATCCGCTCGGCGAGCGAGAACACCACATGCATGTCATGTTCGATGATGGCGATGGTGATGTCGCGCTCGTCCTTGATCTGCTTGAGCAGGTCGATGGTGTTGTTGGTGTCGGCCCGCGCCATGCCAGCGGTGGGCTCGTCGAGCAACAAGAGTCGCGGGTTCTGCGCCAGGCACATGCCGATCTCGAGGCGGCGCTTGTCGCCGCGGCTCATCGAGGCGGAATGGAAATGGCGCTTGTCGGCCATGTTGAGGTCTTCAAGCATGGCCTCGGCCTTTTCGATGATCTCCTTCTCCTGGGCGCTGCTTTCGATCGCATGCATCCGGAACGATCCGTCGCGCTTGGCGAAGATCGGGATCATCATGTTTTCCAGCACGCTGAGATCGCCGAAGATCTCGGGGGTCTGGAACACGCGCGAGATGCCCATCTGGTTGATTTCGAACGGTTTGCGCCCCAGCACCGACTGGCCGTCGAACATGACGCTGCCGGTGTCCGGGATCAGCTTGCCCACCAGCACGTTGAGCAGGGTGGACTTGCCTGCGCCGTTGGGGCCGATGATGGCGTGGCAGGAGTTCTCGGCCACGCTGAGATTGACATCGCCCAGGGCCTGAAGGCCGCCGAAACGCTTGTTGACGTTCTTGACTTCGAGGATACCCATTGATCCCTCTCCTTATTCCGCAGGCGTGGACTGGGTGGACTTGTCGGTCTCCTGGCCGCTTTTCTTGCGACGGAAGAGCCGGCCGATCCGCTGGCCGCCTTCGACGAGGCCGCCGGGCAGGAAGATCACCACGAGCATGAACAGAATGCCCAGGGTCAGGTGCCAGCCCTTGCCGATGAAGGGATAGACAAGTGCGATCAGCGTATCCTCGAGCCCGTCAGGCATGAACGAGAACCAGCTGTGAAGGATGCCTTCGTTGATCTTCGAGAAGATGTTCTCGAAATACTTGATGAAGCCTGCACCCAGAACCGGGCCGATCAGCGTGCCCGCGCCGCCCAGGATGGTCATCAGAACGACTTCGCCGCTGGCGGTCCACTGCATCCTCTCGGCGCCCGCAAGCGGGTCCATCGAGGCCATCAGGCCGCCGGCAAGCCCGGCATACATGCCGGAGATCACGAAGGCCGCCAGTGTATAGGGGCGCGAATTGAGGCCTGTATAGTTCATCCGGGTCTGGTTGGACTTGACCGCGCGCAGCATCATCCCAAAGGGCGAGCGGAAGATCCGGATCGCCAGGTAGAAGGACAGGAGCATCAGGATCGCGCTGAGGTAATAGCCGGTGTTGAACTGGAAGTTCCAGGGGCCAACCACCATCTCGTAGGTCGCGCGCATTTCGGCGCCGAACAGGTTGGTGACCGGGATCGAGCCATCCGCCGTGGACGAACTGCCCAATACGCGCGGGTCGTCCAGCGTCAGTTGCAGGCCGGTTTCACCATTGGTGATCGGTGTCAGCACCGAATAGGCGAGGTTGAAGCTCATCTGCGCGAAGGCCAGGGTGAGGATCGAGAAGTAGATACCCGAGCGGCGCAGCGACACGAAGCCGATCAGAAGAGCGAAAACCCCGGCGACGACAACCGACAGTAGGATCGCCGGCAGGACGTTCATGCTGAGCAGCTTGAACATCCAGACCGCGGAATAGCTGCCCACCCCGAGGAACGCCGCGTGGCCGAAGGAAAGGTAGCCGGTCAGCCCGAACAGGATGTTGAAGCCGATCGCGAAGATACCGAAGATCACGAAGCGCTGCATCAGGTCGGGATAGCCCGCGTTGAACTGTGCCATGGCACTGTCGGTGGGAAACGGGTTGAGGAGGAACGGCGCTGCCAGGGTCAGGGCCGCCACGATGATAAGGAGCGTGGTGTCTTTCTTGTCGAGACCGAACATGGCTTAGTCCTCCATCACGCCCTTGCGGCCCATCAGGCCACGGGGACGCGTCAGCAGAATGATGATTGCAACGAGATAAATGATGATCTGGTCGATACCAGGAAAGATCGACTTGATCTCGTTCATCGACGCGAAGCTCTCGAGGATTCCGAGGAGGAACCCGGCCAGAACGGCACCGGGCAGTGAGCCCATGCCGCCGACCACGACCACGACGAAGCTGAGCACGAGGAAATCCATGCCCATGTGGTAGTTCGGCGAATTGATCGGCGCATACATCACCCCAGCAAGCCCCGCTACCGCGGCGGCAATGCCGAACATGATGGTGAAACGGCGGTCGATGTTGATACCGAGGAGACCGACGGTTTCACGGTCGGCCATGCCGGCGCGCACCACCATACCGAAGGTGGTGAACTGCAGGAATGCGAAGACCCCGCCGATGATCACGGCCGCGAAGGCGAAATAGACCAGGCGCCAGTAGGGATAGATGACGGCGTTGGCCTGGAACCCCAGGAACGCGCCGAAATCGAAGCTGCCGGTCAGCGCCTCGGGCGCCGGGGTGGGTATCGGGTTGGCGCCGTAGAAATACTTGATGATCTCCTGAAGCACGATGGCCAGGCCGAAGGTCACGAGGATCTGGTCGGCATGTGGACGCTTGTAGAAATGCTTGATCAGGCCGCGCTCCATGATGAAGCCGATGGCGATCATGATCGGGATCGAGAACAGGATCGCCAGGGGCACCGCCCAGTCGATGATCGCGCCGCCCAGTTCCGGGCCGAACCAGCTTTCGACATAGGGCGTCTTGACCTTGAGGGGGTTGCCGAGAAAGTCGGTCTGGCTTTCGTCGATGACCTCGTAGCTGAGGTTGAAGATCTTCGACAGTGTGACCGCGCAGAAGGCACCGATCATGAACAGCGCGCCATGCGCGAAGTTCACCACGCCGAGCGTGCCGAAGATCAGCGTCAGGCCAAGCGCGATCAGCGCGTAGGCCGAGCCTTTGTCGAGCCCGTTCAGGATTTGCAGAATAATAGCGTCCATTGTTCCCACCCGTGGGTTAAGAGAAGTGGTGGTTTATCCGATGGTGACGGATCGTGTCCGGCCGCGCGTCAACACGCGGCCGGACACCTTGAAGGCCTCAGGCGCCGGGGTTGCAGGTACCCAGGTTGCCGCCTGCGAACATCGGGTGATCCGGTTCGTAGGTGACCTGTGCAGCGGGCGTGACTTCGACCACTTCCAGCAAGTCGAACTCGCTGGTCGGGTTTTCCTTGCCGCGCACGACCAGAACATCCTTGAAGCACTGGTGGTCTTCGGCGCGATAAAGCGTCTTGCCGTTGCCCAGACCGTCGAACTCGAACCCTTCCAGGGCCTCTGCGACACCGCAGGGGTTGAAGGTGCCCGCACGCTGGCAGGCATCCGCATAAAGCAGGGTCTGGCAGTAGACGGTATGTGCGGCCTGGCTCGGCGGGAAGCCGTATTTCTCGCCGAAGGATTTGACGAATGCCTTGGAGGCATCATCCTGAAGCGACCAGTGCCAGTTCGTCGAGCCGTGAATGCCTTTCACGTTCTCGCCGGCACCTTTGGCCATCAGGCGCGAATAGAGCGGAACGACGATTTCGAAGTTCTTGCCGTTCACCTGCTTTTCGCGCAGGCCGAACTGAACCGCGTTGGTCAGCGAGTTGACCATGTTGCCGCCGTAGTGGTTCAGGACCAGAACGTCGGCGCCCGAGTTCAGAACCGGTGCGATGTAGGACGAGAAGTCGGTCGCGGCCAGCGGGGTCTTGACCGTGTTCACGGTTTCCCAGCCCAGTGCCTCGGTCGAGGCGACGATCGATTCTTCCTGTGTCCAGCCCCAAGTATAGTCGGCGGTCAGGTGATAAGCCTTGCGGTCAGAGCCGTAGAGTTTCTCAAGCACGGGCGCCAGGGCGGCGCCTGACATGTAGGCGTTGAAGAAGTGACGGAAACCGTTGGCCTTCTTGTCCTTGCCGGTGGTGTCGTTCGAGTGGGTCAGGCCCGCCATGAAGATCACGCCGGCCTCCTGGCAGAGACCCTGCACAGCGATAGCGACGCCCGAGGACGAGCCGCCGGTGATCATGATGGCGCCGTCCTTTTCGATCATCGACTTCGCCGATGCGCGGGCAGCGTCGGATTTGGTCTGCGTGTCGCCGGTGACGAACTCGACCTTCTTGCCCATGATTCCCGATCCGTCGAGAGCCTTGGAGCTGAAGGTGTTCATCATGCCGCCGTCGCCGCCACCGTTCAGGTGCTCGACCGCCAGTTCGTAGGCGCGCAGTTCGTCTGCGCCCTCGTCGGCATAGGGGCCGGTCTGCGGCACGTTGAAGCCAAGCGTTACCGAAGAGCCGGTCGGCTCGTTGGTGTATGCTGCGGCCGAGGAAGCGGTGAAGATCGTCGGCAGTGCGATGCCGGCACCGGCAACCGCGCTGGTTTTCAGCAATCCACGACGCGTGAGATTGGATTTGGACATAGATATCCTCCCATTATGAAATGCATGGGGGATACGCCTCCTCTGCGCTCCCCCACGTGGCACAGATGTGCAAACGCATTATCGCAAGAAGAAAGAAAATTTCGCAACAACTGCTTTTACTTGAACGATTTTTTTGTAAAAAACTCGACAACACGAAAGTGATTATTGTAAAAAAGTTGCAAATAATGCGCTGAAGGCGCGCGAATTGCAGGAAAATTTCCGATGCCTGAAAGCTCGATGATCGGCAGCCGCATCCGCGAAAGACGCGTGATGAACGGCATTCGGCAGTCCGATTTGGCCCGCCGTGTCGGGATTTCGCCGTCTTACCTGAACCTGATCGAACATAACCGGCGCAGAATCGGCGGTAAGACCCTTCTCGATATCGCCGATGCGTTGGAGGTGGAGCCCGCGCTGCTTTCCGAGGGGGCCGAGGCGACGCTGATCACCGGGTTGCGCGAAGCTGCGGGCGCCCAGGCCGCGCAAGGCGTCGAGACCGACCGCACCGAGGAATTCGCCGGGCGCTTTCCGGGCTGGGCGCGCCTGCTGGTGGACCTGCATGGCCGCGCCGGGGCCCTGCAGCGCACGGTCGAGACCCTGACGGACCGCTTGGCGCATGACCCGCATCTGGCGGATTCGCTGCACGAGGTGATCTCGACGGTGACCGCGATCCGCTCGACCTCGTCGATCCTGGTCGAGACCGAGGCGCTGGAGCCCGAATGGCAGAACCGCTTTCACCGCAATATCGACGAAGACAGCCGCCGGCTTGCCGAAGGCGCCGAGGCGCTGGTGCGCTATCTTGAGGGGGCGGCCAATACCGAGGTCGAGATCAAGTCGCCGCAGGACGAGCTGTTGGCGTTCCTGTCGGCCAACGATTTCCATTTCCCGGCGCTCGAAGTCGGCGCGGGGCCGCAGGTTGCGAAGAAGATCGTGGAGCAGGCCGGGGCGCTGGTTTCGGATGCGGCGCGGCGGCTGGCGCTGGACGCGCTGGAGCAATACCGCGCGGATGCCGAACGCCTGCCGCTAAAACCGCTGTTGGAGGAAATGCGCCGCGATCCCGCACCCGAGCGGCTTGCGCAGCTCTTTGGCGGTGATCTGCCCGCGGTTTTCCGGCGCATCGCGTCGCTGCCCGAAAGCGAGGTGGGGCTGGTCGGATTGGTGACATGCGATGCGTCGGGCGCGTTGATCCATCGCCGCCCGTTCCCGCGTTTCGCGATGCCGCGCGATGCCGGGGCCTGCGCACTCTGGCCGCTTTTCCAGGTGCTTGGGCAACCGCAAGTGCCGGTTCGGGTGCGCCTGCGCCAGGCGGGACGTGGGCAGGAGACGGTGTTGGCGCTGGCTGTCGCCGAGCAGCTTGCCCCGGCAACCTTCGAGCGGCCGGCGTTGATGCGGGCGCATATGCTGATCCTGCCCGACGGATCGGACCGAAGCGAGGGCGAGGTGCGCGATGTCGGGGTCAGTTGCCGGATCTGCCCGCTCAGGGACTGCCCTGCGCGCCGCGAACCGTCGATTGTTGCAGACGGATTTTGACAGCGGCGCAGACATTGACGATAAATGCGCGGTGGCAACCGCCGCAATCGACTGGAGGGGAGGCCGATTGAATGGGGAAACGAGTTCTTCTTATCGAAGACGAGCCCAATATCATCGAAGCCGTCAGCTTTATCCTGTCCCGAGACGGATGGGACGTGAAAACCCATTCCAACGGACATGATGCGATTGATGCGGTGCGCGCCAGGGCCCCGGACCTGGTGATCCTCGACGTGATGCTGCCGGGCAAGAGCGGTTTCGATATCCTGCAGGAAATCCGTGCCGACGGCGAACTGGCCACGATGCCGGTGCTGATGCTGACGGCGCGCGGGCAGGTGAAGGATCGTGAACTCGCCGAGCAATCGGGTGTCAGTCGTTACATGACCAAGCCGTTCTCGAATGCCGACGTTCTCGAGGTGGTGCGCAGCATGGTTGCAACATGAGCCGCGAGCGTGGTCCGGTTTTCCTCGAACGGCGCACCTATCGGCGCCGCCGGATGTCGGATGCGGCGCGCCTGATGCCGATCCTGGGGGCGGCGCTGTTCGGGCTGCCGCTGCTTTGGGGGATGGCGGGTCCGCCGACATCGACCAAGCGGGTGATGTTCTATGTTTTTTCCATCTGGTTTGTCCTGACCGTGCTGACGGCGGTGATCTCGCGCTACCTGCGTCAAGAGAAACAGGACACGTCCGATACCGGAGAGTGGTGAATGGCCACACTGAACCTGCTGGTCCTGGTCTGTTTCCTTTACGTGGCCTTCCTTTTCACCATCGCCTTCGGGGCGGACCGCGCGGCGCGGCGCGGACGCGGCACATGGCTGCGCTCGCCGGTGGTCTATACGCTGTCGCTGTCGATCTATTGCACGGCCTGGACATTCTACGGGGCGGTCGGCTTTGCGGCGCGCTCGGGGCTTGAGTTCGTTACGATCTATCTTGGCCCGACGCTGGTGATGATCGGCTGGTGGTGGACCCTGCGCAAGATGGTGCGGGTGGGGCGCAGCCAGCGGATCACTTCGGTGGCCGACCTGATCTCGTCGCGCTACGGCAAGTCGAACCTGCTGGCCGTATTCGTCACGGTGCTGGCCGTGGTCGGCACAACACCCTATATCGCGCTGCAGTTGCAATCGGTCACCCTGTCCTTTGCGGCCTTCGCGGCCAATGAACCCAGCGGTACCGATCTGCCCAACCAGCAATCCATCGCGCTTTGGGTCGCGCTTGGGCTGGCGCTGTTCACCATCCTATTCGGGACGCGTAACCTTGATGCCAATGAGCGCCATCACGGCGTGGTCATGGCCATCGCGATCGAGGCGGTCGTGAAGCTGTTCGCTCTCCTGGCGGTTGGCGTCTTCGTGGTCTGGGGCCTTGCCGGGGGGGTCAACGACACGCTCGCAAGGATAGATGCCTCGCCGATCGCGGCATGGGAGGTATCGGGCAGCCGCTGGGTCGGGCTGACCATGCTGTCCGCGGCCGCTTTCCTGTGCCTGCCGCGAATGTTCCAGGTTATGGTGGTCGAGAACGAGGACGAGGGGCATCTGCGCACGGCGTCCTGGGCGTTTCCGGCGTATCTCATGTTGATGAGCCTGTTCGTTCTGCCGATCGCGGCAGTGGGGCTGGATGTCTTGCCGGAGGGCGCGAACCCGGACCTGTTCGTGCTGACGCTGCCCTTGCAAGACGGGCGCGACGGGCTGGCGATCCTGTCGTTCATCGGCGGGTTCTCGTCGGCCACGTCGATGGTCATCGTGGCGGCGATCGCGCTGTCGACGATGGTGTCGAACCATGTGGTGATGCCTGTCTGGCTGTGGATCACCGGCGGTTCGGCGGTGATGTCGGGCGATGTTCGTAACGTGGCGCTGCTGGCGCGACGGACCTCGATCGCGGGGATCGTCCTGCTGGGCTATCTCTATTTCCACGTGTCTGGCGGGGGCACGGCCCTGGCCGCGATCGGGCTCGTGTCGTTCGCGGGTGTGGCGCAGTTCCTGCCGGCCCTCATGGGAGGGCTGTACTGGCGCGCAGCGAACCGGACGGGTGCATTGGCCGGGTTGGGCGTGGGTTTTGTCGTTTGGCTCTATTGCTTGTTCCTGCCCAGTTTCGGGCCGTCCCCGGTGATGCCGCAGGCCGTGATCGACCACGGGCTTTTCGGTTTGCATTGGCTGCGTCCGCAGGCGTTGTTCGGGGCGGAAGGAATGGACCCGCTGATTCATGCCGTGATGTGGAGCATCTCGCTCAACACCATCGTTTTCATCACCGTCTCGATCATCAGTTTCCCGCGCCCCGTCGAACGCCTGCAGGGTGCGCAGTTCGTCAATGTGTTCGAGCATTCGGGCAGCCCGCCGGGCTGGACAGGCGGGCTGGCCCAGAGCGAAGATCTTCTGATCATGTCGCAACGCATCATCGGCGGGCCGCAGGCACAGGCGCTGTTCGCCGCCGCAGCGCAGCGCCAGGGGCTGGCGGGATATCTTCCCGAACCCAGCCCCGAGTTCCTGCAGGAGATGGAGCGCGAGCTTTCGGGTTCGGTCGGCGCGGCGACGGCGCATGCGATGATCTCGCAGATCGTGGGCGGCGCCAGCGTTTCGGTCGAGGACCTGATGGCGGTGGCCGATGAAACCGCCCAGATCATGGAATATTCAAGCCGCCTCGAGGCCAAGACCGAGGAACAGGAACGCACCGCCCGACAGCTGCGCGAGGCCAACCAGAAGCTGACGCAGCTATCGGTCCAGAAGGATGCGTTCCTGAGTCAGATCAGCCATGAGTTGCGCACGCCGATGACCTCGATCCGGGCGTTCTCGGAGATCCTGCGCGACACGCAGGGCCTGAAAACCGCCGAGAAAAGCAAATACGCCGCGATCATTCATGACGAGACCGTGCGTCTGACGCGGCTTCTTGACGATCTTCTGGACCTGAGCGTGCTGGAAAACGGGCAGGTGGTGCTGAACAGCCAGACGGGCCGGCTGGGGCCTCTTCTGGATCGCGCCATTGCGGCCGCCGGGGTCGATGCAGAGACATTTCGCATCGAGCGCGACCGGCAGGCCGAGGACGTGATGCTGACCACGGATCTGGACCGGCTGGCGCAGGTCTTCATCAACCTGATCTCGAACGCACGCAAGTATTGCGATTCACCGAGCCAGGTACTGACGATTGCGCCAAAACGGCAGAAGGACCGGCTGCTGATCGATTTCATCGACAATGGATCGGGGATCCCGACTGATCATCAATCCATGGTCTTCGAGAAATTCTCGCGGATCGGGGAAACCAAGGCGGGTGGCGCGGGGCTGGGGCTGGCGATCTGCCGCGAGATCATGGCGCGGCTGGGGGGGGATATCACCTATCTGCCCGGTCAATCCGGCGCGGCCTTCAGGGTGACGCTGCCACAGCCTTTCGCGGACACCACGCCGCCGGTATCCGCATAAAGCCCTTGGTAACCTTCACGGAGGTAAGTTGAGGGGCGGCACGCAGTGGCGGGCCGCTTTTGACGGCAGGCAACGGCGGATCAGATGAGCACGCAGGAGGGACATTCGGTCGTTCATCGCAAGGCGGCGGATGCGCGCAAGGTATTCGATGCGCGTGCCATGTCGCCATCGCGGGCGCTGCGCCTGTCGCTGGCGCGCGCAGCGGATTCGGTGCTCAATCTGGCGGCGACCGTGGCCACGCTGGAGCAGATGGTGCTGCCACATGACGGCATCGCACGGGAAATGGGCGAGGATGGCTTGTTGCTGTTGCTGGACGGGCCGGGCGCGCGGCGCGGCGCGCTTCGCTTCGATCCGCAATTCATGGCCGCCCTGATCGAAGTGCAGACCATCGGCACCGTCGAGCGGGCCGAGGCCATACCCCGCCCCGTGACGCGGACCGATGCGGCGATCGCGGCGCCGCTGGTGGATTCCATGCTGGCCCTGGCCGATGATCTCCTGGCCGAGGCCGCGGATGGCCCTGATGAGCCCGCGCCATCCGGTTTCCGCTTTGGCGACATGGTCGAGGATCTGCGGATGCTGATGCTGTCGCTGGACGCGCCGGATTTCGATCTGTTCCGGTTGACCGTCGATCTGGGCGAGGGTGCGAAGACCGGAGTGATGACCCTGCTGCTGCCGCATGAACCCGCGAGGCGCAAGCAACCGGATACCGCGCAGGGCGGCACCACGCTGAAGGCGAATGCACTGGGTGCGCCGATCGTTCTTGAAGCGGTGATCGAACGCTTGTCGCTGCCGCTGCGGGAGGTCTGCACGCTGATGCCCGGAGCGGTGTTGAACCTGTCGCGCAGGGCGCTGGACGACACCCGGCTGATGGCAGCGGGCGCACATCCGGTGGCCACGGTGAAGCTGGGGCAGGCGGGCGGGTGGCGGGCGGTGCGCCTGCTTGGTTCCGCGCAGGAGGCCGGCGGCCGGGAGGCCGCGCCACGCAACTCGGAACCCGACGCGGCGCAGGCGCCCGAGACTTCGCTGTCGGCTTTGCGCGACTCTTGACTTGCATCAAGGCCGGGGGCGTTCCCATATGAAAGGGTAGTCGCGCGGACGGAGGAGCATCATGCAATCTAAACAGGTATATCGCGACGCCCTGATGGGGCGTTTGGCCGAACTCGATAGTCGGCTGCACAAGATCGAGGGCGCGCTGGACGAGCCCCATTCCAAGGATTGGGACGATGCCGCCATCGAACACGAGAACGATGAGGTGCTGGAGCAGCTGGGCCAAAGTGGGCAGGACGAGATCGTCCGTATCCGCGCCGCGCTGCAACGGCTGCGCGATGGCAGTTTCGGAACCTGCACCCGCTGTGGCGAGCAGATTTCTGCCGAGCGTCTGGATACCCTGCCTGAAACCCCGTTCTGCCGGGATTGTGCCGCATCGATCTGAGCCGGCTCGTGATATGGTTCGAGGGCGGGCCGCAGCGCCCGCCAGCCCGCCACCAGGATGGGAAGGGTGACTTGAGCGACGAGAGCGAGCAGGACGACGAAAAGACGATGAAGGAAGAGGAGGAGGTGATCATGACCGAACTGAATACCCAGCTTCTGACACTCAAGGAGCAGATCAGGGATGCCAGTCCCGATATGCGTCCCGCGTTCGCGCCGCAACTTGCCGGGTTGATCGCAACCATGAATGAGAAGGGCATACCGGTGCCCGCCGAAATTCAGGACCTGCACGACGACCTGGTGAACGAATCCATCGAGGCGCAGTTCGACAACATGCCGGTTTGATCCCACCGGTTACCGGAATTCCAGATGCGGTGCTTGCGTGCGATGCGATTCTTCGTAGTAATTGCAGGCATATGATTTCGGTATTCACAGGCAGGGAACGGGGTGGCGTCGGAAGTTCACACTGAACTCAGCGATGGCATCGCTGTGGTTACAATGGATCGTCCCGTGGCCAATGCGCTTGCGCCGGGGCTGCGCGCGCAACTGGCGCAGGCCCTGCGCGATGCCTTTGCGAACGAGGATGTGCGCGCACTGGTGCTGCGCGGTGCGGGCAGCGTATTTTCGAGCGGTGTAGACATCTCGGAATATGATGGCCCGCTGGCCGAGCCCTGGATCGGTGACCTGTGCGATCTCATCGAGTCCGGCCCCAAGCCTGTGGTTGCCGCGCTGCATGGCGCGGCATTGGGCGGCGGGCTGGAACTGGCGCTGGCGGCGCATGCCCGCGTCGCCGAGGCCACGACCCGGCTGGCGCAGCCGGAACTGTCGCTCGGGCTTATACCCGGAGGCGGCGCGACACAGCGCCTGCCGCGCCTGATCGGCGCGCAGGCGTCGCTGGAATTCCTGATGTCTGCCCAGCCCGCGCGCGCCAATGACCCGCGTCTGGCGCGACTGTGTGACCGGCTGGTCCCGGGCGATCCGCTGGAACCTGCGCGGGAGCTTGCACGCAGC
Source organism: Roseovarius halotolerans (assembly GCF_900172255.1). Classification (GTDB taxonomy): domain Bacteria; phylum Pseudomonadota; class Alphaproteobacteria; order Rhodobacterales; family Rhodobacteraceae; genus Roseovarius; species Roseovarius halotolerans. The sequence goes on from NZ_FWFU01000001.1 coordinate 574,171, forward strand.
CTTGCCGATCGCGCCGCCTGGACCCCGACACGCGAGCGCAGGCGCGGTTTTTCCGATCCCGAGGGCTATCAGCGCGCCGTCGCAGCAGTTACGGCCCGCATCAAGGGCAAGGACGGCGCCGAATCTGATTTGCTGAAATGCATCGAAGCGGCGCAGCTTCTGCCTTTCGAGCAGGGCGTGGCGCTGGAGCAGGCGTTGTTCCGGGACCGGCTGGTCGCGCCGGATGCGCTTTGCCGCAGGCATCTCTATACCGCCGAGCGCCGCGCCGGGATCATGCCCGAACCGGGGCGCGCGGGTGCCGTCCAGCCGCCGATGCGGGTGCTGATGCTGGGTGCCGGTGCGGAGTTGGCCGAGCTTTCGGTCGCCTGTCTTCAGGCTGGCCGGCTGGTTGATATCCTGGCGCCATCGACCGAACAGGCCAATGCCACGATCTCGCGAATTGCGCGGATTCTGGATGATTGGGCGGGGCGCGGTCGCCTGACCGGCGCGGCGCGTGAGGCCTGTCTGCAGCGGCTGGCGGTCGCGCGGGGACGCGAGGCGCTGGCGGGCGCCGACCTGGTGGTGGACAGTGGCAACAGTGCTGTCCCCGAGAGCGGCGATCTGGGCGCGCGTGCGATCTGGGCGGTTCTGGGCACAGCCCGGGAAATCGGCGCGCGCAGACTCGAGGTGCCCGCGCCTGAGCGGTTGCTTGGGCTGCGCCTTTACCGCCCGGTGCAAAGCGCGCGTTTGGCCGAGATCCTCGTGCCCGACGGGGTGGTGCCCGAGGCGGTTGCCGGGCTTGTGCGGCTCTTGGGTGAAATGGGCCGTATCGTGGTGCGCACGGCTGCAAGCGGCGCCAGCGCGGGCGACGACCTTCAGGCGGCCTTGCTGCGCGCGGCACTGGCTCTCGCCGATGCCGGCTGGTCACCCTATGAGCTGGACGAAGCGGCGCGCGGGCTTGGCTTTGCGGCGGGGCCTTTCGAGACAGCCGATCAGGACGGGCTGGAACGGGTTCTGGCGCGGCTCGATCTGATCGGCGATCTGCGCGCGCAGCAACGCCTGGCGGGCACGTCGCTTCTGTCGACGCGGATCGCCGCGGGCGCGGGCGGGCGCGCCGTTGGCAAGGGACTCTATCTTTATCCCGCCGAGGGCGGAAAGCGGCCTGATCCCGCGGTCCTGGCATGGGCCGAAGGACGCCGGGCCAACGGGCGCGACGCGGTGCCGGAGCTTGACCCGGCCCGGGCATTGCATGCGGCATTGGTGAACGAGGCCGCGCGCCTTCTGGCGGGGCGGGTTGTTCAACGTGCGTCGGATCTGGATCTGGTGATGGTGCGGGGGCTGGGTTTTGCCGCGGCGCGCGGCGGCCCGCTCTTGCAGGCGGATATGGCGGGGCTGCTCACGCTGCTCAAGGTGATGAAACAGGCCGCCCGGCTGGCGCCCGCGATCTGGACACCGCATCCTATGATCGAAGCGATGGTCAAGAATGGCGAGGGGTTCTTTCCCCGTCCTGGCGCCTGAGACACCCGCGCCATCAGGCGTCAGCCCAGGACGATCCCGACCACCACCAGCATGAGACCGAAAACCGAGAGAAGCAGCGCGCCGAAATTGACCGGCACAACCTTTTGGACACGGGCCCGCAACGCCTCGTCGCTGAGTCCGGCCTTGCGGGCCTTCCACACGGTCACGATGCACCAAACCAGCCCGCCAAGCCCCAAGAGCGAGATGAGCGCGCCCAGCCAGATCAGCATCTCCATCCGCGTGGTCCTTTCGATCATACCGATATCCGCATGCGCCTATCCCAAGCCTTGCAAAACTGCAACTGCCGCGCGGTTTGCGAAAGCGTCTTGCAGCAGCAGGGCGGCGCGGTTAGGAGAGAACCTCTTACGGACCGGAGGGCCTTATGGACGAGTCGAATCCACAGTCGAGCTATCGCGTCACCGCCGACGAACTGCGCCAGTTCATCGAACGCTTCGAGCGTCTGGAATCCGAGAAGAAGGATATCGCCGATCAGCAGAAAGAGGTGATGTCCGAGGCCAAGGCGCGCGGCTATGATACCAAGGTCATGCGCAAGGTGATCTCGTTGCGCAAGCGCGACAAGGACGACATCGCCGAGGAAGAGGCGGTTCTGGAGATGTACAAGGAAGCGCTCGGGATGATGTAAGGCGCGCGACGCGCGGCACGTTCAGGGTGTGATGACACGCACACCGGGGATGTGCTGAATGACGTCGCAATCCTCGTCGTAAAGCGCGGTCAGTTCATCGACCAGCGCCTCGGTCCAGCCGGGCAGGTCCAGTTCTTCCTCGATCGCGTCCTCTTCTGCGAACTTGTCGAGAAAGGCCGCGATGACCCGGCGCTTCTGGATTTCGGTCATGCCGGGATGGGAGTCGAGATAGGTCTTGAACCGCTTCATGCCGGATTCGCTCATGATCTCCGACAACAGGGCGAATTCGCCGGTGATCGGCGCGCGCGTCTCCAGCCCGGCCATTTCGCGCACGAGTTCAGCCCAGATCAGTGGCGTATCCTCGTTGCACCAGACTGTGATCGGCATGTCGGGAAATGCGGTGCGCACCCGCTGGATCATTTCGGACCAGCGGACATTCTGCGGCGGGGTGCCGCGCATCAGCTCGTCGAAACTGTTCAGCGATGTCTGCCGGAAGATCGCGGGCAGGAACGTGGCGAGGTTGCAGGTGGCCAGGAACAGCTCGATCCGGTCTTCTCCGAAAATCTCACTCAGGGTGGCAAGGCGCATCTCGGCGGCGGAGTAGAGAACCCCGGCCGATGCCGCCATCTTGGGGGTGCCGAAGAAGCCTGGGTTGGACAGGATCAGCCGCTCGGTCTGCGCATCGGCCTGCACGGCCGCAAGGGCGCGATCACGCAGATGCGGGGCATAGCCTTCATCATGCGCCACGTTCAGGATATCGCGCAGTTCCTTGCGATAGAGATTGGGTGGCGGCGCAAGCGTGCCTTCGCTTTCCAGAAGGTCCTGGTTCTCCAACAGGCACTTCACCAGCCTGTCTTCGTCGGTGACATGCGCGCCCGCGTGTAGAACAACCTGCATACTGGTTCCGGTCTTTTCATTGAACGTTGCCAATATACGCCTTTTCGCACCGAGTTAAACCGGGATTGCGCACCGGTGGTTCACGCTGCGGGGAGCGGGTATTTTGACTTGCAGAACCAGGACGATCTGCGTATCCAGTCGCCCGGAGCCCCTATAGCTCAGCTGGTAGAGCAACTGATTTGTAATCAGTAGGTCCGCGGTTCGAGTCCGTGTGGGGGCACCATCCTTATCAAGTATCGCCCTGATGCCCGTTGTCGCATCGCTGCTATGCTGCGTTCAAACGGGTGCGACCATCGACCGGGTCATGATGGCGCGGTTGGGCATTCGTTTCTTGACAGATAAAATTGGCTAAAATAGCCGATGTCAGAACAATCAGGGCAGCGGGCGACGGGGTGGTGGCTGATGGACAGCATACTTGGTGAGGACGGCGCGCTTGTTGGCGCGCAGATCGCGCAGGCTGCCGACTTCATCCTGCTTGGCGGGCCTGCGATATGGGCCATTGCGGCACTTTCGGTGATTGCACTGGCGCTGATCCTTTGGAAAATCTGGCGGTTGGCATTGCTTGGGGCCTGGGCCGGGGGGCGCCGCGCGCGCCGCGCGGTCGAACTGTGGGCGCAGGGGCTCGAAGAGAGCGCGGTGCAGGAATTGCAGGGGCGGCGCACCTGTCGTGCGGTGCTGATCCGCGCCGCGATGGACGCGCGTAGGGACATCTCGCTTGATGACGCGGGCGCGCGCGCCGAAACCGAAAGGGTTGCCCGCAACCTGATCGCCGAGGCGCGCAGCGGGTTGCGGCCACTGGAACTGATCGCGACGATCGCACCGCTTCTGGGGCTTCTTGGCACGGTTCTGGGGATGATCGCGGCCTTTCAGGCGCTTCAGGAAGCCGGAAGCCAGACGGATCCCGCCACATTGGCCGGCGGTATCTGGGAGGCGTTGCTGACAACTGCGGCGGGTATGGCGGTGGCGATCCCGGCCTCGATGGCGCTGACATGGTTCGAAAGCGTGGTCGACGGATTGCGGCTGGAGATGGAAGATGCCGCGACGCGTATTTTCCTGCGGCCCGTGCGCGAACCCGTGGAGCCGGTCGCGGCACGGGTGGCCGGATAGGATGTTTGCCTTCGACACCCCGCGCCAGCGGCGCAAGCCCAGCCTGACGCCGATGATCGATGTGGTCTTTCTGCTGCTGGTCTTTTTCATGCTGGCGTCGCGGTTCGGCGCCGACATGCATCTGACGTTGAACGCGGCAGGAGAGGGCAGTTCGGCCGCTTACGAGGGGCCGCCGCGTCTGATCGATATCCTGCGGGACGGGTTGCAGTTGAATGGCCAAACGGTCAGCGCGGCGGATCTGCCCCAGGCGGTTGCGCGGCTGGTCGAGGGCAAGGACGATCCGATCGTGCTGCGCGCCCGCGACGGGGCGGATCTGCAGAGGGTCGTGGACGTTATGCAGCAGCTGTCGGCGGCCGGGTTCACGCGGCTCGTGCTGGTGGAATAACGCCATGCAATTCCCGGACCCACCGCGTCGCAAACCACCTGAAAGCATCGTTCCGATGATCAACGTGGTGTTTCTGCTGTTGATCTTCTTCCTGATGACGGCGCAGATCGCACCGCCCGATCCGTTCGAGATCGACCCACCCGACAGCGCGCAGGCGGGCGACCCGGCGGAGGGTGAATTCACGCTCTATCTTGGGGCATCGGGTGCACTGGCCTATCGCGACGCGCGCGGCGAGGATGCCGCATTTGCAGCATTGCAGGGCGACAAGGCCGCGTATTGCGCCAAGGGCGGCTGTTCTGAGGATGTGCCGCCGCCACCCCTTGTCCTGCGGGCGGATGCGTCGGTGCCGGGTGCGGCGCTTGCGGCGTTGATGCCGCGGTTGGCGCAGGCGGGATTCTCTGAAATCCAGCTCGTGACGGTGCCGCGATGAGACGGACGCTGGAATTCTCGCTGTTTATCGGGCTGGCGGTGGCGGCGCATCTGGCAGTCGCCGCGATCGGACGCGACGATCAGGGCGCCGAGTCGATGGGGCAGGGCGGTGCGGCGGCGATCACGCTTCAGGCATCGGATGCGCAGATGGCGGCGATGGTGTCGCAATGGGACACGCCGCCCGAGACAACCCCTGCGCCCGAGCGCGCCAAGATGCCCGCCCCCATACCGCAGGCGCCGGATATGTCTCCAGTGCAGGCAGACCCCATGATCGCGAAGGCACCGAACGTGCCCGGACTCGCGCTGCCAAAGGCCGAGAGCCTGCCCGAGCGCAGCGCCACCGCGCCGCCGCCACCAAAACCACCGGCCCCCGAGGCCAAGCCGAAGGCCAAACCGGAACCCAAACCCAAGCCCAAACCCGCCTCGCCCCGCAAGGCCAAGCCGCAATCGCAAAAGCCCGCGCCTGCGACCGCGGCCCAAGCAGCCAAGGGCAAGGGAGGCACCGCGAATGCCGGAGAGGCGCAGCGACCTGCGGCCGCGTCGACCCTGAGCGCTGGCCAGCGGCAGAGCCTGTTGCAACAATGGGGTGCGCAGGTGCGCAACAAGATCGAACGTGGCAAGCGCTATCCCAGTGCGGCAAGGGGAGCATCGGGGACGGTGCGCGTCCGCATCACCGTGGGGCGTGACGGCCGCTTGCGCGGCGCTGCGCTGGCGGGGTCATCCGGGATGGCGGCACTGGACGAGGCGGCATTGCGGGCGGTGCGGTCGGCGGGTCGCTTTGCCCCCGCGCCGGGTGGCCTGACCCAGCCGAATTACACCTTCACGCTGCCCATGCACTTCAGGGGTTGAGGTGTTCGCATCAATGCGGCGCGGCACATTTCCGACACATTTTTGCCAAATGAGCGACAGAGTTTTTCGAATCCGGGCGTAGATCGCTTCGGCTTTGTCGTGCAGGCTGGGTGGACGAAAGGGGCGGATTGCGCCGTCCCGGCCTTTTTCCCGCGGTGCATTTTGCGGGAAGGGCGATTGCAAGAACTGCATTTCACGGGCGCCGGTCAGGCGCTGTCTGGCCGGTCTGCCCCAAGCAAAGGAGTAGACGGCATGGCCACAGCACCCCCCATTCAGGCGGGTTCGGGCCCCGACAAGCCCAGCCAACCCAAGACACCCACATTTCCAGAGAATTCGCGCACAATTTCAAGACAGGTTTTTGACGACTTCGCCAGTATCTGAACCGCTCCGGGGATCTCGCTTTCGCGAATCGATTTTGTCTCGGTGTTGTCCGGGCTTACGCCTTTGCCGGCATGTGGCAGATGTCTTTTCCAATCTGCGAGGGGGCTTCTGTCTGAAGTCTCTGTAAAACATGGGCTTTCCGCGATCCGTACTCGTCTGCCTCCCAAGGCCAGTGTTGGAATTGGAAAAAACACTTTACCAATTCGTGAGGTCTTTTAGTATCAGGCGCACAGTCATCGACTGAAAGCGCCATGCGTGTCGGAGGGGCACGCGGCCATAGGGAGGATAATATGACAAAAAAACCAATTTCACGCCGTGCCGCACTGGGCGGGCTGGCGACAGCGGGGGCGGCGACGCTTGGCGCCCCGGCAATCGCGACCGCGCAGGGTCAGACAACCACCTGGAAGGTCCAGACATCGTGGCCAGGCGGTATCGGCTTGCAAATCTTCAAGGACTGGGCCGGGTCGATCGTCGAGAAGACCGGCGGGGAACTGGCATTCGAGCCTTTCGGCGCCAATGACGTGGTGGGGGATTTCCAGCTTTTCGATGCGGTCAAGAACGGCGTTCTGGACGCGGTGAACCCCTTCACGATCTATGCGCAGGGCATCATCCCCGCCGCCATGTTCCTGACCAGCTATCCGATGGGGCTGCGCAATCCGCATGAGTTCGACACGTTCTACTACGGCCTTGGCGGTCTTGAGATTGCGCGCGAGCTGTATGCGCGCCAGAACATGTATTTCGTCGGGCCGATCCATCACGGTCCCAATATCATTCACTCCAAGGTGCCGATCCGTTCGGTCGACGATTTCGCGGGCCGCAAGATGCGCGCGCCCGGCGGCATGGTGGCGGAACTGTTCTCGGCGCTTGGCGCCAAGACAACGCTGCTGCCCGGTTCGGAGATTTTCCCGGCGCTGGAGAAAGGCACGATCGACGTGGCCGATTACGTTGGCCCAGCGGTCAACTATGCGCTCGGTTTCAGCCAAGTGACCGATTACATCTCGATGGGCCCGCCGGGCTTCATGTCGGTCTATCAGCCGGTCGACATCATGGATCTGACCGTCGGCATGGACAGCTGGAACGCTCTGAGCGATCAGATGAAGCAATTCGTCGAAATGGAAGTGCATACCTATTCCGACATGCACCATGCCGCGATCCAGAAGGCCGATCAGGAGTCCTGGCAGAAGTTCGAGGACGACGGCACCGAGGTGACGCGCCTCAGCCAGACCGATGTCGAGATCATGACCGAGGTCGCCGTTCCCATCTGGTACAAATACGCCAACCGCGACAAGGACGCCGCGCGCGTCTTCAAGATCCATCTGGATTACATGATGTCGGGGTCGCTTGGCTATGTGACGCCCGAAATGGTCGAAGGTCAGACACTGGATCTGTGATCCGGGCAGGGGCCTGACCAAATGGTAGCGTCCCCGGTTCTCCGGGGGCGCGCTTCTCATCCGACATATCGTACGGAACACATATCACAATGCCCAGCATCAACTTCATTCTGCCGCACTGGCTGTATTGGGGCACGCTGATCGTCTTTCCGCTATTCGCCATGTTCATGGCGCGGAGGTCGACAAGCGGCAGCTACTCGCTCCCGATCGGCTACATGATCCTTGTCACCGGTGGCCTTCTCGGGCTGCACCGGCTCTATCTGCGCAATTTCTGGGGATTGCTGTTCATCCCGATCTTCTTTGTCATCTTGTTCGCCAACGCCCAGGGGCGTGATGCGCGCGAGATCCATTCGCAGGCGGCGAATGTGGTCTCCAGCGCCGAGCGGGTGATCGCGCGCCTCGAGCCGCAGGTCGATGGGGCAGACGCCCGGATCGCCAAGTTGCAGGCCGATCTGGCCGAGGCGGAAGAGGGCAGCCTTGCGCAGATCCGCGCAGAGCGAACGCTTGAAAAGGCACAGACGACGCTGGAAACCGAAGCGGCCCGGCTGGAAGAGAAACGAGCCGAGCTCGAAGAGGCCCGACCGGCGCTCGAGGCCGCCATGCAGGGGCGCACCTTCTGGTCGGACGTGGCATTCTATGCCTTTCTGCTGATCTGCGCGCTCGTCGTGCTTGATGCGGTGCTGCTGCCCGGGATGGTGCGCAAGGCACGCCAGCGTTTGGCCCGTGAAGAGGCCGAAGCGCAACCCGATGCTCCGGAAAGTCTTGCCGGGATCGAGGATGCGGCGGCGAACCGGCTCGAGGAATACGAGCATGAGGTTCCCAAGGGCGATCTGGCCCATGTCGGAACCGGATGGACCGGCGCGATCGACAGGCTGTCCTTTTATGCCGGCGAGTTCGTGGCGTACTGGGCCGTGATCGCGGTCTTTGCCTATTACTTCGAGGTGGTGGCGCGCTACGTGTTCAACTCGCCCTCGATCTGGGTGCATGAGGGCATGTATCTGATGTTCGGCATGCAATACCTGATCGCGGGCGCCTATGCGGCGCTGACCGATGCGCATGTGAAGGTCGATGTGTTCTATGCCGCGTGGTCGCCGCTGCGAAAGGCGGTGGTCGATCTGTTCACCTCGATCTTCTTCTTCATCTTCGCGGGCACGCTTCTGGCCACGGGCTGGATCTTTGCGATGGACGCCACGCGCGTGCATGAAGTGTCCTTCTCGGAATGGACCATCGCCTATTGGCCGTTCAAATGGGCGATCGTCGTCGGCGCGGTGCTGTTGATCCTTCAGGGGATCGCCAAGCTGGCTCGCGATATCGTCGCCATCCGTCAAAGCCTTCAGGGAGCCTGATTCATGGGTATCGAAATCGAAATCGGCTGGCTGACGGTGCTCATGTTCGGCAGCCTCATGGTGCTGCTGATGGCGGGGCTTCCGCTTGCCTTCGTGACCGGCGGGCTGGCCTGTGTGTTCCTGTTCATCCTCGGGGATTCACGAACGCTCAATATCGTTCCGTCGCGGATCTTTCCGCTGATGACGAATTACCAGCTATCGGCGATTCCGCTCTTCATCTTCCTCGCGGCCATGCTTGAACGGGCTGGGATCATCAACGAGATGTTCGACGTGATCTACAAGCTGCTCGGCGGGGTGAAAGGCGGGCTTGCAGCGGCCACGATCATCGCCTCGACGATCCTGGCGGCAATGGTCGGTGTGATCGGCGCGGCCGTCGTGACGATGGGAATCATCGCACTGCCGGCGATGCTCGCGCGCGATTACGATCCGAAGATCGCGATGGGTTCGATCATGGCGGGCGGCACATTGGGCATTCTCATCCCGCCCTCGATCCTTGCGATCATCTATGCCGTGGTGGCCGAACAATCGGTGGGCGAGCTCTTTATCGGGGCGGTCCTGCCGGGGCTGCTGCTGTCTGGCATGTATATCCTGTATGTCATGACCATGTGCTATGTCGATCCGGCCAAGGGGCCGCCCATCCCGGTGGAGGAGCGCGTCAGCAATGCCGAAAAGTTGCGCCTTCTTGGTAACATGGCGGCGCCGTTGACGCTGATCGCCGTGGTTCTGGGGGTGATCTTCGCGGGCATCGCGACCCCGGTCGAGGCGGCGGGCATCGGCACGTTCGGGGCCTTCATCGTGGCCGCGATCCATCGCAAGCTGACATGGGCGACCGTGCGCGAGGCCTGTCTGACCACATTGAAGGCCAGCGCGATGGTGATCTGGATCATGTTCGGTGCGACCATCTTCGTCGGGCTTTACGTGCTCGAAGGCGGTCAGCAATTCGTGGAAAGCACGATGACCGGGCTGGGTCTTGGGCCGTGGGGGATTCTGCTGCTGATGCAGATCATTCTGATCGCGCTTGGCATGTTCCTTGACTGGGTGGGCATCCTGCTGCTGGCGGTGCCGATCTTCGTGCCGATCATCAAGGCGCTTGGTGCGCAGGCCTTCGGGCTGGGTTCGGAAACCGACCTGGTACTGTGGTTCGGGGTTCTTTACCTTGTGAACATGCAGATGAGCTTCCTTTCGCCGCCCTTCGGCTATGCGCTGTTCTACCTGCGTGGGGTGGCACCCGCGGAAATCCCGATGAGCGACATTTTCAAATCGGCGCTGCCGTTCCTGTTCCTGCAGGTGGTGGGCCTTGCGCTTTGCATGTTGTTCCCGCAGATTATCACCTGGTTGCCACGGCTGGTCTACGGAGGATAGCCGGGGCCAGGCATGGGAATGGATCGATGAAGAACTGGACGGGCGAGGCTGAACTCGGACACCCTTGGTGGTGGGAGGCGGCGCCGCCCTCCGGTGATTCTGACGATATTTCAGATAGTTGCGATATCCTGGTCATCGGTGCGGGCTATACCGGCCTTTCGGCCGCGATCGCCGCGCATGATGCCGGAGCGCAGGTTCTGGTGCTGGAGGCCGGTGTGCCGGGGCAGGGTGCGTCGACGCGCAATGGCGGGATGTTCGGGGCGCATCCGCGGTTGGGCTGGGACGATCTGGCGGGGCGGTTCGGGGCCGAGACCGCGGATGCGGTCTTTGCCGAGGCCAACCCGGCCATGAACTGGGTGCGTGCGCTGATCAAAGCCGAGGGCATCGACTGCGATTTTCAGCAAACGGGCCGGATCCAGCTGGCATGGACGCCGGAACATGCCAACAATCAGAAAAGATTGGCAAAAAGCGTCGAGGAAAAGAGCGACGTGGCGGTCAAGATCCTGGATCGCGATGCCGTGAAACAAGAGATTTCCACGGACCGGTATCATGGGGGGATGCTATTTCCGGAGCATGGGGCGATCCATCCGGCGAAGTTTCACAAGGGATTGCTGGAGGCGGTGCGCCGGCGCGGAATTCCGGTGGTCGCGCATGCCGCCGTGTCGGGCCTTGAACGGATCGCGGGGCGGTTCAGAGTGCAGAGCGCGAAGGGCACAGTGGACGCGGAAAAGGTGATCCTGGCCACCAACGGTTACACGACGAAACCCTTTAACTGGTTTATTTCGCGTGTTTTTCCGCTGCCGAGCTTCATGATCGCGACCGAGGAACTGCCCTCGAATCTGATTGGTCACATCGCGCCGGGGCGGCGGATGATGGTCGAGACGAGGGCGCGGCACAGTTATTATCGGATCTCGCCGGACGGCAAACGGGTGCTGTTCGGGGGGCGGGCCTCGATGTGGGATACAAGGCTGGAACGGGGTGCAGAACGCCTGCGGCAGACCATGTGCGGCATCTGGCCCGAGCTTAATGACGTCAAAATTTCCCATGCGTGGTATGGGTTTACGGGATTCAGCTTCAACCACATGCCGCAGGTTGGGGAGCGCGACGGGATTTTCTATGCGATGGGATTCTCGGGGTCGGGGACGGTGATGGCGCCCTATCTGGGCGCGAAGGCGGCCTATCAGGCGATGGGCGACCCGAGGGGCGAGACCGCCTATGCCAACACCTTGTTCAAAAAGCATTTTCTGCACCAGTTCGAGAAGCCGCATTTCCTGCGCGCGGCGGATGTCTATTACCGGCACTGGGTGGACAGGGTCGAGAACTGGCAGGCGCGCTGAGAGATTCCAACGTACAAAACGTCCGGTTTGTACGCGGGTTTTGTACCGAAATCGGCTTGCTGGCGATCAGGTCTGTACAGAAGGGGAAGATTCGGCGCTTGAAGGGCGCGCGGAGAGCCCGGTGCCCTTGCCCCGGAGCGTGCCGGGGCAAGGGGTTGGCGATGGCGGGGCCTATTCGCGGGCTTCCGCCTCAAAGACCCGCTGGAGCCGTTCGCTGCTGCGCGCGGCGGCTTCGTCTTCCTCCATCTCCTTTTGTTCGATGCGTGCCTGCATGACATGGAAGGCAAGCCAGAACGCCAGCCCGATAATGAAAAGGATCATTTCCGTTCCCACCATCGGGTAGATCGGGCCGAGTTGGCTGAGGTCCGCGCCGGACCAGCTTTCGACGATTGTGGTAGACATGTCGTTACCTCCTTATGTCAGCAGTCCGAGGCGCTTGGCCTCGTCGATGTCGGCCTGGGAGACCTCGATCGCGTCGGCCTCTTCACGCAGCTCTTCGCTCATGTCGAGGCCCACCAGCTCGACCGCTGGCGGAACGCGCAGCATGCCGAAGGCGGCGAGGATCTTGGACACGATGAAGGCGGGGATGAAGCCCAGCACGATGGCCATGATGCAGGCGCCGATGAACTGGCCCCAGGGCGTGATGACCGCCGTTTCGGCATGGTAGCCCGCCGTCGCCGGATGACCCCAGAGCACGAAGCCGCAGATCACCAGACCGATGAAGCCGGCATAGCCATGCACCGCGACCGCGCCGACCGGATCGTCGATCTTGAACCGGCGCTCGACCCAGAAGTGCAGCTTGTAGGCGCAGACCGCGCCGACGCCGCCGATCAGCATCGCCTGGATGGGGTGATAGAGGTCGTTCCCCGCCGAGGCGGTGATGACCCCTGCCAGACCGCAGGAATAGGTCCAGAAGGCTTCGCCGCGCGACACCACGTAGCCCGCCAGCATCCCGCCCGAAAGCGACATCAGGAAGTTGAACACGATGGCCGAGAGCGTGGTTGGCGTGAGGTAGATCGTGGTTGCGGTAAAGGTGCCTTCGGCGGCGCCGATAGCGCCCGATCCGATGATCGGCACGTTGCAGGCGACATAGAAGCCCCAGAAGCCGCAATAGATCAGGAACAGACCGATCGTCACCAGCCACTTGTTGTGGGGGTTGATGTTGCGCGGCGTGCCATCGGGTGCGAATTTGCCGATCCGTGGCCCGAGCACGCAGATCACGCCAAGCGCGAAACCGCCCGCGATGGCGTGGATCACCCCGGATGCATAGGCATCGTGATAGCCGAGCTGCGTGACCATCCAGCCATCCGGGTGCCAGCCCCATGCGGCGTCGATGATCCAGGTGAACGAGCCGATCACGACCGCAAGGATCCAGAAGGCCGAGGGGCGGATGCGTTCGATGGTCGCCCCCGAGACGATCGAGGCCGCTGTCCAGCTGAACAGGAGGAAGGCTGCCCAGAACACGCCGTTGAGTCGCGCCCAGAAGGGGTTGCCAAGTTCTGCACCATAGCCGACGGCCTCGCCCTGATTGACGCCGGGGCCGCCCAGATGGGTGCCCATCAGCTCGCCCCAGGGGACGGCGTTGTCAGACTGTGTCAGCCCGCCGGTGATTCCCGGCCCGTTGGGGAAGGCGAAGTAGATCCACCATCCGAAGAAGAAGAAGGTGACGGTCACCAGCGGAATCAGCATGGTGTTCTTCATCAGGGTGTGAACGTGGTTCTTGTGACGAGTGGCGCCGACTTCATACATGCAGAAGCCGACGTGAATCAGGAACATGAGCGGCACCGTCACCCAGTAGTAAAACTCGGTGAAGATCACCGTCAGCGCGCCGATATCGGTATCCATTCAGCTGTCCTCCCGTTGGACTGTTTGAGATGGCCGAGGTTTGCCCCGGTCTGGGATTTTGGGTCAAATTTGGTTTATTGACAGGACCGATGTTACACCAAAGGCGCGGGATTCGAGAAATCTTTTCGTAAATTTCGGCGTTTTATCCGCGCCTTACGCCTGAAAATAAAGCGTGTTTCTTTCAGGGAATAAATTTTGCCTTGAATTTCAATCCGCTAGGACAGGGCGGATTTTCACGCCGGGAGGCGGCGAGGGGCGATGGTTGCGGGCTGGCGCCGTGGCGGTGGCTGGCGTGAGGGCGGCGCGAGCAAAGGGCGAAAGGCGACATGACCATGCCGCGAACAGAGGCCCAGGAGGGCGCGCAGGAGGGCGCGCCGGGGCCGGAATCGTGGTGAATCGGCCGGGGCGACGCGGGCGGCGCGCCCGGTAGCGTGTGGCATGGCGGTATCGCGCCGGGCAGGCGCGAAGGCTGTGACATGGAACGGAAAATCGCGATCTTAAGTGTTTTCACGCAATTTCCCGAGGGGGGCGCCGCGGAGTGTGTGGTTTAAACGTCACAGCTCCGACAACAACCACCCCCGTCTTGGCGGGTTCGTTGACACTCAGGGGGTGTTTGCCGCATTTCATCTCCAAGCCGCATCCAAGTCAGGGTCGGTGGAACATGAAACTTCCTGCTTTATGGAGGGACACCTTGAAAAAGCATCTTCTCTGCACCAGCGCGATCGCTCTCGGCGTCGCAGCTGCGCCCGCAGCAGCCCAGGAATGGAACCTGGACTGGGGCGGCTATTACAACACGCACGTTGGTTTCGCTGACGTCAGCGGTGCCGGCGTCATCGCCCCCACCCAAGACTTCGACGGCATGGGCATCGTCGGCGACGGTGAGATCATCTTCACCCCGTCCGTTACGCTCGACAACGGCCTGACCTTCGGTCTCAACGTCCAGATGGAAGCTCAGAATGGCGGCGGCGGTGTCGACGGCATCGACGAGTCCTACATCACCATCAGCAGCGACTCGTTCGGTCGTATCGAGCTGGGCGGCGAGAACTCGGCCGGTTACAAGTCGATGGTTGGCGCACCGGGTGTTGGTTCGTTCGCAATCATGTCGGCATCGGTTTCGGGCTTCGCTCCGATCGCACATGCCTTCCGTCAGGCTGCAGGTTCGCCCTGGACTGAAGTTGGCGGCAACAACGACGTTCAGCGCGTGAGCTACTTCACGCCGAGCTTCAACGGCCTGACCGTTGGTGTGTCGTATGCCCCGGCAAACAACACGAACGCATCGAACGCAGGTGCCTTCGACCGTAACGCCGTGGCGCTGACCGATATCTTCGACATCGGTGTTCGCTACAGCCAGTCCTTCGGTTCCACCGACGTGACCATCGGCGCCCGCTGGGGTACCGGTAACTCGAACATCGTCGGCGTTTCGGATCCCGAAACCTGGGGTATCGGCGCACAGGTCGGCTTCGGTGCATTCACCGTTGGCGGTCACTATGCCGAAAACGACAACGGCGCCGTTGGCGGTGTTGGCGACCAGGAAGGCTGGAGCCTTGGTGCAACCTACGACCTCGACGGTCCGTGGTCGATCGGTCTGACCGGCTTCCAGGGCAAGATCGACTTCGGTGCAGGCTTCCAGGACCAGGAATACAACGCCTACAAACTGGCCGGTTCGCGTGAACTGGGTGCAGGCGTCAGCTGGGACATCTGGGCCGTTTATGCCGAGAACCAAGATCTGGGCGGCGTTCTCAATGCCGACATCGACGCAACCATCGTCGGTACCTCGATCAACCTGAGCTTCTAAGCTTCGGCTTGAACTTAGTCGGCGGGGAGGGGATATACATCCCCTCCCCGTTGTTGTATCCGCAGCAAGCGTTTTTGATGAAAATCCAGGGACATTTGCGCGATGAAGAAGAATATCGTCTGGCTTGCCTCCTATCCCAAGTCGGGCAACACGTGGACGCGCATTTTCCTGGCCAATTACCTGAGTAATGCCGAGACCCCGGTGCCGATCAACGAGGTCAAGCGGTTCGGCATGGGCGATTCCATCGCCAAGACCTACGAGATCGTGGCCCGGCAGAGGATCGACACGAAGAATGTCGCCCAGACATTGCAGCTGCGTGACAAGGTGCTGCGCGGAATTTCCGGCAATAATGCCGATGTGAACCTCGTGAAGACCCACAATATCTGCAAGGGCGCGCGCGGTGTGGAGCTGATTCCGCCGCAATACACGCGCTCGGCGATCTATATCATCCGAAATCCGCTGGACATGGTGCTGTCCTATGCGCGCCATTACAACATGACGCCCGAGCGCGCCGCCCATGCGATCTGTCACAAGGATAACGCGCTGCTGCCGGATGCAGAGACGGTGATCAGTTTCCTGGGCACATGGTCGGATCATGTGCGTAGCTGGACGCGCAAGCAGCCCTTTCCGGTGCTGGTGCTGCGCTACGAGGATTTGCTGGCCGATCCCGAAGGGGAATTTTCAAAGGTTATCAAGCATTTCGGAATGGATGTTGATGTCGAGCGCCTGCGCCGGGCGATCCGCTTTGCGAGCTTCAAGGAAGTGAAGAAGCAGGAAGAGGCCGGCGGTTTCATCGAGCGTCCCGCCGCCAGCGAGAGCTTTTTCACCAAGGGCGGCAGCGGTCATTGGAAAGACGAGCTGGCCCCCGAACTGGCCGAGCAGATCCGCACCGCCAACCACGCAACAATGAAATATCACGGGTATCTCGATGAGTGATCTGCGGCGCATCATCTGGCTGGCCTCCTATCCCAAATCGGGCAACACATGGATTCGCAGCCTGTTGGCGCATTATTTCATGCCCAAGGGAAAAGCGCCGGATATCAATAACTTGCGGCAGTTCACCACGGGCGATACGCGCAAGGATTTCTTTGATGCGGCGTCGGGCGGCGCCTATCAGGGGGGCAGTGTCGAGGACTGGGTGCGCCTGCGCCCCAAGGTGCTGCGCCTGATCGCGGGATCGAAACCGGACCATCATTTCGTCAAGACTCATTGCCAGGCGTCGGTGTTTCTGGGCCAGCAACTGATCCCGGCCGAGGTCACGGCGGCGGCGATCTACATGATGCGCAACCCGTTCGACGTGGCGCCGTCATTCGCGCGCCATCAGGCGGTGGACGTGGATACGGCGATCGAGAAGATGTGCGATGTCGCTACGGTCACGGGCGCGCATCAGGGCATCTATGATGCGCTGGGGCGCTGGGACGACCATGTGCGCGCATGGACCGAGGCGCCCGGATTGCCGCTTCATGTGGTGCGCTATGAGGATCTGCGGGCGCGGCCCGCGCCGACGGCCCGGGCGCTGCTGGAAAAATTCCTGCGCGTGAAAGTGGACAAACCCAAACTTGCCTATGCGGTGAAGTCCACTAGCTTTGAGGCGATGAAGGCGCAGGAGACGACGCTTGGTTTCACCGAAAAGCCCAAGGGAATGCAGAGCTTTTTCGCCAAGGGGCAGGCGGGCGCATGGCGCGAGGACCTGACCCCGGCGCAGGTGGCACGCCTGCGCGAGGCGTTCCTGCCGACGCTCGAGAAGTTCTATCCCGAGCTGTTGGCGGAAACCGAGGCATTCGCCGCGCGCGGTTGATCGGGGCAAGAGCCGGTGCGGCCTGCCGATGACATGAGGAGTGGCGGAAAATGAGATTTGTCAAAGCGATTTCAGTAGCTTGTCTTGGGTTGATGGCGGGATGCGTTTCCCCCGGCCCCGAAGTGGTGGCCCGGCTGGGCGATAACCCGGCACTGGGCGGGGGCAGCTATTCGACCGGCGGCGGGATCACCGTGGCGGCGGATATGCGCAACTACGAGGGGCGCACGATGGTCTGTGGCGTCTGGGCGAAAAGCCGTCAGCAATCGATCCTGACCAAGATGGTGGAACCGCAGCTTCTGGGCACCGGGTCGGTGTCGATCGGGAGCGAAACGGTGCTGCGCGGACTTGGCTTCATGCGCGAGGTGGCACCGGCGGCCGATTACGGCGGGCTTGCCGCCGATTGCGTGGTGACCGGGCGCGCTTGGCGCGCAGGCGACGAGGCGCGCGCGCCGGTGGTGCGCATTCCGCGTCAGCAACTTGTCAACGAGGCGGATGCCGATGGCGGCGATGCGGGCGGCGTGATCGTCTATTTCCGCGCAGACGGGCCGGGCGCGGGTACGCGCTGATGACAGGGGCCTGACGCCGGGGACATACCGGGCGTCGGGCATTGCATTCACAAGAACGATGGCACTGCCGCGCCGCGCCCGGAAATCCGGGCGCGGCGTCGTTGCACCTGAGCGATGGCGAAGCGGTTATTGCCTGACGCCATACCGGGCAGTCTTTCTCGCTGAGGATTAGCGATTGGTTCATGCTTTCGCGATAGCTATGCGCTGCGCGCGCTTACCCGTGCGCGACAGATTCCGCGAAGGGGGCCTGAGCGAGCGGGACCGGTGACGACAAGACAACCGGGATGGTGTGTGACCTGCGGCTGGGAAGAAACCGGGGGTTTCGACCGTGGGCCGGACGCGGACCGTCAAACCCGGTCAAACCGAGGCAGGATACGCCGAAAGGACGTGTTGAATGGTGCAACCGGGCGCTGTGCCGGATCGGGAAAACCTCTATCGCAGCGCGCTGCGGCGGCTACGTGGCGGGCTTGTCATGGCGGGCCTTTTCAGTGCGGCGGTGAACCTGCTGATGCTGACCGGCCCGATGTTCATGCTTCAGGTTTATGACCGGGTATTGTCGAGCGGGTCTGTGGCGACGTTGCAGGCGCTGTTCGTGATCGTGCTGGCGCTGTTCATCTTTCTGGGGCTTTACGATTTTCTGCGCAGGCGGCTGTTGTCGCGCGCGGCCTATCGCCTTGATCAGTATGTCGGCCAGCCGCTGCATGACCTGTGGCTGCGCTCGGGGCTGCGCCCGAGGCCGGGGACGGGGCGGCCGCTCAATGATCTGGCGGTGGTGCGGGGGTTTTTGCCGAGTCCCGCGATGCTGGGGCTGTTCGATACGCCCTGGATCCCGTTCTACATGGCGGTGGTGTTCCTGATCCATCCTTGGCTTGGCTTTCTGGCGCTGGCGGGGTTGGGGATCGTGACCGTGCTGGCGCTGCTCAACCAATGGGCCACCCGTGCGCATCATGCCCGCGCCATGCAGATGGACAGCGCCGAGAGCTTTCTTGCCGATCAGTCGCGCCGCAATGCCGAGGCGATCGTTCCTCTGGGCATGAGCGGGCGCGTGACCGCACGCTGGGCCGAGATGCATCGCGCGGGGCTGGCCGTGGGGCAGGTGGGGGGCGACCGGGGCGAGGCGTTCGCCGCCGGGTCCAGGGCGTTCCGGCTGGCGCTGCAATCGGCGCTTCTGGGGCTGGGCGGTTACCTGGCCCTGCAACAGGAGATTTCGGCCGGGATGATCGTGGCGGTCTCGATCATCGCGGGGCGGGCGCTGGCGCCGGTCGATATGGTGATCGGGCAATGGCGCAGCATCGTGCGCGCCCGCGAGGCGCACGGGCGTCTGGCCGCCCTCTTTGACGCGGCGCCCGGTGCGCGCGCCGCCATGCAACTGCCCGCGCCCAAGGGGCGGCTTGAGGTCAGGGCCGTCACCAAGTTCGCGCCCGGCGGAAGGGGCGGCGCGCGCGCGCCGATCCTCGATCAGGTATCGTTCCGTCTGGCGCCCGGCGATGCTGTCGGGGTGATCGGCCCTTCGGGCAGCGGCAAATCGAGCCTTGCGCGCATATTGGTCGGGGCCTGGCGCCCGGATGCGGGCGAGCTGCGCATCGACGGCGCGACGCCGGAGCAATGGGAGGACGCGGCGCTTGGCCGTCACATCGGCTATCTGTCCCAGCGTCTCGAACTGCTGGCGGGCACGATCCGGGACAATATCGCGCGTTTCGACCCCGAGGCCGATGACGCGGCGGTGATCGCCGCCGCGCGGCTGGCCGGGGTGCATGACATGGTGCTGCGACTGCCCGATGGCTATGCCACCGAACTGGGGCATGATCATGCACCGTTTTCGGGCGGTCAGGTTCAGCGGATCGGGCTGGCGCGCGCGGTCTACGGGATGCCGCGCTACGTGGTGCTGGACGAGCCCAATTCCAACCTGGACGCCAGCGGCGACGAGGCGCTGGCACAGGCCATCATCGCCCTGCGCGGGCATGGCTGCACCGTGGTGGTCATGGCACATCGGCCAAGCGCCATCGAAGCGGTCAACAAGGTGCTGGTGCTGCATGGCGGGCGCGTCGCCGAGTTCGGCCCCAAGGAGAAGGTGCTGCAACGCGCCACCCGGCCGCGCCGGGACAGCGTTGAAAAGGTCTGACATCATGTCGAGCGCGCCATCGCCTTGGGTCGTTACCGGGACCGACGGCCCCATTCTCAGAACCGGCCTGGGCGGCAGCGGGCGTCTTGGGGTTGTGGCGTGTCTGGTCATGTTCGCGGGGGTCGCCTGCTGGGCCGCGGCGACGCGGATTTCCGGCGCGGTCATCGCGCCGGGCCAGGTCGAGGTGATCGGCAAGCCGAAATCGATCCAGCATCTCGATGGCGGCATCGTCGAGGAGATTTTCGTGAGCGACGGCGCGTTCGTCGGGAAGGGGCAGCCATTGCTGCGTCTCGATGAGACGCTGCCGAGGGCGAGGCTGGAGATCTACCGCGCGCGTCTGTCCGATGCTCTGGCCACCCGTGACCGCCTGATTGCCGAACAGGGCGGGGGCGCGCAGATCACCTTCGCGCCGCCCGATCCGGCTCTCGAGGGGATCGACACGGGCGTGCATCGCCGGGGGCAGCAGGAAATATTCATCGCGCGGCGGGATCTGGAGGCGGGGCGCAAGGAACAGCTGGCCGAGAAGATCCGCCAGTTCGGGAACCAGTCGCAAGGGGTCGGCGCGCTGATCGAAGCGAAGACCCGGCAACTGGCGCTGATCGGGCAGGAAATCCGGGCGATGACCACCCTTTCGGAAAAGGGGCTTGCCCGCGCCAGCCAGTTGCTGGGCCTGCAACGCGGTGAGGCCGACCTGCTGGGGCAGATCGCCGAGCACAGGTCCGAACTGGCCCGTATCCAGAACGCGATCCGCGATACGGAGCTTGAGACGCTTCAGGACGAGCGCCAGATCAAGGAAGACGTGGTGAGCGAACTGCGCGAGGTCACCGTCGCGATCGGGGAAATCCGCCAGCAGATCGCCGCCACCCGCAAGCAGCTTGAACGCGTATATCTGCGCGCGCCCAATTCGGGGCGGATCCACGAGATGCAGGTCACGACCATCGGCGGCGTCGTGCGCCCCGGCGAGACGCTGTTGCAGATCGTGCCGGTGGGCGAGGGGGTGGCGTTTCGCACCCGGATCAGCCCCGGCTCGGTCGATCAGGTCTATCCGGGCCAGCCCGCGATGCTGCGCTTTCCCGCGTTCAACCAGCGCAGAACGCCGGAATTGCAGGGCACGGTTGCCGACATTTCCCCGGCATCGGTGAAGGACGGGGTGACGGGGCAGGCGTTTTTCCGGGTCAGCGTCACGGTGAGCGAAGGGGAACTGGCGCGGCTGGGGGATCTGGATCTGCTGCCCGGCATGCCCGTCGAGGCCCATATCAGGACCACCGACCGAACCGTTCTGAGTTATCTCGTGAAGCCGCTAAGCGATCAGATCAAACAGGCCTTTCGCGAGGAATAAGCTGCCTTTGGGGGCGGCGCGCGCGATCAGAGCGCGCGGTTGCGCATCACGAGCACCGGGATGAAAACGCCGAGGAGCAGAAGCCGAAAGACGTGATGCGCGGCGACGAGCGTCGGTTCGAGCCCAGTTTCGACGGCGAGCGCGGCCATCACTTCGACCCCGCCGGGCGCGAAGGCCAGCAATAGGGCCGCGGGCGACAGGCCGACCAGCCGCGCCGCCACCATGGCCCCGAGCGCCGCCACGGCGCAGGTCATCAATGTGGTCACGAGCCCCGCCGAAAGGGCGGCGGTGAACTCGCGGCGGGCAAATCCGCGAAACCGCGAGCCGATGAGCGCGCCCATGCAGATGAAGGCCAGCGACGTGAGCCAGGAGGGGGGCGACCCCGGCGTCACATTGGCGCCGTGGCTGATGGCGGACACGGTCATTGCCCCGATCAGGAGCGGCGCGGGCACATTCAGCCGCTTGAGCAGCAGACCCGCGACGATTGCCAGGAGAAAGACCAGCGCCAGCGCGATGGGCGCGATCGCGCCGGGATCGACAAGCCGCGAGCGCCCCTCGACCCCCCAGAGCGAGACCAGCACGGGCACCAGCAGCGTCAGGAGCAGAACCCGAACGGTCTGCACCAGGGCGACCCGGCGGATATCGGCGGTGAGGTCGGTGGCGATGCTGAGGACATAGCTGAGATGGCCGGGTGTGGCGGACATGAGCGCGGTCATCCGGTCAAAGCCGAATACACGCATCAGGATCGTCCGTGACAGGATCAGCGCCACGAAGAGCGTGAGGCTGAGGACAACCAGCGACAGGGGCCAGGTCAGGGCGGTGTCGATGACCTCGGGGGTGACGGTGCTGCCGATGGTGATGCCGAGGATCAGGAACACCCCGTCACGCAGGAGCGGCGGGATCGCGGTTCTGACGCCCAGGATCGTTGCCAGCGTCACCGCGGCCGCGGGCCCGGTCAGCACCGCCGCGGGAAAGCCGATCAGCCAGAACAGCGCCGCGCCGGCCGCGCCGATCACGAAGGTCGGAAGCGCCTCTTTCCATTCGGGGTCAATCGCCATCATAGGTCCAGCGATAATGCGGCGGGGTCGGCCCCTTGTTGCGCCCGCCCTGCTGCATCTGTTCCCAGGAATGCGCCAATATCCCGACCGAGCGCGAGAGGCCGAAAAAGCCGCGCGCCAGCGGGGCGGGGCAGCCGAGTTCGGCGTAGATCACCGCCGTGGCCCCGTCGATATTCATCGGCACCGGCGCGCCGCGCTCGGCGGCGAGATGGGCCTCGATGGCGCGGGCGATCCTTGCATGGGCGCCCGCGACCGCGCCCGCCTCGACGGCCGCGTCCACCAGTGCCAGAAGGCGCGGTGCGCGCGGATCGACGGGTTTGTGAAAGCGGTGGCCGAAGCCGGGCAGGTAGCGCCCGTGATCGGCCCGCCAGCGATCAAGCGCATCGCCCAATGCCGCGTCGCCGGGGCCAGCCGCAAGCGCCGCATCATAAAGCATCACCGCCTGTTCGCCCGCGCCGCCATGCACATCGCCCAGCATGTTCAGCCCCGTCGCCATCGCCGATTGCAGGCCTACCCCGCAGGTCGCGGCCATGCGCGCAGCGGCGATGGAGGGCGCTTGCGGCCCGTGATCCACCGCCGCGACGAGAGCGGCCTCGAAGAGGTCGGCGCGCGGGCCTTCGATGGTCTGTCCGGTGACCATGAGCCAGATCATCGGGGCGAAACCGGTGGTGCCGATCAGATCCTGCACGGGGCGGCCGCGCAGGTGGATGCGGCCCGGCTCCATGTCGATGATTTCGGTGCGCCACCAGTCGGCCACGTCCTTTCCGCCGCTCAAATCACTCCCTCCGCGCGCAATTCCTCGATCTCATCGGCGCTATAGCCCAATTCGCTCAGGATGGCATCACTATCTGCGCCAAGGGTGGGCGGCGGCGTGGTCACCGAGGGGCGCTGCCCGTCGATCATCGCGCCGATGCGCACGACGTCAATCGCACCGCCGATGCCGGGCACGTCCTCGAACCGCCCCAGAAAGGCGCGGTCCGCCACCTGCGGATGCGCAAGGATGTCCGGCACGCGCATCACTTCGCCGACCGGCACGCCGATGGCGTTCAGCTCCTGCGCCCAGTCCTTTGCGCAGCGGGTCGTCAGCACGGTTTCCAGTTCGGCCTTGAGGCGCAGGCGGTTGCGCTTGCGCGCCTCGCGGCTGGCATAGGCGGGCGCATCGAGAAGATCGGCGCGCCCCAGGTGATGCGCGAGCGCGTGCCACTGTTCATCCTTGTTGGCGGCGATATTCAGCAGCCCGTCGGCGCATTGAAACGTGCCGGAGGGTGCGGACGTGGGGTTTTCGTTGCCATGCGGTGCCGGATCGACCCCGCCGATCAGGTGGTTCGACACCACCCAGCCCATCGTGGCCAGCACCGAATCGAGCATCGAGACATCGATGAAGCCACCCCTTTCCGGCGCATTGAGCGCCGCGCAGATCGTCATCGCTGCGGTGATCCCGCCCAGCGTGTCGGCGAGCGGATAGCCCACGCGCAAGGGCGCGCTGTCGGCGTCGCCGGTGATCGACATGACGCCGGAAAGCCCCTGCACGATCTGGTCATAGGCGGGGCGGTCCGCCCAGGGACCGTCCTGGCCAAAGCCGGAAATGGCGCAGTAGATCAGGCGGGGATTGTCGGCGGCCAGCGTCTTGTGGCCAAGGCCCAGCCGATCCATGACGCCGGGGCGGAAATTCTCGACCAGCACATCGGCAGTGGTCACGAGCCGCCGCAGCGCCGTCTTGCCGCGCGCATCCTTGAGGTTCAGCGTGAGCGAGGATTTTCCCGCGTTCTGCGCCAGGAAACTGATGCCCATACCCCGCGCCGAAAGCGCGGGGTCGGCGCCGAGGTTGCGCGCAAGATCGCCGGCGCCGACCGCTTCGACCTTGATCACCTCTGCGCCCAGATGGGCAAGCTGGTGGCAGGCGAAGGGGCCGGCCAGCACATTGGTCAGGTCGAGCACGCGGATCCCGGCAAGCGGGCGTTGCGCCGACCCGGGCTCAGTCGCCATCGGCGACCCCTTCGGCCCGTTTGCGCGCGCGATAGGCGCGGAAGCTGGGCAGGATCACCAGGAGCGCCGCAAGCACCAGGAGGCCCAGCGTCATCGGGCGTTCGAGCACGAAGTCGAAGCCCCGGTAAAGCTGCATCGCGCGGGCGAAGTTGTTTTCCAGCATGACCCCGAGGATGAACCCGATCAGCAGCGGGGCCAGCGGGTAATCGGCAAAGCGCAGGATCGTGGCGATCACGCCGAAGCCCACCAGGATCAGCAGTTCGGTCGAATTGTTCTGGCCCAGGTAGCTGCCCATCAGGGTGAAGAACAGGATGAACGGGATCAGGAAGGTGCGCGGGATCGTCAGGATCTTCGCGATATAGGGGATCAGCGGCAGGTTCAGGATCAGCAGCACGAGGTTGCCGATATACATCGAGATGATGACCGCCCAGAACACGTCGGGCGTGTCGATCATGAGCCGCGGCCCCGGCGTGACGTTGAGCGCCAGGAGCGCGCCCAGCAGGATCGCCGTGGTGCCCGAGCCTGGAATGCCCAGGGTCAGCAGCGGCACGAAGGACCCGGTGCAAGCGGCATTGTTGGCGGTTTCGGGTGCGGCGAGCCCCTTGATCGAGCCCTTGCCGAACTCGGCCTGTTCCGCGCCCTTGGCGATGTTGCGCTCGACCGCGTAGCCAAGGAAGGAGGCGATGGTCGCGCCTGCGCCGGGCAGGACGCCGATGAAGAAGCCCTGCACCGATTGCCGCCCGATCACGGGCGCGATGCTGCGCGCTTCGGCGCCGGTGATACGCATGCCGGTGATCTTGCCTGAGTCACCGGTGGCGGCGCGCGCCGGGTTCATCACCAGGAACAGCGCCTCGGGGAGGGCGAACATCGCCATCGCCAGCGTGATGAAGGAGAAGCCGCTCTGCAGGTCCATCATC
Source organism: Roseovarius halotolerans (assembly GCF_900172255.1). Taxonomy (GTDB): domain Bacteria; phylum Pseudomonadota; class Alphaproteobacteria; order Rhodobacterales; family Rhodobacteraceae; genus Roseovarius; species Roseovarius halotolerans. Next base: position 599,221 of record NZ_FWFU01000001.1, read on the forward strand.
CCGAAGGTGAAACGCGGCGTGTTCGAGAGCGCGCCTTCGCCCACGGTGCCCAGCATCAGTCCGAGGATCGTCATCATCAGCGCCTTGGCGACCTGGCCGGTGCCCGCGAAGGCGGCGATGGCGGAAAGGCCCACCACCATCAGCGCGAAATATTCCGCCGAGTGGAACAGCAGCGCCACCGATGAGAGCGCGGGCGCGAAGATCATCAGCAGGATCGCACCGATGGTGCCGCCAGCGAAACTGGCGATGGCGGCGATGGTCAGCGCCTTGCCGGCCTGACCCTTGCGCGCCATCGGGTAGCCATCGAAGCTGGTGGCGACGGTGCCCGCGACCCCCGGCGCATTGAGCAGGATCGACGAGGTGGAGCCACCGAAGATGGCGCCGTAATAGACCCCCGAAAGCAGGATCAGCGCCGCGGTGGGATCGCCGATGCCGATGGCGACGGGGATCATGATGGCGATGATGGACATCGGCCCGAGGCCGGGCAGCATCCCGATCAGGGTGCCGACCACACAGCCCATGACGACCATCATCAGATTGAACGGAGAAATGGCTGCGGAGAGCCCGATCAGAAGACCTTCGATCATCGTCCTGCCCCTTCCTTACATCAGAAAACCGGGCCAGGGGCGCAGGAATATCCCCAGCACCTCCTGGACCAGATACCAGATCGACCCGGCGGCGATGACCGCGACGGGGATCAGGATGTGAAACCTGCGCTCTCCGAGGAGCAGCGAGCCGATTACCAGAAAGCCGATGGTCGCCCCGACGAAACCCAGCGGGCGCAGGGTGAGGGCGTAGATGACCATCAGCACGAGCAGGGCGATGGCCTGCCCGACATGGTAGTCACCGAGCCGCGAGAGGTCGATCGTTCCGTCCCGCGCGCCGTCGCCCGGCGCCTTGGGCGTGAACAGGACGATCAGCCCCACCACCAGCCCGAGCACCGTCAGGATCTTGGGAAAGGTCGACGGCCAGACCGGGTTGCGTTGCAGGATGGGCGGCAACAGGTCGTCCATCGTGAAGAAGGCGGCATAGCCGTAGACGCAACACAATGCGACAAAGGCCAGCGCGACCCAGCGATCCAAGGCCATTCTTTTCCCTCCCGTTCCAGGTTTTTGTCAGCAGCAGGTCTGTCCGGGCCCGAGGACGGGCCGGGACATGAGTTTGAAGGATGGCGATGGCCTCAGAGGAAGCCGAGGTCGCGCATCAGGTCGCCGATCTGCCTTTCCTGGGCTTCCAGGAAGGTTTTGAACTCGTCGCCGGGGCGGAAGATGTTGACCAGACCCATGCGGGCGCGGATCGCCTCCCATTCGGGGGTTTCCATCATCGTGGCCAGAAGCTCCTGATAGGCGGCGAGCTTCTCTTCGGGCAGGTTCGGAGCGGCGAAGAAACCGCGCCAGTTGACGAATTCGGCGTCGATGCCCTGTTCGACAAAGGTCGGGGCCTCTTCATAGGCGGGGACGCGCTCGGCGGAGGTCACGCCGAGGATGCGGATTTCGCCCTGATCTGCCAGGGCCACGGCCTCGGAAAAGCCGGTCGAGAGGGCGTCGATCTCGCCCGAGAGCAGACCGGCCATCGCTTCGCCGCCCGCGTCATAGCCGAGATAGTTGAAGGCGGTCGGGTCTTCGCCCGCGCCCTGCATCACGATGGCGGCGACAAGATGGTCCATGCCGCCGGGCACCGACCCGCCACCGATGGCGAAACCCTGCGGGTCTTCGCGATACATTGCCAGCGCGTCTTCCATCGATTTGATCGGGCTGTCGGCGGTGACCACCAGCGCCGCGTAGTCGCCCACGGTGCCTGCGACAAGCGTCAGGTCACGGAAGCTCTGTGCGATCTCGCCGGTCAGGGAACGGATCACGATGGGCGTGGAGTTCACCATCAGCGTGCCGTGGCTGCTGGCAGCGTTCTCGATCAGGTTGCCGATCGCCACGCCGCCGCCGCCGCCCGACATGTTCTCGTAGGTCGCGGTGCCCACGAGGCCGGCATTCATCAGGGCCTCGCCGGTGCCGCGCGCCGTGCCGTCCCAGCCGCCGCCGGCGCCGCCGGGAATGAGAAAGTGGACGGAGTCCATCATCTGATCGGCCTTCGCGATGCCGGTCATTGCAAGAGTCGCAGCTGCCGCGGCCATCAACGCGCGGCGGGTCCACCCAGAGTGGTTCATTGGTAGTCCTCCCATTTGACAGGCGATCCTCCACCGCCCATAAAATCATCTAATCACGAAAAGCTGACAGAACCCTGACACATCAGCTGGCCCGCAATACCGGGAGCGAGGGAGGCCGATGCGATACCTACTGGTCGAGGACAATGTCGAACTGGCCGATGCCGTCATCAAGCGGCTGGTGCTGGACGGGCATGCCGTCGATCACGCGACCACCCTGGCGGGGGCCGAAGACTGTCTTGCCGTTGCCGGTTACGATCTCATCCTGCTGGATGTGATGCTGCCCGATGGCGACGGGCGGGATTTCCTCGCGCGCAGCCGCGCCCACCTGGAAACGCCGGTGATCGTCCTGACCGCCCGCAGCCAGGTGGCCGACCGTGTGAGTGCGCTGGATCAGGGGGCGGATGATTATATCACCAAGCCCTTCGATTTTGCCGAGCTTGAAGCCCGTTGCCGGGCGGTGATGCGGCGGCGGGGCGGATCGGCGCGCAACGAGATCGCGCTTGGTCCGGTCATCTTCGACCTGCTGGCCGGAACCCTGAGCGACGGAAACGAGATCGTGGAACTGCGCCACCGCGAGATACGCCTGCTTGAGGTCTTTGCCCGTCACCAGGGCCAGATCCTGTCGAAATCGCACCTGATGGACCGGCTGTTTTCCTATGACACGAGCGTCACCGAGAACGCCATCGAGGTCTATGTGGGCCGTCTGCGCCGCCGGATTGAGGGCATCGGTCTGCGCATCGAGACGGTGCGGGGCCTCGGATACCGGATCGAGACCGGAAAGACATGATCGAAACCCGATCCATCGGCAAACGCCTGACGCTGCTTCTGGCGGGCGTGGCCGCGCTGTTGTCGGTGCTGAGCTGGGGCATGGTCACGGGGCTGGCCCGGGAAGGGGCGCAGCGCACGCAGGACAACGTGCTTGCCGCATCGGTCACGACCATCGCCGAGACGCTGCGCAGCGAACAGGGCGAGGTGCGGCTGGAACTGCCCTATGCCGCCTTCGCGATGCTGGGCGCGATCAGCGAGGACCGGGTCTTTTATCGCGTGACCGCCGGTGACGAGATTCTCACAGGTTATGACGATCTGCCCGCCGCCAGCCCGGCACGGCCGGGACAGGTGGTGTTCGACATCGCGGACTATCGCGGCGTGGCGATACGGATGGCGTCGATCGCGCGGCTGGTCCTGGCGGGCGAGGGGCCGGTTCTGGTGACGGTGACGGTCGGCCAGACCCGCGATGGCGCGGGCGCCATCGCCGCGGAGCTGTCATGGCTGGCCGCGATCCTTGCGGTCGTGTTCTTCCTGGTGGCCGTGGCGCTGTCGGCGCTGGTTGCGCGCACGTCGCTGCGGCCGCTCAACGAGATCGCGGCGGCCATGTCGCGGCGCGGCCCGTCCGACCTGCGCCCGCTGTCGCGCCCTGCGCCCGCCGATCTGGCGCCGCTTCTGTCGGCGCTCAACCGGTTGATGGACCGTTTGCGGCAATCGATCCGGCGTTCCGAGGATTTCATCGCCGAAGCCGCGCACCGCGTGCGCACGCCCCTGGCAACTGTGCGCGCGCAGGCCGAGATCGCGTTGCGCAGCGCCAAGGGCGACACCGAAAAGGAGCGTCTGCGCCGGATCATCCGCGCGGTCGACGAAAGCTCGCGTTCGGCGGGGCAGTTGCTTGACCATGCGACGGTCGCCTATCGCACCGAGGATCTTGCGCATGATCCGCTGGACCTTGCCGATCTGGCGGCGCGGACCGTGGCGGCGATGGAGCCGACGGCGTCGATGCGCGATATCCTGTTGAAGCTCGAGACCGAACCGGCGCGGATCGCGGGGGATGCTATCCTGATCGAGAACGCGATCCGCAACGTTCTGGACAATGCGATAAAGTATTCACCCGAGGAGACAACGGTGTCGCTGCGGATCACCAGCGCCGGGGACGAGGCGCGTCTGACGGTGCGCGATCAGGGGCCGGGCCTGGGCGATGAGCCGGTCGAGGCGCTGACCGAGCGGTTCCGGCGCGGCCAGAACACCGAGAGCATCGTCGGATCGGGGCTGGGCCTGACAATCGCGGCGGATGTCCTGCGCGCGCATGGCGGGCGGCTGGAACTGGGCGGCAACAAGAACGGAAGGGGGGGCGCATGCGTATCCTTGGTCTTGCCCTTGGCGTGATCTGCGGGATCGTGCAGGGGGCGGCGGCATTCGCGATCGAAATCGAGGATCACCGCCATTATGCGGGCACGGGCGAGCGCGTGCTGCGGATCGTCTCGACCACGGATCTGAACGTGTTCGAGCCCTATGTCACCGCGTTTCAGGGCCTGCGCCCGGACGTGTCGGTCGACTATACCGTCGTCTCGTCGAGCGAGCTGCACCGCGCGATGCGCGCGGGCGCGGCGTTCGACCTGGCGATGTCCTCGGCGATGGACCTGCAGTTCCAGCTGGCCAATGACGGGTTTTCGCGCCCGTATCGCTCGGCGGCGACCGAGGCCTTGCCCGACTGGGCGCGCTGGCGCGACCTGATCTTCGCCTTCACCACCGAACCGGCGGTCGTGGTCATCAACAGCGCGCGTTTCGAGGGGCTTGAATTGCCCGCGACGCGTCAGGAGCTGATCGCCGTCTTGCGCGACAACCCCGAGCGGTTCTCGGGCGCTGTCGGCACCTATGACGTCCGCGACAGCGGCCTTGGCTATCTGTTCGCAACGCAGGAGGATCGTTCGAGCGATGCCTATTGGCGGCTGAACGAGGTGATGGGCCGCCTCGGGCCGCGTCTTTACTGCTGCTCGTCGCAGATGATCGACGACGTGGCGCAGGGGCGTCTGGCCGTCGCCTATAACGTGCTGGGCAGCTATGCCGACGACCGGCTCGCCGAGGATCGGAGCGGGCGGATGCAGATCCTGAGGATGCAGGATTTCAGCAATGTCATGCTGCGCACCGTGATCGTGCCCGCGACGGCAGAGGAGATCGACGCGGCGGGCGCGATGATCGACATGCTGGCCGGCCTTGGCCTGCGCAGTCAGGCGGGCGACTGGCCCTTGCCGGCGCTCAGCCAGACCGGCCCGCGGGAAAGCTCGGGCTTTGGGCCGATCCGCCTGGGGCCGGGACTGATGGCCTATCTCGACCCGCTCAACCGGCGGGCATTCCTGAGCGAATGGGAAAACGCGATGGAGCAGCGCTAGCAATCCGGCCTGCCGTCGCGGCGGCCTCACACGCGATCGTGCGGCGCGGGCACGGCAGCCGATCTGCCAGCGAGGGCCGTTGTCCAGATTGACAGAGTGAAACAAACCTGCATTCTCATCAACCTTACCGCGGGGGAGAGCGCGGCACAAAAAGTAACGCAGCACCACTGCGAACCATCGGAGGAGGAAAACATGAAACACCTTTTGGGCGGCCTTGCCGCCGCTGCCATGCTGTGCGCGACACCTGTCGTGGCAGAGACCACGCTGCGCATCACGCTGCAACTGCCGCTTGCCAGCCATTTGGGCCAGAACCTGCTGATGTTCAAGGAGGAGGTCGAGGCCAAGTCCGACATGAAGATCGAGATCTACGACAGCGCCCAGCTTTATCGTGACAGCGAAGTGCCCGAGGCCGTGGGCGCGGGCGAGATCGAGATGGGGGTCGCCTCGCTGACCCGCTATGTCGGGGAAATCCCGGCGGTCGATCTTTTCTACATGCCCTTTGTCCTGAACTCCGAGGAGAAGGTGCGCGCCGCAGTAAAGCCCGGCTCGCCCGTGCGCCAGCCGATCGACGATGCGATCCGTGAGACGGGTTCGCATGTGTTGTGGTGGCAGGCCTATGGCGGCTCGGTGCTGCTGAGCAAGGACGAACCGCTGAGCGGCCCCGAGGACATGCAGGGCAAGAAGGTCCGCGTCTTCGGCAAATGGCTGGGCGAATGGGTCAACGTTCTGGGCGGCGCACCGACGCTGATTTCCGGTTCGGAGCAGTTCCTCGCCTATCAGCGTGGCACGGTCGACATCGGTATGACCGGCGTGTCCGGCGTCGTGTCGCGCAAGCTGTGGGAGGTGATGGACGCGATCACGGTCGTCAACAACGCCGATATCGAGTTCATCGTGGTCGTGAACGAAGACGTCTGGGACGGGCTGACCGACGAGCAGCGCGACATCCTCACGACCGCCGCCCGCAACGCCGAAACGGCGGTGCGCGATTACATGTCGGAATTCGAGGCCGATGCCTACAAGCAGGCCGAGGCCAACGGCATGAAGGTCCACTATCCCTCGGACGAGGAAATCGCCGCATGGCGTGCCGCCTCGGCCCCGGTGATCGATGCCTGGCTGGCGGAATCCGGCGATCTTGGCCGTCAGTTGCTCGACGCGGCCGAGAAATTCTGACGATCCATGCAGGCCTTCGCATCCCTGGTTGATCGCGTCGCCGACCATCTGGCCCAGCTTTGCGGCTGGGCCTACCTGGCCATCGGGCTGATGCTCGGATTCGAGGTGATCGCGCGCTATTTTTTCAACGCGCCCACGATCTGGGCCGAGGAATTGTCGCGTCTGGTGTTCCTGTTCGCCACCTTGCTCGCGGCCCCGGCTCTGCTGCGCCAGAATGCGCATATCCGCGTCACCGCCCTGACCGCGCTGATGAATCCCGCGGCGCAACGCGCGGCGCGGCTTGTTGCGCTGGGCTTCGTGATTGCGCTGTGCTGCGTGCTGGTCTGGTACGGCAAGGATGCGCCGCTCAATTCCTATGCGCGCGGGCGATCCTCGGGTTCGATGCTGGATATTCCCGCATGGTGGGCGCAAACCGCCGTGCCGCTGGCCTTTGCCCTGCTGGCGCTACAGGCCACGCTTGAATTCATCCGCTGTGCGCTTGGCGCGCCGCTGCCCCCCGAAGCACATATGCCGGAGTAGGCGCTGGTGACCGTTTTCCTGATCCTGATCGCACTGTTCGTGCTTCTGCTTGTCGGTGTGCCGGTGGCCTTCGCCCTTGGCGGGCTGGGTGTGGGGCTGTTGCTTATCGGCGATTTCGCGCCGCGCATCGCCGCGACCGCGCTGCTGTCCTCGCTTGACAGTTTCATCCTGATCGCGGTGCCGCTGTTCCTGCTGATGTCCAATATCCTGCTGCGCGGCGGCGTCGGGCGCGATCTTTTTGCCGCGGTGCAGGCCTGGGTCGGGCACTGGCCCGGCGGGCTCGCCGTGGCGACGGTGATTTCCTGCGGGCTGTTCTCGGCCATTTCCGGCTCGTCAGTGGCCACCGCAGGCACCATTGGTTCGGTCGCCATCCCCGAAATGACCAAGCGCGGCTACCCGCGTTCTTTCGTGTTCGGCCTGCTGGCCGCGGGAGGCACCCTGGGTATCCTCATTCCGCCGTCGATCATCCTGATCGTGTATGGCGTGATCACCGAATCCTCGATCCTGAGCCTGTTCATGGCAGGGATCGGGCCGGGGCTTCTGCTGATGACGCTCTTCATCGGCTATTCGATGCTCTATGCGCGCTTCTCGTCGAAATATCGCCCGATGCCAAAGGCAACCTGGGCGGAGCGCCGTTCGACCGGGGTCAGGGCCATGCCCACGATGGCGCTTGCCGCGCTGATCATCGCGGGCATCTATGCCGGATGGTTCACCCCGACCGAAGCTTCGGCCATCGGGTTCCTTGGCGCGCTGATCCTGACCTTCGTGGTGCTGCGCAGCCTCGATTTCGCCGGGCTGCGCCAGGCGGTGATGGACGGGATGCGCGCCTCTGCGGCGATCCTGCTGATCGTGGCGGGCGCCAAGATATTCGGCAAGGCCATCGCGCTGTGGCGCATCCCGCAGGATGTGTCGACCTTCATCACGACCAATATCGACACGATCGGGTTCTTCATCATCGCGGTGGGTATCGCACTGCTTATCATGGGCCTCTTCATGGAGGCGCTTTCCATGATGCTGATCATGATGCCGGTGCTGGCCGGGACGGTGATGACGCTGGAGATCGACACCATCTGGTTCGGCATCTTCTTCGTGCTGATGGTCGAATGTGCGCTGATCACACCGCCGGTGGGGCTGAACCTCTATGTCATCCAGGCCATTGGCCGCGCCACGCTGGGCGAGGTGTCACGCGGCGCAGCGCCATTTGTCGCCATGATGCTGCTTACCGTTTTCATCATCTACTGGATCGAGGATATCGTTCTATGGCTGCCACGGCTCATGTAACGCCTGATACGCCTGCCGCCAGGCTGCGGGCCCGTCTGGAAAGCGGCCGCCTGCTGGTCACGCCATCCTGTGGCGATGCGCTGTCGGCGCGGCTGATCGAGGATGCCGGGTTCGACGCGATGTTCATGTCGGGTTTCGCTGTCTCTGCGCACCGCATCGGTGCGCCCGATACCGGCCTTATCTCTTATGGCGAGATGCGCGACGCAGTGCGCGATATCTGTGCCACCACGCGCCTGCCGGTGCTGGCCGATGGCGACACCGGATATGGCAACGCGATGAATGTGCGCCGCACGGTGACAGGATATGCCCGCGCGGGTGCTGCCGCGGTGATGATCGAGGATCAGCTTGCGCCCAAACGCTGTGGCCACACCAAGGGCAAGCTGGTCGTGGATCGCGCCGAGGCGGTGAACCGGATTCGCGCCGCGGATGACGCGCGCCGCGACGGTGGTCATGATATCCTGATCATCGCCCGCACCGATGCGCGCCACGGTCACGGGCTTGATGAGGCGCTGGCCCGTGCCGAGGCGTTCCACGACGCGGGTGCCGATATCCTTTTCGTCGAGGCGCCGCATGACGAGGCCGAGATGCGCCGTATCTGCACCGAGCTTCCGGGATGGAAAATGGCCAATATGGTCGAGGGCGGCGCAACGCCGATCCTTCCGCCCGGCGTGCTGGCCGAGATCGGCTATCATCATGCCGCCTATCCGCTGACCCTCATGTCGGCGGCGATACGCGCGATGCAGGATGCGCTGGAAGCCCTGCGCGACGGCCGCCCGCCCGAGAGGCTCTCGTCCTTCGATGAGCTGCGGCGGCTGGTCGGTTTCGATGACTATTACCAGACGGAACAGCAATACTCCGATCGTCGTCCCGACTGATCGCGCGGGCTCATACCCGTGATGCGCCGGTCATTCCGGCATCCGGTCTTGCACCGCGACCTGTGTCACCCGTCGCCGGAGCCGATGCCCGGCGCCGGATCCGCACCGTTTGTGGGCAGCATGACCGAGGCCTCGAAACCCGACTCCGCACCCGGACGCGGGGACTGGAGGATGAGCGAACTTCCGATCCGCTCCGCAATGGCTGCGACGATGGCGAGGCCGAGCCCGCTGCCAAGGGCATCGGCGTTCGCCCTTTCAAAGCGTGCCGTCAGGCGGCCGAGCATCTCGCGCGGCACGACGGGACCATCATTGGCGACGGCAAGGCGTCCGTCCGTCGTCAGGGTAACATCGACCGCCAGGTTCTCCGCCCCGTGGCGGAGGGCGTTTTCCACGAGGTTTCGGCACAGGATCGCGAAGGCGTCGGGGTCGATGTCCGACATGACGGCTGCGTCCGGCAGGTTCAGCGCGATGCGGCCCGGCGCGCCCTCGCGTCTGATATCGTTGACGACGATGCGCGCGATGGCGCGCAGGTCCGCGCTTTGATCGACCCGCAGCCGCCCGCCTTCGGCGCGCGCAAGTTGCATCAGGCGTTCGGAAAGCCGGGTCAGGCGTTTGAGCGTCGCCTCGATCTCCGAGGCGCGGGCACCGGCGGCGGCGTCGCTGGTCTCTGACTGAAGCCGCTGCGCCTGCGCGATGGCGCCCGCAAGCGGTGTGCGCAATTCGTGAGCGGCGTTGGCGGCAAAGCTGCGTTCGGCCTCGAACGCCTCGCGCAGCCTGGCGAGCAGCCCGTTCAGCGTTTCGGCCAGCGGCCCGATCTCTGTCGGGAGTCCTTCGGCGGGAACCTGTGACAGGTCACGGGCGCCGCGCGCCTCGAGCCGCGAACGAAACCGGCGCAGCGGATCGAGGCTGAAGCGGACTGCAAGGATGATGGCCGCAAGCGCAACCGGCAGGACGATCAGCAGCGGCAGGCCGAGGCCCATCTGGATCTCACGCGCGACCGACGCGCGATGGGTCAGGGGCTCGGCCACGGTGATCCGGATCGTGTCCTGAAGCGCCGCGTCGCTGTAGAGCCGGTGAGTGGCGGTCTGCCGAAACCCCCGACCGCCCCAGGGCGGGAACACCGCAGGGTCGGCCGCATGGGATTGCAGCAGGATGCGCCCCTCGTCATCCTGAACCACATAAGTAAAGAACTCGCTGTGCTCGCGGATGCGCGCAAGCCGCTGCGTCACGCCCTGATCTTCGCGCCCGACGATGTCGGTCACTGCCAGCGGCAGAATGCGCTCGGCCGTCTCGCGCAGGGCGCTGTCGAAGACCTCGTCCAGCTCGCCCCGGACGATCACGGCTGTCACTGTCGCCGCCAGCAGCCAGAGCACCGTCAGCGCGACGCCAACCGACAGCCCGAGCCGACCCTGAAGGCTGGCGGGCCATCTCATGGCCGGCCCAGCCTGTAGCCCATGCCTCGCTCGGTCTCGATGACGGTGCTTCCGAGCTTCTTGCGCAGGCGGCTTATATGGACCTCGATGGTGTTGCTCTCGACCTCGGCCTCGAAGGCGTAGAGCTTCTCTTCGAGCTGTGCCTTGGAGAGAAGCTGTCCGGGGCGCGCGAGGAACGCCTCGAACAGCGCCCATTCCCTTGCGGTCAGCGCGACCGGCTTGCCGTCACGGTGAATGCTGCGGGCAGCGAGATCGATCTCGAGCGGCCCGTGGGTGACGATGGGGTTCGGATTGCCGCTGTAGCGTCGCGCGACCGAGCCGATCCGGGCGGACAGCTCCGCAAGGTCGAAGGGCTTCACGAGATAATCGTCGGCGCCCGCGTTCAGCCCCTCGATCCGGTCCGACACCTGGTCGAGCGCGGTCAGGATGATCACCGGCGTCACGTCGCCTCGCGCGCGAAGATTCTTGAGAAACGCGATGCCACGACCATCAGGCAGCATCAGGTCGAGAAGGATCAGGTCGTAGGACGCGGATTTGGCGGCGTCGCCGGCGGCATCGAGGCGCATCACCCAATCCACCGACTGCCCATCGGCCGCGATCTGGTCGCGCACAGCGGCCCCCAGAACCGTATCGTCCTCGATCAGCAGGATGCGCATGCTCGTCCCCGTTCTTTTTCCATGACCCTCGATGATCCGCCTGGCTGACACGAAGCTGACAGGGGAGGCCGGAGCCCTTCAGGTTGCCGTCAGCTTCGCGGCGCATGGTTGCGTCAAGATGGCCGTAGCTAGGAGTTTGGCCCATGAAGAAGACATTGACAATTCTCGGCTTTCTCGCGGTCTTCCCGGCCGGTGGCGCGATGGCGGATGACGACTGCTTCGTGCCCATGGCCGACTGGCAGCCGCGCGACGTTGTCGCCCGACTGGCCGAAGAGAACGGCTGGACGGTGCGCCGGATCAAGATCGACGACGGCTGCTACGAGATCGATGGCCGTGACGCCGAGGGGCGCCGGATCGAGGTGACGATTCACCCGGCGACACTGCAGGTGATCGAGTTTGAATACGAGGACGAGGACGACGACGACGATCGCCCCCGCCGGGACCGCAAAGGAGGCGATGATGACTGACGCGCTCTCACACGAGGCGCCGGAGATGAACACCGCGCCAAGCAGCAAGGTCCGTGTCTGGGACCCGCTGATCCGGGTTTTCCACTGGGGCCTGGTCGCGGCCTTCGCGACCGCATGGCTTACCGCGGACGAACTGCAGACTGTTCATGAGTTCGCAGGCTACACCGTTGCGGGGCTGGTGGCCTTCCGGCTGGTCTGGGGCCTTGTCGGCAGTCGTTATGCGCGCTTCGCCCAGTTCCTGAAGCGCCCCGGCGAGACGCTCGCCTATCTTCGGGACATGACCCGCGCAAGCGAGCGGCGCTACCTGGGCCACAACCCGGCGGGCGCGGCGATGATCGTGGCGCTGCTGGTCACGCTGTCGGGCACGGCATTCACAGGCTGGCTGATGGAGGACGAGTCCCGCCTGGCGATGCTGCCCGCGATGCCGCAGATCGTGGCGCCCGCCTGGGCCGACGACGATGGCGACAGACACGAATATGGTGAAGGCGGTGAGGGCGAAGGTTTGCTGGAAGAGGTTCACGAGACGCTTGCAAACCTGATGCTGTTGCTCATCGCGCTTCATGTGGGGGGTGTCGTTCTGGCCTCCTTCCGGCACCACGAGAACCTGGCGCGTGCCATGGTGACGGGCGAGAAGCGCGGGCCCGGTCCCGGCGACATCGCCTGACCGTACCATGCCCAGGGCCGAGCGTCCCTTCGGCCCTGCCTGGCCTCGCCCTCACGGGTGGGGCCTTTTTCCATTCCGGCGACCTGTATTTTCCTGACGTCAAGCTGAAGCGGGAATCGCCAGCGCGTCAGGAAGCGCTCAGGTCGTGTCTCCAATTTGTCCTCAGCAGACGAAAGGAGACCCTGCCATGAAAACGACTTTGAATGCCTTCGCCCTGATTGCCCTTTTGCCCGCCGGCGCCGCGCTGGCCGAGGACGATGATTGCCATGCGCCCCGTGACCAGTGGCAGCCGCGCGAGGCCGCGATGCAGGTGGCCGGGACGAACGGCTGGACCGTGCGCGGATTCGAGATCGACGACGGTTGCTACGAGATCAAAGGCCGAGACCAGGAGGGCCGGGAGATCGAGGTGAAGCTTGATCCGGCGACTCTGCAAGTTGTCGAGATGGAGTACGAGGATGAGGACGACGACCGTCGCGGCGCCCGCAATCCCGCGCCCGCCGGCACGGTCGCCCCGCCGCAGAACGGCCTCTTCGGGAACGGCGCGGCTCCGAAGGTTCAGGTGAACTGAACCGCTCTCGATCCACTCTCAGAACAAGGATTCACCCGATGAAATCTCTTCTCGCAACGCTTGCGCTCTCCACCGCGCTGACGGTTCCCGGCCTCGCCATGGCACGGCCCGTGACACTGACCACGACCCTCAACAATTATGGCGGTGACGGGGCCTATCTTGCGCTCTATGTCACCGATGCCTCGGGGGCCTATGTGGGCAGCCTCTGGATGGCTGGCGGCAAGTCGAAGTATTACGAGCATCTGAGCGACTGGTATCGCGCCACCGGCGGCGACACTGCGCAGGTCAACGGCATCACCGGCGCCAGCGTGGGCGCAGGCCGCACGCTCGAGATCACGCTGGACCTGGCTGACGCGCTTTTTGATGCGGGCTACACGCTCCACATCGACGCGGCCGTCGAGGACATGCGCGACAGCCCGAACGAGGTGGCCGTCCCTCTCACGACGACAGGCGCGGGCACGCCCGTGCGCGGCCGTCGCTACATCGCCAGCTTCGCCTACGACATGTGAGGAGGGGGGCCATGATCCGTGCATTTCATCGTTGGCCGGGTCTTCTGGCCCTCGCGCTTGTCACCGTCCTGAGCCTGAGCGGCGCGGCGCTGTCGGTCTTTCCGGCAGCCGAGCGCATCGCTGCGCCGAAGACGGAAGACGGGCTGACCGTCGCCGCCCTCGCGGGCCGTGTCCAGGCCGTATATCCGGGCGTGGAGCAAATTCGCCGATCGCCCTCGGGCCGCATCACGGTCTACTGGTTCGACCAGGGCGCGCCGGGCGCTGCGGTGATCGACCCGGCGACGGGTGAGGGCGTGGCCTCGGCTGACCCGAACCGGGCCGAACGCTGGCTCACCAAGCTGCACCGTTCGCTTTTCCTTGGGGATGGCGGACGCATGGCTATGGCTGCGGGGGCGGCGGCGATGCTGGTTCTGTCGCTTTCCGGCGCGGCGCTGGTTGCGCGGCGTGCGGGTGGCTGGCGGCACTGGTTCGCGCCGCTGCGCGGTCTGTTTGCCGGGCGGCTGCATGTCGAGATCGCCCGGATCGCCGTTATCGGTCTTGTTCTGTCCTCCGCGACCGCCCTCTGGATGGCGGCCTCCACCTTTGATCTTCTGCCGGATGGCGGCGCCGCCCCCGCCGCCCCGGCCGAGGTGAGCGGGGAGACGGGGTTTGCGCCGGACCGGATGCCCACGCTGCGCGAGACGCCGGTCGCGTTGTTGCGCGAGTTGAGCTTTCCCTATCCCGGCGACGCGACGGACGTGTTCACGATCAAGACCGACCGGGGCACCGGATATCTGGATCAGGGCGACGGAAGCCTGCTGGCCTGGGGTGACCTGACGGGATGGGAGCGCGTCTCGGAAACGATCTACATGCTGCACACCGGGCAGGGAGCGGCGATGCTCGGCCTCGTGCTCGGCCTCATGGCGCTTGGCGTGCCCGCGCTGGGGGCGACCGGCGTCCTGGTCTGGCTTTCCGGGCGGCGCGGACGGCCGCGCATCCGGGGTAACCAGCCCGCGGGCCGTGCCGAGACGATCCTGCTTGTCGGCAGCGAGGGGGGCAGCACCTGGGGCTTTGCCGCCACGCTTCACGCTGCGCTGACGAAAGCGGGCCAGAGCGTCCATGTCGGCCCGATGTCGGGCTTCGCTCCGCTGCGCTACGGCAACGCCCGGCGGATCATTCTGCTTGCCGCGACCTATGGCGACGGCGCGGCGCCGGCTTCGGCGAAGGGTTTTCTTGAACGCCTGAATGTGCCCGGACCTGCGCCGGACATTCCTCTGGCCGTGCTCGGCTTCGGCGATCGCGGCTTTCCGGCCTATTGCGCCTTTGCCAGGGATGTCGCGGCAGCGGCGCAGGCGAAGGGCTGGCGCGCCCTTCTGCCGCTTGACACGGTCGACCGCCAATCGCCGCAGGATTTCGCGCGCTGGGGCCGTGCGCTCGGGGATGCGCTGGGCATTGCGCTTGAACTCTCGCATCAGCCGGTGCTGCCCGTGTTCGACAGGCTGACCCTGGTCTCGCGCCGCGACTATGGTGCCGAGGTGCAGGCCCCGACCTGCGTCCTCCGTTTCGCGCTTCCGCGCGTTCCGGTCTGGCAACGGCTGTGCGGGGCCGGTTTCGCGCGGTTCCAGGCGGGCGACCTGATCGGCATTCTGCCCGAGGGGAGCGCCGTTCCGCGGCTCTACTCGCTCGCCTCCGGTCGGCGCGACGGTTTCATCGAGATCGTGGTCAAGAAGCACCCCGGCGGCCTCTGCTCGGGTCAGCTCACGGCGCTGGAGCCGGGCGATACCGTCGCTGCCTTCCTGCGTCGCAATCCGGGTTTCCGTCCGGGGCGGGGCCGGGCGCCGCTGATCCTGATCGGCGCGGGGACCGGCATCGGGCCGCTTGCCGGCCTCGTACGCGGTAACGCGCGCGGCCGGCCCGTTCACCTGTTCTTCGGCATGCGCCATCCCGACAGCGATTTCTTCTACGGCGAGGATTTCCCCGGCTGGCAGGACGAGGGGCGTCTGACACGGATGGTCACGGCAGTTTCGCGCGGTGCGCGTCCCCATTACGTGCAGGACGCGCTGCGCGGCGATGCCTCACAGGTCGCGGAGCTTGTTCGCGATGGCGCGCGTGTGATGGTTTGCGGCGGACGCGAAATGGCGGCGGGTGTCGCCGATGCGCTGGCCGATATCCTTGCCCCGGTCGGCCTCACACCGGCAGTTCTGAAGGCGGAGGGGCGGTATGTCGAGGATGTCTACTGAGCTGGCGCGCATCGCCCTGAACGGCCCGACGATGGGCACGCGCTGGTCGGCGCTGTTCTTCGGGGGAGGCGACATCGACAAGGAGGCAGTCCGGCGCGCGCTTCAGGCGGCCGCAGACGAGGTGGACGAACAGATGTCGACCTGGAAGCCTGACAGCGACCTGATGCGGCTCAACGCGGCGCCGGTGGGGGAATGGGTGGCGGTGCCCGCGCAACTGGCGGCGGTCCTCGGACTTGGCATCAAGATTGGCCGCGCATCGGGCGGGGCGTTCGATATCGGCATGGGCGATGCGGTGACGGCCTGGGGCTTCGGACCTGGGGAGGCTGCACCGGAGCGTATCCGCGCCGCGATGAATGCCCCGCGTCGAGCGGCGCATGAAACCCTGGAGATCGATGGAACCCATGTGCGCAAGACCGCCGCCCTGGCGCTTGACCTGAACGGCATCGCCAAGGGCTACGGCGTCGACCGCCTCCATGAGACCCTGCGCGATCACGGAATCGCTGACGCGCTGGTCGGGATTGATGGCGAGATGCGCGCCACGGGCATCAGGCCCGATGGCGAGGCCTGGACCATCGCAGTCGAGGCGCCCGATCCCGAGCGCCGGACACCCCATTCCATCCTCGCGCTGAAGGATGCCGCCGTCGCGACCTCGGGCGATTACCGCCATTGGGTCGAGCTGCGGGGGCGCCGCCTTTCTCATACGATGGACCCGGCGCGCGGCGCGCCGCTTATCGCATCACCGGCCTCTGTCACCGTGGTGGCCCGCACCTGTGCCGAGGCCGATGCCTGGGCGACGGCCCTCATGGTGCTCGGCCCGGACAGAGGCGCGGCGCTCGCAAGGCGAACGGGACTCGATGCGCTGTTCCTCCTGCGCGATGAAGATGCCAAGATACGGGGCGTGGGCGCCGGGCGGCTATTCTCCGACGAGCCCGAGACAATCTCGTCCGCCGGGAGCGTCCAGCTGGCAGCGAGGGGCCGTTCTGGGTTCCAATGACGGGCTGGTGTCGACCGCGACCTGGTGGTCGGTCTGGCCGCCGTGGAACGGCGTTTGGGAGGCCGGTTGCATCGCGATCGGCACCGCGAAGGCACCCCGGAGTTTCTTGACGCGACCCTTGAGCGTGATAGCGATCGGGACATCAGGCCGAAGGCCGGTCCAGAGGCTTTGGAAGAGCTGGACGCGGTGCAACAATTCGCGTTCGGAGCAACATTGTATTGCACCAACTCGGAAAACAGGGGCAAAAGGCCCCGAAATCAAGGGAAGTCGGTCAGGTGACCATGAGCGAAGAGCGAGCAAGACAGGGGGGGGCGCACATCCGGCGGGCCGCGCGCCTGAGTGTCGCGCCGATGATGGATTGGACGGGTTGATCGTAAATAATGCTTTGAAAGCAATTTGTAAGCCGTGACTTGTCTGTACCAAGTACCAAATCCTCTTTAGATTTGGTCTGCGGCTACCCACCGATAGTGATTGCCGCTACGAACGCCTTGGCCTCTCGGCTCTGGTCGAAGATGCGCATGGGCAGATCGGCCTTGGGCATCCAGGCGCGACCGGTTTCCACGGCCAGGGACACCGGAACGGCGGGGAAGACGTTGATGAGAGCGTTTTCGCCATGGTGCGCCTTGATCCGATCAAACATGCCGCGAAGATGTCGTTTGTAGACCGATAGATCGTCTTGCCGCCTCATGATGTCGTTATGAGGGGTCTCCGCGGTAATCGACCAGATGGCGGCATGCTCTCCTAGGACAGAAAAGATCCGGCCGTCATCAATCGTGGCGCTCACACCCAGTTTCAGGGCGACGGGCAACTCCTTCGCACCGGAATGGTCTTGGGTTCGGAATGTAATAGCAGGTTGCTGTGACTGCCATTTCCAGGTCGCCGGTTCCCGATATTTTTGATGAACCGACACCGGCATGATGTCTCCGAGCAGGGTACCGAGTTCAATCAGAAGCGGCTGCGGTGCAAGCGCGAAGACGCTCAGCTGCTGGATTTCCCTCTGTTCGACCCGTTCCTTGACCTTGCGCGCGAACTGCCTGCGTAGGTGCTCGCTTTGCATGGCCCAAAAGGCCGGCTCCCCGTCACGCACCTCGGCGTTGAGCTCGATGTCGATCGTGCGTCTCTCCGCCGGATGCCGGTCAGGCGGCATGGCTGCGAATATCGCCTTGGTGGAGACAAGCGATTCGAGCTGTCCGATATTGGCGGCGAACCGCAGAACGTGTGCCGCGCGGTCGGCATCCATGTCCGTCACGATCTCGATCCGGCTCTCATGTTCCTGCTTCATCGCGATGAGTGTGGCCTCCGGGTAGTCGTCCACATGATCTACATCGATGAGCTTGTGATGGATCGGGCACATCAACATCAGGTTGCTGATGTCCTGTTTCAGCAAAGGGGACCTGACCTTGTCGCCACGCGGGCCGTTTTCGCTGTCGGCCACGATATGGGCGATGAAGCCGAACTTGCCGTCTTCCTTTCCGGCGATAAGGTCGCCGATCAGCAAGCGGTTGCAACCGGCGAATTCACACCGTCCGGCCGCGAGTGTCCAAAGGGAAATCTGCGTCGCCTTCGGGATATAGGAACTGGACAAGGGTCATCCTCCAAATTCAGGCCGCCCTTGGAATGGCGAACGATCTCATATTAGAACGGGTCGGGGTGGTTACCATCTTCATACTTGGCGGACAGTCGAATTCACCCGGGAGGGTCTTACCAATGACAAGGCCTCCGTCGCTTCATCTTGCCAGCATTCCGCATCAGGCGATGTTGACGATGAACTGGCCGCTGCGCGCCGCCAGCTTACCATTCTTGACGATGAAACATTCAATACTGTGCTGACCGCGATAGAGTGTGCTCTCGGTATGGGTCAGCCCGCCCCGCACCGCTGAATCCAGGTTGAATCCGCCGCGTAGACAATCTGCCACCTCTGCTTCACGCCCGGTGTTCACTACCTGCCAATAAACCTTGAACCGGCCCGTCAGGGTCGTTTCGGCCTTGAAGTTCAGTGAGCTGTGCTTCGGCAACGCAGCGCCGCCACTGATGAAAGGCTGGGGACGAAACCCCTTCTGCGTGAATGTCGCGGTGTCGATGGAGACTCTGCCTTCCGGCTTATGGGGCCAGCGCGGTTTGCGCATATAGGCCGGCGCTAGGATAAGGTTGGCGGCGCGCACAAGCGGCGCTACGTATCCCGATTTCTGGACCGGATTGCGCCGCCCGAGGGCCCGATTGACCAGTGCCGTGCCCATGTGCTCGCTCAGGATGGTTCCCGCGACATCGGCGGTGGCGGCCCGGTGAGCGGACGCGAAATCGGCGCGGGCCTGCGCGAGCCATTCGTGAAATGCGTCCCGCCGCTCCGGATTTTTTTCCCATTTGTCCGCGAAGTTCTCCGCAGGGTCGGCCGGGTTCTCGACCCAGTCAACACCTTCGCGCTGCATGATGTACCTGTCCATGTTGCGGAGGATGGAAAAGAGTGCACCTGAGAGATCATCTTCTTGATTGTAAGCGTGGGCGGAAAGCGTCGTAATCAGGATCGAGATCGGTTTCTCGTCAGTTCGGTCGCTGAACATCATATCACGATGACGCTTGAGGATCTGGATGGTCCCTTGCAGAGGCGTGCGCACGCGGTAGGTTGGCACTTCCTCGACGCTGGCCCGCATCTTGTGGGCCTCGTTCAGGGCACGGGTTCGGAAGGCTTGGCCCATGCGATCCCTGAACCACAGAGCGTAGCCTTTCGGATTGCTGCGCGGCCAGTCTCCGGCAATCCGCTGGAAATCAGGGTGTTCATTATCCGTGATGGCGAGGGCGGTGGCCCCGAGACGGGCAAGGACCGGACCTGCTTCCCTGAGGTATCGCCTCTTCTCGGAATCCGGCACGGCCGGCAGAACGTCCATGTGAAACTGAGCACCGTCGGCGTAGACCAGCGTCCAGCACCGCCGACCGTCATCCGGCTTGCTCATGCCGTGGCGCTTTGCATAGGCCCTGATTTCGACGCCGACCCGCCGCTTGAGCTCCGCCTGGCTCAGGGAGGACTTCTCGTAGCCGAGACGGCAGACCATATCGATGTCGTAGTCTTCCTCGTCCGACGCGGGCTTGATCGCCGTCCCCAAGCGGAATGAGCCCTGCACATAAACGTCAGGATCGCTCTCCCGCACGGTTGACTCCGGCCTGTGCAACCACTCACCAAGCGACTTGTAGCTTCTCTCGGCCTGCTCGTAGCGGCCTGGCGGCACCTGCAGTTCCTCGACAAGGTCTTCGAGCAGATCGTCGAGGGGTCGGGTATTCGGCAGCGTGAACGCCATGCAAATGGCCTCCTTTTAATCAAAGCGACAAATGGTACACGAGATCCCGAGGGTCCTGCGGGGGTGTTTTTGTGGATGGCCGACAATCCTGGCTAGCTATCATCCGCAATCACGCGGAACTCCGCTCCCAGCGAAAAACAATCAGCCCGCGCTCCGAGAAGAAGAGCATCCAGTTGCTGCATGCGACGGACATCTGATCGGTTCATGTCACCATCATCCATCCTTCCTCGAATGCTGTTGAAAACGGAACGGCGCGCCCGCGGCTGGAACACAACCACAGTCGTTTTCATGTTTGAGCCCAACCCATCGAGCATGGCGAGTAACGCGCCTCGGTTTTCCTGCCTTTGACCATTATGCCAGACTGCGTTCTCAAGTACGCCGTCGGCGTTTGCCCCCAACTTCTCTCGCAGCAACCCGCGGTCGATGTGGCGGAGATTCTTGATCGCCTGACCGACGACAACCTCATAGTCGGACACGGACAGCCCGCGGTTGTTTTTGTCAGACCCGCTTCCTTTCACGTGGATCAATGTCAGTTCAGGCGGGTTACTCGCGTCGTCGATATGGATGAAATCGGCCGACTCCATGGCTCCGTCGTCGCACACGAGCCAGCCGGTCTGCGGACCTCGTTCCGCCAGATTTGGCCAGTGCCTTGCAACCATGCCAAAAAGGGATTTGTCTTCGGCATTGCCGGTGTTCTCAACCGCAAACCGTTTGCCGTCCAATGGCTTCTCTTGCCAAAAGTCAGTTTCATCGTGTGCCATCGAAACCCACTGCCAGTCGGAGAACCTGGCGTCTCTGAAGCGGGTTTCGTAGAAATGACCGCGCGAGTACGTATGGCCCGTGTCGAAATAGACCGTGAGGTTTCCTGGGTCCCGGCAGATCGTAAGAATTTCAGGATCCCGGTCATTGTTGTTGAAACCGTCCACCTGCCGAATTTTGAGTCGGATATCTGCGCCTGTGGATTGCTCGAAGTCGTAGGCCAGTCGCCCAAGCCTGTCTGTTGCCCAGTATACGTCAGCCTCAAAGTTTGCGCTTCCGGCGACGGCTGTGACCTCAAACCGAGCTGCATCGCCAAACTGCTGGAGCCATCGAAGTTCGCCCTCATCTGCCTCGCCGTCGCCATCGTGCACCTGTTCGGGTACAATGAACGCGAGGTCGTAGGGCTGCTCAATTCCGTCTAGAGTAGAGATCGTCGAGGCGAGAATTGGGAGAGGTTTGTCCGGCCGCGCAGCATCGTTCATGCAGGTCGCCGCTCGGTCGAGAATGATGCCGATGGATCTGGTGAATTCGTTCCAGGACCGGGTGGGGCCAATCCAGATACGGCCTCCCGACGGGCTCGCACCGACGACCGCACCCGTCAAGTCGTCTGATAGCGACATCGTACTGCGGACCGAGCTGAAGTAATAGGTCTGGTCCCCAAGCGGATCTAGGGAGGTCTCCAATTCGAGTCCCGAGAGAATCTTGGAGTCAGGCTTGATTGCGGTTCGACGGTGTGTCCCGCTGAGCCAAAGCGTCCGAACCTCGCTCTCGACAAATGCCTTGTTGATCTGGCTTGAGCTGAGCCGCGTGATGCTCGCAAAGGGTCCGTCGGCGGCTCGTAGGACCTTCTTTGAAACCGAGCTTCGAAGGCCATTGTCGGAGAACAGTAAGGCGTACAGACTTCCGCGTCTGGCGACGATGATCAGCTGATTTAGTGTGTCTGTAATACCTTCTCCAGCGAACCAACTCGGAACTCTCTTTTCGACATAGTGCGCCAGGGCGATCGTCGTTCCCTCAACTTCGATCCAGGGGTCCAGAACAGTCGGAAATCTAGGTTTTTCCTTGTCCTTCTTTTCCGCATTTTCCTTGGCAAAATCGCGGATCGCAGTGATCAAATCGCTCGGGCCAACCGCCTGATCATTTGTTGCACGGTAAAGCGCAACAGACAGGTACGGTGTGCATTGATCGCTGGATATTGCCATTGGGATCTCTCAGCTTGCCGGTCTTGGGTGGGTGACCAGTAGGGGTCTGATCAGTTTCTCCGCGCGCTCACGCCTCAATCTCAAATGATTTTGGTAGATTCTGCGGCTGGTAGGCTGGAAAGGTATTTTTCCGCTGAAACACCGAATCGTGGATAAGAGCATTTTCCGGAATCATGCGCGGCTCGTAGTGCGGCAGATACAATCCGAACTTGGCTTTGCGTGCTGGCCACTCTCGCCATTTTACTTTCTTGGGTAGCCACTCGAGAATCCGCCAGGCACCGGTTGCAGATTTATGCAACTCTGCACCCGCGCTAGGTTCTACGTATTCATGTTGGCTTTCACGTCTCGCCTTACCTTCCACAAGATGATTGAACATCGACGTGTTCGCATTCAACCCGTGTGCCTGTGCTTGTCGGATCATCCAATGGAGTGGAAACTTTGACAAGCCGCTCTCAGCTTCGGGATAGCCACCTCCGATGTCGGAATGGCAACCCGAGAACCAGACCTGCCGGCTGTCTTGCTTTCGAGGCTCTGACGTCGAGAAGCGGTTGGGTTTGAACTCCTGTTCATCTTTCCAAGGCCGCAAACGGAACATCCGGCGAAATTCATCGATAGCGATCGCTTGACGAAAAACTTCAACGCTGGGGTTCTGCAGCGTGTAGGGCAGCGTCTCCAGGCTAGGGAAATAGAAACGGTCTGGGCGTGGCACGATGACCGATGCAACCGTATCCCATACGCCAAGAAATTTGATCGGTATCGTTCGCCCGCCTACGATTCTACGGAAATGCCAGGCGACAGACAGATCCTCCCCATCCATCGCGGCGCGCTTGTAGGCAGCAAATGCGTAGCCGACGTAATTCAATTGGTCCGGGCGCAGCAGTCCGAGGAGATGCATGAAGCCGGCAAGGACGCGGACGCTGTAGGCCCCTCGACTGAACCCGAAGAGAAAGATTTGGTCGCCATCATCATAGTTGTCAGCTAGGAACCGATAAGCGCCGAGGACATCGTCGTCCAGCCCATAGCCGGTGGCCAAGCCCAGGATACCTCTTACGTTCTGGCTAAGTCTTCCCCAAGTCTTTCTTTGGCCCAAGGTCCCGACGCCGGGGTCATAATACACGACCTGATTTTCGTTCTTCTCTAAAATACGATAAAGCTTAAGAATATTCGACATGTTGACGCCGATTTCATTGCCCGTTCCGTCACAGCAAACGACAATTTTCTTCGGCATCAAGTATCTCCTCTAGCTATGCATAAAGAACCTACCACGGTATGGCGGGGCTTCAACTCAATCGCGCATCACCAACGGTCAGTAGAAGACCAAAGCCTGAACAGAGCGAACTAAAGAACGCGGACGCTACGGAGAGCAGGTCAGGCGCGCATTACCAGCACCTTTTTTGGCAAGAACAGCCGGTGTGTAAAACGGCATACATAGCTGACTCCAATCTCGGGATGACCGTCAACGCGCCTGCGGTCTCATGACGTTCATAGCCGAGAAATGACGGCCTGTCCTCAGTCGGCGAGCATCCTCTTGCTTCGCGCCACCAGTAGCGAGACAACCTCGTTCTCTTGAGTTCTGAACGATTGTTCACCCAGTTCGATCTGGTCAGCCCACTCGACATCGAACCATGTGTCGCCCTCGACAGTCGACATGAAGCGGTCATCCTGAGCGGCGCCGTACAGGATATCGTAGGCTCCGCTCTCTTCGTCCAGGCGATCCTTCGGAAACCATATCTCGGCGATGCTCTTCGACCGAACGAACCAGTGACGTCCGTCTTTGCCGTATGCGACGAGCAGAGAGGGGTGCACATCGCTCTCGACCAGACGATAAGCCATCGCAGTCAGGCTGACATCGAAACGCGCCGCCAGCTCCCTCACGGTTTTCATGTCGAGGCGATTGAAGTCACGCATCGCGTTCTTAAGCATGAAGCCAGGCATCAGCAATTCCGCGGCAAACCGGTTGGCCGCGGCTTCTCGTGAGAGGCCTTTCAGCTTGATCCCGCTGCCCCTGATATCATCCTTGCTGCACAGAAGCTGATGCCCGCGGTGCCATTCCCAGTGTCCTATTTCGTGCGCCAAGGAAAACCGCTGTCGGCGGGGAAGGCTACGGTTGTCGATCGAGATTATCGCTCGACCAACATCGGCCCTGCCGGCAATGCAGGCATCACAACCGTCCAGTTCGCGATACTTGACTTTCGCGCCGCTCAGCCACGCAATGGCTTCCAGGTCGATCCCTTCGGGCTCGTTGATCGAAAGAGATTCAAGAAGCCTTGCCGCGGTCCGAGATTGATGGGTCATTTATCGGGTTCGTCCTGATCATCTCCCCATGCGTCATCGTCGAACAGCTCATCGAAATCCTCATCGAGGGCCGCCTTGTCGCGCTCGGACAATTCCTTGCCATTTCGCGCAGCCATGGTGTCAGGAGTGAAGCCCTCAGGGCGTGACTTGGCCTCGCGCTTTCTCATCGGGACAACATTGGCCTTCGACCGATTTCGGTCGCGTTCAAGAGCTGCGCGAGCATCCTTCAGGCGCGTCGAGTCAGCTTGAGCGATCGCACCTTGCAGCCACGCATCCATCGACTTGGCAAAAGCAGCCGTGTCTTCGCCTTCAGCCTTGGCTTCTTCGAGAATTTCCTCTGGCGTCATCGCCAGGATGTCCTCATTGATCGCTTCCTCGAGACGATCGAGCTTCGACATCTTGTCATTCACCATGGATCATACTCTTGAGTTCCGGGTGCGCATTTACCTTACGTCTGAACCGCTTGCGCACAGTCTCGTAGCGGGTCACGTCGCCATTGAAGAGGCCAAGGAGATCGTCCTTCTCCCAGCCCTCCATGATGCCTTCAGCCAGGGCCTCGGCTTCTGCGTCGTCTTCGAAAAGTGCCATGACATAGGTCACGACCTCGGTTTCGAGCACCAGATCGGCCGCGCTGGTGTCCTCTGAAATCGCATCGGCCGCCGCATCTATGTCCCGGTCAATGTTACGCCGGAACCCGATTTTCGGGTTCTCGGACACGATGCTCTTCATCACGCCAGAGAGGAAGGCGAAGAGGTTCAGCCCCTTCGGCCACCGGCGCTTGCCCTCGATCGCTCTGCAGATCGCCTCCTGGATGACCTCATCTTCTTCGCCCGGTCGGCGGACCCGGCATCGGTTTCGCGCGAGGCGCCGGAGGTAGGTCCATTCTGCTTCCCCGAAAGAAAGCGCAGCCTTGAACTCGTCAACGGTGTGGAACTGGTCTTCGGTTTTCGCCTGCTGCATGGGCCGCCCTCGTTGCCGCTATTAGTGTCTGCGCCCGAGAACCATGACGCCGGACAGATTTTTTTTAGCTCCGTGTGTCCGGAACTCTCGCTCTGGTGCGCATACCATAACAAGGGCCCGCTGGCAGCCCTTCCCAATAATATGGTGACGCATCACCGAGCAGAGAAAGAAATCGCATGAACGTTCCGAAAGACAGACAGATCACTTCCAAGGAAGGTACCCTCCGGGCCATCGTCCGGGAGATCACTATTCCGCAGACCTATGACGAGAAGGCGCGTGGCCGGTATCGGTCCATCGGCGAATGGCTCGACCGCCCGGACTCGAAAGTTCATCACCTGAAGCCGAAGATCTCGGCTCAGGGCTCGTTCGCCCAGGGAACCGTGATCCGCCCCGTCGGCGACGGCGACGCCTACGATGTCGACGTGGTGTGCGAGCTTGAAAAGAGCGACCACACGCGGATGTCGCAGGCCGAACTCAAGAGCTTGGTAGGCCTGGAGATCAAGGCCTATGCCACGAGGCATCAGATGAAACAGGCGCCGCAAGATTGTCGGCGCTGCTGGACGATGGAATATGCCGACGAGGCGGACTTCCACATGGACATCCTTCCGAGCATCCCCGGGACAGGCGGCTACGTGGCGTCGCTCGTCGCCGCCGGCTACGATCTCGAGGGGGTTCGCTCCTACACCAGCACGGCGATCGGCATCACCGACAAGAAGCATGAAGGCTATCATGAGCGCGGCGTGACCTGGCTCGTCAGTAACCCGAAGGGTTATCTCCGCTGGTTCCGCGGCCGTCAGCGCCAGGTGCTCGAGGAGAAGCGTGCCCAGATGAACGCCGCTGGCCGTGTCATTGCCTCGGTCGAGGACTTTCCGAACCACGAGGTCCAAACGCCTCTCCAGGACGCCATCAAGCTGCTGAAGCGGCACCGGGACGTGATGTTCGACGGAGATGAACACAAGCCGATCTCGATCATCATCTCTACCCTGGCGGCAGCCTCCTACAACGGCGAGGCGACGATCTCGGAAACACTCCGGAACATCCTGCCTAAGATGCAGCGTGCGATCGAGGACCTCGGACCCGTCGCTGTGATCCCGAACCCGTCCTACCCGGCGGAGAATTTCGCCGACAAGTGGGAGGACAAACCGGTCAAGCGCAGGAATTTCGAGCGTTGGATCGCACGCGCCCGCCAGGACGTCCTCGCCTACCTGGCCGGCAGCCGGTTCGACGCCATCCCGCCCGCGTTCCGGGATAGCATGACGGCTGAAACGATCCGCAAGGTCGCGCCCCTGATGTCCCTGACTACGGCCGCAGTGGCTGCCAGCGCGGCCGTGGCCGCCGAAGAGGCCGCCGCGGTAAAAGCCTCGGGGGCCACGACGAAGCCCTGGTTCCCGGGTGAATGACGCGGTGAAGACACTCCTGCGAGACGTCCGGGATGCCCTCTACGTCGACCAGCCTTACCTGGAGATTGCGGGCCGGGATGAGGCGGTCGTCGTGGAGGGCACCTACCTGCTGTTGGCGAAGCTGCCTGCCTACCGGGATCGTGGTCCCTTGGCGGAGCATCGCATCAAGATCGAGATTCCAGCCGACTATCCGGCGACAGAGCCGAGGGTCACGATGCTGGATGAAAGCATTCCCAAGCATGACAGCTTCCATTGTTCGTCCGCGGGTGTCTGCTGCGTCACCGTGTTCGAGACATGGGTGGTGACCCAGAAGGACCCGTCGATCGGGGCCTTCCTGGAGGGGCCGCTCAGGAACTTCTTCCTGAGCCAGCTACTCCGGCGGGAGGGCAGGGACTGGCCGTTCGACGAATGGGGTCATGGAATCGATGGCTGGATCGATGCGGTGGCCGAACTCATTGGGTGCCGCCCGAGAAAGACCGAGGTTCGGAATGTTCTGGAACGCCGGCGCGACGATGACCCTCTGGACATGGAGGCCGGGTGCCCCTGCGGAGGCCGACTGTCAGCGGAGGAGTGCTGCGGCACCCCGCTCCAGGATTTCTGGATGCAGGTGAGCGCGGAAACGGCGGAGGCGTGGCTTGGGCGGTTGGTCGACCTGACCCCGAAGCTGTCGCCCCGAGAAGTGCAGCGAAGAATCCATAGAAACCGCCCCTTCAGGCGGGTGCAGTGAGGACGAGATATGGGCAAGAGTGGAACCCGAAATCTAAATGACAAGACCAGGCGCATCGTATGGGCGAAGTCCGCCGGACGATGTCAGTTCCAGAACTGTAACGAGCCGCTGATCGGCCACCTGGTGTCGGGAAACTCCGGCGCGAACAAGGGCTACGTCGCCCACATCATTGCCGACAGCGTCAATGGACCCAGGGGCGATGAGAAGCTCTCACCGCGTCTCGCCAATGACCATACAAACGTCATGCTCCTCTGCGATCCCTGTCATCGCGAGGTCGACCGCGAGAACCCGGACGCCTATCCGCCCGAGCGCCTTCGACAGATGAAACGGGATCACGAGGCGTGGGTCGATATGGTGCTGTCGACCGGCCCGAACCGCCGCTCTCACATTCTCCAGTTCAGCGCGCCGATCGGCCCGAACGAAACCGCCGTTCCTTTCGATGATTGTGTGACGGCTATCCTGCCGCATCGCACGCCGGCGGAGGCCAGGCCCATCGAGATCAAGGTCAAGGGGATGCATTACAAGGATACGGACTCGACCTATTGGCAGGTGCAACTCGATGTGCTTCGCGCCGATTTTGCCAGCAAGGTGCGCGGCCGCTTCGAGGCAGGTGACATCCGTCATCTTTCGGTGTTCGGTCTCGCCCCGATCCCGTTACTGATGGAGCTGGGGCGATTGCTATCAGACATCTCGGTCGCCGACGTCTTCGAGTTGCAACGGGAGCCCACACAATGGTCTTGGCCGGAGGACCGCGAGGAGGTCCAGTTCGCGCTACACCGCGGGGCACCGGGCGGTAAGAAGGTTGCCCTGAAGCTATCCATCACCAACGAAGTCGGCGATGATGCCGTGGCGAAGGCGCTCGGAGCCGACGTCTCAATCTGGGAGATCAGCAGCGACGTTCACCGCGCGGGCATCATCAGGCACAAGGACGACCTCAGCCGGTTCCGGGAGATCGCGCGTCGCACCCTCGACGAGATCCAGAACCAGCATGGGCACGACGTCGATCTGTCTGTCTTTCCGGCCACTCCGTTGTCCTGCTCAGTGGAGTTCGGTCGGGTATGGCAACCGAAGGCGCAGCCGAGCTTCGATGTCTATGACAGGGTCCCGGAGAAGGGGTTCCTCCGCCGTTTGCGTATCGAGCCATGAGGCCGCATAATTCGTCTTCCTTCGATTTCTCCCCTGCCGCCTAGGGTCAGGCTTCATAACCAGTAGATGACAAGGGCGGCGAGGGCGATGGCCGAAAGGAAGACCTTCGGGCACCGGTCATAGCGGGTGGCCACACGCCTCCAGTCCTTGAGTCTTCCGAACATGATCTCGATGCGGTTGCGCCGCTTGTATCTGCGCTTGTCGCATTTGACCTGTGTCTCGCGCTTCTTCGGCCTGAGATGCAGGCGCGTCTCCCCTCGTCCTGCAACGCTTCTCTGAACCAGTCAGCGTCATATCCACGATCCCCGAGCAGCCATTTGACGTTTGGTAGGCCGCTGAGCAATGCGTGCGCGCCGATGTAATCGCTGACCCTAGGTCCACCTGCTCAGGTGCGCATGTGTTGATTGTTTGCTACGAGCGTTGCGCGCTCTGCAATCGCCGCGCAACGCTCGATGAGCTCGTCGAAACGCTCAGCGTCTTCAAGCAGGAGGCCGTCGTCGACCATATGCGTGTAGTCAGCCGCGAGCGCGGTGCGAGCCTCTCCGTTTGGGACCAGATGCAGATGGCCGTGAACCACGGCTTCATAGTCCACGGGCGTTCCGTCGGCCGTCTTCTCCGGGAAGAACATGCGCTTGTGCCGCGCCACTGCTGAGGCGATGTCTCGGTCTGAAATAGCCACATCCGCGATGCCTGCATCGTCGAGGCGTACCAGATCATGCCAATGGCGCGCGAAGCGCTCCCCACGGAGACGTCCCTGTACGCAGAAGACATGGATCGCCGTGGCCTTCTCCCAAAAGGTTCGTTCGGCATGCATCACGCGCGGGGTCGCGGTCGGAAAGGTCACGCCCTCGATCAGCCCGTTCGCGTCGCAGGTGACGTCACGCAGGCTCGCCGGTTCGCCCGTCGATCTCGCGCCGAATTCCAACATGACGCTTGGGGCGACATAGCCGGAACCGGAAGAGGCGGCCTCGTAATCGATGAAAAGCCTGTCGCCATCTGCCCGTGTCGAGGCTGACAGCCCTTGCGCTGCAATGGCGTCCCGGATCAAGGGCTGCGTCGTTTCGACGACCCATTTCGGCAATCGATCCCGAACAGCTTTCGACCAGCGTTTTTCCTCACTGCGTGTGGTTGGTAGGGGTTCGGCGCGTTCGCCTACCAGATCAGGCGCGATTGCCCGAATGTCATAGGTCAGATCAACATCTTCAGAGAAGCGCTTGATCACCCCATAGGCTTTGGAAAGGGATGTTCCGCCCTTGAAAACGAGGTGCTCACCAAGCTCGGAACTGAAGAGGGTCTGAAGGGCCCAGACAACCCAGACGTCCTTTTCGAGCAGGTGCGCGGGCCGCCCGGAGCGATCTGCAGCTACGGCCAGGGCTTCCTTGCGGTCTGCAGGCGGCAAAGACAGGTAGGGTTCAGACATGCGCCACCTTTCCGACACTGCGTGCAAGCCAGGTCGGGAACTGCGGTGCTGCGGTTACCAATTCGTCAAACGCCGCTGCGGGCAGTTTCTGCTTCAGCGATCTAAGAGCTGTCTCTGCCTGTTCCGGCCCGAGCCAGGCCAGGGCGCGAACAGCACTGCCAGCCGGCCTCTTCCCGAGGGCGAGTTGCCATCGGGGGGCGTGGCGCAGTTCCACGAGTTGTTTGCCCAATGAGAGCGTGCGGCTGCGACCCGAGGTCAGGTACACGGAGCGAACAGGCACTTGCGTGGTCAGGCCGAGTGCATTCGCTTCGGCGGCGCCGGTTGGAACGATGACTTCGCCACGTTGCGCCGCGAGGGCCTCGACGGCCTGTTCCACGGACGGAGCGCGCGTTCCAAACCGGCTTTTGATCGGTCGCAGGTAAACCCCGCGCCCGGCACGGATCAATTGGCCGCGCTCGGCAAGGCGCGACAAGGCCTGATCCACACCGGCACGGCTGCCGAGGTGCAGCAGGCCCTTTGCGGCAAGTGGCGCTCCTTCCGGAAGTCCCTCTGCATGGGTCAATATCTGTTCTGCAAGGTGCTGCATCATCGTTCTCCTGTCAGAAATATACGCAGTTTTCTGACAGAATTCAATCCGTGCTGTCGGGCGAGGTGAGGAGGGTGGTAGCTTCGTGCCATGGGCAGCAGGCTGGCCTTCGACGAGTTTCAGAGGGGAACATGCTTATCGAAGGCCCTGCAGTTGCAGGCATTCCTTGACGGCTGCAGCCCGCCGCTTGTCTAGGTACTCGGCCAAATCGTCGATATGGACGCCTTTGGCGCATTTCTGGGATGCTTCCATGCGGACGAGGGGGAGGGCGATGGAACCAGCCGAGACTTTGCGGATGAACTTGTCGGTACTCAGACCGAAAAAATCCCTGGCGACATCCTCAGCGGGAATGATCGGTCGCCCGGAATACATTGCTATCAAGAGAAACGCCGTGTTCATGATCCCGGAATGAAGCACGATGGCATCGCTGGGAGAAGGGCGCGCAGCGGGTTGGCGGGGAAGCGGATAGCATGGCGCGCAAATCGGAGGGGGGCGTTGGATCGGGGAGATTATCTGAAGCGTCTGAAGGGGTAGGGAATCCGTGCCTGACTAAGTCGCTCGGGAGCCTCGACGCCAAGCAACGCTATTGGGAAGGACGCGACATCAGTGCACCATTTGCTGTGCAGACAGCCCGATATCCCGCTGGAGGCGCTACCACTCTGACGATGTCGGCAGGAGGAGGGTCATCCAGGCCCGGGGCACCGCCCTGAGGGCCGAGCCCTCTGCGCTCACCGACCAGAAGGCTTTGGCTTGGGCTGATGCAGGCGTCGGCTGGTGTTCTTGCGGAAGGTGTTGCGGAGATCCTTGTTGATCAGCTGGATGTCGAACCAGTCCGGGTCGAAATGCCCGCCGGCCCAGCGAAGGTTGGAGCTGTGGTCCTCGTGGTTCGGGTCGCGGATGGTTTCGAGGAAATCCGCATAAGACCAGGGGCCGCCGACACCCTCGGGCGGCCGGGCACGGGCCCCTTCGGTGCATTCTGCGTGGCGGGGCAGGGGATCGAGGGACAGCCATTCCTCTATCCGGATCAAATGGGTCCAGTCATCGCCAAAGTCGTAGAGGTAAGTGAAGGTCAGATCCTGGCCGGAGAAATCCGCCAGCCTGACCCCGGTGTAGTCGAAGGTCTGCGGCCCGCCGAAGCCATCCTCAAGTTGATCGGGGTCGCCATAGCGCAGCCCTCCGATCCGGAACTCATGCAGATGGCTGTCGGTCCAGCTGAACGCGGCCTGCAGCACCAGATGCAGCCTGTCGAGCGTCCAGTCCGACGGCACGACAAGTCGCCGCCAGATCGGCGGGTCAATCTCCGCCAGAGAGACATGCAGGCGGACGGCATTCGCGGGCTGGTACAAGGCAGGTCTCCCTGATCAGATCGCAAAATCCTCGAGCGATTTTCCCGAAGCCAGCGCCTCGGCGATCCATGCCGGTTTGCGCCCACGGCCGGACCAGGTGATTTCGGCGTTTTCCGGATGGCGGTACTTGGGCGCAGACGCCGCCCGTTTCCGGATGGGAGCAGCTTCCGCAAGCTCGTCGAAACTGAAACCGAGTTCGCGGGCCAATTCGTCAACCTTGGCGCGGGCCTCGGCCTTGCGACGGGCCTCGAAACTCGCGATGGCTTTCGCAACATTCTTTTGCAACTGCTTCAACTCGGCGAGCGACAAGGCGTTAAGATCGATATCCGTCATCTGGTCCTCTTTTGTTGCCCGTTGGCTTTGATCCCGAGCTTTCGGGAAGGAAGGCGTCCGGCGCTGGAAAGCAGGCACCGCGATTGCGTGTCAGATAAGCGCAGATATCCTGGGGATTACAACACGTCGGGGATTGGGGCTCGCGGGTGTTGGCTTTTGCCTTTTTACGCCTGACTCGGCTGAATGCGAGGATTGTCTGGGGGAAAGCCTTCCCCCTGGTCGGCACTGGCGTTGCCGACACACCCCCATCAGCGGGGAGACCCCGCAACGCCCCCTGAGAGTGAAAGTGCGGGCGGGTTTTCCGTGACGGGTTGAGGGCTGGAGGAGAGGCCTCCGGCGCCCGTCGCGGAGATCATCCCGATGGCCAGAGAGCATCGCGCGGCCCGCAAGAGCGGTCCGCGCACGAACCTTTATGACGACATCACCGACAAGATCATCGCCGAGCTGGAGGACGGCCGGCTGCCCTGGGTCCAGCCCTGGGGGACGGCGGCGGTGCAGGCGCCGCTCGCCATGCCGCGCAACGCCGGCACGGGTCGGCAGTATTCCGGGATCAATGTCCTGATCCTCTGGGGCGCCGTGATCCAGCAGGGCTACCCAACCCAGCACTGGCTGACCTTCCGCCAGGCGCTGTCGCTCGGCGGCAATGTCCGCAAGGGTGAGCGGGGCACAACCGTCGTCTATGCCGACCGTTTCACGCCTGAAGACGAGAAGCGCCGCGCCCGGGAGACCGGGGAAGACGCCAATAGCATCCCGTTCCTGAAGCGTTTTACCGTGTTTAACGCGGCGCAATGCGAGGGTTTGCCCGACGACATAGCCGTCGAGGCGCCGCCACCACCGCCCGGGCTGATCGAGCCGCGGGTCGAAGCACTGATCGAGGCGACCGGCATCGATTTCCGGATCGGCGGCAACCGCGCCTTCTATGTCCCCTCGGAGGACTATGTACAGGTCCCACCTCCGCAAGCCTATTTCGAGCCGATTAACTGGCACCGGACCGCCCTGCACGAGATGGGGCACGCGACAGGACATGCCTCAAGGTTGGGGCGGGACTTCTCGGGCGGTTTCGGCACGAAGAAATATGCCTTCGAAGAGCTGATCGCCTTATCTTGACAGTCTGCACCGCATGTCGCCTTGCCCTAGGATGGGTGACTGGCGTCGACGGTAGGCAGTTTTCAGGCTGGCCGCCGCGCTTACCAAAGAGCTGGCGGCGGCCAGCCTGAGAACTGCCGGGCCGAAGCGTGCACCGGGTGGGGGCATGGGGAGGGTTTTGCGCTGGTGTCGATTATTTCTGTTTGCGAGCGTCGCGAGGCCGGGGGTCTCGACGCGCATGTGCCGTTGATCCTGCGCGGCGACGCGCTCTACGACCCCGATCTGGATCGCTTCTTTCTCGACCTGCCGCTATCGGGGATTCGATCGCGGCATTCGCTTCGCGCCCAGGCCTATGATGTGACAGTCTGGCTTCGCTTTCTCGATGCTTGCGGCAAGACCGTATGGGCTGCGACCCGCGACGATGTCGAGGCTTATCATCGTGCGCGTCGGCGCGGCGATGCTGGTCAGCGGATCACGGCGGCAAGCTGGAACAGGGCCGTCGCCAGCCTTGATCGCCTCTATCGCTGGGGCGAGCGGCAAGGGCTGATCGCCGAGGCACCGTTCAACCGTCGTGCCGTGTGGCGACCGGCGCAGGGTGGACGTCGCGGAATGATCGCCGCGCGCAACGACGCCTATGAACGTGTTGCGAAGCGGTCGGATGTCCGGTTCGTCACGATGGACGACTACCGCATCTTCCGCGAGGTCGGTCTGCGCGGCCTCGCGCCTGACGGCAGCGAACGCCCCGGCGCACGTGATCGGAACGGATTGCGCAACGCGCTCTTCGCCGATCTGCTCGTCACGACAGGTTTGCGACTGGAAGAAGCCTCAGGTCTGCTCGCCGGTGATCTCGCGGTCATTGTTCCGGACGGCGATGAGAACCGGCAGCTCTGGTTGCGCCTGCCGCCGCCGCTCACCAAGGGCGATCGCGGACGAAGTGTTCTGGTCCCACGCCGGCTGCTTCGTCAGATCGCGGCCTATATCGATGTCGAGCGCGCGGCAGGCGCGGCCAAATTCGTCGCGCGCAATGGCGCGGTGCGCTTTGACCGGCCGATCCATATCACCGACGCCGGTCTCGACCGCATGCGCGATGTCTGCACGCCAGAGGAACGATGCCGTCTGATCCTGTGCAACGAGAACGGAACGCCGCGCGAGCCCGCGGCGCTATGGCTGACCGAGGTCGGACAGCCCGTTCGACCCAATTCCTGGGAGGTGATCTTCGCCCGCGCCTGCAAGCGCAGTAGAGACTATGGTTTCTCGTTGTCGATCAGCCCGCACCAGCTGCGCCACACCTTCGCGGTCCATATGCTCGCTTTGCTGATCCAGGAGCGTCTGCGCGAAGCCGCATTGCCGGCGGGGTCGATGGAGAGCTACCGGCTGATTCTGGGCGACCCGCTGCAGCAGGTGCAACGCCTGCTCGGCCACGCGAGCCTCGCCACCACCTATATCTATCTCGACCATATCGCGACCCGCGCCGATACGGTGGATTCGGCGGTCGAGGAGTTGCTGGCCCTGCTGCCGGGACCGCAGGGCGCATGAGCGGGCGTCCCCGCAAGGGCAGGCCCGTCGCTTTCGCGCCCGTCACGCCGGAGCGAGCCAAGCCCGATCCGGTGCTCGGCCTCAGGTTCGTCATCGAGGCGCGGCATGGCGGGACCGTCCTGGTTGACATGACCAATCTCGATCCTCGTCCGCTCGCTATCGCCTTTGCCAGCGCGTTGCGCCGGTCGGCCGCGCTCGGCGGCCCGATCGGCGCAGCCAGCGTCATCAAACAGTATGTAAACTCCTATCGCCGTTTCTTCACCTGGCTTTCCGATGAGGCGGGGGAGGTGGACGGGCCGGAAGACATGCGCGCAGCCCATGTCGACGGTTTCGCATCGGCACTCGAACGCGGGGGAATGGGCGCGATCTACCGGCATGTGACGGTCAGCAAGATCGTCAATACGCTGCGTGCGATAGAGGCGGATCGGCCCGACAGTATCACGCCCGACCTCCATGAGCGGTTGCGCTATACAATGGCGACCTCGGCGGGACGCTCGACCCCGCGTGATGCCTACAGCCCCTTCGTCGCCCGTGCGCTGCGCGACGCGGCCCGTACGGACGTGGAAGCGATATTCCGCCGGATCGGCACCGAGGATCGGACCGATGAGGGCGATCCGATCATTGCCGGAGCGCGGGCCGATGTCGAAGCTCTCATCGCGCGCGATGGAGCCGTTCGGACCGAGAGCGTCGAGCTGCGCCGTCTCTATTTCATGCGCTTGCGGCGCGGTTTGCCGATCAGCACGCTGATCGACGACCTGCATCGTCGGCATCATCTGCACGTCACCGATCTGCCGCCATTGCTCGTGCTGCTTGCTCTCGATACCGGCCTCGAGCCGGAATGCCTGAAGGCGCTGACGGTCGATTGCCTGGCCAATCCCTCCGCCGGAACCGTCGAACTGCGATACCTGAAGCGACGCGCCGGCGCCGCCGGGCACAAGAGCATGCGCGTGCGCGACGGCGGCCTCGGCACGCCGGGTGGCCTTCTCCGCCGGCTGATCGAGATCACGACCGTCGCCCGTCAGCATCTGCCCACCGATTGTCTCTGGGTTTACCACAACGTCGGCGGTCTCCATGCCGGCATCCGTCATCCGCGCGAACGCCTCGACGCCTGGGTGGCACGGCACCGGATTGTCGATGAGGACGGCAAGCCGCTCCATCTTCTGCTGTCCCGGCTTCGCAAAACCCACAAGGCGCTGTGGTACACCAAAACCGAGGGGTACATCGCCCGCTTCGCGGTTGGCCACACGCCCGAGGTCGCGGCGCGCCACTACGCCGATCTGCCATCGCTGCGGCCCCTGCACGAGGCCACCGTCGCCGATGCCTTCCGCGACGCTGTCGTCGCCGCGATGCCGACCATCCTCGCGCCAGCAGCCGAGAAGACGCTGCGCGAAGCGCCCGAACAGGCCGGGCCGCTGATGCCGCCGGATGCGGTCGGTTCCATTCTCGATGGGGAGCAGGATCTCTGGCTCGCCGCCTGCGCGGGGTTCCATAGCAGCCCCTTCGCCGAGGCCGGCTCGCCATGCCAACAGCCGTTCTGGGGATGCCTCCATTGCCCCAACGCCGTCATCACCGCCCGCAAGCTCCCCGCGATCATGGCCTTCCTGTCCTTCGTCGAAGACCAGCGGCAGGGGCTTCCCGGTCCCGACTGGATGGTCAAGTTCGGGCAGGTTCATGCCCGGATCGTCCATCAGATCTTGCCCGCGTTTTCCGATGCCGTTGTCGCCGAAGCGCGGTTACGCGCCGGGGAGGAGCGCCTCTATCTGCCTCCCGAGGCGCGCGCATGACCGCGCCCGCCCTTGCCCGCGCTCCCGCGTTCGACGATCGGCCCGTGCTGGCGTGCGCGCCGCTCAAGCCGGGCCATGCCCGCGAGGACCTGTCGCGCGTCGGCGATCCAAGCTGGGATCTGGGTCCGGCCGTCTTCCGCGAGAACGCCCGGCGCTGCCACGTCACCGTGCATTTCGACGTGCTGGAAGATGCCGATGTGCAGGCAATGATGCGCGCCTATCTCTATGCGCGTCTCAATGTCGACCTTCCCGGCCATCGTCCGAAGCTGCCGCCCAGCTGTGTGCGGCAGGCGTTCAACCGGGCGCGGCGCTTCTTCGCCTTCGTCCGCGAACGATTGGGCGCGCTGGACCTTGCCCGCATTGATCCTCCGCTGATCGACGCCTATGCGCGGCATCTCCGAGAGGACCCGGCGAGGCGGCCCGTCATTGTCGGGCAGCTTCTCGAGGTCGTCATCGACTTCTATCTCTACCGCGAGCACCTTCCCGGCGGCGGCTTGTCGTTCGAACCGTGGGACGGGCGGCCACCCGCACGCGTCGCGGGCTATCGTCATGTTCCCGAGAACCGGACCCCGCGCATCCCCGAGCCGATCATTGCGCCGCTTCTGGCATGGTCGCTGCGCTACATCACGGTATTCGCAGGGGACATTCTCGCCGCCCGGCGTGAGCTTTCCCGGCTCGAAGCGCGCCGCGACCGGCTTTTCGGTGCGGAACAGGGATTGCCGCATGCGGAGCGCCGCCGTCGGCAACGGCAGCGACTGGCGCGCTATTTCCGGTCCCGCGCGCGGCAGGGTCGGGGCGTGCCGGTCTGGGCAAGCCCGCCCAACGGTTCCGCATCCGTCGATCCGGTAAGCGGGGAGCTTCTGCCCGTCGTCAACGTGCAGCTTCTGCATCTTCACGTAGGGGTCGATGCCGCCAGGGAGCCGGCGATGCATCTCGCTCTCGCCGGCGGCGCGTCCGATCTCATCGCTGCCGCCATCGCGGATATCGGGATCGAACCCGGCGGCATGGATACGCCGATCTCGGTTGATGCCGATCTCGGCCGGCAATGGCGGCTCCGCTTCGATGCCAAATCCCTCGTCCTGGAAGAGCGCATGCTGCAGGCAGCGGCTTATGTGGTCTGCGCCTATCTGACCGGTATGCGCGATTGCGAGGTGCAGGCGATGCGCCGGGGATGCCTGACGCTTGCGCACAGCGAGGACGGCACCGTGTCACGACACCGCGTCCGTTCCACCGCCTACAAGGGAAAGGGGGCCCGGGGAGCGCCGGCAGAGTGGGTGACCATCGAGCCCGTCGCCGATGCGATCGGGGTGCTCGAACAGTTGACCCGGCGCGCGGCTGTTGCCCATGGTCTCGATACGCTCTGGCCTGTGCTGTCAGTGACGCGAAGTAGCAAACCGCACGTCTCCGCCGAGATCGTGCGCCAGATCAACGCCTATCGTGACCACCTGAACAGGCTGTTCGGGACGGAAGAGGCGCCCGCCATACCGCCCGGGCCGGACGGCAAGCCCTGGCGGATCACGACCCGCCAGTTTCGTCGCACGATCGCATGGCACATCTCCAACCGCCCCTTCGGAACGGTGGCCGGCATGATCCAGTACAAGCATGCATCCGTCGCCGCGTTCGAAGGCTACGCGGGTAGCAGCGCCTCGGGTTTCCGCGCCGAGGTCGAGGCGCAACGCCGGCTCAGCCAGATCGATGATCTGCTCGAGTATTTCGACAGGCGGCGCGGCGGGGCCGACCTTGGTGGGCCGGCCGGTCCTCGTGTCGCGCGTAGCCTCGACGAGACAGCCACCGAGCTTGGGCCATTGCCGCCGATGATCGCCGACCGGTCCCGTCTGCGCACCATGCTCGCCAGTCTGGCCCGCACCCTGCATGTCGGACCGCTTGCCGATTGCTTCTTCGATCCGGCAACCGCCCTGTGCCTCAAGCGCGTGACAGATGCCGCGGCAGACCGCCCGCTGACAGCACTTTGTGAACCGACCCGCTGCCCGAACGCCTGCATCGCGGAACATCACAGGCCCGTCTGGGAGCGGAGTGCCGATGAGGCACGCATGTTGCTGCGCGAGAAGCGGCTGCCCGGATTGCAGCGGACCGCGCTCCAGCAGGAGGTTGACCGGATCGAGGGCGTGCTGGCCCGGATCGCGCCTGAGGGCGCGGCGCCGCCCGTTCGGGCGGCGGTAAAGGGAGAGGAAGCTTGGGATCGGGGTGAGTGACGGGATGAGGAGAGCGGGAGAGGCCTGCTCCGCCCGTCCTGGAGACCTGTCATGTCCCGATCTTCCTCATCGGCCGGGCGCGCCGATGTTTATAACCGTATCACCTCCGAGATCATCGCTGCCATCGAGGCCGGCGCCGGCGACTGGCGTGCGCCCTGGTTCCACAACGGGAGCAGCATCGCGCGTCCGACCAACGTTTCATCCGGCCAGCGCTATCGCGGCATAAACACGTTGGCGCTCTGGGCCACGGGCTTTGCCGCCGGATATGGCGACGGTATCTGGGGAACGTACAAGCAATGGCAGGATGCTGGCGCGCAGGTGCGTAAAGGAGAACGCTCCACCACGGTCGTCTTGTGGAGGGAGATCAAGGTTTCCCAGCAGGCCGACGACGAAGACGATGATGACGGGTATCGACGGATGTTCGCCCGCGCATTTTCTGTCTTCAATATCGCTCAGGTGGACGGGTACGAGCGCCCGGCGACCCCTGTGCTGCCCGAGGCTGAACGCCTTGCCCATGCGGAAGCGTTCATCGCAAACTTGGGCGTCAAGACGGAGTTCGGTGGATCGGAAGCCTATTACCGCCCGTCGGCCGACACCGTGTTCATGCCGCCGTTCACTTCGTTTCGCGATGCCGCCTCATTCTACGGTGTCTGGCTACACGAGAATGGTCACGCCAGTGGCGCAAAGCACAGGCTCGACCGCGACCTTTCCGGTCGCTTTGGTTCGGCCGCCTATGCCGCCGAAGAATGCTGCGTGGAAATTCTCAGCGGGCTGGTCCTGGCAGACCTCGGGGTCGCCCACCATCCGCGCCCCGATCATGCCGCCTATATTGCCTCGTGGCTCAAGGTCCTGAAAGACGACCCCAAGGCCATCTTCACCGCCGCCAGCAAGGCGCAGCAGGCGGCCGACTGGATGCATGCGCAGCAGCCCCATGCAGAGGAGGTAGCGGCATGACCAAAACCGTTCTCATTGCCGAAAAATTTCAGAATGGGGCTGGACTGTCAGGATATGTGGCCGAGATTTCGAGTGCGTTCTGCTGCGCCTCGCTCGGGATTATCCCGACGGTGCGCCACGCCGATTACTTGGGCTCTTGGCTGGAGGTGATGCGCGAGGATTCGCGGGCCATCGTGCGTGCCGCCTCGCAGGCCAGCAAGGCGGCCGACTGGCTGCTGGCCCATCTGCCCGACGACAGCACCGATGTTGAGCGGCAGACCCCGACGGAAGGGATGGCCGCGGCATGATCCTCCTGACCGACACACAGCGTGACCGTTTGCTGGCGAATGGCCACGATCGCGATCAGGATCACATTCCGGTCGTGAAGTTCTTCAATCCCTTTGGCGCCGGTGTCTGGCTTGCGACCGAGCTCGACGAGGACGGCGACACCATGTTTGGCCTGGCCGACATTGGCTACCCGGAGCTTGGCTCCTGGAGCCTCAACGAACTGCGCTCGATCCGGCTGCCTTTCGGCATGGGCATTGAGCGGGATCTGCTGTTCACGGGGGATTTCCCGATCTCGGTCTGGGCCCAGGCCGCCCGCGAAGCCGGCAGCATTCGCGATGCCGAGCGGTTGCTTTATCGCTCGGGCCGCCTGTCAAACGGGACACGCCCAGATGCGGAGCCCCCACGTTCCTGAGATCCAGGCTCTGCAGGTTCGGCGCCGCTCTCTTCGCAGGAAGAGGGCGGCGCTTCTCCTCGTGACGCGGTGAAAGTTCGGCGCCCGGCCGGCTGCCCGTCGGAGAACAGCACCATGACACGAAACATGAGAACATCTGCCATCGAAGCACAGCCGCTCCGGTTCTCCGCCCAGGAGCAGGCCGTAGTCTACGAGGCCCGGCAGATCCTGCTGCGCCACCTCAATCAGAACCCTGTCCTGACGTCCTGGCAGGCGGTGCTCGACTATTGCGCCCTCACCATCAGGGGCGATGTGGAGCGCTTCCATGTTCTCTATCTCGACCGCAGGAACCGGCTGATCTCAGACGAGTGCCTCGCCATCGGCACCATCGATCACGTCCCGGTCTATCCCCGGGAGGTGCTGCGGCGCTGCCTGACACTCAATGCCTCGGCGCTGATCATCGTCCACAATCATCCGGCCGGAGATCCCGAGCCCTCGGCCGCCGACCTCGCGATGACCAAGGAAATCCGAAACGCCTGTGCGTCCCTTGGGGTAGTGCTGCACGACCACATCATCACCGGTGCTGGCCGGGAGACCAGTCTGCGTGCCCGCGGCGAGCTCTGATGCGTATGCGCGTTCATCCGCGGCTCGGCCATGAGAGGGAAAGGAGGGTGGGGGTTTCGTGACGGGCTGGTTGCCGGAGAGAGAGGCTCCCCGGCGTCCGTCATGGAGACCCTGACATGGCCATTGCCACTCAGAAGATCACCCTGTCGTCCTCGCGCGACATCCCCTTCAACAAGCTGGTGCTCAGCCAGTCCAACGTCCGGCGCGTGAGGGCCGGCATCTCGGTCGAGGAACTGGCCGAGTCCATCGCCCGCCGCGGGCTGATCCAGTCCCTGCATGTCCGGCCCGAGCTCGACGCGGAGGGCAAGGAGACCGGCTTCTTCGAGGTGCCGGCTGGCGGCCGCCGCTATCGTGCTCTGGAATTGCTGGTGAAGCAGAAGCGCCTCAACAAGACCGCGCCGGTGCCCTGTGTGGTCTCGGAGGCCGGAGACGATATCCTGATCGACGAGGTGTCGCTGGCGGAGAACATCGAGCGCGCGCCGCTGCATCCGCTCGATCAGTTCCGTGCCTTCCAGGTGCTGCGCGAGAAGGGCATGAGCGAAGAGGAAATCGCCGCCGCCTTTTTCGTCGACGCCAAGGTGGTGAAACAGCGTCTGCGCCTGGTCTCGGTCTCACCGGCGCTGCTCGAGACCTATGCCGAGGATGGCATGACGCTGGAACAGCTCATGGCCTTCACCGTCTCCGACGACCATGCCCGGCAGGAACAGGTCTGGGAGGCGATCAAGGATAGCTGGCAGAAGGAGCCCTATACCATCCGTCGCATGCTGACCGAGACCACGGTGCGGGCCTCCGACAAGCGGGCGCTCTTCGTCGGCATCGAGGCCTATGAGGCGGCGGGCGGCTATGTGCTGCGCGATCTCTTCCAGCAGGACGATGGCGGCTGGCTCCAGGACCCGGTGCTGCTCGACCGGCTGGCCGGCGAGAAGCTGCAGGCCGAGGCGGAGTCCATCGCCGCCGAGGGCTGGAAGTGGATCGAGGTCGCCGTGGACTTCCCCTATGGCCATAACAGTGGCATGCGCCGTCTGGCCGGCACCACCATCGACCTGAGCGACGACGAACGTGCCGAGCGTGAGAAGCTGCGGGACGAGTTCGACGCACTGGAGGTGGAATATGCCGAGGCAGACGAATTGCCCGACGAGGTGGACGCACGGCTCGGGGAGATCGAGGAGGCGCTGGAAGCCTTCGAGGCCCGGCCGATGTGCTATGACGCGGACCAGATGGCGAGGGCCGGTGTCTTCGTCAGCATCCGCCATGACGGCCAGCTCGCCGTCGAGCGCGGCTATGTCCGTGCCGGCGACGAGGCGATGGAAGGTCAGGAAGGGCAGGGTGCCGATGGTTGTTCTCCCGAGGGCGACGAGTCCGGTGGTGTGCAGCGCGCGGTCATCATGGTGGGTAGCACGGCGACCGAACCCGAGGAGGACGAT
This sequence comes from Roseovarius halotolerans, assembly GCF_900172255.1. Classification (GTDB taxonomy): domain Bacteria; phylum Pseudomonadota; class Alphaproteobacteria; order Rhodobacterales; family Rhodobacteraceae; genus Roseovarius; species Roseovarius halotolerans. The sequence goes on from NZ_FWFU01000001.1 coordinate 641,638, forward strand.
GAGGTCGAAACCATCCGGCCTCTGCCCGATCGCCTCGTCAGCGAGTTGACTGCGCATCGCACGCTGGCGCTCCGCGACGCCGTGGCGATAAACCCGCATGTGGCGATGACGGCGCTGCTGCATCGGCTGGTCACCGATTGCTTCCTGCCGCATTCCACCAGGGGGTGCCTCGAGGCTCATGTCCGGGAAGTTCATTTCCCGGCACAAGCCGATGACCTGGGGGAGAGCGCCTCGGCGCGCGCCATCGCCGACCGCCACGAACACTGGGGTGATCATATCCCGGCCGACGATGCGGCGCTCTGGGACTGGCTGGCCGATCAGGACGACGACACCCGCATGGAGTTGCTCGCCCATTGCATCAGCTTCGGCGTCAACGCCTTGTACGAGAAGCCCAACCCCTATGGCGGTATGGGCGTCAGCCAGCACGGGCTCGACGTGCGCCTGTCCCAGGCCGACCGGCTGGCGCGGGCGACGGGCCTCGACATGGTGGCCGTGGGTTGGCGGCCGACCGTCGGCAACTATCTCGGTCGCGTGACCAAGCCGCGGATCATCGAGGCGGTACGCGAAGGTGCCGGCGAGCGGGCGGCCCAGCTCATCGACCATCTGAAGAAAGGGGATATGGCGAAGGAGGCCGAGCGCCTGCTGGCCGAAACCGGCTGGTTGCCGGAGCCGCTGCGCATGGTGGAGCGCGATGCCGATATCGCTATGGACGCCGGGGTCGACACCGAGGCGGATGATCTGCCTGAATTCCTTGCCGGGGACGGCGAGAATGAAGACGCCACGGAGGACGAGGAGCAGTCCATGGTCGCCGCCGAATGATGCTCAGGCGGGGTGGCCTTTGCCGCCCCGCCACATCCCTTCCGCTTCCGCAACTTGCCCGGTCGTCGTGACCAAGCTTTTTCTTTGGAGAACCCAGATGCCTGCAACGATCGATATCGACCGAATATTCCGTGAGAACCGCGCCAGTCCGCCATCCGAACGCACGCTGCCCTGGGAGGAAACCTGCGACGGCATCACGGTGGTGGTGGAGCCGAAGCCGCATTGGGCGGACGACATGCGCGCCTTCCGTCTCGAAGCCCGCGAATATTGCCGCTACGCCGATTGGACCGCGAACGGCGGTCATGCCCGGTTCTACGGTCATATCGACACCAGCGGTGACGATGTGATGATGAAAGCGCGCGCGATGATCGCCCGCGAGATTGCCGATGGGCTCTGGGACTGAAGGGCAGTTCACGTCTGACGATAGCCACCGCGGTCGTCGTGTCGTCGGCCTGTATGGCACCAATTCCAGCTTCACCACTGTGCCGCTGATCATGTTCGGCATCAGTGTCCGCCCCCGTCCTCGACCACATTCCTGATGCCAGCGTGGTGGCAAGGCTGGCCGGGCGAAACATCTGCAAGGGGGGATCCGGCGCCTGTCGGATGCAAGACACCACCCCCGCTTCCATTCGCTAACCTTGGTCTGATCCGTCTCTTTGACATTCAACCCCGTAGGGGTCGGCTTACGCATACGTGCCGCCCTCGGGGATTCGGAAAAAGTCCGAACGCCCGAGGGTGAGTGCAGATCCGGTCAGACACGTCGGGCGCCTGTCGCGCGGGGGATGGTCCCCCGCCTCCAAAGACAGGAGCCAATCCCGATGTCCTATGCAGATGCCACCGCTTTCGCCGCCAGCCTCGCCACCACTCTGATGGTCGTAATCGTCGTGTTCCAGGCCGGGGACGGAACCCACGGCGCCATGCCCGCCGACGAGTTCGACGGCGACGAAGACATGGTGAAGCTGGAACTGGATCCATGGGAGTAAGGCGCGAAAGCGCCTCACCCCAAACGGCCCGAGCGCGAAGACCCACGCTTCGGGCCTTCAGTGCCTCACAATGGTCCCCCATCGTCGGCAGCGGAACCGGGAACAAGCCCGGTCAGAGAGGAAGAGTGCGGGCCGTTCGGCCGTGACGGGTTGAGGGCTGGAGAGAGAGGCTCGCCGGCGCCCGTCATGGAGTGATCCCGATGACCTTTGCCCGTTCCGAAACCTTCCGCTCCATCGGCCAGATTCTGGCGGCCGATGTTCTGCCCGCGCTTTATCGGTCGCATAAGCTGCCGCTGCGCATCTCTTGCCTCGGCGTCGCCAGCCATGACGCCAGTGAAGCGGCGAATAGCTTTGACCGCGTGATCCCGCTTGGGGAATGCCCGTCACCGGAGGAGGCCATCCAGGCCGCAGCCTTGCGCGTGTCGCGCGGTGATATTTGCACGCGGCCGAATAGCTTTCCGTATTTCCAACCGCGCATCATGCTCATTCAGGACCGCGATCAGCGCCTGGTCCTCGCCGGCGAAATCCGCGCCGGCATTATCCTCTGGCAACAGCCGGTCGCATCCGATGCCGAGGCACGCAGGATTGTGACCGAGGCCAGCCGACTGCGCGGTATGGCATTCCGAGCCTCCGAGCCCGGTGATGCGAGACGGCTGCGTTACCGCGCCGCTGCGCTGGAGGCACGGTTGGTCGATCCCTTCTGGCGCGAGACCGCGGCCGATCTGCTCCGCCTGCCACGGGCCGCCTGAGCTTCACCCTTTCCATCCCATTCGGCTCGGTGTCACGCCGGGCCATGTCATGCCCGGAGACCATCATGGCCGACTATTTCACGCACTTTTCTTGCTTGCTTGACGTGGGCACCCCCGAAAACGCTGCACGCGCACTCGATCTCTACAACGCTCTGGCGGATGACAATGCCGCCGAAGATCCGCCATCGGATGGCTTCGTGCTCTCCATCCAGCCAGAACATGGTGGCACTCAGCTCTGGATGCGTGATGACGTCACGGGCGATCCCGAGCATGTCGTCCAGTTCGTCAAACGCTGCGCGAAGGAGTTCGGCCTGACCGGCCTATGGGGGATGCAATACGCCAATAGCTGCTCACGCCCGAGGATCGACGGGTTCGGCGGCGGGGCGCACGTCCTCGATCTCGCTACCGGCGAGACGGTGGACTGGATCAATACCGATGGTTGGCTTTCCACCGTTCTGGAGGGAGGCAATCCCTATGAGTGAGGTCATCGAGATCACTGTCTATCGCCTCGAAGAGCTTTCCGATGCAGCCAGGGACAAAGCCCGCGCCTGGTATCGCGAAGGTGGCTTCGACGATGACTGGTACGATGCCGTCTATGAGGATTTCCAGCGCGTCACCGAAATCCTCGGGTTGAACCTCAAGACCCGAACCGTCCGGTTGATGGGCGGCGGCACACAGCAGGAACCCTGCATCTGGTTCCGGGGCTTCTGGAGCCAGGGGGATGGCGCATGCTTCGAAACCTTCTATGCCTACCGCAAGGGCGCGCCGCGCCGGATCAGGGAATACGCGCCGCAGGGCACCGAGCTGCATCGCATCGCCGATGCCCTGCAGGTGATCCAGCGGCGTAATTTCTATCAGCTTCGCGCCGATGTCCGTCATCACGGCCATTATTACCATGAGTATTGCATGGCGATTTCGGTCCAGCGTGACAGTCCGAGTTGGCAGGACTTGACCGCCGACGCCGAGGAGGTGGTTATCGAGGCGTTGCGCGATCTGGCCCGCTGGCTCTACCGCCAGCTCGAGCGCGAATACGACTATCTGTCCTCGGATGAGGTCGTCGATGAGGCCATCATCGCCAACGGTTACACCTTCACCGAAGCCGGACGCAGGTTCGGCTGATCCTGACAAGCGCCCCCACCATCCGGTCGGGGCGCTTTGTTCATGTCGTCGTTTCCAGAGTCAGAGAGGTGCCGGGACGGGTTGAGTCCGGGTGGTCGAGAGAGAGCGCCGTCCGGGCTTGTCCCTCCAGCTCTCCGAGGATCTCCGACATGAACATCTCGTCTCCCGTGATCGATCCGGTCACGCCGCTCGGCGCCGCACCCGCGATCCTGGCCGCCGCCAATCTCCTCCTTCCCCATCTCGAACGCGGCCAGCGCGTCGATACCGCGGCCCTGCGAAGCGCCATGGAGACCGCTTTCGGCGCGTCCGACGCCACCGGCGCCTGGGACTGGAAGCTCGCCTATGAGGCCTGCGAGGTCGCCACGGTTCTGTTCCTGCGCAAATACGGAAAGGCGCTGTTCCGCAAAGCCGCCTCTCCGGCGTCCCGGCTCGGTCCTCTGGCGAAGATCGCGGGGTTACTACCGACGCAGACCCGCCGCTCCGAAGAAAGTCAGAGCTTCCAGCAGTTCAGCACGCCTCTGCCACTCGGCCTTGCCGCGTTGGCGGCGGCCGCGATCACGCCGGACGATGTGGTACTGGAGCCCTCGGCCGGCACCGGCCTGATGGCGATCCTGGCACAGGCTGCCGGCGGCTCGCTGATCCTCAACGAGCTTGCCGAGACCCGCGCCGATCTTCTCTCGTCCCTCTTTCCGGCCTTTCCCGTCACCCGGTTCGACGCCACCCAGATCGACGACTATCTGACCACGGACGCCATGCCGTCCGTGGTTCTGATGAACCCACCTTTCTCGGTCATGGCCAATGTCCAGGGACGGATGGCGGATGCTGCATATCGTCATGTCGCCTCGGCGCTGGCCCGTCTCACCCCCGGTGGACGGTTGGTCACGATCACCGGCGCGAATTTCGGACCGGAAGCCAAGGCTTGGCGCGACGCCTTCATACGCCTGCAGGACCGCGGCCGCGTGGTCTTCACCGCGGCCATCGACGGAGCGGTCTTCGCCAGGCATGGCACCAGCATCGACACGCGGCTGACGGTGATCGACAAGCTGCCCGCCGACGATCCGTCAGTCTTCCCGGCCTCGGCAGGAACCGCACCCGACGTTGTCACGCTGCTCGGCTGGATCGAAAGCCAGCTTCCGCTGCGTTTGCCGGTGTCGCTGCCGAAAGTCGCTTCTCCCGTGCCGGCGGCTGCCCCGAAGACCGTGCGCGGATATCTTGCTCGCGCCACAGCGTCCCGACCCGCCGCTGCACCAGCGTCCGATCCCGAGGGGGTGGAGCTCGAGTATGAGACCGTGGACTGGGCGCCGCCCGAGGGCGCGCGCTTGTCGGACGCGATCTATGAGGAATATGCGCTGCAATCGCTGCGCATCCCCGGCGCCGAGCCGCACCCGACCAGGCTGGTGCAATCCGCTGCCATGGCCTCGGTCGCGCCGCCAAAGCCGTCCTACCGGCCCATTCTGCCGTCCGACATCCGCACCCGGCTTTCCGACGCGCAGTTGGAGACGGTGATCTATGCCGGGGACGCCCACGCCGATCATCTCGCCGGTGCCTGGGCCGTGGACGAGCATTTCGACAACGTGAGCGCCGCGCCCGAGGATGCCGCTGGCGCTATCCGCTTCCGCCGGGGCTTCATGCTCGGTGACGGCACCGGTGCGGGCAAGGGGCGCCAGTCTGCCGGCATCATCCTCGACAACTGGCTGCGCGGGCGCCGCAAGGCGGTCTGGATCTCCAAATCCGACAAACTGATCGAGGACGCGCAACGCGACTGGTCGGCGCTCGGCATGGAGAGGCTGCTGGTCACGCCGCTATCGCGCTTTCCTCAAGGCGCAAAGATCATGCTCTCGGAAGGCATCCTGTTTACCACCTATGCCACGCTGCGCTCCGATGACCGCGGCGAGAAGGTTTCGCGCGTGAAGCAGATCGTCGAATGGTTGGGCTGGGACTTCGATGGGGTCATCATCTTCGACGAAAGCCATGCTATGCAGAATGCCGGAGGCGGCAAAGGAGACCGTGGCGATATCGCCGCCTCGCAGCAGGGACGCGCAGGCCTGCGACTCCAGCACGCGCTGCCGGATGCCCGCGTGGTCTATGTCTCTGCGACCGGGGCCACCACGGTTCACAATCTCGCCTATGCACAACGGCTCGGTCTTTGGGGCGGCGAGGATTTTCCGTTTCAGATCCGAACTGAATTTGTCGAGGCGATCGAGGCTGGCGGTGTGGCGGCCATGGAGGTGCTGGCCCGCGATCTGCGATCCCTGGGCCTCTATACGGCTCGCTCGCTCTCCTATGATGGGGTGGAATACGAGCTGATCGAGCACCAGCTCACCGATGAACAGCGGCGCATCTATGATGCCTATGCCGGAGCTTTCGCCGTCATTCACAACAATCTCGATGCCGCAATGCAGGCCGCCAATATCACCGGCAGTGAAGGCACGCTGAACCGGCAGGCGAAGTCGGCAGCCCGTTCGGCCTTTGAAAGCACCAAGCAGCGCTTCTTCGGCCACTTGCTGACCTCGATGAAAACCCCGACGCTGATCCGTTCGATCGACGCCGATCTCGAGGCGGGCCATGCGGCCGTCATCCAGATCGTCTCCACCGGCGAGGCGCTGATGGAACGGCGGCTGGCCGAGATACCCACCGAGGAATGGAACGATATTTCTGTCGATGTCACGCCGCGGGAATATGTCGGCTCGTATTTGCAGCATTCCTTCCCGGTGCAGCTCTATGAGCCCTTCACCGATGGCGAGGGCAATCTATCGTCGCGGCCGGTGTTCCGGGATGGTCAGCCGGTCGAGAGTCGCGAAGCCGTGGCCCGGCGCGACGAGATGCTCGAACAGCTCGGCTCGTTGCCGCCGGTTCCAGGCGCGCTCGACCAGATCGTCCAGCGCTTCGGCACGGATGTGGTGGCGGAGGTCACGGGGCGGTCCCGGCGCATCGTCCGAAAGGGCGAAGGCGCATCGGCCCGCCTGGTCGTCGAGAACCGCGCGCCCTCCGCCAACCTTGCCGAGACTTCGGCCTTCATGGATGACCAGAAGCGCATTCTGGTCTTTTCGGATGCGGGGGGCACCGGGCGCAGCTATCATGCGGACCTTTTGGCGCGGAACCAGCGCCTGCGGGTGCACTACCTGCTGGAGCCGGGCTGGAAGGCCGATGCCGCCATTCAGGGGCTCGGGCGCACCAACCGCACCAATCAGGCGCAACCACCGCTCTTCCGGCCCATCGCCACGGATGTGAAGGCCGAGAAGCGGTTCCTCAGCACGATCGCCCGTCGTCTCGACACGCTGGGTGCGATCACGCGCGGGCAGCGCCAGACCGGCGGCCAAGGCCTGTTCCGGCCCGAGGATAATCTGGAATCCGCCTATGCCCGCGATGCGCTGCGCCAGCTCTATCTGCTGATTGTGCGCGGCAAGGTCGAGGGCTGCTCGCTGGAGAGGTTTGAATCCGCCACCGGACTGAAGCTGATGGATGCGAACGGCATCAAGGACGACCTGCCGCCGATCACCACCTTCCTGAACCGTCTTCTGGCGCTGACCATCGAGTTGCAGGGCATCCTGTTCTCGGCCTTCGAACAGCTTCTGCAGGCGCGGATCGACGGGTCGATTGCATCCGGCACCTATGATATGGGGCTGGAGACACTGAAGGCCGAAAGCTTCATCGTCACGGACCGGCAGGTCATCCACACCCATCCAGGCACAGGCGCGGAAACCCGGCTCCTGACTCTGACCGAGCGTAAGCGCAATCAGCCCATCACGCTGGATGCGGCCTTGGCTGAACAGGATGATCCCCGCGCAAGATTGCTCATCAACGAGCGATCCGGACGGGCTGCTGTGCTGGTCCCGACCACCAGCGTCATGCTCGATGACGGCGAGATCGAACGCCGCGTGCGGCTGATCCGGCCGATGGATGCGATGAACATGCCCGTGCGGGCAATGGGCGAGACCCACTGGGTCGAGGCCGAGCGCGCTGCCTTCGCCTCAGCATGGCAGGCCGAGTTGTACGAAGTGCCGGAGTTCACCGACAGCATCCTGCACATGGTGACCGGGCTCCTGCTGCCGATCTGGAAGCGCCTGCCGCAGGAGTCCTCCCGGGTCTACCGGCTTCAGACCGATGAGGGCGAACGCGTCATCGGCCGTCGTGTCTCACCCGCTTGGGCGACCAATGCCGCCGCTAGCGGGGTTGCGACCAGCATCACCCCGGACGAGGCCTATGCCGCGCTGATCGCGGGTCGCACGATCCTTGATCTCACCCAGGGGCTGCAACTGCGCCGCGTCCGGGTCATGGGCGCGAACCGGATTGAACTCACAGGCTTCACTGACACGATGCGCGAACACCTGCGGGCCTATGGGCTCTTCAGCGAGATCATCTCCTGGAAACTGCGCTTCTTTGTGCCGGTGGACGCATCGGGGCCGGAGATCATCGGCAAACTGCTCGACCGCTTCCCCGTCGAGCGCATCTCCGAGCGGGTGGCTGCGTGATGGCGCGTCTCAACGCTTCCGAACTGGCGAAGCGTCTGGGCCGACAGGCCGAGGCGGTGTGCCGCCACTACCTCACGAACGGGCGCAAGCAGGGCAATTACTGGCAGGTCGGGGATGTGCGAAACACGCCCGGTCGTTCGATGTTCGTCCGTCTGACCGGGCCAGAGGCCGGTAAGGGTGCGGCTGGAAAATGGACCGATGCCCAGAGCGGCGAGCATGGCGATCTGCTCGACGTGATCGGTGAAAGCCTTGGCCTCATCGACTTCGCGGATGTCGCCGAAGAAGCCCGCCGCTTTCTCAGCCTGCCGCATCCCGAACTGGAGCCAAAGTCCCACCGATCCCGAACACCGCCAGCACCATCCGGATCGTCCGAAGCGGCCCGTCGCCTCTTGCGCATGACGCAGCCGCTCGCGGGCAGTCTCGCAGAGACGTACTTACGGCAACGTAGCATTGCGGATTTACGCGGAAGAGCAAATCTGCGCTTCCATCCGACCTGCTACTGGCAGCCGGAAGGCGACGGCCCAACCGAAACCTGGCCGGCCATGATCGCCGCCGTCACCGACCTCGACGGCAGGATCACCGGTGCGCATCGCACCTGGCTTCAACGTGACGGCTCCGGGAAAGCGCCGATCGATCCGCCGAGAAAGGCGATGGGAGACCTGCTCGGAAACGCCGTCCGGTTTGGCGAGGCGCAGGATGTCATGGCGGCAGGCGAGGGGATCGAAACCATCCTCTCGCTGCGGCAGGCATTGCCGTTCCTGCCGATGGCCTCCGCACTTTCAGCCGGGCATCTCTCCGCCATCCAGTTCTCCCCGCATCTGCGCAGGCTCTATATCGTCCGCGACAACGATCCGGCAGGTAACGCCGCGCGGGACAACCTGGTGGACCGGGCCATTGGAGCCGGGATCGAGGCGATCACGCTTTCGCCCATGCTGGGAGATTTCAACGACGATCTCGTCAGCTTCGGCCTGGAGGCGCTTCGGGCGCAGATCCGGGTGCAGATTGCCCCTGAGGACGTCAGCCGTTTCATGTCGTGCGCGCCATAGCCAGAGAGGGCCGTGATCTGGGACAAACGATCCCGCCATGGGCAAGGGGTTGCGGCACCTCGGCAAGGGGACCGCGCCTTGGCCTTCTTGAGAGGGCGAGCGGCCCACAAGCGCTCCGGCCCGGCAATGGCGGCGCCCGACTGATTTCCGTCGGCGGGCAGGCCCGCCTTTACAGCGCGAAGCAAATCAGCCGGGCTTTGCCATCAAGGCCCTCGCAAAGGGCTCGGGCTGCCCGGCCGGAACGCCCGTGGGCTTGTCGTCGCCATGAAGGCCGCGACGGTCGCGGTCCAGCCGAAGGACACATCCCATGTATGCCCATGACGAATTCGAACCCGATCACAGCACGTCTCCCACCGGCCATGTCATCGAAGCGCTCGAGCTCTATGGCTACCATCCCGCCGAGGGCGAGGCCGATCCCCGGATCACGCCCGAGGACACCGCCATCCAGGGAGCTGTCTCCGACATCTTCGACGCGCTGATCTCCACCATGGCCGACACCAGCCTCGATTTCGACCTCGACGAGATCATGTGGTCCACCGTCAATACCTTCCACCGCGCCGTCAAGCGGATCGACCGCAAACTCGACGACAACGAGCAGGCCCAGAAGCGCCTTCAGCGCGAACAGGACGGAAGCGAGGTGAAATCCGTCCAATTGGAGACCCTGATTGGCATCGGACAAAATCTGATCGAGCGCCGCGACAGCATGGAGACTTTCCGCGACACTGCCGCCGACCTCTACCTGCGCAGCACAGGCACGCCCTGGTCGCCGCGCTCCGGCTCGCGGGTCAACCATCGCCAGCTGACCTCGGCCATGATCGACAGCCGTGACTTCATCGCCGCAAAGCGCAGGGCCGACAACGAGGTGCTTTTGCCGGCCGGGCCGAAGATTGCCTTCTCGGGCGGGGACACCACCGATCACCGGCTGATCTGGGACAGGTTAGACCAGGTTCATGCCAAACACCCCGACATGGTGCTCCTGCATGGAGGATCGCCGAAAGGCGCGGAACGCATCGCGGCCACTTGGGCGGACGATCGCAAGGTGCCGCAGGTCGCCTTCAAGCCGGACTGGGCCAAACATTCCAAGGCCGCGCCGTTCAAGCGCAACGACCGGATCCTTGAAGCGATGCCGATCGGGGTCATCGTCTTCCCCGGAACCGGCATTCAGGAAAACCTCGCTGACAAGGCCCGCAAAATGGGCATCCCGGTATACCGCCTCGCGGAGGGCAGCGCCTGAGCGCTGCACTTCCACGAAATGGCCGCGCAGCTTCCTGCATCCGTTGCGGTGGGCGGATTCCGGAAGTTCGCTGCAGAGTTAATGAACGGCCGCTTCGGGGCCGGCTGCGGAATGTCCGGTTCCAGCTACCTGCCCGACGGAACCGGACATTTGTAGAGGTGGCGCGCAGGGTGGCGAGCGGCGCATTGACGACTTTCGGCGGTCGGGAGGTGGAGGACGGCCTCAGGTTATGGTCGTAGTGATTACTCGGGCAACCGTTTCCCTAGGCCTCTCCCGACCAGGGCGGAAATCTCGCTTGGACGGTAAGAAGCCACGAGCAACCGGTTCTCATCATCGGATAGACCGTTTGCGAAGCCGTCCCAACCCTTCTCAACGGCAACTTGGTTGATGCGTCTTAGAACTTCTGTAAGGCGCGCATCGGCTTCGGGTGCACCCGCCTGTGGGGGCAGCCATTCAGTAAATTCGGGACGAAGAGTACGGATAATATCCAGTGTCGCGCCACCAAAACCGCCAGCAAGGTATACGGGCTGTCGCCGCTCCAGAGACAGAAGGACTTCTTCCACGATCCCCGGCATTCTCCCTTCGAAGCCTGCCCGCTTCCCGCCGACGACGATGCGTGCGTCTGTGTTGCCCGTCATATGTTCGCGAAGACCGGTGAGCGCTGCGGCTCGCTCTTCCGCAGGGAAGTCTTCCCGCGGCGCACCTTCCACCGGCCCGTCAAGACGTATGCCATTCGGCGCGAGGAAGTGGATTTCACCGAACAGCCCTAGAAACTCGTTCTGCTCGGCTAATTGTTCGGCACTCATCCGTCGGTGCACTGTCCACGCCAGACACACCTTTAGTGGTCTGTCGCGCCGCCCATAGCGGTGCAGTTCATCAATGAGGAACGCTGTTATGCCTTCCGGTTGCAGGTGGCCCCCGTAGTAAAGATCGCCACCCGCGATCACGACCGTTCGAGCAAGTTCACCCAGAGTCATCCTGAAATGCGTCTCTGTCAGCCCCAAACGGTCGAGGTCCGGACTGTCCGAAACCGAAATACCCAGCCGTTTGCCCTTAAGCGCATCGGCAGGAAGCAGTTCAGTACGCGGGGCCTCTCCGTTCACGGCTATCCCCCTCTGGTCGCCAGCTGGCGCGGAGTCATAATATCGATCCCACGTCCCAACCGTGTTGTCTGTGCGTAATTAATCAAAACCTCCCTCTCATCCGGGCCGAGCGGCGGATCGGGGTGAAGGATGCGGAGGTCGTCTTCCTCTCCGGCATCGATCCCCTGCGCAATTCGGGCGTTGATCCAGTGCGATAGGGTCAGGGGTTCCGGCGCATGCGGAGCCCACCAAGCCACGTCCAACTCAGGTCGTTCGCGAGCAAGGTCTCTCTGGTGCATCCACAGAGCTCGCTTGAGGCACTCATCCACAAGCAGATTGAGCGCCCGATACACGTCTCTCTTCTGCCACTGCCCGTCCAGTTTTCGGACGGCGACGCGCGCCACGTGATCCATGAGGAACGAGCCCCGCTCTTCCCCGAAGCCTATAGCGTCCATCATGATGACCGGCATGCCATGCGTTTTGGCAATCGCCACTTCCCGTTGGCACCAAGTCCGGCTGGAGTAAAGATCAGTTCGGATCGCGAGCATGGCGCTTGTTCCGGCATTTTGCGTAAGTGCAGCGTCCCAATCCGTGCCGGGTTGTAGGTCGCTCGCGTCGAAATACTCTTTCAGGCGCGTGCTGCCGATAACGTCGCGGACGAGGCCAACGAGTGCATCCACATCTTCCCCTTCGACATAACTGTGCCGTTTGGTGTGGCTGATGAAAGCGGTCAGCCTGTCCATCTCGTCCGGCGAAATCAACTGTGCGATGCCTTGCGTCAAGTCGCGGCAGAGCATGCTCTGAACATCCTCGCCATGCTGCTCCGGTTCTCCGGCTGCCACGAACTGATATTTGCCTAAGATACCGCCCAGCTGGGTGCCGTTCGTTGCTCCGTTCGAGAGCAGGTACGGGAAGACCCCAAACTGCTCCGGCCCGGCCTCCTCGGTTGCCCTTACGGTGGCGATGTAAGCATGCCAGGCCGAGTTCGTGTCTTCGACGCTTGCCGCGAGTTCAGTTCCGAGTAACGGGACAACTGCAACGAACCTAGCCGGTCGGATCCCGTTCGGGGCGGGGCTAGCCTCCGAGTAGACCGGTCTCGGCGGCCTCCCTGGACCATCCCATGCTGCACTGCGAAACGAAACCTGGACACCGCCGCCGATCACCCCAGAGAAGGTCGGGCCCTGCATGAAATGCTCGAAGATGGCCTTGGCCGTGGCGGCGCCTTGCCGGTCGCCGGGGTGCCAGACAACGTAGATTTCTAGGATCGGTGGCAGCATGTGTGTCCTTTCTCGCAAAGGGCGATTCGCGCTCGCACAACTCGCAGATGTGGTATATCCTACCAATGGGCACACTGTATATCGCTTGCCCGAGAGGATAGCACCGATGCCAGATCAGATCAAAAATGTATTTATCAGCCACGTCCACAAAGACGACGCGGGCCTTACCGATCTCAAGAACCTGCTCAAAAGCAAGGGTATGAACGTCAGGGACAGCTCGATCACCAATGACAAGCCGAACAACGCGAATTCCCCAGAGTACATCAAGTCGGCAATTCTCGGCCCGCGCATAGATTGGTCCGGTTGCATGATCGTGTACATCTCTCCCGAAACCAAAGACAGCGAGTGGGTGAACTGGGAAATCGAAAGGGCGCACAAGCAGGACAAGACCATCGTCGGGGTGTGGGAGCGCGGTGCCAACGGGTGCGAGGTTCCGGAGGCATTGGACGAATACGGTCATGCCATCGTTGGCTGGAACGCCGACAAGATCATCGACGCGATTAACGGCGACTACGAGGGCTTCGAAGGCCCCGACGGTATGCCGTCGCCGCAGCGAGCGATACACCGCCATCCCTGTGGTTGAAGAGGTTGGCATGCCCATCCTTCACAGCTACATCGTGGCCTATGACAGTGGGTTTGCCCCCAACCCATTCAACGGTTTTTGCACGCTCGCCACCTGCAAGCCGGACATTAGGAAACATGCTGCCCTCGGCGACTGGATCATCGGGACTGGCAGCGACCGGGTAGGCGTGCGCCGAGGCGGGTTTCTGGTTTACGCCATGCGCGTACAAGAAGCACTGACCTTCGCCGAATACTGGAGCGATCCGCGCTTTGCCCGCAAGAAACCCAACCTTGGGGGAAGTTACCGTATGGCTTGCGGTGACAATATCTACAGCCCTAATCTTGCGGAAGGTGGCTGGAACCAACTCAATTCCTACCATAGCCGCAACGACGGTTCGCCGTTTCAAAAGCACATCAACCGCGACACTTCGGTAGACAGGGTGCTCGTCAGCCAGGACTTCGTCTACTTCGGCGCCGAAGGGCCGGAAGTGCCGGAGGCACTCAGGGATGCCGGTCTGGTACTGGCAGGTAGGGGCCGCCGGAAAATCACGGAAACAGCCAAGATCGCAGCCTTTGAAGCATGGCTGGACGACCTTGGCGTAGTCGGATACCAAGGTCGGCCATTCGACATGGTTGTGGAGGCGCGAAAACGAAAATGACCGGTGCAGGTAAGAGCCCCCACGTGTTGCTATCAGAATACGAAAAAGCCGTAGCCCCGACGGATCGCTTCCTTGACACCGATGTGACCCCGATCTTGCTCGGGCTGTTCGGGGAAGTTGGCAGCGTCATGAGCACGTCCAAAAAACTTCACAGGGAAAAGGGCGCATTTGCTGGCGGCTATATGCGCGATGTCGAAGAGGAACTTGGTGACACGCTCTGGTATGTCGCAGCCTTGTGCAGGCGGCTCAAACTGAGCCTTGCCGATTTGTTCGCGGAGGTTCTCGGAAGCGGGAACTACGCAGTCCACATTGCCGCCAATTCTGATCCGCGCCACCCTGTCGCACAGGTCATAAGTGCAAGTGACCTTGCCCCGCTCGATACGGTCCTGCTGAGATTGGGCGAACGCTCGGCCAGACTGCTAGGCGTAGAGATGGAGGCCAAGACGGCGAAACCGCTCTTGCTGGACTTCATAGCGGTTTACATTGAAGCGTTGCAGGCATCCGGCGTGCCCTTTTCGACTGTTCTTGGGGGAAATATCACCAAGGTGACCGGGCGCTTTCTGAAACCTGCGGCCGAAGACCTACCCGACTTCGACTCCACGTTCCCTTCGGAAGAGCAATTGCCGCGAACGTTCGAGATCCAAATCACTCAACGCCCGAACGGGCGCAGCTACCTGCGTTGGCACGGGGTCTTCATCGGCGACCCTCTGTCTGACAACATCGCCGATCCCGACGGTTACCGTTTTCACGATGTATTTCATTTTGCCAATGCTGCAATCCTGCACTGGTCTCCAACGTTCCGCGCGCTCATCAAGCACAAGCGCAAGAGCAAGCCAGAGGTCGATGAGGCCCAGGATAGCGGTCGCGCCATTGTCGTGGATGAGGGCGTGTCCGCATACATCTTCTCGCATGCCAAGACGCTGAATTTCTTTGAAGGTCAAAATTCAGTATCTTTCGATTTGCTAAAGGCGATCCAGAACTTCGTGCGCGGCTATGAGGTGGAGCAATGCCCCCTCAATCTCTGGGAGAAGGCTATCTTGCAGGGATTCGAAGTGTTCCGGCAAATGCGCCTGAATAATGGCGGTATCGTCATCGGCAACAGAGATGAAAGAACAATTCGGTATAAGCAACTGGGGGGAGAAAGAACGTGAGCGCAAAGGACATTCTTAGTGCATTAGGACAGCTTGATTTCGAGAACACCTTTAATCCCTATTTTGACCGGTGCCCGGTCCATGATGCGGCGGAGGCTCCCGAACTGCGGAGTTACTATCTCCTTGAAATGCTTGAACGGGCGGCGTCGAGCAACCTAGATGCGATTTGGGTGGGGCGCGATCTCGGGTATCGCGGTGGCCGGAGGACCGGCCTTGCCCTGACTGATGACATCCACTTTTCCAATCACCTGGTCCGGTGGGACCTCGAGCCGAAAAGACCCACCTTTGGCGCGCCAGTGGCCGAAAGAACGGCAGCGGCGATTTGGGATATCTTGATGCGGGTCAGGGTGCCGGTTTTCTTGTGGAACGTCTTTCCGCTTCACCCCTACGAGAGTGGCGATCCGTTCTCGAATCGTGCGCACAACGCCCGTGAACGTAAGGCCGGAACCGATATCCTGATTAGCATCGTGGACTACCTTAAGCCGCAACGGCTCGTTGCGGTCGGAAACGATGCCTTCAATGTTCTTTCCGATGCGCTTCCCGACGAGAAAGTCTTCAAGGTTCGTCATCCGAGTTACGGTGGACAAAACGAGTTCTTGGAAACCATGCGGGTCCTATACGCAGACACACTGATTGAAACGGAGCCCGACCTCTTTTCTGTGAGCGTATCCAATGACCAGCTCGAGTGTCCGAGTAGAGGCGAGCCCACTTCAGAGTTTTCTTGGGATTGCCTTTAAGGCGATAAATGCGGAGCGCCTCTCACCGAAGGCGGAGGGAAATTGATGGAGCAAGTTCGAAGAAAGTGTTTCATTTCTTATCACCACGCGGATCAAGCGGCAGTTAATCAATTCATTCGTGACTTTGACCACACTCATGACTGCTTTATCGCGCGAGGGCTGGGCGAAGAAATGCCCGGTGACGTGATCCAAAGCACTAACACCGATTATGTAATGTCGAAGATTCGAGAGCGCTTCCTCTCAGATTCAACGGTAACAATAGTCTTGATGGGCGGCTGCACCTGGTCTAGGCGTTACGTCGATTGGGAGATCCAATCGTCACTGCGCCGAGGGCAGACCATAACGCCGAATGGCCTGCTCGGTATCAAGTTGCGTTCGTTCACGAGCTTTCCTCCACGTTTTGAAAACAATTTGTCATCGGATTGGCCGAGGGTGGACTGCTATGCTCGCCACATGGACTATCCGACTTCGACCCAAGCCCTTTCCGACGCAATCGAGGCGGCCTATGCGCGCCGGACAACTCATGACCATCTAATCGTAAACCCCCGAGACCGAATGAGCTACAACCGGCAGTGTTGATGACTAATCCGACGCAACCGGCACAGAAAATCGCGGGCGATCTGTTTTCTTCAGATACTCTAGCCGTCAATAGTTTCCCAAAAAATGCCAAATGACGCTCAATAAGTAGGTTCGCGGAAAGGCTGGATAGCTGATTGATTGTCTATACAACAAAGGAAGAATTCCGACAATTTTCGAATGAGTTGCCTCTCAACGAGAGAACGGAGCTGCGCAAAAGAGCCCAAGCGCGTTCCCCGGAGGGAGCAACATTTCTGTCGCGCTCGAGTAAAGACGAGGATCTGGTCGTGGGGGCCATCCGCGTCTTAGAAAACCATGGCGCCACCGTTTACATAGACAAGAAGGATCCGGAGCTGCCGCCTTACACTTCTGAACAAACGGCCCTAACATTGAAAAGGCGGATCGAGCAGACTAGAAAGTTTGTCCTTCTCGCTACTGAGAATAGCAAAGAAAGCAAGTGGGTGCCGTGGGAATTGGGCATTGCGGACGGTAAGAAAGGGCTAAGTAGGATAGCTCTTTTCCCTGCCGTTAATGAGCGGTATGATAATTCATGGACCACGTGGGAGTATATGGGGCTGTATCATCGGATCGTTTGGGGTGACCTTGAAGGCTACGAGAAACGCCTTTGGATGGTTCTTGACGAAACGAGAAACACAGCCATCCCACTTTCTAGGTGGCTCAACGGTTGAGCAGGGAGCCACGAACTAGTTGCTCCACGGCTACTCTTCCCTCGGCACGGCAGCGATGCGGCCCAGTCACGTTCTGCGCATTGCGGTCGGCCGACCAGCCGCAGCCAACCGTTGTTTCCCGCCCGGTTTGACCGTTCTTGCTCGCCGTGGCGAACGGCTGCTTACGGGTGCCACTCCGGAGGGGTCAAGCGACTGAGGTCGGGGCGCGAAGAGGACGTCGGCCTCGAGGCGTCCGAACGGCAGCTATGGGCCGACCGCTACCGACCGGCCCGACTTCTTAGAGTTCCAGCGCTTCCGCGATGGCGAGCGCATCTTCGAGCTGGACGCCGAGGTGGCGCACAATCCTCTCCATCTTCGTGTGGTCGAGCACCGCTGACCTCAGCATCCTTGGTCTACTAGAAGGGCCTTTTGAAAGGTGCAGGAGCCGGGGGCGGCGATAAGGGTGATCACGCTGTCGGCACGGTGCCGCCATCGATCACGTATTCGGTGCCTGTTATGGTCCCGGCGCGGTCGGAAGCGAGGAAGGCGACCAGGTTCGCGATTTCGCCAGGTTTTGACGGACGCCCAATCGGCACCCCGCCCAGCGAGTCCATGATCATGCGCTTACCCGCTTCCACGTCAACTCCGTGCTCCGTCGCGAGGCGTTTGGCCAGCTCGACGGAGGACTCAGTTTCGATCCAGCCCGGAGAGACGCGGACAACCCGCACACCCTTTGGCGAGACCTGTTTCGACAGGCTCTTGCTGTAGGTGGACAGGGCCGCCTTTGCGGCGGCATAGGCCGTCGTCGCCTCTGGCAGCGGCAGTTCGCGCTGGATGGATGTGACGTGGATCACGACGCCGCTGCCCCTCGCCTCCATCTCCGGAACAAGCGCACGGTCGAGGCGGACCGCCGGCATCAGGTTCAGGTCGAGCTCGCGCCACCATTCGTCGTCGCCAAGCGCCCTGTAGCCGCCCGCGGGCGCCGAGGAGCCGCCGAGCATGTGGACGATGATGTCGACACCACCCAGCCTTTCGCGCACGGCTTCGACCACCTTGACGCAACCCTCGGCCCGGGTCAGGTCCGCCTCCACGAACCGGCCTTCCGGCATCTCCGGCGGCCTTGTCCGCGCCGTCGTCAGGACGTCGGCGCCAAGCTCCTTGAACAGGGCCACGGTCGCCCCTCCGGCACCGCGCGTGCCGGAGGTGACTAGAGCCCGCTTTCCCTCGAAGGTCAGGAAGGGGCTCATGACACGATCTCCAGTTCGGCGATCTTGTTCCCGCGAAGGACGAAGAAATAGCGCAGGTCGACCGGGCTTCCGGGGAAGTTGCCGACAAGGTGGCTGGTGACGATCGTGCGCTGGCCGTCTTCCGCGATTTCGAACGGCTCTACCGTGTAGGTGTATAGCGTGGAGGCATTGGCCATCCACTGCCGGATCGCGTCGCGGCCCGTGTAGGTATTGCCTTCGTCGATAACCGTGGCGTCCTGCGTGAAGACCTCGGCGATGGCCTGCGCGTTGCCCTTCTTGTCGGCCGAGAAATACGCCTCAATCGCGTCTGGCAGTTCGATACTCATGATGGCTCTCCTGTCTGGGTAAGGATCGGTGGCAGCGACCGGTCTCGCCGCTTGACCTCTCGGATCGGGACCGGTGCCACGAGCCAGAATTTAAGGGTTTGACATAATGCGGATAAGCAGGACAAATCCGGATGTGGAGTTTGAATTTTCGGGATAATGGGAACCTACAAGCTGTCCGATTTCGACGCGGTCCTTGCGATTGCCCGCAGGGGATCGTTCCGGGCCGCCGCGCTGGACGTGGGGATGTCCACGAGCGCGCTCAGCAGCGCGGTTGCGAAGCTCGAGGAGCAACTCGGCGTGCGGCTTTTCAATCGCACCACCCGCAGCGTGTCGCTGACCGCCGCCGGGCAGCGCTTCGTCGATCAAGTCAAGCCGGCGCTCAAGGACATTCACGGCGCGATCGACACGGTCCGCTCGCAGCAGGAGACTCCCACCGGTATTCTGCGCATCAACACCTTCGCCACGGCGGGCCGGGAGATCCTGTCGCCACTCGTCCTCGAATACCTACGGCGGTTCCCGAGGGTGCAGATCGACCTCGTGACCGAAGGCAACCTCATCGACATCGTGGCGGACGGTTTCGATTTTGGGGTGCGCAGCCAGAACCTTGTGCCGACCGATATGATCGCCATCCCGCTCGGACCCGCCCGGCGCTACGCGGTCGTCGCGACACCCGCCTATTTCGAAAGCCGGGAACCGCCTAAGGTGCCTTCCGATCTGATGGCGCATGCCTGCATTCGGACACGCCTGCCAAACGGTGGGCTATTTCGCTGGCAGTTCGAAGCCGAGGGCCGGCCGGTTCATGTCGATGTCGAAGGGCCGATTACGCTGGACGAAGCCAGCCTCGCGCGCATTGCCGTGCTCGATGGTCTCGGGATCGGGTTCTTCATGGAGTCGGACGTGCGAGAGGATATCGAGACGGGACGGCTGGTGCGTATTCTCGACGCCTGGACGCCGCCGCTGGCGCCGCTTTGCCTATACTATCCCAGTCGGCGCAATCCGCCGGCGGCCTTCAAGGCCTTCGTCGACCTGGCACGGGAACTCGCGCGTTTCTTGAGACCGAGTTGAAGGCGTCTTGCTCATCCCGTCGCAAAAGCACGCAGTGGGAGCCCAACATCAATGCAGCGAACGATTGAGAGGCCTCTCACCTCTGACCTTCGCGCATCCGATTGTGCCGCGCAATGTGCCGAAAGGCTGGTCCGGGGAAGCTGCGTTGCAGCGATGACCACCTGGCGAATGTCGCCTGTGGGCCGGAAGTGAAGGAGCGCGGCGCGGATCAAGCACCACCGGCTGCCGCGCTTCCGCAAGCCGTCTTCGAGCGCTAACCCGACTTTCCGAACGGGATGGTGCGAAGGTGGTGTAGCCTCCCGTTCTCAAGCTTAACCACCTCCAGGGCCCGGATGGTTCCCAAGAGCGGGAAGCCTCCGAGGGAAGAAGTGTCCAAATTCTTGATAATCGTTCGATCAGTGTTCGTCGCGACCGTCATGTGTGGACGGTAGGGGATATCGTCTTTTCGCTCCGCCTTCTGAACACCTTCGTAGAGCTGGTCATGCAGTGCCGCCAACTGCGAACTTCCGGTCGAACTGACGAGTAGCAGTTTATGGGTCTTTTCAAAGGGGTCGTGTGTAATCTCTTCAGAAACGAAAGACACCTCAAACTGCGATGACCTGCCGGCTATCGTCTCGCAGTGCGCCAGGAACTCATGAGGGTGGATATTCATCAGCCCGAACACGAGAGTTACGTGCGGGGGGACGAGCTTGGCTCTGGACGGCTCGTTCTCGGTCCGAAACCGACGAATGCGTTCGGCGACACTCGGCTCAAACTGTGGATATGCCAAGACGTAAATCATCACGACATGGTGGGGAAATCTGCACCATTGGTCAACGATCGCGTGATCCCCTCAGGGGGGACAGGTCGCCTTGTGTCCCGCCCAAAGGCGCGCTGATCTTCGTCGTACCCGCAGTCTTGGCTGGGTTCTACGCGACCCTCGGGATCACCAGGACCATGATGCCCTCGGAGACATGGCAGATGATCTTCGCCGTCATCGGCGCTGGCGCCGTTGGTGTTTCCGCCTTCCTCCGCATTGCCGGTATGGCCGCCGACTCTTCGGACGGATCTCCCGTGGGCGCCTGACACTGCCGACGATCCGATGAGGCGGGACCGGATCAGCGCTGGAATGCCATCCCGATCGTCAGGATGCCGGTATGGGGCGGTGTGCGGATCGGCATGTGGCCTACGTCGCGGTCCGTGGCCGTGCGGTGGAGGGGGGCGGACCGTTCGAGCGGCAAATCGCACCTGCGATCGGGCGGGACACACCGGCCGGGGCGCATGGAGAACGACGCGCATGGCCTGTCGTGGGTGAGCGAACCCGCCGGTGAAAACGCCGGTCAGGTTGACGGGCATCCGCGATCGCCATCGTCTCCGTTCTGACCCGTCCATGTCCGCTCCATACGGCCCCTTCAATGGCCTGATCTGGCCGAAGACCGGCTCCGCCTCGACCGGCTTGGCGCAACAGCGCCGCCATAACTTTCTTCCCCTAGGCTGCGCCCATTCCGCGCGAAACAAGAAAGTTCTGCCTGTGCTGTCCGGCCCCCGGCACGCCGGGGGTGCGCCGCCGGTCGTCTTTGGCCTGTCGATCGCCATCGGGCCGCAATGGTGCGGACCCGGAAACGGAAAACGGAGACTTAACATGGCGACCATCGGCACCTTCAAGAAGACCGGCTCGAACGAATTCACCGGCGAAATCGTCACACTCAGCGTCCAGGCCAAGGGCGTACGGATCGTTCCTGACACCCGCGCCACCGGCGATAACGCCCCCAGCCACCGGGTCCTGGTGGGCCGCGCCGAGATCGGCGCCGCCTGGTCCAAGCGCTCGGGCGAGGGCCGCGACTACCTGGGCCTCAAGCTCGACGATCCGAGCTTCACCGCCCCGATCTACGCCAATCTCTTCGATGAGGAGGACGGCGAGAGCTACGCGCTGATCTGGTCCCGCCCCAACGGTCGCCGCAGCGAGTAACGGCGCCCTGGGCCCCGGCCGAAAGGCCGGGGCCCGCCCGCCAAACCGGGCAACCGAATCAGTTTCCCGGTTCGGCGGTACCAAGACGAAAACGCGATAAAAACGCAGAAGAATTCCGGTAGAGATTCATGCAGATACGACTATAATAGATGGAGTATTCGGTCGTTCCCGCGCGACGGCTTCGAGCCCTTACTCGCCACGCGAAAACGCGATGGTCTTGGCTCGCTAACGCTAGCGCAGTGGTCATCCCTGCACCGTCGCCAGAAACTCTCGCATCCGCGTCGGCGCACGTCCCAGCAACTGAGCGAGCGTCGGATCGACCCGATCAAACTCGCCCGCTCGGGCTGCACGGAAGTATCCCAGCATGACGGCGATAGCACCCTCAGGTATGCCATTCTCCCGAGCATGGCGTTCCATGGAATCTTCCTCGACGATTTCTCGCGCGATGGGCCGTCCCAGGACGTCCGTTGCCAGCCGCGCGAGGTCGGCGAGGTCGAGGGCCTCGCTGCCAGTCAGCGGCGGTGTCGGACCGTCGAACGTCTCGCCGCGCGCCAGCAGGATGGCATCGGCGGCGGCAAGATCGTCGTGGGTCGTCCAGGCTACCTTTCCGTCCTCGGGGCCGGTCAGCGTCCCAGCCTCGAGTCCGTTCGCGTTCATGGCAACGGCGCTCGCCGCGTAGAAGCCGTGGCGTAAGGACGTCCAGGGCAGGCCCGAGTCCGCCAACATCTTCTCGGTCGCAGCGTGATCCCGCCCTGGCGGGAAGTGCGAGTCGAGCGCGCAGGAGACCTGGCTGGTATAAAGCACGCGGCCGACGCCCAGTTCGCGCGCCACTCCGATCGCGGCCCTATGCTGCTTCAACGGATCTCCCCCCTTTGCCGCCGCATTCGACGAGACCAATAAAATCCGCTCGGCCCCGTTCCACGCATGACGCAGGCTGTCGGGATCGTCGTAATCGCCCCGGCGCACCCGCACGCCGGCCCGCATGAGGTCGCCCGCGCGATCCGGGTCGCGAACGCTGACGCCGATGCGTTCGGCAGGCACATGTTGCAGAAGGTGTTCGACGATCCTGCGGCCGAGTTGGCCGGTCGCGCCTGTCACAATAAGCATGTCTCAATCTCCTCGGTGGGTCCGCTGCGCGGTAAGTGATCGCGGGCTGATGGAGAGAGATTGATTGTTCTCTTTCTCTGAGACAATTCGCGTATTTTCGAATACCTTGTTCTCTATGCAGAACAATGTCTCGAATGATGATCTGGCCATTTTTCTCGTGGTGGTTCGCGAAGGCGGGTTCAGGGCAGCGTCCAGACGCCTCGGGATCGCTCCTTCGAAGGTCAGCACGACGATCTCGCGGATGGAGGCTAGCCTCGGCGTGCCACTCCTGCGTCGCACGACCCGCAGCGTGGCCACGACAGACGCAGGTCAGGCACTGGCGGACCGGATCGCCCCTTTGTTCGCCGGGCTCGAGGAAGCCTGCGCCGAGGCCGCCGACACGGCGGGCCGCGTGCGGGGCCGGCTGACGCTTAACGTACCCGGGGCAGTGATGCCGGACATCCTTCCGCCGCTCCTGTCGAAATTCCACGCCCGTCATCCCGACGTCGAGGTCGAAATCGTGGTCGAGAACGGTCTCGTCGATATCGTCAAGGCGGGCTGCGATGCGGGCATCCGCTATGACGACGCCCTCGAAAAGGATATGGTGTCTATCCCGATCGGCCCCCGGACCCAGCAGAGTGCCCTTGCAGCGTCACCGGCTTACCTGGAGGCACGAGGTACGCCCCGGGGCCCCGAAGAACTGACCCGGCACGATGCGATCCGCTATCGCCTGGCGGATGGTCCTCTGCTGCCGTGGAGCCTCGTCGATGATTTTCGAACGGTCACCGTCCAGCCTGCGACACGCCTGATCCTGAGCGTGAACGCTCTCGACTCGGGACTTCGCTACGCCAGGACCGGGATCGGCATCATTGGGACTTTCCGTAATTGGTTGGAGGAAGACTTCGCCGCCGGAACGCTCGTTCCCGTTCTGCCGAATATGTGGCCTTCTCGGAACGGCCCGCGTCTCTACTATCCAAGCCGTTTTACAACCGCGCCGCTCCGCGCCTTCATTGAAATTTGCCGCTGCGGCAGCGACAGGGTCTGAACAGCTAAGCTCTAACTACTACCGGGAAGAAATGATTTGTCCGCCGCGCTGCTGCCTCTCAGCAAAGGACGACTGAAATAGTCGTAGTTTACAAAACCGTTTGAAGATTGGTTAGGAGAAGTGCCGGTCCTTAATTCGAAAGGGGAATCGGCATGTCCCAAAGGCACTATATAGGGCTGGATGTCTCGGCCCGCACCGTCAATCTCTGCATCGTCGATCACGATGGCCAAGTGGTACACGAACGCAAGCTCTCCTCGGATCCGGAGGAGATTGCACAGCATATCCTGTCACTTCGGTTTCCGATTGTTCGTGTCGGCCTCGAGGCCGGAATGCTATCGCAACACATCTATGGGCGGTTGGCTGAAGCCGGTATCCCGGTCGTCTGCGTCGAGACCCGGCACATGAAAGCGGCGCTCGCCGCTCAGCTCAACAAGACCGACCGGCACGACGCGCGCGGGATCGCCCAGATGATGCGCGTCGGATTGTTCAAACCGGTCCACGTCAAGACGCCGAACAGCCAACGCCTGCGCACGATCCTGACCGCACGGCAACTTCTGCGGAACAAGCTTCAGGATGTCGAGAACGAAATCCGCGGCCTCATCCGCAACTTCGGCTATCACCTCGGAAAGGTGACGGCGCGCGACTTCGAACCACGGGTGCGGGAACTGATCGCCGATACCGACCTGCACGCCGTGGCCGACGCTCTCCTGTTGGCAAGACGCTCCTTGCGAGAGCAATTCGGCCGGTTGGACGATATGCTCGTTCGATTGGCGAAGCATGACGAGGTGACGCGACGCTTCATGACGGTTCCCGGCGTCGGCCCACTTGTCGCACTGACCTTTCGGGCAACGGTCGATGTTCCGTCGCGTTTTACGCGCTCGCGCACAGTCGGCGCCCACTTCGGACTGACACCTCGCAAGCAGCAATCCGGTGAAGTCGACCGCAACGGACGCATCTCGAGATGGGGCGATGAGATGATGCGAAGCCTTCTTTACGAAGCGGCGCAGGTGCTGTTGACACGGGTGAAACGTTGGTCAGCGCTCAAGGCTTGGGGCGCACAGATTTCGCGACGCCGAGGCCACAAGAAAGCGATCATCGCGCTGGCGCGCAAGATCGCTGTGATCCTTCATCGCATGTGGATCGACGGATCGGAATTCGACTGGGGCAAGCGGCCGGAAACCGCTGCGTCATCTGTTTAAGGTTCGACCGGGCACAGTCCGGTCGAGGCACATCCCCGCGAGGGGACGGGGAACGGCGAGCGCGCAAATACGACTTGACCGCCAAGGCCGATGCCGAGGTGACGTCGCAAAATAGATTGTCCCGCCGGCTCCTCTGATCCCATCCTGTGGCGGTCTTGTACCGACCACGAAGAGAAGCATGATCCTCGCGGGCGTGCCGCTCAAACCTCGTCGTCGGGCTCGACCAGATCCACATGGCTGACGCCGAGAGCCTGGGCGAGTTCAAACAACGTGATCACGGTTGGGTTCCTCCGGCCGCGTTCGAGGCTGCTGAGATATTGTTGGCTGAAGCCGGAACGCGCTTCGACCTCTTCCTGCGTCAGGCCCTTCTCCCGACGCAGGCGGGCGAAATTCCGGCCGACCAATTTGCGCATATCCATGCGCAGGAAGATCGCGATTTACATACTTTAAGTTTATCAACTATAGTATGTAAATGAGCCGCTGGGGAGTGAGGGATTCCCCGCTATCCGGTTGGTCCGAATAGAGAAGTCGTAGTTCTGGCGTGCGCGCCGGGCCGGATGGGAGGTGATCTGCATGATCACCGCCCGACAATCGCGGGCCGCGCGGGCGCTTCTTGGATGGACACAGGAGCAGCTTGCGGATGAGGCCCGGGTATCTTTGACCGCGCTCAAGCGCCTCGAATCCGAAAGCGGACTCGAGGTCTATGAGACCACGCGCGATCAGGTTCGACGGGCTTTTGAAGCGAATGGCATTCTGCTCCTGAACTCTGACCAGGGGATTGGAGTGATGCATGTTCAGGCGAAGGCCGTCCCGAAGGGCTGAGTTTTCCGGCACGTCTCCTCGAAGAGGGACGCCCGCCGTCGCCATGCTCACAAGAAGATCGAACAACCGTGCTAAACATGCTGGCAAACCGCAATGGGGTTGCGCGTGAGAAGAGGCGAATTGCAGGATGTACCGCCGCAAGGGGCCGTGGTGACGGATTATGACCGTCGCCACATGACGCAGTATATGCGTTTGCTCGATGCTGCAGGCGAGGGCGCGAGCTGGCAGGAGGCGGCGCGGATCATCCTGGGCCTTGATACGCAGAAAGAGCCTGAGCGGGCGCGCCTGGTCCACGATACCCATCTTGAACGCGCGCGCTGGCTGAGTTCCGAGGGCTATCGGCAGTTGGCGGCGGGGCGCACCGGCTGAGAAGGTGATGCGTGCCACGCATCACCTGATGCCTTAGGGCGGACTTCCCAAATGATTGATCTCTCGGAATCCTTTCCTGAGATCAACCCAGGGGAGGGGCGATGCCATGCAACCCGACCGTTCGAATTGGCGTGACCAGGCCGCCTATGACTATCTCGATGATCTGGCCGCGCCGGAACTCGGCTGGGAATGCCTGCGCCGCAATCCCGAATATCAAGATGACTATGCAGAACTTGCAGGGGGACCACCTGAGAGGGCTGACCTGAGGGATCAGGTGGGCCGTCGATGGGGGCTGTGCTTTCCCGATACGGCCCGGTTTGACCGCGAATGTCGCCGAGATTTTCTGGCGCCCCGAAATCGATACCAGCGCCGTGATCTTCGCGGTCGCCCCCGAGGTACTCGCAGGAGTGACTGGCGCGCCCGGCGATGAGATAGTTGCCCCGAAGGGCAGGGCATCCCCGATTGGCAAGCACCTGCGCCACATGCTGCCGGACGGAACATACCTGCATCTCGTCGCTCCTCGGAAAGACCGTGGTCGGCTTGTTGCTACTGTTCCTCTCGGCCCCGAGGGCCTTGATCGCATCGAGGCGATCCAGCGGCTGTTGGCGGATCAGCATCGACGTCGTTCAATCCCACGCGACACCCGCCTGACCGCGCAGCAGAAAACGCGCTTGCGCCGTGTCCTCCAGGCCTCCGACGCCGCCTTCGACGGCGCAACCCAGAAGCAGATCGCCGAGGTCCTGTTCCGTACCGGTCACCTGGACCGCGATGAATGGCAGGTCTCCTCCGCCCGTTTTGCCGTCTCCAGTCTCCTTCGTGAGGGGCGTGACCTGATCGCCGGCGGCTATCGTAAGCTCCTTCGTCACCAGCGCCGCCTCTAGGTCCGCGATCCCGCGTCGCGGTGTGCGAATTTTCCTCTGCCAACTCCCCACTGCATCTGACCGGACGCGCTTCGCCATCGTGACCGTCATCAGCCGCTGTTTCGCGGCACTGGTCACACACAGCAGGGAGACGCCCGATGTCCGCCATCTCAACCGAACTTCCCCCGCGCTATCTGCGCACCAAGGAAGCCGCGCAGTTCCTGAGCCTGTCGGCTCGGACGCTGGAGAAGCACAGGACCTATGGCACCGGTCCCGCCTACCACAAGCTGGGCGGGCGTGTGGTCTATGCGATCGAGGACCTGCAGGCCTGGGTTGGACGGGGCGCTGTCACGTCGACCTCCGACCCGCGCGGACAGGTGCTGCCGGCGAAACGCCACACGCTCCCGAACCTCCCGCAGCCCGGCCGCTTCGTGCGCTGACCTTGGGGGGCGACACCTTCATGACCGATGGACGCAGACCCCGTTCCGAGCGTGGACAGCTCGATCTGTTCCGCGCGCTGCCCGGGGATTTCGCCCCAAGA
Source organism: Roseovarius halotolerans (assembly GCF_900172255.1). Classification (GTDB taxonomy): domain Bacteria; phylum Pseudomonadota; class Alphaproteobacteria; order Rhodobacterales; family Rhodobacteraceae; genus Roseovarius; species Roseovarius halotolerans. The sequence goes on from NZ_FWFU01000001.1 coordinate 669,279, forward strand.
GATGCGCAAGACCTCATGGCCTATCCCTTCTTCTCCCTCGCCAAATCCAAACGGGTCGCACCGATCGACTTTGCCGCTGGCAGCGTCAGCATCCGGGTCGAGGCTGTTCCTGATCACGGTATGGCCACGATCTGGGATGCCGACATCCTGATCTGGGCGGCGAGCCAGATCGTCGAGGCGCGTGACGCGGGTCTGCGCACCTCCCGGCTGATGGCCGCCACCCCATATGAGATCCTCACCTATGTCGGCCGCGGCACCAGTTCGCGGGATTACCAGCGCCTGAAGGCGGCGCTGGATCGTCTGCAGTCGACGACGATCTCCACCTCTATCCGCCAGCCGGCGGAAGGACGCCGCCACCGCTTCTCCTGGATCAACGAATGGCAGGAGCGCAGCGACAGGGACGGGCGTCCGGACGGCATCGAGCTGATTGTGCCCGACTGGTTCTACCAGGCCGTGCTCGACAATGCGCTCATCCTCACCATTGACCGGGCGTATTTCGACCTGACCGGCGGGCTCGACCGTTGGCTCTATCGCCTGGTGCGCAAGCACGGTGGCCGCCAGCGCGATGGCTGGCGTTTCGACTTCCATCATCTTCACCAGAAGTCCGGGACACTGTCGCCCTTCAAGCGGTTTGCCTTCGAGCTTCGCGACATCATCCGGCGGCAGCCGCTGCCGGGTTACACACTCTTTCTGGAGACTGAGGTTGGTGGCCGCAAGCTGCTGGCCTTCGAGCCTGCGCCGGGCTGTGGAAAACCTGTGAATGCGCTCGTGCTATCGGGAACCCCGACTATCGTGCCATCAGGAACCGGTGGCTCGTGCTATCAGGAACCCAAACAGGGTGTAACGTACGGAAGCAAAAGCGGAAATCGCTCCCTTAACTTAGAGTCTAACGAAGACTCTAACTTTGAAGAGCGCGCGGATGGTGTGGAGAACATCATCCGCAGCGCAGCCGGGAGCCTTCGAAAGGCTGAGAAACCGGACGCATCAAGCATGCCTGGCGCTGCCGGATCGCTCCCGGACAGCCCCGCCTCCGACACGGTCCGTCGCCCCGTCTTGGCACGCCTTCCACTCGATCTACCGGGAGATCGGTGATGAGTGTCATTCTGAGACCCGGCAAATCATCCGCGACTGAGGCTTCCTCGCTCAGCTTCGACGGTATGACCCGCGTCGAATTGATCTGGCTGGAGAAGCGGACCGAGTTCTGGATCCGGTTCGGCAACGGGGCAGGGGAGCAGGTCCTGGACCGCAGCCGACGTGTGGTCTTCTTCATACCGGGCTCTGTCTTCGCCTTCGTCCGCTGGGCGGCGAATGACTATGGAACCGTCTTCTCGCGCATCGACATAGTGCGCACGATCGCGCCTGGCAGCGCCTGTCAGACGCTGCCCTTCGTGCTCCCTGGTGGCGAGATTTTGTTGAAGATCGAAGGCTGGCCCAAGGTCGAGAACGTCCTCCGCCATGTCGATGCCATCGAGGGTCTCGGCATCGATCCTGCCGACGTCGATCCCGATCACTGGCGCCATGTCGCCCACTGGATGAAGGCGGGCGAAGCGTCGCGACCCTATACGGCGGAACGCCATGCCGCATGGCTCCGGCGTCGGGAGATCGGAAAATGACTCGTGCCCGCTACACCATGGTGACGGTTGCGGCGCTTGCCGCCGTCATCGCCGGCAGCATTCCGGCTGCGCCACGGCTGGTCTGGAACGCCTCGGCCAGCGTGCCGATTGGCTTCTATACCATCGCGCCGGTGGACCGGCTCGCGGTGCCAGATCTGGTCGTGGTCATGCCGCCTGAACCCTTTGCAGGTTTCATGGTCGCGCGCGGCTATGTCGGTCGCGATGTGCCGATCTTAAAGCACGTCATCGGGCTGCCGGGACAACGGGTCTGCCGTGACGGGGCCGCGATCACCGTCGATGGCAGACACCTGGGGGAGGCGCGAGAGCGCGACAGCCAGGGCCGTGATCTTCCTGTCTGGCAGGGCTGCCGCACCATCGTAGAGGGCGAGGTCTTCCTGATGAACCCGGCGGTCTCTGACAGCTTCGATGGCCGCTACTTCGGTCCGTTCCCCGCCTCGGCAGTGATCGGCCGGGCCAGTCCACTGTTCACCGATGAGGGTGGCGATGGCCGCCTCGTCTGGCACGCGCCGGAGCGGTGACGCGCGCTTATGGCGGGACGTGCCAGCGGCCTGCCTCCCATTCACCGCAAGAGGAAGGAGCTTCCAATGCCACAGATCGGCCAATTCACACGCACCCCGTCCGGCTATTCCGGACAGCTTCGCACGCTCTCGCTCGACCTGGAACTGACCTTTGTTCCAACCGATAACGTCGATACCGAGAAGGCTCCTGCCTATCGCATTCATCTCGGTGACGAGGATGGTCCGGAGGTTGGCGCGGGCTGGAAACACACCGGCGAAACCGCAGGGGCTTTCGTTTCGGTCCTGCTCGATGATCCGGTTTTCCAGCATCCGATCCGCGCCCGCCTGTTCCAGTCGGATGAGGAGGGCAGGGCATGGGGGCTGCACTGGACCCGCCCGAAGAAGCGCGATGAGCAGGACTGAAAATGACAATGTCCTGCACCCGTCCCGCTTCGGGGAGATGCGGCGCCCGCCGCCGCATGCTCCTCCTTCTTCTTTCCGGCCTCTTCCTTCCGGTCACCGCCACCCAGCCGCTTCTGGCGCAAACCGATGCGCCCGATCACGCAATTGCCGTGCATCCCTACGCCGCCCAGGTCACCGAGGCATCGCAGCGCTTCGGCATTCCGACGACATGGATCATGGCCGTGATGCGGGCGGAAAGCGCGGGCGATCTGCGCGCGCTGTCGTCGGCCGGTGCGATGGGGCTGATGCAGGTCATGCCCGACACCTGGGCCGGGCTGCGCATCCGTCATGGTCTCGGCCATGATCCCTTCGATCCGCGTGACAACATCCTCGCGGGCACGGCCTATCTGCGCGAGATGTGGGACCGCTATGGCAATGTCGCGGCGATGCTGGCGGCCTATAACGCCGGTCCCGCCCGCTACGACGAATACCGCCTAGCGGATCGTCCGTTGCCGGCCGAGACGCGCGCCTATGTCGCTGCGCTTGCGCCTGTGTTGCTAGGCGAGCAGCCGCCGGACGGCACTGTTGCTGCAGCCCAGCCGCTCGATTGGCGTGAGGCGGCAATCTTCATCAGCCGCGAAGACGGGACCTCTGCGACCGATCCTGTGTCGCCTCACCGGACCGTCGGCGGCGTTTCTTCACCCGACCCGGCGGTGCCGCTGGCGGGCCTCACCCCGCAGCCCGAGGGCCTCTTCGTCCGGCGAGAGACTGCTGAGGCCCGGCCATGACCCGGGAGATCACACTTCGCATTCCGACGTACTCTGGCGTGCTTTTGAGGGGGCAGGCGGTGGTGGCGGGCACCACGACCGAAGGATGGCAGGATAAAAGGGCGCACGGTGCGCGGCGGTTGGGCGGTTGTTTTTGTTCATGTTTTTGCCGCGCTCCGCACCGTGTGGCGCGTGCCTGCACCGTGCGAGATGTGCCTAACACTCTGATCTTTTGCGTTGTTTCGCACTGTGCGGGGATTTCATATGCCCGATGATCGCGAGTTCCGCATCCGCCCGGGGCGTATCCGTTCGACAAAGGCGCAGCAGGCCCGGCCCTTCATCGCACAAGCTCTGGCTGCCGCGAAAAAGGCCGGCGGTGGCGTCTCGCGGGCCGGGCGCGTCACCACGGGCAATCGGTCCCGCTTCGGGCGCGGTCAACGCGCCAGTATTCAGGCCAACCGCCTCATCACCGCCCGCACACGCGGCGCGGTGGTCAAGGCGCGTGTGGTCCGGCACAGCGGGAAATCCGCGCCCCTCGGGTCCCACCTGGATTACCTGCGCCGGGACGGCGTGACCCGGGAGGGGGAGAAGGCCAGGCTCTTCGGGCCGGGAACGGAGGATGCCGATGGCCGGGCCTTTGCCGAGCGGTGTCGCGATGACCGTCATCATTTCCGGTTCATCGTCTCACCCGACGACGCGCCGGACATGTCCGACCTGCAATCCTTCACCCGCGATCTCGTCGGGCGGATGGAGCAGGATCTCGGCACGTCGCTTGACTGGGTCGGCGTCGATCACTGGAACACCGCGCATCCGCACGTCCACCTGATCGTTCGGGGCGTACGCGACGACGGCCAGGATCTCGTGATCTCGCGGGACTACATCAAGGAGGGCATGCGGGACAGGGCACGGGATCTCATCACCCAGGAACTGGGCCCACGCAGCGATCTCGACATCCGCCGCACGCTTGAACGTCAGATCGGGGCCGAGCGCTGGACGCAGCTCGATCGTCAGTTGCTCCGGGATGCCGGGCGTTCCCGCATCCTCGACATGGCGCCGGATGCGGATCGGCAGCCGGATGCGTTTCACGCGCTGAAGGTCGGGCGGTTGCGCCGGCTGGAAGTGCTCGGCGTCGCCGACCAGATCGGACAGTCGCAATGGCACATCAGGGATGATGCAGAGGCAGTCCTGCGGGAGATGGGGGAGCGTGGCGACATCATCAAGCGGATGCATCGGGCGCTGACGGAACGCGGGATCGAGCGCGGGTCCTCGAGTTTCGTCCTTGCCGCAGAGAGCCTCGATGTTCCTGTCATCGGTTGTCTGGTCCAGCGGGGCCTCGATGACGAGCTGAAGGGGACAGCCTATGCCGTCGTCGATGGTGTCGATGGCCGGAGCCACCATATCCGTCTGCCCCATCTCGACGCCGCCGGCGACAGCGCCCCCGGCTCTATCGTGGAACTCCGCACCTATGACGATGCGCGCGGCCAGCGTCGTGTCGCACTGGCACCTCGGTCCGACCTGGAACTTGCTACTCAGGTCACCGCGTCCGGGGCCACCTGGCTCGACCGGCAGGCAATCGCGCGCGCCCCGCTCGCCTTGTCGGACCAGGGCTTCGGTGCCGAGGTCCGGGAGGCCCTGGAAGCCCGGGCCGAGCACCTGGTCACGGAAGGGCTAGGAGAGCGGCGGGACGGCAGGGTGGTCTTTGCCCGGCGCCTGCTCGGAACCTTGCGCGACCGCGAGCTGCAGGCGGTTGGCGCGCAGCTCTCGGGGCAAACCGGTTTGCCGTTCAACAAGGCTGATCCGGGTGACTACGTCAGCGGCATCTATCGCCAGCGTCTCGTGCTGGCTTCGGGCCGTTTTGCCATGATCGAGGGCTTTGGAGCTGACGGCGCGCTCGGCTTCCAGTTGGTGCCCTGGTCTCCGTCTCTCGAAAAGCACCTCGGCCGGGATGTCACCGGCGTCGCGCGCGGGGACAGCGGAGTGGACTGGGACTTTGGCCGCAAGCGCGGTCTTGGCCTTTGATCAACACACCGGAAAGGAGCGACAGTCATGTCCGCGACCAAGATCCTCTGGGGGCAAATCTCTATCGTCTTCCTCATCATTCTGGCCACCACCTGGGGCGCGACGCAATACGTGGCCGCGAGCCTCGGCTATCAGGCACAGCTGGGACCGCCCTGGTTCGAGCTGTTCGGGACGCCCGTCTACTATCCTCCCGCCATCTTCTGGTGGTGGTATTTCTACGAGGCCTATGCGCCGCCGATTTTCGCGACAGGCGGGATCATCGCCGCCTCTGGGGGCTTCATCGCCATCGGTGTGGCCATCGCCATGTCGGTCTGGCGTGCCCGCGAGGCCCGCAACGTTGCGACCTATGGATCAGCCCGATGGGCCGAGAAGGGCGAGGTGAAGGCGGCTGGATTGCTGGACCCGGATGGAGTGGTCCTCGGCCGCTATGAGCGGGAATACCTGCGCCACGATGGGCCGGAGCATGTACTCTGCTTCGCGCCGACGCGATCCGGCAAGGGGGTAGGGCTTGTCGTACCCTCGCTTCTCACCTGGCCCGGCTCGGCCATCGTTCATGACATCAAGGGCGAGAACTGGCAACTGACCGCAGGGTTCCGCGCCCGGCACGGTCGGGTCCTCCTCTTCGATCCGACCAATCCGAACTCCTCGGCCTACAACCCCTTGCTGGAAGTGCGCCGTGGGGAGTGGGAGGTTCGCGATGTCCAGAACATCGCCGACATCCTCGTCGACCCCGAGGGGAGCCTGGAGAGGCGAAACCACTGGGAGAAGACCAGCCACAGCTTGCTCGTCGGTGCGATCCTGCATGTGCTCTATGCCGAGAAGGACAAGACGCTGGCCGGTGTCGCCAACTTCCTGTCCGACCCGCGGCGCCCCGTGGAGGCCACACTCCGCGCGATGATGCGGACGCCGCACCTGGGCGAGGCGGGGCCGCATCCCGTGGTCGCCAGCGCCGCCCGCGAGTTGCTCAACAAGTCCGAGAATGAACGCTCCGGTGTGCTTTCGACGGCGATGTCTTTCCTTGGCCTCTATCGCGACCCCGTGGTCGCGCAGGTCACGCGCCGCTGCGACTGGCGGATCGGTGACATTGTCGGGGGAGTGCGCCCCGTCACGCTGTATCTCGTGGTGCCGCCCTCTGACATCAATCGCACCAAGCCGCTCATCCGGCTGATCCTCAACCAGGTCGGCCGACGCCTGACCGAAGACCTACAGGGTAAGGATGACCGTCATCGGCTGCTTCTGATGCTCGATGAGTTCCCGGCGCTTGGCCGGTTGGATTTCTTCGAGAGCGCGCTGGCCTTCATGGCGGGCTACGGGCTGAAGAGCTTCCTCATCGCCCAGTCGCTGAACCAGATCGAAAAGGCCTACGGCCCAAACAACTCGATCCTCGACAATTGCCACGTCCGGGTGAGCTTCGCGACCAATGATGAGCGCACGGCGAAGCGGGTATCCGACGCTCTCGGCACCGCTACCGAGATGAAGGCGATGAAGAACTATGCCGGGCACCGTCTGGCGCCGTGGCTCAGCCATCTCATGGTGTCCCGATCGGAGACCGCGCGGGCGTTGCTCACCCCCGGAGAAATCATGCAACTGCCGCCGTCCGATGAGATCGTCATGGTGGCCGGCACACCGCCGATCCGGGCGACAAAAGCACGGTATTACAAAGATGCGCGGTTCACCGAGCGGGTCTTGCCGCCACCCGATTTGGGGAATGTGGGCGCTTCGGGGAAGGATGACTGGAGCAGTCTGGCAGTCCCAACGCAGAACGACGAGTTGGAGCCAGTATCCGAGACGGGATCGGAGGATGAGGACCCGACTGCGTCAGAGCGCCGTCTTCAGCCGGAGCTGGCGCAGCCTCGGCCGGTCGACAGGCAGTCCCCCATTGAGAACGAGTTTGAATTCGACCCACCCGAGGATGAGGAGGACGGTGCCATTCGCAATCGCCGCATCATGCAGCAGATGCGCGGTGTCGCGCGGCAGGTCTCCCTCAATCCCGACGACGGCATGGAGCTTTGATCATGACCACCAGCCGCAAGAAGACGAAGATCTCGGTCTACCTCGATCCCGAGGTAATGCAGATGCTGGCAGACTTCGCCGCCCGGCGTGATCGATCCCAGTCGATGGTGGCCGAGGCCGCGATCGCATCCTTCCTCTCTCCGGATGACGGAGAGCGCCGCGAGGCGGTTCTGGCCCGACGCCTGGATCAGATCGACAGGCGGATCACCCGGCTGGAACGCGATGTCGGGATCTCCATCGAAAGCCTGGCGGTATTCATACGTTTCTGGCTGGCAACAACACCGGCTCTGCCGGAACCCGCAGCCAAGGCGGCTCGGGCCAAGGCAGGGGAGCGTTACGAGGCATTCATCTCGGCTCTCGGTAGACGCCTGGCCCAGGGGCCGAAGCTGCGGCAAGAGGTGTCCGAGGATGTTGATGGCGGGGCAGGTAGCTGAAAAGATGTCACCTGCCGCCGCCGCAGACGTGGGAACTGTAGCCGTGATCAGCATGTCCGGGTTGCTCGCCCCTGAGCGGACCTCCGTGATCACCTCGAATTGCTGCTGCGTTCGCGACAACGGCCATTCGCGGCGGCTGCGAAGGTCCCGATGAGGCTAACGTGCGCTATGCGGACAAAGTGCACTTCGCTACCGTTGCGCCAATGGCAGCTATCGGAAGCGAGTAGTTACAGAGGGGCGTTCTAGCCTGGTTCGATCAACGGCTCTCTATGAACGACCCGCTCTTACCCCAGACGATCCATTTCGTCCCGATCTCCGAATAGCACCACCCGGTCCCCAGCCTTGAGTGCCGTTTCCCCGTCGGGCACGCCGACATAGCTTCCATCCATACGCTCGATCCCCAAAACATTGATCCCGAGCGAGGGCAGGTTCAGGCTTTTCAGTGTTTTCCCGGACCAGTCCGATCCTTCTGCCCCCTCGACGCGCCCGACCGCGAAATTCTCCCGCAGGTGAAGCACATGGGCATAGTCCCGCAGATCGAGGTCCGTCGATTTCTGAAGGGCGTGGCGGATCAACGGGGTGGCCCACCGTTCGAGCCGCTCAGAGCGGGCGAGAGCGAAGATGAGGGCCACACCGAGCAAGAGTATGATCAACCGATCCGCGGTCGCCTGCCGCTCCGCCCCGATCATCGACAGCATCAGCGTCGAGATCGCGGTCACGATCCCCACCGAGCCGGCCCGGATCAACAGGCCGATGATGCGGCGGCGTGCCGGCCCGGAGACCACGTGTTCGGCCTCGTCGGTGGTGAAGCCCGCGCCGGAAAAGGCAGAGAGCGCCTGAAACTTCGCAACCTCTTCGGTCAGGCCGGTCATCGTCAACGCGATGGTGCCGATACGAACGATCAGCAGTGACAAGGCGATGACAAGCAGGAGCGAGAAGATCGCGATCATACACCCTGCCTCAGCGCGGCGATGCGTTTCTCCAGCGGGGGATGGCTGGCAAAGAGCGCCTGAACGCGGCCAGCGCTGATGGCAAAGGCGCGCATTTCCTCGGGCAGTGGCGGTGCGTTCTGCGCCTGCCGCAACCGTTCGAGCGCCGCGATCATGTTGCGCCGTCCTGCCAGTGCCGCGCCGCCTGCATCGGCCCGGTACTCGCGCCAGCGCGAAAACCACATGACGATGGCCATGGCCAGCACGCCCAAGACCATTTCCATGATCAGCGACACGATCCAGAAGCCCGGCCCATAGCCACGCTCGATCCGCAGGATCAGCCGATCGAACAGCAGTCCGGCAATGCGTGACAGGAAGATGACGAAGGTGTTCACCACGCCCTGGATCAGCGCGAGCGTCACCATGTCGCCATTGGCGGCATGACTGACCTCATGGGCTAGCACCGCCTCGACCTCGCCCCGGTCCATATGATGCAACAGGCCGGTGCTGACGGCGATCAGTGCGTCATTGCTATTCCAGCCGGTGGCAAAGGCGTTGGGCGAGGGGTGATCGAAGATGCCGACTTCGGGCCGCCCGATCCCGGCGCGATCCGCCTGGGCGTGGACGGTTTCGATCAGCCAGCGCTCGACCGCACTGCGTGGAGTGGTGATGACCTGCACGCGCATCGCGGCCTTTGCCATGCTCTTGGACAGAATGAGCGAGATCAGCGATCCGGCAAAGCCCAGCACCCCGGCGAAGATCAGCAGCGCCGTCAGGTTCAGATCGACGCCGTTTGCCTGCAACAGGCTGTCGATGCCGAACAGGCGGAACGCCACCGACAGCACCGCGAGGATCGCGAAGTTCGCACCGAGATAGAGCGCAAGTCGCAGCATTACTTATGCCTCCGCCGCTTTGGCTGGTGCGGCGCTCACAGTGACGCGGGCAGGCCGGATCAGGCGCTGGCCGATGGCATAGCCGGGGCGATGCAAGACCATGACCTGTCCGGGTTTGACTTTGTCTGTTTCCTGCATCTGCATCGCTTCGTGCAGGGCTGCGTCGAAAGGCGCGTTCTCGGGCGCGATGGTTCTCACGCCGAGTGCTTTCAGTCCGGTCTCGAAGGCCGTCCGGGCATTGCACAGACCCTCAAGATGCGAAACGATCCTGGGATCTTCGGCATCCGGATTTGCTCGCGCGGCCTCGATCCCGAGCGCCAGGGCGTCAAGGGCAGGCGCGAGAGCCTCGACGGCCAAGGCGATACCGTGTTCACGCCCCTCCGCGTACGACGCGTCTGCCCTCTTGCGGGTGTTTTCGGCATCAGCGAGCGCGCGCTTCCACTTGTCGGTCAGACGCGCGATGTCGACCTCCGGGCTTTTGTCCTCCGCCTTCGGCATCGTTCCAAGGCCCTTAGCGTCTTGGCCAATGTCATCGGTGATCGCTACGGCTTCGGGTTTCTTTTCAGTCTCGGACATGGAACCCTCCTCTTCGATATCCACCAAGGTTCAGCGCATGACCAGAAAGATGCGGGCCGCGCCTCGCTGAATGGTGAGGGCGAGCGCCCCATCGACCTGCGCCAGTTGCTGGCGCAAATCCGCAACCGAAGCGACCGACACGCGGTTGACAGCGAGGATGATGTCACCCGCTTCCAATCCCGAACGCGCCGCCCGGCTTCCCGGATCGAGCCGCGCAACCACGACGCCGGAAAGGTTGCCATAGAACGGGTCGCCCGGTTGAAGGTCGCGAAGCTCCGCTCCCGAAAGCCGGTCGAACGCGCGCTCGCCGGTTGCGGCGGCGACCAGCCCGCCTTCACGCAGGGTCGCACTTAAAGTCAGTTCCTCGCCGTCGCGAATGACCTGCAACTCGACATCGCTGTCGATCCGTTTCAGCCCGATCTGACTGCGAAGATCGGCGGAGCCCGCTACGGGGCGGCCATCGACGGCGACGATCAGGTCGCCGGGTTGCAAGCCGGCTTCCTCGGCCGCGCTGTCGGGCTCGACCTGTGTGACCACTGCGCCGACGCCCGCTTCGATGCCCAATGCGTCGGCAAGATCGGGCGTGAAATCCTGAATCATCACACCAAGCTGGCCTCTGCGCACTTCGCCATACTCGATCAGCTGATCCATGACCGCGCTGGCCATGTTGGCGGGCACAGCGAATCCTATTCCGACATTGCCGCCGGACGGCGCGATGATCGCGGTGTTGATGCCGACCAATCGCCCGTCGAGGGTGATCAGCGCGCCGCCCGAGTTTCCGGGGTTGATCGACGCGTCGGTCTGGATGAAATCCTCGTAGCCGTCGACATTGAGGCCGCTGCGCCCCAATGCACTGACGATACCGGAAGTCACCGTCTGTCCGAGGCCGAAAGGGTTTCCGATAGCGAGCACATAGTCCCCGACAAGCAGGCTGTCGCTGTCCCCAAGCTCCAGCGCGGAGATATCCTCGGCTTCGATCTGCAATAATGCGATGTCGGTTCCGGGGTCACTGCCGATGAGTTCAGCATCGAACTGTCGTCTATCCTTGAGCGTGACCACGATCCGGTCGCCGTTTTCGATCACGTGGTGATTGGTAAGGACATAGCCTTCTTCGGAATCGATGATCACACCCGACCCGGCGCTCATCTGCTGGCGCGGCGTGGGCTGCTGCGGCACGGGCGGCATATCGAAGAACCGCCGGAAGAACGGGTCGTTGAAGAGCGGGTTCATCTCCGCTGTCTGGCGGCTTTCGACGGATATATTGACCACGGCCGGAGTGACCTCGGCCAGAAGGGGTGCCAGAGTGGGCAGTCCGCTGTCGCTTCGAAATAGCGGACGGTCGGCCGTCTGCGACGCGACCGGCGCCGCGAATGTCAGCGAAACGATGCAAAGAGCCACCAGAATGTGGCCAAGACGAGAAACAAGTGCGGGCATCTTCGATCTCCTTCAAGCCGGTGGAAAAGGTGGCCGGAGGTATCCGGCCACCGGTGTTGCAAGGCAGTTGATTGTGGAAGGGCAGCGCATCATTCCGAATCCGTTCCGAACAGCCTCTGCTTGAGACGGATGAAGCTGTCGCCGATCTTGTCGAAGATGCCGCCGGTATCGTGCGCGGCGTCGATCTTCTCGTCGAGTTCATCGAGGTTTTCGTGCAGTTCCTCGAAATCGTCCTCGTTGCCGTAGCCGAGCGCTTCGGCAATCCTGAGTTGGTTACGCGCAGCCTCGACATATTCGCCGGGCGAAAGCGGTTCCGCATCGACGGCGGCGTCGGCATCCTCGGTCTCGGCCGCCGCGGATTCCCCGGCTTCGGTATCCGCAGTCATGCTTTCACCGTCGCCAAGCGCATTTTCCGCAGCGTCGATCAGGAGTTGCGCCCTCAGAACCGGAAGCGCGATCACTTCCTCGGTCACGACCACGGTTCCAAGCGCGGTCGCAAGCGTCTGTTTCGCGGTCTCCACATCGCCTGCATCAATCTGGGAGGTCGCGCGCAGAAGCGCGTCGGGGTAGGTGGCAAGCGGCAGATTGGTGGTCTCCACCACGATTTCGCTGGCAAAATCGCGCATCAGGGGGCGGGCCTCCTGGAGGTTGCCTTCGTCCACCAGATTTTCGATTGCCTCGCGGGCCGCGTCGATCGTTTCCACGTCACCCAACAAATCACGTTGGAGCAGCTGGACATCGACAGGCGCAAGAGCGAGGTCGGGATCGCGGGCGACGACGCTTTGAAGCTTGCCGGTTGCGACTGCCAGCGCTTCGAGCGCAGCCTCGCTGTCTCCTTCATCGAGAGCCTTGAGAGCGGTCTCCGTTTCCGCAAGTGCCCTAGTTGCGTCATTGAGAAGTTTCTTCCGTTTCTCGTCGACCTGTGCGGACGCTTCATCCTGCACCGCTTCGCTTACCGCCTCATTGGTCTGGGCGGTCGGGGGCTGCGATGTCTCCTGGGCAAAGGCTGGCGAAAGGGCCAGCATGGATGTCAGCGCCAGGGCACTGACGGACGAGGCGAGTGTCTTGCGAATGAACATGGGCATCTCCTTTTTGCGGTTTCCTGTTGTCCGGTCCTTCATCGTGATGTGAACATGCGGCGGGCCGGTTTTCGCACGTCCAATACGTCAGCGGCCCCCCAGGGTCGTTCCCGTCCAGGCCGGCGGGTCGGAGGCCGGGAAGGATTCCAGCGCGGCCAGGGTCACTGGATCGGTCTCGTCCTCGGCGGGCGGTTTGCGGTCTTCGGTCCGGACGCGCGGTTGCGGCCCGTCCAACCTTTCAAGGGGCCGGAAGATCGGTTCCCGCCGGGGGCCGCGGCGGCGCTGGCTTTCGTCCCGCACAATGTAATCCCAGTTCTGCCGTTCGGCGTAGTCGATGGCGCTTTCACGATCCGGAAAGCTGAGCCGGATCGGCCGGTAGGGATCGCGCGTGGCGGTCCAGCCCATCAGCGGCTCGATCTCCGGGGATGCGGCGGGCTCGAACTCCAGTATCCAGTGCCGCGGGCGCGGCCCCGACTGGGTCGCGCTGCGCGACGGGCGATAGATGATCGCCGTGGGCACGTCCGGCGACGACAGGTCGGTTCCGGGGATCGTCGGCCGGGACATCGGCCGGTTATGACCTCTCATGCTGAACATCGTGACCTCCTTTCAGAACAGGTTGCTTTCAGATGTCTCAGGCCGTTTCCGCCGATGCGGTATGGTCGGCCCCGCCGCCGGATTTTCGCAGCTTCAAGCCCAGCAGAATGATCGTCACGCCGAAGATCGCGGCATAGATCGCCAGCAGCCAGCCGAGGGCCAGCAGGGTTTCAACGGGGCTTGTTGCCAGGAACCAGACGATCAGGACGCCCAGCAGGACCGACACGATGCCGCTCAGCCCGAGCCAGACCTCGCCCTCGATCTCCTTGCGCAGACGGATCGCAGTGACGATCTCGAGCAGACCCGAAAAGACCGACCAGAAGGCGATGCTGGCCCAGAGGAATACGGCCAGAACCAGAGTCGCCACGAAGGGCGAGACGATCACGACGATGCCGGTCAGGATGCCGAGGATGCCGCTGAAGGCGAGCCAGCCCCAGCGTTCGCCCTCGCGCATCTGGCGCACGGCCGCGATCAGGCCGAAGACGCCATCGGCAAAGGCGAAGGCACCGAAGACCAGCGTGAGCGTCAGCACCGCCTCGGCCGGCATGAACCAGGCCAGCACGGAGATGACAAGCGCCAGCACACCGCGCAGCACGAAGGCCCACCAGTTCTTCGACAGGGAACAGAAGCCGGGGATCGGGTTGGTTTCATGTGTCATCTTCAAAACCCTCCAGTTACTTCGCGGAAGCCTCCTCGGACGCATCGGACTCCCCTTTTGCGTCCGTGGCTTCACTGTCTTCATCGCCATCGGCGGTGCCGGACGTGTCAGCCGGTTTGTCTTCCGGTTCGGCGCTGTCCTCCTCCGCGACCTCCTGTTTCTCGAAGGTGATCTTCTGCTCCTCCGCCGACCAGGCGGCGCGGACCTTGTCGCCATCCTCGACCGAGCCGGAGAGCATTGCGCGGGCCAGTTCGGTTTCCAGTTCCGACCGGATCAGGCGGCGCAATTCGCGGGCACCGAATTCGGGCTGGAAGCCCACGGCGGCGAAATGATCGGTCACGCTTTCATCGAACGCCATCTCGACGCCCTGACCAAGCGCGGTGCGCGCCACGCGGTCGAGCTGCAACTCCACGATCCGGCGGATTTCCGGGCGGTTGAGCGAATGGAAGACGATGATCTCGTCGATCCGGTTGATGAACTCGGGGCGGAAATGCTGCCGTAGCACCTCCATCAACTCACCCCGTTGCTTGCCCTCGTCGAACTCCTTCGTGCCGCGCTTCTTGAGGTTGCGCTGGATGATGTCCGAGCCGAGGTTCGAGGTGGCGATGATGATGGTGTTGGTGAAATCCACCACCCGGCCCTTGCCGTCGGTCAGCCGCCCGTCGTCGAAGACCTGCAACAGGATGTTGTAGACATCCGCGTGGGCCTTTTCGATCTCGTCCAGCAGAACCACCGAATAGGGGCGGCGGCGCACGCGCTCGGTCAGCTGGCCGCCCTCGTCATAGCCCACGTAACCCGGCGGGGCGCCCACCAGCCGCGCGACGGCGTGGCGCTCGCCGTATTCCGACATGTCGATGCGGATCATCGCATCCTCGTCGCCATAGACGGTCTCGGCCAGCGCCTTGGCGAGTTCGGTCTTGCCGACGCCGGTGGGCCCGAGGAACATGAATGTCGCCGTGGGGGCGGACCCTTCGCGCAACCCCGCGCGCGCCAGCCGCACCGCGTCGGCCACCGCACCGATCGCCTGATCCTGGCCGATGACGCGCTCGTGCAACTGGTCCTCCAGCTTCAGCAGCTTCTCGCGCTCCTCGGTCGTCAGGTCGGTGACGGGGATGCCGGTCAGCTTGGAGACGATCTGCGCGATGTGGTCGGTGCGCACCTCGGCGCTGGCCGAGGCACGGTCGCGTTTCCAGGTTTCCAGCAGGGCATCCAGTTCGGTCTGCTTTTCCTCCAGTTCCTTCTTCAGTTCGCCTGCACGGTCGAATTGCTTGCGGGCGGCGGCGTAATCCTGTTCGCGCTGGATTTGCTTCGTCTCCGCTTCCAGCTCCTGCACGTCCACCGGCCGTGCGGTGGCGCTGATTTTCACGCGCGCAGCGGCCTGGTCGATCAGGTCGATGGCCTTGTCGGGCATGAAGCGGCCGGTGACATAGCGATCGGACAATTCGGCCGCGGCGACGATGGCCTCGTCGGTGATCGTCACCTTGTGGTGAGACTCCAGCGTGTCGCGCAGGCCGCGCAGGATCATGATGGTCTGCGCCACCGTGGGTTCATCGACATAGACCGGCTGGAAACGCCGCTCCAGTGCCGCGTCCTTCTCGATGTGCTTCTGGTATTCATTGAGTGTGGTGGCACCAATCAGGTTCAACTCGCCCCGTGCCAGCGCCGGCTTGAAGGTATTGGCCACATCGAGCCCGCCTTCGCCGCCGCCCTGGCCCGCGCCCATGATCGTGTGCAATTCGTCGATAAAGAGCACGAGATCGTCCTTGTTGGCCTCGATCTCCTTCAGCACTTTCTGGATGCGTTCCTCGAATTCGCCGCGATATTTCGATCCGGCGACCATCGAGTTGATGTTCAGCTCGACCAACCGCTTGTCGCGCAGAGCTTCGGGCACCTCGCCAGCCACGATCCGTTGTGCCAGGCCCTCGATGATCGCGGTCTTGCCGACGCCGGGCTCGCCGATCAGCACGGGGTTGTTCTTCTTGCGCCGCGCCAGAACCTCGATCGTGGTCTCGATCTCGCGGGCGCGGCCGATAACGGGGTCGAGCTTGCCGTCGCGAGCCAGTTTCGTGAGGTCGCGAGAAAATTCATCGAGGTCGGGCGTGTTCGAGGGCGTCTCGACCCGACCCTCCTCGGCCCCCTGGCCCACAACCTTCGTGACCTGCTGGCGCAGCGACTGCGGCGTCAGGCCGAGCTTGCGAAGGATGTCGGCGGCCAGGCCATCGCCTTCTTCGGCGAGTCCGATCAGCAGGTGTTCCGGGCCGACATAGGAATGGCCCAGCTCGTTCGAGGCGACGAAGGCGCGGTTCAGCGCATCCTTCAGACGCGGGCTGACGCCGATCTCGCCATCCTGTTTGTCTTCGCCGCGAGGGGCCTCTTTGTCGATCTGGCGGCGCAGGTCGTCCACGTCGATCTTGAATTGCTCCAGCAGCGTCCTGACCACATCGCTGTGACTCAGCGCGAAGAGCAGATGTTCGGTATCGACCTCGGAGCGGCCGAGTTCCCCTGCTTTCTGCGCGGCCTCCTGCAAGAGCTTGTTGCCCTGTTCGCTAAGACGATCGGCGATGCTCGCCCCGCCCTGGCCGCGCCGACTGCCACGATTTACGGGAATGCGCTGACCTTCGCTTTCGTCGCCGATACGCCGGTCCATCCCGCCAAGCGGGCTGTCACCGAAGAATTCGTCGAAGAGCGATCCGCCGCCGAAGAGCGATTCCAGCGGCGAGGACGACCGCCGCTGCTGGCGTGCGAGCTTGCGGTAATCATCGTCACAAAGCTCCATTACCTGGCGTTCGCCATTGACCGATACCTGCGCCCGGAACGAGGCCGGGCGGCGCTTGCAGATGTCACAGATTCCGTTTGCCATCCTGTCTTCCTCCTGACTATTTGCTATGGCGCAATTTTATTCAAAGTTGTGGAGCCTTGCCTTGACCGGCATCAAAATGTGGCGGTTAGCGACACGCCGAGCAGTGAAATGGGGCGAGTCAGGGCGCGGACAAATCCCCGCGCCCCTAGCCAAGTCAGCCGGACTTGACGTCGATCCGCTTGACGCGCGCCTTGGCCTCCTCGGTCTTGGGCAGGGTCACGGTCAGCACGCCGCGCTTGAACTCCGCCTCGGCCTTTTCGGCGTCCACGCCCGGCGGCACCGGGATCATCCGGTGGAAGCTGCGCCGGGACTGCGAGGTGAAGCCATCCTTCTCGGCCTTCTCCTCGCGCTCGCCGCGGATCGTAAGCATGTCGTCGGTGACGTTCACCTCGACATCCTTGTCGTCGAGGCCGGGCAGATCGACCGAGACCAGCATCGCCTCGTCGGTTTCCGAGATGTCGGTGCGCGGCCCATTGGTGGCCATGCTGCCGAATGGGCTGTCGAACCGGCTCCAGAAATCCTCGAACACGCGGTTGAGGTCGCGCTGGAGCGACATCAAGGGGTTGTCGTCTTCATTGCGTCGGCCGGACGGCTGGTTGCGGTCGCGGCCCCAGGGAATGAGATCGCTGAATGCCATTGTCATTTCCTCCTTTCCTGTTTCGGTCCGGGTCGCCTCAGGCGGCCTTGACCTTGATCTGTTTCGGCTTGGCGGCCTCGCTCTTCTTCAGGGTGAGCGTGAGGACGCCGTCACGATGGGTGGCGTCGATCTTATCGGCGTCGATGGTGTCGGGCAGGCTGAAGGCCCGCTCGAAGGTGCCGGGCGCGTATTCTGCATAGATGCGCCGATAGCCTTCGGGCACGGGCGCCTCGATCGTGCCCCGCACCGTGAGCGAGCGGTTCTCGACCGAGACATCGACGCTGTCCGGGACAACGCCCGGCATGTCGATGGTCAGCGTCACCACATCGTCCTTCTCGAAGATGTCCGTGGCGGGACGGAAAGTCGGGCCGGTATCGCGGGTTTCTTCCGCTTCGGACCGGGCCACATCGCCGCCGGTTTTCTGCATTTCGTTTGCCATGGTTCTTTCCTCCTCTCGTTTCAGCTGTCAGCTTGCCTTGACCTTGATCTTGCGCGGCCGTTCCGCATCGGGGCGGCCCATCTCGATCTCCAGCACGCCGTTCTTCGCGCGTGCCTCGACCTTGTCGGGATCAACGCGCAGCGGCAGGCGGACGGAACGTGAGAACTCGCCATGCGGGCGCTCGCGACGATGCCATGCGGCATCTTCGTCATCGGTGGACGGATTGCGCTTGCCCGAAATGATCAGGGTGTTCTCGCGCACCGTCAGGTCGATGTCGTCCTTGCCCACACCGGGCATCTCGGCGGTGACGACCACGCTTTCGTCGCCCAGCCACATGTTGACCGGGGGCCAGTTGCCATCGCTTGCACGCTGGCTACGCCCGCCGCCTTCGAACATGCGGTTCATCTGCGATTGAAGCTGGCGCAGTTCCGCGAAGGGATCCCATTGCGCCTGGGACAGTCCGTAGTTCAGCATCGTATCCTCCTCTTCCTGGTCACAACATCGGGGGTCCGCAGCGGGCGGACCGCGTTTCACGTTGCGGGACTGTCGCGAAGGGAGGGGCCCGGTTGCGAGCCTGCACGAAGACGCATGGCGACCACGTGTTTCGATACGCAAGGCCAACAGATGCACCTCGCGGCCGATGACGGGACCGAAGCGTTGCATCATGCACACGCCTCGTATCTCACCAACATCTCCGGGACCCATTCAGCGGCATCCCGCACTCAAGCATTTGGGAAGGGTGTAAAATCTTGTCAAGAGGGTGTGTCAGGAATTATGTTTGGCAGCATCAAGAAAGGAGGATTGCCGCCAATGGACAAGAAAACACAGATCAATTTCTGGTATGTCCTGCTCGCGATCTTCGGGGTCGTTCTGCTTCGCGATCTCTGGGTGCAGTCCCAGACCATTGCCGCAATCCCCTACAGCCAGTTCGAGGATTATCTCGGTGAGGGTGTCATCGAGGAAGTCGTGATCGGCAGCGATACGATCCGCGGCACGTTCAGCGAGCCGCAGGACGGCAAGACCGGTTTTGTCGCCACCACCGTGCCCGCCGACATGATCGAGCGTCTTGAAGAGGCCGATATCACCTATACCGGGGCGGTCGAGAACACCTGGCTCACAACGCTGCTATCCTGGGTGCTGCCGGCGCTTGTCTTCGTCGGCATCTGGATTTTCTTCATCCGCAAGTTCGCCGAGCGGCAGGGGATGGGCGGCTTCATGTCGATCGGCAAGAGCAAGGCCAAGATCTATGTCGAGAGCGACACCAAGGTCGGTTTCGACGATGTGGCGGGCGTGGACGAGGCCAAGCAGGAACTTGAAGAGATCGTCGAGTTCCTGAAGGACCCCGAGCATTACGGCGGCCTGGGCGCGCGGATGCCCAAGGGCGTGCTTCTCGTCGGCCCGCCCGGCACCGGCAAGACGTTGCTGGCCAAGGCCGTTGCCGGCGAGGCGGGCGTGCCTTTCTACTCGATATCCGGCTCGGAATTCGTGGAGATGTTCGTGGGCGTCGGCGCCGCGCGGGTACGCGACCTCTTCGAGCAGGCGAGGAAGGCAGCGCCGGCCATCATTTTCGTGGACGAATTGGACGCGCTTGGCCGGTCCCGCGCCGCGGGCCAGCATCCCGGCGGGGGCCATGACGAACGCGAGCAGACGTTGAACCAGCTTCTGACCGAACTCGACGGTTTCGATCCGACCGAGGGCGTCGTTCTGCTGGCCGCAACGAACCGGCCCGAAATCCTCGACCCGGCGTTGCTGCGCGCGGGCCGTTTCGACCGGCAGGTGCTGGTGGACCGCCCCGACCGCGCCGGGCGGGTGCAGATTCTCGAAGTGCACATGAAGAAGATCAAGGTGGCCGATGGCGTCGACCCGGACCAGATCGCGGCGCTGACCACGGGGTTTTCCGGCGCGGACCTAGCAAACCTGGTGAACGAGGCCGCACTGATGGCGACACGGCGCCGGGCTACCCACGTCGAGATGCAGGATTTCACGCAAGCGGTAGAGCGCATCGTCGCCGGGCTGGAAAAGAAGAACCGTCGGCTGAATGAGAAGGAGCGCGAGATCGTCGCCCATCACGAGATGGGGCACGCCATCGTCGGCATGGCCCTGCCGGGCGTGGACGAAGTGCACAAGGTCTCCATCATCCCGCGCGGCATCGGCGCACTCGGCTACACGATCCAGCGGCCGACCGAGGACCGTTACCTGATGACCCGCGAGGAGCTGGAGAACAAGATCGCCGTCCTGCTGGGCGGCCGCGCGGCGGAAAAGATCATCTATGGCCACCTTTCGACCGGCGCCTCCGACGATCTCGCCCGCGCCACCGACATCGCGCGGTCGATGGTGGCGCGCTACGGCATGGACGACGAACTGGGCCACGTGGCCTACGACACCGAACGTGGCAATTTCCTGGGTCAGGGCGACCAGGGCTCGTGGCTGAATCGTCGCTACAGCGACGCCACTGCCGAACGCATGGATCAGGCGGTAAAGGACGTGATCGACAGCATTTTCGAGCGCACACTCGCGCTTCTGGACGAGAACCGCGCGTTGCTGGAAAGCTCTTCGGCCGAACTGCTGGAGCGCGAGACGCTGGAAGACGCGGATCTGAAGCGGATCGCCGACGGCGTCAAACAGCCGGCCGAGGCAGCGTGAAACAGATCACCGCGGCGCGGGTTCTCCTGTGGCCCGATCCTGCGCGTCCGGATGCAATGGCAATGCCGCGTGGCTGGTGCTGGGCGTGGCGACGTAGGGCTGCTTGTCCGCGATGACGGTCTTTTCCCGAAGCCGGATACGCAAGGTGCCGTAGGCTGCGAACAGGCCCAGGATCGCAACGATGAAGTAGAACAGGCCGGACGGTCCCACCCATCCCATCGTCACGCTTGCCGCGAACGGTCCGGCGGCGGAGCCGACCCCGTAAACCAACACAAAGCCGCTCGCCGCGGCAATCAGCTCGCCCTCGTCGATCCGGTCGTTCACCTCGGCCAGACAGACCGAATAAAGCGGCAGAAGCGTGCCGCCTAGAACGAAGGACAATACAACCGCAACTATCTGCGCAGCACTCGACAGGAGCAGGCCGAGCAGAAGTGCGGCGAGAAGACCGGCGAGGCTGCTGCAGAGGATGATGAGACGGCGATCGGCCTTGTCCGACAGCCAGCCCAAAGGCCATTGCAAGACCAGAGCCCCGATCAGGGCCGCCGAGAGGATTGTGCCGGTCTGAGTATCTGTGAAGCCGGCCTGCTGGCTCGCCACCGGCGCCATCCCGAAAAAGGCCGCGACCGTTGCGCCCAATACAAAGGCCCCAGCAAGGGCCGTCGGCGAGATCGCGAAGAGGCGCTTCAGTTCCAGGCGCGTTGCAAGCACGACGCCCGGACCGCCCGCGCGGCTGAGCGTGATCGGGACCAGTGCCAGTGACAGGCAGATCGACACGACGGCGAAAAGAACGAAGCCCGATGTCGGCGCCAGTCCGACCATCGGCTGGCTCGCCGCCCAGGCCGCGTACATCACGATGGAATAGATCGCGAGCACACGTCCGCGCCAACTGCGTTCCGCTGAGGCATTGAGCCAGCTTTCCACGATGATGATCAGCCCGGCCCAACAAGCACCCTGTGCAACCCTGAGCGCGATCCAGACCGGCGGCGAGACGAAGATCGCAAAGCAAAGCGCAAAGGCAGACGCGGCCGAAGCGAAAGCAGCGAAGGCGCGGATATGCCCGACCCGCTGGATCACCCGCGGCGCCTGAATCGAGGCGAATACAAACCCGACGAAATAGGCCGACATCATCACGCCGACCGTTTCTTCGGCATATCCTTCGATGCCCGCGCGCAGACCGACCAGCGTCTGTTGAAGGCCGTTACCGATAACCAGCAGGGCGACGCTGACGAGGATCGAGAGATATCTAAGAGGAATCCGAAGCATTTCCAATATCTATTTCACATAGCGGCAACTGTACGAAGACGAACGCATCTCGCTGTAGCTAGCATAGCCTGTTTGGTCTCCGCTTGTGGTCGCAAAAAATGAGCTGACATTCGTGCCGATCGCAGCATCGGTCGAAATGGGCTCCGAGCGGTCATGCGGAGATGCGGCAACGCCCCGGTTTTATCGTCCGGTGGAATGGCCGCTATCAACAAAACGTCCATCTCGGTTCGCAGGTGCGGAGAACGGCCGGTCTTCGCCCGAAACCGCCATGTTCTCATGACGGTGGCCGCGACGCCTTCCTCCTAGAGTGGATCTGAGGATCATTCCGCCGTTTTCCTGTCTTTGCACGCCACGCTACTACGCCCCGCGGAAACCTGTTGAGCCGTAGGCATTTACGACTTTCTTAATCGACCCCGATCCAGGGCCGCCTGTTGGAGGCGCCCGTAAGGGAACGGGGCCGGCATGGCAAAGAACGATCAGAGACCAGAGGTGATCCGGAGAGGCGCGCGGATGCTGCGCACCGCGCTCGGGCCGGCGATCGCCGGGTTTCTGGACGACCCCATGATCGTCGAGGTGATGCTCAACCCCGATGGGCGGCTCTGGATCGACCGACTTTCCGAGGGGCTGGCAGACAGCGGCAAGACGCTCAGCGCAGCCGATGGCGAGCGCATCGTTCGGCTGGTCGCCCATCATGTTGGCGTCGAAGTTCATAGCCAGTCCCCGCGAGTCTCTGCGGAGCTTCCGGAAACAGGCGAGCGTTTCGAGGGGCTCCTGCCACCCGTCGTCGCAGCCCCGGCCTTCGCCATCCGCAAGCCCGCTGTCGCTGTGTTCACGCTCGACGACTATGTCTCTGCTGGGATCATGACCCCGACGCAGGCCGAGGCGCTGCGCCAAGCAGTTGCGACCCGTGCCAATATCCTGGTGGCTGGTGGGACCTCGACCGGCAAGACCACGCTGACCAATGCGCTGCTCGCCGAGGTGGCCAAGACCTCTGATCGCGTCGTGATCATCGAGGACACCCGAGAACTGCAATGCGCCGCGCCGAACCTCGTGGCGATGCGTACCAAGGACGGTGTTGCCAGCCTGTCCGACCTGGTGCGCTCCTCGCTGCGTCTGCGCCCCGATCGTATTCCGATCGGTGAGGTGCGTGGCGCCGAGGCGCTGGACCTTCTCAAGGCCTGGGGCACGGGACATCCCGGCGGCATTGGCACCGTCCATGCCGGTACCGGGATCGGCGCGCTGCGTCGTCTCGAACAGCTCATCCAGGAAGCCGTCGTCACCGTGCCCCGCGCCATGATCGCGGAGACCATCGACTTCGTCGCTGTATTGGCCGGTCGAGGGTCCGCACGGCGTCTGGCTGAACTCGCCCGCGTCAAGGGCCTCGGGCCGGACGGCGACTACCGGATTTCACCTGTCATTTCAGAACCCACTACTCACGAACCAGGAGACCTCGAATGATCCGTCACACCCTGCGCATTCGGCGCCACATCGCCACTGCGGCCACCGCCACCTATGT
Source organism: Roseovarius halotolerans (assembly GCF_900172255.1). Classification (GTDB taxonomy): domain Bacteria; phylum Pseudomonadota; class Alphaproteobacteria; order Rhodobacterales; family Rhodobacteraceae; genus Roseovarius; species Roseovarius halotolerans. The sequence continues at coordinate 692,566 of NZ_FWFU01000001.1, forward strand.
CAGCCTGTTCATCGCCCCGGCCGCTCATGCCTCCGGTTCTTCCATGCCCTGGGAAGCGCCTCTGCAATCCATCCTCGACTCCGTCGAGGGGCCGGTGGCCAAGATCGTGGCGGTGATCATCATCATCGTCACCGGTCTGACGCTGGCCTTCGGCGATACCGGCGGTGGCTTCCGGCGGCTGATCCAGATCGTATTCGGGATTTCCATCGCCTTTGCGGCCTCGTCCTTCTTCCTGAGCTTCTTCAGCTTCGGTGGCGGAGCGCTGATCTGATGGCGGTGAGTTTTGAGGCCCTCGACGCGGTGCCGGGGTTCAGCGTGCCGGTTCACCGTGCGCTGACCGAGCCGATCCTGCTCGGCGGCGCACCGCGCTCGGTTGCCATTCTGAATGGCACGCTCGCCGGTGCGGTCGGCCTCGGGCTTCAGCTCTGGCTTGTAGGGATCCTGATCTGGGCCGTCGGCCACATCGCTGCTGTCTGGGCGGCCAGGCGCGATCCGCTCTTCGTCGAGGTCGCCCGCCGCCATTTGCGCATTCCCGGTCATCTCTCGGTGTGAACTCCCATGATGAAACTCGCAGAATACCGCCGCACCGCGTCGCGTCTTGCCGACTACCTGCCCTGGGTGGCGCTGGTCGGGGAGGGCGTGGTCCTCAACAAGGACGGCTCGTTTCAGAGGACAGCGAAGTTTCGGGGTCCCGATCTCGACAGCGCCGTCGCGGCCGAACTGGTCGCGGTGGCGGGACGGCTGAACAACGCCTTCCGCCGGCTCGGTTCCGGGTGGGCGATTTTTGTTGAAGCACAGCGCTCTGAGGCTGCCACCTATCCGGCAAGCATCTTCCCGGATGCGGCATCGGCGCTGGTCGATGCCGAGCGCAAGGCCGATTTCGAAGAGGAGGGGAGCCACTTCGTATCCGGCTATTTCCTGACCCTCCTCTGGCTCCCGCCCGCCGAGGATGCAGCACGTTCAGAATCCTGGCTCTATGAGGGCCACGAAACCTCGGGTGTGAACCCCTGGGAACAGGTGCGCGGCTTCATCGACCGTACTGATCGCGTACTGGCGCTGCTCGACGGCTTCATGCCGGACTGCCACTGGCTCGATGACGCCGCTACGCTGACCTACCTGCATTCGACGATTTCGACCAACCGGCATCGCGTGCGCGTGCCCGAGGTGCCGGTCTATCTCGACGCGCTCTTGCCCGACCAGCCGCTGGCCGGTGGGCTGGAGCCGCGTCTGGGCGATCATCATCTCCGTGTCCTGACGATCACCGGCTTTCCCGGCGCCACGACCCCGGGCCTGCTCGACGAGTTGAACCGGCTGGCCTTTCCCTATCGCTGGTCGACCCGGGCCATCCTCATGGACAAGCTGGATGCGACGAAGCTGCTGACCCGGATACGCCGTCAGTGGTTTGCCAAGCGTAAGAGCATCGCCGCGATCCTCAAGGAGGTGATGACCAACGAGCAATCCGCGCTGGTCGATACCGATGCCGCGAACAAGGCCGCTGACGCAGATATCGCCCTGCAGGAACTCGGCGCTGATCTGGCTGGCATGGCCTATGTCTCGGCCACGATCACGGTCTGGGACGAGGACGTTCGCCGCGCCGACGAGAAGCTGCGGCTGGTCGAGAAGATCGTCCAGTCCCGCGATTTCAGCGTCATGGCCGAGACGGTCAACGCCGTCGATGCCTGGCTCGGAAGTCTGCCCGGGCATGCCTATGCCAATGTCCGGCAGCCTCCGATCAGCACATTGAATCTCGCCCATATGATCCCGCTCTCGGCGGTCTGGGCGGGCGAGGCGCAGGATGAGCATTTCGGCGACGCTCCGTTGCTCTACGCCAGGACCGAAGGCTCCACTCCGTTCCGGTTTTCTCTGCATGTCGGGGATGTCGGTCACACGCTCGTCGTCGGCCCGACCGGCGCCGGCAAGTCCGTGTTGCTGGCGCTGATGGCGCTTCAGTTCCGGCGGTACTCGCGCAGCCAGATCTTCGCCTTCGACTTCGGCGGCTCGATCCGCGCCGCTTCGCTCGCCATGGGCGGCGACTGGCATGACCTCGGCGGAGAACTGACCGACGCGGCCGAGAGTTCCGTCTCACTACAGCCGCTGGCCCGCATTCACGAGACGTCGGAGCGCGCCTGGGCGGCCGACTGGATCGTCGCCATCCTGACGCGTGAGAACATCCAGATTACCCCCGATGTGAAGGAACATATCTGGACGGCACTGACCTCGCTGGCCTCGGCCCCTGTCGCGGAGCGGACCATGACCGGCCTCGCGGTCCTGCTGCAGTCCAACAATCTGAAGCAGGCGCTGCGCGCATATTGCGTCGGGGGGCCCTATGGCCGGCTGCTCGATGCCGAGACCGAACAACTGGGATCGGCGGATGTGCAGGCCTTCGAGATCGAGGGGCTGGTGGGAACCGGCGCGGCGCCCGCCGTCCTCTCATACCTGTTCCACCGGATCGGCGATCAGCTCGATGGACGCCCCACGCTGCTCATCATCGACGAGGGCTGGCTCGCGCTCGATGACGATGCCTTCGCGGAGCAGCTCCGCGAATGGCTGAAGACGCTGAGGAAGAAGAACGCCTCGGTGATCTTCGCGACGCAGAGCCTTAGCGACATTGATGGCAGTACCATCGCGCCTGCGATCATCGAAAGCTGCCCGACACGGCTCCTGTTGCCCAACGAGCGGGCCATCGAGCCGCAGATTACGGCCATCTATCGCCGCTTCGGCCTAAATGACCGGCAGATCGAGATCCTCGCGCGGGCCACGCCCAAACGCGACTACTACTGCCAGTCGCGGCGCGGCAACCGGCTGTTCGAGCTGGGTCTCAGCGATGTCGGACTGGCACTCTGCGCGGCATCGTCCAAATCGGATCAGGCGCTGATTGCCGAGATCTGCGCCGGGCACGGCCAAGACGGCTTCCTCGCCGCCTGGCTGAAGGCGCATGGCCTCGATTGGGCCGCCGACCTGATCCCCGACCTCACCAATCTCGCCATCGACGCAGAGGGGGCATCTCCGGCCTCCGCTGTTGTTGAGGACGCCGACATCGACCTTGAAGAAAAGGAAGTCACACCATGACACGCAAGATTACGTTTCGGTCCGCGGGCACTTCGCTGCTCGCCCTCGCGCTGGCGATGCCCATGGCCATGTCGCCCATCGCAGCGCCGCCTGCGCAGGCGCTCTTCGGCATCGGCGGGGGGCCTTTCATCGTCTACGATCCGACCAACCACGCCGAAAATCTCCTGACCGCGGCGCGCGCTCTGGAGCAGATCAACAACCAGATCGCACAGCTCCAGAACGAAGCGCAGATGCTGATCAACCAGGCGCGCAATCTCGCCAACCTGCCGTATTCCGCGCTCCAGCAGATCCAGCAGAACGTCAGCCGCACACAGCAACTCCTGGCGCAGGCGCAGAACATCGCCTTCGACGTGCAGAGCATCGACCAGATGTTCCAGCAGGATTATGGCAACCTTTCCCTGACGGCGACCGACCAGCAACTGATCGCCGAGGCCCGGTCCCGTTGGGAGAACACCGTCGGTGGCCTCCAGGATGCGATGCGCGTGCAGGCAGGTGTCGTCGGCAATATCGATGCCAACCGCGCAGAGATGTCTGCACTTGTAGGGCAGAGCCAGAACGCGGTCGGTGCTCTTCAGGCCACACAGGCGGGCAACCAGCTCCTCGCACTGCAATCGCAGCAGCTCTCGGACCTGATCGCGGTGATCTCGGCAAACGGCCGCGCCAATGCGCTGACCGAGGCCGAGCGCGCCACTGCTGCGGAACAGGGCCGCATCCAGCGCGAGCGCTTCCTGACGCCGGGTTCGGGCTACCAGCCCGGTAACGCGCAGATGTTCAACTGAGGCCGGGAGGGGGAGACGATGGAGGGGAAGGTGCTGGCCCGGATCGCGGCCATCGTGTTCGTGGCGATCGCGATCGCAGCCACGGTGATCGAGATGACACGCAAGGAGGCTCCCGTGCCGGCCAGCACCGCGCCCGCGCTCCAGCCGTCTGCCGATCCTCTCCGCGCTACGCTGCGCCGGTGCCAGCAGCTTGGCGAGGCCGCTTCCAGCGATGCCGATTGCCTCGCCGCATGGGCCGAGAGCCGTGACTGGTTCCTCGGTCGGACGCCTGCACCCGACGCGCCGCAGCGTCCGGGAGATCAGTGAGCCATGGGTGGAACCGGCGTCATCGACAACTTCCTGGGCATCTTCACCAGCTATATCGACAGCGGGTTTGGGCTGCTCGGGGGTGAGGTGGCCTTCATCGCTACCACGCTGATCGTGATCGACGTGACGCTGGCGGCCTTGTTCTGGGCCTGGGGCGCCGATGACGACATCATCGCCCGGCTGGTGAAGAAGACACTCTTCGTCGGGGTCTTCGCCTATATCATTTCCAACTGGAACAACCTCGCCCGGATCGTCTTCGAGAGCTTCGCGGGCCTTGGTCTGATGGCCTCGGGCACCGGGTTTTCCGCCGCCGATCTTCTGCGCCCCGGCCGTGTCGCCCAGACCGGGCTCGAGGCCGGACGACCGCTGCTCGAAAGCATTTCCGATCTGATGGGCTGGGTCGCGGTCTTCGAGAATCTCGTCCAGATCCTCTGCCTGTTCTTTGCCTGGGCGCTGGTGATCCTCGCCTTCTTCATCCTCGCGGTGCAGCTCTTCGTCACCCTGATCGAGTTCAAGCTCACGACCCTCGCGGGCTTCGTGCTGATCCCCTTCGGCCTCTTCGGCAAGACCGCCTTCATGGCCGAGCGCGTGCTGGGCAACGTGATTTCCTCCGGCATCAAGGTTTTGGTGCTGGCCGTGATCATCGGCATCGGATCGACGCTCTTCGGCCAGTTCACCGCGGGCTTCGGAGGCGTGACGCCGACCATCGATGACGCCATGGCGATTGTTCTGGCTGCCCTGTCTCTGCTGGGCCTCGGTATCTTCGGCCCCGGTATCGCCTCGGGTCTGGTGTCCGGCGGGCCCCAACTCAGCGCGGGGGCGGCCATAGGTACAGGCCTTGCCGTCGGTGGCGCTGCGATCGGGGCCGGAGGGGCGACCATGCTCGCAGCGCGCGGGACGGGGTCCGCGCTCTCTGGTGGTGCCGCCCTCGCACGCGGCGGCGCAGCCGCGGCGGGCGCTGCCTCGAGCGCCTACACGCTCGGCTCGATGGGCGGAGGTGGTTTCTCCGGGGGGATGGCTGGTGTAACGCGCGCCGGGGCCGCTTCCGCGGCATCACCGCTCAAGAAGGCGTCTTCTCGCGCGGCGGGCGGGATCCAGTCCAGCTACGCCGAGGGCGTCAAGGGCGGTGTGGTGGCGACGGGCGGAACCACCTCGATGGGCACGGTTGGCGGAGCGGCACCCGAGCCTTCTTCCGGCCCGTCCGCCTCCGATGGCCCGCCAGCCTGGGCAAAGCGCATGCGCCATAACCAGGCCGTGAGCCATGGCGTCCGCGCTGCCGCCCATGCCGTCCGGTCGGGCGACAGCCACGGCTCGGGCACCTCCGTCAATCTCTCCGAAAGGGACCGCTCATGAACCTCTTCAGGCGTTCCGCCACGCATTATGGCAAGACACCTCAACCAGAGACGCCTTACCAGAGGGCTGCGCAGGTCTGGGACGAGCGCATCGGCTCCGCCCGCGTTCAGGCTCGCAACTGGCGCTACATGGCCTTCGGCAGCCTGATCCTCGCGGCGGGTTTTGCCGGCGCCCTGGTCTGGCAATCCGCACGTGGCACGGTAGTGCCCTGGGTCGTTCAGGTCGACGCGCTCGGCGAGGCCCAGGCTGTCGCTCCGGCTTCCGCCGACTACGAGCCGACCGATCCGCAGATCGCCTTCCATCTTGGCCGTTTCATCGAACAGGTTCGTTCCATCCCCGCCGACCCGATCATCGTGCGGCAGAACTGGCTGCGCGCCTATGAGTTCACCACGGACCGTGGCGCGGCCGCTCTGAACGATTTCGCTCGTGCGAACGACCCGTTCACCCGCGTCGGCCGTCAGCAGATCGCCGTCGAGGTGTCCTCCGTCATCCGGGCCTCGCCGGGATCGTTCCGCATAGCCTGGACCGAGCGTCATTACGAGAACGGTCAGCTTTCCACGACCGAGCGCTGGACGGCGATCCTGACCGTCGTGATCCAGACCCCGCGCAGCGCCGACCGCCTGCGCGCCAACCCCCTCGGAATCTACGTCAATGCGATCTCCTGGTCGCGGGAGATGAGCCAATGACTAAACAGCATCTTCATGCAACCAGGTCTCCCGGCTTCAATAAGCCCACCTTGGTGGCCTTGCTGCTATCCGCATCCGTGCTGGCGGGGTGCGCCAGCAACCGGGTGCCGGAATTCAGTTACGACGAGTCCGTGCCGCCGCTGCCCACTCCGCCCGCCTCGGATGACGAGGAACACCCTCGTCCCTTGCATACGCCGCCGGTCTGGACAGTGGCGCATGGCGGAGCGGCGGCGGGCACACCGACCGGACGTATCGAAAACGCCAATGCCGCCGCCCGGGTCGAACCGCGCCGCGAGGGCTATTACAATGCGATCCAGATCTATCCCTGGTCGGAAGGTGCCCTCTATCAGGTCTATGCCGCTCCCGGTCAGATCACCAACATCGCACTCGAGCCGGGCGAACGTCTGACCGGCGCGGGTCCGATCGCCGCAGGGGATACCACGCGCTGGATCATCGGCGACACGGAGAGCGGGTCCGGATCCACTGCCCGCGTCCACATCCTCGTCAAACCGACGCGGGACGACATCTCGACCAACCTGGTGATCAGCACTGACCGGCGGGTGTACACGATCGAGCTGCGTGCCCGCGAGGCGCTCTACATGCCGTCGGTCGCCTGGGCCTATCCGGCAGCGCCGCCTGGCGGTCGACAGGCTGTGGCAACCGCGCCGACCATTCCGGCGCCCTCTGCCCGCAATCATCGCTACGGCTTGCAGATCCAGGGGGAAAGCCCGCCCTGGCGTCCGGTTTCTGTCTTCGACGATGGCCGTCGTGTTTATGTCGTCTTCCCTCCTGGCATCGCCCAGGGCGAGATGCCGCCGCTCTTCGTGCTCGGTTCGGACGGAGAGCCGCAGATCGTGAACAGCCGTATTCACCGGAACGTTCTGATCGTGGATCGCCTCTTCGGCGCCGCCGAGCTTCGGCTGGGCGCAGGAGACCGCCAGCAGGTCGTCCGGATCGTGCGCATGGAGGAGCGCGAGGCGGATGCGCGGACGGAGGGGGATGCGCGAAGGGGAGGGGCATCATGACTGACACCGATCTTGCAGCACCGATGCGTCTGCGCCCCGATCCGCCCCGTGTGACCCGGCTGTCGCGTAAGGTTCTGGCCGGTGTCGGAGCGGTCGCGCTGTTCGGCATCGGGGGTGCGCTGATCTATGCGCTCCAGACCCGTGAGGCTGGGCCGGGAGGTGGGGAACTCTATTCCATCGACAACCGACCGGCCGCGGACGGCCTGGAAGGGTTGCCGTCCGACTATACCGGACCGGTTCTGGGACCCGCACTGCCCGGCGACCTCGGGCGGCCGATCCTTGACGCGCAGGAGCGGGGTTTGCCCGTGAGCCCTCCGCCGATTGCGAGCCCGACCGTCGATCCGGAGGCTGAGCGCCGCAGGGCAGAGGAGGAAACCGCGCGTCTGAGCGGTGTCTTCTTCCAGACGGCGTCTGGCAGGGCAACGACGGCCGGGGGCGGAGTGAACCTTCCGGGCCTGGGGGGCTCCGGGCAACCTGAGGGGAGCCGGCATACGGCTTTCCTCAACGGTCCGGTGGACCGGCAGACCGTCGCATCGGATCGCATTCAGCCGCCAGCCTCGCCGAACATCCTTCAGGCGGGAGCGGTGATCCCGGCCGCGCTCATCACCGGCATTCGCTCCGATCTCCCGGGGCAGATCACCGCGCAGGTCACCGAGAATGTCTATGACAGCCCGACCGGGTCGCTGCTGCTGATCCCACAAGGAACCCGCATCATCGGCCAATACGATGACGGCGTGACGTTCGGCCAACGCCGCGTGCTGCTGGTCTGGAACCGCCTGATCCTTCCCGGCGGTCAATCCATTGTTCTCGAACGTCTGCCGGGGGCGGATGCGAGCGGCTATGCCGGCCTCGAGGATGGCGTTGACTATCACTGGTGGGATCTGATGCGCGCGGCGGGTCTGTCCACGCTGCTCGCGATTGGTGCGGACCTCGCCACCGATGACGAGGACCGCCTGGTCCAGGCGATCCGCGATGGCGCTGTGGACACGATTAACCAGGCCGGCCAGCAGATCGTCCAGCGTCAGCTGCAGGTCGCGCCGACGCTGACCATCCGCCCGGGGTTCCCGGTCAGGATCATCGTCACCCGCGATCTGGTATTCGAACCCGCAGGAGGTTGATCATGTCGAAACTCAAGCTTGGACCTCTGCCCGACGACAAGCCGGTGAAGGTGACAGTGGAATTGCCAGCATCTGTTCATCGCGATCTGGTCGCCTATGCCGAGGTGCTGGGGCGGGAGACGGGGCAACCTGTTGCCGACGCAGTCCGGCTGATTGTACCGATGCTCCAGAGGTTTATTGCGACAGATCGCGGGTTTGCGAAGGCGAGGCGTGCGGCTCAAATCCACAGAGATGCTCACTGATAGCCGCGCTTCTTTCCGACCCTGCTTTTGTCCTCGCCATGCTCAGAAGACGCCTGAACGCGGGGTTGTCGTTATTCGGCGACCAGATTGCAGAAAATGGAAGGCGCTCGCCCTTGATCGGTCGAAAGACCACTCCCGGGTGGTTCGTCACCGTCATCGCCTCGCTGACCACGGTCAAACCTCGCCCAATGGCAACCAATGACAGCAGGTTATCTCGACTTACGGATTGCACATGTATGTCAGGGTGCCAACTGAGGTCTGCCAGCTTCCTCACCAGATAGTCATAGATCTCTTGGCCCGGCGCTGTTTTGCTGACCATGAAAGCCTCGCCGCTAAGCTCGCGCCAGTCGACTGCTGTCCGGATGGCTAACTCATGACGTTCAGGCAGGACAACGAAAACACCTTCTGACCACATTAATGCGCTGTCACATTCTTGCCAGGTCCGGGTTCCAGTTAGGAAAGCGACGTCGAGTTTGAGCCGACGGATGGCAGCGACGTGTTCTTCCGGGTTTCCATCGATCAATTCGATCTGCACATGATTGTGCTGATCCCCGAAGGAGCACAGCAATTCGGCCAGAAAGCCCGAGGCAATCGATGAATAAATGCCGACTCTTATACTGCCGTTTTCCGATCTGCCAAGTGCCGCCATCGCGTGCAAGCTCTCATCAAGCCCGCGAATTATCTGACGTGCGCGAGGTAGAAATTGTTGCCCGGCGCGGTTTAGGGTCACACCGCTTCGATGACGGTGGAACAAGGATGTTCCGAGGCGATCCTCGAGATCGCAGATGCATCGACTGATTGATGACTGCTGGACACCCATCGTGCTTCCAGCCTTTCGGAAACTGCCATGATCGGCTGCATTAACGAAGCACCGCAGGTGCCGAAACTCAATGTCACGTGCTCTCCTTTTCATCGTGTGTCATCCGCTCGATGCCCCCATAGGTGAGTCTCGCACTCAATCGTGCAGGGTTCTGGTGCTGTGCTTGTGACGAGATCGTTCGTCCATTTTAGCTATGTGAACTACTCGGAAGTACTTTTGCGGAAGACCTGTCCCGGGCAACCGCCTGAAGTTCCAACCCGACCTGCATGGCTCTCTCCCGATTGGATTTAAGCGTCCAAGACAGGAGAAGTGTAGATCGTCGTGCCGACAGCACGGTACTGTCGGCACGACATTGGTATCAGGCGTTTTTCACCTCGATGCGCTTGACCTTGGCCTGCGCCTCCGGGGTCTGCGGCAGCTTGATCGTCAGCACGCCGTTCTTGAAGCTGGCATCGGCCTTCTCACCGTCGACTCCCGGCGGTAGCGGGATCGTGCGATAGATCGCGCCATAGCTGCGTTCGGAGAGATAATAGCCCTTCTTCTCCTCCTGCCGCTCGATCTTCTTCTCGCCCTTGATGGTCAGGATGTCATCGGTCACGGTGACCTCGATGTCCTTCATTTCCATCCCGGGCAGTTCGATCGATACCTCCACGTGATCTTCGGTCTCGACCACGTCGGATTTCGCCTCGCCGCCTCCCCAGGGCCAGTCGAAATCGCCGACGCGGTTCCAGAAGCCTTCGAACACACGGTTCATGTCGCGTTGAAGGGTGGCGATGGGGTTCTGGTCATCACTTTTCGGGTCGGGCGCATGATCCTTCCGCGCCCAGGGGATCAGGTCCTTGATCTGCATGTGAGTTCTCCTTTCTTCTTTTTTGGTGCGACGTGCCCGGCTTACGACGCCGTTACCGTGATCTTTTTGGGTTGGGCTTCCGCTGCGCGCGGCAGCGTCAGGGTCAGCACACCATTAGAGACCTGCGCGCCGATCTTGTCGGGGTCGAAATCGTCGGACATGGTAAAGGCTCGCTCGAAATCGCCCTCGCCGTATTCGGCATAGGCCAGTTGCAGCTTCTCGGGCTGCGTGGCATGGACCTTACCTCTGATCGTCAACACGCGCTTTTCGAGCGTGATATCCACGTCTTCGGCGGCGACGCCCGGCATCTCGAGTGTCAGTGTCACCCCGTCAGCCGTTTCGACGATGTCGGTCAGCGGCCTATAGATACGACGGCCGGTGGTGGTTTCCGGTGTCTCGGCCGGGGTCTTGTCGGCAGTATGTGTTACATCGTTGGTCATATATTGGTCCTCCTTTTACGCAGCCTTGATCTCGATTCTCCGCGGCTTGTCCTCTTCGGGGCGGCCGATCACGATGCGGAGCACACCGTTGGTCATCCGCGCCTCGACCTTGTCCTCCGCGGCCACGAAGGGTAGCCGAACCGAACGAGCGAACTTGCCAAAGCCGCGTTCGTTGCGGTGCCAGCGGGCGCCTTCCGGAATTTCGGGCGCCTTGCGCTCGCCAGAGAGCGTCAGGACATTCTCCTTCACGGAAATGTCGATGTCGGCCGGATCCACGCCAGGGAGTTCTGCAGTGATCGCGACCGCCTCGTCGCCCTGCCAGACGTTTACGGCGGGGAAAACGGGCTGGGTTACGCGGCTAGGAGAGGTCCCGTCAAAATCGCGCAGCATCGAGCGCAAACGGATCGCTGCGACGTGTGTAGGTGGGATAGAGCATGTTTCGCCTCCGTCGTTTCAGTTGACGGCGTGGATTTGTCACCACGCCACTGAACGCCCGCGGAGAACGGACATGCTTCAAGGTTCGCCATTTTGGCGGCGGTCTAGAGCATTCGCGTCTGCCATGCGCTCCCCCTCGGGCGAACGCCAGGCGGTCCGCTGAATCAGCCGAACCTGTCGCGTATCCGTGAAACCCCAACTGGGCGTTCCGCTGCGGATAAAGTGTTGCCTATTTGCAACTTCAAGACCTCGACGCAAAAAATGTTCTCATCGATAGACGCCCCCAGGCCCGTAACGCGGCGTGGAAACGCGCACAGCCCGCGGTGCGTTCAGGGGAACGGACGGTGGGACCGGTCGGCGGGGTCCGGAAAGTGCGCGCAGCCGCCGGACTCGATCGGCGGTGGGCGGGTGCGTGCGCAGGAGCGAGGGTTCGGGGATGCGGCGTCCGGGCAGGAACATGTCTTCCCAGACGCGCCCGACGCGACGTTCCAGCTTGAGGAGGGCCGAAGCGAGGCCATCGGGATCGCCGGTCAGCTCGGCGCCACCCCTGTCGGCATCGTATTCCCGGGCCCGCGACAGCGCGAGCTGAAGAAGGGCCATGATCGTGGGTGAAAAGATCAGGACAAGCGGTACCTGCCAGGGCACATAAGCCGCGCCGGCCAGGATGAGCGGCAGGTTCAGCAGCAGGATGAGTTGCCCAACCCAGGACGCGAGCGACACTGCGCGCGACATCGCGTCGGCCAGACCCATGATCCAGAGATCGCGGTTGGCGATGTGAGCGACCTCATGCGCCAGGACCCCGGCCAGTTCGCGCTGGTTCATCAATCGCAGAAGACCATCACTGACGCAGACGGCGCTTTCATCCGGAGAGCCCATAGCGAAGGCGTTCGGCATCTGGCTCGGTACATAGTAGAGTTCCGGTACACGCGGCAGCCCGGCGCGGCGTGCGAGTTCGGCCAGTATCGCCATGCCCTCTGGAAATTCCCGCCCGCTGAGCCTGCGTGCGCCGTAGGCGTTCAGCAAAAGGCGTTTCGGGATGCCGGGTGACAGCAGCAATCCCAGCAAGGATCCGATGACGATCGCAATCGCCAAGCCCTGTCCCGCAATCGCCGAAACGATGAACCAGGCGATAACCGCCATACCCGCCAAAAGCAGTATGGATTGGAGCAGGTTCAGGAATTGGTGGCGCGGCGTCGCAGTCATGATCGCAATAAATTTCACTCGCGGCTAACGGGAAGTGGCACGCCACGGGATGTAAGAATTTTGGGCATCGTTGCCAGCTTCGATCTTCATGTCGGATCCCTCTTGAACTCGGCTCAAGCAATACCAATCTGGCCGGATGTGACAAATCAGCAACATCTCTACGGGTTGGCGCCGAGGAGAGAAGGGGATGGAAAAGAGAACCGAATTTAACATCTGGTACTGGATCGTCGCATTTTTTGCGGTGATCTTTATTCAGGATCTGATCGCCAGCTACCGCAGCATCGCGCCGATCAGCTACAGCCAATTCGAACAGTATCTCGCCGACGGCGACATCGCTTCGGTTTCGGTCGGGTCCGATACGATCACCGGCACCTTCGAGACTCCCATCGACGGCCGCTCTGGCTTCGTCACCACGATCGTCGATCCCGCAATTCTTGAACGGCTGGACGACGCGGATGTCGAGATCACCGGCGTTCCGCAAAACACCTGGATCGGGGTGCTTCTCTCCTGGGTGGTGCCTGCAGTGGTCTTCTTCGGTCTCTGGATGTTCGTCTTTCGCAAGTTCGCCGAGCGTCAGGGTTTTGGCGGTTTCCTGCAGGTCGGCAAGAGCAAGGCCAAGGTCTACATGGAGAAGGAAACGGGCGTCAGCTTTGCCGATGTGGCCGGGGTCGACGAGGCCAAGGCCGAGCTGGAGGAAGTGGTCGATTTCCTGAAGACGCCTGAGGATTACGGCAAGCTCGGCGCCCGGATCCCGAAAGGCATCCTGCTGGTCGGCCCGCCGGGTACCGGCAAGACGCTTCTGGCGCGGGCCGTGGCGGGCGAGGCGGGCGTGACCTTCTTCTCGATCTCGGGCTCGGAATTCGTCGAGATGTTCGTGGGCGTCGGTGCGGCCCGGGTGCGCGACCTGTTCGAGCAGGCCCGCAAGAACGCACCGGCGATCATCTTCATCGACGAGCTCGACGCGCTCGGCCGCGCCCGCGCCTCCGGTCAGATGGCCGGCGGGCATGACGAGCGCGAACAGACGCTGAACCAGCTTCTCACTGAGCTGGACGGGTTCGACCCGTCGTCGGGGATCGTGCTGCTGGCGGCCACCAACCGGCCGGAAATCCTCGACCCGGCGCTGCTCAGGGCCGGGCGCTTCGACCGGCAGGTGCTGGTGGACAAGCCCGACAAGAAGGGCCGCATCCAGATCCTCGGGGTACACATGAAGAAGGTGACGCTCGCACCGGACGTGGATGCGGAGAAGGTCGCCGGGCTGACCCCGGGCTTTTCCGGAGCGGACCTGGCAAATCTGGTCAATGAGGCGGCGCTATTGGCAACCCGCCGAAAGGCCGATGCGGTGACCATGGAAGACTTCAACAACGCAGTAGAGCGTATCGTCGCCGGGCTGGAGAAGCGCAACCGTGTTCTGAACGCGCGCGAGCGGGAAATCGTGGCGCATCACGAAATGGGGCACGCGCTGGTCGCGATGGCGCTGCCGGGGGTCGATCCGGTGCACAAAGTCTCGATCATCCCGCGCGGGATCGGTGCGCTCGGCTATACGATCCAGCGCCCGACCGAGGACCGCTTCCTGATGACCCGCGAGGAACTGGAGAACAAGATCGCCGTTCTTCTGGGCGGGCGTGCGGCCGAGAAGCTCATATACGATCACCTTTCGACCGGTGCCGCCGACGACCTGGTGAAGGCAACCGACATCGCCAGGGCCATGGTCGCGCGCTACGGCATGGACCCCGATCTGGGCCATGTCAGCTATGACACCGAGCGGCCCGGCTTCCTTGGCACGGGGGATCAATCCGCCTGGCTCAACCGCCGCCACAGCGAGGCAACGGCCGAGCGGATGGATACCGCTGTCAAGGCGATCATCGACGACATCTTCGCGCGTACGGTCGCGCTTCTCGACGCGAACCGGGCGCTGCTGGAGGAAACGTCCCGCGATCTGCTCTACCGCGAGACGCTGGACGAGCCCGACCTTCGGGCCATCGCAGAAAAGGTCCGCACTCAGGAGGTCGAGGCGGCCTGAACACAGAGACCCAGTCCGGACGTTCCGGCTGGGAGCATGACGGAGGTGAAAAATGGCAAACGGCATCTGTGATATCTGCAAATCCCGACCTGCCAGCTTTCGTGCGCAGGTCTCTGTCAACGGTGAACGCAAGGTGATGGAGCTTTGCGACGAGGACTACCGCAGGATCGCCCGACGGCAAGGGCGTAGCGCATCGCCACTGGAATCGCTTTTCGGAGGGCGCTCGCTCTTCGATGAATTCTTTGGCGATGCCGGTGGCCTTTTCGATCGGCTTGGCGAAGATCAGGGGCAACCCGTCCCTATCCGACAGGCGGGGCGCACCGCGCGGCGCGGCGGCATCAATATCGCTGACCGCCTGAGCGAACAGGCCAACCGGCTTTTGCAGGAGGCGGGCCAGAAGGCGCATGAATTCGGCCGGACCGAGGTTGATACGGAACACCTTCTGCTGGCGCTTACCGGCTCGGATGTTGTCCGCACGGTGCTGGGGCAGGTCAAGATCGACGCCGACGATCTGCGCCGCCAGATCGAGAGCGAAGCGAAGAAGGGCGACGCAACGGGGGAGGACCGTGAGATCGGCGTCAGCCCGCGGGTGAAGGATGCGCTGAACCGCGCCTTCATCGCCTCGAACGAGCTGGGCCATTCCTATGTCGGCCCCGAACACCTTCTGATCGGTCTCGCCGAAGAGGGCGAGGGCGTGGCGTCGAGCATCTTGAACCGGCTGGGCCTGACGCCGCAGGCGCTACGCCAGCAGGTGACAAAGGTCGTCGGTCAGGGGGCCGAGGAAGGCCGCGTCGAAACCCCGTCGAGCACGCCTGATCTGGATGAATACAGCCGCGATTTGACCAAGCTGGCGCGCGAGGGCAGGCTCGACCCGGTGATCGGCCGGGCGCGTGAAATCGAGACGACGATCGAGGTTCTGGCGCGGCGCAAGAAGAACAACCCGGTGCTGATCGGCGAACCGGGTGTCGGCAAGACCGCGATCATCGAGGGGCTGGCGCAGCGCATCGTCGCGGGCGAGGTGCCCGAGGCGCTGCGCGACAAACGGCTGGTCGAACTCAACATCAATTCGATGGTGGCCGGATCGAAATATCGCGGTGAGTTCGAGGAGCGGGTCCAGAAGATCCTCAAGGAGATCGAGGCCAACAAGGCCGACATGATCCTGTTCATCGACGAGATCCACACCATCGTCGGAGCCGGACAGGGCGGCGGCGAAGGCGGGCTCGACATCGCCAATACGTTCAAGCCGGCGCTGGCCCGCGGCGAGCTGAACCTGATCGGCGCGACCACCCTGAACGAGTACCAGAAATACATCGAGAAGGACGCCGCGCTGGAGCGCCGCTTCCAGCCGGTCTATGTCGATGAGCCGACGGTGGCGCAGACGATCATGATCCTGCGCGGACTGCGCGACACGCTGGAAAGCCACCACAAGGTGACGATCACCGACGAGGCCATCGTCGCGGCGGCCGAGCTTTCCGACCGCTACGTCACCGGCCGCTTCATGCCCGATAAGGCCATCGACCTGATCGACCAGGCTGCCGCGCGCGTGAAGATCAGCGCTACCGCGCGTCCCGTCGATGTCCAGGAGCTCGAGGCTGAGGTCGCCCAGATCCGGCGCGAGCAGGACTACGCTGCGGGGAGGAAGCAGTTCGACCGTGCTGCTGAACTCAAGAAAGAGCTTGAAGCCAAACAGGTCGAGCTTGACGAGTTGATGGAAACCTGGAAGCGCGACCGGGCCTCTGCGACGGCTGAAGTGCGCGCCGACCACGTGGCGCAGATCGTCTCGAAACTGACCGGCGTGCCGGTGAGCGAACTGACGACAGAAGAGCGCGAAAAGCTGCTGAAACTCGAGGACAAGTTGCATGAGCGGGTAATCGGCCAGGAAGAGGCCATCCATGCCGTTGCCGATGCCGTGCGACTGGCGCGCGCCGGGCTGCGCGAGGGCTCCGGCCCGACCGCGACCTTCCTGTTCCTCGGCCCGACCGGCGTCGGCAAGACCGAGCTGGCCAAGACTCTGGCGGAGACGATCTTCGGTGATCAGGATGCGATGATCCGCATCGACATGTCCGAATATGGCGAACGTCACGCGGTCGCGCGGCTGGTTGGCGCCCCGCCGGGCTATGTCGGTTACGACGAAGGCGGCCAGCTGACGGAACGGGTCCGGCGCCGGCCCTATTCTGTCGTGCTGCTCGACGAGATCGAGAAGGCGCATGCAGATGTCTATAACATCCTGCTGCAGGTCTTCGACGATGGCCGCCTGACCGACGGCAAGGGCCGCGTGGTGGATTTCACCAACACCATCATTATCGCCACGTCGAACCTCGGCTCCGATATCATCCAGCGCAACCTTCGCAAGCGCGGAACCAAGGAGTTCGACGAGGCAGGGCAGAAGGCCGAACTGATGGACGTGTTGCGTGCCCATTTCCGGCCCGAGTTCATCAACCGGATCGACGAAATCATCGTCTTCCATTCTCTGAACCAGTCGGAAATCCGGCAGATCGTCGAGCTGCAGCTGGCCCGTGTCGCCCGCACGGCGCTGACCCAGGGGGTCGAGCTCGACTATGACGGAAGCGTTGCGGAGCATTTCGGAGCAGTGGGTTTCCGGCCAGAGTTCGGCGCCCGCGAGTTGCGACGGCTAATCCGTTCGGAACTGGAGACTGAGCTCGCCCGCGAGATGCTTTCCGGTCGGATCGAGGACGGCGACAAGGTGCGCGTCGCCTGGACCGCGGATGATCAGAAGATCACGTTCCAAAAGCTGGAGAGCGCAGGAGAAACCGAGACCCCCGAAGTGCCGGGCAAAGCCGATAGCGAAGAGGCTGAGCCCGCCTCTGAATGATGGCCCGCGCACCGGCGGTGACGCCGCCGGTGCCGCAATCCGAAGAGAGGTAAATCATGCTGAAAGGACACAACCGCCCACCGTTTCGACCGAAGATCCCCGGAACTGACCTGACATCTCCAGACGTGCCGACAGCGTTGATCTACAGGCCAGCTCGCTCGTCTCACACCTCCGCTCCAATCAGGCGGCAGCATTGGATACTCGAGTTTGAGACGGCCCGGGCGCCGGTCATCGAGCCTCTTATGGGCTGGACCGCAACCAAAGATCCCTATCGTCCGATCCGCCTGACATTCCCTGATCTCGACAGCGCCATCGCCTTCGCGGAACGAAACGACTGGCAGTATATCGTGCGCCACGAGCCGGACAAACGTCGATCCGTGCCACCGCGCCGCTTCTGGTGGGAGACAGCGCCAACCAGCAAGGGAGCCGATGCTCCTGGCGCCCACCGCATCGAGACCGGCCACCGACCGAGTTCCCGGCACCGGCTTCACCGAGGCATCGACGCGGCCAGCGTTCGTGATCTATCAGCGGAACTCGCGACGGCTGCAGACCCGGTCTGTGAAGCGAGTGCTGAATCCTTCCCCGCGTCCGACCCACCGGCGTGGATCGGGGCAACTGTCTATGGAAGCGGGCGACGTTGATGCACGCCGACCAGGGGCTGTTGGAGGCCGCCGCGTTGCTCGCCATGATGGCTTTTTGCCATGTCGCGATCTGCGCATGGCTTGGCATCCCCGCACTGGTCGGTTTCCTGCTGTCCGGCATTGTGATCGGGCCGTCCGGTCTGGGGCTCATCGCCGAGGGTGCCACACTGACGCTTATAGGTGAGGTCGGGGTGATCCTGCTTCTCTTTGCGCTTGGTCTGGAATTCTCCCTCGACAAGCTCGTGTCGCTCCGGCGGCTGATCTTCGGACTCGGTCTGACACAGGTGCTCGTAACCGGAGGGTCGGTCACCGCAGGGCTGCTCGTCTTTACCGAGATCGCGCCGGCGGCGGCGGTTCTGATCGCTGGCGCGGTCGCGATGTCGTCGACCGCGCTTTGCCTTAAGGTCCTGGCGGGCGGCGATGCGCTCGGGACGCCCCAGGGACGGGTCGCGATCGCTGTTCTGCTGTTTCAGGATCTGGCGGCCGTCGGCTTTCTGGCCTTTCACGATGTCATCGCCGCGGCAGGAGTCGTGGAAAGCGGGCACGACGTCCTGAAGATGGTCGAGGGCATGGGCGTGCTCGTCGGGGCGCTCTTCATCGCCCGGTCAATGCTTCAGCGGCTTGCCGGATGGGTCGCAACCCAGGGCGAGGCTGAACTCGCACAGCTTCTGGCCCTGACCGTTGCCTTGCTCGCGGCCATTATTGCGCAGGTTGCGGGTCTTTCGCCGGCGCTCGGTGCCTTCGCTGCCGGCATGATGATCGCTGAGGGCGACGCCCGCCAATTCGTTGAACGGGAAATCAGGCCGTTCCGGGATCTGTTCGTCGGGGTGTTCTTCATCGGTATCGGAGCTCAACTCCATATAGGTGCGCTTTGGTCGACATGGCCAATGGTGTTGGCATGGCTTTTTGTGCTCATGGTGGTGAAACTCGCGCTTGTTGTTGCCCTGACCCGCATGTTCGGAGAACAGCTCGAGACTGCGCTTCGCGCGGGCGCCATCCTGGCCCATGGCGGCGAATTCAGCTTGATGCTCATCTCTGTCACGACTGCCTCCGGCCTGTTGCAAGCCAAGATCGCCGACCCTCTGTTCCTTGCGTTGGGGCTGAGCATGCTGATTGGAGCGGTTGTGGTTCGTCGCGCAGCGTGAATGCGGCCAACGCACACTCAGCACCTGCCTGCTTCGCGCCATATTTTTTGCGCGCGGGAGGGGGTTGAAACTCCAAAGTCGATTTCTAACTGAACTTTTCGCAGGGGTTCCCTGCTATCTGACATCGCTGTTTTGCGCAGGAGGTTTTGCCGGGCAAGGCCATCTCGCGTTCCGGAACCATGGTCCGGCGGATGGCAGTGATCTTGTATCACGACTGTCCGAATTCGAGATGCCACATCCGGCGGTCATGCCCAGGCGGGGTGATCGTAGACGACCTTCTCGCATCCATTGTTGAGGCTTCGCTCAGAAGAGGAGGTTTTGCCGATGAAGATCGCACAGATCGCACCGCTGGAAGAAAGTTGCCCGCCGCGTCTCTATGGGGGAACAGAAAGGATCGTCTCCTATCTCACCGAAGAACTGGTCAGGCAGGGCCATGAAGTCACGCTGTTCGCCAGCGGCGACAGCCGGACCAAGGCCCACCTGGTTCCGTGCAGCAAGGAAGCGCTCCGGCTCGATCCGAACGTGAAGAACTCGCTGCCTTGGCATGTCGCCATGCTGGAGGAAGTCCGCTTGCGGGCCGATGAATTCGACGTGCTGCATTTTCACATCGACTTCCTGCACTATCCCATGGCGCGCGCATTCGCCGATCGCATGGTGACGACCATGCACGGCCGGCTCGACGGGCCTGATCTTCGTCCCTTCTATGCGACCTTCCCGAACTATCCGCTCGTTTCGATCTCGGACGACCAGCGCCGTCCGGTGCCCTTCGTGAACTGGGCAGGAACAGTTTATCACGGTCTTCCCAAGACTCTGCTGCCCTTCACCGAACGCCCGAACGGCGACTATCTTGCTTTCCTCGGACGGATTTCGCCGGAGAAACGCCCGGACCGCGCCATCGAAATTGCGGCGCGGGCGGGGATGCCACTGAAAATCGCCGCCAAGATAGGCGATGCGGATCGCAAGTATTGGGAAGAGATCATCGCGCCTATGGTCGACGCCCACGACAATGTCGAGTTCATCGGAGAGATCAACGAGAAGCAAAAGGCCGAATTTCTCGGGAACGCGCGGGCGCTGCTCTTCCCGGTCGACTGGCCCGAACCTTTCGGCTTGGTGATGATCGAGGCCATGGCCTGCGGCACGCCTGTAATCGCATGGGCGAATGGCTCAGTGCCCGAGATCGTGGAGCCAGGGCTGACCGGCTATGTCGTGCACTCGCTGGAGGACGCTGTCGCGGCCGTCAGCAAGCTGGACCGTATCAGCAGAGGAATCGTGCGCGAGACGTTCGAAGAACGCTTCACCGCAGATCGCATGGCGCGCGACTATGTCGAAATCTATCGCGGGCTGCCGGGCGTCGAGGCTGTTACGATGCCGCTCCCGCATATGCTCGGCGGCCATGGGGCCCATGTCCTGCATGCAGCGGAATGAGTGCGAAGGAGAGTAAGATGACCGAGGCGCTGCAACAGACGGCCTTGCGTGCGTCGCAACTGGTCGCGCCGCCGGCGCAATTCTTCATCCCGGCGGCAGCCTCCTTGCAGGAGCGGCGGCCACGAACCCTGAAGCACGGCGATACCTTCGCCGTGTTCGATCACAATGGCGATGTGCTCTCGGGGCCAGGCAGCCCCGAGGGCCTGTTCCATCGCGACACCAGGTATCTCTCGCATTACTATCTGACCATCGGGGGAGAGCGGCCCATGCTGCTCTCGTCCACATTGCGCGACGATAACGCCACGCTGACCTGCGATCTGACGAATCCCGATCTTTATGACGAAACCGGTCGCTGTCTGATTGCGCATGATCGCATCCACATGCGCCGGACGCGGTTTCTCTGGCAGGGCACGTGTTATGAGCGGCTGGCGGTACGCAATTTCGACGAGGCCCCACATGAGATTACCTTGGAAATCGCCTTTGAGGCCGATTTTGCGGATATTTTTGAGGTCCGTGGCCGGGTGCGGGCCCGCCGGGGAACGTCGCTCTTGCCGGAGGTGGATGGCTCGCACGTGCTCTTGTCGTACCGGGGGCTCGACCACAATCCACGTAGCACCGCTCTGCGTTTTGATCCTGCGCCTGCGCAGCTTGAGCCGGGGAAAGCCGTCTATCGTCTGAGCCTCGCCCCCGGCGAAACGCGTTCGCTCTTTATCGAGATCGGCTGCGACGTGAATGGGGCTGAGGATCCTCCGTCGCGCCTGTTTTTCCGCTCGTTGCGGGACGCGCGCCGCGCACTCAGACGTTCTTCTTCCCGCGCAGCCACGGTGCAAAGCTCCAACGAGATATTCAACGAGACCATGCGCCGTTCGGTCTCGGACCTCTACATGCTCATGACCGATACGGAGGAGGGGCCCTATCCCTATGCGGGCGTGCCCTGGTTCAGCACCGTGTTCGGGCGCGATGCTCTGATCACCGCCTGGGAAATGCTCTGGCTCGACCCGGCGGTCGCGCGGGGCGTTTTACTGCATCTTGCGGCCAACCAGGCGACGGAATTCGATCCGGATACCGATGCCGAGCCAGGCAAGATCCTTCATGAAGTGCGTTATGGCGAAATGGCGGAAACCGGCGAAGTTCCGTTCCGGCGCTATTACGGCAGCGTGGATTCGACACCGCTGTTCGTGATGCTCGCCGGGGCGTATTTCGAACGCACCGGCAATCGGGTGGTGCTGGAAACACTCTGGCCGCATGTCTGTGCGGCGCTCGACTGGATCGAGACCTATGGCGATCGGGACGGCGACGGTTTCGTGGAATACGGGAGGCGCAGCGACAAGGGGCTCGCCAACCAGGGGTGGAAGGACAGTCATGATGCGGTGTTTCACGCCGATGGGACGCTGGCCAAGGGGCCGATCGCGCTATGCGAGGTACAGGGCTACGTCTATGCTGCCCGGCTGGCTGCGTCCGAGATCGCACGGGAACTCGGTCATGACGGGATCGCGGAGGAACAGGCGCAAAAGGCCTCGGAATTGAAGTCCCGTTTTGACGCGGCGTTCTGGGACGATGAGCTTGGAACCTATGTGCTCGCCCTCGATGGTGACAAACGGCCCTGCCGAGTACGCAGTTCGAACGCGGGCCATCTGCTCTGGACGGGAATCGTCCCGGAGGAGCGCGCCGAAACGGTCGTTCGAGCCCTGATGGGGCCGTCGTCTTTCTGCGGATGGGGAGTGCGGACCATTGCCGCGGGTCAGGCACGGTACAATCCGATGAGCTATCACAACGGGTCGGTCTGGCCCCATGACAATGCGCTGATCGGGGCGGGGTTGGCGCGCTACGGGTTCCGTGAAGAGGCCGCACGGATTTTCGAGGGCATCTTCTCTGCGGCCACCTATATCGACCTGCGACGGTTGCCGGAGTTGTTCTGCGGCTTCCCGCGCCGCGAGACGCAAGGCCCCACCTTCTATCCGGTGGCCTGTACGCCGCAGGCCTGGGCGGCGGGAGCGCCGCTTTTGCTGCTTCAGGCCTGTCTCGGGCTGCGCTTCGACGCCGAGGCGCGGCAGGTGATCTTCGAGCAACCGATCCTTCCGGAGTTTCTGGGAGAGGTCGTGCTGCGCAATCTCCGCCTTGATGGTGGATCCGTCGATGTGGCTCTGCGCCGGTCTGGCACCCACGTGGTTGCCGATGTTCTGCGTCGCGACGGACCGGTTCGGGTTATTGTGACCACCTGAAGGGACGGGCTGGCGCCATCGTCTGCGCCAGCCCGATTTCTGCTACTGCAGATCATCTTCTTCCTGATCGGCTTCGAGCAATTCGACCAGCCGGGCGACCCGGCCCGATGGGAAGGGGCTATGGGCATCGACCTGCGCCTCGTCCGCCTCGACCCAGGCCTTGGCACAGGCAAGTTCGGAGGCGTCGGCGCCGGTGCGCAGAATATCAGACAGAAGCGTGGGGTCCGTGCCGGGACCCAGGATGCTTTTCACGTCGTTTTCGGTCATGATCTCCTCCTTTCGAATGCTACAAGGAAGCAAGAGAAATATAGGAGAGCTGTTCGTAGAAAAAAGTTTCCGAGCATCCTCTTGAAACCGTAAGGTGCTGTTCCAAATCACTTTATGCAGATCGCCCAGATGGGGATCGGCCATAAAGCGGGACATCGCTCCTGCGGTGCTCCCGATGTCTGTACCCATGTTGCTCAAAGGAGGATATGGCTATGGCAACGACACTTGATTTTGCACCTCTGTTCCGTTCGAGCGTTGGCTTCGACCGTATGCTCGACGCGCTCGAGACAGCCCGTCGAGTGGAGACGCTCGACAACTGGCCGCCTTATGACATCGTCAAGACCGGCGAGGACGACTATCGCATCGACATGGCGGTGGCGGGCTTTGCCGAAGACGATCTGACCCTGACCCAAGACAAGAACATGCTGATCGTGTCGGGCCGCAAGGAGACGCCCGAAGGTGACGGCGGTGTCAGCTATCTCTATCGTGGCATCGCCGGCCGGTCGTTTGAACGTCGGTTCGAACTGGCCGATCACGTCCGGGTCGAAGCGGCCACGCTGTCGAACGGCTTGCTGACCGTCGAGCTCAAGCGCGAGATCCCCGAGGAACTCAAACCGCGTCGGATCGAGATCGCGTCGGCTGAGGCGACCGAGGGTCTCGAGACCAGGCAGCTCGAGACAGCTCCAGAGCCGGAACCGGTCGCGGCCTGAACCAGCTTGGACCCAGAACGGGACGTTCCGGCCGCTCGGGTGGCGGCCGGACGCCCTTCCTGCAATCTGGAGGCTAAGAGATGAACGTGATCAGCGGAGATTTCACAGGACAATCACATGTATCACCCATTCTGAGTCAGGCCGGTTCGCGACCAGACTGGGACTCTTCTCTGCCGGACGATGCGGTCGCCCGGATATGGAAACCGTCGAAATCGGCGATGACCTCGGGGCGCACGCGTACGAAGGGCTGGAAGATGAGCTTTCCACGCCGGACCGGTCCTTGGCTCGAGCCTTTGATGGGCTGGACGGGTGGCGACGACACGATCCAGCAGATAGACCTTAGCTTTCCGACGCTGGAAGCCGCTATTCGCCATGCAAAGCGTCTGGGGGTGGCTTACGAGGTGCATCTGCCGGCAGGCGAAGCCGCGCGCCGTGCCGCCCGGGCACGGGACAGGCAGGCCGGGCTGTGGTCCGATGCCACGCTCTCTCGGCTCGGACTGTCCGAGATGCGGCAAACCTATCGTGACGCGATGGCCGGCGCAAAACGGCGGGGCGATCCGAAAGGCGGCGATGATGGGCGTTCTCCCATTGAAGTTGCTTCGGACGCCAGCCTGTCGTTGGAGGCTCGCCGTTCTATCCTGATGAACTGGGCCTACACGGAGTATCTTCAGGATGTCGCCAGCACCGAAGGCATGCCGGAAAACCAGCGTGCATCGCAGTTTGCCGAGGTTGAACGAGCGCTGTTGGCGCTTGAAGCGGCGGTGGCCGCCGACGGATTGTATCCATCCGTTGAGGAAGGGAGGGCGGCATGAATCCCTTCGTTGCAATTGATGCCCAGCAGGCGGTGCCCGATCGTTTCGCACTGGTCCTCGCCGCGAGCGCCCGCAGCCGGGCGCTGAGGGCCGGGGCAGAACCGCGGGTCGAACCTAAACGGCAAGCAACCGAAGAGCTTGCCTTGGAAGAGATCGCGACCGGTGCGATTTCGCAGGAGGAGCTGTTGCCCTTCCTGCCTGCGCCGGCGCCCAAGCGGCTGGCTCGGCCGCATTGAATCCCTGGTGAAGAGAAAGGAGGTAACACCATGAGCAAGACCTGGACCACGAACTATGACAAGCTTGGCGACGGCATCAGCCTTCTCGCGGGCCTAGCCCTCGCTGGGTTGCCCTTCGTCGTCACGATGACCGATATTGCCTTCTGGAGCGCCCTACTGACAGGAGGACTGATCGCAGTGCTTGCCGCAATTGCGCTTTGGCGACCGCATGAAGGGCTTGACTGGGCGCGTATGGTTGCGGGTGTCTGGGCTGCGATCAGCCCATGGGCTCTCGTAGCCGGCTTCACGCTCAGTATCGCGCTTGCCCATGTGGCCCTCGGCGTGCTCGCGCTGGCCTTTCCCGCCTGGCGGCGCTGGAAGAACGACGGTGGGAATTCTGCTCTGACAGCCTAATTTGGCTACCGGCCCCGCGAACGGGGCCGGTAGTTTCTTACGTTGTTTGAAAGACCAACGAAGTAGTGACGCGTTATCGGGATTTAAACCTCCACCTTCGGAGGGCAGCGCTCAAGAGTGCTGTCGCGTTTCCGCCAAGGCTAAGCTACCGCTCGAAATAGCAATTCCAGACCGCGGGAAATCCCCACAACCATCGCAATTTTCTTAGATACATCTCTAACATCATCTGGCCCCATGGGCCGACCGTCCAGTGGCAAGTTATGATGGGTGCGCCCTCCCGCAACCATCTTTACTTGCTCGGGGCGCAAGTTGTGATCAGATCCTGCCCCCGCAACCAACGATACTTCGATAATTTGAAGGCAGATCGCTTGGAGTGTGGCCTATTTGAGCTTCCTTCAAAGTTTCAGGCTGGGGAACCTTCGGCAAGGCGGGCTGAGCTCAGGCTCTGTCGATTGCGACCTGCATTCCCGGCCAGTTTGCATATTTGTCGCCTGTTTCTCGGATGTGCGTATAGCGTTTCAGGCTAACCCAAGACCTGTGTCCGCTGACCGCCGCGACATGGGGGATGTTCCAACCCATCTCGAACAACCGGGAAATGCCTTCGTGGCGCAGATCGTGGAAGTGCAGATCCTCGATCCCGAGTAGCTTGCAAGCGCGTGTGAAGTTGGTCGTGATCGCGTCCGGGGAGTAGGGGAAGATCTCAGCCTTGCTCTTGCGCATACTGTCGATGACCCGAATGGCCTCCTCAGGCAGATCGACCCAGGTATCGTTTCCGAGTTTTTCGCCGGGATGCTTCATGTCGCGGACCAGGATGCGCTTGTGCTCCTTCTGAAAGTCATCCCAGGTGAGCCGGGTGATCTCTGCCTGTCGGCGCGTCGAGAAGAGAGCGAAAACGATCACCTTGTGCATGGGCATGGCTTGAGGCGTTCTCTGGCGCCGATCAATGAAGTGGGCCAGCAGCCGGTCGAGTTCATCAAGGGTGGGCCTGCGGTTCCGCTGCGCAGAACGGGAGATGATCCCCATGCGGCGCGCGACGGTGATCGCGTCTCTCATCTCCCGGTCATCCAGTCGAAAGTCCCACATCGGTCGGGCTATGGCGAAAATGGAGGCGAGATGGCTCGCGTAGTTCCCGACGGTTTGCGGTTGTCCAGGCAGTGACTGAAGGAACTCGATGATATCCTTCGCCTTGATGGTGGAGCAGGGCAGATCGGCGATCGGGTAGGTGGTGATGGTCCTGAGGACCTGCGCTTTCGTGCGGCCGATGTCCTTCACGGCTTCCTCGGTATAGCGCTCGATCGCTTTGGACAGCGGGGGATCGGATGCGTTCAACTCTTCCAGCGCACCAGGTCTTGCTAGCTCTTTCTCGCGTTTCTTTATCCAGGCGGTCGCAGCTGGACGTCTGTCAAAAGTCTTCGTCTCATGATAGACGGTGCCCTCGCGCATCACTCGTACACGTGCCCTGTAGCTGTTATGTCCATCCTTGCGTTTGCGCGTGGTGATCGAGCCCATGATGGTCTCCCCATTTGGTCCATGGAACTGTATTTGGTCCACAGGACCAAATCCAGTGTCAAAATCGACTGATTTGGTCCATAATGAGCGGAAACGAGACGAGCTGAAGGTGCGCCGAAGTGGCTGAGAAAAAAAGAAAAAAGGAGATATCAACGGCTTCCCGTCTGTCCGTCGCGCCCATGATGGATTGGACCGACCGGCATTGCCGATACCTGCACCGGCTCATGTCGCGGCGCGTGTTGCTTTATACCGAGATGGTGACCGCTCCGGCGCTGGTGCGCGGGGGGGCGGTGCATCTGCTGGAATACGGCCCCGAAGAACATCCTGTCGCGTTGCAGCTGGGCGGATCGGACCCCGAGGAACTGGCGCAGGCGGCGCGGCTTGGGGCAGAGGCGGGATATGACGAGATAAACCTCAATGTCGGCTGCCCCAGCGACCGGGTTCAATCGGGCACGTTCGGCGCCGTGCTGATGAAGGATCCGGGCCTTGTCGCCGAATGCTGTGCCGCGATGATCGAGGTGCAACCTGTCGAGGTCACGGTGAAATGCCGCATCGGTGTCGATGAGCAGGATCCGGAGACGGTGTTGCCAGAGTTCCTGTCGCGGGTCGGCGCGGCAGGGGTGGAGCGTTTCGCGATCCATGCGCGAAAGGCGTGGCTTCAGGGGCTTTCGCCCAAGGAGAACCGCGATATTCCGCCGCTCGATTATGATTTGGTGCTACGTATGAAGGCGCTGTTTCCGGGGCTGCATCTGTCGGTCAATGGCGGGATCGGGTCGCTTGAACAGGCCCGTGGCTTCCTGGAGGCCGGGCTTGACGGCGTGATGGTCGGGCGCGCGGCCTATCACCAGCCCGCCGATATTCTCTGCGCGGCGGACCGGGTGATATTCGGAGAGGATGGCCGGGACAGCACAGCCGAGGACGCGGTGCGCGCGATGCTGCCCTATATCGCGCGCCACATGGATTCGGGCGGGCGGCTGCACCAGGTGACGCGACACATGCTGGGCCTTTTCGCCGGGCGGCCCGGCGCGCGGGCCTGGCGGCGAGTCCTGTCCGAGGGTGCAAGCCGCCCCGGCGCGGGCCCTGAGCTGGTAGAAGAGGCGCTGGCGCAGATCGAGCCTGCGATGACGGACGCCCGCGTGCGGGTCTGACGTTCGAGCGGCGAGAGAAAGCGCGCGATGCGCGGCCTTTCCCTTGGCGGAGCGCAGGTGTAAGCCTGCTGCGCGAGGACAGAGGAAAGGCGCGGATATGCCCGATACGATGCTGCTGATCGAGATGCTGGTGATGCTTTTGGTGATCGGCGCCTTTGCCGGGGTGCTGGCCGGCCTGTTGGGTGTCGGCGGCGGCATCGTGCTGGTGCCGGCGTTTTTCTATGCGTTTCAGACGCTTGGCTATGGCGGCCCGCAATTGATGCAAATCTGCCTGGCGACATCGCTGGCGACAATCATCGTGACCTCGGTGCGTTCGGTTCTGAGCCATAACAAGAAGGGCGCGGTGGAATGGTCGATCCTGCGCACATGGGCGCCGGGGATCGCGGTTGGCGCGGTGATCGGCGTGCTAGTGGCGGCAAGTCTGCGGTCGAGCACACTGCAAGGGGTGTTCGGTGTGCTGGGTATCATCGTGGGGCTTTACCTTGGGTTCGGGCGCGCGCATTGGCGGCTGGGACCGCAGATGCCGACCGGGATCACGCGGGCGGTCATGTCGCCGGTGCTGGGGTTCCTTTCGGTGTTGATGGGGATAGGCGGAGGCAGTTTCGGTGTGCCGATCATGAGCCTTTACGGCGTGCCGATCCATCGGGCCGTGGCGACGGCGGCAGGGTTCGGCGTGACGATCGCATTGCCGTCGGTGATCGGTTTCCTGTTCCTCGAGATTGCGCCTGAAAACCGCCCGCCACTGACATTCGGCGCGGTGAATCTGGTGGCATTCGTCACGGTGATCGCGATGACCCTGATCACGGCCCCGTTGGGTGTGCGGCTGGCGCACGCAACCGACCCCAAGCCGCTGAAGCGGATCTTCGCGGTGTTCATCACGCTGGTCGCGTTGAACATGCTGCGCAAATCGCTGGGATGGTAGCGGAGTTGCACGACAAGGGCTGGGCGCTGTTTCCGTCCGAAGCCAAGGTCGCGGCATGGGCGGAAGAGGCGCGCGCGGTGGCCTTGCGTCATATTCGCGATCCCGAGGCGCAGGCCAAGTGGCTGCAATGCGAGGGCACCTGGTTTGTCGGCGTCGACACGCTGCCCAACGGGCCGGATGGCGCAGTGGGGCAGGCGGGGCCGCTATCCGGGGCGGCCTTTCGCGCCGCCTGCGATCTTTATGGGGTGTTGCCGCTGCATCGCGGTCAGGTTTCGGTGATATATCCCGGCTATCCGCGTCCCCGTGCGGGCGAAAACGAGGCGGCGGCGCGTTACAGGCTGAAGCGGGACGCGGCGCATGTGGACGGGCTGCTGCCGGTTGGTCCGGCGCGTCAGCGAATGCTGATGGAGCGACATGCCTATATTCTTGGCTTGCCGCTGACGCCGTGCAACGCCACGGCGAGCCCGATGGTGGTCTGGGAGGGCAGTCACCGGATCATGCGCGACATGTTCGCCGAGGCACTGGAGGCGCATCCGGAAAGCGACTGGGGCGGGATCGACCTGACCGCGCGCTATCAGGCGGCGCGGCGCGAGGTCTTTGAAACCTGCCAGCGTGTCGAGATCGCTGCCCAGCCGGGCGAGGCGTATCTCCTGCATCGCCACGCGCTGCACGGTGTTGCGCCATGGGGCAAGGACGCCAAGGCGCCGCCCGAGGGCCGGATGATTGCCTATTTCCGTCCCGAGCTTCCGGCGGGCACGCGTGATTGGCTGGAACTGGCCTAGCGGGCCGCGTTAGCCTTGGCTGCGCTTGAGGCGGGCCGCGCGACCGCCACGGCGCTTAGCCAGAAGCGGGGCACGGTCCGGCAGGGCGGCCATGATATCGCGCCGCTCTTGCGGTTCCATCCGAGACCAGCGGGCGATCTCGTCGATGCTGCGGTAACAGCCGGTGCAGATCCGCGCCTCGGGATGCACCACGCAGAGCCGGACACAGGGGCTTTCGACCTCGTCGCGGGTCCAGACCCGGTCGTTATCGCGCTGCTCGTCCTTCATCTGCCTGCTCTCATGTGACTCAAACGGTCCAATATACCCTGAAGGATATAGGAGGCAGCGACATTGTCGATCACTTCGGCGCGACGCTTTCGGGTCGTATCCGCCTCCAGCAGGGCGCGTTCGGCGGCAACGGTGGACAGGCGCTCGTCCCAGAAGGCGATCGGCAGGTCGGTCAGCTTCTCGAGATTGCGGGCGAAGGCGCGGGTCGATTGGCAGCGCGGCCCTTCGGAACCGTCCATGTTGCGCGGCAGGCCGAGAACGATGCCGCCGACCTCGCGCGCGGTGGTGATTTCGAGCAGCCGGGCGGCGTCGAGGCTGAATTTCCGCCGTTTCACGGTTTCAAGCGGCGTCGCCGCCGACAGGAGCCGGTCGGATAACGCGACGCCGATGGTCTTGGTGCCGAGGTCCAGCCCCAGGAGCGCCCGGCCCGCCGGGAGGGCGGCGGCGAAATCCTCGACCGCCTCGCAGATCATTCGGCCACGCCGGCGGATTGCGCCGCCTGTCGGAGCATCTCCATCGCCTGTTGGTCCGCCGCGAAAATCCCCTGGGCCTCGGTCCAGATGTCGCGTGCCTGTTCGGTGTCGCCAAGCACGCCGAGCGCACCGATCAGGCGAGCCCATTCGCTGGCGTTGCCGCCTTCGGTAGCGAGGCGCTCTGAAAGACCCTGCACCATCGAGCGGATCATCTGATCGCGCTCTTCGGTGCTCATTTCACTTGCGGCTTCGATATCCTCGGCACTGGGGCCGGGGGCGGTGCCGGTTGCGGCGGCGGGCGCATCGGGCAGCGGCGGCAGGCTGTAGTCGGTCTCACCTGCGCGCCATGCGACCTCCTCGATATGCTGGCGGATCGGAGCGACCCAGGGCGCGTTCGGATTGCTTTCGCGCAGCAACGCGTCCCAGGTGCGAAACGCGGCGTCGGGGCGGTCGACCTGCATCAGGTAAAGCCCGAGGTAATAGCGCGCGGGCGCGTTGCGCGGGTCGCGTTCGAGTGCGCTGCGCAGCGCCTCCTCGGCATCCTTCGAGACATAGCCCCCCGCGGCGCTGACCATCAGCTCGGCCAGGTAGGTGTAGTCGGAGGCGCTGGCATCCGCGGATTTCACGTCGATGATGCGCTGCTGCGCCGCGTAAGCCGCCTTGTAGTCGCCAAGTGCGGCTTCGTTGCGCGCCAGAAGGGTCAAACCGCGAAGATCATCGGGGCGCTTTTCGACAGTGTCACGCAGGCGCTCCATCAGCTCGAGGAACTGCGGCGTGGCCTCGGGGTTGAGATCGGCGGCAGGCATCTGCGCCTCGATCTCGGCCTGGGCAAGACGGTTCGCGCGGGCCGCGTCCGATTGCGCGACGCGCGACTTGAGCGGCAGGTCGGAATAGCCGGGCGCGCCAAGCTGGCTGTAAAGCCCGACCGACCCCGCCGCCAGCACCAGCACCAGCAAGAGGGCCGCCACGCGGCCGCCGCGACTGGGTTGACCGCCGCTGTCGCCGCCCTCGCGCAGCTGCGCATCGGCGCTCAGAACCCGGCGAGAGATTTCCGCGCGTGTGCGTTCGGCATCCTCGGGGCCGACAACCCCGCGCGCAAGGTCGCGATCCACCTCCTTGAGCTGGTCGCGATAGACCTGCAGGTCATAGGCCGCAGGCGGCTTGTCGCCGACACGACCCCGAAGAAGGGTCAGCCCCAGAATGATGCTGACCACAAGCGCAAGCGCGCCACTGACGATCCAGAAAACCATGCTTACTCCGCCAAATCCGTCCCTCCATGTAGCGACCCGCGCCCGTGGAAAAAAGAGGCAAAGGCGCGCAGGGCAACGGGTGGATCGCGGCGTGATGTCTCAATGTCGCGAATTGGGCGTTTTATGCCGCGCCGGGTATCCTTTGAATCAGGGTTCTGTCGCATTACGCTGGCATGGCAGGATGTCCTGCGATTCCAACACTCTTCAGAGAGCGCGCATGAAACGTTACTCCGCCTTTGCCGTCGCCCGCGAAGCCCTGCGCAACCATATGGGCTGGGAGCGGGCCTGGGCCTCGCCCGAGCCCAAGAAGAAATACGATGTGATCATCGTGGGCGCCGGGGGGCATGGTCTGGCGACGGCCTATTACCTGGGCAAGAATTTCGGCATCACCAATGTCGCGGTGCTGGAAAAGGGCTGGCTCGGTGGTGGCAACACGGGGCGCAACACCACGATCATCCGCTCGAATTACCTACAGGATGCCTCGGCGGCGATCTACGAGAAGTCGCGCAGCCTCTATGAGACGCTGAGCCAGGACCTGAACTACAACATCATGTACAGCCCGCGGGGCGTTATGATGCTGGCGCAGACCCAGCACGAGGTGCGCGGTTATGAGCGCACCGCCCATGCCAATGCGCTGCAGGGCGTGACGACCGAGTTCATATCGCCCGCACGGGTCAAGGAACTGGTGCCGATCATCAACCTCGAGGGGCCGCGCTATCCGGTTCTGGGAGCGCTCTGGCAGGCGCGCGCGGGCACGGCGCGCCATGACGCGGTGGCCTGGGGCTATGCGCGGGCGTGCAGCGCCATGGGCATGGATATCATCCAGAAATGCGAGGTCACCGGCATCAGCCGCGACGGCGGGCGCGTGACGGGCGTCAGCACCAACCGGGGCGACATCGCCTGTGACAAACTGGGCATCGTCGTTGCGGGCCATTCGGGCCATCTGGCGGACATGGCGGGCTTCCGCCTGCCGATCGAATCCGTGGCCCTGCAGGCGCTGGTCAGCGAGCCGATCAAGCCCTGCATGGACGTGGTCGTGATGGCCAACACCGTGCATGGCTACATGAGCCAGTCCGACAAGGGCGAGATGGTGATCGGCGGCGGCGCGGATGGATACAACAACTTCACGCAGCGCGGATCGTTCCACCATATCGAGGAAACCGTGCGCGCCCTGGTCGAGACCTTCCCGATGATCAGCCGCCTCAAGATGTTGCGCCAGTGGGGCGGCATCGTGGACATGACCGGGGATCGCTCGCCGATCCTGTCGAAAACGCCTGTCGAGGGCGTGTTCATCAATTGCGGCTGGGGCACCGGCGGGTTCAAGGCGATTCCCGGCTCTGGCTGGGGGTTCGCGGAACTGATGGCCAAGGGGCATTCGCCGCTGACATCGGAATTCGGGCTGGAACGCTTCCGCGAAGGCCGCTTCATCGACGAAAGCGTCGCCGCGGGGGTGGCGCATTGATGGCCGGTTCATTCGCAAGATCGACAGACGCATTTCGCCGGGGCCGTCAGACGCGCCCTGGCTATCAGATCACCGGAGGCACGACATGCTGATCCTGACCTGCCCCTGCTGCGGTGTGACCGCGGAAGAGACCGAATTTCATGGCGGCGGCGAGGCGCATATCAAGCGCTACGGCCCCGGTTCGAGCGATGACGAGTTCCACGGCTACCTGTTCGAGAAGGTGAACCCCAAGGGTGTGCATTTCGAGCGCTGGCGCCATGCCAATGGCTGCGGCAAGTGGTTTCACGCCGCGCGCTGCACCGTCACGCTCGAGGTATTCGGCACCTATAGCGCGCAGACCACCGAGCCGCCGCAGGATATCAAGGACAAGATCTCGGCCAAGCGGCCGGGCTGGAGCTGGAGAGAGTTCGCATGAGCACACGTCTGGCCAATGGCGGCCGCCTTCTGAACAAGGCGCAGCCGCTGGAATTCACCTTCAACGGCAAGCGCCTGAAGGGGGTCGAGGGCGATACGCTGGCCTCGGCGCTGCTGGCCAATGACCAGATGCTGGTTGGGCGCTCGTTCAAGTATCACCGCCCGCGCGGGATCGTGTCGAGCGGTTCCGAAGAGCCCAACGCGCTGGTGGGTCTGGGCGAGGACGCCCGGTTCGAGCCCAACCAGCGGGTCACCACCACCGAGCTTTTCGACGGGCTGACCTGTGCGAGCCAGAACCACTGGCCGAGCCTTGAATTCGACGTGGGCGCGATCAACGCGAAACTGTCGCGCTTCCTGCCCGCGGGTTTCTATTACAAGACCTTCATGTTCCCGCGCTCATTCTGGAAGCATGTCTATGAACCGATCATCCGCCAGTCGGCGGGTCTGGGCCGCGCGCCGCGCGACCGCGATCAGGACAGCTACGAGCATTTCTATGCCTTCTTCGATGTCGTCGTCATCGGTGGCGGTGTTGCCGGGCTTCAGGCCGCCAAGGCGGCGGGCGAAGCGGGTGCCAAGGTGCTGTTGATGGAGCAGACCCCCCATTGGGGCGGGCGCGCGCCGGTCGATGGCGGCACGGTGGACGGGCAGCCTGTGGATAAGTTCGTGGACGAAATCGTTTCCAAATTGGAAACGATGGAGAATGTCACCCTGCGCCGCCGCATGATGGGGGCTGGGGTTTACGATCACGGCTATGTTCTGGGCTACGAGCGGGTGAAAGACCATCGCCCGGACTCGATCGGGCCGCGTCACCGGCTGTGGCGTATTCGCGCCGGGCAGGTGGTGACCGCGACGGGCGCGATCGAGCGGCCTATCTGTTTCTCGGGGAACGATGTGCCGGGGGTCATGCTGGCCTCTGCGGTGCGCGATTATGCGGTCGATTACGGGGTGTCGGTCGGGGATCGCACCGTGGTCGTGACCAATAACGACGATGCCTATCGCACCGCGATCACCCTTAAAAATCTGGGGCTGGAGATTCCGGCCATCATCGACGCCCGCGCCGGTGGCGGCGGCGCTCTGGCGGGCGAGGCGATCGAGCTGGGGATTCGGGTCGAGAACGGCAAGGGCATTGCCCGCGTCAAGGGCAATAAGCGGGTCGAGGCCGTGGAAATCTGCGTGCAGGCCGGTGAAGGTGCTGCGCTGGAGACGATCAAATGCGACGCGGTCGCCATGTCGGGAGGCTGGTCGCCGGTCGTGCATCTTTGGTCCCATTGCGGCGGTAAGCTGTTGTGGGATGATGAAAAAGCCATGTTCCGCCCGGATGTGGATAACGCGCCGACCGGTGCCGGTGGCGAGGGCTTCGTGCGCTGCGCCGGGACGGCCGAGGGGCATCTGGATCTGGATGACGTGCTGAAAAGCGCCGATGCGGCGGGCAAGGCGGCGGCCGGTGCGACGGGTCACACGCCCAAGCGCAGCAAGACGCCGGTCGGGGACAATCCGCGAGAGGCCGGAATCGAGCCGGTCTGGCTGATGCCGCAAGGCGCGGGCGTCAAGCTGCGGATGAAGGCGTGGCTGGATTACCAGAACGACGTCAAGGTCAGCGATGTTCAGCTGGCGGCGCGCGAGGGCTTTGAATCGGTCGAGCACGCCAAGCGTTACACGACGCTTGGCATGGCCACCGACCAAGGCAAGCTGAGCAATATCAACGGGCTTGCGATCCTTTCGGATGCATTGGGTCAACCCATTCCGCAGACGGGCACGACCACCTTCCGACCGCCCTATACGCCGATCTCGCTTGCGTCGATCGCGGGCGAGGCGCGCGATGAGACGTTCCAGCCGCTGCGCAAGACGCCGATGCATGGCTGGCACGCCGAAAACGGTGCCTATTGGGAACCCGTGGGCGCCTGGCGGCGACCCTATTGTTTCCCGAAACCGGGTGAGAGCATCGAAGATGCCGTTCAGCGCGAGGTCAAGGCCACGCGCGACAGCCTTGGTCTTCTGGATGCGTCGACGCTGGGCAAGATCATCGTCAAGGGGCCCGATGCGGGGCGGTTCCTCGACATGCTTTACACGAACATGATGTCGACGCTGAAGCCGGGGCGCTGCCGCTACGGTCTGATGTGCAACGAGAACGGTTTCCTGATGGATGACGGCGTGGTCGCGCGTCTCGATGAGGAAACATTCCTCTGTCACACCACGACGGGCGGCGCCGAGTCGATCCATGCGCATATGGAAGAGTGGCTTCAGACCGAATGGTGGGACTGGAAGGTCTACACGGCCAACGTGACTGAGCAGTTCGCGCAGGTCGCCGTGGTCGGACCGAAGGCGCGCAAGGTGCTGGAGAAGCTGACCGATGACGATATCAGTGCCGAGGCGCTGACATTCATGGGTTGGACGGATGTGACATTCGGCGCGATCCGGGCGCGGGTGTTCCGCATCTCGTTCTCGGGCGAGCTGAGCTATGAAATCGCCGTTCCCGCCAGTCAGGGCCGCGCGTTCTGGGACATGGTGTTGCAGGCGGGCGCGGAATTCGGCGTGACCACATACGGAACGGAAGCGCTGCACATCATGCGCGCCGAGAAGGGCTTCATCATGATCGGTGACGAGACCGACGGCACGGTGATCCCGCAGGACCTGGGCCTCGATTGGGCAATCTCGAAGAAGAAGACCGATTTCCTAGGGAAACGCGCGCAGGAGCGCCGCCACATGAGCGACCCGACCCGCTGGAAGCTGGTGGGACTGGAAACGCTGGACGGGGCGACCCTGCCGGACGGGGCCTATGCCACCGCCGAGGGCAACAACGCCAATGGCCAGCGCAATGTGCAGGGGCGCGTGACATCGACCTATCATTCGCCGACCCTTGGGCGGGGCATCGCCATGGGGCTGGTACTGAACGGACCGGACCGGATGGGTGAGGTGCTGGAATTCCCGAAGGTCGACGGCACCGTGATGCGCGCCAAGATCGTCGAGCCGGTTTTCTACGACAAGGACGGGGAGAAGCAGAATGTCTGAGTCCGTGAGCGCCCTCGGCGGTGCATCCCATGAGGGTTTCGTCCGCGCCGAGGATATGGGCCTGCGGGCCATGATCACGCTGCGCGGCGATCTGGCTTCGGCCAAGCTGCGCAAGGCGGTGAAGGGCGCGACCGGGCTCGATATGCCCGAGCAGCGCCGGATCGCGGTGGCGGATGACAGGTCGGTGGCCTGGATGTCGCCCGACGAGTTGCTGATCCTTGGCCCTTACAGCGAGGCAGGGACACTGCGCGAGACGCTGGAAAAGGGCCTCGCGGGCGAACATGCGCTGGTGGCCGACGTGTCGGACGCGCGTGCATTGTTGCGCGTTTCGGGCGGGACGGGCGTGCGTGAGGTCATCGCCAAGCTCTGTCCGGTGGATATGGCGGCCGAGGCATTTGGGCCCGGCCAGTTCCGCCGTACCCGCATGGCGCAGATCCCGGCGGCGATCTGGATGCCCGACGAGCAAAGCGTGCAGGTTATCTGCTTCCGGTCGGTCGCGGAATACGCCTTCAATCTTCTGAGGAACGCCGCCGCACCCGGCAGCGAGACGGGGTTGTTCATCTGAGGGCTGGCGCGGAAAATTCCCGCCTGCCCCTTGACCTTACAGCGCCAAGGTCACCATGTAGAGCCACACGCATTCCAATAACGAACAGGGGGCCCAAAATGGCTTTTGAACTTCCCGATCTTCCTTATTCGCATGACGCGCTGGCCGATCACGGCATGTCGCGCGAAACGCTGGAATACCACCACGACATTCACCACAAGGCCTATGTGGACAATGGCAACAAGGCCGTTGCCGGGACCGAGTGGGAAGGCAAATCCGTCGAAGAGATCATCAAGGGCACTTATGATCCCAAGGCAGTTGCGCAGAGCGGTATCTTCAATAACGCCTCGCAATACTGGAACCACAACCAGTTCTGGGAAATGATGGCGCCCGGCGGCACCGGCATGCCCGGTGAACTGGAAAAGGCCCTGACCGAAGCCTTCGGTTCGGTGGACAAGTTCAAGGAAGAATTCGCCGCCGCGGGCGCGGGCCAGTTCGGCTCGGGCTGGGCATGGCTGGTCAAGGATACCGATGGCAGCCTGAAGGTCACCAAGACCGAGAACGGCGTGAACCCGCTGTGTTTCGATCAGACCCCGCTGCTGGCTTGCGACGTGTGGGAGCATTCCTACTACATCGATTTTCGCAACAAGCGCCCGGCTTACCTTCAGAATTTCCTCGACAACCTGGTGAACTGGGAAAACGTCGCCGGCCGCATGTAAGCGACTGCGATATCAACGATATCAGCAAGATTCCGCCCCGCGCCATGATATTGGCGCGGGGTTTTGCGTATCCGGGTGATTGACCGTCGTCATGGTCTTTTGCCGCGCATTTCCGATGCTTATGTCATTTGAGACCCAAACGAGAAGGAGGGATTTCATGACCGAGCTTGCACATGGCGCATGGGTTCTTGTGGCAGACGGGGAAAAGGCGCTGTTCCTGGAAAACGTGACCGACGGGCAGGACCCGTTCCTCAAGGTCGTGCGTATGGAAAGCCAGGATAATCCCCCGATGGGCGAACAGGTCAGCGACAAGCCGGGCCGGATGGCCGATAGCGGCGTTGGCCAGCGTTCCTCGATGGAGGAGGCGGACTGGCACATGCTGGCGAAGGATCGCTTTGCGGCCGAGATGTCGGATATTCTCTACCGCCTGGCGCACCGCAATGCGTTCGACCAGATCGTTCTGGTGGCGCCGCCGCGAACCTTGGGAACGCTGCGCGACAAGCTGCACAAGGAGGTCAGCGCGCGGGTCGTCGCGGAGATCGACAAGGACATGACCAACCACCCGATTGGCAAGATCGAAAGCCTGCTGAAGGCCGAGCTGGCACGCGGAAGCTGACAGCCCGCAAGAGGGCGGGCGGGGCATTTCCCGCTTGCCTTCCGCCGCATGCTGCGCCAGCACTGGCGCACGAACAGCACGGCGGAGACGGCATGAACGAGGCAGCAAAGGGCGTAGCGGCGATGGTGGCCGCCTGCACCGTCTGGGGGCTGTCGAGCATATATTACAAGCTACTCGCTCATGTTCCGCCGATTGAAGTTCTGGCCCACCGAACGCTGTGGTCCTGTGTTTTCTTCGCATGTGTCCTGTTGATTCAGGGGCGGATTTCCCTTTTGAGGCAGGCGCTTGGCGCGCGGCGCTCATTGCTGGTGATCATTGTTGCCGCCATCGCCATTTCCATGAACTGGTTCCTGTTCATCACTTCGATCCAGATCGGCAAGGCGATGGAGGCGTCGCTTGGCTACTACATCTTCCCGCTGGTCTCGGTGGCGCTGGGTGCGATTGCCTATCGTGAACGGCTGGCGCGCGCGCAACTGCTTGCCGTGGGGCTCGCAGCGGTGGCGGTGATCACGCTGACACTCGGGCTGGGGGTTGCGCCCTGGATATCGATGGGGCTGGCGCTGTCCTTCGGGCTTTACGGTCTGGCGAAAAAGGGATTGAGCGTGGGGCCGGTCGTCTCGGTCACGGCCGAAGTGATCCTGTTGTCGCCGATTGCGCTGGCGATCCTTTGGAGCACCCATGCCGGGGGGCAGGGCGCGTTCGGGCGCAGTTGGAGCGACAGCGCGATGCTGGCCTTTTCCGGGCCTCTGACCGGCACGCCGCTGATCCTGTTCAGCTATGCGGCGCGGCGCGTCACGATGGCGACGGTCGGGCTGGTGCAATACCTGAACCCGACCCTGCAGTTCCTGGTGGCGACCTTCATCTTTCAGGAGCTGTTCAGCTTCTGGCACGCGATCGCCTTCGCGATGATCTGGACAGCACTGGCGATCTATACCTCGGCGGCCTGGCGTCAGGACAGGGCGGCGCGCAGGGCCTTGGAAAGCTCCTGAACGCTGTCGATCACCTGAATGAAGCCGTGCAAACTGTCATCGGCGAAACCCTCGGCGATCACATGGTCGATGAGCGCGATCAGAGGATCCCAGTAACCTTCGGTATTCAGAAGAAAAATCGGCTTTCCATGCAGGCCGAGCTGTCGCCATGTCAGGACCTCGAAAAATTCGTCGAGCGAACCGGCACCGCCGGGCAGCACGACGATGGCATGCGAGTTCATGAACATGACCTTCTTGCGCTCATGCATGGTTTCGGTGACGACAAAGCTGGTCAGGTCATGTTTACCCGCCTCGGCCTGCAGCAGATGCACCGGGATCACGCCGAAGGTCTCGCCGCCCGCTGCCTGGGCGGCGCGTGCGACTGCGCCCATAAGCCCCACATCGCCAGCGCCATAGACCAGTTGCCAGCCACCCGCTGCCAGCGCATGGCCCAGGTCCTTGGCGGCGGCCTGATAGGCCGGGCGCGCCCCGGTGCGTGAGCCGCAAAAGACACAGACAGAGGCAGTCGGCATCGGTTTCTTCCTACTGATCAAAGGGTTGTTTTGACCACTGATAGCCCTGTTGCTATGGTCCGGCAACCGCGTATGGCGGGGGCGCGCCTGAGGGGAATGGCATGAGCAAGATACTGGCGGGGAGCAGCTGGCCCTACATTGCGGTGACCGTTGTGGCCGTTGTGGCCACCAGTACCGCGCTTCATCTCGCCGGAGTCCTCGCGCCACCGCAGGCGGCCGATCCCGCTGTGCAGCGATCCGAACCCGAGGCCGAGGCCAAGGCCGAAGCCGGTCAGGCCGAGACGAATGAGGTGAAGAGCGATCCGCAAGCCTCTGACACCAAATCGGAAAGCGATCCGGCCAAGAAGGCTGAAACGACCGAGGAGCCCACGCCGCAAGCCACGCCCGACCTGCCAGAACCGCCGCGTATCAGTACGTTCCGGCTTGATCCCGATGGCAGCATGCTGGTTGCAGGCCGCACTGAGCCGGGCTGGGATACGTCGGTGCTGCTGGACGGTGAGAGCCTTGGCACCCTCACTGCAGGGGGCGCGGGCGAATTCGTCGAGTTCTTCTCGCTCGAGGACAGCGATCAGCCGCGCGTTCTGAGCCTGGCCATGCGTTCGCCCGAGACCGGCGAAGAGATCGCATCGCGCGACCAGATCATCATCACCCCGCGTCAACCCGCCGCTGCGCAGTCTGAATCCGTTGGCGACGTCGGCACCGCGGCCGCGGAGGCGGGAACGGCAGCAGAGCCCGCTCAGGAGCGCATGTCGACCGCACAGGACAATGTTGCCGCTGAGGCAGCAGACGAGCAGAGGCCCATGTCGGAGCAGGGGCAGGGGGATGCGGCGCCAGAGATTGCCGCCCTTCCGGCGCCCGATGTCCCTGACGCGCCCGATGCGGCGCAAGCGCAGGATGATACGCCCGAGCCAACCGCAGCCCAGCCCGCTGCGCAGGCGTCGACCGGGCAGGCCGTGCTGTTGTCGGACGAAAGCGGCGTGCGGGTCCTGCAGGCGCCCGAGCCGCAGGGCGCACCGCCCGAAGCGATGTCGAGTGTGGCGATCGACGCGATCACCTACTCGGATCAGGGCGACGTCGTGCTGTCGGGACGCGGCAAGGGGCTGGGCTTTGTGCGCGCATATCTGGACAACCGCGCACAGGGTGCCGCGCAGATCGCGCAGGATGGTCAGTGGCGGATGGACCTGCCGGATGTCGCCAGCGGTGTCTATACGCTGCGGGTCGACGAGCTGGACGGTGATGGCACTGTGACCTCGCGCGTAGAAACCCCGTTCAAGCGCGAAGATCAGGCGGTGCTGGCCGAGCATGAATCGCAAAGCGAAGAGAGCGCGACGCAGGTCCGGGCGGTAACGGTTCAGCCGGGCAATACGCTCTGGGCGATTTCTCGGCGCAACTACGGCGAGGGGCTGATGTATGTGCGCATCTTCGAGGCCAATCGCGACCGGATACGCGACCCGGACCTGATCTATCCCGGACAGGTCTTTACCGTGCCGCCCGCTGCCGACTGAACGCTGCCGCGCGCGCCAATTCCATCCCGGACGCGCAACACCAAAGAGCGGCGGGGCTGGCCATTCGCCGCCCCGGCGCATAGGGTCGCGCGGCACAGATCGAGCAGGCTGAACGATGCGCCGAACCACCCTGACCACCACGGAAATGCCGGCCAATGGCTGGACCACGATCCGCCGGGTCTCACCCTATCTCTGGCCCGACGGGCAGGCATGGGTAAAACGGCGCGTCGTGCTGGCGCTGATTGCGCTGGTGCTGGCCAAGCTGGTCGCCGTGGGCACGCCCTTTTTCTACAAGGCGGCGGTCGATGCGCTGGCGGGCGAAAGCAGCGGCGATGCCTGGATGCTGGCCTTCGGCGCGGTCGGGCTGACGGTGGCCTATGGCGGTGCAAGGCTGATGAATGTCGGCTTCCAGCAGTTGCGCGACGTGTTGTTCGCCCCGGTTGCGCAACGCGCGCTGCGTCGTCTGGCACTCGAGACCTTCACCCACATCCATCAGATGTCGCTGCGATATCACATCACCCGCAAGACCGGCGGGCTGAGCCGGATCATCGAGCGCGGGGTCAAGGGCGTGGAATTCCTGCTGCGCTTCCTGCTGTTCTCGATCGGGCCGCTGGTGCTGGAACTGCTGATGATCGGGGTGGTGCTGTGGACGCTCTTTGACATCTGGTATCTGGCCGTGGTGGTGGTGGTGATCGCGGCCTATGTGGCCTTTACGTTCAAGGTTACCGAATGGCGCGTCAAGCAGCGCAAGGAGATGAACGATCAGGACACCGACGCCAACCAGAAGGCGATCGACAGCCTGCTGAATTTCGAGACGGTGAAGTATTTCGGCGCCGAGACGCGCGAGGCGGAACGCTATGACGCGGCCATGCAGGGCTATGAGCGCGCGGCCCTGCAGACATCCTATTCGCTGGCCTTCCTGAATTTCGGGCAGTCGCTCCTGATCACCGGAGGGCTGGTTGTAGTTATGGTGATGGCCGCAATCGGGGTGCAGGGCGGCAGCATGTCCGTCGGCGATTTCGTCATGGTCAACGCCTACATGATCCAGATCACCATGCCCTTGAATTTCCTCGGCACGGTCTATCGCGAAATCCGGCAGGCGCTGGTCGACATGGCGGAGATGTTCGGCCTGCTGGAACAGGAACCGGATATCCGCGAGAAACCCGATGCGCGTGATCTGAAGGTCGCCGGGGCCTCGGTGCGGTTCAGCGATGTTGTGTTCGGTTATGACGCGGCGCGTCCGATCCTCAAGGGGATCACGCTCGATGTGCCCGCAGGGCGCACCGTGGCCGTGGTCGGCCCGTCGGGGTCGGGTAAATCCACCATCGGGCGCCTGTTGTTCCGCTTCTACGATGTCCAGAGGGGCGCGGTCACGATCGACGGTCAGGATCTGCGCGATCTCACACTGGACAGTCTGCATCTGGCGATCGGGGTCGTGCCGCAGGATACGGTGCTCTTCAACGACTCGATTGGTTACAACATCGCCTATGGCCGCGCCGGAGCGAACCAGGCGGATGTCGAAGAGGCGGCGAAGGCCGCGCAGATCCATGATTTCATCATCGGGCTGCCCGAGGGTTACGACACGCAGGTCGGCGAGCGGGGGCTGAAACTTTCGGGTGGCGAAAAGCAGCGCGTGGGAATTGCCCGCACGCTTCTGAAGGATCCGCCGATCCTGTTGCTCGACGAGGCCACCAGCGCACTTGATACCGAGACCGAGCGCGACATTCAGGGTGCGCTCAAGCGCGCGGGGCAGGGGCGCACGGTGATCACGATCGCGCATCGCCTGTCGACCGTGGCCGATGCCGACCGGATTGTGGTGCTGGAGGATGGCGTAATCGTCGAAGAGGGCAGCCATGCGGACCTTCTGGCACGCAAGGGCCGCTATGCCAGCCTGTGGCAGCGTCAGCAGGCCGAAGAGGCTGCATGACGCGGCGCGACAAGGCCTATCCGCAAACCCCGGACGGGCGCTATTTCGTCGCCAAGGGAAGGCTTTGGCGCAAGAGCGATCCCTCGCTTGACAAGAGCACGCGCCGCGCGGCCGTCAGGGCATTGATGCAGGCACGCCGCGCCGTGAAGCTTGCCGCGACCGAGGCCGAAACGCGCGCCGCGCGCGACGAGGTGGACGCAGCCAAGCGCCGCCTCGGAGAACGCGGTCCGGTCTGGTGGGATGATGGCGCACCCGACGAAGGCCGAAAGCACCCGGCAAACAGCCGCTATGCCGATTGGTGGACAGGCTTGACGCCAAGGCAGCGCGCTGCAGGCGAAGGCAAGGCCGACGAGAGCGCCGGGCCTCGATAAGCCGGGCGGGTCAGTCAGGAGGCTATTCGGCGGCTCGCAGGGGCTTGCCGTCGGAATCGCGCTGTCCGACCACGCGCTTGATGTCGTCGGGGCGGGGGCCTTCGGCATCCTCGTCAACGTAATCCCCCGCGCGTTCATCGGGCCAGAGGAGTTCAGGAGCCCGCACCCGGCGCGCGGCGGAATGAAGCGCCCAATCGCGCGCCGCGCGGCTGGCGCGGCCCATCGACATCGCCGCCAGCGCCCGCGCAGCCCAGCCGACATAGGTGCTGGCCCAGATCCGAAGCGCCAGCATCGAGGGTGTGAAGACCAGCGTCAGCATCGTCGCGATGCCAAGCCCGAACACCACAGCGGTGGCCAGCTGTTTCCACCACAGGGCGGTTGGCGAATTGAACGAGTAGCCGCCATTGACGAAATCGAGGCTGAGTCCGATCACCATCGGCGCAAGTCCTGCCATCGTGGTGATGGTCGTCAGCAGAACCGGGCGGATACGTGCCTCGGCGGTGCGGGTGATCGCCTCGATCCGGGGCATGTATCGGCTGAATTCCTGATAGGTGTCGATCAGCACGATATTGTTGTTTACGACGATCCCGGCCAGCGCCACGATGCCCGTGCCCGTCATGATGATCGAGAAGGGCTGGTTCATCACCAGCATGCCGATCAAGACGCCGGTCGTGGACAACACCACCGCCAGCAGCACGAGAACCGCATTGTAGACGCTGTTGAACTGGGCCAGCAGGATGATGAACATCAGTCCGAGCGCCCCGGCGAAGGCTTTTTGCAGGAAGGCGCCGGATTCGGCCTGATCCTCCTGATCGCCGGTCCATTCATAGCTGATCCCGGCAGGCAGCACGCCGCTGTCGAGCCATTCCGTAAGATGCGCGATGCGTTCGTTGGCGTTGATCGGCACGTCCCCGGTGCCATCGGCATCGGCGGGCCGGGTCAGGCCGGGAGCCACCGCAGCCTTGATGTCGAAATAGCGGGTCTGGTCGACGCGGTCGATCTGGGCCAGTTTCTGAACCGGCTTTCGGGTGATGAAATTCGATAGCGGCACCAGCCCGTCCGAGGTGCGCACCTTGAGCGAATCGAGAGTGCTGAGCACGCGGTCTTCCTTCGGCAGGCGCACACGAATGTCGATTTCCTCGTCCGATGAAGGGACGCGCATCGTATCGAGCAGGATGCCGCGGGTTACGAGCTGCACCATCGCTCCCACCGTGGCCACATCGGCGCCATAGCGCCCCGCCTTTTCGACATCGACGTCGATCTGCCAGTCGATGCCGGGCAGGGGCAGGGAATCCTCAATCTGGCGCAACCCGGTCGTCGTGTCGAATTTCTCGCGCGCCATTCGGGTGGCCTGTTGCAATGCTTGCCAGTCGTCGCCCTTGAGGCGCAGATGTACCGGCTTGGCCGAGGCCGGACCG
This sequence comes from Roseovarius halotolerans, assembly GCF_900172255.1. Classification (GTDB taxonomy): domain Bacteria; phylum Pseudomonadota; class Alphaproteobacteria; order Rhodobacterales; family Rhodobacteraceae; genus Roseovarius; species Roseovarius halotolerans. Next base: position 737,433 of record NZ_FWFU01000001.1, read on the forward strand.
CGTGCCTGGGCGAGGATCTCGATCTTGATGCCGGGAAGCTTTTCGAGGTCGGCGGTCAACTCGTCGATGATCGTATCGCCGTCATAGGCCTCGGCGCTGATGGCGCGCGTCACCTCGTAGCCGAGCACCGGGATGGTGAACCAGGTTTCACGCGATTGAGGGCGCTCGTCCCAGGGGATCGTTTCAAACTGAACCTGCCCGATCGTATCGAGCGGGGCCTCGGCGCCACCGGTATTGTTGGAGAGCCCGCCTTCGCCGGCGAAGGCGAAGACAGTCTCGACGCCGGGGTGCTGCGCGACGACGCGTTCAGCCTGGGCGACAAGGCGGTCTTTCTGTTCGATCGACAGGTTCCCGCGCCCGCGAACATATACGATGGCTTGCTCGGGTTCGGATTCGACGAAGAACTCGGTGCCGCGGTTGTTGTTGATGTAGAAGATCAGGACAGTGCCGACCAGCACGAAGACCATGCCGAAGGTGACCAGAGGCATCACCGGGTTGCCGGAGATGAAATGGATCACCCGCCCGAAGGGCGTGCGACGGTAACCAGCGGAGATACGGGCCTCACGGCGCGGAAAGAGGCGGCGGCCAAGACCACCGGCGCGGTTCCGCATGCGCCGCGCGATGGCCATCAGCCCCAACAGTGTCGCGACGACGCCCGCGACCCCGGCCGCCAACAGAGCGACCGCACCGACCAAGAGCGAAAAGACCATGCCCAGCAGCGGTATGACCGAGGTGAAGACATGCGCGGAATCCATCGCCTCGAACGCCGCGGTCACGCCGTTCAGCAGCACCGGCAGCAGCCAGCCCGCCAGCATCATCGCCACCACCGCCGCCGGGAAAAGCAGCAGATGCCAGAGCCAGAAGCCGTCTGCGATCTGATTGATCCTTATGTTGAACCAGCGCTCCGTTCGCCCGGTCACACCGCCCATGACTGGCAGGTAAACCAGGGCAACCAGGAGCGACGCGGAAAGCACGAAGATCAGCGTGACCGGGAGCATCCCCATGAACTCGCCCGGCACGCCGGGCCAGAACAGCATCGGCAGGAAGGCGCAGAGCGTCGTGGCGGTAGAACTGACCACAGGCCAGAACATGCGCTTGGCTGAGGCGACATAGGCATGCATCGGGCCTTCGCCCTCGCTAATGCGCTTGTCGGCGTATTCGACCACCACGATGGCCCCGTCCACCAGCATGCCGACCGAAAGAATGAGCCCGAACATCACGATATTCGAGATCGTCACGCCCATCACCGCAAGGATCGCGAAACACAGCAGAAACGATGTGGGAATGGCAAAACCGACCAGCAGCGAGGGCCTGAGACCAAGCGCGGCCAGAGTCACGATCATGACCAGCGCGATGGCGGTCAGCACCGAGCCTTCCAGCTGCTTGACCATTGATTCCACCGTGCGCGACTGGTCGTTCGAGGTTCCGACATTGATCGCGGCATGCAGTTCGTCGGGCCATTCGGCGCTGGCTTTGTCGACCGTCTCGCGCACAAGGTCGGATGTTTCGATGATGTTGAAGCCCTTGCGCTTGACCACCTGCAGCGCGACGGTCTTTTCGCCGTTGAACCGCGCCGTTCCCTGTCGATCCTCGAAGGTCAGGTTGATCTCGGCCAGATCGCCGAGCGTCACGACGCGATCGCCATTGATCTTGACGGGCAGGCGATAGATGTCGCGGGTGCTTCCGAAGGAGGACGGGATCTTGACCGAGAACGCGCCGGAATCGGTCTCGATTTCACCGGCGGCGATCAGCAGGTTGTTGTTGCGCACCACGTTGATGAGCTCATTTGCGGTGACGTTGTAGGCCTCAAGGCGCAACGGGTCGATGATGACCTCGACCATCTCGTCTCGGTTGCCCGCGATCCCGGCCTCGAGCACCGCTTCAAGACCCTCGAGACGATCCTGAAGATCCTTGGCCAACCGCGCCATGGTGCGTTCAGGCACGTCGCCGCTGAGATTGACGATGATGATCGGGAATTCGCTGAAATTGATCTCGTAGATCGAGTATTTCTCAGCGCCTTCGGGAAATTTGGCCTCGGCCGCGTTCATCGAGTCGCGCATATCGGCCATGATCTTGGTCTTGTCCCAGCCGAACTCGAACTCGAGCGCCACGCCGGCATAGTTCTCGGCGGCAGTGCTGCTCATGGTCTTGAGCCCGTCGAGATCGCTCAGTTCGGTCTCCATCACCTTGACCAGCAGTTTCTCGCTGTCCTCAGCGGAGATGCCGGGGAAGGGCACCGAGACGAAGAGAGCCGGAATCTCGATGTCGGGCTCGCCTTCCTTGGGCAGGCCGATATAGGCAAACGTGCCCGCCAGAACCGAAAGCACGACGAAGGCGATCACCATGCGGGCTCGCGCGGCGGCCCAGTCGACGATGCCGGTCACTGGCCCAACTCCTCGTAGCTTGGGTTCACCTTGACCCCGTCATTCACGTATTCCTGACCGATCACGATGACATTTGCCTGATCGGGCAGGCCGGTGACCCAGACGCCGTTGGCGGTATCTCGCATCAGTTTGACCGGGGTGAAGACGGCTTCGCTTTCGTCGGTGACAAGGCGCACGCCAAGCGCGCCCTCGTCGTTGAGGGTCAGCGCCGATTGGGGCAGCAGATGCGCAGGGGTGCCATCGGCGGAGATGACGATCTCGGCGGTTTGCCCGTCGCGCAGCGCCAAATCGGGATTGTCGACGCGAATCTCGACCCGGAATGTGCGCGTGGTCTGATCGGCTTGCCGGGACAGGAAGGTGACCTTGCCGCGAACGGTTCCGCCTGATGCAAGCTCGGCTTCGGCAGGTGCGCCGAGATTGATCCGGTCGACCTCGGTTTCGGGCACGAACCCGACAAGGATCGCCGGATCGAGCTGTATCACCGTGGCGCAGAGCGCGCCGGGTTGCAGCAGGCTTCCCAACTCGGCGGAGTCGCTTTCCAGAAGGCCGCCAAAGGGAGCGCTAATGGTAAGGCGCTCGATTTCCTTTTGCGCGGCGGCGACAGCGGCCTGTGCGGCCTCGATCTGGGCGCTGGCGCCCTCAAGGCCGCTGCGCGCGGTTTCTACAGCGGCTTCAGCGGAGCGCAGGGTTGCGCGCGTTGAGGCCAGCCGGGTCTGCGACGCGAAGCCGTCCTCGGACAGTCGCGCGGCGGCGTTCTCGTTGATCCGCGCCTCTTCAAGACGCGAGCGCGCCTCCTCGACGCGGGCGCGCGCCTCTGGCACGCTGGCGCGGGCGGCGTTCAGGCGCGATTTCGCCTCGGTCAGGGCGGCTTCGCGCGTGCCGGGATCCAATTTGCAAAGCACCTGGCCTTCGTCGACGAAATTGCCTTTGCGCAGCGGTTCCGAGATCACCTGTCCCGAGGTTTCTGCACGCAGATCGACCTGCCGGTAGGCCTCGGTCTGACCGCGCAGGATCACCGCGCTGTCGATGCCGCGCGCAGTCGACTTGACCGCGACGACGCCGACCACAGGGGCGTCGTCGGCCGACTCGTCGGTCGCTGCCGCGCTATCCTGTGCCGCTTGGGGTTGTTCGGATTCGGAAGGTGACCCGGTCAGGCGATCGCGCTCGAAAACGAACACGTAAATCAACCCGGTGACCAGGATTGCGGCCAGAATCGGGAAAAGTCGCATCTTTGGTCCCTTCTCGTCGGCCCTGCGGCCGCGCAGAAAAAAGTCGGATCGAACCGGGTTCATCCGATCAGCTTACTCTAAACTATGTTGTTCAGATTAAACCTTTAGGCTAGCTGCTGCAAGACGGTCGGTTCGCGCCCCTTGGCAGGGCCGGGTGGACGCGCTAAGAGGGGCCTCAAACGCAAGAGGATCCGGGCGTGAGCGACACAGACAGTTTCATCGACGAGGTCACCGAAGAGGTCCGCCGGGACCGCCTGTTCGCGCTGATGCGACGCTATGGCTGGATTGCGGTCGTCGTCGTGCTGCTGATCGTCGGGGGAACCGCCTGGAACGAATGGCGCAAGCTGCAGGCACGCGAGACCGCACAGAGCTTTGGTGATGCGCTGATGGCGGGTCTTGGTTCTGGCGAAAGCGATGCACGCGCCGCGGCGCTCTCGTCGGTCGAGGCGCCCAATCCGGGGGGCGCCGCGATCCGTGACCTGCTGGCCGCTGCCGAGTCCATGTCAGTCACCCCGCAGGAGGCCGCGAGCCGCCTGTTGGCCCTGGCCGACAGTGATGGTGCCGATCCGGTCTACCGCCAGATCGCAATCCTGAAGGCGGTTGCGATGCCGGGTGCCGGTCTGTCGCCCGAGGAGCGGCGCGCCCGGCTAGAGGGATTGTCGCTCGGCGACGGGCTGGCGCGGCTTCTTGCGCAAGAGCAGTTGGCCCTGATTGATGTTGAAACCGGCGACACCGAGGCCGCGATCGAGGGCCTTCAGGCCATCGTTGTCGACGCACAGGCGACGCCGGGCTTGCGTCGAAGGGCGTCACAAGTGATTGTAGCCTTGGGCGGCGAACTGCCTGGCAGCGGCCAGGGCGAATAGAGAAGGCGCCGCCACCGGGCCAGAACGGCTCGCACGGCATGGGACAAGTGAGGGGGCTTCGGCTTTGAAACGACACGGGATTTTTCTGGGGCTTGCTGCCATCCTGGCCGTCTCCGCCTGTTCCAAGGAAGAGGCGATCCTGCAGGGTGAGCGCGAAGTGATCCGCGAGGTTGCCGAAGACAGCGTCGCGGCCCCCGATGTGATCGCCCAAGAGAACCGCAGCCAGCCCCTGACGCTGCCCGCGCAGCAGACCAACGCGTCATGGACGCAGGCGATCAGCAGCCCCGAGACGCGCGTTGCGCATCCGGCGCTTTCGGCTGCGCCCCAGCGTATATGGTCCACCTCGATCGGGTCCGGCGACGGGCGCAAGGTGCGCATCACCGCCGATCCGGTTGTCGCGGGCGGACGTATCTTCACGCTCGACGCAAGTGCCAAGGTCAGCGCGGTTTCAACCGGCGGCGAGGTGCTCTGGACCCACAGCCTGGTGCCACCGGGCGAGTCGGCGAGCGACGCCACCGGCGGCGGGCTCGCCTATGGCGCGGGCAAGTTGTTCGTGTCTTCGGGCTTCGGCCTGATGACCGCGCTGGACCCGGAAACCGGCGCAGAGATCTGGCAGCAGAACCTGCGCGCCACGGGTTCGGGCAGCCCGACCGTATCGGGCGATCTGGTCTATCTCGTCGCGGGAGACGACATCGCCTGGGCGCTGGACACCGAGAATGGCCGTATCCGCTGGCAGCTGTCGGCAACGCCCGACATCAACAACGTGATGGGCGGGCCTGCACCTGCCGTAACGAGCAAATATGCAATCTTCGCCTTCGGCTCTGGCGAGGTCCAGGGGGCCTTCCGTCAGGGTGGGCTGCGGCTGTGGGATTCGCAGATTGCCGGTCAGCGGCGGGGGTATGCCCATGCACGCGTGGGCGATATCACCGGCGATCCCGTGGTCTGGAACGAGCGGGTCTTTGTTGGCAGTCATTCGGGCCGCATGGTCGCGCTTGGCCTGGCCAACGGCGAGCGGCTGTGGACCGCGCATCAGGGGCCGCTCAACCCGGTCTGGCCGGCGGGTGATTCGATCTTCATGGTGTCGGATCGCAACGAGCTGGTCCGCTTGCAGGCGGAAGATGGCGCGCAGGTCTGGGCGGTCAAGATGCCGTTCTTCACCAAAACGAAGCCGCGCCGCCAATCCGAGATATTTGCCCATCACGGGCCGATCATCGCCGGTGGTCAGCTGATCGTGGCCTCGGGTGACGGGCTGTTGCGGTTCTTCGATCCGGTCTCGGGGGCGCTGCTGCGCACCGTCGAGTTGCCGGGCGGCGCGACGACCAACCCGGTGGTGGCTGGCGGGACGCTTTACGTGGTCTCGTCGAACGGTCAATTGCACGCTTTCCGTTAGGCCCGCGATACTGTATCAGGGCGGCTTGATCCGACCCGGAGCCTGAGACATGAGTTTCACCCTAGCCATCGTGGGGCGCCCCAATGTGGGCAAGTCCACGCTGTTCAACCGCCTTGTCGGTAAGCGTCTGGCGCTGGTTGACGACCAGCCGGGCGTGACCCGCGACCTGCGCGAGGGCATCGCACGGTTGGGCGATCTGCGCTTTACCGTGATCGATACCGCAGGCCTCGAGGAGGCCACGGACGAGTCGTTGCAGGGCCGGATGCGCAAGCTGACGGAGCGGGCGGTGGATATGGCAGATGTGTGCCTGTTCCTGATCGACGCGCGGGCCGGAGTCACGCCGACCGATGAGGTCTTTGCCGACATCCTGCGCAAACGCGCCGATCACGTGATCCTGGGCGCCAACAAGGCCGAAGGTTCGGCCGCCGATGCGGGCATCTATGAATCCTACGGGCTTGGCCTTGGCGAGCCGGTGCGCCTGTCGGCTGAGCATGGCGAGGGGCTCAACGACCTGTATGCCCAGCTGATGCCGCTGGCAGATGAATACGAGGAGCGCGCCCGCGCCGAGGCCCCCGAGACCGAGGTCGTTCTCGACGAGGATGGCGAGGATGCCGAAGGCGAGGGCGAGGCGATCGCATCGCGCACACCGACACCCGAGCGCCCCTTGCAGATGGCCGTGGTCGGGCGCCCGAATGCGGGCAAATCCACTCTGATCAACACCATTCTGGGCGAAGACCGCCTGTTGACCGGCCCGGAAGCCGGGATCACCCGCGATGCTATCTCGCTTCAACTGGATTGGGACGGGCTGCCGGTAAGGGTGTTCGATACCGCCGGAATGCGCAAGAAATCGCGCGTTCAGGACAAGCTCGAGAAGCTGTCGGTCTCCGATGGGCTGCGCGCGGTCAAGTTCTCGGAAGTGGTAGTGGTTCTGCTGGATGCCGCGATTCCGTTTGAGAGCCAGGATCTGCGCATCGCCGATCTGGCCGAGCGCGAGGGCCGCGCGGTGGTGGTGGCGGTCAATAAATGGGACATCGAATCCGAAAAGCAGCAAAAGCTGCGCGATATGCGTGAGGCCTTTGAGCGCCTGTTGCCGCAGCTTCGCGGCGCGCCGTTGGTCACGGTTTCGGCCAAGACCGGCAAGGGGCTGGACCGGCTGCGTGCCGCCGTCGAGAAGGCCTATGAAATGTGGAACCGCCGCGTGCCCACGGCGCAGCTCAATCGCTGGCTGGCCGGGATGGTCGAGGCGCACCCGCCGCCTGCGCCCGGCGGACGCCGCATCAAGCTGCGCTACATGACGCAAGCCAAGACGCGCCCGCCGCATTTCGTGGTGATGTGCTCACATCCCGACAAGCTGCCTGAAAGCTATTCGCGCTACCTGGTCAACGGTCTGCGCGAGGATTTCGACATGCCCGGTACGCCGATCCGCCTGCATATGCGCTCGCAATCCGACAAGAACCCTTACAAGAGCAAGAAAAAGTCAACGCCCTCGCGGCTGCGCAAGCATATTCACGGCAAGAACAACCCTCCGAAGTGATGCGAAGGGCGCAGGCGGCGGGCCAAGACGTCAGGGTGCGGCGTGGTCCCGCGCGCGGCGCAAGGTCAGGGTCAGCGCCGCGATGCCCGCGCCGCAGAGCGAAAGCACCGCGATATTGGGCGGCGTGATATTGGCGACGATGATGCCGGTCAAAGCCCAGACCACCGCCAACGCATATTCCGGCGTATCGGCCCGCCGGATCAGCACGGCCATTGCAAGCACCAGCGCGAGCCCGATGCTCAATAGAGCCGCCACTTGTCCACTCAAGATCCCGTGCCCGGCCAGAACGAGGGCGAGCGCCACGCAGGACGCCGCCGTCAGCCAGCCGGCATAAAGCGCGATCGGTGTGCGCAGCCAGATCCTGTCCTCACGTCCGGCCAGCAACAGCGCGATCAGCGCCGAGATCAGCATCACCCAGATCAGCACCGTGGCCCAGACCGGCGACATCTGCGCCACCGGTATCCATGCAGCGCCGACGGTCAGGCTGACCAAGAGCGGCCATCGGCTTTGGTCCCAACCCTGCGCTTCGGCGCGCTGCAGAAGCCCGAAGCCCGCCCCCGCGATCAACCAGACATAGATCACGCCCCAGATCGCAAAGGCATAGCCCGCAGGCTGGGCAGGCGGATCGTCCTGAGGGATGGGGAACTGGTTCGGCGCAAAGCCGTTGAAGCCGTCGTTCAGAAGTGGCGACAGGGCAAAGGCCAGGGCGGCGGTCAGGATCAGGATGGCTTTCATACGGGTCATAGAGATGATCTGGGGCGGAATGCCGCCGGTTCAATACCTTGGCACAAGCATCGCGCTTGCCAGATGTCTTCGAAAGTTCACATCATTCCATATTGTCGGTGACATCAGATCGGCCCATCTGAAGTGGGCATGCGGCGGGAGGTCAGCCATGACGATTCGAGAGCACACACGCGCCTACAGCGCCAAGAGCGACCGCCTTGGGGCGCTGTCCCTGCTGGGAACGGTGATCATCTATCTGACGGCGCTGATCCTTGCCGCCGGCCAGAGCGACCACCCGCTGATCTGCGCGGCGCTGGTGGTGGTTCTCGCGTTCGCATCGGTGCGCCTTTACGTATTGCAGCATGATTGCGGGCATCACGCCCTTTTCACGTCGAAGCGGATCAACGACGCTGCGGGGCATCTGCTGTCGGTGCCTTCGATGACGCCTTACCGGGTCATGCAATACAATCACAATCTGCATCATGCGTATTTGGGCAATCTCGATCACCGCGAAACCACCGAGGTCTACACCATGACCCTGTCAGAGTGGGAGCAGGCGCGCTGGTGGACACGGCTGTGGTACCGGCTCTATCGCAATCCGGCGATCATGCTGTCGCTTGGGGGCATTTATGCCTATTTCTTGGCCTATCGCTGGCCACGCAACACGATGAAGGTGGGGCCTTGGGGGGTGGTGGCACATAATATCGCTCTGTTGGGGTTTCTTGGTGCGATCTGGTGGGGGCTTGGCTGGGCCGGGCTGACAATCTGGGCGCTGAGCGCCGTGCTGGCGGGGATGATCGGGGTGTTCCTCGTTTATCTCCAGCATAATTTCGAGGACACCTACTGGGATCGCAAACCGGATCTCGATTTCCGGCGCGCCACGCTGGAGGGGTCAAGTTCGCTTGACCTCGGCTGGTTGTGGGATCTGGGAACCGGCAATATCGCCTATCACGACCTGCATCATTTCAACCCCGGTATCCCGTCGTATCGGCTGCGCCAATGTCAGCGCGACCTGCCCGAGGATCTGAAATGCCATGGCGTGATCCGCTGGCCCGAAGCCATCGCCAGTTTCCGTCTCAAGCTCTGGGATGAGGGGCAGCAGAAGCTGGTGTCCTTTCCCGTTCCGACCGGTCGCGCGGCCCTTCCCGCCGAGTAAGCAAGCACTTGGAACAGAGTAGAAAATCGGCCTCGGCGCAAATTGGCCGATGGTGCTTCAGACGCCTGTTGAAGCCCCTTGCAAACGCCGTGAAATTTGCAAGATTTCACCTGTTGGCATTGAGCCTTCGCTTTGCGGCAGAGTCCGCATCTGGAGTATCCCCTACATGAAAACGCATGTTCTGTTCCTTGCTGCCGTGATGGCGCTGACCGCAGTTCAGGCATCCGCCGCCACTGTCGCAGATGCCGACGGTAATGGCAGCTATTCCATGGAAGAAATGGCCGCGGCCTATCCCGATATGGGGGAAGAGGCATTCGCCGATATCGACACTGACGAGTCGGGCGAAATCAGCCCAGAGGAATTGGCAGCAGCCGTCGAGAGCGGCGCGCTCGCCCAATAAATCCGCATCAGGTTATGACATGCTCCCCGGTGGTTTCTGCCGCCGGGGGGCAACGCGTTTGGGGCCTGTCAGGCGAGCGTCCCGTCCGCCTGCAGCATCGTCTTTCCGCGCAGGTAGGGGTGCAGCGCTTCGGGCAGTCTGACCGAACCGTCGGCCTGTTGTCCGTTTTCCAGCACCGCGATCAGGCAGCGGCCCACCGCAAGGCCCGAGCCATTGAGCGTATGAACGAATTGCGGCTTGCCGCCATCGGCGGGTTTGAAGCGTGCGTTCATGCGCCGCGCTTGAAAATCGCCGCATACCGAGACCGAGCTGATCTCGCGATAGGTATTCTGGCCCGGCAGCCAGACCTCGATGTCATGGGTGCGACGTGCGCCAAAACCCATGTCGCCGGTGCAAAGCACGATGGTGCGGTAGGGCAGGTTCAGTTTCTCAAGGATACCTTCGGCGCAACCGGTCATCCGGTCGAGTTCGTCGCGCGAGCGATCAGGATGGGTGATCGACACCATCTCGACTTTTTCGAACTGGTGCTGACGCAGCATCCCGGCTGTATCCTTTCCGGCACTGCCCGCCTCGGAGCGGAAGCATTGCGTATGCGCCGCGTAGCGCCGGGGCAGGGTGGTTTCGTCGATCGTGTCTCCGTTGACGAGATTGGTCAACGGCACTTCGGCGGTCGGCACCAGCCACCAGCCATTGGTGGTCTGGTAGCTGTCTTCGCCGAATTTGGGCAATTGCCCGGTGCCATACATCATGTCGTCACGCACCAGAACCGGCGTCCAGGTTTCCAGCAGGCCGTTTTCCTCGACATGGGTGTCGATCATGAACTGGGCCAGCGCCCGATGGATGCGCGCCACCGCGCCTTGCAGCACCACGAAGCGGGAACCGCTCAGTTTCGCGGCCGACTCGAAATCCATGCCGGGCTTCACGCCCGCGATATCGAAATGCTCGGCGGGCTGGAAATCTAAACTGGCCGGGCTTCCCCAGCGCTTGATCTCTACATTGTCATCCTCGTCGGCGCCATCGGGCACGTCATCCATCGGCACGTTTGGCAGGCTGGAAAGAAGCTCGGTCAGCTTGCGGTCAAGCTCCTTGGCCTCGGTCTGCATCTTGGCGACCTCGGCCTTCTTGTCGCCGACCAATGCGCGCAGGCGCTCGAACTCGGCGTCATCGCCCTTGGCCTTGGCGGCGCCCACCTGCTTGGAGGCCTGGTTCTGTTCGGCTTGCGCGGTTTCGGCGGCATGGATGCGCGCCCGGCGCGCCTCGTCCAGTTCAAGGATGGGTGCCGAGGCGTTTTCCATCCCACGCCGTGCCAGAGCGGCGTCGAAGGCATCGGGGTTTTCACGGATCGCGCGGATGTCGTGCATGGGTCTGGTCCTTGGCCTGAATGAGTCGTCGCACGCCTTATGCAACAGAATTCGGGCCGGGTGTAGGGCGGCGTTTTGACCGCTGGCGTTCAATGCGTCGCGAGGGCACCTTTCGCGCCTTGCAAATGTCTGGCGCGGGCCATAGGTTCCGGCGCAATTCAGAGAAAAGGGCCTGCGGGCCGCTCAAGACAGAGGAAACACACCCGATGGAAGCCCTTGGACAGTTCATTCCCCTTATTCTGATCTTCGCGATCATGTACTTTCTGCTCATCCGTCCTCAGCAGAAAAAGCTCAAGGAACACAAGGCCATGGTCGAAGCCCTGCGTCGTGGCGACCAGATCGTCACGCAAGGCGGCCTGATCGGCAAGGTTGCCAAGGTCAAGGATGGCGACGAGGTCGAGGTGGATCTGTCCGAAGGCGTGCGTGTCCGCGTCGTCAAATCGACAATCGCACAGGTTCTGAGCAAGACCGAACCCGCCGAGGGCTGAGCCCGGCAGAATTTACTTAAACCCTTGAAAAGGCGCGACAATGCTGCAAATCGACCTGTGGAAACGCATCGTTATCTGGGGCGTTGTCGCCTTGGGATTGCTGCTTGCACTGCCGAATGCCTTCTATCCAAGGGTGGAGAGCCATAACGATGCCGTGAAGGCGTTGGAAACCGGCGCTTCGGATAGCGAACTCGTCGATCAGGCGGGGCTTTGGCCCGATTGGATGCCTTCGGGGCTGGTCAACCTGGGGCTCGATTTGCGGGGCGGTGCGCATCTGCTGGCCGAAGTGCAGGTCGAGGATGTCTACCAGTCGCGTATCGAGAGCATGTGGCCCGAGGTGCGTGACCTGCTGCGCGAAGAACGCGACCGTGTCGGTCCGATCCGCCTGCAGCCCACCCAAAGCGCCGAACTGCGCGTGCGCCTGCTTGAAAAGCCCGACGAAGCGGAACATGCGGCCAGCCTGGTGCGTGGCCTGGCAAGACCGGTCAGCAGTCTCACTGGCGCAGGGGCCTCGGATATCGAGGTCACGACCGAGGGGGACGAGATCGTCATTCGCCTGAGCGAAGCCGAACAGCGGGCGACCGACGAACGCACCGTGCGTCAGGCGCTTGAGATCATCCGCCGACGGATCGACGAGGTCGGCACGCGCGAGCCCACGATCCAGCGTCAGGGATCGGACCGGATCCTGATCCAGGTGCCCGGCGTGGGCAGCGCTGCCGAGCTCAAGCAGATCATCGGCACGACTGCGCAGCTGACCTTCCAGCCAGTTGTCGGGCGCACCCAGAATGCCGAGGAGTCGCCTGGCGCAGGCAATGAAGTGCTGCCTGCAATGGATCAGGATGACACCTATTACATTCTTGAACGCGCGCCGGTTGTTACGGGTGACGAACTGGTCGACGCGCAGCCTGACTTCGATCAGAATGGCCGGCCGGCGGTGTCCTTCCGGTTCGATCCGACAGGCGCGCGCAAATTCGGCGACTATACCGCCGCCAATATCGGCAGCCCCTTCGCCATCGTTCTGGACAACGAGGTGATCAGCGCGCCGGTGATCCAGAGCCACATTCCCGGCGGCTCGGGCATTATCACCGGCAATTTCACCGTCGAGGAAAGCACGCATCTGGCGGTGCTTCTGCGGGCGGGCGCCTTGCCGGCAGGTCTCGATTTTCTCGAAGAACGCACCATCGGCCCGGAACTGGGCGCGGACAGCATCGAGGCGGGCAAGATCGCCTGCGCCGTCGCCTTCATCCTGGTTCTGGTGTTCATGGTGGTCAGCTACGGAACGTTCGGGCTGTTCGCCAATATCGCCCTGATCATCAATGTCGGGCTGATCTTCGGTCTGCTGAGCTTGATCGGAGCTACGCTGACCTTGCCGGGTATCGCGGGCATCGTGTTGACCATCGGCATGGCGGTCGATGCGAACGTGCTGGTTTTCGAGCGTATCCGCGAAGAAATGAAAACCGCCAAGGGCCCGGCGCGGGCGATCGAACTGGGCTATGAAAAGGCACTGAGCGCGATCACCGACGCCAATATCACGACATTCATCACCGCGCTGATCCTCTATTCGATGGGATCGGGACCGGTGCGTGGTTTCGCGATCACGCTGGGGCTGGGGATCATCACGTCGGTCTTTACGGCGATCTTCGTCACCCGCCTGATCGTGGTCATGTGGTTCGAGCGCAAACGCCCCAAGACAGTGCTTCAGGGCCGATCGCTGCGGCTGGTGCCAAGTGATACCAAGTGGGATTTCTTCCGCCGCTGGCGCCTGTCGCTCGGCATTTCCGCGGTGCTGATCGTTGTCGCGTCGGCTTCGTTCCTGGTCCAGGGGCTGAACTACGGGATCGACTTCCGCGGCGGCACGACGATCCGCACCGAGTCCGCGCAACCGGTGGATATCGGCGCCTACCGCGACGCGATCCAGTCGATGCAACTGGGTGATGTGACGATCACAGAGGTCTTCGACCCCACCTTTGGCGATGACCAGAACGTCGCCATGATCCGTATCCAGGCGCAGGACGACACGGAAAGCGTTCCCGCCGAGGTGATCGCTGGCGTCGAATCCGCCTTGCAGAGCGTCGCGCCGGACCTCAAGTTCACCTCGGTCGAAAGCGTCGGACCCAAGGTCTCGGGAGAGCTGATCCAGACCGCGATCCTGGCGGTCGCGCTGGCGATAGGCGCGGTGCTTGTCTATATCTGGCTGCGCTTTGAATGGCAGTTCGCATTGGGCGCCGTGGTCGCGCTGGTGCATGACGTGGTGCTGACCATCGGCATCTTCTCGGAATTGCAGATACAGTTCGACCTGGCGATTATCGCGGCGCTTCTGACGATCGTGGGTTATTCCCTCAACGATACGGTGGTCGTCTTCGACCGGGTGCGCGAGAACCTGCGCAAGTACAAGAAGAAGTCGCTTGCCGAAGTGCTGAACCTGTCGATCAACGAGACGCTGAGCCGCACGATGATGACCTCGGTCACGACGCTGCTGGCGCTGCTGGCGCTTTACTTCCTGGGCGGCGATGTGATCCGTGGCTTCGTCTTCGCAATGATCTGGGGCGTCATCGTGGGCACCTATTCGTCGATCTTCGTCGCCAGCACGGTCCTGTTGTGGCTGGGCGTCAAGCGCGACTGGTCCAAACCGGATGCCAATCAGGGCAACCAGTTCGCAAACGTGGATGCCTGATGCGCTGCTCCAACTCGGGGCGACTCCCGGTCTGATCTGGTTGATGATCGCGATCGGCGCCGCAGGGATTGTGCGGGGCTTCACAGGTTTCGGGACGGCGCTGATTTTTGTCCCGGTCGCGGGCATCTTTCTTCCGCCGGCGGTGATCGTCGCCGTGATGATGCTGACCGGCCTTGCGAGCTCTGGTGCGTTGATCCCACGTGCGTGGGGCCAGGCCGACCGGCGCGAGGTCGGGCTTCTGGCCTTTGCAGCACTCTTGACGGTTCCAATTGGCCTCTGGCTCATGGCGCGGTTGGATGCACAGATGGTGCGCTGGATCGTCGCCGCGGTGGCGGGTCTCACGCTGCTTGCGCTGGTGACGGGCTGGCGGTTCTCGGGTCAGGTCTCGCGGCCCGGGCTGGTCGGGATCGGCGGCGTGGCAGGTGTTCTCGGTGGATTGACCGGCCTCACGGGACCGGCCGTGATCCTGTTCTACCTGGCCGGACAGGCCGCTGTGCAGTCGGTGCGCGCCAACACGATCCTGTTCCTCGGGGCACTGGATGTGGTGATCGTGGCCAACCTTCTGCTGCGCGGCGCCGTGGCTTGGAGCACGGTGATCCTGGCGCTGGCGCTTGCGGTGCCCTATTTCATCACCACGCTGATCGGTCAGTCTCTGTTTGACCCGCGCCATGAGCGCACGTACCGATGGGCTGCCTATTCGGTGATCGCGCTGGCGGTCGTCAGCGGGTTGCCGATCTGGGAATAGGAGGCCGACCCATGCAGATTCACGAAGTCACCTTCCGCGAAACCACTCCCATCAACGGCTATGGCCCCGGCTTCTTCCGTGTCGGCGGCGAAGTGTTCCAAGGCGCGGTGATCGTTCAACCCGAACAGGCGCGTGCCTGGGAGGGCTACGCAGATGACGCCCCGCTTCTTGCGCTGGCGGGCATTGCCGATGTGCTGTTCATCGGCACCGGAGCAGAAACCGCGCATATCCCCGCCGATCTGCGCACCCGTCTCGAAGAGGCCGGGCTTGGCGTCGAGGTAATGCATTCTGCTGCCGCCTGCCGGACCTATAACGTCCTTCTTTCGGAAGGGCGGCGTGTTGCCGCGGCCCTGCTTCCTGTGTGAATTGGCCGCGACTTGATCCAGCCCCTTTCCGCAGGTCCTGCTTTGGGTTAACGACACATTCATGGTGTTGAAGGTTTCAGATCTGACGATAGCGCGCGGCGGGATCAAGGTGCTCGAAGGGGTGTCCTTCGAGCTTGAGTCCGGTGGCGCGATCGTGCTGCGCGGCCCAAACGGAATCGGCAAAACCACGCTCCTGCGCACCATCGCCGGGTTGCAACCGCCTCTCGCCGGGCGGGTCGACGCCGACCCCGACAGCCTTGTCTATGCCGGGCATTCGGATGGTCTCAAGGCGACCCTGACGGTCGAAGAAAACCTGATGTTCTGGGCGCAGGTCTTTGGAAAAAAAGAGATTTCACAGGCCATCGACAGCTTCGAGTTGGGGCGGCTGGTCAACCGCCCGGCAGGATTGCTTTCGGCCGGACAAAAGCGTCGCCTGGGGCTTGCCCGGCTGCTTGTCACCGGCCGACCGGTCTGGATCCTCGACGAGCCGACAGTGTCGCTCGATACCGATGCAGTGGCGATGTTTGCAAGCGCAGTGCGTGCGCATCTCGCGCGCGGCGGCTCGACCTTGATCGCTACCCATATCGACCTCGGCCTCCCCGAAGCGAAGGTGCTGGAGGTCGGCCCCTTCCGCGCCCGCGCCGCTGAAATCGACGATTTCGACGAGGCCTTCCTGTGATCGCGCTCCTGGTCCGTGATCTGAGGCTTGCGATGCGCGCGGGCGGGGGCTTCGGCCTCGGGCTCGCCTTTTTCCTGATCGTGGTCACGCTGGTGCCCTTCGGGGTCGGTCCGCAAAGCGAACTGCTGGCGCGTATCGCTTCCGGCATCCTGTGGCTCGGTGCGCTGTTGGCATGCCTTCTGTCGCTGGACCGAATACTTGCTCTCGACTGGGAGGATGGCAGCCTTGATCTGCTGGCCACAGCGCCCTTGCCGATGGAAGCCATCGTCTCCATCAAGGCCTTGGCACACTGGCTGACCACGGGTTTGCCGCTGGTGCTGTTCGCGCCGGTGTTCGGGTTGCTGCTGAGCCTGCCCGAGCCGGGTTACATGCCACTCGTGCTGTCGCTCCTGCTGGGCACCCCGGCGCTCAGTGTCATCGGGACCTTCGGCGCCGCGCTGACCGTCGGACTGAAGCGCGGCGGTTTGCTGTTGAGCCTACTGGTTCTGCCGCTCTATGTGCCCACGTTGATCTTTGGCGCCGAGATGGCGCGGCGCGGGGTCGAGGGCTTGGACATCACGACGCCGCTGCTGATGCTGGCGGGGATCACCTGCGGCACGATTGCACTTTTGCCTTTCGCGTCGGCTGCGGTATTGAAGGTCAACCTGCGCTAAGGAAACGGGAATCGGAATGAACCTCAACGCTCTCTGGGCCTATGCGAACCCCAAGAAGTTCATCCAGGCGACCGACCGGGTTCTGCCCTGGATTTCGATCCTGGCGATCGTGTCGCTGGTTGTCGGGCTGGTCTGGGGGTTCTTTTTCACGCCTGAGGATTACCGTCAGGGGTCGACTGTAAAAATCATTTATATTCATGTGCCTAGCGCCCTCATGGCGATCAATGCATGGTTGATGATGCTGGTCACGTCATTGGTCTGGATCGTGCGGCGTCATCATGTCAGCGCGCTGGCGGCGCGGGCGGCGGCGCCGGTAGGGGCGGTGATGACGGTGATCGCGCTGGCGACCGGGGCGATCTGGGGGCAGCCGATGTGGGGCACATGGTGGGCCTGGGATCCGCGCCTGACCTCGTTCCTCATCCTTTTTCTGTTTTATCTCGGATACATGGCCCTTTGGGCGGCGATCGAGGATGACGACACGGCGGCGGATCTGACCAGCATTCTTTGCCTGGTGGGGTCGGTCTTTGCGCTGCTCAGCCGCTATGCGGTGAATTTCTGGAACCAGGGATTACACCAGGGCGCCTCGCTGAGCCTCGACAAGGAAGAGAACGTGGCGGATGTCTTCTACTATCCGCTGCTGGTCTGCATCGCCGGATTTGTGTTACTTTTCATAGCCTTGGTGTTCCTGCGAACACAGACCGAAATCCGCGCGCGCCGCACGCGGGCATTGTTGGCGCGGGAGCGGATGGGATGATGCCGGATCTGGGGAAATATGCCGAGGCGGTGCTGTCCTCTTACGGCGTGTCGATCGCATTGCTGGTGGTGCTGGTCTGGGCCAGCCTTCGGCGCGCAAGGCGCGTCAAGAAACAGCTTGAAGACATTGAATCGAAAGCGAAAAGAGATGGCTAAACTGTCGCCCCTGATGATCCTGCCGCCGGTCATTTTCGCGGGATTGGCGGTGCTTTTCTACGTCGGCATGCTGCGCGAGAACCCCGACGAGTTGCCCTCGGCGCTTGAGGGGAAATCCGCCCCGGCGGTTCAGGTGACGCAGCTGGGGGACAAGAAACTGTTTAATGACAGTGACTTGCGCGACGGCGAGGTGAAGCTTGTGAATTACTGGGCCAGTTGGTGCGCGCCGTGCCGGGTGGAACATCCCAATCTTGAAGAACTTGCCGCGCAGGGCGTCACGATTTACGGCGTGAATTACAAGGACAAGCCTGCCAAGGCATTGAAATTCCTGAATGATCTGGGAGACCCTTACACCGCAATCGGTGCCGATTCAGGCGGGCGCATGGCGCTTGACTGGGGTGTCTACGGCGTGCCGGAAACCTATGTCATTGACGGAAAAGGAAAAATCATTCTGCGCTTTGCCGGGCCGATCACCGATCGCGTGATGCAAAACCAGATCCTGCCTGCCATCGAAAAGGCACGCTGAGTTCTGTACGAAACGTCCGTTTTGTACGCCGGTTTTGTACTCAAATCGCCGAAGTGCCGGAGAGATCGGTACAGAACTCCGAACCCATCCCTTCATCTGGCTGAAAATACCTCGGGGGGGCCGGGGGGCTGGCCCCCCGGCCTTGGCCTGCAGAAACGAAAAGGGCGGCCCGAAGGCCGCCCCTGATACCGATGCCGTCGTGCCGCAATCAGGCGGCGGAGCGGGCGAGATTGCGCAGCACGTAGTGCAGCACGCCGCCGTTCTCGACATATTCCTTTTCCACCGCCGTATCGATGCGCGACTTCAGGGTGATCTCCTTTGTCGTGCCGTCGCCATAGGTGATGGTGCAGGGGATCTCGGCCTGGGGTTTCATGTCGCCCTCGAGGCCGGTGATGTCGAAGCTCTCGTCACCCTTGAGCCCGAGCGTCTTGCGGGTGTCGCCGCCGGTGAACTCAAAGGGAACGACGCCCATGCCCACCAGGTTCGAGCGGTGGATGCGTTCGTAGCTTTCGGCGATCACGGCCTTCACGCCCAGCAGGCTTGTGCCTTTGGCGGCCCAGTCACGGCTGGAGCCGGCGCCGTATTGCTCGCCCGCGACGATGACCAGCGGCACGTCCTGTTCCTGCCACGCCATCGCGGCGTCGAAGATCGAGGTCTGCTCGCCGTCCGGTCCGAGCGTATAGCCGCCTTCGACCCCGTCCAGCATCTCGTTGCGGATGCGGATATTGGCGAAGGTGCCGCGCATCATCACCTCGTGATTGCCGCGCCGCGAACCGTAGGAGTTGAACTCGCGCACCGGCACCTGGCGTTCGGTCAGGTATTCACCGGCGGGCGTTGAGGGTTTGAAGCTGCCTGCGGGCGAGATGTGGTCGGTGGTGACCATGTCGCCCAGCAGCGCCAGGATCCGCGCGCCCTTGATGTCCGAGATGGTCCCGGCCTCTTTCGACATGCCCTGGAAGTAGGGCGGGTTCTGCACATAGGTCGATTGCGGCGGCCAGTCATAGGTTTCGGCGTCGGAGGTTTCGACCGACTGCCATTTGTCGTCGCCCTTGAAGACGTCGGCATATTTCGACTGGAACGCCTCGCGGGTGACGGTGCGCTCGACCAGTTCGGCGATTTCCGCCTGGGTCGGCCAGATGTCCTTCATATAGACATCCTTGCCGTCCTTGTCGGTGCCGATCGGGTCGTTGGTGAGGTCGATATTCATGTCGCCTGCGATGGCATAGACCACGACCAGCGGCGGCGAGGCCAGGTAGTTGGCGCGCACGTCGGGCGAAATCCGCCCCTCGAAGTTGCGGTTGCCCGAGAGAACCGAGGTCGCGATCAGGTCGTTGTCGTTGACCGCCTTCGAGATTTCCTCCTGCAGCGGGCCGGAGTTGCCAATGCAGGTGGTGCAACCATACCCCACGAGGTTGAACCCGATGGCGTCGAGATCCTCTTGCAGGCCGGCGGCCTCGAGGTAATGCGACACCACCTGGCTGCCCGGGGCGAGCGAGGTCTTGACCCAGGGCTTGCGGTTCAGCCCCAGTTCGCGCGCCTTGCGCGCCACCAGCCCGGCGCCGATCATGACATAGGGGTTCGAGGTGTTGGTGCAGGAGGTGATCGAGGCGATCACCACCGAGCCGTCGCGCAGGGTGTAATCCTCGCCCTCGACCTCGGCGGTCTTGCGCGGGTCGATCATGGCGTCGGGCGCGGGGCCTTCAGCGGCCATGTCATTGGCGGCGCGGCCTTCGTCCTCGCCGCGGTAATCGGCGACCACGTCGAAGAAGTTCGATGCGGCCTGATCGAGCGCAACGTAATCCTGCGGACGTTTCGGCCCGGAGATGGCGGGCACGATGGTGCCCATGTCGAGGCTGAGCGTATCGGTATAGACCGGCGCGTAGCTGGCATCGCGCCAGAAGCCGTTTTCCTTGGCATAGGCTTCGACCAGTGCAAGCCGGTCCTCGTCGCGTCCGGTGTTGCGCAGGTAGCGCAGGGTTTCGTCGTCGATCGGGAAGAAACCGCAGGTTGCGCCGTATTCGGGGGCCATGTTGGCGATGGTGGCGCGGTCCGCCAGCGGCAGGTTATCAAGCCCGTCGCCGTAGAATTCGACGAACTTGCCGACAACGCCCTTCTTGCGCAGCATTTCGACGACCTTCAGCACGAGGTCGGTGCCGGTGGTGCCTTCGATCATGGCGCCGGTCAGCTCGAAACCGACCACTTCGGGGATCAGCATCGAGATCGGCTGGCCCAGCATCGCGGCCTCGGCCTCGATCCCGCCGACGCCCCAACCCAGAACGGCGGCGCCGTTGACCATGGTGGTGTGGCTGTCGGTGCCGACCAGCGTGTCGGGATAGGCGACTTCGTCGCCGTTCTGGTCCTTGTCGGTCCAGACGGTCTGCGCGAGATATTCAAGATTGACCTGGTGGCAGATGCCGGTGCCCGGCGGCACCACGCGGAAATTGTTGAACGCGCCCTGGCCCCATTTCAGGAACTGGTAGCGTTCCATGTTGCGCTCGTATTCGCGGTCCACGTTCATCTGGAAGGCGCGGGGATTGCCGAATTCGTCGATCATGACCGAGTGGTCGATCACGAGGTCGACGGGGTTCAGCGGGTTGATCTGCTGGGGGTCGCCGCCAAGCGCCTTGATCCCGTCGCGCATCGCGGCAAGGTCGACCACGGCGGGCACGCCGGTGAAATCCTGCATCAGGACGCGGGCCGGGCGATAGGCGAGTTCGCGGTTGCCCTTGCCGCCATTGTCGGCCCAGTCCGAGAACGCCTTGATGTCATCGGTGGTGACGGTCTTGCCGTCCTCGAAGCGCAGCATGTTCTCGAGCACGACGCGCAGGGCGGCGGGCAGGCGGGAGAAATCGCCGAGGCCGGCCTGTTCGGCGGCCTTGATGGAATAATAGGCGTAGCTTTTGCCATTCACGCTGAGGGTCTTGCGTGTCTTGGCGGTGTCATGTCCGACGGTGATGGGCATCTGGCCTTCCTTTCACTCTCAAGGCAGGAATTCGCTGGCTTGCTTCTGACCTATTTGAAAAGACCGATCAAGGGGGTCGGGTGCAATTTGTATACTATTGCACACAGAAAATCGGTGGATTCGTGCCGTTACGTCAGCCGCGGGGCCGGTCCCCCCGGAGATCACCGGGTCTCGCAAAACCTTGATTGGTCATTTCAGGCCGGACTAGATAGGAAGGATGATGAAGCGAGTTCCTATGACCCAGGCACCCAGAGCCCCGCGAAAGAGCACCAAGATGACAATGCCGAGACGCCGGGCGATCCCGATCCCGATCCTCTTGCTGGCCGCTTTCATGGCCATGGTCGCCGCACCGGGCGCGCAGGCGGGCGAGGATCGCCGGGTGGTGGTGGAGCTGTTCACCTCGCAGGGGTGTTCCTCCTGTCCGCCCGCCGATGCGCTGCTGCGCGAGCTGGCCGAGCGCGACGACGTGGTCGCATTGGCGCTGCATGTGGATTACTGGGATTACATCGGCTGGAAGGACAGTTTCGCCAGCCCCGCCTTTACCGCCCGCCAGAAGGCCTATGCCTATGCACATGGCAAGCACATGGTCTATACGCCCCAGATGGTGATCGGCGGCGAGCACGAGGTGGTCGGCACCAAGGAGATGAAGATCGCCGACCTCATTGCCACCCAGCGTGCGCAAACGCCAGAGGTGGCGCTGGCGGTGACGCGCCATGACGGGCAGCTGACGATCTCGGCGCAGGCGCCCGAGCCGATCAAGGGGAAGCTGCTGGTCCAGGTGGTGCGCTATCTGCCGCGCGAGACGGTCGAGGTGAGAAGCGGCGAGAATGCCGGGCGGGACCTGGATTACTCCAATATCGTGACCGACTGGCGCATCGCGGGCGAATGGGATACCGCCGCGCCGCTGGCGATGGAAATGCCCATCGAGGGCAGTTTGCCGGTGGTGGTGCTTTTGCAGCACGCGGGCCACGGCCCGATCGCGGCGGTCGCCGAACTGAAATGAACCCGGCCTGCTGAGCGAAATCTTTCGGGGTTGCGGTGCCGCTGCCCCTTTTCTCGCCGGTGAGACAAGTTATATTCTGTCGTCACGACGCGAGACCAAGCAGCGCATGGAAGATCATGACCGAATTCGATCAATGGAGGGCCGGCGATGATGGCGGGGACGAGGGCGATACCTCGGTCGTCGTCAAGACGCGTGGCCGCACCAAGCGTCCGCCGCTTTACAAGGTCCTGCTGCTGAATGACGATTACACGCCGATGGAATTCGTGGTCGCGGTGCTGGAGCGGTTTTTCGGCATGAACCACGCGCAGGCCTTCGAGGTGATGCTGACGGTCCACAAGAAGGGCGTTGCGGTGGTGGGCGTGTTCAGCCACGAGATCGCCGAGACGAAGGTCGCGCAGGTGATGGATTTCGCGCGCCGCTATCAGCACCCCCTGCAATGCACCATGGAAAAAGAATAGGTAGGCACCGCCATGCGCAGCCCCATACGCCTGTCGCTGGCCCTCGAGGCGGGCGATCTGGTCCTGCCCGAGGCGGCGCGGATCGCCGTGTTCGCGCCGCGCGAGGGCGATGACCTCTCGCCGCTGCCCAAGGCGTTCTGTCACGTCATCACAGGATTTCGCCCCGATCACGACTATTTCGCGGGGCTGGGATATGCCTGCGCGGTCGCGCCCGAGGGGCGTTACGGCGCGGCGCTGGTCTGCCTGCCGCGCGCCAAGGCGCGCGCGCGGGCGCTGATCGCCGAGGCGGTGGCGGTCACGGACGGGCCGGTGATCGTGGACGGCGCCAAGACCGACGGCGTCGAATCGGTGCTCAAGGAGTGCCGCAAGCGCGCCATCGTCACCGGGCCGGTCAACAAGGCGCATGGCAAGCTGTTCAGCTTTCCCGCCGGGCCGGGATTCGAGGATTGGGCGGCGCATGGCCCCGATACGATCGAGGGCGGTTTCGTCACCGCGCCGGGGGTCTTTTCGGCCGACGGGATCGACCCGGCCTCGCGGTTCCTGGCCGATCACCTGCCCGCGAAGCTGGGCAAGACGCTGGCGGATCTCGGCGGCGGCTGGGGCTATCTGAGCGCGCGGGCGCTGGAGGGGCGCGACGAGATCGAGGCGCTGCACCTGATCGAGGCCGATCACGCCGCGCTTGGCTGCGCGCGCCAGAACCTGCCCGATGCACGCGTCTTGCTGCATTGGGAGGACGCCACGCGCTGGCGCCCGGACACGGCGCTGGATTGTGTCATCACCAACCCGCCCTTTCACACCGGGCGCGAGGCCGACCCGGAACTGGGCCGTGCCTTTATCCGCGCCGCCGCGGCCTGCCTGAAACCGGGTGGCCAGTTGTGGCTGGTGGCGAACCGGCATTTGCCTTACGAGGCGGAGATGGAACGCCATTTCACCCGTGTCGAGGAAGCGGCAGGGGACACGCGCTTCAAGATCCTGCACGGGCGGGGGCCATCTCGTAAAGGGCGGTGATCTGCCCTAGAGTGGCGCGCGGCGGAATCATCAGAGAGGTCTGCACATGTCTTTTTCCATCTCCGGCAAGACCGCCATCGTGACCGGCGGTGCCAACGGCATCGGGCTGGCCATTGGCCGGCATTTTGCCGACAAGGGCGCCAATGTCATGTTCGCGGACATGGACGAGGACCGTCTGGTCAAGGAGCTGGGCGCGAATGAAGACGCGGAGAATATCCGCTATTTCGCGGGCGACCTGCGCGAGCGGCTGACGCTGGCGAACCTGCTCTCGGCGACGATCGACGCCTTTGACCAGGTGGATATCCTGGTCAATGCCTCGCGCCAGGTGATGCCGTCGGATGCGCTCAATCCCGACGACGACGCGATGGAGCAGCTTTTGCAGCAGAACCTGATGACGTCGCTCAGGCTGAGCCAGATGGTCGCCAAGCGCATGATCAAGCAATCCGAAGGCCAGGAAGAGGGCAGTGCGGGCACGATCGTGAACCTGTCGTCGATCGCGGCCCGGCGCACTCATCCCGATCTGATGGCCTATTCGGTGTCGACCGCCGCGCTGGACCAGATGACGCGAAGCATGGCGGTGGCGCTGGCGCCCTACCGCATCCGGGTCAATGCGCTGGCGTTCGGTTCGGTGATGAGCGCGTCGCTCAAGGATGCGCTGCGCGAGAACCGTGATTTTCGCGCCGATATCGAAGAGCACACGCCGCTGGGGCGGATCGCATCGCCCACGGAACTGGCCGAGGCGGTGCAATACCTGGCCTGTGACGGGTCGTGTTTCATGACCGGCCAGATCATGACGGTGGATGGCGGGCGCTGCCTGCTCGATCCGGTCGCGGCCCCGGCCCATTGACGATCACGACACGAAGGGGGAGGCCAGAGGCGCGATGAGCGGTGACATGATCGAAGAGAAGGCCCGGGCGGCCGAGTGGTTCCGCGCCCTGCGCGACGAGATCGTCGCGACGTTCGAGGCGCTGGAGGACAGCCATGACGACGGCCCTCTGAGCGAGTCCGCGCCGGGGCGTTTCGAGGTGAGCGAGACCACCCGCACCAGCGATGACGGCTCGGATGCGGGCGGGGGCCTGATGAGCGTGATGCGCGGCGGCCGGGTGTTCGAGAAGGTCGGGGTCAATGTATCCGAGGTCTATGGCACCCTGGGCGAGGCGGCGCAAAAGGCGATGGCGGCGCGCGGCGTGCCGGGGATCGCGGAGAACCCGCGGTTCTGGGCGTCCGGGATCAGCCTCGTGGCGCATATGCAGAACCCGCATGTTCCCGCCGTGCACATGAATACGCGCATGTTCTGGACGCCGGGCGCCTGGTGGTTCGGGGGTGGGTCGGACCTGAACCCCTGTATTCAGTATGACGAGGATACCGCGCATTTCCACGCCACACAGAAGGCGTATCTGGACCCGCATGGCGCGGATATTCATCCGCATCTCAAGGAATGGGCGGACGAGTATTTCTATATCCCGCATCGCAAGCGGGCGCGGGGCGTCGGCGGGATCTTCATGGATGACCGCAATTCAGGCGACTGGGCGGCGGATTTCGCGCTGACGCAGGATATCGGGCGCGCCTTTCTGCCCGCCTTCGTGCCGCTTGTGGAAAAGCGCCGGGTGCAGGACTGGAACGAGGCGGACAAGGATGTGCAGCTTGTCCATCGCGGGCTCTATGCGGAATACAACCTTGTTTATGACCGGGGCACGCGCTTTGGGCTGGCCACGGGGCATGACGCCAACGCGGTGCTGATGAGCCTGCCGCCGCTGGCGAAGTGGATCTGAGGGTGAATCAGGTCTTGTCGCGATAGGCGGCGAGCTGTTTCTCGCCGCGTTCGGCCAGCGGGCCGGTGCCGTCTTTCCAGCGGCGGTGAATCCAGAACCATTGATCCATGCGGGCGCGCACCTGCGCTTCGAGACGGTCATTGACCTCTTGCGTCATCGTGACCGGGTCGCTGACGGGCACGGGGCTTTCGACATGGATATGGAAATTGAGCCCGTCCGGGTCGCGGATGCCCCAGACCGGCACCAGCGGCGCATCGTATTTGAGCGCCAGTTCGGCGGTGGCCAGCGGCGAGAGCGCAGGTTTGCCGAAAAAGTTGAGCGGCACCCCGTCGAGCGAATTGAGATCGGTCAGGATCGCCAGAACGCCGCCCGAGCGCAGGTGCTTGACCATCTGCATCATGCCGCGCCGTCCCTGTTCGAACATCGGCTGGCTGATGGTTCCCATGGCGCGGGTATAGCGCAGGTTGAAGAAGTCATTGGCCATCGGGCGGTAGAACACGCCCATCTCGAAGCCCTGTTCGATCATGGCCACGCGCGCGGCGTTGAAATTGCCGAAATGGCCGGTGACGAAGATCACCGGGCGTCCCTCCTGGCGCGCGGCGCGGATCACGTCGAGGCCGGGGCCTTCGACCGGGGCCTTGCGGGCGCGGGCGATGAAGGCGTCGGGCGAGTAGAGTTCGATCATGTTGCGCCCGGCATTGTCGGGCACGGCGCGGATCAGGCGGCGGACTTCGGATTCGGGGAGGTCGGGCAGGACATGGGCGAGGTTGTCGCGCACCCGCGCGTCATAGCCCGCCACCGGCGCGATGATGCGCGAGGTGACCCAGCCCATGAAGGGCACCCGCCAGCGATAGGGCAGCAGCCGCGCCATTGCGATCGGGGCATACATGGCGAAACCGAGCGCGGTGTCGCGCAGCCGGTCGGAAAGGGGAGGGGTGCTGGTGTCGCTCATCGTCAAGTCGCGCCTGCTGATTTTTGAGGCAGACATACGCGGCGCGGGGCGTTTCCACAAGCCTTGGGCGATCAGCCCGCGCGATCGGATCGCGCTGCCGTGTCGGCGGTGTCATCGGGGTCGGGGGCGGCGATGAGGGTGATGTCGCCCGCGGCCTCGAGCCGGCGGATGGCGTTGACCACCTGGCTCATGGCGGCTTCGCCGTCGGTCAGGCTGACCTCGCCCAGCTCGCCGATCTCCTCGCGCAGGGCGTCGGCCATGCGACGCGACATGTTGGCAAGAATGAAGTCCACCGCATCGCCCAGCCCGGCGGCGGTGGCGCCCGCCAGCGCGGTGACCAGCACGGGTTGATCCACCTCGCGGGTGATGCGGGGCACATCGAGCGGTGCGAGGCGCGCGGGGATGTGGACGAAGGTGAAGATCGCCTTGCGCACGAGGCGCGCGAAATCGCCATCGGTTTCGTCAAGGCCGCTCAGCACCGCGTCGCGGGTGGCGGCGGCGGAGGAATTGAGGATTGCGCCGACACGTTCGACCGGCCCGGCGTCAAACGCGGTTTCGGGCACGTCATGCAGTTCCCCCGCGAGCGCGAGGCCGATGCGATCCACCGCCTCGGGCGTGACCGCGCCGGTGCGCGACACCGCGTAGGTGATGCGCCGCGCCCGGTCGCCGGGCAGGCGGCCCAGCAGTTCGGCGGCGCGTTCGGTCGCGAGTTTCGAGAGCATCACCGCGGCCACCTCGGTGCTTTCGCGCATGAGGATCCCCAGAAGCGCATCCGGTTTCGCGGCGCATACCTGTTCCCAGGGGTCGCCGAACTGGCGCACACCGGCCTCCTTGCGCAGGCGCGCGGCGGTCTGGGCGCTGATGCGTCCGTCAAGCGCCGAAAGCGCCCCGGCCACCCCGCGCGGAAAGGTGAGGCCCATCGCCTCGAGCTCGGAGGCGAATTCGGCCACGACATCGGCCAGCGTGGCGCGGTCCACATAGCGCATCGCGCCCATCTGGGTGGTGAGGCTGGCCTGAAGCGGATCAGGCAGGTCGCCAAGTGGCAGGTCGGCCCCTTCCTTCAGAAGGAAGCGCACGATGATCGCCGCCTTCTGGCGGCGGGTCAGGCGGGCGGCGGCGGCGCTGTGCGGCGCGTCGCGCGGCGAGGGGGACCCCACGGGCGTGAGGCGGGCAAGCTGTGTGGGCGGCATCATCGCGGTCCTCGTTCAGGCCATCAGGCTGCATGATAGGACCGCAGGAGTGAAGAAATGTCTAAAATGCCAACGGGGCGCCCGATGGCGCCCCGCGGCTTCAGGGTCTTGTCGTGCAGACGCGTCAGCTGGTGGTTTGCGGCACGCAGGTCTTGGCGTCGGCATCCCAGGCGGTGCCTTCGGCGCAGGACATCGTGTGTTGTTCATGCGCCGGGCAGGCATGGGACGCCAGGGCCGATGTGACGGTGAAGGCCGCAGCTGTCAGAAGGGTCTTGAAGGTCATCACAAATCTCTCCTGTTGAAGCGCGAGAATCATAGCATGACGCGCGGATTGCTCCAAACCGGATTTGCGAAAAGCCGCCGCATCCCGCCTGTTCAGCCCTCGCCGAATACCCGTGCGAAGATCGTGTCGACGTGTTTCGTGTGGTAGTCCATGTCGAATTTCGCGTTGATCCCATCCTCGCCAAGGGCGGCCACCACTTCGGGGTCGGCCAGAAGTTCCTGGCGGAAGTCGCGGCGTTCCTCCCACACCTTGAGCGCGTTGCGCTGCACCATCGCATAGGCGTTCTCGCGGCTGACGCCAGCCTGGGTCAGGGCAAGAAGAACGCGCTGCGACATCACGAGGCCGGGAAACTTGTTCATGTTTTCCATCATGTTGTCGGGATAGATCAGCATCTTGTCGATCACGCCCGTCAGGCGCGCCAGAGCGAAATCGAGCGTGATGGTCGCATCCGGCCCGATCGCGCGTTCGACCGAGGAATGCGAGATGTCGCGTTCGTGCCAGAGCGCCACGTTTTCCATCGCCGGGATCACCGCCGAGCGCACGAGCCGCGCAAGGCCGGTCAGGTTCTCGGTGAGCACCGGGTTCTTCTTGTGCGGCATCGCCGAGGAGCCCTTTTGCCCCATCGAGAAGAATTCCGCCCCTTCCAGAACCTCGGTGCGCTGCATGTGGCGCACCTCGATGGCGACGTTCTCGATGCTGCTGGCGATCACGCCAAGGGTGGCGAAGAACATGGCGTGGCGGTCGCGCGGGATGACCTGCGTGCTGATCGGTTCGGGCTTGAGACCCAATTCAGCGCAGACATGTTCCTCGACGCGCGGGTCGATATTGGCGAAGGTGCCGACCGCGCCCGAAATGGCGCCGGTGGCGATTTCATCGCGCGCGGCGCGAAGGCGGGCGCGGTTGCGGTCCATCTCGGCGTAAAAGCGCGCGAAGGTCAGGCCCATCGTGGTGGGTTCGGCATGGATGCCGTGGCTGCGCCCGACGCGCACCGTGTCCTTGTGCTCAAGCGCGCGGCGCTTGAGCGCGGCCAGAAGCCCATCCATATCCGCCAGAAGGATATCGGCGGCGCGGGTCAGCTGCACGTTGAGGCAGGTATCGAGCACGTCCGAAGAGGTCATGCCCTGATGCACGAAGCGCGCCTCGTCACTGCCGACATGCTCGGCCAGATGCGTCAGGAAGGCGATCACGTCATGCTTGGTCTCGGCTTCGATCTCGTCGATGCGGGCGACATCGAATTCCACGTCCTTCGCCTTCCAGACGGCATCGGCGTTTTCGCGCGGGATCACGCCCAGATCCGCCATGGCATCGCAGGCATGTGCCTCGATCTCGAACCAGATGCGAAACTTGGTGGCGGGGTCCCAGATGGCGACCATGTCGGGGCGGGAATAGCGTGGAATCATGTGACGAGCCTCTGCCTGTCCTGTAACGGTTGGCGCGGGTTTAGACGGATGGGCGCCGCGCGGCAAGCGGATGGCGCCGGGATGGGACGCTTTGACCGGATGCGACGATGACATGAAAGCGCGGGTGCTGGACGATTTCGAGGGGCGCTGGCGGATGACGCGCCGGATCGTACAGGGCGACGGCACGCGGGCGGGACTGACGGGCGAGGCGGTCTGGCGGCGGGTCGAAGAAGGGTTGCTGTGCGAGGAGGCGGGGGAGCTTTGCGTCGAGGGCCAGCCGCCGATGCAGGCGCAGAGGCGATACATGTGGCGCGATGACCTGTCGGTGTGGTTCGATGACGGGCGCTTTTTCCATATCGTTCCCGCGCGGGGCGGGGCATGTGCGCATTGGTGCGATCCCGATCAGTATGACGGCCAATACGATTTCAGCCGATGGCCGGAGTGGCGCTGTATCTGGCAGGTGCGCGGGCCGCGCAAGGATTACCGCATGGTGACGGATTACAGTTGGATCGGGCCGCTGAAGGGATAGGCCAGGCGTGGTGCATTTTCGGGATGCATCGGCCGGCGGGGCTGGCTAAGCATGGCGTCATGACAGAGATATTGCAGCAATCCATCCCGCATGATGCCCATGCGCCGCGCCCCTTGCCGGGGATCGCGCCGCTGGACCCGGCGGAATGGCTGGTGGTGGACGAGGTGTTCGGCGCACAGATGGCCGAGCGCGCGCACCTTTTGAAAGAGCGGCGCGACGAGGTGCTGGCGGTCACGCCCGAGGGTCGGGCGGCGGCGGATGAACTGCTGGTTTTCGTGCTCGATTGGCTGGCGCGTCATGGCGAGGGCTATGACATCGGCGAGGATGAGGTGGTGCGCCCGGACGGTGTGCGCGTGGCGCTCAGGCGCGACGATCCGATGTTCACGCTGGGGCATCTGGTTCAGGAAGATCTGTGCCTGATGGAAAAGCGCGGCGACGAGCATGTGCTGAGCGCGGCGGTGCTGTGCTTCCCGGCAAGCTGGCGTCTTGGCGACAAGATCGGTCGGCCGCTGACCGCGATCCATGTGCCGGTGCCGGAATATGATGAGGGGCTGGCGCGCCGGGTGCAGCGGTTGTTCGACGGCGTGCAGGTGGGGCGGCCCTTGTGGCGGTTCAACGCGCTGCGTTACGCAGAGCCGGACCTTTTCCAGCCGTGCCCGCGCGTCGCCCCGCTATATGAGGACAGGCTGGATGCGGAGGGGGGCGATGCGGTGCCTTATCTGCGCTCGGAGCGGCAATGCGTACTGCGCCTGCCCGAAACGCGGGCCTGCGTCTTTTCGATCCATAGTTACGTGATCCGCGCCCCGTGTCAGGTCGAAAGCGGCACGACGTCGCGCAGCATCGTATAGGCGAACATGAAGGCGCCGACGGGGGGCACGTATAGCATCATCGTCAGCGCCAGCGTGTGAATGGTCAGGCGCATGGGTTTGGTCGGCTCGGCCCGCTCGGAGAGCCAACGCTGCACGGCGGCGGCGCGCGGCAGGACCGGCACGGCGTCGATGATGTCCTGATCGTCGTCGCCGATGGTCTCGCGCGGGTCCATCGCCTCGGAAAAACCGGCGTAGGGATCGGGGGCGGGGTCGGGCCGGGGCGCGGTGGTGTCACATCTGGATTTCGCGCTTTCGCGCAGCAGGTCGAAGACCGAATCGATCAGTTCGGGGCCGACCGGCTGATGCGCGTCGCCGCGCAGGACGGAATCGGCGGGCAGGAAATCCTGCGTGCGCTGCTCGATCTGATCGGCGACGAAACGAAAGGCTTCGGGGTTGATGCGGGCGCTGTTGGGGCCTTTGATCGGGCCGACAGCGGCCACGAGATACCATGCGCCGCCCTCATCGTCGGGCGGCAGCCAGCCAAGGGCGACGCGCACATATTCGCGGTCGATCAGGGCGATGTCATCGCAATCCCAGATCAACGCGCGGGTCTGCGCATCGACGAAGCGAAACGCGAGATCGAATTCCTCGACAATGTCGCTGAATTCCATGCGCGGACATGCGCGATACTCGAAACCGACAACAAAGCCTTGGGTCTGCATGAGAAAATCCTCTCAGTGCCCGCATTGGTGTTTTCGGTTACCCCGAGTCAGACCACATGAATTTGAAGCGAAGTTGAAGGAATTGCGGCTTATCCGTGGCGCTCAGCCTCCGCCGTCGATCTTGGCGGCCATGATGGCGATGGCCTGTTGATAGACGGTGGCCGCGTTCCATTGCTGGATGACAGCGAAATTGGGCTGGCCCTGCTGGTAGCCCTGGCCGGGCCGCCAGCCTTTCTGGCGCAGGAAATTGGCGGTCGAGGCGAGCGCGTCGGTCAGGTTGTAGAAATCGACGCGCCCGTCGCCATTGCCATCGACGCCATAGGTGAGCGCATTGCCCGGCAGGAACTGGGTGTGGCCCAGTTCGCCGTGGCGTGCGCCGCGCGTAGCGCCGGTGATCGCGCCGCGATCCACCAGTTTGAGCGCGCCGATGGCGTGGGGGGTGAAGAAATCGCTGCGCCGGCAATCGTAGGCCAGCGTGGTGATCGCCGAGACGACCGCGCTGTCGCCCATGAAATTGCCGAAACCCGTTTCCATGCCGTGAATGGCGATCAGCACGCCCGCGGGCACGCCGTAGCGCGATTCAAGGGCGTTGTAGAAGGTGGCGTTCTGCGCGCGCCGTTGGCGCCCCTGCGCGACGATGGTCGCCGCGCCGCGCACCTGCATGAACTTGTCGAGGCTGTAGCGAAAGCTTTTCTGGTTGCGGTCGGCCGAAATGGTGGCGGTGGCATAGCGTGCTTCGGCCAGCGCCTGCAGGCCGCGGTCGCCGACGCCTGCGCGCGCGGCCTCGGAGGCGAATGCGGCTTTCCAGGCGTTGAAACCGCCGCCATCATTGCCGCAGGGCGCGGCGCGCACCGCCGGAGCGGCGCCGAGCGCCAAGGCAAGGGATAGGGCGAAGGCGAGGGGAGAGAGCGGACGGGGAGCGCGAGGGCGGGCAGCTTGCATGAGGGCCTCCGGTTGAGCGGCGTTCCCTTCTGAGTGTATCCATGCCGCGCGACACGACAACAGCAAAAACGGCCCATGCCAGGGGCATGGGCCGCGCAATCGTTACGGCACCTAGGAGAGAAGCGTCTCGACGATTGCCATCGCCTGAGCCGTGCTCCCGTGACTCTGAAGTGCAATAAACGTGCCAGTCAGCGCCGCCGCCTGACAGGCGAGGCGCGGATTCTCGCCCTTGATGAGATTGACGCCCAGCAGCGCCAGACCCACGGGCAGCGCGAACAGCATGACCGCATAGGCCATGAGCCAGGCGGCGAGCCTTTGCAGGTCGCTGATCGCGATCGGCGCGGAGATGGGGCGGTCGCGGGTTTCGCTGGCGTCGATCTCGCGCAGGAACTGACGCAGGGAATCGATCTCGGGTTCGCCGGTGCCGTCGCGGATGTCATCCGGGGCGTCGTGATGGTGGCCTCTTTGCGCGCTGCCATTCATGGGGCCGGCGGGCACGCCCGCAAGCGCCGCGTCATACGCCGATGGCACGAGTGGTGAGACGACCTCTGCGGTGGTGCGCGCCCGTGCCGGTTGCGCCGAGGGCGTGCCCTGAAGCGCGGCGGGCATGTCATGGGGCTGGGGCGCGATACCGGGCAGATCGGCGGTGATCAGCACGAAATCGGCGGCCGTCAACAGGCGGCTGTCGCCGACCCAGCGGACGTAATCCGCCGACAGGTGCCAATGCAGCGCCTTGAGCACATGGGTCAGCACCATTTCCCCGCTCACATCCTGACCTTCGCAGCGCCGGGAGCCTGCGCCCTCGGGCATTGAAAGGCCGAGATAGAGCGGCGCGCGCGTTTCGATGCCGTCAAAGGCGACATTGCGCTGAAGTTCGAGCCGGATCGTGTGGCAGCAGGTGGTGATCTGCACGCCACCTTCCGACAGCATACGGGTTCCCGTGACCCTGTGGCCAAGGGATTCGATGGCGGCCGCTGCGCGGCGCGCACAGCCTGCCATGTCCATGTCTCTCGTACCGAGAAAAACCAATCCTGCCGTCACCCAGTGAATGCGTTCGTTCATCTTCTTCGCCTGTCTTTCGGGTGTTGCGAGTGTCACCTGTCTAGACGGCGATAGCGGAAATGGTTTGTTTCAATTGCGAAGACATTTGGGCAATGCGTGCGTTGGGGGCGTGATTGTTTCCGTTGCCGGGCGGAAACTGCCCCAAAAAAAGGCGCCCCGGGATGGGGGCGCCTTTGGATCGTGTTGCCGCAGCGGTCGTTCAGCAGCTGTAATAGAGCTGGAATTCGACCGGGTGGGGCGTGTGCTCGTAGAGTTCGACTTCTTCCATCTTGAGGTCGATATAGCCGTCGATCTGGTCCTTGGTGAACACATCGCCCGCCAGCAGGAAGCTGTGATCGTTGGCCAGCGCGTCAAGCGCCTCGCGCAGCGAACCGCAGACGGTGGGGATGCCTTCGAGCTCTTCGGCGGGCAGATCATAGAGGTTCTTGTCCATCGCCTCGCCCGGATCGATCTTGTTCTTGATCCCGTCAAGCCCTGCCATCAGCAGCGCCGAGAAGCAGAGATAGGGGTTGGCCGA
The DNA here is from genome assembly GCF_900172255.1 of Roseovarius halotolerans. Classification (GTDB taxonomy): domain Bacteria; phylum Pseudomonadota; class Alphaproteobacteria; order Rhodobacterales; family Rhodobacteraceae; genus Roseovarius; species Roseovarius halotolerans. The sequence goes on from NZ_FWFU01000001.1 coordinate 771,121, forward strand.
AGGATCGGGGAAGCGGGCCTCGACGCGCTTGGCCTTGGGCGATTCCGTCCACGGAATACGCACGCAGCCCGAGCGGTTGCGGGCCGAATAGGCACGCAGGACCGGTGCTTCAAAGCCCGGAATCAGGCGTTTGTAGCTGTTGGTCGAGGGGTTGGTGAAGGCGTTCAGCGTCTTGGCGTGCTTGAGGATGCCGCCGATGAAGTAAAGCGCCTCCTGGCTCAGATCGGCGTATTTGTCGCCCGCAAAGAGCGGCTTGCCGTCTTTCCAGATCGACATGTTCACGTGCATCCCGGTGCCGTTGTCGCCATAGATCGGCTTGGGCATGAAGGTCGCGGTCTTGCCGTAGGCCTGCGCGACGTTATGGATGACGTACTTGTATTTCTGGAGCTCGTCGGCCTGCGTGGTCAGCGTGCCGAAGATAAGGCCCAGCTCGTGCTGGCAGGACGCCACCTCGTGGTGGTGCTTGTCGACCTTCATGCCGAGGCGCTTCATCGTGCTGAGCATTTCCGAGCGGATGTCCTGACCGTCGTCGATCGGGTTGACCGGGAAATAGCCGCCCTTGACGCCGGGACGGTGGCCCGTGTTCCCCATCTCGTATTCGGTGTCGCTGTTCCAGGAAGCGTCGAGCGCGTCGACCTCATAGGAGACCTTGTTGATCGAATTCGAGAAGCGCACGTCGTCGAACAGGAAGAACTCGGCCTCGGGGCCGAAATAGGCGACGTCGCCGATGCCGCTGGACTTGAGATAGGCCTCGGCCTTTTCGGCGGTGCCGCGCGGGTCGCGGTTATAGGGTTCGCCGGTGTCGGGCTCGACCACCGAGCAATGCACGCAGAGGGTCTTTTCGGCATAGAACGGGTCGATATAGGCCGACTCGGTGTCGGGCATCAGCTTCATGTCGGAGGCTTCGATCGATTTCCAGCCGGCGATCGACGAGCCGTCGAACATGAAGCCTTCTTCAAGGAAGTCCTCGTCGACCTGGTCCGCCATCACGGTGACGTGCTGGAGCTTGCCGCGCGGGTCGGTGAAGCGGATGTCGACATACTCGACGTCTTCTTCCTTGATCTGCTGGAGAATTGCTTTCTGGCTCATGGGCCTTGTCCCTTTCTTCTGGTGGGGTATTCCGTTGGATGTCTGTCAGAGCGCGTCCGAGCCGGTCTCGCCGGTGCGGATGCGGATGGCCTGTTCAACCGGGCTGACGAAGATCTTGCCGTCGCCGATCTTGTCGGTCTTTGCCGCGTCGATGATCGCCTCGATGGCCTGATCGACCTGATCGTCGTCGATCACCACGTCGATTTTCACCTTGGGCAGGAAATCCACGACATATTCGGCCCCGCGATAGAGTTCGGTATGACCCTTCTGGCGGCCAAAGCCCTTGACCTCGAGCACGCTGAGGCCCTGAATGCCGGCCTCTTGCAGCGCCTCTTTCACCTCGTCCAGTTTGAACGGTTTGATGATCGCTTCGATCTTCTTCATGGCTGGGCCTCCTCGCGCCTTGAATGTCTCGGGGATTTGCAGACCACTTCTCAGGGGGGCTCTCAATCGGATAGGATGGTGCAGGGACGGCGCGGGGTGATGCGTCAAGGTAAATGCACAAAATTTAGGCAACGCGCCCGCGGGTTGGGCGAAATTGAATCGCGAGGGCAGGGGCCATGACCGAATTGCTGACCGCGGCGCAGATGCGCGCCATCGAAAGCGCCGCCATCGAGTCGGGCGAGGCGAGCGGGCTGGAGCTGATGGAGCGCGCGGGGCGCGGCGTGGTGGAGGCCATCTTTGCGCATTGGCCGGACCTGGCCCGCGCGCCGCACAAGGCCGTGGTGCTGTGCGGGCCGGGGAACAATGGCGGCGACGGATTCGTCGTGGCGCGGCTGCTGAAGGCGTGGGGCTGGCAGGTGGAGGTGTTTCTTTACGGCGATGCCGGAAAGCTGCCGCCCGATGCCGGGGTGAACTGCGCGCGCTGGCGGGAGATGGGGCCGGTGGGCGATCTGAAGGACGCGCCGCGCCGCGCCGACGGGGCCGATCTTTATGTCGATGCGCTGTTCGGCACCGGACTGGGGCGGCCTCTTGAGGGGGCGGCGAAGGATTGGGCCCTGGCGCAGGCGGCGGATGCGGGGTGTCGTGCGAAGACATTGGCGGTGGATATGCCATCGGGCCTGTGCAGCGACAGTGGGCGCGCATTGGGCGGCGTGGCGGTGGCGGCGGCGCTGACGGTGTCGTTTCATGCGCTGAAGCTGGGGCATGTTCTGGGCGCGGGGCCGGACCGGTGCGGGCACGCGGTGGTCGCCGGTATCGGGCTGCGCGGTGGTGCTGACGGGGTGGCGCGGGCTGTGGATGCGCCGGATCGCGCGGCGCTCGCCAAGGCGGGGCAGGCGCACAAGTTCACGCATGGTCATGCGCTGGTGCTGACGGGCGGTGCGGGCAGGACGGGTGCCGCGCGGCTGGCGGCGCGGGCGGCGCTGCGGATCGGCGCGGGGCTGGTCACGCTGGGCGTGCCGGGCTCGGCGCAACAGGAGGTCGCCTGCCAGATCACCGCGCTGATGCTGCTGCGGGTCGATGGCGCCGATGGGCTGGCCGCCGTGCTGGAGGATACGCGGATCAATGGGCTGTGCCTTGGGCCGGGGCTGGGGGTTGAACGGGCGCGCGATCTGGCCGGTGCGGCGCTCGCTGCGCGTCATGCGCCCGGCGTGGTGCTGGATGCGGATGCGCTGTCGGCTTTCACGGATGCGCCCGAGCGCCTGTTCGCGATGCTGCATGATCGCTGCGTGTTGACGCCCCATGCCGGGGAATTCGCACGGCTGTTTCCGGATCTTGCGGAAGGGCTGAATGCGCCTGCCACGACGGGTCCGGCATTTTCCAGGCTGGACGCGACGCGGGCGGCGGCGAAGCGGGCCGGATGCGTTGTGCTGTTCAAGGGCGCGGATACGGTGATTGCCGGGCCGGACGGGTCCGCGGCAGTGCATGCAGCGGCTTACGAGCGCGCCGCGCCGTGGTTGGCAACGGCGGGGGCGGGCGATGTGCTGGCGGGGATGATCGCGGGGCTGCTGGCGCGGGGCCATGCGCCGATGGCGGCGGCCGGGGCCGCGGCATGGCTTCATGTGGAGGCCGCGCGCAGCCTGGGCGCGGGCCTCATCGCCGAGGATCTGCCCGAGGCGATCCCGGAGGTGCTGCGCAGGTTGGGGTGCTGACACTCGGATCCGCCGCCAAGGATATGGCGGCGTCGGCTGTCGCGTCGGACGGGATCAGGCGGCCGCGGCGGCCCGTGCTGCCGGGTCGATCTGGCCGGCCACTTCGACGCCGTCGACATAGAGGATATGCGGGCGCGCGAATTCGATATCGCAGACCGTGACCTCGCGGCTGGGTTCGTGGCGCACGAATTCGCCATCCACCAGCCGTTCCACCGGCACCAGCGCCTGTTCGCGGCCGAACAGCGCCTTGGCGCGCCAGTCGCGGATCAGCACCTGTTGCCCGGCGGGCAGGGTCATGTCACGTTCGGGTCGGGTATGGCCCAGCGAGCCGGCCATGATGCGCACGACCGGCATCGAAACGCGGCGCGCACGGATCGCGGTGACGATCGCGGTGCCGCTGTCGCGGGTGATGACCCGGTCGCCCGGTTTCACGTCGCCGACAGGCTTTTCGCCTTCGAGCGTGAGGATGACGGATTGGGCCATCAGGCCCGAATTGGGGAGAATGTCACTCGGGATCATTGCGGTCGCATTGCCGCTGATCCGCCCGACCGTTTTCGGTTTCATGGCGTTACTCGCTCTGTTACTGCCTCAGTTTTTCCACCACAATATGGCAAGAATGGGTTAATGTCGCGCCTTTTTTGCGCCACATTGTGGGTTTCCAGACCGGATTTTCCACTCGCCTCGGCCGCGCGGCTTTGCTAGATACGCCCGCAGCGCCCGCCGATCCATCGGCCGTGGCGCGATCCGGGCGGGTGTGGCGAAATTGGTAGACGCACCAGATTTAGGTTCTGGCGCCGCAAGGCGTGGGGGTTCAAGTCCCTCCACCCGCACCAGGTCTCCTGTTGAATATGCGCTTGCTGGAGAGAGGCGTCGTGAGCGATTTCTCTAGCTCAGTGCAACCGTGTCACGGTCGGGGCTACGAATGCACGGGAAGCGCTTGCGCAGGAAAATACTGCGGCGTGATTACGGCGCTGAGATTTGGAGAGATGTCTGACTACAGAACTTCTATCGGGGTATGTCGGAGTTTTCAGGTGTGAACAGATTTGCTCACTCTTCAAACACTTGCTTAAGCTTTTCTTGCAGCCATTCGCGATCTGCATTTTCCAAGGCTTTCATCAGATCTGATTGGTCTGAAGTGGTGAAAAATTCGTCCATTGTGGCCCAATAGTTGGCATTCATTTGAAATGTCAAAATCTTGGACTGTAGCTCTTTGTCGATACCAAGCTTTGCCTCAAGCTCCATAGCGGATACTTCTTGAATGAATTTAGCGGAACACTTGTTGGCGCATGGCGGATGGGGTTTGAAGGGAAAGATCGTACATTCGCAGCCGGGAACATGGCTCTTGTCTTGTCCCGACGCGGCATGTCCAAAGTTTGGCAGCGCCGCAATACAAGTCAGAATAATTCCTTTTGCAAGATACTTCATTCGATCAACCTATCCGTTGTTGCGATAATGAATCCACCATATCAGATAGCATGTCAGCCAAAGTGTTAGGACCGCCGCTCCCGCTATCAGCAGGTTCATCTGGCAAATGAAATCCGAATTAATCTTTGGCATAATTTCGGAGATCGTTGCTTGGTCGCCAACCCTAGCGGCGATTACCCTACGATGAACACTGTCACCGAAGAACATCGAGGCCGCGAGCAGGATCCATGCCGGGATAAGTAGATAATAAAAGCTTCGTTGCTTAGAATTTGTTGGGCTTACATGCGATGTTCCAATCACCATCAGAATGCTGCCACCCATCAACATTAACGTCCATGTTATATGCTGTGCTGCATTATCAGTGATTGCTTCAAAGAATTCCATGTTGCTCCTGCGAATGCGGTCTACAGAAACGATACGTCAAAAGACCAATCGAAGTCATGCTTTTCAGACAGACTTCTTATTAATTGGCGTTGCTGCAAGAGACTGGGAGCATTACTTCGCGTACAGAGTTCTTGCGCCGTCAGTACCGTAGGAGAACATCTTGTGCTTTTCGACCACGTTGATGCTAGTGCTTGGCTTCGATGCCGCAGCCACAGCGCCGTCCAAGACTCTGCTTGCTCCTGCGCGCGGCGCACCTAGAAGGGCGGCTGATTTTGACCGCCGCGGACGCCTCCGCGCCCCGATGGCTGCAAGCTGCAGCGGCAGACCGCCCGGTTTGAGACTACTGTTCGTGGCCCTCAGGTCAGTGTCTCGGACAAGGTCGACTTGGGATATGCCCCGCCCAATGCTTCTGAAAGTTCGCGCGCTGCCGTTAGCAGCGGTTGCTTCATTCTGGCGACGTCCTCGGGCGAGAACCGTTCCTTCGGGCCGGAGAGCGAAAGCGCGCCCATCAGGCTGTCACCACTTGAAAAGACCGGAACTGCGATGCCGGCGCAGAACTTGTCACGTTCCCCCAGGGAAATCGCAAAGCATTCGTCATGAATCTGGCGGAGGCTGGGATCATCTGGAAGGTCACCGCTGAAAGCGAGCAGAACCTTGCCCGCCGCCCCACGGCGTATGGGCAGGCGATCCCCGGCCTGAACACGATCGAGCGTTGAATGCCGGGAGTCGAGCCGGAACAGGCAGAGCCGCTCGTCCGCCGTCTGGCGGATATGGAAAGACGGACTCTCGGTGCCTTGATCGACCAGCCGTTCCATCACCGGCATGATGATGTGCCTCAGAGGATTGCTTCGCTCATAGGCAAGCCCCAGCTGCATGATCATGGGCCCAAGGGCGTATTTGGATTCTTCGACGCGCATGATGTAGCCAGCATCGAGAAGGGACTCGAGAATCCGCAGGATCGTGCTTTTGTAGAGGCCGGTGGCGCGCGCGATCTCGCTGAGATTGCGCGGAACGGTCGATTGTTCGAGCGCGGCCAGGATCGCCAGCGCCCGGTCTACAGCGGCGACGCCGCGTTGTTCAGTCTTGTCACTCACCTGAACATCCTCGTCTTGGGGTTGTCTGTTTTTGCCACAGCGTTTTGTTCCATTGCAACTTAATCCGTTTGCAGACTGTGACGGCGCATGTCGCGCGCATGGCGGGCCAGGGCGAGATAGCGATAGAGACCGTGGACGAACTTGCCGTAGGGCATCGTCAGGAAGAATGTGAGCACCGCGCCGAGGTGCAGGGCCAGGAGCGGGCCGAGCAGGGGCGTTTCTCCGAGGAGACGGAGGGCCAGACCGCTTGTGCCGGTGATGAGGAGGATCAGGATGAAACCGACCTCCATGCCGCGAAACCCTTGGGTGCCAAGTTCATTCATGCGGGTTTGCTTGGCCCTGAGCAGGCCGAGCGGCCCGACCGTCAGCCCGATGCCGCCCGCGATACCCAGCAGGGCGGGGCCGCTGTGCCATGCATAGGGAGCGGACCACCCGAGGATGTAGTGATAAAGGGTGGCGAGCGATGTCGCGGCAAAGCACAGCAGAAAGCCGTAGAAGGTGAAGTGGTGCCAGAGCTTGCGGCGGTCGTCGGGCTGGTCGCTGTCGTTGAAACAGCCCATGCCCCCGCCATCGAGATAGCGCAGGCGCGCCGCATCATGTGCAGCATGCGCATGATCGATCGCGCCGATCTGCGGTGTGCCGGCGTCCCGCCAGAAGGCCCTCGCGCCCATGAATACAGCGACCAGCATCCACAGGAAGGCCGCGCCGAAGAGGGCGACCATCGCGTTATGGGGCATCAGCGCATAGAACCGCCCTTCGGCCAGATGCGCCGATGTCAGCGCACCGGGATCGCCCGCCGCGACAAAGCCCGCGATGAACAGCGCGACCGTCAGGGTCAGACCGATCGCCAGCGCCGTTCCGTGGCGCGCGAAAAGAGGGCGGGCGGCGGCGGGCCAGGCGTAATGCGCGTAGCTTTCGCTGCGCACCTGCGCCAGCGTGCCGGGCACGTTCACGGCGAATTCATGCGGCGGCGTGAACTGGCAATCGTGATAGCAGGCGCCGCAATTGTGGCACAGGTTGGCGAGGTGGTTGAGATCGCCGTCGCTGAACGAGCGCTTCAGTTCCATCGCCGGAAAGACAGCGCATAGTCCTTCGCAGTAGCGGCAGGAATTGCAGACCGTCATCAGGCGGTTGGCTTCGGTCAGGGCAGGGGTGCTATGCGACATGGGCTGCGGCCTCCTCTCCGGCGAGCCGTCCGAAGACGGCGCCGATGGTCATGCCGATCCCGGCAGCGTAGCCTTGCCCCAGCACATTCCCGGCCATGATTTCCCCGGCGGCGAACATGTTCTCCGAGACGGCACCGTCCGCCATGACCATGCGGGCATGCGCATCGACGCGCACGCCGAGATAGGTGAAGGTGATGCCGGGGCGCACGGGATAGGCGTAGAACGGCGGTGTTTCGATCCGCTGCGCCCAGTTGGTCTTGTCGATCGGCAAGCCCTGCGTGCGATTTCCGTCCGGCTCCGTATGGTCGAAGGGGCGACCGCCGACCACGGCATTGTTGAATGCATCCACCGTGTCCGCAAGCGCCGCGGGATCAAGCGATAGCTTCCCGGCAAGACCGGCAATGCTGTCGGCTTCGACCGGAGGAAAGAGCGAGGGCATGAATTTCTCCAGGTTGGGCGCGTCGAAAACGATGTAGGCGATCTGTTCGGGTTGCGCGGCCACGAGGCGGCCCCAGATCGCGTAACGTTTGGGCCAGATATCCTCGCCCTCGTCGTAGAAACGCTCAGCATTCTTGTTGACCACGATGCCGAAAACCACGCAGTCGAGTCGGGTGATGATCCCGCCGTCGTATTTCGGGGCGCGTGCGTCGATGGCGACGGCGTGGCATTGCGCGGCATCGCCGATCTGCTGAACGCCACTGTCGATCAGCGCACGGGTGAGGCTTCCCTTGTTGTAAGGCGTGCCGCGTATCAGGAAGTTTTCCGCCCGCTCGCCCCAGCCTTCCTTGAGCCAGTCGATATCCGCCTGGAAACCACCGCTTGCGGCGATGAAGGTCTGCGCCTCGATCCGGCTCTCACCGTCCTGGTGTCGGACGGTGGCGGCACGAAAGCGATGGCCTTCGATCTCGACCCCGGTGATTTCGTGCTCATAGCGGACCACGACGCCCAGGCCTTCGGCCGTGCGATAAAGCGCGTTCAGCATGGACCGCCCGCCGCCGAGGAAAAAGGAGTTCGTCCGACCCAGGCTGAGCGTTCCGCCAAGCGAGGGCTGAAACCGTACGCCTTGTTCCTGAATCCAGTCGAGCATGTCATACGAGCGTGCGATCATCATCCGCGAGAGGGCTTCATCGGTGTTTCCGCCGGTGACGCGCAGCAGGTCCTCCATGAATTCGTCGCCCGTATAGGGACCGGTCAGGGTGCCGGTCGCCGCGTCATGAGCGCAGCGCATGTTGCGGGTGTGTCTTGTGTTGCCGCCGCGATAGAATTTCGGCGCTTTCTCAAGCACCAGAACCGAACAACCCGCCCGGCGCGCTGCAATCGCGGCGCAAAGCGCGGCATTGCCGCCGCCGGCGACGAGGACATCCCATTGCGTCATTGTGCGCGGTCCATGACGCGGATCAGGGCGGGGAAATAGGCGTTGTCGAGCCCGGCATCGCGGGCTTTTTCCATGCGTGATCGGGCCAGTTCCGCGCCATGCGCCTTGAAGCCGGTCAGGGTGGCCAGATCGAGCGCATAGCTGACGTCTTTCAATGCGTAGTTGGTCGGGAAGGCCCCTTCGGGAAAGGTGTCGGGCAGCATCGCCTTCATGCCGTGATTGCGCAGTGCGAAACTGTCGGCAGATCCCTTGGACAGGGTATCAAAGAGAAGCTCGGCGTCGACGCCCGCCGCGCGGCCAAGGGTCAGTGCCTCGGACAGGGCGACGACTGTTTCAAACAGGACCATGTTGTTCAGGATCTTGACGACCTGCCCGCAGCCGACCGGCCCGCAATGGGTGATGTCGGTGGCGGCATGGGCGAGGAGGGGGCGCAGCGTCGCGAAGTCCTCTGACGAGCCGCCGACCATGATCGACAATGTGCCATCCTCTGCCGCCTGGCGTGTGCGTGCCACGGGAGCATCGGCAAAGCGCACGCCCTTTGCGGCCAGTTCCTCGGACAGCTCGCGGGTCAGACCGACCGGGGAGGTCGATGTATCGACCACCAGCAAACCGGCGCGGGCGGCTGGCAGGATTTCGCCGCGCACGACGGAGTCGACCTGTTTGCCACCCGGCAGCGAGAGAAACAGGATATCCACCTCGGCAACCATTGCGGCGATGTTGGGCGCCGGGGTTGCGCCAAGTTCCGCCAGGCGTGCGACCGGCGCGGGCGAAAGGTCAAACACCTGCATTGCCGCGCCGGATTTCTGCAGAATGTTGCGACAGATGGGCTCTCCCATCACACCAAGCCCGGCGAAACCGATTTTCAGGTCTGTCTGGGGCGTTTCTTTTCGGGATGTCATGCGGAGTCTCCTTGGGGCACGGGAATGGACAGGATCGACGTGCCGCAAAGCGACCCGAGATAGGCGCGGCTTTCGTCGTCGGAAAAGGCGATGCTGGCGATATTGCCAAGGCGGCTTTGGCCGGTGTCGTAGAAATGCTCGCGCCCCATGCTGCCTGTGCTGAGCGCGGTTTCGACACGGTCGATCAGCGCGTCATCCCGATCTTCAAGGATCAGGCATGCCGAGCCATCCGGCGCGATCCGCCAAAGCCGGTTGGACACGATGCAGGTGACCCAGAGATTCCCGGCCCGGTCATAGCGGATGCCGTCGGGGAAATCGCCGCGACCGAACTGGACCAGCGTCTGACGGTTCGACAACCCGTCCGGGCCGAGGTCGAATCGGGTGATTCGGCGCGCGAATGTTTCGGACACCACGAGGCCGCCGCCGTCAGGGGTGAGGCGGCATTCATTCGCAAAGCAGATGTCGTCGGCCAGGATGCGCGGCTTGCCGTTCTCGATCAGCACGATCAGGCCGTCCGCAACCTTGTCGGAATAGGCGTTGAAACGCGGCTGCTGCACGGTGCTTACGGTGATCCAGAGCCGTCCTTCCGAATCGCTCATCACGAAATTCGCCGCGGCGAGTTCGACCCCGTCCACCACGGAGACAACGGATTCCAGTTTCTCGTCCCGTGTCAGCCGCCAGATGCCACCACCTTCGCCGATATTGGCGATCAGAACGCTGCCGTCGGCCTGCGGGGCGATTCCGTTGGGCACCAGTTCGGCCCCGTTCACCCAAGCCGGATCAGGACCATGAGTCGTGACGCGTCCGTCCTTGCTGATACGGCTGACACCGCGCGCACGATGCGAGACGACCAGCCCGCCATCCGGGGAAACGTGAATCGATTCCGGGCGGTCAAGCCCGTCGCCGACATGGGTGACATCCGCGAATGACAGTTTGGCGCCTGGGTCGGGATGGGGGGTCGTTTCGTGCATCTCTCTCAAAATACTGAACCTTCTGTTCTGTTTTAACCGCTCGTTTCGCGCCTTGGGAGCGCGAGGAAATCAGGAATTTTGCGGAATATCCTAATTTCATGTTGCGTCTTCGCCAATCGACTCGTTATTAAATAGACCAATAGTTCTGCTGAACGCAACACTTGGGGGGGAGAGTCATGAGCGATCAGGTCATCGAAATTTTCGACAGCCTTCCCCGTCTCATCTTGCGCCAGCCCTCGTTGCTCAGGCGGGCGGCTGCTGCCCAGGCGGTTCTGCTTCTTGAGGCCGGGCAGGCAAGCGTGCGGATGCGCCTGAGCGGTGGGAAGCTCGACATTCAGCCGATGGACGGCCCCATGCAAGGGTGGCATGTGGCGCTGCGCGCCGCGCCCGCAGCTTGGCTGGATCACTGGCAATCTGTCCCGGCACCCGACGCGTTCGACATCTTCGGCATGGCTCGGCGTGGACGGATGCGAATCGAGGGCGATTTCACCCCGCTGATGCGGCATTTGCAGGTGATCAAGGATATCCTTGCCCTGCCGCGAGCGCATCAGTCATGAGCGCGCGCTTTGATCCGATCATCGGGCGCTACCTGCGTCTCGATCTTGGGGGCCGCCCGCAGCGTCTTTATGTTGAAGAGGCGGGGGAGGGGATCCCTTTGCTGTGTCTGCACACGGCTGGTGCCGATGGGCGGCAATACCGCGACCTGATGCTGGACGAGCGCGTGACCTCGCAGTTCCGGGTCATCGCCTTTGATATGCCCTGGCATGGCAAATCAAGCCCGCCCGAGGGATGGCAGGACGAGGAATATCGCCTCAGCACCGATGCCTATGTCGGCATGATACTGGAGATATCCCAAGCGCTGGAGCTTGACCGCCCGGTCGTGTTGGGCTGTTCGATCGGCGGCAGGATCGTCTTGCAGCTTGCGGCGGATCATCCCGAGAAGTTCAGGGGCCTGATCGGCGCGCAGGGCGCCGCATGGCAAGAGCCCTGGTATGACACCGGCTGGCTGCACCGGCCGGATGTTCATGGCGGCGAGGTCTGTGCCGCGCTGATATCGGGACTGATCGCACCCGGGGGGCCAGAGGCCGACCGCCATGAAACGCTCTGGCACTACATGCAAGGCGGCCCCGGCGTGTTCAAGGGCGACCTGTGGTTCTATCGCGTCGACGGGGACCTGCGCGACGCCATCGCGCGGATCGATACCGGGCGCTGCCCCTTGTGGCTGATGGCGGGAGAGTATGATTTCTCGTGTCGTCCCGAAGACATGCAGGCCACGGCGGACGCTATTCCCGGCTGTCATTCCATCGTGATGGAGCGGCTGGGCCATTTTCCAATGAGCGAGAACTACGGACAGTTTGCCCGCAGCCTCATCCCGGTCCTGGAGGAGATCGCTGGACCGGCTCCGGCGGCGCATCGCGCCGCGGCGGAGCATCACCAATCATGAAACGGGAGGAACGTTAATATGAAACGCAATACACTTCTTGCGGCGGCATCGACCATCGCCCTGATATCGGGCGGCGCGATGGCGCAGGAGACACTCAAGCTCGGCGCACTGGTCACATTGTCCGGTGCTGGCGCGAGTTGGGGCCAAGGCATGATGCGCGCGGCCGAACTTGCCGCCGAGGACGTCAATGAAGACGGCGGTCTTGAGGTCGACGGTACGAAATACAAGGTCGAGATCATCGCCTATGACGACGCCTACAAGGCGAACGAGGCGGTTACGGCGGCGAACCGGCTCGTCTTCGAGGACGAGGTGAAATACATCATCGGCACCGTGGGGTCGGCCCCGATCCTGGCGATCCAGCCGATCACCGAGGAAAATGGCGTCATCACGATGACGCTTGGCTTTACCGGCCAGGCGCTGTCGCCCGAGAAGCCCTATACCTTCCGCCCCAATCCGACCACGGCCGAAGTTGCGCAACCGCAGATCGACTGGATCGTGAAGACCCAGGAGGTCAAGACCGTGGGCGCGCTGTTCCCGAAGGACGAGACCGGCGAGGCCATCGCCAAGGACCTGAGCGCGGCCTATGAAAAGGCCGGAGCCACGCTGGCCGCAACCGAGTTCTTCGAGCGTGATCGCGTGGATTTCATTCCGCTGCTGACGCGGATCATTGCGCAGGGCGTGGATGCGATCGAACTGGATGGTAACTCTCCGGCGACGGCGGGTCAGATCGTGCAGCAGGCGCGTGACCTCGGTTTCGAGGGCGTCATTCTGCGCACGGGTGGACCTGCCACGCAGGAAATCGTGAACGTGGCCGGCGAAGCGGCGACCGAAGGGATGTTCGTGCATTCGGCATTCGATCCCGGCGTCGAGTCGGCCAAGGCTTATGAAGAGCGGTTCACCTCGACCTATAACGAACCGATGAACGGCTTTTCGCCCTTCTTCTACGATGGCACGAAAATGCTGTTCCAGGCGATGCGCGACGCAGGCACTGTGGAAGATACCGAGGCCGTCAAGACGGCGCTGGAGAACATCTCGGACTATCAGGGGATTCTCGGCACGATGAACTGGACGGGCGAGGATCGCTACGGCATCGCCCACCAGCTCGACAGCCCGTTCTATATCGCCCGCGTTGAAGGCGGCGAGGAAGTGATCGTGGCACGCTGCACCTCGGACGGCTGCGAGTAATCCATCCCATAACGGCTGCGCGTCGCCCAGTGGCGGCGCGCGCTGCCCCATGCGAAAGGAACGGTTCCCGTGAGCTTTCTTATCGCCCAATCCCTGATTAACGGGGTCATCCTGGGCACACTCTACCTATTGATGGCGATCGGGTTCACGCTCGCCTTCGGCGTGATGCGGATCGTGAATTTCGCGCACGGCGAATTCTACATGATCGGTGCGTTCTGCGCCCTGATCGGTGTGACCTGGCTTGGCTTACCCTTTCCGATCACGCTGGCCCTGACGATCGCCTTCGCGATCCTGTTGGGGGCTGTGGTGGAGCGGCTCGTGTTCCGGCCATTCCGCGCCGACGAGCTGTCGGGAATGATCGCCTCGCTCGGGTTGGCGATGATCCTTCAGCATGGTGCGCTGATCCTGTTTGGACCGGACCCGCAGGCATTTCCTTCGCTGGTTTCGGGCGTGTTCCGCTGGGGCGCGCTGATCGTGCCGAAATCGCGCGCTCTGGCGCTTGGCATCGGTATCGTGATCCTGCTCGTCTTTTATGTGTTCCTGATGCATACGCGGCATGGTCGGGCATTGCGCGCCCTGGTGCAGGATCAGGAGGTCGCGGCGGTCTTCGGTGTGCGGCTCGAGATCATGTATCCGCTGGGACTTGGCCTTGGTGTCGCGCTGGCCGCGGTGGCCGGTGGGCTGATGGCGCCGCTGTTCGGCGTGTCGCCGTTTATCGGGGGAACGCCGCTACTGAAGGCCTTCATCGTCGTCATCCTCGGCGGACTCGGATCGATCCCCGGTGCGGCGCTGGCCGCGATCCTGCTGGGGCTGATCGAAAGCTTCACCTCGTCCTTCATCAGTGCCTCGGCCGCCGATATCGTGACTTTTGCACTGGTCATCGGTGTGCTTCTGGTGAGGCCCGCCGGATTGCTGGGGAGGGCGGAAACATGAACACCGCCGATACCATTTCCACACATCGTGCCCGGCCCGCCAACCTGCTCTGGCTTCTGGCCCTTGTCGGCGCGGCGATGATTCCCTGGTTCACCGGCAGCACCTTTCACTTCCACATCGCGATCATGGTCTGCATTGCGGCCATGGCAACGGGTGGGCTGGCCGTGATCGCGTGGGTCGGGCAACTTTCGCTGGCGCATGCGGCCTTTGCCGGGGTCGGCGCCTATACGTCGGTTCTGCTGGTCACGCGGCTGGATGTGCCGGTTCTGTTGGGCCTGCCTGCCGGCGGATTGGCTGCCGGAACGGTAGCGTTTCTCATCGGGTCGCCGCTGCTGCGGCTGCGGGGGGTCTATTTCGTGCTGATCACCTTCGCGATGAACGAATTGTTCCGCCTCGTCATGCTGGACATCCCCGCGTATTCCGGGGGATCGAGCGGCATCGTCGGGATTCCCAAGATATCGGTCTTCGGACAGACGCTCAGCCGTCATCAGGACGTGTATCCCTTCATGCTGATTTGCCTTGTGCTGGTCATGGGCCTGCTCGTGCTGATCCGTAACGGACAGCTTGGCCGCCGCTTCGCCGCGGTGGAGGAAAACCTGACGCTCGCTGAATCCTCGGGGATTCCGACGGCGCGGACGCAGAACCTGGCCTTCACCATCGGCAGCGCCATTGCCGGGTTCGCCGGAGCGTTGCTGGCGCATTATATCGGCTTCATTTCGCCCGAGACCTTCGGATTTCAGCTGTCGGTATCCTATGTGATCATGCTGGTCACCGGCGGCCGGCTGGCGCTTTGGGGGCCGCTTGTGGGCGCGCTGTTCCTGACGCCCTTGCCCGAATTCCTGCGCGGGGCAGTCGAATACCAGCACATCATCTACGGTGTCGTGCTGATCGCGGTGTTGCGGTTCCTGCCCCAGGGGCTGGCCGGATTGCCGGCGCAGATCGCGCGAGCGAAAGGGGGCAGGCCATGAGTGCGGTTCTTGAAGTCAGCGACCTGACCAAGCGGTTCGGTGGCCTGGCGGCTCTGTCGAATGTCAGTTTTGCTGCTGAGGAAGGTGCGATTACCGGGTTGATCGGGCCAAACGGTGCGGGCAAGACGACCTGCTTCAACCTCATCACCGGAACCTTGCCGGCCACCTCCGGGACGATCCGGTTCAAGGGGCGCGATATCGGTGGGCTTTCGCCGCACCAGGTCGTGGAACACGGGCTGGCGCGGACGTTTCAGGCGGCGACGACCTTTCCCGATGTGTCCGTGCGTGAAAACATCCTGCGCGGAGCGCTGCTGCGTCATCCTCTCGGGCTTGGTGCCGCGATCTTTGGCGGTGCAAAGGCGCGCGCCGCCGAGCGCGACGCCAACCAAACGGTCGACGAGGTGATGGATGCGCTTGATCTGAGTGATCATGCCGAGCGGATTGCGGGCACCTTGGCCTATGGCCACCAGAAGCGCCTGGGCGTGGCGATCGGCCTTGCCACACGCCCGTCGCTGCTGTTGCTGGATGAGCCTGCCGCCGGTCTCAACCCTGACGAGGTGGACCGCTTTGCGACCATGCTGGGCGAGATCAAGGCACGGTTCGGCATGTCCGTTCTGGTGGTGGAACATCACATGCGGTTGATCATGCGGATCTGCGATCAAATCATCGTTCTCGATCACGGCGAAAAGATCGCCGAAGGCGCACCGGATGTGGTGCGCGACGACCCGAAGGTGATCGAGGCTTATCTGGGAGCAGAGCATGCATAGTGAGGTTTCCGTTCGTGACCTCGTGGTCAATTATGGCCCGGTCCGCGCCCTGCACGGGGTCAGTTTCGATGTGCCCGCAGGCCAGATCGCTGCGCTTGTCGGCTCCAACGGAGCGGGCAAGAGCACGGTGCTGAAAGCCATTTGCGGGCTGCTTCAGCCGGTCGAGGGCGAGATCGTCGTCGGCGGAGAGGTCATGTCGCCCAAGCCGGGCGACCCGCTGCGCCATGGTGTCGCCCTGTCGCCAGAGGGGCGGCGCCTGTTCGGGCGGCTGCCGGTCGAGGAAAACCTCTTGATGGGCGCCTATACCGTGCCCGATGCGGCCAGCCGGCGCGAGATGATGGAGCGCGTCTATGGCTATTTCCCGCGGCTCAGGGAGCGGCGACGCCAGATGGCCGGGTCTCTTTCAGGGGGCGAGCAACAGATGTGCGCGATCGGTCGCGCGCTGATGGCGCGGCCCAAGGTACTTCTGCTGGATGAGCCATCCTTGGGGATCGCGCCGATCATCGTGGCCGAACTGGCGAAGATCATCGAGGAAATCAGCCGGGACATGTCGATGACTGTGCTGCTTGTCGAGCAGAATGCGCAGATGGCGCTGTCGCTCGCGTCTACAGGCATCGTGCTCGAGACCGGAAAGGTGGTGCTGACAGGCACCGGAAGCGAGCTTCTGGAAAGCCCGGAGGTTCGGGCTGCCTATCTCGGAACGTAAGGAAGGAACCTAAGATGTCGCTTCTTGCAGCGGAGGCCGTAATCCCCCCGGTCAATCATATCCAGGATCTGCTGATCGCCGGTCGCCCGGTGGCCGGGGATGGTCCCGCGCTTGACGTCGTGGATCCGGCCAACGGGCAGCTTATGGGTCGTGTCGGCACCTCGAGCCCGGCGCAGGTGGCAGCGACGGTCCGGGCCGGGGCGCAGGCCGTGCGTGAGAGCGGCTGGGCCGACCGCCCGGCGCACGAACGCGCGCGCGTCTTGTCGCGCGCCGCGGACGAGATCGAGCGTCAGGCGGATCACCTCGCCGAGTTGCAGATGCGCGAGAACGGCAAGACCCGCAAGGAGAGCCGAGCGCAGGCAATGTCCGCTGCCGGAATATTCCGCTACTACGCCGCAGTATGCGAATGCAGTGAAGAGTCGATGCCACCCGCACGCGGGGCCTACTTCACGATGCAGGTCTACGAACCCGTGGGTGTGGTGGCCGCGCTGACGCCATGGAACTCGCCCCTGACCATGGGTGCGCAAAAGATCGCCCCGGCCCTGGCGGCAGGCAACGCCGTGGTGTTGAAGGCGGCCGAAACCACGTCATTCGTGACGCTGGCGCTCGGGCAATGTGTCGTCGCGGCTGGCCTGCCGGAAGGGTTGCTGTCGGTGATAGCGGGGGGGCGTGAGACTGCGGTTGCACTGGTCGAAGATCCCGGCGTCGGCCTCATCAGCTTTACCGGTGGCACGTCCACCGGCCAGAGCATCGCACGCGGCGCGGCAGCGCGTCTCGTGCCGCTGATCCTGGAGCTTGGTGGAAAGTCGCCGCATATCGTCTTTGCCGATGCGGACCTCGATGCCGCCGCCAGTGCCGTTGCCAACGGCATCTTTGGCGGCACCGGCCAGTCCTGTGTTGCCGGATCGCGTCTGTTTGTCGAAGAGTCGGTCGCGGATGCGTTTCGTGAGCGTCTGATCGCACAGGCGGCAGCGCTTCGACTGGGGCCGCCCGCCGACCCAGAAAGCATGATCGGACCGCTGGCATCCTTTGCGCACAGGGACCGGGTGGAAGCGTTCGTTGCGAAAGGCGTGGAGGCAGGCGGCGAGATCCTGTTTGGCGGACAGCGCCCGGCTGGTGGTGAATTCGCCGAGGGTGCATATTTCCAACCGACGATCATAGGCGGGATAGACAATGCGTCCGCCATCGCGCAGGAGGAGATCTTCGGTCCGGTGCTGTGCTTCATGACCTTCAAAGACGAAGATGCCTTGATTGCGGCGGCGAATGACAGCGTCTACGGGCTGGCTGCGGGGATCTGGACTGAAAACTACCGTCGCGCTTGGCGGGTCGCCCGTGCGCTTGAGGCGGGGACCGTCTGGATCAATACCTATAAGCAGCTTTCGATCGCGGCGCCTTTTGGCGGGTTCAAACTGTCGGGGTTGGGACGCGAAAAGGGTCTTGAAGGGATGCGCGCCTATCAACAGGTGAAAAGCCTCTATTGGGCAACGTGAAGACGTTGCGCTGTAGGCGCAGCTGGTTTTCCGAGGCGCCGCTGGACCTGTAAGGCATCCGGCGCGCGAGGAGGATTTGACAGTGAGTGAATGAGTCAAGTGACGCAGTCGGTGGGTTCAATTGGGTCGTCCTGTCGGGTCGCCGCGTCTGGCTCTACATCCTTCTCACCGCATCCATCGCAGGCGCACGCATTCGCAGCGTCTTTGTCCGTGTGCTCGTATCGCTGGTGTGACGCCTGCTTCGGGCGGTGTTTCTGTTGGTGGCGCGTGGAAATGTGCCGGAAGGGCGCGAGGTTAGAAACGGGCCATGCCCGCGCGCCCGACGGCGAAGCGATGCCGCAGCCACAACACCGCCCAAGACTCTGCTTGCACCCTGCGCGCGGCGCACCTAGAAGGGCGGCTGATTTTGACCGCCGCGGACGCCTCCGCGGCCCGATGCATATGAGAGGACGACAATGCAGGTCACCGAAACCCAGAATGAAGGCCTTAAACGCGCCTACAAGATGATCCTGACCGCCCAGGAGCTGGATGACAAGGTCATGGACAAGCTCAAGGAAGCGCAGCCCGAAGTGGAGCTGAAGGGCTTTCGCAAGGGCAAGGTCCCGCTGGCGCTGCTGAAGAAGCAATTCGGTCAGCGGATCATGGGCGAAGCCATGCAGGAAGCCGTGGACGGCGCCATGTCGGCCCATTTCGAGGAAAAGGGCGAGCGCCCCGCCGCCGAGCCTTCGGTCAAGATGACCAACGAGGACTGGAAAGAGGGCGACGATGTCGAGATCGAAATGTCCTATGAGGCATTGCCCGACATCCCCGAGGTCGACCTGAAGAAGATCAAGGCCGAGCGCCTGGTCGTGAAGGCCGATGACGCCGCCGTGGACGAGGCGCTGAGCAGCCTTGCCGAGAACGCGCAGGACTTCAAGGCGCGCAAGAAGGGATCGAAATCCAAGGATGGCGATCAGGTCGTCATCGATTTCGTCGGCAAGGTCGATGGCGAGCCCTTCGAGGGCGGCGCGGCCGAAGATTACCCGCTGGTGCTGGGTTCCAACAGCTTCATCCCCGGTTTCGAGGAGCAGCTTGTCGGCGTGAAGGTCGACGAGGAGAAGGACGTGAGCGTCACCTTCCCCGAGGAATACCAGGCCGAGCATCTGGCCGGCAAGGAAGCCGTGTTCGAATGCAAGGTCAAGGAGGTGAAGGAACCCGTCGCTGCCGAGATCAATGACGAACTGGCCACCAAATACGGCGCCGAAAGCCTCGATGCGCTGAAAGACCAGATCAAGGAACGCCTGGAGGCCGAATATGCCGGCGCCGCGCGGGCGGTGCTGAAGCGGCACCTGCTGGACGAGATGGACAAGCTGGTCAGCTTCGAGCTGCCGCCCAGCATGGTCGAGGCCGAGGCCAAGCAGATCGCGCATCAGCTGTGGCACGAGGAAAACCCCGATGTTCAGGGCCATGACCACCCCGAGATCGAGCCCACCGATGAGCACAACAAGCTGGCCGAGCGCCGGGTGCGCCTTGGGCTGCTGCTGGCCGAGCTGGGCCAGAAGGCCGAGGTCGAGGTGAGCGATGCCGAGATGACCCAGGCGGTCATGGAGCAGGCGCGCCAGTATCCGGGCCAGGAGCGTCAGTTCTTCGAGTTCGTGCAGAACAATCCGCAGATGCGCCAGCAGCTGCGCGCGCCGATCTTCGAGGACAAGGTGATCGATTATGTCGCCGAACTGGCGCAGGTCACGGAAAAGGAAGTCGGCAAGGACGATCTTGAAAAGGCCGTCGAGGCGCTGGACGACGCGTGATCGCCGACGCGCTTGCGTGACTGACAGATCAAAGGGCCGCCCCGTTTCGGGAGCGGCCCTTTTTCATTCACATCCCGGAGACGGGCGGGGGAGATTGTCCGCACCGTCCCGCATTGCCGCGACGGTCTTGGTAGCCGATCTTCAGGCGTCGCAGCTGGGTTGTGAACGATACATGCCTGCAAGCTCGCGCTGCAGGGCGAGGGCGGCCTCGCGTTCGGAGTCGGTGCAGGCACCGGCGATCTGGGCGTCGCAATAGTCGCGCAGCGCCACCGGCATCGTGACAGGGGTGCTTTCGGCAAGGGCGTCGGCGACCACGTCATCCTCGAGGAAGATCTCGCCGGTGATCCCGGCAAAGGCGCGGATGCGCGCGATGCGTTCCTCGGTGATGTCACTGAGCGCGGCGAGGGCCTTGGTCTTGCCCATCTGCACGGTCTTGCCGATATAGCCGTAAGGCGCGTTGTCGCAGCGTTTGAGGATCCGGTCCATCGCCGGATCGACGACGCTGATCACGTCGCTGATGCCGGAGTTGAAGGCATATTCGGCGATGCCGGCCATCAGTTCGCAAGCCGCATAGGAAACGGTGCGATCCGCGCCGGGGCGCTTGAGGCGCTCGCTGTCGATGCAGAAGCGGGTGTTTTCCCAGACTGTCGCGCTGCGCAGTGGCGGTTCGCCGCAGAGGATGTCCTGGAACACGTCCGAGAGCATGTGCGGGCCGGTTGTCTGAAGCATCCGGTTGCAGCCGACCACGTTGTAAGAGCCGTCAAGCGCCACGATATAGGCCGGATCGAGCTGATCGAAGAGATCGATCTCGCGGCCGTTGCGCACCATCACGTCCCAGCCCATGCGATCGCGGAACACCCGCGCCCGCAGCTTGTACATTTCGTCCAGAATGCCGCCGAAGCGGTGCTTGTTCAACGCATCGATAACAAGGATCATGGCTTCTTCCCCAATTGATGATCATTGGGACGAGGATACCGAAGCGCTGATTTTGCGATATTAGGGGAATCCCGTAGAGATAGTTAACGGGATTCGAATATGTACACGCTTGTGGCGAATGGTTCAACTGCGGGATCACTTACCCCGGTTGAATGAGCCCCAGGCTGACGGCGCGGCCCACGGCCTGCGCGGTGCTGATGGTGCAGAGTTTCTCGCGTGCCGAGCGCAGGTGCACTTCGACGGTGCGCGGAGAGATGGCGACGATCGCGCCGACATCCATCTGCGATTTGCCCGCGGCGATCCATTGCAGGATCTCGATTTCGCGCGAGGACAGGCGGGGATGGCGCAGGGTGCGCATCAGGGGTTCGGAATTCATCACGGTGTCATGCAGGTGGACGGCGTTGTTGAGCAGGCTGCCGATGATCTCGCGGCGCAGGCCGGACCAGTCGCGCGGGGACATCGAGGCACAGGCACAGAGCAACCCGACCTCGCCGAAGAGGCCCCGGATCGGGACGGTCACGCCTTGGTCGGGCAGGCCGAAATCATGGGAATCCCTGAACACGCGGTCATAGCCTTCGGTGTGTTCCAGGCGCCGCCAGTCCACCGGCGCCACCGAGCGCAGCGCGGCGAGCAGCGTGGGATCATGCGCCTGCAGCCGTTCGGAGACATAATGCGACTTCCATTCCTCGGGATAGGTGGTGAAGCCGTGCATCTTGCCGGTGACCGGATTGGCCGAGAAATAGGTGGCGTGCTCGACCCCCAGCCTGTCGCAGAGCTTGTTGAGATGACCGACGAAGTCCAGCTGGCCATCGGGCGTGCTGGCAAGGTCGATCAGGTCCATGCGCTTGTTCATGTTTTCGACTGGATCAGTTCGGGATCCCCCCTGTTCCGCACTGCACCCGGATGCTGGGACTATAGGCGACAATCCGCCACATGACCAGTCAGGCGATGCGGCGTCCCTGCGCGGGGAATTCGGACGGGGGGAAAACGGGAGGGAAACGGGCGAAACCCGGTAAAAACAGCGGTATAAGGAAAGGGCCGCGCGTGTCGCGCGGCCCCTTCTTTGTCTGGTGGCCTTGCGCCGGGCGTCAGCTTTGAGTGCTGTCGTCCTCGTCAGAGTCGTCCTGCTCGGGCAGCACGTCCTCGACGGCTTCGGCCAGGTCCTCGTCATCCGAGGCTGCGCCCCCGATATCGTCGAAGAGTTCCGCGATTTCAAAGTCGGCGGCGGCTTCTTCTTCGGCGGCGGCATCTTGGATCGACTTGCCCGACGCCTGAAGCTCGGCCTCTTCGGGCGAGCGGGCGACGTTGAGCTGCATGGTGACGATCACTTCGGGATGCAGGGTGACGACCACGTCGTGCAGGCCCAGTTCCTTGATCGGGCGGCTGAGGGCCACCTGCTTGCGATCGACCGAGAAGCCTTCTTCGGTGGCGGCGTCAGCCGCGTCGCGGGTGCTGACCGAACCATAGAGCGCGCCCGAATCCGACGCCTGGCGAATCACGATGAACTGCTGTCCATCGAGCTGACCGGCCAGTTTCTCGGCTTCCTTGCGGGTTTCGAGGTTGCGGGCCTCGAGCTGTGCTTTCTGGTCTTCGAAGCCCTTGATGTTGGCCTCCGAAGCGGTCAGTGCCTTGCCCTGCGGCAGCAGGTAGTTGCGGGCGTAGCCGGATTTCACATCGACCACTTCGCCCATCTGGCCCAGTTTGGCCACGCGTTCGAGAAGGATAACTTGCATGATGCTCTCTCCTTACTTCACGGCGTAGGGCAGCAGGGCGAGGAAACGCGCGCGCTTGATGGCGCGGGACAGTTCACGCTGCTTCTTGGCCGAGACGGCGGTGATGCGCGAAGGCACGATCTTGCCACGCTCGGAAATGTAGCGCTGCAGGAGCTTCGTGTCCTTGTAGTCGATCTTGGGTGCATTGTCGCCCGAGAAGGGGCAGACCTTGCGGCGGCGGAAAAACGGTTTTGCAGCCATAAGTTAGTGTCCTTTCTTCAGGCGGTTATCAACGGCGTTCGCGACGGGTGTCACGTTCGTCGCGCTTTTGCATCTGCACCGAGGGGCCTTCTTCATGCGCGTCGGTCTTGATCGTCATGACACGCATCACGTCGTCATGCAGACGCATCAGGCGCTCCATTTCCTGCACCGCGGGCGCCGGGGCGTCGGTGCGCAGGAAGGCGTAATGCCCCTTGCGGTTCTTGTTGATCTTGTAGGCCATCGTCTTGACACCCCAGTACTCGCTGTCGACAAGCTTGCCGCCGTTGTCGGACAGGACCGAGCTGAAATGTTCGATGAGGCCTTCAGCCTGCGCGTTGGACAGATCCTGGCGCGCGATAAATACATGCTCGTAGAGCGGCATGTGATCTCCACTTCTTTCAAGGCGCATTTCAAAGGCGGGCCATATTCCCTTCCGCGGCCCCGCCACGAGAGACTGCGCGGTTCAAAACGTCTTGCGGAAGGAAGGGGGCGTATACGACGGATTTCACGCCGGGGCAAGAGCCGCCGGGCCTTCCAGATTTCTTCGCGTCATTGCCCCACTGATGCCCGAATTCGGCGCTTCTATCGGGCAGTGCAGAGTGTTGTTGCGAATGGTCCGGAGGTGGCAGAATGGTTTCCCTACCCGATTACGAGAAAGAGACAGGGCAGGCGCAGCTTGCGGGCGACGCTGCGCCCGGCACGGCGTCGCCGCTCTACAGGGCGGTGCTCATGTGCCTCGGTGCGGCGCTGCTGATGGCGGCGATCGGTCTCTGGATGGTTCCGGCGGGTGCGGGCGACGAGCCGATGCTGATCGTCAAACTGCTGATTTCAGCCGTGATGCTGGCGGTCGGGCTGATGTTGCTGAGCGGGCTCAACGAACCTGCGCCATCGCCGGAAATCCAGATCGACCGGGATAGGGGCGAACTGCGGCTGATCGAACGTGGCGCGGATGGCACGGCGCGGCTGGCCGCGAGCCATGAACTCGAGGCGTTGAGCGAGGTATCGCTGTTCAACGGTGTCCTGTCGGCCAGGGATGCGCGCGGCTGCGAGCTGCTGTCGCTGCCGGTGACCGATGCACGCACCCGCGCGGCGCTGCGCGCGGCGCTCGATATCGCCAACTGAACGTGCCTGCAGGTCGCGCAGGCCGCATCGGCCGCGCGTGAACCGTCCGGACTCTGTTCGGATCTCCACACGTTATGTTGAATTCTGGGGGGTTGCCCGAAGCGGCGGCGGACGCGAAGATGCTTGCGATTTCAACCGATCATCCAAGCATGGAGACCGCAACATGAAGTACATGGTATTGGCCGCAGCCCTGACGATGGGAGCGACCGGGGCCTTCGCCGCGCCCGAGAAATACACACTCGATCCCAGCCACAGCCAGGTGGTATTCTCATATAATCACCTGGGGTTTTCGACCACCTACGGCATGTTCGGGGGATTCGAGGGCGAGATCATGTTCGATCAGGACGACCCGGCCAATTCTTCGGTCAACGTGTCGATCCCGGTGCGTTCGATGATGACCGGCTGGCAAAAGCGCTTTGACCATTTCATGTCGGACGAGTTCTTCGGCGCGGCCGAGGGCGACATGGTGACGTTCTCCTCGACCGGGATCGAAGTGACGGGCGATACCACCGCCAACATCACCGGCGATCTGACGATGAACGGCGTGACCAAATCGGTCGTCCTGGCGGCGGAGCTGAACAAGAGCGACAGCCACCCGATGAAGGACGGCCAGGCATGGGCGGGGTTCGATGCAACCACAACGCTCAAACGCTCGGAATACGGCATGGATTTCGCCGTGCCCGCCGTTGGCGATGAAGTCGAGGTGATGATCTCGATCGAGGCCGGCAAGGCCGAGTGACACGCGCCGCGTGACTGTGAAAGGGCCTGCCATCGATGTGGCAGGCCCTTGGCGTTTGCGGTGTCTTTCCGGACCAGTGCCGGGGGGCCAGCCCCCCGGACCCCCCGAGGTATTTCAAGCCAGATGAAGGGCGAGCAATTCAGGGGGCGGCGCGTCGGGCGGTGAGATCGAAAGTGATCTCGACGCTTGCCGCCAGCGAGCCGGTGCTTTCGCCGCCGATGCCGAAGGCGCGCCGGTCCACGCTGAGGCCGCCTTGGGCGGTGGCGCTGTCGCCCTGGATATCGAGGGTGAAGGGCATTTCGACGGGGACGGATTGGTCGCGGATGGTGAGCGTGCCGCGCGCAAGTTTGCCGTCGTCGGTGCTGAGCAGGTCGGCGTTGAAGCGGGCGGTGGGGAAGGCTTCGGCGTTGAAGTAATCCGCGCCGAGCGCTTCGCTTGTGACCGAGCCTAGGGTCAGGGAGGGGATCGAGATCGTCACGTCGACGCTGCCGTGGCGGCCATTGGCATCGGCGGAATCGCTGTAGTCTATCGACGCCGTCCAGTCGGCGAAGCTGCCGGTCACTTCGGAGCCCATCTGAACGACGGTGATCTGCAGGCTGCCATCCTCTACCTGCCATTCGCTTTCCACCGCGTCGAGAGGGGCGCCCTGTACGGCGATGTCGGCGGCGTGGTCGCGGGGGGTGAACCAGCCCAGCCAGCCGGCGCCGCCCAGTACCGCGCCCCAGAGCGCCAGCGCGGTAAGAAGCGGCAGGACATGGCCGGGTTGGCGTTCGGTTGGAAGGGCCGGGTTCTGGCCGGGCAGCATCCGGCGCAGCGTGGCGTCACCGTCCAGCAGATGATGCTTGAGCGCGCCCGCCACATGCAGTGCGATGGCCGCGAGCAGCATCCATTGCAGCAGGTAATGCAGCGTCCCGGTGATATCAGCGAGGCGCTCGTCCTTGGGCACGAGGGGCAGGGATTGACCGAGCGGCCACCAGATCGGCGCGAAGCCCGAGCTTGCCGCGTGGTGCACCCAGCCGCTGAGGGGCACTGCGACCAGCGAGCCGTAAAGCAGCCAATGCACGGTTTCGGCGAGCCATGCCTCGGCAGGCTTGTCGCCATTGAGAAGCGCCGGTTTGGGCTGGCCGATGGCCCAGGCTATGCGTGCCAGCGCCACAAAGAAGAGCGCAACGCCGATGGTCTTGTGCATCGAGAAGAGCGTGGCGGCGAGCTGAAGCGCGGAGTCGTCGGGGCTGGCGCTGCCACCGCGCACGTCGTGGGCGAGGTCGCTGGCCAACAGCCCGAGGGGGAACATCGCCAGGATCAGCAGGGCGGTCAGCCAGTGAAAGGTCTTGGTGACGCTGCCATAGGTCGTGCTGGTATTGCTGAGCGGCATCGTGCGGGGCTCCTGATGGTTGCGGGCTTTGTAGCGACATTAGCGGAGCATGCGGGCGGGGCAATGGTGCAGGGCGCACAGGCGCCGTGCGTCGGTGTTGGGCGTTGCCTCTGTGCACGAGGCGCGGTATCGGGTTGCAGCACAGCTATTCGGGAGGCAGGAGACCATGATGAGCCGAGCATTCGTATTCCCCGGGCAGGGCGCCCAGACCATCGGAATGGGGCAGGCTCTGGCCGGGGCCTATCCGGCCGCCAAAGCCGTGTTCGAGGAGGTCGACGAGGCCCTGGGCGAAAAGCTGAGCGCGCTGATCTGGGAGGGCGAGCAGGACGAGCTGACCCTTACGCAGAACGCCCAGCCCGCGCTGATGGCCACCTCGCTGGCGGCGATGCGTGCGCTGGAGGCCGAGGGCGTCGGCGTGGATGCGGCCGCGATGGTGGCGGGGCATTCGCTGGGCGAATATTCGGCGCTGGCGGCGGCGGGCGCGCTGAGCATCGCCGATTGCGCGCGCCTGCTGCGCATTCGGGGCGAGGCCATGCAGAAGGCCGTGCCGGTGGGCGAGGGCGCGATGGCGGCCATTCTGGGCCTTGATCTGGAGGCCGTGCGCGAGGTGGCGGAGGCCGCCGCGCAGGGCGAGGTCTGCCAGGCGGCCAATGACAACGACCCCGGACAGGTGGTGGTCTCGGGCGCGAAATCCGCCGTGGAACGCGCGGTGGAGATCGCCAAGGAGAAGGGCGCCAAGCGCGCGATGTTGCTGCCTGTGAGCGCGCCTTTTCATTGCGCATTGATGCAGCCTGCCGCCGATGTGATGCAGGAGGCGCTGAGCGGGGTCGAGATGGCCGCGCCCAAGGTGCCGCTGGTGGCCAATGTGCTGGCCGCACCGGTCAGCGATCCGGCGGAGATCCGCAAGCTGCTGGTCAGCCAGGTCACCGGCGCGGTACGCTGGCGCGAGTCGGTGCTTTACATGGCGGGTGAGGGTGTGAGCGAGCTTTGGGAGATCGGCGCGGGCAAGGCGCTGAGTGGCATGGCCCGCCGGATCGACCGCGACCTGACCACTCGCGCCATCGGCACGCCCGAGGATGTCGCGGCGGCTGTCGCGGCGCTGAACGGCTGAGGCCGCGGGAAGCGCGAATTTTCAGGCCGGGTCGCCAGGATGCGGTCCGGCGCCAGAACCGAAAGGATGCAAGAGCATGTTTGATCTGACAGGGAAAACCGCGCTGGTCACCGGCGCGTCGGGCGGGATCGGCGGTGCGATCGCCAAGGCGCTGCATGGCGCGGGTGCCAGCGTCGGGCTGAGCGGCACGCGGACCGAGCCGCTGGAAGCGCTGGCGGGCGAGTTGGGCGAGCGCGCCCATGTGCTGCCCTGCAATCTGGGCGACGCCGAGTCGGTCGAGGCGCTGCCCAAGCAGGCGATCGAGGCCATGGGCGGGCTGGATATCCTGGTCAACAATGCCGGGATCACCCGCGACCAGATCTTCATGCGCATGTCCGACGAGGAATGGGCGCAGGTCCTGGATGTGAACCTGACATCCGCGATGCGGCTTTGCCGGGGCGTCATGCGCCCGATGATGAAGGCCCGCTGGGGGCGGATCATCAATATCAGCTCGATCGTCGGCGCGACGGGCAATCCCGGTCAGGCCAATTACGCGGCCTCGAAGGCGGCGTTGATCGGGATGACCAAATCCATCGCCTATGAGGTTGCGAGTCGCGGCATCACCGCCAATGCGGTTGCGCCGGGCTTCATCGCCACGGCCATGACCGACAAGCTGAACGACGATCAGAAAGAGAAGATCAACGCCCAGATCCCCGCCGCGCGGATGGGCACCCCCGAAGAGATTGCGGCGGCGGTTCTCTACCTGGCGAGCCCCGAGGCGGGTTATGTCACCGGCAGCACGTTGCATGTGAATGGCGGCATGGCGATGCTCTGATTCCCATCCGCCTTTGCACGATCCTTCGCAGGGCGGGGGTGAACGGGGCGGTGACGCCGCCCGGCATGGGGTGAGGCAGGGCTGGATGCGCGATACGTGGCCGCAGCGTTCAACTCCGGATTGTCGGTGCGGTGTAAGCGCTTAGCCACCCTGCATGATCCCTGTCCGGGGGCTGCAGGCCATCCTTTGCAGAGCGTCTCATACCCCTTGCGAAAGGATTTGCCTACGGCGCGCCATGTGCTATAGGCGGCGCAGACCGGCTGGGAGAAGTGCCCGGCTGCCCGTGAGGACGGGATCACCGAGCCGCCC
This sequence comes from Roseovarius halotolerans, assembly GCF_900172255.1. GTDB lineage: Bacteria > Pseudomonadota > Alphaproteobacteria > Rhodobacterales > Rhodobacteraceae > Roseovarius > Roseovarius halotolerans. Next base: position 799,276 of record NZ_FWFU01000001.1, read on the forward strand.
GGAGAGGGGCATCACCATGGCCGCTTCCCGGCTTGGGCAGGGGCAGAAAGCGGGTCGGCAGACCCGGAGAAAGATGAGGATTAAGACATGAGCGATATCGCAGACCGCGTGAAGAAGATCGTCGTCGAGCATCTCGGCGTTGAAGAAGACAAGGTGACCGAGAACGCTTCGTTCATCGACGATCTGGGGGCGGACAGCCTTGATACGGTCGAGCTGGTCATGGCCTTTGAAGAAGAGTTCGGCATCGAGATTCCCGATGACGCGGCCGAGACCATCCAGACATTCGGTGATGCGGTGAAGTTCATCAGCGACGCGTCGTAAAGACGACGACATTCGCCTTCGGGCATGAGGCCCCTGCCGTATGGCGGGGGCCTTTTTCGTGCTGAATCCCGGCGCGGGGACGTGAACGGGCGCTATCATGCCGATTTGACGATATCGGGACTCGGCGATGGCCTTCATGCTGTGCAGGGTCCGGGCAGAGCCGGGCAGGGCATCGCAAACCGGGGGCGCCAGTGTCATGATCATCTATCCCACACTCGAACTGATGAACGGCAAATGCGTGTCGCTGACGCGCGGGCGGCTGGATGAGCCGGTGATCTGGCATGTCGATCCGGTGGCGACCGCGCGCGGCTTTGCCACGGCCGGGGCGTCCTGGATGCATCTGACCGATATCGACGCGCTGAGCGGCGAGGACGGCAATGACGAGCTGATCGAGGAGATCATCCGCTCGGTGGGTATCCCGGTGCAGTTGGGCGGGGGTTTTCGCGCACGCGAGCGGGTGACGAAATGGATCGATCGGGGCGCGGGGCGGATCGTGATCGGGACGATGGCGGCGCATGATCCCGAATTGCTGCGCGAGCTGGCGCGCCGTCACCCCGACCAGATCGTGCTGGCGGTGGATGTCCACAAGGGCTGGGTGATGACCGAAGGCTGGAAATCGCGCAGCGCCTTTGAGCCGGAGGCCTATGTGAAGGCCTTCGATGACGTGCCGCTGGCGGGAATCATCGTCACCGATATCGACGCGGATATAGAGGACAGCGATGGCAGCCTGGGGGTTTTGACGGGGCTGGCGGCACAGACCCGCCACCCTGTAATCGCGCGCGGCACGGTACGCTGCGCCGATGATGTCGCACGGCTGAAATACGTGCCCAATATCGCAGGCACGCTGATCGGCCGGGCGCTGTTGTCGCGCGATGTCGATCTTTCCGAGGCACTGGCGCTGGCAGCAGCCGATCCCGGCCCGACCGCCGCGTTTCGCTAGGGGGCGCGAATTTCGGCGGCAGGGTGTCACGCTGACATGAGCCGGGCGCAGTGCTCTTGCCCACCGGGGGCAAGGCGGGTTATGAGCAACCCTTGAAACGACATGGAAAGGGCAGCAGCATGCGTCGAGTGGTTGTCACCGGACTGGGATTGGTCACGCCTCTGGCCTCTGGCGTCGAGGAAAGCTGGAAAAGGCTGCTGGACGGGCAATCGGGCGCGGGCACGATCACCCGTTTCGATCCCGTCAACGTGGCGACCAAATACGCCTGCGAGGTGCCGCTTGGCGATGGCAGCGACGGCACGTTCAACGCCGACGATCACATGGCCCCCAAGGAACGCCGCAAGGTGGATGATTTCATCCTCTATGGTGTGGCCGCGGCCGACATGGCGGTGAAGGATGCGGGCTGGACGCCTGAAGATGACGAGAGCCGCGAGCGCACCGGCGTGATGCTGGGCTCGGGGATCGGCGGGCTGCGCTCGATCGAGGAGACGACTCTGGTGATCCGCGACAAGGGTGTGCGGCGGGTGTCGCCGTTCTTCATCCCCGGCGCGCTGATCAACCTGATCAGCGGGCAGGTCAGCATCCGCTATGGTTTCAAGGGCCCCAACCATTCCGTGGTCACCGCCTGTTCGACGGGCGCGCATGCGATCGGGGATGCCTCGCGTCTGATCCAGTTCGGGGATGCCGACGTGATGGTCGCAGGCGGCGCCGAGGCGGCGATCTGCGAGATCGGGATCGCCGGGTTCAATGCCTGCAAGGCGCTGTCGACCAAATGGGCGGACGACCCCAAGTCCGCCAGCCGCCCTTATGACGAGGAGCGCGACGGCTTCGTCATGGGTGAGGGCGCCGGGGTTGTCGTGCTGGAGGAATACGAGCACGCCAAGGCGCGCGGCGCCAAGATCTATGCCGAGGTTCTGGGCTATGGATTGTCGGGCGACGCCTATCATATCACCGCCCCTTCGGAAGATGGCGACGGCGGGTTCAGGGCCATGCAGTCGGCGCTGAAACATGCCGGGATCACGCCCGACCAGGTGGATTACGTCAATGCACACGGGACCAGCACCATGGCCGACCCGATCGAGCTGCGGGCGGTCGAGCGGTTGCTGGGCGATGCGGCTGGCAAGGCGACGATGAGTTCGACGAAATCCTCGACCGGGCACCTGTTGGGCGCGGCGGGGGCGATCGAGGCGATCTTCTCGATCCTGGCGATCAGGGATAACGTGGCACCGCCGACGATCAACCTCGATAACCCGGCGGTGGAGACCGCGTTGAACCTGGCGCCCAATGCCAAGCAGGAACGCAAGATCGATGTGGCGATCTCGAACAGCTTCGGATTTGGTGGCACCAATGCCTGTCTTTGCCTTGGGACGCCGCGCTGATGTGGCGCCATATTGCCTCTAACGTCCTGACTTTCCTTGTTGTTCTGGTTTTCCTCCTGGGTGGGGTGATCCTGTGGGGGCAGTCCGAGTACAATGCCCGCGGGCCGCTTGAGGAGCCGATCTGCCTGAGGGTGGAACGCGGCAGCAACATGCGCGCAGTGTCGCGCAAGCTGCAGAACGAGGGCGCCATCAGCAATGGCACCATCTTTCGCGTAGGCGCGGATTATACCAACAAGAACAGTCAGTTGAAGGCCGGAAGCTGGCTGGTGCCCGAGGGCGCCAGCATGTCCGAGATCATCGACCTTGTCACGCGGGGTGGCGCAAGCACCTGCGGGACCGAGGTTGTCTACCGGATCGGCGTGACCGATTCGGAGATCGAGGTGCGCGAACTGGACCCGGCGACCAACCGCTATGTCGAGAAAGCCGCCTTCAAACCCGGTGCGGAAGAGACCCCGGATGCCTATGAAACCGTGCGCGATCAAGCGGATACACGATATCGCATCGCCGTGGCCGAGGGGGTCACGAGCTGGCAGATCGTCGAGGGACTGAAAGCCGTCGACGTGCTGGCGGGAGAGGTTACCAAGACCCCGCCCGAAGGCAGCCTTGCGCCCGACAGCTATGAGGTCAGGACCGGCGACAGCCGCGCGGCTGTCATCGAAAAAATGCAGGCCAAGCAGGAGGCTATCCTGAACGAGGCCTGGGAGAAGCGGCCCGATGACCTGCCGGTTAACAGCCCGGACGAGCTGTTGATCCTGGCGTCGATCATCGAGAAGGAAACCGGCGTGCCCGAAGAGCGCGGGCAGGTGGCGAGCGTCTTCATCAACCGGCTGCGGGCGGGGATGCGGCTACAGACCGACCCGACCGTGATCTATGGCATCACCAAGGGCGAGGGCGTATTGGGCCGGGGTCTGCGGCAAAGCGAGCTTCGCCGCGCAACTCCTTGGAATACATACGTAATCGAGGGACTACCGCCGACGCCGATCGCCAATCCGGGCCGCGCCAGCATCGAGGCGGCGGTCGATCCGGCGGAGACGGATTTCATCTTTTTCGTCGCGGATGGGACCGGCGGGCACGCCTTTGCCAGAACACTGGACGAGCATAACCGCAACGTGGCGCGCTGGCGCGAGATCGAGGCCGAGCGCAAGACCGACTGAGCAGCGTACAAAACGTCCGTTTTGTACGCCGGTTCTGTACCGAACGCGTCGCCCCGGCGGCGCGTTTTGTACAAATGCCCTGCCGGAGCGCGTTCCGACGCCTTCGAGCCCCCCGAATTATCCCCCCTCTCGATCACAGGCGCGCGCCGCGCGGCGGCGTGATCCGACGCGCCGGGCAACACCCATCGCGCGGCCTCTTTAACCGACATTAACGCCTGAGCCTCAGCCTGTCCGGTGCCGGATGGGGTGGGTCATGCCTGCCTTTCTCGGACCGGAGGGGCGGACACGCAAGGCAAGAGGCATGAGCAGGCATGGTTTTGATTACCCCCGACGAAGGCCCCACGGGGCTTTCGACTTCGATCGACGCGCTGGAACGACAGTTGTCGGACATGCGCGAGGATCTGGAGGGGCTCTATTCCCGGATCCGGGGCGGAGACCTGGACCAGTTGAAGAACGCGAGCCGCGCCACGTCGGAAATCCGGCAATGGCTGAAGATCGCGATTGAAGCGGAGGCACAACTTGAAAAACGCAGAAAGCAGGAAAAAGGCATCGTTCGCGATTACGCGCTCGACCTCAGAGAGGCACGATCTTCGATCCGGTGCCGCCTGGATCGTCTCAGAAGGGCCAGATGCCCAGGACGAATTCCTCGACAGTCTGGATGAGGGCGAGCTGATGGCGCTGCCCTACCTGTTCGAGTTCTGGGCGCTGGAGCATCAATTGCCCCCCGAGGGCAACTGGCGCAACTGGCTGATCCTGGGCGGGCGCGGTGCGGGCAAGACCCGCGCGGGCGCCGAATGGGTGCGCGCACAGGTCGAAGGGGCGATGCCGCTCGATCCGGGACGCTGCCGGCGCATGGCGCTGGTGGGCGAGACCATCGATCAGGTGCGCGAGGTGATGGTGTTCGGCGAAAGCGGCATCCTCGCCTGTTCGCCGCCCGACCGGCGGCCGGACTGGCAGGCGACGCGCAAGCGGCTGATCTGGCCCAATGGCGCGGTGGCGCAGGCGTTTTCGGCGCATGACCCCGAGGCGCTGCGCGGGCCGCAGTTCGACGGGGCCTGGGTGGACGAATACGGCTGCCCTGCGATCGACAAGGGGACGAACCAGCCGAATGTCTTTCTGGATCCGAAATCGTCGGAGTCGCGGATGCCCTACCATTCGAACGGGCAGCGCGACGATCTGATCCAGCTGCAATATCTGCGCGCGATGGCAGGCTATTGGACCGATCCTGCCAACAATCCCGTCTCGCCGATTTACGGGGCCGGGATGGTGGATTGGGATCATGCCTGCGCCTGGGCCTGGGATGCGCGCCCGTTCCCGTTCTTTCCCGACAACCGGTCGCTGTGGAGCGACGGAAGCAATTATGCGCGCGGGCATTGGCTGAACGGGCGGATGTCGGCGCGTCGGCTCGACTCGGTGGTCGAGGAGATGACGGCGCGTGCGGGGCTGACGGGCTGCGACACGCGCGGGCTTCACGGGTATCTGCGCGGCTACCTGGTGGATCAGGTCGACGCGGCGCGCGGTGCGCTGCAGCCGCTGATGCTGCGATACGGGTTCGACGCGGTGGAGCGCGACGGAGTCTTGCGGTTTCGCCTGCGCGACGGGCGTGTGGATCACCGGCTGGACCCGGAGAGCCTGGTGCGTCACCCGGAGATGGAGGGCATCCTCGAGGAAACCCGGGGCAGCGCGGCGGAACTGGCGGGGCGCGTGCGGCTGCGCTTTGTCGAGGCGGACAGCGATTACGCGGTGATCGCCGAGGAGGCGGTCATGCCGGACGAGACGAGCCGCGCGGTCTCGGGGTCGGAAATGGCGCTGGCGATGACCCGCGCCGAGGGGCGCCAGACCGCCGAACGCTGGCTGTCGGAGGCGCGCGTCGCGACCGACGCGGTGCGCCTGTGCCTGCCGCCTTCGCGGCTGGAGGCGGGGGCGGGCGACGTGATCGCCCTGCCCGAAGAGGGCGGCGAGGGGCTGTTTCGCATCGACCGTGTCGAACATCTGGGGCAGGCGCAGCGCATCGACGCGGTGCGTATCGAGCCCGAGACCTATCGCGCCGCTGCCTTCTCGCAGGGGGCTTCGGCGGCGGCGGCGCGGGCGCGCGCCTTTACCGCGCCGGTGACGGTGACGCCGTTTTTCCTCGATTTGCCGCTGATGAGTGGCGCCGAGGTTCCCCACGCGCCGCATCTGGCGGTGACGGCGGAGCCCTGGCCGGGGGCGGCGGCGCTTTATGCGTCGGATGTGGATGCGCGCTATGGGCTCAACAGGATACTTGCCGCGCGCACGCCCGTCGGCATCACCGAAACCGCCATGGGTCCGGCGCAGCCGGGGCTGATCGACCGGGGCGAGGGGCTTCGCCTGCGGATGCTGAGCGGCGCGCTGGAGAGCGTCAGCGATGCCGCCTTCTTCGGGGGTGCGAACCTCTGCGCGATCGGCGATGGCACGCCGGATGGCTGGGAGCTGTTCCAGTTCCGCGATGCGGAGCTGGTCGGTGAGGACATCTATGAGCTGCGCAACCGGTTGCGCGGCCAGCTTGGCAGCGATGCGGCGATGACCGGCACGTGGCCCGAGGGTTCTTTCGTTGTGCGGCTGGACGGCAGCGCGCGTCAGATCGCGTTGCCCGAGGCCAAGCGCGGGCTGGTCAGATACTACCGGATCGGCCCGGCGGACAGGGCGGTGGGCGGCCCGTCTTACCAGGGTGCGCGACTGGCATTTCGCGGGATCGGCCTGCGGCCGTTGTCGCCGGTGCATCTGCGCATGAGTGGCGCGCCGGGGCAGGACATGACCCTGAGCTGGATCCGGCGCACCCGCATCGGGGGCGACCGCTGGGACACGCCCGAGGTGCCGCTGGGCGAGGAAAGCGAGGCCTATGTGGTGCGGGTCATGCAGGGCGGCGTGTTGCTGCGCGAGGAAATGGTCGCGCAGCCGCTCTGGACCTATGACGCGGCGCAACAGGCGCTGGACGGGTTGAACGGGGCGTTTTCGCTGCGGGTGGCGCAGGTTTCGGCGCTGTATGGCACCGGGGTGTTCGCGGCGCTCGACGTGGCGGGCTGAACGCAGGCGGGCAGGCGGGCCGGGGGCGCTGCGCCTGTCAGCCGCGGGCGCATTCCACGCAGCGCGTCGCCGCCGGGTCAAGCGCAAGGCGGCCCGGTGCGATGGCCTCGCCGCAGCTGTCGCAGAAGCCGAACTCGCCCGCGTCGATGCGGGCGAGCGCGGCGGTCAGCCTCTTGCGCTCGGTCTGGCGCCGGGCATGGGTGGCCTTGGCCATCGCCTGGTTCTGCAAGGCGTCCTGCCTGCTGAGCCGACCCACCGCCTGTTGGTCGAGCGTGACCGTGGCCTGACCGGACTGGCCGAGGCGGTCTTCGCGTTCAAGGTCGCCCAGCCGGGCCTCGATCAATGCGCGATAATGTTCCTCTGACGTGTCATTCATGCCGGTTATCCCTGCAATCACAGCTTTGCGTTTTGCTCGCTTTGCCGGTCTGCTATATTCAAACACGGACTCAGGAGAATTCAAATGGCTGAAACCCGCGCGAAACTTGCCGAACTCGACCCGGTCTGGGGGCGTATCCGCACCGAGGCCGGAGAGGCGATCGACCATGAGCCGCTGTTGGGCGGGGTCATCCATTCGTCGATCCTGCACCACAAGACGCTGGAATCGGCATTGGCCTACCGGATATCGCTGAAGCTCGCGTCGAGTGAGATGCCCGAGCAGATCCTGCGCGAAATCTGCGATGTGGCCTATGCCGAGGATCGTAGCATTTCCATCGCCGCGCGCGCCGATATCGTGGCCGTGCATGACCGCGACCCGGCCTGCGACCGGTTCATCCAGCCGATGCTGTTCTTCAAGGGCTTTCAGGCGGTGCAGGCCTATCGGGTGTCGCATTGGCTGTGGCTTGAGGGGCGGCGCGACATGGCGCGGTTCTTCCAGATGCGCGCGTCTGAGGTGTTCGGCATCGACATTCACCCGGCGGCACGGATCGGCAAGGGGATCATGATCGACCACGCCCATTCCATCGTGATCGGCGAAACGGCGGTGGTCGGCGACAATGTGTCGATGCTGCATTCGGTCACGCTGGGCGGGACCGGCAAGGAAGAAGAGGACCGCCACCCCAAGATCGGTGACGGCGTGCTCATCGGCGCCGGGGCCAAGGTGCTGGGCAATATCCGGGTCGGAAATTGCTCGCGGATCGCGGCGGGTTCGGTGGTGTTGCAGGAGGTGCCGCCCTGCAAGACGGTGGCGGGTGTTCCCGCGAAGATCGTCGGCGAGGCGGGCTGCGACCAGCCCTCGGTCAGCATGGACCAGCTGTTGGGCACAAAGGGATCGACGTCAGAGGACTGAGACCGGAGTGAAAAAGCCCCGCCAGGATGATCCCTGGCGGGGCTTTTTGAATCGATCGTGTGCGGTATGGCCCGCGTCGATCAGGCCAGCATCACCATCGGGTTTTCCAGGTTCTCGACGATGTGCTGAAGCAGTTCAGCCCCGAGCGCGCCGTCGATCACCCGGTGATCGACGCTGAGCGTGACTGACATGACGGTGGCGACGGACAATTCGCCATCCTTGCCGACCACGGGCTTCTTGACGCCCGCGCCAACGGCCAGGATTGCCCCGTGCGGCGGGTTGATCACGGCGTCGAAATTGTCGATCCCGAACATGCCGAGATTGGAAATGGCGAAGGTGCCGCCCTGGTATTCGCCCGGCGCAAGCTTGCGGTCGCGCGCGCGTGCGGCGAGGTCTTTCATCTCGGTGGAGAGGGTGCTCAGCGATTTCGCGTCGGCGTCCTTGAGGACCGGGGTGAAGAGTCCGCCTTCGATGGCGACCGCGACGGCCACGTCCGAGGGTTTGAGTTGCAGCACGCGATCCCCGGCCCAGACCGCATTGGCGGCGGGCACGGCCTGAAGCGCCAGGGCGCAGGCCTTGATGATGAAATCGTTGACGCTGAGCTTGACGCCGCGCGATTCAAGCTGGGCGTTCAGCTCGCCGCGGAATTTAAGCAGCGGGTCAAGGCGGATGTCGCGGCGCAGGTAGAAATGCGGCACGGTCTGCTTGGCTTCGGTCAGGCGCGCGGCGATGGTCTTGCGCATCCCGTCGAGCTTGATCTCCTGATACTCGCGCCCCTCATACATGGCGGCGACCGCATCGGCACTGGGACCGGCGGGCATCTGGGCGGATGCGGGGGCGGCGGCGGGCGCTGCGGTATCCGTCTTGGCGCTATCGGCGCTGGCAGGGGCGCTGGCGCCTTCCAGATCGGCCTTGACGATACGGCCGCGCGGGCCGGAACCCTTGACCCCGGTGAGGTCGATCCCCTTGTCGGCGGCGATGCGGCGCGCGAGGGGCGAGGCGAAGACGCGCTCGCCGCTGGAATTGCGCGGCGCGGCGGGCGCGGCAGTCGTCGAGTCCGCGCCCGAGTCGGCGCCTGAACCGGAGTCTTTCGGGGCGGGTTTTTCCGCCGCTTTGTCCGAGCTGCCATCAGACCCGTCGCTGCCAGAGTCGGATGCCTGCGGGGCAGGGGCGGCGCTGTCGATGTCGTCGGCGCTTTCACCTTCTTCCAGCAGAACGGCGATGGGGGTGTTCACCTTCACGCCCTCGCTGCCCTCGGCGATCAGGATCTTGCCGATGGTGCCTTCGTCCACGGCCTCGAATTCCATCGTGGCCTTGTCGGTTTCGATCTCGGCCAGAAGGTCACCGGAATTGACGGTATCGCCTTCCTTGACCAGCCATTTCGCAAGGGTGCCTTCTTCCATCGTCGGTGACAGGGCGGGCATCAGGATTTCGGTGGGCATCGCTCGTGTCTCCTTAACGGTAGGTCACAGCGCGCACGGCCTCGATCACCTCGTCGGTGGAGGTCAGCGCCAGCTTTTCGAGATTGGCGGCGTAGGGCATCGGGACGTCCTTGCCGGTGCAGTTGATGACGGGCGCGTCGAGATGGTCGAAGGCGCGTTCCATCAGCACGGCGGAGATGTGGTTGCCGATCGAGGCGACGGGCCAGCCTTCTTCCACGGTGACGCAGCGGTTGGTCTTCATGACGCTGGCGATCACGCTGTCGTAATCCAGCGGGCGCAGGGTGCGCAGGTCGATCACCTCGGCCTCGATCCCGTCCTCGGCCAGCTTGTCGGCGGCTTCCATCGCGTAGGTCATGCCGATGCCGAAGCTGACGATGGTGACATCGCTGCCCTCACGCCAGATGCGGGCCTTGCCGAAGGGCACGGTGAAGTCATCGAGCACCGGCACCTCGAAGCTCTTGCCATAGAGGATCTCGTTTTCGAGGAACACGACCGGGTTGGGGTCGCGGATGGCGCTTTTCAGCAGACCCTTGGCATCAGAGGCCGAATAGGGCTGGACCACCTTGAGGCCGGGAATCTGCGCATACCATGCGGCGTAATCCTGGCTGTGCTGGGCACCGACGCGGGCGGCCGCGCCGTTGGGGCCGCGGAACACGATCGGGCAACCCATCTGGCCGCCGGACATGTAAAGCGTCTTGGCGGCGGAGTTGATGATCTGGTCGATCGCCTGCATGGCGAAGTTCCAGGTCATGAATTCGACGATCGGGCGCAAGCCGCCGAAGGCCGCGCCGACGCCGATCCCGGCGAAACCGTGCTCGGTGATCGGCGTGTCGATCACGCGCTTGGCGCCGAATTCATCGAGCAGCCCCTGGGTGATCTTGTAGGCGCCCTCGTACTCGGCAACCTCCTCGCCCATCAGGAAAACGGTGGAATCGCTGCGCATTTCCTCGGCGATGGCGGCGTTGAGCGCCTCGCGGACGGTCTGTTTGCGGGTTTCGGTGCCTTCGGGCCAGTCCGGGCTGGTATCGGGCTTGGGCGCATCGGCGCTTTTCGGTTTCGCGGGCGCGCTCTCGGTCTTGGTGTCGCCGTCGCCCTTTTCGCCGGAATCGTCATCCGACGCCTTCGGTGCGGGGGCGGGCGCCTGTGCATCGGTGTCGATGTCGTCGGCGCTTTCGCCCTCTTCCAGCAGCACGGCGATGGGGGTGTTCACCTTCACGCCCTCGCTGCCCTCGGCGATCAGGATCTTGCCGATGGTGCCTTCGTCCACGGCCTCGAATTCCATCGTGGCCTTGTCGGTTTCGATTTCGGCGATGATGTCGCCGCTCGAGACGGTGTCGCCTTCCTTGACCAGCCACTTGGCCAGCGTGCCTTCTTCCATGGTGGGGGAGAGGGCGGGCATGAGAATTTCGGTCGTCATGGTCGTCTACTCCTCCTCAGGCGTTCTGGGGCGCCACGTCGGCGTAAATATCTGTCCAGAGCTCGGCGGCGTCCGGCTCGGGGCTGTCCTTGGAGAACTCGGCCGCATCGTTGACGATGGCCTTGATCTCCTTGTCGATCGCCTTGAGATCTTCTTCGGTGGCATGCTTGCCCGAGAGAAGCAGCTCGCGCACATGCTCGATTGCGTCTTTCTCCTCGCGCATTTTCTGCACTTCTTCGCGGGTGCGATACTTGGCGGGGTCCGACATCGAATGGCCGCGATAGCGATAGGTCTTGATTTCAAGGATGTAGGGGCCCTTGCCCGAGCGACAGTGCGCGACGGCCTTGTCGCCGGCCTCTTTCACGGCCAGCACATCCATCCCGTCAACCGCCTCGCCGGGGATGCCGAAGGCTTCGCCGCGGGTATAGATATCGGGGGTGGAGGTGGAGCGCTTCTGCGAGGTGCCCATCGCATACTGGTTGTTCTCGATCACGAAGATCACCGGCAGATCCCAGAGCGCGGCCATGTTGAAGGTCTCGTAGACCTGACCCTGATTGGCCGCGCCATCGCCGAAATAGGTATAGGTCACGCGGTTGTTTTCCAGATACTTGTCGGCAAAGGCCAGACCGGCCCCCAGCGGCACGTTGGCCCCGACGATGCCGTGACCGCCGTAGAAGTGCTTTTCCTTGGAGAACATGTGCATCGAGCCGCCCTTGCCGCGCGAATAGCCACCCTCGCGGCCGGTCAGTTCGGCCATGACGCCCTTGGGGTCCATCCCGCAGGCCAGCATGTGGCCGTGATCGCGATAGGTGGTGATGCGCTTGTCGCCTTCTTCGGCGCTGGCTTCGAGACCGACGACAACGGCCTCCTGCCCGATATAGAGGTGGCAGAACCCACCGATCAGACCCATTCCGTAAAGCTGGCCCGCCTTCTCCTCGAATCGCCGGATCAGCAGCATGTCACGGTAATAGGATTTCAGCTCGTCAGCGGAAACATTTGGTTTCCTTGCGCTTTTTCGAGTGGCCATCGTCTGCCGCCTCCTCCGTCAGAAAGATAGTTTAGCGTTAAACTAATTGATACAACAAAACGACCCGTCTTGCGAGTATGAATTTAGCGCATGTCCCGGCGGTCGCGCCGACGCGCGAGATCGTCGCAGGGAAAGGATCGGATAAGAGGATCGCAAGATCAGCGGATGACAATCTCGTCCGAACGCAGGAGCCCCAGAACGTCGCGCGCCTGCTGGTCCAGAAGGTCGATATCGAGATAATCGTCGGACAGGCGCCGGGTCAGGTTCTCCATTCGTGCCACCTGCGAGGAGAGGTCGTCAAGCTGCGCCTGAAGGGCGCGGGTCTCGGCCTTGACCTCGGCACCGCGGAACAGCCCGTAATCGCCCTGCACGGCGGCAAAGGTGAAATAGGCACCCAGCCCGAAGGCAACGAGGGAATATATGAACAGCCCCATAGGGGGGCGCTTGCGGATGGACATGATTTCGCTGCTCTGCCTAACGTCGCCGCCTCTGACGTGCGGTCCCGTGCACCATGCCACAGGTGATTCGCTTTGTGAATCCCCTTTTCAGCGCGGGGCCTCTGCGTGATAGGCTTGCCGCGCAAGGAGACCGAGAGATGCCATATCTGCCGCCGCGCAGCGATCTTTCCACGCATGACGTGACCAACCAGCCCGCGGTGCGCGGGGATATCGACCTTTGGGGCAGTGACCCGGCGCTCAGGGATCATTGCAATGCCGCCGGGGCGCGGGCCGATCATCTGGAGCGCTATGGCGCGCTGATCGGTTCGGCCGCGATGCAGGCGGCGGGGCGCGAGGCCAATCGCCATGCACCTGAGCTGACCCTGTTCGACACCGGCGGGCGGCGGCTTGACGAGGTGCGGTTTCACCCGGCCTATCACCGGTTGATGGAGGCCGGGATCGGCGCAGGTTATGCCGCGATCGCCTGGGAGGGCGGGGCGCATGGCCATGCCACCCATGCCGCGATGGTCTACCTGACCAGCCAGATCGAGCCGGGCGTCTGCTGTCCGATGACCATGACCTATGCCGCCGTGCCTGCGCTGCGCGCCGATGAGGCGCTGTTCGGCGAATGGGTGCCGAAGCTGACGGCACGCGCCTATGATGGCGCGGCATTGCCGCTGGCGCGCAAGCCGGGCGCGACGATGGGCATGGCGATGACCGAGAAACAGGGTGGATCGGATGTGCGGAGCAATGCCACTACCGCGCGGCGCAGCGGCGATGCCTATCGGCTGGAGGGGCATAAATGGTTCTGTTCGGCGCCAATGTCGGACGGGTTCCTGACGCTGGCGCAGGCACCCGACGGGCTGACCTGTTTCCTGGTGCCGCGCTGGCTGGAGGAGGGCCGCAACGGGATCCGTATCCAGCGGCTCAAGGACAAGCTGGGCAACCGGGCCAATGCCTCGGCGGAGATCGAATATGCCGATGCGCTGGCATGGCGCCTGGGCGACGAGGGCGCGGGGGTGCGCACGATCATCGAGATGGTGCATCATACGCGGCTTGATACGGCGATGGCGCCTGCCGGGCTGATGCGCGCGGCGCTGGATCACGCGACCTGGTGGGCGCGGCGGCGCAATGCGTTTCAGAAGCGGCTGATCGACCAGCCGCTGATGCGCGCGGTGCTGGCTGACCTTGCGCTGGACTGGGAGGGGGCGCTGGCGCTTGGACTGCATGTGGCGCGCGCCTTTGACGGCAACGGCGAGCAGGAGCGCGGTTTCGCGCGGCTCGCGGTGGCGCTGGCGAAATACCTTGGCAACAAGCTCTGTCCGGGGCTGGTCTATGAGGCGATGGAGGCGATGGGCGGCATGGGCTATGTGGAGGATACGCCGATGCCGCTGCTCTATCGCGAGGCGCCGCTCAATTCGATCTGGGAGGGGTCGGGCAACGTGATCTGCCTCGATATCCTGCGCACGCTGCGCCGGTCGCCGGTGGCAGGCGAGGCGCTGAGCGCGGAGCTTACCGCCGCTTCGGGTGCGGATCTTCGTTACGACGCGGCGCTCAAGGCGCATATGGAGCGCTTTCCGCGGCTGCCCGAAGAGCGCGAGGCGCGCTGGTATGCCGAAAGCCTTGCCACGCTGCTGACCGCCTCGGTGCTGATCCGCAATGCGCCCGAGGCCGTGGCGGATGCGTACGTGGCCACAAGACTGAGTGGCGCGCGCGGGCGCAGCGCCGGGACAATCGGCGCGGTGGACGAGGCGGCGATCCTGGCGCGGATCGGTGATGCGCCGGCCTGATGGCGTCAGGCGGGCAGGTGGATCTTGAAGCGGGCCCGGATCGTGGCGTCGGTCATCGCATCAAAGCGGGCGGCGGCACGTTCGGCGAGGATCTCCGCCTTGCGCGCTGTTGCCTTCTGCAGCAAGTCGGGCTGACCCTTCTCGACCCATTCCTTGGGCGAACTGCGGTCGGCCAGCGCGGGATAGACATAGTCGCGCTGCATCAGGTGCAGGGTCTGGTCGCTGCCAAGGTAATGCCCCGGCCCGCCGATGCATGTGGCGCGCATCACCTCTAGGCTGACGCTGTCCTCGTCCACCTCGATCCCGCGCACGCAGCGCATCGCCTGGCCGATCAGGTCATCGCCGAGGATCAGGGATTCAAGGCAAAAGCCCAGCAGGGACGCATGCATGCCCGCGGCCTCGTAAACGAGGTTCAGCCCCGAGAGCCCGGCGAGGACGTTCGAGCACATCTGCTCCCATCCCGCCTGCATGTCGGGCAGCTTGGCATCGGCGAAACCCGCCGCCGCGCCGCCGGGCAGGTCGTAGAACGCGTGCATCTGCGCGCAACCGGCGCTGAGCAGCGCCTGTTCGCCCGATCCCCCCGACATCGCGCCGCTGCGCAGGTCCGAAACGAAGGGCCATGTGCCGAAGATCGCCGGATGCCCCGGCGCGACGGCGTTCACATAGACCAGCCCGGCAAGGCATTCGGCTACCGATTGCACGATGGCCCCGGCGATCGATGCCGGCGCGGTGGCGCCAGCCTGTCCGGCCGAGAGCAGCAGCACCGGCATGCCACCGGCGATGCAGGCCTCCATCACCTGACAGGATTCGGTGGCGAATTTCATCGGCGGCACGACAAAGCAGTTGGAATTGCTTACGAAGGGACGCGCGCGCCATGCCTCTTCGCTGCCCGCGACCATATGCAGGAGCGCCAGCGCATCGGCGACGAAACCCGGTTCGCTGAAGCTGGTGCCGACATGCTTGGTCGTCCCCGCGCAGCAGGCATAGACGGTGTTAAGGTCCATCTCGCGGTTGTCGGTCACGTCGCGCGCCACCATCGGGCGCTGCACGAAGTGGATATTGTCGAGCCGGTCGGCGATGCGCGCGGCGTCGTGCAGATCTTGCAGCGTGGAGTCGCGGTATTCCCGGGTTACGGGATCGACCAGATGGACCGCAGCCCCGGCGGTGCCGTAATGAACCCGCTGGGAAGACAGGTCGAGATCGTGGCGCGGGTCGCGCCCATGCAGGGTGATCGTGCGGTTGGCGCGCGCCAGCATGTCCTCGACCAGCGCCCGGGGAAAGCGGAGCCGCCCGTCATCCCCGAGTATCGCACCCGCGCGCGTCATGTGGGCGATGCCGCTTGGCGGTGCATCGGCGAGGCCGATCTGCTCCAGCGCATCTAGCGCGGCCTGGTGAATCCGCGCGACCCCTTCGGGGCTGAGGGGGCGATATTGGCCGCCCGCAAGGCCGGGGCGGATCGGGCGCAATGTGTCTTCGAGCGGGGCAGAGCGGCGCGCATGACGGGCGGCGCGCCCGCCGGAGCGGCGAGTGGTCATTTCATTCATGGGTGATGTCCTGATGATAGGGTGGCAGCTGACGGGGCTCAGCCCCGGTCTGGCCGTCCCCGTGCCGCGCGTCCGCGCGCCGCGCCGATGGTCACGACCACCAGCTTGATCTTGCAGCTCGGCGTCATGGCCGGGCCCTCCTCCGTGGTAAGGAGGAGTGAAGCCGATTCTGCGATGCGCGTCTGTCCCAATCGCGACCCGTGTCGCAAACGGGCCATGAAGCGGCGTCAGGCGGTCAGTTCCTGTGCCAGCGCGACCAGCTTGCCGACAGCCTGGGCAAGGCGCTCGTCATCGACCGTGAGGGCGACGCGGACATGGCCCGCCGCCGCCTGGCCGAAGCTTTCGCCGGGCATTACCGCGACATGGTGGGTGTCGAGCAGCCGGTTGGCGAAATCCTCGCCCGAAAGCCCGGTGGCGCGGATGTCGAGCATCACATACATGGCCCCGTCCGCCGGGATCGGGCGCACCGTGTTCTGGGCCTCAAGAAGCCTTAGGACGAGATCGCGCCGCCGCCGGAAGGGTGCCGCGATCATCGCCTCGAAGTCGGGACCGCGATCTAGCGCGAAACAGGCCGCTTCCTGCACAAAACCGGCGACGCCATAGGTGGTGTGCGTGGCAAGGTTGCCCATGTGCTCAATTGCCTCTTCGGGGCCGACGACCCAGCCGATGCGGCTGCCGGTCATGGCATGGGATTTCGACAGCGAACCGATCACCAGCGTCTGCGCCTCCATTCCCGGCAGGGTGCGCGGGCTGACATGCTGGCCATGCCAGAGCTGGGTGTCATAGACCTCGTCCGAGATCAGCCAGAGCCCGTGATCCTGGCAGAGGCGCGCGATGCCCATGAGGGTGTCGCGGCTGTAGTTCACGCCGGTCGGGTTGTTGGGCGAGTTGATCAGCAGGCTGGAAGCGCCTGCCGCATGGGGCGCGATATCGGCCGGGTCGGGCTGGAACATGCGATCGGGGCGGGCTGGAATCGCCAGGGGGCGCGCGCCGACGCTGCGGATCGTGCCGGGATAGGTGGCATAATAGGGGTCGATATAGAGCGCGGTGTCGCCTTCATCACAGGCCGCGTGATGGGTGGC
Organism: Roseovarius halotolerans; assembly: GCF_900172255.1. Taxonomy (GTDB): domain Bacteria; phylum Pseudomonadota; class Alphaproteobacteria; order Rhodobacterales; family Rhodobacteraceae; genus Roseovarius; species Roseovarius halotolerans. Next base: position 816,139 of record NZ_FWFU01000001.1, read on the forward strand.
GAAAAGCCCCGCCTGGCCACCGGGCACCACGAGCACGTTATCGGGTGTCGTCGGCAGACCGGTGCGTTCGCTGACGCGTTGCGCCACGCGTTCACGCAGGCCGATCTTGCCGTTGAAGGCCGAATAGCCGGTATGTCCCGCCAGCGTCGCTTCGTGCATCGCGTCGAGAATGGAGCGGTCGGTCCCGATATCGTGCTCGCCGATGGTGAGATGGGTGATGTCGAGACCTTCATCCGACAGGCGGTTGGCTCGGTAATAGACATCCCAACCATCCGATCCGCCCTGGATAATACCGGTGATCCTGCGTGATAGTCGCATGTGCCGCTCCTTGGTGTCGGGTCTGTGGTCTGGGGGTGATATACGGGTGAAGCGCCACTTGGCCCGGGCGCCGCCACGCTGTCAAGCAGATGACCCAAAGCCCGCGCAGACGCGGGCTGGCCGCCGCGCTGTCGTCCACTTGCCAAGCCGCGCCGCGCGGCGTAACGTCCCCGGCATGACGACGAGCCGCTGCATCACCATCTGCTGCATTACCACCTGAGATATCTCGGGCGGGCCGTCATCTATTCCCTATCAAGACGTTAGTTGATAAGCCCGCCGCGGGATGCCTGCGCCTGCGAGGACTTTCATGACGACGATCAAGCTCTACAATACCAGGACCCGCGCCAAGGAGGTGCTGGAGCCGCTCGAACCGGGCAATGTGCGGATGTATGTCTGCGGGCCGACTGTCTATGACCGCGCCCATCTGGGCAATGCGCGTCCGGTGATCGTGTTCGATCTGCTCTACCGGCTGCTGCGTCATGTGCATGGCCCGGATCATGTGACTTATGTGCGCAACTTCACCGACGTGGATGACAAGATCAATGCCCGCGCCATCGAGAATGTGGGCAAGGATGGCGATGTGAACGCCGAGATCGCGCGTATCACCGCCGAGACGACACGGTGGTTTCTTGAGGACATGGCCGCGCTGGGCGCGCTCGAGCCCGACGCCATGCCGCGCGCGACGCAATATATCCCGCAGATGATCGCCATGATCGAGGACCTGATCGCCGGTGGCCATGCCTATGAAGCGGAGGGGCATGTGCTGTTCGCGGTCGAGAGCTACAGTGATTACGGCAGGTTGTCGGGGCGGTCTGTCGACGACATGATCGCCGGCGCCCGCGTCGAGGTGGCGCCCTACAAACGCAACCCGATGGATTTCGTTCTGTGGAAGCCTTCGAGCCAGGATTTGCCGGGTTGGGACAGTCCCTGGGGGCGGGGGCGGCCGGGCTGGCATATCGAATGCTCGGCGATGGCGCATGACCTGCTGGGCGAGAGCTTCGATATTCACGGTGGCGGCAATGACCTGATGTTCCCGCACCATGAGAACGAGATCGCCCAGAGCTGCTGCGCCCACCCCGAGGGCGATTTCGCGCGCATCTGGATGCATAACGAGATGCTTCAGGTCGAGGGCAAGAAGATGTCCAAGAGCCTTGGCAATTTCTTTACCGTGCATGACCTGCTGGAAGGCCACGACGATGCCCCGCCGGTGCCGGGTGAGGTGATCCGCTTCGTGTTCCTGTCGACCCATTACCGCAAGCCGATGGACTGGACCGCGCAGAAGGCGCGCGAGGCCGGGGCCACGTTGCGCAAATGGTATCGCCAGGCGGCGCAGGCAGAGGAAGGCGCTGTGCCGCCCGCGACGGTTGTCGAAGCGCTGGCGGATGATCTCAATACGCCGAGGGCAATCACGGAGCTTCACCAGCTTTCCCAGGCGGATGATGCGGCAAGTCTGCGGGCGGGGCTGCAGTTTCTTGGCCTGATGGGCAACAGCGCTCCGGCATGGGCCGCTGCGCCAGAGGTCGATCTGTCGGCATATGAAAAGCGGCTTTTCGAGGCGCGGCAGGTGGCGATGGAGAGCAAGGATTTCACCGAGCTCGACCGGTTCAAGGGGGCGCTGGTCGCGGCCGGAATCGAGGTCCGGATGAGCAAGGCGGGGGTGGAGCTGATCCCCGGTCCGGGGTTCGACCCTGCCGCGCTCGAGGATCTGTCATGAGCATGTCGTGCACGGGGTGGCAATGTCGGGGTGAGGGGCCAGCCCCTCACACTCCCCGAGGTATTTTTCGCCAGATGAATGCGGGAGGGACGGCATGACACGCGAACGTCTCTATCTTTACGACACCACCTTGCGCGATGGGCAGCAGACCCAGGGGGTGTCGTTCTCGACCCCCGAGAAACGCAAGATCGCCGAGACGCTGGATGCGCTGGGCGTGGATTACATCGAGGGCGGCTGGCCGGGCGCCAACCCCACCGACAGCGCGTTTTTCGAAGACGCGCCGCAGACGCGCGCGATGCTCACGGCTTTCGGCATGACCAAGCGGGCTGGGCGCTCGGCGCAGAATGACGAGGTTCTGGCGGCGGTGCTCAATGCCGGTACGCGGGCGGTGTGCCTCGTGGGCAAGACATATGACTTCCACGTCGAGACAGCGCTGGGCATCACGCTGGACGAGAACGTCGAGAACATCGCGAAATCGGTTGCGCATGTGGTGGCCGAGGGGCGCGAGGCGCTGTTCGATGCGGAGCATTTCTTTGATGGGTGGAAGGCCAACCGCGCCTATGCGCTGGAGACGCTGCGCGCCGCCCATGACGCGGGGGCACGCTGGATCGTGCTGTGCGACACCAATGGCGGCACGTTGCCCGAGGAGGTGGGGCGCATCACCGCCGAGGTGATCGCCGAGGGTATTCCCGGCGAGAGGCTGGGCATTCACACCCATAACGACACCGAGAACGCCGTGGCGGGCAGCCTTGCGGCGGTTTCGGCGGGCGCGCGGCAGGTGCAGGGCACACTCAACGGGTTGGGCGAACGCTGTGGCAATGCCAACCTGACCACGCTGATCGCGACGCTGCTGTTGAAGGAACCCTATGCCAGTCGCTACAGCATCGGGGTCAGCCATGCGTCGCTCAAGAAGCTGACCCAGGCCAGCCGGATGCTGGACGAGATCCTGAACCGGGTGCCGATGAAGCAGGCGCCCTATGTGGGCGCCTCGGCCTTTGCGCACAAGGCGGGGCTGCATGCCAGCGCGATCCTCAAGGATCCCACGACATATGAGCATATCGACCCCGGCCTGGTGGGCAATGCGCGCGTCATCCCGATGTCGAACCAGGCGGGTCAGTCGAACCTGCGCCGGCGTCTGGCCGAGGCCGGGATCACAGTGGACAAGGGCGATCCGGCTCTGGCGCGCATCCTCGAGGAAATCAAGCTGCGCGAGGATCGCGGATATACCTATGACAGTGCGCAGGCGAGTTTCGAGCTGTTGGCGCGCCGCGAACTGGGGCAGTTGCCGCAATTCTTCGAGGTGAAGCGCTACAAGGTCACTGTCGAGCGGCGCAAGAACAAGTACGACCAGATGGTGTCGCTGTCCGAAGCGGTTGTCGTGGTGAAGGTGGATGGTGAGAAGAAGCTGTCGGTATCGGAATCGATGGACAGTCAGGGTAATGACCGCGGCCCGGTCAATGCGCTGGCCAAGGCGCTTGCGAAGGACCTGGGCAGCTACCAGCAGGCCATCGACGACATGCGGCTGGTGGATTTCAAGGTGCGTATCACCCAGGGCGGCACCGAGGCCGTGACCCGTGTCATCATCGACAGCGAGGACGGGCAGGGGCGGCGCTGGTCCACGGTGGGGGTGAGTGCCAACATAGTCGATGCCAGTTTCGAGGCGCTCTTGGATGCGATCACCTGGAAGTTGCTGCGCGACGGTGGATCGGCGGGGGGCGCGGCCTAGGTGTCGAGCATGGAGTTCGACGCCGATCTCGTGGCTTGTGCGCAGCTGGTGGAGCGGGGCGATCCGGACCGTTTCGCCGCCAGCATGGCGGCGCCGGTCACGGCGCGTCCCGTGTTGTTCGCGCTCTATGCCTTCAACATCGAAGTGTCGCGCGCGCCCTGGGTCACCGAGGAGAGCATGATCGCCGAGATGCGGCTGCAGTGGTGGCGCGACGCGCTTGAGGAAATCCGCACCCGGGGTGTGGTGCGCCGTCACGAGGTGGTGACGCCGCTGGCGCATGTGCTGGATGGCGAGGGGGCAGGGCTGCTGGACCGGCTGGTCGAGGCGCGCCGTTGGGATATCTACCGCGACCCGTTCGAGGACATGGCGCATTTTCGCGCCTATATCGAGGATACCTCGTCCAACCTGATGCTGGCGATTGCACGCGCCCTGGGAGGCGCGCCAGAGGTGCCGGAAACGCCGCTGCGCCATGCGGGGCGCGCTCTTGGCATTGCCAACTGGCTGCGGGCAGTGCCTGCGCTGGAACGGGCGGGGCGCATACCGCTGGTGGATGGCACGCCCGAGGGCGTGCGGGCGCTGGCCGAAGAGGGGCTAGAGGCTCTTCGTGCAGCGCGCGCGGCACGCGCCGAGGTGCCTGCTGCGCAGCGTCCGGCGCTGTTGCCGCTCTGGCAGGTGGGGCCGGTGCTGAAGCGCGCGGCAAGCGATCCCCGCCGGGTGGCCGAAGGCCGGTTGGAACTGGCGCCGGTGCAACGTCGCTTTGGTTTGATGGCGTGCGCCCTTGCGGGGCGCTGGTAGGGCAATCCGCGCTGACGGATCAGGCGTCGTCGGGGCGCAGCATCAGCCAGATCAGCGCACCGCCAGCCAGCGCGAGGAACGGCACCATCGCGAGGTTCACCGATATCCAGCCCGCCTGACCGCCGTCGCCCGCGCAATTCATGAGCCCGCCCGAGGCCAGCGAGGCCAGCGTGACACCACCAAAAACCAGGAGGTCGTTCATGCCCTGCATGCGGCCCCGCTCATGGGCTTCATGGGCGCCTGCCAGCATCGAGGTCGCGCCGATGAAACCGAAATTCCAGCCCACACCAAGCAGGATGAGAGCGATGAAGAAGTTCTCGAGCGAAACACCCTGAAGTGCCACTGCACCCGCACCGGCCAGAATCAACAGCCCCGTGGCGATGACCTTTTCGACGCCGAAGCGTGCGATCAGATGGCCGGTGAAGAACGAGGGCAGGAACATGGCCAGCACATGCCCGGTGACGATATCGGCGGCGTTTCCTTCGGAAAGGCCGCAGCCCACCACCGCCAGCGGTGTCGATGTCATGACGAGGTTCATCAGCGCATAGGAGACCATCGCACAGATCACCGCCACAAGGATGCGCGGGGTCTTGATGAGTTCCCAGCGGCTGCGCCCCTTGGGGGCATCATGCGCAGGCACCGGGGGTTTGGGAATGTCGAGGAACAGGAACAGCAGCGCGCCCACGAGGTTCAGCGCGACCACGGCCAAATAGGTTCCCATGAACGGCACGACCATCGCCTGGCTTGTGGCCTTGACGAGCTGCGGGCCGATGATCGCGCTCGCAAGTCCGCCCGCCATCACATAGGAAATCGCCTTGGGGCGGAACTCATCGCTGGCGGTATCGGCGGCGGCAAAGCGGTAGAAACCCTGCGCCGACATGTAGATCCCGGTGATGAAGCTGCCCGCCAGGAAAATCTGGAAAGAGGCGACATAGAGCCCGTAGGCGCCGATCGCGGCGCCTGTCGCGCCTGCGCCCGCGCCCAAGATGAAGCCCGCCTTGCGCCCGGCGCGCTGCATGAACCAGGCCAGCGGATTCGCCGCAAGCATCGAACCAAGCACGATCAGCGAGATTGGCAGGGTCGCGAAGCAGACATTGCTGGCGAGCGTCTGTCCGGCAAGGCCGCCAACGACGAAGATCATCGCCATCTGCGCACCCAGAAACGCCTGCGCGGAGGCAAGAACGGCGACATTGCGCTTTGCGCGGCGGTCGGTGTGGATCAGGACGGCGTCTGTCATGCGGGTTCTGCTAGCCCCATTCTCGAACGGGCGCAAGGTTCACCGCGGAGAATGGGCCAGGTCGATCACATGGGCGAATGACCCTTGCACGTTTCCGGCCACAAGCCCCATGTCCGGCAAGGCGGCGCCACCGGCATCGCGAGCCGCGAAAAGAGGGTCGCCCCTGGCGCTGAGCGTGGTCGCATAGTGGAATTCGTGGCCCGTGAAGGCGGTGTCGAAGATTCCTTGCAGGGGCCGCAGGTGGCGATAGCCGAGATGCATCCGGCGCGTGGCGAAGGAGGTCTCGAGCCGCAAGAGGCCAGCCATCATGTGGCGAGTCCCGTCTGCATCGATAAGCCCGTCTCCAAGAACCATATATCCGCCGCATTCACCATAAATAACAGTATCTTGTGAGGCATTTTTCAGACTAGACATGAAGTTTGTTGCCGCAGCGATACGTCCGCCGTGCAGTTCGGGGTAGCCGCCGGGAAGATAGATGAAATCGGCATCCGGCACGTGGGCGTCCGCGAGCGGTGAGAAGAACCGCAGCTCGGCACCTGCGGCGTGCCAATCGGTGAGCAGGTGCGGATAGGAAAAGGCAAATGCCGCGTCGCGCGCGACAGCGATCACCTGTCCGGGGGGAGGCAGGCGTGCGGCCGAACCGGCGGGCGGCAGCGGTGTGGCAATCGCGAGGAGCGCGTCTTGATCGAGCGAGGCTTCCAGCGCATCTGCGGCATGGTCAAGGAAGCTGTCGAGATCGGCGCGTTCCCCGGCCTGAACCAGCCCGAGGTGGCGCGAGGGCAAGGCAAGGGCGCTATCACGCGGCAGGCTGGCCAGAACCGGCAGACCGAGCGGCGCCAGCGCGTCGCTCAGCATCTCGGCATGGCGCGGAGAGCCTGTATTGTTGAGGATGACACCAGCGACGCGCACCGAAGGGTCATGGCCCGCAAACCCCGCCACAAGCGGCGCGACCGATTGCGCCATGCGGCCCGCATCGACCACCAGCACCACTGGCAGATCGAGTTCCCGCGCAAGATCGGCGACGGCGCCGCGCCCGTCCGGGGGGGCGCCGTCAAAAAGGCCCATCGCGCCTTCGACCACCAACAGCCGCGCGCCCTCGCCTGCCAGCGCGCGAAGCCGCGCCGGGTGCATCGCCCAGGCATCGAGATTGACGCAGGGCGCGCCGCTGGCGGCTTCGTGGAAGCGCGGGTCGATGAAGTCGGGGCCGGATTTGGCGCCGCGCACCGGAAGCCCCTGACGCGCCAGCAGGCGCAACAGCGCCAGCGTGACGGTTGTCTTGCCGCTGCCGGAGGCGGGGGCGGCGATGATCAATCCGTTGTTCATGCGCGCTCGGCGGGGCGCCCCCGGCCCAGCGGGTCAAGGTCGCGCGGGGCGCTGCCGGATGCCATCGCCTGCCAGTCAAGCACCTGGCGCATGAGAACCGAGCGTCCGACGCAAAGGATCGCCGGGGGTTCGAGGCCGCTTTCGGCGATATCGGCGGTCATGCGCGCGAGCGTGGTTTCCAGAACCGATTGGTCGCCGGTGGTGGCCGAGCAGACAATGGCGCAGGGCTCGTCCGCGGGCCGGCCGGCAGCCATGAGCGCATCGGCGATGCGCTGCACATGTTTCATGCCCATGTAGATCACGATCACCTGACTGCCCTGGGCAATGGCATTCCAGTTCAGCGATGAGGGCGCCTCGCCCGACTGGTCATGGCCGGTGACGAAGGTGACCGATTGGTTCACGTCCCGATGGGTCACCGGAATTCCGGCATAGGCCAGCCCGCCGATCCCGGCGCTGATGCCCGGAATGATGCGGATCGGAACGCCGTGCTGCACCAGCGTCTGCGCCTCTTCGCCGCCACGCCCGAAAACGAAGGGATCGCCGCCCTTGAGGCGCAGCACCCGTTTGCCCGCGCGGGCAAGGTCCACCAGATGCAGGGAGATGTCGCGCTGCTGCGCCGATGGCTTGCCGCCGCGCTTGCCTGCATAGACATGCTCGGCCTCTGGCGCCCAGTCGAGAATCGTCTTTTCCACCAGCGCGTCATAGATCACCACATCCGCCTGTCGCAGCGCATTGAGGCCATGCAGCGTCAGCAGCCCCGGATCGCCCGGACCCGCGCCGCAAAGCCAGACCCAGCCGGGTTCAAGGGTCGGCCAGTCGCCGCCGGGGAGGGTGATCGAGTCGCTCATGCCCCTCTGTATGCCCGGATCGCCCGGCGCGCGAAAGGTTCCAAACGACCCGAAGCATGGGTTGGTGCGACATCGGGGAGATGCCGGAAAATTGCCAATTGGCGCGACTGGAGCACGCGCCTATAGTCCGCCCGACATGAGCCGCAAGGACCCCAAGCAATTGCGCCGTGGCTGGACCACGGGCGCCTGCGCCACCGCCGCCACGCGCGCCGCGCTGATGATGCTGTGGGGCGAGGGACGAGCGCGCGCGGTGCGCATTGCACTGCCCGGTGGCCAGACCCCGGAGTTCGAGATCGCACATCATGCGGAGGGCGAGGGTTGGGCCGAGGCCGGGGTGATCAAGGATGCGGGTGACGACCCCGATGTGACGCATGGCGCGATGATCGTGGCGCGGGTCGCACCGTCTGCGGGCGGCATCCTGTTTCGGGCCGGTGACGGCGTGGGCGTCGTCACCAAGCCGGGCCTGCCGATCCCGCCCGGCGAGCCCGCCATAAACCCGGTTCCGCGCGAGATGATGCGCGTCACCGTGCGCGACATGGCGGCGCGCCTGAGCGAGCGGGCCGATATCGAGATCACGGTTTCGGTGCCGGGTGGACAGGGGCTGGCGCAGCAGACATGGAACCCGCGCCTTGGGATCGAGGGCGGGCTGTCGATCCTTGGCACCACCGGCATCGTGCGCCCGTTTTCCTGCGCGGCCTGGATCGCCTCGATTCATCGCGGTATCGACGTGGCGCGCGCCAGCGGGCTGGATCATGTGGCGGGCTGCACCGGCGCGACCAGCGAAAAGGCGGTGCAGGCACTTTATGATCTGCCCGATGTGGCGATGCTGGACATGGGCGATTTCGTCGGTGGGCTGCTTAAATACCTCGCGCGGCATCCGGTGGAGCGCATCACCATCGGTGGCGGGATCGCCAAGATGACCAAGCTGGCGCAAGGCGCGCGCGATCTACATTCGGGGCGCAGCCAGGTGGATTTCGACCGACTTGCCGAGGCCCTGGAAAGGGATGAATTGCGGCACGTGAATACTGCGTTGCAAGCCTATGAAATATCAGGTGAAAACATGGCTGTCTGGGTGGCGGAGAATGCGCTTTCCTCGGTGTGCGCGATGCTTCCTGCGGAGATTCGCGCCGACACCGCGGTGATCGATCGCGCCGGCCGGGTGGTGGCGAGGGCGGGAGCATGACGCTTTTGCTATTGGCAGGCACCGGCGAGGCGGCGCTGATCGCGCGCGATCTGGCGGCGCGCGGGCAGGTGGAGGCTGTGGCGTCGCTGGCCGGGGCCACCCGTACGCCGCGGCCTTTAGGCCTGCCGACAAGGACCGGGGGTTTTGGCGGCGAAGAGGGGTTTCGCACCTATCTGGAGCACGCCGGGATCACCGCCATTCTGGACGCCACCCACCCCTTTGCGGAGCGCATCTCGCATCGCAGCGCGCGAGTCTGCGGGGAACTGGATCTGCCCTATTGTCAGCTTCTTCGCCCGCCCTGGATGCCCACACCGGACGACCGCTGGATCATGATTTCGCACGAGGAAGAGGCCGCGCGCCATATCGCGCATGGCAGCACAGTCTTTCTGGCCACCGGGCGCCAGACGCTGAACCGTTTTGCGAACCTGTCCCAATGCCGCCTTATCTGCCGTCAGATCGATCCTCCCGACGGCCCCTTTCCCTTTCCTAATGGCGACTTTCTTGTGGGCAGTCCGCCGTTTTCCGTGGCCGCCGAGGTCGAGACCTTTACCCGGCTCGAAGTCGACTGGCTTATCGTCAAGAACGCTGGGGGCGAGGCGCCGCGCACGAAACTGGTGGCGGCGCGTGATCTCGGGATCGGGGTCATCATGCTGGAACGTCCCGCGCAGCCCGAAGGGGTTGAGCGCGTCGAAACCGTGAATGAAGCGCTGGACTGGGTGGCAGGGCTGTGAGCGGGCGCATAATCGAAACCCTTGCCGATGTCGAGGAGGGCGCGGCGCATCTGAGCGGGTTTTGCCCGCGCATGGCCCATGCCCATGAGCAGACCGCGCCACTGCCCCTGCGCCGCCGACCAGACGGGTTCGCACAGCTCTTGAACGCCATTGTCAGCCAGCAGGTCAGTGTCGCCGCCGCCGATGCGATCTGGCAGCGGATGAAGGCCGCGCGTCTGACCGGGCCGCGCAAGATTATCTGGGCCAGCGATGATGATCTGCGCGCCGCAGGGCTGAGCCGGCAGAAGGTCCGCTATGCCCGCGCGCTGGCCGAGGCGCGGATCGACTATCGCAGCCTGCGCAGCGCCCCGACCGACGAGGTTATACGGCACCTGACCCAAGTGCCCGGAATCGGTGTCTGGACGGCGGAAATCTATGCGATGTTCAGCCTTGGGCGCGCGGATGTGTTTGCGCCGGGCGACCTGGCTTTGCAGGAGGGGGCGCGGCTGCTTTACGATTTGCCTGAGCGCCCGAGCGAACGGGCGCTGCGCGAGATGGCGCAGGCCTGGGCCCCGTGGAGATCGGTTGCCGCGCGGCTGTTGTGGGCCTACTACGCGCAGATGAAACAAAGGGAAGGGATCAGATGACACGCGTATTGCAAGCCGGCCGGAAGGAACCGCATTCCGGCACCACCCGCTCTATCGTGGTGTTCCTGCATGGTTACGGCGCGAATGGCGCGGACCTGTTGGGGCTGGCCGATGTGTTGGGCGAGCATCTGCCCGACACGCTGTTCGTCGCGCCCGATGCGCCCGAGACGATTCCGATGATGCCGAGCGGGCTGCAATGGTTTCCGATCCCTTGGATCGACGGTTCGAGCGAAGAGGAATCGGAGCGCGGGTTGCTGGCGGCGGCAGATGATCTGAACGCCTTTCTCGATGCGCTGATGGTCGACGAGGATGTGCTGCCCGAGCAGGTGGTGCTGTTCGGCTTCAGCCAGGGCACGATGATGGCGCTGCATGTGGGACCGCGTCGCGAGGACGAAGTGGCGGGAATCGTTGCGTTTTCGGGCCGCCTGCTGCGTCCAGAGCTGCTGGAGGACGAGGTCGCGAGCCGCCCGCCGGTGATGCTGATTCATGGCGATGCCGATGACGTGGTGCCGCCCCAATCGCTGCCCGAGGCCGCCGAGGCGTTGCAGTCGGCGGGCTGGAAGGACGTCTATGCCCATGTCATGAAGGGCACGGCGCATGGCATTGCCCCTGATGGGTTGCAGGTGGCGCTGGCCTTCATGCGCGACAAGCTGGGGCTTTGAGGCGTCAGAACCAGAGGCGGGGTTCGGCGAATTCGAGCGAGTTCCCCGCCGGGTCGCGGAAGTAGATCGAATACGCGCCGTTGGGCCATTCGAATGCGGATTCGATGGGGTGGCCGGCGGCGGTCAGGCGCGCGCTCCAGGCCTGCATCTCCTCACGCGAGGCGGCAAAGCAGAGATGTCCGGGGCCGCGCGCGCCATGTGTGGGTACCGGGAGCTTGCCGCCGGACGATCCTTTCTCTGTCGCATTCGGGTTGAATATCAACAAGATAGCCCCGCCAACCCGATAGAAGGCATGGCGCCCCTCGACATGTGCGATCTCTTCGAGGCCCAGCACCCCGCCATAAAAGGCGCGGGCGGCGGGGAGGTCTTCGACATAGAGGCCGGATTCGAGGATGGCCGTGACGGGGGGTGCGGGGGGCAGGGCTGTATCGGTCATGATGCGTGAGTTTGCGGGCTGGGGATGGGGGCGTCAAGGTCGTGCAACGCCTGTGGATAACTGTCATGGGCGCGTTACGAAGCCGGGGTAGACCTGCGCTAGATATGCCGCATATGTGGGGCTTGTCTGGGAAGGAACACGATATATAGTGATTTCCACAGAGGGGCGGGTTGGCCCGCTCCGGAACCGAACACAGGGTGATCCGGGCGGGGAGATTTTCGCGAGATGGACGGTGACTTCAGGAGTGAATTCGTCAGGGAGCCGGCGGGGCTCAAGCAGCATCCCGCGCTGGTCCTGAATGCTGATTACAGGCCGTTATGTTACTACCCGTTATCGCTCTGGCCCTGGCAAGAGGCGGTCAAGGCGGTTTACCTTGATCGTGTTGATATCGTTGCACAATATGACGAGGTTGTCCGCAGCCCCAGCATCGAGATCCGGATCCCCAGCGTGATCGTGCTGAAAGATTTCGTGAAGCCGCAGAAACGGGTGGCGTTCACGCGGTTCAACCTGTTCCTGCGCGATGAGTTCTGCTGCCAGTATTGCGGAGCGAAAGGCGATCTGACCTTTGACCATGTGGTGCCGCGCGCCGCGGGTGGGATCACCAGCTGGGAGAACGTGGTCGCCGCCTGTTCGAGCTGCAATTTGCGTAAAGGTTCCAAGAGCTTGCGCCGCGCGGGTATGAGCCTCAAGAAGCCGCCAAGGATGCCGGGGGCCGAGCAGCTTCGCAATCTGGGGCGGAAATTCCCGCCCAATCACCTGCATGAAAGCTGGGTCGATTTCCTCTACTGGGACGCCGAACTGGAGGCGTGACGCCGTACCCTGTTCCGCGCGCCGAGATTGGTACAAATCGTCCGTTTTGTACGGCGGTTCTGTACTGAAATCGGCTGACGCATCTGAAGATTTGTACAAAAGCCCCCGAGCGCGGTGATCCGGGGGGCGGTGGCCTGCTCTTGCCGGAGGGCGAGGCGGATCTGAGGCGTCTGAAAACTGCCGATCTGCGCGACGCCGAAACCGGGAATTCCGAAACCGGCGCGACATGGCACGAAGCCCTGAATCGAATTCCACGAGATCAGCATTTTCCGGCCTGAAATTCGACAGGTTCGCGGCGGAAAATGGATGGGTTGCGCGAGCTGTCCTCAAAGAAAGTGTTAACCCCTCCCGAGTAAGTGTGTTTCGGTCATGGCCACAATTTTCGACCTCATAGAAGTCACGAGTATCAGTTCACACACGACGTATTCAGTAGCGAACGGCAATCTGCTGGGCGTGGTGGAAGCTGCCGTATCCACGGAGTTCGACGACGGCGAGTTCGATGAGGGTGACGTTTTCACGCTGGATGGCCAGAGCTACCAGATCGACGAGATCGAAGAGCCGGCGAGCAGCGGACGATTCACCACTGGTAATGGCACCAATATCAGCTTCGATCCGCAGAGCGAAAGCAGTCTGGACGTGATCTTCCTGACCGTTTCCAACGGGAGCGAAACGCGGTATTTCGTTATCCCGAGCGACGGATACGGCGACCTCAATATCACGCAGATCCGAACCGGTGATTTGACCCCCGTCGGGGGGAGCGACGCCGCCCTCGTTTCGACGACGGACAACGAGGTGAACATCGTCTGTTTCTGTGCCGGAACGATGATCGGTCTTGGCGACGGGTCCGAGATTGCCGTCGAGAAGCTGGAGGCGGGGGACCGCGTGGCAACCGTGGATCGCGGCGTTCAGACCATCCGCTGGGCCGGGCAAAGGGCATTGTCGGTGCCGACGATGCTGCGCTACCCGAGATTGCGGCCGGTCGTGATCCCGGCGGGCGCGTTGGGGCCGGGCGTTCCCGAGCGGGACCTGCATGTCTCGCCGCAGCACCGGATTCTGCTTCGCTCGCGTATCGCGCGGCGCATGTTCGACGCCGATGAGGTGCTGGTTGCCGCCAAGCATCTTGTCGGGGTGAACGGGATCAGAACGGACCACGCAACCTGGAAGGTGACCTATGTGCATCTTCTTCTGGACAGGCACGAGATCCTGCTGGCCAACGGTGCGCCCTGCGAGAGCCTGTTTCTCGGGCCTCAGAGCGAACGCTCGCTTGGCAAGGAGGCGATGGACGAAATCGAACAGATATTCGGTGGCGCACCGGATGCTCCGGTATCGCGAGAGGCCGCGCGCAATTTCGTGCCGGGGCGGCGCGCGCGCCGGCTTGTTGCCCGCCATCAGCGCAACGGGAAGTGCCTGATAGAACCGGGTTAGCCCCGCGGCGCCAGTGCGCATGAAGCGACGCAACGCGATCCTGCACCCCCGCGGGCGGGCAAAGCTCGGCGTCTGTTGCACCTGAGTGCGGCGGAAAATCGTGTCGACAGCGTGATGCCAGATGGCGTCGGCGTGGTTTTCCGATCGCATCGCGCCGCGGATTATGTTGCATCATGCCTTGCGCGCGCTGCCGCATGGGCGTAGTTGCGACCCAACGCGAAGAACACAAGCCTGCTCCATGCAACTCTATCTGCCCATCGCCGAAGTCTCGGTCAACGGTCCACTGCTATTGTCGGTCGGGCTGATTGTGGGGATGCTTTCGGGGATGTTCGGGGTCGGCGGCGGTTTCCTGATCACGCCGCTTCTGTTCTTCATCGGCATTCCGCCAGCCGTCGCCGTGGCGACATCGGCCAACCAGATCGTCGCCTCGTCCTTTTCGGCCATTCTGGCGCATCTGCGCCGTCGCACGGTCGATTTCCCGATGGGATTCGCGCTGATGGCCGGGGGGCTGGCCGGATCGAGCGTGGGGGTCTACGTCTTCAACCTGCTGCGCGGGCTGGGGCAGGTCGACCTGCTGGTCAACCTGTTCTACGTGGTCTGCCTGGGCCTGATCGGCGTGCTGATGTTCATCGAGAGCGTGAACGCGATCCGCAACGCGAGGCTGCATGGCCCGCGCCCCCGGCGCAGGCGGTCGCGGCGCGACTGGGTTCATGCGATGCCGCTGCGGGTGCGGTTTCGCACCTCGGGTCTGTATATCTCGATCTTTCCGCCATTGATGGTCGGTTTCTTCGTTGGCGTGCTGTCGGCGATCATGGGTGTCGGCGGCGGGTTCGTCGTGGTGCCCGCGATGATCTATATCCTGTCCATGCCGACCAAGGTGGTGGTCGGCACGTCGCTGTTCCAGATCATCTTCGTATCCGGCTACACGACCATGATGCATGCCTATAACAGTCATACCGTGGATACGGTGCTGGCGGTGCTGCTGATCGTCGGGGGTGTTGTCGGCGCGCAGATCGGCAGCCGGATCGGCCTGCTGCTGAAGGCCGAGCAGCTTCGCATCCTGTTGGCGCTGCTGGTGCTTGCGGTCTGTTTCAAGCTGGGGCTTGACCTGGTGTTGCGGCCGCCGGAGCTTTATTCGCTGGCAGGTCCGCGCGGGCTCTGAGGGCCGGGGCGATCAAGGCGTCTTTACTCTTGGGCGCGAGTCGCTGCTAATGCGTCTCGCCGCCAATGAGGGGAGAGACAAGCATGACGACACCCACGCCCTTGCGCCTGAAGGATTGCCCGGACTGGCTTTATCTTTTGCGCGAGTTCGACGTGCTGTACCGGCACGGTTCGGCCGGGGGCAGCCCGGCGATCAGGGCGCACCGCAAAGTCGTGCGTGACCGGCTGTCCGCGGCGATGGCGCGCAATCCCGAGATGATCGAGCGGGAAGGCATGCGAAAGCCGGTGTCTGCGCATCTGCCGCGCGCGCTCGACCTGGGCGAGAGGGCGGCGATGCAGGGCATGGCCCGCGCCCTGCGAGAGGTCAAGGATGCGCTGACATGGGAGTATGGCTATGAGCGGATTTCCAAGTCACTGGCCCAGAAATACGCCTATTGCGAGATACTTGGCCCGCAGGGGCCGGTGCACTGCGAGAACCTGATCCTGGGGTTCGTGCTGTTCGCGCCCAACACCACCTATCCGCAGCACAGCCACAAGGAGATCGAGGAGAGCTACATCTCGATCTCGGGGGCGTGGTCGGAGAACAATGCGGCGGTCTTTGCGCCGGGGTCGCTGATCCTGAACCGTCCGGGCGACGAGCACAGGATCACGACCGGCGATCACGATCCCTGTCTGCTGGCCTATGCCTGGGCGGGGCCGGAGGCGCGGCTGAGCAATCCCGAGATGAAGCTGACGCGGACGCGCCGGGCCAGTTCCGAGCAGGGCTGAGCGCGCGGGGGTCAGCGGCGGATGCAGTAACCCGCGCCACGATACATCGTCGGCGCCTTGCGCGGGCAGCCCGCGACCACGGCCTTGCGGCGCAGCACCACGACCGGGCCGGTCTGGCGGCCAAGCGCCTTGTCGGCGCAGGCGTTGATCCATGCGGCCTCGTCGGGGCTGACATTGCGGTGCGGCAGGATGCGCAGGATCGTCTGGCCGCCCCAGGGATATTCCACATAACTGGCCTGAAAGCGCGGCCAGCCGCGCTGACCGAGCTCGTCCTTGCAGGCGACGAGGGCGCTGCGCTGTTCGGAGACCGAGACATAGGGCGCCTGGCGGGTCTGGCCGCCGGCAAGGCCGGGGGTGGCGCCCTGCAGGACAAGGAAAAGGGCGGCGGCCACCATCGCAAATCGTGCAGTGCAAGACATCAATGAAACTCCTTCTCCGGGCGACGTCGAAACATGGGCGGATGGCGCGGTCATGTCGGAGGGCACGACATCCGGGGGATGCGAATCAAACGGTCGATGCGTCAAAAACGGGGAAATCGGTAAAAACCGCACCGCAGGGCCGGAAACCGGGCCGGGCAGAGCGGGCACATGCTGCAAGGGGAAAGAGAAAAGGCGCCGCTGTCAAGCAGGGCGCCTTTCGATGTCGTGCGATCAGGTCGCGCTCAGCGGGTCAGGACCCGGATTTGGCGGGGGCTGCCTGAGAGGCGCTGGCGCTGCTGCCGGAGGCGGCGGGCGCCTGCTGCTGCGTGGCCGCGGCGGCCTTCTGGGCTGCGCCCTTGGAGTTGAGCGGATCGTCCTGACGCTGGACCGAGCCTTCGAAATGGGCGCCGGATTCGATCGCGATGGTCTTGTGGATGATGTCGCCTTCGACACGGGCGGTCGAGGTCAGGCGCACCTTGAGGCCACGCACGCGGCCAACGATGCGGCCGTTGACCACCACGTCATCGGCGATCACTTCGCCCTTGATGGTGGCGCCTTCGCCGACGGTCAGAAGATGCGCGCGGATGTCGCCTTCGACGGTGCCTTCAACCTGGATGTCGCCGGTGGTCTTGAGATTGCCGGTGACATGGAGGTCCGAGGAGAGGACCGATGCGGGGGGCTTGGCCTTGGGGGCCGAGGCCTTGAATTCGCTGCCGGTCGAGCCCGAATGGGCCGAGTCGCCGGAGCGGTCCGTGCTGGCGGGCTTGGCCGCGTCGTCGGCTTTGGGTGCGGGGTCGTTGATTTTGCTCTTAGAAAACATCGTTAGCAGCCTTGATATATGTCATGGGGTTGACGGGTTTGCCGCCGACACGGACCTCGTAGTGTAGATGGGTGCCCGTGGAACGTCCAGTGTTGCCCATATCACCGATCTGATCCCCGCGCGAGACCCTTTGGCCAACCTTCACGCGAAGTTTGGACATATGGGCATAGCGGGTCTCGATGCCGAACTCGTGGCGGATCTTGACCAGGTGGCCATAGCCCGAGAGCCAGCCCGCATGGGTGACGACGCCATCGGCCGTGGCGTAGATCGGCGTGCCGTGGGGCGCGGCGAAATCGGTGCCGTTATGCATCCGGCCCCAGCGCATGCCGAAACCGGAGGTGTAGCGAAACGAATTCTTGACCGGGATCGCGAAGGGCGCCTTTTGCGCGGCGATCCGGTAGAGGTTCAGCTTGTCCATCTGGTCGAGGATACGGTTGGCGCGCATCGCATCGCTCGAGGGTTCCTGACCGCGGGTCGAGAAGCTGAGCGGGGTGAGCGGGCCGCCCTGGCCGGAATAGCCCCTGCGCACCGTGTCCAGCAGCGTCTTGGGGTTCATCCCGGCGGCGCGGAACATCTTGTCGAGCGGTTCGACCGAGATCGTCATCGCGTCTTCGAGCTGGCTGAAGATCTGTTCGTTCTGGTCGCGCATCAGTTCGATGCGCAGCGCCATTTCATCGGCTTCGAGCAGGGCCTGCTGGGCGTCGTTGCTGATCTTGTCGCGCTCAACGGCGGTGTCGGCCAGCGCGGTGGCGAGGAAATCGAGCATGCCGTCGCCGGTGCTGTCTTCGCCATTGCCCGGTGTGCCGCCCTGGTTGTCGAGGGCGCTAGCGAGTTCCTGCGCCTCGGCGCGGGCGGTGTCGCGTTCCTTGACCGTGCGCCGCAGGGATTTCTGGATCACCTCGATTCCGGTTTCCAATTCGCGGCGGCGGGTTTCGGAGGCGAGAAGCTCGGTCTGCATCACCGAGATCTGCTGAAGCGCAGAGTTGAAGCGTTCCTGTGCGGCCAGCGCCTCGTCGGCGCGCATGTCGCGCTCGTCGGACAGGGCGTTGAGGCGGTATTCGTAAGTGCGTTGATCGCGCTTGGCCTGTTCGCGGAAATTGCCAGAGCCGATGCTGTCCATCAGAAGGATTGCGGTGGCGATGATCGCCCAGGCGACGATGGCGGCGGCACCTGCGAAGGCCAGAAGCTGCGAATGGGGACGCAGCCGGATGAAGCGCGTATCGGTATCGGATTTGAGAAACACCCGGCGTTCCGGGAAGTGTTTTTCGAGCAGGGCATTCAGCCCGATGGCAAAGCGTCTATGCAAGTCGTCCCGTCCCTTGTAGCCCTTCCCAGTCGTGGCACGCTTCGTTACGATTGGTCATCTTTCGTGACCAGGCGTGCTCGAAGGTGGCTTAGCGAGTGGATTTCCGTGGGGCAAGGTTTTTGGGCAACGACGGGCGGGAATTGAGCCGATTGTTGCCAGACCGGCGAAAAATCGCCGATCTGCAAGGGGTTGCCTAGCCTTTCGCAGTGGGTTCATCGGCCAGCGGCCAGTAGAAATCGGGCGGCAGACCGGCCTCGGCGCGCTTTTCCTCGTTGAAGGGCGGCTTGAGCGCGCCGTGAAAATAGCGCCGCACAAGGTCGTGAAACACCTCCTTGGGATCAAGATCGTGACGGCCGCAGAGGAAATGGAACCATTTCGAGCCATAAGCGACGTGATGGACCTCTTCGGCGTAGATAACCTGCATCGCCTCGACCGCGCGGGTATCCCCGGCCTTGGTGAAGATGTCGATCATGCCGGGGGTGACATCGAGCCCGCGGGCCTCGAGCACCATCGGCACCACCGCCAGCCGGCCCATCAGGTCGCTGGCCGTGTCCTCGGCGGCGCGCCACATGCCGGCATGGGCGGGCAGGGCGCCGTAATGGCTGTCATGGGCTTCAAGGCAGTCGCATATCAGGTTGAAATGTTTTGATTCCTCGTCGGCGGACTTGACCCAGTCATCGTAGAAACCGACCGGCATCGGCACATGGCCGAACCGCGCGATGATGTCCCAGTGCAGATCGACCGCGTTGAGTTCGATATGCGCGACGGCATGAAGAATGGCGAGCCGCCCTTGCGGGCTGCCGGGGCGGCGGCGGGGCACGTCGCGCGGATCAAGAAGTTCGGGGCGGTCGGGGCGCGCCGGACGCAGGGGCGGATCGGCAAGCCCCACGGGAATGTCGCGCCCGGCGGCGCGTGCCGCGAACCAGGTTTCCGCATGGCGGCGCGAGAGCGCGGTCTTCTCGCGCCCATCCTTTGTCGAGAGCACCTCGACCGCCATCTCTGTCAGGGTCTGTGCGCTCACAGTGCGCGCACCGCGTCGAGCACCTCGTCGGCGTGGCCGGGCACCTTGACCTTTGGCCAGACGCGGGCGATGCGCCCCTCGCCGTCGATCAGGAAGGTCGTGCGCTCGATCCCCCAGAAGGTCTTGCCATACATGCTTTTCTGCTTCCAGACGCCGTATTGCTCGCAGATGTCGGAGTCGGCATCCGAGAGGAGCGGCACGCCGAGGTCGTGCTTGTCGCGGAATTTCTGGTGCTTTTCGACGGTATCCCTGGAAATCCCCAGGACCTCGGCCCCGGACTCGGCGAAGGCGTCCTTGAGGGCGGTGAAGGCCAGTGCCTCCTTGGTGCAGCCGGAGGTGTCGTCGCGCGGGTAGAAGAACAGCACCACAGGCGCGGGGCGCAGGGCCGAAAGGGTGACGGAGGTGCCGCCATCGCGGGGCAGGGTGAAGTCGGGGGCGATATTGCCGGGATCGGGCATGGGCTTTCCTTGTTATGGGTTTGACTCCGGGTCATATTAGGGCAGGAGACGCCGGAATAAAGACATCAGGCAGGCGGCCGGAAAATCCGGGCCGAGCGAACAAGACGAATGAGCGAGTCCCAGGACATTAAGCCGCGCGCCGGGCGCGCCCGCAGGGCGCTGCCCTGGGTGGTGTCGGCGCTGGTTGCGGTGATCATCATGCTGGCGGTGGCGGTGAGCCTGGCCGCGGGGCGCGAATTCGTTGCGCCGGAGTGGCTGCGCGAGAAGATCAGCCAGAAGATAAACGCCGATCTCGAGGGTGTGTCGCTGCGGTTCGGCGAGGTCGCGCTGGTGATCGAATCCGACTGGGTGCCAAGGCTGAGCCTGCATGACGTGACCCTGAGCGATGCATCGGGCGTGACGCTGGCCAGCCTGTCGCGCGCGCAGAGCAAGGTGGCGCTTGGGCCGCTTTTGCAGGGCGCGTTGCAGCCCGCGGAGATCAGCCTGTCGGGGGCGAGGGTGACATTGCGGCGCTCGAAGGATGGCGCGGTGGGGCTGAGCGTGGGCGAGACCGCGCCGCCGCTGGAGGAGGCTGCCAACCTGGGCGCGCTGGCGGCGCAGCTTGACGCGGTGCTGGAGCGGCCGCATTTCGCGGCGCTGCGCGAGGTCGAGGCCAGCAACCTGACGCTGCGTTACGAGGATGCGCGCGCGGACAGGGCCTGGAATGTCGATGACGGGCGCTTCGAGATGACGCGCGAAGGCGACCGGCTGACGCTGCGAGGGGATGTCGCGCTGCTGGGCGCGCGGGCCTATGCGACGACGCTGGCGATGAACTATACCCGCGAGATCGGCGAGACGGCGGCGGATTTCGGGGTCACGTTCGAGGACATGCCGGCGCGCGACATTGCCGGGCAATCCGCGGCGATGACCTGGCTCGGGGCGCTCGATGCGCCGATATCGGGTTCGCTCCGGGCCTCGCTGGACGAAAGCGGGCGGCTGGGGCTTCTGAATGCGACCCTGCAGATCGCCGAGGGCGTGCTGCAGCCGACCGAGGCGACCGAGCCGGTCGCGTTCTCGCAGGCGCGGGTCTATTTTTCCTACGATCCGGCGCAGCAATTGCTGCGTTTCGACGAGATATCGGTGGACAGCAAATGGGTGTCGGCGCTGGCCGAGGGGCGCGCCTATCTCGTGGGGATGGAATCGGGCTGGCCGAGCGAGTTGCTGGGGCAGTTCCAGTTTCGCCGGATCTCCGCCAACCCGGACGGCATGTATCCCGAACCGATCGAGGTTGAATCGGCGGTGATGGACATGCGGTTGCGGATCGATCCGTTCCTGCTGACGCTGGGCCAGCTGAGCATGAGCGACCAGTCGAGCCGCCTTGTGATGGAAGGCGCGCTCGAGGCGCGGCCCGAGGGCTGGACGCTGGCGCTGGACGCGACGATGGACGCGCTTCAGCCCGATCGGCTGTTGACGCTCTGGCCAGAGGGGCTGGCGAAGGGCGCGCGCGAATGGATCGGCAAGAACGTGACCCGCGCCGACCTGAGCAACCTGCAATTCGCCGCGCGGTTCCGGCCCGATCACGACCCGGATGTGTTCCTCGGCTTCGATTACGAGAACCTGGATACGGTGTTCATCAAGGACGTGCCGCCCATCGAGGCGGCGGCGGGGCATGCCTCATTGATCGACAGCCGTTTCGTCATCACCACGGACCGGGGCCATGTGACGGCGGCGCAGGGCGGGCGGATCGATATTTCGGGCACCAGTTTCATCATCCCCGACGTGAATATCGAGCGTGGCCCGGCGGGAGCGCGACTGACGACCGACAGCACCATCACCGCGGCGCTGTCGCTGCTGGACGAGGGGCCGTTCGGTTTCATGCGCAAGGCGAACCTGCCGGTGACGCTGGCGGATGGGCGCGCGCAGCTGACGGGGCGGCTGGACTTCCTGCTGAAGAAGGAGCTGAGCCCGGATGAGGTGGCGTTCAGCGTCAATGGGCGCCTGAGCGACGTGCGCAGCGAGACATTGGTGCCGGGGCGGGTGCTGGCGGCGTCCGAGCTGGAGCTGTTGGGCGACAATGCCGGGATCGGCGTGTCGGGTGCGGGGCGCGTCGGGCGGGTGCCGGTCGAGGGGCAGTGGCGCACGGCGCTTGGCGAGCAAAGCGACGGCACCGGCCGGGTGACGGGCTGGATCGAGCTGTCGGAGCGCTTCGCCGACGAATTCCGCATCGGTCTGCCGCCGGGCAGCCTGTCGGGGGCGGGGCGCGCCGAGATCAAGGTCGATTTGCCGCCCGGAGAGCCGGGGCGTTTCGTGATGCGCTCGGACCTTGCCGGCGTGGGGCTGAGCGTGCCGCAGCTGGGATGGGCATTGGGGACGCAGGCGACGGGCGATCTGAGGGTCGAGGGCACGCTGGGCGAGCCGCCCGAGATCGAGTCGATCAGGCTCGATGCCGGCGGGCTTGAGGCGCGCGGGGCTGTCACGCTGAATGATGACGGCACGCTGGCGCGGGCGGAATTCGCGCGCGTGCGGATGGGGACATGGCTCAATGCGCCGGTGGAGCTGCTGGGGCGCGGCGCGCAGCTGGCGCCGCAGGTGCTGGTGTCGGGCGGGATGGTGGATCTGCGCCAGACATCGCTGGCGGGGGATGGCAGCGGCGGCGGTGGCGACGGCGGTGATCGCGATGGCGGGCCGGTATCGCTGGCGCTGGACCGGCTGATCATATCGGACGGGATCGTGCTGACGGATTTTCGCGCCGATCTGGACATGGGTGGCGGGGCGTCGGGGCGATTTACCGGGCAGGTGAATGGCGGGCCGACGGTGACCGGGCGGATCGCGCCCAAGGACGGGCGCAGCGCCTTTCAGATCCGCTCGCAGGATGCGGGCGCGGTTCTGGCGGCGGCGGGGATGCTCAAGCAGGCGCGCGACGGCGAGATGAACCTGGTGCTGGTGCCGGTCGCGGGGCCGGGGCGCTATGAAGGCTCGCTTGAGGTCATGAATGTGCGTCTGACCGATGCCCCGGCGCTGGCGGCGCTGCTCAATACCGTAAGCGTGGTGGGGCTGATCGATCAGCTGCGCGGCGAGGGCATCCATTTCAGCGAGGTGAATTCGCGCTTCCTGCTGACGCCGCGGCGCGTGACGCTGTTATCGGGCAGCGCCGTGGGGGCGTCGATGGGGGTGTCGATGGAAGGGTATTACGACCTTGAAAGCACGATGATGGACATGCAGGGGGTGATTTCGCCGTTCTACCTGGTGAATTCGGCCGGTGGCCTGTTTACACGGCGCGGTGAGGGGCTGGTGGGAATGAACTATACCATGCGCGGGCCGGTGGCGCAGCCAAGGGTCAGCGTCAATCCGTTGTCGGTGTTCACGCCGGGGATGTTCCGCGATCTGTTTCGCCGCCCGCCGCCGGGTGGTGGCGGGGCAGGCGCGGCAACGCCCGAACGCCGGAGTTTGCCTAGAGACGGTGGAGAGGCCGGACAGTGAAGCTGAGCGATTTCGATTTCGAGCTGCCAGAAGATTTGATCGCCACGCGCCCGGCGCGGCCGCGCAGTTCGGCGCGCCTGCTGGTGGCCGAGGGCGCGGCGATACATGATTCATGCGTGCGCGATCTGGGCGACTGGCTGCGCCCCGGCGACCGGCTGGTGCTGAACGACACGGCCGTGATCCCCGCGCGCCTGAGTGGCGCGCGCAGGCGCACGGGCCCCGAGGGCGAGACGAGCGCAAGGATCGAGGTCACGCTGCTGGAGCCGGGGCGCGAGGGGGATTGGGCGGCGCTGGTGAAACCGCTCAAGAAGCTGCGCGTCGGCGAGGCCGTGCAGTTCGCGGCCGGGCTGGAGGCCGAGTTGCTGGCCAAGGACGAAGGGCAGGCAAGGCTGCGATTCAACCTGGAGGGCGAGGCATTCGACAGCGCGCTCGCAGAGGCCGGGGCGATGCCCCTGCCGCCCTATATCGCCGCGCGCCGCGCTGCCGACGAGCAGGACAAGACCGATTACCAGACCGTCTGGGCGCGTGCGCCGGGCGCGGTGGCGGCGCCGACGGCGTCGCTGCATTTCGACGAGGCGTTGCTGAAGGACCTGCACGCGCGCGGCATCGCCTTCAGCCATGTGACGCTGCATGTGGGGGCGGGCACCTTCTTGCCGGTCAAGGTCGAGGACGTGACCACCCACAGGATGCATGCCGAATGGGGCGAGGTCAGCGAAAAGGCCGCCGCCGAGATCGCCGCCACGAAGGCGGCGGGCGGCCGGGTGATCCCGGTGGGCACAACCGCGCTGCGCCTGATCGAAAGTGCGGCGCGCGAAAGCGGCGCTATCGCGCCCTGGCGGGGCGAGACCGACATCTTCATTTATCCGGGTTTCGATTTCCGTGTGAGCGACGCGCTGATGACCAATTTCCACCTGCCGCGCTCGACCCTGTTGATGCTGGTTTCGGCGCTGATGGGGCAGGCGCGTATCCGGGCGATCTATGACCACGCGCTCGAACAGCGCTATCGCTTCTTTTCATATGGGGACGCGTCGCTGTTGATTCCGGGGTGAATTGCTGGCACGGCGGGTGCGAACAGGATGACATGACGGGACGCGGGCGATGTTGCAGGTGCTGAACGGCGCATGGGCGCTATTGCTGGGAATGATGCTGTTGCAGGTGGGCAATGGCATGCAGGGCACGCTCTTGGGTATCCGTGGCCAGATCGAGGGCTTCTCGACCATCGAGATGTCGCTGGTGATGTCGGGCTATTTCGTGGGCTTCCTGTTCGGCTCGCGCATGGCGCCCGAGATGATCCGCCGCGTCGGCCATGTGCGGGTCTTTGCGGCGCTGGCCTCGATGATCTCGGCGGTGATGATCCTTTACCCGGCGCTGACCGACCCCTTTGCATGGGGGGCGGGGCGCATCCTGATCGGGTTCTGTTTCTCGGGCGTTTATGTCACGGCGGAAAGCTGGCTGAACAATTCGGCCACCAACGAGACGCGCGGCCAGTCGCTGTCGCTTTACATGATCGTGCAGATGGCGGGGATCGTGGCGGCGCAGTTCCTGCTGCTGGTGGCCGATCCGGGCGGGTTCATCCTGTTCATCATTCCATCGGTTCTGGTGTCGCTGAGTTTTGCGCCGATTCTGTTGTCGATCAGCCCGACACCGGCTTTCGGATCGACCAAGCCGATGACATTGCGCGAAATCCTGCGCATCTCGCCGCTGGGCTGCGTGGGCATGTTCCTGCTGGGCGGGGTCTTTGCCGCGCAGTTCGGCATGGCGGCGGTGTTCGGCGCCGAGGCGGGGCTGAACGTGGCGCAGATTTCGACCTTTGTCGCGACGTTCTATATCGGCGCGCTGGTGCTGCAATATCCCATCGGCTGGCTGTCGGACCGGATGGACCGGCGGGTGCTGATCTTTGCCGCGGCGCTTTTGTGCGGTGTGGGCGCGATTCTGGGTTTCCTGTTCAGCGGTTACTTTGCGATGCTGCTGGTGGTGGCGGTGATCATCGGCGGCACGTCGAACCCGCTCTATTCGCTGCTGATCGCCTATACGAACGATTTCCTGGATCATGACGACATGGCCGCCGCGTCGGGCGGCATGGTGTTCATCAACGGGCTGGGGGCGGTCGCGGGGCCGCTGGTGACCGGCTGGGCGATGGGTGCGATCGGGCCGCGCGGCTTTTTCGCGGTGATCGGGGTTCTGATGCTGGCGATGGCGGGCTATGCCGCCTACCGGATGACGCAGCGCGCCGCGCCGTCGGTGGACGAGACGGAAAGCTATGCGCCGGTGGCAGCGTCCTCGTCGCATGTGGCGGTCGAGGCGGCGCAGGAATACGCCATCGAGTCCACCCAGGAGGAGTCCGCGGCGTGATTGCGCTAACGTCACACGGGTGTCGTGGCTGTAGTAATAAGTTACTGTCATTTCAGGTGAATGTCAGTTTAACGTTTTTGTAACATGAAGTGGACGGATCTGGGAAAGACGAGGAGGGCCCATGGTCGCGCCTGACGACATATTGAGTTTCTGGCTGGACGAAATCGGTCCGAAGGGGTGGTACGAGGCTTCGGATGCGCTGGATCAGACGATCCGCGACAGGTTCGGTGCGGCATGGCTGAGCGCCCGCGAAGGCAATTATGCGCTGTGGCTGACCTATCCGACCGGCACGCTGGCCTATATCATCCTGATGGACCAGTTCCCGCGCAACATGTTCCGCGAGAGCGGTGAGGCCTTTGCCAGCGATGGCGTGGCGCGGGCCGCCGCAAAGGCTGCGATCAGCCGCAAATGGGACATGCGCATCGACGAGCCGGCGCGGCAGTTCTTCTACCTTCCCCTGATGCATTCGGAGAGCCTGTGCGACCAGGATCACTGCGTGCGCCTGATCTGCGAGCGGATGCCCGAGACCGGCGCCAGCAACCTGCTGCATGCCCGCGCACATCGCGAGGTGATCCGCAAGTTCGGCCGCTTCCCCCATCGCAACGCGGCGCTGGGGCGCAGCACCACCGCCGGCGAGCGCGAGTATATGGCGCAGGGCGGTTACGGCGCCACGGTGAAGGCATTGCAGGCTGCCAAGGCGGCCTGAGCCGGGAAATAATTTGCCGCCGCGTCAAGCATTTGCGCCTGCGCCGCGCCGGATGGCGCCGCGCAGCGCCGCTGCTGCGTTGTGATCGCGCCAGAGATAGTTTAATGTCAAACTAAATTCTGGAACGGAGTCGGCAATGGCGGCGAAAAGCTTTGACATGATCGTGATCGGTGCGGGGCCTGGCGGCTATGTGGCCGCGATCCGGGGCGCGCAACTGGGCCTCAAGGTGGCCGTGGTCGAGCGCGAGCATATGGGGGGCATCTGCCTGAACTGGGGCTGCATCCCCACCAAGGCGATGCTGCGCAGCTCGGAACTGTTTCACCTGATGCACCGCGCCAAGGAGTTCGGGCTCAAGGCCGAAGGGGTCGGCTATGATCTCGATGCGGTGGTCAAACGCTCGCGCGCGATCGCCAAGCAGCTCAATTCGGGCGTCAGCCACCTGCTCAAGAAGAACAAGGTGACGGCGATCATGGGCGAGGCGAGCCTGCCCGCCAAGGGCCGTGTCAGCGTCAAGACCGAGAAGGGCACCGAGGAGCTGGAAGCGAAGCATATCGTACTGGCGACCGGCGCGCGGGCGCGCGAATTGCCGGGGCTCGAGGCGGATGGCGAGCTGGTCTGGACCTACAAGCACGCGCTGGTGCCGCCGCATATGCCCAAGAAACTGTTGGTCATCGGCTCGGGCGCGATCGGGATCGAATTCGCCAGTTTCTACAACACGCTGGGCGCCGAGACGACCGTGGTCGAGGTGATGGATCGCATCCTGCCCGTCGAGGATGCCGAGATCAGCGGCATGGCGAAGAAGGCCTTTGAAAAACAGGGCATGACGATCATGGAGAAGGCCGCCGTCAAGAAGCTGGACCGCGCCAAGGGCAAGGTCACGGCGCATATCGAGAGTGGCGGCAAGACCGAGAAGCAGGACTTCGACGCGGTGATCTCGGCCGTCGGGATCGTCGGCAATACCGAGGGCCTGGGCCTTGAGGAACTGGGCGTGAAGGTCGAGCGCAGCCATGTGGTGACGGATGCGCTGTGCCGCACCGGGGTCGAGGGGGTCTATGCCATCGGCGACCTGGCGGGCGCGCCCTGGCTGGCGCACAAGGCCAGCCATGAAGGCGTGATGGTGGCCGAGCTGATCGCGGGTGAAAAACCGCATCCGGTCTCGCCCGACAGCATCGCGGGCTGCACCTATTGCCAGCCCCAGATCGCGAGCGTCGGCCTGACCGAGGCGCAGGCCAAGGAAAAGGGACTCGATATCCGGGTCGGGCGGTTCCCCTTCATCGGCAACGGCAAGGCGATCGCGCTTGGCGAGCCCGATGGCATGATCAAGACGGTGTTCGACGCCAAGACCGGCGAATTGCTGGGCGCGCATATGATCGGGGCCGAGGTGACGGAACTGATCCAGGGCTATGTGGTGGGGCGCCAGCTGGAAACCACGGAAGAGGACCTGATGCAGGCCGTGTTCCCGCACCCGACGCTGAGCGAGATGATGCATGAATCGGTGCTGGATGCCTTTGACCGGGTGATCCATATCTGAGGCTGCAAAGGGCGGGGGCGCTGCCCCCGTCGCCGCAAGCGGCGACTCCCCCGAGGTATTTCGCGCCAGATGAAGCCGGGCGGGACTTGCCGCGCGGGGCGGCGCATGCAGAATGGTCGCTGTCCGAATGTGAGGGGTGAGAGCCGGTGCCGAGTGTGAACAGGGTGGTGATGCAGCGCAGTTCGCGCCAATGGCTGGAGGCGCTGCCGCTTGCGGACATGGACGTGGCCGAGGTGTCGGGCAAGTTCGGGACGCGATTCGCCTTTCGCAGTTACAGTCGCTTCCGGTTTC
Organism: Roseovarius halotolerans; assembly: GCF_900172255.1. Classification (GTDB taxonomy): domain Bacteria; phylum Pseudomonadota; class Alphaproteobacteria; order Rhodobacterales; family Rhodobacteraceae; genus Roseovarius; species Roseovarius halotolerans. Next base: position 844,265 of record NZ_FWFU01000001.1, read on the forward strand.
CGAAATACGATATCTGCAAGGGGCCATACCGGGACAAGGATGGCGAGGTCGCGCAGTTCGACCTGGTGCTGGCCAACCAGGTCTGGGAACATCTGGACCGTCCCTATGCCGCCACGCGCAACGTCCTGGAGATGCTGCGGCCGGGGGGATATTTCTGGGTCGCGGTGCCGTTCTACATTCCCTATCACGGCGATCCTGTCGATTGTTCGCGCTGGAGCGCGCGGGGGCTCAAGAACCTGCTGATCGAGGCGGGGTTCGAGGAAGACGCGATCCGCGCGCAGCAATGGGGCAATCGCAGCGCCGCCATGCGCAATTTCGAGACCCCCTGGCCGCCGCCCTATGAGCGCGGGCGCGACGTGCTGACAAATGAGCCCGATTTTCCGATCTGCTCCTGGGCGCTGGCGCAGAAGAAATAGGGGCGGGTCTTTGCGCGTTCACGAAATGTTCGCAAAATACCCTTGGAACCCGGCGCGTGCTCGACTATCTGTTAACCACCGTTGACCGGGGGACGCCGATGGCCGAGCTGAAGCATATCGAGGTGCGTGGCGCGCGCGAGCACAACCTCAAATCCATAGATGTCGATATTCCGCGCAATGCGCTGGTGGTGATCACCGGGCTGAGCGGGTCGGGCAAGTCGAGCCTGGCGTTCGACACGATCTATGCCGAGGGGCAGCGGCGCTATGTCGAGAGCCTGAGCGCCTATGCGCGCCAGTTCCTCGACATGATGGAAAAGCCCGATGTGGACCATATCAGCGGGCTGAGCCCGGCGATTTCCATCGAGCAGAAGACCACCAGCAAGAACCCGCGTTCGACGGTCGGCACTGTCACCGAGATATATGACTACCTGCGGCTCTTGTTCGCCCGCGTCGGCACGCCCTACAGCCCCGCCACCGGCAAGCCGATCGAGGCGCAGCAGGTGCAGGACATGGTCGATCGGATCATGACCATGGAAGAGGGCAGCCGCGCCTATCTGCTGGCGCCCATCGTGCGCGACCGCAAGGGCGAATACCGCAAGGAGATGCTGGAACTGCGCAAGCAGGGGTTCCAGCGCGTGAAGGTGGACGGGGCGTTTCACGATCTGGACGATCCGCCAACGCTCGACAAGAAATTCCGCCACGATATCGACGTTGTGGTGGACCGGATCGTGGTGCGCGAGGGGTTGCAGACGCGGCTGGCGGACAGCCTGCGCACCGCGCTGGATCTGGCAGACGGGATCGCCGTGCTGGAGACCGCGCCGCGCGAGGGCGAGGGCGAGCCGGAGCGGCAGGTGTTCAGCGAGAATTTCGCCTGCCCGGTAAGCGGTTTCACCATTCCCGAGATCGAACCGCGGCTGTTTTCCTTCAATGCGCCCTTCGGGGCCTGCCCGGATTGCGGCGGGCTTGGCGCGGAGCTTTATTTCGACGAGCGGCTGGTGGTGCCGGATGCGGCGCTGAAGGTGGGCGACGGCGCGATCGCGCCCTGGCGCAAGGGCAAGAGCCCCTATTTCCTTCAGACCATCGAGGCCATCGCCAAGCATTACGAGTTCGACATGAATGCCCGCTGGAAAGACCTGCCGGCGCATGTGCAGCAGGTGTTCCTGTATGGGTCGGGCGAGGACGAGATCCCGTTCCGTTATGACGAGGGCGGACGGGTCTATCAGGTGACGCGCAGTTTCGAGGGGGTGATCCCCAACATGGTGCGGCGCTATCGCGAGACTGACAGCAATTGGGTGCGCGAGGAGTTCGAGCGTTACCAGAACAACCGGGCCTGTGGCAGCTGTGACGGCTATCGCCTGCGGCCCGAGGCGCTGGCGGTGAAGATCGGGGGGCTGCATATCGGGCAGGTCGTGCAGATGTCGATCCGCGAGGCCTATCAATGGTGCGCCGAGGTGCCCGGGAGCCTGAGCGCGCAGAAGAACGAGATCGCCCGCGCGATCCTCAAGGAGATCCGCGAGCGGTTGGGGTTTCTCAACAATGTGGGTCTGGATTACCTTACGCTGAGCCGCAATGCCGGCACCCTGTCGGGGGGCGAGAGCCAGCGCATCCGGCTGGCGAGCCAGATCGGCAGCGGATTGACCGGCGTGCTTTACGTGCTTGATGAGCCGAGCATCGGCCTGCACCAGCGCGATAACGGGCGGCTGTTGCAGACCCTGCGCAACCTGCGTGATCAGGGCAATACGGTGATCGTGGTCGAGCATGACGAGGAGGCGATCCGCACCGCCGATTACGTCTATGATATCGGTCCCGGCGCAGGTGTGCATGGCGGGCAGGTGGTGAGCCACGGCACGCCCGAACATATCGCGGCGGACCCGGCCTCGATCACGGGGCAATACCTGTCGGGCCAGCGCGAGATCGCCATTCCGGCCGAGCGGCGCAAGGGCAATGGCAAATCCGTGAGCGTGGTCAAGGCGAGCGGCAACAACCTCAAGGATGTGACGGCGGAGTTTCCGCTGGGGCAGTTCGTCTGCGTGACGGGTGTGTCGGGCGGGGGCAAGTCCACGCTGACCATCGAGACGCTGTTCAAGACCGCGAGCATGCGTCTGAACGGTGCGCGCCAGACGCCGGCGCCCTGCGAGACGATCCGGGGGCTCGAGCATCTGGACAAGGTGATCGATATCGACCAGCGCCCGATCGGGCGCACGCCGCGATCCAACCCCGCCACCTATACCGGCGCCTTCACCCCGATCCGCGACTGGTTCGCGGGGCTGCCCGAGGCCAAGGCGCGCGGCTACAAGCCGGGGCGGTTCAGCTTCAACGTGAAGGGCGGGCGCTGTGAGGCGTGCCAGGGCGACGGGCTGATCAAGATCGAGATGCACTTCCTGCCCGATGTCTATGTCACCTGCGAGACCTGCAACGGCGCGCGCTATAACCGCGAGACGCTGGAGATCCAGTGGAAGGGAAAATCCATCGCCGACGTGCTGGACATGACGGTGGAGGATGCGCAGGATTTCTTCAAGGCGGTGCCCAGTATCCGCGAGAAGATGGATGCGCTGGCGCGGGTCGGGCTTGGCTATATCAAGGTGGGCCAGCAGGCCACGACCCTGTCGGGGGGCGAGGCGCAGCGGGTGAAGCTGTCAAAGGAACTGGCCAAGCGGTCGACCGGGCGCACGCTTTACATCCTGGACGAGCCGACGACGGGGCTGCATTTCGAGGATGTGAAGAAGCTGCTGGAGGTGCTGCACGAGTTGGTCGAGAGCGGCAATACGGTGGTGGTGATCGAGCATAACCTGGATGTGATCAAGACCGCAGATCATCTGGTGGATATCGGCCCCGAAGGGGGCGATGGCGGTGGCGAGATCGTGGCCGTGGGCACGCCCGAAGAGGTGGCCGAGGTCGAGCGAAGCCATACCGGGCGCTATCTCAAGGAGATGCTGGCGGCGCGCAAGGTGGCGGCGGAATAGATGAGAGGCGGGGGCGGGGGCCTGAAACAGGGCCACCCGCCCGCCGGAACGCTTATTTGCGCGGGCAGGTGTTGAGCCCGAAGATCGAATAGAGCGGGCAGGTGCTGAGCAGACCGGTGGCCAGCGGCACGATGCCGATCAGGTAGAGCCAGCTGTATTGGCTCGACGGGTTGAGGCCGAATGCGACCAGCAGGGCGATGCCCACCAGGATGCGCAGGGTGCGGTCGATGCCGCCGACGTTTTTCTTGAACATGATGTCCTCTTTCACATGAGATCGTCGTGACATAAGACACATGTTCTGAAATATGAATATGACATGGATCAATGCCCCGACCGGCGAAAACCGGACGGGGTTGAATCATGGCGCGCGACTCAGCTGTAGCCGCGTTTCTCGAATCGCGGCAGCATGGCCGAGAAATCACGACCCTGGCCGTCTTCTTCCTCGACGAATTTCGCATAGAGCTTCATCGCCGCTTCGCCGAGCGGCGTGTCGGCATCGGCCGAGGCGGCGGCCTCTTGCGCAAGGCGCAGGTCCTTGAGCATGAGATCGGCGGCGAAGCCGGGCTTGTAGTCATTGTCGGCGGGGGTCGTGGGTCCGACACCGGGGGCGGGGCAATAGGTGGTCATCGACCAGGACTGCCCCGACGAGGTGGAGACCACGTCATACATCGCCTGCCGGTCCAGCCCCAGCTTGTCGGCAAGGGCGAAGGCCTCGCAGGTGACGATCATGGTGGCGCCGAGGATCATGTTGTTGCAGATCTTGGCGGCCTGGCCATTGCCGGAGGGGCCGCAATGCACGGCCTTCTGGCCCATGATGTCAAAGAGCGGGCGGGCGGTCTCGAACCCTGCCTCATCGCCACCCACCATGAAGGTGAGCGTGCCGCCCGTCGCGCCGCCGACGCCGCCTGAAACTGGCGCATCAAGTGCCGAGAGGCCAGCATCGTTGGCCTGTGCGGCAACCGCGCGGGCACTGTCGACATCGACGGTGGAGCAATCGAGCAGCACCGCGCCCTTGTCCATTGCCGGGATCACATCATTGGCGACGGCGCGCAGGATCTGGCCGTTTGGGAGCATGGTGATGACCACCTCGGCGCCGCTTGCGGCCGCCTTGGCACTGTCGGCGCTGGCGACGCCTTCGATGGCGACGCCGGCCGTGTCGAAGCCCGTCACCTCGTGTCCCGCCTTGGCCAGGTTGGCCGCCATCGGCCCGCCCATGTTGCCCAGTCCGATGAATCCGATCTTCATGGCTTATCCTCCGGTTGCGAATGTCAGCTCTTGATCCCCGAGCGGCGCGAGCATGGTATCTGCGGCGTCTTCGGGAAGGGTGTCGAGGGCGTGGCGCCAGCGCGGCTGGCGGTCGCGGTCGATGATCTGGGCGCGGATGCCTTCGAGGAAATCGCCCGATTCCATCGCGCGGGCGGTGAAGCGGTATTCCTGGGCAAGGGCCGTGCGGATGTCGGCGCTGTCGGCACGCAGGCGCCGCAGCATTTCGACGGTGCAGGCCATCGAAAGGGGCGCGTTGCGTTCGATTTTTCCAAGCGATTGTTGCGCCAGTTCGCCCGAATGGCTGCGCAGCGCATCGAGGATGCCGGGCAGGGTGCCCGCGTCGAAAAGCATATCGATATCCGCCTGCGCGCTGCGCAGCGCCCCTTCCGGGGGTGTTTCTCCGAGCGGCGTCAGCGCCGCATCGACATCGCCGGTGGTGCAGAGCGCTTCGACGAGGCCGGGCCAATGGGCGGCGGGGATGTAATGATCGGCGAAACCGGCATGGATCGCGTCACCCGGTCCCATCCGCGCCCCGGTCAGGCCGAGATATTCGCCCAAGTGCCCTGGCGCGCGCGCCAGCAGGAGCGAGCCGCCGACATCCGGCACGAGGCCGATGGAGCATTCGGGCATGGCGATCTGACTGGTCTCGCAGGTGATGCGGTGGCTGCCGTGACAGCCGATCCCGACTCCGCCGCCCATCGTGAAGCCATGCAGAAACGCGATGTAAGGCTTTGGATATTCGGCAATTTTCGCGTTCAGGCGGTATTCATCGCGCCAGAAACGGCGGCCATATTCGAAATCCCCGTCGCGCCCGGTATCGTAGAGTTTCTGAATGTCGCCGCCGGCGCAGAATGCCTTGTCGCCGGCACCGTCGATGATGACCAGCGCCACGGCATCGTCATCGGCCCAGGCGTCGAGCGCCTCTTCTATGGCGAGGCACATGTCATGGCCAAGCGCATTGAGAGCCTTGGGGCGGGTCAGGGTGATCCGGCCCGCGCGGCCTTCGATGCGGATGTTGATGTCGTCGCTCATTGCTCGGCCAGCAGTTGACGGGCCACGATCAGGCGCATGATCTCGTTCGTGCCTTCGAGGATTTCATGCACGCGCAGGTCGCGCACCAGTTTCTCGATCCCATAATCGGCGAGGTAGCCGTAGCCGCCATGGAGTTGCAAGCATTGATTGACCACATGGCTGCCGGTTTCGGTCACGAATTTCTTGGCCATCGCGCAGAACTTGGTGGCGTCGGGCGCGCCGGTGTCGAGTTTCCAGGCGGCCTGGCGCAGGAAGGTGCGGGCGGCCTGGAGTTCGATCTCGAGGTCGGCGAGGCGGAACTGAAGCGCCTGAAAGTCGCTGATCGGGCGTCCGAAGGCCTTGCGGTCACGCATGTATTGCAGCGTCATGGTCAGCGCCTGCTGGGCGGCGCCCAGTGAACAGGCGGAAATGTTGAGCCGCCCGCCATCGAGACCGGCCATCGCATATGTGAAACCCTTGCCCTCTTCGCCGACCAGATTGGTGGCGGGAATGTTGCAATTGTCAAACTGCACCTGGGCGGTGGGTTGGCTGCGCCAGCCCATTTTATCCTCGAGTCCGCCGAAGCTGAGGCCCTCTGTGCCGTCTTCGACATAGACGGTGGAGATGCCGCGCGGGCCGTCCTCGCCGGTGCGCACCATGACGATGTAGGCGTCGGAGTAACCGCCGCCCGAGATGAAGGCCTTGGTGCCGTTGAGGCTGTAGCCCTCGTTGGTGAGGGTGGCGCGGGTCTTGAGGGCGGCGGCATCCGAGCCGGAGCCGGGCTCGGTGAGGCAATAGGAGAGCACCGTGTCCATCGACAGGACACCGGGCATGACGCGGGCCTTCATCTCGTCGCTGGCGAAGGTGTCGATCATCTTCGCGCACATGTTGTGGATCGAGAGGAACGCTGCGACGGAAGGGCAAGCCATTGACAGGGCTTCAAAAACGAGCGTCGCATCAAGGCGCGAGAGGCCCGAGCCGCCGCCTTCTTCGGAAACATAGAGCCCGCCGAAACCCAGTTCGGCGATCTGCGGCCAGAGCTGTTTGGGGATGGTGCCGTCGCGTTCCCAATCACGGGCGTGTGGTGCGATATTGTCCTGCCCGAAGGCATGGGCCATGTCGAAAATGGCGGTCTGTTCCTCGGTCAACGCGAAATCCATGCCGGGCCTCCTCCTCCCTGAGTGAATTGAACGTGTGTTTAATTACCAATTCTTGCAGCAGTTTTGCAAGGACGTGCGAGAATCGGATGATTGGCCTTTGTTAACAGGGAAAAACCGCTTCGGCATCGCGTCGGCGTCACATCGGTATCGCGTCGGTATCATGGACCGAAGGTGGCCGGGTGAACAGGGCGCGCGGCGGGTGCTCAGAGATCGGCGTGGAATTCCTCGATCAGGTGGCGCACTACGGCGCGCAGGGCATGATCGTGATCGTCCTCGGCATGAAGCGCATCCTGATAGGCCTGCCGCTGCCGGCCAGCCGATCCGCCGCTGCGCAGGATCTCGCGGGCGGTCTCGATCTCGGCGGTGGATTCGAAGAAACGGGCGTCTTCCTCAAGCAGTTCGATCAACTCTTCGACGAGGTCGCCCATCGGCACGATTTCCCCGAGGCCGAAATCGATCAGCCCCTCGCGGATGCCGTAACGCTGCGCGCGCCAGCGGTTCTCGGCGACAAGGAAGCGGTCATAGATGCGCCAGCGTTGATTGCGCACGGCGAGGCGCCAGAGCATCCGGGTCAGCGCCTGGGTGAACGCCGCCAGGGTCAGGGCATGTTCCAGCCTGGGCTGCACGTCGCAGATGCGCGATTCAAGGGTGGGGAACTGGTGCGAGGGGCGCAGATCCCACCAAATCTTCGAGCTGTCCTCGATCACCCCGAGATCGACAAGCGCCGAGACCGAGCGCTGGAATTCCCCGTAGCTTTCCATGCGCGGCGGCAGGCCGGTGCGCGGCAGGTTGTCGAACACGGTGAGGCGATAGGAATCGAGCCCGGTATCCTGACCCTGCCAGAAGGGCGAGGAACAGGAGAGCGCCAGAAGGTGGGGCAGGAAATAGCTGAGCTGGTTCATGAGGTCCACGCGCCGGTCGGGCGGGTCGATCCCCACATGCACATGCATCCCGCAGATCAGCATCCGCCGCACCACCCCTGCGAGGTCGCCCGCCAGCATGTTGTAGCGCTCGCGGTCGGTATGGGTCTGGTTGCGCCAGTCGGCGAAAGGGTGACAGGAGGCAGCGATCGGCACGAGGTTGTGGCGCGCAGAACAGCTCGAGACGGTGGCGCGCAGGCGTTTGAGGTCGTCGCGGGCCTCGGCCACGTTGCGGCAGACACGGGTGCCGATCTCGATCTGGCAATTGAGAAATTCGGGGCTGACCTGATCCTCGAGTTCGGATTTGCAATCCTGCATCAGCGCGTCGGGGGCATCGGCGAGCGCCAGGCTGTCACGGTCGACAAGCAGGTATTCTTCCTCGATGCCGATGGTGAATTCGGGATGAATGAGGGCCATGACACCTGCCGCGAAGGTTTTTCCAGAGTCCGATCACAGCACGGAGGTGTCGCTTGTGGCAAGCATTTGTCATCCCCCCGAAACAGGAAACGGCCCCCGAAGGGGCCGCTTCTGAACGTTTTCTACCGTGTGAGCGTAAAGGCTCAGGCGGCTTGCTTGCGACGGCGCAGCGCGGCGAGACCACCGAGACCCGTCAGCAGGAGAAGCCCGCCCGCGGGCAGCGGGATCGCTGCGATGTTTGCCTTGATCAAGACGGTCGACGTCAAACCTTCATTCAGCGACCAGGTGCCATTGCTCAGCGAGCCGGGGCCGACTTCTTCCGCAAAGAACGAGACCAGCGTCAGGCCGGAGCCGAGGTCGAACGGAACGGCAAGGCCGAAATCAAGAGCGCCGGTCGGGCTGGCCATGATCAGGTCGCCGGTCGGGTTGAGGGTGTTGTTGATGCTGAAGCTCAGTGTTTCGGTACCACCTGCGGCCGACGGGCTGGTGAAGCTCAAGGTGATATCAGCCATGGCCGAGAACAGGTCGTCTGTGATGCTGGAATCGGAGCTGGCGTTATGCCAAGTCAGGCTGCCGACCGTCACCTCATTGTTGCCCGACGTGGTCGCCTGCGAGAAGGCCACATCATTGATTGTCAGGGTGCTTTGAGGGGTCGACGCCCCGCAGCCGACGAAAATAGTGCACGTGTCGCCCGGCCAAGTCAGAGTTTTGCCGTCGGCGCTGATTTCAGCGCCACTGGTTTGGTTGTACCAAGGCCCAGAGCCTTGAGCGTCCTCAAAAGTAAATCCACCTGACGAAGAACCTGCCACGGTCGCGGCATGCGCACCCGTCGTCAAGCCGACAGCCAGAAGAGCCGCTGTAATTGTTCTGATCATTCTAAAATCCCCCATTCGCTATGAAGATGAAAAAATCACTTATCAAAGTTGAGGGGTGGTGGTGGCCAACCAAAGCCCGACCAGTAACCCCGACGTACTCATAATCAAGGCAATTATGGCACATTTATGCCGGGTTTTCATCACAATCTTTCATTTCGGACGCGGTAAATTTGGCCATCGGGGGCATGTGCCGCGCGGTAGTGGCTGCCCACCGCCTTTTTTATCGTGTTATTGAGGTAACTTAACGATGCGCAAGCAGCGAAGGTCAATGCTGCGCCCGCACAGGGACCAACGCAACAACGGGTGTTGGAGATGGAATACGCAGAGGTTTTTGTCCCTCATTCGTAGACAATCACGCATCAACGGGCTGAATTGGTCAATTCTTATGGATTCAAAGGCCGCGAATCACGGTGCCGTGACTCATGTGCCTGCGCGCCTGATGAGAGCCCGAGGCACGCAGTTCTTGCGACGAATCCGGCGGGGCAGGCGGTGCTGGCAGACGCGTGTCGGCGCAGCGTTTTGTTTCGGATGCCCTTACAATGAATGACTCCAAGCGGAATTAATCTCGAAATAATTGATAATGCGGGCTTAAATCGCGGCGGGAACATGGCGTAACATTGGCAAGAGCGCCGCAATGCCATAGAGTGAGGGATATTGTATTTGGTTACGGGTTTGGTGATTCTGCTGCGCCCGATCAGTTTTTTTACAGCGCTATTTTCAAGGAAGAGTCTTATGAAGCATTTGCGAAAAACCGCTGCTGCCCGCGCTGCGCTTGCCGTGGCGGTCCTGGTCGCGACGGGCGCGATGGCGTCAGCGACGACCCAGTCTTTCGACTTCGGCAATTCGTCGAGCGGCGGTAACAACGCAATGCCGCAGTTTTTCGGGCCTTCGCAGTTTTCCGGTTTCGGTGGCGGGTTCTCTGGCCTGGGCGGCGGCTTCTCCGGTTTCGGTGGCGGCTTCGGCGCGCCCGGCTTTTTCCCGGCCGGCGCACCCTTCATGATGGGCGGTGCTGCGAGCGGGTTCTTCCCGGGCGGCGCGACGAACAGCTTCTTCTCGGGTTCGGGCTTCTTCGGCGGCTTCGGCGCATTCAGCCAAGGCGGGTCGAATGACAGGTTCGGCTTCGGCACCGCGTCGAACTCGACATCGAAAAACAAGAAAAAGAACAAGAACAAAAACAAGAAGAAGAACGCCAAGAAGAACGACAACAAGAAGCACAAGGTGAAGGCCGAGACCAAGCCGGACACCGATGATTTCTGTCTGCACGATTGCGGTGTGCCTCCGCTTTTCGACGGGGATCAGAACAACCCGCCGGTGGTCGGCAATGGCGATCCGGGTGACAATCACCAGCCGGGCGTGGTCCCGCTGCCTGCGGGTGGCCCGCTTCTGATCGGTGGTCTGGCCGCGCTGGCCTTCCTGCGGCGTCGCCGGAAAGCCTGAGCCGGAACCGGCCTGAACCAAACAAAAGAAAAGGCGCCGTTTCCGGCGCCTTTTTTGTTGTCTGCAAGGGGCGTGGATCAGTCCATCGCCTTGAAGTTGAACTCGCCGCCTTCCTTGATGCCGCTGGGCCAGCGCGATGTGACCGTCTTGGTGCGGGTGTAGAACTTGAAGGCGTCGGGGCCGTGCTGGTTGAGGTCGCCGAACATGGATTTCTTCCAGCCGCCGAAGGTGTGATAGGCCAGCGGCACCGGGATCGGCACGTTGATGCCCACCATGCCGATATTGATGCGGTTGGCGAAATCGCGGGCGGCGTCGCCGTCGCGGGTATAGATCGCCGTGCCGTTGCCGTATTCATGGTCCATCGCGAGGCTGATCGCCTCTTCATAGGAGGCCGCGCGCACGGTGGTCAGCACCGGGCCGAAGATTTCCTGCGTGTAGATGTCCATGTCGGGCGTCACCTTGTCGAAGAGGTGCGGGCCGACAAAGAAGCCGTCCTCATAGCCCTGGAGCGAGAAGTCGCGCCCGTCGACCACCAGTTCGGCGCCCTGGTCGATGCCGGTCTGCACAAGGCCGAGGATCTTTTCCTTGGCTGCCGCGGTCACGACGGGGCCGTAATCGACGTCATCGCCCGCCGTGTAGGGGCCGACCTTGAGTTTCTCGATGCGCGGCACCAGCTTTTCGATCAGGCGGTCGGCGGTTTCGTCACCCACCGGCACGGCGACCGAGATCGCCATGCAGCGTTCGCCTGCGGCACCGTAACCGGCGCCGATCAGCGCGTCGGCGGCCTGATCGAGATCGGCGTCGGGCATGATGATCATGTGGTTCTTGGCGCCGCCGAAGCATTGCACACGCTTGCCGTTCGAGCAGCCGCGCCCGTAGATATATTCGGCGATCGGGGTCGAGCCGACGAAGCCGACGGACTGGATCACCGGGTGATCGAGGATCGCATCCACCGCTTCCTTGTCACCGTTGACGACCTGCAGCAGGCCCTTGGGCAGGCCGGCCTCTTCCATCAGTTCAGCGAGCATGAGCGGCACCGAGGGGTCGCGTTCGCTGGGCTTGAGGATGAAGGCGTTGCCGCAGGCGAGGGCGGGCGCGAACATCCACATCGGGATCATCGCCGGGAAGTTGAACGGCGTGATGCCGGCGCAGACGCCAAGCGCCTGTTTCATCGAATACATGTCGATGCCGGGGCCGGCACCATCGGTGAACTCGCCTTTCAGCAGCTGCGGCGCGCCGATGCAGTATTCCACGACCTCGAGGCCGCGCTGGACGTCGCCCTTGGCGTCGGGGAAGGTCTTGCCATGCTCGGAGGAAAGCGCCTCGGCCAGCTTGTCCATGTCACGGTTGAGCAGGCGCACGAATTCCATCATCACGCGGGCGCGGCGCTGCGGGTTGGTGGCGGCCCATGCGGGTTGCGCCTCGGCGGCGATCTCGACCGCGCGGTTCAGTTCCTCGGCGGATGCGAGGGGGCATTGCGCCTGCACTTCGCCGGTGGCGGGGTTGTAGACGTCGGATGTGCGTCCGGATGTGCCCTTTTGATGGGCGCCACCGATATAATGCGTCAGGTCTTTCATGGAGAGTCCTCCCTTTTGCGGTTCGCGCGCAGGGTAGCCTTGCAAATATCTATGTAAAAGGGGCAATATTCCAAAAGCGTCATGCAAAAATGCAAAGGGTGGCTGTGATGGATGCTCAATGGGACGATCTGCGGATATTCCTTGCGGTGGCGCGCGCCGAAAGCCTCTCGGGTGCGGGGCGGGTGCTGAGGATCGACCCGGCGACGGTGGGGCGGCGCATTGCCCGGCTGGAAACCGATCTTGGCGCGCCGCTTTTCGCCAAATCCCCGACCGGCTATGCGCTGAGCGACGCCGGGCAGCGCCTGATGGGCCATGCGGTACGGGTCGAGCAGGCGATCGAGGGCGTGGCCGAGGAAATGGCCGGAAGCGCGGGCGGCATGACCGGGCAGATCCGCATCGGCGCGCCGGACGGTGCGGCGAATTTCGTGCTGCCCCAGGTCTGCGCGCGCATCGGCGAGGCCAATCCCGACCTCGAGGTGCAGATCGTCGCGCTGCCCCGGGTCTTCAACCTGACACGGCGCGAGGCCGACATGGTGGTCGCTGTGAGCCCGCCCACCGCCGGACGGCTGAGCGTGCAGCGCATCACCGATTACCGCCTGCACCTGGCGGCCTCGCGACGCTACCTGCGCGATCATGCGCCGATCACCTCGCTCGATGATCTCAAGGGGCACCGGATGGTCGGCTACATCCAGGACATGATCTTCGACAAGGAGCTCGATTACATGCGCGAAGCCGCGCTCGAGCGGGTGTCGCTGGCGTCGAATTCGGTATCGGTGCAGGTCAACTGGGTGCGCCAGGGCGGCGGCATCGGCGTGCTGCATGATTTCTCGCTGCCATTCGTGCGCGGCGTCGTGAAACTGCTGCCCGAGGCGTTCAGCCTGACGCGCAGTTTCTACCTTGTGCGCCATGCCGACGACCGCCGGCTCGAGCGGCTCAACCGCTTCGCCGCCGCGCTGGCCGACGGGGTGCGCAGCGAGGTGGCGCGGCTGGAGGCCCTGACTTGACAGGGCGGGGGTTATCGTCAACGCTGAATGAGGGGCATTTCATCTGGAGGACCGGCCATGCTCGTTCAGCAAATCCTCAAATCCAAGGGCGATGACGGCGTATTGACGATCAAACCGGGGACGCTGGTCTCTGAAGCGGCGCAGATCCTTGCGGAGCGCCGGATCGGCGGGCTTGTCGTGTCGCGCGATGGCGAACATGCCGAAGGAATCCTGTCGGAACGCGACATCGTGCGCGCGCTGGCGGTGCGCGGTGCGACCTGCCTGACCGAGAAGGTCGACGAGATGATGACCCGCAACCCGGTTTGCTGTTCGCGTCAGGACAGCTCGGATGCGGTTCTGTCGCGCATGACCGACGGGCGTTTTCGTCATATGCCGGTGGTTGAGGATGGCAAGCTCGTGGGCATCGTCACCATCGGCGACGTGGTCAAGGCACGCCTTCAGGAACTGTCGATGGAGAAAGACGCGCTTGAAGGCATGATCATGGGCTACTAGGCCCGCCACTTCATCTGGCCCAAAATACCTCGGGGGAGTCGCCGCTTGCGGCGGCGGGGGCAGCGCCCCCATAGGGCGACATTATACCCGAGCGTCTTCGGCTTGCATTCTGCGATGTAATATTGTTGCGTGACGCCCAAGCACAATACGGAGCCGCCCCATGCGCATCGCCCTTTACCCCGGCACCTTCGATCCCATCACCCTTGGACATCTCGACATCATCCGCCGCGCCGCCATGCTGGTGGACCGGCTGGTGATCGGGGTCGCGATCAACCGCGACAAGGGCCCGCTTTTCTCGCTGGAGGAGCGGGTCGCGATGATCGAGGCGGAATGCGCCAAGCTGACCGACCAGACCGGCACCGAGATCGTCGCGCATCCGTTCGAGAACCTGCTCATCGATTGCGCCCATGATGTCGGGGCGCAGCTGATCGTGCGCGGGCTGCGCGCTGTGGCGGATTTCGAATATGAATTCCAGATGGTGGGCATGAATCGTGCGCTCGACAATACCGTCGAGACCGTCTTTCTGATGGCCGATGCCAGCCACCAGGCGATCGCCAGCAAGCTGGTCAAGGAGATCGCGCGTCTTGATGGCGATGTCAGCAAGTTCGTGACACCCCCGGTGCGCGACAAGCTGTTGGCGAAGTTCAAGTGAGCGCCTGAACCGCTCAGCGCCAGAAGGCCAGCCACTCGATGAGGTCGGCCATCTTTCGCGCGAGAAAGATGGTGCCCGACCAGTCATAGGACCAGAAATCCACCGCCAGCCCGACAAGAACGAGGCCGCCAAGGGCGATTGCGATGGGATTGGTCATGGATCGGGCCTCATGCGCTCAGCGATGCGCGTCATAGATGCCAGAAGGCACGGGGGCTGTCACGCGGGATATGCGCGCAGCCCATGCGGGGCGGCAGCCCGCCCCGCGCCCGGTGCAATTACCCCAGCCGACCCATCGCCACGGCCACATCGGCCATGCGGCACGAGAAGCCCCATTCATTGTCATACCATGCCAGCACGCGCACGAGGCGGCCGCCGGTGACCCGTGTCTGCTCGGGCGCGAAGATCGAGCTTTCCTCGGTATGGTTGAAGTCGATGCTGACCTTGGGTTCGGGATCATAGCCCAGAACGCCTTTCATCGGCCCGGCGGCGGCCTCTGCGACGATGGCGTTCACGTCATCGGCGCTGACGTCCTTTTGCGCGACGAACGTCAGGTCCACCGCCGACACATTCGGTGTGGGCACGCGGATCGCCGAGCCGTCGAGCCTGCCCTTGAGGGCGGGCAGCACCTCGCCGAGGGCCTTGGCGGCGCCGGTGGAAGTGGGGATCATCGACATGGCGGCGGCGCGGGCGCGGTAAAGATCCTTGTGGCGGCGGTCCAGCGTGGGCTGGTCACCCGTATAGGCGTGGATCGTGGTCATGATGCCCGAGTCGATGCCGATCGATTCGTGCAGGACCTTGGCCAGCGGTGCCAGGCAGTTGGTGGTGCAGGAGCCGTTCGAGATCATCCGCTCGCCGGGCTGGAGATCGCCGTCATTGACGCCATAGACCACTGTGCGGTCCACGTTCTTGCCGGGCGCCGAGAGCAGGACCTTGCCGGCGCCGCGCTCGAGGTGCGCCTTGGCCTTTTCGCCGTCGTTGAACTTGCCGGTGCATTCCAGCACCACGTCGACGCCTGACCAGTCGAGCTCGGCCATGTCGTAGGTCGAGAACATCTGCATCGGCCCGCGTCCCAGGTCCATCGTGGCGTCGCCGAGGGTGATCTCGTTGGGGAAGCGGCCATGCACGCTGTCATACTTGATCAGGTGGGCGGCGGTTTCGAGCGGGCCGGTGGCGTTCACCTTGACGACCTTGATGTCGTCGCGCCCGCTGGCGGCGATATGGGCCAAGGTGCAGCGGCCGATGCGGCCGAAACCGTTGATGCCGACGGTGATGGTCATGGCAATGCTCCTGTGAATAAGGTTGTGCGCGATATAGACGGCGCAGGGCGTGCCTGAAAGGTCAAAATCGCCGAGGCAGCGGGATTCATCGCCGGAAATCACGGGTAATTCAATATGTTAGCGATAACTGTTATCGCAAACCGGAGCGCTCTTGACTTGATGGCGCTAACGTCGGACCACTGGCGGAAAGTTGATCGGAGGGACGGGTATGAGCGGGTTGATGGCATTGCTGGACGATGTCGCGGGGATTGCCAAGCTGGCGGCGGCCTCGGTCGACGATGTGGCCGGGCAGGCGGCCAAGGCGGGCAGCAAGGCCGCCGGTGCGATGATAGACGACGCGGCGGTGACGCCGAAATACATGCAGGGCTTCGCTCCGGCCCGCGAATTGCCGATCGTCATGAAGATCGCGCGCGGCTCGATCTTCAACAAGCTGGTTTTCCTGTTGCCCGCGGGACTGTTGCTGTCGTCCTTCGCGCCATGGCTGATCGCGCCCCTGCTGATGCTGGGCGGGGCCTATCTGTGTTTTGAGGGCGCCGAGAAGATCGCCCATGCGCTTGGCGCGGGCAAGGGGCATGGCGGTCCGGACTCGAGCCACGCCGAGGGCGATGTCGCCCATCTGGAGGAAGCCAAGGTGGCGGGCGCGATCAAGACGGATTTCATCCTGTCGGCCGAGATCATGACGATCGCGCTGGCGGCGATCCCCGAAAGCAACATCTGGATGGAGGCGGCGACGCTGGCGATGGTGGCGGTCGGGATCACGGTGGCGGTCTATGGCTCGGTGGCGCTGATCGTGAAGGCGGATGATGTGGGACTTTTCATGGCCGAGCGCGGACGGTTCGGTCTGACGCGTGCGGTGGGGCGCGGGATCGTTCACGCGATGCCGGGATTCCTGAAACTGCTGATGATCGTCGGCACGGCGGCAATGCTGTGGGTGGGTGGCTCGATCATCCTGCATGCGCTGGCGGAAATGGGTTTTGCCGCGCCTTACAGCTGGATTCACGATGTCGCGGTCAAGGCCGCGGAGGGTATGGGCGACTGGCAGGGTGCCGTTGAATGGGCGGTCACGGCGGGAATCGACGGCGTGTTCGGGCTGGCGCTCGGGATGCTGCTTATTCCCGTCGGCGTGAAGGTGATCAAGCCGATCTGGACACGGGTGATGCCCGGCTGAACGGCGATGGCGCTTGGCCCGGCGTCCCGCCACGCGGTTTGAGCGCGGGCAAGCGGCATTCCCGTGCTAAGGTTCACCGGTCTCATTTTCAGAGGCGGGAGGACATATCATGAAAATCGCGGTCGTTCAGTATGCGCCGGTTTATCTCGATCTAGAAAAATCCATGCTCAGGGCGGTCGAGATCGTCGCGCAGGCCGCGGAGCAGGGATGCTCCATGGTGGTTTTTCCCGAAACATGGCTGCCGGGGTATCCGACCTTCGTATGGCGTTTGCCGCCGGGGGCGGGGATGGGCAAGACGGATGAGCTTTACGCATTGTCGCAGGCGAATTCGGTCGATCTGGGCAAGGGCGGGCTTGCGCCCTTGCAGGAGGCGGCGCGCGACAACGGCGTCGTCGTGGTGATCGGTTATCAGGAAATCGATTCCGGTGTCAGCGGCAGCACGCTGTTCAACAGCTGTGCGATCATCGACGCGGATGGCAGTCTGGCCAATAATCACCGCAAGCTGATGCCGACCAACCCCGAGCGGATGGTCTGGGGCTTTGGCGACGGTTCCGGCCTCAACGTGGTCGATACGGCGGTGGGGCGCGTCGGTGCGCTGATCTGCTGGGAGAACTACATGCCGCTGGCGCGCTATGCGCTTTATGCGCAGGACATCGACATCTACGTGGCCCCGACATGGGATAGCGGTGCGGCATGGCTGGCGACGATGCAGCATATCGCGCGCGAAGGCGGTTGCTGGGTGGTGGGATGCGCGACGGCGCTGGAGGCTGCGGACATTCCCGCCGGTATCCCTTATCGCGACGAGCTGTTTCCCGACAAGGACGAGTGGGTCAATCCGGGAGATGCGGTGATCTACAAGCCCTTCGGCAAGGCGATTGCCGGTCCGATGCATCAGGAAAAAGGGCTGCTGATCGCCGATATCGACGTCGCGGCCGCGCGGGCATCGCGGCGCAAATTCGATGCGAGCGGGCATTATGCGCGCCCGGATGTGTTTTCGTTGTCAGTGAACCGGACGGTGCAGCGGCCAGTGACCTTCGGCTAGATCAGAACGCGCCCATCGCTAGACCTGCGGCGAGGGCCTGGCCGAGCTCTTCGCAGGCGGTCAGGTCGTCTTGCGGGATCGTCTTTGGGGCGAGGATCGCTTCGGGGGTCTGCGCGTGGGTGCAGACGATCAGCGCCTCCTGCACGGGTTTGAGCCGCCAGCCCTGCGCGATGCGGGCGATCTGGCGGGCGGCGTTGGCGCCATCGGACCCGGCGCAGATCATCTGGGCATAGGCGCGCCCTTCGATCCGGCCCAGCACCGGGTAATAGCAGCGATCGAAGAAATCCTTCATCACGCCGGAGATCGCGGCGAGGTTCTCGGGCGCGCAGAAAAGATAGCCATCGGCGCGCAGGAGGTCATCCGGCCCGGCCTCGTCAGCGCGCAGCAGGCGACTGTCGGCCTCGGCCCGCGCGGCGTCATGCGCCGCTTCGGCCATCTGCCGGCTGCCGCCGGTGCGGGAGTGATAGACGATCAGAAGTTCTGCCATGGGCGTGAGGCTAGCGCCGCAGCGCGCTGGAGGCCAGAGGGCAGGGCGGTCTGAGAGCGGGAAGAGGGGAGGCGCTGGTGATCGCGCCTTCCCCTGCAAGACCCGATCAGAGCAGCGATTTGACCTTCTGGGCGACCGCCTCGGCGGTGATGCCGAATTTCTCGAACAGGGTTTCGGCCGGCGCGGAAGCGCCAAAGCTGTCCATGCCGACGAAACCGGCCTTCTGCTCGCGCCCGCCCTGGCCGAGAAGCCAGCGATCCCAGCCCTGCCGTATCGCGGCCTCGACGCCGACGCGCACAGGACCGCCGGGCAGAACGCGCTTGCGATAGGCGTCGTCCTGCGCGGCGAACAGCTCCATGCAGGGCATCGAGACGACACGGGTGCCGATGCCTTCGGCCTCGAGCATTTCGCGGGCTTTCATCGCGACGGAGACTTCCGAGCCGGTTGCGATCAGGATCGCCTGACGCTTGCCCGTCGCATCGGCCAGCACATAGGCGCCCTGTTCGGTCAGGTTCTTGTTCTTGTGCTCGTGGCGCAGCGTCGGCACGCCCTGGCGCGTGAGCGACAGAACCGAAGGCGTATCCGTAGAGCGCAGCGCGAGTTCCCAGGCCTCGGCGGTTTCCACCGTGTCGCAGGGACGGAACACCCAGGTGTTGGGGGTCGCGCGGCTGATCGCAAGGTGCTCGACCGGCTGGTGGGTGGGGCCGTCTTCGCCAAGGCCGATGCTGTCATGGGTCATGACGAAAACCGACGGCACCTTCATCAGCGCGGCGAGGCGCATGGCCGGGCGGGCGTAATCGGTGAAGCACATGAACGTGCCGCCATAGGGGCGGATGCCGCCATGCAGCGCCATGCCGTTCATCGCCGCCGCCATGCCATGTTCGCGGATGCCCCAATGCACGTAGCGGCCCTTGCGGTTGTCCACGTCGAAGACGCTCATGTCGCCCGAGCGGGTGTTGTTCGATCCCGACAGATCCGCCGAGCCGCCCACGGTTTCGGGCATGATCGGGTTCACCACTTCGAGCACCATTTCCGAGGATTTGCGGGTGGCCACCTTGGGCTTTTCCTCGGATACCTGCTTTTTCAGCGCCTTGATGCGTGCCGACAGGGATTTCGGGGCCTCGCCGGCGAAGATGCGGGCGAATTCCTTCTGGCGGCGCTCGGAGGTCTCGCCGAGGCGGGCGTTCCAGGATTCGCGTTCGGCCGCGCCGCGCGCGCCGATGGTTTCCCATGCCGATTTCACATCGCCCGGCACCTCGAATGGGCCATGCGGCCAGCCATAGGCCTGCTTGGCGGCAACGAGCTGATCGGGATCGGTCAGCGCGCCGTGGCCCTTGGATGTGTCCTGTGCGGCATGGCCAAGCGCGATGTGGGTCTTGCAGGCGATCATGCTGGGCTTGCGCGACTTGCGCGCGGTGGTGATCGCGGCATCGATGGCCGCCGGATCATGCCCGTCGATTTCCAGCACCTGCCAGCCCGAGGCGCGGAAGCGCTTCACCTGATCGGTGCGGTCCGAAAGATCGACCTTGCCGTCGATGGTGATGCTGTTGTGATCCCAGAACACGATGAGCTTGCCGAGCGCCTGGCGTCCGGCGATGCCGATCGCCTCGTGGCTGACGCCTTCCATCAGGCAGCCGTCACCGGCGATGACATAGGTATAGTGATCGACCAGCTTGCGCCCGAAGCGCGCGCGCAGCATTTCCTCGGCCATCGCGAAGCCGACCGCGTTCGAGATCCCCTGGCCGAGAGGGCCGGTGGTGGTCTCGATCCCGGAGGCGAGGAAATTCTCCGGATGCCCGGCGGTCTTTGCGCCCCATTGGCGGAAATTGCGGATTTCCTCGAGGGTGATGTCGGGGTTGCCGGTGAGGTAAAGCAGCGAATAGAGCAGCATCGAGCCATGCCCCGCCGACAGGATGAACCTGTCGCGGTCGGGCCATTCGGGGGCGGCGGCGTCGAACTTGAGATGTTTCTCGAACAGCACCGTGGCCACGTCCGCCATGCCCATCGGCATGCCGGAATGGCCGGAATTGGCGGCATGGACCGCATCCAGCGTCAATGCGCGGATGGCGGCGGCCTTGGTCCAGTGATCGGGATTGGCAGCGCGCAGGGCAGCGATATCCACGGGCATCTTCCTTTGAATTGGCTATCTCTGGGCGCTCAATATCAGGCCGGGGTCAAAGATCAAGCGCGCCCCGCCCGATCTGCGCTAAGGGGGCGCAATTCCTGCGGTGTTTCGCTAAACTTGGCGTTAATCCGGTGGTCGCGCGATTCGCGCGGGGTGCGGGCCACGGTGATGGGCAGGATAAACAAGGGGTGACGCCATGAGCGACATCGACGAGCTTCAACGGCGGATCACGGCGGCGCTGGATCGGATCGCGCAGGGTCTGGAGCAGCGCGGAACCGCGACGGGCACGGGCGAAGGACCTGCGCCCGACGAGATCGAGGCGCTGGAGTCGCAGCTTGAGGATGAGCGGCTGGCCAATGCGCAGCTGGCCGAGCGGGTGCGCAAGATGAAGGAACAGCTGGCACGGCTGGAAGCCGCCGCCATCGAGGCGCGCGGCGAAACCGCGGCCCGGATGGAAAAGCTGGATCACGAGCTTCAGTCGCTGCGCAAGGCCAACCAGCAGCTGCGCGAGTCCAACGAGGCCTTGCGCGCCGCAAACAGCGAGGGCGTCGGCGAGCCGCATCTGATCAACAAGTCGATGCTGGCCGAACTCGAGGGGCTGCGCGCCAGCCGCGCCAGCGACCGCGCCGAGACCGACACGATCCTTGCCGAGATGGGCCGCATTCTGAGCGATGGCCCCCATGACCAGACCCAGCAGGAGGACGCCTGATGCCCGAGATCGAGATCCGTATCGGTGGCCGCCCGTTCGAGGTGGCCTGCCAGGAGGGTGAAGAAGGCTATCTGAGGGCCGCCGCGAAGATGCTGGACGAGGAGGCCTCGGTTCTGAGCGCCCAGATCGGCCGCATCCCGGAAGCGCGGCTGCTTCTGATGGCGGGTTTGATGCTGGCCGACAAGACCGCCGGGATCGAGGACAAGCTGCGCCAGATGGAGGACCGGATGGCCGAAAAGGAGGCCGAGCTCGACCAGCTGCGCAACGCCCCCGCGCCCGCGGCCCAGACCATCGAGGTGCCGATCGTCCCCGCCAGCGTCAATGATGCCCTGGCCGAGATCGCGGCGCGCGCCGAGGCGCTGGCGGATCAAGTGGATGGGCCTGCCAGCGCGTCCCGCGACTGAGGCGGGCCCTGCGCGGCTGCGATTGACCAGCGGCGCGATCCCTGTCTAGATGCGCCCGAAATGACAGGGAGCATCATCATGAAATTCGGGTCCATCACCGCAGCGGCCATGCTGGCCGCCATCACCGCGCTGCCCGCCGGGGCAGAAACCCGCGTGACCTATAAATCCGCCAAGACCGCCTCGTCCTATTACCAGATGGGCGTGCAGATCGCCGAAGCGATGCAGGAGGCCACCGGCGGCGAGATCAGTGTCACCGTCGAGGAAAGCCAGGGTTCGGTGCAGAACGTCATGGAGGTGCGCGCGCGCGGCGCCGATTACGTCTTTACCACGCCCCCGGCGCTGGTCGGGCTGGCGCAGGGCGGAAAGGCGATGTTCGAGGGCAAGGGCGACCCGGCCTTCGACGAAATCCGCGCGCTGTTCCCGATTCCGTCGCTGACCATGCATTTCGTGATGTCCGCCGAAAGCGGCGTCACCAGCTTTGCCGATATGGCAGGCAAGACGATCCTGCTGGGCAAGGGCAGCTTTGGTGCCAGCGAAGGCGAGAAATACCTTGGGCTTTTCGGAATCGCCGACAAGGTCGAGATCGCCGATGTCGAGTTGAGCAACGCGGTTCCGGCGCTCAAGAACGGCCAGATCGACGGCTTCGTGACCGCCGGTTCCTGGCCCGCGCCCAACGTGGTCGAGGCGGCGGCCTCGAGCGATGTCACGGTGCTGTCGCTGAGCGACGAGGAGATCGCGCAGACCAAACGCACCAAGCTGGTCATCCCGGCGGGCACCTATGCGGGGCAGGACGCCGATATCACCACCACCTCGCTGCCGGTGGCCGCCTATACCACCACCAAGATGGATGACGAGACCGCCTATCAGCTGACCAAGACCTATTGGGAAAGCCAGGAGCGGCTTGGCAAGAGCGCCGCCTGGTGGAAGGGCGTCGATGCCGGGCTGATGGAGAACATCACCGGCAAGATCCATCCCGGCGCGCAACGCTATTACGAAGAGGCCGGGATCGCGCTGAGCGACGCGCAGAAGTGAGCCTGACCAGCATCGAAAGCCCCGCGCCAGCCGGTCTGGCGCGGGTGTTCTGGGCCAGCTTCGCGCTGGCCTCTGTCGTTTTCCATATCGGTCTCGTCTTTTCGGGCCTTGTGCCCAACCTCGTTAGCCGCCCGCTGCACCTCGTGTTCGTGCTGCCCTTCGTGCTGATCTGGGGACACGAGGGGTTTGCGCGCATGAGTGGCCTCGTGCTGACGGCGCTTGGCGGGGGCGCGGCGCTATGGGTAGCTCTCAGCCACGATGCGCTGGCCGATCAATACGGGTTCCTCGAAGGGCGGGGGCAGGTCATCATCGCGATCCTGCTGATCTGCGTCGTGCTCGAGGCTGCGCGGCGCGCGATCGGCTGGCCCTTGCCGCTGGTGGCGGCTGCGGCGCTGCTCTACGGGCTGTTCGGCCAGCATATTCCGGGGCGTTTCGGTCATTCCGGCACGCCGCTCGAAAGTTTCCTCGGCACGCTCGCCATCGCCGAGGGCGGGCTCTGGGGCTCGCTGACGGCGGTGTCGGTCAACGTGGTGGCGATCTTCGTCATTTTCGGCGCGGTCCTGAATGCGGGCGAGGCCGGCCAGGGCTTCATGAATGTCGCCGCTGCTGCCGCCGGGCGGCTCAGGGGTGGTGCGGCGAAGGTCTCGGTCCTCAGTTCTGCACTGTTCGGGTCGATCTCGGGCTCGGCCTCGGCCAACGTGGCCTCGACCGGGGCGATCACGCTGCCGGCGATGGAGCGGCTGGGATACCCGCGCCGCATCGCGGGCGCGGTCGAGGCGGTGGCTTCGTCGGGCGGACAGATCATGCCGCCATTGATGGGGGCAGGGGCCTTCGTGATGGTCGAACTGACCGGTACGCCCTACACGGCGATCATGGCGGCGGCTGCGCTGCCTGCGGCGCTCTACTTCTGGGCGGTCTGGATCGGCATCGACGGCTATGCGCGCCGCTTCGATCTGCGCGGGCTCGCGGCCAGGGACCGCCCGGCGCTGCGCGACGTGGCGATCACCTCGGGCTTTTTCCTTGTACCCTTCGCGCTGCTCTTATGGGGAATGTTCGCGCTTGGGGTGACGCCGCAATATGCCGCGTGCCTGTCGATCTTCGCGGGGGCGGCGCTGTTGCTGACGGGGAGCGATCTGCGCATCGACCTCGGGCGCGCGGCGAGCCGCGCCGAGACCGCGGTGCTGACCGCGGCGCGGCAGGTGGCGCTGATCGGCTCGATCATCTTCTGCGCCTCGCTGGTGATCGGCGTGCTCGGGGTCACGGGGCTGGGGGTCAAGATAACGTCGCTGATCCTCTCGGCTTCGGGCGGGTTACTCTGGCCCTCCTTGCTGCTGACGGCATTCGCCTGCCTTATCCTCGGCATGGAAGTGCCTACCACGGCGGCCTATGTGATCTGCGTCTCGGTCGCCGGGCCTGCACTGACCGAGCTCGGGATGGAGCCGCTTCAGGCGCATCTTTTCGTGTTCTGGTATGCACTCCTTTCGACCATCACACCGCCGGTCTGCGGGGCTGTGTTCATCGCCGCGGGCATGATCGGGGAAAACTGGCTGCGCGTGGCGCTGACGGCGATGACGCTTGGTGTCGGGCTTTACCTGATCCCGCTCGGCATGGTGGCCAACCCGGACCTCATCGCGCTGGCGCAATCCCCCGGCGCGGCGCTTCTGGCGGCGCTCAAGATCGGGACCGGCCTTGCGCTGGTCAGCTGGTCGCTGGTGCGGCGCAAGGCGCTCTGGCTGCGCGGTGGGGCACTGGCGGGCGGGCTGTTGGCGGTTCTCTGGCCGCTCTGACAGGCCCGCCGGGCCAGCAATTCATCTGGCCAGAAATACCTCGGGGGTGAATTGGCCAGGGGCCAAGAGGGGGCTGGCCCCCTCCTGTCGCGCCCTCACGGGGCGCAAGGCCTGCGCGGGTCAGGCGTTGGCTTCGCGGATCTTCTCGGCAGCGTCCTTGTCATAGGCGACGGCGTGCTGCTCAAAGAGCTGGTCCAGCTCGCCCGAGAGCGTCATCTCGGTGATGATGTCGCAGCCGCCGACGAACTCGCCCTTCACGTAAAGCTGCGGGATGGTCGGCCAGTCGGAATAATCCTTAATTCCCTGGCGGATCTCTTCGTCGGCCAGCACGTTCACGTCCTGGTAGGTCACGCCCATGTAGTTGAGAACGCCCGCCACGCGGCTGGAAAATCCGCATTGCGGCATGTCCTTGGTGCCCTTCATGTAAAGCACCACGTCATGGCCCTTGACGGTCTCATCGATGCGGGTTCTTGCGTCGGTCATCATGTGCCTTTCAATTCTGGTCCTGCCCGCCTCTGGCGGGCTTCGGGTTGTGAAACTGAGTGTCGTCTTTGGTTTCGGTTTCGGTCATGTCGTCGGTTTCGGTTTCGGACTCCGGTGGCGTATAGCTTGGTGCATCCTCGTCGATATCATAGGCTGAACGCTTGTTTTCCGACGGACCATGCACCTTCCAGCGCCGATATTCCAGCCAGGCCGCCCTCAGGAAAATCAGCACGAAGGGGATCAGGGCGATGATGATGACCGGCTGGGCGATCAGGGTCGCGACGTCGCCCGTTTGGAACGGGTTTTGCGGCAGTTCGCCCAGTTGCTGCAAGCGTGGCTCTCCTTGGGATCATGGTCTCGGGCGGGTGGTCAGTCCTTGGTGTTGCGGTCTGCCTTGAGGGCGCGTGACGGCACGAAGGCGCGGGCATATTGCTGGGGGTCGCGGGTGACCCGAATGACGCCGCCATGACCGCCCCCGGAACCGCCCGAAGCATAGCCGATATCGACCAGCTGGTCGCCCTGACCGGGCTCGCAGCCGCGCGGCGACTTGCGCTCGGATACGGCACGGCTGCGCGCCAGCGCCGCCACGAGGGCGGCCACGGCGACAAGGCCAAGGATGATCGGCAGCGCCTCCATCGGTTCAGTCGGGCGCCTTGGTGGTCAGCGCCAGCGCGTGGAGATCGCCGTTCGACCCCTCCATCTTGCCCTTGAGCGCGGCATAGACGGCGCGTTGCTGCTGCACGCGGTTCATGCCCTTGAACGAGGCGTCGATCACCTCGGCCGCGTAGTGGTTCCCGTCACCGGCCAGGTCGGTGATGGTGATGCTGGCCTCGGGAAAGGCGGCGCGGATCAGCTCCTCGATTTCCTGGGCGTGTATCGGCATCGGCGCGTCTCCTTCATTGGGTCTCACAAGGATGTAGAACGCGTGAGGGGTCAGTGCAAGATGCACGGCCGGGTGCGGCCGGCGGGAGAAGCGGGCGCGCCGGCGGGCGGCGCGCCGTGTAGGGTCAGGCGAAATGCGCGGCAAAGCTGTCGCGGAAGATCTGCGAGAGTTCCGCGAGCGGCGCCTCGGCGCTACCGATGCGCACGGAATCACCGGTAAAGCGCCCGACGCTCTGAATCGACACCCCGGCGCGCCCGGCTTCGATCATCAGCGCCTCGGCCTGGTCGAAATTGCAGGCGATGAGATAGCGGCCCTGATCCTCGCCAAAGAGGGCCGCGGTGTCTGCATCGTCGAGATGAACGCCCACGCCCGCCGCCTCGGCCATTTCAAAGGCGGCCAGCGCCAGCCCCCCATCCGAAAGGTCGGTGCAGGCCTTGATCAGCGCGTGGTTCGCGCGGATGAAATCGCCGTGGCGTTTCTCGGCATCCAGATCGACGGGCGGCGCGTCGCCCTCGACGCGGTTATAGACCTCGGCCAGGAGCGCTGACTGCCCGAGATGGCCGGTGGTTTCACCCAGCACCAGCGCCACATGCCCGTCGCGCGCATCGCCGATGATCGCGGTTTCGGGGTCGCGGATCAGGCCCACGGCGCCGATGGTCGGTGTCGGCAGGATCGCCTGGCTGTCGGTTTCATTGTAAAGCGAGACATTTCCCGACACGATCGGCATGTCGAGTGCCGAAACCGCGGCGGCGATCCCTTTGATCGCGCCGACGAACTGGCCCATGATCTCGGGCTTTTCGGGGTTGCCGAAATTCATGTTGTCGGTGGTGGCCAGCGGTACCGCGCCAAGCGCGCTGAGGTTGCGATAGGCTTCGGCGACGGCCTGCTTGCCTCCCTCGACCGGGTTGGCCTTGACGTAGCGCGGGGTCACGTCCGAGGTGAAGGCCAATAGCTTCTCCGTGCCATGCACGCGGATCAGCCCCGCGCCCTGGCCCGGCGTGCGGGCGGTGTCGGCCATGACCATCGTGTCATATTGTTCATAGACCCATTGGCGCGAGCAGTAATTGGGCGAGGCCAGCAGCGCGCGCAGCCCGTCGATGGGGTCGACGCCGGGCACGCTGGCGGGATCGAGCGGTTCCGCCGGGGCGGTTTCGACCCAGGGGCGGTCATATTCGGGGGCGTTGCCCGAAAGCGCCTTGAGGGGCAGGTCGGCCTTGACCACGTTGTTATGCATGATGAGAAAGCGATCTTCGGGGATGGTTTCCCCGACGATGGCGAAGTCGAGATCCCACTTGTCGAAGACTGCCTTGGCTTCGGCCTCTTTCTCGGGGCGCAGGACCATCAGCATCCGTTCCTGGCTTTCCGAGAGCATCATCTCGTAGGCGGTCATGGCCTCTTCGCGGCAGGGGACGTCCTCGAGATTGAGGCGCACGCCGAGATTGCCCTTGTCGCCCATTTCCACGGCCGAACAGGTGAGGCCCGCCGCGCCCATGTCCTGGATCGAGATCACCGCTCCGGTGGCCATCAGCTCGAGCGTGGCTTCCATCAGCCGCTTTTCGGTGAAGGGGTCGCCGACCTGAACCGTTGGGCGTTTTTCCTCGATGGTGTCATCGAATTCCGCCGAGGCCATGGTCGCGCCGCCAACGCCGTCGCGGCCGGTCTTGGCGCCGAGGTAAACCACGGGCATGCCAACACCGGAGGCCGCTGAATAGAAGATCTTGTCGGCATCCGCGAGGCCCGCGGCAAAGGCATTCACGAGGCAGTTGCCGTTATAGGCGGGATCAAAGCGCACTTCGCCGCCCGCGCAGGGCACGCCAAAGCAATTGCCATAGCCGCCGATGCCTTCGACCACGCCATGCACGAGCTGGCGTGTCTTGGGATGGTCGGGTTCGCCGAAGCTGAGCGAGTTCATCGAGGCAATCGGCCGCGCGCCCATGGTGAACACATCGCGCAGGATGCCCCCGACGCCTGTCGCGGCCCCCTGGTAGGGCTCGATATAGGAGGGGTGGTTATGGCTTTCCATCTTGAAGATAACCGCCTGCCCGTCGCCGATATCCACGACACCCGCGTTCTCGCCGGGACCGCAGATTACCTGCGGACCGGTGGTGGGCAGGGTGCGCAGCCATTTCTTGGAGGATTTGTAGGAGCAGTGCTCGTTCCACATGGCGCTGAAGATGCCCAGCTCTGTAAAGGTGGGTTCGCGGCCAATGATCTCGAGGATCAGTTGGTATTCGTCGGGCTTGAGGCCGTGGGCCTCGATCAGCTCGGGTGTGACTGCCGGTTCCTGCATCTGATTGGAATCCCCCTGGATGGTCCGGATGGCGCCTCTTTAGTGCATGGCGCGCGCAGGGGGAAGGGGCGGCGCACGGTGCTTGACCCGCAGCGGCAATTGGCGTTGCAATGACGCGTCAAAGGCGGAGGACAGATGGAAATCGTGGAAAACCCCTGGCGGGGACGGGGTCTGCCCGAGGATGTATTGTCAGGCGCCCCCTGGCCCAGTGTGAATGCGGATGCGCCCGAGGCGCTGTTGGCGCGGTGCCCGGTAGCGGGGGAGACCCCGCTGGTCGAGGTCACGGGGTTTGGCGCGTCTGTTTGGATCAAGGACGAGCGCGGGCGCATGGGGCTTGGCAGTTTCAAGGCGCTTGGCGCAGCCTATGTGATCGCCCATGAGGCGGCGGCGAAGGGCGACGGCGAGGCCGGGAGAGATATGTCGCGCGCGCTGGAGGGGCGCACATATATTACCGCGAGTGCGGGGAATCACGGGTTGTCGGTCGCTGCGGGCGCGCATGTGTTCGGTGCGCGGGCGGTGATCTACCTTTCGGACACGGTCCCCGACAGCTTTGCCCAGAAGCTGAAGGAGAAGGGCGCCGAAGTGGTGCGTGCCGGGCGCGACTATGAGGCGAGCATGGCGGCGGCGGCCAGGACAGCCGATGAAAAGGGCTGGACGCTCTTGTCGGACAGTTCATGGCCGGGATATTTCGATCTGCCGTACCGATTGATGGAGGGCTACCTTGCCCTTGCGGCCGAGGCCACGCGCCAGATGCCCGAACCGCCCACACATATCCTGCTTCAGGCGGGTGTCGGCGGCCTTGCAGGGGCCTGTGCGGCCTATTTCCGGGAATTCTGGGGCGATGCCCCGCGGATCGTGGTGGTGGAACCCGAGGCCGCGCCTGCGCTGATCGGGTCGATCCGGGCGGGTCGCCCGGTGGAGAGCCAGGGTCCGGTTTCCAACATGGGGCGGCTTGATTGCAAGGCGCCGTCGCTGATCGCCCTGAAGGGGCTGGCACGCGATGCGGATGCCTTTGCCACCATTTCGGACGCCGACGCGCTAGCGGTGCTTCCGGCGCTGGCGGCGCAGGGGCTGGCCAGCACCGAATCCGGGGCGGCGGGGTTGGCGGCGTTGCGGCTGATGGACCTGCCGGGCGATGCGCGGGTCTTGTGCATCCTGAGTGAAGAGCCCGACACATGAACCCGACGCGCGGCTTTGCCGAGGGTGAGTATCGCGCCCGCGTGGCGCGCGCGCAGAGCAAGATGCAGGCCGAGGGGCTGGCGGCGCTGTTGCTGACCACGGAACCGGAGCTGCGCTATTTCACCGGATTCCTGACGCGGTTCTGGGAAAGCCCCAGCCGCCCCTGGTTCCTGGTGCTGCCTGCGCAGGGCGATCCGGTGGCGGTGATCCCGGCGATTGGCGCGGCGCTGATGGCGACGACATGGATCGATGATATCCGCACATGGGCGGCGCCGGACCTCAGGGATGATGGTGTGAGCCTTCTGGCTGAGGCGCTGTGCGACATCGGCGGGCCGGTCGGCGTGCCCTCGCATATGGAGACGCATCTACGCATGCCGCTGGCGGATTTCGAGCGCTTGAAGCGGGCAAGCGGGCTTGGGTTCACGGACGACCGAGGCATCGTGGCGGGGTGCCGCGCGGTCAAGTCAGAGGCGGAAATCGGCAAGATCGCTCAGTCCTGCGCGATTGCAGGGCGGGCCTTTGCGCGGCTTGACGAGATCGCCCCGCCGGGCGTGGCGCTGAGCCGGGTGTTTCGCGATTTTCAGCGCCTGTTGCTGGAGGAGGGGGCGGATTGGGTGCCTTACGTTGCCGGGGGTGCCGGGCCGGAGGGCTATGCCGACGTGATTTCGCCTGCCAGCGATGCGCCGCTGGCGGTGGGTGATGTCCTGATGCTGGATACGGGTGCGGTCTGGGACGGGTATTTCTGCGATTTCGACCGGAATTTTGCGATTGGCCGCTCAACCGCCGTCCAGCGCGCCACCCATGCGCGGCTGATCGAGGCGGTGCATGCGGGGCTCGAGGCGGCGCGCCCCGGCGCGCGTGCCTGCGATCTGTGGCGGGTGATGGCGGATATCCTGAGCGTCGGTGAAAGCGCCGGACGGCTGGGGCATGGGCTGGGGATTCAGCTGACCGAGGGGCTGTCACTGACGGCGCAGGATCGCACAGTGCTGCGCGCGGGTATGGTGATCACGCTGGAGCCGGGGCTGGTGGTCGCGCCGGGGCGGATCATGGTGCATGAGGAAAACATTGTGATCACAGAGGGCGCGCCGCGCCTGTTGTCGCCGCTGGCGGGGCCGCACCTGCCCGTGATCGGATAGCGAGCTGTCCTGCCGCAGGGCGCTTTGCTGAAATCTTGGGCGCATGGCGGATGGCTGGACGTGAAGCGCCCAAAAAAAAGGCCGAGCACTAAGCTCGGCCAAAGTCCAACAGGGAGGTATGATGATGGCGCGCCAAGCGGCCATCGTCACAACGGGGAAATATGAGGATTGGATGCGCCGTTCAAGAGCAATATTGCCGCAGGTGCAGCATGCCTGTTATGCGCCATGTGCATAGCGCCTCTAAGGCCTTGCTAAATTGCCCGAAAATTCAGCTTGCCGCCTGTTCTCTGAGCTTCTTGCGGTAGCTGATGATCTCGTTCTGGACGAATTCCCGGAACGCGGCGATGCGTTTGGAGTGGCGCAGCTCTTCGGGATAGGCGAGGAACACCGGCACCTCGTTGGACTGCACATCGGGCAGGACGCGCACGAGGTCGGGGAAGTCATGGGTCAGGTAATCCGGCAACACGCCGATTCCCAGATTGTGCAGCACACCCTGCAGCACTCCGAAATAATTGTTCACCGCCAAGAGCGACGGCACATCATGGGTCATCAATTCGTTGATGAGCGTGGCGCTGGCGCCGACCTGGGCCGAGCGCGGATTCTGGCAGATCAGGCGGTGATTGCGCAGGTCCTCGGGCTCTTCGGGGGTGCCGTTCCGAGCCAGGTAATCGCGCGAGGCATAAAGGCACATATGCACCGTCATCAACCGTTTGCGGATCAGATCGGCCTGGCTGGGCTCCTTCATGCGGATGGCAACATCGGCTTCGCGCATGGGCAGGTCAAGCACGCGTTCCTCGAGCATGAGGTCGATCTTGAGGTCGGGGTATTTATCATAGAGATGCGCCAGACGCGGGGCCAGCCAGAGCGTGCCGAAACCGGTCGTCGTGGTTACGCGCAGTTCGCCGAATACCTCTTCTTCGCTGTCGCGGATCCGGGCGGTCGCCGCGTCGAGACGCTTGAGCATGGCGCGGGTGGCATCGAACAGCAGCTCACCCTGTTCGGTCAGAATCAGTCCGCGGGCATGGCGGTGGAAAAGCGTGGTATTGAGTGATTCTTCCAGTGCGCGTACCTGGCGGGATACCGCCGACTGGGACAGGTGCAGCTGATCGCCCGCATGGGTGAGGCTGCCCGCATCCGCGACCGCATGAAAGATTCTGAGTTTATCCCAATCCATAAGCGCAACTTTCAATTTCAACATCCATCCGCCGTTGAAATACCAGAAAAACCCTTCGTGACCACCGCACGCCGGGGCTTTTTCCGGAAATTTCGCTTTATAGGTCACTAATTATGACCTAATATCGGTATATATATAGGCAAGGTGCCCAGCACCGGAAGGGAGACGCGCCATGAGTAAGCCAGAAGTATCCCTGAGTGACCGTTACGACCTGAGTAAATCGCCAGTCCTGCTGAACGGCACGCAGGCGCTGGTGCGCCTGATGCTGATGCAGAGCGCACGCGACCGCGCCGCGGGGCTGAACACCGCTGGATACGTCACCGGCTATCGCGGCTCGCCCCTGGGGGCGGTCGATATGCAGATGATGCGCGCGCAGAAGTCCTTGAGCGAGGCGGGCATCCTGTTTCAGCCGGGTCTCAACGAGGATCTGGCGGCGACGGCGCTTTGGGGCACGCAACAGGCGGAGCTGCGCGGCGAAGGCACGCATGACGGCGTGTTCGGGCTCTGGTACGGCAAGGGCCCCGGCGTGGACCGTTCGGGCGACGTGATGCGCCATGCCAACATGGCCGGGACATCGCGCAACGGCGGCGTCCTGATGGCCATGGGCGATGACCATACAGGGGAATCCTCGACCGTCTGCCATCAGTCCGACTGGGCGATGGTCGATGCCTATATGCCGGTGCTGTCGCCCGCAGGGGTGCAGGAAATCCTGGACTATGGGCTCTATGGCTTTGCCCTGAGCCGGTTCGCGGGTGTTTGGTGCGGCTTGAAGACGATGAAGGACACGGTCGAGGTGACCAGCGTGGTCGACGGCAGTCCCGACCGGATGCAGTTCGTCACGCCGGAATTGGACCTGCCCGAAGGCGGGCTGAACATCCGCCTCGGCGATCACTGGATACCGCAGGAAGCGCGGATGATCGACCACAAGAGGTTCGCCGCAGAAGCCTTTGCGCACGCGAACAAGATCGACAAACGGGTCTGGGGAAAGCCGGGTGCGAAGATCGGTTTCGTCGCGGCTGGCAAGAACTGGCTGGATCTTGTGCATGCGCTAGACCTGTTGGGGATCGACGGCGCCGAGGCCGAGCGGCTGGGGCTGACCACCTACAAGATCGGCCAGACATTTCCGATGGACATGAAGGGCTTTCACGACTGGGCCGAGGGGCTGGACTTGATCGTGGTGGTCGAGGAGAAGCGCAAGCTGATCGAGGTGCAGATCAAGGAGGCGATCTTTGACGACCGGCGCGGGCGGCGCGTCTATGGCTGGTACAAGGGCGGTGCGGGCAGCATGCATTCCGAAGAGCTGTTCCCGACACGCATGGCGCTTGATCCGGTGATGATCGCCGAGAAGATCGGCACCATCCTGACCGAAGAGGGGCGCGGCACCGAACGTGTGCAGGCCGGGCTGGAGCGGATCGCCGAGTCACGCCAGGCCGAAAATACCGAGACCCTGGCGGCGCGGCTGCCCTATTTCTGCGCCGGCTGCCCGCATAACAGCTCGACCAAGCTGCCCGAGGGCAGCCGCGCCTATGCCGGGATCGGCTGTCATATCATGGCGCTCTGGATGGACCGCGAAACCAGCGGTTTCACCCATATGGGCGGTGAGGGCGCGAACTGGATCGGCGAGGCGCCGTTTTCGACGCGCGGCCATGTGTTCCAGAACCTGGGCGACGGCACCTACAACCATTCGGGCCTGCTGGCGATCCGGGCGGCGGTGGCGGCGGGCGTCACCATGACCTACAAGATTCTCTACAACGACGCCGTGGCGATGACTGGCGGGCAAAGCAACGAGGGCGGGCTTGGCCCGGACCGGATCGTGCGCGAGCTGCGCGCCATGGGGGTGCGCGACATCGCGCTGGTCTTTGACCCCAAGGAAGAACCCGCGCGGCGCGACTTTCCCGACGATATCGGTTGGCACGTCCGCGACGAACTGCCTGAAGTGCAGGAAAAGTTCACTAAAATCAGTGGTGTATCTGCCATTGTTTACGTCCAGACCTGTGCCGCTGAAAAGCGCCGCCGCCGCAAGCGCGGCAATTTTCCCGACCCGGACAAGCGCGTCTTCATCAACAGCGATGTCTGCGAGGGCTGCGGTGATTGCGGGGTGCAGTCGAACTGCGTTGCAGTCACACCGCTGGAAACCGAACTGGGGCGCAAACGCGCCATCGACCAATCCGCCTGCAACAAGGATTTCAGTTGCCTCAAGGGGTTCTGCCCTTCCTTCGTGACACTGGAAGGTGCGAAGATCCGCAAGGAAGAGGCCAGCGATTTCGTATTGCCGGACCTGCCCGAGCCTGACCTGCCGCGCATTGACGGCACCCATAACGTGGTGATCACCGGCGTCGGGGGCACGGGCGTCGTGACCATCGGCGCGGTGATGGCGCAGGCGGCGCAGCTGGATGGCAAGGGTGCGGGCATGATGGAGATGGCCGGGCTTGCTCAAAAGGGCGGCGCTGTGCATATCCATTGCCGGATTGCCGAAAAGCCAAGTGATATCAGTGCGATCCGTGTCGCCACCGGCGAGGCGCATGCATTGATCGGCGGCGATCTGGTGGTCAGCGCCGGGCCTTCTACCCTTGGCCTGATGCGCGGGGATGGCGCCGGTGGCGTGGTCAACAGCCACGAGATCATCACCGGCGAGTTCACCCGCAACACCGAATTCCGCCTGCCGACGGAAGAACTGGAACTGTCCCTGAAGGCCCGGCTGCGCGACAAGGTGCAGCTGTTTGATGCCCATGATCTGGCGCGGGTCACGATGGGGGATTCGATCTTTTCCAACATGATCGTCTTTGGTGCGGCCTGGCAGCGCGGTCTTGTGCCGCTTGGCCATGACGCCATCGCTGGGGCGATCACGCTGAACGGCGCAGCGGTTGATAAGAACCTGCGCGCCTTCGAGATCGGACGATGGGCCGCCGCCTTCCCCGAGGAGGTGCAGCGCCATATCACGCCCGATGTCACGCCGATGCCCGAGACGCTGGAGGACAGGATCGCCTATCGCGCCGATCATCTGGCCGCCTATCAGGGCGAGGGGCTGGTCCGGCGCTATATGCGGATGCTGGAGAAAATTGAGGAGCCCGCGCTGCGCGAGGCGGTAGCCAAGGGCTATCATAAGCTCTTGTCCTACAAGGATGAATACGAGGTGGCGCGGCTGTTGCTCGGCACCCGCGACAAGGCGAAAGCCGAGTTCGATGGCGATTTCGGGATGCGCTTTCACCTGGCGCCACCGCTTCTGGCGAAGACCGGCAAGGACGGGCGCCCGCAAAAGCGCGTGTTCGGCCCCTGGCTGGAACGGCCGCTGCGCTGGATGGCCGCGATGAGGTGGCTGCGCGGCACGCCGCTCGACCCGTTCGGCTATACTGCCGAGCGCCGGATGGAGCGTGCCCTGATTGCGCAATATGAGAAGGACATGCAGGAGGTGCTGCCCAAGGCCGATGCGGCGGTGATGGATGCAGTCGTGGCGCTGGCGGCGCTGCCCCTGGATATCCGCGGCTTTGGCCCGGTCAAGCAGGCCAATGCCGAGAAAGCCGCCAGGCGGCGCGAGGAATTGCTGGCCGTGATCCGGGATGGC
Source organism: Roseovarius halotolerans (assembly GCF_900172255.1). GTDB lineage: Bacteria > Pseudomonadota > Alphaproteobacteria > Rhodobacterales > Rhodobacteraceae > Roseovarius > Roseovarius halotolerans. Next base: position 879,193 of record NZ_FWFU01000001.1, read on the forward strand.
GGCACGCCGATGGCGCGCGCGGCCGAGTGATTGTCATGAAACCGTAACGCGTTTCAGGCACATCCGTCACACGGCGCGCAGAGCGCGACGGCATGACGACATGTTCGGAAGCCGGAAAGGTGACGATGGACCAGCAACGCCACATCGCGCGCGACATCAGCTATGCCCACGCCGCCCAGACGCGGGGCGGGCGGGCGATGATCCGCACCATGGAGAACCTGACCGGGCGTATCCGGCTGATCAAGCGCGCCAGTGGCTACGAGGACGAGATCGCGCAGGGGCGCGATTTCTGGCAGGTCATCACCGAACGCTACGGGCTGACGCTCGATGTGGTGGCGGGCCAGCTTGACAGCATCCCGCGCGAGGGGCCGCTGGTCCTGATCGCCAACCATCCCTACGGTATCCTCGATGGGCTGATGATGGGTCATATCCTGAGCCGCACGCGGGGCGATTTCCGCATCATGGCGCATGAGGTGTTTCGCAAGGCCGAGGATGTGCGCCGCGTGATCCTGCCGGTCAGTTTCGACGGCACCCGGGAGGCGATGGCGCTCAATCTTCAGACCCGCCGCAACGCCCTGGAGTATCTGGGGCAGGGCGGCGCGGTGGGGATCTTCCCCGGCGGCACCGTCAGCACCGCCGTCAAACCCTTTGCGCAGCCGATGGATCCGGGCTGGCGCGGGTTTACGGCGCGGATGGTCGCGAAATCGGACGCGACCGTGGTGCCGGTGTTCTTCGATGGCCATACGAGCCGCCTCTTTCAGGTCGCTAGCCACCTGCATTACACCCTGCGGATGGGGCTTTTGATCAAGGAATTCGGCAAGCGGGTCGACACCCCCGTGCGGGTCGTTCTGGGCGAACCGATCGCGCGAGAGGCGTTGGCGGCGCGGGTGTCGGACAGCAAATCCCTTATGGCGTTCCTGCGTCACAAGACGTATGAGCTTAGCCCACGACCGGTCGATCCCGATGCGGTCGGCTTCGAGTTCGAATAGGGGCGCGCCGGGGCGCGGGCGGACATGGCGGTTGGGATTTTCGACAGCGGGCTGGGCGGCCTGACGGTTCTGGAAGCGGTGCAGGAGCGGCTGCCAGACGTGGCTTTCATCTATTACGGTGACAATGCGCACGCGCCTTACGGGGTGCGCGATGCGGATGATGTCTATGACCTCACGACCCGGGCGGTGGAGCGGCTTTGGGGTGCGGGATGCGACCTCGTGATCCTCGCCTGCAACACCGCCAGCGCCGCCGCCCTACGCCGGATGCAGGAAAAGGGCGTGCCGCCCGGCAAGCGGGTGCTCGGCGTTTTTGTTCCATTGATTGAAGCACTTACAGAACGCCAATGGGGCGACAATTCACCCCCGCGAGAGGTTGCGGTCAAGCATGTGGCGCTGTTTGCGACGCCGGCGACGGTGAGCAGTCGGGCGTTTCAGCGGGAGCTGGCGTTCCGGGCGGTGGGCGTGGATGTGGAGGCGCAGGCCTGCGGCGGGGTGGTCGACGCCATCGAGGAGGGCGACATGATCCTCGCGGAGGCGCTGGTGCGCAGCCATGTGGATGCACTGAAGCGCAAGATGCCCAATCCCGAGGCCGCGATCCTCGGCTGCACCCATTACCCCTTGATGCAAAACGTTTTTCAGGAGGCCCTGGGGCCGGATGTGCAGGTCTACAGCCAGGCCAATCTGGTCGCCGAGAGCCTTGCCGACTACCTTGAACGCCACCCGAAGATGCGCGGCGAGGGGGGCGAGGGGGCTTACCTGACCACGGGCGATCCGCGGCGCGTGTCGAGCCGCGCGACGCAATTCCTGCGCCGCCCGATCACCTTCACCGCCGCCTGAAGGAGCGTACAGAACGTCCGTTTTGTACGCCGGCTTTGTACGCAAACCGGGACCGGTGGGATGTGTTCTGTACATTTTGGGGATTTGGCGGGGTTTCGGGGCCTGCTGCCCCGGCGCGAACGGCACCGGAGGTGCCGCGCCATCGTCGGGTCGTCCGGCGGCCTGACGATTGGATGGGGTGTGGTGCGTGTCGGGGGAGAGTGATGACTGGTTTCAGCCCGAAGCGGACTTAGCCATCCATAGTGTCAGGCGCAAATCGGACATACGCGGCGCATTGAAGAAGAGTCATCTGTACCGGACGTAGAAGAGCCTGTCATGCACCCGTTTTCTGGCAGACCACGGCACATGTAGCCAACATGATCTTTATGTCAGTCCACAGTGATTGCTGTTTAAAATATTCGTCGTCCAGACGTTCGCGATACTTAAAATCGCAGCAAAGCCGACGCGATATCTGCCATAACCCAGTAATACCAGGGCGCAGTTTATAATACGCCTCTCCGTCGTACAGGCGCTGCTGCTCAATCAGCAGGGGGCGCGGCCCGACAAGCGACATCGTACCGTTCAACACGTTCCACAGCTGCGGCAATTCGTCCAGCGAAGTCTTGCGCAAAAACCAACCTATTTTTGTTATACGGGGATCGCTCCTGAGCCTCCGGTATTCTGTCCATGCAAGCCGCGCGTTGACGTTCCGCTCCAGATACCTCTCAAGACGTTTATCCGCGTCATAAAACATCGTGCGCAACTTCCATATGCGAAAGGTGCGACCGTTCTGACCGACGCGCATTTGGCTGTAGAAGGGTGACTTGCCGTCGAGCGCGACCAAGACCGCAAAGAGCAATACGATGGGCCCAATACTAGGGAACGATAGCCCTACAAATACGATATCAAGTATCCGTTTGAAAATTCGTTGTCTTGCTGTCGCTCCCACCGCAGGGCAAAGCGTCTGGCGAATTCTGTATGCGCCCCAGAAGTAAATCGTTGCTGCGTGCCAAAGCTTGCCAGATGTTTCTGGAATCTCAATAAGGTGGGCGGACCATTCCTCATAAAAACCAGCCGCGTACTCTTCGCCCAACTTCAACGAGGCTCGTCGAAGAAGGTTCTGGGCGATGCGGGGAATGAATAATTTGGCATCATCCGCAAGAACTTTTGTGACAACGCCGACGACAACTGCACCCAAGCAACCAAATGTCAAAAAAATGATTTCTGAGAGCGCCATCACTTGGCTCCTAACACTGAGTTAATGACCGGGTCGCCTGTAACGACCGGTTCGAACTGCGGATGAATTGACCGCATTTTTTCATTAAGCGCAGCAATGCCTTGACCATTAACTTTGTAATAACGCCGTCTTGGTCTTCCAAGCTCCTGCGGGTCACCGTCCTCCCACTGAGAATCTAGCAGCCCGGCTTCTTCAAGCTTGACCAATAGAGGGTATAGAGTGCCTGACGAGATACCAAGTGATTTGCTCAGAGAATATCCGGCGAAACTCTCCTGCGGAAAGTTCGATAGAAATAGCAATATCTCCAGAGGTCTTCCGCTTATCCGCATTCGAGTCTCCTTTCCGACCCAACCTAGCACTAAAAATCTATATAGGTCAAGATAGAAAATCTACATAGGGGGTCTTGAGCAGTTTTTGAGGTGTCAGATTGCCGCCAAAACTATCGATGGATCAACCGTTTACCCGCTTCCCTTTCTTGTGATCGCCTCGCAGATTGGCCAATCCATTTCGGCTATAGGATCGGCGGTTCGCGCCACTCTTCAGGACTTTGTTGTAGGCAACCCTACCGACAAGGTGGTCGCGTGGAACTCCAAGGCGCTAAGCTTTGCATCGACGGCAAAAAGGCGAAGGCTGCGGTGCGACATCGCGATGGAATTCTAATGTCTGCGAGCGGTCTTCGGTGTGACTGTGCAAAGTTGGCTTTCTGCGCTGAACGGTCATCACGGAGCGATGCGGTAATATCCTAGTCTGATCGGTCGCACTTCTGTCCAGCACCTTCCCCCGGCGCGAATAGCGGCCCTTGGGCCGCCGCGCCATCGTCGGGCCGTCCGGCGGCCTGACGATTGGATGGGGTGCGCTGCATCTCGGGGGTGGAGGGATTTGGCGGGGATAAAGTGCCTTCATCCACCGTCGGATCGTCAGCCCCCGGCCCGACGCTGGCGCGGGGTCTTTCGCGCGGTTGTCATGCCGAGGCGGGTCTTTGGCCTGACGATTGGACGGGTTGCGCTGCGTCTTGGGGTTGGAGGGGCTTGGCTGGCATAAAGTGCTCGCATCAAAGGTTGTATCGTCAGTCCCCGGCCCGACGCTGGAGCGGCGTCTTTCGCGCGGTTGTCATGCCAGAGGCGGGCGTTTGGGCTGACGATTGGATGGGGTACGCTGCGTGTCGGGGTTGGACGGGCTTGGCCAGGATAAAGCGGCAGCATCCACCGCTGGCTCGTCAAACCCCGGCCCGACGATGGCGCTTCCTTACCCCCGCCGTCGCGCCTTGCGTGCTCTTGGCAAGCGCGCGTCCAGCATGTAGGCACATGCCGATTGAAAACCGGGGAATGACATGAGCCACAAGATCGCAATTCTGGGTGCCAGCGGCTACACGGGGGCCGAGCTGGTCCGGCTGATCGCCACGCATCCGGGCCTCGAGATCGCGGCGCTGGCGGCGAACTCGAAGGCGGGGCAGGACATGGCGCAGGTCTTTCCGCATCTGCGGCACCTGGACTTGCCGGTGCTGGTCACCATCGACGAGATCGATTTCGCGGATATCGACCTCTGTTTCTGCGCGCTGCCGCACAAGACCAGCCAGGAAGTCATCAGCGCCCTGCCGCGTGACCTCAAGATCGTGGACCTGAGCGCCGATTTCCGGCTGCGTGACCCTGCCGCCTATGAGCGCTGGTATGGCAATCCCCATGCCGCGCCCGAGCTGCAGAAAGAGGCGGTCTACGGGCTGACCGAGTTCTACCGCGACGAGATCCGCGCGGCGCGGCTGGTGGCGGGCACGGGCTGTAACGCGGCGACGGGGCAGTACCTGTTGCGCCCGCTGATTAGCGCGGGGGTGATCGACCTTGACGAGATCATCCTCGACCTCAAATGCGGGGTGTCGGGGGCGGGGCGGTCGCTCAAGGAGAACCTGCTTCATGCCGAGCTGAGCGAGGGCTATCACGCCTATGCGCTTGGCAGCACGCATCGTCATCTGGGCGAGTTCGACCAGGAGTTCACCGCGCTGGCGGGGCGCGAGGTCAAGGTCCAGTTCACGCCGCACCTGATCCCGGCGAACCGGGGGATCCTGGCCACGGGCTATGTGCATGGCGATGCGGCGAAGGTGCATGCTGCGCTGGCGGCGGCCTATGCGGGCGAGCCTTTCATCGAGGTGCTGCCGCTGGGCGAGGCGCCGAGCACGCGCCATGTGCGTGGCAGCAATTTCTGCCATATCGGCGTGGTCGCCGACCGCCGGGAAGGGCGCACGATCCTGGTGGGCGCGCTCGATAACCTGACAAAAGGTAGCAGCGGGCAGGCATTGCAGAATGCCAATCTGATGCTAGATATTCAGGAAACCGAAGGTCTGATGATGGCCCCGGTCTTTCCTTGAGCTAGCGCGGGTGAAGCCATGAAATCGCTGAAGAAGAAACGCCGGGTGCAGGTGATCGTGCTGGCTGCGCTGGCGCTGGTCGCATCGGTTTCCCTGATCGGTTTCGCCTTCAAGGATGGTATCAACTATTTCCGCTCGCCGAGCGAAGTGCTGGCCGAGCCGCCGGGGCCGACCGAGGTGTTCCGCATCGGCGGTCTGGTCGAGGACGGCAGCCTCGAGCGCGGCGCGGGCGAGACGATCCGCTTCAACGTGACCGATGGCGGGGCGGCGGTGCCGGTGACCTATCGCGGCGTGCTGCCCGACCTTTTCGAGGAAAATCAGGGCATGGTCGGCATGGGGTCGCTCAGGGACGGTGTCTTTGAGGCGACCGAGATCCTGGCCAAGCATGACGAGGATTACATGCCCAAGGAGGTGGTGGATGCGCTCAAGGCGCAGGGCGTCTACCAGGAGCCGGAGGCCGAGTATAACGGCCATGCGCCCGACAGCGGAAGCTGAGCGGCGCGCGCCGAGGCAGCCAGTCGTTAACCTCTTGTCGCCAGCCTTGCCGGGAATGATCACCGGCAGGGAGAAGGCGTCATGCAGCGCATTTCGGATATCGCGAAAGAGATCGTCGCCCGCGAGGGCGGCTTTGTCGACGATCCCGACGATCCGGGCGGGGCGACGAAGCATGGCGTGACGATCCACACGCTGCGCCGTCTCGGGCTGGATCTTGACGGGGACGGGGATAGCGACCTTGCCGATCTTCATGCGCTGACGCGGCAGGATGCCGAGGCGATCTTTGTCGAGCATTACTTTCACCGCCCGCGTATCGACGCCTTGCCCGAGGCGCTGCGGGCCAGCGTCTTCGACATGTATGTGAATGCCGGGCGCAACGCGGTCACGATCCTGCAGACGCTGCTGCGCGAGATGGGGCAGGCGGTGGCGGTGGACGGGGTGATCGGGCCGCAGACCATCGCGGCGGCCCATGCGGCCACGCGCGCGGCCCCCGGCCATATCGCCGATGCCTACGGAATCGCGCGGCGGAATTACTATTTCCGCCTTGCCGACCGCCGCCCCGCCAGCCGCAAATACGCACGCGCCCGACAGGGCGGCAAGGGCGGCTGGATCCGGCGCGCCGAGGAATTCATCGCCCCCGAATACCACCTGACCGACGCCGAATTCAGGGAAAGGGTCGCGCGATGGGGGTGATCGACAGGGGACTGGACCTCGTGTTCGGTGACGGGCGCAACCTGCTGGCCGAAACCGCCGAAGTCTTTCGCGAGAACGCCGAGGCGGGCGCCATGCGCGAGGCCGACGGGCGGCGCGCGGTGCTGGACCAGTTCGGGCAGGAATTCACCCCGGCGCCGACGCGCGGGCGCTTTGATCGTTTCATGGACGGGGTGAACCGGCTGCCGCGCCCGATGATGGCGCTTGGCACGCTGGGGCTGTTCGTGGCGGCGATGGCGGACCCGCTATGGTTTGCCGCGCGGATGCAGGGGATCGCGCTGGTGCCCGAGCCGCTGTGGTGGCTGCTGGGGGCGATCGTGAGCTTCTATTTCGGGGCGCGCCACCAGTTCAAGGGGCAGGAATTCCGCCGGTCGATCACCACCAGCGTCGCTCACACCCCCGCCGTGCTGAACAACCTGGCGCGCCTGCGCGCGATGGAGGGCAGGCCGGGTGCCGGGGCGCCGGGCGCGGCCGATACCGGCGCGGATGCGGCCTTGACGCTGGAGGCGCTGCGCCCCGACCCCAACCGGGCGCTGGAGCAATGGCGCATCGATGACGGGCCACAGGGGCGATGAGCGCGCGTGCGCCCGCGACAATGTGATCCCGCGGCGCGCGCGAATCACGGTGGCATGGGACGACGAATGCTTTAGAATGGTTCCATGATTACAGAACTCGGCCATTTCGCCCTCGTCCTCGCTTTCCTTGTCGCCTGCGTGCAGGCGGTGGTTCCACTTGTGGGCGCGCATCGCCGCTGGCCGGGCTGGATGGCATTCGCCGAACCCGCCGCCAACATGCAGTTCCTGCTGACGGCGCTGTCCTTCGCGGCACTGACCTATGCGTTCGTGACCTCGGATTTCTCGCTGAGGCTGGTGGTGCTCAACAGCCATTCGGCGAAACCGCTGCTTTACAAGATCACCGGTGTCTGGGGCAATCACGAGGGGTCGATGCTTCTGTGGGTGCTGATCGTGACGCTGTTCGGGGCCTTTGCCGCGTGGTTCGGGGGCAATCTGCCGCCGACCCTGAAGGCACGGGTGCTGGCGGTGCAGGGGATGGTGGGCGCGGCCTTTTTCGCCTTCATCCTGTTCACCTCGAACCCGTTCCTGCGCATGGCGGTGCCGCCCTTTGACGGGCAGGACCTGAACCCGCTCTTGCAGGACCCCGGATTGGCGTTTCATCCGCCGTTTCTCTACCTCGGCTATGTGGGTCTTTCGATGACCTTCTCATTCGCGGTCGCCGCACTGATCGAAGGGCGGATCGATGCCGCCTGGGGCCGCTGGGTGCGGCCCTACACGCTGGCGGCGTGGATCTTTCTGACCATCGGCATCGGGCTGGGCAGCTGGTGGGCCTATTACGAGCTGGGCTGGGGCGGTTTCTGGTTCTGGGACCCGGTCGAGAATGCCAGCTTCATGCCCTGGCTGATCGCCGCGGCGCTGCTGCATTCGGCCATCGTTGTGGAAAAGCGGGAATCGCTGAAAAGCTGGACCGTGCTGTTGGCGATCATCGCCTTCGGCTTCTCGATGATTGGCGCGTTCATCACCCGCTCCGGCGTGATCACTTCGGTCCATGCCTTCGCATCGGACCCCGAGCGGGGGATGTTCCTGCTGCTGATCCTCGCGGTGTTCATGCTGGGCGCGCTGACGCTGTTCGCGGCGCGCGCCAATGCGATGCAGGCCAAGGGCGTGTTCTCGCTGGTGAGCCGGGAATCGGCGCTGGTGGTCAATAACCTGCTGCTGGGTGTCGCGGCCTTCGTGGTCTTTGTCGGCACGATCTGGCCGCTGGTGAGCGAGATGTTCTTTGACCGCAAACTGTCGGTCGGCGCGCCGTTCTTCAACATGGCGTTCACGCCTTTCATGGTGGTGCTGGGCCTGTTGCTGCCGCTGGGGGCGATGCTGCCCTGGAAGCGGGGCAATATCGCGCGCGTCGCGTCATCGCTGCGCTATGCCTTCGTGCTGGCGCTGGCGATCGGAGCGCTGGCCTGGGCGATGCAATCGGGGCGCAGCGCGCTGGGGCCGGTGGGCCTGTTCCTGGGCGCGTGGCTGGTCTCAGGAGCGGCTGTCGATCTGTGGAGCCGCACCGGGCGCAGCGGCAACCGGCTGGCGCGTCTCGGGCGCCTGCCGCGCGCGGATTGGGGCAAGGCCGTGGCCCATGCCGGTCTGGGCGTGACCATGGCCGGGGTCGCGGGGCTGATGGCCTGGGAGACCGAGGATATCCGCGTCCTGCAGGTGGGCGAGAGCCTGGAATTGTCGGGTTACGAGCTGACCCTGATGGATGTGCAGAGGATCGACGGGCCGAATTACGACGCGACCCAGGGCATTGTGAAGCTGGCGCAGGACGGCAAGGAGATCGCGACGCTCTACCCCGAGAAGCGCTTTTACCCGGTTGCCAAGATGCCGACCACGGAAGCGGCGATCGACATCGGCTTCTGGCGCGATGTCTATGTGGTGGTGGGCGATCCGCAGGATAATGGCGGCTGGGCAGTGCGCACCTATTACAAGCCGCTGGCCAACTGGATCTGGGGTGGTGCGATCCTGATGGCGCTTGGCGGGGCGCTGAGCCTGAGCGACCGGCGCTATCGCGTCGCCGCCGGGGCGAAAAAGACACGCCCGGTCGAAGGAGTGCCCGCGGAATGACGCGTGCGAGGGCGAAAGGGATGCTGCGGGCGCTGGCATTGGCGCTGGTCCTGGGCATGGCGCTGCTGGCGCAGATGAGCGGCGAGGCCCGCGCGGTGCAGCCCGACGAGGTACTTGACGACCCGGCCCTGGAAGAGCGCGCACGCGACATTTCCTCGGGGCTGCGCTGTCTGGTCTGCCGCAACGAGAGCATCGACGATTCCAATGCCGAGCTGGCGCGCGATTTGCGCCTGTTGGTGCGTGAGCGCCTGGTGGCAGGGGACAGCGACAAGGAGGTCGTCGAGTTCGTTGTCGACCGTTACGGCGAATATGTGCTGTTGCAGCCGCGCGCGACGGGGTCGAACCTGGTGCTGTGGCTGGCGGGGCCGATCATGCTGTTGCTGGGCGGTGCGATCGGCTGGAGCTACATGCGGCGGCGGGGACGAGCGAGCGAGACCCCGGCGCAGGCGCTGAGCGAGGCCGAGGCGGAGCGGCTGCGCGAAATCATGAAGGAATGACGCGCCGTCCGTCTTTCGCCGTGAGGCGGAATCGGGTTTGACTGGAGCGGCAACAGCCAGAGGATCGCGCCCGTGACACAATATCAGACCATCAGCCTTGAGATTGACCAGGACATCGCGACGCTGCGGCTGGACCGGCCGGACAAGATGAACGCGCTCAACACCCAGATGCGCGCCGAGATCACCGATGCGGTGAACGCGGCGGCCAAGACGGCGCGGGTGCTGGTGCTGACCGGCAATGGCAAGTGTTTCTGCTCGGGTCAGGATCTGAGCGACAGCGGCAATGCGGCCAACATGGACCTGGAGCGGGTGTTGCGCGATGAATATGTGCCGATGCTGAACGCGATCGGCAATTGCGCGATCCCGACCATCAGCGCGGTGAATGGCCCGGCGGCGGGGGCGGGCGCCAACCTGGCGCTGGCGGCGGATGTGGTGATCGCGGCCCAGAGCGCCTATTTCCTTCAGGCCTTCACGCGGATCGGGCTGATCCCCGATGCCGGTGGCACCTATTGGCTGCCCCGCCAGATGGGCGCGGCGAAGGCGATGGGGGCGGCATTGTTCGCCGAGCCGGTCAGCGCCCAGCTTGCCAGCGACTGGGGCATGATCTGGGAGGCGGTGCCGGACGAGGATTTCGAGCAGCACTGGCACGCGCGTGCGGCGCATCTGGCGGCGGGGCCGACCGTGGCCTATGCGCAGCTGAAACAGGCGATCCGCGCCAGCTGGTCGAATGATTACGACCAGCAGCTGGACCTCGAGGCGAAATTGCAGGGTGTCTGCGGCACGACGCGCGATTTCAAGGAAGGCGTGGTCGCGTTCCTGGAAAAGCGCAAGGCGGCTTACGAGGGACGCTGAGGGATTTTCCGGGTCAGGGCCGGGGGGCCAGCCCCCCGGACCCCCCGAGGTATTTTCAGCCAGATGAAGGGGCGGGCCGGGGGATGAAACCCGGCCCTGCCTGTTTTCGGGGTGGCGTCAGCGGTTCTCGATATCGACGTAGTCGCGCAGCGTTTCGCCGTGATAGAGCTGGCGCGGGCGGCCGATCTTGAGTTGCGGATCGCTGATCATTTCCTTCCACTGCGAAATCCAGCCGATGGTGCGCGAAACCGCGAAGATCGGGGTGAACATCGAGGTCGGGAAGCCCATCGCCTCGAGAATGATGCCCGAGTAGAAATCGACATTGGGGAAGAGTTTCTTCTCGACGAAGTAATCGTCTTCGAGGGCGGCCTTTTCCAGCGCCTTGGCGACCTGGAGGGTGGGGTTGTCCTCGATCCCGAGAAGTTCGAGCACCTCGTCGGCGGATTGCTTCATCACCTTGGCGCGCGGGTCGAAATTCTTGTAGACGCGGTGGCCGAAGCCCATCAGGCGGAAATCGTCGTCCTTGTCCTTGGCGCGGGCGATATATTCGGGGATGCGCTCGACGCTGCCGATTTCGCGCAGCATTTCGAGGCAGGCCTGGTTCGCGCCGCCATGCGCCGGACCCCAGAGGCAGGCGATGCCGGCGGCGATGCAGGCGAAGGGGTTGGCGCCCGAGGACGACGCGAGGCGCACCGTCGAGGTCGAGGCGTTCTGCTCGTGATCGGCGTGCAGCGTGAAGATCCGGTCCATCGCGCGGCTGAGGATCGGGTTCACCTCGTAGTCCTCGGCGGGCACGGCAAAACACATGCGCATGAAGTTCGAGGCGTAGTCGAGATCGTTGCGCGGATAGACGAAGGGCTGGCCGAGCGTATATTTGAAGGCCATCGCTGCGATGGTGGGCATCTTGGCGATCATCCGGATCGAGGCCACTTCGCGCTGCCAGGGATCGGAGATATCGGTGGAATCGTGATAGAAGGCGCTGAGCGCGCCGACGACGCCGACCATGATCGCCATCGGATGCGCATCGCGACGGTAGCCCCGGAACAGATACATCATCTGTTCATGCAGCATGGTGTGGCGCGTCACCCGTTCCTCGAAATCCTCGAGCTGGGCGGCGGTGGGCAGCTCGCCGTAGAGCAGGAGGTAACAGACCTCGAGGAAATGCGATTTCTCGGCCAGCTGGTCGATCGGGTAGCCGCGATGGAGCAGTTCACCCTTTTCGCCGTCGATATATGTGATGGTGCTGTCGCAGCTGGCGGTCGAGGTGAAGCCGGGATCGTAGGTGAACACACCTGCCTGACCGTAGAGCTTGCGGATGTCGATCACGTTCGGGCCGGCGGTGCCCGCAAGGACGGGCAGGTCGTAATCCTTCCCGTCGATGGTCAGCCTGGCGGTTGTCTTGTTTTCACCCATGGGAATCTCCCTCCTGAAGCCCACGCCGGACTGGCGCCAAGGGCTGCTTATTTCATTTGGCCTTTCGAGACGGTTAAGCGCTCTCGCAGGCGGCGTCGTTCAGCCGGGCAATCGTTTCATCCCGCCCGAGTACAATCATCATGTCGAACACGCTCGGTGTGACGCTGCGACCCGCCAGCGCGGCGCGCAGGGGTCCGGCGAGCTTGCCGAACTTCATGTCCTTGGATTCGGCAAACTGCATGGCTTCCGCCTCCAATTCGTCGCGCGTCCAACTAGCATTTTGCAGATGCGGCGTCAATTCTTTCAGTATACGACGGGATACATCATCGAGCTGCGCGGCGGCCTTCTGATCCGGTGAAATCGGCCTGTCCGCCAAAACAAATTCCGCTTTTTCAAGGAGTTCAGGGAAGGTCTTGGCCCGCTCCTTGAGGCAGTGCATCGCCTGTTCCATCAGCGCGGATTTAGCCGGCGACAGCGGCGGCTGCCCGGTGACGGCCAGAAATCCGTGCAATTCATGCAGCAGCGCAGCATCGGGCGTCGAGGCGATGTGCTGCCCGCAGAGATTCTCGAGCTTCTTGACGTCGAAGCGCGCGGGCGATTTGCCGATTCCCTTGATGTCGAACCATTCAAGCGCCTGTTCATCGCTGAAGAACTCGTCATCGCCGTGGCTCCAGCCGAGGCGGGCGAGATAGTTGCGCATTCCCGCCGCAGGGTAGCCCATCTTGTGATATTCATCGACGCCGAGCGCGCCGTGACGCTTGGAGAGTTTCTTGCCGTCCGGCCCGTGGATGAGCGGGATATGGGCATAGACCGGCAGCGGCCAGCCCATCGCCCGGTAGATCAGCATCTGGCGGGCGGCGTTGTTGAGGTGGTCATCGCCGCGGATCACATGGGTCACGCCCATGTCGTGATCATCCACCGCCACGGCCAGCATGTAGACCGGGCTGCCATCCGAGCGCAGCAGCACCATGTCGTCGAGCTGATCGTTGCGGATGGTGACATCGCCCTGCACCTCGTCGCGGATCACGGTGGCGCCGTCGCGGGGCGCCTTGATGCGGATCACATGCGGCGCGTCGGGATGGCTGGCGGGATCGGCATCGCGCCAGGGGCTTTGAAAGAGCGTCGAGCGCCCCTCGGCGCGGGCGGCCTCGCGGAAGGCCTCGATCTCGTCCTGGCTGGCGAAGCACTTGTAGGCCTCGCCCTTGTCCAGAAGTTCGAGCGCCACGGCGCGGTGACGCTCGGCGCGCGCGTTCTGGCTGATGACCTCGCCGTCATGCGCAAGGCCGAGCCAGGCCATGCCGTCGAGGATCGCCTGTGTAGCCTCGGGTGTGGAGCGCGCGCGGTCGGTATCCTCGATGCGCAACAGGAAGCGGCCGCCGCGCCCGCGCGCATAGAGCCAGTTGAACAGAGCGGTCCGCGCGCCGCCGATATGCAGGAAGCCCGTGGGCGAGGGGGCAAAACGGGTCACGACTGTCTGGGACATGGGAAAAATTAACCTTTCGGTAACCGTGCTGGGCCTAGCGTTGCGTTGCGGCCTGTCTATCGGCGCGGCGTGAGGGAGACAAGACGTGGCACCCCTGTTGGCATTGCGGGCGGCGTGGCTGGCGCAGCGCGGCCAGCTGTTCGCCTGGGCGCCGGTGATGGTGGCTTGCGGGGTGGGGTCATATTTTGCGCTGCTGGCCGAACCTGCGCCCTTGCTGATCGGGGCGGCGGGGGCGGCAGCATCTGTGCTGGCTGCCGCGACACGGCGCGCGGGAGCGGTCGGCGGGCCGCTCTTATGGGCGGGGGCGCTGATGCTGGCGGGCTTCGCCCTGGCGGGCGCGCGCGCGCATCTGGTGGCCGAGCCGGTCCTTGGCTGGCGCTATTACGGGCCGGTCGAGGGGCGCATCGTGGCGATCGACCGTTCGGCCTCGGATGCGCTGCGCCTGACGCTGGACCATGTGAGCCTGCGCGACGTGCCGCCGGAGCGCAGGCCCGCGCGGGTGCGGATCTCGCTGCATGGCGAGCAGGGTTTTATCCGGCCCGAGCCGGGGCAATGGGTGATGATGAGCGCGCATCTCGGGCCGCCCGGTGGGCCCGTCGAGCCGGGGGGCTTCGATTTCCAGCGCCATTCGTGGTTTCTGCGCCTCGGGGCGGTGGGATATACGCGCGTTCCGGCGCTGGCGCTGGCGCCGTCCGGGGGCGGGCAGTGGATGGCGCGCGCGCGCATGGCGATGTCGGCGCGCATCCAGGCGCGGCTGGCGGGCGATACCGGGGCGTTCGCTGCGGCGATCATGACCGGCGACCGCTCGGCCTTCGGGCGCGAGGCGCTGGAGGCGCTGCGGGTCACCAATCTTGCGCATCTGCTGGCGATTTCGGGGCTGCATATGGGGCTGTTGGCGGGAGTGGTCTTCGGCTTCTTCCGGCTGCTTCTGGCGGCGGTGCCGGTGGTGGGGTTGCGGCTGCCCGCGAAGAAGCTGTCGGCGGCGCTGGCGCTGCCGGTGGCGGCGGTCTACCTGGGGCTTTCGGGAGGCAATGTCGCGACCGAGCGGGCCTTCGTGATGGTGGCCGTGGCGCTGGTGGCGGTGATCGCGGAGCGTCGGGCGCTGTCGCTGCGATCGGTGGCGCTGGCGGCGCTGATCGTGCTGGCGCTGCGCCCCGAGGCGTTGCTGGGACCGGGGTTTCAGATGTCATTCGCTGCGACGACGGCACTGGTGCTGACCTATGGCGCGCTGCGCGATCATGCGGTGCCATTGGGGCCGCGCTGGATCCGGCCCGCGGTGTCGGTGCTGGTGTCGTCCTTCGTGGCCGGGATCGCCACGGCGCCGGTGGCGGCGGCGCATTTCAACCAGTTCGCGCATTACGGGCTGATCGCCAACCTGCTGAGCGTGCCCTTGATGGGGGCGCTGGTGATGCCCGCGGCGGTCATGGCGGCGAGCCTGATGCCCTTCGGCCTGGAGGCGCTGCCGCTCCGGGTGATGGGGCTGGGGCTCGACTGGATCCTTGGCGTGGCGCATTGGGTCGCGGGGTGGAGCGGTGCGCGCGGCACGGTCGTGAGCCCCGGCGCGGCGGTGTTGCCGCTCTTGGCGGGGGGGATGCTGATGCTGGCGCTCTGGCAGGGCCGGGGGCGGTTCCTGGGATTGGCGCCGGTGGCGTTGAGCGCCGCGTTATGGCTGGCCGCCGAGCGGCCGCTGGTGCTGATTGCCGAAAGCGGCGGGCTCGTGGGGGTGATGACCGGGGAGGCGCGCGCGCTCAACCGGGAGCGGGGCGGCGGGTTCGTGGCGCAGAACTGGCTTGAGAATGATGGCGACGCGACGGATCAGGCGGGCGCGCACGACCGCTGGCGGGCGCTGCCGCCCGATGCGGGGCTGGGGCTGCTGGTGCTGCGCGGCAAGGCGGCGGCCGGGGCATTGCGCGATTGCCGCGGCCATGACTGGCTGGTTCTCGATAGCGATCCGCCGCGTGACCTGCCGGGCGATCTGCCCTGCCAGCTGTTCCATCCGGCAAGCCTGCGCCAAAGCGGGGCGGTGGCGCTCTGGCCGGACGGGGTGGGCGGGCTGCGGGTGGTCACCGCGCGCCAGGTCACCGGCACGCGGCTCTGGAACGATCAATAGGTGCGGATCAGCCCCACGAGGCGGCCCTGAACCTTGACCTGGTCTTCGGGCAGGACGCGGGTTTCATAGGCCGGGTTGGCGGCCTCGAGCGCGATGGCGTTGCCGCGGCGGTAGAATTTCTTGAGCGTTGCCTCCTGATCCTCGATCAGGGCGACGACGATATCGCCATTGTCGGCGGTATTGGTTTCGCGGATGACGACCACGTCGCCGTCGTTGATGCCCGCCTCGATCATGGAATCGCCCTTCACCTCGAGCGCGTAGTGTTCGCCCTGGCCCGAGAGCATCGAGCCGGGAACGGCGACATTGTGGCTGACATGGGAAATCGCCTCGATCGGGACACCGGCGGCGATCCGGCCCATCACCGGCAATTCCATCGCGCCGGCCGCCTCGACGGGCTGTGCGTTGGCGGGGCGGGGGGCGTCGGGCCTTTCGCCCTCGATCACGCGGGGGGTAAAGCCGTGACTGGCGTCGCCGCCAAGCGATTCAGGCAGGCGCACGATTTCAAGGGCGCGGGCGCGATGCGCGAGGCGGCGGATGAAGCCGCGTTCCTCGAGCGCGGTGATCAGCCGGTGGATGCCGGATTTGGAGCGCAGATCGAGCGCCTCCTTCATTTCATCGAAGCTGGGCGGCACGCCATCGGATTGCACGCGCTTGTGGATGAAGGCGAGAAGGTCGAGTTGTTTCTTGGTCAGCATATGCGCTCCTCGGGGACATGGATGTCGTCCCTGCATCTCTCCCGAACGGGTCGGGCGTTTTGCTTTGTTCTACGCATGTTCCCGTTTTGTGTCAACCGGGCGCTGCACCAATGCAGCCCCGCCATTCATCTGGCGGGAAGTACCTCGGGGGTCTGGGGGCGGCGCCCCCAGCCTTGGCCGGGGGCGCGCGCTGACGGGTCAGTTCAGCATCTGCGCGACGCTTTGGGCGAAGGCCGAGGGGGTGGGCACGATCGTCACCCCGGATTCCTTGAGGATCTCGACCTTTTCCTGCGCCGATTCACCGAAGGCCGAGACGATGGCGCCGGCATGGCCCATGCGCCGCCCCTTGGGCGCCGAAAGCCCGGCCACATAGGCGGCCACGGGTTTGGTCATCGTGCTCTGGATATAGGCCGCCGCCTCGGCCTCTTGCGGGCCGCCGATCTCACCGACCATGACCACGGCGTCGGTGTCGGGGTCGGCTTCGAAGAGCTCGAGAATGTCGCGGAAGCTTGAACCATTGATCGGGTCGCCGCCGATCCCGATGGAGGAGGAGACGCCGATTCCGCGGGCCTTGAGCTGGCTGGCGGCCTCGTAACCGAGCGTGCCCGAGCGCCCGACGATGCCGATCCGCCCGGGCATGTAGATATGCGGCGGCATGAGCCCCGCAAAGGCCTGACCGGGAGTGATGATGCCCGCGCAGTTGGGGCCGATCAGACGCATCCGGCGATCCGATTTGTAGCGGCGCATGTAGCGCTTCACGCGGATCATGTCGGCGGCGGGGATGCCGTCGGCGATGCAGACGCAGGTCTTGATGCCCGCATCCGCCGCTTCCATGATGGAATCGGCGGCGAAGGGGGGCGGCACGAAGCTGACCACCAGTTCGGCGCCGGTTTCGGCGACGGCGCCCTTGACGGTGTTGAACACCGGCAGCCCGAGATGCGTGGTCCCGCCCTTGCCCGGCGTCACGCCGCCCACGACATTTGTGCCGTGATCCATCATGTCCTGCGCATGAAAGCTGCCGATGCGGCCTGTCAGACCGGTCACCAGCACCCTGGTGTCGCTGTCGATGAGAATGGCCATCACGAAGCCTCCTTGTATCTGGCGTCTTTCCACGCGGTGACGACCTTGTCGGCGGCCTCGGCGAGGGTGTCGGCTGCGATCACGGCAAGGCCGCTTTCGGCCAGCAGTTTGCGCCCCTCGTCGACATTGGTGCCCGAGAGGCGCACGACGATGGGAAGGTCTAGATCGAGTTCCCGGACCGCGCGCACGACGCCTTCGGCGATCCAGTCGCAGCGGTTGATCCCGGCGAAGATGTTGACGAGGATCGCCTCGACCTTGGGGTCGTTGAGCACGGCCTGGAACGACATCAGCACCCGTTCGGGGCTGGCGCCGCCGCCAACATCGAGGAAGTTGGCCGGATCGCCGCCGGCCATCTTGATCATGTCGAGCGTCGCCATCGCCAGCCCGGCGCCGTTGACGATGCAGCCGATCTCGCCTTCGAGGCCGATATAGCTGAGGCCGCGATCCTCGGCGAAGGTTTCGCGCGGGTCTTCCTGGCTCTTGTCGCGCAGTTCCGAGATTTCGGGGCGGCGATAGAGGGCGTTGTCGTCAAAGCTGATCTTTGCATCGAGCGCGACGATCTCGCCCGCGCGGGTCACGACCATCGGGTTGACCTCGACCATGTTGGCATCCATGTCGCTCATCAGCGCATAACAGCCCATGATGGTCTTGGCGGCCTGGGCGATGAGCGGCGGTTCCAGCCCCAGAGAGAAGGCGATTTCGCGGGCCTGGAAGGCCTGCATCCCCACCGCCGGATCGACCACGGAGCGGATGATCGAGTCAGGCTCGTTGGCGGAGATTTCCTCGATCTCCATGCCGCCCTGGGCCGAGGCCACGACCACGACGCGTTCGAGTTTGCGGTCCATCACGAAGCCGAGATAGATTTCCTGGGCGATGGCGGTGGCCTCTTCGACATAGAGGCGGCTCACCAGCTTGCCCTGGGGACCGGTCTGGTGGGTCACGAGCTTGCGCCCGAGCATCCAGGCGGCGGCGTCGCAGACTTCCTCCTCGGAGGCGCAAATACGCACGCCGCCCGCCTTGCCGCGCGCGCCGGAATGGATCTGTGCCTTGACCACCCATTTGTCGCCCGAAAGCTCGCTGGCGCGATAGACGGCCTGTTCGGGGCTGTAGGCGATGCCGCCGCGCGGCACCTGTACGCCGAAGCGCTTGAGCAGTTCCTTGGCCTGGTATTCGTGGATATCCATGATGTCTTTCTCCCTTTCCTAGCCGTTCTGCGCGGCGATGGCGTCGTCGACGGCGATGACGTTGTTGGCCATGCGCTCGGAGGCGGCGTCGATCATCTTGCCATCGAGGCTGGCGGCGCCGCGGCCCTCGGCGGCGGCTTTCTTCAGCTCCTCGATGATGGCGCGGGCGCGGGTGACTTCAGCCTCGGGGGGCGAGAACACGTCGTTGGCCAGCGCGATCTGGCTGGGGTGGATGGCCCATTTGCCCTCGATCCCGAGCGCAGCGGCGCGTTTGGCCGAAAGGATATATCCGTCGGGGTCCGAGAAATCGCCGAACGGGCCGTCGATGGCGCGCAGCCCGTAGGCGCGGCAGGCGACGGTCATGCGCGAAAGGGCGAAATGCCACTGATCGCCCGGATAGTCGGGGTTGAGCCCGCCGATCACCACGGTGCGTGCGCGGTTGGAGGCGGCGTAATCGGCGACGCCGAAATGCAGCGCCTCGAGGCGGCCCGGCGTGGCGGCGATGGCTTCGACATTGGCCATGCCGAGCGCTGTTTCGATCAGCGCCTCAAGCCCGATGCGGTGGGGCAGGGCGCAGGCGGTCTCGATCTGGGACACCATTGTTTCGACCGTGTAGAGATCGCCGGGCACGCCCACCTTGGGGACGAGGATCGTGTCGACATGCTGACCCGCCTGTTCCAGCACCTCGACCACATCGCGATACATGTAATGGGTATCGAGCCCGTTGATGCGGATCGAGATGGTCTTGCCGCGGGCCTTCCAGTCGATATCGTTGAGCGCCTGAATGATATTGGCGCGGGCCTTGATCTTGTCGGGGGGTGCCACGGCATCTTCGAGGTCGAAGAAAATGTAATCGGCGGGGCTGTCGGCGGCCTTCTCGATCATCGAAGGATTCGAGCCGGGCACGGCCAGTTCCGAGCGTTGCAGGCGCTGTTTCTTCAGTGGGTGCAGGGTGTAGCTCATGTCAGGGTCCTTTGGTGTGGCGCATTCAGGCGGCTTGCGAGGCGGGCTGTTCGATCCCGTCGGGCGTGGTGAGGCGGTAGCATTCCTGCGCGGCGGCCACGCCGGCACCGGGTTCGATCACGGCGCCCGAGTCGCGCAGCGCCATTTCCGCCGCCGAGATCGCGGCGCAGAGCATCACCGGGTTGAGCGACCCCAGATGGCCGATGCGAAAGGCGCGCCCCGCGAGGATGTTGAGGCCCGAGCCGAGCGAGGTCTGGTATTTGTAATAGGCGGTCGAGATCACGTCGCGCGCATCGACGCCCTGCGGCGTGTAGATCGCCGAGACGGTATCGGAATACCATTGCGGGTCTTCGGCCACGAGGCGGCAGCCCTGCCATGCGGCAACGGCGGCGCGCACGCCGCGCGCCAGCCGGTTGTGGCGCGCCCAGACGGTTTCCATCCCCGCGCCGAGCAGCATGTCGAGCGATGTGCGCAGCCCGCGCAGTAGCTGCGTGGCGGGGGTATAGGGGAAATAGCCGGTGTCGTTGAGCGCGATCATGTCTGCGAAGCTGAAGTAGCAGCGCGCCATGGTCGCGTGTTCATGGGCGGCCAGGGCCTTGTCTGAAACCCCGAGGAAGCCAAGCCCGGCGGGCAGCATGAAGCCCTTTTGCGAGCCCGCGACGGCGAGGTCGACGCCCCATTCCTCCATCTCGAATTCGATCGACCCGATCGAGCTGACTCCATCCACGAAGAGCAGCGCGGGGTGCTGCGCATCGTCGAGCGCGCGCCGGATCGCGGCGATATCCGAGGTCACGCCGGTCGCGGTTTCGTTATGGGTGCAGAAGACGGCCTTGATCCGGTGGTCGCGGTCGTCGCGCAGCTGCGCCGCGTAGTCGTCGACCGGGACGCCCTTGCCCCAGTCGGTGTCGCAAAGCGTCACGTCGAGGCCGAGGCGGCGGGCCATGTCGGCCCAGAGCAGCGAGAACTGCCCGAAGCGCGACATCAGCACACGGTCGCCGGTGTTGAGCGTGTTCGAGATCGCCGCCTCCCAGGCGCCGGTGCCGGATGAGGAAAAGACGAAGACGCGGCCATTGCGAAGGCGGTAGACCCGTTTCAGATCCTCGAGAATGCCTGAGACGAAATCGCCGAAATCGGGGGCGCGCATGTCCTCCATCGGGATGTTCATGGCCTGGCGCACGGGTTCGGGCACATTGGTGGGGCCGGGGATGAAAAGATGTTGGTAGCCGTTCATGATCTTCCTCCGAAATCAGGGTCTGCCCTCTTGTATCGGCCAGCGCACCCCCATCGCGAAACGCCCGAAGGAATGGTCATCGAGGCCAGCGGCGCGGGCCTGCCAACGAACGGGTAGGGCGGCCCCACCCGTTTGGGTGACGGGGAAGGACGGAATACGTCGGTATGCCCCGGTATGCAGAATTTTCCTTTAAAATCATCGGTTTCGGGTGATCATATGTCGCAATTTGCAGCATGGCGCGCGGAGATTCCTGGTGTAAGCTCGTGCGATGGAGGAGAGACAACCCATCTTGGGAACGCCCGCGCCTGGCGCGGCGTCCGATGTTCCGCAGGTCATCGTTGCCGACCGGCAGGCGATTGTCTGTCAGGGCATCGGTTCGCTCGTGGCGCAGATCCCGGAGGTGGCGCTCGGGGCCTTTGCGAACGACAAGGCGAGCCTCAAGAAGCTGTTGTCGGGCGCGCGCGGCAAATCGATCCTGATCCTCGGGGTGCGACTGGCGGATGGCGACCTGACCCAGGTTCTGGAGATGGTGCGCAAGGATCACCCGGAGGTGATGGTGGTGGTCATCGCCGAGGACACCGAGTTCGCCTTTATCCGCATGGCGGTGAAGGAGGGCGCGAATTCGGTCTGCATGATGAGCCAGATCCTGACCAGCCTGCCGCGAATCCTGGGCAAGCTGGTGGAGGGGCATGCGATCATGCCGACCGAGATCCTGCGGCGGCTGACATCGGACAATGCCGACGCACTGTCGCGGCGCGAGCACGAGATCCTGGCGCTGCTGGTGGACGGGCTAACGAATTTCCAGATCTCCGCCCGGCTGGGCCTGAGCGAGAACACGGTCAAATATTACCTCAAGGCGATCTATCAGAAGCTGGACGTGAATTCACGCGGCGCGGCCATCGCCAAATATGTCGCCGGAAATTACTGACCCCCCACGCGAGAGGCCCGGGGGGTCAATAGAACCGCTTGTAATCCTCTGCGTAGAGTTCGCAGATCCATTCGCGGGTTTCGCGGTCGAGCATGTCGGCGGTGACCTGACGGATTTCGGACGCGTCGCTGACGATGGCGTCGATCAGCCCCTTGGGGCGCTCCGGCGCGGGGGGCGCGAATTTGTTGTGGTGTCCGAAATCGACGCTGAGGCTGCCGCCGGAGGTTTTTCGCAGCCAGTCCGACAGCGGCGCGAACCCGTTTTCGAGGTGAAATATCGTGCAGGTTTCCGGCACGATCCGGTCAGCGGGCAGGAAGTGATTGTCGAACCTGTTCTCGAAATGGTTATCCGAGCGTTCCAGCCGGTCGAGGAACCGGCGCAGGCCTTGGCGGCGCGGGATATGTCCGAGGCTGCGATTGAAGTTGAAGGCGCTGAGGAAGCGGTCGACCGGGTCGCGCATAAAGGCGAAGCTGTGGTCGAAGAAATCCGGGTCGAACAGCCGCGCCAACACGTTGCGCGGCACATGCTGGGGCGAGGAGCGGTTCCAGTCGGGCACGTTCGGGCCGAGCCAGTCGGCATCGAGGAAGGACATCTTGATCCCGGCGTCCTGAAGCCCGTGTTCCACCGTCGAGCCGCCGCTTTTCGGAACATGGGCGAAGAGATAAATGGCGCCGTCGTGTCGGAAAATCGGCATGGCATGGCTCGCGGCTGTATCGGCACCGTAATTGATGCGCTTGGACTGGTGCTTATGTAGGCGTTCCGGCACGGGATTTGCAATTCGATTTGCGCATGATGTGCCGGGCGGACGGAAGGCCGCACGGTCTTGCCCTGCGGGACGGTTCCTGCGATGCAAGGGACGTTTCGGTGGGTGCGGTGCGCCATTTGACGCGGGCCGAAGTTTCGGTTTTGGTTGACTTGTGGCCGAAGCGACAAATTTTTAAGAAGGGGACGGCGACGGGAGCGCGCGGGACGATGCGCACCGGGGCCGGGACCGACAGGGGCGGGGGAATTGCATGTGGCTCATGTGGCGATTCCGCTTGAAGAACGCGTGAACAGTGTTTGAAACGGAGCGGATATGAGCGACGGCGGAAGTCTATTACCTATCATTGCGCTGCTTCCATTCCTGGGGGCGCTGGTGCCGGGGCTGATGATCCGCGCCGGACGAACGGCCTGCGCCACATTTACCGCCGTGCCGACGCTGGCGGCGCTGGTCATGCTGGGTACGCTGGCACCCGCGGTGCTGCGCGGCGAAGTGTTGCAGGCCGAGCTGGTCTGGTTGCCGCAGCTGGGGCTGAGCGCCAGTTTCTTCCTCGACGGGCTGGGATTTCTGTTCGCGGGCATGATCCTGGGCGTGGGGCTTCTGATTACGCTCTATGCACGCTTCTACCTGTCGGGCGAGGACCCGATGGGACAGTTCTATACCTGTCTGCTGCTGTTCCAGGGCGCGATGCTGGGCATCGTGATTTCGGACAATATCCTGCTGTTGCTGATTTTCTGGGAGCTGACCAGCCTGTCCTCGTTCCTGCTGATCGGGTATTGGAAGCACTTGCCCGAGGGGCGCCAAGGCGCGCGCATGGCACTGGCGGTGACCGGGGCGGGCGGGCTTGCGATGATCGCGGGGATGCTGATCCTGGGCGATATCGTGGGCAGCTACAACCTGACCGACATCCTGGCGGAGGGCGACGCGATCCGCGCCTCGGAGTGGTATCTGCCGGCACTGATCCTGATCCTGCTGGGCGCATTCACCAAATCGGCGCAGTTCCCGTTCCATTTCTGGCTGCCGCATGCGATGGCCGCGCCGACGCCGGTTTCGGCCTACCTGCATTCGGCCACGATGGTGAAGGCGGGCGTGTTCCTGATGGCGCGGATGTGGCCGGTGCTGTCGGGCACGGATGCCTGGTTCTATATCGTGTCGATCACGGGCCTTGTCACGATGGTTCTCGGCGCGCTGATCGCGCTGTTCAAGGACGATCTGAAGGCCCTGCTGGCGTTTTCGACCGTCAGTCACCTTGGCCTGCTGACCATGTTGCTGGGCTTTGGCAGCAAGGCGGCGGCGGTGGCGGCGGTGTTTCACGTCATCAACCACCTGACCTTCAAGGCGACCTTGTTCATGACCGCCGGGATCGTCGACCACGAGACCCATACCCGCGACATCAAGCGGCTTGGTGGTCTTGCCAAGTTCATGCCGGTGACGGCGCTGATCGGCACGCTGGCTGCGCTGTCGATGGCCGGGATTCCGTTCTTCAACGGGTTCCTGTCCAAGGAGCTGATGCTGGAAGAGGCGGCGCATACCGGCTGGTTCGGCAATCCCTGGATCGTGCCGGTGCTGGCGACGATCGGCGCGCTGTTGTCGGTGGCCTATTCGCTGCGGTTCATCTTTCACGTCTTTGCCGGGCCGGCGCGCGACGATTACCCGTCCCATCCGCATGACCCGCCGTTCGGCATGTGGGCCGCGCCCGCTTTCCTGACGGTGCTGGTGATGGTGATCGGGATCATGCCGCATCTGGCCGAGCCGCTGGTGGCGGCGGCGGCGAGCGCCGTGACCGGCGCCGAGATGCATCCGCATCTCAAGATCTGGCATGGGGTCACCCCGGCGCTGATCATGTCGATCATCGCCGTTCTGGGCGGCGCTGTCCTGCTGGCGCTGCACCGGCCGCTGGACCGGGCCTGGATCGCGGCGCCGCGACCCGAGGCGAAAACGATCTTCGACGGGCTGGTCGGGGGTATCGCGGCGCTGTCGCGCGCCCTGGCCGAGGGGCTGCATAACGGCGCGATCAGCCGATACCTTGCGATCTTCATCGCCGCCACCGTGCTGTTGGGATACGCGGCCTTCTCGGGCGGCGAGATGAGCCCGCCGACGCGCGAGATCCTTCCGGTTCCGCCGGTCGTGGCGGTTGGCTGGCTGCTGCTTGTCGGGGCGACGATTCTGGTCGTGCTGCATCATCGGAACCGGTTCCGCGCGCTGGTGCTGATCGGGGTGATCGGCCTGATGTTGTCGGGCGGGTTCATCTACCTGTCGGCGCCCGACCTGGCGCTGACGCAGATCTCGGTCGAGACCGTGACGATCATGCTGTTGCTGCTGGCTCTCTATTTCATGCCCAAGGAAAGCCCGAAGGAAAGCGGTGCGCTGCTGCGTCTGCGCGACGGGGCGATTGCGCTGGTCGCGGGCGGGGCGGCTGCCGCGCTGGCGATGGCCTTCCTGATACGCGACTTCAGCCCGATCTCGGAGTTCCATCTGGCCAATGCCTACAAGGGCGGCGGCGGCACCAACGTGGTCAACGTGATCCTGGTCGATTTCCGGGGCTATGACACCTACGGCGAGATCATCGTGCTGGGGATTGCCGGGCTGACCATCTTCGCGCTGATGGAGGCCCTGCTGGCGGGGCCGGCGGGGCGCCGCCTGCGGGCGCGCCCGGTGCCGCCCGACCGCTCGCGCGACCGCCACCCGCTGATGATGGTGGTGGCGACGCGCGCGATGATGCCGATCGCGGTGATGGTCGGGGTCTACATCTTCCTGCGCGGCCACAACCAGCCTGGCGGCGGCTTCGTGGCCGGGCTGGTCATCTCGATCGCGCTGCTGATGCAATACATGGCGTCGGGCTTCGCCTGGACCCAGAGCCGCCAGCGGATCGAATATCACATGATGATCGGCTGGGGCGTGGTGATCGCGGGCCTCACGGGTGCGGGTGCATGGCTGGCGGGCAAGCCCTTCCTGACCAGCGCCTATGGCTATATCCACTGGCCCCCGATCGAGGAGTTTGAATGGGCCACGGCGATGGCGTTCGACCTTGGCGTGTTCCTGACGGTGCTGGGGGCGGTGATGCTGATGCTCTACAGCCTGTCGCGGATCGCCCGCTATGCCGGTGAGACGGTCAATGTGGAGCCGATGGATTACGACCCGTCGCTGACGGTCGAGCAGAGAAAGCCGGAGGTCGAGTGACATGGAGATTGTGGTTGCAAGTTCAATCGGCGTGCTGACGGCGGGCGGGGTCTATTTGATCCTGCGGCTGCGCGCCTTCGCGGTGATCCTCGGGCTGGCGTTGCTGACCTATGCGGTCAATATCTTTCTGTTCGCGACCGGCCGGCTGGCGGTCAACGCGCCGCCGGTGCTGAACAAATACGCCGATGTCGCCTATTCCGACCCGTTGCCGCAGGCACTGGTTCTGACGGCGATCGTGATCTCGTTCGGGATGACGGCGGTGCTGGTGATGATCGCGCTTGGCGCGTTTCTCGAGGCGGATCACGACCGGATCGACATGACCGGCGAGGATGACGCCAGAGACGATGATGACGCCCTGTCGGCGCAAGGGGAAAACCGAGCATGAGTCACTGGATAGTTGCCCCGGTCGTCCTGCCTGCGCTGCTGGCGCCGATCATCGCCTTCGTGATGCGCCATGATATCACGCTGGCGCGCGCGGCCTCATTCGCGGGAACCATCGCGCTGGCGGCTATCGCCGTGGGGCTGATGGTGATGGCGGCGGATGGCACCACGCATGTCTACCGGATGGGCGATTGGGCGGCGCCCTTCGGCATCGTGCTGGTGCTGGACCGGCTTTCGGCGCTGATGCTGCTGGTCACGTCGGCGCTGGCGCTGGTTGTCCTGCTGCATGCGAGCGCGAGCGGATGGGACGACCGCGGGCGCCATTTCCACGCGCTCTTCCAGTTCCAGCTGATGGGCATTTGCGGTGCGTTCCTGACCGGCGACGCCTTCAACCTGTTCGTCTTTTTCGAGGTGCTGCTGATCGCCTCCTACGGCCTGATGATTCATGGCGGCGGGCGCGTGCGCCTGCAGGCGGGCCTGCAATACGTGGTGATGAACCTTGCGGGCTCGACCCTTTTCCTGTTCGCGCTCGGCACGCTTTACGCCTCGACCGGGACGCTCAATATCGCGGATCTTGCGGTGAAGGTGCGTGAATTGCCGCTGGAGGATGCGGCGCTGGTGCGGGTTGCGGCGATCCTGCTGATGGTGGTCTTCGCGATCAAGGCCGCGCTTTTCCCGGTGCAGTTCTGGCTGCCTGCGACCTATGCCAATGCGCCTGCGCCGGTGGCGGCGCTGTTCGCGATCATGACCAAGGTCGGCGCTTACGCGATCATCCGCATTCACGCGGTGGTGTTCGGGCCGGACGTGCCCGGTCTGGGCGGGCTGATCGGCGATTGGCTGATGCCGGCCGCGGTGGTCACGGTGGCAATCGGCGCGGTCGGGGTCCTGGGCGCGCGGCGCCTGATGCCGCTGCTGTCGTTCTCGGTCGTGGGGTCGATGGGCACGATGATGATCGCGGTGGCCGCCTTTACCCCGCAAGCGACCACGGCGGCGCTTTACTATCTGGTGCATTCGACATTCTCGGCGGCGGCGCTGTTCCTGCTGGCCGATCTGGTGGTATCGCGCCGCCCCGGCGGCGATCTGCTGCGGGCCGAGCCGCCGACGGTGCAGAACGGGCTTTTCGCGGCCCTGTTCTTTGCCGGGGCGATCGCGATGGCGGGGATGCCACCCCTGAGCGGGTTCCTGGGCAAGTTGCTGATCCTTGACGGGCTGCGCGATTCAGCGGCGATGACGGCGGCCTGGATCGCGATCCTCGTGGGGTCGCTGATGACCATCGTGGGATTTGCGCGGGCGGGTTCGATCCTGTTCTGGAAATCGACCGCACTCGCGCCCGCAGAGCCCGAGGAAGACACCGGCAACCCCGATGAGACCGAAGCAGGGGACGCTCCGCCGCCGGGACCGGCGAGGGCAGGGGCGCTTGAGGTGGCGCCGACGGTGATGGCGCTGGCGATCCTGGCTGTGCTGGCGTTTCTGGCCGGGCCGATGACCGGCTTCATGGACAAGGCGGCGCATCAGCTGTTCGACGGATCGGATTATGTCGCGGCGGTGCTGGATCCTGACGCGGAGGTCAAGCAATGATCGGGCGCATCTTTCCACATCCGTTGCTGAGCGTGTTGCTGACCGCCGTATGGTTGGGGCTGGTCAACAAGGTCACCCCCGGCAACCTGCTGCTTGGCGGCATTCTGGGGATCGTCGTGCCGATCATGACCGCGCCATACTGGCCGCGCCGCGCCAAGATCGGGCGGCCGTTGCGGGTGATCGAGTATTTCATGATCGTGCTTTGGGATATCGTGGTGGCCAACGTCGAGGTGGCAATGATCATCCTCTTCAAGCGCAACCGAAATATCCATTCGCACTGGATCACAGTGCCGCTCGAGCTGACCTCGCCCGAGGCAATCACCGTGCTGGCAGGGACCATCACCATGACGCCGGGCACCGTGTCGGCGATGCTGGCGGCGGATGGCAGCAGTATCCTTGTGCATTGCCTGCATACCGACGATCCCGACGGTGTGCGCGATCAGATCAAGAGCCGCTACGAGTGGCGCCTGAGGGAGATTTTCCAATGATCACCGCTGCGCTGACATTCGCCACGGGCTGTTTCGGGCTGGGCCTGCTGTTCAACCTCTGGCGCATCGCCACCGGGCCGGACAGCGCTGACCGCATCCTCGCGCTGGATACGATGGTGATCAACATCATCGCGCTGCTGATTCTTTATGGGATGTGGCAGGGCACCACCGTCTATTACGAAGCGTCCATGCTGGTGGCGATGGTGGGGTTCGTTTCGAGCGTCGCCTATTGCCGCTTCGTGCTGCGCGGCGACATCATCGAATAGGGGACGATCATGGATCTTGTAAGCGAATTGCTGATTTCCTTTTTCCTCGTCGTGGCGGGGATCTTCGGGCTGGTCGGCTCGTTCGGGATGATCAAGCTGCGTGACACGATGCAGCGCCTTCATGCCCCGACCAAGGCGACGACGCTGGGTGTCGGCGGCGTACTGATCGGTTCGATGCTGTATTTCCTGCTGGTGAAGGGCATGTTCTCGTTTCACGAGCTGCTGATCACGCTGTTCCTGTTCCTGACCGCGCCGATCACCGCAAATTTCATCGCCAAGACCTTCATGCAGGCGAATCTGCATCAGTCCGATCTGCCCGGCACCGAAAGCGAATACGGCTGGTCGATCTACCAGGACCCGCCGGAACGCAGCGAAGAGGACTGAACAGGCGCGCGTCGCGCCGTCAGCCAGCCGGACTGCGGGAATAGCCTCGCTGCGCCTGGAATGACGGCGAGATGGAATTCGCGGTATCCTGAATCTGGGGCAGAATCTCGGCGATGATCTTTTCGCGCGTCCATGTATGGGCCGAAACAGAACATTGCACCGCCGCCATTGCGCGTCCGTCATGGCCCGGAATGGGCGCGGCAACGCCGATCTCGTTCAGAATCATCTGCCCGGTCGAGATCGCGAATCCGTCATGCACCGCGCGTTCGACGCTGTCGCGGATACTGCCCCGGTCAAGCGTGGTGCAGGGTGTGAACTGGATGATCGGCCAGTTGTCGACCGCGGCGCGGCGTTCGTCTTCGGGAAAGGTGGCCAGCATTGCACGCCCCGCGGATGTCGAGAGCGCCGGCAGGCGGCGCCCGATGATGGTGGCGGCGAAATAGGTGCGTTTGCAGGGCAGGCGGCTGACATAGATGATGTGGTCGCCCGACAGTTCGGCAAGGTTGATGGTTTCGCCGATCTCTTGCGAGAGGCTGATGAGCTTGGGAATCGTCTGTCCGACCAGGGGATCGGACCAGTAATAGGCATAGGCCATCTGAAGCCATGCATGCGAGGGACGAAAGCGGCGCGTCACCGGATCCTTGTCGAGCATGCCCTCGATATGGAGGGTGTTGGCAAGGCGCTGAGTCGCGCTTTTGTCGAGCCCGCTTCGCTGTGCGAGGTCGGAGAGCGTGAGCTCGGTGTGGCTTTCATCGAATGCCCGTAAAAGTCGCAAACCCTTGGCAAGCGAACCGACATAAAGGGTATTTTGTTTCGTGGTCATGGCGCTCTCGGGTTTTTCCCGCCCGGGAGCGTTCAAGGGGGTTGACGCAGGCGGGCAGGTTAGAATTAATGGATCATATGAAGGTTCAAGGTATCATAGTATGATACACGAAGAATGAAAGCAAAGATTTTTGGCGCCAATGTGCGCTTGATCACAACAGGGAGACAATGATGAAGAAATCCTGGTTCAAATCCGGAATCGCCAGCATCGCGCTGATCGCCGCCGCCGGCGGCGCCTGGGCCGACAAGGCGAACGACACGCTGCGCGTAGCGTTCACCAAAGAGCTCGAGAATGTCGACAGCTATTTCAACTCGTCGCGCGAAGGCGTGGTGTTGCAGCGCGCCATCTGGGATGGCCTGATCTACCGCGATCCGGCGACCAATGAATACAAGGGTAACCTGGCGACATCCTGGGAATGGATCGACGACACCACCCTGGAGCTTAAGCTGCGCGAGGGCGTGACCTTTCACGATGGTTCGCCCTTCAATGCCGATGACGTTGTCTACACCGTCAATTTCGTTGCCAAGGAAGAGAACGGCGTCAAGACGCAGCGCAACGTGAACTGGATGGAATCCGCCGAGAAGGTGGACGACTATACCGTGCGCATCCACCTGAAGGAAAAGTTCCCGGCGGCGATCGAATTCCTGTCGGGTCCGGTGTCGATGTATCCGTCCGATTACTATGCCGAGGTTGGCCCCAGCGGCATGGGGCTCGAGCCGGTCGGAACCGGCCCCTACAAGGTCGTGTCGGTGGTGCCCGGCCAGCATTTCGTGCTGGAAAAGAACGAGAACTACCACGACAGCCCCAAGGGCCAGCCGGAAATCGCCAATGTCGACATCCGCACCATTCCGGATGTGAACACGCAGATGGCCGAACTGTTCAGCGGGTCGCTTGACCTGATCTGGCAGGTGCCCGCCGACCAGGCCGAAAAGCTGGCCACGATGGATCAGTTCACCGTCAAGAACGAATCCACCATGCGCGTCGGGTATCTGAACATGGATGCCGCGGGCCGTTCGGGTGACACGCCCGTCACCGACCTGCGCGTGCGCCGCGCGATCAACCATGCGATCAACCGTGAAGAGCTGGTCGAAGCGCTTCTGAAGGGCAAGTCGCGCGTGGTCTCGACGCCCTGCTTCCCGAGCCAGTTCGGTTGCGTGGAAGATGCGGCCAAGTCCTACGAGTATGATCCCGAGAAGGCCAAGGCGCTGCTGGCGGAAGCCGGGTATCCCGATGGCTTCACGATCGAGTTCTACGCCTATCGCAACCGCGAATATGCCGAGGCGATCATGAGCTACCTGAACGCGGTCGGCATCCAGACCGATTTCAAGTTCCTGCAATACTCCGCGCTGCGTGAGCAGAACATGAAGGGCGAAGTGCCGCTGGCCTTCCTGACCTGGGGCAGCTTCTCGATCAACGATGCCTCGGCGATGGTCAGCCAGTTCTTCAAGCATGGATCGCTTGACGACGCGCGCGACGACCAGGTGCTTGAGTATCTCAACATCGCCGACAGCTCGACCGATCCCGATACGCGTATCGAGAATTACGCCAAGGCGATCGAGCGGATCACCGACCAGGCCTATTGGGCGCCGATGTTCTCGTACAACACGAACTACGTGTTCACCAACGAGGTCGAGTACACACCCACCGCCGACGAGGTGCTGCGCTTCACCACGATGAGCTGGAACTGATCCAGGCTCCGGTGCGGGGGCCATTGCGGCCCCCGCCAGTGCACCTGTAGCCCCCATGCAATCGCCGCGCCGCGAAGCGCGCGATAACCAAAGGTGTCTCCGTGCTGACATTCATTCTCAAACGGCTTGGCCTTGCTGTCCTAGTGGCCTTCACGGTGTCGTTCATCAGTTTCACGTTGTTGTTCCTCGCGGGCGATCCCGCTGCGGCGCTGGCGGGCGAGACCGCCAGCGGCGAGGATATCGAGGCGATCAGCAAGCTTTACGGCTTCGACCGCCCGATGCTGATTCAATACGGCGACTGGCTGTTCTCGGCTTTGCGCGGTGATTTCGGCGAGAGCTATTATTTCCGCCTGCCGGTGGCCTCGCTGATCTTCGAGCGGCTTGGTGTGACCATGACGCTGGGGGTCTGCGGCATCAGCTTCGCATTGCTGACTGCGGTGCCGCTTGGTGTCGCCGCGGCGATCCGGCCCAATTCGATCATCGACCGTGTGGCCTTGTTCCTGTCGGTGGCAGGGCAGGCGATGCCGAGCTTCTGGTTCGGCCTGATCCTGATCGTGCTGTTTGCCATCAAGCTGGGTTGGCTTCCGCCCTCGGGCGCGTCGAGCCCGGCGCATTTCATCATGCCAACCATCGTTCTGGGCTATTACGCGATGCCGGCGATCATGCGCCTGACGCGGGCGGGGATGCTGGATGTGCTGTCCTCGGACTATATCCGCACCGCGCGCGCCAAGGGCGCGCCGGAGGGACGGATCCTGTTCCGCCACGCGCTGCGCAATGCGATCATTCCGGTGGTGTCGCTGGCTGCGGTGCAGATGGGTTTCATGCTGGGCGGCTCGATCGTGGTCGAGTCGATCTTCGCGCTGCACGGCGCGGGTTACCTTGCCTGGGAAAGCATCGCACGCAACGATCTGCCGACCGTTCAGGCGCTGATCCTTGTCTTCTCGATGTTCTATATCGTTTTCACCTTCCTTGCCGACGTGCTGAACGCCTGGCTTGATCCGCGCATGAGGAGCAGCTGAGATGTCTGACACCAGCACCACAGATTCCTTGCTGCAGGAGATCACCGGCCCGACACCCGGCCAGATGTTGCGCAAGCGCGTCTTCGGGCATCAGGGGCTGCTGTTTGGCGGGATCGTCCTTGCGATCCTGCTGTTCATAGCCATCTTCGCTCCGCTTCTGGCGCCGCATGATCCTTATGCCCAAAGCCTGATGACCCGGATGCAGCCGCCTGTTTTCCTGGGCGGCGACTGGGAACACCCGCTGGGCACCGACCATCTGGGGCGAGATTACCTGTCGCGGCTGATCTATGGCGCGCGTGTCTCGCTGATGATCGGCGCGGTGGCGGCGTTGATCTCGGGCGTGATCGGCACGGCAATGGGCGTGGCCGCGGGCTATTTCGGCGGCCGTGTGGACATGGTGGTCACGTTCCTGATCAACGTGCGCCTTGCGATGCCGGTCGTGCTGGTCGCGCTGGCGGTCGTGGCCATCCTGGGCGGATCGCTCCAGGTCGTGATCGTTGTGCTTGGCCTGCTGTTGTGGGACCGCTTCGCTGTGGTCATGCGCGCCTCGACGCTACAGGTGCGGGGGCGCGAATATGTTGCCGCCGCGCGCGCCATCGGCGCATCGACGCCGCGCGTGATCCTGTCCGAGATCATGCCCAACATCGCCAACAACCTGATCGTGGTGGTCACGCTGGAGATGGCCCACGCCATCCTTCTGGAAGCGGCGCTGTCCTTCCTGGGTCTTGGCGTGCAACCGCCGACGCCAAGCTGGGGCCTGATGGTCTCGGAGGGCAAGAACATGATGCTGTTCGAGCCCTGGATGGTGCTTATCCCCGGCGCGGTGCTGTTCCTGCTTGTGCTGGCGATCAACCTCATGGGCGATGGTCTGCGCGACGTGACTGCCCCCGAAAACCGGAGCTGAGACAATGGAAAAACCCCTGTTGAGCGTCCGAAACCTGACGATCGACATTCCCGTCGGTGGGGGCACCCTGCATGCGGTGCGCGGCATCGACTTCGATCTGAACCGGGGCGAGACCCTTTGCATCGTCGGCGAAAGCGGCTCCGGGAAGTCGCTGACATCGCTGGCGTTGATGGGGCTCCTGGGCAAGAATATCGACCGCAGTGCCGACCGGATGGAATTCGACGGCACCGAGCTGACCACGGCGAGTCCGCGCACCATGCGCGCGCTGCGCGGTGACCGGATGTCGATGATCTTTCAGGAGCCGATGACATCGCTCAATCCCGCCTACACGATCGGCGACCAGCTGATCGAGGCGCTGCGCCTGCACAAGTCCGTCAGCCGGGAGGCCGCCCGCGCGCGCGCCACCGAGTTGCTGGAGAAGGTCGGCATCACCGCCGCCGCCAGCCGCCTGTCGCAATATCCGCACCAACTGTCGGGCGGGCTGCGTCAACGCGTCATGATCGCGATGGCGCTGATGTGCGAACCCGAGCTGATCATCGCGGACGAGCCGACAACGGCGCTGGATGTGACCATCCAGGCGCAGATCCTGCGCCTGCTGCATGACCTTGGGCAGGAAATGAACATGGCGATGATCCTCATCACCCATGACCTGGGCGTGGTGGCGCGGGTCGCCGACAAGGTCGCGGTGATGTATGCCGGAGAGCTGGTCGAGACCGGCTCGGCGGTGGATGTGTTCAACTCGCCCTCGCATCCCTATACGCGCGGTCTGCTGCGCTGCATCCCTTTGCCCGGCAAGACTGCGCGCGGCAGCACGCTTGGCACCATTCCGGGGATCGTGCCGTCGCTGGTCGGCGATATCGAGGGCTGCGCGTTTCGCACGCGCTGTCCGCATGCGATGGCCGCCTGTCATCAGGACATTCCCTTGCAGGGCCGCCCCGAGCACGCCTTTCGCTGCGTTCATGAAGACGGCAAGCGCCACGACGAGGAGGTCATCGCATGACCGAGCAGGCAACCACTTCGGCGGTGCTGGAACTGCGCAATGTCACCAAGACCTATCGCGTCAAGCAGGGCCTCTTTGGCAAGGCCAAGCCGCTGACGGCGGTCAATGATGTCTCGTTGTCGCTGCCGCGCGGCGAGGTTCTGGGGCTGGTGGGCGAATCCGGTTGCGGGAAATCGACTCTGGCCAAGATCCTGCTCGGACTCGAGGCGCCGAGCTTGGGGCAGGTCATGGTGGATGGTCAGGAGATCACCGCCCAGGACCGCCTGAGCCTTGCGCGCCGGATCCAGCCGATTTTCCAGGATCCCTATTCATCGCTCAATCCGCGCAAGAGCATCTATGACATCGTGTCCCTTCCGCTGCGGGTGCACGGGATTGGCGACAAGGCGCATTGGGACAAGGAAGTGCGTCGTATTCTCGATATCGTGGGCTTGCCCGCGCGGGTCATGAACACCTATCCCAGCCAGATGTCGGGCGGTCAGCGCCAGCGGGTCGCCATCGCGCGGGCGCTGATCATGAAGCCCGAGATCGTGATCTGCGACGAGCCGACATCGGCGCTGGATGTGTCAGTACAGAGCCAGATCCTGAACCTGCTGGGAGATCTGCGCAGCGAGTTTGGCCTGACCTATCTGTTCATCAGCCACGACCTGGCAGTGGTCGAGCACCTGGCGACGCGGGTGGCGGTCATGTATCTGGGTCGGATCGTCGAGGAATCCGACGTGGCGGGTCTGTTCGACGATGCGCGCCATCCCTATACGCAGGCGCTGCTGAAATCGGTGCTGACGCCCGAGCCGGGGCTTGGGGTGCCCGACACCCAGCTTGGCATGGCCTATCCCAACCCGATCGACCCGCCGAGCGGCTGCCAGTTCCATCCGCGCTGCCCGATGGCGGGCGCGCATTGCAAGAGCGTCGCGCCAAGGCCTGTTCCCACCAGCCACGGCCATGTGGAATGCCACCTGCACGATCCCGACAGCCCCATGTATGATCCGAAGGTCGCCTGACATGTCCGTGAACCTGTCGCGCAGCGCGCAAACCCGGAAAATCGTCATCGAAACCGAATATGGCGTCGTTGCCGCGCAACACCGGCTGGCGGCCGAGGCGGGCGCCGCGGTGCTGGAAGCAGGGGGTGAT
Source organism: Roseovarius halotolerans (assembly GCF_900172255.1). GTDB lineage: Bacteria > Pseudomonadota > Alphaproteobacteria > Rhodobacterales > Rhodobacteraceae > Roseovarius > Roseovarius halotolerans. Next base: position 914,465 of record NZ_FWFU01000001.1, read on the forward strand.
GCGGTTGATGCCGCGGTGGCCACCTCCTTTGCCATCGGTGTGCTGGAACCCTGGATGAGCGGCCCGGCAGGCGGTGGCGCGCTGATGCTGTGGCGCGCCGATACCGGCAAGGCGCATGCGCTGAACTACGGGATGCGCGCCCCGGCGGCGCTTGATCCTGCCGACTACCCGCTTACGGGCAGGGGGGTTGCGGGCGATCTGTTCCCCTGGGAGGAAGTGGTTGACGATCGCAATGTCCAGGGCGCCACCGCCGTTGCGGTGCCGGGGCTGGTCGACGGCATGGGCCAGGCGCATGAGCGATTCGGGCGGATGCCCTGGGGCGAGCTTCTGTCGCCGGCGATCCGCTTTGCCCGCGACGGACTGCTGGTGGACTGGTATGCCGCGCTGATCATCGCCTCGACCACCCGCGAGTTGGCCAAGGACCCGGATGCCGCCGCGATGTTCCTTGAGGACGGCCAGTGGCCGACGATCAGCGGCTGGACCGCGCTGGCCGAAAAACGGCTGGAGCAGGGGCGCATGGCCGACAGCCTCGAGCAGATGGCGCGCAAGGGCGCGCGCGAGTTCTATGACGGCGAGCTTGGCGCGGCGATGGCCGCCGACATGCAGGCCAAGGGTGGCAGCCTGAGCCACGCGGATCTCTGCGCCTATCGCGCCGAGTTCAGCGATCCGCTGAGTTTCGATTATCGCGGCGCACGGTTCGACGTGGTGCCGGGGCTGACCGCAGGCCCGACGTTCCGTCACGCGCTTGGCGTGATGGAGGCGGAAGCGGCGTTCGGTGCCGCGCCCGGCGGCGAAGCCTTCAGCGCCTATGCCGAGGGGCTGAGCACCGCCTATGGCGAGCGGCTGGCGACGATGGGTGACAGTGGCGAGACCGAGTCCCATTCGGGCTGCACGACGCATTTCTCGGTGGTCGACCGGGATGGCAACATGGTTAGCCAGACGCAGACGTTGCTGTCGATCTTCGGCGCGCGCGTCGTGTCGCCCGAGACCGGTTTCCTCATGAATAACGGCATCATGTGGTTCGACCCGGTTCCCGGACGCCCCAATTCGCTGGCACCGGGCAAGCGCTGCCTGATGAATGTCTGCCCGATACTTGGCGAAAGCGGCGACGCGCGCTTCGCATTCGGGGCGTCCGGCGGGCGCAAGATCGTGTCGGCGATGGTGCAGATGGCGTCTTTCGTGGCGGATTTCGGGATGGATATCGCCGAGTGCTTCCATCATCCGCGCATCGATGTGTCGGGCGGCAAGGCGATCGTGGCCGATGAGACGCTGTCGGAAGAGATCCTAGATGCCCTGCGCACGCGCCACCCCGTTCATACTACCCGGCGCAGCCCCTTTCCCTATGCCTTTGCCTGTCCGGCAGGGGTGATGCGAAAGGGCGCGGTCAATACCGGATGCACTGAGATCATGTCGCCTTGGGGCGACGCCATTTGTGAAGAACCGAGCAGGTAGACCATGACACGAAGCGACGCGATCGACACTGTAACAGCCTATTTCGACGAGGGCCGGTTCCAGGCCGAACTTGCCGATCTGGTGGGGTATGAGACCGAAAGCCAGAACCCCGAGCAGGCGGCGGAACTGGCGCGCTATCTGGAACAGGCGATGACCCCCCGGCTCGGTACGATGGGGTTTTCCTGCAAGACCTACGACAACCCGGTCGCAGGGGCCGGACCAATTCTGGTGGCCGAACGGATCGAGGGCGCCGATCTGCCCACGGTGCTGAGCTATGGTCATGGCGATGTGATCCGCGCCCAGACCGACCAGTGGCGCGAGGGCCTGCATCCCTTCAAGCTGGTCGAAGAAGGCGACCGGCTGTATGGCCGGGGCAGCGCGGACAACAAGGGCCAGCACCTGATCAATATCGCCGCGCTCGATGCCACATTGCAAAGCCGCGGCAAGCTGGGTTTCAACTGCCGGATCGTGATCGAAACCGGCGAGGAGACCGGATCGCCGGGTCTTGCCGAGTTCTTTGAAGCGCATAAGGACGATCTGAAGGCGGATGTGCTGATCGCCTCGGACGGGCCGCGCCTGCAACCCGAAACGGCGACCATGTTCATGGGCTCGCGCGGCGGCGTGACCTTCGACCTGGTGATCGAACTGCGCGAAGGGGCGCATCATTCGGGCAACTGGGGCGGGTTGCTGGCCGATCCGGCGATGATTCTGGCGCAGGCGCTTTCGACTATCACCGACGCGCGCGGTCAGATCCGCATCCCGGAGTGGCGTCCCGACAGCCTGACAGACGATGTGCGCGCCGCGCTTGCCGGACTGCCGGTAACCGGGGGCGACGGCCCCTCGGTCGACGAGGATTGGGGCGAGGAAAGCCTGAGCCCGGCCGAACGTGTATATGGCTGGAACAGCTTCGCGATCCTCGCCATGAAAAGCGGTGTGCCCGAGGCGCCGGTCAATGCGATTTCAGCCCACGCGCGCGCCACCTGCCAGCTGCGCTATGTGGTGGGCACCGAACCCGAGGATATCCTGCCCGCACTGCGCCGACACCTGGATGCGCATGGCTTTCAGGCGGTGCGAATCGTCGCGCATGACCGGGGTTTTTTCCGCGCGACACGGCTCAATCCCGATCACCCCTGGGTCACGTTCGTCGCCCGCTCCCTCGAGGAAACCTCGGGGCAAAAGCCGCATATCCTGCCCAACCTGGCCGGGTCACTGCCCAATGATGCCTTTGCCGACATCCTTGGCCTGCCCACGGTCTGGGTGCCCCATTCCTACAGGGGCTGTTCGCAGCACGCGCCCGACGAGCATGTTCTGAAGCCCCTTTCGCGCGACGCGCTGCGCCTGATGGCGGGGCTGTTCTGGGATATCGGAGAGGGCAACACCCCGGCCTGAATCGGGCCGTTGCGCAGCGCAGCCCGACGGGTACCGATGCTGGCGTCGCCCGATCCGACAAGTCATGATCCGTTACAGAAAAAGGGCTTAGTGTCTTTACACTAAGCCCCTGAAATCTTTGGCTCCGGCGGTAGGGATCGAACCTACGACCAATTGATTAACAGTCAACTGCTCTACCGCTGAGCTACGCCGGAACACGGGCGTCCGTATAGCAACAGGCTTGGGCGGCGTCCAGAGGGATTGTCACATATTTTGCGCCTGTCTCGTCACGCCTCTCAGGTGGTGGCGAAGCGCGCGTCAGAGGACAGGGGGTCGAGGGGTGAGACGAGGTTTTTTCCCATCAGGTCAATGAGATGGGCAAGGACGTTGCGGGTGGCGGCGGGCAGAAGGGCGCGCGGCGTGTCGGTATAGATGCGCTGCGCCAGCTCTTGGGCGGTGGCGGGTCCCGATCCGAGTTGCGCGAGGACCGCCGCCTCTCGCGCGCGCCGGTGCGAGATCAGCCAGTCGAGCCGCGCCATCGGGTCGTCGATCGGGGCGCCGTGCCCGGAATGGAACACCTCTGCCCCGATATCCCTGAGACGCGCGCAGGAGGCCATGAAATCGGTCAGATCCCCATCCGGGGGCGACACCAGAGAACTGGCCCAGCCCATCACCAGATCGCCTGTAAAGACTGCGCCGCGCGTCTGGAAACAGAGGTGATTGCCCAGATGTCCCGGCGTCCAGAGGGCGGTGATGGTCCAGCCCTCGCCTGTGACGACCTCGCCATCCGCCAGCCGGATGTCGGGGCAAAAGCCGTGGTCGATCCCTTCGCCCCCGTCATTGAGGCCGCTTTGCGCGAGGCGCTCCATCACCGCACTGCGACCGTCGCGGGCGTGGCCGAACGCATGCACCTTCGCGCCCGTTTCACGCGCCAGTTGCGCCGCGAGTGGCGAGTGATCGAGATGCGCATGGGTCACGAGGATATGGGTGACCCGCTGGCCCGGACCCAGTGCCCCGAGAATCGCCGCCAGATGGCTTTGATCGTCCGGCCCCGGATCGATCACCGCAATGCCGGTTTCCCCCAGCATATATGTATTGGTGCCCAGATAGGTCATCGGCGAGGGATTGGGGGCCAGGATGCGGCGGATTCCCCGGCCCATATCCTCGGCGATGCCGACGGGAGGATTGAATGCGCTCTGCGGCATCATCGGGCTTCCTTCCTTGGTGGCGCGCGTCTAGGTTTGGCGCATGTCGTTCAACTGGCTCAAATCATATACGCCACGAGGCCTTTATTGGCGGGCAGCACTGATCCTGCTGTTGCCGGTTGTCAGCCTGTTCCTGGTGATGGCGGTGGTGTTTCTCCAGCGTCATTTCGAGGGTGTTACCACGCAGATGACCCGGACCGCCAGCCGCGAGGTCGCGGTGTTGCGCGCCAGTAACCTGTCTGCCGAGGAGACGGCGAAAACGTCGCTTGCAAGGTCGCTCGGGATCAAGATCAGCGCCGTGACCGAGGACGAACTGCCCGAAACCCACCAGCGGCGCTGGTATGATCTGACCGGAATCGTCGTGATCCGAGAGTTCGAGGCACTGATTTCGGGTCTTCGGGCGGTGGACCTGCCGGATGACCGTGTGGTGCGCTTGTATATCCTCCAACCCGACGGGGTCTGGCGGATGGAGTTCGAGCGGGCAAGGGTGTCGCCCAAGAACGCACACCAGATCTTTGTGAACATGGTGTTTTTCGGCGTGCTGATGACGGTGATCGCCTATTTCTATCTGCGCAACCAGCTGCGCCCGATCACCCGGCTTGCGCGCGCCGCCGAGGCTTTTGGTCGGGGGCGCCATGAACCATACCGCCCTGCGGGTGCAATCGAGGTGCGCGCGGCGGGAAACGCCTTTCTGGACATGCGCGCCCGGATCGAACGCCAGATCGAGCAGCGCACGCTGATGCTTTCCGGCGTCAGTCACGATCTGCGCACGCCGTTGACGCGCCTCAAACTGGGCCTGTCGATGCTGGATCATGAGGACCGCATCCCCATGCAGCAGGACGTGGCCGACATGGAGCGCCTGCTTGACGAGTTCCTGGCCTTTGCCCGGGGCGCGCAGGAGGGCGCGCCGGTGGCGCTTGATCCCGTCGCGCTGGTCGAGCGGATTGTCGAGGATTGTCAGCGTGCCGATATTGCCGCCGAACTTGTCGAGGTGAAGGGCTCAGGGCTGGTTCAGTTGCGCGAGGGCGCTATCCGGCGCGCCATCGAGAATCTGATCAACAACGCCGTGCGTTATGGTAGCAAGGCGGAACTCTCCGTGCTGATGACGGAGCGCGCATTGCGGATCCGGGTTGAGGATGACGGGCCGGGCATCCCTGCGTCCCGGCGTGAAGAGGCGATGAAGCCCTTTGCCCGGCTGGAACCTGCGCGCAATCAGAACCGTGGTACCGGGGTGGGCTTGGGCCTCTCGATCGCGATGGATATCGCGCGGGCGCATGGCGGAACCCTGCGCCTGGGTGAAAGCCAGCGTCTCGGCGGGCTGCGCGCCGACATCGTGATCGGGCGCTGAACCTTGTGCGTCAGCCTCGAGGGCGCTGGCGCCACTCGGCCCAGGCCTCGGGCGTATCGAGGTCCAGCGTCGCACGGCGACCGGGCAGGGACAGCCAGACGACATCTTCATCCGCCAGAATGGCCCGCGCGCCCCGATCACCCGAAAGCTGCGCCATCGCGCCGAACAATCGCGCCGGAAAGATCACCGGATGCCCGGCCTGTCCATTGCTGTCTGTGGCGCGCAGCGGCTTTGCGGGGTCATGCCGGAATCTGGCGCGCATATGCAAGAGATCGGCGGTTTCAAGCTCGGGCAGGTCCGCCAGAAACACCATCAGCCCCATTGCGCCGCGTTTCCCGGCCCATGCCGCCCCCGCCCGCAGCGATGCGGCGATCCCTTCGTCGGCATCGGTCAGTTCGATGCGTTCGGGCGCACCGACTGTGGCAAGGGCCGCGTGACGCGCTGTATCGCGCAGGCGAAGCGTGACCAGCACCGGGCAGCCCGTCGCCTCGGCCACGCGCACCTGACGCGCCAGCAAGGGCAGCCCGTCGACCGGTTCAAGCAGCTTGTCGCGTCCGCGCATCCGCGTCGCGTCCCCGGCGGCGGGGATCAGGATGACGATATCGTCCATGGCGTCTCCGGTCGGGCAGTGGCACCTGCGCCTGTCAACTGAGGCCAACGATACGCCCGCCCACGCCCGCTCGCCAGCCGGAAAGCCATGAGTTCCGCAAGATGCAGGTTCAGCCGCGCATCCGCGCGCCATCGGCGTCGAAAAGCGGTGTCGTGATCAGGCGGGCGGGGCGCATCTCACCGAGAATTTCGATCTGTGCCTCAAGCCCCGAATGGACCATTGCGGACGGGATCAACGCCAGGGCGACGGACGTGCCGGCATGGTGCGAATAGCCCCCGGAAGTGCAGAATCCCTGCACCGCGCCGTCGATCCAGACCGGCTCGTAGGCGTTCACATCGGTATCCCCGGCAGCGACCTCGAAGGCGGCGAGACGACGCGCGGGACCCGAGGCGCGTTCGGCCTCGGCGGCGGTGCGACCGATGAAATCCGCCTCCTTCGAGAAACGGATGAACCTGTCGAGCCCGGTTTCGGCCGGCGTGTAGTCGGGGCCGTATTCATGCAGCCAGGCGCCGAAGAACTTGTCGAGACGCAGCGACATCATCGCGCGCATGCCGAAGGGGTTCATTCCATGCGGCTGGCCCTCGCGCCAGAGAACCTCCCATAGGCTGCGCTGTGCCATCGGATCGCAATAGATCTCATAGCCCAGATCGCCCGTGAAGCTGACGCGCTGGATCGTGCAATCGACCATGCCGACATTCGCCCGCATGAGCCCCATGAACCGCAGGCGCGAAACGTCCGCGTCAGTGCAGGCGGCCAGAACGTCGCGCGCCCTTGGCCCAGCGATCTGGAAGCCGGTCAGGCGGTCCGAGATGTTCTCGACGCTGACGCCCGCCTGCGCGTTCTGTTGGAACCAGCGCATGTGATAGGCCTGCGCGCCGTAGGATGCCGTGAGTTGAAATGTCGTCTCGTCGCGGCAGGCGACGGTGAAATCGCCGATGATGCGCCCCGCGGGGCTGAGCATCGGGTTCAGCGCCAGCCGGCCCGGTTGCGGGATCGTCCCGGCCATGATGCGATCAAGCCAAGCGCGTGCCGAGGCACCGCGCACGAGGTATTTGCCGAAATTCTGGACCTCGTTGATGCCTACGGCCCCGCGCACGGCTTTCACTTCGCGTGCGGTCGCCGCGAAGGCGTTCGAGCGGCGAAAACTGGGGGTCTCGAAACGCGGCTCGTCGCCCTGGGCGAAGTAGTTCGGCACTTCCAGCCCGTATTGATGCCCCCAGACCGCGCCAAGCTGATCGAAGACGTCATACATCGGCGTTCGCCGGAACGGACGTGCCGCGGGCAGTTCCTCGTTCGGGTAGGAGACCGAGAACCGTTTCTGATAGTTCTCGATCACCTTGGGGCGGGTGTAACCGGGCGTGATCCAATCGCCATAGCGTGCAACGTCCATCGCGCTTACGTCGCGCTCGCATTCGCCAGCGGTCATCCATTGCGCCAGCATCAGCCCGACGCCGCCGCCCTGGCTGAACCCCGCCATTACAGCGCAGGCGGACCAGTAATTGCGCAGGCCCGGCACCGGGCCGACCAGCGGGTTGCCGTCGGGAGCAAAGGTGAAGGGGCCGTGGATCACCGATTTCACGCCCGCGCGCCCAAGGGCGGGGAAGCGGCGATAGGCGAATTCGATACTGTCCTCGATCTTGTCGAAATCGTCGGGCAGCAACTCATGCCCGAAGTTCCAGGGCGTGCCATCCACGGCCCAGGGGCGGCAGGGCTGTTCGTAAAACCCGATACAGAGGCCACGCCCCTCCTGACGCAGATAGCTTTCGCCCGCCGGGCCCATCACATGGGGGTGCTCGCCCCCCGCGTCGATGATGGCGGATATCTCGGGCACGTCATCGGTTACGATATACTGGTGTTCCATCGGGTGCAGGGGCAGGTAGATGCCTGCCATCGCCGCCACCTCGCGCGCCCAGAGCCCCGCGGCGTTGACCAGATGTTCGGCGTGGATCGTGCCTTTGGCCGTGACCACGTCCCAGGTGCCGTCGGGGCGCTGGTTGGTTTCATGGACATGGCAATGGGTTTCGATCACCGCACCGGCCATGCGCGCCGCCTTGGCATAGGCATGAGTCGTGCCGGAGGGATCAAGATGCCCGTCAAGAGGGTCATAGAGCCCCCCCAGGATGCCGTCGGTGTTGGTCACCGGTGCGATCCCGGCGATCTCTTCGGGTGTCACGATCTCGGTTTCCAGGCCCATGTAGCGGTGCTTGGCGCGTTCGGCCAGCAGCATGTCGAAACGGTCGCGATTGTCGGCGAGGGTCACGCCGCCCACGTGATGCAGCCCGCAGGAGAGGCCGGTGATTTCCTCGAGTTCCTTGTAGAGCTTGATCGTGTAGCCCTGCAGCGCCGCCATGTTGGTATCGCCATTGAGCGTGTGAAAGCCACCCGCCGCATGCCATGTGCTGCCGCTGGTCAGTTCCGAGCGCTCGATCAGCATCACGTCCGTCCAGCCCAGTTTGGTCAGGTGGTAAAGGACACTGCATCCGACGACACCGCCGCCGATCACAGCAACACGGGTGGTGGTTTTCATGAATGTCTCCTGCATTTGGCCCGACGGTTTCAAAGTGAGGGGCCGCCGCAGGCCGGGCATGTCGGAAAGCGACAGCTTGTGTCGCAACCGTGCATGGACGCGGTTCGCGCCGCGGGTCGCATTTGGTCCCGACAAGCCGCTGACGCGGGATGCGCTGCCGCAAAGCGAAAAATACTGTCGGAAACCGGAAGGACATTTGCCGCATTGCATCGAATGATGCCGGGACGCGACGATCCCGACGCGCGCCCAAGCGCGCGGGGGAGGCGACAACAGTCAAGGGACCGGAAATGAAAACCCATGCACAGGCCGTCGTGATCGGCGGGGGCGTCATCGGATGCTCGATCCTTTATCACCTCACCAAGCTCGGCTGGAGCGATGTCGTTCTGCTTGAGCGCGACGAGTTGACCTCGGGATCGACCTGGCATGCGGCGGCCAATATCCACGGTCTGCATGACAGTGCCAATATCTCGCGCCTGCAGCACTACACGATGTCACTATACAAGCAGCTCGAGGACGAGACCGGCCAGTCCTGCGGGGTATTCCAGCCGGGCAGCCTCTATCTGGCTCAGACCGAGGCGCGTGAACATCAGCTGCGCCTGCAGGCGGCCAAGGCCCAGCTCTACGGGATGAATTTCAGCGAAATCAGTCGCGAGCGCGCCGAAGAGTTGCATCCGCTGGTGAATTTCGACGGCATCCGCTGCATCATGTGGGAGCCCGAGGGCGGCAATGTGGACCCGTCGGGTGTGACCAATGCCTATGCTGTGGGCGCACGCCAGCGCGGCGCCGAGATCCACCGCTTCACGCCGGTTACGGCGACGACGCAAAAGCCCGACGGCAGCTGGATCGTGGAAACGCCCAAGGGCAACATCGAAACCCGTTGGGTGATCAACGCAGCGGGTCTTTGGGGGCGCGAGGTGGCAAAGCTGGCGGGGGTCGAGATGCCGCTGCAACCCACAGAGCACCAGTATTTCGTGACCGAGACCATCGCCGAGATCGACGCGATGGACCGCCGCCTGCCGTCGGTCGCGGATCGCGACGGGGAATATTACCTGCGTCAGGAAGGCAAGGGCCTGCTGATCGGGGCCTATGAGCGCGATATGCGGTTCTGGGCCGAGGACGGCACGCCGCTCGATTTCGCACATGATCTTTTCCCCGACGACCTGGAGCGGATCATGGAGAACGTCATGCGCGCGATGGATCGCGTGCCGGTCGCGGCCGAGGCCGGGATCAAGCGCGTGATCAACGGGCCGATGATCTGGTCGCCCGATTCCAACGTGATTCTGGGGCCGGTGCCGGAGCTCAGGAACTATTTCATGTGCGGCGGCATCATACCCGGTTTCAGCCAGTCCGCCGGGATGGGCCTGATGGCGGCGCAGTGGATTGTCGAGGGCGAGATGCAATACGACATGTTCGCCTGGGATCTGGCACGGTTCGGCCAATGGGCCAATGACCGCGACTTCGTCAAGGCCAAGGTCCGGGATGTCTATGCGCACCGCTTCGCTATTCACTATCCCAACGAAGAGCGCGAAGCGGGCCGCCCGCTGCGCACCCGCCCGGTCTATGGGATGCAAAAGGAGATGGGTGCGGTGTTCGGCCTGAACTATGGCTGGGAGCATCCGCAATGGTTCGCGAATGAGCCGGGCAGCAAGGACACCAACGGTTTCACGCGTCAGAACTGGTGGGGGCCGGTGGGCGAGGAATGCCGCATGCTGCGCGAACGCGCAGGTATCATTGATATCTCGAACTTCGCCAAGTATCGCGTGAAGGGGCCGGGGGCCGAGGATTGGCTGAACGCGGTTTTCGCCAACAACATGCCCAAATCGGTGGGGCGCTCCTGCCTCACGCCACTGATATCGGTGCGCGGGGGGATCGCGGGCGACGCCACGGTGACGCGGGTCGGAGAGGATGAGTTCTGGGTGGTCAGCTCTGGCATGGCCGAGCGCTATCACAAGCGCTTCTTCGACATGGTGCCATTGCCCGAGGGCACCAGCTTCGAGTCCTGGACCGAGCGCATGTGCGGCTTCAACGTGGCCGGGCCGAAATCGCGCGAGTTGTTGGCGCGGCTCACGAATGCTTCGCTTTCGACCGATGACTTCCCTTTCATGCGCTCTCAGCGCATCGAATTGGCGGGGGTCGATTGCCTGGCGCTGCGGGTCAGTTTCACCGGCGACCTGGGCTGGGAGCTGCATTGCGCGACCGAAGACCAGGCGCAGCTTTATGCAGCGTTGCTGGAAGCGGGAAAGCCGCTTGGCGCTGGCCCGGTGGGCGCACGGGCGCTGATGTCGATGCGGATCGAGAAGGGGTATGGCTCCTGGTCGCGTGAATACAGCCCGGAATACTGGCCCCACGAGGTCGGCCTCGCGGGGCTGTGCAAGATGGGCAAGGATTTCCTGCACAAGTCGGCACTCGAAGCGGTGCTGGAAAAGACCCCGCGCGAGGATCTCGTGCTGATCCATATCGACGAGGCGGCGGTCACGGCGTCGAATGCCGATGCCACCGGCGGCGAGCCGATCTTCTGCAAGGGCAAACCGGTGGGCCGCGTTACGTCGGGGACCTATGGCTACAGCGTGGGGATGAGCCTTGCGCTTGGCTATGTGCGCCACGGTTCGGCGGCGCCGGGCGACGAGGTCGAGGTGATGGTGCTGGGGCAGCCCCACAAGGGCCGGATCCTGGAAGAGCCCCCGTTCGACCCGAAGGGAGAAAGATTGCGCGCCTGAATTCTGCCGGGCAGGGCCGGGGGGCAGCCCCCCGGCCCCCCCGAGGTATATCCGGCCAGATGAAGGCCGGAGCAAGAGGTGCGGTGGTCACTTCTGGGGTTGGAGATCCCGTGTTGCCAGCAATGCCGCCGCCGCGATCATCAGGGTGCCGCAGATCTTGTTCACGAGGCCGAAGGAGAAGCGTTTGAGCGCCGTTGCCGCGCGAATGCCAAGCCAGCCCCAAAGCAGCAGGATCGCCCCGTCGACGACGATATAGGTGACCCCGAGCATGAAGAGCTGCGGCAGGACCGGGGCCGCGGGATCGATGAATTGCGGGAAGAGCGCGCCGAAGAACACGACGGCGAAAGGATTTGCCATCGAGGTGACGAAACCTTGGCGAAAGAGTCGGAACCGTTCGCCCGAGACATCGGCGCTGACCTCATCGGTGCTGTCACGGGTCAGGATCAGTTGCACGCCGATCCAGACGAGATAGGCGACGCCGAGCCATTTGATCCAGCTGAATGCGCTTGCCGATGTGGCGATGATCGCCGCCAGGCCGAAAGCCGCCGCTGTCATCTGCAGGCAGTTCGCCGTGAGATCGCCCGCGATCGTGAAGGCGCTTTTGCGCAGGCCGTGGCGGATGCTGTTGGAGATGATGAGTAGCTGGCTGGTGTCGGGTGGGGTCGCGAAGAACACGCCGACCGCGGCGAGATAGATCAGGTAGGTTTCCAGTGGCATGCAGGTCGATCCTTTTGCGGCCCTGCGCCGAGGATGGGGCGTCAAGGCGTGGCTGACAAGGACGGATCGGGCGCAGCTGTCCTCAGATCTTGCGGATCTTCAGGCGGGTGATCCGGTTGTCGGCCTTGGCGACGACTTCGAACCGGAAGCCGTGGAAGTTGAACACCTGGTTCACGTCCGGGATCATTTGTGCCTCGTGGATGACGAGGCCGGCGATGGTGTTGGCCTCGTCGTCGGGCAGGTTCCAGTCGGTGGCGCGCTTGAGATCGCGGATGGTCATGGCGCCATCCACGAGGAACTGGTTGTCCTCGCTCTTGCGGATCGGATGGTCGGCGGCGGGGTCGAATTCATCCGTGATCTCGCCGACGATTTCCTCGAGGATGTCCTCTAGCGTGATCAGCCCTTCGAGCGTGCCGTATTCATCCACCACCAGCGCGAAATGGCTGCGCATCCGCAGGAATTGGCGCATCTGGTCATCAAGCGTGGTGGTTTCCGGCACGAAATAGGGTTTCATCGCGACGTCGCAGATATCGAAAGTCTTCAGCGCGTCGCGTGACAATTCGTCGACCGTGACCAGCTTGTGCATGGCGCGCAACAGGTCCTTGGCATGGACGACCCCGATGATGTTGTCGGGATCGTCGCGATAGACCGGCAGGCGGGTATAGTTCGACTGCAGGCACTGGTTAAGGATGGTTTCGGGGTCATCCTCTGCATTGATCATCTCGATCTGGCTGCGGTGGAGCATGATCTCCTCGACGGCGCGCTCGCCCAGATCGAGCGCCCCGAGAATGCGGTCGCGATCCTCCTTCTCGACGATGCCCTCGGAATGGCCGAGATACAGTGCGCCGGCGATCTCCTCGCGAACGGCGAGGATCTGGCTGTCGGGATCGGTCTTGACGCCGAACACCCGCAACACGCCGCGCACCAGCCAGCGCACGGCCGCCACAATGGGAGAGAAGGCGCTGACGGCGACGCCGATCGCCGGGGCGACGCGCGCGGCGGCCGCCTCGGCATTGGTAATCGCGTAGGTCTTGGGCAGGACTTCGGCGAAAATCAGCACCAGCAGGGTCATCACGAGCGTCGCCAGCGCCACGCCGGATTCGCCAAAGAGGCGCGTGAACATGGCGGTCGCCAGCGATGCGGCGAGGATGTTCACGAGGTTGTTGCCCAGCAGAACCGAACCGATCAGCCGTTCATTGTCCTCGGTGATCTTGAGAGCGCGCGCGGCGCCGGTTTCACCCTTATCGGCCCGCGCGCGCAGCTTGCCGCGCGAGGCGGCGGTCAGCGCCGTTTCGCTGCCCGAAAAGAAGGCAGAGAGCACCAGAAGCGTGATGATCGAGACCGAGGTGATCCAGAAGGCGGCATCAAGTGTCGGTGAGGTCGGTTCCATGAAGCTCAGCATCCCTATGTCCAAGAGGCGTTATGGGGCGTGCGGGCGTGACGATCAAGGAGGAATGGGCGTGAAACCGCGTGGTGATGGCGCGCGGTCGTGAGGCGCAGATCGCTTGAGCGCGGCGCCCGCATGCGGGGGCGGCGTTGAGGCATGGCCGCGACGAAGCCTTCGTGGCCGGCGTTGGCTCTCGCAGGAGGGCTAGCCGCCGTCGCTGCGCCGCGCCGCCAGTGCCAGGGGGTGATGATCCTGCACGAGATCGCGCAGGCGCTGTTCCAGCACATGGGTATATATCTCGGTGGTTGCGAGGTCGGCATGACCCAGAAGCGTCTGGATCGCGCGCAGGTCGGCCCCGTTCGCCAGCAGGTGGGTTGCAAAGGCATGGCGTAGCGTATGGGGCGTGACCTTGGCGGGCGAGATGCCCGCCTCAACCGCCAGGTCCTTGATCAGCATGTAAAAGCGGTGCCGCGTCAGGTGCCCGGCCTTGCCCGAGGAGGGAAACAGATAAGGCGTGGAGGGTTTGCCCTGTTTGCGCGCGGCATCCTCGTTGGCGTCGCGTTGCGCGAGCCAGGCCACCAGCGCGACGCGGGCATCCTGCGACAGGGGCACCATGCGCTCCTTGCCGCCCTTGCCGGAGATCAGCAGCATGCGCGGGTCGCCGCGTGCCGCCGAGACCGGCAATGCGACCAGCTCGCTGACCCGCATGCCGGTGGCATAGAGCAGTTCCATCAGGCAGGCATTGCGCAGCCTGACCTCGTCCGTGCGCCCGTGGGTGCGGGCCGCCGCAATAAGGTTCTCGACCTCGGATTCACTTAGTGTCTTGGGCAGTTTGCGATCACGCCCCGGCCCCTTGATGCGGATTGCGGGGTTGTCCTTGCGCAGGCGCTCCTCGAAGGCGAAACGGTAGAACTGCCTGATCGCCGAGAGACGCCGCGCGCGGGTCGCGCGTGCCAGACCCTGGGCATCGCAATGCACGAGATAGGCCTCGATGTCATGCTGATCCACAGTGTCGGCTCGCAGGGCGCTGGCATCCAGCCATTCGTCGAAATCGCGCAGGTCCCGGGCGTAGGCCTCAAGCGTATTGCGCGCCGAGCCAAGCTCGGCTGCCTGTGCTTCGAGGAAGGCGGAAATCCACTGCCGTGCCGCGGTCATGTCCCGCGTTCCAGGATGAGAAGCTGCAAGGCGGCGCGGCGCGCGGTATCCTCGAGCCCCACGGCGCGCAGGGTGGCAAGCGAATTGGAAATGTCGTCAAAACCGCGCGGCCCGGCCTGATCGAGCTGCAGCGCCGCCGTCAGGATCGCCTGTCCCAGTTTGTCGCCCTCAAGCATGCCGGCATGGGTGCGCGCCGGGCCGGTGGCATCAAACGCGCGGACAACAGCCTGTTTGAGGGGCGTATCGGCAAGATTCTCAGGCGGCGCGCCTCGTGCCAGGCCGGCCAGGAAGGCTTCGGCGGGATCGTCCGGATTGGCGCCTTGGGCGGCGGTTTCGTACTCGGGCGACAGGAGCGAGATGCGCAGGGCAAGGGCGCGGGCGGGGCCGGGCAGGCCGTCAAGCGAAGCCAGGTCCTTGCCATAGAGCTCTGCGAAGCTGACGCTCAGGCGCTGTTCCCGCATCAGCCGCCAGACCTCGGACAGGGCGGTGGCGATGGCGTCCGGCTGGCCGTTTGTCAGTGCCGCATCGAAGGCCTGCATCGCCGCGACCCTGGCCCAGACACCACCCGATGCGGCCGGGCTGCGCTCGGTATAGAGGCCCAGAAGGCGGTTGGGCGGCAAGGCGCCCGTGCGCGTCAGACGCTCGGCCGCGTCGATCCGGGCCTTCCATCCGCTTGAGGGGCGAAGATCGGCCATTGCGTAGGCGCGTGGCAGGCCCTGAGTCGGAAGCGGCTCACCGACGGATTCATAAAGCCGGAACAGAAGCGGCGTCATGTCGCTCGCCGGGGCGAGCGCATGTGAGTTTTCGACCATATCCGGATCGAGAAACTGTGCCAGAAGATCGCCTTCGGTCGCGCTCAGAAGATCAAGCGCCAGCGCGGTTTCATAGAGCAGCGCCGCTGTCTGCCAGTCGCCCGCGCGCGCCGTGCAGAATATGCGCGCACCGTAGCGCTGGCTGAGCGACGGGTTGTCGGCAAGGGCCTTGCAGGGCGTGTCCTCGGTGCCCACCAGCAGCGCCAGGTCGAGCCAGCGATCAAACAGGGCAGGGGTTGCGGGGCCCGCACGCTCGATCAGGGCAAGGGCCGGATCGACGGCGCCAAAACGCTCCAGTGCAGCCAGCCGCGCCTTGAGAAAACCCGCGCCAGCGCCCGCGTCGGCCGGGGCCTCCGCCTCGGCCAGAAGCAGCGTGTAATACAGCGCCTGAATTGCGGGCAGCGGTTCTGGCGCAAGGCGCGCAAACTGGGCCGTTACGGCGCGTTCGGTGCTGGCTTGCCAGAGCGAGACCGGCAGGCCCGTCACGTTGGCAGGCAGAAGCCCCACCGAATCCGAGCGCGCCGAACCAAGCGGCATCACCGCGACTTCGGGCGTGTCGACACCGTCGCTGACCGCCATGTCATCCAGCGGCACCACGCGCGGTGCAGCGACGCTGACCGACACCGGGGCATCAAGCCAGTCGATGGCTGACAGGGGCTCCTGCGCGGTGGCGCCGGAGGCGATGAAGATCGAAGCGATGAGCGCGTCAGTCTGTCTCAAGAATGATTTCCTGGCGAATCTCATTCGTCGGGGGCGAGAAATCCGCCCCGAAGAAGGGCCCTATGTAAGCATAGCCCACAAGCCCGATGAACGCCAGAATGGCGAGATATAACAGCCATTTGATGAGTCGTAACATGGTGGGCCTGCCTCGATCGTTCCGGATTTTTGAGTGTTTATAACTGGCCTTTTGGGCAAGATCACGTCATTCAGTGCCAACGCGCGAAATTTGGGCAGGGGAGCGCCGAAGGTGACTGCGCCGGAACAGTGGAAGCTGAAGAAAACCGTGGTGCTTGTCGGTATGATGGGCGCCGGGAAGACGGCTGTCGGCAAGGCATTGGCGGTGGCGCTGCACGTTCCCTTCCTTGACTCGGATGCCGAGATAGAGCGGGCGGCGAACATGAGCATTGCCGAGATTTTCGAGCGTGACGGAGAGGCGTTCTTTCGCGACCGCGAGACGCAGGTCATCGACCGGCTGCTTGCAGATGAATGCGGGGTGCTGTCGACCGGCGGCGGGGCGTTTCTGGCGCAGAGGAACCGCGAGCTGATTTCGCGCAAGGGCGTGTCAGTCTGGTTGAAGGTCGATTTGCCGATCCTATGGAGTCGCGTAAAACATAAAGATACCAGACCCTTGCTGCGCACAGCTAATCCATATTCTACGCTGCGCGACCTGTTCGACGCGCGCGTGCCGGTTTATGAACAGGCGGATCTTAGTGTCGAGGCGCGGGCGGATTACACGATCGAAACGATGGCGGGCAAGGTGCTGGAGGCGCTGGCGACCCGCGAGGATGTTCTGGAGAAGGTGACGTGATGGAAACGGTGCATGTGCCGCTGGGAGAGCGGGCCTATGACATACATATCGGCCCTGGCCTGATTGAACGGGCGGGTGAACTGATCGCACCCTTGCTGCAGCGCCCGCATGTCGCGATCGTCGCCGATGAGCATGTTGCGAAGTTACATTCAGAAACGCTTGTAACAGCACTGAAAAGAAATGGCATTTCGTCATCGATACTAACGCTTCCACAAGGCGAGGCGACCAAGTCATGGCCCCAGTTCGAGCGGGTGGTGGAGTGGCTTCTGGAGGAGCGGATCGAGCGGCGCGACGTGGTGGTCGCCCTTGGTGGCGGGGTGGTCGGGGACCTTGTCGGCTTTGCGGCGGCGGTGCTGCGGCGGGGAGTGCGGTTCGTGCAGGTGCCCACCAGCCTGCTGGCGCAGGTGGACAGCTCGGTTGGCGGCAAGACCGGGATCAACGCGCCGCAAGGCAAGAACCTGATCGGCGCGTTCCATCAGCCGAGCCTTGTTCTGGCCGACACGGCGGTTCTGGACAGCATGACGGAGCGCGATTTCTTGGCCGGTTACGGCGAGGTGGTCAAATATGGCCTGCTGGGAGATTCCGAATTTTTTCAATGGCTTGAGATCCATGGCCCGAGTCTTCGCGCCGGAGATCGCGCAACCCGCGTGGCGGCGGTGAAGCGGTCGGTCGAGATGAAGGCGGACATCGTCGTGAGGGACGAAAAAGAGATGGGGGATCGGGCGCTTTTGAATTTGGGGCATACTTTTTGTCATGCGCTGGAGGCGGCGACGGGGTATTCGGAGCGGCTGTTGCATGGTGAGGGTGTGGCCATCGGGTGCGCGCTGGCCTTTGAGCTGTCGGCGAGGCTGGGCCTGTGCAGCCAGGAGGAGCCGAGCCGCGTGCGCGCGCATCTCAAGAACATGAAGATGAAGGCCGATCTGTATGACATAGAAGGAGAATTGCCGGACTCGGACGGGCTTTTGAACCTGATGGGACAGGACAAGAAAGTCGTCGCGGGCAAGCTGCATTTCATCCTGGCGCGGGGGATCGGAGAGGCGTTCGTGACCTCGGAGGTCCCACGGGACGCGGTGCGCGACCTGCTGGATGACGCGTTGGCGGCGCGGGGCTGAGACAGCGTACAAAACGTCTGTTTTGTACGCTGCTTTTGTACGAAAAGCGCTGCCGCGCCGCGCGGTTCTGTACAGAGTGCCCCGAGAGCGGCCTAGTCGCCGGTCGTTTCGGCGCCGCCCAGTGCGGCCGGGGCGTTCACCCGGCGCGAGAGTTCCTCGAGCGATTCGACCCGTTCGGAATACCTGTCGGTCAGGTAGTCCGATTGCGCGCGCGTCAGTAACGTGAATTTAACGAGTTCCTCCATAACATCGACGACACGGTCATAGAGCGGCCCCGGTTTCATCCGGCCCGCATCGTCGAACACGTCCCAGGCCTTGGGAACGGAGGATTGATTTGGAATGGTGAGCATCCGCATCCAGCGCCCGAGAACCCGCATCTGGTTGACTGCGTTGAAGCTTTGCGATCCGCCCGACACCTGCGCGACGGCGAGGGTCTTGCCCTGGGTGGGGCGGATGCCGCCGGTGGGCGCCAGCGGAATCCAGTCGATCTGGGACTTCATGATGCCGGTCATCGCGCCGTGGCGCTCGGGGCTGACCCAGACCATGCCTTCGCACCACATCACGAGATCGCGCAGCGCGGCCACCTTCGGGTGGGTATCGGGCGCGTCATCGGGCAGGGGCAGGCCGGAGGGATCGAAATTGCGGGTCTCGCAGCCAAGGCGGCGCAGGATGCGCGCGGATTCCTGCGAAAGGAGGCGCGAATATGACCGCGTGCGCAGACTGCCATGCAGCAGCAGGATTCGCGGCGCATGGGCGGGCCTTTCTTCCGGGAAGAGGCGCGCGTGGTCGATCTGGCGAAACTGCGTGTCGTCGATATTGGGCGTGGTGTTGTCAGGCAATCCGCGTTCCTTGTTCGTCGATGAGCAATGTTCCGTCCTCCTTGCAGAGCGGGCCGGGCGGCAGCGCATCCAGAAGGTCGAGCACGGTTTCGGACGGGCGGCACAGGCGCACCCCCTTGGGCGAGCAGACGATGGGGCGGTTGACCAGGACCGGATGCGCGATCATCGCATCGATCAGTGCATCGTTACTGACCGACGGGTCCAGAAGGCCCAGCGACTCGGCGGGCGATTTGGTGGTGCGCAGGGCCTCGCGCGGGGTCAGCCCAGCGGCGGCGAACAGCGCCAGAAGCTGCGGGCGCGTCCAGCCGGTGTCGAGATAGGGAATGACGACCGGTTCGGTGCCGCCGGCGCGGATCAGGGCCAGCACGTTGCGCGACGTGCCGCAATCGGGATTGTGGTGGATGACGATGCTCATGTGATCTGCTCGCGCTATGGGGAAACCGGATCTGTGATCGGGCGTGACCGGCCCTATGCCTCGGGAAACCAGTGGCGGGTGCGGTTGGCGAAGGCCACGAGGGAAAGCATGACCGGCACTTCGACCAGCACGCCCACGACCGTTGCCAGCGCCGCGCCCGACCCGAGGCCGAAAAGGCTGATGGCGACGGCGACCGCCAGTTCAAAGAAGTTCGACGTGCCGATGAGAGCGCAGGGCGCCGCCACGTTGAACGGCACTTTCCACGCCCGCGCCATGCCGTAGGCGACGAAGAAGATACCATAGCTCTGCAGCAGGAGCGGCACGGCGATCAGGACGATGACCAGCGGGGTGTCGATGATGACCTGCCCCTGAAAGCCGAAGAGCAGGACCACGGTGACGAGGAGGCCGAGGATCGTGAAGGGTTTGATCCGGTCGCGGAAGGAGTCGACCCGTGCTTCGCCGCCCATCGCCATGAGGCGGGTGCGCGTCAGAAGGCCCGCGATCAGCGGGATCACGATGTAGAGGAGGACGGACAGGATCAGGGTGTTCCACGGCACCACGATATCGGTGACACCCAGCAGAAAGGCGACGATCGGGGCGAAGGCGAAGACCATGATCACGTCGTTCACGCTGACCTGAACGAGCGTGTAGGTGGCGTCGCCGCGCGTGAGGTTGGACCACACGAAGACCATCGCCGTGCAGGGCGCGGCGCCAAGCAGGATCACACCGGCCAGATAGGCCTGTGCGTCATCGGGCGGGATGAGACCGGCGAAGACCACCTCGAAGAAGAGCACGCCGAGGGCGGCCATGGTGAAGGGCTTGATCAGCCAGTTCACGAGCAGGGTGATGACAAGCCCCTTGGGGCGTTCGCCCACATGGCTTAGGGCGGTGAAATCAACGCCAACCATCATCGGATAGACCATCGCCCAGATCAGCACGGCGACCGGCAGGTTGACCGAAGCGACCTGAAGATCGGCAAGGGCCTGGAAAAGCCCCGGCACGATGTTTCCAAGCAGCACGCCCGCCGTGATGGCGAGCGCGACCCAGAGCGAGAGCCAGCGTTCAAACGTGCCAATGCCGCCGGGGGCGTCGGGAGTGCTGTGATCGGTCATGGATGGGCTCCAACAGTGTCAGGTGGTTTCGGAAACGGCACCGATGGCGTCGAGATCGCGCTTCAGCGACAGGGAATCGAGCGTTTCGAGCGGCAGGTTCACGAAGACCGAGATCCGGCGCAGCAGCATCCGGTAGGTCTGGGCGAAGGCGGCGGCGATCTCGGCCTCGCTGCCGGTGACGGCGGCGGGATCGGGCAGGCCCCAATGGGCGCTCATCGGCTGGCCGGGCCAGAGCGGGCAGGTTTCGCCCGCGGCGTTGTCACAGACGGTGAAGATGAAATCCATCTGCGGCGCGCCGGGCGCTGCGAACTCATCCCAGCTTTTCGATCTGAGGGCCGAGACATCGTGATCGAGGTTCCTGAGCAGGGCGATGGCATGGGGGTTGGGTTCGCCCTGGGGCTGCGACCCTGCCGAGGAGGCACGAAAGCGGCCCGCGCCTTCGGCGTTGAGGATCGACTCGGCGAGGATCGAGCGGGCGGAATTTCCGGTGCAGAGGAAGAGCACGTTTTTCATCGGGGCGGCCTTTTTGGCGGGCAGGTTTCAGCTGGGGCAGGTGATGGTGTCGAGGAGCGGCTGGCAGGCGGCGGGATTGCCGCCGCAGCAATCCTCCATCAGGAAGGCAAGAAGGCCGCGCAGCCCTTCGAGATCGGCGAAATAGCGGATCGAGCGGCCCTGTCGGGCGTTGCGGATCAACCCGGCCTGCATGAGCACGCCAAGATTGGCGGACATGGTGTTTTGGCGCGCGCCGAGCGCGGTGGCGATCTCGCCCGCGGCCATGCCGGTGTCGCCCGCGCGGATCAGCAGGCGCAGCACGTCCAGGCGGGTGGGCTGCGAGAGGGCGCCAAAGGCGGTGAGGGCATGTGTCTTATCCATATATCATGAAGTATTGATATATGGCGCCGGACGCAAGTGAAGGTTTTGTGACAGCCGGGGCGTCAGTCGGCGAGCTTGATCAGCGCGTGGCGCTTCTTGCCTGCCGAAAGCTTGATCGGTGCGCGAAGAGCGCCCGCGTCGATCATGAGCCCCGCATCGGTGAGGGGGGCGTCGTCGAGGCGCGCGCCGTTCTCGGCGATCAGGCGCTTGGCGTCCTTGCCGGATTTCGCAAGGCCCGAGCGCACGATGAGCTGCACGATGGAAATGCCCTCGCCCAGTTCGCCGACGGTGAGTTCGAGCGTGGGCAGGTCATCGCCGACGCCGCCCTTCTCGAACACCTCGCGGGCGGTGGCCTCGGCATTGGCGGCGGCCTCGGCCCCGTGCAGAAGGGTGGTCACCTCGTTGGCGAGGATAATCTTGGCGGCGTTGATGTCCGAGCCTTCGAGCGCGCCGAGGCGGTCGCATTCATCGACCGGCAATTCGGTGTAGAACTTGAGGAAGCGGCCGACATCGGCGTCGAGCGTGTTGCGCCAGAACTGCCAGAATTCATAGGGGCTGAGCATGTCGGCATTGAGCCAGACTGCGCCGCCCGCCGATTTGCCCATCTTGCGTCCGTCGGCCGTGGCCAGGAGCGGCGAGGTGAGGCCGAAGAGTTCGGTGCCCGCGACGCGGCGGGTGAGGTCGATGCCGTTGACGATATTGCCCCACTGGTCCGAGCCGCCCATCTGCAGCGTGCAGCCGTAGCGGCGGTTCAGCTCGAGGAAATCGTAGGCCTGCAGGATCATGTAGTTGAATTCGAGGAAGCTGAGCGACTGTTCGCGGTCGAGCCGGGATTTCACGGATTCGAAGCTGAGCATCCGGTTGACCGAGAAATGCCGCCCGATATCGCGCAGGAATTCGATATAGCGCAGCCCGTCGAGCCATTCGGCATTGTCGAGCATCATCGCGCCGGGGGCGGTGTCGCCGTAGTCGAGGAAGCGGGCGAAGACCTGCTGCATGGCGGCGATGTTCTCGGCGATCTGGGCGTCGTCGAGCAGCGGGCGTTCATCGGAGCGGAACGAGGGATCGCCGACCTTGGTGGTGCCGCCGCCCATCAGGGTGATCGGGCGATGGCCGGTCTTTTGCAGCCAGCGCAGCATCATGATGTTGAGCAGATGCCCGACATGCAGCGATTTCGCGGTGGCGTCATAGCCGATATAGGCCGTCACCGTGCCGGAGTTCAGGCTGTCGTCGAGCGCCTGGAGATCCGTGCAGTCCGCGAGGAAGCCGCGCTCGATCATCACGCGCAGGAATTCGGACTTGGGATGGTAGGTCATATGGCTTGTCCCGGTCTTGATTGCGCGGCATGTATAGGGACCAAAGGCGCGAAGGGAAAGGCCATGATGAAAGCCGGCCGCATAAGGGCGTTGGGCGCCATGTCGGGCACCTCGCTGGACGGGGTGGATGCGGCGGCGGTCGAGACCGATGGCGAGCGCATCTTCGGCTTTGGCGAGAGCCGCTACAGGCCCTATTCACCGGAGGAACAGGCGGTGCTGAGCGCCGCGCTGGGGCGCTGGCCCGAGGATGGCGGGCTCGATGCGGCGCTGGCGGTGGTGCAGGGCGCCCACGAAGAGGCGCTGGCCGGGTTCGAGGATATCGCGCTCGTGGGGTTTCACGGACAGACGCTGGCGCATGAGCCGCGCGGGCGGGGAACGCATCAGTTGGGCGATGGCGACGCGCTGGCGGCGGCGCTGGGGCTGCCGGTGGTCTGGGATTTCCGCAGCGCCGACATCCGTTTTGGCGGCGAGGGCGCGCCTCTGGCGCCGTTCTATCATTTCGCCTGCGCCAAGTGGATCGGCGCCGATGAACCGCTGGCCTTTCTGAACCTTGGCGGCGTGGGCAACCTCACCTGGGTCGATCCGCGAAAGGAGCGCCCCGACGAGGCGGGCGCATTGCTGGCCTTTGACACCGGCCCGGCCAATGCGCCGATCAATGACGTGATGCTGGCGCGGCGCGGCGAGGCCTTTGACCGCGACGGGGCGCTGGCGCGGCAGGGGGAGGTGGCGCAGGGCGCGCTGGAGATGTTCCTTGATGAGGGATATTTCCTCAAGATGCCGCCCAAGTCGCTGGACCGGGACGCCTTCAAGGACATGATCGAACTGGTCAACGAACTGAGCGACGCCGACGCGGTGGCGACGCTGACCGGGATGAGCGCGGCCGCGGTGCTGCGCGGAATGGAGCATTGCCCCGAGCCGCCCGCGCGGCTGCTGGTCTGTGGCGGGGGGCGCAAGAACCCGGTCATGATGGACATGCTGCGCGCGGCGCTGGATTGCCCGGTGGAGCCGGTCGAGGATGCGGGGCTTGACGGCGACATGCTGGAAGCGCAGGCATTCGCCCATCTGGCGGTGCGGGTGGCACGCGGCCTGCCGACCTCGTGTCCCGGCACGACGGGCGTGCGCGCCGGGGTATCGGGCGGCACGCTGAGCCGCCCCGCAAAAGCGGTGAATGAGGAGGATGGATGACGCATTTCAGGCTGGACGATGGTGCGGGTGCGGGGTTGCGGCTGGGCCTTGTGGTCCTGAGCACCGATGAGACGCTGGAGTTCGAGGCGCGCAAGGTTCTGACCGGGCGCGACGCGAACCTCATGCATACGCGCATTCCCGCGCAGGCCGATGTCACGCCCGAGACGCTGCGCATGATGGAGGCCGCCTTGCCCGCAACGGCGGGGCTGTTGCCGCAGGGGCTGAATGCGTTGGGCTATGGCTGCACCTCGGCGTCAACAGTGATCGGCCCGGAGGCGGTCGCGGCGGCGGTGCAGACGGTGCATCCCGGCGTGCCGGTGACCAACCCGATGAGCGCGACGCTGGCCGCGCTGGCGGCCCTCGACGCGCGGCGCATCGCGCTGGTGACGCCCTATGTGGCGAGCGTGACGGGTGCGATGCGCGATTTCCTGGACGGGCGCGGCATCGAGGTGCTGAGCGAGATCAGCTTTGGCGAAAAGGAAGACCGCACAGTTGCGCGAATCGCCGAAGAGAGCACGCTGGATGCGATCCTTGAGGCCGGACGCGCCAAGGGCGTCGAGGCGGTCTTTGCCAGTTGCACCAACCTGCGCAGCTTTGGCGTGATCGAAAAGGCCGAGGCCGAGCTGGGCCTGCCGGTGGTCAGCTCGAACCAGGCGCTGTTGTGGCATATGCTGGGGCTTGGGGGCGTGAGCCAGCCCTGTGGCTGGGGGCCCGGGCGGCTGTTTCGCGAGGGGGCACTGGCATGAGCGACAAGAACCGGAAACTGGCGCCCGCGACAATCGCGGCGCAGGCGGCGGGCGCGGTCAACCGCGCCGATGGCGGTGTGGTGCCGGGCATCTCGATGGCCAGCACCTATGAGCGGGACCGCGACAATGCGCTGCTGTCGCCCGAAAACATCTATGCGCGCGACCATAACGAGACGATTCGCCAGGCCGAGGAGGTGCTGCGCCAGCTTGAAGGCGCGGCGGCGAGCCTGCTTTTTCCGTCGGGGATGGCGGCGATCGCGGCGGTTTTGCGCACGGTGCCGGGCGGTGGCCGGGTCATCATGCAATCGGGCATCTATTGGGGCACGACAAGCTGGGTACGCGATTTCTGCGCGCGCCGGGACGTGACCCTCGAAGAGGTGGATGCGGCGGATGAAGGCGCGCTGATGGCGGCCTGCGCCGCGCCTGCGGACCTTGTGTGGATCGAGGTGCCGTCGAACCCCTGGCTCAAGATCACGGATATCGCCCGCGCCGCCGAACTGGCGCATGGGGCAGGGGCGGCTCTGGCGGTGGATGGCACGGCGGCGACCCCGGTTCTGACGCGGGCGCTGGATCATGGTGCCGATATCGCGATGCATTCGGCGACCAAGGCGATCAACGGTCATACCGATGTGGTGGCGGGCGTCCTGTCATGCCGCGACAGCGACGCGCCGGTCTGGCGCGCGATTGCGGCGGATCGACATGACGCGGGCGCGATCCTGGGACCGTTCGAGGCGTGGCTGTTGATGCGCGGGATGCGCACGCTGCCCTTGCGGATGGAGCGGATGTGCGAAAGCGCGCGGCGGATCGCCGCGTTTCTGGCCGATCACGAGGCGGTCGAGGCGGTGCTTTACCCCGGCCTCGAGGGTCATCCGGGTCATGATCTGGCGGCGCGCCAGATGCGGGGCGGCTTTGGTTACCTCATGTCGGTGCTGATCCGGGGCGGCAAGGCGCGCGCGCTTGAGGTCAATGGGCGCTTGGCCTTGTTTCACAGGGCCACCTCGCTTGGGGGCGTGGACAGCCTTGTGGAGCATCGCGCCACGATCGAGCCCGATACCGGCATACCCGGAAACCTTTTGCGCCTGTCGGTGGGGATCGAGGACGTGGACGATCTGATCGCAGACCTGAGTCAGGCGCTGGAGGGATAGCGGCCTTCACTTGCGCGGGCGGGCCGGGGTTGCTATTTGCCCAATGTAATCCCGATAAGTTTGATCGGGAAGAAACACGAGGCCAAGGTGCAGCCAGCGACTCCGCGTTTGGAAATCAGGAATATCGTGCGCCGCTACGGGGCGCGCACGGTGGTCGATCATGTGTCGCTCAAGGTGTTGCCGGGGCAGGTGACGTGCCTTCTGGGGCCGTCGGGCTGCGGCAAATCGACGACCCTCCGGATGATCGCAGGCGTCGAGATGCAGGACGAGGGCGAAATCTGGGTGGATGGCGCGCTGGTCTGTGACCGGGTGTTCCGCGTCCCCCCCGAGCGGCGCCATATCGGGTTGATGTTCCAGGATTTCGCGCTGTTCCCGCATCTGAGCGTGGCGGCGAACGTGGCCTTCGGCCTGTCGGGGGACCGGGCCGCGATCGACCGGCGGGTGGACGAGCTGCTGGAGCGCGTGGGCCTTGGCAATTACCGCGAGACCTATCCGCATGAATTGTCGGGGGGCGAGCAGCAGCGCGTTGCGCTGGCGCGGGCATTGGCGCCGCGCCCGTCGATCATGCTGATGGACGAGCCGTTTTCTGGGCTCGACAACCGGCTGCGCGACGGTATCCGCGACGAGACGCTCGATATCCTGCGCGAACAGGACACGGCGGTGTTGCTGGTCACCCATGAGCCCGAAGAGGCCATGCGCATGGCCGACGAGATCGCGCTGATGCGCGACGGGCGGATCGTGCAGCAGGGCGCGCCCTATAACATCTACAACGCGCCCGTGGATCGTGACGCGGTGGCGTTCTTCAGCGATATCAATGTTATACGCGGCAAAGTTAACGGATCGCTGGTGGAGACGCCCTTTGGCCATTTCCTGGCGCCGGGGGTGCATGAGGGCAACGAGGTCGATATCGTCATTCGCCCGCAGCATATCCGCATCGATTTCGACCGCGCCGGGCGCGGGCCGGATCCGACCATCGAGAACGGCACCCCGGCGCGCGGCGTGGTCGAGCGCGCGCGTTTCATGGGCAGCGAGAGCCTGGTGGAGTTCCGCATGGATCATGACGGCTCGCTGATGCGCGCCACCGTGCCCAACGTGTTCCTGCCCAGCCCCGGCAAGCCCTTGTGGCTGATGATCCGGCGCGATCGCTGTTTCGTCTTTCCGGTGCGCGACTGAGGCGAGGACGGGCGGGGGCGCTACCCCCGTCGCCGCAGGCGGCGACTCCCCCGAGGTATTTTCGGCCAGATGAAGGGCGGTGGACCCGCGCGGCGGGGGAAATCGCCGATTTATGGGGGCTGCATGTCTATTGGTTCTTCCAACCCGCGCGATGAAGGCTTAGATACGGTTGACGAAAATGCCGGGGAAGCGCACAAACGGACCCCGACAATGGGAGATAGACTATGCTGAACAATATCGGCCTTCCGGGCCTTCTGCTGATCGCCGTCGTGGTGCTGGTGCTTTTCGGGCGCGGCAAGATCTCGTCGCTGATGGGCGAGGTTGGCAAGGGCATCACATCGTTCAAGAAGGGTGTCGCCGAGGGGACCAAGGAAATCGACGACGCGAGTGACGAGAGCGCCCAGAGCGCCCGCGACGTCACGCCCGAAGACGAAAAAGACAAGGCCTGAACCCTGAATGTTCGACCTGGGCTGGACCGAGCTGCTGGTGATCGGCGTGGTTGCGCTGATCGTTGTCGGCCCCAAGGATCTGCCGGGCATGTTCCGCGCGGTGGGGAATTTCGTGGGGAAGGCCAAGCGCATGGCCCGCGATTTCAGCCAGGCGATGAACGACGCCGCCGACGAGGCGGGCGTCAAGGATGTCTCGGAGAGCCTGCGCAAGGCGACGAATCCGGTGGGCAGCGCGATGGACGAGGTGCGCAAGAGCGCGAAATCGGCCAGCGAGAGTTTTACCCAGGATACGATGAGCGGGCCGAAATCCGCCAAGACCGATGATGCATCGGGCGACGGGGCCGGCGACACGCCGGGCGGGCTGAGCGAGGAACGCAAGACCCAGGCCGAGAAGATCCGCGCCAAGAGCGCCGAGATGGCGACCGCGCGCCATGCGCGCGAAGCGGCCGAGGCAGCCGAGGCGGCAGCGGCCGAGACCGCCGGTGCCGATGACGCGCCCGCCGCCCCCAAGGACAGCAAGGCATGAGCCCCAGCGACGATATCGAAGACAGCTCGGCCCCCCTGATCGAACATCTGGCAGAGCTGCGCAGCCGGCTGATCAAATCGGTCGTGGCCTTCATGATCGGGATGATCATCTGTTTCACGGTCGCCACGCCGATCTTCAACTTCCTCACCGCGCCGCTGTGCCAGGTCCTGGCCAACCGCGGACAGGACTGCGACCTGATCTTCATCAGCCCCCAGGAGGGTTTCTTCGTCGCCATCAAGGTGTCGCTGCTGGGCGGCTTGATGCTGTCCTTTCCCTTCATCGCCAACCAGATGTGGCGTTTCGTGGCGCCGGGACTCTACAAGTCCGAGAAAGGCGCCTTCCTGCCGTTTCTCGTGGCCTCGCCCTTCATGTTCGTGCTGGGCGCGGCGTTCGCCTTTTACGTGGTGACGCCGCTGGCCTATGATTTCTTCCTCGGATTCCAGCAATTCGGCACGGGCGGCGAGGCGGTGCCGACGGGCGGTCCGCAGGCCGCCGCGCCGCTGAGCGTGGTCTTTCAGGGGTCGGCGCAGGAGTATCTGAACCTCACCATCAAGTTCATTGTCGCGTTCGGGCTGTGCTTTCAATTGCCGGTTCTGCTGACGCTGATGGGCAAGGCCGGGCTGGTCAGCGCCGAGGGCCTCGGCAATGTGCGCAAATACGCGGTGGTCGGCATCCTTGTGCTGGCTGCGCTGGTGACGCCGCCGGACGTGATCACGCAGGTGATCCTTTTCGTCGTGGTTTACGGGCTTTACGAGATTTCCATCTGGCTGGTGCGCCGGGTCGAGCGCAAGCGCGAGGCGCGTCTGCGCGCCGAGGGGCTGTGGGTCGATGATGACGAGGACGAGGACGACGACGATGATCGCGGCCCGTCCCCCGAGGCCACACCCGATGCCGCGCGCGACCCTTATGGCGAGGATGATTTCGACGATCCGCTGCTTGAGGAGTTCGACAAGGACGACGAGGACGGCACGAAAAAGGACGACGAGGACAAACCGACGTGAGTGACAGCATGGACCGGATTGCGGCGGCGCTCGAGCGCATCGCGCCCGCGCCGCTGGAAACGCCCGATTTCGACGCGGCCGACGCCTTTGTCTGGCATGTGGAGCCAGACCGGCTGCAACCTGTGCCCGAGGTGAACCGGGTGGACATGTCGCTGCTTCTGGGGATCGACCGGTCGCGCGATACGCTGCTTGAGAACACGCGCCAGTTCGCACAGGGGCTGCCCGCCAACAACGCGCTTCTCTGGGGCGCGCGGGGCATGGGCAAATCGAGCCTCGTGAAGGCGGTCCATGCGGCGGTGCGCGCCGAAGGTCCGGCGCTCAAGATCGTCGAGCTTCAGCGCGAGGACCTGCCCAGCGTCGGCCGTCTGCTGGGGCATCTGCGCCAGTCGAGCGCGCGGTTCATCCTGTTTTGCGATGACCTCTCCTTCAGCCATGACGACCAGCATTACAAATCCCTGAAAGCGGTGCTGGACGGCGGGATCGAGGGGCGGCCCGACAACGTGGTCTTCTACGCCACATCGAACCGGCGCCACCTGATGCCGCGTGACATGATCGAGAACGAACGCGGGTCGGCGATCAGCCCGTCAGAAGCGACCGAGGAAAAGGTCTCGCTCAGCGACCGGTTCGGCCTGTGGCTGGGCTTCCACCCCTGCGATCAGGACGAGTATCTCGCCATGATCCGGGGCTACTGCGATGCGCATGGGATCGAGATCGACGATGCGACGCTGCGCGCCGAGGCGATCGAATGGCAGGCCACGCGCGGGTCGCGCTCGGGCCGGGTGGCCTGGCAGTATTTCACCGATCTGGCGGGACGGCGCGGCATCGCGATCTGATCCGGCTGAGCGCCGCGGCTGCGCTTCATCTGACCATAAATACCTCTGCGCAAGGGCGCATTCTGGCGCGCGACCGGCGGGGGTCGTGCCACGCTTGCCACAGGCCCCCATCAAGGGAATCTGCGCGCGCGGCACGCGCGCTCCGCCGGATCAAACCGGCGTGCGGCGGGCGCGGTCAGCCCAGATAGTCGTTGGGATCGACGCTGTCGAAACCGTCGCGGACCTCGAAATGCAGCGCGGCGGTGCCTTCGCGGCGGATCTCGGCCAGTTTCTGGCCGCGGCTGACGCTGTCGCCCTTGGTCACGGTGACATTGTCGATGTTGGAATAGACGGTCAGCAGGTTGTCGGGGTGCTTGATCACGATGATCGGCACGCCGTTCGTGTCCTTGGTGATAGCGGCAACGACGCCGGCGGCGGCGGCCTTGACCGCGGTGCCGGGACTGGCGGCGATGTCGATGCCGTCATTCTGGCCCTTGGCGTAGTCGCGGATGATGTCGCCGCGCACCGGGAAGATCATCGCAGCGCCGCTGCTGGCGGCGGTCTGCGTGGCGCCAAGGTCCGGGGCGCTGCTTTTTACCGGCTCGGCGGCGGGGACGGTATCGTTCTCGGGCAGCGGGCGCGAGGCGGAGGGCGGCTCGGGTGTGGGCGAGCCGGCGCCGGGCTGGGTCGTGGCGGCTGCGGCCTGACGGTTGTCGCCGCTGTCGGGCAGGGCCACCGGGATCAGCAGGTATTGCCCTTCGCGCACCGAAAGATCCGAGCCGAGCCCGTTCCAGTCGGCGAGGCTGCGCACCGAGACATCGTAAAGCCGGGCGATCGTATAGGCGGTTTCGCCGCGCTCGACCTTGTGGCGGACCGGTTCGACGCCGGACTGGGCCGAGGGCAGGGTGGTGGTCTGCACGCTGGCAGGTTGCGAGGCGTTGTTGATGGCGTCACCCGCAAGGGTGGTGATGTCGACCGCGCCCGGCGGGGTGATCGGCCCGCCGGAGGGTTCGGCGACGCGGCCGGGCAGGGCCACGACCTCACCGTCGCGCAGGAGATCGCCGGTCTGGATGCCGTTGTAGCGTGCAAGCTCGCGGGGATCGACGCCGATCCGCGAGGCGAGGCTGGCCACCGTGTCGCCGCGCCGCGCCACCGCGACCTGGTAGCCGGGATAGGAGATGATCCCGCGGCTGTCGGGTTCGGGCCGGTTGGCGGTGGCGTTGGCAGCGGCCTCGGCGGTGCTGGGTGCGTTGCCGAAGGCGCCGCGCAGGTCGAAATCGAGCGGCTGGTCGCTGCAGGCGGTCAGCATCAGGATCGCGGTGCCTGCCAGGAGCGGCGCACTGGTTCTGGAAAAATTCATCTCGATCGGTCCTCGTCCTGCGCCCCTTGTTGACCGGGGCTCGGGTTTCCTACTCGTCCTTGCGGTCAGCCGTCGCGGCCCAGCCCCTCGACCAGGGGCACGAAGCGCACCGGGCGCATTTCGTCGTAATCGAACCCCGTCTCGTGGCGTGTGACGCGGATCAGGCTTTGCACGGCGTCGGACTGGCCGACCGGCAGCACCATGATACCGCCGATTTTCAACTGCGCCAAGAGCGGGCCGGGGGGATCTTCGGCGGCGGCGGTCACCAGGATGCGATCAAAGGGCGCCTGATCGGGGAGGCCGAAGCTGCCATCGGCGGTGACGGCCGTGATATTGGTGAGATCGAGCTCGCGAAAGATCGCGCTGGCCTCGTCGACCAGCCGCTTGTGGCGGTCCACGGTATAGACGCGCCGCGCGAGGTGGCTGAGGATCGCCGCCTGGTAGCCCGAGCCGGTGCCCACCTCGAGCAGCTTGTCGCGCGGGCTGACCTTGAGCGCCTGGCTCATCAGCCCCACCACCGAGGGCTGCGAGATGGTCTGGCCGCAGGCGATGGGCAGGGGCATGTCCTCATAGGCGCGATGGGCGAAATAGCCACGGATGAAGGGGCCGCGATCGACCTTTTCCATCGCCGTCAGCACCCGTTTGTCGGTGACGCCCTTGGAGCGCAGCGCGAAGAGGAACTGCATCTTGCGTTCGGCGATATCGGCGGCGTCGTCACTCATTCGATGGCCCTGAGCGCCTCCAGCGCGTCATGGGCCGTTAGGTCCGCGCGCATCGGCGTGACCGAGATATAGCCCTTGAGGTTCAAGTCGGCATCGGTGCCTTCGACGGTGGGTTGCTGCTGGGGCGCGCCGGTGACCCACAAGAAGCGCCGCCCCGAGGGCGAATGCACCGGCTGCACGCCAAAGCCCATGTCGCGGCGGAAGCCCTGCGGCGCGACCTTCAGCCCCTTTACCGCGGCGGCGGGGACGGGGGGGAAATTGATGTTGTAGAAGATGCCGTAATCGTCCCTGGTCCAGACGCCGCGCTCGAGGAGGGCGTTGAGAGTGGCGAGGCCATGCAGGCGGGCGGCCTCGAACGGGTCGTCGAGATCGCGGATCTCGGGGCCGTAATACTGGCTGAGGGCGACGGCGCGCAGCCCTTGCAGGGCCGCTTCCATCGCGCCGCCGAGCGTGCCGGAATAGAGCGCGTTCTCGGCTGAATTGTTGCCCCGGTTCACGCCCGAAAGCACCAGGTCTGGGGGATTGCCCTGCATCACGTCATGCACCGCGGCCAGCACGCAGTCGGCGGGGCTGCCCTCGGCGGCGAAGCGGCGCGGACCCATCTGGGAAATCATCATCGGGCGGGTGAAGGAAATGGCATGGCCGACGCCCGATTGCTCGAAGGCGGGGGCGACTGTCCAGACCTCGCCGTCATCACCGGCCAGCTGGGTCGCGATCTCCTCGAGCACCTTCAGGCCCGGTGCGTCGATCCCGTCGTCATTGGTGATGAGAATACGCACGGATCCGGCCCCTTCTGTCGCGTCGCGTTGCGCTCACTTCTATCCCTGTGGAGGCCCTGCGGCAAGCGCAAGACAGGCCTTGTGCCAAGGCTTCAGTCGAGCGTTGCCAGAAGGCGTCGCGCCTCGTCCTGAGCGGTGGCGAGGCCGCTGCGGTCTTCGCCCGGAAAGAAGCGGGCGCGGGTTGCGGTCTGCATCGGCTCGGGCGCAAGGATATGCACGGCCGGACCGGTGTTGACGCTTTCGGCCTGCCAGCTGCGCGCCATCGCGATCTGCGCGGCCTTGGTGGCGCCGTAGATACCGAAGAATTTCTGACCGGCGCGCGTATCGTCTGCAAAGAACAGCGCGCGGCCCGACTCGCCCAGAAGCGGCGCCACGAAGGCGATCAGGCGACCGGCGGCGGTCACGTTCACATCGACCGATTTTTCCCAGACATCCTCGTCGAGATGCGCGGCGGGCATCAGCGGCGCCGCGTTGATCGCGGTATGCGCCCAGATATCCACGCCGCCCCAGCGATCATGGATCGAGCGGCAAAGCTGGCGCATGGCGTCGACCTTGGTGATGTCCATCGGCGCAAGCGTGGCGTTGCCGCCACGGGCCTTGATGCGATCATCGAGTTCCTCGAGCGCGCCGGTGGTGCGCGCCACGGCGACGATGTGATGGGTGTCGCAAAGCGCCTCGGCCAGGGCGAAACCCAGCCCGCGCGACGCACCGGTGATGAGGGCGATACGGTCTGTCATGGCACGGGTCTGGGCAGAAATCGGAGCGAGGTCAAGGGCAAACAGGGAGGCGCGGCGACACGCCCCGCCAAGGCGGGGCGTGGGCGCTTATTCCGCCGCCTTGATCTCGAATCCCTGTTCGATCATGTCCGAGGGCGCGACCGGGTATTCGCCGGAAAAACAGGCGTCGCAATATTGCGGGCAGTCGGCCTTGCGCCCACTGGCCTCGCCCACGGCGCGGTAGAGACCGTCGAGGGACACGAATCTGAGGCTGTCCACCTGAAGGTGGTCGCGCATTTCGTCCTCGCTCATGGTCGCGGCGAGGAGTTTCTCGCGCTGCGGCGTATCCACCCCGTAAAAGCAAGGCCAGGCGGTCGGCGGCGAGGCGATGCGGAAATGCACCTCGGCGGCACCGGCATCGAGGATCATTTCCTTGATCTTGCGGCTCGTGGTGCCGCGCACGACGCTGTCATCCACGAGGATCACGCGCTTGCCCTGGATCAGGGCGCGGTTCACGTTGAGCTTGAGACGCACGCCCATGTTGCGGATCTGCTCGGTCGGTTCGATGAAGGTGCGGCCCATATACTGGTTGCGGATGATCCCCATCGCATAGGGGATGCCCGATTCTTGGCTGTAGCCGATGGCCGCTGGCGTGCCGCTGTCGGGGACCGGGCAGACGATATCGGCATCGACCGGGGCCTCGCGCGCCAGTTCCACGCCGATCTGGCGGCGGGTCTCATAGACCGAGCGCCCGCCGATGATC
This sequence comes from Roseovarius halotolerans, assembly GCF_900172255.1. Taxonomy (GTDB): domain Bacteria; phylum Pseudomonadota; class Alphaproteobacteria; order Rhodobacterales; family Rhodobacteraceae; genus Roseovarius; species Roseovarius halotolerans. The sequence goes on from NZ_FWFU01000001.1 coordinate 948,335, forward strand.
GAGTCGGGGCGCGAGAAATAGACATGCTCAAAGATGCAGAAGCGGGGCTTTTGCGGGCGGAAGGGGAACTGGCTTTCGACGCCCTGTTCGGAGATCACCACCATTTCGCCGGGGGCGACTTCGCGCACGAACTTGGCGCCGATGATGTCGAGCGCGCAGGTTTCAGAGCTGAGCACCCAGCCATCGCCGACCTGGCCAAGAACCAGAGGGCGCACACCGAGCGGGTCGCGCACGCCAATGAGCTTGCTGCGGGTCATGGCGACGACGGAAAACGCGCCTTCGACGCGGCGCAGCGCGTCTTCCATCCGTTCGGGAATCGTGCGTTGCAGCGAGCGCGCCATCAGGTGGATGATGCATTCGCTGTCCGAGCTGGACTGGAAGATCGAGCCGCGCTCGATCAGTTCGCGGCGCAGGGCGTTGGCGTTGGTGATGTTGCCGTTATGGGCAATCGCCGCGCCGCCCATTGCGAATTCGCCGAAGAAAGGCTGCACGTCGCGGATCTGGGTCGGGCCCTTGGAACCGGCGGTGGAATAGCGCACATGTCCGATAGAGAGAGGGCCGGGCAGGGTTTCCATCAGCGACTGCTTGGTGAAATTGTCGCGCACATAGCCGAAGCGGCGCGCCGAATTGAACCCCTGTTCGGGGGCATGGCAGACGATGCCGCCTGCCTCCTGCCCGCGATGTTGCAGGGCGTGCAGCCCGAGGGCCACGAAATTTGCCGCGTCGGTCAGACCGATCACGCCGAATATGCCGCACTCTTCCTTCAGCTTGTCGGCGTCGGCGTCATCGGCCATTGCGTCGAAATCGAAGGGATGCGCGGGGGGCATATGCTTGGACAAGGGGCAGCTCCGAATCCCGGTCATGCATTCGACCCCTAGATAAGGGCTGTGGCAGCATATGTCACGAAACTATCACAGAAACTTGCGTCACGGCTGCGTGACAGGTCTGGCGCGGGTTTGGTGCAATCCCTGGATGAAAAGGGAAGTGTTGGTTCGCGTCTTGCGTCAGTAGCGCGAGAGCACCACGCCGCCCGCGACCATCAGCGCGGCCAGAATGCGGGGCAGCGAGATTTCACGCGCGGCGAGGCCGAAGATGCCGATATGGTCGATGACCAGCGCGGCGGTGATCTGGCCGAGGATCAGCACCGCCGTCAGCGTAAGCACGCCCAGAACCGGCACGCTGTAGAGCGTCGCCCAGACGAGGAATGCGCCGAGGATGCCGCCGGTCAGCAGGAGCCGGGGTGCCTGCGCCGCGCCGAGCAGCTTGCCCCCGTCGCCATAGGCCAGTGTGACCGTGACGAGGAGGACGAAGCCGACCCCGAAGGAGATCGTCGCCGCGCCGAGGCTGCTGGAGATATGGCGGCCAAGGGCGGAATTGATCGGCGATTGCAGCGCGATGGCCGCCCCTGCGACGGCGACAAGGATCATGGCGAAAAGGGGCGGTTGGGGCATCGCGGTCTATTGTCCTTGATCCTCAGGCCCGGCGCGCGCCCTATTCGCTGGCGGCGGGCGCCGTTGTCTGCGTGTCGGCGGGAGCGGCGGGCGCATCGCAGGCACCGACCAGCTGTTCATATTGGAGGGTGATCCAGCCAAGCGCCTGTTCGGGATTGCCATCCTCGATCTTGCCGGTCATCTGGCTGAAGATGCGCGCCGAGCGGCTGTCGTCGATGACCTGGATATTCTGGCCCGAGATCACGGTTTCATAGACGAAATAGGCGATCGCCACCAGGAGCACGCCGCGCGCCACACCGAAGAGAAAGCCGATCCCCTGGTCAAGCCCGCCAAGGGCGGAGCGCTGCACGAGTGACGAGAACAGCGGCGTGATGAGAGAGGCCACGATCAAAGCCACGGCGAAGACAACGGCAAAGGCGCCGATCATCGATAATTCGCAGCTGTCGGCGATGAAATCGCCCACGACCGGCACTTCCTTGACCAGCGGTTCGACCTGGGGGGCGAACATGAAGGCCAGGATACCGGCCACGATCCAGCCCGCGATGGCCAGTGCCTCGCGCACGAAGCCGCGCGAATAGGCCAGCAGCGCCGACAGCACGATGACTAGCGCTACGACGCCGTCGATGATTGTGAAACCGTCCATTCAAGATCCGTCCTGTCCCTGGTGGCGCTTACCCTGCACCGAAAACCTCACCCACGAAGGCGGTCAGATCGCTCATACGGGTGAGTGAAACGCCACCATTGCCACCGGATTTACCGCCGGACGGCAAGATAGCCGATGTGAAACCAAGTTTTCGCGCCTCTTTCAACCTGTTTTCCGTCTGGCCGACCGGGCGGAGCGCGCCCGAGAGGCTGATTTCGCCAAAAATCACCGTTTCCGAGGGGAGGCTCGAATCCTCGCGCGCACTGAGCAGCGCGGCGGCGACGGCAAGGTCGGCGGCGGGTTCGGAAATCTTGATGCCGCCCGCCACGTTGAGATAGACATCGAGCCCCGCGAAGGGGATGCCGCAGCGCGCCTCGAGCACGGCGAGCACCATCGCAAGGCGCGCGCCATCCCAGCCGACGACGGCGCGGCGGGCCTGCGAATGGGGGCTCGGGGCGACCAGTGCCTGCATCTCGACCAGCACCGGGCGGGTGCCCTCGATCCCGGCGAACACCACCGAGCCGGGGGCCGGATCTCCGCGCCCCGAAAGGAACAGTTCGGAGGGGTTGGCGACCTCGGCCAGCCCGCCGCCCGTCATCTCGAAGACGCCGATCTCGTCGGCGGGGCCGAAGCGGTTCTTGACGCTGCGCAGGATGCGGAACTGGTGGCCGCGCTCGCCCTCGAAATAGAGCACGGTATCGACCATGTGTTCGACCACGCGCGGGCCGGCGATCTGGCCGTCCTTGGTGACATGGCCGACCATGATGACGCTGGCGCCCTTGCGCTTGGCGAAGGTGGTCAGTTCATGGGCGGCGGCGCGCACCTGGCTGACGCTGCCGGGGACGCTGTCGACATTGTCGGCCCAGACGGTCTGGATCGAGTCGATGATGACGAGATCGGGCGATTCGGCTTCGAGCGTGGTGAGGATGTCGCGCAGGCTGGTGGCGGCGGCCAGTTTCACAGGGGCATCCGCCAGCCCGAGGCGCTGCGCGCGCATGCGGATCTGGGTGCTGGCCTCTTCGCCCGAGACGTAGAAGGTCTTGAGCCCGGCGCGGGCGAAACGGGCGGCGGCCTGCAATAGGAGCGTGGATTTGCCGATCCCGGGATCGCCGCCCACGAGGATGGCGCTGGCAGGCACCAGGCCGCCGCCCAGGACGCGGTCGAGTTCGGCCATGCCCGAGCCGGTGCGCGGAGGCGGGGCCTCGTTGGCAGAAAGGTCGGTGAGGGTGATCGGGCGGCCACGTTTCGTGCCCAGCGATTTCGAGGCGGGACCGGAGGAGAGCGGCGCATCCTCGGAGATGGTGTTCCATTCGCCACAGGCGTCGCAGCGTCCCGACCATTTGGAAAAGGACGCGCCGCAGGCCGAACAGGAAAAGGTGCCGGGTTTCGCCATGTCAGCGTCATGCCCCAAGCCGGGGAGAGCGTCAAACCCCTATTCGGCGGCGGCCTTGTTGGACAGTTCGATCACCTTGCCATCGGCATCGACGACATCTTCGTGGCCGAGTTCAGGCAACAGATCGCGCAGGTCGTCGCGCAGGCGGTTGAGCTGGCTGATGGCGACGCTTTCCTCGAGATCGACCATATGCGCCCAATCCCTCAGCTCGCGGCAGGTGTGTTTTGCCTGATCCAGCCGCGCGTTGAAGGCTTCGACCTCCTGCTGGCGTTGAGTGAGGAAGGCGCGGGCGCGCGCGACCTTCTCGTCCGAGTAGACATCGGCCAGTTCGCGACTGATATGGGACATCTGCGCAGCGAGTTCCAGGATCTCGGGTTCGAGCGCTTCCAGGTCGGGATGGTCGCGCAGATAGGCAAGGCGCTCGCGCACGGAATCGAACTCGGAGCTGAGTTGAAACAGGCCCTGACGGTCGGCGGCATGGGCGGCGCAATAGGCGCGGGCCACGTCGCTCATGCCGATGTGAAAATCGCGGTGCGAGGATTCGAGGCGCATGATTCGCCGGTTGGCAGGCAGGAAGAAGCAGAGCATGACCACCAGCACCGTCACCGCGACCTGGGTGATGCGCCCGGCATTGTCATAGGGGACCGCGCCAATGTTCACGCTGAAGTCGAGCCACGGCAGATGGCCGAGGGCGGCAAGGAGCGTGACTGCGGTCAGGACAAGGGCGGAGAGCGCGAAGGCGCCCAGGGCAAGCCGTTGAAAAACGGCCTCGACGAGTTGCAGGAACGATCTCAACTGATACGACACGGTATTCCCCCCAGAATTCCGAACAGACCCCCACTATAGGCGAATTCTTGCCGATTGTCGCGTTAAACTTGGAAGAACCCAGCGGATCGAAGCCCCGAGGGTGCCTTGCGGACGCCGCTGGGAAGCATGGTGCGCGGCTCAGGCGGGGTCGCTGGACGGACGGTTGCGCGCCGCCGCGGTGCGCCATGCGATCAGGATCGAGGCGAGGATGCAGGCGGTGAACAGATAGAGCCCCCAGGCGACTTCGATCCGCCCGAGGCCGATGCCCTTGATCAGCGTGATATAGAGCGCGACGAGGAACACGTCGGCCATCGCCAGCTTGCCCAGAATGTCGAGCGCGGGCAGCACCTTGCGCCGGAGCAGGCCGAAATGGATGAGCGCAAGGCCGATGGTCTTGAGATAGGGCGCAAAGAGAGCGAACAGGGTCACCACGAGCGCCAGCACCACATCGCTGCGCCAGAGACTTTGCAGGCCCGAGATGACGCTGATTTCCGAGAGGCCGAAGAGCGGCAGGTTCAGACCCGCGCGCATCAGGGGCGCAAACCACGCGACCGGGTAAAGGACCAGGAGCGCGAGGTTGGCGAGTTTGAGTAGGGTCACCGGACCGCCTCGATCGGGCCGGTGGCGCGGCCGTGGATGAACTGGTCGAGATAGGGATCGCCGCTGTTGTCCATATCGGCGACGGGGCCGGTCCATTTGATCACGCCGTCATGCAGCATCGCCACGTTGTCGGCGATGGCGCGCACCGAGGTCATGTCATGGGTGATGGTCATGGCGGTGGCGCCCATCTCGGTGACGATCTCGCGGATCAGGTCGTTGATGACGCCCGCCATGATCGGATCGAGCCCGGTCGTGGGTTCGTCAAAGAAGATGATTTCCGGTTCGGCGCAGATGGCGCGGGCGAGGCCGACGCGTTTCTGCATCCCGCCGGAGAGTTCGGCGGGGAACTTGTCGGCCTGTTCGGGGGTCAGACCGACGCGGCGCAGTTTCTCGATGGCGATCTCGCGGGCCTCGTCCCTCGGACGCTTGAGGGAGCCGCGAAGCAGGCGGAAAGCGACGTTCTGCCAGACGGGCAGGGAATCGAACAGCGCGCCGCCCTGGAACAGCATTCCGAAACGCGCAAGGAAGGCGTCGCGGTCGCCGCGCGTCACGTCCTTGCCATCGAGAAGGATGTCGCCGGAATCGTGGCGGATCAGCCCGAGCACGCATTTCAGCGCCACCGATTTGCCGGTGCCCGAGCCGCCGATGATGACCATCGACGTGCCGGTGGGAATGGTGAGGTCCACCCCTTGCAGCACCTTGTTCGCCCCGAAGGCCTTATGGACGTTCCTGAGTTCGATCATGCGGAAAAGAACAGTTCTGTCAGGATGTAGTTGGAGGCCAGGATCAGCACCGAGGCGGCGACCACCGCCGCCTTGGTCGCGCGCCCGACGCCCTGTGCGCCGCGCCCCGAATTCATGCCGTAATAGCAGCCCATCAGCGCCACGATGAAGCCGAAGACCGCACCCTTGATCATGCCGGAGGCCACGTCCCATGTCTCGAGAAAGTCGATGGTGTTGTGCAGGTAGGTGCCGGCGCCGAAATCGAGCCGCCCGACGCCCACGAGAAAGCCGCCCATGATGCCGATCGCATCGCCGACGCCGACCAGCAGCGGCACCGCCAGCGTCGCCGCCAGCACGCGCGGCAGGGTGAGGTATTTCATCGGGTTGGTGGAAAGTGTGGTGAGCGCGTCGATCTGCTCGGTCACCTTCATGGTGCCGATCTCGGCGGCGATGGAGGAAGCGACGCGGGCCGCCACCATGAGGCCGCCCAGCACCGGGCCAAGTTCGCGTGTGAGACCGATGGCGACGATCGAGGGCACCACGGTTTCGGCGTTGAAACGCGCGCCACCGGCATAAATCTGAAGCGCCAGCGCGCCGCCGGTGAACAGCGCCGTCATGCCCACCACCGGCAGCGAGAGCCAGCCGATCTGGATCAGCGCATGGCCGAATTCGCGCGCATAGAAGGGCGGGCGCAGAAGATGGGTGACGGTGGCGGCGGCAAAGAGCGCGATGCGCCCGATTACCGCCATGATCAGCAGCGTCTGGCGGCCGAGCCGGCCGAGAAGGGCGGTGATGAGTTTCATCCGCCGATATAGCGGCGCAGGTAGCGCGCCCCGAGCGAGGTGAGGATCTCGTAACCGATCGTCCCGGCATTGTCGGCGAGGTCGTCGACGCCCTGTTCGGTGCCGAGCAGTTGCAGCGATTTCGGATCGTGGTCGAGATCGGTGACATCGACGCCGATCAGGTCCATCGAGATCCGTCCGGCAATCGGGCAGGCTGTGCCGTCCTCGGCCAGAAGCGAGCTCTGCGGCCCGAGCGCGCGCAGGATGCCGTCGCCATAGCCCGCGGCGACGGTGGCGATGCGGGTCGGGCGGTGGGCGGTGAAGGCATTGGCATAGCCGACGGTTTCGCCCGGATCGAGGTCTCGGCACTGGATCACGGGAAGGTCGAGCGTCACGACCGGGCGCGCATCGGCAAAGGGGCGCCCGCCATAGACGCCGATGCCGGGGCGGCACATGTCGAAATGGTAGTCCGGCCCCATGAGCACGCCGCCGGTATTGGCAAGGCAGCGGGGCACGTCGAGCCCATCGGTCATCTCGTGAAAGGCATGAAGCTGCTGGCGGTTCATCGGGTGGTCTGGCAGGTCGGCGCAGGCGAGGTGGCTGATGAGCAGCGCCGGGGACTGGCCGAGGGCCACGTCGCGCACCGCCGCCCATTCGCCGGGCTCCATTCCGAGCCGGTTCATGCCGGTGTCGAGCTGGATGCCGAAGGGATGGCCGGGCAGCGCCTCGGCGTGGCGGATCATCTGGTCGAGCGAGTTGAGCATCGGGATGAGGCCGGTATCGCCGATCATGTCGGCATCCCCCGGCATATGCCCGGAAAAGACGTAGATCGCGGGCGAAGGCCCCAGCGTGGCGCGCAGGGCCGCGCCTTCCTCGGCGACGGCGACGAAGAAGCTACGCGCGCCGGCATGGGCCAGGCTGCGCGCGACGCGCGCGGTCCCGAGCCCATAGGCGTCGGATTTGACGACGGCGGCGGTTTCACCCGCGCTCATGGCGTCGAGCGCGCGCCAGTTGGCGAGGATCGCGTCAAGGTCGATGGTCAGCGTGCCTGTGCTCATGGGAGAGGGTTTTGCCACGGTGAGGGTCGGGGTCAAGGGGAAAGCGGCGGCGGCGCGCATATGGCGCTGTTGCGGGGGGGCGCTGCCCCCGCCGCCGCAAGCGGCGACTCCCCCGGGATATTTGTGAACAGAAGAAGCCCTGGGGGCGCAAGAGGCGGGCGCGGTCAGAATTCGCGCTCGCCCGCGCCGTCCTGCTGCCAGGGTTTCACGAGGTTTCCAAAGCGGGTGAACTGGCCCTCGAAGCTGAGTTCGATGGTGCCGATGGGGCCGTGGCGTTGCTTGCCGATGACCACTTCGGCCTTGCCGTGCAGGCGTTCCATGCGTTCCTGCCAGGCGGCCATTTCATCGAGCCGGTCATCGGAGGGTTTTTCGCGCTCGGCATAATACTCTTCGCGGAAGACGAACATGACGACATCCGCGTCCTGTTCGATCGAGCCGGATTCGCGCAGGTCCGAGAGCTGCGGGCGCTTGTCCTCGCGCGATTCGACCTGGCGCGAGAGCTGGCTGAGGGCGATCACGGGGATGTCGAGTTCCTTGGCGATGGCCTTGAGCCCTTGGGTAATCTCGCTCACTTCGTTGACGCGGCTGTCCTTGGCCGATGCCGGGCGCACAAGTTGCAGGTAGTCCACGATCAGCACGTCGAGCCCGTGGGTGCGCTTGAGGCGTCGCGCCCGCGCGGCGAGCTGGCTGATCGGCAGGGCGGGCGTGTCGTCGATGAAGAGCGGGCAGGATTCGAGCGCCTTGGCGGCATCCACGAAGCGGCGGAATTCCGGTTCCGTCATGTCGCCGCGCCGGATCTGTTCGGAGGGGACTTCGGCGGCCTCCGAAAGGATCCTTGCGGCGAGCTGTTCGGCGCTCATCTCGAGACTGTAGAAGCCCACGACGCCGCCCTCGATGGCGCCCTGGGTGCCGTCGGGACGCTCGCCCATGCGATAGGCCTTGGCGATGTTGTAGGCGATGTTCGTGGCCAGCGAGGTCTTGCCCATCGAAGGGCGCCCGGCCAGGATCAGAAGGTCGGACTTGTGCAGCCCGCCGAGTTTGCGGTCCATGTCGATCAGACCGGTCGAGATGCCCGCCAGCCCGCCATCGCGCTGATAGGCGGCATTGGCGACATTGACCGCATCGGTCACGGCGCGCAGGAAGCTCTGAAAGCCGCTTTCGGTCTGGCCCTGTTCGGAGAGCTGGTAGAGCTTCTGCTCGGCCTCGACGATCTGGTCGCGCGGTTCGCTTTCGACTTCGGCACGCGCGGCCTTGCCGACGATGTCATGGCCAAGCGCGATCAACTCGCGCCGGATCGCCATGTCATGGATCATCTGGGCATAGTCACGCACGGCGAAGGCGCTGATCGCCGCCCCTGCGAGTCGCGCGAGGTAAGCCGGGCCGCCGAGTTCCTTGAGGCCCTCGTCATCCTCGAGGAACGCTTTCAGCGTGACCGGCGAGGCGAGGTTGCCCTTGCCGATCCGCGCCACGGCGGTCTCGTAGATGCGCTGATGGACGGGATCGTAGAAATGATGCGGCTTTATGATCGAGGCGACGCGGTCATAGACCTCGTTATTGGTCAGCAGGGCGCCCAGCAATTGCTGCTCGGCCTCGATGGAATGCGGCATGGTCTGCGCATCCTGGATCTCGGTGCCGGTGGCGTTGAAGCTCGCGACTTCGTTCATGATCTCCCCCGTTCCTGCTGGATCACCGCTCATAGCGCCCGTGCGCAGGGGTGGACAACGTGGAACAACTCTGTGGATGATCTGTGGATATCCTCGGGTGCCCCATATTGCCGCCTGAGAGGGGTATCCGTCAACATGTAGTGTGTTCACCGAGGCGCGACGCCGCCGACGTGGCGAATTCGCCGCAACCCGCTTTTTTCTGAATGCCGAGGCACACAGGTCACTGTCCGGCAGTCACGATTCGTTCAGCCGCGCGCCGCCTGCCAGGCGCGCGGATCATCCAGAAACGATTCGACCCCGTCGAGCGTCGCGGCGTCGAAGCTGCCCTGGGCGCGGGCCTCGGCCAGAACGTCGCGCCAGGTGCAGAGGTAATGCAGCGCCACGCCATGATCGCCGAGGGTCTTCTCGGTTTCGGGGAAGATGCCGTAATAGAAGATCACCGCCGTATGTGCGCAGGTCGCGCCGGTGTCACGGATCGCATCGACGAAGCTCAGTTTGGAGCCGCCATCGGTGGTCAGGTCCTCGACCAGCAGCACCCGGTCGCCTTCGGTCATCACGCCCTCGATGCGGGCGTTGCGCCCGTAGCCCTTGGGCTTCTTGCGCACATAGGTCATCGGCAGCGCCATGCGTTCGGCCACCAGCGCGGCAAAGGGGATGCCTGCGGTCTCGCCCCCGGCAATGTTGTCGAAGGCTTCAAACCCGGCGTCGCGCATTACGGTCACAGTGAGGAAATCCATCAGCGTGGCGCGGATGCGGGGAAAGGAGATCAGCTTGCGGCAGTCGATATAGGTGGGCGAGGGCAGGCCGGAGGCCAGGGTAAAGGGCTCTGCCGCGTTGAAATGCACGGCTTCGATCTCGAGCAGCATGCGGGCGGTGAGGCGGGCGATCTCGTCGCGCGGCGGGTAGGCGGTGGGGATCATCGATGTGCTCCTGTAGAAGACGGCGGGCGGCGCTCAGTCGGCGACGGACCAGTGGACGGGAAAACCGGGATCGAAGACGGTGACGGGGCCGTCGCCGGTTTCGATATGCGCCGGGAAGCGGGTGGGCGCGTTGCCCTTTACCAGCGTCAGTGTCGCGTCATTGACCGGCAGGCCGTAAAAGCCGGGGCCGTGGCGCGAGGCGAAACCTTCGAGCCGCTCGAGCGCGCCCTCTTCCTCGAAGACATGCGCCAGCAATGGCATCGTGTTGGTGGCGGTGAAGCATCCCGCGCAGCCGCAGGCGCTTTCCTTGGCATCGTCGAGATGCGGGGCACTGTCGGTGCCGAGGAAGAAGCGCGCATCGCCCGAGGTGGCGGCGCCGCGCAGCGCGAGGCGATGGGATTCGCGCTTGGCCACGGGCAGGCAGTAGTAATGCGGCTTGATCCCGCCGACCAAGATATGGTTGCGGTTGATGATCAGGTGATGGGTCGTGATCGTGCCTGCAAGGCCGCTCTCGGCGGATTTGATGTAATCGATGCCGTCGCGTGTCGTGACATGCTCCATCACCACCCTGAGCTTCGGCACGGCGCGGCGCAGCGGGTCGAGCACGCGGTCGATGAACACCGCCTCGCGGTCGAAGATGTCGATCTCGGGATCGGTCACTTCGCCATGCACGCAAAGCGGGCAGCCGGATTCGGCCATGGCCTCGAGCACGCCGCGCACGCGGTCGAAATCGCGCACGCCGCTGGCGGAATTGGTGGTGGCCCCCGCCGGGTAGAGCTTGACAGCTGTGATGAGCCCTTCGGCGTGGGCGCGCGCCACGTCGGCCGGATCGGTCGCCTCGGTCAGGTAGAGGGTCATGAGCGGCGTGAAATCCGCGCCTGCGGGCAGGGCGGCCATGATCCGGTCGCGATAGGCGCGGGCATCGGCCCCGGTGACCACGGGAGGCACGAGGTTGGGCATGATGATGGCGCGGGCGAAATCGCGCGCGCTTTCGGGCAGGACGGCGCGCAGCATCGCGCCGTCGCGCAGATGCAGGTGCCAGTCGTCGGGGCGGGGGAGTGTCAGGCTCTGGCTCATGGGTCCGAGCCTTTACACAAACATGCAGCGCACCGCCAGATACCACGGCATCGCTGCGGCGCGTTCGGGCGCGGTTCAGTCCGCTTCGCGCTCGGGCATGGCGAGCCCCTTGGTCTCGGCGGTCTGATAGGCCGAGCGCAGCGCGCGGCGGAACCGCGGGCCGGGTGTGTCGCGCATGATGCGGCGACACCAGAGCGCCACCAGGAAATGTCGCTTTTCATGTTCGAGACGCGCCAGGACGCGCTTGAGGTAGGGGACATGGGTGCGGCGCGCGCGCATCATCAGCGCGAGGCTCCGGCTGGTGAGGCGGCCGGCGCTGACCTGGGCGAGGATGCGCAGCAGGATGTCCATCCCCAGAAGCGATTGCTGAAGCCGCGTGCCCATGAAGCGCAGCCTGAAGCGGGTGACGTTGGGCCGGGTAAAGAGCGCCGAATGCATCGCGTCCAGCTTGATCTCGGGATCATAGAGGACAAAGGCGTGTTCGGCAGCGTCCAGCATGTCGGGCGCATAGCCGTAGCGGTCGTCGAAGGCGGTGCGCCGCATCGCGGTGTAGCGGTCGTCCCATTCGGTGATACGCGGGTCCAGCGTGGCCTGCGGGCGCAGTGCCACTACCCGCGCGCCGGGAGCCGCCACCGAGAACGCCGCCGCCGCATAGCCGCAGGCGCCCTCGCCGTAGAAGATGACCTGCTCGAACTCGTCGAAGAACCCGTCATCGACCAGGCGGTCGAAATAGCCATAGACATGGCGGTCGCGAAACCAGCTGTCGCCATTGCAGACCACGCAGAGATGCGACCAGCCGAGCGCCTTGACCATCGTCCAGCCCAGAGGATGTGCGTTCTGCGATTGTTCGATGATGACCTGTCTGGTCTCGAAGGTGACCAGTAGCGTCGGCTTCTCCTCGAGGAATATCGCCGCGTGCCGCCGCCCGAGACGTTCGACATAGCCGTCCTCGTCGACGATCCCCTCGGCAGCGTCCAGCCATGCCGACCAGTCAAGCCCGCCGAGCGGCGCGTCATAGGTATTGGGGCTGTCCTGCATTCTGCTCTGATCCTTTTCCTGCGTCCTTGCGCAGCGGCCGCTTGTAACGGCTTCGACGCCACCGGAATAGGGGTCAATCTGGGCGAAAATTGGGAAAATCCAAGGGCTTTCTGGTGCCTTGGGCGGGGCCGGTTCCGAACCCGTGACGCTTGACGCTGGGCGCGCGCGCATGCACTTCTTGGCGCATGGCCAAGGGAGGCGCGGATGAAGACGATACCGGGGTCGATCGACGAGGTGCAGGCGATGCTCGCCGAAGAGGGCTATGTCTGCGACCGGGCGCTTGGAACGGTGGTGTTTCTCGCGCTCAGGCTGGGGCGGCCGCTGTTCCTCGAAGGCGAGGCGGGGGTGGGCAAGACCGAGATCGCCAAGGCCATCGCCGCCGGGCTCGGGCGGCGGCTGATCCGGCTGCAATGCTACGAGGGGCTGGATGCGGCGAGCGCCGTCTACGAGTGGAACTTCGCAGAACAGATGATCGCCATCCGCACCGCCGAGGCGATGGGGTTCGAGGGCGCCGGCGCGGATCGCGATGCCTTGAAGGACGAGCTGTTCACCGAGCAATACCTGATCGAACGCCCGCTCCTTCAGGCCATGCGCCCGCAGGATGGCGGGCCGCCGGTGCTGCTGATCGACGAACTCGACCGCACCGATGAACCTTTCGAGGCCTTCCTGCTCGAGGCGCTCAGCGATTTCCAGGTGACGATCCCCGAACTCGGCACCATCGTGGCCCCGGCGCCGCCGATCGTCATCCTGACCTCGAACCGCACCCGCGAAGTGCATGACGCACTCAAGCGGCGCTGCCTCTATCACTGGGTCGACTACCCGGATTTCGACCGCGAGATGGAGATCCTCCATGCACGTGCCCCCGAAGCCGCTGAAAGCCTCAGCCGCGAGGTCGTGGCCTTCGTCCAGCGGCTGCGCGGCGAGGACCTGTTCAAGAAACCCGGCGTTGCCGAAACCATCGACTGGGCCAAGTGCCTGCTGGCGCTCGATGTCATAACCCTCAGTCCCGAGGTGATCGCCGACACGATCGGCGCGATCCTGAAATACCAGGACGATATCCAGCGCCTTCAGGGTTCCGAGGCCAAGCGCCTGCTGGACGAGGCCAAAGCCAGCCTCGGCCCGGACTGATGCTTCATCTTGCCGGAAATACTCCGGGGGTTTGGGGGCTGGCCCCCAAGCGGCGCCATGGTTGACTATCCCGCACTCGACCTGCCGGAAAATCCCCGGCTGACCCAGAACGTCATCCATTTCGCCCGCGCGCTGCGCAAGGCGGGGCTGCCGGTGGGCACGGGGCGGGTGATCGACGCGATCCGCGCCGTCGAGGCGGCGGGGTTCACCTCGAAGACTGATTTTTTCTACACGCTGCGCGCCTGTCTGGTCACGCGCCCCGAGCATCGCGCGGTCTTTGCCCAGATCTTCCGTCTCTACTGGCGTGACCCGCGCTACATGGAACACATGATGGCGATGATGCTGCCCGCCATCCGGGGCGTCCAGGACGAGCGCGCGGCGCAGGCCGCCGAGAAGCGCGCTGCCGAGGCGTTGCTTGACGGGATCGAACCCGAGACGCCCGCCCAGGGGCGCGAGGAGGGCAAGGACGACGAAATCGAGATCGAGATCGACGCCTCGGCCACGATGTCCGCCGAAGAACGGCTGCGCCAACTTGATTTCGAGCAGATGAGCACCGACGAGATCGCTGCGGCCAAGCGGATGCTGGCGCGGCTCAGCCTGCCGGTGAAGCCCCTGAAATCGCGCCGCGCGATGGCCAGCGCGCAGGGCACGCGGGTCGATGCGCGCGCCACGCTGCGCGCCGCCATGCGCCGAGGGGGCGAGCTGCGTCGCATCCACATGCAGAAGCCGCGCTCGCGCTGGCCCAATCTGGTCGTCTTGTGCGACATTTCCGGCTCGATGAGCCAATACAGCCGCATGGTGCTGCATTTCCTTCATGCGGTGGCCAATGAGAAAGGTGCTGGCTGGGCTCGGGTCCATGCCTTCACCTTCGGCACACGGCTGACCAATATCACCCGTCACCTGGACCGGCGCGACGTCGACAGCGCGCTGGCCGCAGCCGGGCAGGAGGCGCAGGACTGGGAGGGCGGCACCCGGATCGGTGATTGCCTCCATGCCTTCAACCGCGACTGGTCGCGCCGGGTGATGGGGCAGGGCGCGGTGGTGCTGCTGATCACCGACGGTCTGGACCGGGGCGATGCGGAGGCGCTGGAGCGCGAGATCGAGCGCCTGCATCTGAGCGCACGCCGCCTGATCTGGCTCAACCCGCTGCTCCGTTGGGAAGGCTTCGCGCCGCGTGCCAGCGGGATTCGCGCCATGCTGCCGCATGTCGATGCCTTTCGCGCGGGCCATTCCATCGCCACGCTCGAGGCGCTGGCCGAGGCGATTTCCCGCCCCGGCGATGCGGGCGAAAAGGCGCGCCTGATGGCGGCGATGGACGCCGCGCCCTGAGCGCGCGCGTTGCGATAGATCATTGCGTTTCCGTTTCCGTTGATATATTCAACAATCAGAATGTAATTGATGGAAGGAAATCCGAATGGTCCTCAACTGGAAAACCGGTGGGGTGCTTCTGGGGCTCGTGTTCTTCCTGGCGGTGTTGCTGGTAAAGCCGATCGGCGTTTCCACGCAATTCGTCATCCTGGACGCGATCATCGCCGACGCGGTGAACCCCGATCTGATCACTCAGACCGAAGACGGCTACAGCTCGACCAATGCTTACCTTGCGAAATCGGGCGGGGCCTATGCGAAGAACGCTGCCAACCCTCTGAATTACAGCTTTGTTTTCGTGCTGGCGATGGCTTTGGGTGCGTTCCTGTCGGCGATGGCGCGTGGCGGTGTGGGCGCGGATGAGCGCAAGCTCCCGGCGATCTGGTATGCCAATTACGGCGACACGCCAATCAAGCGCTATGCCGTGGCGTTTCTGGGCGGTTTCATCGTGCTTTACGGTGCGCGCCTGGCGGGGGGCTGCACCTCGGGACACATGATGTCGGGGATGATGCAGACCGCCGTGTCGGGCTATGTCTTTGCCGCTGGTGCCTTCGCCGCGGCGCTGCCCGTCGCCATCATGATGTACAAGCAGGAGGGCTGAGCCATGACAACCATCATATTGGCCATCGTGATCGGCGCCGCGTTCGGCGCTGTTCTGGACCGGATCGGCGCCACCAATCCCAACTGGATCGGCAAGATGCTGAGCCTGACCAACCTGCACCTGATGAAGGCCATCCTGCTGGCTATCGGCACCGGGTCGATCCTGATGTTCGCAGGCCAGATGGCGGGCCTTGTCGATGTCGGCCACATGAGCGTCAAGGCGGCTTATGCGGGCGTGTTCATCGGCGGGCTGATGCTGGGCGCGGGCTGGGCCGCGGCGGGCTATTGCCCCGGCACCGGAATCTGCGCTGCGGCCTCGGGGCGCAAGGATGCGCTGTTCTTCATCGCCGGGGGGCTGCTGGGCGCGGCCGCCTACATGATGACCTATCCGGCCTGGAAGTCGGCGGGGCTGCTGGATGGCGGCAAGCTGACGCTGGGGGTGGTTCCCGGCGCGGGCTATGACGCGGTCAGCACCTTGCCGGGAGATATCCTGGGCATCGTCATCGGTGCGGGGTTCGTGGTGATCGCCATCGCCTTGCCCGAACGCCTGCGCGGCGGCGGCGAGGCCGTCGCCCCGGCCGAGTAACGCTTGGCGTCATTTGTGCGCCACATCGCCCGCCCCCTGCGCAACGCCGGGGGCGGGTTTTTTCGTTTGTAGAACCGGGCAGCGCATCCCATATTGCCGGGCGAGGGAGGCGCCAGATGGACAGGTTCGACAGGATCCCGGAAATCGCGCTTGCGTGGCATCGCGCAGGCAAGGGCGCGGCGCTGGCCACGGTGGTTGAGACATGGGGCAGCGCCCCGCGACGTGTGGGCAGCCAGCTGGCCATTTCCGGCCAAGGCGATATCGAGGGGTCTGTCTCGGGCGGCTGCGTCGAGGGTGCGGTGGTGGCCGAGGCCATGGACGCGATCGAGGACGGCAAGCCGGTGATGCTGGAATACGGGGTGAGCGACGGCGATGCCTTTGCCGTGGGGCTGGCCTGTGGCGGCACGATCCGCGTCATGGTCGAGCCGGTCGGCCCGGTGATGCCGGTGGCCCTGCTGGAGGAACTGGTTGCGGCGCGCGCGGCGCGCGAGCCCGTCGCCTATGTCACCGGCATGACAGCCAAGCCGCGCCTTGCGCGCGACGGCTTTGACGAAAGGTTCCGCATGGACCGCTCGGGTTTCGAGCCCGATGGCGAGACCTTCGTGGGCATCCACAACCCGCCCTTGCGGATGATCATCGTGGGGGCCGTGCATATCGCGCAGGCGCTGGTGCCGATGGCGCGGATCGCGGGCTATGACCCGCTGCTGATCGACCCGCGCGAGAGTTTCGCGAGCGCCGAGCGGTTCCCGGGCGAAACCATCCGGCATGACTGGCCCGATGAGGGCGTGCGCGCCTTTGGTCTTGATGCGCGCACCGCGCTGGTCCTTCTGACGCATGATCCTAAGCTTGATGATCCGGCGCTGGAACAGGCGCTGAGCAGCGACGTCTTCTATATCGGTGCGCTTGGCTCGACCCGGACCCATGCGAAGCGGGTCGAGCGGCTGCGCGAGAGGGGGCATGGAGATGCGGCCATCGCCCGCATTCATGGCCCTGTGGGGCTGGATATCGGTGCGGCGGGACCGGCCGAGATCGCGCTCAGCATCCTGGCAGAAGTGACCCGTGTGCTGAGGCGCGGGGCATGAAATTCGGGGCCGCGCCCGTGACCGAGGCCGAAGGCGCGATCCTGGCCCATTCGCTGCGTCTTGGCGATGGCCGGCTGCGCAAGGGCGTTGTGCTGAATGCCGAGCATATCGCGACCCTGCGCGATGCGGGTATCAGCGAGGTGAGTGTCGCGCGGCTGGAGAGCGGGGATATCCACGAAGACGAAGCCGCGCAGGTGCTGGCAAAAGCCCTGTGTGAAGGCGCGGGGAGCATCCATTGCACGGCGCCCTTCACCGGGCGGGTGAACCTGATCGCGGATGGCCCCGGAGTGGTGCTGATCGACGCGGCGCGCATCGATGCGGCCAATGCCGTGGACCCGATGATCACCGTGGCGACGGTGGCGCCGTTCCACCAGTTGCAGGCCGGGGGTATGGCGGCGACGGTCAAGATCATCGCCTATGGTGTGTCGGGCACGGCGCTGAACGCAGCGGCGGACCATGCGCATGGTGCGATTCGGTTCGCGGGGCCGGTGTATGGCAGCGCCAGCCTGATCCTGACGGAAATTCCCGGCGGGCCGGGCGACAAGGGCATCGATGCGGTGGAGAACCGCCTGAAGGGTCTTGGCATGCGCCTGTGCGAAACCCTGCGCTGCGCGCATGACGAAGCCGCGCTGGCCGAGGCCATCGGGCAGGCACAAGGTGACGTGGTGCTGATCCTGACCGCCTCGGCCACCTCGGACCCGCATGACACCGCGCCAGGCGCGCTGATCCGCGCGGGCGGACGGATCGAGCGGTTCGGCCTTCCGGTCGATCCGGGAAACCTGTTGTTTCTGGGCGATATCGGCGGACGGCCGGTGATCGGCCTGCCGGGCAGCGCGCGCTCGCCGGTGCTGCACGGGGCGGACTGGGTGCTGGCGCGCGTCGCCTGCGGCGTGGCGCTCGACAGTGCCGCGATGGCCGCGATGGGGGTGGGCGGCCTGCTCAAGGAGATCCCGACGCGCCCGCAACCCCGCCAGCCCGGGGCGGGCCGCGCGCCGCGCACGGATGGGACAAACTGAAAAACCGGGTTCTCAAGTGGCAAGGCCCGTGCTTAACTCCCATCAGCCAATACGAAAGCCAAATGGGAGGAAACGATGCCACAGGTCAAAATGACCGTGAATGGCAAGCCCGCATCCGGTGAGGTCGAAGGCCGCACGCTGCTTGTCGAATTCCTGCGCGAAAACCTGGGCCTGACCGGCACGCATGTGGGCTGCGATACCAGCCAATGCGGTGCCTGCGTCGTGCATGTGGACGGCAAGGCGGTGAAATCCTGCACCATGTTCGCTGCCGAGGCCGAGGGCGCAGAGGTGCTGACCATCGAAGGCGTCGCCGCGCCCGATGGCACGATGGACGCGGTGCAACAGGCCTTTCAGGAGCATCACGGGCTGCAATGCGGCTTTTGCACGCCGGGCATGGTGATGTCGGCGCGCGCCCTTCTGGCCGAGAACCCGACGCCCAGCGAGGCCGAGATCCGCGACTACCTGGAAGGGAATATCTGCCGCTGCACCGGCTATCACAACATCGTCAAGGCGATCATGGCCGCTTCCGGGCAGGATGTGAGCACGATCGCCGCTGAATAGGACGACCGGCGGGGCCACCCGCCCCCCAGAGGGAGGAGACTACCAATGCCCAAGGATTCAGGCATCGGCGCCAGCAGCAAGCGGCGCGAGGATGTGCGGTTCCTGACCGGAGCCGGACACTACACCGACGACATCGACCTGCGCGGTCAGGCCTATGTGCATTTCCTGCGCTCGGATGTGGCGCATGGCATTCTGAAGAACGTTGACACCAGCGCCGCCGAGGGAATGCCGGGCGTTGTGTGCGTGTTCACCGGCGCTGACTTCGCCGAGGTGGGCGGGCTGCCCTGCGGCTGGCAGATCACCGACCGTGAGGGTAACCCGATGCAGGAACCCGCGCATCCGGTGCTGGCGCAGGGAAAGGTGCGCCATGTGGGCGACCCGATCGCCGCCGTGGTGGCCGAGACACGCGAACAGGCCCGTGACGCCGCCGAGGCGATCGAGGTCGAGATCGAGGATCTGCCCGCCGTTGTCGACATGAAGGCGGCGCTGAAGGACGGCGCGCCCAAGGTCCATGACGACCTGACCAGCAACCTTTGCTATGACTGGGGCTTCGTCGAGGAGAACCGCGAGGCGGTGGATGCGGCGATCAAATCCGCCGCCCATGTGACCACGCTCGAACTCAAGAACAACCGGCTTGTGGCCAACCCGATGGAGCCGCGCGTGGCGGTCGGCGATTACAGCCGCTCGACCGGCGAGTCGACGCTCTACACCACAAGCCAGAACCCGCATGTGATCCGCCTCTTGATGGGCGCCTTCGTGCTGGGAATACCCGAACACAAGCTGCGTGTGGTGGCGCCAGATGTGGGCGGGGGGTTCGGCTCGAAGATCTTCCATTACGCCGAAGAGGCCTTCTGCACCTTTGCCGCCAAGGCGCTCAACCGGCCGGTGAAATGGACCTCGTCGCGCTCGGAGGCCTTCATCACCGACGCGCATGGGCGCGATCATGTGACCAAGATCGAACTGGCGCTCGACAAGGACAACAATTTCGTCGCGCTGCGCACCGAGACCCACGCGAATATGGGTGCGTATCTGTCGACCTTCGCGCCTTCGGTGCCGACATGGCTGCACGGCACGCTGATGGCCGGCAATTACAAGACGCCGCTGATCTACGTGAACGTGAAGGCGGTGTTCACCAATACCGTGCCGGTCGATGCCTATCGCGGCGCCGGGCGCCCCGAGGCGACCTTTCAGCTTGAGCGCGTGATCGACAAGGCCGCGCGGGAACTGGGCGTTGATCCGGTTGAGCTGCGGCGGCAGAATTTCATCACCGAGTTCCCCTATGCCACACCGGTTGCGGTGGAATACGATACCGGCGATTACAATGCCACGCTCGACAAGCTGCTGGAGATCGCCGATCTGGCCGGTTTCGAGGCGCGGCTTGCGGAGTCCAAGAAGAACGGCAAGCTGCGGGGTCTGGGCGTCAATTGCTATATCGAGGCCTGCGGCATCGCGCCCTCGCATCTGGTCGGCCAGCTTGGCGCGCGCGCCGGGCTCTATGAATCGGCCACGGTGCGGGTCAATGCCACCGGCGGGCTGGTGGTGATGACCGGCAGCCACAGCCACGGGCAGGGGCACGAGACGTCTTTCGCGCAGGTGGTCGCCGACATGATCGGCATCGACGAGAACATGGTCGAGATCGTTCATGGCGACACTGCCAACACGCCGATGGGCATGGGCACCTATGGCTCGCGCAGCCTTGCGGTGGGTGGCTCGGCCATGGTGCGCGCCACCGAGAAGATCATCGCCAAGGCGCGCAAGATCGCGGCCCACCTGATGGAGGCCTCCGAGGCCGATATCGAGTTGAAGAACGGCCAGTTCAGCGTTGCGGGCACCGACAAGTCCGTTGCCTGGGGCGATGTCACGCTGGCGGCTTATGTGCCGCATAACTACCCGCTCGAGGATCTTGAACCGGGGCTTGAGGAAACCGCCTTCTACGATCCGTCGAACTTCACCTACCCGGCGGGTGCCTATGCCTGCGAGGTGGAGGTCGACCCGGATACCGGCAAGGTCACGATCGAGGGCTTCGCCGCCGCCGACGATTTCGGCAATGTGGTGAACCCGATGATCGTCGAGGGGCAGGTGCATGGCGGGCTGGCGCAGGGGATCGGCCAGGCGCTGCTGGAGAACTGCGCCTATGACGAGGACGGCCAGCTTCTGTCGGCGAGCTACATGGACTACGCCATGCCGCGCGCCGACGATGTGCCCTTCTATCGGGTCGATCATTCCTGCCAGACGCCCTGCACGCATAACCCGCTGGGGGTGAAGGGCTGTGGCGAAGCGGGGGCCATCGGCAGCCCGCCCGCGGTGGTCAACGCCGTGATCGACGCGCTGCAGCGCGCGGGCCGGGACGTGACCCATATCGACATGCCGCTCTCGCCGTCGCGGGTGTGGGACGCGATGAACAAGGGCTGAGGAGAAGAGACATGTATGCATTCGACATCGAACGCCCGACCACGTTGGCCGAGGCCGTGAAACATATGGCCGCCTCGGAAGAGAACCAGGCGCTTGGCGGCGGCCAGACCCTGATCCCGACCCTCAAGCAGCGCCTTGCCAGCCCCGAGAAGCTCATCAGCCTGACCGGCATCGACGAGATCCGGGGCATCTGCGAGGACGATGCGGGGCGGATCTGCATCGGCGCGGCCACGACCCATGCGGAGGTTGCGGCCGGCGCAACCGCCTATCCGGCGCTGGCGGCGCTTGCGGGCAATATCGGCGACCCGGCGGTGCGAAACCGTGGCACGATCGGCGGGAGCCTGGCCAATAACGACCCCTCGGCCTGCTATCCGGCCGCGGCGCTCGGATCGGGCGCGACCATCGTGACCGACAAGCGCGAGATCCCTGCCGACGATTACTTCGAGGGCATGTTCGCCACCGCGCTCGAGGAAGGAGAGATTATCACCGAGGTGAAATTCCCTGTGCCGCAAAAGGCCGCCTACATGAAGTTCGAGCAGCCCGCCTCGCGTTTCGCGCTGGTGGGGGTGTTCGTCGCCAAATATGCCGATGGCGTGCGCGTGGCCGTGACCGGCGCCTCGGAAGAGGGCGTGTTCCGCTGGAGCGAGGCTGAGGCGGCGCTGGCATCCGATTTCTCGGCCGGGGCGGTGGAAGGGCTCAGCCTTTCGGGAGACGGGATGATCTCGGACCTGCATGGCTCGGGCGATTACCGCGCTCACCTGGTAGGCGTCATGACGAAACGCGCCGTCGCCGCCGCGGGCTGATCGCGGACGGCAACCTGACATGACAAAGGCCCGCGCTCATGACATGCGCGGGCCTTCTTCTGTTCGTGAAATATCCTCGGGGGTGAATTGGCCAGAGGCCAAGAGGGGGCCGAGGCCCCCCCTTCCTGTCCTAGCCCTTCACCTTGCGCAGCCGCTTGAACAGGCTCGACGTGTCCCAGCGCCCGCCGCCCATGTTCTGCACGTCCTTGTAGAACTGATCGACCAGCGCCGTGACCGGCAGGCTGGCGCCGGTCTCTTCGGCGGTGGCGAGGCAGATCCCCAGATCCTTGCGCATCCAGTCGACCGCGAACCCGTGCTCGAACGCATCGTCCAGCATGGTTTCATAGCGGTTCGACATCTGCCAGCTTCCCGCGGCGCCCTGGCTGATCACCTCGACTACGGAGCGCCCGTCAAGTCCTGCCTCCTCGGCGAAGTGCAGCGCCTCGGAGAGCCCCTGCACAAGGCCCGCGATGGCAATCTGGTTGCACATCTTGGTCATCTGCCCGGCACCGGACACGCCGATGCGCCTGCAGAGCTTTGCGTAGGTGTTCATCACCGGTTCGGCCGCGTCATAGGCGGCCTGATCGCCGCCGCACATGATCGAGAGCTGGCCGTTTTCCGCCCCCGCCTGTCCGCCCGAGATCGGTGCGTCCACAAAACTCAGCCCGCCGTCGCGCGCCTTGCCGTAAAGCTCTTCGGTCACCTTGGCCGAAACCGTCGTGTGATCGACGAAGATGGCGCCCTCCTTCATCCCCGCGAACGCCCCGTCGGGGCCGAGGCAGACGCTGCGCAGGTCGTCGTCATTGCCCACGCAGGCCATCACGAAATCCGCGCCGCTGGCGGCGTCGCGCGGGGTAGGGGCGCTTCGCCCGCCATGCTTTGAAACCCAGTCTTCGGCCTTGGCCGGGCTGCGGTTGTAGACGCAGACGTCGTGGCCCGCCGCCTGAAGGTGGCCCGCCATCGGGAAACCCATCACGCCAAGCCCGAGAAATGCCAGTTTCGTCATCGTCGCTTCCTTTCCATTGTCTCGTCGCGGATTTCTGACTATCCCATGCCCGGATGCAAGGTGAAACCGGGTAAGGGCATGGCGTCGATCTTCAAATGGCTTCTTCGGCTGACGGGCGGTGCGATCGTGCTGGCGCTTCTGGTGGTTGTGGGCCTTTATTTCCTGCTGTCGCGCTCCTTGCCGGAATACGACAAGCAGCTTGCCGTGTCCGGGGTCTTGGCGCCGGTCGAAATCGTGCGCGATCATGCCAATGTGCCCCATATCTTCGGCACAAGCGACGCGGATGCATTTTTCGGGCTGGGGTATGCCCATGCGCAGGACCGGCTGTGGCAGATGGTGACGCTGCGGCGCACCGCGCAGGGGCGGCTCTCGGAAGTGTTCGGCGCGCGCACGGTCGAGATCGACAAGCTGATGCGCCGGTTCGATCTTTACGCGCTGGCGCGCAGTTCGGTCGAGGCGCAGGACGAGGACACGCGCAATGCGCTCGATGCCTATGCGCGGGGCGTGAACGCGCGCCTGAACGAGATCAACGAATCGGCCCTTGGGCGCGGCGCGCCGGAGATGTTCATGTTCAACGCGCCGATCGCGCCTTGGCAGCCCGCCGATTCAGTGGCGATCCTCAAGCTGATGGCGGTACAGCTTTCGTCGCATCTGGAGAACGAGGTGCTTTATGCGCGCGCCTCGCTGGCGCTGGAGGAGGAAGCACGGCTTCAGGACATCATGCCGCTTGCGCCCGGCAGCGGCATCGCGGCGCTGCCCGATTACGCAGCGCTGGTGCCTGGGACCGAGACGTTGCGCTATGCGGCCTTGCCCGAGCGCCCGCGCGATCCGCTCTCGCCCTTCAACGAGCGCGCCTTTGCGGGGGCTTCAAATGCCTGGGCAGCGGCGCCGTCGCGTTCGGCAGCGGGGGGGACGCTGTTGGCGAATGACCCGCATCTGGGTTTCAGTGCTCCGGCGATCTGGTATCTGGCGCGGCTGGAGCTGCAAACGGGCGGGGTGATCGGGGGGACGATTCCGGGTCTGCCCGCAGTGCTGACCGGGCGCAGCGGCGATCTGGGATGGGGGCTGACCTCGTCCTATATGGATGATCAGGACCTCTATATCGAAAAGCTCGATCCCGACAATTCCACCCGTTACCTGACGCCCGAAGGCTACAAGCCCTTCCGCACGCAGAAATCCATCATTCGCATCAAGGATGCCGATCCGGTCACCATGACCCTGCGCTGGACGGATAATGGCCCGGTGCTGCCGGGGTCGCATTACGATCTGGCCAGCGTGACGCCCGAAGGTCATGTCGCGGCGCTGGCCTGGACCGCCCTCGCCGGCGACGATACCACCATGAGTGCGGCTATGGCGGTGATGCGCGCCTCGAGCGTCGAGGAGGCGCTGGATGCCGGAAGGCTCTATGTCGCGCCGTCACAGAACCTGACGCTGGTGGACAGCGACAGCATCGCCATGAAGACGCTGGGCGCGATGCCGCGCCGCAACGCCAGCCATGAAAGCGAGGGCCGGATGCCGTCACGGGGCTGGGTGCGCCAGAACCGCTGGCAGGGGATCAGCCCCTATTCGGCCAATCCCGAATTCATCGCCCCCGCGGGGGGCGTTTTGGGGAATACCAACAACAAGACCGTGGACCGTCCCTTTCCGTTGCATGTGAGCTTTCTTTGGGGCGATACGCAGCGGGTTCATCGCTGGCGGCGCCTGATGCAGAACCGCGAGGTCCATACCCGCGACAGTTTCATCGAAGCGCAGCTGGATACGGTCAGCTTCACCGCGCGCTCGCTGTTGCCGCTGATCGGCGCGAACCTGTGGTTCACCGGCGAGGCCGCGCCCGAGGGCACACCTGAACGCCAGCGTCAACGTGCGCTGACGCTGTTGTCGGACTGGAATGGCGAGATGAACGAGCATCTGCCCGAGCCGCTGATCTACGCCGCCTGGCTGCGTGCGCTGCAGGACAGGTTGATCCGCGACGATCTGGGGCCGCTGGCGCGCGAATTCGCGCATCCCGATCCGGTCTTCATCGAGCGGGTCTACCGCGATGTCGACGGCGCCGCCGCTTGGTGCGATGTCAAGCAATCCTCGCCGGTCGAAACCTGCACCGATATTGCACGCATGGCATTGGATGATGCGCTGGTCTGGATCAACGAGAATTACGGCACGGCGTTGGAAAGCCTGCGTTGGGGCGATGCGCATCAGGCGACCCATGATCACCAGGTTTTGGGCGAGGTACCGCTGTTGCGCTACTTCGTGAATATCCGGCAATCGACCTCGGGGGGCGACAACACCCTGCTGCGGGGGCGCACGCGCGGCAGCGGGCCCGATCCGTTCCAGAACGTGCATGGTGCGGGCTATCGGGGGGTTTATGATTTCGCCGATCCCGACAGCAGCGTCTTCATCATTTCGACCGGGCAGTCGGGACATTTCCTGTCACGTCATTACGATGATCTGGCGCAGCTCTGGCGGCGGGGCGAGTATATTCCGATGTCGCTTGATCCCGCGCTGGCGCGGGCGGCGGCGGTGGGAATTACCGTGCTGGAGCCCGCCGCGCCCTGAGTGCTTGCCGTGGCTCAGGCCCCGATCGGGCGCCGCGCCGCGAAGTCGATCAGCGCCGAGCGCCCGGCATGGCCGCTACCCTCGCGGATGTCGCGCTCATAGGCCTGGCAGAGGACGATCTCCCATCCGGCGAAACTGTCGCGCAGCAGGTCTTCGGTATACATGTTCGCAGGGTCGGGCGGGCCGCCGGTGCCGTATTCCACCTGTTTGGGTGTGTAGCCATGCAGCAGGATCAACCCGCCGGGGGCGACGCTGCGTTTCATGCCCGCGAACAGGCCGGCGCGTTCTGAAGGGCCGACGAACTGGATGAAGATCCCGGCGACCAGATCGTATTGATCCGGCCAGTCATGTGCCAGCACGTCGACCTCGTGAAAGGTGACGCTCTGGCCCTTGTCGGCGGCCAGCGCGCGGGCCTTGGCGATGGCCGAGGGGGAGAATTCCAGCGCGGTGACGCGCATGCCGCGTTCGGCCATGAAGACCGAATTGCGCCCTTCGCCATCGGCGACCGAGAGCGCGGTTGCACCCGGCGTCAGCAGATCGGCGTGATCCTGAAGAAAGGCAGCCGGTTCGCGGCCAAAGACGTATTCGGCTGTCGAAAAGCGTTCTTCCCACATGATCGGGCCTTTCGGTTCGGGCCGCGCGCTGCGCGAGCGGGCTTATGAAAAAGCCCCCCACGCCAGGGGCGGGAGGGGCCGGTTCGGTTCTCTGTGCGGCAGTCGCTAGCGGGCGGCGGGGCCGATGATCATGATCATCTGGCGGCCTTCCATCTTGGGCATGTTCTCGACCTTGCCGACTTCCTTGACGTCCTCGGCGACGCGGTGGAGAAGTTCGCGACCCAGGTCCTGATGCGCCATCTCGCGGCCGCGAAACCGCAGCGTGACCTTGACCTTGTCACCCTTTTCAAGGAATTTCAGCACGTTACGCATCTTGACGTCATAGTCATGCGTATCGGTGTTGGGCCGGAACTTGACCTCTTTGACCTCGATGATCTTCTGCTTCTTGCGGGCCTCGGCCTCGCGTTTCTGCTGTTCGTACTTGTATTTGCCGAAATCCATGATCTTGCAGACCGGCGGATTTGCATTGGGCGAGATCTCGACGAGGTCCAAGCCGGCTTCCTCGGCCATTTCCATAGCGCGCTCCGGCGTCACGACGCCGACGTTTTCCCCCTCTGCGCCGATCAGGCGAATTTCGTTGGCGCGGATCTTGTCGTTGACTCGGGGGCCTGTGTCGCGCGTTGGAGGCGCGTTGTGCGGTCTGCGGGCTATGGCTTTGTTCCTTCGGTTATTGGCGAAATCTGAAGTCGGAAAGTAACCGCGCTCGTAGCGTGATTCAAGCGGCAAAATAGGCCGTTATGAGCCGAAAATCGGCTATTTTCCCCTTGCGGCTTTCCTTTGGCGTAATCATCTGTGATCAGGTCGTTGCAATGTTCCGGCAGAATGCCGGGAGTAAAGTTTCAGGGGAATGCAAATATGAGAAATCTTCTATGGGTCGTGATCGCGCTGCTGGTTCTGGCCGGCGGGTACATGTTGTTCACCGGCAAGACCGTGACCGAGATCAGCGAAGACCTGAGCGGAACGGTCGAAATGCCCGAGGCGCTTGAGGATGCCGCCAGCGCGGCGGGTGATGCCGTCACTGAAGCGGCATCCGATACGGCCGAAGCGGTCGGCGAGGCCGCCGAAGCCACGACAGAGGCCGCTGGCGAAGCGGTTGATGCCGCTACGGATGCGGCGGGCGCGGCTGCCGATACGGCAGAGGGTGCTGCGAGCGACGCCGCTGACAGTGCTGCCTCGACTGCCGAGGATGCCGTGACGGCGACCGAAAGCGCCGTCGATGCGGCGGTTGAAAGCGCACAAGGTGCCGCCGATACCGCAGTCGACACGGCAACCGAGGCCGCGCAGGCGGCTGCCGACAGCGCCACCGAGGCGGCCGATGCCGCAGTCGATACGGCAACCGAGGCTGCCGATGCCGCAGCTAACACCGCAACCGACGCGGCGCAGGGCGCTGCGGATACTATGGCCGACAGCGCCAGCGACGCCGAAGCGACCGCGACCGAGGCTGCCGATGCCGCAACCGACAGCAGCGCCGACATGGCAACCGAGGCCGCCGAAGGCGCCGAATCCGCCAGCCAGGAAGCTGCCGAAGGCGCCGCCGCCGCAGGTGACGAGGTGCAGGAGGCGCTGACCGTCGATGGTTTCGACATGGATAAAGTGGCCGAAATGATCGATAATTCAGATCTGGGCGGCACTCAGAAAGCGATGCTCAAAGGCGCGCTGGAACAGGCCCGCAACAATCCCGATCTGCTGAAATCGGCACTCGAGAATGTCCGCAAGGCGCTGAATATCTAAGCCGCGGTCATTGACCCAAAAAAGACCCCGCGTCGTCGACCGGCGCGGGGTTTTCATTTCTGAGCGTGCGGCAAGCGCGTCAGTCGAGGAAAGCTTTCTCGACCACGTATTCTGCGGGGTCCGAATTCGCCCCCTCACGCAGCCCGTATTCCTCAAGCATGCCCTTGAGCTCGATATTGAAGGCGAGATTGCCGCAGACCATCGCGCGGTCGTTTTGCGGGCAGAGCGGCGCAACGCCCAGATCCTCGAACACCTCGTCCGCGCGCATCAGGTCGGTGATACGGCCCATCTTGGGGCTTTCTTCGCGCGTGGTGGTTGGATAGTAGCGCAGCTTCTCGTGGAACCCTTCGCCGATCAGTTCTTCGAGCATCTCGTCATTGCGGATGTTGGCGATCAACTGGCGGCCATATTCCAGTTCACCCACCTCACGGCAGGTATGGGTGAGGATGATTTCCTCGTAATCGGTGTAGGTCTGGGGATCGCGCAGAAGCGAGGCAAAGGGCGCGATGCCGGTGCCGGTGGCGAAGAACCAGAGCCGCTTGCCGGGCAGCAATGCGTCATGCACCAGGGTGCCCACGGGCTTGGGACGCATGATGATCTGGTCGCCCGGCTGGATATGCTGAAGGCGGCTGGTCAGCGGACCGTCCTGCACCTTGATCGAGTAGAATTCCAACTCGTCGTCCCAGGAGGGCGAGGCGATGGAATAGGCCCGCAGAAGCGGCTTTTCCTTGCCGGTTTTCTCGTCGGTCTGCATGAGGCCGATCATCACGAATTCGCCCGAGCGAAAGCGCAGGGTGGCCGGCCGCGTGATACGGAACGAAAAAAGCCGGTCGGTCCAGTGGGTCACCTCGGTGACGGTCTGGGCGTCGGGCATGGCGGGTTTCTTGACGGCCTTCGCGGCTGCTTCTGTCACGGTATTGATCTCGTTCATTGCTCCAACTTGCCGGTCTGGTTAAACCGACACCTATAACTAATCTTTGATTCAGGTCAGGTGAAGGGTGGTTTCTCCACCCATGCGCAGACGTTTCGCGTGCGCATTGCGGGCCGTGGCGGAAAGCCACGGGCGGTCGGGCAGGTGCCCGGTGCCGGGAACGGGACCCCGGTGGGTGATGATGTTGCTCATCTCGAATGTCCGCTTCGCACAACGGGCTGACCTTGATGCGCCCGGTTTCCGGCGCGAAATCAAAGACATCGAGATCCGAGTGGGTGTCGCCCTTTTTGCGCTCGCGTCCGGCGATCCAGCCAGCGCAGCACGACCGGTGCATCTTGCGGGGCTTCGCTCGTGCGGATGCAGGCATGCATCTGAGGTTGCTGTGGCCACGATACCACTCTCATTCATAACGTCACTGGCGCGATGGTTAAACCGACACCTGTGACTAATCTTTGATTCAGGTCAGATGAAAGGCCGCTTACCCGCGCATGCGGGCCTGGTAGTCATGTGCACGCCAATCGGCGCGGAACTGCCATTGATCCTCGGGTTGACGCGCGGCCAGGTCCTCGGGGATTTCGATCTCGTCGAAACCGGCGCGCCGTGCCATCGCGTATTGATCCGCGATCACATGGCCGCGCGCGCGCAGGCGCCCCTTGTAGCCCATCAGCCGGAGCTGGCGCGCGATGGTAAAGCCTCGACCGTCCGAAAAGCTGGGAAAATCCACCCGGATCAGCGGTATTTCCGGCAGGCGCCCGGCCAGTTCCATCGGGTCGGCGCTGGAGGGCAGGTCGATGCCGTAACCGCTGCGCGCGTCCTCGAGCGCCCTGAGCGGAAGGGTCCAGTCATCGCTGTGAAAGCCATTGTCATCGACGATGATGCTCATGCGTTTTCTCCTTGTCGCACGATTTTTCCGTTTACGAAGTGAATGCCGCATTCGGTCTTGTCCTGCCCGCGCCAACGGCCTGCGCGGGGATCTTCGCCATTGCCGACGCGGCTGGTGCAGGGCATGCAGCCGATCGACGGATAGCCGCGCGCCACCAGCGGATGCCGGGGCAGGCGGTTTTCCTCCATGTAGGTGCGGATGTCCTCGGGCGCCCAGTGGGCCAGGGGATTGACCTTGATGCGTCCGGTGCCGGGTTCGGCCTCGAAGAAGGCGAGGCTGGCGCGGGTCTGGCCCTGATAGCGCTTGCGCCCGGTGATCCAGCCGTCGAACCCCTGAAGCGCGCGCTGCAGCGGCGCGGTCTTGCGCAGCGTGCAGCAGGCATCGGGTGCGGTGCGGTGCAGGGCGCCATCGGGGTCGCGCGCAGCGAGATCGGCGGCATCGGCGCGGATGATGCGCATGTCGCGCAGGTCCAATCGCTCGGCCAGTTCCTGCTGGTAGGTCAGAGTCTCGGCAAAAAGCATCTGCGTGTCGATGAAGATGACCGGCGTCTCGCGACGCGCCAGTGCCACCATGTGCAAAAGCACCACGGATTCGGCTCCGAAGCTGGAGACGAGCGCCAGATCCCCGGCCTCGGGGTCGTTGAGCGCGGCGCGCAGCACGTCGCTTGCCGAATGATGGCGATAGCGCGCATTGAGCGCGGCCACGCGCGATGCGGTATCACTCGGCTGCATGGGCGCGGGCCTTTTCGTAAAGCGCGGACTTGAAGGGCTCGATCCCGATGCGGCGATAGGTCTGCAGGAAAGGTTCCTGCCGGTCCTGGCGATAATCGAGATAGGTCTCGATGATGCGCTCGATGGCGGGCACGATTTCGTCTGCCGAGAAACCCGGCCCGGTGCGCTGCCCAAGGGCCGCATCCTGCGTGTGATCGCCGCCAAGGGTGATCTGATAGTTCTCGACCCCGGCGCGATCGAGCCCGAGAATGCCGATCTGGCCGACATGGTGATGCCCGCAGGCATTGATGCAGCCCGATATCTTGATCTTCAGCTCGCCGATCTCGTGTTCCAGCTTCAGTTCGTCGAAACGGGTGGCGATTTCCTGCGCGATGGGGATCGAGCGCGCAGTGGCGAGGGCGCAGTAATCCATGCCGGGGCAGGCGATGATATCCGAAATGAGGCCGATATTGGCGGTGGCCAGCCCGTGCCGTTTCAGGATCGCATGCATCGCGGGCAGGTCGGATACATGCACATGGGGCAGGATCACGTTCTGCTCGTGGCTGATGCGCAGCTCGTCATGGCCGTAGAACTGGGCGAGGTCGGCCATCACGCGCATCTGCTCGGCCGTGGCGTCGCCGGGGGTCGCGCCATGCGCCTTGAGGCTGATCTGGACGATGGCATAGCCGGGCGCGCGATGCGTCGCGAGGTTCGTATCGGCCCAGGCGCGGAAGACCGGGTCGGCGCTGTAGGCCTTGTCAAAGCTCTCGGTGCCGGCCTTGCGAAAGGCGGGTGGGGCGAAGGCGGCCTTGATTTCGTCAAACAGCGCAAGATCGACGCCGCTGAAGGCGGGGCGCACCAGCTTGAACCGCTCGGCGATGCGGGCGCGGATATCGTCGATGCCGTGTTCATGGACGGTGATCTTGATCCGGCTCTTGTACTTGTTGTCGCGCCGCCCGATCTGGTTCCAGACGCTGACGACGGATTCCAGATAGGGCAGAAGATCCTCCTGCGTGACGAAATCGCTCAGCACCTTGCCGATCATGGGCGTGCGGCCAAGGCCGCCGCCGACAATCACGCGATAGCCTTGTTCGGTGCCGCGGGTGACGATCTGAAGTCCGATGTCATGCGCCTTGATGACGGCACGGTCATTGGGGCTGCCGGTGACGGCGATCTTGAACTTGCGCGGCAGGAACTGGAATTCCGGGTGGTCCGTGGACCATTGCCGGATCAGTTCGGCGACCGGGCGGGGATCGGCGATCTCGTCCTGCGCAGCACCGGCGAAATGGTCGGCGGTGACATTTCGGATGGTGTTGCCGCTGGTCTGGATGGCATGCATCCCCACCTCGGCGAGAGCGTCCAGAATGTCGGGCACATCTGGCAGTTTGGGCCAGTTGAACTGGATGTTCTGGCGGGTGGTGAAGTGGCCATAGCCCTTGTCCCAGCGTTCCGCGATATAGGCCAGCTGGCGCATCTTGGCGCTGTCGAGTGTGCCATAGGGAATGGCGACACGCAGCATGTAGGCATGCAGCTGCAGGTAAAGCCCGTTCATCAGGCGCAGCGGCTTGAACTCGTCCTCGGTCAGCGCGCCACTGACGCGGCGCTCCACCTGCTGGCGGAACTGACGGTTGCGCTCGGCGACGAAGGCCGCGTCGAATTCGCTGTAATCATACATCGGAAAGCTCCGCTTGTTTGCCGTGGCGGTAGTTCGAGGGGCCGCTGCGCCGGAAATCCTCGCGAAAATGGGTCGGTTCGGGGCCGTTCGTCCCTGCGGTGACATCGGCGAGATAGACGCCGACCACCTGATCGGGCTGGGCTTCGGCCATGAGCTGACGCAGCTGTGCATGGGCCTCGTCGGTAATGATCTCGGCCTGCGCGAGATCGCGCGTCCAGCGATCATCGGCGGTGAGATAAACCACGTCGCCCTCGATC
Organism: Roseovarius halotolerans; assembly: GCF_900172255.1. GTDB lineage: Bacteria > Pseudomonadota > Alphaproteobacteria > Rhodobacterales > Rhodobacteraceae > Roseovarius > Roseovarius halotolerans. The sequence continues at coordinate 980,403 of NZ_FWFU01000001.1, forward strand.
AGGGCATTGGCGGTGACGACCTTGGGGGTGAAAGCACGGGGCATGTCAGGCAAGCTCCTGTTCGACCTGGGAAAGGGCGGCCTGCGCGGCGCGCGGGGCGAGCCCGTAAAAGGTGAGCGCGGGACCATCCGAGATGCCCTGCGCCAGATCGCCCGGCAATTGGCCAAGCGTCGTGGAAAGGATGCGCTGATCGGGGCGCGAGGCGTTCTCGATCACCGTGACCGGGGTGGCGCGATCTGCGCCATGCATCAGCAGGCGGCCCTGGATGAACCGCGCGGCCGCCTTGCCCATGTAGACCGCGGCGACTTCGCCGGGGCGGGCGAGGGCGCGCCAGTCGTGATCGGCAAAGCCCTTCATGTCATGCCCCGTGAGGAAGCGGACCGCGCCGTTGCGCTGACGCTTTGTCAGACTCTGGCCGATGGCGGCGACACTGGCCGAGGCGGCGGTGATGCCGGGCACGATATGCCATGCGATCCCGGCGTTCTCGACGGCGTCGATCTCTTCGTCCAGACGCCCGAACATCGTCGGGTCGCCGCCCTTGAGGCGCACGACCTGCGCGCCTTTCTTTGCGTGGGCGACGATCAACGCGTCGATCTCGCCTTGCGACATGGAGGGACCGAAACCCTGTTTGCCCGCGTCGATCAGGATCGCTTCGCGGCGGGCCAGCTCAAGGATCCCTTGGGTCACCAGGCGGTCATGGATCACCACGTCAGCCGTATCGAGCGCCTTGCGTGCCTTCAATGTCAGAAGGTCAGGATCGCCGGGACCGGCGCCGACGAACGCGACATGGCCAGGGCGGTTGCCGGGTGCCGCGCGATGGCGTGCAAGCAGGGCTTCGAGCGCGGGTCTGACGCCATGTTCGCCGCCTTCGGATATGGCGCGCGGGCCGGTGTCGAAATAATACTCGCTCCAGAAATCGCGCCGCGTGCGGCCCATCGGCAGGATGTCCGCCACGGCGCGGAAGGCCTTGCCGATCCGGGCGAGCGGGCCAAGCGTGGCGGGCAGGCGTGCTTCGAGGTCGGCCTTGATCGCGCGGGCCAGGACGGGTGCCGCGCCTTCGGTGCCGATGGCGACGGTGACGGGGTCGCGGTCGACGATGGCCGGTGTGATGAAGCGGCTGTCCTCGAGGTTGTCGACGATATTGACCAGCACGCCTTCGGACTCGGCGATGGCGGCGGTGCGGGCGTCTTCGGCGCTGTCCTCGTCAGCCGCATAGAACAGAACCGCGCCGCGCACATCCCCGGCGGCGAGCGCACGGCGATGGAGGGTCAGGCGGTTCTCTTCGGACCAGGCGACGATCTCGGGGGCAGGGGCCGGGGCAAAGACCTCGATGCGCGCTTCGGTCTTGAGGATCAGGCGCAGCTTGGCCAGCGCGGCCTCGCCACCGCCCGAAAGGACGATGCGACGGCCCTCGACGGACAGGAAAACCGGAAAATGTTTCATGTGGAGGGCCTCGGCGTTCTGTTTGACTTGCCCCGAAATATAGGAAATATTCCCGGGTACGCGCCATAGGCTGGCCCGAATAAGGACGTTTGTTCCTGTTCGCATCAGATTGAGCCGAAGCGTTCCATGAAGAAAGGAAATCGGAAAATGGCTGTTCGCCTCGATGAACTGGATCGGAAAATCCTTGTGCAGCTGCAGAAGGACGGCGGGCAATCGCTGGATGAAATCGCCAAGATCGTGGGCAGTTCCAAGACCCCGGTGTGGAACCGGATTCGCAAGATGCGCGAAGGCGGGATCATCAAGCAGCAGACCTTTCTGCTGGATGCCGAGGCGCTCGGATTCGAGGCTTGCTTCTTTGTCCTGATCCGCACATCAGAGCATGATGCAAGCTGGCAGGCGACGTTCCTGCAAGCCCTGCGTGACCGCCCTGAGGTGCAGGAGGCGCACCGGCTAGCGGGGGATATCGACTATATCCTGAAGGTTCGCGTCGCCAATGCCCGCGCCTATGACACCTTTTATCAGGCGCTGATTTCCGAAGTGAAGGTGCATAACGTGACGGCGCTGTTGTCGATGGAAGAGATCAAATCGACCACCATGCTGCCGCTTTGAATGCTCAGGTCGCGGACTCGAGCGCGGCGATGATCGGCGAGAAATCCGCCGCGTTGAGGCTGGCGCCGCCGACCAGGGCACCGTCGACGTTTCTGACGGCGAAAATTTCGGCGGCGTTGGCGGGTTTCACCGAACCGCCATAGAGGAGGCGGATATCAGAGGCTGTTGACCCGAAGCGCGCTGTCAGGCGGTCACGAATGAAATCATGCACTTCCGCAATTTGCGCGATGTCGGGCACCTTGCCGGTGCCGATAGCCCAGACAGGTTCGTAGGCGATGACGGTATTGGCGGAATCACCGCTGTCGGGCGTCGAGCCCTCAAGCTGCGCGCCAATCACATCAAGGGTGCTGCCCGCGTCACGTTCGGCCAGGGTTTCGCCGAGGCAGATGATCGCAAGAAGGCCCGCAGCATGGGCCGCCTCGGCCTTGGCGCGCACATCTGCATCGGTTTCGTGGTGATCGAGGCGGCGTTCGGAATGGCCGACGATCACCGCCTGCGCCCCCGCATCGGCGATCATGGGCGCCGAGATGTCGCCGGTATGCGCGCCCGACGCGGCGCTGTGGCAATCCTGCGCCCCGATCGAAAGCGGGCTGTCGGCGCTGAGCGCGGCGGCCTGCAAGAGCAGGGTCGCGGGCGGGCAGATCAGGATGTCGACACCCGGTTCGGGATGGGCGGAGGCAATGGCCTGCAACGCGTCAAGCGACTCACGAGTGCCGTTCATCTTCCAGTTTCCGGCAGCGAGTTTGCGCATCATTCCGGGTCAACCTTTTGTTTTTATTGTTATGTTGATGGGGTAGGCGGCTTACATGTTCTCGAACTTGATCGACTCACCGCAGCCGCAAGCCTCGGTCACATTGGGGTTGTTGAACACGAAACCGGATTCCAGAAGCGAGGTGCGATAGTCGATCTCGGTGCCGAACAGGAACATCTGCGCCATCGGCGCGATCATCACCCGTGCGCCATCCTGCTCGACCACCTCATCGTTGGGGTCGACCTCGGTCACGTAGTCCATCGTGTATTCCATGCCCGCGCATCCGCCTTTCTTGACCCCGATGCGCAAACCCTGATGGCCGTCCTTGTCCATCAGTTTCGCGATCCGGATCGCCGCGGCGGGCGTCATGGTAACGGCTTGTTTACCGGGGATGCCGAACATTGTGCCTCCTCATGTGTCTAGGGGGAATCTAGGGCGTTCAGGGCGCGATCTCAAGCGGGGGCAACGCAGATAGAAGGGATTGCGTCGCAAGAGCGACGGCGATGGCCCAACCAAAGGAGGCCAGCGTGCCGATGATCACGTATTCGGCACTGCGCTGGTCGCGGTTGGCGGTGCCATAGCGCAGGATGGATTTGGCGGCGATCAGGAAGCCGATACCGATGGGTTGGTTTGCCAGCACCAGAAGGAAGATCAGGCCACGTTCAAGCAGGCCGATCTGACGGCCGCCATCGCGCAGACCGACGTTGCGCAGGCGCATGCTGTGGGGGCGCATCAGGAGGCCGATGGCGTATTGCCCGGCAGTGAGGCAGAGGATCAGCCCCGCAGCGAGCGCCATGAGCGGCAAGAGGACGGGGTGGGCGGACCAGAGACCGGTCTGCCAGAGGCCGGGAGCGCAGAAACCGACAGCGAGAATGGTGACGAGATGCGCACCCTGGTCCAGAAGAAAGGCAGGTAGGTTATTGATCTTGCTATATGTTTTCGCGGCATCGATCAGGATGTGGGCAAGCGTCAGCAGCGCCAGCGCCGGGGCATATAGCTGCCCGAGGGCGAGATGGGCGGTGATCCACACGATGATCCCATGGAGCGCCATGACATGCGGGCGGGCCTTGTTGGCGTTGATCCAGTTTGTTTGCAGGGTGAAATCGGCCATCGCGTGGGCAAAGATCAGGGCGACGATGGTTTCAAGCATCGGGGTCACTCCGGCGGGTGATCTGTGGGTGAAGAATCGGCCTCAACAGATTGAATTGCATCCGAAATACCGTGATACCCTGCAGCAGTCAGGGCCTGATCGACGGCTTGACGGGAAATCCCGAGGCGTGCGGCGGCGTCAGCATGGGTGGTGGCGCCGGGGGGCAGCATGGTGAACACCGCGCGGGCCTGCGCCGGTGTCCAGCCTTGAGAGATGTGATCCGCAAGCAAAATCAATGCGTTGAGAGCGCCACCTGAGGCGTGACCCATGGTGATATGCGGCCCCCCCAAGGTGGTGAGCAGGCGGCCCGAGGCGGTGAAGGCGGGGCCGGAAGCGGCATTGGGGTCGCGGTTGTCGGGGAGGTGACCATCGCCGCAGGCAAGGGCGATCCGGGTGGAAAACGCCTTGCCAAGACGCCGGATCGCGGCCCGGAAATAAAGCGAAGATCGTAGCGCAAACCTTTGTTCGGATAGGGCAAATTGCCATCCATCCCCGCCACTTCGCGCGAATCCGGTAACCAGACCGGGTGCCCACCGCGAGATGTCATCGGCAGCGGATTCGAGCGCCTGCAGGGCGGAATCGACCTCTTCGGCGCTGAGTGCGCTGGAGTCGACAAGGTCACCTGAGAGGACGCAGAACGGGTTCATGATCCGCAAGTTATAATGCTTGCATTAAGAAAAGGCAAGTAAATTAACTTGTCAAAATGACAAGCGATATTGCTTGCCTTACATGAATCCTAACTCAAGGCGCGCTTCGTCGCTCATCATGTCCATGCCCCAGGGGGGATCCCAGACGAGTTCGACATCGACCTGTTTGACGCCGGGGACGGGTTCAATGGCTTCGGCGACCCAGCCGGGCATTTCACCGGCAACGGGGCAGCCGGGCGCGGTCAGGGTCATGATCACCCGCACGGCGTTCTCGCTGTCGATCTCGATCGTGTAGATCAGGCCCAGGTCGTAGATATTCACTGGAATTTCAGGGTCATAGACAGACCGGCAGGCCTCGACCAATTGATCGTAGAGCGGGTGTTCGGTGCTCGATGGCGCGATCAGTGGCGCGCCTTCGACGGGGTCTGGGCTATGGGTCATGGCTGAATCCTGCGCTGTTCCTGAGCGAAGATATAAGATTTATCGCCGCCGCCGTCCAGAGGGGCGGGTCGGTACAAAACGTCCGGTTTGTACGCGCGTTTCGTACAGAAATCGCCCACGGCCAGAAAGGGTTGGTACAAAACCCGTGATCGGGGCCAAAACTCACTCGGCGGATTTTTTTGCACCGCTCTTGCGGCGACGGATCGGGGCAGGGCGCACGCGGCTTTCGATCTGGTCATAGAGCCGCCCGACGATGTTCTTGCCGGTCGAGCGTTCGATCCCCTCGAAGCCGGGGGAGGAATTCACCTCGAGCACCTTGGGGCCGCCTTCTGAGCGCAACAGGTCGACTCCGGCCATGTTGAGATCGAAGGCGCGCGCGGCGCGGATCGCGGTTTCGCGCTCCTGCTTGGTGATGCGCACGGATTTGGCGGAGCCGCCGCGATGAAGGTTGGAGCGGAAATCGCCCTCGGCGCCTGTGCGCTTCATCGAGGCGACGACCTTGCCGCCGATCACCAGGCAGCGGATATCCTCGCCCGCGGCTTCCTTGACGAAATCCTGCACGAGGAAATTCGCCTTGAGACCGCGAAAGGCGTCGATCACCGATTCGGCGGCCTTCTTGGTCTCGGCCAGCACGACGCCCTTGCCCTGGGTGGATTCCAGCAGCTTGACGATCAGCGGCGCGGTGCCGACGAGACCGATCAGGTTGTTGGTGTCCTTGGGCGACGCGGCGAAGGCGGTATTGGGCATACCGATCTTGGCGCGCGCCATCAGTTGATGGGCATAGAGCTTGTCGCGGCTGGAGGTGATCCCGGCGGAGGGGTTCACGCAATAGGTGCCGATGGTCTCGAACTGGCGGATGATGGCGGTGCCGTAGGGCGTGATCGAGGCGCCGATCCGCGGGATGACCGCATCGAAGCGCGGCAGGCGCTTGCCGTCGTAATGCACTTCGGGGGCCATTGCGTTGATGGCCATGTAACAGCGGGTGGTGTTGATCACCTCGACCGAGTGGCCGCGTTTCTCGCCCTCTTCGACAAGGCGGCGGGTGGAATAGTTGTCTTCGCGCGACAGCACGCAGATGCGCAGGGCGCGGGCGGGCGCCTGATGGCGCATCTTGGCGGTATGATAGACATCATAGCTGAGTTCGGGCTGCATGAAGCGGTCCGTCGCCACGATGGTGATATGGTCCTTGAGCGCCTGACGCCCCAGCAGCATCCGCGACTGCATGGTTGAACGGTTGGTCAGCGTGAGTTCCACCGGCCAGCTGTCGCCATTGACGGTGAGCGTGCTCTCGATGACGTAGCGCAGCTCTTTCTCGCCATTCGAGGAGGTCACTTCGCGGCGGTCGATGATCGGGGCCGAGCAGGGGATCACGAAATCGTCGCGCCCCGGTATCGGGTGGATGGTAAAGCGGACCTTGGGTTTGGAGGAGGGGCCAAAGGTCTCGATGTCGAAGGCATGAAGCGCGGATGTGCGCGCGCCGGTATCGACCTTGGCCCGTATCGCGGGAACACCGAGATCGGGTAAGGAGACCCATTCTTCCCACCCGAATTGCAGTTGTTGCGTCTCATCGGGCGTGTTGGTCATGGGCAGTTCCTTCGCATTCAAAATCAAGGCTCGTAGCTGGCGACCATAGCGTGATCGCAGCCTGTAAGCAAAGTTGCCCCGAGGGGTTACTTGTTGATGTCGTCGTGAATCACGCGGCTCTGGTCGTTACGGGCCTGAAAGACCCGACGCAGAATGATCCATGCAAGAAGTGACAGAAATGCGAAGATCGCGATCATCGCCGCTGGCGCGAGGGTGATCGGCAGCGCGACGATCAATGCCATGCTGGCGGCCCCGAGCGCAATGCCCAGAAACACGTAGCCCGGAATGAGCGTTTCGAGGATCGCCAGCGCCAGGGCGCCGCCCAGCCAGACCCACCAGAGCGTCCAGATGCCGCTCATGCCTTGGTCCCCTTGAGCATGTTGAAGGCGTTGCCGAAGGCTTCGAGAGCGTGGGCCGGCACGAGGATGGTTTGCGAGGACGGGCCGTTGCCCAGCGCATTGAGCGCCTCGACCTGTTTCAGGGCGACCTGGTATTGCGCGGCCTCGACCCCGTTATCGGCGATGGCGCGGGCGACGACCTCGGTGGCGTAGGCTTCGGCGTCGGCCTGGATGCGGCGGGCCTTGGCGGCCTGGTCGGCGGCGTAGAGCTCGGCGTCGGCATGGAGTTCGACGGCGCGTTTCTTGCCTTCGGCCTCGGTCACATGGGCGCGCCGGGCGCGTTCGGCGTTGAGCTGCTGAAGCATGGCGGCGCGGGTGGCTTCATCGAGATTCACATCAAGAAGCTCGGCGCGGGTGACTTCGATGCCCCAGTTCTCGACCGCGTCCTCGACCGCTTCCTTGATGGTGGCGATCAGCGCCGAGCGGTTGGCCTGCACATCGTCGAGGTCCATCTTGCCGATCTCGGCGCGCACGATCCCGGCGACGGTGGTGGCGATGGCGGCGTCGGCGTCACGGATGCGGTAGACCGTCTTTTCGGGCTGGACGATGCGGTAGAAGACAGAGGTTTCCACCTCGACCAGCACGTTGTCGCGGGTGATCGCGTCCTGGCTGGCATTGGGCAGCTGGCGTTCGAGGATCGAGATGCGGTGGCGCACCACATCGAGAAACGGCACGATCAGGTTGATCCCCGGCCCGAGCACCGCACGCAGGCGGCCGAAGCGTTCGACCACGTATTGTTCGGATTGCGGAACGATCTGGATGCCCTTGAAGATTACCACGAAGATCAGGACCGCAATCAGGATCCAGACGAGGTTCGAGCGAAGCAGGCTCAGGATTTGGTCTTCGGTCATGTCACTCTCACTCGCGAAAAAGGGCCACGCGCGTCACGCGGCGTTTTGCAAGTCAGGTTAAACCGCATTAAGGGAAGCCGAAAGACGGCAATTGCGGGAAATTCAGGTGACAGTCAGTTTCGAGTTGACGGCGCGGGACGGAGCGGCGCGGACGGGCGTGATCCGCACGACGCGGGGCGATGTGCGCACACCGGCCTTCATGCCGGTGGGCACGGCGGCGACAGTGAAGGCGATGATGCCCAACAGTGTGCGTCAGACGGGCGCCGATATCCTGCTGGGCAATACCTATCATCTGATGCTGCGCCCCGGCGCCGAGCGCATCGCGCGGCTGGGGGGATTGCATCGGTTCATGAACTGGGAGCGCCCGATCCTGACCGATAGCGGCGGGTTCCAGGTGATGAGTCTTGCGGGGCTGCGCAAGCTGAGCGAGCACGGCGTGACCTTCAAGAGCCATGTGGATGGCTCGCGCCATGAGCTGACGCCCGAGCGGTCGATGGAGATCCAGCGGCTTCTGGGCAGCGACATCGTGATGTGTTTCGATGAATGTCCGGCGCTGCCTGCCAGCGACGACGAGGTGGCGCGGGCGATGCGGCTGTCGATGCGTTGGGCGGCGCGCTCGAAGGAGGCATTCGGCGATCGCCCCGGTCATGCGCTGTTCGGCATCATGCAGGGCGGGGTCAATCGCGACCTGCGCGAGGAAAGCGCCGAGGCGCTGGTGAATATCGGGTTTGACGGCTATGCCGTGGGCGGCCTTGCGGTGGGCGAGGGGCAGGCGGCGATGTTCGATGTGCTGGATTATGCGCCGGGTTTCCTGCCCGAGGACAAACCCCGTTACCTGATGGGGGTGGGCAAGCCCGACGATATCGTGGGCGCCGTCAAGCGGGGCATCGACATGATGGATTGCGTGTTGCCGTCGCGTTCGGGGCGCACCGGGCAGGTGTTCACGCGGCGCGGGCAGATCAACATCAAGAACGCGCGCCACCAGGACGACCCGCGGCCCCTGGACGAGGATTGCACCTGTCCGGCCTGCCGCAATTACAGCCGCGCCTATCTGCATCACGTGTTCCGCAGCCAGGAGATCATTTCCTCGATGCTGCTGACCTGGCACAATCTGCATTACTACCAGGAGATCATGGAGGCGATGCGGCAGGCGATTGCCGAGGGCCGCTTTGACGCCTGGGAGGCGGCGTTTCACGAGATGCGCGCAGAGGGCGATATCGCGCCGCTCTGAGGCGGCTTTTCCCGGTCAGATCCGAACGGCGACCCCTGGCATGGTTCCTGCAGGGGGAGCGTGTGTAGTTGGCAGATGGGTCTTGTCATGCGTTCGGGCCGCCGAGGGGCGGCTGATGCCGCGCGGGTGGGGATTCTTCCGGTTGTGTTGCCGAGAGACATTCAATGCGGCCAGAGGAACCGATGAAGATAACCGAGTCCAGATCCGGCCCGAGGGCCGATGTTGCCCTTGTCGACAGGGAATCCCCCTTTGCGATTGACGAGCTGTTCTTCTCGCGCACCGATGAGCGCGGCGTGATCCGGGCGTTCAATCGCGTGTTCATGCGCGTCGCGAATTATTCAGCGGATCAACTGGCAGGTGCACCGCACCGGCTGATCCGGCACCCGGACATGCCAAAGGGCGTTTTCTGGCTGTTGTGGGACGGGCTGAAACGGGGTCATTCGGTTGGCGCCTATGTGAAGAACCGGGCAAGCGATGGGCGATTCTACTGGGTCTTTGCGGTGGTCTCGCCGGTCGAGGGCGGCTATCTGTCGGTTCGTCTGAAGCCTACGAGCCCGCTTCTGGCAAGTGTGAAGGCGGTCTATCCGCTGGCTCTTGAGCGCGAGCAACGCGACGGGCTGACGCCGGAAGAAAGCGCACGGGCGATCGAAGCCGATCTGATGGCTGCGGGCTTTCCCAGCTATGGTCTCTTTCAGGTCGAGGCATTGCGCCGGGAGCATTCTGTGCGCGACGCGGCACGCGGCATTGCGACGGTGCCCGCGCTGGCGGATTGTGGGCATCTTCTGGATGTGAAGCGGGCCATTGATCAGGAATTGCGGGTGCTTTGCGACAATCTGAAGGATGCCGAGCTGATCACCACGAACATGAAGATTCAGGCCTGCAAGCTCGGGTCCGACAGGGGGCCGGTCAACGAGATTGCCAAGAACTACGAACTGACGATGCGAGAAATCCGCAATCACCCACGCGTCATCCAGACCCTGCGGAATGATCGCGGAACATGGGACATGAGCGACGAGGCAAGGTCGCTGTTCATGATCGTTGTCGCCGAGCTCATGGCCGAGATGGACAGCTGTTTCAGCAGGGAGGCGGCCGGGGCGGATCATGTGGACCTGGCTGCCGAGATGCAGGTGCTGGGCGCGTTGCGCGACCGGTATCGCGGCGAGGCGGATCGCGCGACGCAGGACAGCTATCGCGCAGTGCGCCAGCTGGCCCAGGATGTCGAAATGATCCGCCGCATGATTACCGGCCTCGCAATGGTTCGGGTCGTGTTGCGGGTCGAGGCGGGAATCCTGCGCGAGCGGCTGGCGGGGCTGCAATCCATTCTGGGGCAGCTCGATCAGTTTCACGATGAGGTGAGCGCGGCCCTCGAGCGGATCGAGCAGGCGGTGAAGGTGTTGCTGCGCGAGCGAAGCGCCGCGGTCTGAAGAGACGCCCGCTGAGAAGGCCCGCTAAAGGCGCCTTGCGCCGAAGCGTTTCATGCAAGGCGGGCAGGAACGGGCAAACAGGCCTTGTGAAGGCCGCAAGGGAGGGGCAAACTGCGTCAAATCGGTTGAAACGGGGGCGCACGCGCCCCAAGTTAAACCGCAGGAAACGCGGAGATGGACGTGGCTGCCTGATCGAGGGGCCCGGATCATCTGCCCAGAACAAGGAAACGAGCATGCAAGAGCCTCTCAACGCATCCTACCCAGTGCTGCCGCTGCGCGATATCGTGGTTTTCCCCCACATGATCGTGCCGCTGTTCGTCGGGCGCGAGAAATCCGTGCGCGCGCTGGAAGAGGTGATGCAGGACGACAAGCAGATTCTGCTGTCGAGCCAGATCGACGCCAGCGTCGACGATCCCAGCGCCGATGGCATCTACAAGACCGGCGTGCTGGCCAATGTGCTGCAACTGCTGAAGCTGCCCGACGGCACCGTCAAGGTGCTGGTCGAGGGTGTCGCGCGGGTGCGGATCGTCGAATACCTGGAGAATGACAATTTCTTCGAGGCGCGCGCCGAATACCTGACCGAGATGCCGGGTGACAGCGCTACCATCGAGGCGCTCTTGCGCACGGTGAGCGATGAGTTCGAGCGCTATGCCAAGGTGAAGAAGAACATCCCCGAAGAGGCGCTGGCCGCCGTCAGCGAGACCGAGGAGCCCGCAAGGCTGGCGGACCTCGTGGCCGGGCATCTGGGCATCGACGTGCCGCAGAAGCAGGAAATGCTGGAGACGCTTTCGGTCAGCGAGCGGCTGGAAAAGGTCTATGGGATGATGCAGGGCGAAATGAGCGTCCTGCAGGTCGAGAAGAAGATCAAGACCCGCGTCAAGTCGCAGATGGAGCGCACGCAGCGCGAATACTATCTGAACGAACAGATGAAGGCGATCCAGAAGGAGCTGGGCGACGGCGAGGATGGCGAAGGCGAAATCGCCGAGCTGGAAGAGAAGATCGCCGCGACCAAGCTCTCGAAAGAGGCGCGTGACAAGGCCGAGGCGGAACTCAAGAAGCTCAAGAACATGAGCCCGATGAGCGCCGAGGCGACGGTTGTGCGCAACTATCTCGACTGGATGCTGTCGATCCCGTGGGGCGTGAAATCCCGCGTCAAGAAGGACCTGGGCCGCGCCGAGCGGATCCTGGAGAGGGATCACTATGGTCTGGAGAAGGTCAAGGAACGGATCGTCGAATACCTGGCGGTGCAGCAGCGCTCGAAAAAGCTGAAGGGGCCGATCATGTGCCTTGTCGGCCCGCCGGGCGTGGGCAAGACCAGCCTTGGCGAATCCGTGGCCCGCGCAACGGGGCGCGAGTTCATCCGCATCAGCCTGGGCGGCGTGCGCGACGAATCCGAGATCCGGGGCCATCGCCGCACCTATATCGGCTCTATGCCGGGCAAGATCATCCAGGCGCTGAAGAAGGCGAAAACCACCAATCCGCTGATCCTGCTCGATGAGATCGACAAGATGGGCCAGGATTTCCGGGGCGACCCGGCCAGCGCGATGCTGGAGGTGCTGGACCCTGAACAGAACGGCTCTTTCGTCGACCACTATCTCGAGGTGGAATACGACCTGAGCAACGTGATGTTCCTGACCACGGCGAACTCCTACAACATGCCGGGGCCGCTTCTGGACCGGATGGAGATCATTCCGCTTGCCGGTTACACCGAAGATGAGAAGCGAGAGATCGCCAAGCAGCACCTGCTGGCCAAGCAGGTCAAGAACCACGGTCTGAAAAAGGGCGAGTTCGAGCTGAGTGACGATGCGCTGACCTCGATCATCCGCCATTACACCCGCGAAGCCGGGGTGCGGAACCTTGAGCGCGAGATCGCCAAGGTGGCGCGCAAGGCGGTGACCAAGATCATCAAGGGCGAGGCGAAATCGGTGACGGTCACGGCCGAGAATATCGACGAGTTCCTCGGCGTGAAGAAGTTCAAATACGGTCTGGCCGAAGAGAAGGACCAGGTCGGTGTGGTCACCGGGCTGGCCTATACGTCGGTTGGCGGCGAGCTTCTGAACATCGAGGCGCTGCGCCTGCCGGGCAAGGGCCGGATGAAGACCACCGGCACGCTGGGCGACGTGATGAAGGAATCGATCGATGCGGCCAGCTCCTATGTCCGCTCGATCGCGCCCGAGATCGGGGTGAAGCCGCCGCGCTTCGAGAAGTGGGACATCCACGTTCACGTTCCCGAGGGCGCGACCCCCAAGGACGGGCCGTCGGCCGGTCTGGCGATGGTCACGTCGATCGTGTCGGTGCTGACCGGGATTCCGGTGCGCAAGGATATCGCGATGACCGGCGAGGTGACGCTGCGCGGCAACGCGCTGCCGATCGGCGGCCTCAAGGAGAAGCTGCTGGCGGCGCTGCGTGGCGGCATCAAGACGGTCCTGATCCCGCGTGAGAACGAAAAGGATCTGACCGAGATCCCCGACAACGTGAAGGAGGGGCTGGATATCATCCCCGTCGATCACGTGCGCGACGTTCTCAAGCTGGCGCTGGTGCGCACGCCCGAGCCGGTGGAATGGGACGAGGAGGCCGAAGAGGCCGCCGCCGCCGAAGCCGCTCTCAAGGCCGGCGACAAGGGCGAGGGCGCCACGGCGCACTGAGCCTTGCCCCGCGCGCCCCATGAGCGGGGCCGCTGACAAGATCGAGACCCCCGTCGGCTCGCGCCGGCGGGGGTTTCGCGTGGGATGGCGACGAGGCGGCCTGCACGCGGCACTGGCATTGGCGACGCAATCGACGTAGTCTTGCGCCAGAGCAGCAGTAAACGAGGCCTCATATGAGCACGCGCCGCAAGACGAAACCCAGCACCGCATCGAAAGCTGCGGACACGGGGGCGAAAACCCCGGCCAGTCAAACCAAAGCCAAGACCGCATCGGTGCGCCCCGCGCCCGCCGCGGTGACCGCGAAGCCGGAACTGGTGCGCGACACGAGTGTCGAGGTGGCGGGTGCCGATCTCAAGAAACGCGAGCTGATCGACAAGGTGGTCGAGCGTTCGGGCGTGCGCAAGCGCAACGCCAAGCCGGTGGTCGAGGCGATGATCGACATCCTGGGCGAGGCGATATCCGAGGGGCGCGGGCTGAACCTGCAACCCCTTGGCAAGCTCAAGCACCAGCGCCGCAAGGAGACCGGAAACGCCACCGTCACGGTCGCCAAGATACGCCAGAGCAAATCCGCCGGGCCGGCTCTCGATAAAGCGAAAGAGAGTGTTGCAGAGCCTGACGAGTGACGCTACATAGCGCGCCAACGGGTGATTAGCTCAGTGGTAGAGCGCTTCGTTCACATCGAAGATGTCAGGAGTTCGAATCTCTTATCACCCACCATGAACACGCAGCGGCGTGCCCGGAACCGGGTGCGCCGTTGTCGTTTCGGGGGTATGTCATGCGGTTGGGGGCGCTATCGCGTCTGATGTGGCGCAGGCTCGGTCACCGGCTTTCTGGCTGACGCGGCGCCAGCAGGGTCTTGCATGGAGCGGGCGGCTTGGCTATGAGGCGCGGGACGGGTCGTTAGCTCAGTTGGTAGAGCGCTTCGTTTACACCGAAGATGTCGGGAGTTCGAGCCTCTCACGACCCACCATTCTTCCGATAGAGGCGGCGAGGACCTGTCGCGTTGGCGCCCGCCAAGGCAGGCTTGGCAGTGCGTTTGCAGGAATGCGCATTTTCACCAAACGGGCGCTTGACGGCGCGCGGCGCTGCCCCTAAGAAGCGCATCACGCCTGAGCGATCGGGCGGGCAGTGAGCGGTTGTAGCTCAGTTGGTTAGAGTGCCGGCCTGTCACGCCGGAGGTCGCGGGTTCGAGCCCCGTCAACCGCGCCACCGCTGCCCCCATCGGATCGTTTCATCGTGCATGCGCGGTTGTAGCTCAGTTGGTTAGAGTGCCGGCCTGTCACGCCGGAGGTCGCGGGTTCGAGCCCCGTCAACCGCGCCACTTTCCCCCCGTTTTCCCGAAGTTCAAGACAAGGCCGACACGCCGATGGGTCATCTTCTGGATCAGGTTTCATGGCTGCTGGTGGTCGCGCTTTGCGCCACGCTGGGCCTGTCGCCCTATGTGCCCGAGCCGCATGTCTGGCAAAAGCTCATGATGTTGCGCGCGGGCGCGCCGCTGGCGATGATCGACTGGTTCGACCTGGCATTGCATGGCCTGCCGTGGATCCTGCTGTTGGCCAAGCTGGGGCGCGCTGTGCTCAGGCGAGGAACGCGCTGAGCGCCTCGATCGTGGCGAGCGGGGCGGTGTCGGGAAAGAAATGCCCGCCGGGAATGGCGCGGCTTTGCATCTCAAGGCATTTTCCGCGCCATGTGGCGGCCATGTCGTAATGGCGCGCCATCGCGCCGTCGGCCCCGTAAAGGACCAGAGCCGGGCAGGCGATGCGCTGATTGAGATCGGCGCAATCGTCGGCGAAATCATGGGCCAGTGCGGCGCGGTAGTCGTTGCACATGCCCCGGATCGTGTCGGGGTCGCGCCATGCGGCGCGATAGGCGGCGAGCTGATCCGGGTCGAAATCCTTCAGCTGCGAGGCGCCCCAACCCAGAAGGCAGCTTTCAAAATAGGCGTCGGGATCGTGGCCGATCATGGTTTCGGGAAAGGGGGCGGGCTGCGCCAGGAAGAACCAGTGATAATAGCATTGCGCCACCTTCGCATCGAGCCGGTCGAGGAGCGTGTGTGTGGGCACGATATCCATCACGCAGAGCCGCTCGACCGCTTGCGGTGCGTCGAGCGCGAGCCGGTGGGCCACCCGCGCGCCGCGGTCGTGGCCTGCAACGGCAAAACGGTCATACCCCAGATGCGCCATCAGCGCGCCGGCGTCGCGGGCCATCGCGCGAAAGCTGTAATCGCTGACCTCTGCCGGTTTCCCCGAGGCGCCATAGCCGCGCAGATCCGGGCAGACAACCCGGTAGCGCGCGGCCAGTGCGGGCGCGATGCGCGCCCACATGGCGCGGGTCTGGGGAAAGCCGTGCAGCAACAGCAGCGGCGGCCCGTCGCCGCCCACGGAGAACGCCAGATCGACATCGTTGAGGCGCGCGCCTTGGTCGCGAAAGCCGGGGATCGTCACTGCGCGCTGCTCAGCGCATCGAGGATGCGTGCCCAGCTGCGCGTGCCCTTATGGAAGCTTTCCAGATCGTATTTCTCGTTCGGGGAATGGATCGCGTCGTCATCCTTGCCAAAGCCGATCAGCATGGCGTTCATGCCGAGAATCTGGCGGAAATGCCCGGCGATGGGGATCGAGCCGCCACAGCCCACATAGGCCGCCGTTTCGGGCCATTCATCCGAGAGCGCCTGACGGGCGAATTCGAAGGCCGGGTCTTCGGTGGACATGACCGAAGCCGCCGAGCCGCCATGCGCCTTGAACTCGACGCTGCAATCTTCGGGCAGGCGGTCGCGCACGAAGGCGCGGAAATTGTCGCGGATTGAGTCAGGGTCCTGTCCGGCCACGAGGCGGAAGCTGATCTTGGCATGGGCCTTGGCGGGCAGCACCGTCTTGAAGCCTTCGCCGGTATAGCCGCCCCAGATGCCGTTCACCTCGGCGGTGGGGCGTGACCAGATCATTTCAAGCGGCATGCGGTCCTGTTCGCCGGCGGGCACGCTGAGCCCGACCGCGCCAAGGAAGCCCTGCCAGTCGAAATCCAGCCCTTCCCACTGGGCGCGCACGTCGTCGCTCAGGTCGGGGATATTGTCATAGAATCCGGGGATGGCGACGCGGCCGTGGTCGTCATGCAGATCTGCCAGGATGCCCGCCAGCGCACGGATCGGGTTCATCGCCAGCCCGCCGAAGAAGCCCGAATGCAGGTCCACGTCAGGTCCTTTGATGGTCAGCTCTTCGGTCACCATGCCGCGCAGCATGGTGACGATGGCGGGCGTGCGCGACTGGAACATGCCGGTGTCGCAGATCAGGGCGATGTCGGCGCCAAGTTCATCGGCGTTTTCCTTCATGAAGGGCACGAGCGAGGGCGAGCCTGATTCTTCTTCGCCCTCGAAGAAGAAGGTGATCTTGCAGGGCAGGGTGCCGTTCACCGCTTTCCAGGCGCGGCAGGCCTCGACGAAGGTCATGAGCTGGCCCTTGTCGTCGGAACTGCCGCGGCCACGGATCACCTTGCCCTTGGGCGTTTCCTCGATGCGGGGATCGAAGGGATCGTTGGTCCAGAGTTCGAGCGGATCGACCGGCTGCACGTCGTAATGGCCGTAAAACAGAAGGTGCGGGCCGTCGCCCTCGACATGGCCCACGACCATCGGATGACCGGGAGTGGCGCGCTTTTCCGCCTTGATGCCAAGGCTTTGCAGGTCCGCGACCAGCCAGTCGGCGGCCGCGTCGCAATCGCCCGCATAGGCCGGGTCAGTCGAGATCGAGGGGATGCGCAAAAGCTCGAGAAGGCGCGATGTGGCCTCGGGCAGGTGTTCGTCGATACGGGCCAGCACGGCATCCAGGGACATGGTCGCTCCTTGCGTCATAAATGGGGTCGGCGCGAGGGTATCAGGTGAGGCCGGACTGTCCAGCGGGCTTGATCGAAGTCAAGGCGGCGGGGGGCGGCAATTTGTAGCCTGTTGCGCGAGGGATGTGTGATCTATATGCATCGAACTTAGTGAATATGTCGCCTGAAGCGCGACATCCGTCCGGAACAGGGGCGGTGACTGACCAAGGAGGGGACGCCAGTGAATTACGCGGCCAAGCTGGATGACGCGATCAACCGCCTGCACGAAGAAGGGCGTTACCGGACCTTTATCGACATCGAACGCCGCAAGGGTCAGTTCCCGCATGCGATCTGGCGCAAGCCCGATGGCAGCGAAAAGCCGATCACAGTCTGGTGTGGCAACGACTATCTTGGCATGGGTCAGCATCCCGATGTTCTGGCCGCCATGCACGAGGCGCTGGACGCCACCGGCGCCGGTTCGGGCGGCACGCGCAACATTTCCGGCACGACCGTCTATCACAAGCGGCTCGAGGCCGAACTGGCCGATCTGCATGGCAAGGAAGCGGCGCTGCTGTTCACCAGCGCCTATATCGCCAATGACGCCACGCTGAGCACATTGCCCAAGCTGTTTCCCGGTCTCATCATCTATTCGGACGCGCTGAACCATGCCTCGATGATCGAAGGCGTGCGCCGCAATGGCGGCGCCAAGCGCATTTTCCGCCACAATGACGTCGAGCACCTGCGCGAGCTGCTGGAGGCCGACGATCCGGACGCGCCCAAGCTGATCGTGTTTGAATCGGTCTATTCGATGGACGGCGATTTCGGCCCGATCGAGGCGATCTGCGATCTGGCCGACGAATTCGGCGCGCTGACCTATATCGACGAGGTGCACGCGGTTGGCATGTACGGGCCGCGCGGCGCAGGTGTGGCCGAGCGCGACCGCCTGATGCATCGTCTGGACATCATCAACGGGACGCTGGCCAAGGCCTATGGCGTGATGGGCGGCTATATCGCCGCGTCGGCGAAAATGTGCGACGCGGTGCGCAGTTATGCGCCCGGCTTCATCTTTACCACATCGCTTCCGCCCGCGGTGGCGGCGGGTGCGGCGGCCAGTGTCGCGCATCTCAAGCGCGACCAAGGTTTGCGCGAAAAGCATCAGACCCAGGCGAAGATCCTCAAGACCCGCCTCAAGGGGCTGGGCCTGCCGCTGATCGATCATGGCAGCCATATCGTTCCGGTTATCGTGGGCGATCCGGTCCACACCAAGAAGTTGAGCGACATGCTGCTGGACGGTCACGGGATCTACGTGCAGCCGATCAACTTCCCGACCGTGCCGCGCGGCACCGAGCGGCTGCGTTTCACGCCCTCGCCGGTGCATGGCCCCAGGGAAATGGACGCCTTGATTCACGCGATGGACGCGCTCTGGAGTCACTGCGCGCTGAATCGTGCCGATTTGACGGGCTGACGCAAGCTCAGGTGCAATCTCCCTTGTGTTGTGTTAGTTTTGTGTAAAGAAGAGTGGAGTTTCCGAATCGGGACGTTCGGAAACATCCAGACGTATCGAGGGGCAGGCTGCATGATAGGGCGCCGTTTTTCGCGCAAGGCCGAAGAACAGGAAGTCGAACCCCGTGGGTTCGACGATTTCGATCTGCGTCTTGGCGACCTGATGCGCGGGGAACGCGCAACTCTTGGAAAATCCCTTCTGGATGTTGAGCGCGAATTGCGCATCAAGGCGGCTTACGTGGCCGCGATCGAGAATGCCGATCCGGGTGCCTTTGACACCCCGGGCTTCATTCCCGGCTATGTCCGCTCTTATGCGCGTTATCTTGGCATGGATCCTGACCGCGCCTTTCAGGCCTTTTGCAGCGAGAGCGGGTTTTCCACCGCGCATGGCATGTCGGCCGAAGCCTCGTCGATCCGCAAGCCGATGGGCGCAAGCAGTATCGCGAAACGCGACAAGCCCGCGCGCAATGCCGACCCCTTGATGTCCCCCAACACGCCTTTCGCCCCTGCATCGGAAGGGGTCCTGGCGCGCATCGAGCCCGGTGCGGTCGGGTCTGTCATGGTGCTGGTCGCGCTGATCGCGGCGATCGGCTATGGCGGTTGGGCGGTGTTGAACGAAGTGCAGCGCGTGCAATTCGCGCCGGTCGAGAACACGCCCGACGTTCTGGCCGACCTTGACCCGCTGGACAGCGCCACGGGCGCCAATGGCGGCGAGGAACTGGCGCAGGCCGAGGGTGAATTCCGCGCCCCCGATCTTGAGCGGCTGGACCGGCTTTATCGTCCCGAGGCGCTGGATGTGCCGGTTATGGTGGCGCGCGATGCGCCGATCTCGACGCTCGACCCCGCGCAGGTCGGCACGCTGCGTCCCGACCTTCCGCAGGCGGACCGCTCGAGCAGCTTCCAGGCCCGCGCGCCCAAGCCCGAGGCTGTACCCAGCCCGCAGGTTGTGGAAGAGGCGCTTCCGGGTGTGCGCGTGGTCGCGGTGCGCCCGGCATGGGTGCGTGTGCGCGCGGCCGATGGCAGCGTGATCTTTGAAGGCATCATGAATGGCGGCGACACTTATGACGTGCCCGCCACCGAAGAGCCGCCGACGCTGCGCGTCGGGGAATCGGGCGCTGTCTATTTCGCCGTGAACGGCAAGCATTATGGCCCCGCCGGTGAGCGCGGCGCGGTGACCGCCGATCTGGCACTTGAGGCGAGCGCGCTGGCCGAGTCCTACAGTGTCGCGGATCTCGCGCGTGACGAGGACCTGTCGCGCTACGTGGCCGAACTGCGCCCCGAGACGGTGGTGCAGGACTGACCGCCGCGGGCTGATCCGAACCGATCCGGCTGGGGTGATTGCGGCGAAGCGCCATGCGTCCTATCTATGGGCCAAGGACTGATCCACGCGAATCCTCCGGGGGCCATATTCCATGTCGCTGAACCCAATCCGCCCGTGGCGCAACATCCATCGCCGCCAAAGCCGCCAGATCATGGTGGGCAATGTGCCGGTGGGGGGCGACGCGCCGATCACGGTGCAGACCATGACCAATACCGAGACGACCGACGTGGCCGCGACGGTGGCGCAGGTGCAGGCCGCCGCCGAGGCGGGGGCCGATATCGTGCGGGTCTCGGTGCCCGACGAGGCCAGCGCGAAGGCCCTGAAGGAGATCGTGCGCGAAAGCCCGGTTCCGATCGTCGCGGACATCCATTTCCATTACAAGCGGGGCATCGAGGCTGCCGAGGCGGGCGCGGCCTGTCTGCGCATCAACCCCGGCAATATCGGCAGCGAGGCGCGCGTGCGCGAGGTGATCGCGGCGGCGCGCGATCATGGCTGCTCGATGCGGATCGGGGTCAATGCGGGCAGCCTGGAGCGGCACCTGCTGGAGAAATACGGCGAGCCATGCCCCGAGGCGATGGTCGAATCCGGGATGGAGCATATCCGCATCCTCGAGGACAATGATTTCCGCGAATACAAGATCAGCGTGAAGGCGAGCGACGTGTTCCTGGCCGCCGCCGCCTATCAGGGGATCGCCGACGCCACCGACGCGCCGATCCACCTGGGTATCACCGAGGCCGGCGGACTGACCAGCGGCACGATCAAATCGGCGATCGGGCTGGGGAACCTGTTGTGGATGGGGATCGGTGACACGATCCGCGTCAGCCTGAGCGCCGATCCGGTCGAGGAAGTGAAGGTCGGTTACGAGATCCTGAAGTCGCTGGGCCTGCGTCATCGCGGCGTCAATATCATCTCCTGCCCGAGCTGCGCGCGCCAGGGGTTCGACGTGATCAAGACCGTCGAGGCGCTGGAAGAGCGGCTGGAGCATATCAAGACGCCGATGAGCCTGAGCATCATCGGATGCGTCGTGAACGGCCCCGGCGAGGCGCTGATGACCGATGTGGGCTTTACCGGTGGCGGCGCGGGCAGCGGCATGGTCTATCTGGCGGGCAAGGCCAGTCACAAGATGTCCAATGCCGAGATGATCGAGCATATCGTCGAACAGGTCGAGGCGCGCGCCGCCGAGATCGAGGCCGAGGAAGCCGAGGCCGAACGCCCCGCCGCGGAATGAACCGGCTTGCGTTCGTGCCTGCGGCGCGGGCTGA
This sequence comes from Roseovarius halotolerans, assembly GCF_900172255.1. Taxonomy (GTDB): domain Bacteria; phylum Pseudomonadota; class Alphaproteobacteria; order Rhodobacterales; family Rhodobacteraceae; genus Roseovarius; species Roseovarius halotolerans. Next base: position 1,001,461 of record NZ_FWFU01000001.1, read on the forward strand.
TGCCTCCGGCGGGAGTATTTCGGGCAAGATGAAGGGTGTGGTGTGAGATTACTGTTTGCCGGGTTTTGTATGGTCGTGCTGTTGGCGCTTGGCGCGATGGCCTATGTGCGCCTGGCACCCAGCGATCCGGCGCGCTGGCACCGGATGCCCGACAACCTGAGCGAAGGCGATTTCAGTCAGGGTGCGGTCCGGGTGGTGGACGCGGGCGAGGACGGGTTGGCGCGGCTCGATCGGATCATCCGCGACACGGCGCGCAGCGAGCCGTTGGCAGGATCGGTCGAGCAGGGGATAATCACCTATATCAGCCGCTCGCGGATCTTCGGTTTTCCCGATTACACGACGTTGCGGCAGAGGGACGGGCGCCTTGAACTTTATGCGCGTGCACGGTTCGGCAAGTCAGATCTTGGCGTGAACGCCGCGCGGCTTGATCGCTGGCTGGAGGCGCTGGCGCAGCGAGGATGACAGGCAGCCCTGCGAAATCTCGCGCCACATCGGCACATTCAGCGACATCTGGCATTGCGCCATGAAGCTGCGCCCGCCGACATGAAGGCAGATCATCTCGCCCAGTTCGACGCGCCCGCCATTGCTGTCGGTGCAATAGCAATCCACGGTCTTGCCGCCGATGTTTTGATCGGCGACGGCCGGGGCGGCCAGCAGGGCCAGGGAGAGGGCAATCAGGCTGCGCATGGGACAAGGGTATCACAGGCTTTGGTCTTGACCAAACCCTGACAAAGGGGCAGATGCGCGGATATGGTGCCTTTGGACAGACTGAATGAGATCGTGCAGCGTTTCGAGTATCTCGAGGCGCAGATGGCCGCCGGGGGCGGCGATATCGCCCGGCTCGGGCGCGAATATGCCGAATTGCGCCCGGTGGTCGAGGAAATCCGCGCCTATCAGCAGGTTCTGGCGGATATCGACGCGGCCAGGGCAATGCTGGACGATCCCGAGATGCGCGATCTGGCGCAGGAAGAACTGCGTGATCTCGAGGCGCGGCTGCCTGGCCTTGAGGAGCGTTTGCAGCTGGCGCTTCTGCCCAAGGATGAGGCCGATGCGCGCCCGGCGATCCTTGAGATCCGCCCCGGCACAGGCGGCGAGGAGGCGGCGCTTTTCGCGGGTGATCTGTTGCGCATGTATCAGCGCTATGCCGAGGCGCGGGGCTGGACCTTCGAGATCATCGAGCTGAGCGAGACCGAGCTGGGCGGCATCAAGGAGGTGGTCGCGCGGGTGGCGGGCGATCATGTCTTCGCGCGCCTCAAGTTCGAATCGGGTGTGCATCGGGTGCAGCGGGTGCCTGAGACGGAAAGCGGCGGGCGCATCCACACATCGGCGGCGACGGTGGCGGTTCTGCCCGAGGCCGAGGATGTGGATATCGAGATCGATCCCAATGATCTCAGGATCGACACGATGCGCTCTTCGGGTGCGGGCGGGCAGCATGTGAACACCACGGATTCAGCCGTGCGGATCACCCATCTGCCGACCGGCGTGGTGGTGACCAGTTCCGAGAAATCCCAGCATCGCAACCGCGAGATCGCGATGCAGGTGCTGAAGACGCGGCTTTACGACATGGAGCGGCGGCGCGCACTGGAGGCGCGTTCGGCCAGCCGCGCGGCGCAGGTGGGCAGCGGCGATCGCAGCGAGCGCATTCGCACCTACAACTTTCCGCAGGGGCGGATGAGCGATCACCGCATCAACCTGACGCTCTACAAGCTGGACCAAGTGATGCAGGGCGACCTGGACGAGGTGATCGACGCGCTGCGTGCCGATGCGCAGGCGACGTTGCTGGCGGAGATGGAGGGGTGAGCCCAGCGGGCGGCGTGGCGCAGGCGCTGCGCCGCGTGCGCGCGCGGCTGGCCGCGGCCGGAATCGACAATGCCGAGTGGGAGGCACGACGGCTCATGGCGGCGAGCCTCGGGGTGGAGCCGGGGCGGATCACGTTGCATCTGCATGGCGAGATGAGCGGCGAAGCCGAGGCCGCGCTTGAGGCGCTGGTCAGCGCGCGGGAAGCGCGGCGGCCCTTGTCGCATGTTCTGGGCGGACGGAAGTTTCATGGCCACTGGTTCATCGTGACGCCGGATGTGCTCGACCCGAGGGACGATACCGAGACATTGGTCGAGGCGGCGCTGGCGGCGGATTTCGCCGATGTGCTGGACCTTGGGACGGGGTCGGGCTGTATCCTCTTGAGCCTGCTTGCGCAGCGGCCCGAGGCGCGGGGCGTTGGGGTGGACCTGTCGCAAGCAGCGCTTACGGTGGCGGCGCGGAATGCCGAGGCGCTCGGCGTTGCTGCACGTTGCAGGCTGCTGAGGTCGGACTGGTTCGACGGTGTTGCGGGGCGGTTCGATCTGATCGTGTCGAACCCGCCCTATATCGCCGTCCACGAGATGGCTGACCTCGACCCGGAGCTGCGCCACGAGCCGCGCGTTGCCCTGAGCGATGAGGGCGACGGGTTGAGCGCCTATCGCATCCTGGCGTCTGGGGCGGGGGCGCATCTGCGCAAGGGTGGACGGCTGATGGTGGAAATCGGGTGGAAACAGGGGCCTGCGGTAGTGGCATTGCTGCGCGCGGCCGGATTCGCTGACCTCGTGATTCTGCCCGATCTGGAGGGGCGCGACCGCGTCGTCAGCGGGCTTTGGCAGGGCTGAGTCACTGAAAAACCGGAAAAAATCGCGCAAATTTCGGCAAATTTCCGGTTTACCCTTGTCTCAACGCGTTCGGCATGTTTAGTGAGGTGTAGTCAAGCTGATCGGACGCCCCGGTGGCGCTGCGCTTGACATCAAGCCAATACATGTCGGATCCGGGTTGCTACAGGGCCGCAAAAGGTACCGACCGGATCGAACGACGCTTTGAGCACAGGGCTGAACAGCTAATACAATGAGATCATCCAAGTCACGTTCGCGGAACAAATCCGGCCGCAATCGCTCGATGGGGAACATCGTCAATCGGGTCTTCGAGAGTTCGGGCCCCGAGGGCAAAGTGCGCGGCACGCCCCAGCAGATCATCGACAAGTACAACCAGCTGACGCGCGATGCCCAGCTGGGCAACGATCGTGTCGCTGCCGAGAACTTCCAGCAGCATGCGGAGCATTACCTGCGGATGCTGGGCAGCGCTCAGAAGGAACAGGATGCCCGCCGCGATCAGCAGGAACGCGAGAACCGCGAGCGTCAGGCGGAACGTGATCGTGAACGCGCCAAGCGCCAGGAGCGGGAATCGAACGGCGAGGTCGGTCCGTCGGATTCAGATCAGCCGGATCTGATCGAGAACCGTCAGGATGACAGCGGCCTCGTCGAGACGCCCGAGACGCAGAAATCCGACAAGCCCAAGCGCGCGCGCAAGCCGCGACCCAAGAAGCCTCCGCACAGCGATGGCGAGGCGAAGTCCGGGGACGCTGGCGGATCGCAGGGTTCAGGCGCGCCGGAAGCCGCAGAATAGACGCGCTTCGCGGGATCGACATATCTTCAGAATACGGAATGCAGGGGGCCACGGCCCCCTGTTTCGCGTTCGGGGTATCGGGCTTTCTGATGTCAGGATTCAAAGCCGCGTGCCAAGGCGCAAAACCTTTCGAGGTCCACGGTTTCGGCGCGGTCTGTCGGGGCGATGCCGGCGGCGATGAGGCGGTCCTCGATATCGGGGGCCAGCCCCTTGAGCGCTGCGCGCAGCATCTTGCGGCGCTGGTTGAAGGCCTTGGCGACCACGCGTTCAAGGATGACCGGATCGGCCGGGAAGCGCGGCGCGGGCAGGGCGGTGATATGCACCACCGCGCTTGAGACCTTGGGCGGCGGGGTGAAGGCCGAGGGCGGCAGATGCATGACGATGCGTGCATCGCAACGCCATTGCGCCAGCAGCGCGAGGCGTCCATAGGCCTTGGAGCCGGGGCGCGCGACGATGCGGTCGGCGACTTCGCGCTGGAACATGAGCGTCAGGCTGTCCCATACCGGCGGCCAGGTCTTTGGCGTGAGCCAGCGGATCAGCAGCTCGGTGCCCACGTTATATGGCAGGTTCGCCACGATCTTGATCGGTGGCGTCAGGTGGTCGAGCGGATCGATCGCCAGCGCGTCGGCATTCAGCACCTCAAGCCGCCCCGGACAGGCGGCGGCGATGGCCTCAAGCGCGGGCAGGCAACGGCTGTCCTTTTCCACGGCCAGCACTCGGCGCGCACCTTCGGCGAGGAGCCCGCGGGTCAGGCCGCCGGGGCCGGGGCCGATTTCCAGCACGTCGGCGCCGGTAAGGTCACCCGCAGCGCGGGCGATCTTGGCGGTCAGGTTGAGGTCGAGGAGGAAGTTCTGCCCGAGCGACTTGCGTGCGCTGAGACCGTGGCTGGCGATCACCTCACGCAGGGGCGGCAATCCGTCGATAGTGCTCATCCGGGGTTGCCCCGGCCTGCGTCGCGCGCCCGCGCGTTGCCCATGTCATGGGCCATCTTCAGCGCCTCGATCATCGAGCCGGGATTGGCGAGGCCACGTCCGGCGATATCCATCGCGGTGCCATGATCAGGCGAGGTGCGCACGAAGGGCAGGCCGAGGGTGACATTCACGCCGCGGTCGAAATCGAGAGTCTTGATCGGGATCAGCGCCTGGTCGTGATACATGCAGAAAGCGGCGTCATAACTTTCGCGGGCACGGGCATGGAACATGGTGTCGGCGGACATCGGGCCGTGAAGGTCCAGGCCCTCGGCGCGCAGCGCTTCGATCACCGGCAGGATCATGTCGATCTCTTCGCGCCCCATCGCGCCGCCTTCGCCGGCATGGGGGTTGAGCCCGGCGACGGCGATGCGCGGTCGGGGCAGGCCGAAATCGCGGATCAGGGCCGCATGGGTGATGTGCAGCGTGTCGGTCAGAAGCTTGGCCGTGAGGGCGCGCGGCACCTCGGAGAGGGGGATGTGGATGGTGGTGGGCACGACACGCAGGGCGGCGCTTGCGAGCATCATCACGACCCGCTCGACCCCGGCCAGTGCGGCGAGATATTCGGTATGGCCGGGATAGGCGAAGCCGGCGCCGTCCTGGAGGGCTTTCTTGTGGATGGGCGCGGTGCAGAGGGCGCAGGCCGCACCCGAGCGCACCATATCGACCCCGCGCGCGATCACGTCGATGACGCCTTGCGCATGGGCCGGGTTGGGGGTGCCGGGGGTCATCGGCCCGTCGAAATCATGGCGCAGCAGCGGCAGCCCGTGGCGCGCGGCCTCTGCTGCCTCGGAGGGGTCGGCGATCTGCACGATCGGACTGTCGGGTGGCAGATGGCGCGGGTCGCCGATCAGCACGAAGGGCAGTTCCGCCCCGAGCGCCCGCCATGCGGCAAGCGCCAGTTCGGGGCCGACCCCTGCCGGTTCGCCGCAGCTGAGTGCGACGGGGGCGGTCATTCCAGTTCGACGATTCGCGCCTCGGCGCGCAGCTGTTCCAGATAGCCGTTGGCGAAGGAATCAAGGCGCCGGTTGCGGATCCGGTTGGTCAGATCCTCTGTCGAGGGGCCATCCTCGCCCAGTTCGGGCGTGCGCCCGCACAGCATCAGGAACACCAGCGTCTCGCCATTGGCGCGTGTGAGCGTGGTCGAAACCTCGCCCGGATCCAGCTTGGCCAGTTCAAGGGCGATGTCCTGCGGAATCTCGGCGGGTGCGCGCGAGTCGCGTTCGAGCACCTCGGGCGGCTGCCCCTTGGCGACGCCATAGAGATCGTCGCAGGTATCGGTTTCGGCTTCGATGCGCGCGGCGCGCGAAAGGGCGCGGTCGCTGCGCCCGCCGTCGATGTAATAGGCGGCGTATTCGATGGCGGCATATTCGGGTTCGGCGGCGCCGGTTTCTTCGATGTCGCGCATCTGGAAGAGGGCGATCGCGCCGTCCAGCGGCAAGGGATCGCTGACTTCGCCGGGGGCGAGGCCGAGGATCACAGGGCGCAACTGCGGCGGCAGATTGGTGATCGGCATCCAGTCGAGCCGCCCGCCGCGGTCGCGCGTGGAGGCTGCCGACGAGCGACGCGCTTCGGCGGCGAAGGCGGGGATCGTGTCGATCTGGGAGATACGCAGGGCGCGCTCCTGCACCGCTTCGACCTGTTCGGGGGGCGCGGCCATGATGATTTCGGACAGTAGCACACGCACACCGGTTTCACCGCTGGCGGCGGCGCGGGCGCGTTCGATATCCGCTTCGGAGACCGAGACGCGCGGTGCAAAGCGCGCGCCGACCAATTCGCGCCAAGTCAGACCGGCGCTGACGAAGGCGCGGTAGCTTTCGGCGGAAACCCCTGCGCCTTCGAGGGCGCGGATGAACTGTTCGGCATTCATGTTGGCCCGGCTGGCGAACTCTTCCATGCCGGCCTGGATGTCCTCTTCCTCGATCACGATGCCGCTGGCGCGGGCGGCGTCCAGCTTGAGGCGTTCCTCGATCAGCTGCTCGCGGGCCAGTTCGCGCGGGTTGCCCGGGGCGCGGAACAGGGTCAGCATCCGGGCGCGTTGTTCGATCTCGTAGCGGGTGATGGCCTGGTCGTTGACCTTGATCACCGGTGCGAAGAGGTTCTGCGATGCCGCCGGAGCGGCGCCGGGGCCGACCAGCACGGAGACCGCCAAGGCGGGAAGGGCAATTGCGGCGAGGAATTTGCGCATTCTGGTTCTCTTACTGCTTTTTAATTTCTGCATGCTCTTGTGAAGCTACTTTCGCTTGTGGTGGTCGAAAAGCCCCGAAGCGCGACCGTCAGGCTGATATCGGTTGTCGGCTCGACATTAGAGGAATTGGTGAAACGACGCGAGGCCGAAAGCGCCACTTCCACGCATTCGTTGGTGTAGGTCAGGCCGATGCCGCTGTTGACCTGAAGATCGCGTGCGACATCGTAGCGCCAGTTGGCATCGGCGGTCCAGTGTCGGGCGAAGCGATAGCTGCCGTCGATCGACCACTCCGAGAGATCGCCGCTGCGTTCCTCGAACGGGTCGTTGCGCAACCAGATGTAGGTGGCCGACAGCGACGTACGGTAGTTCCGCCAGCTGGCACGCGCTTCGGCCTTGTTGGCTTCGAAGTTCTCGTCGAACAGGCCGCGCCCGGTCAGGATGAAGCCGCCCGGCGTGCGCAGCTGCCCCGCCAGCAGCACGTCCGAGAATTCATCGCGCAAGCCGGAACTGCGGCTGAGGCTGGGAATGCCGGTGGGTTCGAGCTCCTGCTCGTCGCGCACCACCTGGCCGACAGCGAGCGCGGTCTCCCAGCCTTTCGGGGCCAGCCGGGTCCACTGGATGCCATAGGCAGCATTGAGGCCGCGTTCGCGCCGGTCAGGCCCCGAGAAGCGCGACACGGCAAACAGGTTGCCTTCGTCGAACTCGACGCGCGTGTTCTCGTCATTGGGAATGTCGAGGTTCGATCCCCCGACCCAGGACAGCTGTGCGACGGGCTCGATCAGATGGGTGACACCGGTCTGGGTTCTCTTGAGCAGCGGCCAGCGCAGCCGCATCGAGGTCGACGGCGTGATCTGGGCGGCGGAGGAGCTGCTGAGAGCGCCGGATTGCGCGATATGGAAGCTGTCGGCGGCAAGACCTGCGCGGAATTCCGCCAGCAGGCCCGACCCGAATGTCCAGTTGCGCAGCCAATCGGCACTCAGGGAAAAGCGGGTCACATCGCGGCCATCGGCCCAGGGGTCGGCATCGGGGCCGTCGATATTGAGATCAGATGAGCGCCGGTGGCTGTGCGCCTGCGCCGAAAAGCGAAGCTCACCGCCGAAGCCGGGATAGATGCGCCGTTCATAATCGGCCCGGCCGACCAGCGAGGCCAGGGTCGGATTGGGGTCGCGGGCCCGCAAGGCGTGGAAATAGGTGGCGGAACCGCGGATGAACTCGTCACGACGGACCCGTTCGAGAGCGATCTCGCTGTCGAGACGATCCTTGAAGGTATAGTTATAGTCGTAAAGGTATGAATCGTCGCTGGCGACCTCGAGGTCGAAGGTCAGCTTAAAATCGTTGCGCAGGTTGAATGAGCCCTCGGCGAACATGTAGCCGCGTATCTCATCGTTGGTCAGTTCATCGTTCGAGACCGCGCCGAGAATGCTGATGCCGCCATTCACGAAAGCCTGCCGGTAGCGGAATTCGAGCGTTCGGGTGTTGGTGGTCAGGAAGGGCGTCAGTGTGAGGTCGCGGTGATCGCCCATGCGTATGAAGTAAGGGACCTTCACGCCGAACCCCAGCAGGCTGGAATTGTAGATTGTCGGGAAAAGGAACCCGGTGGCGCGTTCAAGCGTCGGGTCGGGCAGCCGCAGGCGGGGCAGGTAGAACACCGGCACGTCGAGCACCCGAAGCTGGGCGTCATGGAAATAGAGCTGGCGTTCCTCTTCGTCGTGGATCAGGCGGCGGGAGCGTATCTGCCAGAGCGGCGGACGTCCGGTCTCGCAGATGCGGCAGGAACTGACGGCGGTCTTGTAAAGCTGCGAGTAGCGGCCCTCGACCCGCGTCATGGCATTGGCGGCGAGCTGAAGCTGAGATGCCAGCACCACCCGCGCGCCGGTCAGCAGGCCGTTGCGCATGTCTCGGTCGAGCTCGGCGTCATCGGCCAGGATCAGGGTGGTTTCGCCTTCGCGCAGGGTGATCGGGCCCTCGATGGACAGGTGTTCGGTCTCGCCGTCATAGGTGATCGAGTTGGCCTGAAGGCGCCGACCCTCGTGGATCACCTCGACATTCCCGGTCGCGACCAGCACGTCGTCGGGCATCAGCCGCACGTCATCCGCGACAAGGAAGGCGCCATCCCCGCCCGCAACCCGTGACGGCGCGGCGCCGGAATCCTCGGCGCCTTGTGCGCGTGCGCCCACCGGCGCAACGAGCGGCGCGGCGATCAGCGCAAGAGCAGCGGCAAACAGGAGCGCAAGACGGTTCATCCTTCCTCCATATGCAGCAAAATTCCGAATGCCAGCAAAAAAGAGGCCACAGCCGGAGCCCAGGCGGCGAGCAATATCGGAATCTGGCCGTTCTCGCCCAGAATCTGCGCGAAATTCCGGATGTAATGCAGCCCAAAGCCCAGCAATACTGCGGTCAGCACCGACACGCCGCTGTTGTGAAGCCGCGAATGGCGCATGGTGAAGGCCGCCGCCATCATCACCAGCGCCACCAGGAACAGGGGGCGCGCCAGTTCCATCTGGAACCAAACGGCATAGCGGCGCGCGGAAAAGCCGGAATGTTCGAGCTGTGCGATGAAATCTGGCAGATCCCATATCGAGATGTATTCCGGCTTGCCGAAACTGTCGATGATCCTGTCATGCGTGAGGGAGGACGGCACATCGTAGCTGTCGAGTTCCTGAGCGTTGGCCTCGGCGTTGACGCCAAGCGAGAGATCCCACAGCTTCACATTGGTAAGATGCCATGCCCCATCACCGAGGCGTGCCTCCTTGGCGGCGATACGGCGCAGCGGCGCGCCGTCATGGGTAAAGGAGAAGAAGGTGGTGTTGAACAGAACGCTGACATCCGAGCTGGCCCGGCGCGCATGGATCACGGTCTGGCCGTCGTCGTTGCCCTGGCGTAGCCAGATGCCTTCGGGGGCGATGGCCATGACGGCCGAACCCCAGCCCAGATAGGTGTTGACCAGGTCGTTGTGCCGCTTGGCGGAGGCGGCGACAATCGGGTTCAGCATGCTGACCGAAACGACGCCGATCAGCAGCGCGACGGTCAGGGGAGCGATGAGTGCGCGCAGCCCCGAGCGGCCCGCGGCCCGCACCACCACCAGTTCCGAGGAGCGCGACATGCGCAGGAACATCGCCACGCTGGCGAGAATGATCACCAGCGGCAGGATCTCGTAATTGGCCTCGGGGACTTTCAGGAGGACGATTTCGACCACGTCGCCAAAGGGCAGCGCCGAGAAGGATCGCAGATCGTCGATCAGTTCGATCAGGGCCAGAAGAACCACGAAAATCATCACGATCGCGAGGAAGGTCCACAGGAACCGGCGTGCGAGATAGAAATGCAGAATCATGCCGGTTTCTCCGCGATACTTGCGCGGCGTCGCCGGAACCGCGTCCAGAGACCGGGATAAGAGGCCGTGAGCAGCAGCATAATCGTCATCGCCGCCCCCGCCAGCGCGGGAAGATACATCAGTGGCCAAGCTGTCGGATTGAGCAGCACGACGCCCGAAACGGCGCTTTCGATCAGCTTGAGCACAACCAGCAGGCCGAATGCCAGCATGATCTGCCACCAGACCCCGAAGCGGCTGTAATTCCCCAGAAGCAGGGTCGCGAAGCCGACCGTCGCCGCGAAGATGCATAGCAGCGCGTTGCTGAGGCGCCCGTTCAGTTCGTATAGCGCCATCGACAGGGTCGCGCCGGTGCGTTCGGCCACGCCGGCCGGGTCGCGCAGCAAATCGGTGGTGCGGGCATAGCTCACGCTTTCCGCGCCGGCGGGATTGCGTGACACAAGGTTGCTGATATCATACGAGAAATCATTGAAATGCGTGTTGAAAAGGCGGTTTCCGTCGGTCTGGATGTTCTGCGCCAGCCCATCCACCATCACCATCCGCGTGCCGCCATTGGAGTCCTGCAGGAGGTAGGCGCGGTTGGAGCTGTAGGTGACCGCGTTCTCGCGGCTGCGCCGGTCCGATAGGAAAACGTTGCGCAACTGGCCCTCGGGGGTGATCTCACGGATATAGAAGGTGATTCCCGGCGCCGGGTGCAGGAATTCGCCCTCGGTCAGCAGCTTGGCGGTGATGTTCTCGCTGATTTCGGATTGACGGTTGCTCAGCTGGCTGAGGCTCATCGGAATCAGCAGATGCGTGAGGATGGACATCATCAATGCGATGATGATCCCGAAGATCAGCACGGGACGCGCCAGACGCCAGGGTGAATAACCGGTGGCCTGCATGACGGTGAGTTCGCTCTCGGTGCTCAGGCGGTTGGTGACATAGACAGTGCCGGCAAAGGCTGCGATCGGCAGCACCACGCCGATCACCCCCGGCAGGGTGAGTGCCGTGAACTCGAGAAACACCCATGCGGGCTGGCCATCACCGATCAGCCGGTCGAACATGCGCACGGCCTTGTTGATCCAGAAGATCGCAACCAGAACCAGCGCAAAAAAACCGAACAGAACCATGAATTGCGACAGCATGTATCTGTCGAATCTGGTCACGCGTTCCCCCCAAGGCAGCACTCTCGTGGGCAACTTATCGGAATTGAGGGCGGGGGAAAACTGCTAAGTGCCAACTGGTCATTCGCGCGGTCGCGCGCTAGGACTTGGACAGGGCGCGCCGGGGGCGGCGCGCGTGCCAGACCAGCGAAGGAGCAGGATGATGACCACACCCGTTGCCGTGAGTTTCGAGGAAACCGATATCGAGCGGATCGCCGCTGCGACGGGCCGCGTGGCGGTGATCGTCACGCCGGATGGCAAGCTCGATTCAGGCGCGCGCCGGGTGAACCGGCTCTGCAAGGGGGCGCTCAAGCGGCTGGTCGAGAGCGATTCCTGGGCGAAGATGGCACAAGGAGAGCTGCGCACGCTGGCCTGGCCCGCGGGCATGGAGGCCGAGGCGATCGACGTTCTGTGCCTTGAGCGCAATGCCAGTGTCGAGTCGGCACGCAAGGGCGGTGTGGCGCTGGCCAAGGCCGCCGCCACGGGTGGCGGTGCGATACTCGTTTTGGCGGGATCGCTCAGGCGGTCGGCCGAGCTGGCCTTTGGCCTGGTGCTGCGCAGCTACCGCTTTGCGGCCCACAAGCGGCCGGATGATCCCAAGGAACAGCGCGAGACGATCGCCATCACGGTGATGGCGGCGAAGCCCGACGAGGCGCGTGACGCCTATGCGCCCAAGGCGGCGATCGCCGAAGGCGTGTTCTTTACCCGCGATCTTGTCTCGGAGCCTGCCAACCACCTGACCACCACCGAATTCGCTGACCGGATCAGCGCGATGGAGAGCCTCGGGCTGAAGATCACCATCCTCGAAGAATCCGATATGTCGGAACTGGGCATGGGCGCGCTGTTGTCGGTGGGTCATGGCAGCGCCAGCCCATCGAAACTGGCGGTGATGGAATGGCAGGGCGGCGAGAAAGGCGAAGCGCCGCTGGCGCTGGTCGGCAAGGGCGTAGTGTTCGACACCGGCGGCATCAGCCTCAAGCCGGCGGCGGGCATGGAGGAGATGACGATGGACATGGGCGGCGCCGGGGTCGTGTGCGGCACGATGCGCGCGCTGGCGCTGCGCAAGGCGCGCGCCAATGTTGTCGGGCTTGTCGGGCTGGTCGAGAACATGCCCTCGGACCGTGCCACGCGGCCGGGCGACGTGGTCACGTCGATGAAGGGCGACACGATCGAGGTGATCAATACCGATGCCGAGGGGCGGCTCGTGCTGGCCGATGTCCTCTGGTACGCGCAGGAACGTTTCAGCCCGGCGGGGATCGTCGATCTGGCCACCCTGACGGGAGCGATCATCATCGCTCTTGGCAATGAGAAGGCGGGTGTTTTCGGGAATGACGACGCGCTTTGCGATGCGTTCCTCAAGGCCGCCGGGACCGAGGGCGAGGGCGCCTGGCGGATGCCGCTGGCCAAGCCGTATGACGACCTGCTGAAATCCGATATCGCCGATATGAAGAATGTCGGCGGACGCGCGGCGGGGTCGATCACGGCGGCGCAGTTCCTGCAGCGCTTCGTGCGGGATGACGTGGCTTGGATTCATCTCGATATCGCCGGGGTGACCTTGCTCAAGACGGATGCAACCTATGCGCCCAAGGGCGCCTCGGGCTGGGGTGTGATGGCACTGGACCGGCTGGTGGCGGACAGGTTCGAGCAGGGCTGAACCGATGGGCGCGGCGTTCTTCTATCACCTGACGCAGCGCCCGCTGGAGGCGACGCTGCCGATGCTGCTGACAAAGGCGCTGCAGGCGGGTTGGCGCGTGGCGGTGCGCGGCCGGGACGCCGGGCGAATGGCCTGGCTGGATGAAAAGCTGTGGCTGGGGCCTGAGGACGGGTTCCTGCCGCATGGGCTGGCCGGGGGCGCGCATGAGGCGGATCAGCCGGTCCTGCTGACCACGCAGGAGGCGCTGCCCAATGGTGCCGTCTGCCTGATGGCGGTGGATGGCGCCGGGGTGACGCCGGAGGAGGTGGAGGCGCTGGAGCGGGTCTGCATCCTGTTCGATGGCAATGACGCCGCCGCGCTCGATGCGGCGCGCGGCCAGTGGAAGGGGCTCACCGGGGCGGGGTGCAAGGCGCAGTACTGGTCCGAGGAATCGGGCCGTTGGGAAATGCGCGCCGAAGCCTGAGCGCCCGGCTTTTTGGACGAGGATGCGAGGGGCCAGCCCCTCGCGCTCCCCGGGATATTTTCAAACAGAAGAAGGGGAAGGGGAAGGGGCACATTCAGCGGCTGAGCACCAGCTTGCCGCCGCCGATCTCGACGCTGGAATAGCGTTGCAGATAGTCCATCCCGAGCAGGGATTCGGACATGCTGCCCTCGTTGACGACGGCGCGCAGGTCATGGTCTTCGATCGGGCCGATGCTGAGGCGGTCAAGTCGCACCGGCGCGGTGCGCACTGTACCGTTCGCGGTATTGGCGCGCCCGACATAGGCGAGCCCGTCGGTATCGATCCCGGCGGCGCGCGCATCGGCGAGGGTGAGGACGATCTGGCTCGCGCCGGTATCGACGACGAAGCGGACCGGCGTGCCGTTCACTTCGGCGGTCAGGTAGTAATGGCCGTCGGGTGAACGGGGCAGTTCGATCCGCTGATCCTGCGCCAGCACGGTCTGGCTGGGGCGCACGGTCTGGCGGATATCGCCCCAGAGGCCGACGGCGGCGATGACCCCGACAAAGATCAGCCCCCAGACCAGCGCCTGCTGGGTGAGTTTGCCCATCGAGGCGCGGTTCTGGGCGAAGAACCACATCAGCACCGCGCCGCCCAGCAGCACGAGATAGATCAGGCTGGCATAATCACTGTTGTCCATGCGGCTCATATAGGCGCGCGGCGCGCGGTTGGGAAGATCAGGCCGCCAGACCGAAGCCGCGCAGCCCGTCGAGGACGAATTGCACTGCCAGCGCCGCCAGCAGCATCCCCAGGAGCCGCGTCACCACGTTGATGCCGACCCGCCCCAGCGCGCGCTCGAGGATGCCGGCGAAGAGAAAGAGCACCAGCACCATCGCGACCACGCAGAGCATGACGCCGATGACCAGCGCCAGCCCCTCGATGCCCGGCCTCTGGCCCGCCAGAAGGATCACCGAGGTGATCGAGCCGGGGCCAGCAATCAGGGGAATCGCCAAGGGGAAGATCGAGGGGTCGTCGTTGTCATCCTCTTCCTCGGCCTCATCGGCTTGCGATTTGCGCCGCTTGCTGCGCCGCTCGAAGAGCATGTCGAGCGCAGTGAGGAACAGCAGGATGCCGCCCGCGATGCGGAAGGCGGGCATCGAGATGCCGATGAAGCCCAGCACCGCCTCGCCGAAGGCGGCGAAGGCAATGAGGATGAAGGCCGCCGTGATGCAGGCGCGCAGCGCGATGCTGCGGCGACGCGCGCTGTTCATGCCCTGGGTCAGTGCCACGAAAAGCGGCGTCATGCCGATCGGGTCGATGATCACGAAAAGCGTTACAAAGGCGGTGATGAGAAAAGCACTGTCCATGACGGGTCCGGGTTGGGGTCTATCAAGGCTTAGGCGGCGCGTGGCCCGCGCGCAAGAGTGCGAGGCCTAGCCGCCGGCCTTTTCGAGCCGCTCGAGCGCCGTCATCCAGAGGCTTTCTGCGCGCGCAAGCCCGTCTGTCACCTCGGCATATTTCTTTTGCCATTCGCCGGCGCCGGGGGCGTCTTCATAGATCGCGGGATCGGCGAGCTTGGCGGCGATGCGGTCGCGCATCCCGTTGAGCTTCTCGACGCGTTCCTCGCATTTGCGCAGATCGGCGCGCAGGGCGAGGATCGCATCGCGCGATTGGCGCCGCGGTTTCTCGGGGGCGGGTTTGGCCGCCTGCTTGGGAGTCGTTTTCGTCGGGCTGTCACCCTGGAGCAGCATCTTGCGATAGCTCTCCAGATCGCCGTCATAGGGCGCGACATGGCCGTCTTTGACCAGCCAGAGCCGGTCGGCCACGAGACTGAGCAGGTGCATGTCGTGACTGACAAGGATCACCGCGCCGGTATAGGCGGTCAGCGCCTCGACCAGGGCCTCGCGGGATTCGATGTCGAGATGGTTGGTCGGCTCGTCGAGGATCAGCATATGCGGCGCATCGAGCGTGGCCAGCATCAGCGACAGGCGCGCCTTCTGACCGCCCGAAAGGCGGCCCACGACGGTTTCGGCCTGTTCGGCGCCGATGCCGAAGCCGCCGAGGCGCGCGCGCAGCTTGCCGGGGGCCTCGCCGGGCCGCAGGCGGCGGATATGGTCGATCGGGGTTTCATCGACATGCAGTTCGTCGACCTGATGTTGTGCGAAATAGCCGGTGCGCAGCTTGGAGGCGGTGTGGATGCGTCCGTCCATTGGATCAAGTCTGGCTGACAAGAGCTTGGAAAGCGTGGATTTTCCTTCGCCGTTGCGCCCCAGAAGGGCGATCCTGTCATCCTGGTCGATACGCAGTTCGAGATCGCGCAGCACAACCTTGTCGTCATAACCGACCGAGACCCCCTCGAGGCGCAGGATCGGCGGCGAGAGCGCTTCGGGCTCGGGAAAGGTGAAGCGGCGCAGCGCGGCCTCCTGCGGCTGGGTGATAGGCTGCATCCGGGCCAGCGCCTTGATCCGGGCCTGGGCCTGCTTGGCCTTGTCGGCCTTGTAGCGGAAGCGATCCACATAGGATTGCAGGTGGGCACGCCGTGCCTCTTGTTTCTTGGCTTCGGACTGGGCGGCGGCAAGGCGGGCGGCGCGGGTCTCGGCGAAGCGGTCATAGCCGCCCTGATAGAGCGTCAGCTTGCGGTCCTCGAGGTGCAGGATCGAGCCGACAGCGCGGTTGAGAAGCCCGCGGTCGTGGCTGATCACCAGCACGGTGTGGGGATAGCGCGCAAGATATGTTTCAAGCCAGAGCGCACCTTCGAGGTCGAGGTAGTTCGTCGGCTCGTCGAGCAGCAAGAGGTCGGGTTCCGAAAACAGCACTGCCGCCAGCGCGACTCGCATCCGCCAGCCGCCGGAAAAGGCGCTGCAGGGCTGGGCCTGCTCGGCATCGGTGAAGCCAAGGCCCTTGAGAATGCTGGCGGCGCGGGCCTCGGCGGACCAGGCGTCGATATCGGCGAGGCGGGTCTGGATCTCGGCGATGCGGGCGCCGTCGCTGGAGGTCTCGGATTCGGCCATGAGGGCCGCGCGCTCGGTATCGGCGGCGAGGACCGTGTCGATCAGCGAGACCTCGTTGCCGGGCACTTCCTGCGCGACGCCGCCGATGCGGGCGCGCGAGGGCAGGCTGATTTCGCCGCCTTCAAGCGCCAGTTCACCCCGGATCAGTCGAAACAGGGTGGTCTTGCCCGTGCCATTGCGACCGACAATGCCGACCTTGTGACCATCAGGGATGTTGGCGGTGGCATGTTCGATCAGCGGACGACCCGCGACCGCATATGATATATCTTCAAGACGCAGCATGGCCGGGGTGTGCCGCATTCACGGGCAGCCGTCAATCGCAGCTTTTCAAAGCCCTGACCCCATGCTATCGGAGCCGCGATATTGAGGGCGCGGGCAAAGGGCCTGTGCCGGATTCAAAGGAAAGAGGCTGACATGGCTGTGGAACGCACGCTGAGCATTATCAAACCCGACGCGACCAAGCGCAACCTGACCGGCAAGATCAACGCCAAGTTCGAGGATGCGGGCCTGCGCATCGTCGCGCAAAAGCGCATCAAGCTGACCAAGGAGCAGGCTGGCGTCTTCTACGAAGTGCACAAGGAACGCCCGTTCTATGACGAACTTTGCGCGTTCATGGCGTCTGAGCCGGTTGTGGTGCAGGTGCTGGAAGGCGAAGGCGCGATCGCGAAGAACCGCGAAGTGATGGGCGCGACCAATCCGGCGGATGCGGCGCCGGGGACGGTGCGGGCTGAATTCGCGGAATCGGTTGGCGAGAACTCGGTTCACGGCTCGGACGCGCCCGAGACGGCGGCTGCCGAAATCGCGTATTTCTTCTCGGGTCTCGAGCTGGTCGGCTGATCGAAACCAGCCGGGCAACCGGAAAACGCAAGGGCCGTGCCTGATCTCAGGTGCGGCCTTTTTCATTGTTCGTCAACGCCTTAGATGCTGGCGAAATCGTTAAAAACCCGCGACGGAACGGTCTGGGCCTCGGTCGAGGGACCGCTGGGCGCGGGTTGGGGTTTGGCTGTGCCTGTGGCGGTTTTGGGGGTTGGGTGGGTGCTATATGCCATTTGTCTGCTCCGATTTTATCAGGCAGACCAGCCGGGTGGCGCCCGGCTGGCGCCTTTTGTTATCCGTTCAGGATCGTGGTGAAATGTGGCGGGAATGTGGCATGTGGCGGGTGCGCATCCGCGTTATGGCGCTTATGCAACGCAAAGAGATTTTCGTGTGATATATCAACCCATTGCGGCGCGAGTCTAAAGCGCCGAAACCGGGTGTCCCGGGAGGAGTGAGGGTGTCTGGAAGCCACGGGCGTTGATGCTGCGTCGTTGCGGTTGGCGCGGGTCATAGGCACGGATTGCGCCGCTTTGCCGCCCGTTCGCGACATGGCCTGAAGAAGCATGTCGCAATCGAAATATTCTGTACGATTTGCACGTTTCTACCCCCGGTTCTGTACAAGGATCGCGCGCGGCGCCGCGCGGAGTGTACAAACCCCGCGTGACGGCCAGCGGACTTGCATTCCGGGCCGGGATTTTCCATCGTGATCGCTCGCTGGCGCGGCGGCGGTTTCAGGAGACGGAATGCCAAATTCAAAACTCAGGCAGGACCCCCACAAGGTCCAGGAGGCGCGGGAAAAGAATCTCGAGACCGCGATCGGGCGCGAGGTTCGCGAAGTGCGCCGTGCGCGGGGCATGACGGTCGCCGACCTGGCCGAGGTGACGGGGCTGTCGGTGGGGATGCTGTCGAAGATCGAGAACGGCGTGACGTCGGCGTCGCTGACCACGCTTCAGGCGCTGTCGGCGGCATTGAGCGTGCCGGTCACGGCGTTCTTCCGCCGCTTCGAGGAGCGGCGCGAAGCGGTGCATGTGAAGGCAGGCGAGGCGCTGGAGATCGAGCGCGCGGGCACGCGGGCGGGGCATCAATACAACCTGCTGGGCCATCTGGGCGCCAATAACTCGGGTGTGGTGGTCGAGCCTTACCTGATCACGCTGAGCGAGGAATCGGATGTCTTTCCGACCTTCCAGCATGACGGGGTCGAATTGCTCTACATCCTGGAGGGCGAGGTCGGGTATCGGCATGGCGACCAGAGCTTTCATCTGCGCCCCGGTGACAGCCTGTTTTTCGATGCCGATGCGCCGCATGGGCCGGACGAGCTGATCCGGCTGCCGATCCGCTACCTTTCGGTGATCTCTTACCCGCAGCGCGGAAGCTGAGACGGGGCGGCCCCGCGAAGGGGCCGCGCCCGCCTTTGGGTCGTTGCATCCGTGAGTGGTGTCACAACGACCCTGGCCCGCCGGGCCGGACGCCCCGCGGACCAGAGGCTTGGTCCGGGCGGCTGATGATGGCGGAGGGAAACCCCCGGCGGGAATGACGATCAGGTCTGGGTCGGGTCCACGACGCGCAGGTAAGGCATGAGCTGCGCCGAGCGCGCCCGGAACTGACGGATCACATCGGCCTCGGTGCGGTTGTCGGCGATGATCGCAACATCGCCCCAATGCCAATCCGCAGGGGTGGCGGCGCCGGTTTCTGCGCGCAGTTGCAGCGCGCGGATGACGCGCAGCAATTCGTCGATATTGCGCCCCACGAAAAGCGGGTATTCCGAGATCATGTGCACGCGCATCGCCGGATCGAGGATGAAGCTCTTGCGGATCACGCAGGCGCTCGATTCCTTGTCATGGAGCATCCCGAAATTGCGGCTTAGCCTGAGGTCGGGATCGTAGCCGCCCGGATACTCGACTGACACGTCGAAGAATTCCTCGATCTCGTCATGCCATGTCCTTTGCTCTTCGACCGGCGATCCGGTGAGGGCCAGATGCTTGATGCCGTTGTCGTCCCAGGCCTGCTGGTAGGCGCGATGGAGGCGAGTTCGGTGGTGCAGACAGGAGTATAGGCCGCCGGGTGGCTGAACAGGTGGACCCAGTTGCCCGGCGCCCAATCCCAGAAACGAATCTCGCCTTGAGTCGTGGCGATGGTGAAATCGGGGAAGATCTCGCCGATCTGCGGCAACCATTTTACCGTCCGTTGGCAAGCTGCGGGAATCCGTATGATTTTCTCATCGGGATCATTCTGGTTAAAGAACTGAAACGCCATTCCGTGCCTCCCTCATTTAGTGTCCCCTACCGCTAGGCGGGAAAAAGGGCTGGTTGTAGGCGGGTTTGTTCAAAAACTTGCAAATCAGATTGAACTTTGTTTCGATAACAATCATCTAAAGAGTTATCCGGGGCCGATCTGTGTATCGGGCGATGCCCCGGATTACCGTGAGCGACCTTCTTCATCAGTGAGTATCCCGACCGGCGATGTGCCGGCCATGCCCGCATGACGGGCAATACATGCATTGCAAGGCGATCCCTGCGCCAGGTGAATCAACCGCGTTTGACGGGTCGCCAGACACAGAAGGGAGGGCCGTGCCGATGACCATTGCACTGGTTCTGGAATCCGATGAGACGCTGCGGCGTCACATCGTCGATGCGCTTTCCGAAGAGGGATATTCCGCGCTGGCCTGCGAGACTGTCGACGCCTTTTCGCGCATTGTCGCGCAGCGCAATATCGACGTGTTCCTGATCGACGCGCGGTTGCCGGACGGGGACGGTGTGCAGTTGGTCAAGGAATTGCGCAGCGAGTCCGATGCGGGGATCGTCCTGATGGCCTGCACCAGCGACGAGGTCGACGTGGTGCTGGGGCTGGAACTGGGCGCGGATGATTACGTGGTCAAGCCGTTCCGGATGCGCGAGCTGCGCGCGCGGGTGAATGCGGTGATGCGCCGGACGAGGGGTTACAGCCGGTTGCGCAACGAAATCGCGCCGGTCGAGAAGACCGCCTGTCACGTCGCCCACGGTCTGCGGATCTATGGCGGGTCGCGCAGCGTGAAGCGGGAGAGCGGCGAGCTGGTCGATCTGACGACGCTGGAATTCGATGTGCTGGCGGTTTTGTCGTCCTTGCCCAACCATGTGTTTTCCCGCAGCCAGATCATGCAGAAGGTGCGCGGCCCGGACTGGGCGGCCAATGACCGGGCGATCGACGGGCTTGTCAGCCGCCTGCGCCAGAAGCTGTTTCCCGATGGCAGCGGCGCGCAGAGGATCAAGACCGTGCGGGGCATTGGCTATATGCTGACGGCGGCCGAGTGAGGGTGCCGGGGCGTGGCTGCTGAAATATTGAGCGGTTTCCCGCGTCAGGGTGTTTCCTGACAGGAATATTAAATTCTTTATATTGAAATCCGCGCGACTCGGCGCTAGCGTTTTCCATGACAGGATCATGGAGGCGTCGATGTGCGGAATCGTCGGACTGTTTTTGAAGGACAAGGCGCTGGAGCCGCGTCTGGGTGAGCTATTGACCGATATGCTGATTACCATGTCGGACCGCGGTCCCGACAGCGCGGGGATCGCCGTTTATCCCGGCGCGAGCGCCGGGGTCGCCAAATTGACGGTGCAGGCCGATGACCCGGCGCGTTTCGAGGGGCTGGACAGCGCCATGTCGGCGGCGATCGGGGCGGATGTCAGCCTGAGGATCAAGGACACCCATGCGGTGATCGAGCTGCCCGCCGGCAAGGTGGCCGAGGCGCGCGACTCGTTGAAGACGCTTTGCCCCGATGCACGGGTGATGAGCGCCGGAGAGGCGATCGAGATCTACAAGGAAGTGGGGTTGCCGGGCGATGTGGCGCGGCGCTTCGACATTCCGCATCTGACCGGCAGTCATGGCATCGGTCATACGCGCATGGCGACCGAATCCGCGGTCACGACGCTGGGCGCGCATCCGTTCTCGACCGGGATGGACCAGTGCCTTGTGCATAACGGTTCGCTCAGCAACCACAATTCGCTGCGCCGCAAGCTGGCGCGCGAGGGCGTGAACGTGGAGACCGAGAACGACACCGAGGTCGCCGCCGCCTATCTGACATGGAAGATGCAGGAGGGGCACAGCCTGGGCGAGGCGCTGGAATCGGGGCTGGAGGATCTGGACGGGTTCTACACCTTTGTCGTGGGCACCAAGGACGGGTTCGGCGTGGTGCGCGACCCCATCGCCTGCAAGCCCGCCGTGATGGCCGAGACGGATCAATATGTCGCCTTCGGCAGTGAATACCGTGCGCTGGTCAACCTGCCGGGGATCGAGGATGCCCGCGTCTGGGAGCCCGAACCCGCAACCGTCTATTTCTGGAAGCACTGACATGCAGACATTCGACCTGGAAGCCAAAGGCCTGCGCGCCCTCAACGAGACCTTGCAGGCGCAGGCCCCGCAGACCAACGAGACCGCCTGGGAGGTGGTCAATCCGCGCGGCAGCCACGCCATCGCGGTGGGGCTCGATGCGCCGCTCGATGTGACGGTGCGGGGCTCGACGGGCTATTACTGCGCGGGGATGAACCAGCAGGCGACGGTGCGCATCAAGGGCAGCGCCGGGCCGGGCGTGGCCGAGAACATGATGAGCGGCACCGTGATCGTCGAGGGCGATGCCAGCCAGTATGCCGGGGCGACCGGGCATGGCGGGCTCTTGGTGATCAAGGGCAATGCCAGCTCGCGCTGCGGGATCTCGATGAAGGGGATCGATATCGTGGTGGCGGGGAATGTCGGGCATATGTCGGCCTTCATGGCGCAGAAGGGGAACCTGGTGGTCTGTGGCGATGCGGGCGACGCGCTGGGGGATTCGATCTACGAGGCGCGGCTGTTCGTGCGCGGCAAGGTGAAGAGCCTTGGCGCGGATTGCGAGGAGAAGGAGATGCGCCCCGAGCACCTGGAGACCCTGCGCGACCTGCTGGAGCGGGCGGAGGTCGACGCGCGCCCCGAGGAGTTCAAGCGCTATGGCTCGGCGCGCAAGCTCTATAATTTCGACATCGACAACGCCTATTGAGGAAACCAGACATGGCCAAGGACGACAAACACGCGCCGCGCACCATGCCGCTTCAGTCGGCGACCTTCTCGCCCGAGGTGAATGCCGAGATCCGCCGCGCGGCGGCGACCGGCATCTACGATATCCGGGGCGGCGGCGCCAAGCGGCGCGTGCCCCATTTCGATGACCTGCTGTTCCTCGGCGCCTCGATGAGCCGCTATCCGCTGGAGGGCTATCGCGAGCGCTGCGACACCAATGTCGTGCTGGGCACGCGGTTCGCCAAGAAGCCGATCGAGCTGGACATCCCGATCACCATCGCGGGCATGAGTTTCGGCGCGCTGAGCGCGCAGGCCAAGGAGGCCCTGGGCCGTGGCGCCAGCGCTGCGGGCACATCGACCACCACCGGCGACGGCGGCATGACCCCCGAGGAGCGCGGCCAGTCGAAGACGCTGGTCTATCAATACCTGCCATCGCGCTATGGCATGAACCCGGTGGACCTGCGCAAGGCCGACGCGATCGAGGTCGTGGTCGGGCAGGGCGCCAAGCCGGGCGGCGGCGGCATGTTGCTGGGGCAGAAGATATCGGACCGGGTGGCTGAGATGCGCGACCTGCCCAAGGGGATCGACCAGCGCAGCGCCTGCCGGCATCCCGACTGGACCGGGCCGGACGACCTGGAGATCAAGATCCTGGAACTGCGCGAGATCACCAACTGGGAAAAGCCGATCTACGTCAAGGTGGGCGGCGCGCGGCCTTATTTCGACACCACCCTTGCAGTCAAGGCCGGGGCGGATGTGGTCGTTCTGGACGGGATGCAGGGCGGCACGGCGGCAACGCAGGACGTGTTCATCGAGCATGTGGGCCAGCCGACGCTGGCCTGTATCCGCGACGCGGTGCGCGCGCTTCAGGATCAGAACATGCACCGGGAGGTGCAGCTGATCGTCTCGGGTGGCATCCGCACCGGCGCGGACGTGGCCAAGGCGCTGGCGCTTGGCGCTGATGCGGTCAGCATCGGCACGGCTGCGATGGTGGCGATGGGCGACAACGACCCGAAATTCGAGGAGGAATACCAGAAGCTCGGCAGCACCGCGGGCGCCTATGACGACTGGCACGAGGGCCGCGACCCCGCCGGGATCAGCACCCAGGACCCGGAGCTGGCCGCGAGGCTCGATCCCGTCGAGGCGGGGCGTCGCCTGCGCAATTACCTCAAGGTGATGACGCTTGAGGCGCAGACGCTGGCGCGGGCCTGTGGCAAGAACCATGTGCAGCACCTGGAGCCCGAGGACCTTGTGGCACTGACGCTGGAAGCGGCGGCGATGGCGCAGGTGCCGCTGGCCGGCACAAGCTGGTGGCCGGGCAAGCCGGGGACGACATTCTGAGCGCGACTTAAAAGACGGAACATAAAAATGGGGGCGGGGAAACCGCCCCCTTGAGTGCCAACAGGGAAAAGGAAGAAGGACCATGACAACAGATCTGGCCGCCTATGCCGCCGAGCGCGGCGTCAAATATTTCATGATTTCGTTCACCGATCTTTTCGGGGGCCAGCGCGCCAAGCTGGTGCCCGCGCAGGCGATTGCCGACATGCAGGCGGACGGGGCGGGGTTCGCCGGTTTCGCGACCTGGCTCGACATGACCCCGGCGCATCCCGACATGCTGGCGGTGCCCGACCCCGACAGTGTCACGCAGCTGCCCTGGAACCCCGAGGTGGCCTGGGTGGCCGCCAACCCGGTGATGGAGGGCGAGGATGTCGCGCAGGCACCGCGCAACGTG
Source organism: Roseovarius halotolerans (assembly GCF_900172255.1). GTDB lineage: Bacteria > Pseudomonadota > Alphaproteobacteria > Rhodobacterales > Rhodobacteraceae > Roseovarius > Roseovarius halotolerans. The sequence goes on from NZ_FWFU01000001.1 coordinate 1,025,181, forward strand.
CTGCGCCGCCTGATCGAGGAAGCGGCGAGCGAGGGGCTTCATGTCAAGACCGGGGTCGAGGCCGAGTATTTCCTGCTGACGCCGGATGGCAATGCGCTGAGCGATCCCTATGACACGGCGGAAAAGCCCTGTTACGATCAGCAGGCGGTGATGCGCCGCTATGACGTGGTGCGCGAAATCTGCGACTACATGCTGGACCTGGGCTGGGGGCCGTATCAGAACGACCACGAGGACGCCAACGGCCAGTTCGAGATGAACTGGGAATTCGACGATGTGCTGGTCACCGCCGACCGGCATTCGTTCTTCAAGTTCATGACCAAGTCGATCGCCGAGAAACACGGCTTTCGTGCCACCTTCATGCCCAAACCCATTGAGGGGCTGACCGGCAATGGCGCGCATCTGCATATCTCGGTCTGGGATGCGCCGGGCGCCGAGTCGAAGGTCAATGTGTTTGCCGATGACAATATGGAGCTGGGCCTTTCGGAAAAGGGGCGCAATTTCCTTGGCGGGATCATGAAACATGCCACCGCCATGGCGGCGATCACCAACCCGACCGTCAACAGCTACAAGCGGATCAACGCGCCGCGGACCAGTTCGGGGGCGACATGGGCCCCCAACACGGTGACATGGACCTCCAACAATCGCACCCACATGGTGCGCGTGCCCGGACCGGGGCGTTTCGAGCTGCGCCTGCCCGATGGCGCGGCCAACCCTTATCTGTTGCAAGCGGTCACGCTTGCCGCTGGTCTGGACGGTGTGCGCACCAAGGCCGATCCCGGCAAGCGCCATGAGATCGACATGTATGCCGAGGGTCACAAGGTGCGCGGCGCGCCGCAGCTGCCGCTCAACATGCTGGACGCGATCCGTGCCTATGACCGCAACAAGGTTCTCAAGGCAGCGATGGGCGAAGAATTCTCGCAGGCCTTCATCAAGATGAAGACCAAGGAGTGGAATTCGTTCGTGTCCCATTTCAGCCGCTGGGAGAAGGAAAACACGCTCGATATCTGAGCGGGCCGCGCTCGTCGCGGCGCGGTGCCGGGGGACAGGACGGGACATGAGTATTTCGGGCAAGATGAAGCCCGGGGGCCTGCGCGATGACGGCACGGGCCTGTCCATCTGCGAAACCGGCCCGGAAGGGGGCGGCTGAAACCTTTTGCGATGCTGCGCGTTGGGGTGACGGGTTGTGCGGCCCGTTTGCCGGGCAGCCGCGTCAGTGGCACTGCAAAAGGAGTTCGGATCATGAGACTAAGCCTGTTGTTCGCCTGCGCCTGCATGGCGGCATCCGCCGCAGGGGCCGAGAACCGCGCCGTTCTTCTGGGCGCGGGCAGCGATGCAAGCGATGAGACCGGAAGCGCGGGGATATCGGCAGCGGCCGAGGCGCTGGAGGGGGCCGGATTCAAGGTGGTTTCGGCTTTCGATTCCGAGATCGAGGCGTCGCGCGAATTGCTGGGCAGCCTGCTGAGCGAAGATGCGCCCGAGCGCAGCGTGATCCTGTTGAGCGGGCGGTTCGCCCATGCGGGCGGCGCGAGCTGGTATCTTCCCGGCGGGCTCGATGCGCCGTCGCTGGCCGATGTGGATGGCGCCGCGCTGTCGCTGGGCACGGTGATGGAGATCGCGGCCCGCTCGCCGGGCGGGGCCGTGGTGTTGCTGGGGGCGCGGACGCATGACACGCCGGAGGATGAGCGCGTGGCGCTTGGCACGGGCGTGACGGCGGGTCTTGGCAGGCTCGAGCCGCCGCAGGGCGTCACGGTGATCACCGGCACGATACCCGATATCGCGGATTTCGCCGGAACGCGGCTGGTCGAGCGGGGGCGCAGCGTGCCCGAGATGCTCGAGGGGGCGTCGGCGCTGGATGCTTACGGGTTCCGCTCGCCGCTCGTGACCTTTCTGCCGCGCGAGGTGTCCGCCACGCCTGACGCGGGCGACGAAGCGGCCGAGCGTGAGCGGCAGGCCTGGCAGGAGAGCCGGGAGACCGACACGATCGAGGCCTACAGGGCCTATCTGGAGGAGTATCCCGACGGTGCCTTTGCCGATGAAGCGCGCGCCGCGATCGACGGTTTCGCGCGCGATCCCGAGCGGATCGAGGCGGCTCTTGACCTGAGTTCCGATGCGCGCCAGCGGATCCAGCGCGACCTCGTGTTGATGGGCTATGAGACGCGCGGTGTCGATGGCATTTTCGGCCCCGGATCGCGCAGCGCGATCAGGCGCTGGCAAGGCGAGAACGGGTTCGAGGCGACGGGTTTCCTGACCGCGGCGCAGATCAGCGATCTCGACCAGATGGCCGAGGCGCGGCGCGCCGAGCAGGCCGAGGAAGAGCGCCGGCAGGAACGTGAGCGTGAGCGCGCCGATCGCGCCTATTGGGAGGATATCGGGCGCGGCCAGGACGAGGCGGGCTTGCGGGCCTATCTCGACCGTTACCCGGATGGCGCGTTTTCGGATGTCGCGCGGGCGCGTCTTGACGAGATCGAGGGCGCGAACGACCGCGCGGCGTGGGAGCGCGCCGAGGCGGAGGACACGCAAGCCGCCTATCGCCGGTATCTCGATGCGCATGAGGATGGCGCGTTTGCCGGGCGTGCGCGTGCGCGGCTCGAGGAACTGGTCGAAAGCGAAGCCGAGGCCGCCGACAAGGCTGCCTGGGAAGAGGCGCGCGAGGCCGATACCGCCCAGGCCTATGCGCGATACCTCGAAGATTTCCCGGAGGGGGCGTTTTCAGAGCGTGCGCGGCGGCGCCAGGCGGCGCTGACGGATGATGCGCCGGTCGATGATGGCGCCATATCCGAGGCGGAGGCGCGCCAGGCCGAGGCGGCGCTGGGGCTCAACCAGATTTCACGCAGCCTTGTCGAGGCGCAGTTGCTGGCGCAGGGGTTCAGCCCCGGACGCACGGAGGGGCAGTTCGATGGCAACACCCGCGCGGCGCTGGAGCGGTATCAGGAGGCGCGCGGGCTGCCGGTGACGGGCTATGTCGACCGCAAGACGCTGAACCGGATGATCGCGGACGGGCTGCCGCTGCCCCGCTGAGGGGGTGAGGCGCGTCTGGCGCAGGGCGCCCGCATCGGCGGGCGGCCTGGCCCTTGCGGGGCGCGTGACGGGTTCGGCTTCTGGAGGCGCTTCGCCAAGCCGCGAGAGGCCATGCGCATTTCCCTCGCAATGAAGGGGCTGCAAAGGCCGGAACGTCACCGCGCAGGCCTGGTTTGAGCTGCTCATCCGAATTCAGTGAAGATTACACGTTTGACACGCTCATGGCCCGCAATCGCGCCGCGCTCGAGATCACCGGCAATACCACTGGCGGCCCCGTCGACGCGATTTTCGGCGGGGCCGGTCGCGATTGAAGTTGCCGCAGCGGACCCCGAGCTTTCCAAGCTGGTTCTGATTGGGGCGGGTTGCATGACGCAGTGTGTCGGAACGCCTTGCAGCGTTGAACGCGAACCCTGAGAGCCTGTCTGCCGGGGCTTGTCGCGGTGGGCCTATCGCTTCAGATAGCGTTCCAGAACGATGGGCGGGATATGCCCGCGCAGCATCATGTCGGGCAGCACGTAAGATGGGGCCATGTCGATTTCGAGGGTTTCGGCCAGTGCCGCGTTGCGGGTGATATCAAGCAGGGTCACGCGCAGGTCGTGGGTCTGCGCCAGCGCGCGAAGATCCTCTTCGGCGCGGTTGCAATCGGGGCAGTCGGGCGCGGTGAAGAGCGCGATGCGCAGGGCGGCACCGGGCGGGCCGAAGCCGGGAAGGTCGGGGCCGAAAAGCGCCTGGTCACGTTCGGAGAGGCGTGCGAGATCCTGGTCGATGGCATCCTGGTAGACGCTGGTGACGGGCGGAGCGGACGGGGCGGGCGCATCCTGAAGGAGTTCGGGCAGCCCAAGGAGGGCCTCGCGAATCTGCTGGTGAAAGATCGCGCGTTCGGCGGGCGAAAGGCGCGTGAAATCGGTTTCGGCCACCGCCGCGCCAGGCGAGAGCGCAAGCAGAAGGCCCGCCGCAAGCGGCAGGCCCCGAAACGCTATCTGCAACCGGCGGCGCGGCATCAGCCGCGGATGTCGGCGACGATCTGCTGCATCGCGTCGAGCGGCACATAGCCGCGCAGCATCTGGTCTTCCATCACGAAAGAGGGCGTGCCGGTGATGTTGAGCCGCTGGCCCAGCGCGCGGTTCTTGTTGATCACTTCGGTCACCGCCTCGCTGCCCATCTCGGCAGCGATCGCATCGGCATCGAGGCCAAAACCTTCGGCAAGGCGCGCGAGCGCGGGCTCTGTAATGTCGCCGCGGAAGGTCATCAGCGCGTCATGCACCTGCTTGTAGCCCTCGTCGCCCGCCACGTTCAGGGTTGCGATGGCAAAGCGCGAGGCAAGCACGGATTGTTCGCCCAGGATCGGGAATTCCTTGACGATGAGGCGGATATTGCCATCCGTCTCGAGCAGGGACTCGACCTCGGGGAAGGCGCGTTTGCAGTAGCCGCAACGGTAATCCATGAACTCGACCAGCGTGATGTCGCCCTCGGGGTTGCCGCCGACCCAGGAATGGCCGTCATCGAAGAGCGCCCCGGCATTGGCCTTCACGAGGTCGCTGTCGCCGCGGGCCTGTTCCTCGGCCTGGCGCTTTTCGAGCACGGCGACCGCTTCCATGATGACTTCGGGGTTCTCAAGAAGGTAGGTGCGGATCTCGGCGCGGAAGGCGTCGCGTTCGGCGGCGCTCATGTCCTGAAGGTCGAAGGCCTGTGCGGGCATGGCCAAGGTGGCGGCCGTGAACAGCGCGCCCAGCGCTGTCAGCACGGTGGGAGGGGCGAATTTCATGGATGTCATCTCCGTTTGTTTTCAGCGGCTTTGGCGGCTGATAGCACATCCTGTGCACGCCGCCAGCCCGTAGAGCCGCGCGGCAAAAGGTCCGAGGCGCGTTGCGCGTGAATCCCGGCATCTTCGAGCCGTCCCATCATCGCGTAGCGTTCCGATGTCACCAGCGAGGCCATGCCGTTGTTGCCCTGACGGGCATGGGTCGCGGCAAGGTCGCGCATGACGCGGGCGTCGCGCCCGTCGCGGGCGCGGGATTTCTCGAGATATTGCTGGGCCTCGGCCACCTTGCCTTCGGCCATGAGGGCGCGCCCGTAGGAGCCCAGGATCAGCGCGTGATCCGGCGCGAGGTTCACGGCGCGGCCATAGGCGGCGGTGGCGGCGCGGAAATTGCGGCTTTCCATCAGGATCTGGCCCTTGAGTTCATAGAGGAACGGGTCCTTGGGGCGCAGGGCGATGGCGCGGTCGATGGCGGCCACGGCCTTGGAGGTCTGCGAGCTGCGGTGGTGGGCGACGGCCTGGCGCATCAGTTTCACATCCTCGTAACCGGATTCCCCGGCCCGTGTCAGCGTCCATTTGGGCGAACGCTGAAAGGCCGAGAGCTTGCCCTTGGCGCGGGCGAACCAGTAGTCGGATTCGGGATTGGCGCGGGCCTTGTCGGCATGGGCGTCGGCGAGGCGCTTGATCACGCGGAAGCGGTCGGCCGAAAGCGGGTGCGTGCGCGCGTAGGGGTCCTGACGGTATTGCGACAGTGCCTCCTGGCCGCGGAAGATGTCCATCATCTCGACCGCGCCCTGCGGATCGACCCCGGCGGCGGCCAGGTAGCGAAGGCCGGACTGGTCGGCGGCGTTTTCCTCGGCGCGGGTGTGGACGAAGAACAGCCGCTGCGCGGTGGTCTGCGCGCCAAGCGCGACGGCCCCCGCGGCTTCGCCGGCGCCTGCGGCGATGGCGGCGGCGGCGGCAAGCACCGACCCCAGACCGGCGGCGGTGCGGGCGTTGCGCATGTTGACCGGGCGGCGCACAAGGTGGCCATTGGTGATATGCGCCGCCTCATGGGCGATCACCGATTGCAGCATCGCGGCGTTGTTCATTTTCAGCATCAGGCCGGAATGGATGAAGATACTGTCGCGATCGACCACGAAGGCATTGAGATTGCGGTCGTCGATCAGCAGGATATCGACCCCCGTCGGGCTGAGGCCGGCGGCCTTGAGCACCGGCGCGGCCAGTTGCTTGAGCGCGTATTCGATATCCGGGTCGCGCAGCAGCGTGAGCGCACGCGCCGGGCTGGCGAGCGTCGTGGCGGTCAGGGCGAAGAGCCCGAGAAAGAGGCCGAGGGCGCGGAGAAGCTGCATTGACGGCGGGGCCTGTTCCAAGTGAAAGCTGGGCGTGACGGTGCCACTTTAGGAAGAAAGACATGCGGAACTCAACCCGGTCGAAGGTCGATCCCTTCATTGTGATGGACGTGATGGAAGCGGCGCGCAGTGCCGAAGCCGAGGGGCGCCACATCATCCACATGGAAGTGGGCCAGCCCGGCACCGCCGCGCCCGAGGGGGCACGCGCCGCGCTGACCCGTGCCATGCGTGAGGATGCGATGGGCTATACTGTGGCGCTTGGCCTGCCGGCGCTGCGCCAGCGCATCGCGCGGCTTTACGGGGAATGGTATGGCGTCGATCTCGATCCGGGGCGGGTCGTGATCACGCCGGGATCGTCGGGGGCGTTCATCCTGGCGTTCACGGCGCTGTTCGATGCGGGCGACCGGGTGGGAATCGGGGCGCCGGGCTATCCGAGCTATCGCCAGATCCTGCGCGCGCTCGACCTTGTGCCGGTGGATATCGAGACGGCGGCGGAAAACCGCCTGCAGCCGGTGCCGGGTGACCTGAAGGGGCGCGACCTCAAGGGGTTGATGGTGGCAAGCCCGGCCAATCCTTCGGGCACGATGCTGGGGCGCGCCGAGCTGGCGGACCTGATGGAGGCGGCGGCGGCGGAGGGCGCGAGCTTCATCAGCGACGAGATCTATCACGGGATCGAATACGAGGCGAAGGCCGTGAGCGCGCTGGAACTGAGCGACGAGGCCTATGTGATCAACTCGTTCTCGAAATATTTCAGCATGACCGGCTGGCGGGTGGGCTGGATGGTGGTGCCAGGCGATCATGTGCGGGTGATCGAGCGGCTGGCGCAGAACCTGTTCATCTGCCCGCCCCATGCGAGTCAGGTGGCCGCATTGGCGGCGATGGAGTGCGGCGAGGAACTGGAGGCCAACATGGCGGTCTATCGGCGCAACCGGGCGCTGATGCTGGAAGGGTTGCCCAAGGCCGGGTTCGACCGGATCGCGCCGCCTGACGGTGCCTTCTACGTCTATGCCGATGTCAGCCATATCACCGATGACAGCCGGGCCTTTGCCGCTGAAATCCTTGAAAAGGCCGGCGTGGCGGTGACGCCGGGGCTCGATTTCGATCCGGTGCGCGGGCGCGGGACGATCCGGTTCTCCTATGCGCGCGCCACGGCCGATATCGAGGAGGGGCTGGAGCGGCTGCGCCGTTTCATGGCGGCGCGCGGCGCGCTCTGAGCCGGGACGGCACGCGCGGGGCGCGGTGGGAAGGGGGCGCTGCCCCCGTCGCAGCGGGGCTGCGACTCCCCCAAGGTATTTTCAGCCAGATGAAGTCGGGGGCTGTGCAACCGGCGCGCGGGTCGTGTAGTCTTGCGCGCAAAGACGACCGGTTGAGCGGCGGGTGAGCGGATGATCAGGATAGTGTTGGCGGGGCTTCTTGGCCTTTGGGCCGGGTTGGCGATGGCGCAGGCGCGCGATTTCAGCGGCCTGGCGCGGGTGGACATGCAGGCGAGCGAGGTCAGGGCAGGCGAGGGCGGCGTGGTGATCGCCCTTGGTCTGAGCCAGGGCGTACCCTACCGGATCTTCACGCTGGATGCGCCCGAGCGACTGGTTCTCGATTTCAGGGAAGTGGATTGGAGCGGGGTCGAGCCGGGCGCGCTGATCGCGGGCGCGGCGGTGAAGGATGTGCGGGTCGGGGGATTCCGGCCCGGATGGTCGCGCATGGTGGTCGATCTGGCCGGACCGATGGCCGTCACGCGCGCGGGCATGAAGATCGACGACCTGAGTGGCGCGGCGCGCCTTGAGGTGGTGCTGAACCCGGTCTCGGCAGAAGCATTCGCGGCGGGTGCGGGTGCGCCGGCACTGCCGGGATGGGAGGCGCCGGGGCGCGGGCTCAAGTCCGAGAAGCGTCCGCGCCAGCGCGGCGAGGCGCCGCTGGTCGTGGTGCTCGATCCGGGGCATGGCGGGATCGATCCGGGGGCCGAGGTGGATGGCATGGCCGAAAAGGACATGATGCTGATCTTCGCACTGGAGCTGAAGGAAGAGCTGGTGCGTGCGGGCGGGTTCGACGTGGTGCTGACGCGGGAGGATGACAGTTTCGTCTCTCTGGAGCGGCGGGTGGCGATTGCCCACCGGATGGGAGCGGACCTGTTCCTGTCGCTGCATGCGGATGCGCTCAGCGAGGGGCGGGCGCATGGCGCCACGGTCTATACCCTGTCCGACAGCGCCAGCGACGAGGCCAGCGCCGCGCTGGCGGAGCGCCATAACCGCGCCGACATGCTGGCGGGAATCGACCTGAGCGGCAAGGACGACGTGGTGGCGGATGTGCTGATGGACCTCGCGCGGATGGAAACCCAGCCCCGCGCCGAGCGGCTGGCGGACGAGATCCGCGCGGCGATCGCGGCCAGGGGCCTGCCGCTGCATTCGCGCCCGCTGCGCCATGCCGGGTTCTCGGTGCTGAAATCGCCGGACATACCATCGGTGTTGCTGGAGCTTGGTTTCATGTCCAGCCCGCGCGACCTGGCCAACCTGGCCGATCCGTCGTGGCGCGCCGGCATGGCGGAGGCGCTGCGCGAGGGGCTCGACACCTGGCGGGATGCCGATGCGGCCGCCGCCGACCTGGTGCGGCAATGAAAAGAGCGGCGCCCCGCGCGTCCGGAAGATGTGTTTTGACGGCCTGCGGCGGGATGCCTATATGGTGCGGTGAAACCGAGCGGGGGCGGCTGTGCTCAGAGCGATAGGAACTTTTTTCGGCACGATCTTCAGCCTGGTCACCCTGGGCCTGATGCTGATCGCATTGAGCATTGGCGCGGTGCTGCACATCTATGGGCGCGACCTGCCGAGCCACGAGTCGCTGGCCAATTACAAACCGCCGACGATCAGCCGGATCTATTCCGGCGAGGGGCGGATCATCGACGAGTTCTCGCGCGAACGGCGCCTGTTCACCCCGGCCGAGGATATTCCGGTGCTGGTCAAGCAGGCCTTCATCAGCGCAGAGGACAAGAATTTCTATCAGCATGGCGGCTATGACGCGCGCGGCATCGCCGCGGCGATCTTCGAGGCGGTCCGCTCGCGCGGGGAAACCGTGCGCGGGGCCTCGACCATCACCCAGCAGGTGATGAAGAATTTCCTGCTGTCGGGCGACCGGCGCATCGAGCGCAAGATCAAGGAGATCATCCTGGCGACGCGGATCGAGGAGACGCTGAGCAAGGAGCGGATCCTGGAACTGTATCTCAACGAGATCTTCCTTGGTCAGAATTCCTATGGCGTGACGGCGGCGGCGCAGACCTATTTCAACAAGTCGCTGCGCGAACTTGCGCCCCACGAGGCGGCGTTCCTCGCGTCGATGCCCAAGGCGCCGTCGGATTTCCACCCGGTGCGCAATGCCGAGCGCCTTCTTCAGCGGCGCAATTTCGTGCTGCGCGAGATGAATGAGAACGGATATCTGGACGACGCCACGTATGAGGCCGAGGTGGCCGCGCCGCTGCGTTCGGTGCAGAATGGCGATTTCGAGCCCTACAGCGCCGAGCTGCCGCCGCGCGACTATTTCACTGACGAGATCCGCCGTCAGCTGAGCGAGGATTTCGGCGAGGGCGAATTCTTTGGCGGCGGGCTGAGCGTGCGCGCCACCATCGACCCCGAGATGCAGGCCGAGGCGGCGGTCGCACTGCGCCGGCAGCTGGAACAATATGACCGCGCGCGCGGCAAGTGGCGCGGCACCGGGATCGTGCTGCCCGAAGATGCGCTGGAGGACGGCGAGGAGGCCTGGCGCGAAGCGCTGGCGCAGGCCGGTGTGGCGCGGGATATCGAGCTGGACGGAACATGGTACCCGGCGGTGATCCTTGAGATCGAAGATCAGCAGATGCGTCTTGGCATCGAGGGTGTCGCACCCGACGCGGATGCGCCGCATGTGGTGCCGCGCGCCGATATCGGCTGGCTGCCGGGCAATTTCCAGGAGACGTTCGAGCGTGGCGAGGTCGTCTATGTCCGCAGGATGACGCGCGACGAGGATGGTACCTTCTTGCGCTGGACCCTGCGCCAGGTGCCCGAGGTCGAGGGCGGATTCGTGGCGATGGACGTGCATACCGGGCGGGTCCTGGCGATGCAGGGCGGGTTTTCCTATCAGCATTCGGTGTTCAACCGCGCGACCCAGGCCAAGCGCCAGCCGGGGTCGAGCTTCAAGCCGTTCGTCTATGCCGCCGCGCTGGACAGCGGTTACAGCCCGGCCACCATCGTGATCGACGCGCCGATCGAGATTGATACGCCGCAGGGGCTGTGGCGGCCGCGCAATTCGTCGAACAAGTTCTACGGGCCGACGCCGCTGCGCACCGGGGTCGAGCAGTCACGGAACCTGATGACCATCCGTCTTGCGCAGGAAGTGGGCATGGATGTTGTCGCCCGTTACGCCGAGCGTTTCGGGGTCTATGACAACATGGGCCAGTTTCTGGCCAACTCGCTGGGCTCGGAGGAAACCACGCTTTACAACATGGTGGCGGCCTATTCGATGTTCGCCAATGGCGGTGAGCGGGTCGAGCCGACACTGGTGGACCGTGTCCAGGACCGCGACGGGCGCACCGTCTACAAGCATGATCCGCGCGACTGCGTGGATTGCGGCGATGAAGCCATCCCCGAGACCCGCGGCCCGCGCATCGTGTCGAACCGCGAGCGGGTGATCGATGCGATCACGGCCTATCAGCTGACCTCGATGATGAAGGGCGTGGTCGATCGCGGCACGGCATCGGGGGCGATCAACCTGCCGGTGCCGGTGGCGGGCAAGACCGGGACCACCAATGATGCGCGCGACGTCTGGTTCGTCGGTTTCACCAGCAATATCGCCGCGGGCTGCTATATCGGTTACGACCAGCCGCGCGGCCTTGGCCGCGGCGCCTATGGCGCCTCGATGTGCGGGCCGGTCTTCCAGGAGTTCATGAGCGAGGCGATCAAGAAATACGGCGGCGGCCCGTTCGAGGTTCCGCCGGGCGGGCATTTCATCAAGATCGACCGTTATACCGGCGCGCGGCTGGCGGACGATTCGCAGGGTGAGTTCGTGGTGGCCGAGTATTTCCGTGACGGCGAGGAGCCGATCTTTGGCTTCAGCGTCTCGGGCGGCTTTGCGATGGGAACCGATCTGGAGCTGTTCGAGCGCGGCGAGAGCGAGCAGGTCAAGGAGGTCACCACGTCGACCGGGCGCACCGGGCAGGTCGGGGGCAAGGCCAGCTTCGGCTCGATGAGTTCGGGCGGGCTTTACTGATAGCCGGGTGATCTTGCCGGGGCCTCGTGGCTGCGCTATCACCCGCATCCGAGCCAGATCAGGGACATATCCATGCGCGCCGAAATCCAGACCGTCGTTTCCGAGATCGAGAATTCGCTGGAGCTGTTGCGTCAGCGGATGGGATGGGAGACCGCGCAGCACCGGCTCGAGGAGTTCAACGCGCGCGTCGAGGACCCGAACCTCTGGGACGATCCGGCCAAGGCGCAGAAGCTAATGCGCGACCGGCAGGCGCTGGTCGATGCGATCGAGACACACGACTCGATCAGCCGCGACATGCGCGACAATATCGAGTTGATCGAACTGGGCGAGATGGAGGGCGACAGCGAGGTGATCGGCGAGGCCGAGACCACGCTCAAGGCGCTTGCCCGCAAGGCGGCCGCCAAGGAGCTGGAGGCGCTGCTGGATGGCGAGGCCGACGGCAATGACACCTTCCTCGAAATCAACGCCGGGGCCGGTGGCACCGAAAGCTGCGACTGGGCCGCGATGCTGGCGCGGATGTATGTGCGGTGGGCCGAAAGCCACGGCTACACCGTCGAGTTGCAATCCGAAAGCTCGGGCGATGAGGCGGGGATCAAATCGGCCGCCTACAAGATCAGCGGGCATAACGCCTATGGCTGGCTCAAGTCGGAATCCGGCGTGCATCGCCTGGTGCGGATCTCGCCGTTCGATTCGGCGGCGAAGCGGCATACGTCGTTCTGCTCGGTCGGGGTCTATCCGGTGGTGGATGACAATATCGAGATCGAGGTGAACCCGTCCGATATCCGGGTGGACACCTATCGCAGTTCGGGCGCGGGCGGGCAGCATGTGAACAAGACCGACTCGGCGGTGCGGATCACCCACCATCCGACCGGCATCGTGGTCACCAGTTCCGAGAAATCCCAGCACCAGAACCGCGATATCGCGATGAAGGCGCTGAAGTCGCGGCTTTACCAGCTGGAGCTGGACAAGCGCAACGAGGCCATTGCCGAGGCCCACGAGGCCAAGGGCGATGCCGGGTGGGGTAACCAGATCCGCTCTTATGTGCTGCAGCCCTACCAGATGGTGAAGGATCTGCGCACCGGGGTCGAGACCAGCGACACCAAGGGCGTTCTGGATGGCGATCTCGATCAGTTCATGGCCGCGACGCTGGCGATGAACGTCAGTGGCAAGTCGCGGGCCGAGGCGCAGGGCGAGGCGTGAGGCGCCGGTGGGGGTTTTGCACCCCCACACCCCCGCAGAGTATTGTCGGCAAGATGAAGCAGGGCGCCCGCAGCCGGTCGCCGGGGCGGGAGGAAAGACATGGATGAGGTTCTGACCCTTTCGGCGCGCGCGCAGGCGGCGCGGATCGCGGGCGGTGAATTGAGCGCCGAGGCACTGATGCGCGCCACACTGGAGCGGGTGCGGGAGGTGAACGGCGCGCTCAATGCCATCGTGTCGCTGCGCGACGAGGCGGATCTGCTGGAGGAGGCGCGCAGGGCCGACGCGGAACCGGCGCGCGGTGCGCTGCACGGGTTGCCCGTGGCGGTGAAGGATCTGTCGAACGTGGCCGGATTGCCGACTTCGAAGGGGTCGCCGGCGCTGGCGGGCCAGATCGCGGCGAGCGACGACCTTCATGTGGCGCGGATGCGCGCCGCCGGAGCGATCGTGATCGGAAAGACCAACACGCCGGAATTCGGGCTGGGCAGCCATACCTTCAACCCGGTGCATGGCGTGACCTGCAACCCCTATGAGAAGACGCGCAGCTGTGGCGGCTCGTCGGGGGGTGCGGCGGTGGCGCTGGCGGCGCGGATGCTGTCGATCGCGGATGGATCGGACATGATGGGCAGCCTGCGCAATCCGGCGGGCTGGAACAATGTCTACGGGATGCGCCCGAGCTGGGGATTGGTGCCGGGCGAGCCGGCGGGGGATACGTTCCTGCACCAGCTGTCGACTCTGGGGCCGATGGCGCGCGACCCCGGCGATCTGGCGCTGCTGCTGGGCGTCATGGCGGGGCCGGATGCGCGCCAGGCGCACGGGGTGGCGGCACCGGATCTGACGCCGGACCCTGCCGCGAAGATCGCGGGGCGGCGGATCGGCTGGCTGGGCGATTGGGGCGGGGCCTTTGCGATGGAGGCGGGTATCATGGACCTGGGCCGCGCGGCCTGCGCGGTGTTCGAGGAACTGGGCTGCGTCGTCGAGGACGTGGCGCCGCCGTTCAGCCGCGATGCGCTTTGGGAGAGCTGGACCGCTCTCAGAAGCTGGTCAGTGGCCTGTAACCTGTCGCCGCTGCTGGAATCGCCCGAGACACGGGACCGCCTGAAGCCGGATGCCATATGGGAGATCGAGCGCGGGCGCGCGATGAGCGGCCTGGATGTGCACCGCGCCAGCGTGATCCGGTCGCAATGGTTCACGCGCGCCGCCGAACTGTTCGACCGGTATGACGCGCTGGTGATGCCGACGGCGCAGGTCTGGCCGTTTCCGCTTGAATGGGCGTGGCCACGCGAGATCGCGGGGCAGGCGATGGACAGCTACCATCGCTGGATGGAAGTCGTGGTGCCCGCGAGCCTGGCGGGCCTGCCCGCGTTGGCGGTTCCGGCGGGCTTTGGCGTCGGCGGGCTGCCGATGGGCGTGCAGCTGATCGGGCGGCGCGGCGCGGATCGCGGGCTTCTGGATCTGGGGCAGGCCTATCACGAAGCGACGCGCTGGCCGGAGCGAAACCCTGTCGAAAGCTGATCACGAAATGCATCTTTGCGCAGCGCGCGGGCTTGGCTAGGCTCGCGTCAGCAGGAGGAGTGCGAGTGATGGATGAAAGCAAGCCGCTTGGCGTGCCTGAGCTGGGACCGGTGACATTCGCGATGCTGGGGGAGGCGCTCAGGCGTGGCTGGGAGGACATGCGGCGCGCGCCGGGCTATGCCGTGATCTTTGCCGGTGTCTATGTGATGATCGGCTGGATCATGGCATGGGTTACCTGGGTGACCGGGCAGAGCTATTGGCTGATCTTCGCTGCGGTCAGTTTCCCGTTGATCGGACCTTTCGCGGCGGTGGGTTTCTATGAGGTGAGCCATCGGCGGGAAATGGGCGCGCCGCTGGAGCCGGGGGCGATCTTCGGGGTGGTCCTGACACAGAGCCGGCGGCAATTGCCGTCGATCTGCGCGGTGATCGTCTTGTTGTTCCTGTTCTGGTTCTTTCTGGCGCATATGATCTTTGCGCTGTTCATGGGGTTTTCGACCATGACCAACGTGTCGAGCTCGTTCGAGGTTCTCATGACCCGCGAGGGGCTGAGCATGCTGGGGTTCGGGACCCTGGTGGGAGCGGCTTTCGCGCTGTTGCTCTACATGATCACGGTGGTCTCGCTGCCTCTGTTGCTGGATCGGGAGGTGGACTTCGTGACCGCCATGATCAGCAGTTTCCAGACAGTGATGGGGAGCCCGCTGCCGATGCTGGCCTGGGCGGCCTTCATCGCGGCGCTGACATTCGTCGCGCTGATACCGGGGTTCCTTGGTCTGTTCATCACCCTGCCGCTTCTGGGGCATGCCACGTGGCATCTTTACCGTCAGATTTGCAAGGCGGGGGGCACCTGCTAAGGTGCAAGGCCTGCCTCTGATGGCGCGCGGAAGATGAGGGTCGGACATGGCGGATACGCAATTCTGGGACCGGGTCGCAAGGCGTTACGCGGCGCGCCCCATCGGCAATATGGCGGCCTATGAAACCACGCTGGCGCGCGCGCGCGCCTGGCTGCGCGAAGAGGACAGGGTGCTGGAGCTGGGTTGCGGCACCGGCAGCACGGCATTGTTGCTGGCGCCGGATGTCGGGCACCTGATCGCCAGCGACCTTTCGGGCGGAATGATCGCGGTCGCAGATGAGAAGCTGGCCGATTTCGAGGGTGACAACCTCGAGTTCCGCCGGAGCGATGCGTTTGACGAGAGCTTTGGGCCGGGCAGTTTCGATGCGGTGCTGGCCTTCAATTTCCTGCATCTGCTGGATGACATGAACCCGACGCTGGCGCGGGTGCAGGCGCTGTTGAAACCCGGAGGGCTGTTCATCAGCAAGACGATCTGCCTTGGGCGTCACGCCTGGCATTTCAGGGCGCTGATCGGGGTGATGCGCCTGTTGGGCAAGGCGCCGCCTTTCTTGCAGTTCATCGGCCCGGAGGATGTTCAGGGCGCGATGCGCGCCGCCGGGTTCGTGATCGAGGAAACCGGCGATTACCCGGCGCGTCCGCGCGCGCATTTCATCGTCGCGCGCAAACCGGCCGATGCGGCGGCAAGCTGACGATCAGCGCGGCCCGTCGCGGTAGTGGCGCAGCACGAACAGGCGGATCGCCGATGCGAGGCCCGTATCCACCCCGCGCGCCGCGTCGATTTCGGCGGCGAGCGCGTTGAGGGGCTGACCGCGCGCAGCGGCGATGGCGCGAAAGGCCTGCCAGAACTCGTCTTCGAGCGACACGCTGGTGCGATGACCATGAAGGGTCAGCGAGTGTTTCACCGGGCGGGCATTGACGGGATCCGACATCATCTGGCGTTTCGCGCTGGCGTCATTCGTCGTCGTCGCGCCTGTGGGCCTCGTGATCCTGAAGCACCTTGTCGCTGCGCGCCGCATCGAGCGCGCGGTCGGCCTTGCTGCGGCCATGACGGGCGGCGTTCTGATCGGCCTGCTCTCGCTTGGCGGCGCGGGCGCGTTGCTTGCGGATCTTGTTGAGGTTGATGACCTTGCTCATGGGGCCAAGCATACCGGCTTGGCGCCGTTCGTCCACAGGTTTGAGAGGCGAGGGCGGGCCGCTCCGAAGGGCGGCCCGCCGTTTCGATGGTGTATCAGTCGCGCGGGCCGATCATCTGTTCGGGGCGCACGACGCGCTCAAAGGTCTCTTCGTCGACGAAGCCGAGGCTGATCGCCTCTTCCTTGAGGGTGGTGCCGTTCCTGTGCGCGGTCTTGGCGACCTTGGTGGCGTTGTCATAGCCGATTTCGGGCGCAAGGGCCGTTACCAGCATCAGGGACTCGCGCATCAGCTTGCCGATGCGGTCCTCGTTGGCCTCGATCCCGTTCAGCATCCTTTCGGTGAAGCTGTCGGTCGCGTCGCCCAGAAGCTGGATCGACTGCAGGAGGTTATAGGACATCATCGGGTTGTAGACATTGAGTTCGAAATGCCCCTGTGAGCCGGCGAACTTGATGGCGGCGTCGTTGCCCATGACATGGGCGGCCACCTGGGTCAGGGCCTCGGCCTGGGTGGGGTTCACCTTGCCGGGCATGATAGAGGAACCGGGTTCGTTCTCGGGCAGGATCAGCTCGCCAAGGCCCGAGCGCGGGCCGGAACCCAGAAAGCGGATGTCGTTGGCGATCTTGTAGCAGGAGCCGGCCACGGTCGCCAAAGCGCCGGACATGAACACCATCGCGTCATGGGCGGCGAGGGATTCGAACTTGTTGGGCGCGGTGACGAAGGGCAGGCCGGTGATCTCGGCCATGTTGGCGGCGACGGTTTCGCCCCAGCCCTTGCGGGTGTTGAGCCCGGTGCCGACGGCGGTGCCGCCCTGTGCCAGTTCGTAGATGCCGGGCAGGGCGGCGTTGACGCGCGCGATGCCCTGGCGGATCTGCTGGGCATAGCCCGAGAATTCCTGTCCCAGCGTCAGCGGCGTGGCGTCCTGCGTATGGGTGCGGCCGATCTTGATGATGTCCTTGAACTGTTCTTGCTTGGCCTCGAGCCCGCGGAGCAGTTTTTCAAGGCCGGGCATCAGCACGTCGCGCAGGCTCATGGCGGTGGCGATATGCATCGCGGTGGGGAATGTGTCGTTCGAGCTTTGCCCCATGTTGCAGTGATCGTTGGGATGGACCGGATCCTTGGAGCCGATCTTGCCGCCGAGAATTTCGATGGCGCGGTTGGCGATCACCTCGTTGGCGTTCATGTTCGACTGGGTGCCGCTGCCGGTCTGCCAGACCACGAGGGGGAAGTTGTCGTCGAACTTGCCGTCGATCACCTCGCCTGCGGCGGCGATGATGGCGTCGGCCAGTTTCGGATCGAGCGCGCCGCTTTCCTTGTTGGCCTGCGCGCAGGCCTTCTTGATGACGCCGAGCGCGCGCACGATGGCGACGGGCTGGGTTTCCCAGCCGATGGGGAAGTTCATGATCGAGCGCTGTGTTTGCGCGCCCCAGTATTTATTGGTCGGAACCTCGAGCGGGCCGAAGCTGTCGGTTTCGGTGCGGGTGGCGGTCATGGATGGATCTCCCTCGCGAAAAAGGCCGCCCCCCTCATAGCGGACGGGGCGGAAAGATCAATGATGTATGCAATGGAATACCGCCAACGGTCCGGCGGCGCGCCGGGATCAGAAAAAGACGGTGCTATTTTCGGAAACTGTCGAGGCTGACCACGTCGGCCTGGCCATTGGTGGGGGCGGCGGTGTCGTGCTCGTCTTCATCGAAATCGGGATCGTCATCGGCGTCGCCCTCGAGCCCGTCGTCGTCATCCTGCGAATCGAACCGCAGACCGAATTCGACCGACGGATCGACGAAGGTCTTGATCGCGTCGTAGGGGATATAGAGCGTCTCGGGCGCGTCGCCGAAATTGAGGGTGATCGAGAAGCCGTCAACGGTCACGTCGAGATCATCGAACCAGTGCTGCATCACGACCGTCATTTCCGAAGGATAGCGTTCCTTCAGCCAGTCGGCGAGGCGTGCGTCGGGATGGGTCGTATCGAAGGTGATGAAGAAATGATGCGCGCCCGGAAGGCCGTTATCCTGGACACCGACAAGGACGCGCTGAATCAATCCGCGCATCGCCTCGTGCATCAGTTTTCCATAATCGATCGATCGAGACATCTGTTTCCCGAACCTCCTGAATTTCAGCATAAGGGATTCGAACCAAAACGAAAGGCCCTCTTGCGCGGTTTCACCCCAGAAGATGCAAGCCGCCCGCTGCCGCCGCCATCAGGGCCAGACCGACGATCATGGGCAGGCGCAGGACCAGAAGAAAGACACCCGCGAGCACCACCAGGGCGGCGTTGAGCGGCAAAAAGCCGGCAAGGTCGGGGCGCGGCCCGATGGGGGTGCGCACGACCGTGTCGAACAGCACATGCAGCGCGAACCAGACCGAAAGATTGAGGATCACGCCGGTTACCGCCGCCGATATACCCGAAAGCGCGCCCTTGAGGCGCGGACGCGCCAGCAGAGCCTCGACATAGGGCGCACCGGCGAAGATCCAGAGAAAGCACGGTGTGAAGGTGACCCAGAGCGTCAGCGCCCCCGCAAGGAGCGCCAACGGTATGCCGCCCTGTGCGAATCCCGCCAGCAGGCCGACGAACTGGGTCACGAGGATGAGCGGCCCCGGCGTGGTTTCCGCAAGTCCCAGCGCATCTATCATCTGCGGTGTGGTCAGCCAGCCGTGGGTTTCGACAACGGCCTGGGTCATGTAGGCGAGGACGGCATAGGCGCCGCCGAAGGTAACTACGGCAAGTTGCGAAAAGAACAGCGCGATTTCCGTCAGAAAACTCGCGCCCATCGCCCAGGCCAGCAGGATCGGCGCCGCCCAGAGCGTGCCCCAGAGAGCCACGGTGCCAAATGTCTGCGTGATGGGAACCCGTGCGGGTGGGACAGTGGCGGCCGTGGCCGCGGAGGCATCGGCGCGGGCAAGGCCCCATAGCGCCGCGCCAAGTATGATGATCGGGAAGGGCACCGACAGAAAGAACATCGCGGCGAAGGCCATGAGCGCCAGACACCAGTCATCCCATCCCGACAGCGCGCGGCGCGCGAGCGAGAGGAGCGCCTGAAGCACGATCACGACCACCGCCGCCTTGATCCCGGCGAAAACCGCCTGGATCACCGGCATCTGGCCGTAGCTTGCGTATCCCAGCGCAAGGCCGAGGATGACGAGCGCCCCCGGCAACACGAAGAGCAGCCCTGCGATCAAGCCGCCGCGCACCCCGCGCAGCCGCCAGCCCGCGTAAGTGGCAAGCTGCATCGCCTCGGGGCCGGGCAGCAACATGCAGAAGGACAGGGCGCCGAGAAACTGTTTTTCTTCCAGCCACTTGTGGCGGAGGACCAGTTCATTGTGCATCAGGGAAATCTGCGCCGCAGGGCCGCCGAAAGAGAGCAAGCCGATGCGGCCGAAGACGCGCACGAGATTGACGAGGCCTAGTCCCATGCAAGCGTCATACCGTGCTGCAAGGTAAATTCAAGAGCTTTCACGGATGTCGTAAAAACATCATGAAAACATGAACTTGCATTGTGTTGTGAAGGTAAGGTGCAGGCTTCTGTTGCCAGGTGCCTGCGAACCCCGCCAGACCTTGCTAGAGGACTGGGCTTAAGATTTCGGTCTTGTTACTGCTTACGCAGCAACGGCGACCGGAGCACGATTGTCGTTGGCAATTATGCTTTAGCGAACCGATAACGGTGGTATCTCACCGGGACAAAGCTAACCCCTTTAGACGTTCGTCGATCCTGTTTCGGCCCCAAAACCACCTCCAACGAAAGGTTTATTGGTGGAGCCGCCGGGTACCGCCCCCGGGTCCGATCCGCTTATTACGAGCGCGTTTATGTCCATAGTCCCCGAAGGGACACTGTGAATATAGGTGGGGTCGTGCGATTTGCAAAGGGGAGAGTTGCAGGGTCGGCGCGGCCCGCGAAGGCCGCGCCGTAATCGGGCGAGATTACATCGCCGGCATGATGGTGATGTCGCGGATCGTGCCTTCGACGCCTTCGATCATGCCCTTGCCGGTGGCCGCGCCGGTTTCGAGATCGACCGAATAGAGCATGTTGCCATTGACGAGCCAGGGCATGTTGTTGCCCTCGCTGTCGGTGGCGACGTCAAAGGCGTATTCGGCGGCGGGATCGTCGATGCCGAGCTTACCGATCGCGCTGAGCGTGCCGTCATTGGGCGAGACCTGCTGGATCACCGCGACAATAGTCGAGTCGATGTCGAACATGCTGGTGGAATCAGGCTTGCCATAGCTGTTGATGTAGGCGGCGGCGACGATGGCGGTCTTTTCGCCGACATGCATATCGCCCTCCTGCCAATTGAGGCTGCCATCGACGGTCACGGCGCCGCTATCCACGTCTACCCGGTGGTTGGTGGTGCCGGTCATGAAGCGAAGCTTGTCGGCGGCCGGGTTGAAATCGACGATCACCGGCGTGTCGCCGAGGGGCAGCGGTTTGTCCATGCTCGACATCTTCGTCGCGGCGCCGGTGCGCGGGTCGATGCTGACGACGGTCATGTCGGGGGTGACGCCCACAAGCGTCTGGTTCGAGGGGCGCAGGTCGATACCAAGAAGGCTGTCGACGCCCGAGACCTCCATCGTGCCGCTGACCTCGCGGCTGTCGGTGTCGAACATGACCAGTGTCTTGTCGCCGACCAGCCCGATGGCGGGTGCGCCGATGGCGGCGGACATCGAAAGCGTCAAGGCGGTGGTGGTCATTGCTGCAATGCGAAACATGGTGAAAATCCTCTCTCGTGGTTCAAGCCGGGCACGACGCGAGCCGCCGTCCCTGAACCCGAAGACACGCCGGGGCGGGAATTGGATGCAGGAAAGTGAAATTTATTCTGCATCCAGTGCGGCGCGGCGCGTGTCTGTCATGGGAATGGAGAAAAAAATGCCGGCGCACGCTATCAGGAGGGCCTCGGGTTGCGTAATGTCGGATCACGCGACGCGAGGGCAGGACATGACGAAGAAGGACGACGCGCCCGGCCCGGCAAGGGCGGGCCAGGAGCACGGCGCGCAACTGAGCGCTGCGCTTGGGGCCTGTGCGGCGGGCAGGTCGGAGGGGATCGACGTGATCCTGACGCTTGAGGGGCGCCAGCTTCTTGGGGTGGCGATGCGCATTCTGGGGCGCTACGACCTGGCCGAAGAGGCGTTGCAGGACGCGATGATCCGGGTTTGGAGCAAGGCAGCGCAATACCGTGCGCAAAGCGGTTCGGCGCGGGGCTGGATCTATGCGGTGCTGCGCAACCGCTGTCTCAATATCCTGCGCGACGGGCGCAGGCTGAGCGTGCTGTCGCCGGGCGATCTGGCGCATGTGCAGGAAGCGCGCCAGCAGATCGTGCCGCCCGAGGGCTGGGAAATCCTGTCGGGGCCGGGAAAGCTGAGCGACTGTCTTGGGAGGCTTGATCCCCAGAGCCGTCACAGCATCCTGCTGGCCCATGTGGCGGGGTTCAGCCACGGTGAGATCGCGGCGCGTCAGAACATGCCGCTTGGCACGATCAAGTCGCTGATCCGCAGGGGCCTCGTGGCGTTGAAGGAGTGTCTGTCATGACCAAGCTGTCTGACGAGATGATCGCGCTCTCGGATGAATATGTGCTGGGACTGATGTCGCAGGGCGAGGCCGAGCTGTTCGAGGAGATCATGGCGCGCGACGAAGAGGTCGCCCGCCGCGTCGGGGCGCTGCGCGACCGGCTGCTGCCGCTGGACCTGTCGGCGTCGCCGTGCGATCTGCCCGAAGATTTCACGGCGCGGGTTCACAGCGCGATCGCGGCGCAAGGCCAACAGGAGGCGGACCCGGCCGCGATGGCGGCGAATATGACCCGTCCCCCGGCGCGGTCGTTCCGGCGGGTGATCGCGGCGGCGCTGGTCGGTCTGGCCGTGGGATTCGGTTTTGGCGGCGGCTGGTTGCGTCCGATGCCCGAGCCGGTCGTCGTTGCGGTGCTGCTTGATGCGCAGGGTGTGCCGCAGGCCGTTGTCGAGGATTTCGGCAATGATACCGCGACCGTGCGTTTCGTGACGGATATCGACGTGCCTGCCGACCGCTCGCTTCAGGTCTGGACCCTGCCGTCAGAGGATATGGGGCCGGTGTCGCTCGGTGTGCTGGAGGGAACGCGCGCGGCGCGGCTGGCCTTTGGGGATCTGCCGGATCCGGGCGCGGAGCAGCTCTACGAGGTGACGCTGGAGCCGCAGGGCGGCTCGCCCACGGGGCGTCCGACCGGGCCGATCATCGGCAAGGGACTTGCTGCACCGCAGCTTTGACATCGCCCGAAAGGGTCGCGCGCAAAGCGTAAGTCAGGTCGCAATCAGCCAAAAAATGGGCGCAATTGCTTGCCATCGGGTGAATCCGGTTGTTACCCTTGGGATAAGGAGAGCGAACAGGGTGTGCGGAAACGTCACCTTCTCTGAGAAAAACTGAGGGAAACGCGGGCACTTGTTTGCGGTGCCTCGCCATGTCGCAAGCAACGGGCGGCGTTTGGATCGACCCAAGAAGGGCTGCGTGCGCGCGACCTTCCTATCCGGCGCGACTGACCTGGATTGCCAAGAAAAAGGGGGCCTTCTTGCATGGCCGACGACGAAACAGACATGCAGGGGATACCCGCGCCCGAGGGGCACGCGGATCTCATTGAAACCGATTACGAGATCGGTCAGGACAATATCGTAGCCAAGGTCGGTCCGTTCGGCCTTGATATCCACAACCCGGTCTTCTTCATCTCGGGCCTCGCGGTGGTGCTGTTCGTATTCTACTCGCTGGCCTTGCCGGAACAGGCAAGCGCGGTGTTCAGCTGGCTGTTCTCGGCCGTGACCAAGGGGTTTGACTGGTTCTTCCTGGGAGCGGCGAATATCTTCGTGATATTCTGCCTTCTCCTGATCGTGACGCCATATGGCAGCGTCAGGCTGGGCGGAGCTGAAGCGACGCCCGACTACAGCTATATCGGCTGGTTCGCGATGCTGTTCGCGGCCGGCATGGGCATTGGCCTGCTGTTTTTCGGGGTTTCGGAGCCGATGAGCCATTTCGGATCCTCGATGGGCGGCGTGTCTGTCGGCGAGGACGGGTTGCGCACAGACTGGGCGCCGATCGGCGCGGCGGAAGGCGATCAGGCGGCGGCGCAGCGACTTGGCATGGCGGCGACGATCTTTCACTGGGGCCTGCACCCTTGGGCGATCTACGCGGTTGTTGCGCTGGCGCTGGCACTGTTTTCCTATAACAAGGGCCTGCCGCTGACGCTGCGTTCGGCGTTCTATCCGATTTTCGGTGAGCGCGTCTGGGGCTGGACCGGCCATATCATCGATACGCTGGCAGTGTTTGCCACGCTGTTCGGCCTTGCCACATCGCTGGGCTTTGGCGCGGAACAGACGGCATCGGGCCTGACATTCCTGTTCGGTTCGGGCGATGCCGCCGAGGGGACGCGTTCGTTCATGGGGATCACCTATGGCAACAGCGAGGAAAGCGGCGTGGCCAACAACCCGCTGCTGCTGGTGCTGTTGATCACGGCGATCACCTCGATCGCGCTGGTTTCGGTGGTGCGCGGCCTTGATGGCGGCGTGAAGGTCCTGTCGGAGATCAACATGGGGCTGGCGGCGATCCTGTTGCTGTTCGTGTTCCTGGTCGGGGGGCCGATCTTCCTGATCACGCTGTTCTTCGACAGCCTGTGGGCCTATTTCCAGAATCTCTTTGCGCTCAGCAATCCGTTCGGGCGTGAGGATGTAAACTTCAGCCAGGGCTGGACCTCGTTCTATTGGGCGTGGTGGATCAGCTGGTCACCCTTCGTCGGCATGTTCATCGCCCGTGTCAGCCGGGGACGGACCGTGCGCGAGTTCATCACCTGCGTGCTGTTGATCCCGACGCTGGTCTGCGTGCTGTGGATGACCGTCTTTGGCGGCACCGCGATCGACCAGGTGGTCAGCGATGGCTATACCGGGGCGCAGGATGCGGCGCTCGAGCTCAAGCTGTTCTACATGCTCGAGCAGCTTCCGCTGTCGACGATCACCTCGGTGATCGGGATCGTCCTGGTGGTGGTGTTCTTCGTCACCTCCTCCGACTCGGGTTCGCTGGTGATCGACACGATCACCGCGGGCGGCAAGGTGGATGCGCCGGTCTCGCAGCGCGTGTTCTGGTGCATCTTCGAGGGCGCCGTCGCGATCGTGCTGCTGATCGGAGGCGGTTTGGCGTCGTTGCAATCGGCGGTCATCTCGACGGGGCTGCCATTCACGCTGGTATTGCTGGTCATGTGCTATGCGATCTGGAAAGGCCTTTCGAACGAGAAACGCGGCTGACAATCACCCGCGCTTTCGCGAAATGCACGCAGGAGGCCCCGGCATTGTCCGGGGCCTTTTTGCGTTTGATCCGGGGGCAGGGCGCGCATCGCGCTTGACGCAAGGCGCGGCGCGGGCTTTGGTGGCGCCATGCAGATGGACATAGATTTCGTGCGGGCGCAGTTCCCCGCCTTTTCAGAACCTTCGCTTGAGGGCCAGGCGTTTTTCGAGAATGCCGGGGGCTCCTATACCTGTGCGCCGGTGATTGCCCGGCTTGAGCGTTATTATCGCCAGCGCAAGGTGCAGCCCTATGCCCCCTATGAGGCCAGCAGGTTGGCCGGCGAGGAAATGGACGAGGCGCGCGCGCGGCTTGCGGAAATGCTGGGCGTGGCCACGGATGAGCTGAGTTTCGGGCCATCGACGACGCAGAACACCTATGTTCTGGCGCAGGCCTTTGGCCAATGGATGAAGCCGGGCGAGGCGATCATCGTCACCGATCAGGATCACGAGGCCAATTCGGGGCCGTGGCGGCGGCTGGCCGATGAAGGAATCGAGATCCGCGAGTGGCGGATCGACCCCGAGACGGGATTGCTCCGGCTGGAGGACCTTGAAAGCCTTCTGGACGAGTCCGTCCGGCTGGTCTGTTTCCCGCATTGCTCGAACGTGGTAGGGGCGGTGAACCCGGTGGTCGCGATCACCGCAGCGGCCCATGCCGCGGGCGCCTTCGTCTGCGTCGACGGGGTCAGCTATGCGCCCCATGGCTTGCCGGATGTGGGCAATATGGGGCCGGATATCTATCTTTTCTCGGCTTACAAGACCTATGGGCCGCATCAGGGGATCATGGTGATGCGGCGCGAGCTGGGAAATCTGCTGCCCAACCAGGCACATTTCTTCAACGGTGACGTTCTTTACAAGCGGTTCACCCCGGCGGGGCCGGATCATGCGCAGGTCGCGGCCAGCGCCGGCATGGCGGATTATATCGACGCACTGGCCGCGCATCACGGGATCGAAGGCGATGCCGGTGCACGGATGCGGGGCGTGCATGACCTGATGCGGGCGCATGAAACGGCGCTGCTGCAGCCGCTGCTGGATCATTTGCGGGATCGCAACAAGGTGCGGCTGATCGGTCCGGCGGATGCGGCTGAGCGTGCGCCGACGGTGGCGCTGGCGCTGGAACAGCCGGGGGCCGAGGCCGCGCGCTCATTGGCGAAGCGCGGGATTATGGCGGGGGGCGGCGATTTCTACGCGGTGCGACCGCTCAAGGCACTTGGTGTCGATCCCGAAAAAGGCGTTCTGCGGCTCAGTTTTGTCCACTACACCAGCCGCGACGAGATCGACCGGCTGATCGCGGCGCTGGACGAGGTTCTTTGATCCGCGGCGGTGCGGCCGCCGTAAGACAGGGACAAGGAACGAGAGGCGAGGCATGCAGCAGGCACATCCCACATTGCTGTGGTTCAGGCGCGACCTGCGACTGAGCGATCATCCTGCATTGCTGGCGGCGCTGGCGCGGGGCGGGCCGGTGATCCCGGTTTTCATTCACGACCCGCTGGTCGAGGGGCTTGGCGCGGCGCCGAAATGGCGCCTCGCGCTGTCGCTGGATGACCTGGCGTCGCGACTTGAGGGGACGGGCAGCCGCCTGATCCTGCGCCGGGGCGAGGCGCTGGGGGTGCTGCGTGAACTGGTGCGCGAAACCGGGGCGGGCGCGGTGTTCTGGTCGCGTGCCTATGATCCCGACAGCGTGACGCGCGACAAGGCCGTCAAGGCGGCCCTGACCGGCGACGGGCTGGAGGCGGGCAGCCATGCGGGGCATCTGCTGTTCGAGCCTTGGAGCGTCGAGACCGGCAGCGGAAGTTTCTATAAGGTCTACACGCCGTTCTGGAACGCGGTCAGGGATCGCAGCGTGGATGCGCCCGCGGCTGCGCCCGAGAGCATCCCGGCGCCCGTATCATGGCCGCAGAGCGATGCGCTGTCGGATTGGCGCATGGGCGCGGCTATGAATCGCGGCGCCGATATCTGCGGCCCATGGCAGCGTGTGGGCGAGGCGGCGGCGCTTGGGCGTCTGGGCGGCTTTGTGAGCGGGGCGATAGGCGATTACCGGGAGCGGCGCGATCTGCCGGGCGAGGATGGCACATCGAGCCTTTCCGAGAACCTGGCGCTTGGTGAAATCTCGCCCAGGCGTTGCTGGTACGCCGGACAGCGCGCGCTGCACGAGGGCAGGGCGGGGGCGGAAACCTGGCTCAAGGAACTGGTCTGGCGCGAATTTGCCTATCACCTCCTGTGGCACACGCCTCGTATCGTCGATGCGAACTGGCGCAGCGAATGGGATGCCTTTCCGTGGAACCGTGACGAGACTCGCCCCGAAGTGATCGCCTGGAAACAGGGGCGCACCGGCGTCCCCTTTGTCGATGCAGCGATGCGCGAAATGTATGTGACCGGCCGGATGCACAACCGGGCGCGAATGATTGTGGCGAGCTATCTCACCAAGCACCTGATGAGCCATTGGCGGATCGGGCAGGCCTGGTTCGAGAGCTGCCTGACGGATTGGGATCCGGCCAGCAATGCAATGGGCTGGCAATGGAGTGCCGGGTCCGGCCCAGATGCCACGCCCTATTTCAGGGTGTTCAACCCCGAGACGCAGGCCGCGAAATTCGACCCGGAAAGCGTCTATCTGGATCGCTGGATCGCCGAAGGCCGACGCGAACCCGCGCCCGAGGCGCTGTCCTATTTCAAGGCGATTCCGCGCAGCTGGGGCCTGAGCCCAGGCGACCCCTATCCCGCGCCCATCGTCGGGCTGAAGGAGGGACGGGCGCGGGCGCTGGCGGCCTATGAGGCGGCAAAAGCCTGATTATGGGCGAAAATCCTTGCCCGATCCGACCTGCCCGCAATAGCCTTGAGGGCAACACAATCAGCAGGGATGCGCACATGATCCTGACGCAAACCACCGGGCAGGCCGGACTGCCACGCTATTTCGCCCGATGTTTCGCCGCGGCGCGCACGCTTGAGTGCGGGCGGCTTGACCTGCGCCTGCCAGACGGGCGGGTGTTTCGCGCACAAGGCCGCAAGCCCGGCCCGGTCGCCGAAGTCGAGGTGCATGACCCGGAGCTTTTTACCCGCATGGTGCGTGAGGGCTATCTGGGGTTCTGCGAGGCCTACCTCGATGGCGGATGGTCGACGCCGGACCTTCAGGCCTTCATGGATCTGGTCAATGCGGGCAATGACGAGATGTATAACAGCTATCCAGGCCAGAACATCGTGCAGCTTTACGAGAAGCTGCGCTTCTGGTTGCAGCGCAATACCCGCCAGCAGGCGCGGCGCAATATCAGCCATCACTACGATCTGGGCAACGCGTTCTACCGGCTCTGGCTGGATGACACGATGACCTATTCCAGTGCGTATTTCGAGACCGGTCAGGAAAGTCTCGAAGCCGCGCAAAGGGCGAAATATGCCCGGCTGGTTGATCGGATGGGCGTGCGGCCGGGCGATCATGTGCTGGAGATCGGCTGTGGCTGGGGCGGGTTTGCCGAATACGCGGCGCGCGAGCGCGGCCTAAGGGTGACGGGATTGACCATCAGCCGCGCGCAATATGATTACGCCCGTGAGCGGATCGAGAATGCGGGGCTTGCGGGCCGGGTGCAGTTCAAGTTGCAGGATTATCGCGACGAGCGCGGCACCTATGACGGGATCGCCAGCATCGAGATGTTCGAGGCGGTGGGACGGCGTTATTGGCCGGTGTATTTCCGCAGCCTGCACGGGCGTCTGCGCCCCGGAGCGCAGGCGGTGTTGCAGATCATCACCGTGGCCGACGCCCGTTGGGACGCCTATCGCAAGGGCGTCGATTTCATCCAGAAATACATCTTTCCGGGAGGGATGCTGCCCAGCCCGCGCATCCTGAGCGAGGAGGTCCGGCGCAGCGGGCTGGAGATCCGTGGCTCGGACGAGTTCGGCCAGAGCTACAGCCAGACATTGCGGCGTTGGCACGAGAGTTTCAACGCGCAATGGGATGACGTGGCGCGGCTTGGCTTTGACGAGAGGTTCCGGCGGATGTGGAATTTCTATCTGACCTCTTGTGCAGGGGCCTTTCGAGGGGGTAATTGCGATGTGACACAAATCACGATTGCAAGGCCCGGCTGAATGCCTGTCACCGACACCATGCCCACCGCGGCCCGCGCCATCGCCGCCCTGCTGCTGGCGGGGCTTGGCTGGGTGGCGTCGGACATGATCCGCCCGCTGATGCCCGAGGGCACCAATTTCGGCTATTTCAACGAGGTCAATGCGGCGCTTGGCCTGATCTGCGGCTGGCGTGTCATCGGCAAGCGGCTTGGTTTTGGCTGGTCGAACGGCTTGAGCGCGGGGCTGACCGGGGTCGCGTCGCTGGTGGTCCTCTCTCTCTTCCTGCTGAGTCTCTACAAGATGCTGGAACTGGCGCTTGATCGCCGGGTGACGGGGCTGATGGAAGGTTTGGTAACGATTTTCGATATCGCCACCGAATATGCGCTGGTGCTGCTTCACGTGCCGTTGATTGGTCTGCTGGTCGGGGGCGGTGTCTTTATTGGTCTTTTCGGGGAGTGGGTGTCTCATCGCTGGTCGTGATCGAACAGAGGCAGTGTTTGTCGCCGGCCCCATGACATGGGCGCCGCTTTTGACGGAGATCACGGGGTGCGCCGAGCTTGACGCGGTGCCCGCGACCTTGGCGGATCACGCGTTGAGCGCCGCCGAATTCAACTGTTTTCCCGCGCTTGTCGCCGAAAAAGGCACCCGGACCGAAGGCCTGCTGTTGCGCTCGGCCCCGCAATCGGCAGCGGACCGGTTGGCGTTCTTCGCCGAAGGGCAGGGGCTTGAGGCGCGTCCTGTGACCCTGGCGGATGGCAGTGCGGGGCTGGCGTTTGTCGCAAGTGAAACCGAAGCATCGCAAACCGATGACATGCCCTGGCCTGCTGCCTCATGGGAAGCGCGATGGGGCGCGTTGGCGCTCGATGCCTGTGCGGAAGCGATGTGTTATTTCGGGCGGATCGATGCCGCCGGACTGGCATGGCGGATGCCCATGATTCTGTCGCGCGCCGGGTCGCGCCAATTGGCGGCAGCGGGCGCCCCGGCGACCTTGCGCAGCGCAACCCCTGCAAGCGAAGTGACCTGTCTTGCGCGCCATACGTCGCATGAAGGCTATTTCCTGACCCGTGAATATACACTGCGTTATCCGGGTTTCGACGGCAGCATGAGCCCGCCACTACGCCGCGAAGTGTTTGTTGCCGCCGATGCCGCGCTGGTGTTGCCCTATGATCCGCGGACCGACCGGCTGCTTCTGGTGGAACAGTTCCGCATGGGGCTTTATGCGCGCGGCGATCCGCGCCCCTGGATGCTGGAGCCGGTGGCCGGGCGCATTGATGCGGGTGAAACCCCCGAAGCCGCCGCGCGGCGCGAATGCGAGGAAGAAGCCGGGTTGGCGCTCGATCGGCTGGAACTGATCGCGGGCCACTATTGTTCGCCGGGCTGTTCGACCGAGTATTTCTACCTTTATCTGGGTCTGTGCGATCTGCCGGAGGAAGGCGAGGGCCGTGGCGGGCTGGAATGCGAGAACGAGGATATCCGCACGCATGTGATATCCTTTGAGCGCGCCATGGAATTGCTGAACTCGGGCGAGGCGGAAAACGGGCCGCTGGTCCTGTCGCTGGTCTGGCTGTCGCGCGAACGTGAACGGCTGCGCGGGTCTGCTTGAGTTCCAGCGCACCGGGCACTAAGTCTGGGGAAGAGCTGCGAAGAGAGGAGCACCGGCAATGCGCATTGCGAAGGATCTGGCCGAAGCGGTCGGGAATACGCCACTGATCCGGCTTCGCCGGGCCAGCGAGGAAACCGGCTGCGAGATCCTCGGCAAGGCCGAGTTCATGAATCCCGGCCAGTCGGTCAAGGATCGCGCTGCTCTGTTCATCATCCGCGATGCGGTGGCACGCGGCGAACTGGCGCCCGGCGGCACCATCGTCGAGGGCACGGCCGGGAATACCGGGATCGGGCTGGCGCTGGTGGGCGCGTCGCTGGGGTTCAAGACGGTGATCGTGATTCCCGAGACGCAGAGCCAGGAAAAGAAGGATATGCTGCGCCTTGCAGGGGCCGATCTGGTGCAGGTCCCTGCCGCGCCCTATTCAAATCCGAACAATTTTGTTCGATATTCTGAGAGGTTAGCCAAGGAACTTGCGAAAACCGAACCAAATGGCGTGATCTGGGCCAATCAGTTCGACAACGTCGCGAACCGGCAGGCGCATGTGGAAACGACCGGCCCCGAAATCTGGGAGCAGACCGGCGGCAAGGTCGACGGGTTCTGCTGCGCGGTCGGGTCGGGCGGCACGCTGGCCGGTGTTGCCGCGGCCCTGCAGCCCAAGGGCGTGAAGGTAGCCATTGCCGACCCGATGGGCGCGAAGCTCTATTCCTATTACAAGACCGGCGAATTGGAGGGCGATGGCAGTTCCATCGCCGAAGGGATCGGGCAGGTGCGCATCACCCGCAACCTCGAAGGATTCACCCCCGATTTCGCCTATCAGGTGCCCGACGAAGAAGGGCTGCCGCATGTGTTCGACCTTCTGGAGCACGAAGGGCTGTGCCTTGGCGCATCCTCGGGGATCAACGTGGCGGGGGCAATCCGCCTTGCGCGCGACATGGGGCCGGGCCACACCATCGTGACGGTGCTGTGCGATTATGGCACGCGCTATCAGTCGAAATTGTTCAATCCCGAATTCCTGCGCGAAAAGGGCCTGCCCACGCCGGGTTGGCTGAGTGAGGCGCCTCGCAGCATTCCCGGAGTCTTTGCCGAGTGACACGTATTTTCCGTCAGGTTCTGCTGGCGCTGACGCTGGCCCTGTTCGCCGGAAGTGGCGGCGGCATCGTTGTGCCGCCCGCCCATGCGCAGGAGGCGGCCAGCACACCGGATTTCGATCAATGGGATCGGTTCGCCGCGTCGGTGGAAAGCGCCGTCGAAGCAGGTGATACCGAGAACCAGACGCTCGAGCAACTGCGCGAGGACCTGACGGAGTGGCGTGAGACCTTTCTTGGGGCGCAGAATGCCAACTCGGGCAGCATCGCCACGGTGCAGCGCCAGCTTGACGCGCTTGGGCCGGCGCCCGAAGATGGGGGTGAATCCCCCGAAATCGCGCTGGAGCGCGAGCAGCTGAATGCCCGCCTGACCGAGCTTCAGGCACCGGGCAGACGGGCCGAGCTGGCCTATAGCCGGGCCGACGGGTTGATCCGCAGCATCGATCAGACGATCCGGGACCGTCAGACCGAGGCCTTGCTGCAGGTCGGACCGTCACCGGTGAACCCCGTGCATTGGCCGGGTGCGCTGAGTGCGCTTTTCTCGGTCGGGACATCGCTGGTGAGCGAGGCGCGAAGTTCCTTTTCGGAAGCGATGCAGCGGGGCACCATCGGAGATAACCTGCCGGTGACGCTGCCGCTTTTCGTGCTTGGACTTGTGCTGATGGCGCGCGGGCGGCGCTGGAGCCGGGGGCTGAGCCGCCGGATCCTGCGGGACCGTGAAAGCGCCGGGCGCTGGATCGCCGGGTTCCTGGTGTCGCTTGGCAGTTTCGCGCTGCCCTATCTCGGGCTTGTGGCCCTCAGCGTCGTGATCGTGATTTCGGGACTGGCGGGAGAACAAGGCCAGCAGCTCTTGCAGGAATTCGTGCGCGCCGCGCTGATTTTCCTGGTGGCAAGATGGCTTGCGACGCGGGTGTTTCCGGCTGAAGACACGCGCAGCCCGATCTTGGACCTCGGGGTGGACGAGCGGCTGCGGGGGCGCTGGTATGGCGCGGCGCTTGGCTTGGTGATCGCGGCCCTGAACCTGGGCAACGGGATGCGCGAGATATTCAAATGGTCCGAGGCGGCGGGCAATGTGATCCTGTTCCCGGTCATGGTGATCGCGTCGCTCTTGCTGTGGCGGTTGGGTCGCCTGCTGGCGACGCATGCACAGAACGAAGATGATACGGCGGCTGGCGAAGAGGCACCCAATTCGCGACTGGCCGGGATCATGACGCGGGCAATCACGATCCTGGCGGTCGTGGTGCCGGTCCTCGCTGCGGCGGGCTATTTCACGCTGGCGAAGTTCCTGCTGTTCCCGTCGCTGCTGTCGCTGATGCTGATCGCGGGGCTTATGGTTCTTCAGCGCGTTGTGGTCGAGCTATACGCGCTGTTGACCGGGAATGTCGCTGGGGCGGCGGAATCCCTGATCCCGGTCATGGTGGGTTTCGTTCTGGTGCTGCTGTCCCTGCCGCTGTTCGCGCTGATCTGGGGCGCGCGGGTGGCCGATCTGACCGAACTCTGGACACGCTTCGTGGAGGGGGTGTCGATCGGGGGCACGCGGATTTCCCCGACGATCTTTCTGACCCTTGCGGTGGTGTTCGCGCTTGGCTACCTGGTGACGCGCCTGACCCAGGGGGCGCTGAAGAACTCGATCCTGCCCAAGACCCGGATCGATCCGGGCGGGCGCAATGCGATCGTGGCCGGGGTGGGATATGTGGGCATATTCCTGGCAGCCATCATCGCCATCACCAGCGCCGGGATCGATCTGAGCAGCCTTGCCATTGTGGCTGGTGCGTTGTCGGTCGGGATCGGTTTCGGTTTGCAGAACATCGTGTCGAATTTCGTCTCGGGGATCATCCTGTTGATCGAGCGGCCGATTTCGGAAGGCGACTGGATTGAGGTGGGCGGTCAGCATGGCTATGTGCGCGACATCTCGGTGCGTTCCACCCGGATCGAGACCTTCGATCGCACTGACGTTATTGTGCCCAACGCGGATTTCGTCAGCGGCACCGTCACCAACTACACGCGTGGCAACACCGTGGGGCGCGCCATTGTGCCGGTTGGCGTCTCCTATGGGACCGACACCCGCAAGGTTGAGGCCATTCTGCAGGAGATCGCCGAGGCGCATCCGATGGTCCTGGCCAATCCCAAGCCCTATGTGGTGTTCCAGGGGTTTGGCGACAGTTCGATGGATTTCGAGATCCGGGCGATCCTGCGGGACGTGAATTTCGTTCTGAACGTGCGTTCGGACATGAACCACGAGATCGCCCGCCGCTTCGCCGAGGAAGGCATCGAGATTCCGTTCCCGCAACAGGATCTGTGGCTGCGCAACCCCGAGACGCTGACGGGTGCGGGATCGGCAACGCAGGAGCCGCGCAAGGCATCGACCGCCGACACCACGCCGCATCTGAGCGCGCGCGACGTCGAGGCGACGGTACGCGACGATGATGGCGCCTCCGGCGAAGACGGAGCGGATGGCGGTGGCGGGGACGGACGCTGAGCGCGCCCCGCGAGGCGATTGCACCGGGCCGACAGAAACCCCTTGAACTGCCCGTTTGTGGACGTTTAAAGAGAGCCGCACGGAGAGGTGGCCGAGTGGTCGAAGGCGCACGCCTGGAACGCGTGTAGGCGGGTAACCGTCTCCAGGGTTCGAATCCCTGTCTCTCCGCCACTTCAGTCCGCCTCTGGGCACGCCAATCGCCGCCGATTGCCGCACCTGGCCGCCCGCAAGCGTCCTCAGCAGTTCCGTTTTCGATCCCATGATGCGGATTGCGTCGTCGGCGACCTCGACACGCTGCGCCAGGGCGCGCAGGTGATCCCGCCGATAGCCGCCCTCACGGTCCCGGATACGGTCGCGAGCGATCTGCGAGAATTGCCGGATCATCGCCGGGCTGACGGCGCTGTGACCGGGGCTGTCGAGCAGCGTCTGAGCGCGGTCGGCGTCCGCCCGCGCCTGATCGCGGATGACCTTTAGGCCGGCGATGCGTTCGGTCAGCGCCGGGTCGTCCAGATCGGCAACCCCGGCCTCGATGGCGTCATAGAGACGCTTGAGGCGTAGTTCCGATTCGGAAGCCCGGCGCTGCAATTCGGCGATGTGCTGGCGGCGGCGCTCGGCCTGATCTTCTCGGCGACCGAGGACGCTGCCAAGCAGCTTCTCCAGCCGGTCGGGATCAAGCAGGCGTTCCTCGATATGACCGGCAACCATGGTGTCGAGCTTGTCCATGGGGATCGCGCGCCCCTTGCAGCCGGTTTCGCCCTGCCGTGCCCGGATCGAGCAGGCATAGTAGCGATAGCGGCCGCTCTTGCCGGTGCGGATGGTCATCGCGCCCCCGCAATTGCCGCAATAGCAGATGCCGGTCAGAAGCGTGGGACCGATCACGACGCGCGCGGGCAGTTCGGTCTTGGGGTTGCGGGCCTGCAAGAGCTTCTGCACCGCCTCGAAGGTCTCGCGGTCGATGATCGGCGGTACCGGCACGATGACGATTTCATCGGCTTCCTTGTCCGCCTTGTTCTTCCGGTTCTTGCCCCATTGATGCTCGCCCATATAGGTGCGCCGGGTCAGGATGCGGTGAACCTGGCCGACGCCCCAACGGCCGCCGTCACGGGTGAAGATGCCTTTGCCGTTCAGATGCTTGACGATGGCCTTAACGCCCATCTGACCGGAATCGCCATCACCTTCCAGCGCCAGGCGATAGATCAGGCGGATCGTGTCGGCGTGCAGCGGGTCGACTTCCAGCTTCTTCTTGACCTTCGCGCCGCGCTGCTCGGCTGCGACGACGCGATAGCCGACCGGGGGCAGCGAGCCGTTCCAGAAGCCTTGCCGGGCGTTTTCCTTTAAGGCGCGCAGGACATGCTTGGCGTTCTCCTTGGACTGGTATTCGTCGAACAGCGCCATGATCTGCCGCATCATGACGTGCATGGGGTCGTCGCCCATCTCCTGCGTGATGGAGACGAGGCGAATACCATTCTTCGCCAGCTTCCTGACATAGAACTCAAGCTCGAAATGATCGCGGAAGAAGCGCGAGAAACTGTGAACCACGACAATATCGAAGGGCGCGGGCTTCGACGTTCCCGCCTCAATCATTCGTTGGAACTCGGGGCGGCGGTCGTTGGTGGCCGACGCGCCGGCCTCCACGAAGGTTTCGACAAGCTGATAGCCCCTCGCTTCGCACCATGCTTCGCCCTGCCTGCGCTGGTCGGGGATCGACACGTCATGTTCGGCCTGCCGGCTGGTGGAGACGCGCAGGTAGAGGGCAGCCCGCAGGGCGACATTGGGATTGTGGACGTTCATTTGCGGGTTCCTTTCCTGCGAGGCTCGACCAGAGGCAAGACCAGTTCCACACGGTCATGAACGAGCTTCGGGACCAGTCTCAGACCCCGGCCTTTTTCCATGCGCACAAGCCCGTATCCGACCATGGCCTTGAGGGTTCTGGACAGGTTGGACTTGGCGCGGCCGGTCATCTGCGCCAGCTCTTCCAACGAGGCTGGCTGCTGTTCGTAGATGATGCGCAGCATCTCGCAATTGCTCGCTGACATGAATTTGGCGAAGGATGTCGTGGAGATGAACCAGACCGTCGGCTCGCCGGGCTTCGGTTTTTCCTCGCCACGCGCGATCCGAAGGGTGCGGGCCTTCATTTCCTCGGGATCGGCGATCCCGACTTTCAATGTGGACATGGCAAGACTCGATTATCGTTCAGGGTTTTTCATTATCATAATACGATAACGATTTCAAGTCATCGGGCAGATCGACCGAGCCGAACAACTCGTCGAACACATCGGCGAACCAGCGCTCGAACACCTGAATCTCGGCCTCGGTGATCGGCACGTCCTCGGGCCAGTCGTCGATGACCGGCAGCCGCTCGACATCGAAGAGATGGAGCGGGCGTCCACGCGGCGGACTGACGCGCGGCGTCGGGTCGTCGTCGTAGTCGTAGAGATCGTCGGGGAGCGTTTTGGGGACCGGCTGCCGTGGGCGGCCCCTGCTGCCGTGGCGGTGTTTCGTGGACATGGAATCCTCCGTGGTTCGCGGGATTTTCCGGGGGCTGGAAGCCCGGAATAGGCGAAGCATGGAGGGGGATCGGCGGCCTGTAGCGTGCCGCATTTGCGTCGATGCGTTGACGGCACCCCTGTTACTAGTGTCGGCGCAGAGCCCGTTGCGCCTTACTTGCTGGTTGTCGCGCTGGTCTCCGCCCGCAAACTCTCCAGGAAGAGAGTGAAAGCACGGGTCGGATGGCGCCGGCTCGAATAGAAGGCGTGATAGCCCGGAAACGGCGGACACCAATCGGCAAGGACCTCGACGAGCAGCCCGTCGTTCAGAAAGGGCGCGGCGAGATCTTCGAGCATGTAGGCCAGACCCATCCCCGCGCTGGCAGCCCCTACGAGTGCGTCGCCGTCATTGACGATCAGGGACGGCGACACTTTTACCGTCTCCGCATGTCCGTCTTTCTCAAACGACCACGGCGACAGGGTGCCACCCGCGTTTCTGAAACCGATGCAGCGGTGGGCCGACACGTCACGCGGCGTGTGCGGAGGATCGCAGCTGTCGAGATACCGGGGCGCCCCCACAACGACAGCGCGCAAGTGGGGCCCAACGGGCACGGCGACCATGTCCATTTCCAAGTCTTCGCGCAGCCGTATCCCGACATCGAACCGCTCGGCAACGATGTCGACATGCCGGTTCTCCACGCTCAGCTCGCCGTCGATCTCGGGATGGGCAGCGATCAGTCGCGAGAAGGCCGGCCAGACGAGCGTATCGGCGGCATGTTTGCCGCAGGTCACCCGCAGACGTCCGCCCGGTTCCTCACGCAACTGTTCCAGATCGTCGATTTCCGCATCAATCTCCGCGATGACCGGCGCGAGTGTGGCCAGAAGCCGCTCGCCCGCCGCGGTGGGGGCAATGCTGCGTGTCGAGCGTGACAGCAACCTGATCCCCAGATCGGCCTCAAGGCGCTTTACGGTCTGGCTGACGGCGGACTGGGTCACGCCGAGGCTGCGTGCCGCCGCGGTGAAGCTGCGCTCTTCGGCAACGCGATTGAAGATGACGAGGTCCGAGAACTTACGCGGGTCCATTCAGTAGCTATACTACTTGGTCCGACAAATTTCGAGGTACTAATCTCCCACTGCATAGATGCGCTAATATCGCGTCGGCACGACAAGAGGAGCTGACAATGACAGAAAAGGTATGGTTCATCACCGGCGCTGGCAGGGGACTTGGGCATCTGCTCTCTCGCGATGCGCTGCGCGCTGGCGACAAGGTCGTGGCAACCAGCCGAAGCGTCGACGGGCTTGCAGAAAGCCTCTCCGCTCCGGACGACAGCCTGCTCGTGTTACCGCTCGATGTGACCGATGCCCGGGCGGCTTCGGCAGCACATGACGCAGCCATGGAGGTGTTTGGCCGGATCGACATCCTGGTCAACAACGCCGGCCGCGCCCAGCTTGGATGATGGTTCGAGACGATCCCGGAGGAGGACGTGCGCCGGCAGTTCGAGATCAACCTCTTCGGGGCGATGAACGTGGCGCGCGCGGTGCTGCCGACGATGCGCCGTCAGCGCTCGGGCCTCGTGGTCACGATCTCCTCGGTGAACGGCTTGGTCTCGAACCCCGGTGGATCGGTCTACTCGGCGTCCAAGTTCGCGCTCGAAGGCTGGATGGAGGGCCTCGCCGAAGAAATCGCGCCGCTTGGCGTCCGATCACTCATCGTGGAGCCGGGGATGATGCGCACAAACTTCCTTGATCCGTCCACTGCACGGCAGGGGGATATGGACATTGCCGACTATGCCGAGGCGGTGGCCGGTTTCCGAACCTTCATCGCAGAAGCGAACGGCGCGCAGCAGAACGATCCGGCGGCGCTTTCCGCCCTGATCGTCTCTGAAGCGTCCTCTCCCGACCCAGCGCGACGGCTCCTGTTCGGCGCCGATGCGCACGAATGGGCCAGCGCCAAGTGCCGGCAACTCACAGCCGAGATCGACGCTTCGAGCGCCCGTGCCTGAGTGCGGGCAATGTCGGCTTCGTGCCGCTCAGTTGCCATTTATCCCACTGGACCACTTCCCCCCCCGCCGCGCCTTTGCGAAGCCGCGGTCCGTGGCGATGAACCGCTCCAGCATGGGCACGATCAGCCTGACGGGATCGGCAACGGCTTGCCCCGTCTCGCGCCCCAGCACCTCGGCATAGGCGACCAGATCGCGGTGGAGCGGCGCGGGCAGCTCCAGGGTCACCTTTACGGGCTTGTCGTCGGGCAGCGGGCCGAGTTTCAGCTTGGTCATGGTCAACCTCCTGCCGGCTCGAATATCAAATCGCGGGTGACGATTATCCTGACCGGGAAGCCGGGCCGGATGGTCAGCGTGGGCGCGACCTGCAACTGGCGCTGGACGATCTGCTGGCCTGCCTGATTGACGGTATCTTGCGCCCCGTCGCGGATGGCGCGGATCAGCCGGTCCTCGTCGCTGGTCGCGAGCTCCGTGCCGACTGCGAGCAGCGTGGATAGTCCTGCGGCCTTCATCAGATCCCACCAATGATAATCGACGCCATCCTCAAGGCCGGCATAGCCCGATGCGTCCGCGCCCGGCAGGCGCTCAAGGACGATGGAGCGGCCGCCCGGCAGGATCAGGCGATTCCACACCAAGAGCACCCTGCGCTGGCCGAAGGTCACGCCGTCATCATATTGGCCGATGATGCGGGTGCCCTGCGGAATCAGGAGCAGCGAGCCGGTCGGGCTGTCATAGACGTTCTCCGTCACCTGCGCTGTGATCTGGCCCGGAAGGTCGGAACGGATGCCGGTGATGAGCGCGGCCGGGATCACGGCCCCGGCCTGCAGGATATAGGGCGAGGCCGGCGGCGTGACGCGATCCGGCGCGACGGTCTGGCGGTCCACCGGGCCGCCCAGGAAGGCGGCATGGCGGTTCTGACCGGCCGCTCCCTCCGGTTGCCCGCCGAGACCGGCCAGGCCGGGCATGGCCGTCCCGGCTGGTGTTCCTGTGCGCGGTCCGGTCTGGAAGAACACGCTGCTCAGGCGCGCGGCTTCTTCCTCGGCGCGGCGGCGTTCTTCCTCGGGATCGACCGCGGGCGCTGTGATCGCAGGCGTTGCGACCGGCTGGCCCCGCCTCTCGGCGTCGAGGATCGGACGGCCAAGGTCGCCGGGCAGCGCGGGGCCGAGGACCGGGCCGGTGTAGTCGGAGGGCAAGCCCGTGAGTCCGTCCGCCGTGGGCCGGTTTTCTGTCGAATAGAGTTCTTCGCCGCCCGGTCCGGCCTCGCGGGTCTGGAGCGCGTAGATCAGCGCGCCGCCGATGCCGAGAAGCGCGACCGCGCCAATGCCTGCCAGCATCTTGCGGGACAGGCGGGTGACGCGCGGCGGTTCTGCGCGCAGCCGCATGGGCGCTGTGGTGTCGGTGATCGGGTTGTCTGTCATGACGGCGAGTCTCCGGTGGCTGCGGGCTGAGCGGCGGCCTGTCGTTGCTCGATACGGACGATCCTGACGACCTGCTGGCGGTTGCCGCTGCCAAGGCGCAGTTCGGCCGCGCCAAACAGACGGTCCACGATCAGGACGTTCCGGTAGATGCGGGAATTGACGATCTGCGGCTCGCCGTCCGACCCGAGCACGAAGATCGGCGGCATTTCGCCCTGCACGATCCCGCGCGGGAAGACGACATAGACGCGCCGGCCATCGTCGAAGACGGAAACCGGCCGCCATGGCGGGCTGTCGCCCTGCACCTGCAATCCATAGCGATAGTTCCGCGCCGCCTCGGCAGGGATGACCGGCGCGGACGGGACGGCCCGGCGCTGGCCTGCCGGCGGCGCGGGATAGGCCCAGGCGACGGCGGGCATGTAGAGCGCTTCCCGCGCGCGCAGCTCCATCATGTAGGTTCGCCGGTCGGTGGTCACGACAAGGTTGGTCGAGATGTCGTCGCGGGTCGGTTTCACGAGGATATGGACGCGCCGGTTGGCGCCGCTGCCGCTCTCGGTATCGCCGATGATCCAGCGGGCGGTGTCGCCGGCCGCAATCGGTCCTGCGCCGGTCAGGTTTTCACCCGGCTCCAGCGCGATATTGGTGATTTGACCGGGGGCGGCATAGACCTGATAGAGCGCGCCTTCCGACCACGGGTATATCTGGATGGCGTTGTAGTAGCCTTCGCGGCGCGGCTCGACGCGGGCGGCGGCGTTGGCGTTCTCGACGCGGCCGGTCGGTGTGCCCGCCCTCTCGCCGCCGCGCGCGACGGTCCAGGCGGGCGGAACATGCAGCGGCCGGGGCGTGTCCTCTGCCGAAGCGGCAGGCGGCGTCGGCAGCGGCGGCACGGCGTCGTCATAGGAGAATTGCGGCGTCCGGTTGGTGGCGCAGCCGGCCAGCACGGTCGCGGAAAGCAGCAACGCCGCCAGTGCGGGTTTGCGGAAAACCGGAAAGCCGGCTTTGCAGAAAGACGTGCGGGTCATTGGCTCATCTCCCGCGACCATGAAATCGCATTGACATAGATGCCGAGCGGATTGGCGCGCAGCCTCTCGGCGGTGCGCGGCGGCTGGATCACGATGGTCAGGATCGCGGTCCATCGCTCGGTGCCGGAAAGCTGGCCGTTTTCGTAGTGGCGCTCGGTCCAGGCGACCCGGAACGATCCGGGCGATGCCCGGATGACGCTGGACACATCGACGGCGATCTGTTGGCGGCCGACACGGGTGAACGGATCGTTGGCGCGGGCATAGTCGTTCAGAGCCGCAGCGCCCCGGTCGGTGGTGAACTCGTAGGCGCGAAGCCAGTTCTGGCGGACGATGATCGCATCGGCCGGGATCGCGCGGACCTGCTCGATGAAGCGGCCGAGATGGAAAGCGATCTGCGGATCGGTCGGGCGATAGTCGGCGTTCGCCGGTGCGACGGTCTGGGCTTCGCCGAGCGCATCGACCTGCACCACCCAGGGCACCACGGTCCCGCGCGCCGACTGCCACACCAGCGCCGAGGCGAAGCCCGCCGACAGGATCAGGGAACCGAACGCCATGTAGCGCCAGTTTCGCGCCTGCACGCGGGCCGAGCCGATGCGCTCATCCCAGACCTGCGCGGCCTTCTGATACGGGGTCTCGGGTTCCGGCGTCTTGCCGTAATGGGCTGCGGGTCGTTTGAAGATGCTCATGAGCAGTCACTTTCGGAAAGGTTGACGGAAGAACCGGGGCCATGGCTGTCGCCGGAGCGGACGGCGTGTGCGGCCATGGTCGTGCCGTGGTTCATGGCCTGCGAGCGGCGCATCCGCTGCGCCCAGGCAGGCGGTGCGCCTGTGGCCGAGGCGGACGCGGCCGGGGCGGATGCTTCCGCCGCGCCTCCGGCCGTGCCCATGGTGGACGCGCCGCCACTCGCACCGAAGCCAGCCTTCGCGCCTTCGGAGAAACTGGACTTGACGCTTTCGGACGCGCGGGAGGCAGCGCGTTTCAAGGGTGAGACGGCTGCCGATCCTGCCGCGCGAGCGACGCCGCCAAGGCCAGACGCGACACCGGCCGCGCCGGACTGGCCGAGCGAGCCGAGGCTGTAGGCTGCGGAAGCGGCTCCTGCGGCCGTCGCGCCGCCGCGAACGGCCGCGGCCCCGCCGGACAAAGCGGCAGCGCCGCCTTTTGCGCCGAGCATCGCCGCGCCACCCGCCGCCGCACCGCCCGCCAGCACCATGCCGCCGGCGGCGAGGCCGGTGCCCACGGCCGCGCCCGCGCCGAGCTGGGGGCCGCCCGAGACAAGGCCGGTGGCGATGCCGGGTCCGAAGATGCCGAGGCCGAGCAGCGACAGGGCCGCGAGCACAATCGCCATGGCATCGTCGATCGTGGGGGTGACGCCGCCGAAGCCGGCGGTGAACTGCGAAAACAAGGTTGAGCCGATGCCGATGATGACGGCCAACACCAGAACCTTGATGCCGGAAGAGATTACGTTGCCAAGCACACGCTCGGCCATGAAGGCGGTCTTGCCGAACAGGCCAAAGGGGATCAGCACGAAGCCGGCCAGCGTGGTCAGCTTGAACTCGATCAGCGTGACGAAGAGCTGCACGGCGAGGATGAAGAAGGCGAGGATCACCAGCGCCCAGGCGAACAGCAGGCAGGCGATCTGGATGAAGTTCTCGAAAAACGACCAGTAGCCCATCAGGTCGGAAATGGAATCGAGCAATGGTCGGCCGGCATCGAGGCCGGTCTGTGCCACCCGGCCTGGCCGCATGAGGTCGGCAGCGGAAAAGCCCGTGCCCGACGCCATGAGACCGAGACCGGCGAATGAGTCGAAGACGATGCGGGCGAGGTTGTTCCAGTTGCCGATGACGTAGGCGAAGACACCGACGAACAGGGTCTTCTTGACCAGCCTTGCGATAATGTCGTCATCCGCGCCCCAGGCCCAGAAGAGCGCCGCCAGCGTCACGTCGATGACGATCAGGGTGGTGGCGATAAACGCCACTTCCCCACCGAGCAGGCCGAAGCCGGAATCTATGTAGCTGGTGAAGACCCCAAGAAACGAGTCGATGACGCCGGTTCCGCCCATGGATCACTGTTCCTCGTTCTGTCGCGGAGCGGTCTGGGCGGGCGTCCGGCCAAGAAAGCGGTCGCGGCTCTCGGCCCATGCGGAAAGGCAGACCGGATCGCTCGTCGCCGCTTCCCCAAGCTGCTGGCACCGGCGAAGCGTCGCGCGGAGCGGATCGGCCGGCGGTTGCAGCGCCGGTGCGGTGCTGGCCGGCGCGGGATCGTCCTTGCGGGTCATCTCGATCACCGTGGCCGCGATGGCCATGGCGACGAATACGACGGCCCCGAGCCGGGCCAGCATCTTGCCGTCCATGGGCGGCCCCTCCCGTGGTCAGTTGTTGCCGTTGAACATCTGCGCGTTGCCCGGCTGGTAGCCGCTGCCGGGGGTCAGGAAGCGCTCGCGCTGGACACGGCCCTGTTCGGCGGCCGTCGCACGCTCGGCCTCGATCAGCGCTTCCGACCGGCCGTTGGCGGCGAGCATGGCGATCAGGTCGGAAAGCTGCTGCGACTGGAGGGCGAGGATCTGATTGCCGGCCTGCGTGGCCTGCAATGCGCCG
The DNA here is from genome assembly GCF_900172255.1 of Roseovarius halotolerans. Lineage (GTDB taxonomy): Bacteria > Pseudomonadota > Alphaproteobacteria > Rhodobacterales > Rhodobacteraceae > Roseovarius > Roseovarius halotolerans. The sequence goes on from NZ_FWFU01000001.1 coordinate 1,068,244, forward strand.
GTCGCACCCTGGCTCCGGCCGACGAGCGCGGCCATCTCGGCGCGGTTGCTGTCGATATTGCCGACGACACCGGCTTGCACCTTCATGGCGTCCTGCAAGCCGCCGACCGTGTTTTGCCAACGGTCGCGCGCATCGGCGACAAGCTGGGCGTCGGTCGCCGACAGCGACACATTGCCGTATTGGCTCTGGAACGCCTGGTCGATGTTCTGCACGTCGAACGCGATGTTCTGCGCGTCGCTGAGAAGCTGCTGCGTGCGGCTGACGTTCTGTTGAATCTGCTGGAGCGAGGAATATGGCAAGCTCGCCAGATTGCGGGCCTGATTGATGAGCATCTGGGCCTCGTTCTGGAGCGAGGTGATCTGGTTGTTAATCTGCTCCAGCGTGCGCGCGGCCGTGAGCACGTTCTGCGCGTAGTTGGTCGGATCATAGACGATCCATTGCGCATGGGCCGGGCTTGCCAGCATGGGCGAAAGCGCGACCGGAATGGCGAGCGCCAGCGCAAGGGCCGAGGCCCCGACAAACTTGGAATAGGTCATGGAAGAATCTCCTGTGGGGTATCGAGTCGGGCCGGCGCGGCGGATTCCGGCCGGTCGGCAAGATTGGTGAGGTTGGGGATCAGCTCGACCGCCCACTCGACGCCGCGCTCGCGCAGCCATGCGGCGAGGAAACCATCGCGGCCGTGCTCCGCAACGATCTGCGCAATGAGGGTCTGGTCGGATTTGGCGGATGCGGCGCAGAGGGCGAGGCCGACTTCGGACAGGCCCAGCTCGAACAGGCGGTTGCCCCTGCGGCTTTGGCAGTAATAATCCCGCTTGGGCGTGGCCCTTGCGAGGATTTCGATCTGCCTGTCATTGAGGCCGAAGCGGCGATAGATGGCCGCGATCTGCGGCTCGATGGCGCGCTCGTTCGGCAGCAGGAGCCGCGTCGGGCAGCTCTCGATGATAGCGGGCGCGATGTTGCTGCCGTCGATGTCGGACAGGCTTTGCGTGGCGAAGATGACGCTGGCGTTCTTCTTGCGCAGCGTCTTCAGCCATTCGCGGAGCTGGCCGGCGAATCCCTCGTCGTCGAGCGCAAGCCAGCCTTCATCGATGATGAGCAGCGTGGGGCGGCCGTCGAGCCGGTCGCCGATGCGATGGAACAGGTAGGACAGAACGGCCGGGGCCGCGCCGGTGCCGACCAGCCCTTCGATCTCGAACGCCTGCACGTCCGCCGATCCCAAATGCTCTGTCTCGGCGTCGAGCAACCGGCCATAGGCACCGCCGACGCAGAACGGCCGGAGCGCCTGTTTCAGATCGTTGGATTGCAACAGCACCGCAAGGCCGGTGATCGTGCGTTCTTCGACCGGCGCGGAGGCGAGCGAAGTCAGCGCCGTCCAAAGATACTCTTTGACCTCGGGCGTGATGGCGATGCCTTCGCGCATGAGGATGGTGGCAATCCAGTCCGCCGCCCATGCGCGTTCATAGGTGTCGTGGATGCGGGCCAGCGGCTGGAGCGAGACGGACGCCTCGGCCCCTTCTGTCAGCCCGCCGCCAAGGTCATGCCAGTCGCCGCCCATGGCGAGCGACGCGGCGCGGATGCTGCCGCCGAAGTCGAAGGCGAAGACTTGGCTGGCCTCGTAGCGGCGGAACTGGAGCGCCATGAGGGCGAGCAGCACGCTCTTGCCCGCGCCCGTGGGGCCGACGACAAGGGTGTGCCCTACGTCGCCGACATGCAAAGACAACCGGAACGGGGTTGAGCCTTCGGTCTTTCCAAAGAGCAAAGGGGGCGCACCGAAATGCTCGTCCCGTTCCGGCCCCGCCCACACCGCCGAAAGCGGGATCATGTGGGCGAGATTCAAAGTGCTGATGGGCGATTGCCTGACATTCGCGTAGGCGTGTCCGGGCAGGCTGCCGAGCCATGCGTCAACCGCGTTGACGCTCTCGGGCATGGCGGTGAAGTCGCGGCCCTGAACGATCTTCTCGACCAGGCGCAGCTTCTCGTCGGCAAGGCGCGGGTCGGCATCCCATACGGTGACGGTCGCTGTGACGTAGGCCATGCCCGCCACGTCCGCCCCAAGCTCCTGCAACGCCATGTCGGCGTCGAGCGCCTTGTTCGCGGCGTCAGTGTCCACAAGGGCGGACGCCTCGTTGGTCATCACCTCTTTCAGAATCGCGGCGACGCTCTTGCGCTTGGCGAACCATTGGCGGCGGATGCGGGTCAGGAGCTTTGTGGCGTCCACTTTGTCCAGCAGGATCGCGCGCGTGCTCCACCTGTAGGGGAACGGCAGCCGGTTCATCTCGTCGAGCAGGCCAGGCGTCGTCGCGGTCGGGAAACCTACGATGGTCAGGACGCGCAGATGCGCGTCGCCAAGGCGCGGCTCCAGCCCGCCCGTCAAGGGCTGATCGGCCAGCAGCGCGTCGAGGTGCATGGGCACCTCGGGCACGCGCACACGGTGGCGATTGGTCGATATGGTCGAATGGAGGTAGGTCAGCGTCTCCCCGTCATCGAGCCAGCGGCACTCCGGCATGAATCCGTCGAGCAGCGCCAGCACGCGATCGGTGCGATCGATGAAGGCGCGCAGGACCTCCCACGGGTTCACGCCGGATTGCTCGCGACCCTCGTAGAGCCAGCTTTCCGCGCGGGCGGCTTCCTCGGCCGGGGGCAGCCAGAGGAAGGTCAGGAAATAGCCGGACACGAAATGCGTGCCGGCTTCTTCGAAACCCGCTTTGCGCTCTGCATCGACCAGCGCCGAGGCGGCGTCGGGAAAGGCGCTGTCGGGATAGGTCGCGGCCTCGCTGCGCTGCGCCTCAACGAAGATGCTCCAGCCGGAGCCGAGACGGCGCACGGCGTTGTTGATGCGACCGGCGACGGCGACTAGCTCGGCGGCGACGGCGGAATCCAGATCGGGACCGCGAAACTTCGCGGTGCGCTGGAACGATCCGTCTTTGTTGAGCACGACACCCTGACCGACCAGCGCCGCCCAGGGCAGATAGTCGGCGAGGCGCGCGGCGGTGCGGCGGTATTCGGCAAGGTTCATCATGGATGGGCTCCCCTCAGACCGCCAGAAAAGCCGGGATGCGCAGATGCCGCCGCCCGACTTCGACGAATTGGGGATCGCGCTTCGCCGCCCATACCGCCGCGAAATGCCCGATGGCCCATATGGCGATGCCGACCAGCCAGAGGCGCAGGCCGAGACCCACGGCCCCGGCAAGCGTCCCGTTCATGATGGCGATGCTTCTCGGAGCGCCGCCGAGCAGGATATGCTCGGTCAACGCCCGGTGGACCGGGATCGAGAATCCCGGCACCGCGTCCAGTTGTTCGAGACCGCCCGCCATCAGACGAGCGCCCCGCCGCCGAACGAGAAGAACGACAGGAAGAAGCTCGATGCGGCGAACGCGATGGACAGGCCGAACACGATCTGGATCAGGCGACGGAAACCGCCGCTGGTGTCGCCGAAGGCCAGCGTCAGGCCGGTCACGATGATGATGATGACGGCGATGATCTTGGCGACCGGCCCCTCGATGGATTCGAGGATGGATTGGAGCGGCGCTTCCCACGGCATCGACGATCCCGAGGCATGGGCGGCCGGAGCCATGAAGAGGCCGACATAGGTGAAGGTCGCGGCCGTGGCGACGTGGCGGCGGATGCGCATGGTATGACGGATCATTCGGGGTCTCCAGTTCTGGTGGGGGTTGCCAAGGGGCTGAGATGCGTGATGCGGTAGTCGCCGTCCGGCCCCAGCCCTTCGACGCGGGCGAGTTCGGCCAGCCGGCGCGCGGAACCGCGCCCGGAAAGGACGGCAACAAGGTCAATGGTTTCCGCGATCAGGGCGCGCGGGACGGTGACGACAGCCTCTTGAATGAGCTGTTCAAGCCGGCGCAGCGCGCCAATGCCGGTGCCTGCGTGGATGGTGCCAATCCCGCCCGGGTGGCCCGTGCCCCATGCTTTGAGCAGATCGAGGGCTTCCGATCCGCGCACCTCGCCGATGGGGATGCGGTCGGGGCGCAGGCGCAGCGAGGAACGGACCAGATCGGAAAGCGTCGCCACGCCGTCTTTCGTCCGCATAGCGACAAGGTTGGGCGCGGCGCATTGCAGCTCGCGAGTGTCCTCGATGATGACGACACGATCCGCGCCCTTGGCGACTTCGGCCAGAAGCGCGTTGGTCAGTGTGGTCTTGCCGGTGCTGGTGCCGCCCGCCACGAGGATGTTGGCGCGGGATGCGACGGCCGCGCGTAGCGTTTCCGCCTGATCGGCGGACATGATGCCGGCGGACACATAGTCGTCGAGCGTGAACACCGCGACGGCGGGCTTGCGGATGGCGAAGGCCGGCGAGGAAACCACCGGGGGAAGCAAGCCTTCAAAGCGTTCGCCGCTCTCGGGAAGCTCGGCCGAAACGCGGGGACTGCGGGCATGAACCTCGACGCCGACATGGTGTGCGACCAGGCGCACGATGCGCTCGCCATCGGCCGGCGGCATCGTTTCGCCCGTATCCGCCAATCCTTCGGACAGCCGGTCGATCCAGATGCGGCCATCCGGGTTCAGCATGACCTCGACCACGGCCGGGTCTTCCAGAAACCGGGCAATGGCCGGGCCGAGCGCCGTGCGCAGCATCCGCGCGCCGCGCTGGATCGCCTCCGGTCTGTGATGTGTGGCAGTCATGTCGGCCCCGCTTTCGACGGGGCGCACGACAGTCGGTCCCCGCATCGGGGTCGATTAAAAGAACCTGATTTTTGGCCGACTCAACAACTATTTACGCGCGTGCGGCCACCGGCGGTGATCGGCGGCAAATAGGACGGTTTGAAAATTCAGGGTCGGTCGCTATCGGGGTCGGACGGCCGCTGCGCGGGACTGTCCCCAAGCGAATCGACATCGCGCGACAGCTCCTTGAGGAACCTGTCTCCGGTGGCGAGGCGCTTGCCGAGGGTCTGAATGAAGCCCTCGAACCGTTCCACGCCTTTCGCGCGGGCGGACGATTGCCCGGTGTCGGAGATCGGCGGCGTGATCGTCAACCAGAACTGGACGAACAGCGAAAGCGTCTCGCCGAGCACGGCGAGATCTTCGTCGAGCCCGTCCATCTGTCGGCCGAGCCTGTCCAGGCGGCGCGTCATGGCCGCCTCCAGCCGATCCGCTGCGTCGCCGGACAGGAAGGAAGCGACGGACGCCTCCACGATGGCGGATTTGGAGACATTGCGGCGCAGCGCCAGCATCTCGACCTGTTGCAGCAATTCGGGATCGAAATAGACGTTCATGCGGGTTCGTGTGGCCATGGGAGGGTTCCTCAAAGCTCGATCCCGTCATCGGGGTTCATCGACGCCTGCCGGGCGACCGCGCGCATGCGCTGACGCAGGGCGCGGGCTTTGGCCGCGTCCAGGTCCGGTTCGTCGTCAAGGATGTCGAACTCCCGCGCCGGAGACGGCGGCGGAACGATTTCCTCATGCTCGGGCAATTCCGGTTCACGGCGGATGCCGGCATTGGCCGGATCGCCTTCCGTTCCGCTAGCCATGGACTGGGCATCGCCCTTCTGCGCGACCAACCGGCTCGACCAATCATCGGATGACGGGTTCGTGGCGGGACCGGCCGCCGGATCGGGTGGGGTCAGGAGGCGTTCAGTGAACCGCGAATCCTCGAAGTAGCGCGCCTTGGTGGCGCGGATCGGCGGCGTGCCCGCGACCATGACGATTTCATCGGTGGGCGGAAGCTGCATGATCTCGCCCGGCGTCATCAATGGCCGAGCCGTCTCCTGCCGGGACACCATGAGATGCCCGAGCCAGGGCGCGAGGCGATGGCCGGCATAGTTGGTGGAATCGCGCAACTCGGTCGCGGTGCCGAGAGCGTCGCTCACCCGCTTGGCCGTCCGTTCGTCATTGGTGGCGAAGCTGACGCGGACATGGCAGTTGTCGAGGATCGAATTGTTCTGGCCGTAGGCGCGCTCGATCTGGTTGAGGCTCTGCGCGATCAGGAAGGATTTGAGGCCGTAGCCGGCCATGAACGCCAGGGCGCTCTCAAAGAAGTCGAGCCGGCCGAGCGCCGGAAACTCGTCCAGCATCAACAGCAGGCGGTGGCGCTTGCCGGAGGTGTTCAAGTCCTCGGTCAGCCGGCGGCCGATCTGGTTGAGGATCAGGCGGATGAGCGGTTTGGTGCGGTTGATGTCGGATGGCGGCACAACGAGGTAGAGGCTGACCGGCTCCTTGCTTTCGACCAGATCGGCAATGCGCCAGTCGCAGCGCGCCGTCACACGCGCCACCACGGGATCGCGGTAGAGGCCGAGAAACGACATGGCGGTGGAGAGCACGCCCGACCGTTCGTTCTCGGATTTGTTCAACAGCTCCCGCGCCGACGATGCGATGACGGGATGAACGCCGCTCGGCCCAAGATGCGGCGTGTCCATCATCGCGCGCAAGGTCGCCTCGACCGGGCGGCGCGGATCGGACAGGAAGCTGGCGACGCCCGCCAACGTCTTGTCCTTCTCGGCATAGAGAACATGCAGGATCGCGCCGACAAGCAGGGAATGGGAGGTCTTTTCCCAATGGTTTCTTTTGTCGAGGCTGCCTTCGGGATCGACCAGAATATCCGCGATATTCTGCACGTCCCTGACTTCCCACTCGCCCTGTCGCACCTCCAGCAACGGATTGTAGGCCGACGACTTCGCGTTGGTCGGATCGAACAGCAGGACGCGGCCGTGCTTTGCGCGAAAGCCGGCTGTCAGCGTCCAGTTCTCCCCCTTTATGTCGTGGACGATGCAGCTTCCCGGCCAGGTCAGGAGCGTGGGCACCACGAGGCCGACGCCCTTGCCGCTGCGCGTCGGGGCGAAGCAAAGGACATGCTCGGGACCGTCGTGGCGCAGATAGTCGCGTTCGTAGCGGCCGAGCAGGACGCCATCGGGGCCGAGCAATCCGGCCGCGCGGATTTCCTTGTCCTCCGCCCATCGCGCTGATCCGTAGGTGGCGACGTTCTTCGCCTCCCGCGCGCGGATGATCGACATAAAGATGGCGGCGGCGATGGCAATGAAGCCGCCGGACGCGGCGATGATCGCACCTTCGACGAAGATCGCGGGCGCATAGGCGTCGAAGGAAAACCACCACCAGAAGAAGGCTGGCGGGTAATAGACCGGCAGACCCGCCAGCTCGAACCACGGTGCTCCAAGCTGCGGCTGGAAGCCGAGGCGAAAGGCGACCCATTGCGTCGCCGCCCAGGTCATCACCAGAACGATGGTGAAGACGATAGCAATCTGACCCCAAAGGATTCGGCCTCCGCGCATACGGGCTCCAGTCGGACAAAGAGACGGAGCCGATCAGAGAATAGGCAAATCCACTACAGGCAACAGGAAAACGGATACGGGAGGGCTGCCGGATACTATCGGCGGCAAATAGGACGGGTCACGTCATTGCGGGCGCTCGCGCGGCTCATTCTGGATGCCACCCGGAGCCGAATCGCAGATGCGTCCCAGCTTGCCCGCGAGGACCAGCATGTTGCGGATGGCCGGGCTTTGGTTGAACGGCGACCAGATGGCCGAGAACGAAACCGGCTCCGGCTCGTCGGCGAACGGCAGGAAGACGAGGCCGGTCGTCGGCAGCAACGCGGTGGCGGCCCCGACGATGGTGATGCCGAAACCCTGCTCGACCATGGACAGCAGCGTGCCGCGCCCCACACCGAAGCGCTGAATCGAGGGCGGCGGCAAGCGCCCGGCGAGGCGCAGGATGATATGGTCGTGGACCTGCGGGCCGGTGCTGTCATAGCGCACGAGAAAGGTCTCTCCCGCCAGATCAGGCCATGTGACGGTCGACTGCCCAGCGAGCGGATGCCGTTCCGGCAGCACCGCCACCAGCGGCTCGGTCCAAATGCGCCGGGAATGGAAATCGGGCAACTCGGCCGGGCCGGCGACGAACGCCAGGTCCAGAAGGTCGGAGCGAAGCTGGATCACCGCATCGCGGGCCGTGCTTTCGGTGATCTCGACTGCGATGCCCGGATGGGTCTCCCGATATTGTGCGATGAGTTCCGCGAGGAAGCTGCGCGGGATAAGGGCGTGGATGCCGAGACGCAGGCGACCGCACTCGCCCGAGGCGGCCAAGCCGGCGGTCTTCACCGCATGGTCGAGTTGATCGACGCCCGCTGATACTTGCTCGATAAAGCGATGACCTGCATCGGTTAGCCGGACGCCGCGTGCGTGACGCTCGAACAGAAGGATGCCTAGGTCTTCCTCTAAGGTTTTCACACGGGTGCTGACAGTCGAAACGCTGACACCCAGCGCGTTAGCAGCGTGACGGAAGTTCAGATATTCGGCAACGGCGAGTGTGTGGATGAGCGACACAAGGGGAATGCGTGATCCCAGCCGGGAAGGCATACCCGATCGACTATCTAAAGTCAGCGTCAAACGCCGTCTCCGTCGCATCGCTAACTGCCCCCTGTCATCCGGCGGCAGTCTTGGCCTTGGCCGGGAGAGAAAAGGCCAAGACTGCGAAAGGTATCCAAGTGGTTTGAGGACTTAATCATCTCTGATCTAAGTCAGAAAAACAGGTAGGTCGCGTAGCCTGCGATCATCGCCATGGCGAAGATGACCCCGACGAATGCCACGAGAAGCTTCATCGTGAAGAGGGAGCGCAGCAGGATGAGTTCGGTCAAACTGGCCCCGGCGCTTCCGATGATCAGTGCAAGGACGGTCCCTGCGCCCACTCCTTTCGCCATAAGAGCCCCGGCGAGCGGTATGACCGCCTCTGCGCGGATATACAGCGGCACGCCAATGACGGCGGCAACAGGAATAGCGAACGGATTGTCCGGACCGGCATACTGCTCAAGCAGAGCGGTCGGCATGAATCCGTAGATCAAGCTGCCGAGCGCAATGCCGACGAGCAGATAGGGTAACACGTCGACGAAGTCGATCCATGCATCCCGCCACACACCGCTGTATTTTCCCGTCTCCTTCGTTCGGACGGAAGACTGGCTGTCACAGCAGCTGCCGGACGCAGGAGTGATCTTGATTGCGGTGTCGCCGCAGGCGCTTTCCGACCGAGAGCCGCAGCTATCGGTTTTCGGACTTCCGCAATCCGGTACGGCCGGTGCAGCACCACACTGGCTTTGCGACGAGCCACATCCGCCGGTCTCTTTCGTTGCTGTGCGACGGATATACCGCTCGAAACCGAACGCATGCATCAGCCATCCGGCACCCAGCGATACTGCAAGGGCGGCAATCACGTAGGTGGATGTGAGAGTCAGTCCGAACGTGGCCGCCAGCAAAACGACAACAACCGGGTTCAGGAGCGGGGAGGAGAAGAGAAACACCATCATCGGACCGAACCCGGCGCGCGCTCGGATCAAACCCTTCAGCATCGGAATGGTCGAACAACTGCAGAAGGGCGTGATTGCCCCAAGACCTGCGGCGAGGAGATAGCCGCGAGTACCGGTGGAGCTGAGCAACGCTTCCACTTTGGCCGGGGGAATATGACGCTGGAGAACGCCAACCAGTGCACTGATCCCGATGAACAGAACCGAGAGTTCGACAGCGAGAAAGACGAACATGCCGAGGGTGTCTTGCAGTTGGGGTGACATTATGAAACCATCCTTCTAGATATGTCGAAATTTCCACTGATCTAGTTGCTTATCGCGCTCGGGTCAACCATATTTCTAGAGGTCTCGAATTAATGGAGGACGGTATGGATCACGAACAAGCCGCAGACAGCCTGACCGAGCTCGGCAACACGCATCGATTGGCGGTCTTCCGCTTCCTGGTGAGGGCTGGGCATGAGGGCGCATCGGTCGGGGAAATCCAGAAAGAACTCGGCATCCCGGCGTCTACCCTGTCACATCATCTCGCACGAATGACGAAGGTGCGACTCATCCGGCAGGAAAAACACAGCCGAACGACCATCTGCATTCCCGAGTTCCAGAACCTCGAACGGCTGATCGACTTCCTTATGGAAGAGTGTTGCGCCGGTGATGCGGAGGGGAAAGATGCCGCGTGATCGATTTTCGCAGATGCATGAAGGACAGGCAAAAATCGGAAACCGACCCGGAAAGACGGTGCTTGGCTCGAAACTGACGACGTATGCCAGGGCTGCCGCCCGGAGCATGGTTCCAATCTCTCCCGACACCGACGTTTCCGTCTGATTTGAGCTGAAACCTCCGATCGCCAACCGGGCCTTTTCTGTTGCCGTGAGTCGGCGACGGGGAAAGCGCCGGTCTGCAATCGCCTGTCAATCCATGAGTGGGGCCGAACACATGAACGATACAAACGAATTGGTGGTTGACGTCGTTGTCATTGGCGGCGGTCAGGCTGGCCTGTCCGCCAGCTACTATCTTCGCAAAAGCGATCTCGATTTTGTTATTCTCGATGCGCAGCGTAATCCCGGTGGCGCCTGGCAGCGAGGCTGGAATTCGTTGCGGCTTTTCTCTCCCGCTGAGTACAGTTCTCTGCCGGGACGGCAAATGCCACCTTCGAAAGGTGATGGGTTTCCAACACGCATCGAAGTGCTCAACTATCTGGAAGATTACGAAAACCGCTATCGACTGCCGATCGAAAGACCGGTTCGCGTGCAAAATATCGAGAAACAGCCCAACGCGCTGCGCGTTCAAACCGACAACGGTACGTGGCTCGCAAAGGCGGTGATCAGCGCGACCGGCACGTGGAGTAAGCCGTACATTCCGCACTATGACGGGGCTGAAACCTTCCGTGGGCAACAGCTGCATTCTGCCGAATACGTTTCGCCAGAAGGACTGACGGGCAAAAGTATCCTGATCATCGGCGGTGGAAACTCCGGTGCCCAGATCTACGCGGAACTTTCGAGGGTTGCCGGTACGATCTGGGCGACGCTCCACCCCCCGAAATTCCTGCCAGACGATGTGGACGGACGGGTTTTGTTCGACCGGGCTTCCGCGCGTTACGGTGAAGGGAGCCCTCAGGGCGGTGCTCCTCTATCCGATCTGGGAGATATCGTAATGGTCCCTTCGGTGCTCGAAGCCAGGGATCGCGGCATCCTTCGGAGCGTGCGCCCTCCTGTCCGCTTTACGGAAGACCGCGTTGTCTGGGAGGACGGAACAACGACCGCCGTCGACGCGGTTATCTGGTGCACGGGCTTTCATCCCGCTCTGGATCATCTCGATGGCCTGGGCATCAAGCAAACCGATGGCAAGATCGCGGTGACTGGAACGCGTTCGATCGATGAACCGCGTCTCTGGCTTCTGGGTTATGGAGACTGGACCGGATTTGCCTCGGCAACTCTTGTCGGTTCGGCACGCACCGCTCGAGATACTGTTCGTGAGATAGAGCGATGCGTTGAGAGCAACGAAACTGCCCACAAATCTGTAACTGGACAGCCAGACCACATATGAAAAGTGGATCAAATCGATGACAGAAAGAGCGAACTGAAACGGATTGAGAGAATTACTGTGCCTCCATTCTTCGGATCGGGCGCCCTTCAGAACCACAGGAAGCTTCATTTCGAGCTGGATAGTGGATTGGCTCGACGCTCATTCCGGAACGCGGACATAGCCCGTCGGACGATCGTGCCGCTCTTTGCTGCGCCAGTGTCGCCATGATGATGTCGAGCCATCCCGTTCCGGTGCCGAAAAAGCCGAACCCGGCCGCCATACAGCGAGATTGGCAATCACATCGTTGCCCGAGCAGATCCAGACAGAGCGCATGTTCGCATTTTCCTTCCCGTTAGGCGTAGAGGAGAGCAAGGCAAGCGGCATTGCAGCGAAGGCGATAAGGCCAACAACGCCCATGGTGCCCCACCCTGGAACAGTTCCGTTGAGAGCATCCCAGGTGACGCTTCCTGGTCCATCATCGTGAATCTCGACGGTATCGAAGCGACCATAGTCGCGGGGCAGGCGCCGCTTCGCCGGACCATCTCTCCGCTGTTGCCCTGGCTGCCGATAAGTCGTTGAACTTCGGATTGCCGTGAGCGCTCCGGTCAAAACAATTTTCCTCGCATCGAACAAAGGAGCGCTGTGTTATTCCCGAACCGCCACTACGTGTGCGACGTTCTCGTTGGAGTTTGATCCCGTCACAATCCGAGACCCCTCTGTCGCCCCAATTGCCACGACACCGATCCGCCCTGCACGACGCCCATAACTTCGCGACCGAGCTGGCGGTCGATGACCGGCCGCCAAGGGACAAGCGTGAACTCGTGCGCCTTCTCGACGATGGCGAACTTGCCGCTGGATAGCTGCACGGTTCCGGTGAATTTGCCGCTGACGTTCTCGCCGTCCGTGGTGGCGCGGAACGGCAGCGCCTTTCTTTCAGCCATCTCCACGCCGACGCGGGAAACCTCCCGCTCGCGCAGAATGGCGAGAAGGTTGCGCCGATAGAGCACGCGGCCGTCGCGTGCGCGGGTAGCATCGCCCTGTTCGACATGATGCTCGCGGCGGCGGTCGATGGCCTCGCGCACCTGCTGGCCGAAACCGGTCGGTGCAAGATCGGCCGTCTCGCCATGGATCAGTCGCCGGTCCAGCCAGGACGCGCCGTCCGATCCGATCTGCCTGTCCAGATTCACGGGAGAAAGGACGCGAACGCTGGCCTGTCTGTCGCGACCGGCGTCATAGGCGGCGGCGCGGTTCTCGAAGTCGGGGGGGATGCGCCATTGGTCAGCGTCGATCCGCTCGACGATCCGGGTGCGGCGTAGCGCCTCAAGTCGGCGCACATGGGCATCGACATAGCCTTCATAGTCTCCGCCCGGAACATGTCCCTCGAACTTCGCCTGCTCCAAATGACGGCTCGGGCGATAGATGCCGCCCTCGGCGATTGTCGCAATGGTGCGGTCGGACGGCCGGGCCGTCGCCTCGGTGCGACCGATCTCGATGACGCTGCCGATCCGGGCATCCTCCAACTGCATGGGGTCGATGTTGGCGATGTGGTGCATCCGTCCGTCGATCCCGTCCACGACGACGGTGAGATTGTCGCCCAGCTCGTTGGCGAGATATTTGTCGAGGACGCGGCCGGTGACGGGTGCAGCGGGTGCGCCCTCATGGATGCGGAAGGTCATGGGATCGCGCTCAAGCCCATCGGCGGCGAGCGATCTTTGCATGGTGCGGATGATGTCCCCGCGTTCGCCCAACTCGCGCAGGGTCGATTCAAGCCGCTCGTTCAATTCCCAGACGCCGGGCGCGTGTTCGGTGGCGAGGCCCATCCGCCCCAGCTTGGACAGCCGGCGCAGGCGAAGCGTGTGCTCGAACTGCCGCTTTGGCTCCCCCGGTTCGTGGCGCAGGTCGAGGAACCGTCGGTCGGCTTCCTCGACCATGGCCCTGTCGATGCGGGTAAAACGATCCTGGTCGATCTCGGCGGTGAGCTTGCGGGTCTGCTCGATCTCCCGAACGGGACCGAGTTCCAGCGTCGCCAACTCGCTGGCCCGTTCGCGGACACCATGAACGATGTAGTCGCCGTTGATGACCAGATCCTGCCCCAGATCGTCCTTGCCCCGGACGATGACATGCACATGGGGATGGCCGGTGTTGTAGTGATTGATCGCCACCCAATCGAGCTGGGTGCCGAGGTCGGCTTCCATCCGGCCCATGAGGTCGCGGGTATAGGCCGTAAGGTCCGACAGCTCCGCGCCGTCCTCGGGCGAGACGATGAACCGGAACTGGTGGCGGTCATCCTGGCCGCGTTCCAGGAAGGCGTCGCCATCCGCGCGGTCCTCGGTGCGCGAATAAAGCTGGCCGCGCTCGCCGTCGCGCGAGGTGCCGTCGCGCTGGATATAGCGCAGATGGGAGTGCGCCTTCCGGCCCTTTCCAGGGTGAAGGATGTAGCGCTGCTGAACCATGACGCGACGCGCGCCCGGCTGCCGATGATGCCAGCCGCCGCCGAGATTGCGGGTGCGGACGAAGACCGCGCCGCGCCCGCGCTTCACGCCCTTGCCGCTCGACAGGACCGTATGCGAACCGGCCGGGGTTGCGGATGTGAACGCCGCCGTTCCGAAACCGCCTCGGGGCGAGGTGCGGCGCTGCTGCCGGGCGATCTTCTTCGCCTGCGTGAGGAAGCTCTTGGTCTTGCCCGCGCGTGGGGTGTCCGAGCGGATGCGGCCGGGCCTTGGCCGGAAGCGGTTTTCGTCATCGGCGCTCATGGATGCGCCTCCGGCCGAAATCGCGGAAAATCGGGCAATCGGCGGCCATGGTGCCGAACAAAAGCCTGCAAGGCCAGGGCGTTGCACGGAATCGCGGCACTCCGCCGCTCAAGATCATGGTGCCGGAAACGGCGGCCTAACCAGTGTGCAGACAACAACAATTTCGGAAACCGGCCCGACATGGTGCCGGTTCCTTCAATCTTGCCCTCCCTTCTTATCGCCCTTTCCGTCCTTCCCACCGGGATTCCAGCCAGGCGCAAACCTGCCTGACTGGACACCGGAACGGGTCGCGCCGTGCGCCGGATCGCCGTCCTCATGGCGTTCCCTCGTCGTCGGCGCGGGCCACGAAAATGCTGCCGGTTTCCGGCTCCGCATCGGCAGGATCGCGCACCGGAATGGTTGCGCGGCCGTCGCCGGATTGCGCCCCGGATGGCGGCGCGGCGGCAGTCCGCGCGTCGGCCGGGCGCGTGACGAAGAGCGGGGCTTCGCGCCAGTCGGGCGGTGGCGGCGCTGCATCGGGAGAAGCCTCGCCGCCGAGGATCGGCGCTAGCGCGGCGACATAGGCGCGGGTCTCCGGTGGCAATGCGCGGCCGGTCGCAAGGTATTCGTCGTAGCGACCGGGACCGGCATTGTAGGCTGCCAGCATCGCCGCGACATTGCCGTAGCGGTCGAACATCTCGCGCAGATAGGCCGTGCCTGCGAGGATGTTATCGCGCGGGTCGTAGGGATCGCGGCCGAGCCGATGACGGATGCGCAGGCCCGCCCAGGTGTCGGGCATGACCTGCATCAACCCCATCGCGCCGGCCGATGACACCGCGCGCACGTCGCCCGCGCTTTCGGCGCGCAGCACGGCGACAATCCAGTGCTCGGGGATGCCGAAGCGCCGCGCCGCTTCGGCAATGTGGGCGGCGTTGGGATCGACGGCGGCGGGCCGGACCATCGGCGTCGATTGCGCAACGGCCATTGCCGATCCCGCGCCGAGTGACAGCATGGCGGTCATTATCAGAACGGCATAGCGCCATACAGCCCTGTCTCCGCTTTGAGCCCAGCCTGCCGGCGTGCTCGCTGCGGTCAAGGGCAAGGCGCAAGCGCCGGCCGATGGCCGCCCCTGACCTGCGCTGCGCGCGCCGGCCGTCTTGCGCCCGAGCGGGACGACGGGATGAGACGGCCTTTCCGCGAACAACGGGATGAGGGTCTTGAGTGCGGGAATGACGCGGGTTTGCATGGCCTTAGTCCCGCTCGTCGCGCGGTTTCGGGCGGCTCCAGTGCAGCGACCACGACGCGCCCGCGTCGTCGTCGCGGAACAGGTTGGCGCGGATCGGATGCGGGAACGTGGGATCGTCCAGCAGCACGGAAAGATATTCGCCGGCCTTCTCGCCGGTGCGTTTCCAGGCCGCGCCGATCTCCGGGCCGGTTTCGTTGCTCATGCCGTCGAACAGGTGAACGCGATAATCCGGTGCGTTCTCCGCGTCGGACGACTCAGCCGCGACGATGATGATGTCCTGATGCAGCAAGAGCGTCCCGAAGTGTCCGATGAAGCCGGCCTCGTCGCGCGCAAATTCACCAATCTGGGGCATGACAGTCTCCTTGGCGGTGAGGTTGGGAAAACCATCGGCGGGCACCGCTCCCGCCGATGGGGAAGCGGTCATTGGGTCGGCGCGCGCCATTCGTAGCGGCCGTCGCCTTCCTCATCGGTCCAGAGCGGGACCGCTCGGCCGATGACAGAACTTGCTGGGATGGGTCCGAAATAGCGGCCGTCCAGGCTGTCGCGGACCTCCCAATTCATGAGGAAGATTTCGCTGGAGGCGATGACGCGGCAGCCCTGCCAGACGGGTAGATCGCGGCCGATCCGGTCGCGGTCGAGCGCTTCGCCCATCTCGATCCCGTCCACCGTGATCGCGGATCGCAAACGGCAGACCCGCTGTCCCGGCAGTCCGAGGACGCGCTTCAGGAGCGGCACGCCGCGCCCGACATAGCCGCGTTCGACCATGAATCGCTCCAGCGGTTCGGGCGGCATGACGGCTACCAGCTCCGGCACGTCGAGCGCGTCGGCCGGCCTGACCGTGTAGAAGCCGATGGGCGCGCTGGCGGTCGCGTTCCAGATCAGTTTCGCAGGCCAATCGGCGACGCTGGCGGCTGCGATGCCCGTGACGGCCAACGCCGTTACCGTGAGGATACGGCGGCGCGTCATGGGTCGATCCTCTGGCGACCGAGCCAGGCGGCGTGTCGCTCCGGCGTATAGGCGTGCGGCTCCAGACCGGCAGTCAGACGATTGTGGACGTGCCGCCAGTGCTCCGGGGATATGTCGGCAGGATCGAGGCCGAGCGCTTCCACGGCGTCGATGGCCTGCAATGCGCGCTGCACCTTCGCCCAGCTATCGAGACGCAACAGGATGTCGCCGCCGGGACGGACGAAGGGCAGCGTCTGGAACGGCTCGCCGCGGCCGATGGCACGCAGGATGTCGATGCGGGAAACGATCGTGCCATGTGCGCCGGACGCCCATCGCACGAAGGCGAAGATGCTGCCGGGCGCGAAGCCGACGATGCTGCGGCGGCGGTCGAGTATCTGTTCGTAGCTCTTGCGGCCGAAGCGTATCCAGTGCTCGATCTTGCGTTTCTGGAAGGTCAGTTCGACCAAGGTGGTGAAAGGCGCGGGTTCGTCCGGCAGCGGACGGCCGTGCAAGCGGTGCGCCGCATTGCCGGTCATGGTTGATCTCCCTCGGAGGATGGAAATTCGCGCGCCAGCAGGTCGCGCAGCATGTCGGTGACGGTGATCCCACGCCGGAAGGCTGCGACCTTGATGCGGCCGCGCAGCTCGGGCGTGATGTCGATGGTCAGGCGGGCGGTGAACGCTTCGCCGGCGGCTTTGCCGTTCGGTGGCGTTTCGCCCGCCCTGATCCAGCTTTCGGGATTGCCCGGCCGGGATGCGAAACCGGGCTTGCGGATGCGCCCGGTCATGGCAAGGTTCTCCCGATGGGCAGCCGATCTATCTCGACGGCCAGCGCCGCGATCTCGCGGGCGGCGGGGCTGTCGACGTCGATCTCGGATGCAAGCCGGCCGGACTGCGCGGCGTCAGCAAAGACCACGCGCTGGCCGATGGTGGCGGTGAGCAAGGGCGGATCGTGATCGGCCAGCGTCTCGGCCGTCTCGCGGGCGATGATCGTGCGCGCGCCGCAACGGTTGAGGACGAAACGGGCGGCTAGTTCGGGCCGGTAGATGCGGGCTTCATTCAGAAGCGTCAGCATCTCGGCCGACGCCCAGCCATCAAAGGGGGATGGCTGCACCGGGATCAGCACGAGGTCGGCGGCGAGCAGCGCGGAGCGCATGAGGCCGGCGACACGCGGCGGCCCGTCGATGACGATCATGTCGGCGTCGCGGGCCAGCTCCGGGGCTTCCCGGTGCAGCGTGTCACGGGCCAGGCCGATGGTGCTAAACGACCTCGGCAGCCCCTCATGGCTGCGCCGCTCAGACCAGTCGAGCGCGGAGCCTTGCGGGTCGGCGTCGATCAGGATGACGCGCCGTCCTTCAGCCGCCCAGGCCCCGGCGAGATGCAGCGCCAGCGTGGTCTTGCCGACGCCGCCCTTCTGATTGAGGAACGCCACGATCATGGCGCACCGCGCCGCGCGGCACCGGCACCATGGGTCGCGTGCGCGCGCGTCAAAGAAGAAGAGTTAGTTTTATTGTTAGATTCTTCTATAGAGTACGGCGTGCGATTTGCGCCTAATGTCCCGATAGTCCGTGCGCCTAATGTCCCGATGGGATTCACATGGTTTCCCACAGGCACTGTGGATAGATTTTCGGGGACAAAGCGCAGCAGTTCACGCCCGTCTTCCCACTCGATCTGGAGGCTGTAACCGGGCAGCGACTGACGAACTGCGAGGCGGCGCAGGTCGAGCGCGAAATCGGACTGCCGCGCCGAACTGCCGGATTTCTGGTGAAGGTGGGCGATCTCGAAAGCCCAGCCCTCGGGCTGGCGCCCTGCGTGTTTGCGGGCGACGCGATAGAGCCAGCGCTCGATGCCGCCGGTCAGCCGGAAATAGGCCGGGTCGATGGTCAGCACCAGCGAACGGTCGATGACGCTGTTGTAGAACCATTCGGGCAGGACGAACTCCATGCCCTCGACGCGGCCGGCGCGCGTCGTCATTTCCTCCCACTCGTTGATCCATGAGAATTGCCGTCGCCGCCAATGCTTCCCGTTACGGATCGTCGTCGCGATGACGGTCGATTGCAGGCGGGCGAGCGCGGCCTTGAGCAACAGGTAATCCCGGTTGCCGGTGGCCCGCCCCACGGCGCGCAGGAGCTGGTAGGGCATGAAACGAAAGAAGCGCGACGTGGTGAAACCGTCATTCTCGGCCGCGACGATCTGGCTTGCGGCCCAGATCAGCACATCGGCATCCCAGATTGTCGCCATGCCGTGCTCGGGCATGGCGAACACCTGCACCTCGACATCGGCGGTTTGATAGAGGATCGGTTTTGTGCGGGGCCGCTTCGCCAGCGAGAAGAACGGCCGTTCCATCAGGTCGCGCTGGTCGCGCGGCGCGGCGTCGCCGGTCGCGACCACAAAGGGGTCGAGGCGGCTGCGCTCGCTGGTGTCGGTCGGCTGCGCGGGGCTGTCATCGTCGTCGCGCAACATTCAGCACTCGTCCCGCTCTTCGGGGGTGAGCGGGCGCGCGGCGAAGACGGTGCCGGCACTTGTGTCGCTGGTGGATTTGCGCGTGCCGATGGCGCTCCAAGCTTCCAGATCGCGCAGGGTATAGAGGACACGGCCGCCGATCTTTCGATAGAGCGGGCCGGTTCCGTAGGTGCGGTGCTTTTCAAGGGTGCGGATCGAAATGCCGAGGAAGCGTGCGGCTTCCTGTGTGCGCAGAAGGCGCGGCGGCAGGTCCGCATTGCGGCGGTTCGCCATGGATGACCTCCGGTTCGTCAGTGGATGGCG
The DNA here is from genome assembly GCF_900172255.1 of Roseovarius halotolerans. Lineage (GTDB taxonomy): Bacteria > Pseudomonadota > Alphaproteobacteria > Rhodobacterales > Rhodobacteraceae > Roseovarius > Roseovarius halotolerans. The sequence goes on from NZ_FWFU01000001.1 coordinate 1,087,212, forward strand.
CTGCCGATGACGGCGGCGCGCTATGGCGAACCATGGCGAGGGACCGGCGGCCTGTAGCGTGCCGCATTTGCGCACGCGCGCTGGCGGCACCCCCCTCCGGGGCGGGATCAGACTGAAAAGATGGAGAGATTCAGCGTGTCAGTGGGGCGCGCGCCAATTCGCCGAAGACAATCCCGTGCGGGTCGGGTAAGACTGAACGCGGAGCAGACGCGCTGCTTTGGGGCTTAGTAACCCCTGACTAGCGGTAGGTGCCGACCGTGACGGCACCACCATCCTCGAACCTTATGGTCGGGGAGCCTATGGCGTATGTCCAGGGCTGCCCGCCTAAAGGTCATAGGGCCGTCTAGTCACGGTTACTAACTCCCCGATCACCAGGTCAGAGGGGCCAATTGCGGGGGCGCACCGCAAACCACGGCTCCCGGGTAGAAGGGGAACGACGATGCGAACGCCCGTCGAACTCGATCCCGATGTGGACGATGAAGCGCCAACGGGAAACGACATCACGCCTTATGACGAAGCGCATTTCGTGACCTATCTGCGGCTGCTCGACGCGAAGGCGGAAGGCGCGGACTGGAAGGAAGTGGCGCAAATCGTGCTGCACCGCGATCCGGTCGGCGACGAGTTCAGGACACGCCGATGCTGGCAAAGCCATCTCGAACGCGCGCAATGGCTTTCGCGTGAGGGTTACAAGCGGATACTGGAACAGGCTGCTGCCAATAAGACGTGAAAAGGCGAATTCTGACCACTATGTAGGCTAGAATTGCCCAACATGGCTGCTACAGTGGCGGCGTTGCGATTGGTCGGGCGGCTACGGACGTTCGCTGCGGCCTGTACGAACGTCTGCGTGCACCACTAGGCCAGCAAGAGCGGCAGTCGCGCGTGCTACTTCAGCGCAGAGTTCGCCTTTGCAAATAGCTTTTCCCAAGCTGATCGCTCTTCTGCCAGCAAGTCATTTAGGCTGTGGTTCCGGCACCACCGCACAAATGCTTTGGCAAGCTGATATTTGGACAGCTTCTCTGACTTGAGGATCGAGGCCATCGAGCGTGATGTTTGGCCCGTCACCGCCGGCAACTCATGACCGAGTTCATCCTTTGCAACGGAGGCCAAGGTGGTTCGGAGCAAATCCTCGATCTCCGGATTGGTCACTGTTCCATCCAGCACATCGGCCGTGCGTAAGATACCCTTATGCCCGACACTATGAATAAGCGTTTCTTGTTGGGCGGCGGAATCTCCTGCGCTGTCAGAATCTAGAAGTGCGGCCACCCTCAAATTGTGTGCATGGAGGATCGTCGCGAAATAAACGACCTTTCCCGCCGTTCCGGCCGGAATCACGGCTATGTTTTTCCGAAGACCGTCCTGGCCCGCCTCCTCGAATAGTTCCGAGACGGCACCGACATACCAAAAATCGGTCAACCCTTCGACGATGAAGTTGCGCTGCTGGGAGAAGAGACTTTGCGCAAGGTCGTAGCCGAGAGCTTCCTGTAGGGGCAGCAGGGCTGCGGGATCGTTCGATGTGACGCTGGTGTGGACTTTCGTCCCGACCTCCCGATCCGTCATTTCCACCACACGCACGCGATCGAGTTCGTCGGGTCCGACGAGAAACGGCGAATGCGTTGTGTAGAGCGTCTGGTTGCCCTCCGCGAGGCGAGAAAGGGTATCACGGAAGTCACGCTGTTTAAGTCCATGAAGGTGCAAGCCGGGCTCATCCAGTAGCAGGACGGCGTTCTCGTGCTTATCCTCAGCCTCGGCAAAGAAGACCACAAAGAACGAGACCAGCCACTGAAAGCCCTCTGACCGCTGATCGAGTTCAACTTCAACGCCCAGGTCGTCCACCACAACCACTTTGAGGTACTGGCCGTCCGAAGTGATGCGGAGGGTGTCGGCCTCGCCTCGATCGACTTTCGGCTTCCATGCCGAACGGATCTCTTTCGTTAGCCGGATGCTAGCCGCGTTGAGTTGATATTGCCGCGCGTCGAGTTCGTCCCGGATCGTATCGAGCTGTGCATTCTGCTGTCCATGCGCATCGACGCCGGACTTGCCCATCGCGGACAGCTTAGCTGCGTCGAGACCAAGCAACTTTAAAAGGCAAACATTCCCGTAGTCGTATTGATCGTCATCGAATGCCTGGCTTGCGATCCGCTGCGCGAGATGTCCGAGGTGGATGAGTGGGCGGACACGGAAGTAATTGCTGAACAACACGAAAACCGGAAGTCGCTTACGCAGGGTGGCGACAGCGGCGTCCCGGTCGATGGAGATAGACACGCGCTCCCGTATCTTTGCTAACCGGGTATTCTCGCGCTCGTCATCTTCATTCACAACGGCGAGCATGTCGCTGAGCCACTTCGACATAGTCTGCGCCTTGTCTCCCGTAACAACGGTATGCTTCTGCCAGCCCTCCGTGATCTGGGATAGCGACACACTTGGTTTTGGCTCTTCATCACCGGCTTGAGCGTCGAGGTGGCGTACGAGACGGACGAGATCGGCTTCCAAATCACCGTAGGATGGCCTGTCGGGCGCGCCCTCCAATTGGTTTGTAAACGTATCATCAAGGTAGCGAGTGAACCGATAAGTAATTTCGCTCGACTGAAGCGACGCTGGCAACTCAGCCACGTCGTCCTCATCAAGTGCGAACCAACCCGTCGCGACAGGAACATTCGTCGGCTTCACTTTACCTGTCGTGATGTCGTTGAGCAGCGCGCGCGGGTAATCACGAAGCTGATCGAATGGCTTCACCTCGTCGGGCCGAGATATCTGTTGTAGCGCCTGAAGAACGGCGGACTTACCGGCCTCGTTCGGCCCGACGAGAATCGTCTTGCCGTCCTCTACGTCGAATTCACCGGTATCCCGAACACTACGGTAGTTTTGAACGCGCGCTTTAACTAACTTCACTTTATTACCCCCCTGCCATTAGCACCCATCCGAGCCTATCACCGAACGAACGCGCTTCAATGTTTATACTCGCGAAGTACGCGATGCTTCATCCGCAGCACATCGCGCAAAGGTCGACAATTGATACGGCTACCGTCGAGACCACGCCGATAGCAAGATACCTTACCTTGGTTGAATCCTGATCGGATAGTGTAGCAGCAGACGATAGCCGCCGCGCATCATCCTGATGCCGTGGGCAACGAGGCGACGCGCCTTGTTCTTGCTCGGATCGCTCTCGAAGTCCTCCTTAGCGCCCCGAAAGCCAAGCAGGACTTCGGCAATGGTGCGATAGCTCTCGCCGCGCAGCCGGGCGTCGAGGGCGCGCAGGGACAGGATATGCCATTGCCGGAGCTGGGCGGGCATGTTGCGGAAGTCGGGGCCAGGCGTTCGGCCCTTGAGGGATCGCCAGAAGCGCCGCGCCGCATGGGCGCGAAGCTCCATGAAGTCGTCCAGAGGCAGTTCGACGGCGTAGAACGCCGCCGCATCCGGCACGGATTGGGACAGCCAGAATTGGTGCTCGACGCCATCCGCCTGCCAGATGCCGTGCCAGCCATCGGCGGCGCGGCGCAGGTCGAGGCCGTCGAGATGGGCGAGAACGACGGTCGGCTGGCTGGCCGTCTCATCCGGTTCGGCCGGCACCAGTTTGACGGCTTGCGGCTGAAACCGGGGCGACCAGAACAGCGGGTCGCGGTCAGGCGCGGCGTCGGGATCGTGCGGGAAATCGCAAGCCCCAGCGTCGGGCGAAGGCTTCCAGCTCGGTCGCATCCGGGCGCTTCGCGCGGACGAGAAGCCGGAAGTCCTCTCGGTAATCGTCGTTGCGACGCAGATACTCCCAGGCGAATCCGGCGGCGGGAATCTTGCGCGTGTGCCTGTAGGCCGCCGGCGCCCGCCAATTGATCTTCAGCATGGCGCACCCTCCCTTTACTCACGGGTGCTTGGGGAGACACCCGGACCAAGGAGTTTCGGGCACGACCTATGCGGGAGATAGTCTGTATGATCTGAAACGTTGTTCGTATATCCAGAACACTTATAGTTATTTTATTCTTAACAGTGTTTGCGTGATTTTGCGAGCCGGGCGCAGCCCGGCGAGCGCGGCCATGTGATCGGGCATGGCCGCAACGCCGATCCGCGTCGCCGGATCGGCGGAAAATTTTGGAACCCTGAAAGCCTGAAAAGCAGAAAGCCGCGCAACCGGGTTTCCGGCTGCGCGGCTCTGCTGATTAGGCGGCCTTCTCCAGCAAGGTCTTAGCCTTCGCCTCCAGTTCAAGGCGACTGTCCTGATGGACCTTGCTGCGGGCATGGGCCGTCATGCCCTGCACGAAATCGAAGATGCTCTCGGGCGGGCGGCCTTCCTCCTGCAACACGGTCTCGATGATCTTGCCGGTCTCGGCCTTGCTGAACCCGCGCTTGCGCAGGAAGCTCTCGCGGTCCTCATCGGTACGGGCGACGATCCGCTCGCGCGCCGCCCTGATCCCGGCCACGAATGGCGCGGGCGAGGAATTGGCGAAGCTGGTCAAAGCCGGAGCCGCTTCATGGGCGAAACGCTGCGCGGCAAACTTGCTGTGCCGGATGCTGATTTCCTCGAACCCTTCCACGCCCCAAAGGTTGCGGTTCATGCAAACCGCCCGGAGATAGAAAGAGGCGATGCCGAGGGTCTTCGATCCGACTTCGCTGTTCCAGCAATAAAATCCCCGGAAATAAAGATCGGGGTCGCCGTTCGGCAGGCGTCCGGCTTCGATGGGGTGCGTATCGTCCACCAGAAACAGGAACACGTCACGGTCGCTGGCATAAAGCGTGGTCGTGTCCTTGGTCACGTCCACGAACGGATTGTGCGTCATGGTCGCCCAATCCAGAACGCCCGGCACCTTCCACATGGTATCGCCGACGCCATCGCCCGCGATCTTCATGACGGCGGCGACAAGTTCATGGTCCCAGATGCGCCCGTAGTCCGGGCCGGTCACGGCGCGAAGCTCAACGCGCCCATCCTCGGTTTCCAGTGTCTTCACCAATTCGCCGCGATGACTGACAAGGCCATGTTGCAGATTGATGCCCGCCAGCGGTGCGGGAAGATCACGCAGGTAGCGGGCCGGTGCGCCGACAAGGCTGCAAAGCTGGCCGAAACTCCAATGCGTCGGGGCGACGGGCTGCTCCTGTCCGGGCACGATCAGCGAAAGCCACTCGGCATCGTCGCGGCTGGCTTCCACACGCACGGTGCGACTCTCCACGGTGCGGGCCTTGGCGCGATCCGCGCGGGACTTCACGGCTTCATAAAGCTCGGTCAGCGACAGATAGCGTTCGTCATCCGGGCGCGAGAACCATTCCGACGAAACGCGGCCGATATTTTCGCCGCGCGAAATGTCCACGCGGAAGCCCTTGGAAACGGGCTGCTGGTGATGGTTCAGGGTCATGGTGTTCATGGTCTTTCCTTTCATGGGCTTGGGTTGGAGCGCAGCGCTGCGCTCCAACCCTGCCCGTCGGCGAGACCGGGGGGTGCAAGGTGCAAGGGCGGCCGGGCGGTGGGGCATCACCCGGCCTGCACAAGCGGATCGACGTGATGACGAAAATGCGCAGCATGTATCCGCGCGGAAGGCTGGGGATACCGCCCGGCCGCCCTTGTGCCGCGCCAGGGGGCAGCGCCCCCAAGCAACCGGCCCGGCCAAAGCGAAGCGGCGGACTGGGGATAAGATTTGATCGGGATACGCAAAGCCTGAAAACCGGAAAGCCGTGTGTCCCGATCTCCTTATTCCTTGAGAGGCGGCGGCCATGAGCAAAAAGAAGCCCCGCTCGGATGAGCGGGGCGATCTCGGGTTTCGGCCTCAGTCGCCGTTGCGGCGGGACCAGATGAGATTGTGGGATTTTCCGTCCTCGGCTTCGACCAGGCTGGCGTAGATCGGTGCCGGGAAGCTCGGATCATCCAGCTTGACGGAGAGGTATTCGCGCTGTGTCTCGCGGGCGATCTTCTTCCAGGCCGCACCGAACTCGGTGGCTCCGGCGAAGATGCGGAAGTCGGGGCCGCGCTCGCTGTCGCTCTCGGTGGCGGTGAACTTGGCCTTGACGTTGAGCGTCAGGGTCTTGACCGCGCCGGTGAAGCCCGCGCCGTTCTCGTTCTGGGTGAAGGTGCCGATGGTTGCCATTGTCGTATTCCTTTTCCTGTCGGGCCGCACCATTGCGACCTCGATGGCGGTCGTGAGACCGGGGACGATCAGCCCCGCACCCCTTGGGGCTGGAACATCGTGGAAGGCGATCGGCGACGGCTTTTTTGTTTCGCGCTGCAAAGCCGAAGGCGGCGGAAAAAAGCTGGCGGCGGACGTTGTGGGAAGACGAGCGAGGCGAAGCCGGTCTTCGGTCAGACCTTGCCAGATCGAGGACGCGAATGGAGCGCTCATAACAGGAAATCGCGTGGAATAGGGCAATGGCGGCCGTCCTGTGCCTCGCCGGAATCGGGGACTCTACGCGGGTTTGTTGGCTGCGGTTTTCCCTGATCCGACCGGCAAGGCCAATTCGCGCTGTCGCCAGCGTGGGCCTGCGGGTGTGGTTTCGTCTGACCTTCGCCGATGCTGCCGTGTCCGGTTTGGCCGGAAGATCGCTTGCGGGGCGTTGCGCCATGCTCGGCCAAGCGGATGATTTGGCCTTTCCCGGTGCTGATCCGCCTGCCAATTGAAGTGAATGGAAAACCCAATCTCATGGGCCTGCCGCGGCGACCGGGATCGAGGCCCCGGAATTGCTCCCGTCTATCCGCGTGTAGCCTACCGCGAAATGGACGCCGCCGCCCCCTTGCGTTAGGGATTGAAGCCGAATGGCGGAAACGCGCCATGGGCGTGGTTCCGGCGCAGCCGAAAGCCCGGCCCGCAGGGCAACGCCCGAGTCTTCCCTTCCTCCCGTCGTATTGACATTGTGGATACGCGCACTCATATTGCGATCATGACCAAAGCTCGTATCGTCCCTTCGGAATCTGCCCGTTCTGCGACCACCGCGGTTGCAGGTCGTGCCTCTACGGCTGACACCAAGGGCAGCATCAATCTGCGGATCGAGACCGGCACGCGCCAGCTCATCGACGATGCGGCGGCTGTGCTCGGCAAGACACGCACCGAGTTCATGGTGGAAAGCGCCCGGCGGCAAGCGGTCGACGTGCTGCTCGACCAGCGCCTGTTCACGCTCGACCCCGAGCGCTACGACGCCTTCATGCAGGCGCTCGACAATCCGCCCGCGCCGGGGCCGAAGCTCAAGGCCCTGCTGCGCCGGACCCCGGCATGGCAGAAATAGACGACACGCCCGACCATCCCGAATTGCCACTGTCTGCTCCAGTTCCTCTGACGGCAGAGCATGACCTTTCGGCATTCGACTGCGGTGAGCCCGCGTTGAACGACTGGTTGCGCCATCGCGCCTTGAAGAACGAAAGCCGGTTTTCGCGCACCTATGTCGTGTGCGTGGGCAATCAGGTCGTCGGTTACTTTTGCATTTCGGCCGGGTCAGTCGAGCGCGGTGCGGCTCCCGGAAAGGTGCGGCGCAACGCGCCCGACCAGATTCCGGTCTCGGTCGTCGGCCGGCTGGCCGTTGACCTCGACCACGCCGGAAAGGGTCTCGGCGCGGACCTTTTGGCGGACGCGCTGCGCCGGATTGCGCTGGCTTCGCAAAGCATTGGTATCGGGGCCGTGATGGTCCAGGCGAAGGATGAAGCGGCCAAACACTTCTATCTGCGCTGTGCCGAGTTCGTCGAATACCCCGAAGACAGCCGGACGCTGTTCCTGCCTATCGAAACCGTGGTCGCGGCGTTTAGCTAGAGTTTGGGAGAAATACGATGGGTGAAGCCAAGCGAAAGAGGCAAGAACGGGCTTGGCTGGATTCTGATCGCTACAACGGCACGATAGATCTTCACGTTTTGCCCCCGGCGGCGGAGATTGACGGAGCACGCATTCGCGAACTGACAGGTGACGATACAATACCGGACACGACGCAGGTCATCTTGCGCGCGTTCAGAGCAGTCGTTGGTGAGCGGACCTTCCATGTCGGATTCTGCCTCGGTGACGGCGAATCCTTCAGCGCTGTTGGTATCGCCGTCATAGAAAGACTGTCGATGGAAGCGCCGGGAGCCGCGCTTCACATTGTGCCTATCGTTCACGACGACATCGCATGGGACATCGTGATGCGGCATCTGCGCAGCTTCACGGGGCAGGTATTGTTGTTCGCATTCCCGAATTCAGATGTTTACGATGCGGGCACCGCTGAAGTTTCGTACTCGAAACATATCCGTCAGTTCGATCCAAGCGGCGCCTTGCTTGGCCGATTGACCGAAGCGCAGCGGCGCAAGATACGCGAACAAAAAGCTTCGATGCTCAATCGACCGCCGCCGCCCAGATTCTATCCAGCATCCGGTGTCACGCAGGAAGACTCGCCATGGATATTCCGGGTTGGAACTCCTGCCGGAAAAGTCATCAGAACCGCCGTTTGGGATGGCCGTCGTAACTATGCGCATGAACTCCCTGAAGACATCGTGCGATGGGTAGGCGGCGACAGGATCGCCATCGTGCAGGTGGACAGTCCTGTTGGGGTCAATCGGCGGTCTTCACTCGACTTGACGCACAAGCTCGCCAAAGATTTCGATGGCGTCATTCACTGGGCGCGGGATACGGACACGTTTCAGTCGATTCTCAAGTCGTTTATCCGCCTCGATCTGGACTCGGTGAGTCCACCGGAGCTTTCTGCCGGTTGGGAGCCTGAAATCGTGATCTTCGCGGCGAACGGGGACCACGCGTGAAAAAAGCTGAATGCGAACAGGCTGTCCGGCATTTGTGCCATCAATGGCGGAAAGAATCTGGCTTTTCGTCCACTCCGGCAGACCAGTTGAGCTTCGGCAGCTTCCTGTCATGGGTCCAGCAGAATTATTCATCTTACCTTGATTTCCGCACCACCACCTCCGTCTCTTATGACGTGGAGATGTGGTTTGACGATGAATTCAAACAGAACTGGCGAAGGTAGGATCAGCATCGCGCGACACGGCTAACCCGAGAGCTGGCCGACGCCCGTCGCCAGGCGCATCCATGCCGCGATGCCGACGCATCCGCCGCCGACGATGCAGAAGATTTGCCGCCAGATTTCGGACGGCACGGCTTCCTTGGTGATGCCATGGACCAATGCATAACCGGCCACGGCGGCGGGCGCGGCGAAGACAAGCGCCACGATCAGGCGGATGATAGGTGTGCGGATCGTCTCGAACAGCACGGCCAGGATGCCGAAGGCGACGCCTGCGGAGAACAGCCCGACCAGCCCCGCGCCGATCAGGCCGGAGCCGGTCTGGTAGGCGAACTGCGCGGCGGCCAGCCCGACGAAGAAGGGTAGCGCGTAAATGGCGAGCGTGTAGGCGAGAAGGCAGAGAAGCGCGACCAGCGCAACGCTCATGAACATGACGGCGACCATGATTTTGTTCCTTTGACTTTGCAGCACCGCCTTTCGCGCAGTCGTCAACACCGTCGCTGCGCATCTTTATGGTGCCGTTATCGTTCCAAACTGTCGAGGTCATCCGGCCGCGCGGGGAAGCCGCGCGGCCGCGATTTTTGGGGGCGGAAGACCGGGACCGCTTGCGCGACCCCGGCCCACCTTTCATTCCGCCGCGACGGGGAAAGCCTCGTCCTCCGTGGCCTCGGCGCTCTCGGCGTCCGGCATGTCCTCGGCCAAGGCGGAAGCCTTCGGCTGCTCGTCGGCCAGCCATGCGGGCCGTTCAGTGCGCAGCACGGGCGGCAGCCAGCCGGTTCCGGCCAGAAGCCGCTCGGCGGCTTCCGCCATTTCCGGCTTCTTCCTGTCCGCTATCCGCTCCGCCGCCTCGTCGCCAAGGGCATCGCGCACGGCGGCGAGGATTTGCGCCTTGGTGACACGCCCGAGATAGGCCCGAACCGTGGGCGTCCAGTGCGCCGTCATGTCGAGCGCCACCGCCGTCGCCAGCCTGTCGGCGGTGGCGAGCGCATGGCGCTTGTGGGTTTCCCACGGCTGCTTGACGGCATTGACGGTCAGCGAAGCGCAATGCGCGAACAGGGCCATGACGCTGGCATGATCCAGTCCGGCGATGAAGCCCCAAAGGTCCGCCACGTCGCGCGGCATGTCTGCCGCCCATCCGGCATGGCGATCCTCCAATGCCTTCGCCGCCGCCGTGTCCTCGATCCCGTCCGCGTGGCTGGCGAGGTAGCTGCTCGTCGGGCGGATTTCGAGGCAATGGGCATCCCCGCCACCGCGATAGAAGGTCTGCGCGGCAAGCGCATGGGTGACGGCGATTAGCGCCATGTCCGGCTGCTCGCCAAGGGCGAGACGCAGGGCAAGGGTGCAATGCGCAGTCAGGTCGCGGATGAGCGAGTCCGACAGCGGCTTGCCGTCTTCCTCCGCATCCTCGTCCTCGGGCTCGAGCGCGGAAACATGGTTCCCGTCCTCGTCATGCTCGCCATCGTCCATGACTTCGCCATGGGCGTTGACGCGCACCCCGTCGATGACGGTGCTGCCGTCCTCCGCGTCGGGTTCCTCCGGTTCCGGGGCTTCGTCCTCGGGGCGGATGAACCCGCGCTCGATCCGGGCTTCTCCGTCATGGTTCAGAACCACGAACACGCCAGCGCGCGCGATCTCGTCGGCCTCATAGGCATGACGCTTGCCGTCGATCCGCTCGATTTCGGCTTCAAGCTCCGCGAAGCGCTGATCCACTTCCGGCGGCAGGTCCACGTCCGCGTCCTCCCATTCCGCCGACAGGCGTTCAAGTTCCTCCTGCGCGGCGTCGTAGGCGGCTTTGTCTTCTTCCGAAAGCTCCACCGGCTGCGGATAGGTGCGGCGCAGTCCATGGGCGTGGGGCCAGTCGATATGGGGCGAAACCCATTTCCATCCCTCGGCTTCCTGAACCTGCGCCGCGATGCCTTCCAGCTTGTCGAGGGCCAGTCGGTCGAGCAACGCGGCATCCTCGTAGAAGCCGCCGCGATCCTCGGTGAACAGGTCGCGGATGATGGTGCCGCCCGCCTCCGAATAGGCTTCCGCGCCGACAAGGATCGCGCGCCGGTCGGTTGCCGCCACGTTGCTGGCGGTCAGGTCGCGGCGAATGATCCACGGCTCGCGGTTGTAGGACAGGTTTTCGTAAACCTGTTCCTGCCGGGCATGGTCCTCGGTAATGGCGAAGGCCATCAACTGATCCAAGGTCAGATCGCCGTCACGATAGACCTGCATCAGCTTGGGGCTGATCGCGCCAAGGCGAAGCCGCTGTTTCACCACATGCGCGGTGAAGCCGAAGCGGGCCGCGATTTCCTCCGCGCCCCATCCGCGCGTTTCCGCAAGCTCGCGGAAGCGCTCGAACTGGTCGGCGGGGTGGAGGTCTTCGCGGGTCACGTTCTCGTCAAGGCTGATCTCGGCGGGATCGTTCGCCGTGTCGATGACGCAGCGGACGGGCTCGGTCCGCTTGATCTCCTTGCGCTTGGCGCGCAGCAACTGCGCCAGCCTGCGGCCTTCGCCGACACTCACCAGATAGCAGCCGGTCGGCTCGCCCTCCGCATCAGTTTCCGGCTCCACCACCAGATTTTGCAGGATGCCCTTGGCGGCGATGCTCGCCGCCTTCGCCTCGATGGACGCCTCGCTGTGCGGGGTCTTCCGGGCGTTCTGCGGGTGCTTCTTGAGCTTGTTGAGCGGGATGAAGACCGTTTCGCCATGTTCGGGAACGGTCGGGGTCTGTGTCTTCGTCGTCATGGTCTTTCCTTTCATGGGCTCGGGTTGGAGCGCAGCGCTGCGCTGCAACCCTGCCCGTCGGCGAGACCGGGGGGTGCAAGGTGCAAGGGCGGACGGGCGGAGGGGGATCACCCGGCCTGCACAAGCGGATCGAAGTCGTGACGAAGGTGCGATGCTGGCATCCGCGCGGAAGGTCGGGGATACCGCCCGGCCGCCCTTGTGCCGCGCCAGGGGGCAGCGCCCCCAAGCAACCGGCCCGGCCAGAGCAAAGCGGCGGCCGGGTGTATGAACAGGATCAGGATGTGGGAAACCGGAAAGCCGAAGGCCCTGACACACTGATCGCCGCATAATGCCGGGCGAGGTCTTCACGTGACCATGCGGAAGTGCCTCGTCCGCGCAGCAAGTCCGCTTCGCCTTGCAACTGAGATTTAGGCTCAGTCCTTTCTAAGCACCGTGAAATCGAATATCGAAATGATACGGCGGGTCGTGGGCAAACAAGGAAGAAATGCCTGAGTGGGGCGAGCGACTTTGCCATGTTTGGGGGCGAGCAATGAAAATCTACTCTGTGGCCATCGAGAACTTTCGTGGCATCCGCACGGCTACAATCGTGTTGCCCGATCGTGCGGTGCTCATCGGTGACAACAATACGGGAAAGTCGTCGGTGATCGAGGCCATCGACCTAGTTCTGGGACCGGATCGCCTCAACCGTCGTCCACCCGTGGATGAGCATGATTTCTGGCAGGGTCGTTATGTCGCCGCCGTGCCGGAGGGCGAGAACGCCGTCGAGGGCGATGCTCCCAAGATCAGGATTAACGTCACTATCGTTCATCTCTCCATCGAACAGCAGGCGCGGTTCGGCGGACATATCGAGTGGCTGAACGTCGAGACCGGCGATCTTTATGCAGAGGCTAACCCAGCAGGTGTCGATGCCGCCGCAATCGTGGCAGCGTTGCGTGTAACATTCATTGGCGAATACAACTTCGATGAGGATGATTTCGACGGCAACACCTACTACACGCGCAGTCTCACGGAGGACGATCCCCCAGCGACCTTCTCAAAGAAGGACAAGCAGCATTGCGGGTTCCTCTATCTGCGCTCGCTCAGGACCGGATCACGCGCTCTCAGCCTCGAACATGGCAGCCTGCTCGACATTATCCTGCGCCTAAAGGAAATCCGGCCGCAGATGTGGGAAGCAACCATCGCGACGCTCGCGGGCTTTGACGTGGCGAGTGACCCGGAGCTGGGGATTTCCGGCGTCTTGGAAAGTATCAACACGTCTTTGAAAAAATATGTCCCGCAAGAATGGGGAGCGAAGCCGCACCTCAAAGTATCCAGCCTCACCCGTGAGCATCTGCGCAAGGTCGTGACCGCGTTCATAGCCACGGGCAACGGCGACCATGCGGCACCGTTCTACCGACAGGGCACGGGCACCATCAACATGCTGGTGCTGGCGATGCTTTCGCAAATTGCCGAGGACAAGCAGAACGTGATCTTCGCTATGGAGGAGGTCGAGACCGCGATCCCGCCCTATGCGCAGAAGCGCATCGTGCATGAGCTACGCAAGCTCTCCGCGCAGTCGATCATCACCTCCCACTCTCCCTATGTGCTGGAGGAGTTCGGGCTGGAGCAAACCGTAATTTTGGCGCGTTCCGACGGCGGCGACCTCAGCCAAGCGAAGATCGCGCTGCCTGACAGCGTGAAACACAAGCGCTATCGCCAGGAGTTCCGCACACGTTTCTGCGAAGGGCTGCTCGCCCGGCGGGTGCTGATCGCAGAGGGGGCGACCGAGGCGACCGCCTTTCCGGCAGCGGCGCGCCGGCTAGCGGAGTTGAACCCGGCAATCTATTCATCTCTGGAAGCGTTGGGGCTGTGCATCATCGACGCCGGTAGCGAAAGCCAGATTGCCGATCTGGCATTGCTTTACCGACGTCTTGGTAAGCGGACCTTCGCGGTTTGCGATAAGCAGACCGATGCCGCCAAAGGAGCTATCGAGGCGCAAGTTGAGCATCTTTTCATGCACGAGGAAAAGGGTATCGAGGATCTGGTGCTGAACAACACAACGGCGGCCGCGCTTGGGCGGTTCGCAGAGATGCTAGATTGGCCGCCGCATCTACTCGCGCAATATCCTGACCCCAAAGCTCAAGCTGTCGCCGCTCTTAAGGCATATTTTGGCTGGTCCAAGGGAAATTGGGGAATTGCGGAGTTTCTCGCCCAATGCACGGAGGCGGAGATTCCGCAATGGATACGCGATGCCTGCATCGAACTGCGCAAGCGATGCGATCCTCCGCCGGCGCCGCCGGCGGCGGGCGCTAATGGTGGCGACCTGTTCGCTGACATTTTTGGCTAGAGTGCTCTGCTATGGTCGAGTTGACGAAGGCCCAACAGGATGTGCTTGCCACGGACGGCTATCAACTCGTCACTGGCGGCCCCGGATCGGGCAAGACCACGGTTTCTATCCTCAAGGCAGCGAAAATCGCGCGTGAGGCATTGCGACCGGAGCAACGTATCCTTTTTCTCAGCTTCGCCCGTGCAACCGTATCCCGCGTCCTGGAGGCCATGGATGAGGAAAGCCGGATTTCACGAGACGAAAAGCGACGTATTGAGGTGGACACCTACCATGCGTTCTTCTGGCGCATCCTCAAGACGCACGGCTATCTCGTAGGCTTTCCGCGCCGGCTGGCGATCCTGACACCACCTAACGAGGCCATCGCCCTATCGGCGGTGCGGAGTGGCTACAAGGCCAACTCCAAGCTCAGTGACGCGGAGAAGGCCGAAAAGAAAGCGCGCGAAGAGGCTGAACGGAACCGTCTGGCGAAGGAGGAAGGCCGGGTCTGTTTCGATCTTTTCGCCGACCGGGTTGCGACGTTGCTGCATGGTTCGGCGAAGGTTCGGACACTGATCTCAACCATGTATCCATTTATCATCCTCGATGAGTTTCAGGACACTAGCGCGGATCAATGGCGCGTAGTCCAGGCGCTTGGCGCGAACAGCACACTAATCGCACTGGCTGATCCCGAGCAGCGGATATTCGACTTCATCGGTGCTGACCCCGAACGCTTGGATCATTTTCGCGCCGCGTTTCACCCCTCAGAACATGACCTAGCCGGAGACAACCACCGCAGCAAAGGCACCGAAATCGCCCTGTTCGGTAACGATGTCCTGAGCGGGAAATTCCGGCAAAGCAACTACAGTGGCATCGCTTTTCAGGGGTTTAAATCGAACCAGAACCAAGCCTTTGCTAGCTTGGTTGGTCATGTGCTCCAAGCACGCAAGCGTCTGATAGACAGCGGCAAACCTAATTGGTCGCTCGCGATCCTTGTGCCTACGAAGAAGATGACCCGGTTGGTGTCGGATGTGTTGCGCGAGCCCTTTGGGCAGGTGCCAGCAATCGGACATACGGCGGCCGTTGATATGGATGGGCCGATTCTCGCGGCGGAGATCGTAGCCTTCCTGCTTCAACAGGGGCGTCATGCCGGCCATTTCGACGAATTCTTGGACCTGCTCTGTAGTTACTACCATGGCCGGGGTGGCGCAGCGCCGACAGCGGGCGATCTGACGGAAGCGGCGCGTCTCAATGCAGCGCTCGGGAAATGGAATCAGTGCTTGGCAGTGGGGAAGGCACCTCCCAAAAACTCCGTGCTGAACGCGACTGCCGCGGTTTATGCGACCGCCCTAGATGTTGGCCTGACCGGCGATCCTGACCGCGATTGGGCTGCGATCCGCGCGGCGTTGGAGGCCGGCGGTTGTGCGAGATTGCGGGCGATAGCTGGAGACGTTCGCAACGTCCGCCTGCTCGAGCGCGGCACCCAGCTTCGGCAGGGCTTAACTCAAGATTGGCGAGATACCGGCGGCTATCTCAATGCTCTTGCCATCACGCGGCAATCCTTTGTGCAGGAGCATTTTGCCACGGCGCACAAGCCGGAAACCGGCGTGGTGGTGATGAATATGCACAAGGCCAAGGGGAAGCAATTCGATGAGGTCATCATCTTCGAGGGATGGCCAAGGCGTGCAAAAGGCAAGGTCGTGGCCAACTTCGACCGGATCGTGCGTGAGAATATTGCTGCCGGGCCGATGATGCAGGCTCGACAGAATTTCCGCGTCAGCGTTACACGCGCAAAGCTACGCACCACAATCCTCACGCCGGAGGATGATCCTTGTGTGTTGCTCACGGCATCTGGATAGGTCGCCGGGCTATTTTAGAGGGTCATGGAGGGCTATAGAGTAAACGTAGTTCTCATCGCTATCCCGCGTGCCCCGCCATTTTCCCTTTAGCGAGCTTGTTGGCGCGCGAACCAGGCGTTCAGCGTCTAGGATTGTGATTGCGGGTAACGATAGGGCTCCGGGGTGTCGGGCCGGACGGAACGTTCGCGCGCATGGCGGTCGCGCAGGATGCAGGCGGTCGCAACGGGCAGGGTGGCTGTCGCCAAGAACATCGTCGCCGGGTCGAAGGTATCGGATAGCGAGCCTGCCGTGGCCGGGCCAAGGATGCTTCCGGCGGCGCTGGCGAGCAGGGCGGCGGTGAAGCTCAGCGATGGGATGTCCGGGAAAAGCCTTTCGGACCAGAAGGCCAGAACGGCGCTTGTCATCATCACGTGAACGCCTTGCAGACCCGCTGAAACGAGCAGCGCGCTATCAGATGCGGGAAGGATGCCGACCAGGATCAGCGACAGCGCGCTTGCCGACATGAGCAGGCGCAACAGCCACGACATGCCGATGGCCTGTTTCACATCACCGGCAAGCAGACCGGTCAGGCCGAAGACCCCGTAGCAGAGAAAGACGAGGGCGGGCGTTGCCGCCTTCGGAATGCCCGCGATGCCGCCATGCGCAAAGAACGCGTCGGGTGCGAAGGAGATGTAGATCGCGGAGTTCGCACCATAGACGAAGGCAATCGCGAAAAGCGGGGATGCGGCGAAAGAGCAAAGCTCGCGCCAGGGCATCGCGGTGGCGTTTGGCTGCGGCTTGTCGATCCGGCGCAGGACCGACCAGTTGAGGATGAACGCGGCCAAAGCGGCGATCGCAAAGAACGCCCAGCAATAGCGCCAGGGCAGGTCAGCAAAGACCAGCGCCAGGGCGGCAAGACCGGCCGCAACCACGCCGATGCTCGTTCCCGTGCTGATCCGCGCCAGCGCGGTCGGGCGGTCCCAATCGCGGATCTTGCGATGCACCGGATCGTTGAACGGCGTCCAGGCGAAACCGGCGCTTGAGGCCGCCAGAAAGACGCCGGTCGCGAGCATGACCGTATCTTGCGCAAGCGCGATCATTCCCATGCCGGTCAGCGCCGAGAAGAGGCCGGTCAGAACAGGTGTCTTGGGCCCCATGCGGTTGAGCAGGGCCTGTGCGGCCAGCAGGCCGACGAAGAAGCCGCAGAAACCAAGGCTGGCGATGAAGCCCACGGTCGAACTGGAGAGCGAGAAGACGGATTTGAACTGGGGAACGAACAGCCCGAAACCCATGCGGCCTGGGCCATAGCTGATCGCGGTGGCGGCAAAGCCCGCGGCTGAGAGGCTCTGGAAATAGGTGATGGCGCCTCCTTTCTCTGGGCGAATTCGTAACGAAAGGATGAGTTCCGGGGCGGACCGGACATTTTTATGTCGCGCTTCGGGAAGGTGGTTCTGGCCTGTGGGCAGGTCGTGAATGCGGCGCGACGGACAAGGGGGATGTCACGGATCGAGCGCGAAGAGATCGAGAAAATCCTGCGCCGCCGACAGATCGCCCGTCGCGCTGACGACACCGCCAGATACAAGTTCCGAGAGAGGCGCGGGGCCATAGACGGCCATCGCCATCCTGTTGCCATTCCCCGATAGGACAAAGTTCGCGTCTGGGCGGGGTGTGGCGACGGTATGCAGGCGCCCATCGGACAGCCGCATCTCGAAGGCTTCGTTGCCGAAGTCGAAACCGGCCAGCGCTTCGCGACCCTGTGCGTGGTTCTGCCGGAGATTGACCCCCATCGAAATCATCAGGGCCGTCGGGCTGATGAACCGCGAGGGATCATGGCCGGGGATGCGCAGCGCCCAGCGGCAAAGCGCTTCGAGCACAGGAAGGAGATCGCGTCCGGCATCTGTCAGCGTATAGATCCCGAGTTGTTGATCGTGATTGACGACACCGGCCTCTTCGAGCTGTGAAAGTCGCCCGGTGAGCACGCTGGCGGTAATGCCGGGCAGACCGGCACGCAGCATCTGGAAGCGTTTGGGCGTGAACATCAGTTCACGCACCACCAGAAGGGCCCAGCGATCACCCACAAGATTGAGAGCATGGGCCGCGAGGCAGCCTTCGTCATAGCGGATACGTCGGTTTTTTGCCGGTTCGGTCATGAATTCATACTATCCGTTGGGTTTTAATACTGCAACTGGCAGGCTTTAGTGGCTGGCAGGATTCGCCGGCAACCAACCAAGCATATAAGGAAACGCATAATGACATATTTTACGGGCTCCGTCGGTTCCGTGCCCGATGAGAACCGACAGGCTTTTTTGGACCATGTCGCCGCGGTCTGGCGGGTGTTGAAAACTTATGGTGCAAAGCGGATGATCGAGACGTGGGGCGTCGATGTCCCCAAGGGCAAGGTGACCGATTTCTATGGCGCGGTCGACGCCAAGGAGGGGGAAACCATCGTCTTTTCCTGGATCGAATGGCCCGATCGGGAAACCACCAACGCATGTTGGGAGAAAATGGCCGATGATCCTGCAATGAAGGACATTCCCGAGATGCCGTTCGATGGTCGGCGTATGATCATCGGGGGATTTGAGCCTGTCTTCACGCAGGGCAAACCCCACGGCGCGCCCTTTTACCAGGGGTTTGTGCTGGCGGTTCCGGAAGAGAGCAAGAAGGCATACGTGTCGCTTGTCGGTGAGGGCTGGGAGATATTCTCGAAGCATGGCGCCCTTGGAATGGTCGAAACCTGCGGTCGGGACGTGCCGCATGGCAAGCAGACTGATTTCTACCGCGCAACCAAGGCCGAAGAAGGGGAGGTTCCGTATTTCAGTTGGGCGGCGTGGCCGGATCGCGAAACCTGCGATGCCGCGGCGAAGGCAATGGAAGCCGAGATGGGTGACATGGACATGTCCGCAATGCCGTTTGACGGAATGCGCATGATGTGGGCGGGTTTCGAGACGATCTTCGACTCGGAGGTGGCGTCATGACTGTCACGCTTGTCACCTATGACTGGGTGCCCGAGTTTCCACGCACTCTTGTTCGCGATTTGCGGGTGCGTTGGGTGCTGGAGGAGCTTGAGAAGCCCTACAACATCGAGACGGTCCCGCTGAACCCCAAGAGCGATGCGCATTGCGCGATCCAGCCGTTCGGGCAGGTCCCTGTCATCCGGGACGATGACCTGAGCGTGTTCGAGAGCGGTGCGATCCTGATCCATCTGGGCGAAGGCAGCGCGCTGATGCCTGAAGTGAAACGCGCCGAGGTGATCCAGTGGATGTTCGCTGCGTTCAACACGCTCGAGATGGTTTCCGGCTCATGGATGCAGATGGTTCTGGCGCAGAAGTTCCCGGACTTCTTCGGTCCTGCCCCGGAGGATGAAGTCATCGCCTATGCAAGACAGGCGATGAACCACAAGCTGCGGGTCATGCAAGAGGTGCTTGATGGGCGCAATTGGCTCGTCGGGGATTTCAGTATCGCCGATATCGCGATGAGCGATGTTCTGCGCGCGGTCGAGGGGCTGGGGGCGCTCGCTGACTGGCCGGGGCTGAGCGACTATGTCGCGCGCGCCAAGGCACGGCCTGCCTTTCAGAAGGCGATGAACGACCAGATGACGCATTGGCAGGCAGCGGATGAGGAACGCCAAAAGCGCGACGCGGGGTAGCGCGCGCGGCAATCAGCGTTCTGGCCTCGTGCCGCGGGGGTGCGCCCGGCGCGGCACGGGGATCAGAGGCAGCGCGCCATCAGGCGGTAAACGATCTGGGCGGCGGTGAAATCCCATGCCGCATTGCCATCGGGGGCCAGTTCCACCACGTCGAAACCGACGCAGCGCCGCCCTTTGAGCGCATGTTCCACGAGGTGCAGCGACTGGTAGTAATCGAGCCCGCCGGGTACCGGTGTGCCGGTCGCGGGCATCTGCGAAGGATCAAGCCCGTCCACATCGAAAGAGACATAGACGAGTTCGGGAAAATCCGGAGGCAGATCCACCTGATGAATGCGGTTGGTGACAAGATCCTCGGCATCGCGCCAGAACACCTTGTTCGCCTCGCGGCTGTCGGCCTCTTGCTGGCAGATCGCGCGCACGCCGAACTGGGCGAGGTGCATCCCCTGTTGGGTCAGCAGGTGCATGACCGAGGCATGGGAGTGTTCTTCGCCTTCATAGGCGACACGCAGGTCCGCATGGGCGTCGATCTGCAAGATCCCGACCGGCTGTCCAAGCGCACGGGCAACGCCCATCACAGCACCATAGCTGAGCGAATGTTCCCCCCCCAGAGTCACCGGAATGCGGCCTGCCCGCGCCGCCGCTTCGGTGCGTGTGGCCAGACGTTCCATCACCTCGGGCAGGGGGCCGTCGCAGTCGACGGGGGTTTCGGTCAGAATGCCGGCGCGGCAGGGTTCCTGCCCGACGCAGAGCCGCTCGAGTTCATTTGAGGCCGCGATGATCGCCGCCGGTCCACGCGCTGTGCCCGCGCCATAAGACACCGTGCGTTCAAGCGGCATCGGGATCACACGGAAGCGGGCGGCGTCGCTTGTCTCGTCTGCGCTGAGTTCACTGGCAAGAAAGCTGCTCATGACAGGCGCTCCTTGAAATCCTGGTAGCCGAACGCGCGCTGGATCCGCAGATCGTCGGTGCGACTGTTCCAGATGGCGATGGCGGGCAGGGGCACGCCGTTGAAGGTGTTCGTCTTGACCATCGAGTAATGCGCCTGATCGAGAAAGGCGAAACGTTGGCCGATCTCAAGTGGCGCGGCCCAGGTGTAGTCGCCGATAATGTCCCCCGCGAGACAAGACGGCCCGCCCAGCCGGTAGGTATGTCCGGCTTCTGCCTCGTCCATCAGGGCAGGGCGATAGGGGGCCTCGATCACATCGGGCATGTGGCAGGTGGCCGATATATCGGTGATCGCTACGGGCATCGTGTTTTCGAACGTGTCGAGAATCTCGCCCACAAGAATACCGGCATCGAGCGCCACCGCCTCTCCGGGTTCGAGGTAGACCTCGACGCCGTGGCGCGCGCGAAGCTGCTTGATGAACTCGATCAGCCCGGCGCGGTCGTAATCGTCGCGGGTGATGTGGTGCCCGCCGCCCAGGTTGATCCATTGAAGCCGTGCCATATGCGGCGCCAGCAGAGGCTCCACCGCCTCCCAGGTGCGCCGGAGCGGCGCGAAGCCCTGTTCGCAAAGCGTGTGCATATGCAGCCCTGCGACCCCGTCCAGCGCGGCGGAATTCAGGTGGGAGACCGGCACGCCAAGGCGAGAGCATGGCTGGCAGGGGTCGTATTTCTCGACTTCGCCTTCGGAGTGCTGCGGGTTGATGCGCAGCCCGACCGAGACGCCAGCCGCCTGCGCTCGCGCGCCAAAACGGTCCTTCTGGCCCAGACTATTAAAGATCAGGTGATCGCTGAGGCTCAGGATCTCGTCGATCTCGGACTCCTTGTAGCCGGTCGAGAAGGTCGTGACCTCGCCGCCATATTCCTCGCGACCGAGGCGCGCTTCGTGCAATCCGCTGGCACAGGTGCCCAAGAGGTAGGAGCGCACCAGCGGGGCCAGAGCGAACATGGAAAACGCCTTGAGCGCGCTGAGCATCCGCGCGCCCGAGGCCGCGCCAACATCCGCAAGCACCTTGAGATTGGCCTCGAGCGCGACCTCGTCCACCACGAAACAGGGCGAGGGCACGCGGCCAAGGTCGAACTGGCGAAAGGCACCTGCATCGCCGGCCTGGGTTTGCATGGGCTGGGTCATGGCGTAGCTGTTCCCTGCGCCCGTTTCAGAACGAGACCGGCGCGTCCAACTCATGCACCTGCCAGGGCAGGCCATGCTGATTGAGCATGTCCATGAAGTCGTCGGGGTCGAGCTGCTCCATGTTCCACACGCCCGGCGCGGTCCAGTTGCCCTTGAGCACCTGTGCTGCGCCGATCATCGCCGGAACGCCGGTGGTATAGGATACCGCCTGGCTGCCGACCTCGGCAAAGCACTCCTCGTGGTCGCAGATATTGTAGATGTAATAGGTCTTCTCGCCCGACCCGTCCTTGGCCTCGCCGGTGGCGATGTCGCCGATGCAGGCCTTGCCCTTGGTCTGTTCTCCCAGCTCGCCGGGGTCGGGCAGGAGGGTCTTGAGGAACTGGATCGGGATGATCTCGACCCCGTTATGCATCACCGGGTCGATCCGAGTCATGCCGACATTCTGCAAGACCTTGGCATGGGTGATATAGGCATCCCCGAAGGTCATCCAGAACCGCGCGCGCTCGATCTCGGGGAAATGGGTGCTCAGGCTTTCCAGTTCCTCGTGATACATGAGATACATGTTCTTGGGGCCGATGCCGGGGAAATCGAACTCGACCTTGTGGGTCATGGCCGGTGTCACCTTCCAGTCGCCTCGCTCCCAATGCTTGGCGTCCTGCAAGACCTCGCGCAGGTTGATCTCGGGATTGAAATTGGTTGCGAAGGCCTGATCGTTGCTGCCGCCATTGGCATCGAGAACGTCGATCTGGCGGATACTGTCGAGCTTGTGCTTTTTTAGCCAGGTGGCGAAGACGCTGGTCACGCCGGGATCGAACCCCGATCCTAGGATCGCGGTCAGCCCTGCCTTGTGGAACTTGTCCTGATAGGCCCATTGCCACTTGTATTCGAACTTGGCCTCGTCTTCGGGTTCGTAATTCGCCGTGTCGAGGTAATGGCAGCCCGCCTCTAGGCAGGCATCCATCAGCTTGAGATCCTGGTAGGGCAGCGCAAGGTTGACGAGGATCTCGGCACCGGTTTTGCGGATCAGGGCGACTGTTGCCGCCACGTCCATCGCGTCGATCTCAGCGGTGTCGATATCGACTCCGACCCGTTCCTTGACCGATTTGGCGATGGCGTCGCATTTGGATTTCGTGCGGCTGGCCAGCGTGATCTTCGTGAAGATGTCGGCATTCATCGCCATCTTGTGGACGGCGGCATGGCTGACGCCGCCGGCGCCGATTACGAGTGTGTTTCCCATGACCTCTGTCTCCCGGGTTTGTTCGCTTATTCGTAGTAGGTGTAGCCGTTGATGCTGTCGCGATAAGCCGCCATCAGCGGGCGGCGTTCCTCGACGCTGATGATGCCTTTGGAGATCGCGCCATCCACCAGCTTGCGGAAGGCGGCCACGCAATCGCTGGGATCATATTCGACGTAAGAGAGAACCTCGGCGATGGTGTCTCCTTCCTGTTCGTGAAGCAGATCAAATCCCGCATCGTCGCGCAAGTCTATCGTGACAACGTTGGTATCGCCGAACAGGTTGTGCAGATCGCCCAGGGTTTCCTGGTAGGCGCCCACGAAGAAGACGCCCATGTGATAGGGCCGGTCCTCGGGCAGGTCATGCACCGGCAGTGACGGCGAGGTGCCGTCAGCGACGATGAAGTGATCGACCTTGCCGTCGCTGTCGCAGGTGATGTCGGACAGCACCGCGCGGCGGGTGGGCGGCTGATCCAGCATCTGAAGGGGCATCAGCGGATGCAGCTGGTCGATGGCCCAGACATCGGGCAGCGACTGGAACAACGAGAAATTGCAGTGATAGATATCGGCGAGCTTGTGCAGTTCGTCCTCGATATCCGCGCCGCGCTCGTCACTGGCGGCCAGCGCCTTGATACGCGCCATCAGGTGGCGGTAGATCGTTTCAGTGCGGGCCATCTGGCGCATCCCGACATGCCCGCGCCGAAAGAGGGCCCGCATTTCATTGCGATAGAAGCTGGCGTCGTTGAGGCATTCGCGCAGGCGGTCGCCCGACAGGTAATCGCCGACCGCCGTGAGGTCGCTGACATAGTGGTGATCGTCGGGCTCCACGGCGGGTGCGTCAGGCGCATCGAACAGCGTCGCCTCGAGCACGTTGAAGATCAGCATAGAGGAGGTTGCGACCGAAGCGCGTCCGCTTTCGGTGACCAGCGTGGGATGCTCTACCCCGGCCTCGTTCATCGCATAGGCGACCGTTTCAACGATGTTGGCGCAGTATTCCTCGACACTGTAATTGATCGAATTGGCGGTGGCTTTCTGTTCGCCGGTATAGTCGAAGCCAAGCCCGCCGCCCAGATCGAGATGCGTGAGCGGCGCCCCTTCGGCCTTCATTTCGCAGAAATAGCGGCAGGCATCGCCAACGGCGCGGCGGACATCGTTCACATCGGGCACCTGACTGCCCAGATGCGAATGCTGAAGGGTCAGGCAGTGCAGCAGACCCGCATCGCGCAGCTTGTCGATCACCTCGACGAGTTGGGCCGTGTTCATCCCGAAGGTCGAACGATCCCCCGAACTGGCGGCCCAGTTGCCGCTGATCTGGTTGGTCAGCTTGACGCGCACACCGAGCATCGGTTCGACCCCGAGCGCGCGGCTGGTCTCGATGACGGTATCCACCTCCATCGTGCTTTCCAGAACGATGACCGTATTGAAACCGAGCTTGCGCGACTGGATCGCCAAACCGACGAATTCCGCATCCTTGACGCCATTGCAGACGATCAGCGCGTCATCAGGCAGCTTGTGGGCGAGGGCGATCACCAGTTCGGGTTTCGACCCCGCCTCGAGCCCGAAATCGTATTTGCGGCCGAACTCGACGATCCGGTCGACGACCTGCGCCTGCTGATTGACCTTGATCGGAAACACCCCGCGATATGTCCCCTGATAGCCGGTGCGCTTGATCGCGTCGCGGAAGCTCTCGTTGATCTGACGGATGGCATCTTCGAGATAGGAACTGACGCGCAGGATCATAGGCGTGTGGATACCGCGCTTTTCAAGATCGCGGATGATCCCCGGAAGGCTGACCGGGGGTGAGTCAGGCGAGAGCGGGTTCTTGAGCGCGACGTCGCCATTCTCGAGAACCTCGAAAAACCCGCGTCCCCAGCGTTTCAGGCCGTAGAGATCTTCGTGGGTCTCGCTTGTCGTCATGGGGTTCGCTCCGGAGAAAAGGGTGAAGGGATCCACACCGTGAATGGTATGTCAGGGGCGTCCGAATTAAAACAGGGCCGCGATCTCTTCGCGCCGTAGTCGCCGACAGAAGATTCGTCCAGTCCTATCACAATCCGCAGGGGCGCGGGTTCACTGCGCCGTGTTTCCCGTCTCACGTCGGCGCTGGAGCTGTAGAAGGGCAATCGGCGACCACAGGACCAGCCCTATCGCCATCGTGGTGAGGCCGGGAGCGATGAACAGCAGCGATACGAGTGCCACCGCCCAACGTTCCAACCGCGTCAGCGGGGCAATCAGAAAGCCCGAGAACGCCACCCCAAGCCCGCCGATACCCAGCATGGCTCCGGCCAGCGTGATCGTAAAGGAGGCCCAGGTAAAGCCATCCGTCACCAGCAGAAGGGCGGGAGAATAGACAAAGACGAAGGGAACGAGCGCCTTGGCGATCCCCAGCCGGAAGGCGGTGTTGCCGGTCTTGAAGGGGTTCGATCCCGCGATGCCTGCCGCGGCATAGGCCGCGAGCGCCACTGGGGGTGTGATATCCGCGAGCACGCCGTAGTAGAACACGAAGAAATGCGCCACGAGGGGTTCGACGTTCAACACCGCCAGCGCCGGTGCCGCGACCGCGACGAGAATGATATAGGTGGCGGTGGTGGGAATGCCCGCGCCCATGATGATGCAGGCGATGGCGATCAGGATAAGCGAGACGAACAGCGCCCATTGTTCGATGGCGAAATAGCTTAGCGGCCAGAGGGCGCTCAGGAATCCGCCCATGTCGGTCGCGGTCTGGACCACCACATAGCCGAGGCGAAAGCCCACGCCGGTCAGGGTGACGACGCCCACGACGACGCCCACGGTCGCCGCAGCCGCCCCGACCGCCAGCGTGTTGCGCGCGCCATCCGCAAGCGCCTGCCACAGATCGGTGAGCGTCAGCCGGTTCACGGGATTGAGAAAGCCCACGACGACACAGGCGATGATCCCGTAGACCGCTGCATAATCCGGCGTCTTGCCGCTCAGAATCAGGTACACGAGGATGAAAAGCGGGATCACGGACAGCCAGTGTTGGCGCAGCACGAGGCCCGCCTTGGGAAGCTCGGACGCGGCGAGGCCGCGAAGTCCCAGCTTGCGGGCCTCGAGATGGACCATGATGAAGATCCCGAAATAGTGCAGCAGGGCCGGGAACAGGGCCGCCGCCAGGATATCGCGCAGCGGGATCTCCAGATATTCGACCATGATGAAAGCCGCGGCGCCGAGGATCGGTGGCGTGATCTGACCGCCGGTCGATGAGGTGGCCTCGACCGCGCCCGAGAAATGCGCCGGATAGCCGACGCGCTTCATTGCCGGAATGGTCAGTGCGCCGGTCGTGACCGTGTTGGCGATCGACGATCCCGAGATCGTCCCCATGAAAGCCGATGAGAAGATCGCCACCTTGGCAGGGCCGCCCGCGTAACGTCCCGCGATCACCATCGCGAGGTCGATGAACAATTGCCCCAATCCGATCCGCGTTGCCAGAACGCCGAACAGGATGAACAGGAAAACATACTGGGCCATGACACCGATGGCGATGCCGTAGATCCCCTGGTTGGTCATGTAGAGATGGTTGATCAGTGCTTCCCAGCTGGCGCCGCCATGCTTGAGCGCGCCCGGCGCCCAGGGTCCGAAGATCGCGAAGGCGACAAAGATCAGCGCGATAATAGGCAGCGTCGGACCTACCGAGCGCCGCGTCGCCTCGAGCGTCAACAGCAAAAGGGCCGTGCCCATGAGAACGTCCATTTCAGACGGGTTGCCGACACGGATCGAAACCACCTGGGGCGGAAGAAGCGGAAGGTACAGCGCCGCCCCGACCGCCATGATAGCGAAGACCATGTCCAGCAGAGGGACGCCACCGGGGCGATACCAGGCAGGGGCCGGCGGCTCCTGGGGTGTGCTGCGCCGCCATGAGAACAAGAGGAACACCAGCCCAAGCACAAAGGACAGGTGAATGCCGCGATGCAGAAGCTCGCGCACGAGGCCAAACCCCGACGCGTAGAAATGATAGGCGGACATCGCGACCAGGATGACCGAGACAATGAGCGCGATGCTGCGGCCCGTGGTCCTGAAGGCCAGTTCCGGATCGTATTTGCGCTCGATCTCATGCAGCTCTTCGGCTGTGAGTTCGCGGTCGTTTGTCGGTTCATCGGCCATGGTCTGCACCCGGAAAGTTCAATCAGGACAAAAGAAGCCCGGCCACCGAAATGGCGGCCGGGCCTGACATGCTTGAGCGGGCGATCACTTGATCAGACCGGCCTCTTCGTAGAAGCGTTTCGCGCCATCGTGAAGCGGCACGCCGATCCCGCTGAGCGCGGTTTCAGCGGTGATCGTCTTGCCCTTGGCGTGGCCGACATCGAGAAGCTTGCGCGAATTGTCGTTCCAGAGCGCCTTGGTGATCTCGTAGATCAGTTCTGGGTCTTCCTCGGCCGACGTGAACCACTGGGCACCCACGGCGACGGTTTCGGTCGCGGGGACGCCTTCATAGGTGCCTTCGGGGATCGAGCTTTGGGCAAAGAATCCGAATTCGCTGGTCAGTTGGTCGGCGCCTTCACCGGAGATAGGCACGAGCTTGATGTCTTCTGCCGACGCCAGTTCCACCAGCGAACCGGTGGGATAGCCCGCGACCACGAAGAAGGCGTCGATCTTGCCGTTGCGAAGTGCCTCGGACGCGGCGTTGCCCTTGAGCGCCTCGGCGGTCACATCGTCGACCGACAGGCCATTGGCCTCGAGGATGAGTCCGGCATCGACATAGGTGCCCGAACCCGGCTCGTCGAGGGAGACGCGCTTGCCCGCGAGATCCTTGACCGAGTCGATCCCGCTATCGGCCAGCGCGACAAGGTGGATATGCTCTTCGAACAGGGCCGCGATGGTGCGCAGGTTTTCGGCAGGCGGTTGTCCGTCCATCGTGCCGGTGCCGGTATAGGCCCAATAGGCCACGTCCGACTGGGCGAAGCCCGAGTTGCGCAGGCCCGAGACGATCGCATTGATATTGTCCACGGAGCCGCGCGAGGAAACCGCCGACGCGATCAGCCCTTCGACGCCGCAGCTGCCGCCTTCTTCGCAGGGGCGCGATCCGGGGGGCTTGGAGATTGCGTTCGCGATCACGCCGCCAACCGGGTAATAGGTGTATGCCGTACCACCCGTCCCGATCGTGAAGAACTTGAGGTCCTGCGCGGTGGCGGAGGCCGCCAGTCCGGTGACGAGCACCGCCCCGACGACGAGATTGCGTGCGCTGCGAATGAATTGCATGAGTGTCTCCCTGTACATGTGTTTGCTCGCCTTGCTTCGAGTGCGGTCTGGACTGCCTGGCAACGGGCGGGCATGAGGAACGTTAGGCCAAGCGAAGGGGCGCCGCAACCGCAAGTGGGCGTCGAGATGGCGCGCTATCGGCGCGGCTGGTCCAAGCCATGGCACCGCCTTGGAGGCAAGTCGGGGAAGGGCGGTCATGTGCGCTCCAGGACGAAATCGGGAAAGATGCCGGAGTCAGCGCATGCTCGCGCGCAATCCATCCCCTTGAGCATGCCGTGTCCCAGAACCAGAGCGGTCTTGAACCCAAGCGCCTGCGCACCGAGCACATCGGTTTGCAACGTGTCGCCAACCATCAGCACCCGCGCCGGATCGGGCGGCGAGCCGAGGCGCGAAACGGCGATGTCGAATATCTCGGGAAAGGGCTTGCCGAAGAAGCGCGGCTCGCAGCCGGTCTTGTCGGCAAGGCGATGCGCGAAATGTCCGGGTTCGAGCGACAATCCGTCTTCGCGTGGCGCCACAAGGTCGGGATTGCCGACCAGCACCGGGCGGGGATCGCGCAAGACGGCGGACTCGAGCAGCGCCTGACGCTTGGCGGTCCAACCAGCGGAACCGATCATCAGAAACCCGTCCACCGCGGCATAATCCTTGGGATCGTCGCCAAGGAAACGCAGGCTGAGCCCGCCGAGATCCTCATCGCCATGTTCCGGGGAAAGCATCACGCCCCAGTGGCGCCTGTCGCCTGAGAGATGTGCAAGCAGGGCTTCCCGGCTCGAGGCAACTTCGTGCGGGGCGAAGTCGAAGCCGAGCCGCGCATGACGTTCCATCATCAGGCGCTTGGGATAGCCGGCCGAATTGGTAACGACGCAAAGCCGCTTGCCGGCGCGACGCAGCGCCAACATGCGCTCTACCGCGCCCTGTACCGGGCGTTCTCCGACATTGAGCACGCCGTAAGCGTCCAGCAGGATCAGGTCGAAGGGGTCCGCCACGGCCTTGAGATCGGGTGCGCGCGTGGAGGCACCGGGCTGCCCCGGCGCAGGCAGGCGGGCGCGGATCGCCTGATAGGCCGCAAAAGCCCAGGGACCGTCACGCGTCGCGACCTGCATCACAGGATCCGCTTGCGCAGCCATGCCGCGACAATCTCGCCCAGAACCACGAGGCCGAGGATGCACAGGAGGACCATTGCGGCCTCGGGCCAGTTGAACGTGTCGATCGCGCCCTGAAGGATGATACCGATCCCGCCCGCACCTACCAGACCGAGCACCGTGGATTCGCGCAGGTTGATATCCCATCGCAGGATTGCCACAGCCCAGAAGGTCGGCATGACCTGCGGCACGATGGCATAGGCGATCACCTTCATGCGCGAGGCTCCCGTGGCTTCGAGCGCCTCGACGGGGCGACGATCGATCTCTTCGATGGCTTCGCCCAGAAGTTTGCCGACGAAACCGATCGAGCGCAGCATGATCGCGACGATCCCGGCAACGATGCCTGGCCCGAAAATTGCGACGAAAAGAAGCGCCCATATGATCGTGTTGATCGAGCGCGACGAAACCAGGATGAAACGCCCGATCCACAGCGTCACGCGATTTGGCGTTGTGTTCTGCGCGGCAAGATAAGCCACCGGCAGCGACACCAGCACCGCAAAGGCGGTGGCGATGGTTGCGATGTTCACGGTTTCCCAGAGCACCTTGAGGATCGTCGCAAGGTTGGTTGGGTCGGGCGGCACCATGCGCCCGAGAAGATCGCCCATCTGTTGCGGCGCATCCCAGACCCAGGCCCAGATCACGTCGATACTGGTGATCGACCAGCCAATCGCGAGTGCTGCGGCCAGAAGGCCCAGATAGCGCGCAAGCCGCTGTTGCGGGGTGAACCGCGTCCAGTCCTCGGCCAGAGTGGAGGAACGTTCGTGGTGGTCCTTCGCTCCGGTCATAGCATTTTCCTGATGCGCCCGCTGATTGCCTCGCTGACGAGGATCGCGCCGACGATGACGATGGTGATCGCCAATGCGAAATCATAATCGTAGCGCCCAAAGGCGTTGGCGAGCGTCGCGCCAATCCCGCCCGCGCCGACGATGCCGATCATGGCCGAGGCGCGCAGATTGCTGTCGAGCTGATAGATCGACAGTCCGATCTGGCGCGGCAGGATCTGCGGGAAGATGGCGTAGAACAGCATCGACAGATATGGAGCGCCCGCCGCGCGCATCGCCTCGACCTGACCGAAATCGATCTCTTCGATACGTTCGGCCAGCATCTTGGCGACGAAACCGATGGAATAGACGATCAGCGTCAGCACCCCGGCGAGCGGACCAAAACCTACGGCCTTTACGAAGATGATCGCCACGATCACCGGGTGAAAACTCCGCGCGAGGATGATGATCGCGCGGCCCAGCAGAAAGATCGGTTTCGGGGCAATGTTTCTGGCGGCCATGAAGGCAATTGGGATCGAAAGGAGAACGCCGCCGAATGTGGCGAGGATCGCTATCTTCAGGCTTTCGAGGAAGCCGTCTATCAGCAAGCCGCTGCGGGCGAAGCTCGGAGGAAAGGCGCCGCCAAAGATGCGGCTGGCGCGGGTCAGGCCCTGGCTGACGCGTTCCCAGTCGATCGGAAGCGCATAGATCGTCGTGACGACATAGGCCGCAACGCCCAACCATACGCCCCAGCGCAGCAGCGGGTTGGCGATGAAGGGCGGCTTCTGCCAATGGTCGGGATAGGATTTGTCGCTCATGTCGCGGCCTTCAACGCGGCGCTCGGGGCGGTGCCTTGCTGACGGTCCTGAGACGGGACGCCGGCATAGATCTCCTCCATCGCCTCGGGCACGAGTTCGCCGGGCAGACCATCAAAGATGATCCGCCCATAGCGCATACCGACGATACGGTCGGTATATTCGCGCGCCTCGGCGACGTTATGAATGTTGATGAGCACCGGCAGTTTGAGTTCCTTCGAGAGGTCACGCAGAAGCTGCATGATCTGCTCCGATGTCTTGGGATCGAGCGAAGCCGTGGGTTCGTCCGCCAGAAGGATTTCAGGCCTTTGCATCAGCGCACGCACGACGCCGACGCGCTGGCGTTCGCCGCCCGAAAGCTCATCGGCGCGCTTGTTGGCGTAATGGGCGATGCCGACCCGCTCCATCAGCTCATAGGCGTGGCGGATGTCGTCCTTGGGATAGCGGCGCATGATCGCGGCCCAGGACGAGATATAGCCAAGCCGCCCCGATTGCACGTTTTCCATGACAGTCAGCCGATCGACCAGGTTGAAGCCCTGAAAGACCATACCGATCTTGCGGCGCGCCTCGCGCAGGGCATGGCCTTTGAGCGCGGTCAGTTCGGTGCCGTTCAGGACAATGCTGCCGGATGTTGGTTCGACCAGCTTGTTGATGCAGCGCAGCAAGGTGCTTTTGCCCGCACCGGACGAACCGATGATCGAAACGATGCTTTCGCCTTCGATCTTCAGGTCGAGGTTCTTGAGCACGGGCTCACCCGCGCCATAGCGTTTCACCAGATCGGTTATCTGAAGCATGGATTTCTCCGGCAGGGGTGCGGCGGGCCCGCGCTGTGGCAGGCCCGCGGCAGGTTCACTTGGACGAGGCCAAGCCTTCGGGCGTATATTGCACGCCGTTGGCCTGGTGAATCTCGCGGATCACCGCCCAGTCGTCCTTGTAGGTGATCGGAACGAACTTGCTGACGCCCGAGAATTCCTCGCCGAGAACGGTGCCCTCGAAGCTGAAATCGAAGAATGCCTGCTTGATCTTGTCCACCAGTTCGGGGTCGAGGTCATGAGCATAGGTATAGGATGTGGTCGGGAAGGGCTTGGATTCCCAGACGATCTTCACCTCCTCAGGGTCATAGAGCCCACGTTCCGCCATCCGGTCGACAACTTCCGAGGCGACAGGCGCGGCGTCGTAATCGCCCGCGACGACACCCAGCATCGACTGGTCATGTGAACCCGAATAGGTCACCTCGTAATCCTCATCCGGAGTCACGCCCAGATTTGGAAACAGCGCGCGCGGGGCAAGGTTGCCGGAATTCGACGTGGGCGAGGTATGCGCGACGCGCTTGCCTGCAAGGTCTTCCATCGTGTCGATGCCCGAGTCCTTGCGGGTGTAGACCTGCAGCTTGTAGCCGAACTCGCCCGCGTCCGATCCCATGATGGCAAAAGGCACAGCGCCCGCCAGGTTGACGGCGAAGGGTGTCGGCCCGGTCGAGAAGCCGGCGATATGCAGGCGGCCCGAGCGCATCGCCTCGACCTCGGCAGCGTTGGACTGAACGGCGAAGAACTGAACGTCTTTGCCGGTGACATCTTCAAGATGTTGGATGAAGGGCGCCCAGATGTCTTCGTAGATGGCCGGATCTTCGACGGGCGTATATGCGAAGACGAGGGTGTCGGGATTCTTCAACCCCTCGTCCGGCGCGTCGGCGACCATGTCTCCGTTGGTATCGCAGAACATCTTGTCCAGAGCGCCGCGCTCGCAATCCTGAGACTGTGCCGTGCTGGCCATGAGCATGGCGACGGCGCCCGCGGCCATGCCGCGGATCAATGTTGTGGGTGTCATATCTTCCTCCTCCTAGCGCCCCGATTTAACCGATTTTTCAAAGCAAAAATGTGGGACTTCCAATATTTCAAGCATTATAGATTGCGTCATGCAATAGAATTGTCATGAAGCCGTGCCAAACTGCGTGCCGGAGACCGCGATGAACAACCCGGACCTCAAGCTGAACAAGAAGACCCGCCGCGAGCGGATTCTGTTGGAATTGCGGCTCAGGCCGCATCTTCGGACCAGCGATCTTGCCGAACGCTTCGGCGTAACCAGCGAGACGATTCGCCGGGATGTGACCGCATTGGAAGGGGCAGGGCAGGTCAGCCGGGATTTCGGCGGGGTCACGGCCACGACGCCCGGCATGCGCCCGGATGTCGAAACCCGCAACCGCTCGCATCTGGGCGAGCGCGAAAGGATCGGCCGGCTTGCCGCTGCAATGGTGCGTCCCGACGATCTGGTGATGATCGACGCGGGATCGACCACGATCCAGTTTGCGCGCGCACTGGCCTTTTCCGAAACCCCTGTCAGGGTCATCACCAACAGCGTCAACGCCGCGATCATCCTTGGCCAGAGCCGGGCCGCTCATGTGTTGCTGTGTCCCGGCGATTTCATGCCCGCCGAGGCTGCGGTCGTGGGGCCGGAGACCATCGATTTCCTGCGCAGGTTTCATGCCACGCAAGCATTTGTCGGCATGTCGGGGATCAGCGAGCGCGGCTTCAGCGAGGCGGTGCCGGGTTTCGCCGGGGTCAGGCGAGCGATGCTGGCGCAAAGCGAACATCTGGTCGTCATGGCAGACAGCCACAAGTTCGGGCGAACCGATTCCGATCTGGTGGCCCGCTTCGGCCCGGATATGACCCTGGTTTCGGACTGCGCGCCTGAACCGGACCTGGCCCGTGCCATGGCGGCAGAGGGCTGTCGGCTGCAAACCGCCTGAGACGGATTCAGGAATCGGCCTGGGCGCTGTCCGAGAGGCTTTGATCAAGGGTGATGCCGCGTTTTTCGGCGCTTTTGCGGACGGTCTCGCGCAGAATCGGGCTGCGCTTCACAAGGCGGCGGAACCTGGTCTCGTCCAGCACAAGGAGCGTCGAGGGGACAATGGCGCGCGCTTCCGTGCGGCGTGGTTTTTGCATCAGCACCCCAAGCTGGCCGAACATCTCGCCGCGTCCCAGCCGCCATGTCTGGCCGGCGGCCTGGAGTTCAACCGCTCCCGAGGCGATAAAGAACACCCGTCGCGAAGGGCTGTCTTTGCGCAGGATATGATCGCCCGCGTTGACGTAACGGGTTCTGAGCGCGCGGACGAGGCGTTTGCGCACCGGCGCATCGAGATCGGCGAAGAGTGGGAATCTCTTGACCAGTTCGATCCGTTGCAGTGCCAGATCGAGTGGCGGGCGGTCTTCGGCAGCGGCACGGCGGCGCGCGATCCCCTGCATCAGGGCGGTATAGATTTCGGACCCGATCAAACCATCTTCGCGAATGGCGGCGTATTCGCGCTCTTCAAGGCGCAGAGCGGTGCGGCGGATGAAGCGGCGTTCCAGTTCTTCGGCATAGCCCGGATATTGCAGGCGCAACCCCTCGAGCGCGGTCTCGACCATCTCGACGCGGCGCGCCAGCAACTCGTTGAGCAGTTCCGCCACGCGACGCCCGTGGATGCGCCGGATACGACTGTCGATGAAACCGCCAAGGTCCCTCAAAATCAGGCGTTGCGACAGCAGAAGCTCGAACCGGTCGGCCATCAAGCGCGCCAGCGGGAAAGAGATGCCCAACCGGTTGTGAAGAAAAACCGCCCAACGAAAGCCGCGCCCGAAGCTGACAACGCGCCGCGCGGCCTGCTGATAGCCGCTGCGCCCGGACGAGCGAGCGGATTCAATGAGGCGCCCGGCATCCGACAGGACCTGTTCGGCCAGACGGGCCGAAAGGGTGCGTTCGCGGACCCGCGCGAGGATGGTATCGCGCTCGGCTCCCGCCAGCGCGATCAGGCCAAGGGTGATGCGGTCGCGGTCGGCCACTTCCGGATTGTCCTCGGCGGTTTTCACCGCTGCTTCCAGGCGTTCGCCGAAACGCACTGCCTCGGCACGCACGATATCGTGGTTCAATTCGTAATTCTCGGTCGTCTTGGCGACATCCTCGCGCACGGTCTGCAGGGCGACGGCGATGACCTGGCGCGACAACGCCTTGTCGAGGGGCGAAAGCTGATCCAGCCGAAGACGGCTGATCAGCCAGCGCAGCGTCGTGCCCTGAACTATCAGGGTGAACAGTGTGAAACCGGTGGCGAGGATGCCTACGACGCGCTTGATCTCGAGAGGAACCCGGAAGCTCTCGGTGACCGCGAGTGCCAGCGCCAGCGTGACCGCGCCACGCAAACCGCCCCAAAGGATCGCGGTGCGGTAGCTGCGCTCGACAGCGGGTGAAAGGCGTAGCACGGTCAGTGTCGGCAAGAGGCCGAACAGAATGACCGCGCGCGCCGCGATCGCGGCCAGAACGACCACACCGATCAACAGGAAATCATCAGCCCGCACATCCTCGAGCAGGCGCGGAATGAGCAAAGCGGCCAGGATAAAGATCAGCGCCCCCGCCCAATGCGCCAGAAGCCCCCAGACTTCACGCATATTCGCCCAGGTCTGCGGCGGCAGGCGTCCGGGCGCGGTCAGGTTCAGTGTCATGCCCGCCACGACCACCGCGATCACACCCGAGGCACCGATGCTTTGTTCCGCGCCGATGAAGGCAAGATAGGGGAGCGCGACTGAAATCGATATCTGCGCCAGCTCGTATTCAGAGAACATCGCCATGAGCCAGACCGCGATCCGTGCAGCGAACCAGCCGACCAGCGCGCCGCCTGCGATCAGGATAGGAAAGCGCGTGAATGTATCCCCAAGTGCCGGGTCGGGAACGCCCAGCATCACGAAGCCCATGAAGAGACCGAACAGCGCGATGGCTGCGGCGTCATTGAGCAGGCTTTCGCCCTCGATGATGCGTGCCAGTCGGCGCGGCGCCGAGATCGAGCGGAAGATGCCCACGACGGCGGAGGGATCTGTTGTCGACACGATCGCTCCGACCAGAAGGCACGCCGCGAGGGGCAGAGCGCTGGCCCAGTGCAGGGCGTATCCAACGCTCAGTGTCGCGACGATCACAGCCACCACCGCCAGGACGATGATCGGCACCCAGTCATCGAGCATCCGGCGCAGGTTCATCCCCAGCGTTACCTGGAACAGCAGCGTCGGCAGAAAGACGTAGATGAACACGTTCGAGCGGATCGGCAGTTGCATGATCGCTTCGGCAACCGGATCAAGCGCGTCGGTAAGGTCTGTGCGCAGAAAGAAGATCGCCGACACCCCGATCAGGATGCCAATCACCGCAAGGATCACCCCGAAGGGCACCCGCAAACGCGCGGCCAGCGGCTCGGCCATGCCGATCACCACGAAAAGCGCCGCGAGGATGGTAAGGATCAGAACAATATCCATGAAACCGGAATAAGCGAAATGACGGGAAAAGAGAACGGTAAGCAGACCTGCACCGAGGTCGCGGGACATGACGTGCGATAGTTCGCCCCGGATTGGGCGGCGTGCATGACTTTACTTCGTTCTTGAAGAAGAGCGTTTCTGCCGAAAGGTCAAAATCGCGCGCGTGGACAGGTGATTCAGTGGTGGGAAAGGTCAGGCGGTGGTCGGAACGGTTTCGCCGATCAGCTCGCCCGCATCAAGCAGGATATCTTCGCGGAACTGGTTGGCGACAAGCTGCACGCCTACGGGCAGGCCATTGGCAGCGCCGTTGGTCACGGTGAGACCCGGCAGACCAAGGAAGGGCAGGCCGATCTGAAGCATCTGCGCTGCGATGATTGCCTCGAAATCCGCCTGGCTTGCAACATCGCGCAGATCAGCGAAGGGCAGCTCACCTGAGACCGGACAGAGCATCACGGGATAGTCGGACAGAAAGCCGCGCCATGCCCGCATCAGGCGAGAGCGCGATTGCAGCGTGTCCATGAGCATGTTGAGGTCGGCATCGGGGGTGATCGCCTGAAGATAGTCATAGATCCGCTCGGCATCGGGGTCGGCCTCGTCGCGCACCGCCTGTCCGGCGCCGCGGCGCATTTCCGAAAGCCACATGATCAGTTGCAGCTCCATCGCTTCGCGCAAAGGCGGAGTGTCGCATTCGACAACCTCCCAGCCTGCAACCGACAGTCTTTGCGCAGCGGCGCGCAAGGCGTCCTTGATAGGGGCGGCCACCTCCATCCCGTCGGGGGCAAGGCACAGCGCGGCGCGCCGGGGCAGGGGAGAGCCCTGCATGGGTGCGGCGATGAACCAGGGGTCGCGCAGATCGGGTTGCGCCATCGCAGTCAGCGACAGGCGCAGATCCGCGATCGAGCGGGCCAGTGGCCCGGAGACGGCCATGAGCTGCGCGCCGATATGGCGATCGGGTCCGGTGCCATTGAAGGCCGGTACACGGCCCAGCGAAGGGCGCAATCCGTGGATGCCGCAGGCATAGGCTGGGTAACGGATCGAACCTGCGATATCGGTGCCATGCGCCATCGGCCCCATACCTGCGGCAACCGCAGCGCTGGCGCCGCCCGAGGATCCGCCGGGGGTGATTCCGGGAACTCGCGGATTGGTGGTGTGGCCGTGAAGCGCGTTGCGGGTAAACCACCGCAGGGAAAAGGCCGGGGTGTTGGTGCGCCCGACGATCACCGCGCCGGCCTTGCGCAGGTTGGACACGACTGGGCTGTCCTCGGCTGCGATCAGGTCGCGTTGGATGCGCAAACCGTTGGTGGTGGCAAAGCCCTTCTGGTCGGTATTGACCTTGATCGTCACCGGCACCCCGGCCATCGGGCCGGGATCGAGGCCAAGCGCCAGCGCCTGGTCGATCGCATCGGCAGAGGCCAGAGCCTCGTCGTCGCAGCGCTCGACGATGGCGTTGCAGCCGGGGTTAACGTGGTCGATCCGGGAAAGCGTGCTTTCGGTGACCTCGCGGGCGGAGACGTCGCGTTGGCGGATCAGGGTGGCCATCTCGGTGGCCGTCAACGCCCAGAGGTCGTTCATGCGGCGCCCTTTCGCCAATCGGTGCCCGGCACGGCAGCCAGCAGGTTTCGCGTATATTCAGCCTTGGGCGACAGGAACACATCCTGCACCGGCCCGATTTCGACCAGCTTGCCGTGCTGCATCACCGCGACACGGTCGCAAAGCTGGGCGGCGACGCGCATGTCATGCGTGATGAAC
This sequence comes from Roseovarius halotolerans, assembly GCF_900172255.1. Taxonomy (GTDB): domain Bacteria; phylum Pseudomonadota; class Alphaproteobacteria; order Rhodobacterales; family Rhodobacteraceae; genus Roseovarius; species Roseovarius halotolerans. Next base: position 1,124,884 of record NZ_FWFU01000001.1, read on the forward strand.
ATCAACGAAAGGTGCAGCCGTTCCTGAAGATCGCGCAGAAGCGTCAGCACCTGGGCCTGGATCGAGACATCGAGTGCGGATACCGCCTCGTCGGCGATGATCAGGTCGGGGTCCATCGCAAGCGCGCGGGCTATGCCTATGCGCTGGCGCTGCCCGCCTGAGAATTCGTGCGGATACCGATCCGCCGCCCCGGCATCGAGTTCGACGATCTCCAGCAACTCTCGCGCGCGGGCATGGGCCTTTTCACGCGGCACGCCCTGCACGATGGGTCCCTCCGAAAGCGCGTGGAGGATCTTCTTGCGCGGATTGAGCGAGGCATAGGGGTCTTGAAAGATCATCTGCACGCGACGGCGCGCGCGGCGCAGCTGATCGGCGTTGAGCGCGTTCATGTCCTGACCGTCAAGGATCACCTCGCCGCTATCGGCTTCGACCAGCCGGACGATGGCGCGGCCGACCGTGGACTTGCCCGACCCAGATTCACCGACGATCCCCAGAACCTCGCCGCGCGCGATGGTGAATGAAACTCCGTCGATCGCGGTCACGCTGCGCTTGGGTTTGAAGAATCCGCCCGATGTGACGAAGGTCTTGCGCAGGTCGCGCACTTCAAGCACCGGCTGAGCGATGACGGGTTCAGGTGTCGGCACATGATCCGTCGGAATCGCGCGAAGCAGCGCCTTGGTATAGTCGTGCTGCGGGGACTGGAGCACCTCGGTGGCGCTGCCCTGTTCCACGATTTCGCCATAACGCATGACGATCACCCGGTCTGCGATTTCCGCAACGACGCCGAAATCATGGGTGATGAACATCACCGCCATGCCGTGACGCTGCTGGATCGTCTTGATCAGGTCGAGGATCTGCGCCTGCGTGGTCACGTCCAGTGCGGTTGTCGGTTCGTCCGCGATCAGGATCGCGGGATCGAGCGCCAACGCCATTGCGATCATCGCACGCTGACGTTGCCCGCCAGAGAGCTGAAACGGATAGGCACGGATGATCTTTTCGGGATCGGGCAGGCCCACCTCGCCAATCAGGGCCAGCGCCTTTTCGCGCCGCTCGGCCGGGGTGTGGCGGTTATGGGCCTCGAAGACCTCGGCGATCTGGTCGCCAATCCGCATCAGGGGGTTGAGCGCTGTCATCGGCTCCTGAAAGATCATGCCGATCCGGTCGCCACGCAGTTTGCGGCGTTCGGCATCAGGCAGGGCCATGATATCGCGGCCCTCGAACTCGGCTTCGCCGCGCGCCACCTCGACTTGGTCGGGAAGCAGCCCCATGAGCGCATTGGCGGTCATCGACTTGCCCGAGCCGGACTCACCGACCACGCAGAGGATTTCGCCCTGGTTGAGGTCAAAGGAGACATTCTGCACGGCAAAGGCACGGTCTGCTCCCGGCGGTAGCGAGATCGCCAGGTCGCGTATCGAAAGAACGGGTTTCATGCTCAGCGCCCCTTTCTGGCCAGACGCGGGTTCAGCGCGTCATTGAGGCCTTCGCCGATCAGGTTCAGCGCCAGCACCGTCAGGAGGATCGCGACGCCGGGAATGAAACTCAACCACCAGGCGCTGCGGATGACCGTGCGCGCGGCGCCGATCATGTAACCCCAGCTCATGATGTTGGGATCACCGAGCCCGAGGAACGATAGAGAACTTTCCAGCAGGATTGCGGTGGCGACCATCAGCGATGCCATGACGATGATCGGTGACATTGCATTAGGCAGGATATGCCCAAACAGGATGCGGGTGTTTGAAAGCCCCGCCAGTCGCGCCGCATCGACGAACTCGCGTCTGCGCAGTGACAGCACTTCCGCGCGCACCAGTCGGGCGACAGGCGGCCAGCTGACAATCGCGATTGCAAGGGTAATGGTGGGCAGCGTCGGTTCCATGATCGCCACCAGCACGATGGCAAGTGCAAAATTGGGAATGGTCTGGAAGAACTCGGTAAAGCGCATCGCGCCATCATCCACCAGCCCGCCGTAAAAGCCCGCGAAAGCACCCAAGGGGACTCCGATCAGCAAGGCGACCAGCGTCGAGACCAGCCCGACGATCAGCGAAACACGCGCGCCATGCACGAGCCCGGCGGCCACGTCGCGCCCCAGCGTGTCGGTCCCAAGCGGAAAACCATCGACCGTGAAGGGTGGCAGGAATGGGCGCTGCACCATTTTCCATGGGCTGTCGGGATAGATCAGCGGTGCGAACACCGCGAGCAGAATGACCGTCAGCAAGATGATCAGGCCGATCAACCCGCCGCGGTTGCGTGAGAAACGTTTGAGGAAATCAATCATCGGTTTGCCTCCTCATATCCGTGGGTCGATCAGCCGATAAACAATATCGGTGATGATGTTGAAAACGATCACCATCGCCGCTGACACAAGGAAAACACCCAGAAGCGTGTTGTAATCGCGCGCCGTCAGGCTTTCGAACATGAGGCGTCCGATCCCCGGCCAGGCGAAGACCGTTTCCGTCAGGACCGCGCCGCCCACCAGTTGCCCGGCCTGAAGACCTGCCAGCGTCACAACCGGCAACAAGGCATTGCGCAGGATATGACGACGCCGGATCGTGCCTTCGGCCAGCCCCTTGGCGCGGGCGGTCTTGACGAAATCCATCTGGCTCACTTCCAGCACCGATGAGCGTGTCATGCGCAGATAGACCGCCATGAAGAACAGACCCAGTGTCAGCGCGGGAAGGAATAAGTGTCTGAGCCGGTCAAGGACAAGCTCGAAACCGGTAAAGCCCGCACCCACGGTTCCGTATCCGAATGCTGGGAACCAGCCAAGGTGAACCGAGAACAGCACCACAGCCATCAGCGCCACCCAGAAAAGGGGCGTCGCATAGAACAGAAGCGCCATCGACGTGATCGCCGAGTCGCTCCATCGTCCCTGTCGAGCAGCGGCAGCGAGGCCGAACACGATGCCCAAAAGCAGCGACATGCCAAATGCAGTCAGAGTCAGGAGCAGCGTGGCGGGCAGCCGGTCGAGGATCAGTTCCAGAACAGGCATCTGTTGGCGATAGGAATAGCCCAGATCCAGTTGCAGCACGCCTGAGACATAGTTCCAGAACTGCACGTAAAGCGGCTGATCGAGACCGAACTGCTCGCGTAGCTGCTGGATGAACTGCTCATCCGCCGCGCCCGCTTCGCCGGCCATCACCATCGCCGGGTCGCCCGGTGCGGCATGGATCAGAAAGAAATTGAGGATGACGATCAACAAAAGCGTGATCGCCGCTTTCGCGGCGCGCGCAAGGATCGCAACGGCAATGGTCATGGTCTGGCCCCGGCCGGTTTGAAAATGTCAGGAAAAACCCTGTACACCCGGCGGGGAACATGCCCCGCCGGATGCCATCTGTCGGTTCGGCTTATTGTTCGATCCACGCGTCGCGCAGACCGTCATTCACACCGATTGCGGTCGTCACCAAGTCCTTGACCTCGCAGCGATAGATCGTCGGGAACTCGATCTCGAGAAGCCAGGCAACCGGCACGTCGTCCACCAGTTGCTGTTGGATCTTGGTATAGATCTCCTGACGGGCCTCGCTGGTCGAGGCGACAGCCGCCTCTGCGAACATCTCATCCACCTCGGGGTTCTCGTATCCCGCGACGTTATTCCATGGGCTGCCCTTGGCGATGTTGGACGAAAGATAGCTGCGCGCCACGCCGAGAGCCGGGTCGCCATACTGGTAGAGATAGGTGAAGGCGATGTCGAAATCCCATTCGGCCTGTTTCTGATTCCAGCCGGCGACATCGGTCGCGACCACCTCGACGTTGATGCCAACCTCTTCGAGGTTCTGCTTCATCGCTTCGGCCCAGCGTTGCCAGGTCTCGCCGTAGGGCAGGGGCAGGATGCGCACGGTTGTGCCATCATAACCCATCTCCTCGAGCAGTTCCTTGGCCTTCTCCGGATTGGTATCGTACATGATCGTGTCGTCGGTATAGAAATTCGTCTTCGACGAAACCGGGCTGGTGGCGACGGTGCCAAAGCCGTTCCAGATCACGTCCTTGACGAATTCACGGTCCATCGCATACATGACCGCCTTGCGGAACAGCTTGTTCGAGGTCGGACCTTCGCGGTTGTTCATCCATGCCATTGCGTGCGGCGCGAAATACTCCCAGCCCTTGCCGGTCGAGCAGACATTGTCCATCTCGGTCAGTCGCTTCACATCCCAGTTCTCGACCGACCCGCCGGGCAGGACATCGACCTCACCGTTCTCGAAGGCAACAGCACGCGAGGCGGCATCCGGGATCACCCGATAATAGACCTCATCAAGATAGGGCTGCCCGTCGAGGTAATAGTCCTCGTTCTTGACCAGGTGAATGTAATTGCCCTTTTCCCAGGCCTCGAATTTGTAAGGGCCGGTGCCGATCGGTGTGTTGTTGGCAGGGTTGTTCGCGTAGTCGGTGCCCTCATAGATATGCTTGGGAACCATCGGCATGGTGCCGGCTTCGAACACGCCGATGAACGGGCCAAAGGGGTTCTTCAGCTTGAAGACCACAGTGTGATCGTCGGCTGCCGTAATTGATTCCACGTGCTCGAGACTGACCCTTAACCGGGCATGTGTCTCACGCAGGAACTTGTCGACGGAAAAAACCACGTCCTCGGCAGTGAAAGGCTCGCCGTCATGCCATGTCACGCCCTCGTGCAGCTTGAAGGTATAGGTCAACGCATCATCCGACACCTCCCAAGATTTCGCGAGCGAAGGTTGCGGATTGAGATCGGTATCGTAGCGCAGCAGGCTTTCATAGATGTCGCCGGCCACCAGCTGTGTCGGCCCGTTCTGTACGAGGCCCAGCATCAGGCTGGGCGGTTCGGGCTGAACGACAATATCGAGACGGCCACCGGAATCCTGTGCAAAGGCTGGCATGACCAGCCCCGCGGACAGAAGTGACGCAGTTAAAATGTTCTTCATCAAGTGGCTCCCTGTTAGCAAATCACGAGGACCACCGCCTAACCTGCGATACATCGCAAGCCGGGCAGACCCCCGCCGTGATCTTGTAAAGCGCCTTGCCGGTGATCCGGTTCTGCGGCACGCTGTGTTCACGACCCGCTCTTCTCGGAGCAGGCCGCCTGAGTACAGTTCATCGGCAGGCCCGCGCTGAGTCAAGGGAAATTGTCGACAGGCGACAATTCAGCAGCTACCGTGCAGGCATGACGATGGATTCCGAGCCACTTTTCAAACCGCTCACCCGCGATGCTCTGACCCAAAGGATTGCGCGGATCCTGACGGATGCCATCGTGTCCGGAAAGCTCAAGCCGGGCGACCGCGTCGCGGAATCGGTAATCGCACGCGATCTTGGCGTCAGTCGCGCGCCGGTGCGTGAGGCCGGGCGCCTGCTGGAAAGCGCGGGGTTGCTGGTCTCCAAGGCCAATCGCGGGTTCTTCGTGCGCACAATCGACGCCGATGACCTTGATTCCCTTTATGAACTTCGGCTCTGCATCGAGCGGGAAGCCGCTGCGCGCACCGTGCGCGAGGGGCGGGTTGCGCAGATTCGTGACCGTCTTCTGGATCAGATCAAAGAAATGGTGGTGATGTCCGAGGACAATCAGCTGATCCATCAGATCGGCGGGGATCTTCAGTTTCACCGGTTGATCGTGGAAACCAGCGGCAATCTTCGCTTTCTGGCGGTGTTCGATAAGCTGGCATCGGAGATTCAGGCCTGCACGGCATTGATCGAGCGGGTGTTTGACGAACCGGGGAAAGTCGCGCGCAATCACGCGCTGATTGTCGAGGCGCTGGATTCAGGCGACGAAGACGCGGCCCGCGCCGCGATGGATTATCACATCGGCGTCGCGCGCGAAGCCGTTGTTGGTCATTTCCGCAAGTTGGAAGGCGCGGCCGACAACGCCCTATGAGCAGGGCGCCTGTGTTCAGACCAGTCGGCATGCATCCCGGGCAAGGCCTGTTATCCGCTCCCAGTCACGGGCGTCGATGGCGTCATCCGGTGCAACCCAGCTGCCCCCTACGCAAACTGTGTTGGGCAAGCGAAGGTAGTCACCCGCATTCGCCAGTGACACGCCGCCGGTCGGGCAGAACGACACATTGGGTAAGGGGCCGGCCAGGGCCTTGAGAATAGCGATCCCGCCTGAGGCTTCGGCGGGAAAGAACTTTAGCATGTCGTAACCGCGCTCCAGCAGCAGCATCGCTTCGGTTGCGGTGACGGCGCCCGGCAGGAGTGGCAGATCGAGCGCCTCGCAGGCCTCGAGTAGGCGCGGGGTGCTACCGGGGGATACGGCGAATTGTGCACCCGCCGCACGCGCCGCCAGCGCATCCTCAGGCGTCAGAACCGTGCCAGCGCCGACAATGGCGCCCTTGACCTTGCTGACCGCTGCAATCGCCTCAAGCGCTGCCGGGGTGCGTAACGTGACCTCGAGGACAGGCAAACCACCCGCAACCAACGCCTGTGCCAGAGGCGCGGCCTGCGTGGCGTCCTCGATAACCAGCACCGGGATAACGGGAGCCACTGCGCAAAGCTGGCGGGTCCGGAGACTGATCTGTTGCGGGGTCATCCGGTTGTCTCCGGCGGCTGGATCGCAGAGGCACCAAGCGTCGCGGGCCCGGCGTTCTGACGGAAAAGCGCAAACAATTCGCGCCCCATCCCGTGGGCGTTGGCATCAAGGTCAGGGCTCGCGGGGGCGCGCTCAAGTGCGTCTTCATTCATCACGTCCAGCCGCCCGGCACTGGCATCCACACGCAGGATATCGCCGTCACGCAGACGCGCCAACGGGCCGCCGAGAGCGGCTTCGGGACTGACATGCAGCGCCGCGGGCACCTTTCCCGACGCACCCGACATGCGCCCGTCCGTCACCAGCGCGACGCGGTAGCCGCGCTCCAGCAGCACCGACAGGATCGGTGTGAGCCCGTGGAGTTCGGGCATGCCGTTGGCGCGTGGCCCCTGAAAGCGGACCACGACGACGCAATCCCCTTTGAATTCTCCGGCGCGAAAGGCGGCTTTGACCCCGTCCTGATCCTCGAACACGCGGGCAGGGGCCTCGATCACGTGCAGATCCTCTGCCACTGCGGAAACCTTCATGATCCCGGCGCCGAGATTACCGGTCAGTTCCCTGAGACCTCCGGTGGTTTGGAACGGATCGCGCGCGGGGCGCAATATCCTGTCGTTATGCGATCGCACCGCGCCGTTGCCCCATGTGATGCGACCATCCACAAGGCTGGGTTCCCGCGCATAACGCGCCAGACCCGGTCCGGCCACGGTGGTGACATCTTCATGCAGGAGGCCCTCGGCCAGAAGATCGCCGATCAAGTATTGCAGCCCGCCCGCGGCATGGAAGTGGTTCACATCCGCAAGGCCGTTGGGATAGACCTTGGCCATCTGGGGCGTGACCGAAGAGATATCCGCGAAATCCTCGGGGCGCAGTTCAATCCCGGCGGCGCGCGCCATCGCAGGCAGGTGCAGCACGAGATTTGTCGATCCGCCTGTCGCCATCAGTCCGACGATCCCGTTGACGAAGGCGCGCTCATCCAGCACCGAGGCGGCCGGCGTATAGTCATTTCCAAGCGCAGTGATCGCAAGCGCGCGTTCGGTGGCGGCCTCGGTCAGCGCATCGCGCAATGCTGTGCCCGGGTTGACGAAGCTCGCCCCAGGCAAATGCAGGCCCATGAACTCCATCAGCATCTGGTTGCTGTTCGCGGTTCCGTAGAAGGTGCAGGTACCCGGTCCGTGATAACTGGCCATCTCGGCGCGCATCAGCGCGTCCCGGTCGATTTCACCGGCGGCGAATTTCTGGCGCAGCGTCGCCTTTTCGTCATTGGGCAGACCCGAGGTCATGGGACCGGCGGGAACGAAGATCGCCGGGATATGGCCGAAACTGGCGGCGGCGATCACGAGACCGGGAACGATCTTGTCACAGACACCCAGATAGGCCGCCGCATCGAAGGTGTTGTGGCTGAGCGCAACCCCGGCTGACATGGCGATCACGTCGCGCGAAAACAGCGACAACTCCATCCCCGGCTGGCCTTGCGTGACCCCGTCACACATGGCGGGAACGCCGCCTGCGACCTGCGCGGTACCCCCGGCGCGGCGCGCCGCGTCGCGCATGATCTCCGGAAAGGACTCGAACGGACGATGCGCCGAGAGCATGTCGTTATAGGCGGTTACGATGCCCAGGTTCGGTGCGCGATGCTGCGCCAGCCGGTCCTTGTCGCTGCCCATCGCGGCATAGGCATGGGCTTCGTTGCTGCAACTCAGATGCGCGCGGCGTGGCCCCTCTTCGGCGGCGGCGCGCACCCTGTCGAGATAGGCGCGCCTGCTTTGCGCAGAGCGTGTCCTGATCCGGGCGGTGACATCCGCGATGGTGGCGTGAAGCTGCATCCTGCGGTCCATGCGATTTGCGTTAGCGATAACATATCACTGGACCCAGGGTGTTTCAAACCGATCCGAAGCGGTCCGCGCGGTAAGGTGACAGATCGACATTGGGTGGAACGCCATTCAGAAGGTCGGCCATGATGCGGCCGGTGCGCGGCGCCATCATCAGCCCATAATGCGAGTGGCCGAAAGCTCCGAACAGTCCGGGATGACCGGGGATTTCGCCGATTACCGGGAGGCTGTCGGCAAAGGACGGGCGAATGCCGCTCCAGGTCGTGCGAGAGGCGGTGTTCAGCCCCGGCATCATCTTGCGCGCCAGCTTTGCGATCACGTCGGCGCGGCGCGGGTCAGGGGGCCTGTCGAGCCCGCCGAATTCGGCAGTTCCTGCTGCGCGTATGCCTTGCTCCATCGAGCTTGCGACGAACTTGCGGTCAGTATCCATCACGGAATTGTTGAGGCGTACGCCCGGCTCGGCGAACATCACATGATATCCGCGCTCGGCCTCGAGGGGCAGTTTCAGGCCCAAAGGTTCCAGCAGACGCGCCGACCATGCGCCGGCGGAAATAACGACCCGAGTGGCCTGCAATGTCGCGCCAGCGCAGATGACTTGCCAGCCGCCATCGGTGACGGGCTGAAGCGTCTTGACCTCGTGCTGCAGGATTTCACCACCCATGTTGCGCAGTTTGTCGGCGAGAACCTGCATCATCCGGCCCGGCGACGTGCAGCGTGCTTGCCCGTGGACGACGACCGCCGCGCGGAATTCGGGTGAAAGGTTGGGCTCCATCTCGCGCAGGGCGGCATCGCCGATCACTTCGACCCTGGCTCCTGCCGCGCGGCGCAATTCGCTGTCCAGTCCCGTGTCACGGGCGGTTGCCGGGTTGCGATGCGCCAGCACGTAACAGCTGTCCTGCAAGAGGGTCTCTTGGCCGGTGCCTGAAAGATGCTGGCGATAGATATCGACGCTGCCATCGCTCAGCGCGTGCATTCCGAGTGATATCTGACGCACCCGCTCGCTCCTGCCGTTGCGCAAGAAATCGAGCGCCCAGGGGAGGAAACGGGGAAGGTGGCGCGCATGCACCGTAACAGGCCCCAAGGGATCGAGAAGCCATCCGGGAGCCTTCTTCCAGACCCCCGGCATGGATTGGGGCACCACCGAGAAGGGTGAGATCACACCGGCATTGCCCATCGACGCGCCTTGGCCCGGTGCATCGCGGTCGATCAGCCGGACCGGGATACCGCGTTCGGCCAGTTCAAGGGCGGTGCAGAGCCCGACGGCCCCGCCGCCCAGGACAGTGACTGGTCCGGCGCTGTCATCGGGTGGCATGGTTGGTGCCCCCTTCGGCGCGCTTGCGTATCACCTGCGGCAGGGCGGTCAGCCCCACGACGAGGAGTGCGATCAGGTCGCTCGAGCCGCTTGGCGCCACCAGCAACAGCCCCCCGATGATCATCAGGATGCGGCCTCCGACGCCCATGGCCGTGATGAAATAGCCGGCCACCGCCGTCCCGATCAGAAACACACCGGTTGCACAGGTGATCGATACCTGAAGGAACGACATGAGCGTGAAATGCTCGGGCAGGACGATCAGGATCGTGGGGGCATAGACGAAGACCATGGGCACTAGGAGCTTGCCAAGGCCCAGCGTGAAAGCATTCAGCCCGGTACGGAACGGGTTCGCTCCGGCGATTCCCGCCGCCGCATAGGCCGACGCGCAGACCGGGGGGGTGATCTCGGATATGACGCCATAGTAGAGCACGAACATATGCGTCGCGAGCGGAGGCACGCCCAGCTGCGTCAATGCCGGTGTCGCGACGGCGACCAGCATGATGTAAAGTGCCGTGGTCGGCAGCCCCGCGCCCATCAGGATACAGGCCATTGCGATCAGCACCAGGGAGATGAACTGCTGGAGAGAGGTCAGGCTGAAGGCTTCGGAAGGAATCCAGCCGAGGAAGGGATGCACCCAGGCCGCCATGTCCGCGGCGCCGTTGGTCACCATGAAGCCCATGCGGAAGCCCACGCCGGTGGTATTGATAACTCCCACGACGATCCCCACCGCGGCCGAAGCGGCGCCGACCGCAAGCGCATATTGAACGCCGACATGGAAGCTGTTGAGAAGATCCTTGAAATCCTTGCGCTCATTTCGGTGGATCGATCCAACCAGCGTCAGCGCGGCAAGAATGCCTGCCAGCGTCGCCGAGAATCCTTCGCCGCTGGCCGGTGATGCCTTCCAGAAGATGAACGCCAGAAGCGCCAGTGGAATCGCAAGCGTCAGTGGCCGGTCGACGCCGCAGAACCCGACCACGATGCAAAGTGACAGCCCGACGAATGCCGCCATGTTGGGCGAATAGCCCGAGAAAAGCACCACCAGCAGCGCGATCAGAGGGATGATCGTATACCAGCCCTTGCGCCAGACTTCGAGGAAGCGGGGCAACTGGTCCTTGGGATAGGCATGGAGGCCAAGGCGCTTGGCCGTATAATGCACGATGGACAGCACGCCGATGTAATGCATGAGCGCCGGCACGATGGCTGCGATTACGATGGTTGTGTAGGGCACCTCGAGATACTCGGCCATGAGGAAGCTGGCGGCGCCCATGATCGGAGGCGTGATCTGGCCGCCCGCAGAGGACGCGGCCTCGACCCCGCCGGCGAAATATCCGGGATAGCCCATCTTCTTCATATTGGGGATGGTCAGCGATCCGGTCGAAACTGTGTTGGCGATGGAGCTGCCCGAGATCGTGCCGAAAAAGGCCGACGAGACCACCGACACCTTGGCGGGGCCGCCGGTATAGCGCCCGGCGAGCATCATCGCGTTGTCGACGAAGAATTGCCCGAGGCCCATGCGCTGTGCCACGACTCCGAACAGCACGAAGTGGAAAACGACCGTCGACACCACCCAGAGCGTGATGCCGAAGATGCCTTCGGAGGGGAAATACATGTTGTTGACGAACTGGTGCCAGTCGACGCCCGGATGCTGAAGGATCTGCACCGGCATTGAAGGTCCGAACAGCGCATAGACCATGAAGACCATGATGATCAGCGGAAGCACGAAGCCGATCGTGCGCCGTGCGATCTCGAGCGTGGCGAATATCAGGATCGTGCCAAGGATCACGTCCACGCTGGTGGGATTGCCCTGCCGCAATGCTTGCTCGGGGATGTTGAGGCCAAAGCCATCGATCCCCCGCCAGCTGATCCAGAGGAACAGCGCCGCCAGCATCCCCGAAAGCGCAATGGCCCAGTCGTAAAGCGGCACGTTGCCGGGCCTGAGCGGCCCCGCGCCCTCATAGGACAGGCTGCGCGGGGTGCGCCGGACGGGGAAATAGACGAAAATGAACAGGAACAGTCCAGCAAGATGGATGCCCATATGCACATGATCGACAGGCGTCCCAAAGCCTGCGGTCCAGACATGGTAAGCGGCGAACAGGATGGTCGCCCAATAGATCGCGCGGGTCAGCGTCGGGCCGTTGTCGCGGGTATTGAGGGCGCTGTCGTATTTCTTTTCCAGCTCTTCGAGCTGATGGGCGTCCAGATCCGTGGACAGACGATCACTGGCCATGAGCATGTCCTTGGTAACAGAGAGGATGAAAATGCGTGGCACGCGGGCGCGCCAAGCCATGCGATGGAATCGCGATGAAACGAAATGGGCCAGCCGCGATGGCTGGCCCGCTTCACGTCAGCGGATCACTTCAGCATGCCCGCTTCCTTGTAGAAGCGCTCGGCACCCGGATGCAGCGGCACGCCGATGCCGTCGACACCGTCAAGCGCGCTTTCCAGCGTGATGACCTTCGCCTTGGGATGGCCGCTATCCATCAGGTTGCGGGCGGTATCCGACCACAGCGCCTTGGTGATCTCGTAGATCAGCTCTTCGTCCTGATTGGCATTGGTCACGAGGATGCCCGAGACAGCGAGCGTGTCCACATCGTAATCCACGCCGGGATAGGTGCCGGCCGGGATCATCGACTTGATATAGTAGGGAACGGCCTCATTGCCGGCGGTCAGTTCTTCCTCGGACCAGTCATAGAGCTCCATGCCCTTGGTATTGTCGAGCTGGATCATCGCGGCCACGGGCGTGCCAGCGGCATAGAAGTATGCGTCGAGCTGGCCATCTGCCAGGCGCTCCGCGCTTTGGGTGTTGTTGAGTTCCGCCTCTTCGATGTTGTCGCGGGTGATTCCCTGCGTGGCGAGGATCAGCTCGATCGCGATCTGCGTACCCGAACCGGCCTGCGCGATTCCGACGCGCTTGCCTTCCAGATCCTTGAGGCTGTCAAGTTTGGCGCCCTTGGGCAACACGAGATGCAGATCTTCGGGGAAGAGGTTGGCGATGACGCGCAGGTCGGGCTTCTGATTGCCCTCGAAAACGCCGATGCCCTTATAGGCGAAATGCAGCGTCGCGGCACCGGTTAGGCCGGCTTCCATCTGACCTGCCTGGACGGCGTTCACGTTATGCGCAGAGGCGTTGGTGGATTGCGCGATTGCCACGAGACCCGGCACACCGCAATTGCCGCCCTCTTCGCAGGGGCGCGAACCGGGAGGATTCGAGATGGCATTGGCGATGATGCCACCAATCGGAAAATAGGTGCCCCCCGCGCTGCCTGTGCCGATGCGGAAGAACTTCATCTCCTGCGCGGTGGCGGGCAGGGCCATAGCGAGGCCTGCGATGGTTGCGATTGTCAGATTTCTGATACGTCCCATGTGTCGTGTGTCTCCCTGAGAGCGATTGATTTAAGCGGCCGGTTGATCCGGCCTGTCCGTAGGGCGCTATTCGCCCGGTTCGCCCACGGTGCCAATTCCGCACCATAAACACAAATTCAAAGTTTATTGATTATCATAAAAGTTGCTTATATTTATTTCGTCATGAACATTGCTCAACTCAGTGCCTTTCGCGAAGTCATGCTGGCCGGATCCGTCTCGCAGGCGGCGCGAAATCTAGGGCGCACGCAACCCGCGATCAGCACCGCCATCGCCACACTCGAATCCGAACTGGGCATGCAGCTCTTCGAGCGGCGCGCGCGCCGCCTCCATCCGGTACCCGAGGCGCATTACCTGCTGGCCGAGGCGACAGGTATTCTCGGAAGGCTGGACAGCGCCCGACAGAACCTGCGAAACCTCAAGTCGCTGGACAGCGGCGAGTTGCGGATCGTTTCGATGCCGGGGCCATCCGTCTTTCTGGTGCCTCGGCTGGTCAGCCGGCTGACCAGAGGGCGCGACGATATCCGCGTGACAATCATTACCCGCAGTTCGCCGCAGGTGCATCAGCTGATCTCCACGCAATCCTATGATTTCGGAATCGCCGACATGAGCGCGGATTTCGACAGATCGTCGCAACTGGTCGCCAGTCACCCCACGACCAGCCGCTGCGTCTGTGCGCTTCCCGCAGATGATCCGCTTGCGGCAAAGGAGGTGGTGACGCCCGGCGACCTCGATGGTCGGGCGATGGCGATGCTGCATGAGAACCATGCAACGCACCGCGATACCCGTGGCGCGTTTGAAGCGGCGGGCGCTGCGTTCGATGTGCGTTACGAGACACAGTATTTCATCCCGCTTCTCAATTTCGTTGAACTCGGCCTGGCCTGTGCGGTGGTCGATACGATGAGCGCCGAAAGCTATCGTGGCTATCGGGGGATCGAGGCGCAAGAGATCGTGTTTCGCCGCTTTGAGCCAGCGATCACGGTGGAGTTTCACGTTCTGACTCCGGCGCACCGTCCGCCTTCGGCGCTAGCTTCGGCTTTCGCTGCGCTCTGGCAGGAAGAGGTGCGCCGGATCGCCGCCCGGTTCTGACGCCCTTCGGGTGTTGATGATCGTCAATGACGTTGCCAACCCCGGGCGAGAGAATGAAGAGACGGCGCTTCAGTCCGGGGTCACCCGGGCCAGGGCCTCACATCGAAGATGAAGGACCGAGGGGCTTGCGATGCGCGGTGCGCGATCTTGCTCCTCGCGGGACGGGTGGCGTGACAGTCTATGACGACCGGCATGATGCGGCGCACCGATTGCTACAGGTGTTGCCGCCCCTTGAGGAGGAGGATGTCGTTGTCCTGGCGCTACCCCGCGGTGGCGTGCCAATCGGAGCAGAGATCGCAGAGTCGCTTCACGCACCTCTGGACCTGATCCTCGTGCGCAAGGTTGGCGCGCCCCGCAACCCCGAACTGGCTGTTGCAGCGGTAACCGGTCCGGGCGACGCGGGGCTCTTGGTCAATGTCCCGACCGCGCGGGCCTTTGGCCTGTCGCGAAGCGATATCGACGCTCTGGCTGCCTCTGAGCGCACGGAACTTGAACGGCGCCGCAATGCCTATGTGGGCGGGCGCGCACCCCTTCCACTGAAGGGGCGCACGGTCCTCGTGGTCGATGACGGCGTCGCCACGGGTACGACGCTGCGCGCTGCTCTGACGGCTTTGCGCAATCGCGCACCTGCTCGCGTGATCGTGGCGGTTCCCGTTGCCAGCGCCGAGGCCCTGGAAACCCTTCGCGGACTGGCTGACGCCATCATCTGTCCTGAGCCCCAACTTCGCTTTGGCGCGGTTGGCGCTGCGTATCGTGTGTTCGATCAGGTCACAGATGAAGAGGTAATTCACATGATGCAGGAAGCGAACGCACGAGGCGAGACCAAGGAATGAAGGGCCGGCCCGCATCGATGCCATGCCGAAAACCCCCTCCGATTGAACGTCTATCTTCCACGCAGGGTCACGGCGTTCGGTGCATGCGCGCGGGTGCCGCGAGTTTTTCCAGAATAAAGGGTTTGCATTCCCGCTGATTCGGCGTCCAATGGTCGTGCCCGCATGGCTTGTATTTTCGCCAACCAGAGTTTTCCCGTTGCGGGCTGACCGGACATTTTCCGGCCGATCTTGTTCGGTGCGCGCCAAGGCACGACCGAAAGCGGGGAACAAAAATGAACGTCGTTTCGATCAGGCAAACCGCCTCCTGCCCGTGTGGCGAGTGTCCTATCCTTCAAACCGGCCTGTGCAGCCATGCCGATGCGCAGACCAGGATCGATATC
Organism: Roseovarius halotolerans; assembly: GCF_900172255.1. GTDB lineage: Bacteria > Pseudomonadota > Alphaproteobacteria > Rhodobacterales > Rhodobacteraceae > Roseovarius > Roseovarius halotolerans. The sequence continues at coordinate 1,140,168 of NZ_FWFU01000001.1, forward strand.
AGTCGCCTTGCGCGCCGTGTGCGGGTGGCGCGCGGGCAGTCGATCATGACCCAAGGCGACAACGCCAAGAATCTGGCGGTCGTGACGTCGGGAGTCGTCAAGACCGTGCATATGACCGAGGCGGGCGACACGCAGGTGCTTGCCCTGCTGTTCACCGGGCATTTCTTGGGGCGGGCCTTTGAACCCGTGATCCCGCTCTCATATGAGGCCGCGACAGATGCAACCCTTTGCCTGTTCAACCGGCAGGGGTTCGAGGCACTGTTATCGCGTTCGCCAAGCCTGGAGCATGGTTATCTGCTCGCCACGCTCGAACAGATGGATTCGATGCGCGTCTGGATGTGCCTTCTGCGCGGGCGCAGGGCGCGCGAGCGGGTTGCGGCCTATCTCTACTTCCGACTGATCACCGGGGACAGCGCCGACGCCATGACCATCAACTCAGGCGGGCGCAGTTTTATAGATCTACGTCTCGGACGGCTGGATCTGGCCAGTCTTCTGGACATGACGCCCGAAACCCTGTGTCGCAGCCTGCATTCACTGGCGGATCAGGGCGCTGTGCTCGTGAGTTCGCCAAACGTGATCGAAATTCGCGATACACGGCGACTGGTCGCGCTCTCCGGGCCATCGCTTGACGGAGTGCTGAAAGCAGGCGCACGCGCGGTCGTATGAGCGCGCGCCTCTAGCTGGTCCGCGACAGAAACCGTCAGCCGCGCCAGGGCTGGGTCACCGGCAGCGTCCGGCGCAACCGCTGCAATGTCGAGAGAGTCACGCCGAAATAGGCGGCAATCTCGGAATCATCCATGCCATATCCGCGCATCGCGCTCAGCGCTTCGCCGGGCAGGGGGCCAAGCTTCTGAGTAATGCTGCCGTTGCGCGCGGAGAGCGACTGGCAAATGCAGGGTGGGGCCTCGCCGCCCAATATTTCAGTCATAGGAAATCCCCTTCATTTCGGGCAGGGTGCTGCGCGATCCGGGTCGGCTCTGCCAGGAAATTTGGGACCAGTATTGACCCTGGTCAATGACACGCATGTGTCATTTGTCCGATCATTAGAAATGCGGCGGCGTTCCGCGTCCGGGGCGCGCTGCACCGGCGGGCTTTGGCCGATGCCTGACATTTCTCCCGGCCAGTTTGCGGGCTCTGGGACTCACTGAAACATGATGCGAGGAAGCCGTCCATGCCCGATACCACCCCGAACACAGCATTGACACGACATGCATTGCGCCAGACCCGCGCGTCGGTTGCCCTTGCATCCCTGGCGATGCCGCGGGTCGATGAACTGCGCGCAGCGCAAGAACGGATCATGGATGAGGCCGAAGGCTTCACCAAGGCTTGGTTCACGCGCCGCCGCATCGCTGCGCGCACCGGTGCTGATGCTTTGCAACAGATGGGCGCGGCGGCGCTGAGCAATCCCGGCACCTCAGTCAAGATACTGAACGTGTGGCAAGCCGGATCAATGGGACGGATCGCGCAGGATGTGGGCGAATGGACAGGTCTTTGCACGACCTGTTTCGTTGGCACCCTGACAGCCGAAGCCGAAGCGGGTCGCGCCCTGATCAGCGACTGCACCAACGCTGCGGCACCGGCAATAGAGACGCTATCGGATCACGCGATACCTGTTTGAATCAGGCGTCGCGGCCGCCCGCGCGCCTCAGTAGTCCCGTTCGTAGAACACTCCGAGGCCGGTATTGCCGTCGGTGCCGACGCTGCCGCGCACCGTCACGTTGTCACTGACATCGAGATTGAGGTCGATCCTCTGATTTCCCTCGCTGTCAGCTGTGACCTCTGAATAAACGTTCTTGCTGATATAAGCCCCGGCGGTGAACTCCGTGGTGCCCTCGGCATTCGTGGTCACGTCAAGGTCGCTCAGGCCGAGGGTATTGCGCAGCTCCGTCATGAAGCCACCGTCAAGCTGACCTGTCAGCGTGGCCACGGCTGCGGCCAGCTGTGCGGCCTGGAAGGGCGAAATGTTGTTAATGTCACGCCCGAACAGCAGGCGCGAGACGACTTCCTCCTGCGGCAGTTCCGGTGTCGAGGTGAAGATGATCTCGGGCGCGCTCGCCAGCCCCTCGATGATGACATTGACGCTCGTGTCATCGGCTTCTGTCTGCGCAACGAAGCGCAGATAGGGATCGAATGCGCCACGCAGGTCGATGAGCCCCTCGGTCAGCTCGAGCCGACGCCCAAGAATGTCCAACCGCCCGCGCTGCAATGCAAAGGTTCCACTTGGGATCACATCATTGGTGGTGCCCCTCAGCGTGAGGTTGCCGCCGAGTTCGGCGTCAAGCCCGCGGCCACGCACGAAGATCCGGTTGGGCGCAGATACCGTGATGTCGAGGCCAAGGGCAGGCGCTTCGGCCGTGCTCTCTTCCCGGATCAGACCCGCACGGCGCCGGGTTTCGATGACTTCGGGGGAATCGTTCCGATGCCGGATCTGCGGGAGCAGGCCCACATTGGCAATGTCAGATGAGGGGATGCGGATTTCCGTAGGCCCAAGCACCAGGTCACCCGACACCTGCGCACCGCCAGTAAGCGGCCCGGCAACGCTCAGCCTGCCGCCGACCGCAGTGCGATAGAGGTCGGGATCACTCTGGACCAGCGCAGCCAATACGACGGCCAGGTCGGCCGGGTAGGGCGGGGTCAATCCGATCGGCCCGCGCAGGATTATCTCGCCGCCTTCGCCACCCGTGGCCCGCAGGTCAAGCTGCGCCTGAGAACCTGAAAGGCTGATGCCTCCGCCAATATCCGTCAGCGCCGCGTTAAAGGTGGGCAAGGCAATCCGCGCGCCCGACAGGTCGATCTTGCCGCTCAGCGACGAGAGTGCGGGCGGACCGTTCACGGAAAGATCATAGCGTGCCGTGCCGGCGACCGAGCGCGGCGCGATGAAGCTGTTGGCCAGTGCCAGAGGGACGGCACCGCTGGCGTTGAGACTCAGCCGCTCACCGAGATCCCGGATATCGCCGGTGATGCGGGCAGAGGTTCCGCCCGGGCCAGTGGCCGAAAGGTTGACGCCGATATCTCGGCCCATGTCATCGCGAAGGGTGATCTGCCCGGAGGCTTCCGCAGGTCCTGAAACGCCAGGCGCCAGCAGGCCCAGATCGTCAAGCCGCGCTGTCAGGTTGATCGGAGCGCCCGCAGCACCGCCCTTTGCAATCAGCGAAACGCGCCCGGATTTGAGCGACAACAGGTCAAGCGCGACCTGCCCGGGTTCGCGCGTCGCCCTGAGCGCAGCATCGAGCTGCCCGGCAATCAGCCTGTCAAGTTCCGGCATGCCACTGCGCAGCCCGCGCCCTTCAAGCTCTACGTCCAGCCGTCCGGTCGCCTCGCGAAGCGTGCCGTCACCTTCGCCGCGCAGCGCCACTTCACCGGCAAGCGTCCGGCCCGCAAGCGCCGAGAAACGCGACAGATCCGGTGCGGTCAGCGCAATGCGACCTGCTGCTGGAAGGGCTTCGTCCTCGGGCGTGATCTGTCCCGTCGCGCGCAGCTCGGCACCCGCCAGCTCCGCTATGATGTCGCGAAAGGTCAGCGCGCCGCCCGCCGTCCAGCCAAGCCCGCCATTGACCTTCGCAGGCCCGGAGATGCGCGGCTCGATCAGCGCAGCTTCACGCAGGGACACGGCAAGGTCGAGCGTGCCGGATTGAGCATCAAGCCGACCCGAGATGTCGGCCTTCACCTCGTCATTGTCGAGCTGCAGGCGGTCAAGCACGGTGCCGTCCTCGTCGCGACGCGCAACCACGCGCAGCGAGGTCGGCGGCGACAGGACCGGATCGAGCCGCGGCTCGCCAACCGCCAAACCGTCGGTTCTGGCTTCGAGGGAGAGGTCGAATGAACCGCCCAGAATCGTGCCGTCGCCCGACAGGCTGGCGCGTGCTTCACCTGCCAGATCACGTCCGGTAACTGCGGCAAAGCGCGCAAGATCCGCAGCCGCTATCGTTGCCTTGCCACTGACCGGGAACCCCTCGGCAAGCCCATCGAGTTCGCCCCGCGCGTCCAAAGTCGCATCGCCGCTGGTGATCCGGAGCCGCTCGACCCTCAACGGCTCGCCCTCCCGCAAGCGCAGCCGCACATCGCCCTCGGGGGCGGGTCCCACGGCCTCGGCAAGTGCCGGGTCGTCATGGCTGAAATCCTCGACCGAAAAGTCGAGCAGCGCATCGAGCGTGCGCGGGGCGTCGAGGATGATCTGCCCGCTGCCCTCAAGGCGCGCCTGCGCAATGCGCATCCCGTCCCGCTGCAGATCGTCGATTGTGGCATTTGCCTGCCAGCCCTGGCCCTCATCGGCGTTGTAGCGCGCAGAAATCCGCGCGCCTGCAAGCCGTGTTGGTGGGCCGCTCATGGGCAGGCGCACCAATGCGCCATCGGCATCGAGCTCACCATCAAGCGACAGGCTGAGCGGCCAGCCCTGAGGGTCGAGCTCAAGTGATCCATCAAGGCGCAGCTGTTCGGTGCTGAGTGTCAGCCTGTCGATCATCATCGCGCCGTCGGCATTGCGCTGACCATCAAGCACGACGCGGGAGCGGGCGCCGAAGAAACCACGCAGTTCATTGGTGAAGAATGGCCGCAGATCGCCCCCCAGCCGTGCTTCGAACCATCGTGCGCCGTCATCTGTCGTCGCAGGGCCTCGGCTGTCATTGCCTTCAGCATCCTTTGTGGGCTTCTCACCGGTCACACGCACCACGCCGGTCAGCCGCGGGATATCATTTCGCAACAGCGCTAGGCGCGCTTCGTAATCTTCGATCGGGTCTTCGCCGCGCAAGGTCAGTCCAAGGGCAGGGCGGTCGGGCATGTTGAGCATACCCGAGACAATCCCGCCCGGGCCTTCGCGCAGTTCGACATCCAGCGCAAGAACTCGGGTCTCGTTGGAATACCCCGCGTCGAGTGTCAGCATCCCTTCATCATCAAGACGCTCGACCGCAAGCCGGGCGGCACCATCGCCCCCCTCCAGCGAGAGACTGCCATCCAGCGACAAGGTCACGGCCTCGCCCAGCACCGGCGCACCCAGTTCGACCCGTGCGGCACTGATTTCGCCGATATTAACCGACACCGGCAGATCGGGCAGGGCGAAAGGCTTCGCAACGGCATTCTCGGGATCGAGCCGGGGCTCGCTTGCCTCCGTGTTGGGCTGCCGTTCTAGGATGATTTCCTGTGCGGTCAGCTGGTTCACCTCGAGGCGGCCGCGCAGCAACGCGCTGCGGGTCCATTCGAGTGTGACATCGCGAAGCGTGAGCCAGACTCCTTCGGAATCCGCAATCGTCAGCTCATCGAGGCTGGCCTCGGAAGACAGCGCACCTTGAAAGCCGGTGATGCGCACATCGCGCCCGGCCTGGGACAGGTTGTCTTCGATGAAGGCTTGCAGAAGTCCACGATCGCGCGCCGTGTCCGCATCCGTGTCCTGGGCGGAAAGACCGCTCGCCCAGAGGGTGAACAGGGATATGATCAGAAGAATGCGCATCAAAATGCCTGCCCGATGCCGATATAGACCTCAATCGCGCCGCTTGAACCGCCACTGACAGGCGTTGCCACGTCGAGGCGGATCGGCCCGATACCGGTATCGTAGCGCAGGCCAAGTCCCGCGCCGCTATGCCAGCCGCCATTCTCGGTGCCCCAGCTGTCCGCGCCCACGAAACCCACGTCATAGAACGCCACCAGCGACAGCGCGTCGCGCAGCGGTGCGCGCAGTTCGCCCGAAAAGGCCATGAAGGAGCGCCCGCCGATCTCGCGGCCGCCGCCAAGATCAACCGCCAGCGATTGATAGGCTTGCCCGCGCACGGTGCCCGCGCCACCGGAATAGAACAGCATCCCCGGCGGCACCTCGGCAGCGGAGGCACCAGAAACCGAGCCGACCTGCGCGCGCCCCGCAAGGACGAAGCGGTCATCCTTGCCAAAGCCGAGATAGGCGCGCGCGTCCCCATATAGGCGCGCGCCTGCCGATCCGCCATTGACGCCGACAAAGGGCGTCGCTTCGACATCGAGATAATACCCTTCATGTGCGTCAAGCTGACTGTCGCGGGTGTCCCAGGTCAGGCGCGCCGGCAGCAGGACATGTTCGAGCGTGCGCGCGCCAAGGTCGTCATCCACCTCGGAATAGCGATATGCGATCCCGGCCTCGCCCGTCAGGCTGTCCGAGAAGATATGCGTCAGACCGCCGCCCACCTCGATACTGCGTTCACGGTAGTTCGGCTCGTTCTCCTCTGCGGCGCGGGCCTCGAGATACAGGCCGGTATCGGGAGTGAATGTCGCCGGGCGGTCAAAGCGTGCCGAGAGGTTGTAATCCTCGCCCCCCGTATCGCCGCCGATCCCGCCGACCGAGGCGTCAAGACGCAGCCGCTCGGCACCGCCCAGGAGGTTGCGATGCAACCAGAACCCCGACAGGCCCAGCCCCTCGAGAGACGAGATTTCGGCGCCAAACCCGATGCGACGGGGCTTCTCATCAACCACGCGGGCCTCGATGTCCAATGTGCCGTCCGGCGCGGGTGTCTCTGCCTCGGTGACTGAAACGGAACGAAAGGTTCCGGTACGGCGCAGGCGCGTGGCGGCCTCGTCCACCTCGTCGGGTGAAAAGGTCTCACCGGTCGGAAGCCCGGCGATTTCGCGCAGCCGTTCGGGACGAACGCGCCCGGTCTTCCGAACGACAAGATCGCCGAAACGAAGGCGAGGTCCGGGATTCAGGCGAATATCAGCGGCCACGATGTTGGTCTTGTGGTTGGCGATCACATCCTGACCGGCCAGTTCGGCCTTGGCATGCCCAAGGTCACGCCAGCCATCGATGCCAGCTTTCGCGGCGTCGGCGATCAGGCCGCTTTCGGCATAGGCGCCGAACCTGAAGCCGTCAGGCAGTTCCGTGCCCGGCGCAAGCGGGGTGACATTCGTGCGGGCGAAGATGAATCGCGGCCCCGCCAGGACTCGCAGCGCGACACGGTCGATCCTGCTAATCTGCGCCAGCGGTGGAATATCGGCGGCTTCACGGCCATCCACGACGATCCGGATCACGCCGCCATAATAGCCCGCCGCGTAAAGCACGCTTTCGAGGCGACCGTAATCGGCCCGCGCGGCCGCCAGAAGATCCTGCGGCGTAACCGGCTCTTCGCGAGCGGGCGCAGCAAGCGTGAGCGACGCGGACTTGAGCTTGTCCACCAGCGATCCCGGCGCGCCCGGCGCGACCAGTTTGAGCTCGGTGGCAAATGCCGCGCCCGTGGTCAGGATCAGCGCGACACAGACGGCAATGCGTTTCATCAAGTGAATCGATTCGTTCAAAATGGAGCTCCGTTACCGCGACTGATGTAACCTGAACGCGCACCGGGATGCGACCGTTCCGCACCAAGAATGGCGCAAAAATGCCGTAGGATCAGATGGCGTGATCCGCTTCCGACAATTCCTTCTCGAGCGCGCCTTCGATAGCGCCGCGCGGACGGGTGAACCGGCCCAGAAGATCGTAGAGAACCGGCGTCACGATCAACATCAAGGTCGTCGCCATGAGCAGACCTGCGATGATAACCGTGCCGATGGCATTGCGGCTTTCGGCACCCGCGCCACTGGCCAGAACAAGGGGCAGGGCGCCGAGAACCGTGGAGATCACGGTCATCACGATCGGGCGCAGCCGCAGGACCGAGGCGCGTATCACCGACTCGCGCACATCAAGGCCTTCGTCGCGCAGCTGGTTGGCGAACTCGACGATCAGGATCCCGTTCTTCGCCACCAGCCCGATCAAAAGGATGATCCCGATCTGGCTGTAGACATTGATCGAAAGCCCGCCGATCGCCATTGCATAGATCGCACCCGCGACACCTGCGGGAACCGTCAAAAGAATCGTGACCGGATGGACGAAACTCTCGAATTGTGCCGAGAGAACAAGAAAGACGATCAAAACCGACAAGGCGAAGACAAGTCCAGCACCGGCTGATGTATCCTTCAGGGTGCGCGACTGCCCCTCGTAGCCAAGCGAGGCTTCAGCTGGCAGGATCTCGGCGGCCGCGGCCTCGACCCGGCCAAGCACCGTCCCGAGATCCGCACCCGGCGCAAGCGCACCCGACAGCTGGATCGACGGCAGCCTGTCGAAGCGTCTTAGAGATGGCGCCGCGGCGTTCTCGCGCACCGTCACCAGCGCTCCGAGCGGCACCAGCGTCTCGCCGTCGCCGGAGCGTACGAAGATGTTGTCGATGTCCGACGGCGTCCGGCGGTCTTCCTCGATCGCCTGTGCGAGCACCGGGTACTCGCGGCCGCGGCTTACGAAGGTGGTCATCTGCCGAGAGGCGAGCATGGTCTGCATCGTGTTGGCGATGGTGTCGATCGACACACCGAGGTCATCGGCGCGCGCACGGTCGATGGTGACATCGAGCTGTGGCAGGTTCTGCTCAAAATTGATCTCGGGATTGACCAGACCCTCGATGTTTTCGGCGCGTTCCAGCAAGGCGAGCGACCATGTCTTGACGCTGTCGAAATCAGGTCCGCCGATCACAACCCGGACCGGCGTAGAATTGCCCCTGAGCCCCAGGCCCGCAGGCGTGACAGGAAAGCCGCGCGCGACGGTGATCTGTGACATCTGGGGCGCGATACGTCCGACCACTTCGGATACCGTCAGGTCACGCTCGCTCCAGGGCGCGAGGCGGAACACGACGAAGCTGCGCCATGCGCGGTTGCCCCAACCGGTGAAGGTAAAGACGGATTCGATGACGCCTTCCTCGCGCATTGGCGCGAGGATGTCCTCGACCTGACGCGCTGCGCGGTCGGTATAGGCGACGGTACTGCCTTGCGGAGCGGATAACGGTATGAAGCCCACGCCGCGATCCTCGCGCGGCGCCAATTCGCGTGCCAGCCCGTCGTAGAACAGGAACGCGCCCCCGGAGAGCACCAGCGCAAGGGTCAGCACCACCAGCGGCGCCCGCATCGCACGGATCAGAAGCGCAGAGTATCCAACCTGCAGCCAGCCGCGCGGCGCGTATTCGCTGCGCCGTGCGGTTGTCTTGCCCGCCTTCAGAACCTTCGACGCAAGGGCCGGACACGCGGTCAGCGCCACGAAGGTTGAGATCGCCACGGTCCCCGCCATGACCCAGCCAAATTCGACGAAGAGCTTGCCCACCTGACCGGGCATGAAGGAAAGCGGAACGAAAACCGCGATCAGCGTCACCGAGGTGGCCAGCACCGCGAATGTCACCTGGCGCGCGCCCTTCAGGCTGGCCACAAGCGGACTTTCGCCATTCTCGATCCGCCTTTGGATGTTCTCGAGCACGACGATGGCGTCGTCCACAACCAGGCCGATGGCCAGCAACAGCGCCAGCAAGGTCAGCGTGTTGATGGAGAAACCCCAGATCCCGATCAGGATGAAACAGCCGAGGAGGGAAACCGGAATGGTGATCGCAGGGATAAGCGTGGCCCGGACACTGCGCAGGAACAACAGGATCACCAGCACCACCAGCGCCAGCGAGATCGACAGCGCGATCACGACCTCGCGGATCGATGCGCCGACGAACAGCGCGTCATCCGAACCGATTATGATCTCCATGCCCTCGGGCAGGGTCGGGATCAGGCGGGCGATCTCGGCGCGCACCGCGTTGGAAATCTGGAGCGTGTTGGACTGGCTCTGTCGCTGGATCGCAAGCCCGACCGCGTCCTTGCCGTCGCTGCGCGCGAAGGTCGTATCGCTTTCGACGCCCGGTTCGACCCGAGCGACATCGCCGAGCCGGACCGGATAGCCCGCGACCCGGTCAAGCACCACGTCGCGGAAATCGTCGACACTGGCGAGACGGCTGTTGAGACGCACCGACAACTGCCGGTTCTCGGATTCGACCTCGCCGGCGGGCAGCTCGACATTGTTGCGCCGCAGCGCCTCTTCCACATCGGACACGGTCAGCTTGCGCGCAGCCAAGGCGCGCCGGTCCAGCCAGATCCGCACCGCGAAAGAGCGATCGCCATACACACGAACATTGGCGATGCCGTCCTGCGTCGCAAGGCGATCGACGATGAACCGGTCGATATAGTCGGTGATCTCGGCAGTGGTCATCCGGTCGGATGTGACCGCCAACCGCATCACCGGATCTGCATCGGCGTCGGCCTTCTCGACCTCGGGTTGATTGGCGTCCTCGGGCAGGTTGTCAAGAACCCTGCCGACCGAGTCGCGCACGTCATTGGCCGCGACATCGATATCGCGGCCGGGATCGAACTCGATCGTGACCCTGGAGCGGCCCTGTCGGCTTTCGGAGCTTATCGAACGGATACCTGCGATCGAGGCTATGGCGCCCTCGATAGTCTCGGTGATGTCGGTGTCGATCACCTCTGGGGCGGCGCCGCGATAGGTGGTGGTGATCGATACAACGGCGTTGTCCACATCGGGAAGTTCGCGGATCGGCACATCGCGCAGGGCGCTGACACCGAAAACGATCAGAAGCAGGCTGGCCACAGCCGCCAGAACCGGACGGCGGACGGACAGGTCCGAAAGTGTCATGTGTTGTCGCCCTCGGTCGCGTTGTCGGCGGCAACATCAGCGCTGTCGCCATTCTGGCCGATGATCTCGACGGGGCTTCCGTCGCGCAGGCTCTGAAGGCCGCGCAGGACGATGGTGCTGCCCTCATCGACCCCTTCGAGGATCGCAACCATCCCGTCGCGCCGCAGGCCGGTTCGCACGACAACGCGCTTTGCAGTCCCGTTTTCAACAACGAAAACATACGTTTGTGCGGCCTGGAACACGAGCGCCTCCTCGGGGATGACGACGCGCTCGTTCTGAGACAGCGTCAGTTCCAGCGACATGAACATGCCCGCGGGCAGGGTACCTTCGGGGTTGGGAATGATGGCGCGGGTTCGGAACGAACGGCTGACCGGATCAATGCGGTTATCCACGGCCTCGATCTTGCCGTGGAACACCTCGTCAGGGAAGGCGACGGTGGTGGCGGTCAGCGGTTGGTCGTGCGAGACCTGCGCGAACAACGCCTCGGGCAGGCCGAACTCGACCTCGACCGCGCTCAGATCATCGAGCCGGGTGATCGTGGTGCCCTGGACGACGCGGGCGCCGGGATCTATGTTGGTCAGCCCGACAACTCCGCGAAACGGTGCTCGGATCGTGCGCTCCTGAAGGCGGCGGGCCGCGCGGTCAAGCTGGGCCTCGGCTTCGGCAAGGCGTGCCTCGGCCTCTTCCAGGGTCGCTTCGGCCACGGCGTTGGACAGGCGTAGCTGTCTGGCCCGTTCCAGGGCCTGCCTGCGTTCCTTGAGCCGCGCTTCGGCTTCGGCAAGGTCCGCGCGGGCAATGTCATCGTCCAGACGCACGAGGACGGCACCCTTTTCAACCATCGCCCCGGATGAAATTGCCAGCTCGACAATCCGGCCGTCTGCTTCGGGGACGATGTCGACCGATTGGCGCGCACGGGTCGTGCCGACGGCCTCGACAGTGCGGGCGAGGGTGCGAACTTCGGCGGTGGTGATTTCGATGGGGGTGGGTCGGTCGGCGCGGCCCGACGTTGCGGCTGCGGTCTCGCCGGAAGCGAAATACCTCTGATATCCTTCATAGCCGCCATATCCGATAGCCGCGAGAATGCCGATCAACAGCAGTTGTTTCCAAATCGGCACGTCCGTCACCCCTTTGCAATAGCCCGCGTTAAAGCCGGTTCGGGATAAGGTATAGGAGGCAGGGGAATTGGCAACTCCTTCCGCATCACGGATTCGATATGTCGAGGTCTGAATAAGGACTTGCGGGGCCGATATCGCCTCAGGCGGCGCGATTACGCGCGGCGAGCCAGTCGATGGTCGCCGCCCAGGCGCTCTCGATGTCAGGAACGGCTTTCGCCAATGCGTCTGCATCGCCTTGGTGCGCGGCGCTTTCGGCGCGCGCCGCGGCGCGGCGCAGCTCGAGCGCCCCGATCGTTGCCGCAGCGCCGGCGAAACGATGCAGGCGCCCCGCGATTGTTTCGAGGTCGTTCGGCCCGCTGGAGGACAGCACCCTCATCAGGGCCTCGCCTTCGGTCCTGAATCCTTCGATCAATCGGATGAACTGTTCCTCTGGCAGGATCGCGCAGAGCTCGTCGGTGACCGAAGGATCGATCGCCTCGCGCGCCTTGCGGGTGTCGGAAGCCCCCGTGCTTGTCAGCAAACGGCGCAGATCGGCCAGGCGCAGGGGTTTGGTATAGACGTCGTCGATACCTGCGTCATGCAGCTGTTTGCTCGCCTCGCGTTCGACATGGGCGGTCAGGGCGACGATGCGCGTATCCGCCGAAAGACCGTGGCCGTGACGGATGCGTCTGGTGGCTTCGAGCCCGTCCATGCCGGGCATCGAAATGTCCATGATGATCAGGTCGAACCGCCTGGCATTTGCGGCGCTGACCCCGGCGGCGCCGTCCTGCGCGTGGCTGACGCTATGCCCGTCCTGCTCCAGCATCTCGCCGAGAACGAACCGGTTCGCGGCGTTGTCCTCGACCAGCAGGACGTCCAGCGGCGGACTCCGCTTTAGCGGGCGATCACTGCCTGTCTTACGATCCATGATCCGGTCACCGACGCCGGGCAGGGGAAGGCGCACCCAAAAGAGGCTCCCTTCGCCGGGAATGCTCTCGGCGCCGATCTTGCCGCCCATGAGCGTGACAAGGTTGCGTGCAATCCCGAGGCCCAGCCCGGTGCCCTCGACACGGGAGGCGTCGGGAGAGAGGCGCACAAAGTCGTCGAAGATGCGCGAAAGGTCCTGTTCGTCAATACCGATCCCGGTATCGGCGACCTGCACCTCGATCAGATCGGTGCCTTGGCCGGGGCTGGCGATGCGCGAGAATTCGATGGTGATCTGACCTTTGCGGGTGAACTTGATCGCGTTCGACAGGAGGTTCAAGAGCACCTGCTGAACGCGATCGGGATCGCCCAAGACCTCGCCTACGGGCGCACGGCCGGGGAGCACGCGGATGCTGGTGCCATTGGCCTCGGCCTCGGCCTGCTGGCCGGTCACGATTCCGTCAATCAGCGCCTCGAGGTCGAAGGCGGCTTCACGCAGTGTCAGTTGGCGCCCATCGGAGCGCGCGATATCCAGCGCATCGTTGATCTGGTTGAGCAGCAATTGCCCCGAGCTTTTCATGATCGCCGTATAGCGCACCTGCTCCTTCGACAGACGGGTGCCATCCAGAAGGTCGAGCGCCCCCAGGATCCCGTGTAGCGGCGTGCGCATCTCGTGGCTGCTGCGGCCCAGAAAACGGGCCTTGGCGCGTTCGCTGGACAGCGCCTTGTCGCGCGCGGCCTGGACTTCGGCTTCGGCGGCAACACGGTCCGAAATGTCACGGATGAAACAGACACAGACCGCATCGCTGGCCCGCATCGCCATGTTGGCCGACACTTCGACCGGGACCAGCGCGCCATCTGCCGCCCTTGCCAGCAACTGCGGGGGAGCCTTGCACAGGCCTGCGGAAAGCGCCTGCAGACGGCTGCTGTCGATCGGGCTGACGCTACCATCGGTCTCCCGTGCCAACAGGATATCGCTGAGCCTGACAGGCGCGTCGCCGGGACGGTCGAGGTCAAAGGTACGTCGCGCCGTGTCGTTGGTCTCGGCGACACTTCCATCGGGCCGGACCACCAGGATGGCATCCCCCGAGGTATTGAGGATCGTCGAGAGCCGGTTGAGCGTCGCCCGGTTCTGCAGTGCGCGCCGGTGGTTGAGCGCATTGAGCCGCCAGAGCACCCACATCAGCGACAGCATGGCTGCCAACATCAGAAGGCTGATGACCGTCATCTGCCGCAATGTGGTGGTGAGCGAGGTTCGTTCCGCATCGGCACGCGCGGCATCAAGGGCGATGCCCGCGCTGGAGAGACGCCGGATCGAAGGCGTCAGGCTGGTGGTGGCGTGCAGGAGCGCGCTGCGCGCGGCGACCATCTGAGCGTCATCGAGGTCGATCAGTGCAGCCATGTCGTCCAACGTGGCGCACATTGCTTCGACCTCGGCGAGGGCCATGCTGTTGTCGGCGAATGCCTTGCGATATGCGCCGCTGCTCATGAAGGTGGTCGCGCGGCTGTAAAGCACGTCGAAACGCAGGCGAACCTCGTGGATATCGGCGGGAGCCGGGTCGTCCAGACGGTCGAGCGCGCGCGCGAGTTTAACCTGATCGACCTCGAGCTGCGCCAATGTCCATTCGATATTGTCATGCGCGGCGCTGCCATAGCGATCGAGCTTGAAATACACCTGAAAAGCGAGGAACGCGGTTGCGAGCATACATGCCAGCGACAGCACGCCGAACAGGACCAGCGGCGCGTTGCGGCGGGACAGGCGGGTCTTGAGATGTGCAAACGCGCTCACGTTTCGATCCGTTCTACGGCAGGCCGATACACTAGCGCGTCGCGACGATGCGGTCCAGTTGCCAGATGCTGCGGGAATAGTGGGTTTCGGTGCGGTACGCGGGGTTGCGATCCCAGTCATAAACCAGCCAGAGCGGGCCTTTCTGACGGAGAGTCATGATCTTGCCGTTGCGCTCATATGCCAGCAGTTCACCGCCTTCCTCGATCGCGTCGACCGGGATGCGCACGACGTAGTCGTTGACGGCGAAAAGCTCGAGCGTGCCGCTGCGGATGCCATGATGAGCAAGCAGCGTGGCAAGCCAGACGCCGGTAAAACGCTGCGTTCCGAAGGTCCAGTTGGTGCTGGTTTCGATGGTGGCCGAGGGGAGCGCGAGGAGCTGGGAATAGGTCATCTCGACAGTTTGTCGCGTGCAACGCACGTCTGAGGATTCATCAATTATTTCAAGGGAAAGAACAGGTCGCGACGCCTCATCCGCAGCAGCGCGGGCAGGGCCGCTCATGGCAAGGACAGCCAGCCCGAGCAGCGCCGCGACCCACGCTGGCGAATTCGTATTCCGATGGCTTCGCGACACTGTATTGCACGCTCCGTCGAGATCGGCCAGAACCGCGCAACATTGTCCCGCGGGTGGCATTTTCCTATGCAATGCCGCAGGCAGCGCATAAACTATCTGTAAGCCTGTCATGCTTGGTCTGTAAAGTGAGTGGGGCTCTGGCGGGGCGCGCGGTGGCGCTGCGCGGGAGATTGGTTCGGGAACGTGACATGAAGAAGCTATTGATCGCCGACGACCATGAACTGGTCCGGGAAACGATCGCGGATTACTTGCGATTGCAGGGGGGGTTCGAGGTTGCGTCGGCGGATGCATTGGAAAGCGCGCTGGAAGCCGAACGCAAGAACGGCCCCTATGACATTGTTTTACTTGATTATTCCATGCCGGGGATGGATTCCCTTTCGGGGTTGAGGCGGATGCGGGCCGAGACCGGCTGCCCGGTGGCGATCCTGTCGGGCACGGCCACGCCCGAAATCGCGCGCCGGGCGTTGCGGGCCGGGGCGGCGGGCTACCTGCCCAAGACCCTCGGCCCGAAGGCGCTGATCGAGGCGGTGCGGGAGATGCTGGCGGGCAACATCTATCGGCCAGAGGAATTCCTTACGGATCAAGAAGATAGCAGCGAGGCCGTGCACCTGACGCCGCGCGAGCTGGATGTGGTGCGGGGACTGACAGAGGGCAAATCCAACAAGGAAATCGCCCGTGACTTCGATATCCAGGAAGTCACCGTGAAACTGCACGTAAAGACCCTGTCGCGCAAACTGGGGGCAAGAAACCGGACCCATGCCGCGATGCTGGCGCGGGATCTGGGGCTAATCTGATCCTCGCCCGAGAATCACCCTTCAACCAACTGATTAACAACGAAAAACGGTGATCGGCATTGCGGCTGTATCACGTCGGTATCGCGTCGGTGCCATGCACCGCACCGGGTAGGGGTTAACAAAGAGTTCGTCATGAATGGCGGGGTGGTTTGTACGGAAGAGGGGTGGGGGCGTTCCTGATACATCAGCACGATCACTCAGCCGCCAGAGCCGCCCGATCCTGCCGTGGCGAGAGGCCGAACTTCCTCGCATATTCGCGCGAGAACTGAGCCGAGCTTTCGTAGCCGACGCGAAAGGCAACCTCTGACACCTTGGCGTCGGAGGAGCGCAGCGCGTCGCGGGCGTGCAGCAGGCGCAGGTCTTTCTGGTATTGCAGCGGCGAAGTACCGGTGACCGCCTTGAAATGCTCGAAGAAAGCGGATTGGCTCATGCCCACGCGATCGGCAAGCTCCCCCACGATCACCGTGCGCGACAGATCGGACTGGATCTCGCGCGTCGCCTGATAGATGCGGCTGGCGGTGGTCTCGTGCCAGAGCAGCTTTTGCAGCGTGTCGGCATGGGGACCGAGAAGCAGCCGGGCGTGGATTTCCTGCCGGGTGATCGGGGCCAGCAATGGGCGTGTCGCATCGCCTGCGCATTGGTCCAGATACCGGGTCAGTGCGTCCTGCATCGCGGGATCGGTCGGGCAGAGCGTGATCGAGAACGGGTCCTGGCTGCGCGTTCCGCGCGCGGGCGGCATGGCAGGTGCCAGGCCGCGCAGCAGGTCGAGGTCGAGCGGGAAGACCAGCGCGACATAGGGCGTCTCGGGCGTCGCCTGAGTGATCCGGGAGACGACCGGCAGCGCATGGCTGACGAGCAGAGATTGACCGCTCGCTACGGTCAGGCTGTGCGCGCCCGCGCTGACCTGCTTGGCACCTTGCAGGACGCTACAGAGAAGCGGGCGATAAACGGTTGCCTGCTGCGGGCTGGGCGCCGTGAACCGCAGGAAGTGCATCCCGCTTTCGGCATGGGCAAGGCCGCCCCGAGGCTCCCCGGCCTGATCCATCAGCGCCACGGCGCGGTCCAGCAATCCGGTCATGCGGCTCTCCTTTCACGGATGTCGTAGCATGACACGCCCGGTTTTCATGAAGGATAATTTCGTCACCCAGAGGATCAGGCAAGTTTTTCGGATAAATGAGAAAGAACCCACTTATGGCCCGGAGTATCGTGTCTCAATCACCAACAAAGGACAGGGCACATGGCAAAGATTTTCATCACCGGAATTGCGGGCGGCTTTGGCCTACCCACCGCAAAGGCGCTGTCAGCGCAGGGGCATCAGGTGGCCGGCAGCGTCCGAAACCGCTCAGGCCGCAACGCTGACGCCGTCGCCACGCTGGAAGGCTTCGGCGCGCAGATCGTCGAGATGGACGTGACCGACAACGCGAGCGCCGAGGCAGGCGTGGCCGACGCAATCAGCGCGCTGAACGGGCTGGACGTGCTGTTCAACAATGCCGGAATCGGCTCTTATGGTATTCAGGAACTGATGTCGCCAGAGGACATGGCCCGCGTCTTCGACGTCAATGTGACCGGCGTGCAGCGGGTCATGCGCGCCGCCTTGCCCCATTTCCGCGCACAGGGGCGTGGAACGGTCCTCTATACCTCGAGCCTGATCGGGCGCATCGCGACGCCATTCTACGGCACCTATTGCGCGTCGAAATGGGCGCTGGAGGCAATCGTGGAATGCTACCGCACGGAACTCTCGGGCTTTGGCATCGAATCCTGCATCATCGAGCCGGGTGCGATGCCCACGGCCTTTTTCGACGGCATGGTCACGCCCGACGATCCCGCGCGCGAGGCTGAATATGGGGATTTTGCCGCCGTCCCGGATCTTTCGGCGCAGGGGCTGGCGCAGATGCTTGAGGCCACGCCCGACCAGCGCCCCGAGCGTATCGCCGAAGCGGTCACCGCGCTGCTGGCGTTGCCCTTTGGCCAGAAACCCTTTCGCACCGTGGTCGATCACACCGGCGTCGGCCCCGAGATCGAGCGCTACAACACCGCTTTGCATGACGTTACCCGCACCGTCCTGACCAATTTCGGCATCGAAGAGATGCTGCGCCTCAACCCCTGAAGGAGCCAAATCATGCCTGCCATTCTCATCACCGGCGCATCCTCCGGCATCGGCAAGGCCACGGCGCTGCGCTTTCATGCCGAAGGCTGGAACGTGATCGCCACGATGCGCGATCCCTCCGGCTCGGATTTCGCCGAGCGCGACAACCTGCTGGTCACCCGCCTCGACGTGACCGATCCCGCCTCGATCGCCGCGGCGGTGGCCGCGGGGATCGACCGTTTCGGCGCGATCGACGTTTTGCTGAACAATGCGGGCTACGGTGCCTACGGCCCGCTCGAGGCGTTTTCGGCCGACCGCATCCGCCGCCAGTTCGACACCAACGTAATCGGTCTGTTGGAGGTCACAAAAGCCGTCCTGCCGCATATGCGTGCCCGCCGCTCGGGCAGCATCGTCAACATATCTTCCATCGGCGGGCAGATCACCTTTCCGCTCGGGACGCTCTATCACGGCACCAAATTCGCGGTCGAAGGCCTGTCCGAGGCGCTGCATTACGAGTTGGAACCGCTGGGTATCCGCGTGTGCATCGTCGAACCGGGCATGATCAACACGGATTTCGGCGGTCGCTCCTTCGATTTTGCGATGGATGAAACGCTGACCGATTACGCCCCAACCGCCGAAGCCATGGGGCGGCTCTTTGGCAAGCTGGCGTCAAACCCTTCGTCGCCCGACGTCGTAGCCGACGTCATCTGGCAGGCCGCGAACGAACCCGGCGACCAACTGAGATTCCGCGCGGGTCCGGACGCCGTCGACTTGCTGGATCGGCGCAAACAGCAGGATGACGCCAGTTTCATCAGCGGCATCAAGGCCTTGATGACGGAATGAGAAGCTGAAGATCCAAAGCGGGCCGCCGCGCGGCTTCGACGCGCGGTTCCGACACCCCCCATCGAAAAACCCCGCGCCGGTGAGGGCGCGGGGCGTTGGAATGCTGTCGGCTTTTGAAGATCAGGCGCGGCGGCGGCGGCGGCCTCCGGAGCGGCCGCCACGGGCGCCGGCTTCATCCTCGCCGGGTTTGACGGGGGCCTTGTTGAACTTGATCCAGGCGCCGCCATGCGGGTCGTTGTCGGTCAGGAAGTTGGCGGCGCGGATGGCCTCCATCTCCTTGCCGGGGCGGGGCAGGGTGGAGCCGAGCCCGAAGAGCTGGCAGAAGGTCTCGTCATCCATGTCCTCGGGCAGCACGATGCCCGCGGCGGCGACTTCGGCCTTCTTGGCGTCGAGTTCGGATTGCTTCACCGGCAGCGCCACCGGGTTCATGATGGCGCTGGTCATGCCCGCGCCCATGGCCATCGGCAGGAAGGCGTTGTTGATGCCGTGGCGGTTGGGCAGGCCGAAGCTGATATTGGAGGCGCCACAGGTGGTGTTGACGCCCAGTTCCTCGCGCAGGCGCCGCACCAGGGTAAAGACCTGAAGCCCGGCGGTGCCCATCGCGCCGATCGGCATGACCAGCGGGTCGACGACGATGTCATGCGCGGGGATGCCGAAATCGGCGGCGCGCTCCACGATTTTCTTGGCGACGGCGAAACGCACATCGGGGTCTTCGGAAATACCGGTATCGTCATTCGAGATGGCGACGACGGGAACGTTGTATTTCTTGACCAGCGGCAGCACCAGTTCGAGGCGGTCCTCCTCGCCGGTGACCGAGTTGAGGAGCGGGCGGCCTTCGCAGGCGGCGAGACCGGCCTCGAGCGCGGCGGGCACCGAGCTGTCGATGCAGAGCGGCACATCGACGAGACCCTGCACCAGTTCGATGATCTTGGTCATCAGCGGCGGTTCGGTCTCGTTCGGGTTGGGGTTGGAGTTGTAGACCACGCCCGCGTTGATATCGAGAACGGTCGCCCCTGCCGCGACCTGCGCCAGCGCGTCCTTCTCGACGGTCGAGAAATCGCCCGCCTCAAGCTCGGCAGCGAGTTTCTTGCGCCCGGTGGGGTTGATCCGTTCACCGATCACGCAGAAGGGCTGATCGAACCCGATGATGGCGGTCTTGGTTTTGCTTTCGACGACTGTGCGGGTCATTGTTGATTTGTGTCCTTCGCTCAGGATGCGTTTGCGGGGACGGCGGAAGATCCGCCGTTTTCGATAGCCCAGGTGGCGTTGGTCTTGATGCCGCCCAGCGGGAAGAAATGGACCGCCTCGATGTTGAAATCGGGGTTGGCGGCCTTGTGGGCGGCCAGTTCGGTCAGAACCTCGGTGGGTTCGTAGGGCAGCAGCAGCTTGGAGACATCCATAGCGCGTTTCTGAAGAACTTTCAAAGACGGTCCGACACCGCAGGCGATGGCGAACTTGATCAGGGTCTGCAGCTTGGCGGGACCGGCGATGCCGATATGGACGGGCAGGGTGATGCCCGCCGCGCTGAGCCTGTCCGCCCAGGCGATGATCGGCTTGGCGTCAAAGGCGAACTGCGTGGCCAGGGCCATGTCGGCATCGGTACGTTCAGAGAATTTCTGTTTCCACTGAAGGGCTTCTTCGACGAGTTTCATCCCGCCATCCGGGTCGATATCGCGGTTGCCCTCGGGGTGGCCGGCCACATGCAGCCGGGTGAAACCGGCGCGATCGAATTCGCCGGTCTCGAGCAGCTGCATGGAGCTGTCGAAATCGCCATGCGGCCTGGCGACGCCACCGGCCAGCAAAAGCGCCTGATCGACCCCGGCCTCGCCCTGGTATCGGGCGATCCAGTCGGCCAGCATGGCCTTGTCGCGGATGATCCGGGCCGGGAAATGCGGCATCACCGGATAGCCTTCGCGTGCAAGGCGGGCGGCGGTGGCGACCATGTCCTCGATCGGGGTGCCCTCGATATGGGCGATATAGACGCGGGTGCCTTCGGGCAGCAGGTCGCGGAACGACTCGACCTTCTCGGAGGTGCGCGGCATCACCTCGATGGAATAGCCCTTGAGAAAGGCCTCGACATGCGGATTGACGGGGGCAGGGCCTGCGGACCCGGCATCACGTTTCTTGAAGTTCAACAGAGCCATTGCGGCCTCCCATAGCGATCCGGGGGTCATGCCCAGCCATCATTGCCGATCAGCGCCTTGATGCGATCCTGATCATATTCGGTATCGAGCCGGGCCGCTTCGGCCTCGGCCACTTCGGAAGGATCACCCTCGACCTGGTAGGGGGCGGCCTTGCGCCACTCGGCCAGGTAGTCATCGGTCTCGGCGGCGCCGCTTTTCATCGCGGCCCGGTCGATGGCCTGTTCGAACCGTTCGGGAAGCTGTTTCTTAGCGCCCCGGCGGCCCTTGCCGACGATCACCTGTGCGGGAATGTCCCTCCAATAGACGATAGTGACGTCAACCATTGACTGATTCCTCTTCCTCGGTGGCTCTTGTCTAATGCAGGCAGGGCGCGTCGCTCAGTCGGTTTTCGACAGAACGGGCGCGTCATGCGACCTTTCAAGGCTAGCGCGGCGCCGCGCGGGGGGCCACCGGGGCCATCACGAAAAACCTTCATGATGTTTATGCGGCACCGCAGAGCTTGCGCCGGGGGACGCGAGACATTAGTTTGGAGGCAACTCGAAATGGAGGGCGTGGTTATGGCGCCCAGGCGTCCCGAAAGTGCGGGCGCGGTCCCGAAAACGGTTGAGAGCCCCGCACTGAGCTCACCCTGTCCGGACGGTCTTTATGCCGCCCTGGATCTGGGCACAAACAGCTGCCGTATGCTGATTGCCCGCCCTGAGGGCAGCCAGTTCAAGGTGGTCGACAGTTTCTCCAAATCCGTCCAGCTTGGATCGGGTCTGGAAAAGTACGGGCGTCTGTCGCGCTCGGCGATCTATCGCACATTGCAGGCGCTGAGGGTCTGTCAGCAGAAGATCAAACGCCACAAGGTCGAACGGATGCGCCTTGTCGCGACCGAAGCCTGTCGGCGCGCGGCCAATGGCAAGTCGTTCCTGACGCGGGTCGAGAAGGAAACCGGCCTGCGCCTTGACATGATTGCGCCGCAGGAAGAGGCGCAATTGGCGGTGGTCTCCTGTGCGCCGCTGGTCAATCCGGGCACCGAGCAGCTTTTGGTCGTGGATATCGGCGGGGGATCGACGGAACTGGTCTGGATCGACCTGCGCGATGTGCCCCCGGCCGAGCGCGCCCGCGCGATCATGCGGATGCATGGCGGGTTCAAATGCCAGGAGGCCGGCCGGCCATCGGCGCGGGTGGTCGACTGGATCAGCGTGCCGCTAGGCGTTGCGACGCTGCGCGACCAGTTCAACGATGTCGAGGATGACAGCGCGCGTTTCGCGCTGATGAGCTGGTTCTTCGAGGAGAACCTGGCCGAATTCGCACCCTACAAGAACGAGCAGCCGCGCGAGGGGTTCCAGATCATCGGAACCTCGGGGACGGTCACGACCGTGGCGGCGAGCCACTTGGGATTGAAGCGCTATGACCGCAACAAGGTGGACGGGCTGTGCATGACCAGCGACGAGATCGACCTGGTGATCCGAAAATACCTGGCGCTCGGGCCGCTGGGGCGGCGCAAGGACCCGCGGATCGGCATGGACCGCCAGGCGCTCATCATGTCGGGCGCGGCGATCCTTCAGGCGCTGCTGCGCTGCTGGCCCACCGACCGGCTGTCGGTCGCAGATCGCGGGCTGCGCGAAGGGATGCTGTATGCGCTGATGTCGGCGGATGGCGTGTTGCAGGACGGGCAGGGGTAGAATGATGGCGAAGACACCGGATGGCAAGAACACCTCGGGGCGCGGCCAGCGGGACCTGACCGTCAAGGTCAAGACCGCGCGGGGACGCAAATCTTCCTCCACGCGGTGGTTGCAGCGGCAACTCAACGACCCCTATGTGAAACGCGCGCAGGCCGAGGGCTATCGCGGGCGTGCGGCGTTCAAGATCATGGAGATCGACGACAAGTTCCGATTCCTCGTGCCCGGTGCGCGGGTCGTGGACCTTGGCTGTGCGCCCGGCGGCTGGTGCCAGGTGGCGGTGCCGCGCGTGAATGCGCTTGGCGAGAAACAGGGCAAGGCGCAGGGCTATATCCTGGGAATCGACCTGCAGGAAATCGAGCCGATCGCCGGCTGCGATCTCTATCAGCTGGATTTCATGGAGGATGGCGCCGACGAACAGGTCAAGGAATGGCTGGGCGGCAAGGCCGATGTGGTGATGAGCGACATGGCGGCGTCAAGTTCCGGGCACAAGCAGACCGATCACCTGCGCATCATCGCGCTGTGCGAGGCCGCAGCGTGGCTGGCATTCGACATTCTCGAGGAAGGCGGCACGTTCGTCTCGAAAGTTCTGGCAGGTGGCGCCGAAGGCGAGCTCCAGAAGCTTCTCAAGCAACGCTTTACCAAGGTCGCCAACATGAAGCCGCCGGCCTCGCGCGCCGACAGTTCGGAGAAATTCGTCGTCGCCACGGGTTTCAGGGGCTGAGCCAAGGCGAAGGAGCGCTCGGCCCTGGAGAGGAAAGCGCGTATGTCAGGGGCACCGAGGTCGGGCGGGGATGGCCTGCGCAGGGCGCGCACCTGTATCATGTTGTCCTGCCGGATATATTCGAACAGCCGCTCGCGTCGCTGTGCAGATCCCTTTGGCATGATCCGATCTCCTGCCGGCCAGAATGGCCGCAAGATGTGAGCGTGACAGGCAATTGCGGCATGAGCAGCGCGTGAAGCGCACGAAATCAGGGAGATTCCGTGATTGTGGCGCCGGGGGATTGGGTTAGGTTTGGCGGGTAGTGTATTGATATCAGTGCGATATTGCGTGTCTCACCGGTGGTCTGGCGTATGCAACTGTTAACATAATACTGATTATGCGCCTATTGGATGTAGCGCAGCGGACCTTGGCGATCACCCCCCGAAACCGCCCCCTAGCGGGATATCATGTGGACCATGCGCGCCCCTGTCTCGAAGAACGCGGTCTTGAGGCGCGTCAGGCGTTCTGCATGGGCATCGACCGGATCGAGCGGCAACGCGCTCTCGTCCCCGACAAGCAAGGCGCGCGCCGCCGATTGGCCGAAGACCGTGCCCGGCGCGATGCCACGGCCCGAATAGCCGAAGATCGACAGACCGCTTGCGCCGACCCGCAGGATGCGCGGCAGATGATCTGAGGTCATCGAGATCCGGCCCGCCCAGGCATGGGAGATCGCCGCATCGGCCAGTTGCGGGTAAAGCTGAGCCAGCTTGCGGCGCGCCCAGCCCGCCTGAACGCCGACATCGTCGCCCATGCCGCCAAGAATGACACGACCCGCCGCATCGCGCCTGAGCGAGGACATGATCATCGCCGTATCCCAGCAGCCTTCACCGCCCGGCAGGATATCGCGCGCGATATTATCGCCCAGCGGTTCGGTGGCGAGCTGGAAGAAATTGACCTGTGGCACCTTGGGGATGGTCATGTCACCGACGGGCTGGTGATAGGCATTGGTCGCCACCAGAAGCGCCTTGCTGCGCAGCTTGCCGCCCGAGGTGCGGATGACCCAGTGGCCGCCATGCCGGATCGCCGAAAGTGCCGGGCTGTTCTCGAATATGCGCGCACCCTGCCCCTGCGCGGCGCGCGCAAGGCCACGCGCATAGGCCAGCGGCTGAATCGTTCCGGCGCGTGTATCGAAGAGCGCGCCGTGAAAGGCGTCTGAGCCGGTGCGCGCGCGGGTTTCCGCGGCATCGAGAAGCGTGACCGGCGCGGCGCGGCGGACCTGCTGGACATGGCGTTCCTGAAGCTGCGCGACACCGCGCGGCGCATGGGCCAGGTGCAAGGTGCCGTTGCGGCGCGGGTTGCATGCGATCCCGAATCGCTCGATCAGGCCGAAGACCCGATCGGGCGCTGCGGCGAGCGCGCTGTTCAGGCGCTCGCCCGCCTGTGCGCCAAGCGTCTTGCAGACCACGTCGGGCGGAAGCCACAGCCCCGCATTGACCAGCCCGACATTGCGCCCCGAGCCCCCGTGACCGATGGTTTCGGCCTCGATCAGGACCACCTCGGCACCCTGCCCCGCGGCCTCCAGGGCGGCCGCGCAACCGGTGAAACCGCCGCCCAGGATCACCAGGTCGACGCTGAATTCACCTTGCAGCGTGGGGGCCGCGAAGGTCTCTTCGCTGCTGTCGGCCCAGAGGGTACCCAGGTCGCTCATTTGGCGGCACCGTCAGAACGGCATCTGGTCAGATCGTGATTCATGCGGCTGTGCTTTCGTTGATCCCACGCACGTTACCCGTGGGCGCGCCGAAGGCAAGTTCTGCCATCACGTCCGCATCAGAAGAACGCCTGCAACCCGGTCTGCGCCCGGCCCAGGATAAGCGCGTGAACGTCATGGGTGCCTTCGTAGGTGTTCACGGTTTCAAGGTTCATCATGTGGCGAATGACTTGAAATTCCTCGGAAATTCCGTTTCCGCCATGCATGTCGCGGGACATGCGCGCGATGTCCAGCGCCTTGCCGCAATTGTTGCGCTTGATGAGGCTGATCATCTCGGGCGCGGCGCGGGCATCGTCCATCAGGCGACCGACGCGCAGCGCCGCCTGAAGGCCGAGCGTGATCTCGGTCATCATGTCGGCCAGTTTCTTCTGGAAAAGCTGGGTCTGAGCGAGCGGGCGGCGGAACTGCTGCCGATCCAGCCCATACTGGCGCGCGGCGTGCCAGCAGGCCTCGGCGGCGCCCATCACGCCCCAGGCGATGCCATAGCGCGCCCGGTTCAGACAGCCGAACGGCCCCTTGAGGCCCTCGACATGGGGCAGGAGCGCGTCTTCGCCCACCTCGACGCCATCAAGCACGATCTCACCGGTGATCGAGGCGCGAAGGCTTTGTTTACCCTGAATTTTCGGGGCGCTCAGCCCCTTGGTCCCCTTGTCCAGAACAAAGCCCCTGATCTTGCCGTCATGGGCGTCGGACTTGGCCCAGACGACGAAGACGTCAGCGATGGGCGAGTTGGAGATCCACATCTTCGAGCCGCTGAGGAGATACCCTCCGTCGATCTTCTTTGCGCGGGTCTTCATGCCCGCCGGGTCCGATCCGGCGTCGGGCTCGGTGAGGCCGAAACAGCCGATGAGGTCGCCTTTTGCCAATCCCGGCAGGTACTTGCGGCGTTGCTCTTCGCTGCCATAGGCGTAGATCGGATACATGACGAGCGAGGATTGGACCGACATCATCGAGCGGTAGCCGGAATCGACGCGTTCGATTTCGCGCGCGACAAGGCCGTAGCTGACGTAACCCGCTGACAATCCGCCATATTCTTCGGGGATCGTGGTGCCCAGAAGGCCCATCTCGCCCATCTCGCGGAAAATTTCGGGGTCGGTTTCCTCGTTGGCATAGGCCTTGATGACCCGCGGCTGTAGATGTTCCTGCGCAAACGAGCGGGCGCTTTGCGCAATCATGCGCTCTTCTTCAAGCAGTTGATCTTCAATGTAAAACGGGTCCTGCCAGTCGAAATTTCCAAGGTTGGGACGGTCTTTGTCACGGATGGTCGGGGCGTCGGCGGTCATGGAAATCGGTCCTTATGCGGTTTCTGCAGGTTTCTTGCAGGGTATATTAACCTTGCGGTAAGGAATATCGAGAATTCTGCATCCATTCATGAGGAAACCGCATATATGGTCGCTGACACGCCCGTGCCCCCTGCCCGGCCCCTGAACGCGCCGCCACCGCGCCGTTTCCTGCCCTCAACCGCCAGCCTGCGCGCGCTCGAGACCCTGGACCGGCTGGGCAGCGCCACGGCGGCCGCGAATGAGCTGAACCTGAGCCAGAGCGCGGTCAGCCGTCAGCTTCAGACGCTGGAGGCGCAGCTGGGCGTGGCGCTCATCCTGCGGCGGGGGCGGCGCATGCTGCTGACGCCCGAGGCCGCGGGCTATGCCGCCGAGATCCGCTCGGCGCTGCAGAAGATCACCCAGGCGACGCTTAAGCTGACGGTGAACCCGGCCGGCGGGAGCCTGGACCTGGCGATCCTGCCGACCTTCGGGATGCGCTGGCTGGTGCCGCGCCTGCCCGATTTCGCCCGCCGCCACCCGGAGGTGACAATCAACCTGTCCACCCGCATCAAACCTTTCAACTTTGGCGCGGAACCATTTGATGCGGCAATACATTTCGGAAACAGGGATTGGCCCGGAACGGCTGCGGTCACGCTCAAGACCGAGGCGGTGGTCGCGGTCTGTTCGCCCGAATTGCTGCAAACGCGCCCGCCGCGCGCCGCGCAGGATCTGCTGAACCTGCCGCTTTTGCATATCGAAACCCGCCCCGAGGCCTGGCGCGCCTGGTTCGCGGCACATGACATCACCGCCGAGATCGTCACCGGCACGATCTACGATCAGTTCTCGACGATCACCCAGGCGGCGCTGCACGGGCTGGGTGTGGCCTTGCTTCCCGATTACCTGGCAGAGCAGGATCTGGCGACGGGGCGGCTGGTGATGGCATGGGGCGGGGCGACGCGGATGCCGGGCGCCTATCAGCTGGTCTGGCCACTGGAAAAGGCGCGCGACCCGGCGCTCATCAAGTTCCGCGAGTGGCTGGCGACGCAGGCCGAGGACGAAGATCCCCTGCCCCGCTGATCCATGACATTTCCGCATTTGCGCGGCCTGCGCCCGGCGCATAGAGATCCGTGACCGGCGATCCTGTACGAAATGGCCGTTTTGTACGGCGCATTTGTACGCAAGTCGGGCAAAGCCCCTCAGCGTCTCAGCCGGGGCGCCCGCCGGCGGGAAGGATCACCTTGAACTCCGCCCCTTTGCCCGGTTCCGATGCGATCCGCAGGCGGCCGCGATGGCGGTTGACGATATGCTTGACGATCGCCAGTCCCAGCCCGGTGCCGCCCATCTCGCGCGAGCGGTGGGTGTCGACGCGGTAGAAGCGCTCGGTCAGGCGCGGAATGTGCAGCGGATCGAACCCCGGCCCCTCGTCGCGCACCGTCAGGATGGCGGCGGGGCCGCGCAGTTCGGTGGCATGGGGCGTGGTTTCCAGCGTGACATGCACCACCTTGCCCTGCGCGCCGTACTTGACGGCGTTCTCGATCAGGTTGGTGGCGACCTGCGTCAGAAGGTCGAAATCGCCGGGCACGATCACCGGGGTCTCGGGCTGTTGCAGGTCGATCCGCACCCCGGCAGAGTCGGACACGGCGCGCAGGCTGTGCAGCACCGAACCGATGCATTTTCCAAGATCCACGCGGTCCATCGGGCGCACGCGTTCCTCGGCCTCGACGCGGCTCAGCGACAACAGATCGCGCACCAGCCGCTCCATCCGGTGGGCCTCGGACTGCATGAAGCCGAGGAATCGGGCTGTGGCCGCCGCATCGTCCTTTGCCGGGCCTTGCAGGGTTTCGATGAAGCCCATCAGCGCGGTCAGCGGCGTGCGCAGCTCGTGGCTGACATTGGCGACGAAATCGCGCCGCATCTGCCCGGCCTGTTCAAGATGGGTCACATCCTCGAAACACAGAAGCGCCCCGGCGCCACTATCGGTTTCCACCTTCGAGACGGTGACGACGAAGCTCGTGTCCTGGCTGCCCTCGCTGCCAAGGTAGCGGGTCGTGCGCCGGTTTCCGTCGCGCAGCGTGCCTTCGATCGCGTCCAGCATGGCGGGCTGGCGCAGGGCGGTGATGAAATGGCGCCCGACGATCTGCGTCCCCAGGAGCGACAGCGCGAGGTCGTTGGCGCCAAGTATCCGCTCGTCATGCGCGATCAGAAGCGAGGGAAGCGGAATCGCCCGCAGAAACGACGAAATCCCGTCTTCTGTCATTGCCCCGTCTGCACCACGAGCCCGGCGCGGAAACGGCGCATGTTCTGCTGGTAGTGCAGCGCCGAGCGGCGCAGCCCCTCGATCGCGGCCTCGTCAAGCTGGCGGATCACCTTGCCCGGCGCACCGACCACCAGCGAGCCGTCGGGGATCTCCTTGCCCTCGGTCACCAGCGCCCCGGCGCCGATCAGGCAGTTCTTGCCGATCACCGCGCCATTGAGGACGGTCGCGCCCATGCCGATCAGGCTGTTCTCGCCGATGGTGCAGCCGTGCAGCATCGCCTTGTGGCCGATGGTGCAACCGGCCCCGATGGTCAGCGGGCAGCCGGGATCGGTATGCATGACGGTGTTTTCCTGCACATTGCTGCCAGCGCCGATCACGATCGGCTCGTTGTCGCCGCGCAGGGTGCAGCCGAACCAGATCGAGCCGCCTTCTTCCAGCGTGACATTGCCGATCACGTTGGCATCGGGCGCGATCCAGCTGTCTTCGGCGATACGCGGCGCGAGGCCGTCAAGGGCGTAGATGGTCATGTCATCTCCTCGAATTCACTGTGCAGGGCCTTTACATGGGCGTTCAGCCCCGGTTGCTGGATCCGCTTGAGGCGCGCGGCCTCGATGATGGTCTTGAGGCGCCTTTCGGTGGCGTCGAGATCGTCATTGACCAGCACATAGTCATATTCCGCCCAATGGCTGATCTCGTCCCAGCTCTTGCGCATGCGCCGGGCGATGACCTCGGCGCTGTCCTGTGCGCGCTCTTCGAGGCGGCGGTGCAATTCGCGGATCGAGGGAGGCAGAAGAAAGATCGACAGCGTATGCGGCCCGAGCGCCGAGTTCTGGATCTGCTGCGCGCCCTGCCAGTCGATGTCGAACAGCACGTCGCGCCCGGCATCTATCGCCGCCTGCACCGGGGCGCGGGGCGAGCCGTAGAAATTGCCGAACACATGCGCATGTTCCAGCATTTCGCCCGCCGCCACCTCGCGCTGAAAGGCGCTTTCGCCAAGGAACAGGTAATCCTCGCCATCCACTTCGCCCTCGCGCGGCGTGCGGGTGGTGGCCGAGACCGAAAAGGATATGCTTGCATCCCACGCGCGCAGCCGCCCCGAAAGGGTGGATTTTCCCGCCCCCGAGGGCGAGCTCAGAATGATCAGAAGCCCGCGCCGTTCGCTCATCTTTCGCTCCTGCGTTTCATCGTTCCTGAAATACTCTCGGGGGTCCGGGGGTGAAACCCCCGGCGGCCCGCAAGGGACATGCGTTCATTCGACATTCTGCACCTGTTCGCGCATCTGGTCGATCACCGCCTTGAGGTCGAGCCCGACCGAGGTCAGTTCCGCATACTGGGCCTTGGAACAGAGCGTGTTGGCCTCGCGGTTGAATTCCTGCGCCAGGAAATCGAGCTTGCGCCCGGTCGGTTCGGCCTCGCTCAGAAGGGCGCGCGCGGCGGCGACATGGGCGCGCAGGCGGTCGATTTCCTCGGTCACGTCGGATTTGACGGCGATGAGCGCCAGTTCCTGCGAGATCCGCGCCGGATCGGCGGACTCGGCATTGTCCATGACCCGCGCCAGTTGCTTTTGCAGCGTGGCGGTCATGTCGGCGCGGCGGCTCTCGGCGACCTCGGCGGCGGCGTCGGTGAGTGCCGCGATGCGGTCGATCTGAGCGTTCAGCACCGCTGCAAGGGCGGTGCCCTCGCTTTGGCGCATCGCGAGGAACTGGGCCAGAAGCGGTTCGAAATCCGCAAGGATGGCGGCGCGAAGCGGTGCTGTGTCGGAATCCGCAGTGGCGGTTTCCAGCACACCCCGGATCGTCAGAAGATCGGCCGGGCGCGAGGGCGCGAGGGTCACGCCGCGCTCGAGCGCGCGGGTTTCGACCTCGGCCAGGGCGGCCAGGATATCGTCAAGCTGCGCGCCATTGAGCGCCAGCCGCCCGCCCTGATCGCTGGATTGCACCCGAAGATTGAGATTCACATTGCCGCGCGCCAGCGCCTGCTGAAGGCGCGCGCGCAGCGCCGGTTCCAGCCCTTCGATCCAGTCCGGCAGGCGCAGCCGCAGATCGAGCCCCTTGCCGTTCACGCTGCGCAGTTCCCATGTCCATTCATGGGCACCATGCGCTCCCTTGGCCGAGGCGAACCCCGTCATCGAATTCAGCACGTTGATCCTCCGGACGCTTGCGCCCTTGTCCTAGCCAGTCACGCGCGGGCTGGCAAGCGCCGCACGGGACCTTAACCATTTATGCGGATTTTTAGACAAAACCTGATCGAAATATGCCAAAAGAGGATCACGCAAAGCAGGTGCGGCCTGCGCGGGGCGGATCGAAGCCCTGCCCGGTAATCAGTTCAGACAGGTATGGTCACGATGTCCGACAGTTTCTTCAGCCAAACCGCCCGCAAGGGCAATATCGTCCATCTGCCCGGCACCGGCCCGGCGCGGCGCCTGCGCGATCAGGACCTGGCGGGTTTCCTCGACTACTGGATGGCCATGCGCAAGGGCGCGGATGTCCCGCGCCGCGCCGATATCGACCCGCGCGGGATGAGCCCGTTGCTGTCCGAGGCCTTCATCGCCGAGCGCATCGCTCCCGGCCTTGCGCGGCTGCGTATAGCGGGGATGCATCTGAGCGACCTGATGGGCATGGAAGTGCGCGGCATGCCGCTGAGCGCCCTCATCGAGCCACAGGATCGGGACCGACTCGCGGAACTGCTGGTCGATCTGTTCGACGGGCCTGCGCGGCTGGAGATCGGGTTGACCTCGGTCGGGTCCTTCGGGCGTCCGCCGCTGACGGGGCGGCTGGTGATCCTGCCGCTGCGCAGCGATCTTGGCGACATTTCGCGCGCCGTGGGCTGTCTGGTCAGCGACGGTCCTGCCGGACGCACGCCGCGCCGCTTTACCATCACCAGCAGCGAGGTGGTGCGGATCGGCGCCACGTCTGATGCGGCCGCTGCGCCGCTGACGCTTGATGCATACCGCGCCGATCAGCCGCTGGACCCGGTGGTCCCCGCGCGGGTGCGCGGCAATGGCGACCGTTCCCATCTGCGCCTGATCGAGACCGACTGATCAGGTGGGATCGCCGCCCAGGGCCTCCCAGAAATCGGCGCGCAGGTTGTGATGGGGAAAGGGCTCGTCCGGCACATCCACGCCGAGAAAATCACACAGCGGCGCCCAGCCTTCGGCCACGTCGAACAGCAGCAGGCGTTCGCGCGGAAGCTCTTGCCGGACGGCGAGCGTATGGGCGTGGTACGCCTCGATCGCGGCGTCGCGGTCGGTGAGATCGCCGCCAAAGACCCCCTGCCCGACCATCACGTCCCACGCATCGAGCATGTCGCGCATGTGCTGCGGCAGCGCAAGATCGGCGCGCCGTTGCATCAGCATGGCGATGGTGCGCTCGAAACTGGCCCACCAGGTATCGTCGGGACGCGTCGTATGAACGATGCGCGCATGGGGAAAGGCGCGCGCGGTGTCGCGCCAGACATGGGCGCCGGGCCAGTCAACCTGCGCGCGGTAGCCCGCAAAGACGACGCTCCAATCCACCTTGCCGCCCGCCGCGACTGTCTGCCAATGGTTGACCTGTCCGGGATCGGCGATGATCTCGTGCATGTGGTGACAAGGCCCGAAACCCAGGCGTTCCAGCGCGGCCTTGAGCGATTTGGTCCCGGTGCGTCCAAAGCCCGAGCCGATGACCTGTAGCGCCATGCCGCGTCCTCTCGTGCCCGGAAAGCCCGGTGCCGGCCCGCGCCGGATGGCGACGGATCGTCCGAGCGTGAGGCCGTGCGGCATCGCCTGTCCAGATGAAACGCAGGCGAAAGAGAACCGCTTAGCGGGTGCGTCTGTATTTTTGCATTACTATTTCGCGCCTTGCTTCGCGAACTTCATACGGCACATGAAGCAAGAAAGGCGCATGGGTCAGCGCCGGGGCAGGCCTGGCGGCCCTTTCAGGCCGCCCTGCTGACCTGCCTGCCCCGGCACGCCATGTCAGGCCGATTGCGCCTCTTGCAGGCGGCTTTCGCGCAGGCTCGAGAGCTCCTCGGCCACGAGGAAGGCCAGTTCGAGCGACTGGCTGGCATTGAGGCGAGGATCACATGCGGTGTGGTAGCGCGCCGAGAGGTTCTCGTCGCCAAGCGCGCGCATCCCGCCGGTGCATTCGGTCACGTCCTGGCCGGTCATCTCGAAATGCACGCCGCCGGGGATGGTGCCTTCGGCGCGGTGAACGGCGAAGAATTCCTGCACTTCGCGCAGTATCGCGTCGAAGGGCCGGGTCTTGTAGCCGGTCGAGGACTTGATGACGTTGCCATGCATCGGATCACAGACCCATGTCACCTTCGCGCCTTCGGATTCCACTGTGCGCAGCAGGCGCGGCAGGTGATCGCCCACCTTGCCCGCACCGAACCGTGCGATCAGTGTAAGCCGCCCGGCCTCGTTCTCGGGGTTGAGCCGCGCCATCAGGCGCTTGAGGTCGTCGGATTCCATCGAGGGGCCGCATTTGAGGCCGACCGGATTGAGCACGCCGCGGGCGTATTCCACATGCGCGCCGTCGGGCTGACGGGTGCGATCCCCGATCCAGATCATGTGGCCGGACCCCGCCAGCCATTTGCCGGAGGTCGAATCGAGCCGGGTCAGCGCCTCTTCGTATTCCAGCAGCAGGGCTTCGTGACTGGTGTAGAATTCCACCGTGCCCAGTTCGTGCTGGGTTTCGGCCGTCATCCCGGCGGCAGCCATGAAATCGAGCGTATCCTGGATACGATTGGCCATTTCCCGGTATTTCGCGGCCTTTTCGTCATCGGTGAAGCCGAGCGTCCAGGCATGGACGCGGTGAACATCCGCGAAACCGCCTGTCGAGAAGGCGCGCAGCAGGTTCAGCGTGGCCGCGGCCTGGGTATAGGCTTGCAGCATCCGGCCGGGATCGGGAATCCGGGCCTCGGGAGTGAAGGCCAGTTCGTTGATGATGTCGCCACGATAGCTGGGCAGTTCCACGCCGTCGATCACCTCGGTCGGGGCGCTGCGGGGCTTGGCGAACTGACCGGCGATTCGGCCCACCTTGATGACCGGCACCTTGGCGCCATAGGTGAGCACCATCGCCATCTGCAGCATGACCTTGAAGGTGTCGCGGATCGCATCGGCCGAGAACTGGTCGAAGGCCTCGGCGCAATCGCCGCCCTGAAGCAGGAAGGCCTCGCCACGCGATGCGGCGCCGAGATGTTGCCTGAGCCGACGGGCCTCACCCGCAAAAACCAGCGGCGGAAACTGCGACAGGCGGCCCTCGACCTCGGCCAGTGCCTCGGGGTCGGTATAGTCGGGCATCTGGACGCGCGGCTTGGCGCGCCAGTCTGATTTGTGCCATTCGCTCATGGTGTTTCTCCGCTTGCAGGCTTTGGGAACCATTCCTATACAAAACCACTGGTCTGGACACCATATATGATTTGTGCCTCTTGACGCAAAACCGCGGGTCTGCGTTTTCTCGAGGATCGATGTCGCCGCGGCGCAGTTCTGGATGCGCCACACTGGCGCCGCACTGGCAAGGAGCCCCAGCATGATGCAGGCAGGACCACAGACCGTCCCCGTCGACGCCCCAAAGGCCCCGCGCCGGTTCGTGTTCGTGCTGCTGGACAATTTCACCCTGCTGAGTTTTGCCGCCGCCGTCGACAGCCTGCGGATCGCCAATCGCATGTCGGGACAGGAGCTTTATGCCTGGAAGCTGGCCTGCGAGGCGCCGGATGCGCGTGTCAGCTGTTCGGCGGGCGCGGTGTTCGAGACCGATATCGGGCTTGATGAACTGGGGCGCGAGGATACGATCGTGATCTGCGGCGGCGCGGATGTGCAGCATGCGACCACCAAGCGGATGCTGAGCTGGCTGCGCCGGGAGGCACGGCGCGGGCTCAAGATCGCGGGGCTGTGCACCGCCGCCTACGTGATGGCGCGCGCGGGACTTCTGGAGGGCAAGCGCGCGACGACCCATTGGGAAAACCACGACAGTTTCACCGAGGAATTCGATGAGGTCGAACTGACCAAGTCGGTCTTCGTGGTGGATGGCAACCGGATGACCACGGCCGGGGGGACATCCTCGATCGACCTGTTCCTCAAGCTGATTGCCGACGAGCATGGCGAGAAGCTGGCCAATGCGGTGGCCGATCAGTTGATCTATTCCTCGATCCGCACCGACCAGGACACGCAGCGCCTGTCGGTGCCGACAAGGATCGGTGTGCGCCATCCCAAGCTGAGCCAGGTGATCCAGATGATGGAGGCCAATATCGAGGAGCCGATCAGCCCGTCGATCCTTGCGAAGGACGTGGGCATGTCGACACGGCAACTGGAACGGCTGTTTCGCCGCTATCTCAACCGCAGTCCCAAACGCTATTACATGGAACTGCGCCTGCAGAAGGCGCGCAACCTGCTGATGCAGACCGACATGACGGTGATCAACGTCGCGCTGGCCTGTGGCTTCGCAAGCCCGTCGCATTTCTCGAAATGCTATCGCGCGCATTACAACACCACGCCCTATCGTGAGCGCGGTGCACAGTCGGCGCGCCTGTCTGTCTGAGCGGACAAGAGGGGGCGCTGCCCCCGCTGCGCCAGGGCGCGACTCCCCCGGAGTATTTCCTGAACAGTGAAAGGCGTGGCGGTGCCTCAGTCGGGGGTCATGCGGTAAAGCGTGCCCTGCCCGACCGAGAGGAACCAGATCGCGCCGTCGGGGCCCTGACGTATGTCGCGCACGCGCACGGTTTCGGGGGTGCTGATTTCCTGGACCTCGCGCAGGGGGTCGCCCGAGAGCCGCGCGATATGGTCGAACTTGAGGCTGCCGACAAGGATGTCGCCCTGCCAGTCGGGGAAGAGCGCGCCCGTGTAGATCGTCATGCCGGAGGGCGCGATGGAGGGATCCCAGTAGAAGGCGGGCTGCTTCATGCCGGGTTTCGATGTGCCCTCGCCGATCTTCGCGCCGGAATAATGCGTGCCGTAGGAAATCACCGGCCAGCCGTAATTGGCGCCTTTCTCGATCAGGTTCACCTCGTCGCCGCCGCGCGCGCCGTGTTCGACGACCCAGAGTCGCCCTTGCGAATCAAGCGCCGCGCCCTGCGGGTTGCGATGGCCATAGGACCAGATGCCGGGCTGCGTGCCGCCCTGACCCTGAAAGGGATTATCGGCGGGCGGGGTGCCGTCGCGCGCGATGCGGATGACAGAGCCGTTCTGGCGCGACAGATCCTGCGCCGAGGGGCGGTCGCCGCGTTCGCCGATGGTGACGAAAAGATGCCCGTCGGGGGCCTCGACGATGCGCGAGCCGAAATGGCGGCTGCCCGAACTGCCCGGCTCCATTTCCCAGATCACCTGCCAATCGGTCAGGCTGCGCCCGTCCTCGGAAAGCGTGGCGCGCGCCACCCCCGTACCCGCGCCCGCGCCCTGCGGCTTCGCATGGGTGAAATAGAGCGCGCGGGTCTGCGCGAAATCGCGCGGCACCAGCACATCGAGCAGCCCGCCCTGCCCCGTGACCGCGACATCGCCGATGCCGGTGATCTCGTGGCGCATTCCATCGGCGAGCCGCCAGAGGCGCCCGCCGCGTTCGGTGACGAGAATGCTGTCATCGGGCAGGAAGCCGATGGCCCAGGGCGCGTCGAACCCCTCGGCGACGGGGGTGATCGACAGCCCGGTCTGCGCCTGCGCGCCGTGGGGCGTCGCGACGAGGCCGAGAGCGAAAAGGCAGACAGCGGCGTGACGGATCATCGTGGCTCCTTATCGTGCTGGGGGCGACATCCCATGATGTTGGTGCAACCTGCCCTTGGGTCAATGGCTGCAAGCGCACTCTTGCGCGCTAATCCTCTTGCTTTTCGGCGTGGGCGGGATACGGTCCGGTTCGGACCGAAATTCTGACTGGGAGACAGAGAATGAAGAAACTTCTGATGGCAACCGCCACCGCAGCATTGAGCGTGGGCGCGAGTGCCGCGAGCGCCGAAGATGTCACGCTGGGCATTATCCTCGGCTTTACCGGCCCGATCGAATCCCTCACCCCGCATATGGCGGGCGGTGCGGAACTGGCGATCAGCGAAGTCAGCGAAAGCGGCAAGCTGCTCGATGGCATGACGGTGACGCAGGAGCGCGCCGATTCGACCTGTATCGACGCAGGCGCGGCCAGCGCCGCCGCCGAGCGCCTGATTACCGCGGTCGGCGTGAAGGGCATCATGGGGGCGGATTGCTCGGGCGTGACCGGCGCGGTCCTGTCCAATGTCGCCGTGCCCAACGGCATGGTGATGATTTCGCCCTCGGCCACTTCGCCGGCGCTGTCGGATGCGGCGGATGAGGGTCTGTTCTTCCGCACGGCACCGTCGGATGCGCGCCAGGGCGAGGTTCTGGCCAATGTGCTGATGGATCGCGGGATCGGATCGGTTGCCGTGACCTACACCAACAACGATTACGGCAAGGGGCTGGCCGACAGCTTCAGCGCCGCCTTCGAGGCCGCGGGCGGCGAGGTGACCACCACCGCCGCGCATGAGGACGGCAAGGCGGATTACTCGGCCGAAGTGGGCGCGCTGGCCGCGGCAGGCGGCGATGCGCTGGTCGTCGCGGGCTATGTCGACCAGGGCGGTCCGGGCGTCATTCGCGCCGCGCTCGATGCCGGGGCGTTCGATACCTTCGTGCTGCCTGACGGGATGATCGGCAGCGCGCTCGAGGATACGTTCGGGTCCGAAATCGACGGGTCCATCGGCACCGTGCCGGGCACCGAGAGCGAAGGCGCCGACAAGATGCTGGAGATGGCCACGGCCGCAGGCATCGACGGCACCAGCCCTTATGTCGGTGAAAGCTATGACGCGGCGGCGCTGATCCTGCTGGCGATGCAGGCGGCCGGGTCGGTCGAGCCGGGCGACTACAAGGGCAAGATCATGGACGTGGCCAATGCGCCCGGCGAGCAGATCTTCCCCGGTGAGCTGGCCAAGGGTCTCGAGATCCTCGCGGGTGGCGGCGATATCGATTATGTCGGCGCGACCGATGTCGAACTGATCGGCGGCGGCGAGAGCGCGGGGTCCTACCGCGAGATCCTGATCGAGGGTGGTAAACTGACCACTGCCGGCTATCGCTGATCGGCCACGCCTGAGATGAAAAAGAGCGGCCCGGGGATGGACTCCCCGGGCTGTTCCAATAAAAGGCCTCCGCGGCATCGGCGAGACATGCCAGGGCGAGCGGTGCGGCCGGAAGGGGAACGGACACGCGATGATCAGGGTCGACAACCTGCACAAGCATTTCGGCGGATTCCACGCGGTGGATGGCGCGAGCCTGAGCGTGCGCGAGGGCACGATTACCGGGCTGATCGGACCGAACGGCGCCGGAAAAACAACTCTTTTCAATGTGATCGCAGGCGTTCTTAAACCCACGTCCGGGCGCGTCACCATGGCGGGCGAGGATATCACGGGACTGGCACCGCATGATCTGTTCGCCAAGGGGCTCTTGCGCACCTTCCAGATCGCGCATGAATTTTCCTCGATGAGCTGCCGCGAGAACCTGATGATGGTGCCGGGCGGGCAGTCGGGTGAGCAGCTGTGGAACACATGGTTCGGGCGCAAGCGCATCGCCGAGGAGGAACGCGCGCTGCGTGCCAAGGCCGACGAGGTGCTGGAGTTCCTGACGATCGAGCATCTGGCCGATCAGCGCGCGGGTGAAATCTCGGGCGGGCAGAAGAAGCTGCTGGAGCTTGGACGCACCATGATGGTCAATGCGCGCATCGTCTTTCTGGACGAGGTCGGCGCCGGGGTGAACCGCACCCTGCTCAACACCATTGCCGATGCGATCCTCGAGCTGAACCGCGAGCGGAACTACACGTTCGTGGTGATCGAGCATGACATGGATTTCATCGGCCGGATCTGCGACCCGGTGATCTGCATGGCCGAGGGCAAGGTGCTGGCCGAGGGCAGCCTTGAGGAGATCAAGGCCAACGAGCATGTGATCGAGGCCTATCTGGGCACCGGCCTCAAGAACCGCGACATGGTGGGCGCATGAGGCGGGTCGCGCCGGCGATCAAGGGTTTCGCCCGTTCCGGGCGACCGGCTGGGGGCTCTGCCCCCAGACCCCCGGGATATTTGAGAACAGAAGAAGACGGGAGCCATGCGCATGGCTGAAGCGTTCCTGATCGGTGAGAACATGACCGGCGGCTACGGCAAGTCGGGGCCGGATATCCTGCATGATTGCACCGTGGCGGTGGAACCGGGCGAAATCGCGGTGATCGTCGGCCCCAATGGTGCGGGCAAGTCCACGGCGATGAAGGCGGTCTTCGGGATGCTCAGCCTGCGGCGCGGGGCGGTGCGGCTCGATGGTGAGGACATCACCGCGCTGAGCCCGCAGGAGCGGGTGCGCAAGGGCATGGGTTTCGTGCCGCAGAACCAGAACATATTCGCCTCGATGTCGGTCGAGGAGAACCTCGAGATGGGGGCCTTCATCCGCGAGGATGATATCGGCGAGACGATGGAACAGGTTTACGATCTCTTTCCGATCCTGCGCGACAAGCGCCGCCAGGCGGCGGGCGAGTTGAGCGGCGGCCAGCGCCAGCAGGTCGCCGTGGGGCGCGCGCTGATGACGAAGCCCAAGGTGTTGATGCTGGACGAGCCGACGGCGGGGGTGAGCCCGATCGTGATGGACGAGCTGTTCGACCGGATCATCGAGATCGCCCGCACCGGCCTTCCGGTGCTGATGGTCGAGCAGAATGCCCGCCAGGCGCTGGCCATCGCCGACAAGGGCTATGTGCTGGTACAGGGGGCCAATGCCCATACCGGCACCGGCAAGGAGTTGCTGGCCGATCCCGACGTGCGGCGCAGTTTCCTGGGAGGATGAAGCGGATGTGGATCAGAGAGCCAGGCGCGGTGCGCCGCGGGGGGGATACCTGATGGATGCGCTCAATGCCATTGTCGCGCTTGCGAATTTCGTACTGGTGCCGGCGATCGCCTATGGCAGCCAGCTGGCGCTGGGGGCGCTGGGGGTGACGCTGATCTACGGGATATTGCGGTTCTCCAACTTTGCGCATGGCGACACGATGGCCTTCGGCACGATGGTCACGGTGCTGGCGACATGGGGTCTGCAGGCAATGGGCGTGTCGCTGGGACCGTTGCCGACGGCATTGCTGGCGCTGCCGGTGGGGATACTCGGCTGCATGGCGCTGGTGCTGGTGACGGATCGGGCGGTCTATCGGTTCTACCGCGCGCAGAAAGCCAAGCCCGTGATCCTCGTGATCGTGTCGATCGGCGTCATGTTCATCATGAACGGGCTTGTGCGCTTCATCATCGGCCCCGGCGACCAGCGTTTCGCCGATGGCGAGCGGTTCATCGTCTCGGCGCGGACATTCAAGGACATGACCGGACTTGAGGAGGGGCTGGCGATCAAGACCACGCAGGGGATCACCGTGATCACGGCGGTGATCGTGGTGGCGCTGCTGTTCTGGTTCCTCAACCGCACCCGCAGCGGCAAGTCCATGCGCGCCTATTCCGATAATGAGGACCTGGCGCTGTTGTCGGGGATCAACCCGGATCGGGTGGTGATGATCACATGGCTGATCGTGGCGGCGCTGGCGACGGTGGCGGGGGTTCTCTACGGGCTCGACAAGAGCTTCAAGCCCTTCACCTATTTCCAGCTGCTCCTGCCGATCTTCGCCAGTGCCATCGTCGGCGGGCTCGGCAATCCGATCGGCGCCATTGCCGGCGGGTTCGTCATCGCCTTCAGCGAGGTGACGATCACCTATGCCTGGAAAAAGGTTCTGGGCTATGCCCTGCCCGAGAGCCTGGAGCCTGAAGGGTTGGTGCAGCTTCTGAGCACCGATTACAAATTCGCGGTCAGCTTCGTGATCCTGCTGATCGTG
The DNA here is from genome assembly GCF_900172255.1 of Roseovarius halotolerans. GTDB lineage: Bacteria > Pseudomonadota > Alphaproteobacteria > Rhodobacterales > Rhodobacteraceae > Roseovarius > Roseovarius halotolerans. Next base: position 1,180,303 of record NZ_FWFU01000001.1, read on the forward strand.
CTGTTGTTCCGCCCGACGGGCCTGTTCCGGGGGAAAGCGGTATGAGCGAGACGATGAAGAAAACCGCCCTCTTCGCGCTGGTCGCGGGGCTGATCGTGTTCACCGGCCTGTTCCAGAGCTGGAACACGGCGCTGCTGATCCTCAACATGGGTCTGATCTCGGCGATCATGTCGCTGGGGGTCAACCTGCAATGGGGTTTCGCGGGACTGTTCAACGTGGGTGTCATGGGCTTCGTGGCGCTTGGCGGGCTGGCGACGGTGCTGGTGGCGATGCCGCCGGTGGGCGAGGCCTGGGCCGCAGGCGGTGCGCGGGTGCTGGCGGGGCTGGCGACGGGCGCGGCGCTGCTGGTGGCGGTTGTGCTTCTGCGCCGCGCGATGCGGCCGGGGCGGGCGCGTGCGCTGGTGACTCTGGTGGTCCTTGTCGGCGGCTTCTTTGTCTATCGCGCGGTGTTCGATCCGGGCGTCGAGGCGGTGGAGGCCGTGAACCCGGCGGGTACGGGATATCTCGGCGGGCTGGGCCTGCCGGTGCTGCTGGCCTGGCCGGTGGGCGGCCTGCTTGCGGCCGGCGCAGCCTGGATCATCGGCAAGGCGGCGCTGGGGCTGCGCAGCGATTACCTCGCGATCGCCACGCTGGGTATCGCCGAGATCATCCTAGCCGTGCTCAAGAACGAGGACTGGCTGAGCCGGGGCGTCAAGAACGTGAACGGCCTTCCGCGCCCCCTGCCCTATGAGATCGACCTGCAGAACGATCCGGGCTTTGTCGAGACTGTGCAGGGCTTTGGCCTCGATCCGGTCACGTCATCGTCGCTGGCGGTCAAGCTGGGCTATGCGGGGCTGTTCTCGGTGGTGCTGCTGGTGATCCTGCTGGCGGCGCAACTGGCGCTCAACAGCCCTTGGGGGCGGATGATGCGGGCGATCCGCGACAACGAGACTGCCGCCGAGGCGATGGGCAAGGACGTGACCCGGCGCCATCTTCAGGTCTTCATCCTGGGCAGCGCGGTCTGCGGCATCGCGGGGGCGATGATGACGACGCTTGACGGGCAGCTGGTGCCGACCTCCTACCAGCCACTGCGCTTCACCTTCCTCATATGGGTGATGGTGATCGTGGGCGGCTCGGGCAACAATTTCGGCGCCGTGCTGGGCGGGTTCCTGATCTGGTTCCTCTGGGTCCAGGTCGAGCCGATGGGCTATTGGCTGATGCAGATGATCACCGCGCCGCTGGCCGAGGACAGCGCGTTGAAGGCGCATCTGCTGGGCAGCGCGGCGCATATGCGGCTGTTCACGATGGGGCTGTTGCTGTTGCTTGTGCTGCGCTTCAGCCCGCGCGGGCTGATCCCCGAACGATAGGCCGGAACCGGGGGCGCGGCCCCCGGACCCCCGAGGTATTTTCCGCCAGATGAAGGCAGCGGCGCGCAGCTTCATCTTGCCTCAAATACTCCCCCGCCGGAGGCGTCCGGCGCTGGCGTCAGGCGCGTTGGCTGGACATCCGGGCGATCCCGAGCGTGTCGAGCACCTTGGCTTCGATATCGACGGCGTTGAGGCGGGCGGCGGCATACATGTCCGCCGGGCTGGCCTGATCGATGAATATGTCGGGCAGCACCATCGAGCGGAACCTGAGCCCCTCGTCAAAGGCGCCGTTTTCGGCCAGGAGCTGCGCGACATGGCTGCCAAAACCGCCGATGGCGCCTTCCTCGATGGTAATGAGCGCCTCATGCCGCGCGGCGAGATCGAGGATCAGCTCGGCATCGAGGGGTTTGGCGAAACGCGCATCGGCGACGCTGGGAGTGATGCCGCGTGCGCGCAATGCCTCGGAGGCTTTCATGACCTCGCCAAGGCGCGTGCCGAAGGACAGGAGCGCGACGCGCCCGCCTTTCTGGATCATGCGGCCCTTGCCGATTTCGAGCGGTGTGCCCTGCGCGGGCATCTCGACGCCCTCGCCCTCGCCGCGCGGGTAGCGAAAGGCGATCGGCCCGCTGTCATGGACGGCGGCGGTGGCGACCATATGCTTGAGTTCGGCCTCGTCGGCGGCGGCCATGACCGTAAAGCCCGGCAGGTTGGCGAGATAGGCGATATCATAGGCGCCCGCATGGGTCGGGCCATCCGCACCCACGAGGCCGGCGCGGTCGATGGCGAAGCGCACCGGCAGGCGCTGGATCGCCACGTCATGCACGACCTGATCATAGCCGCGTTGCAGGAAGGTGGAATAGAGCGCGCAGAACGGGCGCATCCCCGCGGCTGCAAGCCCAGCGGCGAAGGTCACCGCATGTTGCTCGGCGATGCCCACGTCAAAGCAGCGCGACGGATAGCGCTGATCGAAAAGGTCAAGCCCGGTGCCGTCCGGCATGGCGGCGGTGATCGCGCAGATGCGCGGATCCTGCGCCGCGTGATCCAGCAGCGCCTCGGCGAAAACCCGTGTGTAACTGGGCGCGTTCGAGGGGGCTTTCTTCTGCTCGCCGGTCACCACGTCGAACTTGCCGGTGGCATGGCCGCCATCGCGCCGGGTTTCCGCCGGGCCATAGCCCTTGCCCTTGCGGGTGCAGACATGAATGAGCGTCGGCCCGCTGGCGCGCGCCTGGACGGTGCGCAACACCGGCAGAAGCTGCTCCATGTCATGCCCGTCGATCGGCCCCACATAGCTGAAGCCGAGCTCCTCGAAGAGGGTGCCGCCGACGGTCATGCTTTTCAGCATGTCGCGGGCGCGCTTGGCGCCTTCCTGGAAGGGCGGCGGCAGCAGCGATACCGCCCCCTTGGCGGCGGCCTTGAATTCCTGGAACGGTTCGCCCGCATAGAGCCGAGAAAGATAGGAGGACAGCGCCCCGACCGGCGGCGCGATCGACATCTCGTTATCGTTGAGCACGACGATCAGCCGTTTCTTCAGGTGCCCGGCATTGTTCATCGCCTCAAAGGCCATGCCCGCCGACATCGCTCCGTCACCGATGATCGCGATGGCGTCGCCAAGGCCGGTCTCGCAGGCGCCGCCCAGATCGCGCGCCACGGCAAAGCCGAGCGCCGCGCTGATCGAGGTCGAGCTATGCGCCGCGCCGAAGGGGTCATAGGGGCTTTCGCTGCGCTTGGTGAAACCGGAAAGGCCGTCTTTCTGGCGCAGGGTGCGGATGCGGTCGCGCCGCCCGGTCAGGATCTTGTGGGGATAGCTTTGATGGCTCACGTCCCAGATGATCTTGTCGCGCGGCGCGTCGAACACCGCATGCAGCGCAACGGTCAGTTCCACCACCCCCAGCCCCGCGCCCAGGTGGCCGCCGGTTTCCGACACGGCCGAAATCGTCTCGGCGCGCAGCTCGTCGGCCAGGGTGACCAGCTGGCTGTCGGACAGCTGTTTGATATCGGCCGGCGTGGCGACCTGATCCAGAAGCGGCGTGACGGGGCGTTCGGACATGATGGCAGGCGCCCTCCTTGGGGCAAGACTCAGCTATGACGCGAGATAACGAAGCGGGCGAGCGCCCGCAAGCTGTCGGCGTCCTCTCCGTAGGGAGATAGGGCATCGCAGGCCGTTTCGACAAGGGCATGAGCGCGGGCGCGCGCGGCATCGAGCCCCAGCAGCGACACGAAGGTGGCCTTGCCGGCGGCGGCGTCCTTGCCGACGGCCTTGCCCGCGGCATCCGCATCGCCGGTCACGTCGATCACGTCGTCCTGAATCTGGAAGGCCAGCCCGAGCGCCCCGGCATAGGCCGCAAGCGGGCCGGTGTCGGCCTCCGCCATGCGCGGCCCGGCGCAGGCCGCCCATTCGATGAGCGCCCCGGTCTTGCCCGCCTGGAGCCGGGTGATTTCATCGAGCGTCAGCGCGCTCGATGCGGTTTCAGCGGCGATGTCGAGCGCCTGCCCCAGCACCATCCCCTGCCCGCCTGCAGCGCGCGCAAGGCTGAGCGCGAGGTCGGCGCGCGCATGGTCCGTCGCGGCGCCCTCGGGATGGGCGGCGAGCTCGAAGGCCAGCGATTGCAGCGCGTCCCCGGCCAGCACGGCGGTGGCCTCGTCCCATTTGACATGCAGCGTGGGCTGACCGCGGCGCAGATCGTCGTCATCCATGCAGGGCAGATCGTCATGCACGAGACTGTAGGCATGCATCGCCTCGATGGCGGCGGCGGGCCAGACAGCGCGCGTCTCCGGAATTCCGTGAAGCCGCGCGCCTTCGAGCACGAGACGCGCGCGGATGCGCTTGCCGCCCGCGACCGCATAGCGCATCGCCGCGACGACCGGTGTATCGCCGAACGGTTCAAGCACGGCTTCGAGATGGGCATGGACACGCGCGGCCTGACCTGCGCCTTGGCTGTTCATCGGGTTCAGAGACCTTCGGCGGGTGTCGTTCCGGTGGCGGTGCCGTCGGCGTCGAGCGTGATCGCGGCGACCTTTTCCTCGGCTTCCTTCAGCTTGGCCTCGCAGCGGGTCTTGAGCGCCGCGCCGCGTTCATAGAGCTTGATCGATTCCTCGAGCGCCACATCGCCGCGCTCGAGCGTCGAGACGACCTGCTCCAGCTCCTTCATGGCATCTTCGAACGACATTTCGGAAACCGGCGAGTCTGTCATTTTGGCATCCTGTTGGCTGAGGAATTGTGCGGCCACCTTATCCGGGGCGCTGGCGGGGTTCAATTCGGTTGACGCCCCCCCCGGCCCTGAAGGATTGTTGTCGTCATGACGAAACCCGACATTCCCGAGATGGATGCGATGATCGCGCTGGCCGCGCGGTTCGAGGCGGCTGTCAAGGCGGACCCCGCGCTTGAGGGAGCGGAACTGGGCGAGATGCTGCGCCATGTGCCGGGCAAGCGCGCCATCTGCCGCGGAACGGTGCAGGGCCGGGAATGCATCTGGCGTGTTTTTCACAGCCCGCAGGACGGTGTGGCCGGGCGCGAATGGGTCGAATTGCAGCGCGTCCATGCCGGGATGCGCGATGACGACCACACGGTCAATGCGCCGCTCTACCATGCGCCTGAATTCGGGCTGGTCGCAGTGGAATTCATCGCCGGCACGCCCTTGATGGCGCTGGTCTGGCAAAGCCCGCTTGAAGAGCGCGAGGCACTGATCATCCCGGCAGCGCGCTGGCTGCGCCGTTACACGGAAAGCAGTGAAAGCTGGTGGCCCGCCAAGCCCGAAGGCTGGCTCAAGCGGGCCGAGCGCGCCGCCGCCAAACAACCCTTCTCCAAGCTGCACAGGCTGGAGCGCCCGATCCTTGCAGAACTGGCGCGGCTGCTGCCCCGGATCGAGGGGCTGGACTGGCGCACGGCGATCTGCCACGGCGATTTTCATCCCAACAACCTGATCGTGGACGGCGCGCGCATGACCGGGATCGACAATGGCGGCTCTGCGCGGATGCCGATCTACAAGGACATGGCACGGTTCCTGATGCATATGGGACGGCGCGGGTTGATCCCGTCGGGGTCGCGCGTTCTGGGGGTGGATGGCGCGATGATCGAGGCCTTCAGCGAGACCTTCGCGATGACCGAGGCCGAGCGGCGGCTGATCCTGCCCTTCATGCTGGGAATCGAGGCGCTGATCCGGGTCGAGCATGCCGACATGACACGCTCGCGAGTGCGCCGCGCCCACGCCATGTACGAAGCGCTGCTCGAAGACCTGCGCAAGATCTAGGCGGGGGCTGGCAGGGTTTGCCGCTCAGCGGCCCTTGAACAAGCCGCCAAGGATGCCGCGCACGATGCGCCTGCCGGTGGTGCCCTTGAGCTCTTTCATCACCGCGTTGCCAAGCGCCTGACCGATACTGGCGCCGAACCCGACCGGTTCGCGCGCGGAGCTGCCCGAACGCGAGACGCGCTTGCCCGAATAGCGCCGGGCGGCGTTGAATTCGCTTTCGGCGGCGGATTGAGCCTCGGCCTCGGCGGCTTCGGCTTCGGCCGCCTCGCGCGCGGCGTCATCGGCACGCCGGGCCAGCATCTCGTAGGCCGAGTCCCGATCCATCAGCGTGTCATACTTGCCCATGACCGGAGACGCGGCGATGACCGCGCGTCGCGTCTGATCGCCAATCGGCCCCAGCCGGGAGGACGGCGGGCGGATCAGCGTGCGCTCGACGATGCCGGGGGCGCCCTTGGCCTCGAGCATCGAGGTCACGGCCTCGCCGGTGCCCACGTCACGGATCGCGTCGGCCGTGTCGAAACGCGGATTGGGGCGATAGGTCTCGGCCGCCCGCGTCAGCGCCTTGCGGTCGCGCGCGGTGAAGGCGCGCAGCGCGTGCTGAAAGCGGTTGCCGAGCTGGCCGAGGATGTCCTCGGGCACGTCGTCGGGGTTCTGGGTTATGAAATAGACCCCCACCCCCTTGGACCGGATCAGCCGCGCCACCTGTTCGACCTTGTCGACCAGCGCCTTGGGCGCGTCGTCGAACAGAAGGTGGGCCTCGTCGAAGAAGAAGACCAGCCGGGGTTTTTCCGGGTCGCCGACCTCGGGCAGGGTCTCGAAGAGTTCCGACAGAAGCCACAGAAGGAAGGTTGCGTAAAGGCGCGGTGAATTCATCAGCCGGTCCGAGGCGAGGATGTTGATCCGCCCGCGCCCGTCAGGATCGCTGCGCATGATGTCCATGAGATCAAGCGCCGGTTCTCCGAACAGGGAATTGCCGCCCTGGTTCTCGAGCACCAGGAGCTGACGCTGGATCGCGCCCACCGATTGTGGCGAAACATTGCCGTAGCGCAGGGAAAGTTCGGCCCGGTTGTCGCCGACCCAGACCAGCAGTGATTGCAGATCCTTCAGGTCGAGCAGCGGCATGCCTTCTTCGTCGGCGACGCGAAAGGCGATGTTCATGATGCCTTCCTGCGCATCGCTCAGATCCATCAGGCGGCTGAGCAGAAGCGGCCCCATCTCGGCCAGCGTGGTGCGCACCGGGTGGCCCTGCTCGCCGAAGATATCCCAGAAGGTGACCGGAAAGGCATCATAGGTGAAATCGTCGAAACCTATGGTTTCATTACGCTTCATGAAGGCTTCATGCAGCTTGCCGTCGGGGCTTCCGGCCTCGGCCAGCCCGGAAAGATCGCCCTTCACGTCCGACAGGAACACCGGCACGCCCGCCGATGAAAACCCCTCGGCCAGGATCTGCAGGGTCACGGTCTTGCCGGTGCCGGTGGCGCCCGCGATCAACCCGTGGCGGTTGGCATATTTCAGCGAAAGCCCCTGCTTGGTGCCATATCCTTCGCCGCCGCCGCCGATGAAAATCCTGTTATCCACGTCACTCGCCCCCGGTCTGAATTTCTTCACGCTCTGAACATACAAAGTTAACTTTTATCTGCCAGCATGAATCGCGTCGCCGGACAGCATGTCCTCTGGTCCGGTGACTTCCTCCCTGTCAGACTGGCCGCGCCCCTGTGCGCGGCCTTTTTTCGCGCGACGCTTTTTCGCGGCACCTCAAGCAGTTCGCCTGTTGACGGATTGCAAGAACTGTCCTAGCGTCCCCTTCAATGACTAAGTCGGCCAGTCCGACGGGGAGATAAAAGGGAAAGAGGCCGCTTGGCCTCTTTTCCATTTTTTCCGGATCGGCCTCTCCGTCAGGCGCTGCCCGGCTGGCGAATTTTCGCCTTGAACCGGCTGAACGTTTTCGTTTTTCTCCTGACACCGCTGCGCAGCCATGCTAGAGCGCCAGCAACCTTCACATCCAATCACGGGGACGCAATGCCCAAGATTTATCAGACCCTTCCCTTGATCGCTCTTCTTGCCCTCGGCACATCGCTGAGCGCGCAGGACACCACCGCCGACACGGCCGCCGATACACAGGCCGAGGCCGGAGCCACCGAGACGGAGTCGGATCAGGCGAGCGATCCTGCGGCCGAACCGGCCACCGATGCGACGCCGCAGGTGCAGACCGGCCGCGCCGCGCAGGAGGACCCGACCTATATCAAGGAAGAATACGGCGACTGGCAGCTCAAGTGTTTCCGCAGCGAAGCCGAGGAAGACCCCTGCCAGATGTATCAGCTACTGACCGAGGAGGCCGGCAACCCGGTCGCCGAGTTCAGCCTGTTCCGCCTGCCCGAGGGTGCGCAGGCCGCTGCCGGGGCGACCATCGTGGTTCCGCTCGGCACGCTTCTGCCCGAAGAGCTGAAGATCTCGGTCGATGGCGGACGGCCCAAGACCTATTCCTATTCCTTCTGCACGATGGTCGGCTGCTTTGCCCGGATCGGCCTGACGCAGGCCGATGTCGATCAGCTCAAGGCCGGTGCCGAAGGCCAGTTGCAGATCGTGCCCGCTCAGGCGCCCGACCAGACCGTCGATATCAAGGTGTCGCTGGACGGTTTCACGGCCGCTTACAGCAACGTGTCGGTGATGAAGAACTGAGGCACGGCCCCCGCGGCAATGCCAGACAGGCCCAGGACGGCGCTGCGTGGATCACGCGGCGCCGTTTTTCGTGGCACCTGTCACGCGAAACGCTTGAGCGCCAGCACCGCGTTCAGCCCGCCAAAGGCAAAAGCGTTGGACAGTGCGACATTCACATCCGCTTCGCGCGCCACATTGGGCACGACATCGAGCGCGCATTCCGGGTCGGGCTCTTGATAGCCGATGGTGGGCGCGATCACCCCGTCACGCACCGCCATGATGCAGGCCAGCAGCTCGACCGCGCCGGTGCCGCCGATGAGGTGGCCATGCATCGACTTGGTCGAGGAAATCATCAGTCTGTCGGCATGCGCGCCGAACACGTCCGCCACGGCGGCGCTTTCGGTCTTGTCATTGGCGGCGGTGCCGGTCCCGTGGGCGTTGATATAGCCCACATCCGATAGGTTCAGCCGCGCATCCGCCAGCGCGCCCTTGATCGCGCGCGAGGCCCCCTGTTTCGAGGGCATGACGATATCGGCGGCATCCGATGACATGGCATAGCCCGCCACCTCGGCCAGGATCTCGGCGCCGCGCGCGCGGGCGTGCTCGTATTCCTCGAAGACGAAGATCCCCGCGCCCTCGCCCTGCACCATGCCGTTGCGGTTGGCCGAAAACGGACGACAGCCATCCTTGGACATGACCCGCAGCCCTTCCCAGGCCTTGACCCCGCCAAAGCACAGCATGGATTCCGAACCGCCGGTCACCATCACCGGGGTCATGCCGCCATGCACCATCTGAAAGGCCTGCGCCATCGCGTGGTTGGACGAGGCACAGGCCGTCGAGACGGTAAAGCTCGGCCCCTTGAGGTTGAATTCCATCGACACGTGGCTGGCGGCGGCGTTGTTCATGAGCTTGGGCACGACGAAGGGATGCACCCGGTTCTTGCCGTCCTCGTAGACCGAGCGGTAATTTTCATCGAGGGTGGTCATGCCGCCCCCCGAATTGCCCAGAACCACCCCGGCCCGCGCCGCCAGCTCGCCCGAAAAGACCAGACCGGCCTGCGCGATCGCCTCGCGCGCGGCGATCAGGGTGAACTGGGTGAAGCGGTCATAAAGCGCCATCTGCTGACGGTTGAAACGCGCCTCTGGGTCATAGTCGCGCACCTGCCCGCCGATCCGGATCGACAGGCGGTCGACATCGCGAAACTCAAGCTCGCGGATGCCACAGCGCCCCTCGCGCATGGCCTCGAGCGTGTCTGGCACGTTGTGGCCGAGCGCGTTGATCGTGCCCGCGCCCGTGATGACGACCCGTTTCACGACTGCTCTGCGATCAGTTTCTCGATCCCCGCCACGATCGATGCGACCGAGGAGATATCGAAATCGCTGGCTTCGGGCTCGTTGGCGTTGAACGGCACCGAGACATCGAATTCCTCTTCAATGGCGAAGATGCTTTCCACCAGCCCGAGGCTGTCGATCCCCAGATCCTCGAGCGTGCTGTCCATGGTCACATCCGAAGGGTCGAGCACGGCCTGCTCGGCGATAATTCCGATCACGCGGTCCTTGATGCTGCTCATGAGTGTCGCCTTCCCGCTTTCGTCGCGTTGGATTTAATTGCTCTCGGCGTCGTTTGAAACAGTTTTCTTGAGCTCTGCGACATCCGCGAACAGCCGCTTGAGGCGGCGCAAGCCCTTGTAGACTTCCATCTGGCTTTCCATCTTCATCGCCGGGTAACCCAGCATGACGCGACCGGCGGGAATATTGGCCAGCACCTTGGTACCGCCGCCCGTTATCGCGTTGTCGCCGATGAAAAGGTTGTCGCCCACGCCGGTCTGCCCGGCCAGCACCACGTTGTTGCCGATCACGGTCGATCCGCCGATGCCGACCTGCCCGCACAGAAGCGTATCGTTTCCAACGACCACGTTGTGACCGACCTGCACGAGGTTATCGAGCTTGGTGCCGTTGCCGATCCGGGTGTCGCGCACCGTGCCGCGATCAACGCAGGCATTGACGCCGATCTCGACATCGTCGCCGATGGTGACGCTGCCAAGGCTGTGGATGCGGGCATAGGATTGCTTTTGCACATCGCCCTGGTCGCCCAGGGTCTCTCGCGCGCGCTCGACGCCCGACACCTCGGGGGTGACGAAAGAGAACCCGTCGCCGCCGATCACCGCGCCGGGCTGGGCGGTGAAACGCGCGCCGATCCGCACCCGCGCGCCGATCCGCACGCCTTCACGCAGGAAACCGCCTTCGCCGATCACGCAGTCCGCGCCGACGAAACAATGCGGCCCGATCACCGTGCCCGCGCCGATCCGTGCCCCGGCGCAGATCACCGCCAGCGGCCCTACGCTCACGTCGTCTGCCAGCTCGGCGGCGGGGTCGACCACGGCCGACGGGTGGATGCCCGTGGCCCAGCCCTGCCCCGGATCCATCATCGCCGACAATCCCGCCAGCGCGAAGCGCGGCCGCGGCGCCAGGATCGCGGCCTCAAGGCCCAGCGATTCCCAGTCCGCACCCTCCCAGAGCATTGCAGCACGCGCCTGCCCTGCGGCAATCTGCGCGGCGAATTCGGGCTTCATCGCCAGTGCCAGCTGACTGGCGGTGGCCTCGGCGGGCTCGGCGACGCTGTCGATCTTCAGATCGATTGCGCCCAGGGCCTTGGCCCCAAGCGCCTCTGCGATTTCCTGGATGGTATAGGACATGGGACTCCCCTTCGTTCGGGGGTGGTTTAGCCCTGAACCGCGTGCAGCGAAACCCCCGCCTTGCCAAGGGCATCCCATATCTTTGCGTCACGCCCGTAAACATCCCGGCGATACTGCATGTGACCCTTGGCCGAGGTGAAAGCGGTGCGATAGATGATGTGCACCGGCACCTCGCGTTCCAGGTTCACCCGCGTCTCGCGCCCGGTATTCAGGATCGAATGAAACTTGCCTTTCGGGTCGGCCTCCTGCGGGGACAGAAGCTCGTAGGCCAGTTCGAAGGGTTTCTGCACCCGGATGCAACCATGACTGTAATCGCGCGTCTCGCGCTCGAACAGGCTCTTGGCGGGGGTATCGTGCAGGTAGATGTTGTACCTGTTGGGGAACATGAACTTCACCAGCCCAAGCGCGTTGCCCTGCGACGGCGGCTGCTTGATCGAGAAGGGAAAGCTGCTGGCCGAATAGGCGTTGAAGTTGACGGCGCCGCGGCTGACCTGCTGGCCTCGGCTGTTGTAAAGCCGAAGGTGGCTGGCGGCATTGGGATTGCGCTGCATCTTGGGCAGGTATTCCTTGACCGCGATCGAGCGCGGGACATGCCAGGTGGGATTGATCACCATGTGGTCCATCGAATCCGAGAACTCGGGGCTGCGCCGGTCGCCGGTGTTCTTGCCCACCACCACGCGGGTCTCGAAGGCCACCTGGCCGTCTTCGATGATACGGGCGTTGAAATCAGTCAGGTTCACGATGATATGGCGCGCGCCCAGCTCCTGGTTCAGCCAGCGTTCCCGCTCCATCGCCACGATCACCGATTTCAGGCGGTCGCTCACGGTCGTGTTGACCTGCGCCATGGTGCCGGGGCCCGCGACGCCATCGGGTGTCAGCCCGTGCGCCATCTGGAACTGCTGCACCGCGATCATCATCGACTCGTCATAGGTCTGGGTCGCCGAACGGCCCATGAAGCCCATCGCCATCAGCCGGTTGCGCAGCGCCACCACGGCGGCGCCCGACTGACCGGGCTTGAGCGCCTCGCCCGGCACTTTCGGCCCCCAGCCGCCGGTCTTCGCCAGCGACTCGAGGCGGAATTTCTCTTTCATCAGGCGGGCATATTCGTTGCTGCGCGGCGGCAGCGCGCGGAAAAAGGCGCGCGGGCTGCTCTGGATCAGGCTGGTCAGATACGACCCACGGTCGCGATAGGCGACCTCGCGCTTGATGTCGCCATCCACCTCGCTCGGAATCAGTGCGCCGGTCTGCATCTCGCGCGCAAGGCGCAGGAAGGTGCGGCTCATCTCGACCTCGGCCAGACCCGCCTCGCGGGGTGAGCGCGCCACTTTCAGCCGCGCCATCAGCCCTTCGGCATCATAGCGCGCCACCGGCAGCCCGTGGCTGTCGGCGGCGGCAATCGCCTCGAACAGTGCGGCCCGCCGCGCGCGGTCGGCGTCCGACGCTCCGGTCCAGATCGGCTGGTAGTCGTTCGCCTGGTAGAAGGCCGCCAGATCGCGGTCGCGCGCGGCAGCTTCGGCCACCGCCTGCTTGAAGGCCGTAACCTGCGCCTGCGCCGGGGCATTCCAGAGCCCGGTCAGACCAAGACAAAGACTGACACCCAGCAAGACCGCCCGGAACCGGGTGGCAGAGATCGAAAACATTGCAGTTCCCCGTAAAAGTTCATTCACATTTCTTGGTTTAAATCCTCGCATGTGTGCAACGGTTCTTGTCCATTCAATTCTTGAAGAGGTCGGAAATCGGCCATGCCTCTGCGGCGAAAACGCATCGCCATTGGCGCAATCCGGGCACAGTTTCGTGATTTGCGCAAAAATCTGCCGAAAAAACTTGAATATGGGAACCTGCGTCAAAACGCACTTGGTCCCTGATTCCGGATATGTAATACAAGGGCAGCACTTGGGGATCGAAATAGCACGGCCCGCTGGCAGGCGGGTACGTACAAGCAAGCGACGGGACAGGCGCGACTTACAATGACTGACTACAGCTCTTCGAGCATGACGCGGCGCGCGGTATTGGGTGCTTTCGCAGCCACCGCGGTGATGACCGCCCCGACCTACTCCAATGCAGCAGGCTTTCTTCGCGGCGCCGGCGATATCCGGCGGATCAGGATGACCTCGCCACGTACCGGCGAAAGCATCGACACGATCTACTGGATCGAAGGCGAATATATCCGCGACGCGGTGCGCGAAGTCGAACTGTTCATGCGCGACTGGCGCACCAATGACATCCACAGCATCGACCTGCGCACGATCGACATCATGGCGGCGGCCCACGGGCTGCTGGATGTGGACGAACCCTACATGCTTCTTTCGGGCTATCGCAGCCCCAAGACCAACGCCATGCTGCGCAGCCGCTCGAGCGGCGTTGCCAAGAATTCGCGCCACCTTCAGGGTCAGGCCGCCGACCTGCGGCTCGGGTCGCGCTCGGTCGGGCAGATGTACAATGCCGCCAAGGCCTGCCGCGGTGGCGGTGTCGGGCGCTATTCCGGCTCGAATTTCGTGCATATGGATTGCGGTCCGGTGCGCACCTGGGGCAGCTGAGCCCGCGCATCCCGCACCATTCCAACGATCAACGCCCCGTCAGTTCCCTGGCGGGGCGTTTTCCTTGGGCAACCGGTTCGGCGCGGCTCAGCCCAGCTTGGCCAGACGCGCGGCGCGCAGCCGGGCGAAATCCTCGCCCGCGTGATAGCTTGACCGCGTCAGCGGTGTCGCCGACACCATCAGGAAACCCTTGCCATAGGCCGCCTTCTCATAGGCCGCGAATTCGTCGGGATGAACGAAACGTTCGACCGCGTGGTGCTTGGGCGTGGGTTGCAGATACTGGCCGATGGTCAGGAAATCGATATCGGCGGCGCGCATGTCGTCCATCACCTGATGCACCGACTGGCGGTCTTCGCCAAGGCCGACCATGATCCCCGACTTGGTGAACATGCTGGGGTCGATTTCCTTTACGCGCTGCAACAGGCGCAGCGAGTGGAAATAACGCGCGCCCGGGCGGACCGTCGGGTAGATCGACGGCACCGTTTCAAGGTTGTGGTTGAACACGTCGGGCTTGGCCGCGACCACGGTTTCCAGCACCGAAGGATCGCAATGCAGGAAATCCGGCGTCAGGATCTCGATCGTGGTGCCGGGGCTGCGATGGCGCACGGCGCGGATCGTCTGGGCGAAATGCTCGGCGCCGCCATCATCCACATCGTCGCGATCGACGCTGGTGATGACCACGTGATTGAGCCCCAGTTTCTGCACCGCGTCCGCCACCCGGCCCGGCTCGAACACATCGAGCGCCTGCGGCTTGCCGGTGGCGACGTTGCAGAAGGTGCATCCGCGCGTGCAGATATCGCCCATGATCATCATGGTGGCGTGACCCGCGCTCCAGCATTCGCCGGCATTGGGGCAGCCCGCCTCTTCGCAGACCGTCACAAGATTATGCTCGCGCATGATCTTGTGGGTCTCGCGATAGCCCTGCCCGGTCGGCGCCTTCACCCTGATCCAGTCCGGCTTGCGCATCTGCGCATTGTCCGGGCGATGGGCCTTTTCGGGGTGACGCTGGCTTGGAATCTTCAGATCTCTCACGGAATCGTCCCCGCACATCATTGGCTTGCGCCTCCGACCTTAAAGCATGGCGAAGGCAAGTGCCAGTTCCCGCGCGCAGCCCCGCCCTGCGCCGCGTGCAGACCGCATCCCGGTCGCGCCAAGTCCCCGGTTGCGATGCGCGCGGCCATGACTATTGTGCGCGCCAGGCACCGGAAAGAGAACGAGGAGTCGCGATATGGATTGGCAGGCGCACAGGCGCGATGCGCATGCCTTGGGCAGGACGCAGGAATTTCTGAAGCAGATCGTCTATGGCGGCAATGACGGGATCGTCACCACCTTTGCCATCGTCGCCGGTTTCGCCGGGGCGGCCGCGGACGGGGTTGCGCAGATCGGCGGCATCGCGGTGCTGGTCTTCGGGCTCGCGAATCTCTTTGCCGATGCGGTCAGCATGGGCCTTGGCGAGTTCCTTTCGGCGCGTTCCCAGCACGATCTTTACCGCGCGCAGCGCAACAACGAACTGCGTGCCATCGCCGAGGACCCCGAACAGGAACGCATGGAACTGTTCGAGATCCTGCGCCAGCGCGGCCTGCCCGCAGGCGAGGCCGACACCACCACCGAAATCCTGTCGCGCCACCCGCAGCTCATGGCCGACCTCATGATGACCTATGAATTCGGCATGCAGGACCCCGACGAGGAAAGCCCTGCACTCAACGGGCTCTTCACCTTCACGTCCTTCGTCGTGTTCGGCTCCGCGCCGCTCTTGCCCTATTTCCTGCTCGAACCGACTCAGAGCACCTTCTACATCTCGATCGGCACCACGCTGAGCGCACTTGTCGGGCTTGGCCTCTTGCGCTTCAGCGCGACGCGCGAGCGACTGAGCCGCTCGATCGGGGAAACGGTGATGGTCGGTTCGGTCTGTGCCATCGTGGCCTATGTGGTGGGCGCCATCGTCGGCGGCTAGCCGATCAGCCCGCCGCCATCGCCCAGGTCCTCGAAATGCCGGCGCAACCGTTGCAGTGCGATCCGCAGCACGATCTTGCCCGAGCGTGCCGACCATCCCATGCGCCTTTCCGCTGTTTCCAGCCCTTCGAGATAACAACAGCAGCGCAGCGCCACATCGCCCAGCCCCGGCCCGAGGTCCCGCAGCGCCCCCAGCACCCGTGTCCGTGCCAGCGCCTGCGTGCGCGAGAGTTCGCCCTGTTGCGGCGCCGCCTCCGCAACGAAACGGTCCCAGGGCGTGCCGCGTCGGTCGCTCAGACCCGAGAGCTCGAAATCCTCGCGCAGACGTTCGCCCGCGCGCACAAGTTCCGGCGCAAGGAACGGTGCGCCATCGCGGTCGCGCCGCCGCGCCAGCGCCATCAGCGGGGTTTCGGCCGCGCCATAGCGGATGCGTTTCGATGTCGGTGCGCCGTCCATCCCGACCGCGCGCACCGCCCCCAGAAACGCGCGCGGCGCTTCGGCGCAACCCGTGGGTCCGGCGGTATCCTCGGCCAGCATCCGCTGGATCTCGGCGCGCCCCGCCGCAGTGATCCGATAGCGTGACACCCGCCCCGGCGCATCGCAGGCGATCCATTGCTTCAACGCCATCGCCTCGGCCACGGCGCGGTCCACAACCGCCGCGCGGCTGGTCTCGCCATTGCCGAAATCGCGCAGCACAACCGCCTTTTCCATATCCGCCGCCACCGCCAGAACCGACCCGCCCTCGCACAGGCGGCGCAGAATGCGGCCAGCCTCGCTGTTCAACCGATCCTCGCTTAGAAACGTGCCGTCCTTGTCCAGTCGTCCGTCCATGTCCCAGGTCTCCTTGATCAATCCGTGTCCGGTGCGATCGCGCGGCACCCGTCGGCCCAGGCGCCGAAGCGCGGAGTCGACCAGGATGTCGTCGCGCAGCGCCTCGCAGGCGCGGATCTGGCGCAGAACGGTCGAGGCATGGCAGCCCGCGCGCCGCGCCAGCGCCCGGATCGGGGTTCCGGCCTCGATATGGGCCAGGTAATGTCGCGCCGGCTGAGGCAGCCAGCCCGGCACACCGGCCAGCGTTTCGTCGCACCCGGAATTGCCCTTCACGAGATCCCTCCACCGTCGGGGCCGTTGCCAGTCCGGCCAGTTATCCACAGGTTTTCGCACAACCTAAGCGGGTAAATGTTACCAGTTCGTTAATCGGCTAGGTTTCATCAACACTTGTTTCCAAAACATGAACAAATTCATAGCGCAGCGCACGCTCGATCCGGCGAACGCGCAACACGCGTTAAGGTTGTGGCAAGGTATTCTCCCCTGACCAAGGAGATTATCGATGAAAGACATCCTGTCGGCCCTGGACGATCTGCGCCGCCCCCGCCTGCTGATCAACGCCGCGCGTTTCGGCCTGCCCGAATACCGCCGCACAGCGCATCTGCCACGGCATCTGGGCTATGGCCCGCTGCCGCGCAGCGGCCCCGCGCTGGTCGAACTGATGCTGCTCGAGGCGGTGATCGAACGCGCGCGCAAGCAGGATGACGCGGGCTACCGCGTCATGCGCCATGTGGATGTTCTGATCGCCATGATGGGCGAGGCGCGTCTTTTGCGCGCCTCGCAATCCGCCAACACGGCCGACACGCTCAGCTGAAGGCGTCGGGCATCGAGGCCTTTTTCGCGGCGATATAGGTATCGAGCGCCTCGGCGATGCCCGGATCGAGGGCGGGCTGCTGATAATTCGCCAGCATCTGGTGCATCTTGGCATTGGCCAGCACCATCGTGTCGCGCTCGCCCTCTTCGTGCCAGGTCTCGAACGGCTTGTAGTCCAGAACGTCCGACCGCCAGAAGGCCTTCTTGAAATTGGCCTGCGTATGGGCGCAGCCCAGGTAATGCCCGCCCGGTCCGACCTCGCGGATGGCATCCATCGCCTGGCCGTTCTCGTCGGTGGGAACGCCCTCGGCAAAGCGATGCAGCGCACCCAGCTGGTCCGCATCCATCACGAATTTCTCGAACCCGGCGACCAGCCCGCCTTCGAGCCAGCCGCAGCTGTGCAGCATGAAGTTCACGCCGCCCATCATCACCGCGTTGAAGGTGTTTGCGGTTTCATAAGCCGCCTGCGCATCCGGCAGCTTGGAGCCGCACAGGCTGCCGCCCGACCGGAACGGCAGGCCCATCCGGCGCGCCAATTGCCCGGCGCCATAGATGATCTGGCTGGCTTCGGGCGTGCCGAAGGTGGGCGCGCCGCTGTTCATGTCGATGGAACTGACGAAGGCGCCGAAGATCACCGGCGCGCCGGGGCGCACCAGCTGGCTGTAGGCGATACCGGCCAGCACCTCGGCCAGGACCTGGGTCAGCGTGCCCATGACCGAAACCGGCGCCATCGCGCCGCCGACGATGAAGGGCGACACGATGCAGGCCTGATTGTTCTCGGCATAGATTTCCAGCGCCCCCATCATCACCTCGTCGAAGGTCAGGGGCGAGTTGATGTTGATGAGCGAGGTCATCACCGTGTTTTCCTGCACGAACTCCTTGCCGAACAGGATCTCGCACATCTCGACGCTGTCCTGGGCACGGCTCGGATCGGTGACCGACCCCATGAAGGGCTTGTCGCTCAGGGTCATATGGGCGTGCAGCATGTCGAGGTGGCGCTTGTTCACGGGCACGTCGGTCGGCTCGCAGACCGTGCCGCCCGAATGGTGCAGCCATTTCGACATATAGCCCAGCTTCACGAAGCGACGGAAATCCTCGATCGTGGCATAGCGCCGCCCGCCTTCCATGTCGCGCACGAAGGGCGGCCCGTAGACCGGCGCACAGACCAGCGTGTTGCCGCCGATCTCGACATTGCGCGCGCTGTTGCGGGCGTGCTGGGTGAAACGCGACGGTGCGGTCGCGCAGAGCTTGCGCGCAAGCCCCCGCGGGATATGCACCCGCTCGCCCCGAACATCGGCGCCCGCCTCGCGCCAGCGTTCCAGCGCGCGGGGGTTCTCGACGAAATTCACCCCGACCTCTTCGAGGATGATCTCGGCATTGGCCTCGATGGTCTCCAGCGCGGCATCGTCGAGGATATCGTAAAGCGGGACGTTGCGCTCGATAAAGCGCGCGGTCTCGATGCTGACGGCAGTGCGCTCGGCGCGGCGCGCGGCACCTCCGCCCCCTCGTCCACGTTTGCGGGCTGTTGCTTCGACCATGATATGCGTTCCCCCCGAAAGGTCCTGAATCGCCCCTTTCCGCGGGGCCGCTGAGGGCATCCTTAGCGCAGCACACCCGCCCCTCATCAGAGATTTGCGCCGCATTGGGGGCTAAAGCGACATGTGACGCGACAGAACCGCCGAATTCGGCGGAATTCTCGCCGGGTCTTGCGCAAGTCGCGGCCGCGTCCTACTAGGCAATGCATGAGCCAGACATCGCATGACCGCCTTCTCATCATAGATTTCGGCAGCCAGGTGACGCAGCTGATCGCGCGCCGCCTGCGCGAACTGAACGTCTATTGCGAAATCCACCCCTTCCAGAACGTCACCGACGCGTTTCTCGACGACTTCGCGCCGCGCGCCGTGATCTTCTCGGGCGGGCCTGCCAGCGTGATCGACGAGGGTTCGCCGCGCCCGCCGCAAAAGGTCTTTGAACTCGGCGTGCCGATCCTCGGCATCTGCTATGGCCAGCAGGTGATGATGGAGATGCTGGGCGGGCGGGTCGAGCGCGGTCACGGCACCGCCGAATTCGGCCGCGCCTATGTCAGCCCCTCCGAATCGCGCATCGACCTCCTGAACGGCTGGTTCCTCGAGGAACGCGAGCAGGTCTGGATGAGCCACGGCGACCATGTCAGCCAGCTTGCGCCGGGCTTCGCGGTCTATGGCACCTCGCCCCATGCGCCTTTCGCGATCACCGCGGACCTGTCGCGCAATTTCTTCGCCGTGCAGTTCCATCCCGAGGTGCATCACACCCCGAACGGCAAGACCCTTTACGAGAACTTCATCCGCCTCGCCGGGTTCAAGGGCGACTGGACGATGGCGGCCTACCGCGACGAGGCGATCCGCCTGATCCGCGATCAGGTGGGCGACAAGCAGGTGATCTGCGGTCTGTCGGGCGGGGTCGATTCATCGGTGGCGGCGGTGCTGATCCACGAGGCCATCGGCGATCAGCTGACCTGCGTGTTCGTCGATCACGGCCTCCTGCGCCACAACGAGGCCGAGGAAGTGGTCACGATGTTCCGTGACCATTACAACATCCCGCTGATCCACGCCGACGAGGCCGATCTTTTCCTGGGTGAACTTGAAGGCGTAAGTGACCCGGAAGAAAAGAGAAAAACGATTGGCCGCCTGTTCATCGACGTATTCCAGAAATACGCCGGACAGATCGATGGCGCCGAGTTCCTGGCGCAGGGCACTCTCTACCCGGACGTGATCGAAAGCGTCAGTTTCTCGGGCGGACCTTCGGTGACGATCAAGAGCCACCACAATGTCGGCGGCCTGCCCGAAAAGATGGGCCTCAAGCTGGTCGAACCGCTGCGCGAACTGTTCAAGGACGAGGTGCGCGCGCTTGGCCACGAATTGGGCCTGCCCGCCTCCTTCATCGGGCGTCACCCCTTCCCCGGCCCCGGCCTCGCCATCCGCTGCCCTGGCGCGATCACCCGCGACAAGCTCGAGATCCTGCGCAAGGCCGATGCAGTCTATATCGACCAGATCCGCAAGCACGGACTCTACGACGAGATCTGGCAGGCCTTTGTCGCCATCCTGCCGGTGCGCACGGTCGGCGTGATGGGCGACGGGCGCACCTATGACTATGCCTGCGCGCTGCGCGCCGTGACCTCGGTCGACGGGATGACGGCGGACTACTACCCGTTCAGCCATGAATTCCTGGGCGAGACCGCCACGCGCATCATCAACGAGGTGAAGGGCATCAACCGCGTCACCTATGACGTGACATCCAAGCCCCCCGGCACCATCGAGTGGGAATGACCCCCAGCGTTCCCGACCCGCTCAAGGCCGATACCGGCGACGTTCTGCGCGCCGCGCTCTGGATGATGGGCGCGGTCGTCTCGTTCTCGGCAATGGCGGTGGGCGGGCGCTCGGTCAGCTTCGAGCTCGATACCTTCGAAATCATGATGTATCGCAGCGTGATCGGGCTCTTGCTGGTGATGCTCGTGGCCTCTGCGACCGGAGCGTGGCGCCATATCGACGCTCGTAACCCCGGCCTGCACCTGGTGCGCAACCTGTTTCACTTCACCGGCCAGAACCTCTGGTTCTACGCGATCACCGTGATCCCTCTGGCGCAGGTCTTCGCGCTGGAATTCACCTCGCCGCTCTGGGTGCTGATCCTCTCGCCACTGGTGCTCAACGAAAGACTGACGCGGGTGCGGGTGCTGGCGGCCTGCCTTGGCTTCATCGGCATCCTGATCGTCGCCCGGCCCAGCCCTGACACGCTCAATATCGGCACGCTCGCCGCGATGGGCGCCGCCATCGGCTTTGCCGGGTCGATCCTGACGACCAAGGTGCTGACGCGGGGCGCGACGCTCGCGTGCATCCTGTTCTGGATGACCCTCAGCCAAAGCCTGTTCGGCCTCATCTGCGCCGGGATCGACGGCGATATCGCCCTGCCCTCGGCCCTGTCGCTGCCCTGGCTCGTGGTCATCGCCAGCGGCGGGCTGATGGCGCATTTCTGCCTGACCACGGCCCTTTCCATCGCGCCTGCGACGCTGGTCAGCCCGGTCGATTTCGCCCGCCTGCCCCTGATCGCGGTGATCGGTCTGCTGTTTTACGACGAGCCGATCAACCTCTTCGTGATTCTGGGCGCCCTCATCATCTTTGGCGCGAACTATCTCAACCTCTGGTCCGAGACCCGCAAGGGCCGTCAGGGTGTGGCCAGAACCCGCTGATTCACCTCGTTTTGCGGCCCGAAACCCGCCTAACTGTTGCGCTCGCACCACCTTTTCGCGACGTGGCGTAACTGACGCCGCGTCAAAGATTGACCCATTCCCGCTTCCCGATAGCATGGCTGGAAATTCGGAGGAGCCACCAGAATGACAAGAACCATACTGACCGCCGCAGCCCTTTGCGCCGCCACCGGCGCGGCACATGCTGGCGGCATCGACCGCTCGGGACAGTCGATCGCAGCCCTGTTCGAGCAGGGCAACTACGCAGAATTCAGCCTCGGCTCGGTCTCACCCTCGGTTTCGGGCAGCGTGCTGGGCGTCGGCTCGGGCAACATGGCCGACCCCTACTGGCAGGTGGGCGCGGCCTACAAGCAGCAGATCAACGACAACCTCAGCTACGCGGTCATCTTCGACCAGCCCTTCGGCGCCAATGTCCAGTACAGCGCCGGCGTGCCCTATCCGCTGGCCACCAGCAACGCCACGCTGGAAACCGCCGCACTGACGGGTCTTCTGCGCTATCGCATGGATAACGGTTTCGGCATTCACGGCGGTCTGCGCCTGCAGCGCCTCGAGGCACGTGCGCGCTTCCCCATCGTCGCGGGCTACAACGCCACGGCAGATTCGGATTACGGCGTCGGCTACGTGGCCGGTGCATCCTATGAGCGCCCCGACATCGCCCTGCGCGTGGCCCTGACCTACAACTCCAAGATCAAGACCTCGCATACCACGCTGGAAACCCTGACCGCGCCGGTCACCGCCCTGGTCACCAAGACCGAGGTCGAGACCCCGCAATCCGTCAACCTGGATTTCCAGACCGGCATCGCCAAGGACACCCTGATCTTCGGCGGCATCCGCTGGGTCAACTGGAGCGACTTCACCATCGACCCGCTGATCTATCGCGGTGCGACCGGCAACGCCTTCCTGTCCTATGCCGACGATACCTATACCTACACGATGGGTGTGGGGCGCCGGTTCACCGACACCTGGAGCGGCTCGGTCTCGCTGACCTATGAAGACGGCGACTCGGTCACCCCGGTCTCGAACCTCGGCCCGACCAGCGGCAAGTTCGGCGTCACCGTCGGCGCCCGCTACAAGAACGAGAACTTCTCGGTCTCGACCGGCATCAACTATACCTGGATCGGCGATGCCACCACCGCCATCGGGCCGCTGCGTCCGAAATTCACCGACAACTCGGCCATCGGTGTCGGTGTCAAGGTCGGCTGGAACTACTGATCCGCGCCATCACGGCAGATATCGCCCCGCCCGATCACTCGGGCGGGGTTTTTCGTTGTCCCCCGCTTGCCATTGACCTGCCCTGCGCCGCTGGCTACGACATCCCGGCAGAAAGGATCCGCCCATGATCTATCCATCCGCCCAGGCCTGGCGCGACGCCACGCACAAGCGCGTCCTGTTTTTCGGGATGTCGGGGCTTGGCAAGACGCATCTGTCGAACATGCTGCGCGAGTCCGGCGACTGGTTCCACTACTCGATCGATTACCGCATCGGCACCCGCTACATGGGCGAACTCATTGCCGACAACGCCAAGGCCCACGCCATGAAGGTCCCGTTCTTGCGCGACCTTCTCCTGACGGATTCGATCTATATCGGCTCGAACATCACCTTCGACAATCTCGCGCCGGTCTCGACCTATCTCGGCAAGCCGGGCGATCCGGACAAGGGCGGCTTTCCCATCGACGAATATCGCCGCCGGCAGGAACAGTTCCGCCATGCCGAGATCGCGGCGCTTCAGGATACCGCGCATTTCATCACCCGCGCAGGTCAGCTTTACGGCTATCCGCATTTTGTCTGCGATACCGGCGGGTCGATCTGCGAATGGGTCGATGGGAACGATCCCGACGATCCGCTGCTCAACGAGCTTTCGCGCCACTGCCTGCTGATCCATATCGAAGGCTCCGAGGCGCATACGAAGGAACTCATTCGCCGCTTTGACCGCGCGCCCAAGCCGATGGCGTACCAGCCCGAGTTTCTCGATGCCGCCTGGGATGAATATCTGCGTGAAAACAACGTTCAAGCGGACGAAGTTGATCCGGATGCCTTCATCCGCTGGACCTATGCACGCGCGCTCGCCCATCGTCAGCCCCGCTACGAGGCGATGGCCCGCTGGGGTGTCACCATCACCGCCGACGAGGTCGCCGCCACCCTTGACACCGACGCCTTTGAAACCCTCATCGCCGCCGCTCTCGCGCGCCGCACCTGACTGCCAAAGCAAGGACTGACCACAGATGCCCATCAAGATCCCCGCCGACCTGCCCGCCTTCGACGTGCTGACGCGCGAAGGTGTCATGGTCATGACCGAGGATCAGGCCGACCGTCAGGATATCCGCCCGCTGCGCATCGGGCTGCTGAACCTGATGCCCAAGAAGATCCAGACCGAGAACCAGTTCGCCCGCCTGATCGGCGCGACGCCGCTTCAGATCGAACTCAGCCTCATTCGCATGAGCGAGCACCGCACCCGCAACACCGCCGCCGATCACATGCGCAGCTTTTACCGCCCGTTCTCGGATGTGCTGGCCAGCGGCGAGAAATTCGACGGTCTCATCATCACCGGCGCACCGATCGAGCACCTGCCCTTCAGCGAGGTCACCTATTGGTCCGAGCTTTGCCAGGTCTTTGACTGGACCCGGACCCATGTGCATTCCACCTTCGGGGTCTGCTGGGGCGGCATGGCGATGATGAACTATCTTCACGGCGTGCCCAAACACCTGCTCGACGAAAAGGCCTTCGGCTGCTTCCGCCATCGCAACATGGCGCCGGCCTCGCCCTATCTGCGCGGGTTTTCCGACGATTGCGTGATCCCCGTCAGCCGCTGGACGGAAATGCGCCGCGACGAGATCGAAGCGGTGCCCGATCTCGATATTCTTTTGCACAGTGACGAGGTCGGCCCCTGTCTGGTCGAGGATGCGGCGCATCGCGCGCTCTATATCTTCAACCATCTGGAATATGACAGCGACACCCTGAAGCAGGAATATGATCGCGACGTGGCCAATGGCACGCCCGTCACCCTGCCCTGCAACTACTATCCCGGCGACGATCCCCAGCGCCCGCCGCAGAACCGCTGGCGCAGCCATGCGCATCTGCTCTACGGCAACTGGATCAACCAGATCTACCAGACAACGCCCTTCGATCTTCATGCCGTTGGCCGTTAGGATCGCCCTTGCGCTCCTGCTGGCGCTGGCGCTGCTCTGGGTCGTGGTGCAATCGCGCGCCCGCACCCAGGAGGCCCGCGCCGAAGCCGCCTTTCCCCCCGAGGGCCGCATTCTCGAGGTGAACGGCCACCGCGTCCATGCGCTCAGCATGGGCAGCGGACCGGATATCGTGCTGATCCACGGCGCCAGCGGCAACCTGCGCGACATGACGCTGAGTCTCGCGCCACGCCTTGCCAAACGCTACCGCGTGACTCTCCTTGACCGCCCCGGTCTCGGCTACACGGATCGGATCAACCGGTCCGGCGCGACCATCCGCCAGCAGGCCGAGCTTCTCTCGGACGCCGCGCGCCAGATAGGCGTCGAGAACCCGATCGTGCTTGGCCATTCCTATGGCGGCGCCGTCGCGCTGGCATGGGCGGTGCATCGCCCCGATCACATCGCGGCGCTGGTGCCGCTGTCCTCTCCGGCCAAACCCTGGGACAGCGACCTCTCGGCCTATTACAAGCTGCTTTCACACCCGGTGCTGGGGCCGCTGGTGATCCCTTTCCTCACCGCCTTCGTGCAGGACGAACGGGTCGAACGCGCCGTCGAGTCGATTTTCGAGCCCGACCCGGTGCCGCCCGGCTATATCGCCCATATAGGCGCGCCGCTCACCCTGCGCCGGAACAGCCTGCGCGCCAACGCCCTGCAACGCGCACAGCTGCTTGACCAGATCACCGCGCTGCAACCTGCGCTCGATGCGCTGGACCTGCCGATCGAGCTTGTCCACGGCACCGCCGACACCACTGTCGGGCTGCACATCCATGCCGAACCCCTGGCGCGCCAGCTGGACAGCGCCAGCCTCACGCGCCTGCCCGGCACCGGCCACATGCCCCAGCACGCCGACGAGGACGCCGTGGTCGCCGCCATCGATCGCGCCGCGGGGCGCGCCGGATTGCACCCCGCCGACTGACCCGTCATAGTATCCCCAAAAAAGGAGAGGCTCATGGAGCTCCCATTCGATGGTGCGATTTCGGCCTTCTTTGCCAATGACGCCCCCGAACCGATCCGCAACGCGATCCGGCGTGCCGATAGCGGCGATATCCTCGATCCCGGCTATCCTCATTCCGAACGCCTGCCGCGCAAGCATTACGAGAAAGAACTCGAAGCGCTTCAGATCGAGCTTGCAAAAATGCAGTCCTGGGCCAAGGACAGCGGCGCACGCATCGCCATCGTCTTCGAGGGGCGCGACGCCGCCGGCAAGGGCGGCACGATCAAGCGCTTTCGCGAATATCTGAACCCGCGCGGCGCGCGGCTTGTGGCGCTCTCCAAACCGACCGAGACCGAGGCGACGCAATGGTATTTCCAGCGCTACATCGATCACCTGCCGGCCGGCGGCGACATCGTCTTCTATGACCGCAGCTGGTATAATCGCGGCGTCGTCGAAAAGGTGTTCGGCTTCTGCTCGGACTCCGCGCGCGAACATTTCTTCGACCAGACCCCCGATGTCGAACGGATGCTGGTGGATGAGGGCATTCACCTCGTGAAATTCTGGCTCAATGTCGGACGCGCCGAACAGCTGCGCCGCTTCCTCAAGCGCGAGGCCAGCCCGCTCAAGCAATGGAAGCTCAGCCGAATCGATGTCGAGGGGCTGCGCCTCTGGGACGAGTACAGCGCCGCCATCCGCGAGACCTTCGCGCGCACCCACACAGACCACGCGCCCTGGACGATCATCCGCTCGGATGACAAGCGGCGCGCCCGCATCGAAGCCCTGCGCCACGTCCTGCTTCAGGTGGATTACGCCCACAAGGACCTGCGCGCCATCGGCAAGCCCGATCCGCTGGTCTGCGGCGGTCCCGAGATATGGGATGTCTAAACGCGGCTATCATCACGGCAACCTGCGCCAGGCGCTGGTCGAGGCCGCGCTCGGCCTGATCGAAAGCCGCGGCCCCGCCGGCTTCACCCTATCGGAGGCCGCCAAGCTGGCCGGCGTCACCCCGGCCGCCGTCTATCGCCATTTCGCCGGGCGCGAGGACCTCATCGCCGAGGCCGCGCGTCAGGGCTATGCCATCTTCGCCGACGTCATGCGCTATGCCTATGAAAAGGGTCAGCCGTCGGCGCTGGCCAGCTTCGAGGCGACGGGGCGCGCCTACCTTGCCTTCGCACGGCAATATCCGGGCCACTACATCGCGATGTTCGAAAGCGGCATCTCGGTCAACCGGACCCCCGAACTGGCGCATGAGGCATCCCGCGCGCGCGCCGTGATCGAACGCGCCGCCGACGAACTGAGCCAGCACATCCCGCCCTCGAAACGGCCCCCCGCAGCGATGTTCAGCGCCCATATCTGGGCCATGTCGCATGGCGTCGTGGAGCTTTTCGCGCGCAATTCGCCCGGCACCGCCTCGCCCTTCCCGCCCGAAGACCTCCTGGAAAGCGGCATCGGCATCTACCTGCGCGGTCTTGGCCTCATCGCACCTGACGACTGAATCAGGCTCAGTCCTGCGACAGGGCCTCCGCCATGCGCGCCCTCAGGAGCGACGCGCCATAGCCCGATACGTGATCCAGATCGCTATAGGCCGAGCGCCCGTCGATGAACCATCGATAGACCCCGTCCTCGCGGAACACATCAGCGAGGTCGACCACCTCGGCCCCCTCGAGCCCGTCAAAGACCGACCGCGCCGCGGCCTGCAAGGCATCATGTTCAGCCACCGGCAGCGCCGATGCCTCGAAGATCTCCGTCGCTTCTTCGGGCGTGTATCCGCGCGCGACCGCCGCATAGACACCGCGCCGTGGATGGACCTGCATTTCCGGCAATTGCTGCAGCACGATCACCCGCACCCCCAGCCTGCGGTAGAAATCCACCGTGGCGGGCAGCGCCTGTGCAAAGACCTCGAAGGATGCCTCGCGCCCGCCCAGCTGCGGGCGCGGCTCCGAATTCAGCAGGAAATGCCGCTGGTCGTTGGAATAGCCGCCTTGCGCGTAAAGCGACCAGCGCGCCACCAGCACCACCGTCGTCACATCGTTCTGCGCCACATAGGCGGCCTGTTCCTGCGTCAGCGTGTTGCAGGTGCCAAGGCTGTAATTGCCGCTGGCCACATAGGTCCCGATCAGCGGCGGACAGCCGCCAAGCCCGGATTTGATGATCCGCGCACCGCTTTCCTCGGCATAGGCCCCGAAGGCGGGCAGGATCGCCTGCGAATGGCTGTCACCGAAGATCGCGATCGTCTCGCCCGGCCCGGCCCCGTCGAACACCTTGCAGAAGCGATCGGCACGGGTCTCGTCATTCCTGGTCCCCGCATAGCAGGCCCGCGTCAGGTTATGGCCCTTCATGCTGGCGATGACTTCCTTGTAGAACGGCGGCATCTTATTGTCATAGCGCGCTTCCGCCCAGTTCTGGTCCATCCCCACGAAACCGAAGGCCGCGAATGCGGCGATCCCGGCGCCGCTCACGCCGAACAGCGCCATGCGTCCGCGCAAAAGCTTGTTCGGCCCCGCGCGAAAAGGCTGCTCGACAAAGCGCCAGCTCAAGCCCGCCAGCACGAAACTCGCCAGCCCCAGCGCCAGCAACAGCCAGAGCGCCGGTTCATGCATCGAGCGCGCCCGCGCGAAGGCCAGCAGCGGCTGATGCCACAGATAGGCGGAATAGCTGATCAGCCCGATTACCACCGGCACTTTCATCGACAGGATCCGCGCCACCATCGTCCCTTGCGTGGCGAACAGCAGCACCAGGCAGGTGCCCACGACCGGCGCCAGCGCGTAGACCGACGGGAACGGCACCGCACCGTCGTAAAAGAAGATCGAATAGACAATCAGCCCAAGCCCGAGCGCCGCCAGCGGCCCATTGGGTTCAAGGCTGCGGCGAAACACGATGAAGGCGCAGATCGACCCGGCAAACAGCTCCCACATGCGCGACAGCGTGAAAAAGAAGTTCTCTTCGGGAAAATTGCGCCAGCCCCATTCGCTCAAGGCCAGCGACAGCACCGCCAGCAGCCCGATCACCACGATGTGCTTGCGCCGCCCGAACGCGCCCAGCAGCGCCAGAAGCAGCGGAAACACCATGTAATACTGCTCCTCGACCGCAAGGCTCCAGGTATGCAGCAGCGGACGCAGCTCGGCGGCCTCGGCGAAATATCCGGTATTCTCAAGGAAATGCACATTCGAGATGAACAGCGCCGCATAGGACAGGCTGCGCAGGAAATCGTCGAACGGTTCGGGTGGCAGCCAGAACCAGGCAAAGGGCAGGCACAGCCCCATCACCAGGAACAGCGCCGGCAGGATGCGCCGCGCGCGCCGCTCGTAAAAGCGCAGGATCGAGAACCGCCCCTCCTCGCGCTCGGTGATGATGATCGTCGTGATCAGGTAGCCCGAGATGACAAAGAACACGTCCACCCCGACATAGCCGCCTGAAAACACGCTCAACCCGGCGTGAAACAGGATAACCGGCACAACGGCCACAGCCCGCAGGCCGTCAATCTCGCGTCTGTATTTCATGCTAACAATCACCGCCCTGCCAGCTGCAACGATACCTGCACCGCCTGATACTGCCCCAAAATGAAAAAGCGCAACCCACGGGCTGCGCTTTTCCGGCATACGTTGTCGTGATGACGCTCAGCGCTTGGAGAACTGGAAGCTCCGGCGCGCCTTGCGGCGACCGTATTTCTTGCGTTCCACCACGCGGCTGTCGCGGGTCAGGAAACCGGCCGCTTTCAGCGCCGGGCGCAGCGCCGGATCGTACAGCTGCAGCGCCTTCGAGATGCCATGCTTGACCGCACCGGCCTGGCCCGACAGACCGCCGCCCTTGACGGTGGCCTGAACGTCGAACTGGTCCTCGACACCGGCGACGGTAAAGGGCTGGCGCAGGATCATCTGCAGAACGGGGCGGGCGAAATACTTGTTCAGCTCCTTGCCGTTCACGCTGACCTTGCCCGAACCGGGCTTGATCCAGACGCGGGCGACCGCGTCCTTGCGCTTGCCCGTGGCATAAGAGCGGCCCAGATCGTCACGGACCGGCTCGCGCGGGGTTTCGACCTCGGCCTCGGCGACGACGCCGTCGGCGACCGCTTCCAGACCTTCGAGTGTTTTGATTTCTTCAGCCATCAGTAAGCCACCCGCGTGTTCTTCTTGTTCATGGATTTGACGTCCAGCACCTCGGGGCCTTGCGCCTCGTGGGGATGCTCGGCGCCGGCATAGACGCGCAGATTGGTCATCTGCTTGCGCGACAGGCGGTTGCCCGGCAGCATCCGCTTGACGGCCTGCATGACGACCCGCTCGGGGTGATCGCCTTCCAGGATCTGCCCGGTGGTGCGCGACTTGATGCCGCCCGGATAGCCGGTATGCCAGTAGTTCGGCTTGTCGCGCTTGGCGCCGGTCAGCTGGACCTTGTCGGCATTGATGACGATGACGTTGTCACCCATGTCCATGTTGGGCGTGAACGATGCCTTGTGCTTGCCACGCAGGCGCATGGCGATGATCGAGGCAAGACGGCCCAGAACGACACCCTCGGCGTCGATCAGGATCCATTTCTTGTCGATATCTGCCGGAGTTGCAGAGAATGTTTTCATTGCAGGGAAATCCCTTGGTTGACGTGCCGGGCGCGCAATCGCGCAGCCCCTTCATACGATGGCGCGGTTATAAACCCTGCGCCGCGCAGGTCAATAGCCATGTACCGCAATAAATCACGCAAATTCAATGCCTTGCAATTACGGTATCATTTTACCCCATATACTTGGCAGTATTGTATTTGCCGTACCCAATCATGGGACGTAGGTTTTGAGCAACTTCAGCAACCACAAAGGGGGGGATGTCTTTTGCAGCCGACTGGATACACAGTCAAGTGTGTGGTTATGGCCGCAAGTCGGCTGGATCGCTAATAGTGTTTTGGCGCGCCTACTGCGATGAAAGCACTGACGATGATTGGTTTATCATCGGTGGCTATGTCGCAACCGCTGAAACATGGGATAAGTTCTCGTGTGAATGGGAGGACTTGTTGTCGTTCCTTCCATCATACATGGATGGCGTATTCAAAATGAGCGATCTTATGGGTTCAGATTATTACAGTGAGCGCGCTCTTGCTTTCTACAGGCTGATTGAGAACGCTGATCTTATCTCAATGTCATGCACATTGCGAAAGAATGAGCTGCTTGCCGCGTTTGATGAGGTGATTTGGCCGTCTAACAAGATAACCAATTGGTCGCAGTTTAGACGAGACCTAACAAATCCTTACATTTTCGCAGTGCGCGCAATGGTGCTAAAACTTACTCGAGTTCAAGTGAAACTTGGCGTTCATGGTCCCGTGAACTTTGTTTTTGACGAGCGTAGTGAGCAACAGAAGATCTTAAATGCTTGGCACCACGTGAATGATAGCGTTCCAGACGATATAAAACGCCTTCTTGGTAGCACCCCTGTGTTTGACAGAGAGGATCGATCACCACCACTTCAGGCGGCAGATATGTGGGCGTGGCTTGTTCGAGTATGGCAGCGAGGAAAAGAAGACTATGACTGGGCCGTTACCGAAGATCCAGCTTGGCCCTGGCTGCACGAAACCGCTTTAAAAAAAGGCTTTAGGGTTTCGTTCAATCAAGAGGATTTAAGGACGGAGTTGGAAAAAACTAATCGACTCGTAAGGCATCATCTGGGCGGATTATTTTAGCAAGCGCCCGCTCAAACGCCTCCTCAACTTCATTGAGGATTCTCCACGAAACTCGGTCAGATATTTGTATTCTCCGCCTAGATCGCACCGCCCGCACCCTTCTTCTGTTCCCAAGTATCCTCGGGGGGAGTCGCGCCAGCGGCGCGGCGGGGGGCAGACAGCCCCCCTTCCCGCTCACTCCCGCGCGGGCGGTATAGAATAGGTGAGACTCGCGCGCGCCACCGGCGCATCGACGCCCAGCGAGAAGATCAGCACCTCGCCCACCGCCAGCACCCGCCCCAGCTTCAGGATCCGGCACTCGGCGATCAGGTCGGCCCCCGCGGCGGGCTTGCGCATGAAATCGATGCTGCAATTGGTGGTCACGGCCAGCGCCTCCGGCCCTATCATCGCCAGGATCGCCAGGTACACCGACACATCCGCCAGCGCGAACATGCTCGGCCCAGACACCGTCCCGCCGGGGCGCAGGTGCCGATCCGCCGTCGCCAGCCGCACCCGGATCCGGTTCTCACCCAGTTCCTCGATCTCGAAATCCCCCGCGACCTGCGGAAATTCCGCCGCCAGGAAATCCTCCAGCGCCGCGCGTGTCATTTTCAGGCTCATCCGCTTCCCTCCCTGCCCATACGCGCGTAAGGTTGCCCATAACGAAACCGGAGGTTCAAGATGGCAATTCTCGAGCGCAGCGATAACGGCCCCGTCGCCCGGCTGACCCTCAACCACCCCGAGAAGCTCAATGCGCTCAGCGACGCGATGCTGGCCGCCCTGCAGGATCAGTTCGACCGCCTCGCCGGTGACAGCGCGATCCGCGTGGTCATCATCGACGGCGCCGGCAAGGCCTTCTGCGCCGGGCATGATCTCAAGGAGATGACCGCCGGGCGCCAGGCCGAGGATGGCGGGCGCGCCTATTTCGCCGATCTCTTCACCCGCTGCGCAAGAGTGATGACGGCAATCCGCGCCCTGCCCCAGCCGGTCATCGCCCAGCCTCACGGCATCGCCACCGCCGCCGGCTGCCAGCTCGTCGCCTCCTGCGACCTTGCCGTGGCTGCCAACGGCACGCGCTTTGGCGTCAACGGCGTCAATATCGGCCTGTTCTGCTCGACCCCGATGGTGGCGCTCAGCCGCAACATCCCGCGCAAACAGGCCTTCGAGATGCTGACCACCGGCGATTTCATCGACACCGACCGCGCCGCGGCGCTCGGACTCATCAACCGCGCCGTCCCCCATGAAGACCTCGCCGCCGAAACCGACGCCCTGGCGCGCCAGATCGCCAGCAAGCTCGGCACCGCCGTGCGGATCGGCAAACGCGCCTTTTACGACCAGATCGAAATGGGCCTCGATCAGGCCTATGCCCATACAGGCGCGGTGATGGTCGAGAACATGATGGTCGAGGACACAGCCGAGGGAATCAGCGCCTTTCTCGAAAAGCGCACCCCCGACTGGCATCAGGACTGACCCCACCCGCGCCATAATCAACGCTCCTGGGCGCAAATTGTCCCCTGAAAGGCAACGATAAACGCAGCTGGTGTCGATTTCCCGACGAAATCGCCGCGCGCCCTGGATGGCATTTATTGATCCGGCGCAGGGATTTACCGCTTTCGTTGCCCAAAAGGAAACAAACCGTTTCCAGAACACTGGTTTTTCCGCCCGGCACAATTCTGCCATTTTTGATGCGGGGTTGGTGCAAGTATCATTCGATTGGTTCGAATTCGGGTTTTTAGCAGCAAAGCATTACGGCTTGCGTCAACCCCACGATTCCTCCTGACATCAAAGTCTTGCAAGGTGATTTTCACGTTGCGACGGCTGTTTCCGTCCACGCGACAATCCGTTTCCACCCCTGCCCCATTTCCGCCCCATTTCCCGCGCCCTTTCCAAAGCCCGCGCAATCGCCTACATCGCGGCGCATGAATACGACACTTCATATCGTCGGTGGCGGCATGGCCGGGTCCGAGGCTGCATGGCAGGCCGCCAATATGGGCGTGCCCGTGGTGATCCATGAAATGCGCCCCAAGACCGGCACCTTCGCCCATCGCACCGGCGACCTGGCCGAGATGGTCTGCTCCAACTCGCTGCGCTCGGATGACGACGAACAGAACGCCGTCGGTCTTCTGCATTGGGAAATGCGCGCCGCCGACGGGCTGATCATGGCGATGGCCGACCGTCACCGCCTGCCCGCGGGCGGCGCCCTCGCCGTCGACCGTGACGCCTTCGCGCGTGACGTGACGCAGGCGCTGCGCGACCACCCGCTGGTCACCATCGAACCCGGCGAGATCAACGACCTGCCCGCCGAAGGCCATTGGATCATCGCCACCGGGCCGCTGACCAGCGAAGGGCTGGGTCAGGCCATCGCACGCGAAACCGGCCGCGAGGCGCTGGCCTTTTTCGACGCCATCGCGCCGATCGTCTATTTCGACTCGATCGACCTCTCCAAGGCCTGGATGCAATCGCGCTACGACAAGGGCGAAACCGAGGCCGAACGCACCGCCTATCTCAACTGCCCGATGGACCGCGACACCTACGAAGCCTTCATCGACGCGCTGCTCGCCGCCGACAAGACCGAGTTCCACGAGGGCGAGACCGCCGGTTATTTCGACGGCTGCCTGCCGATCGAGGTCATGGCCGAACGGGGCCGCGAAACCCTGCGCCACGGGCCGATGAAACCCGTCGGCCTCACCAATCCGCACCAGCCGGAAACCAAGGCCCACGCCATCGTGCAACTGCGCCGCGACAACGCGCTCGGCACGCTCTACAATATCGTCGGTTTCCAGACCAAGATGAAATACGGCGCCCAGACCGAGGTGCTGCGGATGATTCCGGGGCTCGAAAACGCCCGTTTCGCCCGGCTCGGCGGCATTCATCGCAACACCTTCATCAACTCTCCGCGCCTGCTTGATGCGCAGATGCGCCTGCGCGCCCGCCCCCATATCCGCTTTGCCGGGCAGATCACCGGCGTCGAAGGCTATGTCGAATCCGCCGCGATGGGCCTGCTGGCGGGCCGCCTCGCCGCTGCCGAGATCCTCGGGCGCGACCTCCCCCCGCCGCCGCAGGATTCGGCGATGGGCGCGCTCATCCATCACATCACCGGCGGCGCCGAGGCCAAGACCTTCCAGCCCATGAACGTCAATTTCGGTCTGTTTCGCCCCGTCGAAGGCCTCAAGGGCGGGCGGCGCGGGCGGCGTGACCGCTACAAGGCCTATACCGACCGCGCCAAATCGGCCTGGCGCGACTGGCTGGGCGAAACCGCCGATCTCATCCCTTCATGAGCTTCACCACACGATTCGCCCCATCCCCCACCGGCCCGCTCCATCTGGGCCATGCCTATTCGGCGCTTCTGGCGCATGACATGGCACATGCGGCAGGCGGGCGTTTCCTGTTGCGCATCGACGATCTCGACACGTCCCGCTGCCGCTCCGAATACGAGGCGCAGATATTCGACGATCTCGCCTGGCTCGGGCTCGACTGGCCCCGCCCCGTGCTGCGCCAGTCCGAGCGCCTGCCCGCCTACCGCGCCGCGCTCGAGCGCCTCTGGGACATGGGCCTGCTTTTTCCCTGCAGCTGCTCGCGCGCCGATATCCGCGCCGCCGTCTCCGCCCCGCAGGAAGGCGCGCCCGCCCACGGCCCCGACGGGCTGATCTATCCCGGCACCTGCCGCCCCAAGGCACCGCCCTCGGGCGCCATGCCCGACATGCCGCTGCGCCTCGACATGGCGCGCGCCCTCGCCCGCCTCGACGCACCCGTCACCTTCACCGAAACCGGCACCGGCCCTGCGGGCGAAACCGGGCGCATCACGCCGGAGGACATGACCGGCAGAGTCGGCGATGTGGCGCTGGCGCGCCCCGGCCTTGGCGCCTCCTATCACCTATCCGTCGTGGTCGATGACGCGGCGCAAGGCATCACCCATGTGATCCGCGGCCAGGACCTCTTCGAGGCCACGCAGATCCATGTTCTCCTGCAACAGCTTCTGGAACTGCCGGTGCCGCTCTATCACCACCATCGCCTGATCCGCGATTCCGCGGGCAAGCGCCTCGCCAAACGCGACGATGCCCGCGCCATCGCCACCTACCGCGCCCAGGGCGACAGCCCGCAATCACTGCGCGCCCGCCTCGGCCTCTGAGCGGGATTCATCTTGCCGGAAATACTCTGTGGGGGTGTGGGGGTGCAAAACCCCCACGCGCATCACGCGCCCAGGGGCGCCATGATCTCGGTTTCCTCGCCATCGCGCAGCGCCGTGTAGAAACAGCTGCGCCGGTTGGTGTGACAGGCCGGTCCGACCTGCTCGACCAGCACCAGCAGGCAATCGCGGTCACAATCCACCCGCATCTCGACCAGGTGCTGCACATGGCCCGAGCTCTCGCCCTTCACCCAGAACGCCTGGCGCGAGCGGCTCCAATAGGTCACCCGCCCGGTCTCCAGCGTCCGCGTCACCGCCTCGCTGTTCATCCACGCCATCATCAGCACCTCGCCCCCCTCGGCGGCCTGCGCTATGACGGGGATCAGCCCGCGATCGTCGTATTTCAATGAGCCCGGATCGAACGCCATGTCCTAAAACCTTTTGCATCTCGCGTCAGGACTTCTATCTATTGAGTCACGCAGCAAAGGGAAAGCCATGAGCGGCGAAACCGACCTTATCAAGCTCTATTCGGCCCGGATTCTCGAACTGGCCGCCGACATTCCGCATCACGGGCGGCTCGACGCGCCCGATGCCAGCGTCAAGAAACGCGCGCCGCTCTGCGGCTCGACGGTGACGGTGGATATCGCCACCGATGGCGAGACCATCACCGATTACGCCGCCGAGGTGAAGGCCTGCGCCCTGGGCCAGGCCGCCGCCAGCGTGGTGGGCGCGCATGTGATCGGCTGCAGCTACGATCAGGTCTCAGCCGCGCGCGATGCGCTTAAGTCCATGCTCAAACAGGACGGGCCGACCCCGCCCGCGCCCTTTGACGGGCTCGAGGTGCTGCGCCCCGCGCGCGAGTACAAGAACCGCCACGCCTCGATCATGCTGACGCTCGATGCCATCGTCGAGGCGATGGAACAGGCCCGCGCTGCGCATTCCTGCGCCTGACCTGACCGCGTCACCCCCCGATACGGCAGCGCTTGATGCCGCCATTCGTGGTGCAGACAGCAACACCCGCCTTGAACCGCTTGACCGCACCCGACCCCGCGATGCCGCCCTGGGTCACGGTGCCTTGCGATGCCGCCGGAACCTGCGCGCCGTCAAACCGGGCGCCGGCGCCACCGCGCAGCTCGTCCATCATGCCGCTCAGCCCGTCATCCGCGAACCGCTTCAGCATGGCGCCAAGGGCGCCGCCCCGCGCCTCGCCGATGCCGCTCCCGCCCGCCATCCTGCCCGCCACCGTTTCCGGCGTCGGCTCCGGCATTGCCTCCGGTGGTCTCCCACCCGTGGCGCGTGCGCGTTCAGGCGGGTCCAGGACAGGCAGCGGCGCATCCGCCCGGCGCCCCGGCGCGGGATGGCTGGTCATCTCCGCGATCGCGTCCATATAGGGCTGCCCGCCCTTTGGAAGGCGCTGCGCCTCCCGTGCCTCGCGCGCCTTGCTCGCCACCTGCGTCCCGCCGCGCGCCTCGATGCGCGCGCGGATCGTTTCCCGATAGCCCGCAAGCCCAAGCTCCCGGAACGACCCCCCCGATTTCTGCACCTGGAGATGAATATCGACGCCCAGCATCGTCAATCCCATGACGACGACAAGAACCAGGCTGTGCCAACTGAACATGTCTCGTGCCTCGCAACTCGAACCGCCCGCAAAGCCAATCACCCAAGTCCGGCCTCAAGATGGCGATCCGGCGGCGATTTCAGGCATCTGCGGACCATCGCCCACGGCCCGCCGCAAATAAAAAAACCGCCGCGCACCCAGGCAGGTGGCGGCGGCAGGAAAAGCGGGCTCCGCAGGTTCCCGTCATCGGCCGGTCGGGGTGAAAAGGCAGATCACCCCCGGCCAGGACCTCGGGACAGACGGTCACTCACATCGGCACCGGCACAAGGGGACAGGCGATACCGATTTTCATGACGGGCGCGGAACGTCGCAGGCAGAAACTCAGACAAGACCCGGCAGGTAAAGCCCCGCCACCAGCATCACCATCAAGGCGGCAGCGCCCAGGAAATCCCCAAACAGGGTGTCCGAGGACCGTTCGGCAGTGGCCTTGATCTGGCGAAGCATCGGGAGGCTCCTTTCCGGTTAACTGTGTTGCCTCTTTGTTCTCATTTTGGGCCGAGCCTGTAAAGAACTTTATGAGAACATTGGCGAACAAACCGGCACAACCAGAGTCAAGCATTTGATCTGAAACGAAACTTTTCAGGCCTTTCAGCCGACCGAAATCAGCCTGATCGCCTGGTCCTGTTCCATCAGCCACAACAGCACCCGCGCCGCGCGGCCCCGTTCGCTTTCCAGCACCGGGTCATCCGCCAGCAACTTGCGCGCGTCGCTCTGCGCCACGGCCATCAGCGCCGCCTGCGCCTCCATATCGGCGATGCGGAACTTCGGCAGGCCCGATTGCGCCGTCCCGATCAGATCGCCCGCGCCACGCATCTCCAGATCCACCTCGGCAATGCGAAACCCGTCCTCGGTATCGCGCATCGTGGTCAGGCGCCGCTCGCCGCCCTCGCTCAGCGGCCCTTGATACATCAGCAGACAGGTCGATTCCGCCTCGCCCCGCCCAACGCGCCCGCGCAGCTGATGAAGCTGCGCCAGACCGAAATGCTCGGCCCGCTCGATCACCATGATCGAGGCATTGGGCACATCCACCCCCACCTCGATCACCGTGGTCGACACCAGAACCACCGTATCGCCGCGCTGGAACGCGGCCATCGCGGCATCCTTTTCCTCGGGCGGCATCTGGCCATGCACCAGCCCCACCACCCCCTCGCCGAGGGCGGCGCGCAGCCGCTTGAACCGGTCAACGGCGCTCGACAGGTCCACCGCCTCGCTTTCCTCGACCAGCGGGCAGACCCAATAGGCCTGCCGCCCCTCGGCAATGGCGCGGCGCAGGTGATCGACCACCTCGTCGATTCGGGCCATGTTGATCAGCGCCGTCTTGATCGGCTTGCGCCCCGGCGGCTTTTCATCAAGCACGCTCACATCCATGTCGCCATATTGCGCCAGCGACAACGAGCGCGGGATCGGCGTTGCGGTCATCACCAGCACATCGGCGCGCTCGCCCTTCGCGCCCAGTTCCAGTCGCTGGCGCACGCCGAACCGGTGCTGCTCATCGACGATGGCAAGGCGCAGGTCATGGAATACCACGTCCTTCTGGAACACCGCATGAGTGCCCACCAATATCTGGATATCGCCCGCTGCAAGCGCCTTGAGCTTGGCGCGCCGCTCGGCGCCCTTGTCGCGCCCGGTCAGGATCTCGATCACAACGCCAGCCGCCTCGGCCAGCGGGCGCAGGCCCTGCAAATGCTGACGCGCCAGGATTTCAGTCGGGGCCATCATCACGCCCTGCCCGCCCGCCTCGACAGCGATCAGCAGGGCCTTCAACGCGACCAGCGTCTTGCCCGCGCCCACATCGCCCTGAAGCAGGCGGTTCATCCGGGTCTCCTGCGCCATGTCGCCCGCGATCTCGGAAATGGCCCGTGTCTGCGCGCCGGTCAGCTCATAGGGCAACGCCTCAAGCACCTTGGCCTGCAACGCGCCTGTGCCCATCGTGGCGCGCCCCTTGGCCCGGCGCAGCCGGGCGCGCGCCAGGGCCAGCGTCATCTGATGGGCCATGAACTCGTCATAGGCGAGGCGCTCGCGCGCGGGGTCGGCCGGGCTCAGGTCGCGCTGTTCCTGCGGATCATGGGCGCGCCGCACCGCCTCGGCCCAGTCGGGCCAACCGGCCTGCGCCTTCTGCGCGGGGTCGATCCATTCCTTCAACTCCGGCAGCCGCGTCAGCGCCGCCTGCGCCGCCTTGCGCATCATTTTCTGGGTGACACCGGCGGTCAGCGGATAGACCGGCTCGAAATCGGGGATCTCGCCCGCTTCCTCGGGCAAAAGGACGTGATCGGGATGCACCATCTGCGCCACACCGTCGAACAGCTCGACCTTGCCCGACACGATGCGCCGCGCCCCGGTGGGCAGGATGCGGCGCAGGTAATCGTCGCGCGCATGAAAGAACACCAGCTGAAAGCTGGTCGCTGCATCCTCGACCGTCACCCGATAGGCGCCGCCCCGGCGCGCGGGCGCACGATGCTGGCCCACGACCACCTCCACCGTGACGACGCCGGGGATCTCGGCACCCTGCACGGTGGCGCGCTTGCGCCGGTCCACCCCCGTCCAGGGCAGCGTGAAGATCAGGTCGCGCGGCCGCGTCACCTCAAGCGCCGCCAGGTTCTGCACGGTTTTCGGCCCCACGCCTTCCAGCGTATCAAGCCCCGCAAAAAGCGGAAAAAGGGCTTCGGGCCGCCCGCTCATGACCCGCCGATCAATTGCAGCCAGCCATCCTCGTCGATGGTCTCGACGCCCAGATCGGCGGCCTTCTTCGCCTTGCTCCCCGCACCCGGCCCCGCGACCAGCAGATCGGTCTTGGCGCTGACACTGCCCGAGACCTTGGCACCAAGTGCCTCTGCGCGGGCCTTTGCCTCGGCGCGGGTCATCTTTTCCAGCGTGCCGGTAAAGACCACCGTCTTGCCCGCAACCGGACTGTCCGAGGCCGGGGCATCGGGCGGCTCGATCGTCAGATGCTTGCAAAGCGCATCAAAGGCCGCGCGCTCGTGGTCATTGGCAAAGGCATCGCTCAGCGACAGGCCCAGCACCGCGCCGATCCCGTCGATCCCGATCAGGTCCTCCCAGGCCGCGCGCGCCGCGTCCGGCACATCCAGCGCCGCGATGGCCGACTCGCGGCTTTCCTTGATGCGCGCGCGCCGCCCCTCCTCGCCGGCAGCGATCCGCTCGGCGTCCTCGGCTTCGTCGGCAGCCCGATGCGCCAGCGCCGCCGGGCGCGCCAGATCGACTGCGCGTGCCATCGCGTCCCAGTCGCGATAGTGCAGCGCCAGATCGCGCGCCGCCACCTCACCCACATGACGGATACCGAGGCCAAAGATCAGCCGCGCCAGCGGGATGCTGCGCTTATCCTCGATCGCCTCGAACAGGTTGCCCGCCGATGTCTCGCCCCAGCCCTCGCGATTCCTGAGCTGCGTCATGCACCCCGGCCCATACCGATCCTTCAGCGTGAAGATATCCGCCGGTTCGCCGATCCAGCCATCGCGATAGAACTGCTCGACCTGCTTGGCGCCCAGCCCCTCGATGTCAAAGGCCGCGCGCGACACGAAATGCTTCAGCTTCTCCACCGCCTGCGCCGGGCAGATCAGCCCGCCCGTGCAGCGCCGCGCCGCATCGCCCTCCTCGCGGATGGCGGGGCTGCCGCATTCGGGGCATGTTTTCGGGAAATCATAGCGCTGCGCGCCCTCGGGGCGCTTTTCCAGGTCGACATCATTGATCTTGGGGATCACATCGCCCGCGCGATAGACCTGCACCCAGTCGCCCACGCGAATATCCTTGCCGCCGCGGATCTCGTTGCCGCGCGCATCGCGCCCCGCGATGTAATCCTCGTTATGCAGCGTCGCATTGCTGACCACGACACCACCCACCGTCACCGGATGCAGCCGTGCCACCGGGCTCAGCGCGCCGGTGCGCCCCACCTGGATGTCGATCGCCTCCAGCCGCGTCCAGGCCAGCTCGGCGGGAAACTTGTGGGCAATCGCCCAACGCGGCGTGGTGCTGCGATAGCCCAGCCGGTGCTGCAGCGCGATGTCGTCCACCTTGTAGACGACCCCGTCGATGTCATAGCCAAGCTCGGCGCGCATCTGCTCGATCCGGCGATATTGCGCCAGCATCTCGTCAGGCCCGTCGCAGCGTGTGGTCAGCGGGTTGGTGACAAAGCCAAGCGCGGCCAGCCGCTCGATCGACTCCATCTGCGTCTCGCCCAGCGGTTCGCTATGCGCTCCCCAGGCATAGGCGAAGAACCTGAGCGGGCGGCTTGCCGTGATCGCCGGGTCAAGCTGGCGCAGGCTGCCGGCTGCGGCGTTGCGCGGATTGGCGAAAACCTTCTGCGCGCTGTCGGCCTGGCGTTCATTGAGCGCGGCGAAATCCGCATGCGCCATATAGACCTCGCCGCGCACCTCCAGCACATCCGGCGCTTCCTCGAGCCGCCCCGGGATGTCCTTGATGGTGCGGGCATTGGCGGTGACATTCTCGCCCACCGCCCCGTCGCCGCGCGTCGCCGCCTGTACCAGCGCACCATTCTCATAGCGCAGGCTCAGGCTCAGCCCGTCGATCTTGGG
This sequence comes from Roseovarius halotolerans, assembly GCF_900172255.1. GTDB lineage: Bacteria > Pseudomonadota > Alphaproteobacteria > Rhodobacterales > Rhodobacteraceae > Roseovarius > Roseovarius halotolerans. Next base: position 1,221,664 of record NZ_FWFU01000001.1, read on the forward strand.
CTCGCTCGTATAGGTCAGCCTGTCGCCCGTCCCCATCCCCAGATAACGGCGGATGCGGCTGTCGAATTCCGCGATCTCATCCTCGTCAAAGGCATTGCCAAGGCTCAGCATCCTCACCGCATGGGTGACCTTTGAAAACCCCTCCGAGGGCGTGAATCCGACCCTTTCGCTGGGACTGTCCGCGCGCTTGAGATCGGGAAACCGCGCCTCGATCTCGCGATTGCGGATCACCAGCGCGTCGTAATCGGCATCCGCCATGATCGGCGCATCGTCGCCGTGATAGGCACGGTCGGCCTGCGTCAACAGGCTGGCCAGCCGCTCCAGTTCGGCCCCGGCTTGCTCCGGGGTCAGTTCAGCGACCGCGACATTGCCGAAACCCTGGCCCTGCGCAGCGCGCCTTTCGCGTCCATCTTCACCGCCCGACGCATCCGCATCATCACCGGCATCACCGCCAGCAGCAGCGTCATCACCTGCGCCCGCCTGATCGCCGGCAGAAACCCCTGCGGCATCGCTGTCGGCCGCGCGAAGATCATCACCGGCATCACCGCCGGAATCGCCCGCACCCGGCGCATCCGCGGTGCCCTCGGCGTCATCCCGCGCCCGCGGCGCCCCGGCATCAGCGCCCGTGTGGTCCTTCGCGTCCTGTTGCCCGCGTTTCCTGCCCATTGCGGCCCTCCGCCTTGATCCGCGCCGGGGCCACACGGCCCCGCATCCGTCGGTCAAAGTGATAGGGTGCGCGCGGTGCGAGGTCCAGTCGTGAGTAGTGGCATCATCCCCGCCATGAGCAGGCTCCCCGCGCCTGCCCGCTCAGGCGCCGATGGCAAAGCGGTCCGCGCTGGCCTGTCCGGGTTCCGGGTCGCGCAGCACATAACCCCGCCCCCAGACCGTTTCGATATGGTTCTGCCCGCCCGTCGCCTCGCCCAGCTTCTTGCGCAGCTTGCAGATGAACACGTCGATGATCTTGAGCTCCGGCTCGTCCATGCCCCCATAAAGATGGTTCAGGAACATCTCCTTGGTCAGTGTCGTCCCCTTGCGCAGGCTCAACAGCTCCAGCATCTGGTATTCCTTGCCGGTCAGATGCACCGCCCGCCCGTCCACATCCACCGTCTTCGCATCGAGGTTCACATTGATCCGCCCGGTCCGTATCACCGATTGCGAATGCCCCTTCGAGCGGCGGATGATCGCATGGATCCGCGCCACCAGCTCCTCGCGGTGAAACGGCTTGGTCAGGTAGTCGTCCGCGCCAAAGCCGAATCCCTTGATCTTGTTGTCGGTATCATCCGCCCCGCTCAGGATCAGGATCGGCGTTTCCACCCGCGCCAGGCGCAGCTGTCGCAACACCTCATGGCCATTCATGTCCGGCAGCCCCAGATCCAGCAGGATCAGATCGTAATCATAGAGCTTGGCAAGATCGATGCCTTCTTCGCCCAGATCCGTCGTATAGACGTTCAGATTGGCATGGTTCAGCATCATCTCGATGCTCTTCGCGGTGGTGGGGTCGTCTTCAACCAAAAGCACACGCATTAACTCAACTCCACTTCAACTCCAGTCAGTCAGCCATCACCTTGACTCTTATTGGTTAACCACAAGTTACCGGATAGGCGCAAACATATTTTTCAATCGTCGGTTGTATCCGTCTTCTTTCGGATCGTTGCCCTCAAGCCGCTCAATCCGCCCGCCCCGGCACCCTTGACCCATTCCAGGAACTCCGCCTCGCTCAGCCCGTAACGCTCAAGCGCCGCCTCCTTCTCCATCAGCCCATGCGCCACTCCGCGCACCACCGCCAGCTTGCGCGCCGCCGTCCAGCGCCGGGTGTCCGGCGCCGGCAGGTCGGCACAGCTCATCACGCTGCCATCCGGCAGCTTCACGATCCGTTTTCCGTTCATCTTCTTCAGGAACATGGTTTCACCCCTTCTCGACAGATCCCGTCCGCAAACTGACGCCTGCCCCCTTAACGACCGGTGAAACCGCCCCTTGAGACTACCTCGCATTTTCCTATATTCCGCTGCATCAAGGAGACGCCCATGCCCCTCGACACCGCGATCAATTCGCTTGGCTTCGCCAAGTCCCCCGCCGACACCCGTGTCGTCGTCGCCATGTCGGGCGGCGTCGACAGCTCGGTCGTGGCCGCGCAACTGGCCGAAGAAGGCTATGACGTGGTCGGCGTCACCCTGCAGCTCTACGATCACGGCGCGGCGCTCGCCAAGAAAGGCGCCTGCTGCGCGGGGATCGACATCCACGACGCCCGCCGCGTTGCCGAGGACATGGGTTTTCCCCATTACGTCCTCGATTACGAGAACATCTTCCGCGACGCGGTGATCGACGAATTCGCCGACAGCTACCTCGCCGGGGCCACGCCGGTGCCCTGCATCCGCTGCAACGAGCGGGTGAAGTTCAAGGATCTGCTGGAAACCGCCCGTGACCTCGATGCCGATTGCATGGCCACCGGCCATTACATCCAGCGCAAGCTGGGCGCGCACGGGCCCGAACTCCACAGCGCCGCCGACGCCAACCGCGATCAAAGCTATTTCCTGTTTTCGACCACCCCCGAACAGCTCGCCTTCCTGCGCTTCCCGCTGGGCCACCTGCCCTCGAAAAGCGCCACCCGCGAACTGGCGGCGCGCTATGGGCTGCAGGTGGCCGACAAGCCCGACAGCCAGGACATCTGTTTCGTGCCCGACGGCAACTATGCCGGCGTGATCGAGAAACTGCGCCCCGGCGCCGCCGAACCCGGCGAGATCGTCCACGCCGATGGCCGGGTTCTGGGCACCCATGAGGGCGTGATCCACTACACGATCGGCCAGCGCCGCGGCCTCGGCATCGGCGGGCTCAGTGAACCGCTCTACGTGGTGCGCCTCGATGTGGACGCCCGCCGCGTCATCGTCGGCCCCAAGGAGATGCTCGCCACCCGCACCGTGCCCGTGCGCGAGATCAACTGGCTCGGCGACACCCCCTTCACCGCGCGCCCCGAATGGCATGTCTCGGTCAAGCTGCGCTCGACCCGCCCCCCGCAAGAGGCGATCATCCGCCCGCTCTCGGAAACCGAAGCCGCGGTCGAACTTCTCACCCCCGAAGAAGGCGTGAGTCCCGGCCAGGCCTGCGTCTTCTACGAGACCGGCGGCAGCCGCATCCTCGGCGGCGGCTGGATCTGGCGCGGCCACTGACCACCACCCTGACCAAGACCCGTCCGCTCTTCATCTGGCCCGAAATACCTCGGGGGGTCCGGGGGGCTGGCCCCCCGACGCGGGTCCAGAAAATCGCGGTCTGTACCAAACGCCGCGCGCAATCTCCGCTTTCGGTACAAAACCCGCGTACAAAACGGACGTTTTGTACAGGTGCGCCGCGTTAACCTCTCGCCACCTTCATCCGGGTCAGAACCGCCCTTGCCGCGCGCAATCCGGGCGCCTCGCCGCCGCGCCCCAACCGCTCCATCGTCAGCGCCATCGCCGCGCGCTGCTCCCCCGACGCCTCCATCAGCGCCAGCATCGCGGGCGCGATCAGCTCGGAGCGACAGCGATTGCCTATGAATTCCGGGATCACCCGAGTCTCCGAAACGAGGTTCACAAGGGTCAGCGTATCGACCTTCAGCATCCGTGAAATAATGATACGACTCAATGGCTTGAGGTCATAGGCAATAACCATCGGCGTGCCCGCCGCCGCCAGTTCCAGCGACACCGTGCCCGATGCCGCAAGCGCCCAGTCCGCCGCACCGAAGGCCGCGCGCTTCTCGGCCTTGAACGCCGCGGGGTCCATCCCTTCCGGGCTCAGGATCAAGGGCTTCACCGGCCAGTCCCGGACCATCTCGCGCACCAGCGGCGCGACATTGGCCGTGGTCGGAATCACCAATGAAAGCATGGGCTTATCTTCCAAGACCCGCCGGACCACCTCCGAGAATCGCGCGCCGAGGCCCTGGATCTCGCCCCTGCGCGATCCCGGCAGGATCATCCAGATCGGGTTCGTGATGTCGTGGCGGTCCTTAAACTCTTGAATTTCCTCCGCATTCGCTTGTGGCTCGCTGACCACCGGATGGCCGACGAAGTCGCATTCCATCCCCTCGGCTTCCATATAGGGCGGCTCGAACGGCAACAGCGCCAGCACATGATCGATCACCCCTGCCATCTTGCGCGCGCGCTTCGCCCGCCAGGCCCAGACCGATGGCGCGACGTAATGCACTGTTCTTATGTCACTTTTTGCCTTCACGAGCCGCGCGATCCGCAGGCAGAAATCGGGGCTGTCAATGGTGATCAGCACATCCGGCCGCGCCTCGAGCACCGCCTCGGCACTCTGGTGCAAGCGCCGTCTGAGTTGCGGGTATTTCGGCAGAATCTCCGCCAGCCCCATAACGCTGAGCTCATCCATCGGGAACAGGCTCTGCATCCCTTCGGCTTCCATAAACGGGCCGCCAACCCCTTGGAATTCAACGTTTTCAAGGGATTTCAGGCCCGCCATCAGCGCCGCGCCCAGCCTGTCGCCCGAGGCTTCCCCGGCGATCAGGAACACCTTCATCACAGCACCCTTGATGTCAGGAAAAGTCCTGCCCTTTCAATCGCTTCCAAAGTGTTCTTGCGATCAATGATCATGACCCGCCCTGCCTCGATCACCAGCCCGGCCAAACCGGCCTCGGCCACCGCCGCGATCGTCGCGGGGCCGATCACCGGCATGTCGATTCGCAGATCCTGGCCGCGCTTCGCGGCTTTGACATACACGCCCTTGAAACCACGGCGTAAATTCTGCGGCGTCTCGGCCACGAAACGCAGCAGCGCATCGGTTCCCTGCACCGTCTCGATGCCCAGACACTGGCCGCCCGCCACCACGCAGCCCTGGCCCACATCCAGCGGAGACAGCGCCATCAATATGTCCCAAGCCCTTGAAACATCGGATAGATCGGCGTCTGTCGGCGGCGTGCCGATCAACAGCCCTTCCTCGGCGGTCAGGCCCGGAACCAACTCATGCGCGCCCATCACCGCAAAGCCCTGTTCCTCGAAAATCTCGATCACCTGGCTCAGAAGCGCGTCATCCCCGCCCTGCATCGCAACCATCAGCCGCGGCGCCAGCGCCAGCATGGTCGCATCGAAGGCCGACGGATCCAGCGGCGGGCGTGCAAGCGATCCCGCAAACACCACACGTTCGACGCCCTGATCCTTCAGCGCGTCGAAAAGCGTGCCCATCTTCTCGAATCGATGAACCTCAACTTCGCCTTCCAAGTCATTGGGAATACCTTGAAATCCGATCCGCAGGGCATCGGGTTGCGCCTCCGCGATCCGCACCGGCAGCGCGCCCGAACAGGCCAGTATCGCCAGCTTGCCGGCCATGATCAGCCCTCTCCGGGTGTCAGGAAGGACCGATCGCTCGCACTGGTCACGAATTCGACGATCTGCCGCACATAGTCGCTCTCGGTTTCATCACCCAGTCGCCGCGCACGATCCTGAAACGCGCCTTCGCCTTGCGCCAGCATCTGAAACGCTGCCCGCAACGCGGTGATATCCGCCCGTGGCACGCCCCGGCGCTTGAGCCCGACAAGGTTCAGCCCGTCCAGCCCGCCACGCGGCGCCTGGACCAGCCCATAGGGAATCACATCGTTGGTAACCATTGTTACCGCGCCGATGATCGCACCCTGCCCGATCCGCACCCACTGATGCACCCCCGACAATCCGCCGATGATCACGTCGTCTTCCAGCACGCAATGCCCTGCCAATGCAGCATTATTTACGACAATCACGCGGTTGCCGACCTGCACGTCATGGGCCACATGGCAGCCGGCCATGAACAGCCCGTCGTCGCCGACGCGCGTTTCGCCCCCGCCGCCCGCAGTGCCTGTGTTCATTGTTACATGCTCGCGGATACGGTTGCGCGCGCCAATCACCAGACGCGTGCGCTCGCCCTTGAACTTGAGATCCTGCGGTACCTCGCCAATGCAGGCGAAGGGAAAGATCACGCTGTCTTCACCAATGCTGGTGTCACCCGCAATCACCACATGCGATTTCAGCACCACCCGCGCGCCCAGCCTTGCGTCCGGGCCGACATGACAGAACGGCCCGACGTGACAGCCAGCGCCAAGCTCAGCGCCCTCTTCGACCAAAGCGGTCGGATGAACGAAGGTTTCCACCCCGTCGGACATAGAGCTCACTCCTTGGGCAAATCCATCATCGCGGTGAACTCGGCCTCTGCGGCCATATCACCTTCAACCTCGGCAACGCCGCCGAATTTCCAGACCTTGCCACCCGGCTTGCCACGCAGCGTTTCCAGTTTCATTTCAAGCACATCGCCCGGAACCACCATCCGGCGAAACTTGCATTTGTCGATCGACATGAAATAGACCAGCATGTTGCGGTCCTCCATGCCGAGCGCCGTTCCCACCATGACCGCCGCCGTCTGCGCCATCGCCTCGACGATGGTCACGCCCGGCATGATCGGCTTGCCCGGAAAGTGGCCCTGGAAATGAGGCTCGTTCATGGTGACGTTCTTGATCCCCCGGGCTCTGGCATAGCCCTCGATATCGACCACCTTGTCCACCAGAAGGAACGGGTAGCGATGCGGGATAAGCCGTTGGATCAAGTGGATATCCGCGGCTTTCAGCGGCTCTGTCATGGCGTGGTCCTTTGCAAGGATTGCTTGGATGTCACTAGCAACTTGCCCTGCGATGGGCAAGCGTGCGGCTCAATCCGCGTCGGGTGCATCATTGTTGCCTTCGCTGACCGGTGCGCCGCGGCCCATGCTGACGCCCTCGGGCAGTTCGCTGCCGATCTGCTCGTCGATCCGCGAGATCGCGACGTCGGTGATCTCAACCACCTCGACCCGCAGCAGAACCGTTCGGCTGTCCATGATGACAGCCGCATCTGCATCCTGCATGATATCGACCAGCACCGGCTCGACGAGGCGCATGAAGGTCACCGGTGCCTGCGCACGCGCCCGATCGAGATCGCGCGCACGCCGCTCGCTGTCCTGCCTGATGCTGCGGACTTTCGTGTCGAAGGCGTCGGCGAGATCACGAAACTCATCCGGGTTGGTTTCGCTGCGCAACTCGCTCAGGGCCTTCTCCTCGGCCTCGAGCTCGGCCTCCAGCTTCCGGTTATGCGCGATCAGGCTGTCGCGCTGCGCCTGAAGCTCGTCGTTCATGGCCTGACCCAGCCCGGTTTCGGCAAACAGCCTGTCGGGATTGATCACCAGGACATCGCTTTGAACGACACCGACGTCCTGCGCTGTCGCTGAACCTGCGCCAAGGGTCAGACAAAGCGCCATGAGAGAACTTCTGAGAAATGCCCCAGCTGGCATCTCGCGCTCAGAATTCTGTTCGGACGGTCAGGTCAAAGCTCTGTTCGAGGTCGCCCGGCTCTTTCTTGAGTGCCGTGGACCAGTTCAGCCGCAACGGGCCGAAGGGAGACTCCCAGAACAGAGACAGACCGACCACATGGCGCGGCTCGAAGTTCTTGGAACGGACCGGGAAGGCAGCATTGGTGGAATCGACGCCCCAGATCGCGCCCACATCGTAGAACGCGCCGCCCGAGATGCCGTATTCTTCCGGCAGCCCCAGCGGGAACTCGGCCTCGAACTTGGCCACGGCGAAGTAGTTGCCGCCCAGATGTTCGGTGCCCTCGATGGGGCCGATGCCATTGGGTTCAAAACCGCGCATGACCTGCGACGTATAGCGGTCCACGGCGCGGCTTTCATTGCTGCCCATGAACTCCAGCGCACCGCCTTCAAGCGTGGCACGCAGCGTGACTTCCTCGTTCAGCACCCTCGTCTGAGCGATGACACGGGCGCTCGTCTTGAGATACTCGCTGTCACCACCCAAGCCGGCATATTCCTGACCGAAGGACAACATGATGCCCGAATTCGGATCAAGCCCGGTGCGTCGGGTGTCATAGGTATAGCGATAACCGATCGCGCTGGCCCATGTTTCGCCCTGCGCCACTTCGGCAGCAAGCACACCGGAATTGCCGGTGTAGTCCTTCATGTCGTTGTAGGTCGCGTTGTAGAAGACACCGAAGCGACCGTTCTCACTGACCGGGAAGGTCAGGCTGGGACGGAAAACGCCGATCGTGGTGTCATAAAGGCTGAAATCGCTGTCGGTTTCGATCAGCGAGAAATCCAGACCGAACTCGACATTGCGGCTCAGGAAGGCAGGCTCGACGAAGTTGATGTTGTACTGGGCGGTGGTTTCGGATGCGGCGATCTGCGCCGTCAGTTTCTGCCCGCGCCCCATGAAGTTGCGCTCGCTGAACCCGACGCTGACGCCGACGCCCGAGTTGGTCGAATAACTGGCGCCAAAGGACAGCGACCCGGTTGTGGTTTCCTCGACATTCACGTCCACGACCACCTGGTCCGGGCGCGAACCTTCGCGTGCATTCACGTCCACGTCCGAGAAATAACGCAGCACCCGGATGCGTTCGGCGGCCTCACGAATCTGGCGCGGATTGAAGGGATCGCCCTCAACCAGGTCGAACTGACGGCGGATCACGCGGTCAAGCGTGGTGGTGTTGCCCTCGATATCGATCCGCTCGACGAACACACGCGGTCCACGCACAAGCGCGAACTCGACGTCCAGTGTCAGGTCACGGTCATTGCGGGTGATCCGCGGCTCGACACGCAGGAAATCGACACCGTTCTTGATCGCCAGGCGTTCCATGCGTGAAATCGAGTTCTCGACCTCCGTAGGCGAATAGACACTGCCCGAACGGACCTTGAGAACGTTGTGATATTCTTCGGGATCGACATCGTTGCGGTCGCTGACGGTCGTGATCTCGCCAAAGCGGAACTGCTGGCCTTCCTGGATGTTGAAGGTCACGAAATACGCGTCCCGCCCGCGCGCGAGCTCGGCATTGGTCCCGGTCACGCGGAAATCCACGTAACCGCGCGAGTTGTAGAAATCGGTCAGAAGCTGACGGTCGAACTGGATCCGGTCCTCGACAAAGGTATCGCGCTCGATGATCGCGCGCAGAAGCCCGGCCTGCTTGCTGTCGATGACGCGGCGCAGGCGACGGTCCGAATAGGCGCGGTTTCCAACGAAACCGATGCGCTGAACCTCGACCTTGCTGCCCTCGAAAATCTCGAAGATGAGATCGACGCGGTTATCGCTGCGGCGGATGACCTTGGGGGTAACGCGCGCTGCAAGGCGACCGTTCTGGGAAAGCGCCTCGGTCAGGGTCGCGGCATCGCGCTCGGCCTTGGCCGGGCTGAACACCTGGCGCGGCTGGCTGTCGATGAACCGCCGCATGTCCTCGTCCTTCATGCGCCGATTGCCTTCAAAGGCGATGCGGTTGATCGTGGGATACTCTGCCACCTGGATATACAGCTGTCCGCCGCGCGGCTCGAGCGTGACACTTTCGAACAGGCCGCTGCCGAGGATGCTCTGATAGGCATCGTTCAACTTGCCGGCCGAAACCGTCTCGCCGCGGGCGATCCCGGCGTAGTTCAGAATCGTGTCTGCTTCGATGCGCTGATTGCCTTCGACCACGACGCTGTTGAAGCGGTAGGACTGGGCGTTTGCATCGCCAGGAAGGCCAATGATTGCCGCTGTCAGCAGAGCGAGGCAGAACGCCCGGACAACGAACAATACGCTTTGCGAGGAATCCGCGCGCCGGATGCAACGGTGCTGCTCATTTCCCATGTCTCAAGTACCCCGGTCAAACATCCCTGTTAGAGATGTCAGTATCCGGTATGTAGAGGCTTGTCAAAACGCGGGGAGCAAGATTTTCAGACAAAATTTGCTTCGATGCGACGGTGCATCGGACAGATCACAACGACCCGATGAAACCACCGGCCAGAAGCGCAACCAGAATCGTGACCAGATAAAGAATCCGATCCCAATTGAGGTTCACCAGAAGGCTGAGCCCACGGTATCCGCTTACGATATGTTGCATCACCAATTCCTGACGGTTCTGTCTGATGAAGATGTGCGCGCAGAATGCGGCAACAATAGGGGCTGAAATAAGGCAAGATCATGGCGCGCGCCCTGCCCGCGTACGTCGCACGCACAGGTCTCATATGTGTTACGTCTCGCTTTCCCCGGCTCAGGGGCAGAACAAATCGTTGAAAAGCGCGAAACCCATGAGGCTCAGGACAAATACCAGCCCCACTGTCATCATGACCCTGAGTGCCGTTTCGCTAGGAGGTTTTCCGCTGACCGCCTCATAGGCATAGAACGCAAGGTGGCCGCCATCGAGCACCGGGATGGGAAACAGGTTCAACAGCCCCACCGCGGTCGACAGGACCGCGATGAACCAGATGAAGTTCTGCGCGCCCTGGCTCGCCATCGCGCCAGATACCTCGGCGATTCCGATCGGGCCGGACATGTTACAGCTGCTGATTGCGCCGGTGACCATGTGATAGAGACCTGAGAACGAACCTTCGATGATCCGCCCGACCTGCACCGTTCCACGTGATACCGCCTCGAGCGGGCCAAGCCGTTCGGTCGCGGGTTCAAACGCCAGCCCGCCGGCGATTCCGATGCGCCATTGGCTCTGGAACCCGCCTTCGGATTGCGGTTCGTCCATCCGGCGCGGCGCGAGTACGAAATCGAGCATCTCGCCATCGCGCCACACCCTGAGTTCAAGCGCCCGTCCCTCGGAACCCTCGACGATATCCTTGAGCTCGGAAAAGCTGTGGATCGCGGTGCCATCGACTGCGGTAATGACATCGCCCGCGCGCATGTTGATATCGTAAGCCGCGGATTGCGGTGCAAGCTGCGCAACCATCGGCGGCATCGGATATGGCCCCATGGCAGATACTTCGCGACCATCGCGCAGCACGCGGTAGTCGAGCAACGGCTCGGCGGGAAGCTGGTCGATGAAGGGATCGAACTGATCGGATTCGCCGAACTGGGGCACATCTACACCAGCGACAGTGATCAGCTCATCGCCTTCCTGCAAGGTGATCCCTTCGACCGGCAGGGGATTCAGGCTGCCGACGGCCAGCGGTTCCGAAACCTTGCCCTGGGCCATCATCACTGCGGCGAAAATCAGGATAGAAAGGACGAAGTTGAAAACCGGCCCTGCCGCGACCGTCGCCGTGCGTGCCCAAAGCGGCGCGCCTGCCATCGTTTCGCGCCGTTCCTGCGGCGACATCTCGCGCACGGAGTCGGCGCTTTGCGCGCTCGCAGCGTCGGCATCGCCTTTGAATTTGACGTATCCTCCAAAGGGCAGAAGCGCCACCTGCCACTGAGTGCCGTGGCGATCGCGACGCGCCCAGAGAACCGGGCCGAACCCGAGTGAAAAGACCTCGGCCTTGATACCCGACCAGCGCCCGACGATGTAATGACCGTATTCATGCACCGCCACGATGGCGGAAAGAGCGACCACGAAAGCCAGCAAAGTCATGAAAATGCTGCCGAATTGCGGCAGAAACCCTATTATATCCACGCCTGTTGTCCTATCTGTCCTGCTCTTTGACGACCCTGTCGGCACATCTGCGTGACAGATGGTCAAGATGGGTCACACTATCAAGGCTGATCGCTGCATCAACCAGGCCTTTCTCGGCGCAAAGCCGGGTCAGCACCTCTTCGACAACGTCGCTCATCGCCAGAAATCCGATGCGTCCGGCGATGAAATGATCCAGCGCCCGCTCCTTGGCGGCATTGAAGACAGCGCCCGCGAGGCCGCGCTTTGCCATGACCTCGCGCGCAAGGCGCAGGGCCGGGTAGCGGCCAGCGTCAGGCGCGCTGAAACTCAGCGTTCCGATAGCCGCAAGGTCGAGCGCCGCCACCGGCAGCGCGCGACGCTCGGGCCAGTTCAAGGCATATCCAATGGCGTGGCGCATATCTGGCGGGCCGACATGTGCCATCAGTGCGCCGTCGCAAAAACCCACGAGCGCATGGACCAGTGATTCCGGGTGAACCAGCACCTCGATCTGCTCGGGAACAAGGTCGAAGAACTCGCGCGCCTCGATCATCTCGAGCGCCTTGTTGAACATCGAAGCGCTGTCGATGGTGATCCGTTGGCCCATGGCCCAGTTCGGGTGCGTCGAAGCCTGCTCGACCGTGACATTCGCCAGCCGTTCGCGCGGCCAGTCGCGAAAGGCGCCGCCACTGGCGGTGATGATCACACGCCGCACGGCATCCATGCTTTCGCCGGTAAGCGCTTGGAATACTGCGGAATGCTCACTGTCCACCGGCAGAATGCGTGCGTCATGTCGCGCTGCGGTCTCCATCAGGAGCGGCCCGGCCGCCACCAGCGACTCCTTGTTCGCCAACGCCAGGGTCGCGCCCTGCTCGAGTGCCTTCAATCCCGGCGGAAGGCCCGCAGCACCGACAATGGCGGACATCACCCAATCGGCAGGCCGTGCCGCGGCCTCGGATATCGCCTCCGCTCCGGCCGCGGCCTCGATTCCCGAACCTGCAAGCGCAGCGCGCAGATCATCGAGCAGATCGTCATGCGCGGTGACCGCGATCTGCGCGCCGCAGACGCGCGCATCGCTGGCAAGCCGTTCAATATTGCGCCCACCGGTCAGGGCGACCACCTCGAAGAGGTCCGGTTCGCGCGCGATCAGGTCAAGAGTGCTCTGCCCGATCGATCCCGTGGCACCCAGAATCGTGATCCTCCTCATTGCAGCCCCGGCATCAAAGACAACAGCCGCAACACCATCACCATCATTGCCGCGCCCAGCATGGCATCAAACCGGTCCAGTACGCCGCCATGTCCGGGAATGAGATCGGAGCTGTCCTTGACGCCGCAACGCCGCTTGATCGCGCTTTCAGCGATATCGCCCAATTGCCCGGCGAACCCGACCAGCATCGACACCGCGACAAGCCCCGCACCCGCTGCCAGAGACTCCGCCAAGAGCAAGCCCACAAACCCGGCACCGACCCATCCGGCAAGCGTGCCCGACCAAGTCTTTTTTGGACTGACACGGGGCCAGAATTTCGGGCCTCCCAGCATCCGGCCCGCAAAATACCCCGCCACGTCCGAGACCACCACCACCAGCACAAGCCAGACCATCCAGCCGAACCCGGCCTCTTGTCGCAATTGCGCAGTGACGTAGCATCCCAGCAGGATCCAAAAGGCGAACAGCACATGTAGCCCCTTGTCCCGAGGGGCCTGCCCGGCACCGACCAGGGCAGCCGCAGCCAGCAAGGGCAGGACCAATATCCCCGGCAGCAAGAGCGCCAGCGCCAGCGCGACCGCAGCAAGCAATCCCGCCGACACCGCGCCCCGCGCCCCAGCCATGCGCGCGGCCTCCCATATCATCAGGCCACCAAGCGCACAGATCAGGCCGTTGAACAGCCAGCCCCCGATCCAGATCGCGCCCGCACCGATGCCGGCCATCGCCAGCCCCGACAGCACGCGTGGCGCAAGATCGGACCATCGGGCCTGCTGACTCATCCGGTCGCGGCCCCGAACCGCCGTTCGCGCGCACCATAGTTGCGCAGGACATCGGTAAAGATCGCACGGGTGAAATCGGGCCACAGCGTATCGATGAACTCGTATTCGGAATAGGCCGACTGCCAGAGCAGGAAATTCGAGATCCGCGCTTCGCCGCTGGTGCGGATGACGAGATCCGGGTCGGGCAGGACGCAGGTATCAAGGTAGCGCGGCAGCGTCTCCTGATCGACCTTGGCAGGGTCGAGCTTGCCATCCGCCACATCCTGCGCCAACCGCCTCGTGGCGCGGGCGACCTCGTCCCGCCCCCCATAATTCAGCGCGATCGTCAGGTTGAGACGGGTGCAGCGACTGGTCATCTCCTCAGCTTCGTCCATCAGGTCCTGCAGGGGCTTGTCCAGCCGCGTGCGGTCGCCGATGAAACGCACGCGCACGTTCTCTTTCACGAACTCCTGCATTTCCTTGACGATATAGCGCCTGAAAAGCGCCATCAGCCCGGAAACCTCGGTCTGCGTGCGCTTCCAGTTCTCGGTCGAGAAGGCGAAGATCGTCAGGTAATCGACCCCCAAATCGGGGCAGGCACTGACGATCTCGCGCACGCGCCGCGCGCCGGCGTGGTGGCCAAACAGGCGTGGGCGCCCGCGCGCCTGAGCCCAACGGCCATTGCCATCCATGATGATCGCAACATGGCGCGGTCCGCTCGTGTCTGGGCTGTTCCTTGCCATGTCGCTGTCCTCGCGTCTCAGACCTGCATGATCTCTGCCTGCTTGCCTTCCAGCGCCTCGTCGACCTGATGAATGAACTTGTCAGTCAGCTCCTGCACCTCGGTTTCCCAGAATTTCTGGTCATCCTCGGACATGCCGTCGGCCTTGGCCTTCTTGATCCGGTCCATGCCATCGCGGCGCACATTGCGCACCGAGACACGGGCATGTTCGGCATATTGCGCGGCGACCTTGCTCAGTTCCTTGCGACGCTCCTCGTTCAGCTCGGGGATCGGCAGCATGATGATGGTGCCGTTGAGCTGCGGGTTGATCCCGAGGCCGCTGTCGCGGATCGCCTTTTCCGTAGCGTTGACCAGCGACTTGTCCCAGACGTTGATCGTCACCATCCGAGGCTCGGGCACGTTGACAGTGCCGACCTGGTTGATCGGTGTCTTCTGGCCATAGGCCTCGACCATCACCGGTTCCAGCATCGAGGCCGACGCCCGCCCGGTGCGCAGCGAAGCGAACTCAGTGCGCAGCGCGCTCATCGCCCCGTCCATTCGCCGTTCCAGATCGGCCACGTCAAGTTCGAACTCTTCAGCCATGTTCCGTTTTCCTTCTCGCGGGTCTTGCGTTCTGTCGTTCTCTTTTGCCTCAGCCGTGCACGGTTGTATAGGTTCCGTTCCCGGCGAGGATTCCCTTGAAGCCTCCCGGTTCGTCCAGGCTGAAGACAATGATCGGCAGGTTATTGTCACGGGCAAGCGCGATGGCGCTGGCATCCATCACCTTGAGATGCTGCGCGAGCACCTCGTCATAGGTGACGCGCTCGAAACGCTTGGCATCGGGATTGGTCAGCGGGTCCTTGTCATAGACCCCATCCACCTTGGTGCCCTTGAAGATCGCCTCGCACGCCATCTCGTTGGCGCGCAACGTGGCGGCGGTATCGGTGGTGAAATACGGGTTGCCGGTGCCCGCCGCGAAAATGCACACGCGCTTCTTCTCGAGGTGGCGCACCGCGCGGCGGCGGATATAGGGCTCGGCCACCTCGTCCATCCGGATCGCGCTGATAACGCGGGTAAAGACGCCCAGCTTCTCCAATGCGCTCTGGACAGCCAGGGCGTTCATCACAGTTGCAAGCATCCCCATGTAATCGGCCGTGGTGCGCTCCATCCCCTGGGCGCTGCCGGCGAGGCCGCGAAACACGTTTCCGCCGCCGATCACCATGCAGATTTCGACCCCCAGATCATGGACCGACTTCACCTCGCGCGCGATGCGCTCCACCGTCGGCGGATGCAAACCATAGCCCTGATCCCCCATCAGCGCCTCACCCGATATCTTCAACATGACGCGCTTGAACCTGGTCTCGGGGGGGGCTGTGTCAGACATCGGGGGGCTCCATGCAGGTTCCGGGTCGCGCGCAAAATGTAGTAAAACGCAGCGGGGTTCAATCACCGAAACCGGCCATGTCGACGATTTGCCGCCCTGCCTCTCGCATCGGAGGGCAAATTCGCTTATCTGACATGGCGATGAGCGCCCTGCCCGATATCCCTTCCGACCGCCCGGTTCTGATCGCCGGGCCGACCGCGTCGGGTAAATCCGCTCTGGCCCTGCGGCTGGCCGCGCGGGATGGTGGCGTGATCCTCAACGCCGATGCGATCCAGGTCTATGACAATTGGCGCATCCTGAGCGCCCGCCCCTCGCCGGAAGACGAGTCCGCGGCGCCGCATCGCCTCTATGGTCATGTGCCGTGGGATGGAGAATATTCCGTGGGCCATTGGCTGCGCGAGATCCTCCCCCTGCTCGAAGGTCCCGCGCGCCCTATCATCATCGGCGGGACCGGGCTTTACTTCAGTGCCCTGACCGAGGGGCTCGCGCCCATCCCGCCAACCCCGCCCGATATCCGCGCGACCGCCGACGCGCTGCTGCGCGATGAGGGCCTAGGCGTGCTGCTGCGTGACCTCGATCCTGACACCCGCGCTCGGATCGACACGCGAAATCCCATGCGGGTGCAGCGCGCCTGGGAAGTGCAACGCGCCACCGGGCGCGGCCTTGCCGCATGGCAGGACGAGACACCGCCACCTGTCCTGCCGCTCGGGGACTGCACCGCGCTGCTGGTCGATGCCGACCGAGAGTGGCTCAATATCCGTATCGCGCAGCGCTTCGATGCGATGCTGGCTGCGGGCGCATTGGACGAGGCGCGTGCCAACCTGCCGGGCTGGGACCCCGCCCGCCCGTCCTCCAAGGCGATCGGCGCGCCAGAACTGATCGCACATCTTCAAGGCCGCATGACACTGGACGAGGCCCGCGAAGCTGCGACCATTGCCACCCGCCAATTCGCAAAGCGGCAACGCACCTGGTTTCGCGCCCGGATGCGGGCCTGGCAGGCAGTTGATGCAGCGAGGCTTTGACATTCTCAACAATCGAGTCTGTTATACATAGGTTTTTTCGCATACACTGTCATAAATATAGTGTTTTCAAGGTGTCGGCGGATCGTGCAAGACTATCCCAGAATCATGACCCTCGCCCAATGGGCAGGTCCCGCGCGCTGGCAGTCGGAACTGCCCCACAGCCGCGAAACCCATGCCTTCGTCTGGGTGACGCGCGGCCAGGGCCGCTGCCTGCTCGAGGGTTTGCGCCGCGGCGTCGGCGTCCACAACGCACTTGTGATCCCGGCGGGCACGCTCTTTGCCACCGATCTGGGGAAACAGGGTTTCGGTCTCGTTTGCACAATCCCGCCGGTCGCGTCGGTGCCGATGCCCGATACCGCGCAACAATTGCGCGTGCGCGACTCACAGGCTCAGGCGGAGTTGGCCACGATCCTTGAAACGATGCAGCGCGAAGACAACACAGCGCGTCATTTCCACGACGAAGCGATGAGCGCATATGCGGTGCTTCTCGGGGTTTGGTTGCGCCGCACCATGATCGATGCCCCGAGCCCGCCACGCCCGCCCGCGTCCGAGCGGCTGGTGCGGGCCTACGCCGCCCTGATCGAACGCGACTTCGCCAGCGGCAGGCCAATGGCCGACTATGCCGCTGCACTCGGGGTCACACCGACACATCTGACCCGCACCTGCCGGACCGTGGCCGGTATGAGCGCCGCGCAGCTTCTGACACAGCGCATCGTCCATGCGGCGCGGGGTTTCCTGGTGCAGTCAGACCATCCCTTCAAACTGATAGCAGCGATGCTGGGCTTTCGCAGCGCGGCCTATTTCTCACGCTTCGTGCTGCATCACACCGGCTTCACCCCGACACAGCTGCGCCGCGATGCGGAGGCCTCAGCACCGAAAACAGCCGTCGCACCCGCAACAAGGATGCCCGGCGTGGGTTGATCTCTGGTCGGGCTCTATGTGTAATGGCGGCGACACGATGTCCTTTCCCCGCCGCCAGCCCGAAAGCGAGCCCTGACCATGCCATCTTCTCTGCATCCCGCAGCTCCCGGACTTGCCCGTGCTCTCAAGGCGGGGCGCATGGGACGGCGAGAATTCCTGGCACGTGCCACCAGCCTCGGGATGAGTGTCGCGGCGGCCTCGACGCTTGGGGCGCTGCCCGCCCCTGCCCGTGCGCAAGCACGGATCGCCGAAGGCGGCACGCTTCGCATACAGCAGAACGTCAAGGCGCTCGACGATCCGCGCGCCTATGACTGGAGCGAAATGGGCAATCTTACACGCGGCTTTCTTGAATATCTGGTCGAGTATGGAAGGGATGGCGCCTTCCGGGGGATGCTTTTGAAATCCTGGTCGGTGAATGACGACGCGACCCGATACATTCTAAATCTGCGTCCCGGCATCCGGTGGAACAACGGTGATTCCTTCACCTCGAAGGATGTCGCCCGCAATATCGCGCGCTGGTGCGACAGCAGCGTGCCGGGTAATTCCATGTCGGGCCGGTTCCCCGGCCTCATCGAACCCGATACAGGGCAGTTGCGCGACGGCGCGGTCGAAACGCCCGACGATCTGACCGTGATGCTGCAATTGTCGCAGCCCGACATCGCCCTGATAGCCAACATGTCCGACTATCCCGCCGCCGTCATGCATGCCAGCTACGCGGGCGGCGACCCCTTCGCCCACGGGATCGGCACCGGCCCATACCGCCCGGTCAGCCTGGTTCCGGGCGATAGATGCGTGCTCGAACGCCACCCCGACCACGACTGGTGGGGCAGCGAGGTTTTCGGCGGCCCCTATCTCGACCGGATCGAGTTCATCGACTTCGGTACCGATCCCGCCAACTGGGTGGCAGCGGCCGAGGCGGACTCGGTCGATCTTCTCTATGAAACGGTGGGCGACTTCATCGAGGTCATGGACGATATCGGCTGGACCGGCACCCGCACCGAAAGCGCCGCCACGGCCGTGATCCGCGCCAATGCGCGCGCCGAGGTGAATGGCGAGGCCCCGTATTCCGATCCGCGCCTGCGCCGTGCGCTGGCGCTGGCCGTAAACAACGAAATCTGCCTTGAACTGGGCTATGTGGCCGGGGGCAGCGTCGCCGCCAACCACCATATCAGCCCGATTCATCCTGCCTATGCCGATATCGGCCCCGCGCCATTCGACCCCGCTCAGGCACTTTCGGATATCCGGGATCTTGGCATGGAGGGGTTCGAGCTGGAACTGATCACCCTCGATGACGAATGGCAGCGCAACACTGGCGACGTGGTCGCCGCGCAACTGCGCGATGCGGGGCTTACGGTGCGAAGGGCGATTCTGCCCGGCAGGAGCTTCTGGGAGAACTGGAAGGATTTTCCATTCTCGCTGACTGAATGGAACCACCGCCCGCTCGATGTGCAGGTGCTGAACCTCGCCTATCGTTCAGGCGCCCCGTGGAATGAAACCGGCTTTGCAAACGATGCCTTCGACGCGCTTCTCGATCAGGCGATGGCGCTGACCGATCCCGAGGCACGCCGCCCGGTGATTGCCCGGATCGAAGCCATCCTGCGCGACGAAGGTGTGATCATCCAGCCGTTCTGGCGTGCGCTCTTCAATCACCATAACGGGCAACTGGTCAATGCCGAGCGTCACCCGGCAAATGAAATTCATCTCTATCGGATCGGTTTCGCGGCCTGACGCTTGCGTCATGCGCGACGACGGGTCCCGTCAGCTTCCCCAGATGATCCGCACGTAATTGCGGGTCTCTTCGAAAGGTGGAACGCCGCCGTATTTCTCAACTGCCTTCGGACCGGCATTATAGGCCGCGAGCGCCAGTTGCCAGGACCGGAACGTCCTGTATTGCTCCGCCAGGTAGCGAGCGCCGCCATCGAGATTTTCGTAAGGGTCATGCGGATTGACACGCAACAGCCGCGCCGTGCCGGGCATCAACTGTGCCAGCCCGATCGCGCCCTTGTGCGAAAGCGCCTTGTCGTTCCAGCCCGATTCCTGTTGCACCAGCTTCAGGAACAGATCTTGCGGCACCCCGTGACGGCTTGCGGCATCCTTGGCCATCTGGAGATAGTGCCCGCGATACTCGCCGCTATAACCCTTCGCAGGACCATCGCCCCATTTGGTGGGCGTATGCACCTTTTGCGGCTGCAAGCGTACCGAGTTGTTGTATTGCTGCTTTGCGCGGTTATCCAGAACCCCGATCTGGGATTTGAACAATATGCTTCGGTTTTTGGTCGACAGCACATCGGCAGACGCACCAAAAGGCATGATCAGTGCCGTCGCGACAAGCGCAATCGTGAAATATCGCATTCGCCCCATGTCCCTCGCAGCGTTTTCCTTGCAGCGCACTATACCTGAATCGATTCCGATTTCCAGATTCAACCGAAATTCAGGCCTCTTGCGCGCGTGAAACCTTCATTTGGCCGCAAAGGCATATCTTTTCGGAGAATTTTAAACTTTCCTTCATCCCCCCGTGATGGTGTAACGCTGGCAGCAAAGCAAAAACACATCTGTAAGGAGGTCACGATGGCCGGCTCAGTGAACAAGGTAATTCTCATCGGCAATCTTGGCCGCGACCCTGAGGTTCGGACTTTCCAGAACGGCGGCAAAGTGTGCAACCTCCGCATCGCCACATCCGAGAACTGGAAAGACCGCAACACCGGTGAGCGCCGCGAACGCACCGAATGGCACAGCGTCGCGATCTTCTCCGAAGGGCTCGTGCGGGTTTGCGAACAGTATCTGCGCAAGGGCTCGAAGGTCTATCTGGAAGGCAAGCTGCAGACCCGCAAATGGCAAGACCAGTCTGGCCAGGACCGGTATTCGACCGAGGTCGTATTGCAAGGCTTCGATGGAACGCTGGTGATGCTCGACGGCCGCGGCGAAGGCGGCGGCGGTGGCGGCTCAAGTCAGGGCGGCGGCTATGGCGGCGATTACGGTGGCGACTACGGCGGCGGCCCGTCGCAAGACGGCCCCTCGGGCGGCCCGTCGCGTGACATCGACGACGAGATCCCGTTCTGATCACACCCGCCCCAAGGCAATCGCGGGCCGCTCCCACCGGGGGCGGCCTTTTCATTTGAAATCCAGCCCCAGCAGCGCCATCACCGCCAGAAACGGTAGGGACACGGCACCGATCAAAAGCACCACGCCAAGGGCAGTCGGCCGCGCGCCCGGCGCGCGGTGACCCAGCACGGTATCTCGTTTCGGTTTCATGAGTTGATTAACCCCGCTTTA
Source organism: Roseovarius halotolerans (assembly GCF_900172255.1). Taxonomy (GTDB): domain Bacteria; phylum Pseudomonadota; class Alphaproteobacteria; order Rhodobacterales; family Rhodobacteraceae; genus Roseovarius; species Roseovarius halotolerans. The sequence continues at coordinate 1,242,280 of NZ_FWFU01000001.1, forward strand.
GGTTTTCATTCGGTTAATGGGGCATGGACATCGCCTCTGCCCCCTGCGCTGCGCCTCCCGGCCCCTGCGCGCTGCAACAGCATCCGTTCTATGGCCGCGCCTTGGCGGATTCTAGTGCCCAGGTCGTATCGCTTCATGCCCGCGAGGCCGGTCAAGTGCTGGCATCCGCCCAGATATTGCAACGACGCCTCGGGCCGTTGCTGACCTGTTACCTTCCGCGCGGCCCGGTCTGGGCAGAGGGAATGGACGATCCTGTCCGCGCCCGGATTCTGCGCGAAATGCTCCGGAGCCTGCCCCGCGCGCTCTGGCTCGCCGCCCCCGAGAGCAGCGCGGACACGGCCATCTTTCGCAGTGTTGGGTTTCGCGCCCTGATGACCCCGCAATACACGGCCGAGTTCGACCTGACCCGCCCGGTCGCCCGAATGCTGGCGGATCAGCACGGCAAATGGCGCAATCGACTGCGCCGCGCCCAATCCGGCGGGATCGAGATCCTGTCGCGACGGCTCGATCCGCTGTGTGACCAGCCGCTGTTGCAGCAGGAGGCTGCTCAGCGCCGCGCGCGCGGCTATGCCGCCCTGCCGACAGGCTTTGTGCTGGCCTGGGCGCGCAGCGCGCCAGGCGCCACGCGGCTGTTTCTCGCCCGTCGCGGTGGCGAAAACCTCGCCTTCATGCTATTCCTTCTGCACCCGCCGATCGCGACCTATCAGATCGGCTGGACCGGGCCTCAAGGGCGCAGCCTCTCGGCGCATCATCTCCTGCTCTGGGAAGCGGCGAACTGGCTCGCGGCGCGTGGTCATACCCGGCTTGATCTGGGGCTGGTCGATACATCTGGCGCGCCCGGCCTTGCCCGGTTCAAGATCGGCAGCGGTGCGAAACCCCGCCCTATCGGCCCTGCCATGCTGCGGTTAGCGGGACCGATGCGCCGCATTCCGCATCCCTCTGCGGGTGCTGGCGATTTGCCTCTGGCTTTTCGGTCGCTCTGCCTATAGGGCGCTGTGAAACTTTCCCGGGAACGGACACACATGGACCTGCGCAACATCGCGATCATCGCTCACGTCGACCACGGCAAAACCACGCTGGTTGACGAGCTTCTCAAGCAATCGGGCGCATTCCGCGCCAACCAGGCCGTCGACGAGCGCGCAATGGATTCCAACGATCTGGAGCGGGAGCGCGGCATCACCATCCTTGCCAAAGCCACCAGCGTCGAGTGGAAAGGCACCCGCATCAATATCGTCGACACACCCGGTCACGCCGACTTCGGCGGCGAGGTTGAGCGTATCCTGAGCATGGTCGACGGAGTCGTCCTTCTGGTCGATGCTGCCGAAGGGCCGATGCCGCAGACCAAATTCGTGACCTCCAAGGCGCTGGCGCTTGGCCTGCGCCCGATCGTGGTGCTCAACAAGGTCGACAAGCCCGATGCCGAACCCGACCGCGCGCTGAACGAATGCTTCGATCTCTTCGCGAATCTCGATGCCAGTGAGGACCAGCTCGATTTCCCGCATATGTATGCCTCTGGTCGCTCGGGCTGGGCCGACGCCGAGCTTGACGGCCCGCGCAAGGATCTTTCGGCGCTGTTCGAACTGGTCGTGAACCACGTGCCCCCGCCGCGCCAGCAGGCCCACGCGAACGACGATTTCCGCATGCTCGCGACCACGCTGAGCGCCGACCCCTTCGTCGGGCGCATCCTGACCGGTCGGGTTGAAACCGGTCGCCTCAAGGTCGGCCAGACCGTGCAGTCGATCAGCCGGATCGGCCAGAAGATCGAACAGTTCCGCGTCACCAAGATTCGTGCCTTCCGCGGTCTTGGGCAACAGGATATCGACGAGGCCGTCGCCGGTGACATCGTCAGCATCGCCGGCATGCAGAAGGCCAACGTTGCCGACACGATCTGCGCGCTTGCGGTCGACGAACCGCTCGAAGCGCAACCGATCGATCCGCCCACCATCTCGGTGACCTTCGGCATCAACGACAGCCCGCTGGCGGGACGTGACGGCAAGAAGGTGCAATCACGCGTGATCCGTGACCGCCTGATGAAAGAGGCCGAATCGAATGTCGCCATCCGTGTAAGTGACACGCCGGGCGGAGAGGCATTCGAGGTGGCTGGCCGGGGTGAGCTCCAGATGGGCGTCCTGATCGAGAACATGCGCCGCGAAGGATTCGAGCTCAGCATTTCGCGCCCGCAGGTGCTGATGCGCGAAGATGCCGACGGCAAGCGGCTGGAACCCATCGAGGAAGTCACCATCGACGTCGATGACGAGTATTCCGGCGCGGTGATCGAAAAGATCACCGGCACCCGCAAGGGCGAACTGACCGAGATGAAACCCGCAGGTGCGGGCAAGACCCGGATCATCGCCCTTGTCCCCTCGCGCGGGCTGATCGGTTATCAGGGCGAATTCCTCACCGATACGCGCGGCACCGGTGTGCTGAACCGCGTATTTCATGGCTGGGCGCCCCACAAGGGAGCGATTCCGGGCCGGCGTGCAGGCGTGCTGATCTCGATGGAAGACGGCGAATCGGTGGCCTATGCGCTCTGGAACCTCGAAGAGCGCGGCCGCATGTTCATTGGGGCTCAGGCCAAGGTCTATCAGGGCATGATCATCGGTGAACACAGCCGCGAAAACGATCTCGAGGTGAACCCGCTCAAGGGCAAGAAACTGACCAACGTGCGCGCCTCGGGCACCGATGACGCCGTGCGCCTGACAACGCCGATCACCATGAGCCTCGAAGAGGCCATCGCCTATATCGATGATGATGAGCTGGTCGAGGTCACCCCCAACGCGATCCGCCTGCGCAAGCGCCACCTTGACCCGCACGAGCGCAAACGCGCGGCGAAAACCGCCTAGGGCGCAATCGCGATCCGGTCAATCACCTCAAGCCCGCCGCCATCCGCGCGGCGGGTTACGATGATCTCTCCCGATCCAGCAAAACTGCCGGTCAGGGCACTGATGTTAACCTGATGAGACACCAGCAGCAGCCGGGAATCCGTCGGCTGCGCCTCGATCAGTTTCAGTATCTCGACGGTTTGCGCCGCGCGGTCGCCACGCCCGGCAAAGAACGAATTGAGCGCAGGCTCTTCCACTACTTCGTCGAAACCAAGCAACTCCGCGGTCTCGCGCGCGCGGCACCACTCGCTGGACCAGATCGCATCGAAATGCACGCCATCCGCGCGCATTGCCCTCCCGATCCGGCGTGCCTGTTCGCGGCCGCGCTCATCAAGGTTCCGTTGCGTCGAGCAATCAGCCAGATCGAACCCCGCCGGATCGCCGGTGCCGGGCGCCAGCGCATGACGCATCAGTGCCACTATTCCGGGTCGTTCGAGCGCCGAGAGATCCTGCGCCCTGGCACCTGACGTCAGGCCCGCCACAAGCGAAATCATTGCCGCGATGAGGATAGCTCGCATGGCACCCTTCCCTTTTCCGTTCAAGGAAAGGATAGAGCGACGCGACGGGCCGGCCAGTTCCTACTCGCTGGTCTCGACGATCAACAGCTCACGCTCCGAGGCACCTCGCGCATGGCTCAGCGCCTCCTGGTATTCGGGGCTGTGATAACAGGTCTCGGCGGCTTCGACACTGGGAAAGCGCGCCACCACGTTGCGCGGGCGCTCTTTACCCTCAAGCTGCACATAGCGCCCGCCCCGGGCAATGAACTGCCCGCCATGCTTGGCGATGGCAGGTCCGGCCAGTGCGGCATAGCGCCCATAGGCCTCCTCGTCGGTGACGGTAACATGGGCAATCCAGAGTGCTGGCATGGTCAAATTCCTTCCACAATGACGATGTCGCGTCGCGAGCTGCGCAGCGCGATCGGCAAAATCTCCTGGTATTCGGGCGACTCATACCAGGCAAGCGCCTGCTCCCGGCTCGGAAAGGCGATAATCACATGGCGATCCGGCCCGTCGCCTTCGACAAAGCTCTGCGCGCCACCCTTGACCAGGAACGCGCCACCCGCCTTTTCGGCCAGCGCGACGGTCTGGCTGGCATAGGCGCGATAGTCATCGGGGTCGGTCACATCGATCCGGGCGATCAGATAGGCTGTCACTTCGCCGCCTCCCGCGCGTCCAGCACCGCCTCGGCGGCCTTGATCGCGGACTCGGCGTTGCCTGCGTCAGGCCCGCCGCCCTGCGCCATGTCCGGGCGCCCGCCCCCGCCCTTGCCGCCCAGTTCGGGCGTTGCGGCACGCACAAGGTCGACGGCCGAAATACGGCCCGTCAGATCGTCGGTGACGCCTGCCGCGACCGCCGCTTTGCCATCGGCCTCGGCGATCAGCAAGACCGCGCCGGAACCGATCCGTGTCTTGTGTTCATCGATGAGCGCTGGAAGGTCCTTGCCCGACACTCCGCTCAGCACTTGCGCCAGGAACTTGACGCCGCCGATCTCGCGCGGCTCGGCGCCACCGCCTTGCCCCGCTCCACCTGCCATCGCCAACTCGCGGCGCAGCTGCGCCACTTCATTTGCGAGCTGCCGGCGCTCATCCATCAGCGATTTGACACGCGACACCACATCCTCGGGCCGGGTCTTCAGCTCACCTGCCAGCGCATCCACGCGTTTGGCCTGCGCGCCCAGGTACTCGAGCGCCGCCTGCCCGGTCAGCGCCTCGATGCGGCGCACGCCCGCGCTCGACGCCTGATCGCCGGTGATGACGCAAACCCCGATATCGCCCGTCTGGCGCACATGAGTGCCACCGCACAGCTCGATCGAATAGGTCCGCCCGTCCATGCCCTTGCCGGAACCATCCTGCGTGCCCATCGACACGACGCGCACCTCGTCGCCGTATTTTTCCCCAAACAGCGCCTGCGCACCCAATGCACGCGCATCGTCGGGGGTCATGATCCGCGTTTCGACCGGCGCGTTCTGACGGATGAAGGCGTTTACGTCGCCTTCGACCTGCGCCAGTTCGTCGTCGCTCAGTGGCTTGGCATGGCTGAAGTCGAACCTGAGACGGTCCGGGGCATTGAGGCTTCCGCGCTGTGCAACATGATCCCCGAGCGTCTCGCGCAGCGCCTCGTGCAACAGGTGCGTTGCCGAGTGGTTGGCGCGGATGGCGCTGCGGCGCGCGTGGTCCACCTCAAGCTGCGCAGCCTCACCCTTGGCGATCACCCCGCTGGTCACTTCGGCGACATGGATGAACACGCCCGCCACTTTCCGCGTGTCGGTAATGCGCGCTTGACCCGCATCGGTTTTGAGCGTCCCGCTATCCCCGACCTGACCGCCCGATTCCGCATAAAACGGCGTCTGGTTCAGCACGATCTGAACCTCTTCCCCGGCTTCCGCCTTGTCGACAGGCTTGCCATCTCGCACCAGGGCGGTGATCTGCCCTTCGGAGATCTCGGTATCGTAACCAAGGAAATCAGTCGTTCCGATCTTATCGGCAATGTCGTACCAGATCGTTGCATCGGCGGCCTCGCCCGATCCGCTCCAGGCGGCGCGCGCCTTGGCCTTCTGCTCGGCCATGGCGGCATCAAAGCCCGCAACATCCACCGCGCGGCCCATCTCGCGCAGCGCATCCTGCGTCAGATCCAGCGGAAAGCCGAACGTGTCATATAGCTTGAACGCCGCCTCGCCCGGCAAGGGCGCCCCATCCGACAGCTTGCCAAGCTCGTCATCAAGAAGCCGCAAACCCCGGTCCAGGGTCTGGCGAAAGCGCGTCTCCTCAAGGTTCAGAGTCTCTTCGATCAGGGCCTGCGCGCGGCCAAGTTCGGGATAAGCCTGGCCCATCTGGGTCACGAGGCTCGGCACAAGGCGATACATCACCGGATCCTGCGCACCCAACAGATGCGCATGACGCATCGCGCGGCGCATTATCCGGCGCAGCACGTAACCGCGCCCCTCGTTCGAGGGCATCACCCCATCGGCGATCAGGAACGAGGTCGAGCGCAGATGGTCCGCGATCACCCGGTGATGCACATTGCCCGGCCCGTCCGGCTCGCAATCGGTGATATTGGCGCTGGCCTCGATCAGGGCGCGCAGCAGGTCGGTGTCGTAATTGTCATGCTTGCCCTGAAGCAGCGCTCCGATCCGCTCCAACCCCATGCCGGTGTCGATGGACTGCATGTCGAGGTCGCGTTGCGTGCCGTCCTCGAAACGCTCGTTCTGCATGAAAACGAGGTTCCAGATCTCGATGAATCGGTCGCCATCTTCCTCGGGGCTGCCCGGCGGGCCACCCCAGATGTCGGGGCCGTGATCGTAGAATATCTCGGTGCAGGGGCCGCAGGGGCCGGTCGCGCCCATCGACCAGAAATTGTCATCCGTGGCGATCCGGATGATCCGCTCTTCGGGCAGGCCCGCGTATTTCTTCCAGATATCGGCAGCCTCGTCATCGGTATGATAGACCGTCACCAGAAGCTTGGATTTGTCGATCCCGAAGTCCTTGGTCAGCAAGTCCCAGGCGTAGGGTATCGCCTGATCCTTGAAATAATCGCCAAAGCTGAAATTGCCGAGCATTTCAAAGAACGTATGGTGACGCGCTGTATAGCCGACATTGTCCAGATCGTTGTGCTTGCCTCCGGCACGCACGCATTTCTGGCTGGTCGCCGCGCGCTGATAATCGCGATGTTCGACCCCGGTAAAGAGGTTCTTGAACTGCACCATCCCCGAATTGGTGAACATCAGCGTCGGATCGTTGCGCGGCACGAGCGGCGAACTGTCGACGATCTGATGTCCGTTCCTGTCGAAGAAATTCAGAAAGGTTGAGCGGATTTCATTCAGCGTGGGCATCTGGGACTCGTTCTTTATCGGGGCATCTGACCTTGCGTTGTGCAGCTTTATCGACGGCCAGCACCGGTGTCCACAGCAAGAAAAGGCCCGAACGCTCTCCACGTCCGGGCCAGATTGCACCCAATGCCTTCTGCGTGCCGCGATCAGGCTTCGAGGATATCCGCGTCGTCATCGCCTTTGCTGCCGCCCTTGCCTTCGGGCATGTCGAATTCCAGCCCATGTGCGGCACGGATCTTGTCCTCGATCTCAAGAGCGATCTGCGTGTTGTCCTTGAGGAACTGTTTCACGTTCTCGCGGCCTTGGCCGATCCGCTCGTCGCCATAGCTGAACCAGCTGCCCGATTTCTCGACCACACCGGCCTTGACCCCGAGATCCAGCAGTTCGCCGGTCTTCGAGATGCCTTCGCCATACATGATGTCGAACTCCACCTGCTTGAAGGGCGGCGCGACCTTGTTCTTGACGACCTTGACGCGGGTGGCATTGCCGACAACCTCGTCCCGGTCCTTGACCGCGCCGATCCGGCGGATGTCGAGGCGCACCGAGCTGTAGAATTTGAGCGCATTGCCGCCGGTGGTGGTTTCGGGGCTGCCGAACATCACGCCGATCTTCATGCGGATCTGGTTGATGAAGATCACCGTGCATTTGCTGCGGCTGATCGAACCGGTCAGCTTGCGCATCGCCTGGCTCATCAGCCGCGCCTGCACACCCACACTGGAATCGCCCATCTCGCCTTCGAGTTCGGATTTCGGGGTCAATGCGGCGACCGAGTCGACCACCACCATGCTGACCGCGCCCGAGCGCACCAGCGTGTCCACGATCTCGAGCGATTGCTCGCCCGTGTCGGGCTGCGAAATCAGCAGCTCGTCAAGGTCGACGCCAAGTTTCTTGGCATAGACCGGGTCCAGCGCATGTTCGGCATCGACGAAGGCGCAGACCCCGCCCTTCTTCTGCTGCTCTGCGATGCAGTGCAGGGTGAGCGTGGTCTTGCCCGAGCTTTCAGGGCCGTAAATCTCGACGATGCGGCCATTGGGCAGCCCCCCGATTCCAAGCGCGATATCCAGCCCCAGCGAGCCGGTCGACGTGGCCTCGATGTCAGCGACCGGGTTGTCCGATCCCATCTTCATGATCGAGCCCTTGCCGAACTGGCGTTCGATCTGCGCAAGCGCGCTGTCGAGCGCTTTCTGCTTGTCCGCGTTCTTCTTGCTGTCCATGGTCAAAAGATCTGCCGTTGCCATTGTTTCGGTCCCTTATTTCACACCCTGTTTCGGGCGGCAATCACTGCCTGTGTTCACCTCTTGTTCCCAGAGATATGAAGACAAAAGGAGAACATTTCAAGATAATTGTTCACAGCGTCCAGTTTTTCGCGCAGATATGAAAATGTCGTTAACGCGCGGCGGATATGTTCGGTTGCTGTCGGAAAGGTGCAGAAATGCTCGTGTTTTCAAAGGCCAGGCTGGTGTTCCTCTCGGTGCCAAAGACCGGCACCACCGCCTATCAGGCCGCGCTGGCACCGCATGCGGCGATGGTCGTGAGCGATCCGCCCGAGCTCAAGCACGCGCCGGTGTTCCGCTATAACCGCTTCTTTCGCCCCGCGCTCGAGAAATTCATCGGCGCGCCGCTCGATGTCGTGGCGGTGATGCGCGAGCCCGTCGACTGGCTGGGAAGCTGGTACCGGTATCGCCGCCGCCCCTTCATGAAGGGACAGCGAAACGCCACCCATGACATCGATTTCGACACCTTCGTCGACGCCTATACCAAAGGCGAAAGACCCTCTTTCGCCAATGTAGGTTCGCAGGCAAAGTTCCTCGAGCCGCAGAAGAACGGCACCGCAGTCACGCATCTTTTCCGCTACGAGGATCAGGCCGGGCTCAAGGCCTTTCTTCAGGAGAGGCTCGAGATCACCTTCGAGACCGCAGAAGAAAACGCCTCGCCCGCGATGGCGCTGGACCTCTCCGAGGCGACCACAGAAAAGATGCGCCGCAAATGCGCCCACGAGTTCACCCTTTGGGAGGGGATCGGCACTGGAGGGGCTTATCGTCCTCTGCAGCCCGCCTAGGCCGGACCGACGATTTCAGCCATCTGGCGCTGCACGGTCTCGGTGAGTTCGGTCAGCGAAAACGGCTTTGGAAGGAAGACCGAATTCGGAATCGCCTTTTGCGCATCCCCGAACGTCTCCTCGGCGTAGCCGGAGACAAAGACCACATGCACGTCGGGGCGATCCTTGAGGGCCTGCGCCACCCAGCTCGGCCCGTCAATGCCGGGCATGACCACGTCGCTCACGAAGACGTCGACCCTCATTTCGGGGTCCTTCAGCAGCTCAAGCGCGTCTTCGCCCGTTTCCGCCTCAAGCACGGTGTAACCACGCAGTTGCAGCGCGCGACTGGCGAAGGCGCGCACAGGCGCCTCGTCCTCGACCAGCAGCACGACACCATCGGCGTGCGCCTTGCCCTTGGTGCTGATCTCGGGCGCCTTCGCAGGTTCAACCGGCGCGTCATGGGCAGGCAAAAGCAACTGGAACGTCGTGCCCGCACCAACCACGCTGTCGACAAAAATGAAACCGCCGGTCTGCTTCATGATGCCATAGGCCGTCGACAGGCCTAGCCCCGTGCCCTCGCCCGGACGCTTGGTCGTCACGAAGGGCTCGAACACCTTTTGCAGCTTGTCGGCGGGAATGCCGACGCCTTCGTCGATGACCCTGACAGAAACATAGCGCCCCGCTGCAACCACCGCCCGTCCCCGCCGCATCGGCTGCATAAGATCGAGATTCTCCGTCACGATCCGAATCTCGCCGCCATCGGGCATGGCGTCGCGTGCATTGACCACCAGATTCATCAGGACCTGCTCAAGCTGCCGCTTGTCGGCGCGGATCTTCGCGAGCATCGGGTCGTGGCTGAGCGCGAGCATCACCTTTTCACCCACCAGCCGGTTCAGCAGATGGGTCAGATCGGCCAGCATGTCGCGCATGTCCATGATCTCGGGGCGCAGGGTCTGTTTGCGTGAGTAGGCCAGCAGCTGATTGACCAGTGCCGCAGCACGGTTGGCGTTCTGGCTGATCTGCACGAGGTCCGCGTAATCCGCATCGCCCTGATCGTGTCGCAACAGCGCAAGGTCGCAATGGCCGGTGATCGCCGTCAGCAGATTGTTGAAATCATGCGCCACCCCGCCGGCAAGCTGGCCGATTGCCTGCATCTTCTGGCTCTGGACGAACTGCGCCTCCAGCGACTTGAGCTTCGTGGCATCGCTCAGAACCGCGATCAGAACGATCTTGTCGCCCTCGCTCACGCGGTTCAGGGTCACTTGCGCGAACACCTCCTTATCGTCCCGTCGCACCCGCATGAATTCCGAATGGCTGGCGCCGCGCCCGGCGGCGGCATCGCCCAGCCAGTCGGTGATCGAACGGCCCAACCCCTCCAGAAGGTCGCCAAGACGCCGGTCCTGACAGGCGGTGACACCCAGCAGATCACGCGCCGGGCGGTTCGACAATTCAATCTCGCCGCTCGGCGCCAGTTTCAGCAGCGGAACAGGCAGCTCATCGAAGAACGCCCAGCCATCGGGTTGTCGCTCGGGCGCGGCGATCCCCGGCAGCAGGAACAGCTCACGTCGCCCCGTCGCTCCTTCAAGCTCGACCACGAGGCATGGCATCGGTCCGGTGCGGGTGATGATATCGTTCACCTGACCGGGGCGCGGCGGTAACCGCGAAAAAATCGCATCAAGGCTGCGCACCCGCTCCCCCACCAGGCTGCGCGCGGCCGGATTCATGAACAGCACCGTACCCTTTCGCCCCACCGTCAAAAGCGGCAGCGGCATAGGATCGGCATGGATCTGAACGCCGCCAAGCGGCTTCTCTACCCGCCACAGAAAGGCCTCGGGTCCGACGCGATGCACCGATATCTGCACATGACCCTGCCGTGTGACGACCGCCTCGCGCGCTGCCCCGCGTGCGCGCGCACGGCTTTCCAGCCGGAACAGAACCATCCCCGGATTGGCGAGCGCACCCTGAATCACCCCTGCCAGCGTGCTGGCTCTCCCGGCATCAAGCTGGCGCTCGGCGGCGGGATTGAGATGGACAAGCGTGCCATCTTCGCGCGCCACAAGACTGGGCGTCGGGTCATGATCCAGAAGCTGCGCGAGCCTGCGCTGAAGCACGCGATCCGCCCGCGCCCGCAGATAGGAAAGAAGCGCGACCCATCCCGCTGTCATGGCCAGCGTTCCCGCGATCAGCCAGACCAGCGCCTGCACCAGTCCCGCCCCGAAAATCACGCCGGTCGCAGCAAAGATGACCGCCGCAGCGAGAATCGCAACGACCCGCGACCGCATGCCCGTTGTGGCCCGGTGCAGCGGCCTCGGGAATTGAGCGGTTTCTGTCACCTGTTGACCCCCGGTCTTCGATTCGGTTCAGACCGTTCTGGCCGAAAACCCTTTCGCGAAGGTTAAGATAGACCGAAAACACCCGTCAAGGTTGTATACCCGCATCATGAACGCCGCTGGACAACCCACAGGTAGAAACCGTCGCCTTCGTCACCGATGGGCCACCGTCGTCTCAGGGTCTCGCGCCAGCCGGGATGGCGGGCCATGAAATGATCGCTTTGCGCCTCGTTCTCGGCGTGAAACAGCGAACAGGTCGCATAGGCCAATTGCCCTTGCGGCGCGACCAGCGCCTGCGCCCGATCAAGGATATCGCCCTGAATCCGAGTCAACTCGCCAAGGCGCTCGGCGGACAGGCGCCATTTCTCATCCGGGCTGCGCCGCCAGGTGCCACTGCCCGAACAGGGTGCATCGCAAAGCACTAGATCATAAAGCGCAGCTTCCTCGGCATCGTCCAGCAGCTGAACATCGACCCCGGCACGCGCGGCGCGGGCCGGCAGATCGGCCATCCGGCGCGGTGCCGCGTCATGGGCGTAAAAGGCGGAATCGGCACGTGCCGCCAGCGCCAGAACCTTGCCTCCCCCGCCTGCGCAGTAGTCAAGCACCCGCCCTGCCCCCGACAGATCAAGCGCCGCCATCGCGGCCTGGCTCGATCCGTCCTGCAATTCAACCATGCCCTCGATGAACGCCCGCGAATTCGCAACCCCGCGGGCGCCTTTATCAAGGCGCAGCGCCATAGGGGCTATGGCGACCGGCTCGGCGGCCAGCCCATCCTCGGCGAGGATCGCAATGACCTCGTCGCGCGTGGCGCGCCGCTCGTTCACCCGCAACATGAGCGGCGCGCGCCCGCGCAGCGCAAGCGCGGCCTCCTCGGCGCGCTTGCCAAGTGACTCATCGAAAAGGCTCAGCATCCAGTCGGGCAGGTCCAACCGCTCGCCATCGCTCTCGGGTTGATGACCGCCGGCGGCTTCATCCGCGGTCAGGGGCGCGGGCGCGTGGCCCTCACCCGAAAATAGTGCCCCGATCGGTTCATTCGCATCCCGCACTGCCCCAAGCATCAGGCCCCGGCCCGTCATCGCGCCGCCAAGACATGCATAGGAGCGTTTACAGCGAAGCGCCTGGTAGACGTGATCACGCACCGCCGCGCGGTCCTTCGACCCCGCATAGCGCGCGCCGCGCGCCCAGCCGGTCAGCGCCTTTTCAGCCGCCTCGCCCGCCAGCACCGCATCGAGAACCCCGATCGCGGCGGCGATCCGCGCGCCGGGTGTCATGGCGCGGCCCTGCCGGGTCTAGCCGATCCGGTAATTCGGGCTTTCGCGTGTGATCTGCACATCATGCACATGGCTTTCCTTGAGACCAGCGCCGGTGATCCGCACGAACTTGCAGTCGCGGCGCATCTCTTCAACTGTCGCACAGCCCGTATACCCCATCGCCGCGCGCAGACCGCCGACAAGCTGATGCAGGACGTTGCCGGCCGCACCCTTGTAGGGCACCTGCCCTTCGATCCCTTCGGGTACCAGCTTATCGCTGGCGGCATCCTTCTGAAAATAGCGGTCGGCGGAGCCGCGCGCCATCGCGCCAAGGCTCCCCATGCCGCGATAGGCCTTGAAGCTGCGGCCCTGGTAAAGGATCGTCTCGCCGGGGCTTTCATCGGTGCCTGCCAGCATCGAGCCGACCATCGCGCAGGACGCGCCCGCCGCAATCGCCTTGGCGAAATCGCCCGAGAACTTGATGCCCCCGTCGGCGATCACCGGCACGTCGCCCGCTGCCTGCGCGCAATCCATGATCGCGGTCAGCTGCGGCACGCCGACGCCCGCCACCATCCGCGTGGTGCAGATACTGCCCGGTCCGATGCCCACCTTGATCGCATCCGCACCGGCGCCGATCAGCGCCCTGACGGCCTCAGCGGTGGCGACATTGCCGGCCACCACCTGCACCTCGTTCGACAGCGCCTTGGCGCGTTCGACCGCATGGGCGACACCCTCTGAATGGCCATGCGCCGTGTCGATCACGATCATGTCCACACCCGCATCGACCAGCGCCTGCGCACGCTCGAAGCCAGCATCGCCCACGGTCGAGGCGGCGGCAACACGCAAGCGTCCCAGCTCGTCCTTGCAGGCCGTCGGGTTCAGCACTGCCTGTTCGGTATCCTTGAGCGTCAGGAGGCCGGTCAGCTTGCCCTGCCCGTCTGTGACCAGCAATTTCTCGATCCGGCGCGCTTTCATCAGGGATTTCGCCTCCTCGCGGTCGGCGGGCTCCTGCAGGATCGCCAGCCGCTCCGAGGTCATCATCACCCGCACCGGCGTGTCGTCACGGTCGGCGAAACGCATGTCCCGATTGGTCACGATCCCGACGACGCGCCCGGCCTCATCGACCACCGGAAAGCCGGTGACGTTGTAACGGTCCTGCAGCGCCTTTGCGTCGGCCAGCGTCTGGTCCGGGGTCAATGTGATCGGATTGTAGACGATACCCGACTCAAAGCGCTTCACCCGGCGCACTTCCCTCGCCTGCTCCTCGACGGTCAGGTTGCGGTGAACCACCCCCATGCCGCCCGCCTGCGCCATGCATATCGCCATGCTGCTTTCGGTCACGGTATCCATGGCCGAGCTGAGCAAGGGAATATTGAGAGCAATCGATCGGGTCACCTGCGTGCGGGTATCCGCCGTGCTTGGCAGCACGCTGGACTTTGCGGGGACTAGCAGAACATCGTCGAAGGTCAGCGCCTCACGAATCTCCATCGCGTTTCTCCATGGACAGATCGTTTGGCGCTTCCCTATTTCATGGATCGCGGTCGGGTGAAAGACCATTCTGACCTTGTCGGGCGCATCGGATGCTTGGCCTTGGCCCGGCTTCCGCGCTATAGGGGCGCAAACCAAAGTCAGGACAAATCCCATGGCCGAAGCCGAGCAGCCCCAGATCTACCTTGTCACACCCCGCGAATTCGAGCTCTCGGCGTTCTGCGACCGGCTTGCCGCGGTGCTCGATGCGCATGAAATCGCCTGTGTCCGCCTTGCGCTCGCCACGCAGGACGAGGACCGCCTGTCGCGCGCGGCCGATGCCTGCCGCGAGATCACCCATGCGCGCGACATCGCGCTGGTGATCGACAGCCACCTGATCCTGGCCGAAAGACTGGGCCTGGACGGCGTGCACCTGACCGATGGCGCGCGTTCCGTGCGCACGGCGCGCAAGGCGCTTGGCAGCGATGCCATCGTCGGGGCCTATTGCGCCGCCTCACGGCACGAGGGCATGAACGCGGGTGAAGCGGGCGCCGATTACATCGGTTTCGGTCCGGTCGGCGCAACCGCGCTTGGCGACGGGTCGCTCGCCGGGCATGAGCTGTTTGAATGGTGGTCGCAGATGATCGAATTGCCGGTGGTCGCCGAGGGTGCGCTGGACGCGGCGCTGATGGAGGCCCTTGCGCCGGTCACCGATTTCTTCGCCATCGGCGACGAGATCTGGGGCAGCGACGATCCCGCCAAAGCGCTTGGCGCGCTGATCGCGGCGATGGGCTGACTGCTCAGCCCGCAGCCTGACGGTCGGGCGGCATTCCTACGCGCACGATACGCTCGACATGGGCGGCCAGCGCCTTCCGGTTGTCAAAACCATCGACCCTGACCGGATCATGATAAACGACCCTGACGGCACCATGTCGGCGCGCAGCCAGCATCGCCAGAAGATGCGGCGCGAAATCCATGTCGCCCCACCAGCCGTAGAATCGCGGGTCCGCGCCCTCGGGTGCGCTGTAGATCACACTGACCGGCTGAATATGCACATCATGCAGAAGGTCTGGTGCATAGAACGCCTGAAACAGGGTCGTCCTGAACGGCAACACCCGGAACCCGTCGGTCGATGTGCCCTCGGGAAAGAACAAGAGCCTGTGTCCCGCCAGCAGCCTTGCCTCGAAAAGCTCGGTCTGGGCACGAGCCTCCCTCGGGTCGCGACTGATGAAGACGGTTCCCGCGCAACGCGCCAACGTGCCGATCCCGGGCCAGCCCGCGACTTCGGATTTCGACACGAAATAGATCCGCTTGCGTGCATTCAGCGCGAAGATATCGAGCCATGACGAATGGTTGGCGACCACCGCACCATGCTTGCGCATCGGGCGCCCTTCGATTTCATGGCGCATCCCCAATATACGGAACATCGCGCGGCTGACGCGTTCTGGAACATGCGCAGTCCAGGGGCGGTGAAGCCCGTGAATCGGCCGCTCGATCCCGCGCAGCGCAAGCAGCAGCACCAGACCGCCCACCAGCAGAACAGCCATTGCCCCGCCCCGGATTCCGACCCGCAGCCAGCCCGCGACTCCGATCGGGGCCAAGGGTGGCACATCGCCCGAGTCCCAGGTGAAGTTCACCCCGCAGCATCCTTTGTATAAATGGTTTTCTGCTTTTCACTCATGCGGGTGGTATCCATCACCAGGCAGATATCCGTGGTGTTGAAATCGTGATCGACAAAGGCGCCCTCGCCGACATAACCGCCAAGGCGCAGATAGGCCTTTATCAATGCCGGAACCTGCAACATCGCCGCGCGCCGGTCGAGATCGGCCTCGGGAACAAGGTCCATGCTCTGGAAATGCGCGGGCTGTGCGCGCACCCGCAGCGGCGGCGGCGCCAGGTGCCGGTGATGGAGTAGCGAGAGCGGCTGCGCCAGTTCCTGCGGGTCGGTGCCGTGAAAGCTGGCCACGCCGAACAGGATCTCTATCCCGTGCTCGGCGACATAGCCCGCCAGTCCCGTCCAGAGATGATACATCGCCGCACCGCCCCGGTAGTCGGCATCGAGGCAGGAGCGGCCCAGCTCCATCAGCCGCCGCCCCGAACGCTTGAGGATGTCGAGATCGTATTCATCCTCGGAATAGAACTGCCCTGCACATCGCGCCCGGTCATCGCGCAGCACCCGGTAGACGCCGATGACATCGCCGCCCCTTGCATCGTCCATCAGGAGGAGGTGATCGAACCATTCGTCGAACCGGTCGCGCTCAAGGCGCGCATCGTGATCCACCAGCGGCCCGTCGCCGCCCAGTTCCTCGACAAAGACGCGGTAGCGCAGACGCTGCGCAGCGCGCAGCTCGTCTTCGCTGCTGGCCAGCTTCACGCGAAACTGAGGAACATGTGCTGAATCCATCGTGCCTCGAGCTGCTTTGCGGCATGTGGCGTGGTTGTAGTGAAGGCTCTGCACAATGGCAACGCCCGCGCACGATCACCCTGCACCCGCAGCCGCGTTAATCATTTGGTAACTCTATCGGTCCTCTATGACAGGAAGCAACGCCACGCGGTTCGCGTCGATCACCATCTTTCCGGTCTCCCGGAAATTCACCGTGATGCGCCCGCCGATGTTGGATTGCACCTGCCCGATCCCCCAATCGGGCTGCTCCGGATGCCGCACCAGCATGCCGGGTTCGAGAAGTGAATTGAGGTCCGACATATGCGTGCGCCCTTCGGAGTGATCGACATGCCCCACCATAGCGAAACACTGGCCGCACTGATAGGCTCGCGGATCTGCCATGACCTCATCAGCCCGATCGGCGCCGTCGCCAATGGCCTCGAACTGCTGCGGCTTTCCGGCGCGGATGAGCGGCCCGAGATGGCGCTGGTCAGCGACAGTGCCGCCCATGCCAATGCCCGTATCCGCCTGTTTCGCCTCGCCTTCGGTATCGCCTCGGATGCGCAGATGGTCAGCGCCGAGGAAATTCGCCGCATCCTTTCGGAGATCTATGACGGCAGCCGCATCACCCTTGACTGGGCCCCGGCGGACAGCATGGCGCGGCGCATCGCGCAGGTGGTGCTGCTGGCAACGCTCTGCTGCGAACACGCCCTGCCCTATGGCGGCGCGCTTTGCGTCCGCATCGGCGATGATGCATGGCATATCCGCGCTCAGGGCGAACGGTTGCGGCTCGATCCCGGTTTCTGGGGCTTGCTGCGCGGCGAAGCACAGACCGCCGAGGTGCCCCCGGCGGCGGTGCAGTTCCTGCTTCTGCCGCTGCAAATGGCGTCTATGAACCGCCGCTGTTCGTTTGAAACCGGCCCCGACAGCGTTGAAATCACCATCGGGCGCCAGAGCTAGCGACGGGTCGCGCCATCGCCTTCGACAAGATACTTGAAACTGGTCAGCTGCGCGGCCCCGACCGGCCCGCGCGCATGCAGCTTGCCCGTCGCGATGCCGATCTCGGCGCCCATGCCGAACTCGCCGCCATCGGCGAACTGGGTCGAGGCGTTGCGCATCAGGATCGCGGAATCGAGCCGCTGAAAAAACGCGGCGGCGGCGGAATCATCCTCGGTGATGATGCAATCGGTATGCTGCGAAGCATAGCGGCGGATATGCGCGATGGCCCCATCGAGATCATCCACCACGCGCGCGGCGACAATACTGTCCAGGTATTCGCAACCCCAATCCGCATCAGTGGCGGCCTTCGTCCCCTCGATCGCCTGCAATGTCTCATCCGCGCGCACTTCGACCCCGGCATCCATCAACGCGCGCACCACGCCCTGGCCGATCGTATCGACGATATCGCGATGAATCAGCAGGCACTCAAGCGCGCCGCAGATACCTGTGCGCCGGGTCTTGGCATTCAGCACCACTTTCAGGGCCTTTTCAGGATCCGCCTCGCGGTCGATGAAGATATGCACGATACCCTCGAGATGCGCAAAGACCGGCACCCGCGCCTCGTTCTGCACCAGCGCCACAAGGCCCTTGCCGCCACGCGGCACGATCACGTCGATATCGTCCACCATGGTCAGCATTGCCTGCACAGCAGCGCGGTCGCGCGTCGGCACAAGCTGAATCGCATCCTCGGGCAGACCGGCGGCGCGCAGCCCCTCGACAAGGCAGGCATGGATCGCGCTCGAGGAATGGAAGCTCTCGGACCCGCCCCGCAGGATCACCGCATTTCCCGCCTTGAGGCAAAGCGCACCGGCATCGGCGGTGACATTCGGGCGGCTTTCATAGATCACGCCGATCACGCCGATGGGGGTGCGCACCCGGCGGATATGCAAACCCGACTCCATGTCCCACTCGGCCAGAACCTCGCCCACCGGATCGTCCTGCGCGGCCACTGCACGCAGGCCCGTGACAATGCCGCCGATCCGGTCCTCGGTCAGCAGCAGGCGGTCCATCATGGCATCCGACAGGCCCTTGTCGCGCCCAAAAGCCATATCCTGTTCGTTGGCCGCCATGATCGCGGCGCGCCCGTTCCAGACCGCATCGGCTGCCAGCTCCAGCGCCTTGCGCTTGGCATCCGCGCCGGCGCTCGCCAGTTCACTGGCCGCGGCCCTTGCACGCTGGCCGATCCCGGCCATCAATGCGGGAATGTCATCCACGTCTTTCATCGTTCACTTCCCTGAATTCATGGGACGGTTCTTATCACCGCCGCACCTCAGAACGCCATATCGTCACGATGGATCAACGGTCCGCGCCCCGGATAACCCAGAACGTCCTCGATCCGATCCGAACGCAGCCCGCAGATTTTCCCGGCATCGCCCGCGTCGTAGCGCGTCAGCCCCTGTCCCATCACATGTCCTGCCTCATCGGCGATTTCCAGCGGATCACCTCGCCCGAACCGCCCCTCGACGCGCAGCACCCCCGCCGCCAGCAGGCTGCTCCCGCGCGCCAGCGCCCCAGCGGCGCCCTGATCCACCACGACGCGGCCGCGCGGCTTCATCGCGGCGATCCAGGCCTTGCGCTTTTGCTGCGGATCGCCCTGCGCCCGGAACCAGGTTGCATTCGCGCCATTCTCCAGCGCCTGTATCGGATGCAGCACCGAACCTTCGGTGATCGCCATGTCGCATCCCGCCGCGATCGCCGTCTTGGCCGCCATCAGCTTGGTCTTCATGCCGCCCTTGCTCAGGCCCGAACCCGCGTCGCCCGCCATCGCCTCGATCTCGGGCGTGATCGCCTCGATCACCTCGAAGCGCCGTGCATCGGGATCCTGCGCCGGATTGGCGGAATAGAACCCGTCGACATCCGACAACAGGATCAGCTGATCTGCCCCCGCCGTCACCGCCACCTGCGCGGCCATGCGGTCATTGTCGCCATAGCGGATTTCATCCGTGGCGACGGTGTCGTTTTCGTTGACAATGGGAACGACGCCAAGTTTCAACAACTGCTCCAGCGTGGCGCGTGAATTGAGATAGCGCCGCCTGTCGGCGCTGTCCTCCAGCGTGACCAGAACCTGCGCCGCGCGCAGCCCATGCGCCGCGAGCGCCTCGGCATAGGCGCGCGCCAGTTCGATCTGCCCCACCGCCGCCGCGGCCTGGCTCTGCTCAAGGGTCAATTCGCTCGCGGGCAGGCCGAGCTCCGCACGGCCAAGCGCGATGGAGCCCGACGACACCAGGATCACATCCGTTCCCCGCGCCCTCAGCCGCGCCACGTCCTCGGCCAGCGCGCGCAGCCACTCGGTGCGCAGCTTGCCGGTCTGTCGATCCACAAGCAGCGCCGAGCCGATCTTCACGACCAGGCGCCTGGCGTCTTTCACGGCTGCCACGGTTCGGGTTCGTCCTCTGCTATGCGCTGGCGCAGGCGATCGTCGTCGATCTGGGCACGCAGCGCGCGCAGCACCTCGATGACGCCCTCTCGTGCCACCCCCGACATCTCGAGGACGCGGCCACCACAGGCGGTTTCCAGCTCTGCATGCGCCGCCGCGCGTTCTTCGTCGTCCAGCGCATCGATCTTGTTGAGAACCGTGATCCGGGGCTTGTCGGCCAGATGACCGCCATAGGCCTCGAGTTCCTGGATGATCGTCCGGTAATCCTCGGCGATGCTGTCCGATGTGCCATCGACCAGATGCAGCAGCACCGCGCAACGCTCCACATGCCCGAGAAACAGATCACCCAATCCGCGCCCCTCATGCGCGCCGCCGATCAGGCCGGGAATGTCGGCCACCACGAATTCCACGTCATCGACGCCCACAACACCAAGGTTGGGATGCAGCGTCGTGAATGGGTAATCCGCGATCTTCGGGCGCGCGTTCGACGTGGCGGCAAGAAAGGTGGACTTGCCCGCATTGGGCAGCCCCAACAGACCCACATCGGCAATCAGCTTCAGGCGCAGCCACAGCGTGCGCTCGACCCCCGGCTGACCGGAATTGGCGCGCCGGGGCGCCTGGTTCGTCGAGCTTTTGAAATGCAGGTTGCCCCAGCCGCCATTACCGCCCTTGGCCAACAGCACACGCTCGCCCACCAGCGTCAGGTCGGCGATCACCGTTTCCTGGTCCTCGTCGAGGATCTCGGTCCCCACCGGCACGCGCAGCTCGATATCGTCGCCATCCTTGCCGGTGCGCTGTTTGCCCATGCCGGGCTGGCCGTTCTTGGCGAAGAAATGCTGCTGATAGCGGAAATCGATCAGCGTATTCAGCCCCTCGACCGCCTCGACCCAGACCGAACCGCCGCTGCCGCCATCGCCGCCATCAGGACCGCCATATTCGATATACTTCTCGCGGCGAAAGCTGATGCAGCCGCCCCCGCCCGCACCCGAGCGAATGTGAACCTTTGCAAGATCGAGAAATTTCATGTCGTTTCCTTATGCAAAGGCCACTCCGGGCTCAATCCATTTTCAGACTGTAGGTCCATGTGGGCACCTTGGCACCACGCGCAACCGAGAAGCTTTCGGCATCCCCAAGATAGGCGAAACCGCATTTGGTCAAAACCCTCGCCGAGACCGGGTTATCCTGAAAGACCGTGGCAAAGATCGTGCGGCACTCCAGCGGGTTGGCCGCGATCAGCGCGGCCACCGCCGCCGAGGCGACACCGCTGTTCCAATAGGCCGGCGCGACCCAATAGCCGATCTCGCACTGCCCCAGATCAACCCGTTCAAGGCCGATCACGCCCATGACCTCCGGCCCGTCGCTGCGCGTGCCGTCCAGCGCCCAGACATCCTCGGTGCGTTCCTTTGAAAGAGCGCGCGCGATGAAGGCCTCGGTCGTGCCAGGCGGCAGCGGATGGGGAATCGACGTCGTGGCAGAGGCCACCCGTTGATCGGCGGTAAAGAATTCGATCAGCCCGGCATCCGACGGACGCAGCGGGCGCAGGTCGAAACGTTCGGTCTCGATCACCGGCTGATTGACGATCAGGTCGTGTAACATGCGCGTTCTCTCCTCAGATTGCGCTTTCGGGGGAATGCACCTCTCACCGTGGGCATGTTGCCCTCGTCCCTTCGCATCCCGACGGATTGACCCGAAATGAAAAGGGGACCGGCGCTGGCGCCGATCCCCAAATTGTCTGAACTCTCTCAGATCGGCTTACTCGGCAGCCTCCGCGACTGGAGCCACCGAAATGAAAGTGCGGCCCTTGAGGCCTTTGTGGAACTTCACGGCGCCTTCGGCAGTGGCAAAGATCGTGTGATCCTTGCCCTGGCCGACGCCTTCGCCCGGCCAGAACTTGTTGCCGCGCTGACGCACGATGATGTTGCCCGGAATGACGGCCTGGCCGCCATATTTCTTCACGCCAAGACGGCGACCCGCTGAGTCGCGACCGTTACGGGAGGAACCGCCTGCTTTCTTGTGTGCCATATCGTGTTACTCCTTTCGCCCTTCAGCCTTTGGTCAGCTCTTTGGCCTGGTCGACCCAGCCCTCGCGCTCGATCCGGCCCTTGAAGGACAGCTTTTCATCCATATCAGCAATATCGGCCTCGGTCCACGCCGCGATCTGCGCGAAAGTGGTGACGCCGGCCTCTTGCAGCTTCTTCTCAAGCGCGGGGCCAACGCCCGACAGCTGCTTGAGATCGTCGCCGCCCGCGTCGGCCTTCGCAGCCGCTTTGGGCGCGGCTTTCTTGGCCGGCGCAGCCTTGGCTTCGGCCTCGGCCTTCTTCGGGGCGTCCTTTTTCGGCGCTGCCTTCTTGGCGGGTGCCTTGGCTTCGGCGGCACCTGCGGCGACAGCCGCGATCGACCCCGCGCCCAGTGCGGCCTTGACGCCCGACTTGTCGGCGCCCTTCTCGAGGATCTCGGTCACCCGCAGCAGGGTCAGCTTCTGACGATGCCCGACCGTGCGCTTGGAGCCATGCTTACGACGGCGCTTGACGAAATTGATGACCTTGTCGCCCTTGACCTGGTCGACCACTTCGGCCTGCACGGCCGCGCCATCGACGAAAGGCGTGCCGATCACCGGCTTGTCGCCGCCCAGCATCAGGATCTCGTTGAATTGAACTTTCTCACCGGCATCGGCTGCCAGTTTCTCAACGCGCAGCACGTCGCCGGACTGCACCTTGTACTGCTTGCCACCGGTTTTCATAACCGCAAACATCTTCATTTCCTTTTCGCTTGCCGCGTTCTTCGGTCCCGGTTTCCCGATGTTCCCGGTCCGGCCCGCTTGGCCAAGACCACCTCGAACAGCGCGCCCTTGATGGGCGATCATTACATGACCCGCACGGGAAACCCCCGCCGGGATGCGCGCTTATTCAAAAACTGGGCCGCAAAGTCAAGGGGGCCGCCGGGGTTTTTCCCCTCAAAGCCGTTCGCTTTGCATACGCTCCGCCACGGCACGCCCGAGAAGATAGGATATCTCCTCGTACATGCGGTCAAAAGCCGTGAAGGTCGCACGATTGAGCGCCCGCCCCTCGGCACTGCGATAGAACGCGGCATAGGCCTCAAGGTCGCTCCCGGACAGCGGGTCATAGGCCATCATCAGGAAGGATTGCAGCCAGCCCTGCGCATCTTCGCGCACCGCTTCCTCCTGGCTCCAGACATCGTCCAGGATCTCGTCCTGCGACATCTCCAGCGCGCCTCCGTCCACCAGGCCCTTGTAGAACATGAGGTTGGCATTGAGCGCGCCGCTAACATTGCGCTCGATCAGATCGCTGTCCTCGATCAGCCGGTCCACATGCCCGAGCAGCGGATCATCCTCGTCGCGCCGCATTTCCAGCCGCTCGCGCGCACCCTCCTCGACCACCGGGTCCAGAAACGCCCGTCGCGCCGCCAGTTCCAGCGCGATGATCTCCTGTCCGCGCGGCGAAGCGAAGAACGCGATCATCGGCGCGGGGTCCGCCTCGTCAAGCGCCTCGCCAAGGCCTTGCGCCACCAGCGCCTGCATCTTCTCGGTATCGTAAATCCGCGACACCACCGCCGGCCAGCCATCGGATTCGCCGTCAGCCAGCATGTCGCTGCCAATCTCGCGGCCAAAGACCAGCCCCTCCTCACGCATCAACGCGACAGTA
Organism: Roseovarius halotolerans; assembly: GCF_900172255.1. Lineage (GTDB taxonomy): Bacteria > Pseudomonadota > Alphaproteobacteria > Rhodobacterales > Rhodobacteraceae > Roseovarius > Roseovarius halotolerans. The sequence continues at coordinate 1,265,493 of NZ_FWFU01000001.1, forward strand.
TCACCGATCCTGAGCGCCGCGATCAGGGCGTCGATCTGCGCGCCCCGCTCAGCGCCCTGCTGCGCCCAGGCCTGGGACATCATGCCAAGCGCCAGGACAAGTCCCGCCAGCATCCGGCCGATCACGGCGCCGCTCACAGCTCCTGCCCCGTGCCGACTTCGGCCATCCGCTTGGCAAGCGCCTCGTAACGGTCGGCGGTCACCTCCCATTGAACGGCATTCATCAACTCATAGACCCGCTGCATCTGCGGATCCCGGAGCGCCTCCAGGTAGTCGCGCAGATCCTCATCCGATATGTCGCGATAGGTGTAGGCCGCCGCCGCCAGCCCCGAGCGTTTCAGATCCAGCCGCAGCGAATCCCGGTTCTCGCGCATCAGCGCGCGCAGCCGTCCCTCGTCGATCCGCCGCTCCAGCACCCCGGCATTCGAGGCGGCCATCATGAAGCGCAGCTGCAACTCCTGTACCGCGCGCACAGCCACGTCACCGCTATCCACGGCCGCGTTGAGATCGCTCAGCAGTCCGGCGCGTGGCGACCCCGTCTCGACCATCCGGGCAATCAGCTCCTCACCGATGGCGCGCTTGTCGATCTCCTCGCCCACCATGTGCGAGGCATTCTCGACCTCGACCAGCCGCTGCCCCAGCGGCGTGGCATAGAACGCCGCGGCATGGGCCAGGTCTTCGTCCGACAGGGTCTCTTCCAGAATATCCAGCGCCATCGTGCGCATCTTGCCGGTTCCAAAGACATCCTCGGCGATCCGGCTCCACTGCTCGCCGAAATCGCTGGCCGACAGGCCCAGCATGCCCGGCGCTTTCGCCGCCGACAGCGCGATACTGTCCAGCGCCACATCAAACCCCGTGACGTTGAGAAAGGCGACCAGCCGGTCCCTCTCGGCGGCCCGCGCGGCGTTTGCCGCCATCACAAGGACAAGGGCCAGGGCCAGCATCAGAACCGGCGAAACAACCTGCCGGACAAGGGCGTTGGGGCGCGCGGCGATCATGGGCTGTCCTTTCCTTTGCTGCCTGCAAGTCTAAGCTAGGCAAAAACAATGATCAAACAACGTCAAATCCCCCTTGTCATGCCAGGCAAAGCGAATTAAACGCACCCTCCAGACCCCGCGGAGAGGTGCCGGAGTGGTCGAACGGGGCGGTCTCGAAAACCGTTGATCCTTCACGGGATCCCAGGGTTCGAATCCCTGTCTCTCCGCCATTTGCTCTTGATTTCGTTCAGAAATCCGGCAATATGGCACATCCCGATAGCTGTTTGTGACGTCTATGTCATGTGCCGCGCGTGCGACACGTGCCGCTCCGGTCAGAGCGCGCGTGCGCGGACCCTCGACATGAGCTTGCATGACGGTCTACAACCCAAGGGAACAAGGGAAGACATCGCATGACCTCGATCCTGATCCTCAACGGGCCGAACCTCAACCTGCTGGGGCAACGCCAGCCCGATGTCTATGGTGCCACCACCCTCGCCGATATCGAGGCGCTCTGCCGCGACAAGGCAAAGGCGCTCGGGATTGCGATGGATTTTCGTCAGGACAACAGCGAAGGCGCGCTGATCGACGCGATCCATGCCGCCCGCGGCACCCATGACGGGATCATCCTCAATGCCGGGGCCTATACGCATACCTCCATCGCGCTGATGGATGCGCTCCTCTCGGTCGAACTGCCCGCGATCGAGCTGCATCTCTCCAACATCCACGCGCGCGAACCGTTTCGCCACGAGTCCTTCATCGCGCGGGCCGCCATCGGGGTGATCTGCGGCTTCGGCGCCAAGGGCTACGAACTGGCGCTCGAAGCGATGACAGCGCAGTTGGAGAGCTGAATGGTCTGCTGCGACCGGATCAACGAGCTCATCAACGTCTCGAGCATCGAACAGCTCTGGGATCTGCACACGCAGCACATGGCCGGCTATGGGTTCGACCGCATTCTCTATGGCTACACGCGCTATCGCACCCCTACATCGCTCGGCGACCCGGATGATTTCATCCTGCTGACCAATCACAGCCGCGACTATACCGACGTCTATATCGGCGAAAGCCTCTATACCCATGCGCCGATGGTGCGCTGGGCGCTGGAACACGAGGGCGCCTGTTCATGGTCGGTGCTGCGCCGGATGCTGAATGAAGGAGTGCTCAATGACGGCGAACGCCGCGTGGTCGAGTTCAACCGCAGCCAGGGCGTGACGGCGGGCTACTCGATCAGCTTCAAGAGCCTCTCCACACGCAGCAAGGGCGCGATCGCGCTGACCGGGCGAAATGACCTCGATCAGGCGGCACTGGATTCGATCTGGACCGAACACGGGCAGGAGATCCTTGCGCTCAACAATATCGTCCACCTGCGCATCCAGACCCTGCCCTACAGCACCGAGAAACGCGCCCTGACGCGCCGCCAGAGAGAGGTCCTGGGATGGGTCGGCGATGGCAAGACGATTCAGGATATCGCGCTCCTGATGTCGCTCAATCCCGCCACCGTCGAAAAGCACCTGCGACTTGCCCGCGAGGCGCTCGGAGTCGAAACCACCGCACAGGCAGTGCTGAAAGCCGCATTCCAGAACCAGATGTTCGTGCTCGACCCTTAAAGTATGCCGCCGTGTCAATGGTTTACGTTAGGGTAAGGAATTACATACTTCCGTTATGCGACATTAAGGCGCAGAATTATGACGTTCCGTGAGTGGTGGCATTTTGGCCTGGGAACCTGGGTTCGGATTCCTTGTCATTTCAAGGCTCTCCGACCTGCCGGTTTTTGACCGGACCCCGGCCGCCGGTCTTATTCGTCAGGTCGGCGGTCGGACCTTGCTGCGTTCTATTCGATCCCCAATTGATGGTTCGTGCAAAAAAACCGGTGCCGCCCAAGGGGCGGCACCGGTCATTTCAGGATCTGCATTGTGGATCGGCGAGCCTCAGCCCTGCACGGCCTTCGCGACTTCAGCCGCGAAATCCTCTTCCTTCTTCTCGATGCCTTCGCCCACTTCCAGGCGCACATAGCCCAGGATCTCGGCGCCCGCGTCCTTCGCGGCGGCTTCGACGGTCAGGTCGGGATTGATGACAAAGGCCTGACCCAGCAGGGTCACTTCGGCCATGTACTTCTTCATCCGGCCTTCGATCATCTTCTCGATCACCGCTTCGGGCTTGCCCGACTCACGTGCGATGTCGATCTGGACCTGGCGTTCCTTGTCGACCACGGCGGAATCGAGCTCCGCCTCGTTCAGCGCGGCGGGGTTGGTGGCGGCGATATGCATCGCAACCTGGCGCCCGAACGCTTCGTCGCCGCCCTTCAGCGCGACGAGAACGCCGATCTTGCCCATGCCGTCAGTCATCGCGTTATGGACATAGGACACAACGGTATCGCCCTCGATGGCGTCCATGCGGCGCAGCGACATGTTCTCGCCGATGGTGGCGATCTTGTCCGTGATCGTGTCGGCCACGCTCTTGCCACCCAGATCGGCGGCTTTCAGCGCCTCGATGTCAGCGGCACCAAGAGCGGCCTCGGCGATCTTGCCGACCATCTCCTGGAATTCGCCGTTCTTGGCGACGAAGTCGGTCTCGGCATTCACCTCGACGGCAACGCCCTTTCCGCCATCGACCTTGACGGCCACGAGGCCCTCGGCGGCGGTGCGGCCCGATTTCTTGGCGGCTTTCGCCAGACCCTTGGTGCGCAGCCAGTCAACGGCGGCATCCATGTCGCCATCGTTCTCGCTCAGCGCCTTCTTCGCGTCCATCATGCCTGCGCCGGTCTTGTCGCGCAGTTCTTTCACCTGTGCAGCAGTGATCGCCATCTTGGCTCTCCTTCGGATATTCGGATTATACCGGGGGCGGGATACCCCTGCCCCCGTGTCGTTTTCGTGAACGCCGCTCAGCTTTCCGCGGGTTGATCCGCCGGTGCCTCTGCGGCCGCTTCGCTCGGAGCCTCAGCAGGCGTCTCCGCCGGTGCTTCTGCGGCAGCCTCTTCGACCGGCGCTTCGCTCAGCGCGCCCACGTCAACGCCTGCGGCGTCAAGTTGCACGGCCGTGCCGTCCAGAGCGGCGCGGCTCACGAGATCGCAGTAGAGCGAGATCGCGCGGGCGGCGTCGTCATTGCCGGGGATGATGTAATCCACACCATCGGGCGAGCAGTTGGTGTCGACCACGGCCACGACCGGGATACCCAGCTTGTTGGCTTCCGCCACGGCCAGCGCTTCCTTTTTCACGTCGATGACGAACAGCATGTCCGGCAGGCCGCCCATCTCGCGGATACCGCCCAGGCTGGCGTCCAGCTTGTACTGGTCGCGTTCCAGGCCAAGACGCTCTTTCTTGGTCAGGCCCTCGGCGCCACCGGCAAGGATCTCGTCGATCTCCTGCAGGCGCTTGATCGACTTCGACACGGTCTGCCAGTTGGTCAGCGTGCCGCCCAGCCAGCGGTGGTTCATGTAATACTGTGCGCAGCGATCGGCGGCATCCGCCACCGGTTGCGCGGCCTGGCGCTTGGTGCCCACGAACAGCAGGCGGCCGCCCTTGGCGACGGTCTCGCGAACCGCGTTCAGTGCCGCATCCAGCAGCGGCACGGTCTGCGTCAGGTCGACGATGTGAATACCATTGCGCGCACCATAGATGAACTCGCCCATACGGGGGTTCCAACGCTGCGTCTGGTGACCAAAGTGAACGCCGGCTTCAAGCAGCTGACGCATGGAGAACTCGGGAAGAGCCATGTCCGTTTCCTTTCCGGTTTTAGCCTCGGCACGGGATGAGAAGCGTCGCTTCAACCGGTGGACGGATGAGGATGTCTCCCCCATCGGCCCGCCCATGCCTGCGGTGTTGAGTGGCGCGCGTATACTACCGCCCTTGACGGGGCGCAACCCCTTGCCGGGCTTTTCGCGACCGCCAGACAACCGCCGGGCACACCGCTTTGCCTCATTTCCCGGCAGAGGGTCGCGTTCCGCGTGTCGTGCCCGTGAATCCGGCGCAAATCCCATTGTTCCGCCCGCGCAAAGAGCTTAGATAGCGATCTATGTCGTGAACGGAAGACAGAACAACCCCAATGACAACCCCATTCGACGAAGAGCCCCAACCGCTGCGCAAACCGGGCATGTTCTCGGGGTTGCGCGCCAGCTTCCTCACGGGCCTCGTGGTCATCGCGCCGGTGGCGCTGACGATCTGGCTGATCTGGACCCTGATGGGCTGGGTCGACAGCTTCGTGCTGCCGCTCATCCCGACCAACCTGCGCCCCGAACATTACATCGGCATCAACCTGCGCGGCGTCGGCGTGATCATCTTCCTGGTCTTCACCATCATCGTCGGCTGGATCGCCAAGGGGCTGATCGGCAAATCCCTGATCCGCTTCGCTGAATCGCTGGTCAACCGGATGCCGGTGGTGCGCTCGATCTATTCGGGCGTGAAGCAGATCGCCGAAACCGTCTTTGCCCAGTCCGAACGCAGCTTCGAGAAAGCCTGCCTCGTACAATATCCGCGCAAGGACATATGGGCCGTCGGCTTCATCTCGACCGCCGCCAAGGGCGAGGTCAACACCAAGGCCGAAACCGGCTCGGACCTGCTCAGCATCTTCGTGCCCACCACCCCGAACCCGACCAGCGGTTTTCTCCTGTTCTTCCCGCGCGAGGACGTGATCGAACTCGACATGAGCGTCGAGGATGCCGCCAAGCTGGTCATCTCGGCCGGGCTTGTCTATCCCGGCGAAGTCAACCCCGACGACCCAAGACTGAAGCGAAGGACCTGAATCGCGCCTGCGTCATTCTCGCACCGCGCCATTTTGGGCGCGGTCTGATTCCGCATTCGCTTTCGCACAGGCCACACACTCTTGTCCGCGCGCCGGGTGCGCTGGCGCGGCGCGCGCTATAGCGATCGGCGCTCGGCCGCGCCTTGCGCTGGATCAATGCGGTAGGGAAATATACATTCCAGATCAGGAATGTGGATTTTCTTAACAAACGGGCCGTGCCTATGATTCGCTTCCTGCTCTCCCTGCTGCTGACGATGCTGGCCGTCGCAGGTCCGCTCGCCGCGCAACAGAGCGGCGCACCCGCGCTCCCCGGTGCGGACAGCACGGCGGATCATTCAAAGTTCGAAATCCTCAAGAAGGACTTCAAGACCGGCCCCGAAGTCACCGAGGCCTGCCTCAGCTGCCATAACAACGCCGACGACCAGGTGATGCATTCGATCCATTTCAAATGGGAATTCGAGCATCCCGAGACCGGCCAGTTGCTCGGCAAGCGCAACGTCATCAACGCGTTCTGCGGCTCGGTTCCGGGCAATGAACCGCGCTGCACGTCCTGTCATGCGGGCTATGGCTGGGACGACATGCACCAGAGTTCCGCCGAGGCCGGCGCCACGCCCGACTGCCTCGTCTGCCACGATCGCTCCGGTCAATACACCAAGGCCGACGACCGCTCGGGCCATCCGCCGCTCGACCCCGTTCCCGCGAAATCCAAGACCATCACCGGCGCGCCCGCGTGGGCGGTCGATCTGGGCAAGGCGGCGCGCAGCGTCGGCCAGCCGACCCGCGCCAATTGCGGCAATTGCCACTTCTATGGCGGCGGCGGCGACAACGTGAAACACGGCGACCTTTCCTCGGCGCTCTATGAACCCGCACTATCGACCGATGTCCACATGTCTCCCGAGGGCGGCGACTTCACCTGCTCCACCTGCCATGTCAGCGACCGCCACAACTGGGCCGGGTCGCGCTACATGGCGCAGGCAACCGACCCGCATGGCACCGGCAAACCCGGCGAGGCCCGCACCACCGCCACCTGCGAAAGCTGCCACGGCAATACGCCCCACCCCGCCAACATCAAGGGACTCAAGCTCAACGATCATACCGATACCCTGGCCTGCCAGTCCTGCCACATTCCCGAATTCGCCCGCGGCGGCGTCGCCACCAAGACGGTCTGGGACTGGTCGACCGCCGGCAAGCTGGATGAACAGGGCCGCGCCATCGCCATCTCGGACTATCTTGAGGCCGATGGCGACCACCGCCACACCTACCTGTCCACCAAGGGCGATTTCGAATGGGGCGAGAACGTCACGCCGCATTACGCCTGGTTCGACGGCGTCGTCGAATACACCACCGGCGACCGCAAGATCGACCCGACCCAAACGGTCGAGATCAACCCGATCCACGGCACCCCTGACGCAGAGGGCAACCGGATCTGGCCCTTCAAGCGCATGGAAGGGCGGCAGGCCTATGACAGCCAGCTCAACGAACTGGTCTACACGCAGGTCTGGGGGCCGGATACCGATACCGCGCTCTGGACCAATTTCGACTGGGCCAAGGCGATCGATGCGGGGATGAAGGCCGCGGGCGAGGAATATTCCGGCGAATTCGGTTTCGTCGACACCCACATGTATTGGCCGATCGCCCACATGGTCGCCCCGGCCAAGGATGCGGTGGAATGCGAAAGCTGCCACGCCAGGGATGGCCGCATGGCCGGCCTTGCCGGGATCAACATGCCCGGCACGGCACCCTTTGACTGGGCCGGCACGCTTGGCCTTGCGCTGTTCCTTTCGGCGCTGGGCGGGGTTCTGATCCACGCCGCCATCCGCGTCCTGCGCCCCTCGAAAAACGGAGCCTCCCATGACTGAGCGTTACGTCAAGGTCTACCCCCGCTTCGAGCGCTTCTGGCATTGGGCACAGATGCTGCTGATCGTGATCCTCCTGTTCACCGGTCTCGGGCTCAACGGGCTGCATGGCGCGATCCCCTTCGGCCCGGCGGTAATGATCCACACCATGGCCGCGCTCGCGCTGATCGTGCTCTGGGTCTTCGCGATCTTCTGGCACCTGACCACCGGCACCTGGAAACATTATGTGCCCTCGCGCGACGGGCTGCTGAAGGTGGCGCGCTTTTACGTCTGGGACATCTTCAAGGGCGGCCCGCACCCCTATCGCAAGGCCTATTGGCGCAAGCACAACCCGCTTCAGGCGATCACCTATCTCGCTCTCAAGATCATCCTCTTTCCCGCAATCTGGATCACCGGCCTTCTCGCGCTGGGCTGGAACCTCTGGGAGGACGCCCCGAATGCTCTGGCGCTGGCGGGCTGGGTCACGGACATCCACCTGCTCTCGGCCTATGCCATCGCCGCCTTCATCGTCGCGCATGTCTATCTGCTGACGGTCGGCCATTCCTTCCGCGCGCATGTGAAACCCATGATCACCGGCTTTGAAAAGGTCACCCTGACCCCCGAGGAAGAAGCCTATCTCGAAAGCGACGAGCCCGAACGCATCCGGCCGCGCACCTAGCTGAACATCGCCTCGAGATCGACCGTGCCGCGCGTATTGAGATCGTCGCGATGGTTCGCCAGAAACGTCCCCGCCGCCTCGTAGCCCGCATCGTGAAGCCGGTGCAGCAGGTAAGGCGCCGGGACCATCTTGCTCGCCAGCGACAGCTCCTGCATCAGGTCGTCATTGGCGACCATGTGGACATGCACCCGCTTCATCGCCCCCTCGCTCAGCGCGCCATCATCCAGCAGGCGATGCACGAAACGGATCGCCCGCATCTCGCGCAGCAACGAGGAATTGAAGCTGATCTCGTTGATCCGGTTCTGGATCGCCTGCGGATTGCGCGGCACCTCGGCGCGCTCCAGCGGGTTGATATGCACGATCAGCACATCCTGCGGCAAGTCCTGCGCATACAAAGGAAACAGCGCCGGGTTGCCGGTATAGCCACCGTCCCAGTAATGCTCGCCCTCAATCTCCACCGCCTTGAACAGCGTCGGCAGGCAGGCCGAGGCCAACAGGGTCTCGGTCGAAATCTCGTCGCCTGTGAAGATCCGGATCTTGCCGCTATGCACATTGGTCGCGCCGACGAAAAACCGCGGCCCCTCGGCGGCACAGATCGTGTCATAATGGAACTGCTGCGCGATCCGCTCCAGCGGGTTGCGATAGAACGGGCCATAGGCATAGGGCGACACCATCCGCGTAAGGGACTCCACCGCGGCAAAGGGCATCGACGCCTCCAGCGCCGCGCTCATCATCCCCGGCGCGGGCAGTGCGCCGATCATCCAGGCGGGCATCCGCATGTCCTGCACCGCGCCCATCTGCTCCCATAGCCAGTTGAGATTGGCCAGCGCGCCCTCGCGCCCGTTCTCCAGCAAACCCGATTTCAGCGCCGCGCCATTCAGCGCCCCTGCCGAGGCCCCCGAGATCGCCGCGATCTCGATATCCTCGTCCTCCAGCAGCCGCGCCAGCACACCCCAGGTAAAGGCCCCATGCGCGCCTCCGCCCTGAAGCGCAAGGTTGATGCGCTTGGTGGCTTTCTTGCTCCTGCGGGTCACGACAGGCTCAAAGCGCGGTCCAGCCGCCATCGACGCTGATCGTGGTGCCGGTCACCTGCGCCGCCGCATCCGAACAGAGATACAGCGCAGTGCCGCCCAGTTGCTCCACCGTGGCGAATTCCTTCGAGGGCTGACGCTGCAACATGACATCACGGATCACGTCCTCGCGGCTCATGTCGTATTCCTTCATCGTGTCGGGGATCTGCGCCTCGACCAGCGGGGTCAGAACGTAACCCGGACAGATCGCATTGGCGGTGATCGGCTCCTGCGCGGTTTCCAGCGCCGTCACCTTGGTCAGCCCGACAATCCCGTGCTTGGCGGCGACATAGGCCGACTTGAACGGGCTCGCGGTCAACCCGTGGGCGCTGGCGATGTTGATCACCCTGCCCCAGCCCGCCTTGCGCATCACAGGCAGCGCGGCCGCCGTGGTGTGAAAGGCCGAACTGAGGTTGATGGCGATGATCGCGTTCCACTTGTCGACCGGGAACTGGTCGATCGGCGCGACATGCTGGATACCGGCATTGTTCACCAGGATATCGCAGGCCCCCGCCTTTTCGATCAGGGCACGGCAAGCATCAGGGTCCGACATATCCGCCTGGATATAGCGCGCCTTCACGCCATGCTCCTTGGCGATCCTCTCGGCCAGCGCGTGGTCATCCTCCGAATCGGTAAAGGAATTCAGGACCACGTTGATACCGGCCCTGGCCAGCTCCTCGGCGATTCCCAGACCGATTCCCGAATTCGAGCCGGTGACGACGGCCGTCTTGCCTGCAACGCTCATTGCAATGCCCTCCTGTGACGTTTTGCAGCTGCAGCATAATCGTCATGGCCGCGAATGCCACCTGAAAACAAAAGCTCTGGCACGCCGGGCAACGAGATGCCACATAGCGCAGACCCGCCCCGCGCCTCGGTCTGAAATGACCAAAAAAAAACGCCGGCGCGAAGCCGGCGTTAAGTTATTGAGGCAGGTTTCATACAGGCAAGAAACCTATCGAGCAGTGCCCCCTTTATAAGCAATCCGGCGCCATCATCCAAGCTAAAAGTTTGAAAAGACATAAATCCGCCTCTAGGGTCCGGGCTCAAGCATACATGGGCCATCGGGAATTGTTGCCAGAATGAGACCGGATTTTTTCTCCTGGGGACGCGCCGCGACGGCCTGTCTTTTCCTCTGTGCCAGCGCGCTTCCGGGGGCGTCAGAGCCCACACATGGCATAGCTATGTATGGCGACCCCGCGCTGCCACCGGATTTTGTGTCGCTCCCCTATGCCAATCCCGACGCCCCAAAGGGCGGGCGCGTGACGACCGGCAATGTCGGCAGCTACGATTCGCTCAATCCATTCACCCTCAAGGGCACCCCGCCCTGGCAGCTTCAGTATCTCACGCATGAATCGCTGATGGGCCGCTCCTGGGACGAACCCTTCACGCTTTACGGCCTTCTGGCCGAATCGGTCGAAACCGGCCCCGACCGCGAATGGGTCGAATTCACCCTGCGCGAAGAGGCCCGATTCTCCGATGGCAGCCCGGTCACCGTCGAGGACGTGATCTGGTCCTATGAGGTGCTGGGCACCGATGGGCACCCCCGCTACCGCGCCTTCTGGGATCAGGTCGCGCGGATCGAACAGACCGGCCCGCGCAAGGTGCGCCTGACCTTCTCGACCGAGGATCGCGAACTGGCGCTCATCGCAGGGTTGCGCCCGATCCTCAAGAAGGCGCAATGGGACGGGCGCGATTTCGCCGAGTCCGGGCGCGAGGACATCCCCCTTGGTTCCGCGCCCTATGTGGTGGCCGACCACGAGATCGGCCGCTTCGTCCTGCTCAGGCGCAACCCCGATTACTGGGGCGCCGATCTGCCCCTGCGGCGCGGCACCAACAATTTCGACGAGATCCGCATCGAATACTACGGCGACAACACCGTCCTCAAAGAGGCGTTCAAGGCCCAGACCCTTTCATGGATCCGCGAATTCAACGCCGAGCGCTGGGAAACCCAGTATGATTTCCCCGCCGTCCGGAACGGCGAGATCGTCAAATCCGAAATCCCCCACCAGAAGCCCTCGGGCATGACCGGCTTCGTCATGAACACCCGCCGCCCGCCGCTCGATGACTGGCGTGTGCGCGAAGCACTGATCCTGGCGTTCAATTTCGACTATATCAACGACACGCTCACCGGCGGGCGCCAGCCGCGCATCACCTCTTACTTCTCGAACTCCGAACTCGGGATGCGCCCCGGCCCCGCCGATGACGCGGTGCGCGCGCTGCTCGCGCCTTTTGCCGACACGCTGCCGCCCGGAACGCTCGACGGCTACACCCTGCCCTCCGGCGACGGCTCCAAGCGCAACCGCGCCAACCTGCGCCGTGCCGTGCAGCTTCTCGAAGAGGCGGGCTGGACGGTGCAGGACGGCCGCTTGCGCAACGCCGCCGGCGAGGCGCTGGAACTGACGGTGCTCCTGCAGCAGGACGCGCTCATCCAGCAGGCCAGCGCGATCATGGATATCTACGCCAAGGCCCTCGAGCGCCTCGGCATCCGCCTCAACGTCCAATCGACCGACAAGGCGCAATACAGCGAACGCGAGCGCCAGTATGATTTCGACCTGACCTTCATGCGCCGCTCGCTCTCGCTCAGCCCCGGCAATGAACAGCGCTTCTACTGGGGCTCGGACGTGGCCGACCAGCCCGGCAGCCGCAACCTCATGGGCATGAAGTCCCCCGCTGCCGACGCCATGATCGACGCCATGCTCAAGGCCCGCAGCCGCGCCGATTTCATCGCCGCGACCCGCGCTCTCGACCGGGTCCTGACCGCCGGACGCTACGTCATCCCGATCCACAACTACGCCGTGGGCCGGATTGCCCACCTGAAGGAATTGCGCTATCCAGAAGACGATCTGCCAATCTACGGGGACGGCATCGGTTTCCTTCCCGAGGTCTGGTGGTATGAAGAAGACTAGACCAGGATCTGGGCAGCCATGAAAAAACTGTTGGTTCTCAGCTTTCTCGCCGCACTCACCGCCTGCGGCACCGTCGAAGGCATGGGGCGCGATATCTCCGACGCCGCCCGCGGTGTGCGCAGCATGTTCTGACCGCCGCCGCGGCGCTCAGGTCAGGGATGTGACCCACAACAAGGTCGCATCCTCTTCGCTGACCGAAATCACGTTATGCCCCATCGTCGCGTCGTAATAGGCGCTGTCGCCGCGCCGCATCTCGATCGGCTCGTAGAACTCGGTGTATAGCCGGATCACTCCGGTCAGCACATAAAGGAATTCCTCGCCGTCATGGCGCACCCAGCCATCGAATTCGCTAACATCCCGTGCCCGGATGCGCGCGCGATAAGGCAGCATCCGCTTCTTGGTCAGGGTCTCGGCCAGCAATTCATGCTCATAGGTGGTGGTCGCCTGGTGCTGCCCCTCGCCCGCCCGCGTCGCCGCCATGCGGCCACTGACCTTTTCGCGCTGGGGCGGCGTGAACAGTTGCGGCACCGAGATCTCCAGCCCAACCGCCAGCTTTTTCAGCGCCTCGTAGGTGGGCGACATCTGCCCGTTCTCGATCTTGCTCAGGGTCGATCTCGCCAGCCCCGCCTGACCCGCAGCCTGTTCCAGCGTCCAGCCCCGCGCCTTGCGCAGCTCGCGCACCCTCTCGCCTAGGTTCAGCGGTTCTGCGCTGTCCTGCCGGCCATTCTCGCGGGCCACGCGGATCAGGTTCTCTGGCGTCGTGCGCTTCATAGCGAAATCCTATAAGCCCCGCCCCTGCCACTTGCAACTGAGGGGCGCGCGGCCTAATCGGTGAACATGCTTTCTGTGACACGCACCGCCGCGCACCCGCCCTGTGCCGCCCCCTTCAACCTGGCCGCGCATGTGCTGGCCCATGCCGACGACACGCCCGACAAGGTGGCGCTGGCGGTTCTGGGCCTCTCAGGCGCCGAACGCTGGAGCTACGCGCGCCTCAAGCAGGCAGTGCTCGGCACCGGCACGGGACTGTTGCGCACCGGGCTCGTGCCCGGCGACCGGGTGCTGATGCGCCTTGGCAATACGGTGGAATTTCCCATCGCCTATCTGGGCGCGATCGCCGTGGGGCTGGTGCCGGTGCCGACATCCTCGCAGCTCACCGCACCCGAAGTGGCCAGGATGATCGACACGCTTGCCCCCGCCGCGATCCTGCGCGGCCCCGGCATCGCCTGCCCCGAAACCGACATGCCGGTGATCGACCAGCCCGCCCTCGAGGCGATGCGCGGCCTGCCCGCCGCCGACTGGGACATGGGCGACCCGAACCGGCTGGCCTATATCATCTACACCTCAGGCACTTCGGGCGTGGCGCGCGCGGTGTGCCATGCGCATCGCGCGATCTGGGCGCGCCAGATGATGATGACGGGCTGGTATGGGCTTGGCCCGCAGGACCGGATGCTGCACGCGGGCGCCTTCAACTGGACATATACGCTGGGCACCGGGCTCATGGACCCCTGGACCATCGGCGCCACCGCGCTCATTCCCGAACCCGGCATCGATCCCGTGCAGCTTCCGCTCCTGCTCAAGCGACACGATGCGACCATCTTCGCCGCCGCCCCTGGCGTCTATCGCAAGATGCTGCAACCCGGCACGCCGCTTTCGCTGCCGAAACTGCGTCACGGGCTGGCCGCAGGCGAAAAGCTCTCGGACAGCATCCGCCTTGCCTGGGAACAGGCCACCGGCACCGCCATCCACGAGGCTTACGGCATGTCCGAATGCTCGACCTTCATCTCGGCAAGCCCCGATCACCCCGCCGCCCCCGGAACTCTGGGCCGTCCACAGCCCGGACGCCGCGTTGCCATTGTCGGCCCCGATGGCCCGGTTCCCCTCGGCACCGAAGGCACCATCGCCATCGATCGCGACGATCCGGGGCTGATGCTGGGCTATCTCGACGCGCCCGAAGACACTGCCGCACGCTTTCAGGACGGCTGGTTCCTGACCGGCGATCAGGGCTGCATGGATGAAAACGGCGCGATCACCTATCTCGGGCGCGCCGACGACATGATGAACGCGGGCGGTTATCGCGTGTCGCCCATCGAGGTCGAATCCGTGCTCAACCATTTCCCCGGCATCACCCAATCCGCGGTGACCGATATCGAGGTGAAACAGGATACCCGCCTCATCATGGCCTTCTACAGCGGCCCCGCCCCGGTGGACGAAGCCGCCCTTGATGCCTATGTGAAAGAGAACCTTGCCGCCTACAAGCGACCGCGCGGCTATTTCCACGTCCAAGCCCTGCCAACGGGTGCCAACGGTAAACTCCTGCGGCGCGAACTGCGCCCGATCTACGAGGCCCTCAATGGTCAAGCTTGATATCGTCTCCGACCCGATCTGTCCCTGGTGCTATATCGGCAAGGCGCTTCTTGACGCCGCGCTCAAGGAACGCCCCGACCACCCCTTCACCATTGAATGGCATCCGTTCCAGCTCAACCCCGACATGCCGCGCGAGGGCATGGACCGGCGCGCCTATCTCGAACAGAAATTCGGCGGCAAGGACGGCGCGGTAAAGGCATATATGCCGGTCGCCGAAAAGGCGGCCGAGGCCGGGCTCAACATCGACTTCGAGGCGATCACCCGCACCCCCAACACGCTCGATGCGCACCGCCTGCTGCATTGGGCCGGCATCGAGGACCGCCAGACCCCGATGGCGATGGCGCTGTTTCGCGCCTATTTTGAACAGGGCCGCGATATCGGCGATCACGAAGTGCTGGCCGACCTGGCGGACGAACTCGAAATGGACGCCGCCGTGGTCAGCCGCCTGCTGGCCTCGGACGCCGACGAGGACGCGATCCGCAAGCGCGATGCGCAGTTTCGCGAGATGGGCGTCAGCTCGGTGCCGACCTTTATCGTCGCAGGCCAGCACGCCGTTCCCGGCGCACAGCCGCCCGAGCTCTGGCTGCAGGTGATCGACGACATCACCGCGCAGCTTGCCGCCCAACCCGGCGAGGGCTGAACCATGCGCGGCATCAACGCCCTCACGCTTCTGGCGATGCTGCTTCTGATCATCGTCTCGGGCACGGTGTTTTTCCGCCATGTCGAAGGCTGGAGCTGGCTCGACAGCTATTTCTTCACCGTCGTCACCCTGTCCACCGTGGGTTACGGAGAACTGGTCCCCGCCTCGCCGCTCGGCAAGATCGGCACCACCATCTTCATCCTTCTCGGCCTTGGTGTCTTTGCCGTGACGATCCAGCAGTTCGGCGCCTATGCCGTGCGCAAGCGCGAAGAACATACCGAATGGCTGATCGCGCGGCTCGGACATACCGACAAGCACCACCGGGGCGATGACAAGCCCGCCAACGACCCCGAAAGACCCGAGACATGACCGGCCAGAGCCGCCTTGGCCGGGTCGAATTCGTGGCGATGATGGCGATGCTGGTGGCGACAGTCGCCTTTTCCATCGACTCCATGCTGCCCGCCCTGCCCCAGATCGGCGAGAACCTGACCCCCGACGCGCCCAACCGCGCGCAGCTCGTGGTCACCTCCTTCATCTTCGGCCTCGGACTCGGCACGCTGCTGACCGGGCCGCTGTCCGACAGTTTCGGGCGCAAGCCGGTGCTCCTGACAGGTGCCGGCGTCTATATGGCCGGGGCCGCACTGGCCTGGGCCGCGCCCACGCTCGAACTCATGATCGCCGCGCGCATCGTGCAGGGGCTCGGCGCTGCGGCGGCGCGCATCGTGGCGATGGCCATCGTGCGCGACCTCTATTCGGGGCGCGACATGGCCCGGCTCATGAGCTTCGTGATGATGGTGTTCACGCTGGTCCCCGCCGTCTCTCCGCTGGCGGGCAGCGGCGTGATCGCGCTGGCGGGCTGGCGCGCCATCTTCCTCACCTTCATCCTCTTCGCGCTGGCAAGCAGCCTCTGGCTGTCGCTGCGCCTGGACGAACCCCTGCCCCCCGCGCGCCGCCGTCCCTTTCGCCGCGCCGCGCTGGTGCTTGCCATGCGCGAAGTGCTGTCCATTCCGACCGTGCGGCTGGCCATCGCCGTGCAGATGCTGTGCATGACGACGCTGTTCTGCTCGATCTCGATGATCCAGCAGATCTTTGAACAATCCTTCGCCCGTGGCCCCGAATTTCCGTTCTGGTTCTTCTGCATGGCGCTCTTCGCGGGCGCAGGCAGCCTCGTCAACGCCTCGATCGTGATGCGCTTCGGGATGCGGCGGATGGTGGCGGGCGCGCTTGGCATCGAAATCGCCCTCACGCTCGGCATCGTGCTCGCCTTCACCCTCGGCCTGCCCCCGGCGTTGCAATTCCCCCTCTATGTCGCCTGGCAGACCACGGTCTTCGCCCACGCCGCGCTGACGCTCGGCAATATCAACGCGCTCGCGATGGAGCCGCTCGGCCATATCGCCGGCATGGCCGCCAGCGTGATCGCCTGTATCGCGACGGTGGGCTCGGTCCTCCTGACCGTGCCGGTGGGGCTCATGTTCGACGGCACGCCGATTCCGCTCTTCGTGGCGGTGCTCTGCGCGGTCAGCGCGGCGCGGCTTCTAATGATCCGCCTCAAGCGCGCTGAACGCTTCGCCACCTGAACGCCGCCCTCCGCCCGACCCTCGCCGCCGCGTGTAAATATTTTTTGTATACTGTCGCATACGATCTTTCCCGCGCGCCCTTATTGCGTTATGAGGCGGCAAGCTCACAACCAGATCGAAAGGGATCACAGATGGCCGATACCCCCAATCCCGACATCATCTACACCAAGGTCGACGAAGCGCCCGAACTCGCCAGCGCCTCGCTCCTGCCCATCATCGAGAACTTCGCCTCCGCCGCCGGAATCACCGTCGGCACGCGCAACATCTCGCTGGCCGGGCGTATCCTCGCGGCCTTCCCCGAATGCCTGACCGAAGCGCAGCGCGTGAATGACGACCTCGCCGATCTTGGCGAACTGGTGAAATCCCCCGACGCCAACGTCATCAAGCTGCCCAACATCTCCGCCTCCGGCCCGCAGCTCGAAGCCGCGATCCGCGAACTCCAGGAACAGGGCCATGCCCTGCCCGACTACCCTTCCGACCCGGCAACCGATGCCGAAAAGGACGTGCGCGCGCGCTATGACGCGATCAAGGGCTCGGCGGTGAACCCGGTCCTGCGCGAAGGCAATTCCGACCGCCGCGCCGCCGCCGCCGTCAAGAGCTTCGCCCAGAACAACCCGCATCGCATGGGCGACTGGTCATCCGACAGCAAGACCCGCGTCGCCTCGATGAATGGCGGCGATTTCCGCTCGAACGAGACCTCCGCGACGCTGGCCGACGCGGCCACCGCCAAGATCGTGCTGACCGGCGCGGATGGCGCTGAAACCGTCCTCAAGGACGGCGTCAGCTACCCGGCGGGCACCGTCGTTGACGCGACCTACATGAGCGCCGCCGCGCTCGATTCCTTCCTCGCCGACGAGATCGAAAAGACCAAGGCCGAAGGCGTGCTCTTCTCGCTCCACCTCAAGGCGACGATGATGAAGGTCTCGGACCCGATCATCTTCGGCCACGCGGTCAAGCAATGGCTCAAGCCCGTCTTCGACAAGTTCGGCGCCGAACTCGACGCCGCCGGGGTCAATCCCAATGCGGGCCTTGGCGCCCTGCTCGAACGCGTCTCGGACAAGCCCGAGATCCTGGCCGCCATCGAAGCCGTGCGCGCCGAACGCCCGCCCATGTATATGGTGGACAGCGACCGCGGCATCACCAACCTGCATGTCCCCTCGGATGTCATCATCGACGCCTCGATGCCCGCGCTGATCCGCTCGGGCGGCAAGGGCTGGGGGCCTGACAACAAGGAACATGACGCCGTCTGCGTCATTCCCGATGACAGCTACGCGCCCGTCTATGACGAGGCGATCAAGTTCTTCAAGGAGAACGGCAAGCTCGACCCGGCCACCGCAGGCACCGTGCAGAATATCGGCCTCATGGCCCAGAAGGCCGAGGAATACGGCAGCCACCCCACCACCTTCGAGATCCCCGCAGACGGCACCGTGCGCATGGAACTCGATGACGGCACCGTGCTGCATGAGCATGCCGTTCAGGCGGGCGATATCTGGCGCTCGGCCTCGGCCCGCAAGGCCCCGATCGAGGATTGGGTGAACCTCGCCATCGAACGCCAGAAGGCCACCGGCTTCCGCGCGATCTTCTGGCTCGACGAGACCCGCGCCCATGACGCCGAACTCATCAAATACGTCCGCCCCCTCCTCGAGGCCAAGGGCGTTGCCGACAAGTTCGAGATCATGGCGCCGCGCGAAGCGACCCGCGCCAGCCTCGAAACCATCACCAGGGGCGAGAACACCATCGCCATCACCGGCAACGTGCTGCGCGACTACCTGACCGATCTGTTCCCGATCCTGGAACTCGCGACCTCGGCCAAGATGCTCTCGATCGTCAAGCTGATGAATGGCGGCGGCCTGTTCGAGACCGGCGCCGGCGGCTCGGCCCCCAAGCATGTGCAGCAGCTCCAGTCGGAAAACCACCTGCGCTGGGACAGCCTCGGAGAATTCTGCGCTCTTGGCGAAAGCCTCAAGTTCCTGGCCGAAGTCCACGACAACGCCCGCGCCCGCATCCTTGGCGAGGCGGCGGAAAAGGCGACCCAGGGCATTCTCGACAATGGCCGCTCCCCGAGCCGCAAGGTCGGCGAGCCCGACAACCGCGACAGCCATTACTGGTTCGCCCGCTACTGGGCCGAGGCCCTCGCCGCGCAAACGGACAACCCGACGCTGGCCGAGGAATTCGCGCCCATGGCCAAGGCCCTGGCCGAGAACGAGGCCAAGATCACCGGCGAGTTGGCCGCAGCCCAGGGCAAGCCTGCCGATATCGGCGGCTACTACCACCCCGACCCGGAAAAACTCGCCGCGGTCATGCGCCCAAGCGCAACCCTGAACGGGATCATCGGATAAACGACAAAGGGGCCGGTTCATCCGGCCCCTGGCTTTTTTTTGGGGGGGGTGAAGGGGCAGCGATGCGACTTTAGAGGAAAAGGCCCTTCGTCTCAGTCAAACGCTCATTCTGGCGGACCGCCTGCTCGCCGCTACTGGATGCGGCCAATCTTCGCTCCGGTATCGAATATCTGTCGAAATATCGTCTGCCATTCGCCTTGTTCGCCTTGTTCCACTCTTTGCCGAATCTCGGCCATATCAGTAGCCAAGACGCCGATGAATGGTTTGTCGGAACCTTCGTAAAGTTCATGAGCAACTCTTTGCAGCATCTCTTGGTCGTCTCCCGTTCTAAACGACAGGCCTCTCAACTGATCAAATTGCTCCTGAGAAACTTCGACGGCGTACCGGCGCGCACTTTGCGGCGGGCCAAAAGGTTTCATCTGCACCTGAACCCCGCTAAAATCGATTTCAAAGTTCCCATCGGAGTCTTGTGGAACAGCGGTCTGAATTGTCGCCACGGCAGTCATCGTAGGCTCAAAATATGTTCCCGGTTGGCCAAGCGGGATACCGTGAACCAACTCAGGTGGAAACTGAATGACAATCGCGCGCCAAACAAGCTCTCCAAGGCAATCCACGACATTATCGTAACCGTCAGGAAGGGAGCCCTGTATCTCACGAAGTGTGGCTCCGTGCATTAGGCTATTCCGCGTTTGTGCCAGAAGCGTCGCTTTCTCCTCGTCGCAGATGTCCTGAAACTTCAGCAACAGATCGCGAATGGCCTGCTTTTCGTAGGGCTTATGTAACGGTGTTTTTTCGCACTCTGGGCAGTAAAGTGAACCCCGACAGTGTGGGCATTTGTCGGGAACTTTTGAACTCGTTTTGGCGTGGGTGGCGAGTATCTCGATCGCCAACCAGAAATACGTGAACTGGTCGTCCCGAAACTCAGCATTCAGCCCAGTTCTAAACCATCTCATTGCCCTACTTACCGCTGGGGGGTGGTCGAACTGCATCAGCGTTTCCATGGAATTCACGACTAAATCGTCCAGAAATGGCTGGGGGTCATCGTATTCGGGGCGATCACCCCAGCATAAGATCGTTCTCGAAGATGGATCCTCAATCTCTCCGGCATCAATGATCTGCCGAATTCGGCTTTTTTTGTACGGTGCTCCGGCAGAAACGGACAAGAAATTGAGGACGTCGGCTAAGTGACCTTCAGCAATATCTCTTGCTTCATCCAAATTTGGAGCGCTGAAGTAAAGGTGAACCTCCAGAAGGAACGGTTTGGTGTACTCCCTACGCGGGATGTTCTTGATGCGGGCGCGATAGAGACCACGGGGATGATTTATCTCCAAGAACTTGTCGTCGTCGCAAACAGAGCATCCGCTTAACACCTCAAAACTGGACGCACATTTCATCGTCTTCACCAGAGCTACACATCAGATTTGAGTAATGTGCCTACCATGAAACGCCTGCGCAAGGTTGGTCTCGGGATGGGTCGGTGCCCACCGCGCCAATATCCGCATTGGTCGTCGCCTTTTTTTTCCAAACTACCCTCCCCACCCTCGCGCGAATAGCGGCCTTCAGGCCCCTGCGCGGCGCCCGGCCGCCCCCTCGGGCGGGCGCTCTTGCAACGTCGCGCATCGATGTGACCGACGACGGGCTTGGCAGGCATAAACTGCACCCCACAAACGTTGCATCGCCCACCCGGCGGCCAGCACTGCGCCCCAACACCCTTTCTGCATCGCCGCATCGCTGCTATAGCCGGATCAACCCCACCCCAAGCGGAGCGCGACATGTCCAGGATCAAGGTAGAAAACCCCATCGTCGAGATGGACGGCGACGAGATGACCCGGATCATCTGGGATTTCATCAAGCAGAAGCTGATCCTGCCCTATCTCGATATCGACCTGCTCTATTACGATCTCGGCATCGAGGAACGCGACCGCACCGAGGACCAGATCACCATCGACGCCGCCGAAAAGACCAGGGAGGTGGGCGTCGCCGTCAAATGCGCCACCATCACCCCCGACGAGGCCCGCGTCGAGGAATTCGGCCTCAAGAAGATGTGGCGCAGCCCCAACGGCACCATCCGCAACATCCTTGGCGGCGTGGTGTTCCGCGCGCCGATCATCTGCCGCAACGTGCCCCGCCTCGTGCCCGGCTGGACCCGCCCCATCGTGATCGGCCGCCACGCCTTCGGCGACCAGTATCGCGCCACCGACATGAAATTCCCCGGCCCCGGCAAGCTCAGCATGAAGTTCGTCGGCGAGGACGGCACCGTGATTGAGGAAGAGGTCTATGACGCACCCTCCGCGGGCGTCTACATGGGCATGTATAACCTCGATTCCTCGATCATCGATTTTGCCCGCGCCTCGCTCAATTACGGGCTGAACATGGGATGGCCGGTCTATCTCTCGACCAAGAACACCATTCTCAAGCAATATGACGGACGCTTCCTCGAACTCTTCCAGAAAGTCTATGACGAGGAATTCCGCGACGCGTTTGAAAAGGCCGGGATCACCTATGAACACCGGCTCATCGACGACATGGTCGCCTGCGCGATGAAATGGAACGGCGGCTTCGTCTGGGCCTGCAAGAACTACGACGGCGACGTGCAGTCAGATACCGTTGCGCAGGGCTTCGGCAGCCTCGGGCTGATGACAAGCCAGCTCATGACCCCCGACGGCAAGATCGTCGAGGCCGAGGCCGCCCACGGCACCGTCACCCGCCATTACCGCCAGCACCAGAAGGGCGAGCAGACCTCGACGAACTCGATCGCCTCGATCTTCGCCTGGACCGGCGGGCTGAAGCACCGCGCCAAGCTCGACGACAACACGGCGCTCGCGCATTTCGCCGAGACCCTCGAAAAGGTCGTGGTGGACACCGTGGAATCGGGCCACATGACCAAGGATCTCGCGCTGCTGGTCGGCCCCGATCAGGGCTGGCTGACGACGATGGGCTTTCTCGAGAAGATCGACAGCAATCTCGACGCCGCCCTCAAGGGCTGATCGCCCGCCCCGCACCACAAGGACTCATCGCCATGACCAAGGTCTATCTTCTGCTGATCTGCGCGATTGCCGCCGAGACCGTCGGCACCACCGCGCTTCAGGCCAGCCAGCAATTCACCCGGCTGGTGCCGACGCTGGTGGCGATGGTGGGCTATGCCATCGCGCTCTACCTTCTGGGGCTGACGCTCAAATACATCCCCGTCGGCGTGGCCTATGCGGTCTGGTCGGGGCTGGGGATCGTGTTCATCGCGATGATCGGTTTCGTCGTCTTCGGCCAGAAACTCGACGCCCCCGCCATCATCGGCACCGGCATGATCCTCGGCGGCATCCTGGTGATCCAGCTGTTCTCTTCCGCCACGCCGCACTGACGCGGGCCTAAAGCCGGGCGAACTGCGCCTCCTGCTTGGTGCTCCAGCGCACTTGCAGGGTGAAGCCCTCTTCGGTCTGGGTCTCGCCCTCGACCAGCCCCCGATCGAACAGCCAGGCGCGCTTGCGCCCCTCGTCAAAGCGCAGGTGCAGCTCGGTTTCATGGGTCGTCTCGGTGATCGCGTCCGCGATCGCCTCCACCAGCGCCGTCATCCCCTCGCCGGTCACCGCCGAAAGCGCCTGCACATGGTCATGACGCGCCGCGCGCACCAGCGCCGCCTCGCGCGCCTCGGGTGCCAGCCGGTCGATCTTGTTCCAGACCTCGATCTGCGGCGTTGTCTCGCGCACGCCAAGGCTTTCGAGAATGGCGCGCACATCGCGCGCCTGCTCCTCGGATTCGGGATGCGAGATGTCGCGCACATGCAGGATCAGATCCGCCGCCAGCACCTCTTCAAGGGTGGCGCGGAAGGCCGCGACCAGTTCGGTGGGCAGATCGCTGATGAAGCCCACCGTGTCGCTCAGGATCACCTCGGGTCCGCCACCCGGCAGCTCGATGCGCCGCATGGTCGGATCGAGCGTGGCAAAGAGCATGTCCTTGGCCATCACCTCGGCGCCGGTCATCCGATTGAACAGGGTGGATTTACCGGCATTGGTGTAGCCGACCAGCGCCACGATCGGAAACGGCACCTTGGCGCGCGCCGCACGGTGAAGCTCGCGCGTGCGCACCACCTTTTCCAGCTGACGCCGCAGCCGCACAAGCTGCTCGTCGATGGCGCGCCGGTCCGCCTCGATTTGGGTCTCGCCGGGGCCGCCGACAAATCCAAGCCCGCCGCGCTGACGCTCAAGGTGGGTCCAGGCCCGCACCAGCCGCGTGCGCTGATAGCTGAGCGCGGCCATCTCGACCTGGAGCACACCCTCGCGCGTCGCCGCCCGGTCGCTGAAAATCTCGAGGATCAACCCGGTGCGATCCAGCAGCTTCACGCCCCACTCGCGCTCGAGATTGCGTTGCTGCACCGGGCTCACCGGCCCGTCGATCAGCACGAGGCCGATCTCCTCGGCCTCGATCCGGGCTTTCAGCTCCGCCAGCTTGCCCTTGCCGAACAGCGTGCCCGGATGCGGCTTGGGCAGGCGCACCAGTTCGGCGCCCACAACCGTCAGGCCGGGCAGCGCATGGGCCAGCGATTCGGCTTCCGCCAGCGCCAGCTTGGCATCACGGCCATGGGCCGTTGCAGGAATATCGGGATGCAGGACCCAGGCGCGGGTCTCGGCGTTCTCGGTGCTTTGCGTCAAGACGCGTCGTCACCCTCGTAAAGGCTGATCGGCTGCGACGGCATGATGGTCGACACCGCGTGCTTGTAGACAAGCTGGGCCTGCCCGTCGCGACGCAACAGGATGCAGAAATTGTCGAACCATGTGATCACACCCTGCAATTTCACGCCGTTGATCAGGAAGATCGTGACCGGAATCTTGGTCTTGCGAACCTGATTCAGAAATGCGTCTTGCAGATTTTGCCTATCAGATGCCATCGTAATCCAAAGCCTTTATTCTTGCATGCGCCGCGGACCGGCACGGTCACTCCCTCACCGGCAGAGTATGAAGCGGGTGCGCGCGACTTTCCAGTCCAAAATCAAATCCTTCCCGGCGCGAGCGAAACCAGAGCGTCAATTGCGCCACAGGCCGGGATTGAGCAGCGCGATGATCGCCAATGTCTCAAGACGACCCAACACCATCGCCGCGCATAACACCAGCTTGGTGGGCCCCGCAAGTGTCAACAGTTGAATAGGCGTCTCGGTTGCGACCGTTATCAGCGGCCCCGTTGTCGAAAGCGTCGCCACCGCCAGCACGATAGCCGGCTCGAATCCCTGCCCCAACGCGGTCAGCGCCACCGTCACCAGCGTCAGCGACAGCGCGAACAGCATGAAGAATATCCAGGCGATGAACGCGCCCTGACGGCGGATCCGGCGGCTGCCCGCCTGTGCGCGCCCCACCGATGACGGGTAAACCAGCCGCTCCATCTCGCGCCGCCCGTTGAGGTAGAGGGCATAGACACGCAACAGCTTGACGCCACCCGCCGTGGTGGCAACACCGCCCCCCACCAGCGACAGCCCCATCAGGATCAGTCCCGGCGTGCCCAGACCCGACCAGTTGCGCGCGCCCTCCCAGGCGGCGCTCTCGAAACCCGTAGTCGACAGGAATGACAGCACCGTGAACATCCCGCCCCACAATGCCTCTGCCGCCAGCGCGAAACTCTCGGTCTGGTCGACCTCGAAAGCGCCCAGCCAATGACGTGAGAACAGCAGCAGCGGCACCCCGATCACCAGCGCCATGCCAAATCGGAATTCGGGGTCGTGATGCAGGCCGGGACGGGCCGTGGTGATCGTGTCGGATGAAAAGGTCAGCCGCGACAGCGCAAACAGCATGAACAGGAAAATCACCGCCTCGCCGCCATAACCCGACCCGGCATTCTCGATGCCGCCGATTGGGGAAATGCCGCTTGTCGCCATCGTCGACATCGAATGCATGAAGGCCACGAGCGGTCGGTCGCCGCCGATCATCAGCATCAGCCACAGCGCCGCGGTCAGCCCGCCATAGACGGGCAACAACTGATAGGTGGTCTGCGCGAGCCGCTTGCCGGGGCTGGCGCGCTCGAACCGGTCCAGTTCGCTCACCTCCTGGCCCGGCTCACCGCTCGCGGTCACCTCGAACCCCCCAAGGTGCAGCGGCGCCAGCACCGCCGATGCCGCGATCCACATCAACAGCCCGCCCAGCCAGCCGACCATGCCGCGCCACAGATGCAGGCTGTCCACCAGACGTCCGGGCGTGTCGAACATCGTCGCGCCGGTGGTGGTCAGGCTCGAGACCATCTCGAAATAGGCATTGATGAAACTGGTATTGGCGATGCCCTCGTAGAACGGCAGCGCCAGGAACAGCGGCAACAGCGTATAGGCCATGAGCAGCGAAAACAGGTTCTGCAGGTCGGTATTGCCCCGCGTCGCGCGCCCCGCCATCGCCAGCCCCACCAAAAACAGCAGCACAAGACCGAGAATGCTGGAATAGACGAAGGCGCGCGCGACCCGGTGCTCCTCCTGCACCAGCGCGTGCAACCCCGGAATCATCATCGCAAGGGCCGCGACCCCGGCCAGGATCAGGATCAGCGGAAAGGTCAGCAGACGCTCTTTCATCGGACTAGAAATAATCGAACGAGACTTGCAACAGCTGTTCCAGCCGCACCACGTCATCGGCCAGCGCAAAGACCACGATCACGTCGCCCGCCTCGACCCGCATCCCGCCGGTCGGCTTGAGGATCTTCTCGCCCCGGCGCACCGCGCCCACCAGCACCCCCTCGGGAAAGTCGATCTCGCGGATCGCCGAGCCGGCGATGCTCGACGTGGACAGCACTTCTGCCTCGATCACCTCGCCCTCGGCATCGCCGATGGAATAGACCGCCTTGACCCGGCCATGCCGGATATGGCGCAGGATCGAGCTGACGGTGGTGGCACGCGGGTTGATATAGGCGTCGATCCCCAGCGGCTCCATCAGCGGCACCAGCGTCGGGTCGTTGATCAGCGAGATCGCAAACGGGCAGCCCTCGGATTTGGCGCGCACGGCGGCCAGCATGTTGGTCTTGTCGTCATCCGTCACCACCAGCACCGCATCGGCGCGCGCGATCCCGGCCTCATGCAAGAGCGACGAATCCATCCCGTCGCCATTCAGCACGATGGTGCGCTCCAGCGCATCGGCAGCGAGTTCCGCACGCCGCCGGTCGCGCTCGATCATCTTGGTGCGGGTGCGCGCGCCGCGCGCCTCCATCGCCTGCGCCACCGCCAGCCCGATATTGCCGCCGCCCACGATCACCAGCCGTTCCTGCTTCTTCTGCGACTTGCCGAACACCTCAAGCGTGCGCGGAATATCCTCGAGCGGCGCCAGGATGTAGGCCTCGTCGCCCGGAAACAGCTGATCGCCCGAATCCGGCGCGAACAGCCGCCCCTCGCGGCGCACCGCCAGAACCACCACCCGCAGGGTCGAGAACAGGTCGCTCAGCTGGCGCAGCGGCGTGTTGAGAACCGGGCAATCCTCCTGCAGGCGCAACCCCAAAAGCTGCGCCTTGCCGTCAAGGAACATCTCGGTATCGAAGGCCGCGGGCGACGACAGCCGCCGCATCGCCGCCTCGGCGACCTCGCGCTCGGGGCTGATCACCACGTCGATGGGCAGGTGTTCGCGCCGGTAGAGATCGGAATAGATCGCCGTCAGATAGGACTGGCTGCGCAGCCGCGCGATCTTGCGCCCGATGGAAAAGACCGAATGCGCCACCTGGCAGGTCACCATATTGACCTCGTCCGAATAGGTGGCGGCGATGATCATGTCGGCGTCGCGCGCGCCTGCGCGCTCAAGCACGTCGGGATGGCTGGCGAAACCGGCGATGCCCTGCACGTCCAGCGTCTCGGTCGCCCGGCGCACGAGGTCCGGGTTGCTGTCAACCACCGTGACGTCGTTGTTCTCGCCCGACAGGTGGCGGGCGATCTGCCAGCCGACCTGGCCCGCCCCGCAGATGATGACCTTCATGCCTCACGCCTCATCGCTGTCTGGAAATGCTGCATGACAGAAGCCCCAACCGGGGTCAATTCCTTTGTCCCCCGGCCGAGCGCGCGCTAGACTGGCGACATGCCTGAATCGCGCCGCCATGTCCTGCCCGTCCTGATCGCGCTTCTGGCGCTGGCCGCCTGTTCGCCGCCCGCGCTCTATTACAAACCCGGAACCACCGTGGCGCAGCTCGATCGCGACGAAACCGCCTGCCAGGTCAGCGCCCTGCGTCAGGTGCCCGAGCGCATCCGCACCCGCTACACCCCGCCCGAATACGCGACCCAGCCGGTTTGCTTTCCCAATGGTTACTGCACCTGGCGCCGGGTGCTGATCCGCCCCGCCCAATACGAGCGCTACGACGCCAACCAGTCGCTGCGCGCACAGGTGGTGCGCCAATGCATGGCCGATCGCGGCTATGCGACCGTCAACCTCCCGCCCTGCGACGGCTCGGTCGCGGGCACCGTGACGATCCGTTCCAGCGATCCGATGCCGGTGCTGGGCGCAGACAGCTGCGCGCTGCGCACCACTGCAGGCAACTGGCGCATCCACACCCCCGCGCGCTGAGCCTCAGCCCTCGGCAGCCTCGTCCTCGCCGTCCTCGCCCTTGGCGCGACCATTCTTGGCGCCGGTCACGACCCCCAGCGATTTCAGCTTGCGGTGCAGCGCGCTGCGCTCCATCCCGACGAATTCGGCGGTGCGGCTGATATTGCCGCCAAAGCGGTTGATCTGGGTCATCAGGTATTCGCGCTCGAATGCCTCGCGCGCCTCGCGCAGCGGCATCGTCGCCACCGACCCCGCCAGCACAACCCGGCCATCCTCGGCCGGGGCCTCGCTGTCGCCGGGCAGCTCGGCGGCGCGGATCTCGCCACCCGCCTCGCCCAGGATCAGCACCCGTTCGATCATGTTGCGCAGCTGGCGCACATTCCCCGGCCAGTTCATCGTCTGCAGCAGGGCGGCTGCCTCTTCGCTCATCTCGCGCAGCGGCAGGCCCTGAGTGCGGTTCAGCATCTCGATGAAATGGTTCGCAAGCGCGGGTATGTCCTCGCGCCGCTCCTCCAGCCCCGGCACCTCGATCGGCACCACGTTCAGGCGATGATAAAGCTCGCGGCGAAACCGGTCGGCGCTGATCTCCGCCTCAAGATCGCGGCTCGTCGACGAGATCACCCGCAGGTCCACCTCCACCTTGTCGCCGCCCCCGACCCTCAGAAAGGTCTGGTCCACCAGAACCCGCAGGATCTTGGATTGCGTGCCAAGCGGCATGTCGGCCACTTCGTCGAAATAGATGATGCCGCCATTGGCCTCCTCCAAAAGGCCCACCTCGACGCCGCGCTCTTCGGTTTCCCGCCCGAACAGCACCTCTTCCATGCGCTCGGGCTCGATCGAGGCGCAGCTCACACAGACGAACGGCCCGTCTGCGCGCTGCGAATTGGCGTGGATATAGCGCGCAGCCAGCTCCTTGCCGGATCCCGCCGCCCCGGTCAGCATCACCCGCCCGTTCGAGCGCGTCACCTTGTCAAGCTGCGACACCAGCGTGCGGAACGCAGCGCTTTCCCCCAGCATCTGCGCCGGTTCGGTCTCGCGCCGCTTCAATTGCTGGTTCTCGCGCCGCAGACGGCTGGTTTCCATGCCGCGCCGGATCACCACCAGAAGCTGGTCGATATTGAAGGGCTTCTCGATGAAATCATACGCCCCTTGCTTGATCGCGGCGACCGCGATCTCGATATTGCCATGCCCCGAGATGATGACCACCGGGATTTCCGGGTGGTCACGCTTCACCGCCTTCAGGATGTCGATCCCGTCCATCTGGCTGTCCTTGAGCCAGATATCCAGGATCAGAAGCGACGGCGCGGCCTCGGCGATGGCCGCCATGCAGGCATCCGAAGTGCCCGCCAGCCGCGTCTCGTAACCCTCGTCCTGAAGGATATCCGCGATCAGCTCGCGAATATCGCGCTCGTCGTCGACAATAAGTATGTCACCCATGATGCCTCACACCGCTTCCCGTTCCATTGCCTGCTCCTCCCCGGCGTTCAGCAGGGGCAACCGCACCACTGCCATCGCTCCGCGGCGCGCACCCTCGGCAAAGGGCTGCGCATCCTCCAGCACAAGACTGCCGCCGTGCTCCTCGATGATCTTCTTGACGATCGCCAGCCCCAGCCCCGTGCCCTTTTCGCGCGTGGTGACGTAAGGCTCGAACAGACGCGAGCGATCCTCCGGCAGGCCGATGCCGTTGTCGGCGATGCGCAACACCGCCTGGCCGTCCTCGAAATCGCTGGTGATGCGGATCTCGGGGGCATGCCCTTCGGGCGCACCCGCCTCCTGAAGGCTCTCGATCGCCTCGCCTGCGTTCTTCATCAAATTCGTCAGCGCCTGGCTGATCATCGTCGCATCGACACTCGCACACAACTCGTCCTCGCTCAGCGCAATGTCGAAATGCACATCGGGCTGCCCCGCTTCCTGCAACAACGCCGCCTCGCGCACAAGCCGTGTCAGGCTTTCGGGTTTCGCATCGGGCTCCGGCATACGTGCGAATTTTGAAAACTCGTCCACGATCCGGCGCAGATCGTCGGTCTGGCGCATCACCACATCGGTCAGCTGGATCAACGATTCGGCCTGATCGGGCTCCAGCACCTTGCTGAACTTGCGCTTGATGCGCTCGGCCGACAGCTTGATCGGCGTGAGCGGGTTCTTGATCTCATGCGCGATGCGCCGCGCCACATCGCCCCAGGCGGCCAGCCTCTGCGCCGCCACCAGGTCGGTCACATCGTCAAACGCCACCACGTAGCCTTCGCGCTTGCCCGACTCGCTGCGCCTTGTGGACATCCGCACCAGCAGGTTCTCGACCCGCCCGCCGCGACTGACCTTGATCTCTTCCTGCACGAATCCGCCGGGGCTCGATTTCAGCTTTTCAAACAGCTCCCCGAATTCCGGCACCGCCACGCTCAGCGACGTCGACGCCTGATCCTCCTGCCAGTCCAGCAACCGCTCCGCGGCGCGGTTCACGAAGGTCACGCGCCCGCGCACATCCAGCCCGACCACGCCGGACGACACCGACCCCAGCACCGAATCGAACAGGCGGCGGCGGCGCTCGATCTGTTGGGTATTGGCCAGCAGCGTTTCGCGCTGGCCCTTCAGCTGCCGGGTCATCTGGTTGAAGTAACTGCCAAGCTGGGCGATCTCGTCATCGCCCTCCTCTTCGCGCACGGTCACATCCAGATCGCCCTCGCCGACTCTCTGCGCCGCGCTGGTCAATTGCCCGACCGGCCGCGACAGACGCTCGGCAAACAGCATCCCCATCCAGACCGCCGCCAGGATCAGGATCAGCGCAAAGCCCAGGTAGACCAGCGCGAATTCAAACAGCACCCGGCCGCGCTCGCTTTCGCGCTGCTCATAGAACCGCGCGGTTTCCTGGGTCTCGTCCAGCAGGTTCAGGATCGCGCCGTCCACGTTGCGGCTCACGTAAAGATAGCGGTCGGGCAGCGTTTCCAGCGGCATCAGCGCGCGGAATTCGTTGTTCTCCCAGTCCTGGATGACCACCACGCCCTCTTCCGCCGCGCGGCGGATCTGCTCGGGCGCAGGCTCTTCGTAATCGAACAGGTAAGAGCTTTCGCCGCGCGCCCGGATATCGCCGGTGCCGTCGATCACGAAGGCCTCGCGCAGCCCCCTCTGGATCTCGCGCTGACCGCGCGACAGCACCGCGCGGATGTCGCCGTCATCCATGAAAACCGTCGCCCGCTTGGTCGCGTTGATGACCGAGGCCAGAACCCGCGCATCCTCGATCAGGTCGCGCCGGTGCTCCTCCTCATAGGCCTGCGCGGCGGCGACCGAACTGTCCACCACACGCCCGACCCGGTCCGAGAACCACGCCTCCAGACCCATGTTCACCGACAATGTCGCAAAGACCGCCACCGTGATCGTCGGCAACAGCGCCATCAGCGCAAACACCCCGGTCAGCCGCAGATGCAGCCGCGACCCCGCCGAGCGCTTGCGCCGCGCGGCCACCATCCTTGCCACCCGCTGCAGCACCAGCGCCGCGACGATGATCACATAGACCAGGTCGGACAGCATCACCACGCGCAGCGAGTTGGAGGACGAGCCCTGATCCAGCGGGCCCATGACCATGTAGGTCAGCACCGCCAGGACCGGCCCCAGCACCACCAGCCCGAATGTCGCGAATGTCTGCACGCGCCGGATGCGCCGCAACCGGCTCACCCGTTCCCACGTCCATTTGCGTGTGTTTACCGCCACGCACTGCCCCCATCAGGTTGTGGCGCCTCTCTGGGCGCACCACAGCATATGGCGCCGTAACGACGTTCGCCCAAAATGCCACATCAATGTTGCAGTTTTACATCAACTTGCGGCGGCGAGTCACGAGAATATCAAGGTCCTTGATCTTCTTTCGCAGCGTATTTCGGTTGATCCCCAGCAGATCGGCGCATTTCGCCTGGTTTCCCCCGGTCGCATCCAGCGCGATCTCGATCAGCGGCGCCTCCACCTCGCGCAGGATTCGCGGATAAAGCCCCGGCGGCGGCAGCATGTTGCCATGCAGGTCGAAATACCGCTGAAGGTGGCGCGCCACCGACGCCGACAGCTTCTCGCCATCGCCCTGCCCCAGCACCGGCTGCGCCGCGGGCTGATTGCCCAGCACCGCCTCGACCTCGGCGCGGCTGATCTCCTCGCTCCGCGCGGTCAGCCCGATGCGGCGCACCGCGTTTTCCAGCTGGCGCACATTCCCCGGCCAGCTATAGGCGCGCATCAGCTCCTCGGCCCCTTCCGACAAGGCGCGCGGCGGGTTGCCCTCGCGCTCCGCCCGCGCCAGGAAATGCGCCGCCAGCAGCGGAATGTCCTCGACCCGCTCGCGCAGCGACGGCACCTCGATCACCGCCCCCGACAGGCGATAATAGAGATCCTCGCGCAGCCGCCCGCCCTCCAGCCGGTCCGACAAACGCGCCTGG
This sequence comes from Roseovarius halotolerans, assembly GCF_900172255.1. Lineage (GTDB taxonomy): Bacteria > Pseudomonadota > Alphaproteobacteria > Rhodobacterales > Rhodobacteraceae > Roseovarius > Roseovarius halotolerans. Next base: position 1,297,499 of record NZ_FWFU01000001.1, read on the forward strand.
CTCGTGGCCATGAAACGCGGCGCGTGATCGCCCGGCGCATCCATCATCCTGACCACCCGGCCCTGCGAATCCGCATCGAGATCCGTCACCTCGTCCAGCACGATCGTGCCGCCCTTGGCGCGCGCCATCACCTTGGCGGGGCCTTCCAGGTCGGCCAGATCCGCGGGCGTCACCGTGATGAAGGGCAAGGTACGCCGGTCCGAGAAATCATGGATCGCCCGCGCGATCAGCGACTTGCCGGTGCCCGATTCCCCGGTGATCAGCACCGGCAGGTCGGTATTCATGATCCGCGCCACCACCCGGTAAAGCGACTGCATCGCCGCAGTGCGCCCGATCAGCGGCAATTCATCGGGCCGCTCGTCCTCGACGGCGCTCGACGAGCTGCGCGCGCGGCTTTCCAGCGCCCGCGCCGTGCGCTTCATCAGGTCCGGCAGATCGAATGGCTTGGGCAGGTAATCATAGGCCTCGGCCTCTTCGGCCTTGATCGCCGTCATGATCGTGTTCTGCGCGGAAATCACGATCACCGGCAGGCCGGGCCGGTCCTGCGCGATCTTGGGCAGCATCTCAAGCCCGTTGCCATCGGGCATGATCACGTCCGAAATCACCACATCGCCCTTGCCCTCGCCGATCCAGCGCATCAGCGTTGTCAGCGAACTGGTCGCATGCACCTTGCATCCCGCGCGCGTCAGCGCCTGGGTCAGAACCGTGCGGATCGTTCGGTCGTCATCCGCGACCAGTACCGTGCCATCCATCTGCCTTGTCCTCCATGGTCTCTGGCATCTCGTCGGGCGCACGCTGAAGCGAGATCCGGAACACCGTCCGCCCCGGCACCGAACTGACCGAAATCCAGCCATCGTGATCCGAGATGATCTTCGCTGCCAATGCCAGCCCCAGACCCGTGCCGTTCTCGCGCCCCGAGACGAACGGGTCGAATATGTCCTCGGCAATCTCCGGCGGAAGCCCCGGCCCGTCGTCGATCACCTCGATCTGCAAGGGCAACGACTTGCCCCCGCCATTGCCGCGCCGCACCCTCAGCGACTGCTCGTAATAGGTATGCAGCGTGATCACGCCGCCGCCCCCGCTCCGGCCCGCCGCCTCGGCGGCATTGCGCAAGAGGTTCAGGATCACCTGCAAAAGCTGGTCGGGATCCCCAAGCGCCAGCGGCAGCGACGGGTCGTAATCCTCGATCACGGTCATGTCCGCCGCGAACCCCAGGATCGCCGAACGCCGCGCCCGGTCCAGCACATCATGCAGGTTGACCGCCTGAAGCTTCGGCGCGGTGACATTGCCGAACTGTTCGACCTGCTCCAGCAGCCCGACGATCCGGCGGCTTTCACTGACAATCAGATCGGTCAGTTCCAGATCGTCATTGCTCAGGTTCATCGACAACAGCTGCGCTGCCCCGGTGATCCCGGCCAGCGGGTTCTTGATCTCATGCGCCAGCATCTCGGCCATCCCGATGGCCGATTTCGCCGCCGACTTCACCGATTGGCCCTGCGTGACCCGGCCCGCCAGCTCACGCGGCGAAATCAGCAACAGCATATGCCCCGGCGCATGGCTCAGCGGCGCGATCTGCAAGTTGCAATGCAGCGGCGCGCGGTCGCCCGTTCCCACATCCACGTCATTGACGAACAGCGGCGAGTCATTCTCGCGCGCCCGCTCGAAGGCCTCTTCCAGCGGCGCATCCACCATCAGCTTGTCCCAGACAGGCTGCCCCGCGATCGCCTTCGACGAGGTCATCAGGAAACCCTCCGCCGCCGGGTTGATCTGCACGATCCGGTCGCGCCCGTCCAGCAACAGCGCCGGCACCGGCAAGGACACCCACAGCGCGTCATTCTGCTCGATCATGCCGCCGCCCTCTCGCCATCGCTCAGCGCATCGGGCAACAGGCGCAGCACCTCGTCGGGGTCACGGCTGGTCAGCACCCGCTTGCGCAACCCCGCGTTGCACCCCGCATCCGCCAGGTACCAGCCCAGGTGCTTGCGCGCGACCCGGTTGCCCAGATCGGCCCCGTAGAATGCCAGCATGTCCTGGTAATGCCCGCACACCATATCGGCCAGCGCCGCGCCCTCGGGCACATCCGGGCCGTCCTGCGCCCTGCCCGCCAGCTGCGCGGCCACCTGCGCCAGCAGCCAGGGCCGCCCCTGCGCACCGCGCCCGATCATGACCCCATCGGCACCCGACAGCGCCAGCGCCTCGCGCGCGCTCTGCGCATCCACGATATCGCCATTGGCGATCACCGGAACGCCGACCGCCGCCTTGACCCGCGCAATCGCCGCCCAATCGGCACGCCCTTTGTAGAACTGGCAGCGCGTGCGCCCGTGAATGGTGATCATCGCCACACCCGCCGCCTCCGCGCGCCGCGCCAGCTCGGGCGCGTTCAGCATGTTGTCATCCCATCCCAGCCTCGTCTTGAGCGTGACCGGAATGCTGACCGCCTCGGCCACGGCCTCGATCAGCGACAGCGCGTGGTCGAGATCCTTCATCAGCGCCGACCCGCTCGCACCCGCGCCACTGGCGCTCGTGACCTTCTTGGCAGGACAGCCCATGTTGATATCGATGATCTTGGCGCCGCGCCCCTCGACCTGTCGCGCCGCCTCGGCCATCCAATGCGCCTCTCGCCCGGCGATCTGAACGGCCGTGTTTCCGCTGCCAAGGCCCAGTTCGGCCCTTTCACGCACACCCGGCTTGGCCTGCACCATCTCCTGGCTCGCGACCATCTCGCTCACCACCCGGTCCGCCCCGAAGCGCGACACGAGGTTGCGAAACGGCAGATCGGTGATTCCCGCCAGCGGGGCCAGGAAAACCGGGACTGTCTGTTGGTTCGTCGTCAGGGGTGGTGTCACGTGATTAATCCTTGTGCACGTAGGCCGTTCTATCCACTCACCATGTCTTAAACAATGTTTGCACGGTGTTTCCAGCCCGCATGAGGGCGCTTTGCCTAAAATATAGGCAGCCGTTCGCGCCATTGCGCTTGCCCGCGCCCGCGCGGTATCAAATCGCATGACGAACGCCGCCATCATCGTTGCCGCGGGCCGTGGCCGCCGCGCCGGAGGAGAGATGCCAAAGCAGTGGCAACCCCTCGCCGGGCGCCGCGTCATCGACTGGACCGTCGCCGCTTTCGAGGCCGTTCCCGAGATCGACCATATCGTCGTCGTGCTCCATCCCGACGACCTCGACCGCTTCACGCCCCGCGGGCGCGTCACCGTCACGACCGGCGGTGCGACCCGCGCCGACTCCGTGCGCTGCGGGCTCGAACATCTGGCCGCCGATATGGGCGAATCCGGCATTCTGTACGTCCTGATCCACGACGTCGCCCGCGCCTGTACAAAACCGGCGTACATAACGGACGTTTTGTACGCTCTCCGACAGCCCGGCACCCGCGCCGTTGCACCGGCTCTGCCGGTGACCGACGCCCTCTGGACCGGCGCGGATGGCCATGTCACCGGCACCCGTGACCGCACCGGGCTCTGGCGCGCACAGACCCCGCAAGCCTTTGGTTTTGCGGATATTCTTTCGGCGCACCGCGGGCATCGCAGTGACGCCGCCGACGATGTCGAGATCGCCCGCGCCGCCCAGATCCCCGTCCGCATCCTCGAAGGCCACGAGGACAACCTCAAGATCACCCACCCCGAAGACTTCATTCGGGCCGAGAAAATACTGAAAGATCAAATGGATATACGTATCGGCCAAGGCTATGATGTGCACCGTTTCGGGGATGGCGACCATGTCACCCTCTGCGGTGTGCGCATCCCCCATGATCGTGGCCTCCAGGGCCATTCCGACGCGGATGTTGCGATGCACGCGCTCACCGACGCCATATATGGTGGGCTGGCCGAAGGCGACATCGGCCGCCACTTCCCCCCCAGCGACCCCCAGTGGAAAGGCGCCGAAAGCCACATATTCCTGCGTCACGCCGTGGGGATGGCATCTGATAATGGTTTTGTTATCAATAACATGGACGTCACTCTTATCTGCGAACGGCCCAAGATCACACCCCACGCGCCGACCATGGTCGACACCCTCGCCGCCATCACCGGCCTCTGCCCAACCCGCATTTCCGTCAAGGCCACCACCTCCGAACGCCTCGGCTTCACCGGCCGCGAGGAAGGAATCGCCGCGCAGGCCGCCGTCACATTGGTGAAGACATGACCGTAACCCATTTCATTACAACGTTTTTTCTTGTCGGCCACTTGCGCCCCGCACCCGGAACCTGGGGCTCTTTGGCGGCCATTCCCGTGGCCTGGGGCGTGCACATCCTCGGCGGTCCCTGGCTTCTGATCGCGGCGACCGTGCTGGTCTTCGCGCTCGGCTGGTGGGCTACAGAACTGGAAACAAAGGGAAAATCGGATCACGACCCATCCGAGATCGTGATCGACGAGGTCGCTGGCCAATGGCTCGCCTTCCTCCCCGTGTCCCTCGGCGCCGCCCATGTCGGCGCCTCGCTCACCGCGCTCTATCCCGGCTGGATCGCCGCTTTCCTGTTGTTTCGCCTGTTCGACATCTGGAAACCCGGCCCCGTCGGCTGGGCCGACCGCCGCGGGGATTCGCTTGGCGTGATGCTTGATGATATCATCGCCGGGGCCTTCGCCGCGATTGGCGTAATGGCCCTCGCTGCACTTTCACATGGGATCTTAATGCGTTGATTTCAGAAGAAGTTCTTGAACTGGCCAAGGCGCAGGGCGTGATGATCTCCACTGCCGAATCCTGCACGGGCGGTATGGTCATCGCGGCGCTGACCGATATCGCAGGCTCTTCTTCGGTGGTGGATCGCGGCTTCGTGACCTACTCCAACGCCGCCAAGACCGACATGCTCGGCGTCCTACCCGAAACCCTGGCCACCCACGGTGCCGTCTCCGAACCCGTCGCCCGCGAAATGGCCGATGGCGCGCTCTCCCATTCCGCCGCGCAGCTTTCCGTATCGGTCACGGGAATCGCCGGTCCGGGCGGCTCCGAGCACAAACCCGAGGGGCGCGTTTGTTTCGGATTGGCCCGCAAGGGATTGAAAACATTCACTGAAACACGAGAGTTCGGTAGCATCGGACGCGCCGAGGTGCGTCGCAGGTCACGCGATCACGCATTGGTGCTTCTCTCGCGCGCCCTCAGCTGACCGGCGCTCAGCCGTAAAGATCACGCGCCCGCGACTCGAACGCCTTCACCACCCGTTGCATCGCATCATAGAAGAACAACCCTGCGGCCTTCTGCAGAAGGATGTTGCGGAATTCAAAATCCACGTCGAAATGGATCAGGCAGCCCTGCGCGTCATCCTCGAACCGCCAGCTTGATTTCATGTGGCGAAACGGGCCGTCCAGATATTCGGTCTCGATCAGGTTCTTTTCAGGCCAAAGCACCACGCGGCTGCCAAAACGTTCCCGGAAGACCTTGAAACTTATGACAAGATCGGCTTCCATCAACTCAGACCCATCCGCCTGCGGTGTCACCTTGCGCACCCGTGCCGCCGCTGTCCAGGGCAGGAACTCCGGGTATCTGGCCACGTCGGCCACAAGGTCGTACATTTGCCGGGCCGAATAAGGGACCTGGCGTGTTTCGGCATGTGCTGGCATTGCGGCGTGGTCCGGATTTGTCGTGACAGTGCCGCGCTTTTTCATAGACTGGTGGAAAAAATTCAAGGGGGGTCCCATCATGGACCGGGCCTACGAGATCCTGCCCATGATCCCGGCCGAGACAATTTCTCTGAGGGTTCAAAGCCTTGCGCGCGAAATTGAAAGTGATTTCGCCGGTTGCCGGAATCTTCTGGTGGTCACCGTCCTGCGGGGCGCGTTCATCTTCGCCGCCGACCTCGTGCGGGCGCTCGACCTCGAGGTTGAAATGGAGTTCATGGAGCTCTCCTCATACGGGGACAGCACCCAGTCACGCCGCCAGGTCGAAATCGTCAAGGATCTGGGGACCGACATCAAAGGGCGCGACGTGCTCGTAATCGAGGATATCGTGGATACCGGGCGCACATTGACCCAAGTCCTCGAACTTCTGAGCGCCCGCGCGCCCGCCCGCCTGCGCAGCGTCGCCCTCCTCGACAAGCCCGCACGCCGCGAGATGCCCACCGTCGCCAACTGGACCGGCTTTGAAATCCCCGACGAATTCGTGGTCGGCTACGGCATCGACTATGCCCGCAAAGGGCGCAACCTGCCCTATATCGGAACGGTGCTGTTCACCAAGTCATGAATATCCGTTTCCTTTTCCGCATGGCCCGTTGGGCCCAGAACCCGCCCAGCAAGCGGCAGGTCAGGTTTTTTCTGGCGATCGTGCTGATCTGCCTTGCGATCCTCGCTTATGAACATCTCTTCGGTTGGCCCGAGGCGCTCTCCCCCGATCCGCGCGGCCGCGTGTGGAAGCCATGAGCATGAGCGCGCGCAGCGGGCGCATCCTCCTGCTCGATGCGCTGCGCGCCGCGGCGCTGGCCGGGATGGTGCTGTTTCATTTCGTCTATGACCTGCAGTTCTTCGGCCATCTTCCGCCCGGCACGGTGCATCAGCCCGGCTGGGATGCCCTGGCGCATCTGGTGGCCGGCGGGTTCATCTTCCTGGCCGGGGCCAGCCTCTATCTGGCTCACAGGGCGCGTATCCGCTGGCCCGAAGCCTTGAAGCGCGTTGGCAAGATCGGTCTGGCCGCCTTGCTGATCACCCTGGTGACCTACGCGATGATGCCGCAATTCTTCGTTTATTTCGGCATCCTGCATGCCATCGCCACCTTCAGCCTCCTGGGCCTTGCGTTCCTGCGTCTGCCGCTCATCCTGGTGGTGCTGACGGCGCTTGGCGTGTTCCTCCTTCCGCGCTTCGTAGAGGGCGAGGCCTTCACCCATCCGGCGCTCTGGTGGCTGGGCCTCTCGCCCGATCCGGCGCCCGCTCTCGACTTCGAGCCGCTCTTTCCCTGGTTCGCCATCTTCCTCGCCGGACTTGCCACCTTGCGCCTCGCCACGCGACTGGGTTGGCTCGACCATGCCACGCGCTATGATCCGGAGGCGATGACAGGCCCCCGCCGCTGGCTGCTCTGGGCGGGACGCAACACGCTGCCGCTTTACCTCCTCCACCAACCGCTGCTGTTCGCAGTGATCTGGAGCTATGGCGTGCTGTTGTAACGCGGCAAGACAAATGAGAGGAATTTGGCGCACCTGAAAGGATTCGAACCTTTGGCCTCTGCCTTCGGAGGGCAGCGCTCTATCCAGCTGAGCTACAGGTGCGTGCGGCACAGGCTATAGGGCAAAGCGCCTCAGCCTGCAATCGGAAATCCGGCACTGGCAAGCAGCTTGAAACCCTGGGCAAAATCGGTCGTTATAGGCGCTGGACTCAACCGTGAAGGCCGTATCATGTCCCGATCCAGACTTTGGTTTCTTGTATTCCTGCAGGGCGTCGTATCGGCTGCCAGCCTCGTCGTCGAGATCGTCGCGGGGCGTATGCTGGCACCCTATGTGGGCATGTCGCTATATACTTGGACGGCGGTGATCGCGGTGGTCCTGGCGGGGTTCTCGGCGGGCCACTGGTGGGGCGGGCGCATTGCCGAAAGGCCCGCGCCCCGCGCCCTGCGCGAGACCGGCTGGGCGCTTCTGGCGGCGGCGGCAACCACGGCGGTCGCGGGGCTGCTCCTTCGCAGCAGCGCCGGGCCGCTCCTCGAGATGGTCACGCATCCGGTCTGGGCGATCACCCTGCTTTGCGCGGCGGCCTTCTTTGCGCCTTCCTTCTTTGCCGGTGTCCCGGCCCCTGTGCTGGCGCAGATCGCGGTCACCACGTCGGACCGTTCGGGGCGCGCACTGGGCGCCATGTTCGCCGCCGGGGCAATCGGCGCGATCGGAGGGACGCTTCTGGCGGGGTTCCTGTTCATTTCATGGCTCGGCAGTACGCTCACGCTCGCAATCGTGACGCTCTGCTACGTGATCTGCGCGCTGGCCTGCCTCTGGCTCGCGCGAGGCGCCTGGCAGGCATTGCCGCTGACGATGGCGGCAGGCGTGCTGGCAATGACCGGGTTTGGCGCCACGATGTCGAGCCCCTGCGACCATGAAAGCCGCTATTTCTGCATCCGCACCGAGGATATCGCCGCCGATCCCTCGCGCCCCGTGAACCTGATGGTGCTCGATCACCTGGCGCATGGCATCAGCGCGCGCGACCTGCCGCAGGTGATGTTCTCGGATCATGGCGCGATGCTCGACGGGCTGGCGCGGATGCGCATGGGCGCGCGGCCTTTCTCGGCGTTCTTCGTCGGGGGCGGAACCTTTACGATCCCGCGCGCATGGGCGGATCGGGGCATCGGCCCGCTGACCGTGGCCGAGATCGACCCGGTCGTGACCCGCGTCGCCGCAGACGATTTCTGGTTCGATCCCAAGAGCGCCCTTGTGCTGCACGAAGACGCCCGCCGCGCGCTCACCTCACGCCCCGATACCCGTTATGACGTGATCCTGGGCGATGCCTTCACCGATATCGCCGTGCCCTCGCACCTGATCACACAGGAGTTCTTCACCCTCGTGCGCGAGCGGCTCAATCCGGGCGGCATCTACCTGATGAATGTGATCGATTTCGAGGACCGGCTCGATGCGCTGGCGGCGATCCATGCGACGCTGGCCACCGTCTTTCCGAACGTCGAGATCTGGACCGAACAGCGCCGGCCCGAACCGGGCGAGCGGATGGTGTTCGTGCTGGTCGCCTCGGACGGGCCAAGCCCCGTCGACAGCGTGCAGTTTCCCGCACCCGAACCCACACGCTACGGCGCCCTGTCGGATCGCTTCGTCGACACGATGCTGAAGGCGCGCGATCCCGTGGTGCTCAGCGACGATTACGCCCCGATAGCCCGCCTGCTCGGCCCCGGTTGACCGTGTCGACGATCAGGCGAAGAGGTCATGCGCCAGTTCCAGCGCTTCGATCAGGACATCGACCTCATCGGTCGTGTTATACATCCCGAACGAGGCCCGGCAGGTCGCGCTGACCCCGAGGTGATCCATCAGCGGCCCCGCGCAATGATGCCCGGCCCTGACCGCAACGCCCTTCTTGTCCAGGATGGTAGAGATGTCATGCGCATGCGCCGCCCCGTCCATCGTGAACGAAAAGATCGCCGCTTTGTCCGGCGTCGTGCCCTGCAGGCTCAGCCAGTTCAGCCCGGTCAGGCGTTCCTGTGCATAGGCGCTCAGCCCGGCCTCATGGGCCGCGATATTCTCCATCCCGACCGCCATCATGTATTCGAGCGCCGCGCCAAGCCCGATCATCTGCACGATGCCTGGCGTCCCGGCTTCAAACTTCATCGGCGGATCGGCATAGGTCACCTGATCCTTGCTGACCTCGCGGATCATGTCGCCGCCGCCCATGAACGGACGCATCTCGGCCAACCGGTCGCGCTGTACATAGATCGCGCCCGACCCTGACGGGCCATAGAGCTTATGCCCGGTGATGGCGTAGAAATCGCACCCCAGGGCATCAAGGTCGACCGGCATATGCACCGCCGCCTGGCTGCCATCGACCATGACGGGCACGCCCTTTTCGTGCGCGGCATCGCAGATCGCCTTTACATCCACGCGGGTGCCCAGAACATTCGAGAGATGCGTGATCGCCACCAGTTTCGTTTTCGGCCCGATCGCATCGATCACCTTTTGCGGGTCGAGCGCACCGGTGGAATCCACATCCACCCACTTGAGGTTCACACCCTGCCGCTCGCGCAGGAAATGCCAGGGCACGATATTGGCGTGATGCTCCATCACCGACAGCACGATTTCGTCGCCCGCCTCCATCCGCGGCATGGCCCATCCATAGGCGACCATGTTGATACCTTCGGTAGTGCCGGAATTGAGGATGATCTGATCCTCATCCGCAACGCCCAGAAACCGCGCAATGATGCCGCGCACCGCCTCGTATTTCTCGGTCGCGACATTGGAAAGGTAATGCAGCCCGCGATGCACATTGGCATATTCGTGGCTGTAGGCCGTGGTGATCGCGTCGATCACCACCTGCGGTTTCTGCGCCGACGCACCGTTGTCGAGATAGACCAACGGCTTGCCGTTCACCTCGCGGCCAAGGATCGGAAAATCGGCGCGGATTTTCTCGACGTCCAGCATGTCAGGCTCCTTCCGTCATCGTGAGCGCGATGAAACTGAAAATGACGCTCAGCGCGATGCCGATCAGCAAGGTTGAAAGGATCACGGCGCCCGCCGCCTTCAACACGCTGCCAAAACGATGGGCCGCATCGACAAAGCAAACAAGAATGTAGGTTTCCCAGACGAACACGACCACCACGATGATCGACACAAGACCCGGGGCGACGAATGACAGCAGAAGAACGATGGCCTGCACCACCAGCCGCAGGATCTGGAACCACACAAGCGGGGCGAAGATGTCGTCGATCGCTTCCGCCGTGCCGCCCATCCATCGACCCACATAGAACAGCGTGGCGGAAAAGACCACGAAACCCGCGAACAGCAACACCGCAAAAAGGATCGGAGAGCGGAGCGCCGAAGGAATGAGCGCGGCCGATTGCGCATCGGGTGGCGACATCTGCAGCGACGCCGAAAACAGTATCGAGCCGAGGACCGAGACAAGTGCAATCGCCATCCACAGCCATTGGCGCGGTAGGCTGAACTCGATCAGCTGGCGCGCCGCATCTCCCGGCTGGAACAGTGTCTGCCGCACAAGGTCCTTGAAGTGATTGGCCGTCATGTCTCGCCCCATCCAACCTCACGCAGGTTCGCAAGCCAGAACCACATGAATACCAAAAGAGTCACGAGGCCAACCAGTTGCAGCCCCGCGCCCGCGCCGATGAAACCGGCCACCAGTCCGTTGAGCAGGAACAAGGGGCTCACCGCCAGCACCGCCCAGAACAGCGCCATCCTGCAGCGATAGCCGCTCGCCCGCGCACTGAAGATGCGTAACACCACAAAGCTCAGGAAGGCCAGCGCATAGAGCACCAGCGGCATGATGAAGACCCACGCCATCAATGCCCCTCCCAGAAGCGGGTTGATTTCCTGATCGTTCAGATGCGCGACCCTTGCCAGCCGCGGCCACTGGGCGATGAACACCACCAGACAGGCCGACATGACAATCGCCAGCGCGCGCCCTTCACTTTCGGGCATCGCCAGCAACTGCCGCATGACCGTCCGTGGCCGCCGGTAGGTGGCCACGATATCGGTTGTGACGGGCATCAGCCGCGTCGACGCCCCAGCCAACCCTCAAGCAGGTTGACCAGTTCGGCCCGCAAATCCTCGTTCTCGATCTCGTCCACGGCTTCGGCCAGAAAGGCCAGCGTCAGAAGGTCGGTGGCAATATCCTTGGGCACGCCGCGCGCACGCAGGTAAAACAGCCCCTCCTCGTCGATCGCCCCCGATGTCGAGCCATGCGAACAGGCCACGTCATCGGCATAGATTTCAAGCTCGGGCTTGGCGTCGAACTCACTGTCGCCATCCAGAAGCAGCGACTGGCTGATCTGGTAGCCATCGGTTTTCTGCGCGTCAGGCTTCACCAGGATCTTGCCCTGGAACACACCCCGCGCACCGTTGCGAAGCACCTTCTTGAACACCTGGCGGCTTTCGCAGTTGACCGCGTCATGGGTCACGAAAACCGTGTCGTCATGGTGGAAATCACCATCGCCCACACAGGCCCCGGCGATATGTGCCGCCGCGTCGTCACCCTTCATCTCGACCACGCATTCGTTGCGCGTGAGCACCCCGTTGGCGGTCAGGGTAAAGGTCTTGAAGGTGCTCTCCTCACCAAGGCGGGCGAACAGATGCGTCGCCGTGCGCCGCTCGTGATCGCGCCCCTGCGCGCGCACATGATGGAACGCGGCGCCATCGGCCACCTCGACCTCCATCACCGCGTTGAACCGTGCGGCGGCGGGGCCGTTTTCCAGCAATGTGACCTCCGCACCCGGATCAAGCTTGACCACATGATGCAGCATCGCGTCCGAGCGGGGCGATTGGTGGTGATAGATCAGGTTGATCGGCTTGCTGGCCTTGCCTGTGACATGGATCAGGACACCGTCATCGGCCAGCGCCGTGTTGAGCGCCGCCAGCGGACGCGCGACAGGATCCTGCCCGCGCTCTTCAAGCACGCCATAAAGCTCCTTGGCCCAGTGGATATCGCTTTGCGCGGCCTCGCTCAGCCGCTCGATCGTGACACCTTCAAGCGCCAGATCGTCGCTCGCACCCGCATCAAAGACACCGTCCACGAACACGATCTTCAGCCGCTCGACCGCGTCGAAGATCGGTGCGTCGGTCTCGTCGAAGGTCGCCGCCTCGGGCGCTTCGGGCTGAACCAGCGTGTCGGGGTTGGTGAACTTCCAATATTCGTCGCGCCGGTGCGGCAGCCCCTGAGCGCGCAACCGCGCCAGCGCGCCATCGCGCGCCGCATCGGCCCAGGCCGCGCCGCTCGGGCGGGCGGCAACGGCCAGCCGCGCCTCGGTCGCATCCAGTTTCGCCTGCGGCAATGCCATTACGCCACCTCCGCCTTGATATCCTCATAGCCCTCGCGCTCGACCTGCAGCGCCAGTTCCGGACCGCCGGTCTTGACGATGCGGCCCTCGGACATGATGTGCACGACATCGGGTTTGATATGATCCAGCAGGCGCTGGTAGTGGGTGATGACAAGGAAACCGCGCCCCTCGTTGCGCAGCGCATTCACGCCTTCGGCCACCAGCTTCATAGCGTCCACATCGAGACCCGAGTCGGTCTCGTCGAGGATGCACATCTTCGGCTCCAACACCGCCATCTGCAGGATCTCGTTGCGCTTCTTCTCGCCGCCCGAGAACCCGACATTGACCGGGCGCTTGAGCATCTCGTTATCCATCTTCAGTGTCGCGGCCTTTTCGCGCACCATCTTCAGGAAATCGGTGGCGCTCATCTCGTCAAGGCCCTTGGCCTTGCGCTGCGCGTTCACTGCCGTGCGCATGAAGGTCATGTTGCCCACGCCGGGGATTTCGACAGGATACTGAAAGGCCAGGAACAGGCCCGCCGCGGCGCGCTCTTCGGGCTCCATGTCAAGGATGTCGACCCCGTCCAGCGTCGCCGATCCCTCAGTCACTTCATAGCCGTCGCGCCCCGCCAGAACATAGCTCAGCGTCGATTTGCCCGACCCGTTCGGTCCCATGATCGCATGCACCTTGCCCGCTTCCACGGACAGATCCACACCCTTGAGGATGGTCTTTTCCTCGTCTTCCAGATCGACATGCAGGTTCTTGATTTCCAGCATCTTTGAGATTCCTCGTTTCTGTCTCTTCGGCGGCCGCGGGGGCCGCATTGTTCGTTGAATTCCGTTGCGGGCGGCTTGCGTCAGCCCACGGAGCCCTCCAGCGAGATCGCGACCAGCTGCTGCGCTTCCATCGCGAATTCCATCGGCAGGGCCTGCAACACGTCCTTGCAGAACCCGTTCACCACCAGGGCCACGGCCTCTTCCTCGTCCATGCCGCGCTGGCGGCAATAGAACAGCTGGTCATCGTCCACCTTGGATGTCGTCGCCTCGTGTTCGACCCGGCTCGAGTTGTTCTTGACCTCGATATAGGGAACCGTGTGCGCGCCGCATTTGCCGCCGATCAACAGGCTGTCGCACTGGGTATAGTTGCGGCTGTTCTTGGCTTTGGGATGCATGCTGACAAGGCCGCGATAGGTGTTCTGCGCTTGGCCGGCGCTGATCCCCTTGGACACGATGCGCGAACGCGTGTTCTTGCCCAGGTGGATCATCTTGGTCCCGGTATCGGCCTGCTGCCAGTTGTTGGTGATGGCGATCGAATAGAACTCGCCCTGGCTGTCATCGCCGCGCAAGATGCAGGACGGGTATTTCCACGTCACCGCACTGCCGGTTTCCACCTGCGTCCACATCACCTTGGCCCGGTCGCCCCGGCAATCGGCGCGCTTGGTGACAAAGTTGTAGATGCCGCCCTTGCCTTCCTCGTTGCCCGGATACCAGTTCTGCACCGTGGAATATTTCACCTCGGCGTCTTCCTCGACGATGATCTCGACCACCGCCGCGTGAAGCTGGCTTTCATCGCGCTGCGGCGCGGTGCAACCTTCGAGGTAGCTGACATAGGACCCCTTGTCGGCGATGATCAGCGTGCGCTCGAACTGGCCGGTATTCTCGGCATTGATGCGGAAATAGGTGCTCAGCTCCATCGGGCAGCGCACACCGGGCGGAACGTAGACGAACGACCCGTCCGAGAATACCGCCGAATTCAGCGTCGCGTAGAAATTGTCGCTGACCGGCACCACCGAACCCAGGTATTTGCGCACCAGTTCGGGATGGTTCTGGATCGCCTCCGAGATCGAACAGAAGATGACGCCCGCCTCTTTCAGCTCCTTCTGAAACGTCGTGCCCACCGACACGGAATCAAACACCGCATCCACGGCCACCTTGCGCCCTTCGGCCGGGGCCGCCTCGGCGCCCTCGACACCGGCAAGGATCATCTGTTCCTTCAGCGGGATGCCCAGTTTCGCGTAGGTTTCGAGCAGCTTGGGATCGACCTCGTCCAGCGATTTGGGCTTGGTCGCCATGCTCTTGGGCCGCGCATAGTAATACTGGTTCTGGAAATCCACCTCGGGATAATCCAGCATCGCCCAGTCGGGCTCTTCCTTCTGAAGCCAGCGGGCATAGGCCTGAAGACGCCATTCGGTCATCCACTCAGGCTCTTCGTTCTTTTCCGAAATCAGCCTGACGATATCCTCGGTCAGCCCCTTGGGGGCGTAATCCATCTCGATATCGGTTTCCCAGCCGTGCTTGTAGGTGCCGGCCATTTCGCGCACGGCATCGACCGTCTCCTGATCGACGCCTTCCTTGACCTTGGTGTCATCCAGTGCCGCCATATCGGCATTCCTCCTTGATCGACTACGCCGCGCGGGCGCGGTGTTTCTGTCTCAGCTTCAGCCATGTCTCGGCGAAGCGCATGATTTCGTCCTCGGTCGTGTCCGGCCCCAGCGAGACCCGCACCGCGCAGCCCGCGTCGGCCTCGCTGAACCCCATCGCCTGCAACGCACCGCTGCTGCGCACCTTGCCGCTGGAACAGGCCGAACCGGCCGAAATCGCGAACCCCGCCAGATCCAGCGCCATCACCTGCGTTTCCCCCTTCCAACCCGGCGTTATGAAACACGACGTGTTGGGCAGGCGCGCGGCATCTTTCCCGACAAAAATAGTCTCATTTGCCCCGGCTGCAACCGTATTTTCTAGAATCCTTCTAAATTCCGCGACCCGTTGCCAGACCCCATCGGCCAGATCCCGCGCCGCCGCCTTGGCAGCGGCTCCGAACCCCATGATTCCAATCACATTCTCCGTCCCCGAGCGGCGACCCATCTCCTGCCCGCCACCGCGTATCATCGCCGGCAGATCGGTGCCGCGCCTGACCACCAGCGCACCCACGCCCTTGGGGCCGCCCAGCTTATGCGCCGACAAAAGCGCCATCCGGCAGCCCGACCAGTTGAAGGCATCGGGCAGCTTGCCGAACGCTTGGGTCATGTCGCTCACTTCCAGCCCCTCGGGCAGCGCCTGAACAATGCCGGTCTCGGAATTCGCGCGCTGCAGCACCGACTGCCCCGGATCGGGCACCGTCACCTGTCCTTGAGCATCCACCGCCAGATCGGCGGTGATCCAAGCCTTGACCGCATCATGTTCGATCATGGCACCGTGCAGCCCGCGCCCCGCGCAGGCCATCGCCGCCGCCTCTGTCGCGCCCGAGGTGAAGATCACATCATGGCCCTCGGCGCCGAACGCCGCCGCCACATCGGCGCGGGCGCGCTCGATCATGGCCTTGGCCGCGCGCCCCTCGGCATGGACGCTCGAAGGGTTGCCCACAAGGTCCATCGCCTCCAGCATCGCCGCCCGCGCCTCCGGGCGCAGCGGGGCCGTCGCGTTGTAATCCAGATAGGCCCTTGCCATCTCAGCCACCGATCATCCTTCTTTGGCCCGCGCCCCGGGGACGCGCGCCGCTCAATCCTCGTCGACCACAGCGAACAGGGTCGGCACCGCCGGGCAAGGCGCCAGCGTATTGCTGACCACATCGCTCAACCGGGTCTGGTGCAGAAACACATAGACCTGCGCGCTCAGCGATTCCCACAGCCGGTTGCTCATGGATTGCGCCTTCGAGCCGCTGGCCGCACCCGAAGCCCCGGCCCCTTTCTGCAAGGCGCTCACGCTCTCGTCCACTGCCGCCAGCACATCGACCACCCGGATTTCCGATGTCGGGCGCGCCAGCCTGTAACCGCCCCCCGGTCCGCGCACCGAAGCGACAAGTTCCGCCCGGCGCAGCTTGACGAACAGTTGCTCTAGATAAGGCAGCGAGATATCCTGACGCTTCGCGATTTCGTTCAGCGTCACCAGATCGTCACCATCCTGAAGCGCGATATCGACCAGGGCCACCATCGCATATCGTCCCTTCGTGCTCAGCTTCATCGCCGATTCCCCCGCGAATAGATTGACGTGACGCCATGCAAGCCTTATCTGGCTTGAAGATTCCAGCCCTTAGCTGGACTTTAGAACCGTTCTAAGGTGCTTGAGCGATTTCGTCAAGAAAGTCGCGCGCCGAACCTAGGAGATACAGGCCCTATGCCCGAGGTCATCTTTCCCGGCCCAGAAGGCCGTCTCGAAGGTCGTTACCACCCTCAAAGGGAAAAAGACGCTCCCATCGCCATCGTGCTGCATCCGCACCCGCAATTCGGCGGCACGATGAACAACAAGGTCGTCTACAACCTGCATTACGCCTTCTACAGCATGGGCTTCACGGTGCTGCGCTTCAACTTCCGCGGCGTCGGGCGCAGCCAGGGGGAATACGACCAGGGCGTGGGTGAACTGTCGGATGCCGCATCCGCGCTCGACTACCTGCAATCCATGAACAACAATTCCAAGCATTGCTGGGTCGCCGGGTTCTCCTTCGGGGCATGGATCGGCATGCAGCTTCTGATGCGCCGCCCCGAAATCACCGGCTTCGTCAGCGTCTCGCCCCCTGCCAACATGTATGACTTCTCGTTCCTTGCGCCCTGCCCCGCCTCGGGGCTGATCATCAACGGCAGCGCCGACCGTGTCGCGCCGCCCGCCGATACCACCGCGCTGGTGGGCAAACTGCATGAACAGCAAGGCATCACCATCACCCACGAAGAGGTCGAGGGCGCCGACCATTTCTTCAAGGAACCGCACATGGAGACGCTGATCGACACGACCACGACCTATGTGAAACGCCGCCTTACCGAAACGACACGGTGATCTCATGGGCGTGACCGAGGACATGGCCGACCAGCTGGCGCAGGACGTGATCAAGTATATCGAGGCGACCGGCGACGAAGATGTCGTGTCGGACATGATCAAGCTGCTCGGCGCCTCGTCGCAGACCGCCGAAGAAGCCTTCCTGACCTCGCTCCGGGTGCGGCGCGCCAACATGAAGGCGCGCGCGATGCTGATGGAACGCGCCCGCAAGTTCCAGCAGGACAACAGCCCCGGCACGGCCGACAAGGGATGAGCGACCCCTCGCGACTCGACGCGCAGCTCGCCTTCCTCGGCGAGGCCGACCGCCTGAAATCCGTCACCCGCGCCAATACGCTCTGCGACGGCTCGCGCTATGAAAACTCGGCCGAGCACAGTTGGCACCTCGCCCTCTATGCGCTCGTGCTGGGCGAACATGCCCCCGACGGCGTCGATACCCAACGGGTCATCAAGATGCTGCTCCTGCATGACCTCGTCGAGATCGACGCGGGCGACACGCCGCTCTATGCCGATGCCGACCGCGCCGCCATCGCCAACGCCGAAGAGGCCGCCGCCACGCGCATCTTCTCGCTCCTGCCCGCCGATCAGGCCGCAGATCTGCGCGCGCTCTGGGATGAATTCGAAGCCGCCGAAACCGCCGACGCCCGTTTCGCCAAGGCGCTCGACCGCTTCCAGCCGCCCAATCAGAACCTCGCCTCGGACGGGATCAGCTGGCGCGACCATCACGCGACGCTCGCGCAGGTCGAAACCCGCGTCGGCGCGCCCATCACCCGCGGCGCCCCCGCGCTCTGGGATTGGATATTGCCGAAAATCCGCGACTGGTTCGCGCGCAACGGCTAAGCGCGCGCCCTCACCCCCCGATCAGCGGCACCTGCGGCGCGGCATCACGCGCCAACAGCCCGATCAGGCGCGGATCGGGCGCAATCTCCACCTCGCGCCGAAAGGGCACAAAGCCGCTGCGGCAATAGAAATCCAGCGCGGCGGGATGATCCAGCGTGCAGGTATGGACATGGAAGCGTCCGATCCCCTGCTCCCAGGCCATACCGATCGCCCGGTTCATCAGCCAGCGCCCCGCGCCGCCCCCGACAGCCCCCGGCACCAGCCCGAAATAGGCCAGCTCGCATTCGCCCGGCACGCGGAAATCCAGTTCCAGCAGCCCCGCATCGCGGCCCTTGTCGCGCAGCACATGGACATGCACGCGCGCATCATTGAGCAGCGCCTCGAGCTCAGCGCGCGCCATCGCCAGCCGCCCGAACCACAGCCACGGCGACCCGACCGCGCGAAACAGGTCCAGATACCAGTCCGCGCCGGGCCGCTCCACGCGCTCAAGCTCCAGCGCCAGGTCGGCCTCCGGCCTCTGCGGCGCTTCTTCCAGCATCTCGAGATGCGTCACCACCGAGGCGGTATGCCCCTCAGGCACGCCATTCAGCCCGTCTTCAAGCATCTTTCCTGGCCTTCTTCTTTTCGGCGACCACCTTTTCGGCAAGATCGCGGGCAATCGCGAAGGCACCCTTGATCTTGTCGCTGTCCTTGCGCCAGTCGCGGCGCACGACGATCTTGTTGTCCTTGACCTTGGCCTGACCGTTCTGCGCCCCGATGAACTCGACCAGCCCGGTGGGCGATGCGAACTTGTCGTTATGGAACTGGATCGTCGCACCCTTCGGCCCGCCATCCAGCTTGGCGATTCCCGCCCGCTTGCACATCGCCTTGATCCGCACGATCAGCATCAATGTGTTCACCTCCTTGGGCAGCTTGCCGAAACGGTCGATCAGCTCGGCGGCGAAACCTTCCAGTTCAACCTTGGTCGTCAACCCGCTCAGGCGGCGATAAAGCCCGAGGCGCACATCGAGATCCGGCACATAGCTTTCCGGGATCAGAACCGGCACGCCCAGATTGATCTGCGGCGCCCATTGGCCGTCATCCTCGGTCAGCCCCTCCATCTCGCCGGATTTGATCTTGGCGATCGCCTCTTCCAGCATGGATTGATAAAGCTCATAGCCCACATCGCGCATCTGGCCCGACTGCTCTTCGCCAAGAAGGTTCCCGGCACCGCGAATGTCCAGATCCTGACTGGCCAGCGTGAATCCCGCGCCAAGCGTGTCCAGGCTGCCCAGCACCCGCAGCCGCTTTTCGGCGGCGGCGGTCAGGCGCATCCGCGGCTTCGTCGTGAGATAGGCATAGGCCCGCGTCTTGGCGCGCCCCACCCGTCCCCGGATCTGGTAAAGCTGGCTCAGCCCGAACATGTCCGCGCGATGCACGACCATCGTGTTGGCGGTCGGGATATCCAGCCCCGATTCCACGATCGTGGTCGCCAGCAGCACATCGTAACGCCCATCGTAAAAGGCGTTCATCCGGTCATCCAGCTCGCCCGCCGCCATCTGCCCATGCGCGACCACATATGTGACCTCGGGCACCTGGGTTTTCAGGAACTCCTCGATCTCGGGCAGATCGCTGATGCGCGGCACCACGAAAAAGGACTGCCCGCCCCGGTAATGCTCGCGCAGCAGCGCCTCGCGGATCGTCACCGCGTCGAACTCGCTCACATAGGTGCGGATCGACAGGCGGTCGATGGGCGGCGTGCCGATGATCGACAGGTCCCGCACCCCCGACAGCGACAATTGCAGCGTGCGCGGAATCGGCGTCGCGGTCAGGGTCAGAACATGCACGTCCGAGCGCAGCTGCTTCAGTCGCTCCTTGTGCGCCACGCCGAAACGCTGCTCCTCGTCGATCACCAGCAGGCCCAGGTTCTTGAAGCGCACGCCCTTGGCCAGCAGCGCATGGGTGCCCACCACGATATCCACCGTGCCCTTGGTCAGCCCGTCGCGCGTGAGGTTGGCGTCGCGCTGGCTGACGAAACGCGACAGCGGCCGCACCGTGACCGGGAAGCCGCGAAACCGCTCGGCGAAGCTCTGGTAGTGCTGGCGCGCCAGCAGTGTGGTCGGCGCGATCACCGCCACCTGCACACCCGACATCGCTGCCACGAAGGCCGCGCGCATCGCCACCTCGGTCTTGCCGAAGCCCACATCGCCACAGATCAGCCGGTCCATCGGGCGGCCCGCATCGAGATCGCCCAACACGTCCTCGATGGCGCGCAGCTGGTCGTCGGTCTCCGTATAGGGGAACCGCGCCGAGAACGCCTCCCATGCGTGATGCTCGGCCTCCAGCACCGGGGCCTTGCGCAATTCGCGCTCGGCGGCGATGCGGATGAGCCGGTCGGCCATCTCGCGGATGCGCTCCTTGAGCCTGGCTTTCTTGGCCTGCCACGCGCCCCCGCCCAGCCGGTCCAGAAGACCCTCTTCATGACCATAGCGGCTCAGCAGTTCGATATTCTCGACCGGCAGGTAGAGCTTTGAATTCTCGGCATATTCCAGCAACAGGCACTCATGCGCCGCGCCCGCCGCCGTCACCACCTCAAGCCCCTGGTAACGCCCGACCCCGTGATCCACATGCACCACCAGGTCACCGGGGCTGAGGCTCTGAGCCTCGGTCAGGAAGTTTTCCGCCCGCCGCCGGGTCTTGGGGGCGCGGATCAGCCGGTCGCCCAGCACGTCCTGTTCGGCGATCACCGTCAGGTCGGGCGCCTCGAACCCGTGTTCCAGCGACCAGACCGCCAGATGCAGGCCGCGCTTGTCGATCCTTGTGGCATCCCTCACGGTGACCGCGCCGATCAGGCCCTCATCCTCCAGCAGCCCCTCGAGACGCTCGCGCGCACCCTCAGAATAACTGGCCAGCAGGACCGGGCCGTCCTTCAGCCGTGCCTCGATGTGATCCTTGAGCGCACCGAACAGGCTCAGGGACTCGTTCTGGCGTTCAGGCGCGAAATTGCGCCCGATGCGCCCGCCCGCGTCGATCACGCCGGGGCCGGTGGCCTGCGGCAGCGGGTTGAGCTGCACGACCCTCCGATCGCTCATGCCAGCCTGCCAGGCCCCATCGTCGAGATAGAGCAGCCCCGGCGGCACCGGCTTGTAGATCGTGTCTTCGCGGCTCTTCTGTTTCAGCGCGTGCTGGCGGGCCTCGTATTGGTCGGCGATGGACTCCCAGCGGGCCAGCCGCGCGGGCGTCACCTGATCGTCCAGCGTGACACTCGCTTCAGGCAGGTAGTCGAACAGCGTCTCCAGCCGCTCATGGAAGAACGGCAGCCAGTGTTCCATCCCGGCATGTTTGCGCCCCGCGCTCACCGCCTCGTAAAGCGGATCATCCGTGCCCGCCGCGCCGAACTCGATGCGGTAATTCTGCCGGAATCGCGTGATCGCCGCCTCGTCCAGGATCACCTCGCTCACCGGCGCCAGCTCGATGCGCTCCAGCTTCTCGGTGGTGCGCTGCGTGACCGGATCGAACCGGCGCAGCCCGTCCAGCACATCGCCAAATAGGTCCAACCTGACCGGCCCGCCCTCGCCCGGCGGGTAGATGTCGATGATCCCGCCGCGCACGGCGTAATCGCCCGGCTCCATCACCGTGGGCGCCTGGCTGAACCCCATGCGCACCAGGAACGCCTTGAGCGCCGCCTCGTCGATGCGCTGGCCCAAATCCGCGGTAAAGGCGGCCTCCTTAAGCACCTCGCGCGCCGGCACCCGCTGGGTGGCGGCATTGAGCGTGGTCAACAGCACGAAACGGCTGGGCATCCCATGCACCAGCCCCGCGAGCGTGGCCATGCGCGCGGCTGAAATATCGGCATTGGGGGAAATCCGGTCATAGGGCAGGCAATCCCAGCCCGGAAAGCGCAGCACCGGCATGTCGGGCGCGAAAAAGCGCAGCGCATCAGCCATCGCCGCAAGCCGCTTGTCGTCGCGCGCCACATGGATGACGGGCGCCTCGCGCCGCGCCGCCTCGTTCAGCAGCAGCCGCGCGTCGAACCCCTCGGGGGCGCCACCAAGGGTGATATGATCAGATCCGCTCATTCCACGCCCGATACAAGCCCCGCGCGCAGGGCGCAAGCAACAGCCCTAGCCGCCCAGAACGCCCAGCGTCATGTTCTGCAACATGCCCCACATCGCGGTGATGAAGATCGACACCATGCCGATCACCTGCGTCACCAGCCGGTGCCGGTGCATCTGCCGATACAGCAATGCGCCCTGCATCTCGCGCAGCCGGATCTTGCGCGCGCTCCAGAACGACAGCAGCGCCACCAGGCTCATCGGCATCGCCAGCAGGAACACCGCCTGTGCGAACTCGATGCGGTAATAGAAACCCAGCATGAAGGTGGCCGTCAGGATGAAACAGGCGAACCCCGAGGCCAGAAGCCCCGATTCGCGCATGATATAAAGGATGCGATTGGTGTTGATGCGCACCATGTCATGCAGGTCGATGACGCTCTGGTCATCCTCGCCGGTGCGCTCGGCCTTGCGGGCGCGCGTCACCATGTCCCAGGGCACGCCCAACACCCAGTGGCTGGTCGATGACCACAGCACCGCCAACGCGATCCAGAACCACAGGTTGCTGAAACTGCGCATGTCGATGAGCTCGAAAACCGTCTCGTACCAGTTCACCGTAGGTCTTCCCGAATTGCCTGCCGACAGGTATTAGACCCGCTGCGCGGCAATTCCTACCCTTGAGATGCGTGAATTTCCATGCCACTGACATCGGCGACCCATTCTGCGAAAGTCCGCCCATGAAACCGACCCAAGCCACCTTCCCCGCCACCCGCCTGCGCCGCCAGCGCAAGAGCCCGGCACTTCGCGCGCTGGTGGCGGAAAACACGCTTGGACCCGGCGACCTGATCTGGCCGCTTTTCGTCCGCGACGGCGAGGGCGTGGAAGAGCCGGTGCCCTCGATGCCCGGCGTGGTGCGGCGCAGCGTCGACAAGCTGGTCGAGGTGGCCCGCGAGGCCCACGCGCTCGGCATCCCGGCGATCTGCCTCTTTCCCTATACCGGCGCGGACAAGCGCACATCCGACTGCGCCGAGGCCTGGAACCCCGATAACCTCTCGAACCGCGCCACCCGCGCCATCAAATCGGCCGTACCGGACCTCGCGATCATGACCGATGTGGCGCTCGATCCCTATTCCGACACCGGGCATGACGGTTTCGTCGTCGATGGCGAGATCGTCAATGACGAAACCGTCGAGGCGCTGGTCAAACAGGCCATGAGCCAGGCCGAGGCCGGGGTCGACATCATCGGCCCCTCGGACATGATGGACGGGCGCATCGGCGCGATCCGCACGGCGCTGGAATCGGGCGGGCATCACAACGTCCTGCTGCTCAGCTACGCCGCCAAATACGCCAGTGCCTTCTATGGCCCGTTCCGCGATGCGGTCGGGGCGTCGGGCGCGCTCAGGGGCGACAAGAAGACCTACCAGATGGATTGCGCCAACAGCGACGAGGCGCTGCGCTGCGTGGCGCGCGACCTCGCCGAGGGCGCCGACATGGTGATGGTCAAGCCGGGCATGCCCTATCTCGATATCTGCCGCCGGGTGAAGGATGAATTCGCTGCCCCCACCTTCGCCTACCAGGTGTCGGGCGAATACGCGATGATCCAGGCCGCCGCGCAGCAGGGATGGATCGACGGCGACCGCGCCATGCTCGAAAGCCTGATGGCCTTCAAACGCGCCGGTTGCGACGGTGTGCTCACCTATTTCGCCCCCGCCGCCGCCCGCGCCCTGCAGTAACACGCCCATCTTGCCACAAACGGGTGACAGCGGCGCGTTGCCCACCTATACTGCGCGCGACCGGTCATTCAATAAGACCGGCATCATGTCAGGCAACGAACAGGCAACATCATGAGCAAACTCACACGACGCGGTTTTACCCTCGGCGTCATCGCAGGCACCCCGCTTCTGGCGGCCTGTGGCAATGGCGTGGGCTCCACCAGCGCACAGAAGATCGACGCGCGCGTCGATTCGACCCTGAACCACCTTTATTCCAACTACCCCAACACGCGCGACCTTGCCGCGAAATCGACCGGCATGCTGGTCATGCCGCTGATGACCGAAGCCGGTTTCATGTTCGGCGGCGGCTACGGGCGCGGCGCGCTCAAGATCAACAACTCGACCGTGGACTACTATTCGTCCACCAAGGGCTCGTTCGGCCTTCAGATCGGCGCGCAGCAATTCGCCCATGTGCTGTTCTTCATGACGCAGGACGCGCTTGAGCGTTTCCGCCGTGGCTCGGGCTGGGTCGCGGGCGCCGATATCGAATATGTCTTCAACGACAGGGGCGAGAATATCCGCGCCGACACCACCACCAGCACCGCGCCTGTCGTGGCCGTGATCTTCGGACAGGCCGGCGCGATGGCCGGGGCCAGCCTCGAAGGCATGAAATATACCCGGATCATTCCCTGATCCGATCGGTGGAGGGGGCGCCGCCCCCTCTTGGCCTCCGGCCAATCCACCCCCGGAGTGTTTCCGGCAAGATGAAGCCCGTCTCCCGCTCAGTGCAGGGTGAATTCGCCCACCATGTTGCGCCATTCGCCCGGCGCGACCAGCTTGCGATGGGTGAAGCGCACCGAATGCAGCGCGCCCTCGATCTCGCCCTGCCAGAATTCCACGAACCCGAACAGGCGCGGGTGATCCGGCGCGGTGTCGTAATCCTGCCAGATGAAAGTATTGAGAACATTGGTATAATCGGGCATCCGGTAATAGAATTCGGCCGTGGTCAGCCCGTATCCTTTCAGCAACATTTCGCATTCGCTCATCTGCATCGCCTGGCTCCTCTGTGGTGCTGTTTTTTCTTCTTGTCCTCCAATGATGCCCGAATGATTTTGTTTTTCAATGAAAACAGTATGTTATCACCCAGCCGCGCTGGCTGCCAACAGGCCGTCGCGTCAGGCATTGCACCCAATATCCGCCCTCTGATATAGTCCGGGCAACAATATATAGAGCACGCATGACAGGACGGGCCGCGACTTGAACGACACGCCACAACCCCCTGAGAACCCAGAAGAAATGCCGCCAGAGCGCCCCGCCTATGACGGGCCGACGGTGTCGATCTCGGACGAGATGAAGACCTCGTATCTGGATTATGCGATGTCGGTGATCGTCAGCCGCGCCATTCCCGATCTGCGCGACGGCTTGAAACCGGTGCACCGGCGCATTCTCTACGCGATGCACGAGGGCGGCAACACGCATGACAAGCCCTATCGCAAATCGGCCCGCGCCGTCGGCGATGTCATGGGTAAATACCACCCCCACGGCGACAGTGCGATCTATGACGCGCTGGTGCGCATGGCGCAGGATTTCTCGATGTCGCTGCCGCTGCTGGATGGGCAGGGCAATTTCGGCTCGATGGACGGCGATAACCCGGCCGCCATGCGCTATACCGAAGTGCGCATGGACAAGCCCGCGCAGGCGCTTCTGGCCGATATCGAAAAGGACACCGTCGACTTCCAGGACAATTACGACGGCAAGGATCTTGAACCGTCCGTCCTCCCGGCACGTTTTCCCAACATGCTGGTCAACGGCGCGGGCGGCATCGCCGTCGGCATGGCCACCAACATCCCGCCCCATAACCTGGGCGAGGTCTGCGATGCCACGCTGGCGCTGATCGAGAACCCCGATCTCACCTCCGAGGATCTGATCGAATACATCCCCGGCCCCGATTTCCCGACAGGTGGCATCATGCTGGGCCGCTCGGGAGCGCGCAAAGCCTATCTCGAGGGCCGCGGCAGCGTCGTCATCCGCGCCAAGACCCGCGTCGAGGAGATCCGCAAGGATCGCTATGCCATCGTCATCGACGAGATCCCCTACCAGGTGAACAAGGCCGCGATGATCGAGAAGATCGCCGAGACCGTGCGCGAGAAGCGGATCGATGGGATCAGCCACGTCCAGGACGAATCCGACCGCCACGGCGTGCGCGTCGTGATCGAACTCAAGCGCGACGCCACCGCCGAGGTGGTGCTCAACCAGCTGTTCCGCTTCACCCCGATGCAGACCCATTTCGGCTGCAACATGCTGGCGCTCAACGGCGGCAAGCCCGA
Organism: Roseovarius halotolerans; assembly: GCF_900172255.1. Lineage (GTDB taxonomy): Bacteria > Pseudomonadota > Alphaproteobacteria > Rhodobacterales > Rhodobacteraceae > Roseovarius > Roseovarius halotolerans. The sequence goes on from NZ_FWFU01000001.1 coordinate 1,323,568, forward strand.
GCAGCTGACCCTGCGCCGCTTCCTGACCGCCTTCATCTCGTTCCGCGAAGAGGTGGTCGCCCGGCGCACAGCGTTCGAACTGCGCAAGGCGCGCGACCGCAGCCATGTGCTTTGCGGCCTCGCCGTGGCGGTCTCGAATGTCGACGAGGTGGTCGCCACCATCCGCGCCTCCGCCGATGCCGCCGAGGCCCGCCAGAAGCTGATGACACGGCGCTGGCCCGCAGGCGACATCCTCGAATATATCGCCCTGATCGACGATCCCACGCACAAGGCCAACGAGGACGGCACCTATAACCTGTCGGAAACCCAGGCCCGCGCGATCCTCGACCTGCGCCTTCAGCGTCTCACACAGCTCGGCGTCAACGAAGTCACCGACGAGCTCAAGGACCTGGCCGGCAAGATCAAGGAATACCTCGCCATCCTCGCCAGCCGCGAGCGCATCATGGCGATCATCGCCGAGGAACTGCGCGAGGTTCAGGGCCAGTTCGCCGTGCCCCGCCGCACCCAGATCGTCGACTGGTCCGGCGACATGGATGACGAGGACCTGATCGAGCGCGAGGACATGGTCGTGACCGTCACCCAGGGCGGCTATATCAAGCGCACCGCGCTGGCCGATTTCCGCGCCCAGAAGCGCGGCGGCAAGGGGCTCTCGGGGATGCAGACCAAGGAAGAGGACGTGGTCACCACCCTCTTCGTGGCCAACACGCATACCCAGCTTCTGTTCTTCACCACCGACGGCATGGTCTACAAGCTCAAGACATGGCGCCTGCCCCAGGGCGGTCGCACCTCCAAGGGCAAGGCCATCGTCAACATCCTGCCGATCCCGACTGGCGTGTCGATCGCGGCGATCATGCCGGTGGACCGCCCCGAGGAGGAATGGAACGACCTGCAGATCGTCTTCGCCACCACGGCGGGCGACGTGCGCCGCAACGCGCTCAGCGACTTCACCAACGTCAAGCGCAACGGCAAGATCGCCATGGACCTCCCCGAAGGGATCGAACTCGTGAACGCCCGCATCTGCGCCGAGGATGACGATGTCATGCTCGTCACCCGTGCGGGCCGCGCGATCCGCTTCCCCACGACCGAGGTGCGCGTCTTCAAGGGCCGCAAATCCACCGGCGTGCGCGGCATCCGCCTGCAGGGCGACGACCGCGTCGTGTCGATGTCGGTCATCCGCCATTTCGACGCCACCTCCGACGAGCGCGCCGCCTACCTCAAGATGCGCCGCGCGATGGCCGGTGCACCCGATGACGGCGACGAGCCCGAAACCCCCGCCGGCGACATTCCCGCCGAGCGTTTCGAGGAAATGTATGGCGCCGAAAACCTGATCCTCACCATCACCGTGCAGGGCGCAGGCAAGCTCAGCTCCAGCCACGACTACCCCGTGCGCGGGCGTGGCGGCATGGGCGTACAGGCGATGGACAAGGCGATGCGCGCGGGCGCTCTGGTTGCCTCCTTCCCGGTTGAAACCGACGACCAGATCATGCTCGCCACCTCGCGCGGGCAGTCGATCCGCGTGCCGGTCGAGGGCATCTCCTTCCGCTCGCGCTCGGCTGGCGGGGTCAAGGTGTTCAACACCCGCAAGGGCGAAGAAGTGGTCAGCGTCGCCTGGATCGCCGACAATGGCGACGAAGACGAGATCGACGCCGAAACCGGCGACGTCAACGTGGCCGACAGCGCGGGCGACAGCAGCACGCCCACAAGCGGCGATTGATCTCCTTTAACGGGCATTGCCACGATTTTGCCCGGAATTTGCCCCGCATCTTCGGATTGCGGGGCAAAATTCAGCCTTATTTCTCAGCGCATTCTGCAAGTGTTAAAGTTGAGTTGCCGACTTGCGAGTTCTCCTAAAGCAGGCGCCGGATCAACCGGCAGCGAAAGGAAAGAGCGCAGGACATGCAGGACAGCTGGCTTAATTTCACCGCTTTGACCATCATCCGTATCGTTGTCGGGACATATGTCGTCGCCATCGCACTGGGCCTTGTGGCCGGTGTCGATCCGGCGGCGCTGTTCGTTCCGGCCCTTGGTCCCGCAACGGGTGATCTGGCAGGGACGGTGACACTCTGTGCGCTGGCTCTCGCCTTCATGGCAGGATTCGGCCTGCGGTTGTTCTCGGCCAGTCTTGCGCTCTTCGTCATCGGCTCCAGTGCGGCGCAGAATCTGCTCTCTCCTGCGTCGGCCGATCTTCAGGGCTTCTGGCGGGATGTCGTCCTTGCCTGTGCGGTCTTGCCGGGGGCCGTGGCGATGCAGCCGCGCGCACCCGGCAGGCCCGCAAGGTTCGCCCTGCGTCAGGCCCGGCGGGTTCACCCCCGGCGCATCGCCACCGGCAAACCCAGCAAACGCCTCGCCGCCGAGGAAGCCGCCGCCAAGCGCGCCGAACTGCGTCGCGTCGCGCAGGCCGCTCAGGCCGCCGAGGCTGTGAAGGCCGTCCCTTCGGACGGCGTGCAGCCCGAACTCCCGGCACGGCCCAAGGCCGTTCTCACCCCGGTCTGAAACCCGCGTCAGGCATCGTTCGCCGCATTGCCAAGCCCGATTACCGTGCCCAAAAGGCCAAGGATCGTACGCGCGCCATTCACCGGCGATTCCGTCGCCAGCAGCGTATCCCCCGGATTGACGCGAAAGCTGCGCGCCGCGAACAGCCCGTCAGCGCCGGTCAGATCGATGGTAAAGACCACCTGTTGCATCTCCGGCCCCGCGCCACCGGGGTTCAGGTCATCCGCCCGGTAATCGCGCAGGATCAGGATGCCGCGCGGGTTGGCCCGCCCCGCATCAAGCCCGCCCATCGCCGAAAGAGCATCCATCGCGCTCATATGCTCGGTCTCGAAATAGATCCGCTCCTGCCGCCCGGCCGCGCCCAGCACGTTGAAACTGCGCGTGTCCTCGACCACCGTGATCTGGTCGCCGCCGCGCAACCACACATTGTAATCCGGTGTTTCCAGCAGGCGCCGTGCCAGCACCTCATACCCCTGCCCGTTGCGCTGCAACCGCACCAGCGGGTTGCGCAATCCGGGCAGGATGCCGCCGCCCTGCGCGATCACGCCCAGCAGGCTTTCGTTGCGGCCCTCCAGCGGATAGCGCCCCGGCGCGCCGACGCCACCCACCAGATCGACCGAATTGTTGCGCCCCGCCACCACCGAGATCTGCACCTGCGACGATACCGATATATCCTCAAGTTCCTTCTGGATCCTGTTGCGGGCCTCGGTCTCGGTCAGGCCGCGCACCGCGACCTCGCCGACATAAGGCACAAAGACCGTGCCGCCGGACGACACCATCATCGCCGGAAGCGCCGTCATTTTGCTGCCCGCTCCCGCCAGAAGCGAGTTCTCCTGCGATTCCCAGACCGCAAGTTCCAGCCTGTCACCGCTCTGGATCAGCGCTGCATCCGGTCCTCTGCTGGCGGCGAACCAGCGGTATCCGCCCGACCAGCCGGTGACCGGCCAGCCCGCCAGTCGCGGCGCGCTCTCGCGCGTCACCTTCACCACCTGGAAACTCGGGTGTCTTGCCCCGGTCTCGTTCAGGATTTCGGATTGCAGCGCCGCACCGCGCGGCAGACTGCAGGCCGCCAGCAGCAACAGGCAAGCCCCCTGCACCAAGAATCGGCGAACTCGCACCATGCCCATCACCCCCAAGCTCTTGACATGCATCTTCCATAGCGCACTCAATTCATGGTAGAAACCGGAAAATCCACTTCGCGTCAAAAGTCCGAGCCCCTGCCCCTTTCCGATCGCCCCCCCAACCAGATTCTTGTGACCGGCGCGGGCGGACGGGTCGGGCAGCTCGTGCTGCGCGCACTTGCCGGGGCGCCGGATGCGCCGCGCATCGTCACCCTCTCGCGCAGCCCCGGCGCCGATGTGGTCTGGAGCCCCGTCACCGCGCCCTGCCCGCCCGTGCCCACCTGCGACGCGGTCCTGGCGCTCTGGGGCGTGACATCGGGCGATGATGCCGCGCTTGCCAGCAATAGCGCCCTTGCCCGTCAGGCGCGCCGCGCCGCGATCGCCGCAGGCGCGTCGCGGGTCATTCACCTGTCGTCGGCGGCGGTCTATGGCGGCGGTCTGGACCTGCGCGAAAGCGACCCGGCGCGCCCCGTCTCGGCCTATGGACGCGCCAAGCTGGCGATGGAGCACACGATCGCGGCCCTTCCGCGCCGCGAAGGGCTCAGCCATTGCTGCCTGCGTCTTGCCAATGTGCTCGGTGCCGACAGTCTCACGCCCGCGCTCGCCAGCGGCGCGCCGGTGACGCTCGACCGTTTTGCCGATGGTCACGGCCCCTTGCGCAGCTACATTTCGCCCGCGGCACTGGCGCGCGTGCTCCTCGCGCTCACCCGCCTGCCGGCATCACGCCTGCCGCCGCTCCTGAATGTCGCCAGCGCCCCGCCGCTGCGTATGGAAACACTGGTACACGCGGCGGGGTGTCAGCTTGCATGGCGGCCCGCAGCCGATGATGCGCTGGCGGCGGTGACGCTCGACGGATCCGCACTCTCTGCCCTCCTGCCCGCCCTGCCGCCCGACAGCGACGTGATGGCCCTCGCCGGGAGCGAGTCATGACCCCCGGCAAGCGGCTCATGGATATCGCGCTGGTGCTTGTGCTCTTCGTGCTTCTCGTGCCGGTGATCGCGCTCACCGCCCTGCTGGTCGCGTTCATCGACGGGCGCCCGGTCTTCTACCGCTCCGAACGCATGATGACCCCCTCGCGCGCCTTCCGCCTGTGGAAATTCCGCACCATGACCACCGCGCACGATGACAGCGGCGTCACCGGCGGCGACAAGTCCGCGCGGATCACGCCGCTCGGATCTGTCCTGCGCCGTCACCGGCTCGACGAACTGCCCCAGCTTCTCAACATCCTGCGCGGCGAGATGAGCTTCGTCGGACCGCGCCCGCCCCTGCGCGCCTATGTCGACCGCCACCCCGATCTCTATGCCCGCATCCTGCGCCATCGCCCCGGCGTCACCGGCCTTGCCACCCTGCGCTATCACCGCACCGAGGAACGCCTGCTCGCCGCCTGCACCACGCCCGAGGAAACCGACCGCGTCTACAACGCCCGCTGCGTGCCCCGCAAAGCGCGGCTCGACCTCATCTGGGCCGCCAGGCGCAACCTCTGCTTCGACCTCCTGCTGCTGATCGAAACCGGCCTGCCCCGGCGCAGGGGCCGCCGTCACGCCGGGTAAAGCGCCCCGAACTTGTCCTCAAGGTAATCCAGAAGCGGCCCCGCCCCTGGCGCCTTGCCGCCACAGGCGCGTGCGATCGTCTCGCGCGGCGTGCGCAGACCGCCATGCCGCTGCACATTCTCGCGCAGCCAACCGGTCGCCGCACCCGGATCGCCCTTCGCCAGATCGCAGTCCAGCCCCGGCAGCTCCGCGCGCATCGCCTCATGCAGGCAGCCGGCATAAAGATTGCCCAGGGAGTAGGTCGGGAAATAGCCAAACAGCCCCACCGACCAATGCACATCCTGCAAAACCCCCTCCGAGGCCCGCCCCACCGGATAGCCGAAATCGGCCGCGAACCGGTCGTTCCAGGCGGCTTCCAGGTCATCCACCTGCAAATCCCCCGCGATCAGCGCGCGCTCCAGATCAAACCGCAGCATCACATGCAGGTTATACTGCACCTCGTCGGCCTCGGTGCGGATATGCCCTCGATGAAGCCGGTTTACCGTGGCATAGAAACTGTCCTCGTCCGCCACCCCGATATCGCCGAAAATGTCGCGCATCCGCCCGTAAAGGAAATGGCAGAACGCCCGGCTGCGCCCCAGCTGGTTCTCATAGATGCGGCTCTGGCTTTCATGCACACCCATCGAAACACCATGCCCCACCGGGCTCAGATGCCAGGCCTTGTCGATGCCCTGCTCGTAACAGGCATGGCCGACCTCGTGGATGGTGGAATACAGGCAGTTGAACGGATCCTCGGCACTGATCCGCGTGGTGATGCGCGCATCGTCCCCGCCACCTGACGAGAATGGATGCACCGCCTTGTCGATCCGCCCGCGGCTGAAATCATAGCCGAACCGCTCGGCCAGTTCGCGCGCCAGCCGCATCTGGCCATCCGCATCGAAATCGCCACAGAGCGGCGCGCGCTCGGGCGCTTCAAGCGCCCTCTGGCGCAAGGCCACCAGCGCCGGGCGCATCTCGTCGAACATCGCCTGAAGGTCATCGGCCCGCGCGCCCGGCTCGAACCCGTCAAGCAGCGCCTCATAGGGATCTCCCCCCGCCGCCAGCGCCGCGCCCTCCTCGCGCTTGAGGCGCAGCACATCGCGCAGCACCGGGGCGAAAGCGGCGAAATCATCCGCCGCGCGGGCCTCGGCCCAGACACCCTGCGCATGGCTCGTGAGCCGCGCCAGCGCCGTCGCCAGATCGCCGGGCACGCGCAGCGCGCGTTCATGGTCATGGCGCAGCAGGCGCAACTGCGCCGCCCCGCCCTCGTCCGGCGCCTCGGCGCTGGCCAGCCACTCCCCCAGCCGCGGATCGGTGCGCCGCGCATGCAGCACGCTTTCCATCGCGCCGATCGCCTCGGATCGCTGCGCCGCCGCGCCGCGCGGCATCATGGTCTCCTGGTCCCAGGACAAAAGCCCCGCCACCTGCGCCAGCGCCTCGGTCTCGCGCGTGAACGCCATCAGCTCGTCATATGCGCTCATCGCGTCAGCCCCGCACCGATTGCGCCACCGGATAGGCGCTCAGGAACCGCGCCCGCAGGATCAACACCCACAGCACCACCGCGACGAACTGATGGACAATCGCGATCTGCCAGGGTGCGATGTAAAGCACCGTCGCGATCCCCAGCACCACCTGCGCCAGAAGCGCGATCATCGCCGCGCTGAAGGCCGCGCCGGTCGCCCGGTTGGCGCTGCGCCGGCCCTTGATCCAGACCATCACGCCAAACGCCAACAGCGCATAGCCCACCATCCGGTGAATGAACTGCACAAGCCCCGGATTCTCAAACAGGTTGCGCCAGCCCAGGTCGCTCATCCACATATCGGGCGGCAACAGCCCCCCCGCCATCAACGGCCAGTCGGTGAAACTGCGCCCCGCATCGATCCCCGCGACCAGCGCGCCGATCAGGATCTGCAGAAACGCGAAATGCAGCCAGCCCGTCGCCAGCCCGAACAGCTTCGCTTCACCGGCGCGCCGCGCCTGCATGAGATCGCGCTCCTCGCGCCCCAGCAGCATCACATACCAGGCGATGAACCCGAGGATCACAAAGGCCAGCCCCAGATGCGTGGCCAGACGATAACTCGCCACATCCAGCATCTCGCCCTCAAGGCCCGAACTGACCATCCACCAGCCGATCGCCCCCTGCGCGCCGCCCAGCACACCCAGCATGAGCAAGCGCCCGCTCCAGCCAACCGGGATCTTGCGCGCCACAAGGAAACCCGCGAAACCGACAGCCCAGACAAGCCCGATCACCCGGCCCAGCTGGCGATGTCCCCATTCCCACCAATAGATGCGCTTGAACTCGGACATGCTCATGCCCTTGTTCTGCAACTGGTATTCGGGAATCTGGCGGTATTTCTCCAGCTCTTCTTCCCAGGCCGCCTCGCTCATCGGCGGCAGCGCACCCGTGACCGGCTTCCATTCGGTGATGCTCAGCCCGCTGTCGGTCAGCCGCGTAAGGCCCCCCACGGCGATCATCACCACCACCAGCGCGAACAGCACCATCAGCCAGGCACGGATCGCGCGGCGCGCCCCGCGCGGGCGTGCGTCGATCATCCCGCCCGTCGGCGCGGCCTTCGGGGCCTCACCCTCGCCCACATCCTCGAAAATGCTGCGCTTGCCACTCATCTCGTTTCCCCTGCCTGCTGATCGGCCCAAAGGTTAGTGCGCCCCGCACCCCCCTTCAAGCGGCCTCAATCACCGCGTTCCTTCCAGCGGACCATCTGCCGCAGGACGCCGTGCAGCATCTGCACATCCGCCCGCGTCAGCGGCATCCGGCTCCACATGTTGCGCAGGTTGGTGCGCATCCCCTGTGCCTTGTGCTCGGGGAAAAAGAACCCGGCGTCCTCAAGTCGTGTCTCGTAATGCTCGGCCAGCTTCTCGACCTCGATCTGCTCGGCCCAGTCGGCACGCGCCATGTCGACCCGCTCGGGCGTGATCCCGCCCTGAGCGCGGCGCCATTCATAGCCGGTCAGCAGCACGCATTGCGCCAGGTTCAGGCTGGGAAACGCCGGGTTCACGGGTACGTTGATGATCGCATTGGCCTTGGACACGTCCTCGTTTTCCAGCCCCGCGCGCTCGGGACCGAACAACACGGCGACCTTCTCGCCCGCCGCGATCCGCTCGGCGGCAACCTGCATGGCGCGCTCGGGACTCAGCACCGGCTTCGTAAGCCCGCGCGCCCGCGCCGTGGTCGCCATCACGTAATGGCAATCCGCCACCGCCTCGGCCACGTCCCCCATCAGCCTCGCCTCGTCCAGAACGCGCCCCGCGCCGCTGGCCATCGCCACCGCGCTCGAATTGGGCCAGCCATCGCGCGGCACCACCAGCCGCATCCGGTCCAGCCCGAAATTCCACATCGCGCGCGCCGCCGCGCCGATATTCTCGCCCATCTGCGGGCGCACCAGCACGAAATCAGGCTGAGGGGTGTCGCTTGGCATCTGTGTCTCCTTGGGTCGCTGCCGCCTCTTAAACAGTTTCACGCGCCTGCGACACCGCATTTGCGCCCGTGCTTCGCGTTCCGTTCTGTGCAGAACGGGTGGGCAAAATGTACGCAACGCATCGTGCGGTCGGTTAACCCGCCGCGTTTTCCGACAGGATACCGACGCGTTACCGACGCGATACCGTTGCAATACCGATGGTGTTTTTTGCCTTTAATCAATGCCTTAGGGATGATTCGCGTGGTCGTCGCAGGACCCGCCCTCACCCCCGTCGCATCCCGGCACCGGATCATAGCCGCACCCACCCCAGGGATTGCAGCGCAGAATGCGCCTGAGCGCCAGCCAGCCGCCCTTGATCGCGCCGTGATGCTTCAGCGCATCGAGCGCATATTGGCTGCAGGTGGGCTGAAACCGGCAGCCATGTCCGACCCAGGGCGACAGGATCAGCCGATAGGCCCTCACCGGCCATGACAAGACATGCGCCAGCGGGCTCATTTTCTTGTTCCGTGGATTGAACTTAGCGCGTTTCGCAAGTCGGATTTCAGCGCCTCGAAGGGGCGCGCGGCGGTGGCATTGGCGCGCCCGATCAGCACGTAGTCCCAGCCCGGCCTGCCCGCCTCGGGCAGCACCGCGCGCGCCGCTTCGCGCAACCGCCGCTTGGCGCGGTTGCGCGCCACGGCATTGCCGACCTTCTTTGAACAGGTGAACCCGACCCGGATCGCCGGGTCGCCATCGTGCCGCTCGCGCCCCTGCACCACCATCGAAACGGTGCTCTGGCGCCGGGCCTGCGCCGCGCGAAGGAAATCCGGGCGGTCTTTAAGTGTCTGAAGACAAACGGAAACCGCCGGGGGCTTCATCCCCGCATTCCTGTCGGGGGCCTCCGGCGGCATCATGTCCGTAGTCCTGTTACTGCTGCGCCTGCTCAGGCGCTCAGCGACTTGCGGCCGCGCGCACGACGCGCGTTCAGGATCTTGCGGCCGGCCTTCGTGGCCATGCGTGCACGAAACCCGTGGCGGCGCTTGCGAACCAGGTTCGAGGGTTGGTAGGTGCGTTTCATCGCTCCGTCTCCGGTCTTTGCGGGGCGGCACCGCCATCAGAATCGCGGCCACGCCCTGTATATGTTCGAGGCCCGGTCTATAGTGGCCCCTTCGCCCCAAGTCAAACCCGCCCCGCGCCTTTTGCAACAAAAACCTTCGCCGGGTGCACAAACCTGTCACAAACCCATGAAAACCGGCCCGATCCCATCACCCGGCATCACCCTCCTGTGAGCCCTATGGCCAAAGGTCTCCGACCTGCGCATGTTCGATCCATACAGGATCAGGAGCGCATGCCGCCATGAAGGATACCACCCGCCCTCGCAAGCCCGCCCTCTGGCGACACCTGCCGCTTGCCGCGATCCTGATTGTTGCACTGGCCGGATCATTCCTGCTGGGCGACCACCTCAGTTTCGACACGCTCCAGACCCACCGCGAAGCCCTGCTGGGTTTTCGAGACGCCAATTTCGCGGGGATCGTGGCGCTGTTCCTTGGCGCCTATATCCTGATCGTCGCCTTCTCGCTTCCCGGCGCGGCGGTCGCTTCGGTGACCGGCGGCTTCCTCTTCGGCCTCTGGCTTGGCACCACGCTCAACGTGCTGGCCGCCTCGATCGGGGCAATCGCGATCTTCTGGGCCGCGCGCCTCGGCCTCGGGCGCGTTCTGAGCGCCCGGATCGAAACATCCGACGGCACCTTGAAGAACATCAAGAACGGATTGCACAACAATGAAATATCGGTTCTTTTTCTGATGCGCCTCGTGCCGGTCGTGCCCTTCTTCGTGGCCAATCTCCTGCCCGCGCTGGTCGGGGTCCGCTTCGTCAACTTCGCCCTGACCACGGTGCTCGGGATCATCCCCGGCGCGCTGGTCTTCACCTGGATCGGGGTCGGCATCGGCGAGGTCTTCGACCGCGGCGAACGCCCCGATCTCTCGCTTCTCTGGGAGCCGCAGGTGATCGGCCCCATCCTCGGCCTCTGCGCGCTGGCCGCCCTTCCCATCCTCATCAAGGCCATTCGCGGCCGCAAGGACATCTGATCATGAGCGAACTCAAGACCGACCTTCTGGTCATCGGGGCAGGATCCGGCGGCCTCTCAGTGGCCGCGGGCGCCGCACAGATGGGGGCCGATGTCATCCTGCTGGAAGGAAACCGCATGGGGGGCGATTGCCTCAATTTCGGCTGCGTTCCCTCCAAGGCGCTGATCGCGGCGGGCAAGGCCGCCCATGCCCAGTCCCACGCTGCCGCCTTCGGCATCGCCGACGTTTCACCCAAGGTCGATTATTCCGCCACCATCGACCATGTGCAGGACGTGATTTCCCAGATCGCGCCGCATGACAGCCAGGAACGCTTCGAATCCCTCGGCGTCCGGGTCATCCGCGAGCATGGCAGCTTCGTCTCGCCCCATCAGGTCCGGGCGGGCGCGCATCTGATCACCGCCCGCCGGGTGGTGATCGCGACCGGTTCCTCGCCGCTGGTGCCGCCGATTCCCGGCCTTGATTCAGTGCCTTACGAGACGAACGAAACCCTTTTTGAACAGCGCGATCAGCCCGAGCACCTGTTGATCGTCGGCGGCGGCCCCATCGGCATGGAAATGGCGCAGGCACAGCGCCGCCTTGGCGCCAGGGTCACCGTGATCGAGGGTGCCAAGGCTCTCGGCCGCGACGATCCCGAAACCGCTGCCGTCCTGCTTGATGCGTTGCGCGCCGAAGGCATCGAGATAGCCGAAGACGCGCTTGCCAGCGAAATTCGCGGCAAACCCGGTGCTATCGAGATCGAAACCCGCGACGGGCGCCTGTTCAAGGGCACCCATCTTCTGATGGCGGTCGGGCGTAAACCCAATATCGAACGCCTCGACCTGGCGGCAGCCGGAATCGAGACGACAAAGACCGGAATCAAGATCGATGCCGCGCTCAAGACGACGAACCCCAAGGTCTACGCCATCGGCGATGTGGCAGGCGGGCTGCAATTCACCCATGTGGCGGGGTATCATGCGGGGATCGTCATCCGCTCGGCCCTCTTCGGCCTGCCCGCCAAGGCCGAGACCTCCCATATCCCCTGGGTCACCTACACCGCCCCCGAACTCGCCCAGATCGGCCTGACCGAGGACGAGGCGAAACGAATCCACGGCGAGAAACTCGAACTGGTGCGCTTTCCCTATGACCAGAACGACCGCGCCATCGCAGAGCGCAGACCGCTGGGGCTTATCAAGGTGATGGTCGTCTCTGGCCGCCCCGTGGGCGTGTCCATCGTCGGGGCGCAGGCCGGCGAGCTGATCGGCCTCTGGGCCTTTGTCATGGCCAACCGGCTCAAGATGAAGCATGTGGCAAAGATGGTCGCGCCCTACCCGACGCTGGGCGAATTGAACAAGCGTGCGGCTGGGGCCTATTTCTCGCCAAAGCTGTTTGATAGTCCTAAGATCAAGACGATCGTGAAGCTGGTACAACGCTGGATACCCTGAAAGGGGCGGACATAACGCATGCGGTTTCTGAAATCTCTTTCGGGACGCTTCCTGATCCTGACGATCGTATTCGTCATGCTGGCCGAAGTCCTGATCTTCGTGCCCTCGATTGCGCGTTTCCGCGAGGATTACCTGATGTCGCGGCTCGAGCGTTCGCAGATCGCCTCGCTGGCGCTGCTCGCGAATGATGACATCTCCCCCGAGCTTCAGGACGAGCTCTTGCAGAATGCCGGCGTCTTCAACGTGGTCCTGCGGCGCAACGATGCCCGGCAGCTCGTGCTGTCCTCGCCGATTCCCTCGCCGATCACCGCCACCTATGACCTGCGGAATGCCAGCGCGATTGACCTTATTCGCGATGCGATGACCCGCCTGGTCACGCCCGAACCACAGGTGATCCGTGTCATCGGCGACCCGGTGCGCATGGCAGGCCTCCTGATTGAAGTCACCCTCGAAACCAGCGAACTGCGCACCGCCATGATCGATTACGGCCTGCGCATCCTGCTCCTGTCTGCTGTGATTTCTGGGGTTACCGCGCTGTTGCTGTTCCTCGCGGTGCGCAGCCTTCTGGTAAAGCCGATCAAGCGGGTCGTCGGCCACATGCAATCCTACGCCGCCGCGCCCGAAGATGCGCGCCGGGTCATTTCGCCATCCGCCGGCGTCACCGAACTGCGCGAGGCCGAAGAAACGCTGAAACTGATGCAGACCCAACTGACCAGCGCGCTCAAGCAGAAGGACCGGCTGGCGCAGCTTGGCGGCGGGGTCGCCAAGGTCAGCCATGACCTGCGCAATATCCTGACGTCAGCGCAGCTTTTCACCGACCGCCTCGAACTGAGCGAGGACCCGACCGTCAAGCGCATGGCCCCGAAGCTGGTCAATTCCATCACCCGCGCGGTGCATCTGTGCGAAGCCACCCTCGCCTATGGCCGCGCCGAGGAACCCGCCCCCGCCCTCAGCCGCGTGTTGCTGGCCGATATCGTCAGCGACGTGATCGACAGCGAACGCCTCTCCGTGGGCGACGGCGAGGTCAGCTTCTCCGAGGACATCCCCGCAGCGCTCATGATCCGCGCCGACGCCGAACAGCTGTATCGCGTGATTTCCAATCTCGTGCGCAATGCGCGTCAGGCCATCGTCACCACAGGCAAGCAGGGCGAGATCAACGTCGCCGCCACCGAGACCGATGACGACTGGATCATCACCATCACCGACACCGGCCCCGGCCTGCCGCCAAAGGCGCGCGAGCATCTTTTCCAGCCTTTCCAGGGCCGCGCGGCCAAGGGCGGCAGTGGACTCGGCCTCAATATCGCCGCCGAACTCGTGCGCGGCCACGGCGGCGCGCTGACGCTCGAGCGCAGCGACGAGACCGGCACCGCCTTTCGTATCTCGCTGCCGCGCGGCGGTGTCGAAATGGGCTGAGTTTTTCTTCTCTGCCCCCTTGCATTGCCCGGCGGCAAAGTCTAAATCCCGCCCTCACGGACCGATAGCTCAGCTGGATAGAGTACCTGACTACGAATCAGGGGGTCGGGGGTTCGAATCCTCCTCGGTCCGCCACTTACCCCCCTCCTTGAATTTCATGACTCCCACATTTGCCGCTGCGCCCTTCGCCTGAAGATGGCGGAGCACAATTCAGGCTGTCTTCCATTTCCTTGAAAGCGCTTCGTGCAGCGCGAAGTCATCTCGATAGAAGTTTGACAGAAACCGGCTGACGCGATCGCTTTCAAGTTCCTTCATGTCTTGGTGTGCAATGGGCTTTGAAGTCCTTTTGCCAAGTAATCGCACAGGATACGCAACGGCCGATGACCGAACTGAATGCGTCCCAAGTTGTGACACCCGTCGATCCTGGACCTGAAACACCGTCGAATTCGTCAAGTTGTCCGGCCTCGTTGTCGATGGAAGAGTCATCACAATCAGAGATGTGAACAACTCAGAACTCCTTTGAGTGACGAACGATCATGGACATCGAGTCTCGCCGCGCGCTTCAAAATGCTGCTTTGCAAAATCGGTTTAAGTTTGAAGATTATCCAACAAGAGCTCTAAAGGAACCCGCGAATGCTACACGGGTTTGACATACCGAAACATTAATTCGCCACAAAAATGGGCTTTTCATCGGGTGAATTTGACACCTGAACCTGCAAAGAACGGTCGTCGGAAGAGCGAAAGGACATTTTATGCCGTTGATTGACAAAACAATTCCGGCACGGGTGCCCTTGCCGCATGGCGAATCCCGCCGCATCCCGCCGCTGATCTTCCAGACGTTCAAGACCCCCGAACTGCCCAACCTCATGTATGAGGCCGTACAAAGCTGGATCGAACATAATCCCGGATTCGAATACCGCTTCTTTGACGACGATGCGCAGGCCGCATTCATCCGGGACAATTTCGACCCTGACGTCTTCTCCGCTTATCAGAAGATCGAAGGCGGAGCCTTTCGCGCCGATCTCTGGCGCTATTGCGTTCTCTGGATACATGGCGGGGTCTACGCCGATATCGACACGGTCTGCCGCAGCGATCTGACCCGGAGCTTGCGAGCCGAGGACGCATTCGTCGCGCCCGACACGGGCGGGAATGTCCCCTCGGCCGTGTTCAACGCCTTCATCGCCGCAACACCCCGTCATCCGTTCCTCAAGCGCGCGATCGACCGCGCGACCGGGCTCGTTCTCTCAGAAAGACCTTTTGTCGGTTATGAGATGGTCGGTCCCGCCAATCTTGGCGCGGCGATCAACCTCACCACCGGACGCCCCGAAAGAACACCCATGATTGCCGGCACATACGACCACGCCGGAAGCCCTTGGCGGATCATCGAAAAGCGCCCTGCCGGCAACGGGGAGCGGCGGCGCGTCGTTGATGGCGACATTACGCTTTTCAATACCGAATATGACGAATACCGCGACGAACTCGCCACGGTCGGTGTCCGGCATTGGCATCTCGACGAACCGCGCATCGGCCCCCTGCGAAAACTGGTACGCCGGTGGAAACGGGCTGCGATGCTTCGGAAATCGAGAACTGACTGACCCCGCGGCCCACATGCGCGCGCATCAAGCCTCTGGACAACTGAACGGATCGGTTTACCCTGAAGGATGATCATATTCTCCACGGGACCGAGACATGAAACTGACCGTCGACGGCACCGAGCACGAGCTCGATATCGAAACCGACATGCCGCTTCTATGGGTGCTGCGCGACGAACTGGGCCTCACGGGCGTGAAATATGGCTGCGGGATCGCCGAATGCGGCGCCTGCATGGTTCATATCGACGGGCAGGCCGTGCATTCATGCCAGACGCTCGTCGGCGATGTCTGGGGCGAGGTGACCACGATCCACGGCCTCGCGGCCCCCGGCACGCTCCATGCGGTGCAGGCCGCATGGGTCAAGCACCAGGTGGCGCAATGCGGCTACTGCCAGTCCGGTCAGATCATGCAGGCCGCCGCATTGCTGGCGCAGACGCCGGACCCTACCGATCAGGAAATCGACGACGCCATGAGCATGAATCTCTGTCGCTGCGGCACCTATCCGCGCATCCGCGCGGCCGTCAGGACCGCCGCCCGGACCCTGCAAGAGGGCACCCAATGAGCCGCGCCGGGAAAATCGCGCGCCGGACGTTCCTGACCGGCTCGATCGCCACCGCCGGCGGCGTCGCCTTTGGCGTCTACATGTATCGCCGCCCCTCGGCGAACCCGCTCGCTGCGGGCCTGCACGAGGGCGAGGCCGCACTGACCCCTTATGTGCTCATCCGCCCGGACGGCGTCACGCTGATCACACCGCGCGCCGATCTCGGACAGGGCGCGGCGCATGTCCAGGCCCTCCTGATCGCCGAAGAGCTGGATATCGAACTTGACCAGGTCGGCCTTGATCCCGGCCCGCCAAGTGCCGCCTACTACAACACCGCCCTTTCACGCGAAGCGCTGCCCTTCGCATCCACCAACGAATCCCGCTTGGCCGAAACCGCCCGCTCGCTGATGGATGCGCCGATCAAGTTCCTGGGCATCCAGATCACCGGCGGCTCGACCACCGTGCCCGATGGCTGGCAGAAACTGCGTGTTGCCGGTGCGGTCGCCCGCGAGACGCTGAAGGCCGCCGCATCGCTTGAAACCGGCCTGCCGGTCAGTGACCTTCGCACCCGTGGCGGCGCGGTGCTGCTGCCCGATGGCACCCGCCTGCCCTATACCGGGCTGGCCGCCCGCGCCGCCGAGATCGACCCGGTCACCGACGTTACCCTGCGCGACCCATCCGCATGGCGACTGATCGGCAAGCCGACCATGCGCAGCGACATCACGGCGAAATCGACCGGCCAGCAGCTCTACGGCATCGACGTGACCCTGCCCGGCATGCTGTTCGCCGCGCTCCGCACCAATCCCCGGCAGGGCGGCGAGATGCTGGGCTATGACGCGTCGCGCGCCGAAACCATGCGCGGCGTCCACAAGATCGTGCCGGTCACCGGCGGGGTCGGCGTTCTGGCCGATAACAGCTGGCGCGCCATGCGCGCGGTCGAGGCCATTCGCATCGATTGGGGTCCCGCCCCCTATCGCCCGCATCAGGGCGAACACTGGCGCGCGCTTGAAAACAGCTTCACCGACAAGCGCCGCGACAGCCGGTTGCGCAATGACGGCGATGTCGATGCCACCCTCGCGTCCACCACCCCGCTCGAGGCCGAGTACCGCGCGCCTTACCTCGCCCATGCACCGCTTGAGCCGATGAACGCGACCCTGCAGATCAAGGACGGGAAAGTCGATATCTGGACCGGCACCCAGATCCCGCGCTTCGTTCAGAAGAACGTCGCAAGCGTCGTCGGCGTGAAACCCGCACAGGTCCATGTCCATGTCACGATGAGCGGCGGCAGTTTCGGCCACCGGCTCGAAGACATGATGGTGCGCCGCGCTGCCGAACTCGCCATGCAAGCCGATGGAAGGCCGGTCAAGCTGACGCTCTCGCGCGAAGAGGACATGGCGCATGACTACCCCCGACAGATCGCCATGGCGCGTGGCCGTGGCACCGTTTCGGGCGGCCATGTGCAGGCCTTCGACCTTGGCATCGCCATGCCCTCGATCATGCGCTCTCAGATGCGCCGGCTCGGTATGCCGATGATGGGTGCCGATCTTCAGATCGTCGCGGGCGCCTGGGACCAGCCCTTCGCCATCCCCGATTACCGAGTGAGCGGCTACCGCGCGCCCGACCTTGCGCCGATCAGCTCCTGGCGCTCGGTCGGCGCCTCGACCAATGGCTTCTTTCACGAGAGCTTCCTTGATGAACTGATCCACGCCGCCGGGGCCGACCCGCTCGAGGAACGTCTGCGCCTGTGCAACCACGCCCCTTCGCGCAAGGTGCTCGAAACGGTGGGCGAGATGTCGGACTGGGGTGCGCCCTTGCCCGAGGGGCGCGCGCGCGGCATCGCCTTCTGCCTGTCCTTCGGCACCCCCTGCGCCGAGGTCGTTGAGGTCACCGTCACCGAGTCCGGCATCCGTATCGACAAGGTCCATGTCGCCGCCGAGGTGGGCCGCGTCATCGATCCGGTGAATTTCGAGAACCAAGTGCAAGGCGGCGTCATCTGGGGCCTGGGCCATGCGATCCTTGCCGAAACCACCTATGATGACGGGATGGCCGAACAGAGGAATTTCGACAGCTTCCGCTTCATGCGCATGTATCAATGCCCCGAGATCATCGTGCGCGGGCTGGAAAACGATTCCCGCGTGCGCGGCATCGGCGAGCCCCCGGTGCCCCCTGCCGCGCCTGCGCTGGCCAATGCGATCTTCGCCGCGACCGGCATTCGCCTGCGCCAGATGCCCTTTGTCCGGGACATGGATTTCGTCTGACCGAAGCGGGCCTTGCCTTGCCCCGCCGCTGGTGCTTCAAGAAGGCATGCGCCACCTTCTCACAACGCTCCTGCTTCTGGCACTCTCCTCTCTCAGCGGGCTTCTCGCCCGATCGCTTGGCTTGCCGCTGCCCTTCATGATCGGGCCATTGATCCTGACCGGAATCATCGCCACCGCCCTGCCCGAGCGCCTTCCCGAAGGCTACAAGTTTCCCCCCGGCCTGCGCATCGTCTTCATTTCGGTGATCGGGCTGATGATCGGCGCTCAGGTCACGGCGGAACTGCTTGCCGCCGCCCCGCGCCTGATGCTCAGCTTCGCGGCGCTGACCTTGTTCACCGTGACCGCCCATGCTTTCAACTACACGGTGTTTCGCCGTATCGGCGGCTATGACCGGGCCACCGCCTTTTACGCGGCCACACCGGGCGGGCTCTACGAATCCATCGCCCTTGGCGAAGAGGCCGGCGCCGACATGGCCCGCCTCATGCTGCAGCAGTTCCTTCGGATCATCGTGGTGGTGACGGTCCTGCCCCTTGGTCTGCAAATCTGGCTGGGCCAGCCGGTCGGCAGTTCGGGTGGCATGACGCTGGCGCGTCACGCCGTGCCTTGGTCCGACCTGCCCTGGATCGTGCTGGCCGGTGGTGCAGGCTACCTTCTGGGGCGCGTGCTGCGCCTGCCCGCCGGGCAATTGACCGGCCCTCTGGCACTGGCGGCAATTCTGTCGGTCAGCGGGCTTTACCCGCTCGATATTCCGCAATGGCTGGTGAATGTGGCGCAGATCGTGATCGGCAGCGCCCTTGGCATGCGCTTCACCGGTATCAGCCGCCGCCTCATCCTGCGCGGCACGCGCCTTGCACTCATGTCAGTGGGCGGGATGCTGTTGCTCGCGGCTTTCTTCGCCGAAATCCTGCATGTCGCCGTCGGCGAACCCTTTGACGTCATGCTCATCAGCTTTGCCCCCGGCGGCGTGACCGAGATGGCATTGATCGCGCTCTCGCTTCAGGCCAACCCGGCGCTGGTGACGCTGCACCATATCTGGCGCATCCTGATTACCGTGGTGGGGCTCGGCCTCTCCGCACGCTGGCTGCGCCGCCACCTTTGACAGGTTTCCGTGCCTGCGCTATCTGAACACACGTTCATTTAAGGATCGGAGTCTCGCCATGCGCATTAACGAAACCGCCGCCATCGTCACCGGGGGGGCCTCGGGCCTGGGTGAGGCCACCGCACGCCATTTCCGCCAGATGGGCGCCGATGTCACGATTCTCGACCGTGACGCGTCGCGCGGCGCCGCCGTGGCCGAGGAAATCGGCGCAGGTTTCGCAAAAACCGATGTGACCGACGAGACCTCTGTGCGCGATGCCATATCTGCCGCGCGCAATCATATGGGCCGGATCACCGCCGCGGTGAACTGCGCCGGGATCGCCACCGGCCAGAAGACCCTTGGCAAGGACGGCCCGCATGACCTCGACGCGTTCCGCCGAACCATCGACATCAACCTCGTGGGCACCTTCAACGTCGCCCGCCTCGCCGCTGCCGAAATCGCCCGCAACGACCCCGGCCCCGACGGCTCGCGCGGCGTGATCGTCAACACCGCCTCCATTGCCGCCTTTGACGGGCAAAAGGGCCAGACCGCATATGCGGCGTCCAAGGGTGGCATCGTCGGGCTCAGCCTCCCAATGGCGCGCGATCTGGCGCGCGAAGGCATCCGTGTCATGGCCATCGCGCCGGGGATCTTCCTGACACCGATGATGCAGGGCCTGCCCCAGGAGGTTCAGGATCAACTGGCGCAGGACGTGACCTTTCCCAAACGTCTGGGCGACCCGGCGGAATACGCCGCGCTCGCGCGCTTCATCGTGGAATGCGATTACCTCAACGGCGATGTGATCCGCCTCGATGGCGCCTTGCGGATGCAATAGGCCCGCCGCCTCTAGATCGCGCCCTCGGTCTCGATCTTGAGGTCATGACCGCAATGCTTGCAGTGGATCGCGTCGGTATCATGCTTTAGCAGCCCGCATTCGGGACACTTGTGCTTGACCTTGGCAGGCGAAAAAATCGACCGGACCAGTTGCAGGAACAGGCCCACGCCGATCACCATGATCCCCATCGTCAACAACCGCCCCCAGGACGTGGTCATGACGATATCCCCGAATCCCGTCGTGGTCAGGGTCGCCACGGTGAAATAGAGCGCGTCGATATAGTTGTTCAGATCCGGCTCGTTGCCGCCGCGCAGGGTATAGACCACCGCCGCCGTCGCGAAGATGAACACCAGCAGGTTGACCGCCGCCAGGATCGGGTCCTCGTAGCGCCGGAAAAAGGTCGCGTCCCTGCGCAAGTCACGCAGCAGGTGGTAGGAATGCACCAGTCGCAGCGACCTCAGCACCCGCAGCATCGCCAGTTCCTGACCATAGAACGGCGTCGCGATCAGTGACGCAAGCACCACGAAATCCGCCAGCACATAGATCCGGCGCAACAGGCGCATCCGGTTGGAACTGATCCAGAACCGCATCACCAGATCGGCCACGATCACCACGCCGATCAGAACATCCGCAATGAAGATCGCCCGCGTCAGTGGCAACGGCGCAGTCGCAAGGAAGAAGAGAATCGAGCACGCGTCGAAAATCAGAAGCCCGTAGCGAAAGTTCGTGGCACGCTTGCTGCGGCCCTCATAGAGCAGCCTGATCCGATCCTTGACTGTCTTGTCCTCTGGCATCCGCGCACCGACCTTATACCGACGTGATACCGACGTAATACCGAGAGGGGTTTTCAGCCAGCATTTTCCGCCTTTTCCTCAAGCATCAGCCACTCGTCCTCAGCCTTCTGCAAAGCCGTCTGCCTTGTGCTCAAGGCCTCGGTCGCCTTTTGAAACTTGATCGGTTCACGGGTGAACAGCTCCGGATCGGCCAGCAACTCCTCGAGCCTGGCAATCTCCCCCTCGAGCCTCGCCATCTCGGCCGGCAAGGCCTCCAGCCGGTGCTTTTCGGTAAAGGACAACCCGCACCGCATGGTCTTCTCTGGCCCCTTATCCTGCTTTGGCTTCGGCTTGTAGTCTATTGTTTTCTTGCTATTTTTTTCCGCCGGTCCTTGCGCCCCCGAACCCCTCTGGCTCTGGTAATCCGTCCACCCTCCGGCATAGACCGTCGCCCGGCCATCGCCCTCCATCGCAATGGTCGTCGTCGCCACCCGGTCCAGAAAATCGCGGTCGTGACTGACCAACAGCACCGTGCCGTCGTAATCGTCCAGCAGTTCCTGAAGCAGGTCCAGCGTCTCGATATCAAGATCGTTGGTCGGCTCATCCAGCACCAGAAGATTGCTTTCCCGCGCCATCAGCTTGGCCAAAAGCAATCGCGCTTTTTCACCACCTGACAATGACTTAACAGGCGCTCTCGCCTGTTGCTCGTCAAACAGGAACTCCTTGAGATAGCCCACCACATGACGCGGATTGCCGCGCACCATGACCTGGTCGGCCTGCCCTGAAACGCGCATCTCCTTGTCGCCTGTCAGGCTGTCCCAGAGCGTCATTTCGGGCTCCAGCTGGGCACGCGCCTGATCGAACACCGCCGGCATAAGGTTGGTGCCGTGATCCACCGTCCCGCTATCCGGCTCGATCTCCTTGAGCAGCATCTTGAGAAGCGAGGTCTTGCCAACGCCATTCGGCCCGACAAAGGCGATCCGCTCTCCCCGCTGGATGCGGATGGAGAAATCGTTCAGGATGACGTTTCCATCGTAAGCCTTTGATATACTTCGCGCTTCTATCACGCGCTTGCCCGATTTCGGCCCGGATTCCAGCGCCATCGCCGCGGCGCCCTGACGTTTGATCTGGGCGGCGCGGTCGGCGCGCATGGCTTGAAGGTTTCGCAGGCGACCCTGATTGCGTTTGCGCCGGGCGCTGATTCCCTCGACGGCCCAACGGGCCTCGGCCTTGATCTTGCGGTTGAGCTTGTGGCGGGCTTGGTCTTCTTCTTCCCAGACCTTGTCGCGCCAGCTTTCGAAGGCTTCGAAGCCTTTTTCCTGACGGCGAATAATTCCCCTGTCTATCCAGAGGGTTGCACGCGTAAGCTCACGCAGAAATGCGCGGTCGTGGCTGATCAGAACAAAGGCCGCGCGGGTCTGTTTCAGCTCAGCCTCGAGCCAGGCGATCGCCTCGATGTCGAGATGGTTCGTCGGCTCGTCCAGCAGCATGAGATCGGGTGCTTCGGCCATCAGCTTGGCCAGCGCCGCGCGGCGCCGCTCGCCGCCCGAAGCGGTCGCGACGGGTGTCGAGGGGTCGAACTTGAGCCCCTCTGCCGCCATCTCGACGCGGTAGGACTCAGCGGCGTCCAGGGCGCTTGAAGCGAAGTCACCCAATGTGGAAAACCCCGACATTTCAGGGTGTTGCTCCATGTAGCCCACACTGATTCCGGGGGTGAGCACGCGCGCACCACTGTCGGCTTCAACCAACCCCGCCATCACTTTCATCAGGGTCGACTTGCCCGATCCGTTGCGGCCCACGAGGGCCACGCGGTCGCCGGGCTGCACGACAAGGGACACCCCGTCGAACACGGGGTCTCCGCCGAAGGTGAGCGAAACATCGGAAAGTTGCAGAAGCGGTGCGCGAGCCATGTCAGCGGGCTATCCCGCCGCCTGTCAGCCGTCAAGCGGCGACAGCGAAACCGGCATCGGTATCATGTCGGTATGACGTCGGTATCGCGTCGGAATCACAGCCGCGGCGCGGCTAACCCGCCACCGCCCGCAAAAGTCGCTTTCGCGCGGGCGGAATCGCCGCGATCTCGAGGCCGGTAAACACATGCAGCGTGTCGAGCTGACGGTCGACCACGGCGTGATCGCTGACCCATCCCCCCATCACGAGATAGCTGCGCAGCAGCGGTGGCATCCGCAACATTCCCTGTTTCGCATCGGGGCTGCGGCGCCCGAGCTTTTGGGAAAAACGGAACACGGCGGGCGCCTTGACGCGCGGCAGCCAGCGTCGGGGCGCGATATGGCGATGCGCAAGCATGGTGAAGGCATCCAGGTGGGCCTGCGCGTCGGCACCCTGAAACGAGGAACAGCCAAACAGCATCTCGATCCCGCGCGCATCGACGAAACGTGTCATCGCGCCCCAGGCGACCCGCATGATATCAGGATCCTTAAGGCCGGGGCGGATGCAGAAACGGCCGAGTTCGACCATCGGACCATCAAAGCTGGACAGGGCGGAGAGTTCGTAGAACTGCGCCGAATAGCTGCGGCCGATCTCTGCGCCGCCGGTCAGGGGCAGAAGGCGAAAGCAGCAGACGAGCTGCCCGCTGTTCACGTCCTCGATCAGGAAATGCGCACAGACATCGTCAAAGGTATCGCGATCAAGCGTGCCGGGCGGCGCAGTCCGAAGAAAGGCCGCGCCGCGCAATTCCTGCGCGGCACGAATATCCGCAGCGTTCTCTGCGATGCGCGCCTTGTAGCGCCCCCTGCTCAATGCCGGCATGACAATGATCCCAAGCCACGGGAAATCTGTATCCGGCGCAGCCCTAGCATACAAGCTGTGACGCAGCTGTGACAGGATCAGTTGAAGATCTGGCCGGGATCGATATTGCCGATATTGCTGATCATCTGGCGGATGAAGTTGTTGTTCACGACCGAGTTGTCTGTGACCCGGCGCGACAGCGGCACGACTTGACCGTCCTCGAGGCCGAAACGCTCGATATTGGCGATGGTGTCGGTCTCGTTGAAGCTGATCGCGAGCACCTGGCGTTCGACCACCTCGGGGCGGAACATGCCATATTCCCGAATCCGGCTGCGCACATAGTAGTAATCGCCACCCTCGAGCACTCCGCCCATCGTGGGCGGCCCGACGACGTCATCCACCGAGGCCCGCGTATCGACGCCGACGACCAGCTGCTGAAGATCCTCTTCAGGTGGGATATACCCGTGATTCTTGTAGGTCGCCGAGCAGGCCGTCATGGCAAGAAGGCTCATGGCGGCCAGTGCGCCGCTCAATCGTTTTGTGATACCAATCATCCTCGCCCTCTTGATCTTGGCCCGACATGCCTTTTATCCCGCTTACAACAAGGTGGCCCACTGGTTCAAGAAAGGAAGACTCCGGCTTGGCACAGCACGACACGACACCGAAGACGGTATTTCGCATAACCGAGCTGTCGCCGCACAGGCCACTTGGCTTTAATTTGCGGCCGGACAACGCCACGATGGAGCGAATTCGCGTCCATCTTGACCTGATCGCCCTGCGCAAGCTGTCTTTCACAGGCGAATTGCATTCAGAAGGCAAGCACGATTGGCGGCTGGATGCGCGCCTGGGTGCGACGGTGGTGCAGCCCTGCGTCGTTTCGCTGGACCCGGTGACGACGCGGCTGGACGAGGATGTGAGTCGGCTTTTCGTGGCGGATATGCCCCAGACGCCCGAAAGCGACGAGATCGAAATGCCCGAAGACGAATCCGTCGAGCCGCTGCGCGATACGATCGACCTTGAAGCGGTGATGATCGAGGCGCTGACACTGGCCCTGCCCGACTATCCACGTCGCAACGAAGCCGAACTGGAACAACGCACATTCACGCCGCCCGGTGCCGAGCCGATCAAGGACGAAGAGACCAAGCCCTTTGCCGGACTTGCCGGGTTGAAACAGAAACTCGAACGTGATGAGTGAAGCTGGAAAAAATCACTTGCCCTGACCCGGATTCGCTGTATTTTCGCGCTCTCATCGGAATTTGGGGTTGAACCGAAGGCTCGCTAACGATTAAGAGCCGCGGACACTCGTGAAACCGGGCCATGATGGCCCACAGGAATTGAGGTTGCGACATGGCTGTCCAACAGAACAAGGTATCGAAATCGCGCCGCAATAACCGCCGGGCACATGACTCGCTGGTTGCGGCCAACCCGAACGAATGCCCCAATTGTGGCGAACTGAAGCGTCCGCACCATGTCTGTGCGGCGTGTGGCCATTATGCCGACCGCGAAGTCGTTGCCATGGTTGACGAAGTCGATCTGGACGAAGACGCGGCCTGAACATTCAGAAGGCGAGCGTCCGCATGACCGCACGGATGGAAAAATCTCACGCGGGTGCCGGACGCACCATCATATCCGTAGACGCCATGGGCGGCGACGAGGGGCCGGCAACCGTTGTTGCCGGCATTTCGTATTCGGCCAAGAAGAACCCCGATATCGGGTTCATCCTGCATGGTCCCGAGGATGTGCTGAAACCGCTTGTCGCCAAGCGGCGGAATCTGCATGGCCGCTGCCAGATCCGAAATGCGCCCGATGTGGTGCAGATGGAGGACAAGCCCAGCCATGTGCTGCGCACCGGGCGCGAGACCTCGATGTGGTCGGCGCTGGAATCGGTGCGCAATGGCGAGGCGACGGTCTGCGTTTCCTGCGGCAATACCGGCGCGCTGATGCTGTTGTCGGTGATGCGGCTTCGCAAGCTGACCGGTATCTATCGTCCCGCGATCGCGGTGCTGTGGCCCTCGCGCAACCCGCAGGGTTTCAACATCATGTTGGACGGGGGCGCCGATATCCGCGCCGATGCCAAGGACCTGATGCAATACGCGCTGATGGGCACGTCCTATGCGCGCAACGGATTCGGGCTGACCAAGCCGCGCGTCGGGCTTCTGAACGTGGGCACCGAAGAGCACAAGGGCCGCGCCGAGCTCAAGGAAGCCTATGATCTGATCTCGGCCAATGCCCGCAACGCCGATTTCGAGTTCGTCGGATTCGTCGAGGGCCGCGACCTGCCCGGCACGCTGTGCGATGTGATCGTGACCGACGGGTTCACCGGCAATGTCGCATTGAAGACCGGGGAAGGCATCGCCTCGCTGATCTCGGCGCTGTTGCGCGAGGCGTTCCAGTATTCGCCCCTCTCGCGGCTGGCCTCGGTGCTGGCCTATACCTCCCTCCAGCGCCTCAAGAAACGAATCGATCCGCGTCGCGCCAATGGCGGTGTGTTCCTTGGCCTGAACGGCACGGTGGTGAAATCGCACGGGTCAGCGGACGCGACCGGCGTGTCGGCGGCTGTAAAGCTTGCTTTCGAGCTGGCCGAGACGGGGTTTACCGAAAAGCTGGCCGCACGGGTTGCATCCGCCAGCATGCTTGACCAAGATGCCGCGACCAACAATTCAGACAACGGTGAAACCGAATGACGCTGCGCGCCGTCGTGGAAGGCGTCGGGCACTACTTGCCGGACCGTATCGTTCCCAACTCCGAATTTGAAAAATCGCTCGACACGTCGGACGAGTGGATCCGCACGCGCTCGGGCATCGAGCGACGGCACTTTGCCGCCGACGACCAGACCACGTCGGACCTGGCAGTGCGTGCGGCGCGCGCGGCGCTGGGCGATGCCGGGCTGAGTGCTTCGGATGTGGATGGAATCATCGTCGCCACATCGACGCCGGACCTCACCTTTCCTTCGGTCGCCACGATGGTGCAGCAAGAGCTGGGCATGACGCGCGGTTTTGCCTTTGACGTGCAGGCGGTTTGCGCTGGGTTCGTCTATGCGCTGACCAATGCCAATGCGCTGATCGTGGCCGGTCAGGCCCAATGCCTGCTGGTGATCGGCGCAGAAACCTTCAGCCGGATCATGGACTGGAACGACCGGTCCACCTGCGTGCTGTTCGGCGATGGCGCCGGGGCGCTGGTGCTGCGCGGCCAAGAGGGCAAGGGCAGCAACGAGGATCGCGGGATCCTGTCGGCCGACCTCAATTCCGACGGGCGCTATCGCGAGATGCTCTATGTCGATGGTGGCGTGTCCACCACCGGCGAGGCGGGCAAGCTGCGCATGCAGGGCAATCCGCTGTTCCGCCAGGCGGTGGAGAAACTGGCCAGCACCGCGGAAACCGCGCTGGCGAAGATCGGGCTGAGCGGCGCGGACGTGGACTGGATCGTGCCGCACCAGGCCAATATCCGCATCATCCAGGGCACCGCCAAGAAAATGGGCGTGTCGATGGACCATGTGATCGTCACCGTGCAGGACCACGGCAATACCTCGGCGGCCTCGATCCCGCTGGCGCTGTCGGTCGGGGTGGAGCGCGGACAGATCAAGCGCGGCGACCTGCTGCTGTCCGAAGCGATCGGCGGCGGGCTGGCCTGGGGCTCTGTCGTGCTGCGCTGGTAGATGGCTCGCCAACCGATCTTCGCTTAAAGAGCCCTTCGCAAGTCGTTGACATTGACTCGGAAATTCCTTCCACCATAAAGTCTGGCAATGACAGAGGGGATGAGATGAGCGAGAAAACAATCACCAGAATGGATCTGAGCGAGGCCGTCTTCCGGGAAGTCGGGCTTTCGCGTAACGATTCCGCGCAGCTCGTGGAAACAGTGTTGTCACATATGTCCGACGCGTTGGTGCGCGGAGAGCAAGTCAAGATTTCGTCCTTCGGAACCTTCTCGGTGCGCGAGAAATCCGCACGGGTCGGGCGCAATCCCAAGACAGGCGAGGAAGTCCCGATCAACCCCCGGCGCGTTCTGACATTTCGTCCGTCGCATCTGATGAAGGACCGGGTCGCCGACGGCAACAAAAGCTAGGACACAAGCCGGAAATGGCCAAATCAGCCGACGCCTTCCGCACCATCAGCGAAGTAGCCGACTGGCTGGAAACACCCGCGCATGTTCTGCGCTTCTGGGAAAGCAAGTTCAGCCAGGTCAAACCCGTGAAGCGCGCGGGCGGGCGGCGCTATTACCGGCCTGCCGACATGCAGCTGCTGAGCGGGATCAAGAAACTGCTGCATGATGACGGCATGACGATCAAGGGCGTGCAGAAAATCCTTCGGGAACAAGGCGTCAGGCATGTCACCGCCTTGTCGCAGCCGTTGGAAGGCGAGGCTCACGACATCGAAGAGGCCCGGCTTGAAATTGCGCCCGAGACACCACCCGAATCCGCCCAGGTGCTGAACTTCAGGGACGGACAGGCCAGCGCAGCCGGGGCGGACGACGATGACGCGCCAGACGCCCCGCCCGCAAGCGCGCCCCCTGCCCCTGCACCCGAGACACCGGCCGAAGCGCCAACCGACATGAGCGACACTCCGGCACCTGATACGGTCGCGCATGAGTGTGACGAGAGCGTGACCGACACGGACAGCACCTTTACCACAGACACCGCGGACGCAGCCACAGAGGACGCTCCTGAGGCGGCGGGGGCGCCGCCTTTGGACGCGGACGCGCTGCACCCCCCGACAGCCGACGATGTGTTCGGCACCTCAAACGATGACATCGCGGCTGACGCGGAGCCCGGCCCCATCGACGAAACCGAAGCGCCCCCAACCGCACCCCGGCCGGCCATCGTTACGGTGCCCGACGATCCGCCCGACAATACCCCTGCCCCTGCCGGGTTGCTGACGCAGCTCAGCCGATTCTCGGGGTCGCTTGCCCCCGAGCAGCGCGCCCGTCTGGCCAGTTTGTGCGATCGCCTGCACAGCGCGAGTGACAAAGGCGGCCCGCAGCGCAGCCGGTGATGGGAAAATTCCCATTTCCCCTCTTGTTCCCGGTGTCAAAACCGGTATGTAACGGCCTCATGTCGGGCTATAGCGCAGTCTGGTAGCGCGTCCGTCTGGGGGACGGGAGGTCGCAGGTTCGAATCCTGCTAGCCCGACCATTTCACCGCCCCCATAATCGCCCCGGCAGGGGCGCCGGCAGATGCCAGCGGCGCCCGTGCCCAGTGAATTGGGGATGGATGACATGACCGGTGTTCTTGCGAGCCAGCAGATTTCGGCACTCATCGCCGATGGCCGACTTTCGGCACAAAAACCAATCCTTCCCGAACAGGTGCAGCCCGCCAGCCTCGATCTGAGGCTTGGCAATGTAGCTTACCGCGTGCGCGCCTCGTTCCTGGCCGGCCACGATTGCAGCGTCACCGAGCGACTGGACGAATTCGAGATGCACCGCATTGACCTGCGCGATGGTGCGGTGCTGGAAAAGGGCTGCGTCTATGTCGTGCCCTTGATGGAGGTTCTGGACCTTCCGGCCGGTTTGCAGGCCGTTACCAATGCCAAGTCATCGACCGGGCGCCTGGACCTTCTGACGCGCACGATCACCGATGGCGGCACCGAGTTCGACCGCATCCCGGCAGGTTACAGTGGCCCGCTTTACGCCGAGATCTGCCCGCGTTCCTTCTCGGTCCTGGTGCGTCCCGGCATGCGGCTCAACCAGATCCGTTTCCGCGACGGTCAGGCGGTGCTGGGCGATGATGAACTGCGCGCGCTGCATGCCAGCATGCCGCTTGTCGATGACGAGCCGGTGATCGGTGACGGCCTGGGCTTTTCGGTGGATCTCAAGCCCCAGAGTGGCACACTGGTCGGCTATCGCGCAAAGCCCCATACCGGCGTGATCGACCTCGACAATATCGGCGGATATGACCCGGCCGAGTATTGGGAGGAGGTGCATTCCGACAATGGCCGCATCATCCTCGATCCCGGCGCGTTCTATATCCTGGTCAGCCGCGAGGCCGTGCATATCCCGCCCGCCTATGCCGCTGAAATGGCGCCCTACCTGGCGATGGTGGGGGAATTCCGTGTGCATTACGCGGGCTTCTTCGACCCCGGATTCGGCCATGACGCGGCCGGAGGCGCCGGGTCGCGCGGCGTGCTGGAGGTGCGCTGCCACGAAGCGCCCTTTGTGCTGGAGCACGGTCAGATCGTCGGGCGGCTGGTCTATGAGAAGATGGATCAGGAACCCGCGCAGCTATACGGCGCCGGAATCAGCTCGAATTACCAAGGCCAGGGGCTGAAACTGTCCAAGCACTTCCGGGCCCGCTGAGCCGGATCAGAACTTGCCGAAGCGCCGGCCAAGGCGCATTGCTTGACGGGCGCGCTGCTGAGTCTTGCGCGTGTCAGGCCCCTGCCCCTGCCCGGCCTGCTGTTGGCCGCGCTGCGTCTGTCCCTGCCCCTGCGACTTGCCCTTGCGGTTGCCCATTGCGCTGATTCCAGCATTCACGCCGCGGCTCATCAACTGGCGCATGACCATGCGGATGATCATCGTAACGATCCGATTAGCGTTCATGGTAGCCTCGCTTTCTGCCTCTGTGGCATGGCATAGCATGAAACCATGCCGATTTCAGGGCGTTTCGGATCGGCGCGATCACTCCTCGAAAAGTTCGCTCTGATCGTCCTCATCCGCGTCGTCATTGTCGTCGCCGTCTTCGCCCAGTTGCGGCATCGAGCCGGGCGGCGGGCGGTTCTCCAGAAGGCCGGCGGCCCGCAACTCCTTGAGACCCGGCAGGTCGCGCGCGGATTCGAGGCCGAAATGATCGAGGAAATTCTGCGTGACCACGAAGGTCACGGGTCGCCCCGGCGTCATCTTGCGGCGGCCAAAGCGGATCCACTCCATCTCGAGCAGCTGATCGACCGTGCCCCGGCTGACCGAGACGCCGCGGATCTCTTCGATTTCGGCGCGCGTCACCGGCTGATGATAAGAGATGATTGCCAGCGTTTCGATCGCCGCGCGGCTGAGCTTGCGGGTTTCCACGGTTTCTTTCTGCATCAGGAAACCGAGATCGGGTGCCGTGCGCATCGCCCAGGCATCGCCGACCTTGACCACCCGAACGCCGCGCCCCTCGTAGCGTTTGCGCAGATGCGTCAACGCCTCGGCCGCATCGCAGCCATGCGGCATCCGGGCCTCGATCTCCTTGAGGGTGACTGGTTCCGCAGTAGCGAAGAGGATCGCTTCGCACATGCGCTCCTGCTCGGCTATCGGGGGCGCCGCGAAAAGGCTTTCTTCTTTTCTCTCAGTCTCTTCTGACATGTTCCTAATCTTTCCGGCGCAGCTCTATCGGAGCGAATGTATCGGATTGGCGCAGCTCGATCTTGCCTTCCTTGGCCAGCTCCAGGGAGGCCGCGAATGTCGATGCCGTCGCCGAGCGGATGCGGGCGGGATCGCTGGTGAAGCCTTCGGGCAGATAGGTGGAAATGTCGGTCCAGGTACCGGCGAAACCGATGAGAGAGCGCATCCGCTCAAGCGCCTGTTCCATGGTGAAGACCGATTCGCGATCCATCGC
Organism: Roseovarius halotolerans; assembly: GCF_900172255.1. Lineage (GTDB taxonomy): Bacteria > Pseudomonadota > Alphaproteobacteria > Rhodobacterales > Rhodobacteraceae > Roseovarius > Roseovarius halotolerans. Next base: position 1,354,396 of record NZ_FWFU01000001.1, read on the forward strand.
ATAGGGGCGGAACTCATCCTTGGTGCGGATGCGCGCATAGCCCTGCATGAGGTCGAGAAGCGTCGCGGTATAGGTCACGCGCTTGACGCGGGTCACATCCTCGGGGATGCCACGCGCAAAGAAATCGCGGCCCAGCTGATCACGCGCCATCAGCATGGCAGCATGTTCACGCATCGCCTGAAGCCGTTCGAGCTGAAAGGCAAGATGCGCGGCCATTTCCTCGCCCGAGGGGCCGTCTTCGGCGGGATCGGGCGGCAACAAGAGCCGCGATTTGAGAAAGGCAAGCCAAGCGGCCATCACCAGGTAATCGGCGGCCAGTTCGATGCGCAGTTGCTTGGCCTGATCGACAAAGGCAAGGTATTGGCGCGCGAGTTCCAGGATCGACACCTTGCGCAGATCGACCTTCTGGGTGCGGCCAAGCGTCAGGAGCACGTCGAGAGGACCCTCGAATCCGTCGATATCGACGATCAGTGCCTCGGCGGCCACACGTTCGGCAACGGGAACCACCCGCGCCTGACCTTCCTCGAAATCATCTTCAACCATCACCGCGCCCGTTTATCAGCGCGTCAAGCTTTGCCTCAAGGGCCGGAATGTCAACCTCGTCGGGCTTGCGTCGTGCGGCCAGTGCGCGTTCGGCACGGGCCTGACCCACTGCCGAGAGGCGCCCGGAAGCGTCCGACACGGCGATGCGTTCGTCGAGCGTGCCATTGCAATGCAGCACCACATCGCATCCCGCATCGATCGCGGCGCGGGCATTCGCTGCCAGCGACCCCTTGAGCGCCTTCATCGAGATATCGTCGGTCATGATCAGCCCGTCAAAGCCGATCTCGTCGCGGATCAGGCGCATCATCACTGGCGACAGCGTTGCGGCGCGCGAGTCGATGGCGCTGTAGACCAGATGCGCGGTCATCCCCATCGGCAAGTCGTTAAGCGCGCGGAAGGGCGCGAAATCCTGCTTGCTCAGGTCTGCATGGGCGGCATCGACCACGGGCAGGTCGAGGTGGCTGTCGACCTGTGCGCGGCCATGTCCGGGGATATGCTTGAGCACCGGCAAGACGCCCCCCGCAAGCAACCCGTCCGCGACCGCCCGCCCCAGGCGCGCCACCGTGTCAGGGTCGCAGCCATAGCAGCGGTTCCTCAGGAAATCATGGGTTTCGGGCGCGGCCACATCGACCAGCGGCGCGCAATTGCTGTCGATGCCCAGATCATGCAGTTCGGCGGCGATCAGGCGATAGCGCAGATACATCGCCTCTTCGCCCCTGTCGCCGACAGCCGCCACATGATCGAGCGGCGCAAGCCATTCGCGCCAGAGCGGCGCGCGCAGGCGCTGCACGCGCCCGCCTTCCTGATCAATGGTGATTGGGGCATCACGGCCCACGGCATCGCGCATCTCGGCGCAAAGCGCGCGCACCTGCTCGGGCGTATCGATATTGCGCGCGAAGAGGATGAAACCGAAGGGGTCGGCATCCTTGAACAGCCGTTTCTCCCCGGCGTTCAGCCGCAGCCCTTCGGCATCAAGGATCGAGGCCCCGAAATGGCGGCTCAACGGGTGACCACCGGGATGCATTCGGCGTTTTCCGCGACCAGAGCCGAGCAGAAGCGGCGCGCATCACTCAGATCTTCGAAACCGATCGCGCGCAGGCGATAGAAAGTGCGTCCGCCGCTCTGCGCCTTCTGGATCACGCGATCCTTGCCTTCCAGGTATTCGCCGAAGCGACCGTCAAGGCGCTTCCATTCCTGGCGGGCGATGTCGGCGGATTCGAAGGCGCCAAGCTGTGCAAGGCGGGTGCCTGCCGGGATCGCCTCGGGGTCGATATCGCGCGGCCCGCTTTGCGACGGGGCGGCGGTGGCGGTCTGTTGCCGGGCCTGCTGTCCCAGCGAGACGGGGCGCAACTGCGGACGCAGCGAACGCCCGATCCCGCCTTCGACGCGCAGCGCCTCGGCGATGGCGGCCTCGACCGCAGGTTCGCGCGCGGCCAGGTCCTCGGTTTCGGGGACCGGATCATCGGCGGGTTCGACACTGGCCGCTTCGGCAAGGTCGCCCTGATCGGTGAGTTCGGTGGCAAGCGCCTCGACGGCGGCCAGTTGCACGGGTTGGCCGGCCGCGGGCGCGGGTTCGCCCGCCTCGGCGCTCGGGGTCGCTTCGGCTTGCACCTTGTCTGCCGGTTCGGCTGTGGGTGTGGGTTCGGGCTTCGGCTTGGGGCGCGCTGCCGCCAATTCGCTGGCGGGTGCGTCCTCAAGCGTAAGGTCCAGGGGTTTGGGCGCAAGTATCAGACGGTCTGCGGGTTTCTCGGCGGTGCCATCTGCCGCGACCGCATTGACCGAAAGGCCCTGATTGAGCGCCTGACGCCCGCCCGGATCCTCAGGTTGAACCCGCATCGGCCCTTCGGCGGCGCGCACCACTGGCACACCGCTGACATCGCGCACCAGAAGCTTGTAGCCCCAGATACCGACCCCGACGATCAGCAGCATGGAAACCGCCGCCCCCGCCAGGTTGGTCAATCCTGCGATTCTGCTGCCCTGCCCCGGCGCAGCATCCGGCTGCGCGCCCTGCATCTCTGCCATGTTTCGCCTCGCTCTCGCACCGGCGATACGTGGCCGCCGGGTTCTTTACTGCCGCCCCGGCGCGCATGCGCGGTTTTTACCGCATTTCCTCGGCCGGGGTTACGCCAAGAATACCAAGACCTGCGGAAATAACAACGGTCACGGCCCGCACAAGGGCGATTTTGGACTGGCTCGTGACCGGATCGTCCTCTTGCAGGAAGCGCAGCGCGGGTTCGTCATTGCCACGGTTCCACAGCGCATGAAGTTCCGACGCCAGATCATAGAGATAGAAGGCGACGCGGTGGGGCTCGTTGCTGCGACCGGCGATCTCGATGAGGCGCGGCCATTCGGCCAGTTTGCGCGCAACGCTGAGTTCGGCCTCGTGCGTCAGGGTCTCGAGCGCGGCGCCCGCCAGCGTGGCATCATCCACGTCGATCCCCGCCTCACGCGCCTTGCGCAGCACCGAGTTCACCCGCGCATTTGCGTATTGGACGTAAAAGACCGGGTTGTCCTTGGATTGCTCGAGCACCTTGTCGAAGTCGAAATCCAGTGGCGCGTCGTTCTTGCGGGTCAGCATGACGAAGCGTGTCACGTCGGGGCCGACCTGATCGACCACGTCGCGCAGGGTCACGAAGGTGCCCGCGCGTTTGGACATCTTGAAGGGCTCGCCGTTCTTGTAGAGCTTGACCAGCTGGCACAGCTTGATGTCGAGCGGCACGCGCCCGTCGGTCAACGCTGAAACCGCCGCTTTCATCCGTTTGACATAGCCGCCGTGATCAGCCCCGAACACGTCGATCAGCACGTCGAAACCGCGCTGCACCTTGTCGTAGTGATAGGCGATATCGGGCGCGAAATAGGTCCAGCTGCCATCGGATTTCTTGACCGGACGATCGACATCGTCGCCATGTTCGGTCGAACGGAACAGGGTTTGCTTGCGCGGCTCCCAGTCTTCGGGCGTCTTGCCCTTGGGCGGCTCGAGCACGCCTTCATAGATCAGGCCCTTGTCCTCGAGCGCCTTCAGCGCCTCTTCGATCAAGCCGGTGCCATAGAGCGATTTTTCCGAATAGAACACGTCCATCTCGACGCCAAGCGCCTTCAAGTCATCGCGAATGAGCTCCATCATCGCTTCGGTGGCAAAGTTGCGCACCTCGGCCAGCCAAACCGCTTCGGGTTGGTCGACATAGGCGTCGCCGACCTCTTTCATCAGGGCCTCGCCGACGGCGATCAGGTAGTCGCCCGGATAGGTGCCGTCCTCGAAGGCGACGGCCTGCCCGTGCGCTTCGAGGTAGCGCAGGTAGACCGAGCGCGCCAGCACATCGACCTGCGCGCCGCCGTCATTGATGTAGTATTCCCGCGTGACCTTGTAGCCTGCGAAATCGAGCAGGCTGGCCAGTGCATCGCCAAAGACCGCACCGCGCGTATGGCCCACATGCAGCGGCCCGGTCGGATTGGCGCTGACATATTCGACATTCACGGACTTGCCCGCGCCAAGGGTCGAGCGTCCGAAATCGGCACCCTGCTGCAGGGCGTCACGCAGGACCGCGTGCCAGACGCCATTGGCCAGCCGCAGGTTGAGAAAGCCCGGCCCGGCCACTTCGGCGCTTTCGATGCGCGGATCGCCGGACAGCTGCGCAGCGAGCGCCTCGGCGATGTCGCGCGGCTTGAGGCCCGCAGGCTTGGCCAGCACCATCGCGGCATTCGTGGCCATGTCGCCATGCGCCGGATCGCGCGGCGGCTCGACGGTGACATTCGCGAAATCGAGCCCGGCGGGCAGCGTGCCCTCGGCCTCGAGCGCGGCCAGCGCCTCGAGGACCAGCGCGTGGATTTCGGTGAACAAATTCATCAGATCATTCCTTTTGCGTCGCGCGCCGGTTTACCACCGCAGCGGCGCGCGTCAATCGCAACGCGCCCGAAGCGGCAGCAATGCCCCGCCAACCGCCCTGCCCCGCACCCCGCACAGGAACAGCGCCGCGGCGGTCAGGTCCTGTTCGGGCACGCTTTCGCAGCGCGATGCGGGCAGGCGCAAGCCGTTCACCCGGATCCCGCGCGCGTCCAGCTTGCCCTGAAGCGTTTCCGGCATCGCCGACAAGGCCCGGTCGAACAACTGCCGATCAACCCCCGCCAGCGCATTGGGTGCGCTGAAGAGCGTCAGCACGCTGCCCTGCCCCGCGCGCAGCGCACCGGCCAGATCACGCGTCAGCGCCGGAATCGCGGTCAATGTTGCACCGATCCGTTCGGGATGACGCAGCGGTTGGAGGTGGATCAGTGCAGCCAGCGGCTCGTCGGCCCAGATCTCGCCCAGACGTCGGCAGAGGTCTGGGCGCAGCGGGTCAAGCGCCAGCGGCTCGATCCGGTCGCGCGCCAGAGTCGCGATCTCGATGATGCGCGCCTCGTCGCGATCCACCAGCACCACCCGCGCGCCCGCAGCACAAAAGGCATGACCCAAGGCCACGCCCTGTTCACAGCCTGCTGCAGCGATCAGAACGGTCTGACCAGAGAATTCTCTTTCAGGCACCAAAGGCACTCATATCCCACCAAACGGCAAATCGTTAACACCGCGCTGCGTCGGGATCAACGTTCACCATTGGCCGTCTGCCGGGCAGCGGGCGCATCGCCGGCCTTGTCGGCGTCGTCGCCTCTGGCGGGTGCAAAGGACAGAAGCTGGATGCCCGAGGTCTTGCGCGGGTCCTCATCCGTCGGAATCAGGCGAAGCCCGCTGTTTTCATCGTATTCGGCGACGGGAACGGCATCGGGATTGCGGGCGCGCCATGCCTCGAAATCGAAGTCCTCGGAAAGGCGGGTCTTACGCACGTCCCAGCCCTCGTTCATCTTCCCGGCGATCTCGTAATAGGTCAGGCCGCCGACGATCGAGCGCCCGCCAAGTGTGGCGGGCAGCGCATGGCGGCGGCTTTCCTGCTTGGCGCGCTTGATCTGGAATACGCTCTCGCGTCCGAATTCCGGGGCGAGGTCGGTGGCAACCAAGGTATTGTAGGCGTCGTTGTCGCTCACCGCCATGACCTGACCGAAGCTCATGATCTCGACGCCATGTTCGGCTGCCTCGGACAGGATGTCGCCGAAGAACACCGGCAGGCCGGCCTCGCGCGCCGAGCGCAGCCGGGCGCGGTTGGCGTCGGCGATCAGCACCGGCACCTCGAGATCGCGCAACGCCTCGGCAAACGCTGCGGCAAAGCGCGACCCACCGACGAAGATCACGCCGGGTATCGCCGCCCCCGCCAGCCCGAGCCCGCGCGCGATCGGCCGAAGGGAAAACCCGTGCAACACCACCGTCGCCGCCACCAAGGCAAAGGCGAGCGGTGTCAGCAACGCGGCGTCCTCGATGCCCGACGCCACCAGACGTTCCGCAAAGAGCCCCGCCACCGCCACCAGCACCACGCCGCGCGGACCGGTAAAGGCCACCAGAAGTCGCTCGCGGACCGGAATCGCGGTGCCCAAGAGCGAAATCAGCACGGTCATCGGACGCACCAGCAACACCACCGCGACGACAAATGCAGCCGCCCGCCAGTTCAGCCTTGCCAGAGTTTCAAAATCCATATTCGCCGCCAGAAGGATGAACACGCCCGATACCAGCAGGATCGTGGCATGTTCCTTGAAACGGCGCAGCTCGGTATAGCTGGGCAGGTCCGCATTGGCGATCCAGATGCCCATCACCGTCACCGCCAACAGACCGCTTTCATGCAGCACCGTGTCCGACAGCGCAAACACGGCCAGAAGCAGCGCGAAGAGAACCGGAACCTTCATGAATTCAGGCACCCATGCCCGGCGAAAGGATTCCGCGATGATCCAGCCCCCCGCGATCCCGAGAGCCGACGCCAGCGCGATGCCGCGCGCGAATTCCCACGCCGCAACACCCATCGTCTCGGCGGTGTTGAGTACCAGCACCACCTCAAAGGCCAGCACCGCCGCCAGCGCGCCGATGGGATCGTTGACGATCGCCTCCCATTGCAGCAGCTGCGCGGGGCGGCGTTTGAGACGCGCCTGTCGCAGAAGCGGCGCGATCACGGTGGGGCCGGTCACGATCATGATGCCGCCGAACACCGCAGAGGACGCCCATCCAAGCCCCGCCACGTAGTGCAGCGCCAGCGCCGAAAAGAGCCAGCCAAGCGGCGCGCCCAAAAAGACCAGCCGTTTCACCCCCTCCGCGGCGCCACGCAGGCTGTGCGCGCTCAGGGTCATCCCGCCTTCAAAGAGAATGATCGCCACTGCAAGCGAGATCATCGGCCCCATCAGCGGCCCGATATCGCGCGCCGGATCGAACACGCCCAGAACCGGCCCGATCAACAGGCCCGCCAGAAGCATCAGCACGATGGCGGGCATACGCAGCCGCCAGGCCAGCCATTGCGCCCCGACGCCAAGCGCGCCGACCAGAGCGAAACTGAGCACCGGGGCCAGAGCCCCGTCAGCCAAGGTTCCCATTGCCATGATTCAGCCGTCTCCCCATGCCCCTGCCCCACCGGGACCGCCCAGAAGCCGCGCATGCTGTTGCAGCGCGAAACGGTCGGTCATCCCGGCAATGTAGTCGCTTACCAGCCGGGCCAGAGCGGTCTGACCCTGCGCCGCCTCGACATCCTTACGCCAACGGTCGGGCAGGTGCTCGGGCTTTTCAAGGTAGAAGGGGAACAATTCCTCAACCACGCAGGTCACCTTGGCGCGCATCGCCATCACCGAGGGCGCGCGATACATCCGCGCGAACAGGAACTTGCGGATCTGCTGGAGGTCGGCCCACATGCCGTCCGAAAAGCGGATCACCGGGCGACCGAGATGGCGCACCTCCTCGGAGGTACTCGGTGCGATCTCGACCAACGCGCTGCGCGAGGTCTCGATCACATCGCCCACCATCACCCCGAACACCCGGCGCAGCGCCTCGTGACGGCGCCGATAGGGATCGAGGTCGGGATATTTGCGATCCACCTCGCCGTAGCAGGCACCGATGATCGGCAGTTCAGCGATCTCCGCCTCGTCGAAAAGCCGCGCGCGCAACCCATCATGCAGGTCGTGATTGTTATAGGCCACGTCATCCGCCAGCGCGGCAACCTGCGCCTCGGCGCTGGCATGAGTATGCAGTTCCAGGTCGTGCCGGGCGTCGTAATCGGCAAGTGCATAGGGCAAAACGCCGGTGACAGGACCGTTATGCTTGGCGATCCCTTCCAGCGTGTCCCAGGTCAGATTGAGGCCGTCGAATTCGGCATAGTGCCGTTCGAGCGCCGTCACGATCCGCACGGCCTGCGCGTTGTGATCGAACCCGCCATAGGGCTGCATCATTGCATCGAGGGCATCCTCGCCGGTATGGCCGAAGGGCGTATGCCCCAGATCATGCGCCAGTGCCACGGCCTCGGTCAGTTCCTGATTGAGGCCAAGCGCGCCGGCGATGGTGCGCGCCACCTGAGCCACCTCGATCGAATGGGTCAAGCGGGTGCGGAAATAATCGCCCTCATGCTCGACGAAGACCTGCGTCTTGTGTTTCAATCTGCGGAACGCGCTGGAATGGATGATGCGGTCGCGGTCGCGCTGATAACAGGAGCGGAACGCGCTTTCCTCTTCGGCCACCAGGCGACCGCGCGTGCGCGCGGGATCCGAGGCATAGGGCATTTGCATGTCGGCTATCCTTGTCGCCTGTTTCCGCAACCCATATATTGCAAAGCGCAAGACAACGGAACCGTCAGGAGATCGTCATGCAGTTGCCCCCGAAAGTGACCGAGCGCGCCTTTGCCCGGCTGGCCGAGATCGGCGCGGGTGATCAGGGTCAGGCCCTGCGCGTCGCCGTCGAGGGCGGCGGCTGTTCGGGATTCCAGTACGACATCCGGCTGGACCGCCCCGCCGAGGACGATCTGGTCCTTGAAGGCGGCGGGCAGAAGGTTGTCGTGGACAGCGTCTCGTTGCCGTTCCTTGAAGGGGCCGTGATCGACTTTTCCGAAGAGCTGATCGGCGCGCGGTTCACGATCGAAAATCCCAATGTCAGCAGCTCGTGCGGCTGCGGAACGTCTTTCGCAATGTAATCAGGTGATTACGGGGCGTTGTTGATCTTTTTTTCCGTGTGATTTCAGAGCGAATGACGGCGCCCTCTCTTGCCATGCGGCGCGTGCTGCGCGATAGAGTCCGCGCAGCCAAGGAGACCCGCCGACATGAAGATCGCCAGTTTCAACATCAACGGCATCAAGGCCCGCGCACAGGCGCTGCTGGACTGGCTGGACGAGGCGCAGCCCGACGTGGCGCTGCTGCAGGAGATCAAGTCGGTCGACGAGAATTTCCCCCGCGAGATGATCGAAGACCGCGGCTATCGCGTTGAAACCCACGGTCAGAAGGGGTTCAACGGTGTGGCGATCCTGTCGAAGCTGCCGCTTGAGGATGTCACCCGAGGGCTGCCCGGCGACGAAAGCGACGAGCAGGCGCGCTGGATCGAGGCCACAGTGATCGGCGATCACATCGCGCTGCGGGTCTGTGGGCTATACCTGCCCAATGGCAACCCCGCGCCAGGGCCGAAATACGACTACAAGCTGGCGTGGATGGCGCGGCTCAAGCAGCGCGCCGAAGAGCTGTTGCGCGGCGAAGAGCCGTTCCTGATGGCCGGCGATTACAACATCATCCCGCAGGACGAGGACGCCAAGCGCCCCGACGCCTGGGCCAAGGATGCGCTGGCCCTGCCCGAAAGCCGTGCGGCCTATCGCCGGATCCTGAACCTTGGCTTCACCGAAGCCTTCCGCGCGCGCCATCAAGGCCCCGGTCACTATACGTTCTGGGATTACCAGGCCGGGGCGTGGAACCGCGATGACGGCATCCGCATCGACCATTTCCTGCTGAGCCCCCAGGCGGCCGATCTGTTGAGCGATTGCCAGATCGACAAGGAGGTTCGCGGGCGCGAGAAGCCGTCGGACCACGTTCCGATCTGGATCACGTTGGACGACGAGGCCTGAGGCGCAGCCGTATCAGGCCTGCGCGGTCACATCATGGCCGTGGATCCAGGCAAACTGGCGCAGCATGCGTTCGGGTGCCAGCGTCGTGCCAAGGCGCATCGCCGAATGGGCGGCCCATCTGAGCGGTTTGAACGACAGGTGGTATTTCCACGCATTGCCATTGGCGGCCTCGACGATCCGCCGGGTCCGGTTATGGCGGCGGGCCTGATAGGCGGCCAGCCTGCCCTCGAGCGCGCCGCCCTGCCCTGCCAGCGTATCCGCCAGCACCCAGGCATCCTCGAGCGCCATGCAGGCGCCCTGCGCCATGAAGGGCAGTGTCGGATGCGCGGCATCCCCCAGAATTGTAACGCCGCCGCCATGCCAGGACGGCGCGACCGGGTGGCGGAAGAGCCCCCAGAGATTGACCCGTTCGACCCGCGCCAGCAGATCGCGCGCCTCAGGGCAGAAATCACCGAAGGCCGCCTGCATTGCTATCGGATCGTCTTCCTGTGACCAGCTTTCGGCGGCCCAGGCTGCGCGCTCCTGCACCGCGACGATGTTACGTATCCGTCCGTCGCGCAGCGGATAGCTGACCAGATGGCGGTGCGGCCCCATATATACGCGCGCCTCGGCGGGTTGAGATCCGTCCTCGGGAATCACCGCGCGCCAGGCCACCTGACGCGTGAAGAAGGGCGCGATACTGCCGTTCAGAGCCTCACGAGCCTTCGAGTGCAGCCCGTCCGCACCGATCACCAGGTCGGCCGAAAGGGACGCGCCATTGGCAAGGTCGATGCGCGGGCGCGTGCCGGGCGTGACCGAAGAGACCTTCTGCAGCAGGCGCAGCTTGGCGCCGGCAGCGCGCGCGCCTTCGGCCAAAAGGTCGATCAGGTCGGCACGGTGAACGAAAAGATAGTCCGACAGCCCGTGACGCGCCAGATCCAGGCGCACCACACGACGACCGCGATAATCATGCAGGCACACCGCGCCGGCCTCGACCGAGCGCGCCTTGACAGCACTGCCGAGGCCAAGCGCATTGAGCACCACGAAACCGTTCGGACTGATCTGAAGACCGGCGCCGACCTCGGTGATTTCCGGGGCCTGCTCCATCACGGTCACATCCGCCCCGCGCAGCGCCAGCGCCCGCGCCGCCGCCAACCCGCCGATCCCCGCACCGATCACGATTATATTCATGCCAGACAGACTCATAGCGTTGTAATGGAACGAAAAACGCCGGAGCGAAAGCCCCGGCGTCTGCTTATCCATGAATTTTTGTCGGGAACGACGTCAATCGTCGCGATGAACCTTTTCGCGGCGCTCGTGGCGCTCCTGCGCCTCAAGGGTCATGGTCGCGATCGGGCGCGCATCCAGACGCTTCAGGCTGATCGGCTCGCCGGTGACTTCGCAATAGCCGTATTCGCCATTATCGATTCGACGCAGCGCAGCGTCGATCTTGGTGACCAGCTTGCGCTGGCGGTCGCGCGTGCGCAGCTCCAGCGCGCGGTCGGTTTCTTCGCTGGCGCGGTCTGCGACATCGGGAATGGCGCGCGTGCCATCCTGAAGCCCCTCGATCGTGTCACGGCTGTCTTCCAGAAGATCATTCCTCCAGTCGACCAGCTTTCTGCGAAAGTATTCCAATTGCCGTTCGTTCATGAACGGTTCATCTTCAGCCGGACGGTAATGTTCGGGCAGAAAGACTTCGGCTTTCATCGTGCTTCCCTCATCCAGGCCAACGTCTGGCATCGTAATCTCCTCAGATCGTGGCGCACCCTCGGCGCAGGGATTACACCCCGAGAATGGGAATGTCACTAGGCAATCACGCTGCATTGATGTGTTTTGCCGATCGGCTTAATGTGCAAAGTTCAGCCGGAGACCAGATCGCAAAAAGGATTGAAAACGAAATGAAATTCGAGGGCACAGACTCCTATGTCGCCACCGGCGACCTGACCGTGGCCGTGAACGCGGCGGTGACGCTGGAGCGCCCGCTGCTGGTCAAGGGCGAGCCCGGAACGGGTAAGACCGAGCTGGCCCGGCAGGTGGCGCAGGGGCTTGGCCTCGAGATGATCGAATGGAACATCAAATCCACCACCAAGGCTCAACAAGGGCTTTATGAATACGATGCGGTGTCGCGCCTGCGCGACAGCCAACTGGGTGATGAACGCGTTCATGACGTGAACAATTACATTCGCAAGGGCAAGCTCTGGCAGGCCTTCGACGCAGACGAGAAGATGGTTCTCCTGATCGACGAGATCGACAAGGCGGATATCGAGTTTCCGAACGATCTCTTGCAGGAACTCGACCGGATGGAATTTCACGTTTACGAAACCGGCCAGACCGTGCGCGCGCGCCACCGTCCGATCGTGATCATCACCTCGAACAACGAAAAGGAACTGCCCGACGCGTTTCTGCGGCGCTGTTTCTTCCACTATATCCGGTTTCCCGATCTCGAGACGATGAAGCAGATCGTCGACGTCCACCATCCCGGCATCAAGGAGCAACTTCTGACCACCGCTCTGACGCAGTTCTACGAAATCCGCGAGCAGGCCGGCCTCAAGAAGAAGCCTTCGACATCCGAGGTGCTGGACTGGCTGAAACTGCTGCTGGCCGAGGATCTCGATGCCGAGGATCTCAAGCGGGATGGCGCCGATGCGCTGCCCAGATTGCACGGCGCACTTTTGAAAAACGAGCAAGACGTGCATCTTTTCGAACGACTCGCCTTCATGGCGCGACGATCCCGTTGATCCAGGCGAGACCCTATTAATGGCAGTATTTTCCCGGCTTTCACCGCAAGACCCCGCCGCCGACGCCTTGGCGCGTGAAGCCGGTCACAGTTTTGCCCCCATGCTTCCTTACCCAAGACAGCAAGCTCATGTCAGTTGGCCGCACTCCCCCGTCGGTCTCACGCCGCGCGGTGGCCGTGTCGCACGGGCAGGTTCTGCACGTGTGCCATTGAGTGTGAGTTCAATAGGTATCGGGGGGCATATGCGCCGCATCGTTCTGTTTGCAAGTTTCCTGCTGGGGGCCTGTGCGCCCGGCCCATCCAGTGAAATGCCGTCGCGCGCGGCCACGCATGAAGCCAGCACGATGCCGGCGATGAAATCCTTCACGGCGCCACAGCCGATGCCCGTCCTGCGGTCCAATCGCGACATCAAGCGCGATTTCATGGAATTGAGTTTCCAGTTGGAATCGGGACGCACCCTGCCCTATTTCACCCGCTTCGAGCAGCCGATCAGCGTGCGTGTCACCGGCGCACCGCCGCCAACGCTCATTCCCGATCTCAACCGGCTGATCCATCGACTGCGCAGCGAGGCCGGGATCGACATCAGCCAGGTGCAATCGGGTGAGGCCAATATCACCATCGAGGCCGTGAGCCGCGCCGATATCCGCCGCCACCTGCCCAAGGCAGCCTGTTTCGTGGTGCCCAACATATCGCGCCTGTCACAATATCGCGCTGCCCGTCTCAGCCGCGCCACCAACTGGAGCATGATGACCAAGCGCGAAAAGCTCGCGGTGTTCATCCCTAACGACTCCTCGCCCCAGGAGGTGCGCGACTGCCTGCACGAGGAAGTCGCGCAGGCGCTTGGCCCGCTGAACGATCTTTACCGGTTGCCGGATTCCGTCTTCAACGACGATAATGTTCATGCCGTGCTGACCGGTTTCGACATGCTGATCCTGCGCGCCTATTACTCGCCCTCGCTGCGTTCGGGAATGACGCGCGCTCAGGTGGCGGCCCGTCTGCCGGGAATTCTGAGCCGTCTCAACCCGTCCGGTGAATCCCGCGCGACACGCTATCTGGGTTCCACCCCGCGCGCCTGGATCGACGCTATCCAGACCGCCCTCGGGCCGGGTGCGCGGCCCAACCAACGCCGCGAGGCCGCGCGCGAGGCGGTGCATATCGCCCAGGTCATGGGATGGCAGGATCATCGCCGCGCGTTCAGCCATTTCGCGCTTGGCCGACTGTCGCAATCGGTCGACCCGGAGTTGGCGCAGCAACAATTCCTGATCGCCGATCAATACTACGAACGCAGCCCCGGCACCCAGCTGCACCGCGCCTATGCCGCATCTCAGCTGGCCGCCTATTCGCTGAGCCAGGGACGTGGCGCCGAGGCGCTGCTTCTGATCAATCCCTACCTCGCCGTTGCCGAAAAGCATGAGAACGCCGCGCTTCTGGCCTCGCTCATGATGCTGCGGGCCGAAGCGCTGGACATGACCGGCCGCGTCGCCGAGGCGCAGGCGGTCCGTCTGGACAGTCTGGGCTGGGCGCGTTACGGGTTCGGGGCGGATTGGGCCGTGCGGGCGAAGCTGCGCGAGGTCGCGATGCTCAGCCCGATGAAGGGATCGAACAGGTAGCGCTAGCACATGATTGTCATTCTGGGAGCCATCCTTGGCGCCGTCAGCGGCGCATTGATCGCCAAGCGCCGCAAGGGGCGTGTGGCCGACATCCTGCAATACGCTTTCGTCTATGCGCTTATCTTCGCGCTTGCTGGTCTCTTCATCACGCTGATCGTCCACCGCTCCTCGGTCTGAGGCGGCGCGCATGTTCCTGCCCTTCTTCGACAATCTGCGCAAGGCCGGCGTTCCCGTCAGCCTGCGCGAATACCTGACCTTCCTCGAAGCAATGAGCGCCGGACTGGTCACCTACGACCTGGAAGGGTTCTATTACCTCGCCCGCAGCGCGATGGTGAAGGACGAACGGATGATCGACCGTTTCGACCGCGCCTTCGCGGCCAGTTTCGAGGGGCTCGAGGCGCTTTCGGCACAGGATGTGCTGGATGCCGTCGACCTCCCCGCCGACTGGCTTGAAAAAATGGCCGAAAAGCACCTCACCCCGGAAGAGAAAGCCGAGATCGAGGCCCTTGGCGGGTTCGACAAGCTGATGGAGACGCTCAAGGAGCGGCTGCGTGAACAGCAGAAGCGCCATCAGGGCGGCAACAAGTGGATCGGCACCGCGGGCACCTCGCCCTTCGGCGCGCATGGCTACAACCCCGAGGGCGTGCGCATCGGTCAGGACAAGTCCCGCCACCAGCGCGCCGTCAAGGTCTGGGACAAGCGCGAGTTCCGCAATCTCGACGACAGCGTCGAACTGGGCACACGCAACATCAAGATCGCGCTCAAGCGGCTGCGCCAATGGGCGCGCGACGGGGCGCATGACGAGCTGGATCTCGATGGTACGATCCGCGCCACCGCCGAGCACGGCTATCTCGACGTGCAGACCCGACCCGAGCGGCGCAACGCGATCAAGGTGTTGCTTTTCCTGGATGTGGGCGGGTCGATGGACCCGCATATCAAGGTGGTCGAGGAATTGTTCAGCGCCGCGCGCGCCGAGTTCAAGCACCTGGAATACTACTATTTTCACAATTGCCTGTACGAGGGCGTGTGGCGCGACAACACCCGCCGCTGGGATGCGCAGACCCCGACCTGGGACGTGCTCCATACATATGGCTCGGATTACAAATGCATCTTCGTGGGCGACGCCAGCATGAGCCCCTACGAGGTCGCCTATCCGGGCGGTGCCAACGAACACTGGAACTCCGAGGCCGGGCAGGTCTGGCTTGAACGCGCCCGCGCCCAGTGGCCCGCGCATGTCTGGATCAACCCGGTACCGCAGGCGCAATGGGGCTATACCCATTCAATCCGCATGATCGCCGATATCTTTGAAGGGCGGATGATGCCGATGACCCTGGAGGGGATCGACCGCGGCATGCGCGAATTGCTGCGTTAGCGCCGCGCGCCCCATAGTCCGGGGGCGCGCGTCATCGTCCCAGAAGCGACGGCACGATGGTGACGATTCCGGGGAAGAACCACAGGATTCCCAGCCCCAGCACCTGAATCAGCACGAATGGCGCCACCCCTCGATAGATATGGCCGGTCGTGACCTCCTTGGGCGCGACGCCACGCAGATAGAACAGCGCAAAACCGAAAGGTGGCGTCAGGAAACTTGTCTGCAGGTTCACCGCGATCATGATCGTCACCCATTTGGGATCGAAGGTGCCACCATAGATCACCGGCCCCACGATCGGGACCACGATGTAGATGATCTCGAGGAAATCCAGCACGAAGCCCAGGATGAACAGCACCAGCATCACGATCAGGAAGACCTTGTACTCGTTGTCGAAGCTGCGCAGGAATTGCTGGATGTAATGCTCGCCACCGAACGAGATCACCACGAGGTTCAGCAGTTGCGAGCCAATGAGGATGGTAAAGACCATCGACGTGACCTTGGCGGTTTCGCGCACCACCGGCGTCAGGACGCCGCCGGTGAACAGCACCCAACAGGAATACAGCAGCCCGAACACCGCATAGAGATACGCGGCATAAGCACCGACAAAGGCAATCCAGCTTTCCAGCGGCACCTCATCGCGGGTGATGCGCAGGTCGAAATTGATGCCGAGCAAGATCGCCACCACGATTGCAAAGGTGGACCAGATGATCACCATGCCTGAGCGATCCAAATCCTTGAGCCGCCGATAGGCCGCCAGCATGATCGCGCCGCCCGCACCAAGCGCCGCCGCGGGCGTCGGGTTGGTGATGCCACCAAGGATCGACCCCAGCACTGCGACGATCAGCACCAGCGGCGGAAAGACCACGCGGATCATGTCGTTCTGCGCCAACCGCCCTGCGGCATGCACACCGCCGTAGAACGCCATTGCATATGGAATGGCCAGGATCACCAGCGACACGCCCGAACTAGTCGAGGGCGCGATCAGCAGGATATCGGCCAGAAGGCCCAGAACCACCCCAAGCGCCCCGATCAGCAGCGGTTTGGCGGGTGCTGACGGCATCACCCCGCGCGCCACCGCCAATACCAGCGCGAAGATCAGCAGGATCGTGGCGACGCCCGTGCCGATAGGTGCGGCATTGGCCTCTTTCTCGGCGACGCGTTCGGCGATTTCTTCGGGGGTCAGCCGATGACTTTCATCCACCCCGCCTGCGGCGTCGATGGCCTCCTGCTGGGCGACGGCTTCGTCCCAGGCCTCCTGCCCGTGCAGCTCGATCATCGCGGCCTTGCATTCCTCGCCCACATTGGTGCGCAGGGCGGCCGCTTCGCCGCGGTCGGTAAAGGTGTCGACCTGCAGGCTTTGCGGGCCGACGACTCCGACCTGGGCGAGCAAGAGCACCCCTGCGATCAGCCCCACCGGCACCCCCAGGAACCATGTGAACGCCTCGCTGCGCGTGATGGCTTCGGCATTGGCACTGCCCAGTTCCACCGCCGGTGCGCGCTTGGGATTAAACAGCGCATAGCCAAAAGCATAGAGGGCATAAAGCAGCGCCAGCAGGATCCCCGGCAACAGCGCCGCCTGAAACAGCGTGCCCACCGAAACCACGGCAGGCTGGCCCAGATAGGTCAGCGCATCCCCGCAGCCCGCCGCCTGCGCGCGCGCCTCCTGCGAGGTGGCATAGAGGTCGCCCGCCAGCGTCCCCAGAAGGACGATCACGATCGATGGCGGGATGATCTGCCCCAATGTGCCGCTGGCGGCAATGACGCCGGTCGCGATCTCGGGGCTGTAATTGTTGCGCAGCATCGTGGGCAGCGACAACAGTCCCATCGTCACCACCGTCGCGCCGACAATCCCGGTCGAAGCGGCCAAGAAAGCGCCCACGACGACCACCGACACGGCCAAACCGCCCGGCAGCGGGCCGAAAACCCGGGCCATCGTGGTCAGAAGGTCGTTGGCGATTTTCGACCGCTCCAGCGTGATCCCCATCAGCACGAACATCAGAACCGCCAGCAGGGTTTCGATCGACTGGCCCGCCAGCACGCGCTCGTTGATACGATTGACGATGAAGCTCACATTGCGATCCAGCGCCACTTCCCAGCCGCGCGGAAAGACCGGCTCGCCCAGCCTCGGCAGATCGGGGTATCGGAACACCGATATCGCGTCTGGCCTCACCCCGTCCGCCACCAGCGCGCGATAGGCGTCGCTGGCGGTGTCGATGCTTTGGTGAATGAGCAGCCCCGCACTGTCCAGCGCGGCGATGATCGCAAACGATATGACCCCCGCGCCACCAATGGCAAAAGCCACCGGAAAGCCCGAGAGAATGCCGCCGAAGAGGCACAGGAAGACGATGATCAGCCCGATCTCGACGCCATCAAGTCCGAATAGCATGGTGTCCCGCCCTTTTAATGCGTGCCTTCAAAGGCTTCTTCGCCCTCGCCAAGACTGTCCTTGTCGAGATACTTGTTTTCGCTCTCCTCGCCTTCCTTCCACTCAAGATAGGAGCGGAAGAAAAACGCGATTGAATGAAGGAAAATCATCGCGGCGAACCCCACCAGCAGAATTTTGAACAGGAAATAGCCGTTGAACCCGTTGGGCGAGAAACCGATGGTCTCGACATTCCAGCGCAGCGCGCGGGATTTCATCAACAGCCGCTCCAGGCTTTCGCTGGCCGACGGGTTGGGCACGATCAGGTGCCGCCACAGGAAGAACCACCCGTAAAGCCAGATCAGCACCGCCATCGGCATCATGAAGAAAAGCGAGCCGAACATATCGATCATCTTCTTGGTGCGAAAGCGCACCGCCGAATAGATCAGGTCAACCCGCACATGCCCGCCCTGCACGAAGGTGTACGTGGCGCAAAGCGAGACGACCATCGCGTTGTAAAGCTTCAGCTCCTCGGACCACCAGCTGATATCGAGATGGATCGGAATCCCGAGCCCGATGACGATATCGGGGCGTGCAAAGATGCGCTGCACGAAAACGATGATGATCTGTTGCAGCACCATCAAGAGTCCGGCCCAGGCAAAGAACCGACCCACCGTATTGGCGAAACCTTCGAGCACGCGCACATAGGCCCACATGACGCTGTTGCGCCACAGGCCGAAAGCAGTGGCCACCAGAAGGGCCGTGAACACGACGTAGAAGAACTCGACCGAGCCGCCGTAATACACAAAGCGCATCAGCGATTCTTTGTTGGACCAGTCCAGCCAGAGCGCCGGGTGCGACAGCGCGTATCCGAGATTGTAGAACGCCAGGGCGATGTTCTGAAAGAACGACAATACCGCACCGCCAAGCGCGGTCAGAATGTCAAGGATCGTCACACTCGAGTCTTGCTGCATGGTCCCCTCGCATGGAGTCTGCCCCGGTCCCGCGCCGATGGCGCGGCGGGCGTGTTTTCAGCAGAGTCCAGACTTGCTCCCCCGGCCTCGCGACCGGGGGAGCAGATTGCCGACAGGTGGATTACATCGCTTCCAGAACGCGGTTGCGCTGTGCGGTGTAGGCCCCTTGCGAGCGGCTGATCCAGGCCGCCGATTTCTTCATCGACGTCATGTAGCTGTCGTAGATTTCCTTGTAGAGCGGGTCGTCCAGATGCTGGCGGACCACCTCGACGGAGTTGGTGCCAAAGGCATCCCAGACCTCGTCGGGGAATTCCATGACCTTGACGCCACCCGATTGCAGACGCTCGAGCGCCGCGGAGTTGTTGGCCATGAACTGCGACATGTTCCAGATATTCGCGGCCGCGCAGACATTCTCGACCGCCGCCTGTTGCGAGGGCGTGAACGAGTCGAACACCTCGCGGTTGAAGGCCAGCGACAGGTTGGGACCGGATTCATGGAAGCCGGCAGTGTAGTAGGTCTTGGTGATCTCCTGGAAACCGGCCTTTTCGTCGGCCCAGGGGCCGATCCACTCGGTCCCGTCGATCGCGCCGGATGCCAGCGCCTGATAAACTTCCGAGCCGGGCAGGTTCTGCACCGATGCGCCCAGACGGCCCAGAACTTCGCCACCCTGCCCGGGCATGCGGAACTTCAGGCCCTCGAAATCGGCGGGCGAGTTGATTTCCTTGTTGAACCAGCCACCCGATTGCGGGCCGGTATTGCCTGCGGCAAATGTCTTGAGACCGAAGATCTCGGACACCTGATCCTGCAGCTCGCGGCCGCCGTCATGGTAATACCAGTTGCTGAATTCCTGGAAGGTCATGCCGAAGGGAATGTTCGAGAAGAACGCCAGCGCCGGGTGCTGACCCAGGAAGTAGTAGTCGACGCCGTGATAGATATCGGCCTGACCAGCGGAAACGGCATCGAACACCTCGAAGGCGCCAACCAATTCGCCACCGGCCTTGAGATCGACGGTCAATTGGCCGTCGGTTGCTGCGGTGATGTTATCTGCGCAGTATTGCGCGGCGTCATGCACGCCCGCGAGCCCGCGGCCCCAGGTGGTCACAAGCGTCAGCGTGCGTTTGCCCTGTGCATATGCCGGCGCGGCCAGCGCCGTTGCGGCCGCAGCCGACCCGCCCAGAGCGGAATTCTTCAAGAATGAACGACGATCCATGTATTATCCTCCCATGACAAGATACATCCATTGCGGGCAGACTGCCCGACAGTTGGATCATTCCGAGTGACAGGACGCTACAGTGACGCAAAGCCGTTGGAAATACCTACTTTTGCGTAGATCGGGTGCCAAAGAGCGCGAAAATGGCGGCGAAAGAGCGCATCTTTGGCCATTCCGGCGCTCCACCAAGGCACGACTGCGCGATATCCACCCCTTGCGCGGCGGCACGGGCGGTTGGCGCTTCGGCCAGCGGATGAACTACGGACAAAAGCTGTTCCTGATCACCACCCTGCCCTTTCTGGCCGCAGCGGTGCTGGTCTCGGTGCTGGTGACGCTTCAGTCGCGCCAGTTGGCCGAACGCGAAATCCATCAGCTCGAGCGCCAGCTGATAGACGCCAAGCGCGCCGAGCTGAAGAACTACATCTCGATCGCGCGCAATGCCGTGGTCAATGTCTATGGCCGCGCTGCTCCCGACGACGAGGTCGCCAAGCTGCTGGTCACGCAGACGTTGTCGGCGATGCTCTATGGGCAGGACGGGTATTTCTTCGTCTATGATTATGCGGGCAACAATCTTGTCAGCCCGCGCGAAACCGACCTGATCGGCGCCAATTGGCGCGGCTTGACGGATCCCAATGGGGTTTCCGTCACCGATGAACTGATCCGTCTCGCGCGTTCGGGCGGCGGCTATCACAGCTATGACTGGCCCAAACCCTCCACCGGCGAGATCGCCCGGATGATCACCTATGTGATCGGCTATCAGGACTGGCGATGGGCGGTGGGAACCGGCGTGTTCGTGGATGATGTGCTGGCCACGGTTGCCGCCGCGCGCGACCAGGTCGAAGCCCGCGTCGAGCGCACGTTCCTGTATATAGGGGCGATCACGCTGGCGGCGCTGCTGTTGGTGTTCGGCAGCGGGCTGTTCATCACCATCCGCGAACGCCGCCTGGCGGATGCCAAGCTCAAGAAACTGACGCAACGCGTCTTTGACGCGCAGGAAGAAGAGCGCAGCCGGGTCGCGCGTGAACTGCATGACGGCATCAGCCAGATCCTCGTCGGGGTCCGCTATGCGCTCGACATCGCCAAGCGGCGACTTGCCAGCGGCGATGCGCGCGCCGAAAGCGATCTCGATCGCGGCATCGCGCATCTCTCAGGCGCCATTCACGAAGTCCGCCGCATCAGCCGCGACCTGCGCCCCGGCGCGCTGGACGATCTGGGGCTTGGCCCCGCACTCAAAGCCCTGATCGAGGATTTCGGCCAGCGCACCGGGGTCGCAACCGAATTCGATACCGTGGTGTTCCGCAACCGGCTCGATGACGAGGCCAAGATCGCACTCTACCGCGTTGCCCAGGAGGCGCTGACCAATATCGAGCGCCATTCGCGCGCCAACACCGTATCCATCGCCCTGCGCGGCCACAGCCGGGGCGCCACCCTGCGTATTTCCGATGACGGCAAGGGGATCGAAGCCACCCGCAGCGCGCCATCGACCGGCGCGGGGCTTGGCCTGCGCAACATGCAGGAACGGGTCGAGCAACTGGACGGCACCCTGCGCATTCTGTCGGCGAACAGCGGCACGGTTATTGAAGCCACTGTGCCGCTGACGCATCTTCTTCCGCCAGAAGACCGCTCCGATTCGCACACGAAAGCAAACGCATGACCAAACGCCCTGCCCCGATCCGTATCGCCGTGGTCGACGATCATCCCATGATCGCCGAGGGCATTCAGGCGATCCTCGAAAGCTATGACGATGTCGAAGTGATCGCGACGCTGTCGAACGGCAATGACATCATCGACCAGGTCGAAACGCTGGCCCCCGACGTGATCCTGCTTGATCTCAACATGCCGGGGATCGGCGGGCTTTCGACGACCGAGATCATCCTCGAGCGCCGCCCCGAAACGCGCATCCTGATCCTCTCGATGCATGACAGTCCGGAATACATCTCTTCGGCGCTCAGTCATGGTGCAGTGGGTTACGTGCTGAAGGACGTACCGACAGACGAGATCAAACGCGCCATCGACGCGGTGATGGCCGGGCAGCGTTATCTTTGCACCGGCGCGCAGGGCTCGCTTGAACCCTATCAGGACCCCGCGCGCGAACAGCTTACCAACCGCGAGCAGACGATCCTCCTGCAACTGGCGCAGGGGCGGTCGAACCGCGAGGTCGCCGCCGCGCTGGATATCTCGGTGCGCACGGTGGAGACGCACCGCAAGAACATCAAGCGCAAGCTGGGCATCAGTTCGACAGCGGGCCTGACCCGATACGCGTTGGAACACGGCGTCCTCCAGGGCGGCACACGGGTCAGCCTCTGACACCGGTAAGGATCCCGATTGCGGGCTGACCGGCCTTTCGCGCAACAAATGCAAAGATTCACCCCCGGACCGCGACATTTTTCCGTCGAATTGTGGTTGACGCCCCTTGCCCCCCAACCTAATGTCCCGCGCACGCAGCATAGGAGTCGCCTCGAATGGCAACGCTTGTAGGCATTGTAGGAAAATGGCGCATGGGCCGGTAACGGACACCATAACGGTACCCCATGCGCCCCCGCCAATTCGGGGGCTTTTTTGTGCGTAAAACAATGAATGACGTCATGAACGGAGCAATGCGATGACACGTCAGATGACCGGAGCGAAAATGGTGGTTCAGGCCCTCAAGGACCAGGGCGTGGACGTCGTATTCGGATATCCCGGCGGCGCGGTGCTACCGATTTATGACGAGATCTTTCAGCAGAATGACATTCGTCACATCCTTGTGCGCCACGAACAGGGCGCGGTTCACGCCGCCGAGGGCTACGCGCGCTCGACCGGGCGGCCCGGCGTGGCGCTTGTCACCTCCGGCCCCGGCGCCACCAACGCGGTGACCGGGCTGACCGACGCATTGATGGATTCGATCCCGATCGTCGTGCTGTCGGGCCAGGTGCCGACCTTCATGATCGGCAACGACGCCTTTCAAGAGGCCGATACGGTGGGCATCACCCGCCCCTGCACCAAGCATAACTGGCTTGTCAGCGACACCAAGAACCTGTCGGATGTCATCCACCAGGCCTTTCACGTGGCGACCTCGGGGCGTCCCGGCCCGGTGCTCGTGGACCTGCCCAAGGACGTGCAGTTCGCCAGCGCCGAATACGTTCCGCCGCAAAAGGCCCGCACCGCGCATTACCAGCCGCAGGTCAAGGGCGACATGGCCGCGATCACCGAGCTGGTCGAGGCGCTTGAGGTGGCCGAACGGCCTATCCTCTACACCGGTGGCGGCGTGATCAACTCGGGCAATGCCGCCAGCCAGCTTCTGCGCGAGCTGGTCGAGGCCAGCGGCATGCCGATCACCTCGACGCTGATGGGGCTGGGCGCCTATCCCGCCAATGGCAAGAATTGGCTGGGAATGCTGGGCATGCACGGGCTTTACGAGGCCAACATGGCGATGCATGGCTGCGATCTCATGATCAATATCGGCGCGCGCTTCGACGACCGGATCACCGGGCGCGTCGATGCGTTCAGCCCGCATTCAAAGAAAGCCCATATCGATATCGACCCCAGCTCGATCAACAAGGTCATCAAGACCGACATCCCGATCATCGGCGATGTGGCGCATGTGCTCGAAGACGTGCTCAAGGTCTGGAAGTCGCGTGGCCGCAAGATGAATCGCGAAGGCCTGCAGAAGTGGTGGGCGCAGATCGATGCCTGGCGCAAAGTCGATTGCCTTGCCTTCAAACAGACCGGCAAGGCGATCAAGCCGCAATACGCGCTGCAGCGGCTTGAGGAACTGACCAAGGACCATGACCGCTATATCTGCACCGAGGTCGGCCAACACCAGATGTGGGCGGCGCAGTATCTGGGCTTTAACGAACCCAACCGCTGGATGACCAGCGGCGGGCTTGGCACGATGGGCTATGGTTTCCCGGCCTCGATCGGCGTGCAGATGGCGCATCCCGACGCGCTGGTGATCAATGTTGCGGGCGAGGCCTCGTGGCTCATGAACATGCAGGAAATGGGCACCGCAGTGCAGTTCCGCCTCCCCGTCAAGCAGTTCATCATGAACAACGAACGCCTCGGCATGGTGCGCCAATGGCAGGAATTGCTGCATGGTGAACGCTATTCGCATTCCTGGTCCGAAGCCCTGCCCGATTTCGTCAAGCTGGCCGAAGCCTTTGGCGCCAAGGGTATCCTGTGCAAGGATCCCGCCGATCTGGACGATGCGATCATGGAAATGATCAACCATGACGGGCCGGTGATCTTTGACTGCCTTGTGGAAAAACACGAGAACTGCTTCCCGATGATCCCGTCGGGCGAGCCGCATAACAAGATGCTTCTGGGCGAGGCCAGCACCAAGGGCGCCATCAAGGAAGGCGGCGCGGTGCTGGTGTAACGCCGATGCCATGTCTGCGGCGCCCGTCCCTCTGGCCGGGCGCCACTTTCTGAATGCGCGACAAGAACAAGGAATGACTCACATGTCGGCTCTGAAAATCAAGAAAGGCTCGTCCAAGCATTCGGCCTACAACCTTCGGCCCACATTCTCGGACGAGATCGAATCTCACACGCTGGCGGTGATCGTCGACAACGAACCGGGGGTTCTGGCGCGGGTGATCGGGCTGTTCTCGGGGCGCGGCTACAATATCGACAGC
Source organism: Roseovarius halotolerans (assembly GCF_900172255.1). Taxonomy (GTDB): domain Bacteria; phylum Pseudomonadota; class Alphaproteobacteria; order Rhodobacterales; family Rhodobacteraceae; genus Roseovarius; species Roseovarius halotolerans. Next base: position 1,378,726 of record NZ_FWFU01000001.1, read on the forward strand.
CTAACCGTGGCCGAGGTGGACCATACCGGCCACATGAGCCGCATCACCATCGTCACCACCGGCACCCCGCAGGTGATCGAACAGATCAAGGCGCAGCTTGGCCGGATCGTCCCGGTTCACGAGGTGCATGATCTGACTGCCGAGGGCCGTGCGGTCGAACGCGAACTTGCCTTGCTCAAGGTGCAGGGCAGCGGCGAAAAGCGGGTCGAGGCGCTGCGCCTCGCGGATATCTTCCGCGCCAGCGTTGTGGACAGCACATTGGACAGCTTCGTTTTTGAACTGACCGGCACGCCCGAAAAGATCGATGCCTTTGCCGAGCTCATGCGCCCGCTGGGCCTCAACGAGATCGCGCGCACCGGTGTTGCCGCCCTGCCCCGTGGCCGTATCGCCGAAGGCTGAGCTCGCGCACCTCGAGAGTATTGCTAGTGTGCGCTGCGCCGCACTCGCTGGCTCCGTCGCACCGGGGTTCGGGCCGCGAACGGTACGACATTGGACCTGCCCCCACCCGTGAGGGCACGGGTATGATCGTCCGCAGGGATATTCCGAAGCGTTTCTGCAATCTCTTTCAGGGATCGGGCCAGCACGGGGTAGGCATCGCAATCGACAAGCCGGACATTGCAGATACGGCGAAATGAGGCCTCGGGATCAAGTTCGAACGCGATCACATCGCCATGCGCAAGACTGACACAGCCGGACGAGACATGATCGGGCACATGGAACGCCAGATCACCATGATCCTCGCACCAGATGACCGCATGTTCGTGACTGCGATCAGACCACAAGACGACACCATACATATCGCACCCTTGAAAAACACAACGAAAGAAACTGAAAACCCGTTTCTAAATGGTCACGCATCTCGGGTTGACGCAAGGTAACAACTTGTATCAGGAAGAGCCGCTTTTGACGCGACTTGGCGTCACATCACCCCGCCGCAGCGCGGAAATGCTGGATAAATTCACGGTTCTGCCCTAGCTCTATTTGGCGACACTCGCCGTTTTACCATCCGTTCTGCGGAGCATGTGCCTAGTGATTAGTCCGAGTAAACCGACCTGTCCCGAACCCGATCCTTCCGAACTGCGTGCGGTGTTCGGGCAGAACCTGCGCCATCTCAGCAAGGAGCACAGCTCGATCGCCTCGCTTTGTCGCAAGCTCGGGATCAACCGGACGCAGTTCAACCGCTACCTGACCGGCGAGAGCTTTCCGCGCCCCGATGTGCTTCACAAGATCTGCCGCTTCTTCGGTGTCGACGCCCGTATCCTCCTGGAGCCAGTCGCCACCATCAAGAACCCCAACGAAAGCCTGCTCGATCACCCCCAGATCAGGGCGTTTTTCGGGCGTCAGCCCGCCGAAGTGCCCGAAAGCCTGTTTCCCAGCGGCTTCTACCGCTTCATCCGGGGGAGCTTCTATTCCGAGGATCATTACGTCGTCGGTCTCGTCCATGTCACTCGCCGCTCGGGTTATACCTTCATTCGCGGCTACGAACCGTCCAAGGTGCTGGGAAATGTCGGCATCCGCATCCCCGCGCGAGAACGCGAGTATCGCGGCGTGGTCCTGCGCCAGGACGAAGGCGTCATGGCAATCACCATGCGACGCCATTCGATGTCCTGCTCCATCACTTACCTGACGCTCGAACGCATCTTTCCCGCCCCTCTCTGGGAAGGCTTCGCCGCCCGGTCCGCGCGCGAAAAACCGACCACCCGGCGCGTCGGTCGGGTCATCTACCAGCATTTGGGCGAGTCACCTTCGGCGATCCGCGCCGCCGCACGCCAAGCGGGGCTGAAGGCCGATACCGACATCCAGGCGCCGCATCTGGCCCTTCTGCGGAATCAAGAGGAATTCCGCTGAATCTGTCGCCTTGAGGAAAACGAGGTCGCGATTCGTCGGTTGAACGTGTCGGTTTCCTGCTCTGCAATGGGTATCCGTACATCAGGAGACTTAACATGTCAGAGCCCGTCACCGACCTGTCCAATGTCCGCAGCAGCGTCGAACTGGCCAATGGCCTGCCCAATGCCCACTACATCGACCCCGCGATCTTCGACGAGGAAAAAGAGGCGCTCCTGTTCTCGCAATGGGCAGGGCTCGCGGTGGCCGCCGACGTGCCCGAACCGGGCGACGCGGTGCCGCTTGATTTTCTGGGCATGCCGCTCCTGCTGTTGCGCGACAAGGACGGCGCGGTGCGCGTGTTCCAGAACATCTGCCGCCATCGCGGCATGATCCTCGTGGAACAGCCCCGAAAGATCGAAGGCGCAATCCGCTGCCCCTATCATTCCTGGTGCTATTCGACCAAAGGCAACCTGGTGGCCACCCCGCATGTGGGCGGCCCCGGTCACAACACCCATCCCGCGATCCGGCGCGAAGACCTGGGGCTGATCGAAATCCGCAGCCATATCTGGCGCGACGTGGTCTGGATCAACGTCTCGGGCGACGCGCCCGAATTCGCCGATGCCATGTCTGACGTCATCGCACGTTGGCGGGAGTTCGACCTGCCGCTCTATCACGGCGGGCATGACAGCCGCTTCACGCTCGAGGTTGCCAGCAATTGGAAACTGGCGGTCGAGAATTACTGCGAAAGCTATCACCTGCCCTGGGTCCATCCCGGCCTCAACAGCTATTCCAAGCTGGAGGACCATTACCATATCGAGAAACCGGGCCAGTATTCCGGCCAGGGCACGATGGTCTATCGCCAGCTGACCAACGAAAACGGCGAGCGTTTCCCCGATTTTGCCGATGTCGGCGCCAAGTGGAACGAACAGGCCGAATACATCGCGGTCTATCCCAATGTCCTTCTGGGCACCCATCGCGACCACGCCTTCGCGATCATTCTCGAACCGCGCGGATGCGAGCGCACGGCCGAACATATCCACCTCTATTACTCCGTACCCGATAGCGACGAAGGGCTGCGCATGCGCAACTCACAGCTCTGGAAAACCGTTTTCGAGGAAGACATCTTTGTCGTCGAAGGCATGCAGCGCGGTCGCCACGCCAATCGTTTCGACGGCGGGCGCTTCTCACCCGTGATGGACAGCCCCACCCATTGCTTTCACGACTGGGTCGCCAGCAAGATCGACACCCACCGCGCCAGCGCAAAGGCCGCGCAATGAAGGATCTCGACCATCGCATGATCAGCGCCCATGCCGCGCAAGATCGCATGGCCCTGATCAAGCTCTATAGCGAGGCCGCCGACAGCGTGAATGACCGGGATGCATCCTGCTTTTTCCTGACGCATGCCTACGTTTTCGCGCTCGAGGCCGGTGCCGCCGAAGCAAAGACCCTGCATGCCCGCCTCAAGGCACAGGGGCGCGAAAGCTGACGCTGCGCCTTGTCAGGATGCCTCGCGCGACCTGATCCGCAACCATATCCCGTCCTTGCCGCGCACCGTCAGATGCGCCACCGGCATCGCCGGGAGCTCGCGCACCGCCTCAAAGCGAAAGGCGCGAGCCAGCAGCGCCAAGAGCAAGACCCCTTCGATCATCGCAAAACCCGCCCCCGTACAGACCCTTTGCCCAGCGGAAAACGGCATGAAAGCGCGGCGCAGTCCCTCCCGTCCGTTGGTTGTGGCAAAGCGCGCCGGATCGAACGCGTCGGGATTGTCCCAAAGGCGCTCGTGGCGGTGCTGGTGCCAAGGGCTCAGCACGATCTGCGCACCCTTGGACACATCGCGGTTGCGGAACCGCTCGGGCTGCGTCGCCTCGCGCACCATCATCGGCACGGGCGGGTAAAGGCGCAGCGTCTCGCGGAATACGTCGCGGGTCAGGTTCAGCCGCGCGATATCGCTGAACCCCGGCGCGCCATCGGGCATGACCCTCTGCGCCTCCTCGGCCAGCTTCTCCTGCCATTCGGGATATAGCGCCAGCAGATATAGCCCCCATGCCAGCGACGAGGCGCTGGTCTCATGTCCCGCCAGAAAGAAGATCGCCACCTGGTCGACCATCTCTTCGGTATCAAACAGCGCACCCGTCACCGGGTCGGGCGTGGTCATGATCTTGGTCGCCAGATCATCCGGTGCCGTGCCCGCCTCGATCTCGGCCTTGCGCCCCGCCGTCAGCCCGGTGATCAGCGCCCGGATCGCGGCGGCGGTTTCCTTCGCGCGGCGACGGTGGAAGCGCGGAAACCAGCGCGGCAGCGGCAAGAGCGCCCCGAGGTTCAGCACTGGCTGCGCTCGCTGATGATCGCGGAACTTCTCGAACACCTGCGCCGCGACCTCGTTCTCGATCGGGATCGAAAACAATGTGCGAAAGATCACATCCGCCGTCACATGGCTGGTCTGGGCCTCAATCTCGACAGGCGCATCGCCCTGCGCTACCAGTTTTTCCAGCCTAGCCACCGCGCTCTGACCCGCCTCCAGCATGGCCGGGAACGCGTCGCGCAACCGCCCGCCCTCGAAGGCCGGGTCGATGATCCGGCGCTGGCGTTTCCATGTCTCGCCATTGGTCACGAAAACCGAATTCCCTAGGAGCGGCGCCAGCCCCTCGCGGATACGGTTGGATTTCGGGAAATCGTCGGGCCGTTCCTTGAGCACCAGATCAACCAGCTCGGGCTGATTGCACAGGAACGAGCGAAAGAACGGCGTCCGGAACTCGGCCATCCAGGCGTGATAGAGCCGCGCAGGCTGCGCCGACAGCAGATCCTCGCGAAAGAGCCGCGCATAGCGCCAGAGCGACACGCGCCCCGCGCGCGCCTGCGGTTTGGGAGGAAGCGTCATGCCGAAACTCCACGATAGCCCGATACCGGCGTTTCGATCCGGCTGGGAGAGGCCGCGCGCCCCCGGTAACGCTCCGCCAGCGTGTCCGGCCCAGCGGTGATCTGGAAATAGTCGTAATCGCCGGGGCGATCGAAGGCGCACATATATTGAAAATGCAGTCGGAAGAACCGCCAGCGCAGCGCGCGCCAGCGCTCGGGGCTCAGCGTCTGGGTGAACGCCGCCGACACCAGCAGCGGCCAGCGCTTGTCCTCGGGCGCGACACCGCTCACGCTGACAGGATCGCAGAGCGCAAAGGCACAGCCATCACCCGGCGCGGTCACATCGACCCATGTCAGCGCATCGCGCGCACTCAGATACTGCAGATCGCGCCGCAGCGCATGCGCGTCGGGCAGGAAAGACACCATCGGCACCACCTGCCCCAGCGACAGGAACGAGAGCACAGGCGCGCTTTGCCCCTGCCCCGGCCCACGCCCGTCACGCAGAAGCTGCGCCAGCACCGACACCGCCAGATGCGCCCCAGATGAATGCCCCACGACCAGCACCTCGTCGAGCGTCTCATCTGCCAGCGCCGCGGCAATCTCGTCGCCGAACTCCGCCATCCTGGCCTCAAGCTCCGGCGGGTTCGCGCCCCGGTGGCGCGCCGAATAGGCATAGTCATGCATCAGGTAATAGACGAAAAAGCGGTTGTCCTTGCGCCGGAACCACTCCAGCACGAACGGCACCACCAAGAGCCCCGCCCAGGCCAGCCAGGGATTGAGCAGCGCCAACAACCGCCCCACCCCCCAGGCCAGCAACAGTGCCAGCACCAGCTGCACCAAAAGGAATCCCACCGGATACAGCGCCGCAATCAGAGGCCCCTTGCGCAACCGCATCAGCCGGAACAGCGCACCTGAAGCGATATAGGTCCAGGCCGTGCGCACCAGCAGCAGATAAGTGCCCAGAACCCCCTGATCCATGCTTTCGCGCACGATATCGGACCAGACCAGCACCTCGAAATCGCTATGCGTCTGCTGGCCGCCGATCAGCGCATCGATCTGCCAGCCATAGCGCCCCTCCCCGGTCTTGGGTGAGAGCGTCAACTGGTAGTCCGACAGGGCGGCCTGCATCGCGCCTTCCTTGCGGTAAAGCTCGCGATAGCGGCGCGGGTGGATCGGATCATATCCGGGAATGTAGAAGACGCGCCTGCGCTGAACCCTCGAACTGGCCAAACTGTCCTACCTCACGTCTCTGGCGCGCGTCGGACCGAGTCTAGCGCAGCCCTGCCGCCAGCGTAAGCCCTAACCCAGCACCGCCAGCGCCGGAAATGTCTCGAGAAGCCAGAAGGAAAAGGCCGAGAAGCCGCCTGTCAGCATCAGCAAGCCGATGGTCCAGAGCAGAAGGCCCATGACCCTCTCGATGCGCTCCATATGGCGCTTCATCCAGCCCATCACCCCGGCCATGCGCGGCAGGAACGCGGCCACCAGAAGGAAGGGAACACCAAGCCCGATGGCATAGACCGCCAGCAACAGGGTGCCGCGCGCCACATTGGCCTCGCTCGCAGCCAGCGACAGGATCGCCCCCAGTTGCGGGCCGATGCAGGGCGTCCAGCCAAAGGCAAAGGCAAGGCCCAGAACATAGGCCCCGAAGGACGACCCGCCCCGGTCGCCCACATCCATGCGCGCCTCTCGGTCAAGGAAACCGATCCGGAAGACCCCCACGAAATGGGCGCCGAAAATCATCACGATCACCCCGGCGATGGTGTTGAACCAATCCTGGTATTGCAGGAACAGGGTGCCGATGGCCGATGCGGTGAAACCCAGGAAAAGGAACACCGTCGACAGGCCCATTACGAAGAAGATCGCTGGCACCAGCGCGCTTGCGCGCGGGCGCGCACCATCCTCGCTGTCAGTGAGATCGCTCATGGCGACGCCGCTCATATAGGCCAGGTAAGGTGGCACGATGGGCAGCACACAGGGACTGAGAAAAGAGATTACCCCAGCCATCAGCGCGATCGCCATGGCGGGAATCAGGGCCGCATCGATGATTTCAAATCCGAACATGCGCCCCGCATAATCCATCTTGCGGGCGGCGTCACGCCACGCATTGTCACATCCTTGTGGACAGGCTGAAACAAGGCGACTATGCCGCAGCCATGAACGACACCCCCGACCGCATCGACGCTCTCGGCCTGCTGTGCCCGCTTCCGGTTCTCAAGCTGCGCAAACGGCTTCAGGGGCTGGCGGCCGGGCAATCCATCGAGCTGCTGGCCGACGATCCCGCGGCAATCATCGATGTACCGCATTTCTGCGCGCAGTCCGGTCATGAACTGATGTCGGTCAGCACGCACGATGGAGCGCAGCTCTACCGCGTGCGCAAGACCTGACCCCGAAACGCAAAACGCCGCGCGAATGACCGCGCGGCGCCTTGCAAGATATCCTCGCCTCTCAGCGACCCATCGACCACCAGCCACGCCGCTTGGGCTTGTCCTCGGCAGCAGGCTTTTCCTCGCTGGCAGCTTCGGCCAGCGCGGGCGCCTTTTGGGGTTCGTCGACCTCTTCGGCCTTGGCAGGTTCCGCAGCAGGCTTCTTGCGGCTGCGCGGCTTCTTGGCAACCGGTTCGGGAGCCGAAGTTGGTTCTGCACTGGCCGCGTCATCCTGCGCCTGCGCCTCGGCGCCTGCTTCGGCCTCCGGCGCCGCTTCGGCTGCCTTGGCCGCCGGGGACTTGCGGGCGCGTGACTTGCGCTTGGGCTTGGGCTCGGCTTCGGGCGCAGCCTCGGCAGCTTCGCCCGCACCCGCATTCGCGGCCTCGTTCACAGGCTCTGCCACGGCATCCGCCTCAGGCTCATCCGCATCGCTCTTCTTCTTGCGCGACACGGCGGGGCGCTTTCGGCTGCTCGAACCCGATTTGCTCCGCGATTTCGGCTTCTCGGCCTCGGAGTCTGCTGCCGGGGTATCCGCTGGCGCCTCAGCCGTTGCCGCTTCGGGCTCGGACTCGGGCTGTCGCTCCTGCTGGGCTTGGCCACCCTGCTGGTCGCCATTGGCATCGCTGGATTGCGACTCTCCTCCGTTGCCTTTGGATTTCGAGCGGCGGCGACGGCGACGGCGCTTCTTGGGACGACCCTCGCCATTCTCCGGCTGGCCGTTCTCGGACGCAGATTGTTCCTCGGGCGCGTTATCGGCCTCGGTCTCTGCCTCGGTCTCGCTGTCGTCGTCGACATCATCCATAAGCGAACTGTCTACCGACACGACAGGCGCGGTCGCTTCGGGCACGCTGCGGGTGGCGGTCTTGAACTTCTCGATGGAGAAATCGGGGCTGATCAACATCGGATCGCCCTCGATGCGCACCGACAAGCCGTACCGCGCCTCGATCTGCGCGACATGCTCGCGCTTCTGGTTCATCAGGAAATTCGCGATCGCGACCGGGCACTTCACCAAGACCTCGCGCGAGCGACGGCGCACGCCCTCTTCCTCGATCTGGCGCAGGATCGACAGCGCAAGGTTGTCGTCCGAGCGGATCAGCCCGGTGCCGTGGCAGGCCGGGCAAGGCTGGGTGGTGGCCTCGATCATGCCGGGGCGCAGGCGCTGGCGCGACATCTCCATTAGGCCGAAGCCCGAGATGCGGCCCACCTGAATCCGCGCACGATCCGATTTCAGCTTGTCCTTGAACCGCTTCTCGACCGATGCGTTGTTGCGCCGCTCGTCCATGTCGATGAAGTCGATCACGATCAGACCGGCCAGGTCGCGCAGGCGCAGCTGGCGGGCCACCTCCTCGGCGGCCTCAAGGTTCGTCTTGAGCGCGGTCTCCTCGATCGAGCCTTCCTTCGTGGCCCGCCCCGAGTTGACGTCGATGGCGACAAGCGCCTCGGTCACGCCGATCACGATGTAACCGCCGGACCGCAACTGCACGGTCGGATTGAACATCGAACTCAGGTAGCTTTCCACCTGATAGCGCGCAAACAGCGGCATCGCGTCGGCGTAATGCTTCACGTTCTTCGCGTGGGACGGCATGATCATCTTCATGAAGTCCTTGGCGATGCGGTACCCGCCTTCGCCTTCGACCAGAACTTCGTCGATCTCACGGTTATAGAGATCGCGGATCGAGCGTTTTATCAGGTCGCCTTCTTCGTAAATCTTCGCCGGGGCGATGGATTTCAGCGTCAGTTCGCGAATCTGCTCCCAGAGGCGCTGAAGATACTCGTAATCGCGCTTGATTTCCGACTTGGTGCGCTTGGCACCCGCCGTGCGCACGATCAGGCCCGCGCCCTGGGGCACGTCGATCTCGGCAGCGATTTCCTTAAGCTTCTTGCGGTCCACGGCATTGGTGATCTTGCGTGAAATCCCGCCACCGCGTGCGGTGTTGGGCATCAGCACGCAATAACGCCCGGCCAGCGACAGATAGGTCGTCAGCGCGGCGCCCTTGTTGCCGCGCTCTTCCTTCACGACCTGAACCAGCAGGATCTGGCGGACCTTGATGACTTCCTGGATCTTGTATTTGCGCGGCCGCGTCTTGTGCACCGGGCGGATATCATCGTGATCGTCGTCATCGGCGACGGATTCAATCGAATCGTCCTTCGCCGCGGCATCCGAGCGGCGCTCATCGCGATCCGAGTCATGGCTGTCGTGGTCGCCATTGCCATTGTGGCTGCCCTGCTCGTCGGGCTCCTCGACAGGTGTTTCGCCGACGGTTTCCATCGGCGAGGTGCCTTCGGGCACATCTTCGTCGAGGTCGATGGTTTCCATCCCGGCGATGCCATTCTCATCCTTGAGAACGGCATCCTTGTCGGTGACCTTCTCGGCCTTGCTGCGCGAACGCGAGCGGCGCGGCTTGGATTTGGGCTTTTCGTCCTCGTCGTCACGCGCACGCATCGCCTCGGCATAGGCGCGCTCTTCTTCCATCAGCTTTTCGCGGTCGGCGACCGGAATCTGGTAATAATCCGGGTGGATTTCCGAGAAGGCGAGAAACCCGTGTCGGTTTCCGCCGTAATCGACAAACGCCGCCTGAAGCGACGGTTCGACCCGTGTTACCTTTGCAAGATAGATATTTCCGGCGATCTGCCGTTTGTTTTCGGATTCGAAGTCGAATTCCTCGACCTTGTTTCCATCCACCACCACGACGCGAGTTTCCTCCGCGTGGGTGGCATCGATAAGCATTTTCTTGGCCATGATGTCCGTTTGCTCCGCGGCAAGGCGGCGCACCCCGGCGGGGCGGCTGTCTGCGGCGGGTATAAGTTGGGGGCGATGACGGTCGCACATCCAAGAGCGCCTGTTAAGGGCCCTGCTCTGTGGTATGTCAGTTGTGCGCGTTGCATCGCGGTTCTTGGTCTCCGGCCCTTGTCGGGGCCTACTCTGGCCTGCAGGACCGGGATTTCGCCGGGGCAGGCATATATGCGGCCCCTCGAAGCGAGGCCTGATCGGTCTGTCAAAGGCTGCGGATCTTGATCGACCCGCGCGGCCCGAAACAGCGAAACTTTTTGGTACGGGCCCGGCGCGAATACGCGGGCAACCGTTCCCCTTGATAGAGGCATTTGCACCCGGCTGACAATGGCAAATCTGTCATGTCGGCCCGGCGGGTCTCGCAAAATGCGGCGCACGGGCCAACTATCGCGTTGCCGGAGCTCGCAAAAAGCGCCCCGGCCCGCCTCATCGCCTAGTCCAGATAGTCCGATCGCTGCAGTGCGTATTTCGCCATCTTCTCGTTCAGCGTCCGGCGTGGCAGGCACAGCTCGTCCATCACCGCCGCGATCGAGCCCTTGTGGCGGCGCATCGTGTTGTCGATCAGCATCCGCTCGAAGGCTTCAACATATTCCTTGAGCGGCTTGCCCTCGGTCGTCATCACCGGCTGCATGTCCTGATGATCCGACATCAACAGCGACGCGATCGTGCCGCTGCCCCGCCGCGCCTGCAGCACGGCGCGCTCGGCGACATTGAAGAGCTGGCGCACATTGCCCGGCCAGGGGGCCTGCAACAGCTGCGCGGCCTCCTGCGCGGAAACCTGCGGCGCCTCACAGCCGTAATCATCGGCGAACTGCTCGCCGAAGCGGGTGAACAGCGTCAGAATATCCTCGCCGCGCTGGCGCAGGGGCGGCACCGTGATGCGCAGGCTGGCCAGGCGGTAGAAAAGATCGGCGCGCAAGGCATCCTCGCTGGTGCGGTCCTGCTCCTGCATGTTGGAAATCGCCACGATGCGGGTTTCGGGCGGCGTGCCCTCGTCATTGATGAAGGTCAGCAAGCGCGCTTGCAGCGTGTCGCTCAGCGTCTCCACATCCTCCAGCACCAGCGTCCCGCCGCGGGCCTCCTCGACCGCCGGAAGCTGACTGTCCTCGGGCTGGACGGGGCCGAACAGCCGCTTGGCCAGCGCCTCTTCTTCGTAGGCGGAACAGGAGACCAGCACGAACTTGCGCCCCGCGCGCGACCCCACCGCATGCAGCGCATGCGCCACCAGCGTCTTGCCGGTGCCGGTCTCGCCCTCGATCAGCACATGGCCATCCGCCTGCCCGAGGTCCAGAATATCCTCTTTCAGGCGCTCCATCACCGGGCTCGCGCCGATCAGCTTCTTCATCAGCTGCCCGCCATCCGACAGCTCGCGCCGCAAGGCCCGGCTGTCCAGCGTCATGCGGCGTGCATTGGTCGCCTTCTTGGCCAGCTCGCTCATCCGGTCGGGGTTGAACGGCTTTTCCAGAAAATCATAGGCCCCCATGCGCATCGCCTCGACTGCCATCGGCACATCGCCATGACCGGTGATCATGATCACCGGCAGGCTCGAATCCGAGCCCATCAGCTTCTTGAGGAACTGCATCCCGTCCATGCCGGGCATCTTGATGTCGGTGACGACTATACCGGGATAATCCGGCCCCAGAACCTTCAGCGCCTCTTCGGCGCTCGGGAAGGCCTCGGTGTCGTAGCCGGACAAGGCAAGCCACTGGCTGATCGACTGACGCATATCCTTTTCGTCGTCGACAATCGCGATTTTCATGGCACTCGGCATGGCAGGTTACTCCGCTGCACGGGTTTCTTCAGTCAAGATAGGAAGCTGCACCTCGAATACAGCCCCCCCCGCCGACGCATTTCTTGCAGTCAGGCGGCCACCAAGGTCGTTGACGATCCCCGAAGAAATGGCAAGCCCCAGTCCGACGCCGTCGCCGGGCTGCTTGGTGGTGTAGAACGGCTCGAACAGGTTGTCGAAATTGTCGATCCCGTGGCCGTTGTCGCGCACCGTCAACACCGCTGTTTCGCCCGCCGCCAGCAGGATCTCGATGGTGGGCTCGTCGACCCCTTCGGTGGCGTCCATCGCGTTGCGCAGGAGGTTGATCATCACCTGCTCGACGCGCACCCGGTCGGCCATCACCCGCACCGGCTCCTCGGGCAGCGTGCGGGTGATATTCACCTTTCGCTGGCGCAGTTGCGGCTCCATCATCGACAGGGCCGACGACAGCGCATCGCCAAGATTCACGGGCTCGAACGTGTCCCCGCTCTGGCGCGCATAGGACTTGAGCTGGCGCGTAATCGACCCCATCCGCTCCAACAGGTCGTCGATCCTCTGAAAGGACGACAACGCCTCGTCGGGGCGGTTCCGGCTCATCAGCAGCCGCGCCCCCGCAAGGTAGGTTTTCATCGCCGCCAGCGGCTGGTTGAGCTCATGGCTGACCGCCGCCGACATCTCGCCCAAGGCCGCCAGTTTCGAGCTCTGCGCAAGGGTCTGTTCGGCCACCGCAAGGTTCTCCTGGACGCGTTCGCGCTCGGCGATTTCCCGCTGCAAGCGGGCGTTCAATGCGCGAAGCTCTGCCGATTCACGCTGAAAGACCGCCATCCGCACCACCGTCTTGCGGTTCATCACCCAGAATGCCAGCGCCAGAAGAATCGCGAAGCCCATGATCTCGAGCGCCAAAAAGCCGTTCACCTTTTCGCGCACGCTGGCATAGGTGGTGAAGCTGGCGATGCGCCAGCCGCGAAACGCCACCCGCCCCTCGACCCGCATCACGGCCTCGCCGCGCACATAGGCATCCGCCGGCAGCGCGGTCCAGCTCTGGGTCGCCTGGATGGCGCGCTCGATGGCGCTGTCCACCGGCTCTCTCGCCAGCGCCTCGGCCTCGCTCAGCCCGCGCCAGCGCGGCTCGGTCGCGAGGATGATGCGCCCCTCGCTGTCGGCCACCAGAACCGCATCCGAAATGCCCGCCCAGGCCCGCTCGTATTTGGCTAGGTCCACATCCACGACGATCACGCCAACCACCTGGTTCTGGCTTTCGACGCGGCGCGAATAGGTAAAGCGATACTGCCCGGTTTCGCTTTCGAGCACCTTGAAAACAGTATCCTTCGAGCGCAGCGCATCTACGTAATACGGCGCCTGCCGATGGCTTTGCCCCAACAGGCTGCGATCCGTCGCCGCCACCGTGCGCCCGTCCCTGTCCAACATCGTCAGCGACGCCGCGCCGATCTCTTCGAGAAAGGAAATCAGCCGCTGCGTCGACTGCGCGTAATCGCCGGTATTGAGCGCCGAAATCAGCGTCGGGTCGCGGGCGAGAAGCTGCGGAACTACCGCGTTCTGGCGCAGCTCGCTCAGCAGGTTGCCGGAATAGAGCACGAGCCGCAGCTCGGCCCGGTTGCGGGTGGATTCGGTAAAGCGGTCGGTCAGCAGGCGGTTGGTGACGAACACCACCGCAACCGCCACTGCCACCAGCATGATGAATACCAGCCGCATCCGCCACGAAGTCGTGCGCGGCCCCTGCAACGATGCGGGCGAGGTCGGGTTTCTCATCCTGACAATCTACGCCGGTGCGCGGCGCCGCTCAAGCATCACGCTTCGGTCAGCTGGCCAACGAGGCTTTCGAACATCGCGGCGCCATCGGTGCCGCCCTGCAACGGCTCCGACATGCGCTCGGGATGGGGCATCATGCCCATGACCCGGCGGTTCTGCGACAGCACCCCGGCGATATCGTCCTGCGATCCGTTGGGATTGTCGCAATATGTGAATGCCACCCGTGCCTCACCATGCAGCCGCTTGAGCGTCTCGCTGTCGGCAAAGTAATTGCCGTCGTGATGCGCGATCGGCACCGTCACCACCTGCCCGGCCTCATACCCCGCCGTGAACGGGCTGTCGGCGGTCTCGACCTTCAGGTCGACCGGCTTGCAGATATATTTCAGATTGGCGTTGCGCAGCAGAACGCCCGGCAGCAGACCTGTTTCGGTCAACACCTGGAACCCGTTGCAGATGCCCAGCACGTACCCGCCTTTTTCTGCATGTTGCACCACCGACCGGCAGATCGGCGAATTCGCCGCGATCGCGCCACAGCGCAGGTAGTCCCCGAACGAGAAACCGCCCGGCACGCCGATGATATCGACATCCGCGGGCAGCGCCGTGTCCTTGTGCCAGACCATCGACACCTTGGCGCCTGCCCTCTCGAAGGCGACGGCCAGGTCGCGGTCGCAGTTCGATCCGGGAAAGACGATGATTGCAGCATGCATCAGGCGATCTCCACCGCGTAGCTTTCGATCACCGTGTTCGCCAGCAGCTTCTCGCACATCTCGGTCACGGTCTCGCGAGCCTTGTCGGCATCGGTCTCGGCCAGGTCCAATTCGATCACCTTGCCCTGGCGGACCCCTTCGACCCCCTCGAACCCCAGCTGGCCAAGCGCATGGCGCACGGCCTCGCCCTGCGGGTCAAGAACGCCGTTTTTCAGCATGACGTGAACGCGTGCCTTCATGTCTGTCTTCCCGTTTTTGTCGCGCGGCGCCGCGCGCCGCCCCTTTTGGCCACCCGTCAGTTGATCAGGGTCGGCCGGTTCATCGGCGTGGCGCCCTTGGGCATCACGCCCAGGCGGTTGGCCACTTCGGTATAGGCATCCGTCAGGCTGCCCAGATCGCGGCGGAACACGTCCTTGTCCAGTTTCTGACCGGTCTCGATATCCCACAAACGGCAGCTGTCGGGGCTGATCTCGTCGGCCACGATCAGGCGCTGGAAATCGCCGTCATAGACGCGGCCGATCTCGATCTTGAAATCGACCAGCCTGATGCCGACGCCATACATCACGCCCGACAGGAAGTCATTGACCCGCAGCGCCAGGCTCAGGATGTCGTCCATGTCCTGCTGGCTGGCCCAGCCGAAGGCGGCGATATGCTCTTCGGTGACCAGCGGATCGCCCAGCTTGTCATCCTTCAGGCAATATTCCACCACCGGGCGCGGCAATTGCGTGCCCTCGTCGATACCCAGCCGCGTCGCCATCGTTCCGGCGGCGTAGTTGCGCACGATCACTTCCAGCGGCACGATCTCGCAGGCGCGCACCAGTTGCTCGCGCATGTTGAGTCGCTTCAGAAAATGATTGGGGATGCCGACATTGGTCAGCCCGGTCATGAAATACTCGGACAGGAGGTTATTGAGAACGCCCTTGCCCTCGATCACGTCCTTCTTCTGAGCATTGAAAGCGGTCGCGTCATCCTTGAAATACTGCACAAGGGTCCCGGGCTCGGGGCCTTCATACAGAGTTTTCGCCTTGCCTTCGTAGATCTTTGTGCGCCGTGCCATGGCCACTCCAGCGTTACGCCCTTTGGGCGTGCCTCGGGGATTACAGCGCTGTCTTAGAGCAACGCCGACGACGCTGCAAGCTGGGCTCTTGGGAAATCGGCCTGCGGGTGCGGGGCGATCATGCCACCAGCGGCTTGCGATTGCGCGCGATCCGCTCCGCCATGTGGCGCACGCGCCGCCCCCTGGCGATCATGCGTGCCGGCACCGGTCTCTGGCTTTCGCTCTGCGCCAGTTCGGGAAAGATCGCCAGAATCTCCTCTCGCACCTCGGGATCGAGCGAACTGAGCGCCTCCGGCCCGGCATAAAGGCTTTCGGCGATGGCCCCGTTTGCGAACACCACCTGATGGTCGTCGCACATGAAGTGCCAATATGTGACCTCACTCAGGTCGCTGGCGGTCTCGATCCCGTCCAGCGCCAGCAGGTCCTTGGCCGGGACCAGGATCTCGTTCACCCCGAACATCCGCGCTGCCACCTTCGAGCGCAGCATGATCCGGTGCTGGGGCGACACCACAAGGTCATGCTCGGGCAGGTTCACCCCAAGCGCCCCACTGCAGATCCTCACCGGGCGCAGCTTGGGATAGCGCGCAAGATCGCTCTGCGACAGATGCCGCGATCCGATCCATCGCAGGTGCTTGTAGCCCTGATCCAGCGTCAGCACCTCGTCGGCCCCGACATGCAGATCCTCGACCCGCACCTCGCCGCGCCGCGTCTTGATCAGGGTGCCACCAGCGAAACATATGGCACCGCCGTTGGAGTCATTCAGAACCGCATCGTTACCGACACCATTCGAGACATAATTGCTGTCGGTCGCAAAGGCCGAAATGTTCAGCGTGCCATCCAGATCGTCGCCGTCGATCAGCGTCAACTGCGTGCCCGGCACGTAGTTTCCCGCCGCACCGGGCACGAACTCCCCTGTCGAGGCGTCCCAGGCGCGCGACAGCGAGATTCCGACCGGCTGGTTGTCGATCGCGAGCCATGTGGCGCGAAAATAATAGCCCGTGTTCGGATCGCGCAGGATAACCTCGAAATCCGCCTCCACATCCGACCCTGCCGGATAGGTCACACCGTTCAGAGTGACACTCTGATCCAGCCGCGCGCCGCCGTCATCGGGATAGTCCGGGTCGCCCGACGTGGTGGCGGTGGTGACGTGCTGCGTGGAGGTGGCGTCGAAACTGACCTGCGTAACACCCGGGA
The DNA here is from genome assembly GCF_900172255.1 of Roseovarius halotolerans. Lineage (GTDB taxonomy): Bacteria > Pseudomonadota > Alphaproteobacteria > Rhodobacterales > Rhodobacteraceae > Roseovarius > Roseovarius halotolerans. The sequence goes on from NZ_FWFU01000001.1 coordinate 1,395,119, forward strand.
TGCCACCCGAGTCGCTATCGCCCTCGTGCGTCCCTGTTGTCCTGAACAGGGAATCGGGATCGTTGACGGACGACCACTCGATGATACTGAAGGTAAAGGACATTTAACTCTCGAACACGACGACCAACTAACGCGAGTCCCCGAATAAATCGCCATCTTGGGTTTAAAACGGCTTAATTGTGACCGTTTTTAGCGGAGTTTGTTCGCGTTGCGCTAAAACCACCGATATGGGCGCGCCGCCCCCAAACACGCGACATCCGGGCCTTCGCGACCAGACCGGCCGGAATTGCCGGACATAAAGAAGATCGTAACCCTTGCGCGCTACTCGTCCCTCAGGATGGTCCCGAAACACCTGCAAAAAGGGAAACGCGACCGAACTGCGGCAATGGGTCGTCGGCTGGCCGGGGGCGGGTCTGTGGTTTCGCCACCATCCGGCCCGATTTGCGACTATACTTTTCGGGACTGTTTTTCTATCAACGCCGCGCATACCTGTTGACGACGGGAACACCAAAGGGGTTAGCCATGACCACATTCGACGATCGCGAGAACGCCTTCGAAAACAAATACGCCTATGACGAGGAAATGAAATTCCGCGCTCAGGCACGCTGCAACAAGCTGCTTGGCCTCTGGGCCGCCGAGCTTCTGGGCAAGACCGGCGACGATGCCGACGCCTACGCCAAGGAAGTGGTGCTCTCCGATTTCGAGGAAGCCGGTCACGAGGATGTCGTGCGCAAGGTCGCAGCCGACCTGGGCGATCTGGCCGATGCCGACACGATCCGCGGCAAGATGGCCGAACTGCTGCGCGTCGCCAAGGCGCAGCTGGTCAAGGAAGCCTGATTCCGCCTCTCTGCGGCACGCGGACAAGGGTCGTTCGGACAACCGGGCGGCCCTGCTTTCATTGGGCTTTCCCGTTCTCAGCCTGAGTCCGCCTCATCATCTGCGTGAGCAGAATGAAATTGCGCAGTCACGCCAAACATGACACATCCGTGCCCTGTGACGCGCGCACGAAATCACCAAGGATTCCTGCCATGACCAACGCCCTGTCCAAACTCCTCGCCTCTCGCGACTGGCTCCTGGCCGATGGCGCGACGGGAACCAACCTCTTCAACATGGGGCTGGAATCGGGCGATGCGCCCGAACTCTGGAACGAGACCCACCCCGACCGGATCACCCGGCTCTACACGATGGCCGTGGATGCGGGCAGCGACATCTTCCTCACCAATTCCTTCGGCGGCAACGCCGCGCGCCTCAAACTGCATGGCGAGGAGAAGCGCGCCCGCGCCCTCTCGCGCATCTCCGCCGAGATCGGACGCGAGGTCGCCGACAAGCGCGACCGCCCCGTCGTCGTGGCAGGTTCCGTCGGCCCCACCGGCGAAATCATGGCCCCGATGGGCGCCCTCACCCATGATCTCGCGGTTGAAATCTTCCATGAACAGGCCGACGGCCTCAAGGAAGGCGGCGCCGACGTCCTCTGGCTCGAGACGATCTCGGCCCCCGAGGAATACAAGGCCGCCGCCGAAGCCTTCAAACTGGCCGGGATGCCCTGGTGCGGCACCATGAGCTTCGACACCGCCGGACGCACGATGATGGGCCTCACCTCGGCGGATATGGTCAGCCTCGTCGACGGGCTGCGCTATCCTCCGCTGGCCTTCGGCGCCAATTGCGGCGTCGGCGCATCGGACCTCCTGCGCACCGTCCTGGGCTTTGCCGCGCAAGGCACCGAACGCCCGATCATCGCCAAGGGCAATGCCGGGATTCCGAAATACCATGACGGCCATATCCATTATGACGGCACGCCCGAACTGATGGCCGACTACGCCGTGCTGGCACGCGATTGCGGCGCCACGATCATCGGCGGCTGCTGCGGCACCACCGCCGAACATCTTGAAAAGATGCATGAAGCGCTCAGCACCCGTCCCCGCGGCGAACGCCCGACCCTCGATCAGATCACCGACGCGCTCGGCCCGTTCTCCTCGGCCGCCGATGGCACTGGCGAAGACGAAGGCGCCACGCCCAAGCGCCGGAACCGCCGCCGCGGAGGCTGAACGGCGCTGACACGCGCCTCGCTAAAACAGCTGCATCTGCTCGCCCGCCCTGGCGGGCGGCGCAAAAAGGTCGCAGCGCAGCGGCGGCTGCGCGCGATCCAGCCCCAACCGCCGCGCCGCGATATCGAAACGCCGCGCCTGCATCTGCGCATATGCGCCCGTGCCGCGCATCCTGCGTCCCCATTCCGGGTCATAATCGCGCCCGCCCTGCATGGCGCGCACCAATCCCATCACCCGCGACGCGCGCTCCGGATAATGCGCCTCCAGCCAATCCCGGAACAGTGGCGCCACCTCGCGCGGCAGACGCAGCATGATCCAGCTCGCCGCCTGCGCCCCCGCATCACGGCCCGCCGTCAGGATCGCCTCGGTCTCATGGTCGCTCAAACCCGGCATCACCGGCGAGACCATGATCCGGACCGGCACCCCGGCCCCGGCCAAGGCCGCGATCACCGCCAACCGCCGACCCGGAGAAGGCGCGCGCGGCTCAAGGCGCCGCGCCAATCCTGCCTCGAGCGTCGTGATCGAAATCCCCACCCTGACCAGACCGCGCCGCGCCATGTCCGACAGGATATCCAGATCGCGCTCTATCAGCGTTCCCTTGGTCACGATAGCGACCGGATGGTTGAAATCGCTCAGCACCTCCAGACAGGCGCGCGTCACGCCGTGGCGCTGTTCGATCGGCTGATAGGGGTCGGTGTTGGTCCCGATAGCGATCGGCGCCACCCTGTAGCGCGGTCTGCGCAACTCCCGCGCCAGCACCTCGGGCGCTTCGGGCCGCGCGATCAGCCTCGTCTCGAAATCAAGCCCCGCCGACAGGCCCAGCCAGGCATGGGTCGGGCGCGCGAAACAATAGATGCACCCATGCTCGCAGCCCCTGTAAGGGTTGATCGAACGGTCAAACGGCAGGTCGGGCGAGCGGTTATAAGTGATCACGCTGCGCGGCCGCTCCAGACTGACCTCGGTGCGCAACACCCGCGTTCCGCTGTCCTCTCCGGCCCAGCCGTCGCTCTCATAGGCGCGTCCATGCCGCTCATAGCGCCCAGCCTCATTGCTGTTCGCACCCCGCCCCGCAAGGCGTAGTCCGGGATCTGTGCTATCGTCGCGCGTCATGGCCCCATGAATGGAACATATGGGGAACACTTGCAATAAGGCCATATACTTCATGATTAGTTTTCAGCAACACCCCCTGCAATTCCGGGGTATAGGTCGGTACAAGTGCGGCCAGTGTCGCAATTCGGAAAGTCCGATTGCGACAAATTGACGAAAGCTGCGCCAGACAACCGCGCGTGTCAGCGCCACCACAGCAAGGAACCCGGCCATGTCGGAAGACCAAGACGACATCATCCTGGCGGATCTCAGCGACGAGGAACTCGTCGAACAGATGTGGGACGACCTTTACGACGGCCTCAAGGAAGAGATCGAGGAAAGCGTCAACATCCTGCTCGAGCGCGGCTGGGCGCCCTATCGCATCCTGACCGAGGCACTGGTCGGCGGCATGACCATCGTCGGCAAGGACTTCCGCGACGGCATCCTCTTCGTCCCCGAAGTGCTGCTCGCTGCCAACGCCATGAAGGGCGGCATGTTCATCCTCAAGCCCCTGCTGGCCGAAACCGGCGCACCGCGCATGGGCTCGATGGTGATCGGCACCGTCAAGGGCGACATCCACGACATCGGCAAGAACCTCGTGTCGATGATGATGGAAGGCGCCGGGTTCGAGGTCGTGGATCTGGGCATCAACAACCCGGTCGAAAGTTATCTCGAGGCCCTGGCCGAGCACAAGCCGGACATTCTCGGCATGTCGGCCCTGCTGACCACCACCATGCCCTACATGAAAGTCGTGATCGACACGATGATCGAACAGGGACTGCGCGACGACTATATCGTGCTGGTCGGCGGCGCCCCTCTCAACGAGGAATTCGGCAAGGCCATCGGCGCCGACGCCTATTGCCGCGACGCGGCCGTGGCGGTGGAAACCGCCAAGGATTTCGTCAAGCGCAAGCATAACCAGGGCGCGACCGCCTGAGTTTTCGCCACCCGGCGCAACCGATCAGCGGCCCGCCCTCGCGGGCCGCTTGGCGTTGCAAGGCAAGGACATCATGACCGATCTGCCCGATGACAACACTCTCACCGAATCCGGGCTCGATCTGCGCGCAGGCAAAGGGCGCATCCTGCTGATCGCCTGCGGCGCGCTGGCGCGCGAGATCCTCGCGCTCATCCGCCTCAATGGCTGGGACCACATGGACCTGCAATGCCTGCCCGCCAAGCTGCACCTCTATCCCGACCGGATCGTCACCGCCGTCGAAGAGGCCGTGGCGCGCAACCGCGCCACCTATGACGACATTTTCGTGGTTTATGCCGATTGCGGCACCGGCGGGCAACTACAGGCGAAATGCACCGAACTCGGCGTCAACATGGTGGCGGGTCCACATTGCTATGCCTTCTTCGAGGGCAACGACGCCTTCGCCGCCCGCGCCGAGGATGAAATCACCGCCTTTTATCTTACCGATTTCCTGGTCAAGCAGTTCGACGCCTTCGTCTGGAAACCGATGGGGCTCGACCGCCACCCCGAACTGCGCGACATGCTGTTCGGCAACTACACGAAGCTGGTCTACCAGGCCCAGACAGAAGACCCCGCGCTGCTGGCCAAGGCGCGCGACTGCGCCGACCGGCTCGGGCTCGCCTTTGAATATCGCTTCACGGGCTATGGCGATCTTGCGCACGCACTGCGCGCAGAGGCCGAAAAAACCTGATCTTCTTCTGTTTGAGAATATCCCGGGGAGCATGAGGGGCAGCGCCCCTCATTCCTGCCTTTTCACACCGGTGCACCGCTCATGCCGCCTCGGCGGCGACCCCACGGATTCGCTCGATCATCGCCCGCAACCCGTTCGAGCGTTGCGCCGAAAGATGTTCGTTGAGTCCCAACCGTGCCAGCTCACCCGCCGCATCCACCTTCGGCACCTCGCTGACCGCGAGCCCGTTGTAAAGCGCGCGCAACACGGCGATCAGCCCGCGCACGATCATCGCGTCGCTGTCGCCATCGAACGAAAACCGCCCCGCCTCGATGCGCGGATGCAGCCAGACCTGGCTGGCGCAACCCTCGACCTTGGTGGCCGGCACCTTCAACGCATCCTCAAGCGGGTCCATCGCCCTGCCCTTGTCGATCACATAGCGGTATCGGTCTTCCCAATCCTCGAGAAACTCGAAATCCGCGACAATCTCCTCGAATGCCTCGCTGGCCATGGTAGCGCTCCGATCTGCCTGTCTCAGACCTAAGTCGCCAAGAAGCGAAGGTCCAGACCCAGCTTGCACCTTTTCAACTCGGCCCGGATAGGGTAACCGAGGGGAAAGGCAAAGGGGCGGTCGTGATGCGGAAATCTATTGCAGTTCTGGTGATCCTTTCGATGGCGCTTTCGGCGTGTGGTTGGCGCGACTCGCGGATCAATCCGGTCAATTGGTTCGGCAACAGCCGTTCCGCACCGGTTCCGGCGCAGGATCCCGGTCAGACGAATCCGCTGATCCCCGATCGCAGCAGCAGCATCTTCAAGCGCCGCAACCAGGAGGCACCCTATCTGGGCAGCCCCGTCGATCAGATCACCGCACTTTCGGTCGAACCCTCGGGTGGCGGCGCGATCATCCGGGTCACCGGCCGGACCCTGCGCCAGGGCGCCTATGACGTGCGCCTCGTCGCCGCCAACGATGGCACGCCGGTCGATGGGCTTCTGACGCTGGAGCTCAGGGCGATGCAGCCCGACGACACACCCCAGGGCCCCGAGGCCACGCGCCGCGTCCATGCCGGACGTTTCGTGTCGGATCAGGACCTGTCCCGGATTTCCGCGATTCGCGTCGTCGGCCTGCGCAACAGCCAGACCAGCAGCCGCTAGACCCGGCGCGCCATATGGGCCACGCCGCGCGCTTACCTTTGCCGCGCGGCTAAAGCTCGACCGTGCAGATATCCTTGCCGCGTGCCGCCAATGCGATCTCGCCATCGCACAGCCGCAACGCATCCCCTCCGAACACGTCGCGCCGCCAGCCGCTCAACGCCGGCAGATCGCGTGCGCCCGCCGACAGCTCGTCAAGATCCGAGGCGCTGGCGATCAGTTTCGAGGCCACCCCGAACTCCTCGCTCTTGGCCTTCAGAAGCACCCGCAGAAGATCAGCCAGCGCCGGATTCACCTGCAGCTTGCTGCGCGCAGTGTCGAGCTTGGGCATATCTTCGGGCGGGCATTTCAGCCCCTCCTCCACGGCCTTCAGGATACCTTCGGCGATCTCGCCCTTGCGCGCCTCGCGCAACAACAGGCGCGAGCGCGACAGGTCCTGCAACGTCGCCGGCTTGGTCGAGGCCAGCTCGACCATCGCATCGTCCTTGTAGACCCGGCTGCGCGGCACGTCGCGCGACTGCGCATAGCCTTCGCGAAACCGCGCCAGCTCGCGAAGGACCGCCAGGAACCGCCCCGACCCGTTGCGCGTCTTGATGCGTTTCCAGGCATCCTCGGGCTTGACGACATAGGTCTCGGGGTTGGTCAGCGTGCGCAATTCCTCGGCGACCCATTTATCGCGTCCTGTCTGCTCCAGCTTGCGTGCGAGAAACTCGTAAATGTCGCGCAGATGCGTCACATCAGCCAGCGCGTACTTCTTCTGCGCCTCGGTCAGCGGGCGGCGCGACCAGTCGGTAAAACGCGAGGTCTTGTCCAGTTGCTGCTTGGCGATGCGCCGCACCAATGTCTCGTAACCCACCTGCTCGCCAAAGCCACAGACCATCGCCGCCACCTGCGTGTCGAACATCGGCTCGGGAATGACGCCCGCATCGACATAGAATATCTCCAGATCCTGGCGCGCGGCATGAAATACCTTGACCACAGACGGATCGCGGAACAGCTCGTAAAGCGGCTCAAGCGACAGGCCGCCTTCGAGCGGATCGACCAGCACCGCATCGTCGCGGGTGTCGCCCGGCACGGCCAGTTGCACAAGACAGAGCTTGGAATAATAGGTGCGCTCGCGCAGGAACTCGGTATCGACGGTGACATAATCGAAGCCCCGTGCGCGGGTGCAGAATTCGGCAAGCTCCTCGGTGGTGGTCAGTGTCTTCATCAAAGGGTGTATGCTCCTGCAAATGCGTCCGCGCGGCACTTTCCACCCGGTATAAGGCAAAGCGCGGCGGAATGAAAATGGGCTCGCCCGCTCAGTTCAGCATCACCGGGCGCCGGTCACCCGCCGCAAAGCGGCGCAGCACCTCGGGGTAAAGCCTGTGTTCCTGCTCCAGCACCCGCGCGGCCAGCGTTTCGGGCGTGTCACCGGGCCTGACCGGCACCGTTGCCTGTCCCAGAACCGGGCCGTCATCCAGCGCCGGTGTCACCTCGTGAACGGTGCAACCCGCCTCACTCTCACCGGCGGCAAGCGCGCGCGCATGGGTGTCGAGCCCGCGATACTTCGGCAATAACGACGGGTGGATATTCAGGATCCTGCCCTGCCAATGCTGCACGAAATCCGCGCTCAGAACCCGCATGAAGCCGGCAAGGCAGATGATATCGGGCCGGGCCGCGTCCAGCACCGCCTGCAAGGCGGCCTCGAAACCGGCGCGATCACCCTTGAAGGGCCGGTGATCGACCACAGCCGTGGGAATGCCCCGCGCCGCCGCCTTTTCAAGGCCCCCCGCATCCGGGCGGTTGGACAGAACCAGCACCGGGCGCGCGGGATGATCGCCCACCATACTGTCGGCCAGCGTGACCATGTTCGACCCGCTGCCCGAAATCAGGATGGCGACCCGTTCATGCGTCACTTAAGCCGTCCGCTATAGATGACGCCCTCGCCCGCAATCACATGGCCCATGCGGCAAACCCGCTCGCCCGCCTCGCTCAACAGCGCCTCCAGCGCCGCGGCCCTGTCGGGCGCGACCGCCAGCACCATGCCGATCCCGCAATTGAAGGTCTTGAGCAGCTCGCTCTGCTCCATGCCGCCCTGTTCATTGAGCCAGCCAAAGACCGCCGGCAGATCCCATGCGTCAAGGTCGACCGCCACGCCCAGCCCCTCGGGCAAGACGCGCGGGATGTTCTCGCTGAGGCCCCCGCCGGTGATATGCGCCAGCGCATGAACGCCTCCCGCGCGCACCGCCGCCAGCGCCTGTTTCACATAAAGCCGCGTGGGCGTCAGCAGCGCCTCGCCCAGCGTGCCCGTCGCCCAGGGGCAGTCATCCTGCCAGTCCAGCCCCGAGATCTCGACCAGCTTGCGCACGAGGCTGTAGCCATTGGAATGCACGCCGTCGCTCGCCAGCCCCAGCAGGATATCACCCTCGGCCACACCTGCGGGCAGCTCCGCACCCCGATCCATCGCGCCCACGGCAAAACCCGCAAGGTCGAAATCGCCCGCTGGATACATGCCCGGCATCTCGGCCGTCTCGCCGCCGATCAGCGCGCAACCGGCACGCACACAACCCTCGGCGATCCCTTCGACAATCCGCGCGGCCTTGTCGGTCTCAAGCTTGCCGGTGGCGAAATAATCTAGGAAAAACAGCGGCTCGGCGCCCTGGCACACCAGGTCGTTGACGCACATGGCCACCAGGTCGATGCCCACGCCGTCCACGTTGCCCGTATCGATGGCAATGCGCAGCTTGGTGCCCACGCCGTCGGTCGCACCCACCAGGATCGGGTCGCTATATCCGGCCGCCTTGAGGTCGAACAGCGCCCCGAAACCACCCAGCCCCGCCATCACGCCGGGGCGGTCGGTGCGCTTGGCGGCGGGCTTGATCCGGTCGACCAGGGCATTGCCCGCATCGATGTCCACGCCCGCATCCGCATAGGTCAGACCATTCCTGCGTTCGCTCATTCTCGGCCCTCCAGAAAATCCTGGCTCTCCGTTAGACGATCCCCCTCCCCGGCGCAATCTGAAAGCCTTGACGCCCCTGCTCTGCCAGCTTAGCAAAAGCCCCAGGTCGGGCCTGTAGCTCAATTGGTTAGAGCAGAGCGCTCATAACGCTTTGGTTGGGGGTTCGAGTCCCTCCGGGCCTACCACATGAATCATAATGCATTGAGTTTTTTACGGTTTTCGTAAACTTCGCCCGCGCCCACTTCCATGCGGCGCATTCTGCGGGACTGATCGTGTTGTCCGATGCGTGGCGCATCCTCCTTTCCGGTTCTGGAAGCAGATTGAGGCTGCACCCGCCGCCGGGACTCGTCACCGCGATCAGGAACAATTCATCGCGAACGATTTGAGCAGGTGGGCAGGCCATCGCATCCAGGAAATCGTCCGTCTGATCGCAGAGCTTTATGTCCGGTTTCCGCTTTCACTGCGGTACGTTGCGCCCCGGTTTCACGAGCGACGCACAATGTCAGACCCGGAGCGCAACCTCTGCGGAAGGTCAGATTTCGAACGGAACCGCACCGCCGCTCTCGACCAGTCGCGCGCCCCCAGCATGACATGAGGAGCAGGTCTCCTGCCCCGACTGGGACTGGCTCGAATTCGCCTGACAGCACCAGCAGTTGGCAATCGTGACCGCATTTCAGCTGCGTTGGGGGGTCATCTGCCTTCAATCATCGGGACGCATCAGTTCCCAGGCTTCGTTGACGGTCGTGTAATCGCGATAACCCATCCGCGCTATCGGACGGGCTTTCAATGTATCGAAACGGCCATCGCGGATAAACTCATCGCGGATATGGGTACGGACCACCTCGCCAATGACCATGTAACGATCGATCAGCTTCCCGTTCCGGTCCTCCAACTGCAGGGTCTGGATCGTAACGCATTCGAAGGCTGCAGGGCTTGCTGCAACAAAAGGCGTCGCAATCTCAACCGGATTACCCCGTTCGAGACCCGCGGCATCGAACTCGCTCGTCCCGTACGGCAAACTCTCGGCGGAAATGTTCATCGCCTGGGCCAGCTCTTCTGTCGCCAGGGAAAATGTAAATTCGCCGCGGTCCTTGGCATTGACAAAGCTGTGCTTGGCGCCATCGCTGGCAAAGTAAACCTGCTCTGGATAGGCGCCCAATCCGTTGAAAAAGGAATAGGGAGCCAGATTCGCACAACCACCGTCATCCAGCGTGCCGATCCAGCCGATGGGTCGCGGTGAGACGATCGCTTTGAACGGGTTGAAATCAAGGCAATCGGGCCGTGTGGCGCCATAGTTCATAGATACATCTCCATCGATCGCTCTGCGCAACGCAGCGATCCTTCGGTGGTCATTTCGACATGACTTCCGCAGGTGTCACACGGTATGCCACCCCGTCACGGCCCGGATCCGCCATGCCGTCGATCCGCCGGTCCGCAAGGCTGATCGCGTGAACCCACCCAATCGTATGGCCGTAGGGATTTCGGATAACATCCCGGCCATCGGCCTCCAGTGCCCTGGTCACGGACCGCGGAATCCTGTTGGACACATCGATCGCATTACCGGTCGATGAAAAGCGCGGAGCCGAGACAGCTTCGGAAACCGGCATGCCGAAATCCACACTGTTCAGGATCGTCTGAAGGACCCCCATCACGATCTGTGTCCCGCCGGGCGCGCCGAGCACCAGTGTCGGATCCTGATCGTCGAACATGATGGTGGGACACATCGCGCTGAAACGCGACTTGCCGGGGGCAATGGATCCAGTCCGGCCCGGGCGCGGATCGAACACGCCCATGCATCCGTTATACATGAAGCCGAGACCGGGCGTGATGACGCCGGACGGCATCCCGAGCGAATGGGTCATGGATACGCAATTGCCGTCGCCATCCGTCACCGAGATATGCGTCGTGTCGCGCGGCACCACATCCGTCGCCTGCAGGCGTTGCACCGTCGCGCGTTCGCCACGACGTATCTCGGCGGCAAGGCCTGCGGCGTAATCCTTGTCCGTGAGGCGCTCGAGCGGCACATCCACGAAACGCGGGTCGCCGACAAAGCGGTCCTTGTCGATCGTGGCGCGTTTCATCGCTTCCGACACGAGGGCGATATAGGCGGGGCTGTTATGCCCCAGATCGGCCAGATCGAAACTCTCGAGAATGTTCAGCATCTCCAGCAGCATCACCCCGCCACCCGGTGGCGGGTTCGTCACGATCCTTCTACCGCGATAGCTGCCTTCGAGCGGCGCGCTCCATTCGGCTGCGCAACCCTCTAAGTCCGCTGCGGTCAGCAAGCCGTCATTGGCCTCCATATCCGCAAGTATCTGTTGTGCGATCAGGCCGCTATAGAACGTGTCTGCGCCTTCGCTGGCAATGATGCGCAGCGTCTTGGCAAGATCCGGATTGCGGATCCCTGCTCCGGTCGCCTTGGGCTGGCCATCCTCCCGGCAGTAAAGCGCGCGACCTTCGGCACTGAAGCCCAGTCTCTCGGAGGTAGCGGCACGCCCCATGCCGGATCCTTCGGCAAAGAAGGTCTGCATGGCAGGGCGTACGAAATATCCCTCTTCTGCCCATTCGATGGCCGGCGCCAGCACGGTGTCCCAGGGCAGTCTGCCATACTTCCCATGAGCCTCTGCATAGGCCCGCAATGCCGGGGGTGCGCAGATGGACTGATAGCCGAGGTCATTTATCCGACCCTTCAAGACGAAACCGAACCCGTCACGGGTTTCGCCCTCGACCAGATCGGCCCACATGTCGGCATGTGCAGCGAGCGGCGCGCGGGCGTGGAAATCCAGATACTCCGTCTTTCCGGTTTCGGGGCGGTAGACGGCCATGCTACCAAAGCCCGCGATCCCGCACATCAACGGGTCGACAACCCCTTGCGCAAAGGCGCAGGCCACGGCGGCGTCGATGGCATTGCCTCCCATCCGAAGGATATCCGCACCCGCCTCGGCGGCCTCGGGCTGCGGACAGACGATCATCGCATCGCGTGTCATTTATTGGTGCCTCCGAAGCCCGAACGATTTCGTGCAGCTGCGACCGGCAGGCGTGTCAGATGTCTCGGGCGCCCCCAATCCTGCGCAAGTGCGACACAGGCGGCGATATCACTTTCCAGAATGTAGCCCTGCTTGCACAACGCCTCCGCCGCTTCACGGATTGCCTTTTCGTAGGCGGTCGAATCTGCAAAGCGCGACAGAATGGATGCGCGCGGATCACCGGTCTGACTGCGTTCTTCGTCGGTGTCGGGCAATGGTATGTAGCTGCCGGTGATCCCGACCATCGCGCCATGTCCCATGTCACGCCGACGCAGGCTCCACCCGGTATAGGTTCCCAGGGGTGCTGCGGCCATCGGCGCGCGCAGCCCGCCAAGGTCATTTCCATCTTCGTCCACGGCAGGCACGAGAACCGCGTATCCCTGCTCCGACACGATGCGCGCAGGCGCGCCAATGGCGCCCGTCTCGGCAAAATCGGCGCCGAAATCCAGTTGTTCCAACTTGCTTGGCCCCCGCGGCAGGGCCACGCCCGGGATCGCGGGGAAGGCCGCGCGCCATTCCTCCTCCGTCACCAGCGTCCCCTCTGCCCGCTTCGGATACAGGCTCGGCGGCGGCGAGACACCATCGGTTGCCCACGCGTCAAGCCGGTCGAGCGCGGCACGAAAGAAGTAATGCGTCGCGACCACGTTGCACATGGTCTGAGCAAGCCCGGCAACAGGCGCAGTCATCAGCGGATCCGCGAAATGCTGCGAGCTTGCCCAAAGGTAGATCCGCACGCCGTCGGGTTGCTCCAGGTCTTCGCCCTGCGTGTCGGTATGCACCAGGGACGCACGCCGATGCCAATATTCGGCAGATGTATCGGTGTGGATGACAAGCGGGTCCGTCTCGGGCCGCTTCAGAATGGCGTCCTCGGCCCCCGTCAGGTGATCCCTGCTACGGGCATACGAAAACGGAAAACTGTCCACGGGCGAAAAGTGGTTCTCATGCTCCTGACCGGGCAACAGCGTGAGATTCGCGAAGCGGTGGTTCATCCACATCTTGCCTGCGCCAGCCACGTGCGGCATCACGCCATCGAAAACCCGGTTTCCCTGGCCGTCATCGTTGAACCCCAGATAGATGAAATCGCGAATGCACCGCCCCGTCTGCGAGCGCCCCCATGCATAGGCTTTTTCATATGGGCAGAGCGCAAGCGCCGGCTGCCCTTCTGCCTTGGCATCACCCTTTTTCAGGTAGCTTATGAACTGCTGCACTGCGACATGTCCAAGCCCCAGCACCAGCGGATCGCGTGCCTCGTATATCAGCTCGTAAATCCAGCCAGACTCGAAACCATCGCGCAGATAGATGTTGCTGTCCGACGGGATCAGGGCCGTATCCGTCTTCTTGCTGTCGACACTTCCACCCCGTTCCAGCCGCGCAAATGCCCACGCGTCCGGCGCGATTTCCTCCCTTTGCGCAGTCGCATAGGCGCGCCGGCTCAACGTCGCGCGTGTCGTATCAAGCGAAACCGCCGGATAGCTTCGCGTCGACGCCTGTGTACTGAGCGGCATCTCATGACGTCCATGCTCCGACGCGATGAATTCGGTGCAGATCGTTCCAGTGACGGGCGCGCCCTCATGCGTGGCTACCGGAACGTCCAGCAACAGGCGACCATCACCCGGCAGCAGGTCGCCCTGCCATCCCATCCAGACAACCGTGTATCCCCGCTTCATGAGGTATCCATCGCCGGCATGGTCTTCGTCCAGCGGGTCATTGCTGCCCGTGGCTACGTTGAAAAACTGCAACGCCCGCTTGTCGCCTCTGTTACCGTAATCGTAAAAAAGTCGGCCGTTTCCCTTGTCCGGGTCCACTGGGCGCAGAATGCAGAAGTCCGCCTCAAATCTGACCCGCCCCGTTTCGTCACGGGGGGCCAGCTCTATATCGGTCACATCCCGAACGCCCGGCGCCGCAGGATCGACACGAAAGGTCACCCTGCCCTTCAGACGCTCATACGCGCCTGTTTCACCAAAACGCTTGCCAGCGGCAAAGGCGCGGAAGTCGGTGACCCGATAGTCGATCAAACTTGCGGACATTCTTCATCTTTCAGATTGTTTGGAAAGTGGCAGCGATAGCTGTGTTCGGCATCCGCGTCGGTGCGACACGGGGCCTGTTCTGCGCAAAGGGCGCGCGCCTTCTGGCACCGGGGATGAAAGGTGCAGCCGCTCGGCGGATTGACCGGGCTGGGGAACTCCGCCTCAAGCCCCATTTCGGGCAGGCGCACGCCGGCTCTCGGCGGCAGCACAGCCTTCAACAAGGCGTCGGAATACGGATGCCGCGCCGCCTCGAAGATATCGCGGCTCGGTCCGCGCTCGACAATCTGACCAAGATACATGACGGCAACGTCGTCTGCGAGGTGGTGGACGACGGCAAGGTTGTGGCTGATCAGAATCATCGTCAGGTTCAACTGACGCTTTAGATTGTGAAGCAGGTTCAGGATCTGCGACTGCACCGAGACATCCAGCGCCGAAGTCGGCTCGTCGCAGATCAGGATCTCGGGCTCACCGATCAGCGCCCGCGCGATGGCCACCCGCTGTCTTTGTCCGCCCGACAGCTGGCTGGGATAGGCCTCGACAAGGTGCCTGGGCAAACCGACCTCACCGGCCAGTTCGTGCACCTTCGCCTGCAGCGAACGCCCGCCCTCGCCGCGCACGCGCATCGGCGCGGCTATGATCGCCTCGACGGTCATGCGCGGGTTGAGAGATGAATACGGATCCTGGAATACCGGCTGGATCAAGCGCGCACGTTCAATCCGGTCATAACTCTGGATTGGTTTGCCGCCGACCAGAACTTCACCGCTCGTTGGCTCCTCGACTCCCAGCAGGATCTTGGCGAGCGTGCTTTTCCCGCAGCCGGATTCGCCTACCAGGCCAAGGGTCTTGCCGCGTTCAACACCCAGGTCGACACCCCGCAGAGCACGCAATGTCTGTTTACGCGCGAACCCGCTGCCAACGCTGTAGTCGCGGGTGACGCCCCGCATCGTCAGAACTTCGGGCATCACAGGCTCCCGCTGTTGGTTGCGCTTTGCGCGGATGTTTCATCGGGCAGGATCCAGACGTCCGGATCGCGCGCGCTGCCATCCGTAGGCAGAATGCACCGCATGAGCCGCCCGTCGCCGGCGTCTCGCATCGCGATCGGTTCCTCGCGGCATGCGCTTGTCGCATAGGGACAGCGATCCACGAAGCCACAGGCCGTGCGCTCGCCCACCTGTCGCGGCACGATTCCGGGAATATACCCAAGCGCCTCACCCTGCTCGGTCTCGCCGGGCACCGGGATCGAACGCACCAGCCCTTCGGTATAAGGGTGCAGCGGCTGGGCCAGCACCTGGTCGCAGGTGCCAACCTCAACGACCTCGCCGCCATACATCACGACGATCCGGTCAGCCATGCCAGCCACAACGCCAAGGTCGTGGGTAATCAGCAAAAGGCCGATATTCGTCTCGCGCTGAATGTCCCGCAACAGCCGCAGGATCTGCGCCTGGATCGTGACGTCCAGGGCGGTCGTCGGTTCGTCCGCGATAATCAGTTCGGGCTCACACAGCAGCGCCATCGCGATCATGACACGCTGGCGCAACCCGCCCGACAACTGGTGCGGATATTGCTTCAACCGCTCCTCTGGCGCGGGAATGCCCACCTTGCCCAGCAGGTCCAGCGACCGCTTCATTGCGGCGGATCGCGAAATCTTGCGGTGCTGCTGCAATATCTCGCACATCTGGTCCCCGATGCGATAACAGGGGTCCAAAGCTGTCATCGGGTCCTGAAAGATCATGGCGATCCGATCGCCACGCAGCTGCCGCCAACGCTTTGGACTGGCTTCGGCAAGCGACTCCGCATTCAGGCGCAAGGCTTCGGATTGCACCTTTGCCTGGCGCGGCAAGAGACCCATGATGGCCAGGGCCGTCAGGCTTTTGCCACAGCCCGATTCACCGACCACGGCAACCGTCTCGCCACGTCCGACATCAATGTTTACATCGCGCACCGGCCACAAGGTCGATCCAGGGATCGGGATCTGCACATTGAGTCCCCGGACGCTCAGGATTCGCGTGTCATCGGACATGTCAGGCCTTCCCTTCTGGCGTTGTAACGTCGCGCAGCGCATCGCCGACAAGGTTGATCGCGAAGATCAGCAAAACCAGCGCGGCCCCCGGGATCGCAATCATCCAGGGGCGGAACAGAAGCTGCGCCTTCGCCTCCGCCACCATCAGCCCCCACGATACGTCGGGCGGCTGCACGCCCAGTCCCAGGAAGGACAGCGCAGCTTCCAGCAGAATGGCATGTGCGATTTCGATGGAGGTCACCACCACCAGCGGTCCGGTGATATTCGGCAGTATTTCCCGGAACAGGATCCGCGGCGTCGAACTGCCGATTGCACGCGCTGACGTAATATATTCGCGCTGCGCCAGCTGTTGCGTCGCGCTTCGCACCACGATCGCGAAGCGGTCCCACAGCAACAGACCGATCACAAGGATCAGCAGCCAGAGAGAGCTGCCGATCAGGGCAACCACGACGAGCGCCACCAGAACGACCGGCAGCGTCAGCCGCACCGTGATGAAGAAGTTGATGATCATATCCGGCCAACCGCCCCAATAGCCGGCGGTGATGCCCATCGCGGTTCCGATCGTTCCCGAGATGATGACCGTCAGCAGACCGAGCCCGAGCGAAATCCTTGCGCCGTACAAGAGACGCGCAAAGTAGTCCCGGCCAAGATTGTCGGTGCCCAGGGGGTGTTCCCAGCTCCCGGCTTCGGCCCAGACGGGGGGCACGAAGCCTTCTGACAGGCTTTGAACCGAAGGATCGTAGGGTGTCAGGAGCGGCGCGAAGATCGCCATCAGGACGATCACGAAAATGATCGTGCCGCCAATCCAGAAGCCGCCGTGGCGAATGGCGCGACGCAGCGCGACCCGGCCCGGTGACATCGAGATCGGGCTCGTGTCTTGAGTGGACGTAGTCAAATCAGTCATGAGATCCGAATCCGAGGGTCAAGTGCCGCATTGAGAAGGTCGGCAAGAAGGGTGAGAACGGCGTACGCCACCGCGATGACGAGGAGTATCGCCTGGATCACCTCGATATCGGCGCGCTGGATAGACTCCCACGCGAGATGCCCGATCCCCTTGAGTGAAAAAATCGTTTCGATGACGATCGATCCGCCGAGCATGAAACCAAGCTGCACGGCAGCCAGCGAAACGACGGGAATGATCGCATGGCGCAACCCGTGCCGGACAACCACACGCCAAGGCGACAGGCCATAGGCGCGCGCGGTGCGCACATGATCGGACAGCATCACGTCCAGCATACCCGAACGCGTAAGGCGCATGATCGCCGGTGTCGCGTAATAGCCCAGCGCGACCGACGGCATTATGAAATGCCACCAGGTCTCGCTACCCGAAATCGGCAGCACGCGCAGGTAGACACCGAAAAGATACATCAAACCCAAAGCGAACAGGAACGATGGCAGGGCCTGCCCCGCGACGGCCAACCAGAGTGAAAACCGGTCGATCATCGTGTTGGGCCGCAGAGCGGCAAGAACCCCCAGCGGGATCGACAAAGCCAGTGCGAACCCCAACGCGCAGACGCCAAGCGTGGCGGTGACCGGCAGGTGTCGTGCCAGAACGTCGGTCACGTCGGCACGCAGATAGGTGGACCGGCCAAGATCGCCGGTCACGACACGGCTCACCCAGTCCAGGTACTGGACGTAGAGCGGTCGATCGAAACCGTAGGTCTCCCGAACAGTCTCGATATCGGCTTGGCTGGCACCCTCGCCCGCCATCGCTGCTGCCGGATCACCAGAAAGATGGACGAGTAGAAAAGCGATCACCGATGTCACGGCGATGACGAGGAACGTCATCAAGAGCCGCTTGGATAGGTATACGAGCATGTGGGTCTCCTGACGAAACATGTGGAGGGCACTTGGCCCTCCACATGCATTCCTGCTGGATCGGACTGGGTTACTTCCACTTGGCCAAGTAGAAATGTGCCATCTCGTCCGGCGTTACCGGATAGTCCAGATCCTTGTTGAACGCGTAGGTCCGGCCGTACATGAACAGCGGGATGTAGTAGGCCTGGTTCGCGATCTTGTTCAAAGCTTTCGAATACAGTGCCTTGCGCTCTTCCTGGTCGGTGGTGCGATCCGCCTCTTCCAGCCAGGCCTTGACCTCTTCATCACGCGCATAGTCGTCGGGGCCGCCCGTGAAGTAGTAGCTTGTCGAAGCGGACACATCGAGAATCCCGTTCGAGCCAAAGGTCAGATGGCCGATCTGCACCTCGTCATCGACGATCTTCGGGCGCAAAGCACGCCATTGCAGAAACTGAAGATCGGTCTCGATGCCCACCGCGCGCAGATCGTTCAGAACCGCCTCGCTATATGCGCGGTCACGATACGCATGGAACGGGACACTGAAGCCATCGGGATAGCCGGCCTCTGCCAGCAGCGCCTTGGCCTTTTCCGGATCGTAGGGATATTGCTTCACATCCGTTTCGCAGCCGAACTGGACCGGCGCACACATGGATTTCTGAACCTCGGCGCCGTCGCCGACCAGGTTCTCGGCGATCGCCTCGCGGTTGATGGCATGGGCGATTGCCTGGCGAACCTTCAGGTCAGTCATCGGCGTATCGCCCGTCCGGCCCGCCGCATCCAGAGACAGGAACGACATTCGCATGGTAGGCGCGGAAACAACGGTCAGATTGCCCATGGACGAAAGCATTTCCGCGTTCTCGGGCGGAACACCCCAGATCCAGTCGACACCACCGGTCACGACTTCGGCGATCTGAGTTTCGGGATCCTTGATCGTCTTGTAGACAAGGGTCCCGATCGACGGTTTGCCCTTGGGGCTGTCCTCGAAATAGTCGGGGTTGGCCTCCAGCGTCAGGGACTCGCCGGCGACGTACTCTGCCAGCTTGTAGGGTCCGGTGCAGACCGGTTGAACAGCGCCCCAGTCACGACGCTCCGCGCCATCGGCTCCGGGGACGACAGGCGCATCCTCATAGTGGCCGGACGGATAGATCGGCGAGGTGCCTGTCAGGTATTGAAGCGCCGCCGGAGTCGGCCGCTTGGCGTTGATGCGGACCTTGTAGGTATCCACCGCCTCGACATTGTCGATCCAGTCCACCAGGACGCGGATCTTCATGTCGCTGTCGGGGTCGGCCACGTGGTTGAGCGTATAGGCCACGTCTTCCGCATCGAAGTCGGTGCCATCGTGGAACTTGACACCTTCACGCAGTTCCAGTTCGAGCGTGGTATCGTCGGTCCATTCCCAGCTGGTCGCCAGCAGAGCCTGGAATTCGTTGGTGATCGGGTCCCGGTGCAGCAGGCCGTCACACATGGCGTAGGCATTGATCAGCGCCTCGCGCTGGTTGCCATAGTAGATGTCCGCCGTGTCCATTTCCGTGGATGTGGACCAGACGAACGTGTCGTTCTCCTTGCCCGCCTGAGCGGACGCGGCGGTGATCGCAAGTATCCCGCTCGCCAATATGGTTCTCGAAAGTAACATAGGTTGGTATTCCTCCTTGTTAATGGTGTTGTTGTTCGACTATCCGATTTCGCGCCACGGCAACTCGAGCCATGTCGCGTCATCCGCGCCGCGCAGGATCTCGATCTCGGGCGGGCGTCCGTAAGGCAACTGCACGTAATGGTCAGCATCCGCTGCCGCGACGGAGACGCGGATCCGGCTGCCGCGCTCAAAGCGCCACGCGGTCGGCAACAGAGCGAACCTGAGCTCGACCGGCTCGCCGGGCACGAGCGGCGCGCTGTTCTTGCGACTGTAGTCGCGGTACGGCCATGACCAATTCTGATCCGCGGGCGCAGGAACGACCTTGCGATGCAACGCGCGCAACACACCTTCGGTGACGTATCGCAGGCTGCCGTCCGCTTCCAGCTCCGACAGGTAGACATGCAGGACCGCATCGGCCTCGCTTGACGTTATCGACAGGTTCACGACCGGATGTCCGGCAATTTCGGACGCGGATTCCAGCGGTGGCGATGTCCACGACAGCAGACTGCTCTCCTTTTGCGCCCAGTCGGTGTAGTAGTCCGTGACCGGCTGCGCCGACAAACGCTCGTGGCGGGTGCCAAAACCGGTTCCCCAGGTGAAATCGGCACGGAAACGATCCACACCCCCCTCACCCGGATCGGCAGACAAGGTGTTGTCATTGTCAGCGTAGAGGCGCCGTGTCTCGGAGAGCGGGGGCCATTGCTGTGCCGCGCGCCACTCCTCCGCGTGCAGCGAGAAATAGTGGATGGGCGCTTCCTCTTTCAGCTGTGTATCAAGCCCCATCAGGTATTGGTCGAAGAAACGCAGAACTGCGCCCATCATGGGAAATTGACTGCCCGCCTCTTTGCGCCAGGGCGATACGTTGCTGCGTGCGCCATGATCCCAAGGCCCCAGCAGCACATGCTGGTCGGGATTTGGCAGGGACAGGAACCGGGCAATTGACCCGTTTGCAAAGCCCGCGCCGTCCATCCAGCCTGACACGGACAGAATCGCCACATCTTCCGAGATCGTGTCGGCATAATGGTATGGGCTGAAGGAGTGGCTGCCGAAATCCGGATCATACGGCAGACGATCATCGGTGAACCTGAATTCGGTGATGAAATCCGGCATGTGGAAGTTGCCCAGATGCTCCTTCACAGCTGCGCGTTTCAGCGCCCCGTCGGGGTCTTCATCCACGGGCTGCGGGCCGGCATAATCCGGGTTGTTGAAATACGAAAACGCCTGCAGCACATCCGGGCGGTCGTGGTCGAGCCCGACCATGATATCATCATATGTCGTCGCAAGCTGGTTCAGCAGCACACCACCGGGATAGAAATGATCCGCATATGTGTTCCAGACCGCGAAAAGCGGCGCGATGGCCTTGACTGCCGGATGCCCCGTACTTGCAAGGAAACACGCCGCGGCCCCGAGATACGAGATACCGGTGGAACCGATCGTCCCGTCCGAAAAATCCTGATCGACGATCCAATCCGCGATAGTGTGAAAGTCCTCCCGCTCCGTCGGCGAGCGAAAGCTGTCCCTTGTGCCGAAACTCGCCCCGGTGCCACGGACATCCACGACCACCACCGCGTAGCCTCGCGGCACGAAGAAGTCACGGTAGAGCGCAATGTTCGGGCTGGGCTCTGTCGCCGGGCTGTACCCATCCCGAAGCGCGAACCGGCGGTAATAGGGAGTCAGGATCAAGATCGTCGGAAAGCGGCCGGAACTTGGGTCGTCCGATTGCGGCAGGTATGTATCGACCGCCAATCTGCACCCGTCATGCATTTCGACATACTGCGAGAGCGGCTGTTCCGGCAGCGCGTATGTTGCCGGACGCTTCTCCAAGTATTGCGACGGGGACATGACCCAGGCCGCACCATTTCCGTCGAAGTCTGACATCAACCACCCTGTTTCCGCGCCGGCGACCCGGCTGCATTTTATGCTTTGCACGAACCTGCCGCAGGCCTATCATATAAGTCAAATTCGGTTTTCGTACGAATACATGCGAAAATTGCATGTGTTGATTGGGGGCGCTGCAGTGAACCACAAGAGTCTTCTGGCCTTCCGTGCCTTCATGGAGGGCGGGTCGGTAAACGACGCGGCGGAAAGGCTGCATCGGACCCAGCCACAGGTCAGCAGGCTTCTGTCCATGCTCGAGGACGAGGTCGGCTTCACCCTTTTCGTGCGCAAGGGTCGGCGCCTCAATCCGACCCGCGAAGCGCGCGAACTCTACTCACAGGTCGAACGCGCGCTGTCGTCTCTTGACGAAGTCGAGAACGAGGCGCGGCGTATCAAAGCCCATCAACGCAGCCATGTGCGCATCCTGACCGCACCTCACGTGACCAATGCCCTCGTCGCAGAGGCCATCGCGACCTTCACAAAAGAAGACCCTCAGTTCACCGCCACGATTGACAGCCGGACCCGTATCGACATCGACATCTGGCTCGGCCGCGAGCAATTCGATGTCGGCATTTCGGTGCTGCCGCTGGATGACAGCTCCATAGATATCGAACCCATGGCATCGGTAGATGCCGTCGCCGTGATGCACGAGGATCATCCTCTGGCCGCGCAGGACGAGGTGTCTCTTGACGACCTGATCAACGAGCCATTGGTCATCAACAGTCCCCGCACGGTCATGCGCCAACGGATTGACGCGCTTTTCAGAAGGAAGGGAGCGACGCCAAACATCCGGCTTGAAACACCCAATGGGGTCGTGGCCTGTGAACTCGCAGCACGAGGGTTGGGAATTTCCGTCGCCGATGGGTTTGTCGCGCGCTCGAGTATGAGACCGAACATGGTGATCCGCCCCTTCGTTCCGAAGCTGACATTGGAATACGTGATCTTCTTCCCCCGTTGGCGAACCCGGACTCCCGCCATCAACAGGTTGGCGGAACTCATCCTTCTCTCCGCGGAACGCGTCAATACAGGCGCTTGACCTCTCATTGTTCCAGCCACACAGATCGCCCCGCCCACGCATTCAAAACTCCGACAATCCCAAGAAAAGAAAGACCCCACATGACGTCTCAAGCCGTAGACCCGGCCCTTCAATCTGTTGTCGATATCGCCCTCGCAAATGAAACCAACTGGCCCCGGAACATGTACCACGCCGACGGCAGGTATGCTGGAAGTGCGGAATGGAACGAGTCCGGCCCCTGGGCTGAAGTCGTCGGTCCCGTGACCGAACGCGGCGGTCCTGCCGGAGTCATCCTGCATCGCGGCGAACGTGTTGCGGAATGGGGTGACACGTCACGTCCCGACATGACGTTTTCGATCGCGAAGAGCTATCTTTCGGTACTCGCCGGCATCGCCGTTCAGGACAATCTCATCACGGATCTCGATGAACCGGTCAGCGCCACCGTGGCGGGGCCACACTTCTCCAGCGAGCACAACCGCGCCATAACATGGCGCCACATGCTGCAGATGAACAGCGAATGGCGCGGGGAGCTCTTCGGCAAGGATGACCAGATTGACCATTTTCGGCAGATCGGTGTCGGCGCGGACAATAGCCGAAAAGGGCAACTGCGCCAGGTTGGCCGCCCCGGAAGCTACTATGAATACAACGATGTGCGAGTGAATGCCCTCGCCTATGCCTTGCTGTGCCGTTTCCGCCGCCCCCTGCCCGATGTCCTGCGCGAGCGGATCATGGGCCCGATCGGCGCATCGGACGGCTGGCGCTGGGACGGATACTCCACATCCTGGGTAGAGATTGACGGCCAGCGCATGCAATCGGTTACCGGCGGCGGCCACTGGGGCGGCGGCTTGGTCATCAGCGCCGATGATCACGCACGCTTTGGCCTGTTCATCAGCCAGAACGGCCGCTGGGATGGCCGACAGATCCTGCCGGAAGACTGGATGGCGCAATCTGTGTCCCCGACACCGACACTCGACAAGTACGGCTTCCTCTGGTGGCTGAACCGCGGCGTTGACGCCAATCCCAATCTGCCCTCCAACGCCTTCAGCGCCCTGGGAGCGGGCGGACATTGCATCTGGATCAATCCCGAGGATGACATCGTCGCCGTGACGCGATGGCTTGACCCGGCCAAGACACAGTCATTTCAGGAGACACTGATCGCCGCCATTCGCAGCTAGAGCGGTTTCGACAGAATGAGTGTCTGACATCAGGCATGCTCAGCGAGGCAGTCCGTTGATCCTTTCGACAGAAGCCAGGTCGTTGTCCCAGTTCGCACGGCTGGCAAGGCAGATATGTGCGTTGGGTCGTATGTCGATCTCGCTATCAAGCGACCCTGCTGGAACGACAATAAGACCACCGTCTGCTTGAGAAACCGGCAGTGCAGAGCCGCAATCCATGCAAAAGCTCTTCACGTGCCGGGATCCAGAAAGCTGGAATGTCTTGATGTTCTCCTCACCTGCGACCCAAGCGATCTTTGCCTTGGACGAAAACAGGTTTGCCGAATGGGCCGAACCGCTGTCCTTGCGGCAGCGGCGGCAGTGGCAAAGGAAGAAGCTCTCGAACTCTCCTGATATACAGAACTTCACAGTGCCACACAGGCACTGTCCGGTGATCAATTTATCGTCCATTCACAGTCCTCTAGACATGTGAGCACATTGCCCCGGCAGAAGTATAGTTTCTTGATCGCCGAGTATCCATGTGTGCGATCACTGTCCAAACGGACGGCACGCTGACTTCGCGAAGCAGATGTGAACGACATCGGATTTGTCGGGTACCGATCCGCAAACCTGCGAGCGGGACTCCTGACCGGGATTCTCAATCCCAAGACCATCAGGTTCCACATGGCCTTTCTTGCGCAATTCATGAACCCGGAACTCCCAATGGCGCCCCAGTTCCAGGTCCTTATGGCAATTTCCTGCGCGGTCGTTTTTCTGATCCTGTTTGGATATGCGCTGTTGGCAGCTCAGGCCCGCCACCGTATCAAGAGCTTACGTGCGCGAAAGTCGAAGGGCTATGCAGGTGGGGTCTTCCTCTTGGGTGGTAGCCCGCTGGTGGCTTCGACGCGATGAACCAGCCATTCATCCCCAACCTTTGAACGGCATAGATCGGCGGCTCAGCGGACATTCTCCCGATTTGCGCGGGGACAGTCGGTGACAGGCCGTGCGTTTCTCAAGAGACAGGGCCAGAGCTAAAGCTCGGCTCTCTTCCCGCGCCAGATGACGAAAAGACCCGAAAGGAGAATAAAGGCGGAGCCGACAATTATTGAGGTGTTCAATCGTTCGCCGAAGAGGACGATTCCAAGCGCAATGCCAAAGAGAAGCCGCGTGTAGCGAAGCGGCGTGACGGCGGATACATCACCGGTCCGCATCGCCCGCATGAGAAGGGCATAGGCACCCACCCCGACAGGCACGGCGACCGTGAGGTAGAGCGCAGCGTCGCGATCAGGGACGACGAACGGGGCGCGCTGCCAGAATGAGAAGAGCACTCCCGCGACCAGAACGGCAAGGAATCCGTAGAGCCCGAGTATCGAAGTGGCGAGA
Organism: Roseovarius halotolerans; assembly: GCF_900172255.1. GTDB lineage: Bacteria > Pseudomonadota > Alphaproteobacteria > Rhodobacterales > Rhodobacteraceae > Roseovarius > Roseovarius halotolerans. The sequence continues at coordinate 1,419,916 of NZ_FWFU01000001.1, forward strand.
GACCGGGGCGCCGCGCGGCTGGCAAGATCCCGTCCCGCGAACCCGATCATACCGATGACCGCCAGGAGGGAGAGGAGTGAGAATGCCTCCGTGCCGGGCTTCACGATCACCAGCACCCCGATCATGCCGAGCACGACAGCACCCCATCTGCGCCAGCCAACACTTTCGCCGAAGAAGACCGCTGCGCCGATCACCACGACGAGCGGCGTGGCCTGCAGAATGACCGTCGCTGTGGACAGAGGGATCAGCGCCAGGGCCAGGACGTAGAACAGCCGGCCGACGACTTCGAAGACGACACGGGCCAACATTGGGCGTGAAACGACGGCAGCACTGAAGAGCGGTTTCCCATCGATCATGGCAAGTGCTGCGAAAAGAAGCGCGCCGCCGAGGCCGAACAAGATCAGGATTTGGCCGGCTGGCAGCGTTTCAGAAGCGGCCTTGATCAGCGCGTCTTCGGCGGCGAAGGCGGCCATGGCGCCAATCATGAAGCTCCCGCCGAGCAGGTTCTCGCGGTGATCGGCAGAAATCGAGGTCAAGGCGGCGTCCTTCAAATAAGCGATAGTGGCATCGTTCTTTTCAGCGGCCCCGCACAGAACAGTGCTACGCGGCAGAGGCCCTCAGAAAACGTGGCTCCCATCGAAGTTGCCGACCGCCCATCGCGGGCCCAGCCGCCATACACGCAAACAAGCAGCGGGTCCATAAGGCTCCCACACTCGCCGCGACGCAATGTTCGGCGGGCCGCTTCCAGCGTTCGTGCCGCTTAGGCTCAGGACCCATTGATTTCCGCGTTGGAGCATGATTCACGCTTCGAAAACTGAGCGGTGAGCATGTCTGATCTTTTCTGGCTGACGGATGCGCAGATGGCGCGTCTTGAGCCCTTCTTCCCCA
>NZ_FWFU01000007.1 GCF_900172255.1 Roseovarius halotolerans
AAAGAACCGCAAAATCCGGATCAAATCCGGACCGGCCCTGAATGAGGGCCGGAACAACAATTGCTAAGTATCTGAAATTATTGGTCGGAGTGAGAGGATTCGAACCTCCGGCCCCTGCCTCCCGAAGGATCAGACCTGACCTTAAGCCTCTGTAATCATTGCTGTATACTCTCATTTAGCTGCTCCTTTGTTTACGTTTGTACTGATCTATTTCCGGATGTGATCCGGACATCAGATTGCGTCCGCTGCGCCTCGCTGGTGATCCGGATGGTGATGCCCATAGTTCTTTTCGAGCGTCTCGAGGGTCATCCCGAGAAAGCCGCAGGCGTCCCACTTGGGCGCGCCCTTCTGCATGAGCCAGGTTGCGCAGGTGTGCCTTAAGGTGTGCGGCACGACTTTCCGGTCTCCGTCGGTCTCGAGACCAGCAGCTACAACGGCCGTCCGAAACGCGCGTTTGATGTTCTGCAATGACTTTCCGCGATGCGTGATGACGAATTCGTCTTCAGGAAATCGCCGGCGCCTGCGCAACAGGTATTTCCTCAGCCGGGCCGGCAACCTCGAGCTCGGGCGCTCCTTCTTGGTGCGTCGTCGTCCGATAGGGTTCCAGTAGATGATGTTGCTATGGAAATCGATGTCGGACCAGCGTAAGGACAGAATGGCTTCCTTTCGCTGGCCGGTCAGCAATCCGATCCGGAGAAACAGGGTCAGGTGTTCGGTCTTCGATTCGGTGGGCACGCCATCCTCAAAAGGGGTATCAAAGCTTCGCGACACCCTGATCAGCGTTAGCGCCTCTTCGCAGGTCAGAAAGCGGATGCGCCCCTCGGGCTTTGGCGGAAGCCGTACCGCGATCTTGCGCGTGATCAGCTGGTCTTCCTCGGCCCGCCGGATTGCGGTGGACAACAGGCTGAGCTCTCGCCTCAGAGTTCCGTCTTTGAGCCCCTTGTCGCCCCGACCCTTTCGGCGTTTCTGGCAGTACTCCTTGATGAGCGCATCGTTGATGTCGCCCACGGAGTAGCCATCAAAAAACCGGATGATCGGCTTGGCAGCATTGGCCAGTCGCTCCGGGTCGGTGACGTCATCAAGCCGCTTCGCAAGGTAGTGCGAAATCGCGTCAGCAACATAGAATTCATGCGGCTCGACCGCACGCTCCGGCCTGAAGCGTCTCAGCTTCCATTCTGCGAAGTAGAGTTCAGCCTGGTCGCGATCCCCAGTGCCAGTCGAGTGCTCGCGGCTGCGTCCCCCTTCGGTCCAGTAGATGTACCAGTTTCCCTCGGACGGGCGCTTGCGATCGCGCTCGAGGCGCGGCGGGGATGATCTTCTTGGCATGCCTTCACCGTGAAATTGTCAACGTACCGCTCCCATGCGCCGGAAGGGATCTTGGGGTTTCGGCGCCCTGGGGCCGTGTAGATGTGGTCCAGCATGTCCTCGCGGATCAGGTAACGCACGTTGGACACAGGAATGCCGACGCGGTCAGCCAGTTCTTTCGGGGTTTCCAAGAGCTTTTGCACGCTTCGCCTCCTTAAACCGTTTGCTCACAAACCGAGGCGAGAGTTTTCGTTTTGCGTCCAGAATGAAACAAAACTACGCTGATACTGCATGAATCAAGCGTGTCGCCATCGTTCGTATCTATTTTTGATACAAATGACTACGAATGAGGTCAACACAAATACAAACGAAAGTTGAACATGGCTGTTGTTGGCCTTGGACATCGCCTTGCGGCAGTACGGAACATGGCGCGACTCTCTCAAGAGGAGATGTCGCAAAAGCTGGGTATCAGTCGAAGCGCTTACCAGAACTACGAACGTGGCCAGCGAGACCTGACCGCCCAGTTGCTTCTGAAAGTCTACGAGGAATTCGACGTCGATCCGCTCTGGATGCTCGAAGGCGATACCGAGGACGGCAAGAACCGCAGGCACGAACAGATCGCCTCGGCCAATCGCAAGATCGGAATCGCCGTCGAGCACAGGATCATTGAACGCGGTTTGACCGTGACCCCCGAAAAGAAATGGGACGCCATCGATTTCCTCTTCGATGAGTTCCTCAACACCGAGTCGTTGGCCAATGAAGGCGAGGGCCCGGACACCACGAGAATTGATAGCGTTTTGAGGTTGGTAAGTTGATGTTGGATGAAGAACTCCCCGACGATGTGGCAAAACTGCGCCCGCGCAAGCTTCGGCTGGGCCCGGATGTTGAACGCCTGCTTGAAGGCGTTGCCGGTGTGGAAGTCGACCCAAAGAAGGCGCGGGAGACCAATGGATTGCGCCCTAAGGCCAACAGCGTCAACGCGGCCCGTTGCGCCCGGTGTGGCCAGATTGAATACATCACGCGCGAATATTGTCGCTGCGGACACTACCTGACTGGCCAGATCGAAGACGAATATCTTGCATGGGAACGCAACCTGGCAGAAACACACGAGCGTCTTTCGACTGAAGCGGATCGCAAGCTGAAACCGTTCAGGATCATGGCACTCGCAGCTATTCCTTTCATCATCTGGCCGCTCCTCTATCCCGTGCTGTTTGACGACTTCGGATCGTTGACCACCTGGCTCTGGATGCTGCCCGGCATCGCGATTTTCGGCCTTTTCGGCCTGGTCCAGGCAGTTGTGACTGCCGAGCTCAACGACAGTGCTCACGCTCTTGCAACCGCCAACTTCGAACAATTTCTGACTGAGCGCATTCGCGTACCGAGTAATAGCTTCACATGACGTTATCCATTTTTCCCATTTTGTCCCGTTCAGTCGTCAACGCTTTGGTTCTAGGCCGTTTCTCTGCGCTTTCATGCACCAGGACGTTGTCACCTGATCAGTTGGTCGCTCTTCGTTCCGCTCTTGGCGAAAGGAGGCCAAAATGACGGAGCATATTGTTCGGGAGGTGGATGCAACACCCTATGCGGCATCGCTCATCGAGGGCCATCGCGACTTCGGCTACAACCTCGAGACAGCTCTCGCCGACATCATCGACAACGCCATCACCGCTGGCGCACGGACGGTAGAGCTGATCGCCGACACCGTTGCCGACGAGCCGTGGATCGCATTGGCCGATGACGGTTCAGGCATGACGGAAACCGAACTGGTCGAAGCCATGCGTCTCGGTTCGAAGAATCCGACCGACGAGCGCGAGGCAGAAGACCTCGGTCGTTTCGGTTTAGGCCTGAAGAGTGCCAGCTTCTCTCAGTGTCGAAGTCTGACGGTTCTGACGCGGCAAGACGGTCGAACATCCTGCGCGCGCTGGGATCTGGATCGCGTCGCGAAACGGAACGACTGGAGCCTCGAACTCATCGACAACCCCGAACTTGTGACAGGGCATGACCTCCTTGCGGAGACCGGAACGGTCGTCATCTGGGAGAAACTCGATCGCTTGAGTGGCGGCTACACCCATGACCGCACCAAGCGGGCCGAGCACATGAATTCGGAGCTGTCCCGCGCAGAACATCATCTGCGCTTGGTGTTCCATCGCTTCTTGGAGGGCGCCAAGCCACGACTGAAACTTTCACTCAACGGTCGCCAGCTGAAACCCATCGATCCCATGGCAACGTCACATGCCGCCACGCAGAAGGACCCGGAGGAGGTGCTGCGCCTGCGTCAGGGTGACGTCCTGATCAGATGCCATACGCTTCCCCATCACAAGCGGATGAGCCGGGAAGAGTGGGAAGAAATCGGCGGCCCGGAGGGCCATCTGAAGTCCCAGGGCCTCTACGTCTATCGTGAGAAACGTTTAATCATCGCGGGCGGATGGCTGGGTCTCGCGCGCCAGACCGAACTCACGAAACTCTGTCGGATCGCAGTCGATATCCCGAACACGATGGATGCGGAGTGGAAGATCGACGTCAAGAAAGCCTCGGCCCAGCTTCCGCCGGTGGTGCGTGAGCGACTGAAGAAGGTGGTAGAAAGGTTCGTCGGCACATCCAAGCGCACCTATCGCAGCCGAGGCCAGAAGCTGGTCGATGAGACCCGTTTTCCGATCTGGAATCGGGTGCAGAAGGATGGGCAGATCGTCTTTCGCCCCAACTTGGAGCACCCGGTATTTCGAACCTATGCCGAGCAGCTGCCAGAAGAGCTGCGAGAGGGTTTCGAACGTTGCCTGCGCATTGTCGGTTCAGGTCTGCCGATCGAGACGCTGCATGCTGAACTCGTCGGAAACGCGGAAGCGGTCACGGCAGACGAGACTTCAGCAACCGACCTCGAAGAGTTGGTCTATTCCCTTGCGGTGACACTGACGGAAAACGGTGTGCCCTCCGAGGCCCTGTCGGACACGATGCAGAGCAACCCATTCTTGCGAGTGCGGTGGGAAGCCGCCGCACCGATTCTGGAAGAATTCTTGAGGACACGAAATTCATGAGTGAAGCCATCGAGACAGTGAAGAACATGGTCGAAAGTGGCCTGTTCAATCAGGCACGGAAGACCGAAGACGAGTTGCGCAGTATGATCCGAGGCGTCGCAGCTTTGGTACCGCCGGGCCTCAGCGATGAAGAGATCGAGCAGATTGCGCGGGAGATCGAGCACAAGCAGGGTATCAAGGCTGGACTTGGTGCAGTGGTTGACAGCGAGGATTTCGAACCTTGGCTGGATGACGCGAAGCCGTCGATCGAGCCTTTCTACTGGAACCGCTACCAGAAATTGCTCCTGCAAAACGGATTGCCGAAAGACGTGGTTATTTCCACGGACACGGTTACGGACAAAATCCTCAGCCGTCTTGGCAACCCCGAGAAGCATGTGCCGTGGGATCGGCGCGGCATGGTGGTCGGACACGTTCAAAGTGGAAAAACCGCCAACTATGCCGGGCTGATTTGCAAAGCTGCAGATGCCGGATACAGATTGATCATCGTCATTGCCGGTATTCACAATAACCTGCGCAACCAGACACAGGCCAGGATCGACGAAGGTTTCATCGGTCGCGATACCGGGAAGTCCCAGGAAACCAAGAAAGGCGGGGCAAAACACATCATCGGCGTCGGTCATTTCGACCCGAATAACACCCCTGTCAGCCTCACCAACACGCTAAGGGACTTCAACAAGGCCACGGCATCCACGAATACGAGCGAGATCGACTCGTACAAGGTACCTGTCGTCCTTGTGATCAAGAAGAACCACCGCACGCTCGCCAACCTGCTCGACTGGCTAAAGGACAACAGTGCGCGCGGCGATCAGGAGATGATCGACCAGCCGATGCTGCTGATTGATGACGAAGCAGACAACGCTTCGATCAACACGAAGTACGGCAAGAAGCTTGTCACCACGATCAATGGGCAAATTCGCGACCTGCTGAACATGTTCCACCGGAGCTGTTATGTCGGGTACACGGCAACTCCGTTCGCCAACATCTTCATCGACCCCGATCAGGACGACGAGATGTACAATGAAGACCTCTTTCCGAGAGATTTCATCATCGGCCTGGACGCACCCACCAACTACTTCGGCCCGACCAAGATTTTCGTGGATGGGCTGCCGGAGGAAGGCGATCCGACCTGGCTTCGGTACATCACCGACAACGAGGATATTCTGCCGGTCAAGCACAAGATCGATCACGAACTTGATGCACTTCCGTCCTCCCTGACGCGGGCATTGCGCGCTTTCTTGTTGGCAAGGACCATCAGGAATATGCGTGGCCAGAAACGAGCGCATTGCTCGATGCTTGTAAACGCGAGCCGTTTCACCGCTGTGCAGGGGCGCCTCCGAAATCGCCTTCACGAAACGCTCGAGCGGATTCAGAATTCTGTTCGGATCAACGCGAGCCGAGGCGCAGCTGCATTGAATGATCCGGAGATTGCCGCACTACATGGTGTCTGGCGGGAAGAGTACCCCGACGTAGAATTCGACTGGCCCTCCATCCAGTCCGAACTTCTTGATGCGCTCGCATCCGCCAAAATCGTCGAGGTCAACAGCCGCGCGAATGATCTGGACTATTCGAACTCCGGAGAGCGCGGCCAGACCGTCGTTGCTGTCGGTGGTTTCTCTTTGTCGCGCGGCCTTACGCTGGAGGGCCTGACCGTCACCTGGTTCCTGCGCAATACCATGATGTACGACACACTCATGCAGATGGGGCGCTGGTTCGGCTACCGGGGCGGATACGAGGACCTTTGCCGCATATGGATGCCTGCCGAAGCAATTGATTGGTACTCGTTCATAGCGACCGCCGCCGAGGAGTTGCATGATGAGTTGCGCACCATGGAGAAGGCCAAGGCAACGCCTCGAATGTTTGGCCTTGCTGTGCGAAGCCACCCCGCTTCACTACTGGTGACCGCGCGGAACAAGATGGGGTCGGGCAAGAAGGTCACAACGCTTGTAGGTCTTTCGAACAAGTTCGTAGAAACCTCGAAGGTCAGTATCAAGCCCAGCGACCTTTCTGCAAACCTCGGCCTCGCCAAGTCGCTTGTTTCGAAGCTGAACGGAGCGAGCCTCAGGGAAGAAAGCTCGCCTTGGGGCACCTTGGTACGCGGTGCGCCAGTAGAATTCATAGACGAGTTCCTTGCCGGATGGCGCAATGCAGAGCAAAGCGTGACGACTGATCCGGGGCCTGTCCGGAGTTACATTCGGGCACGAAAAGCCGACGAATTGCAGACTTGGGATATACTCATTCCAAGTCTCGCCAAGGGGCTGCCAGACATGGCGCTTGGCAAGCCGATCGTGCCAGCGACGCGATACGTAGATCTTCATGATCTGCAGCACGAGTTCATGTCCTTCAGTGGGAAGCGAATGCGCGTCGCGTCCAGGGGGATCGAAAAGGCCGGCGTCGACCCGGCAAGGGCTGATGCAGCAGAGGCGCGCTATCGAGAGGAAAAAGGAAAGGCCGACGGCGAGCGCGTGAACTATCCGGACTCGATCTACCGCCGCGAAAGAGATCGAGGGTTGTTCATTCTGCATTTCGTTAAGGCAAAGGCACCCGATGGAAAGGAAGACGCAAAGGAAGTCAGCCTGATACCTGACGACCCCGTGGTGGCGTGGGGCATAAGCCTTCCCGTGTCCTCACGTCCGGCCGAAAGGGTCGAGTATGTGGTGAACACGGTTCGCTATCAGGAGCTCTTCGGTGAAGACGACGAAGACGATGATCAGGAGGCAGCACTTGAAGCCTTATGAACCTTGGGAAAGACTGTCCCCTGACGAAGCCAAGCGGGTCGATGTCGCGGGCCGTTTCGATTTCTTCTGGGTGGTGCTGGAAGCAGGCATGCCGGGCCTGATGCTGAGGCTGCCAGGCCTGCCACAACCACTGCCCCGCTTGCCGAAGTTGAAGAACCTTGTTGCATCCTTCCGACCTGTATCAGGCGGATCGGCATTCGTTCTCGGCCTCAAGGAACGAAGTCAGGTCGAGATATTCGAAACCCTTTGCCGGGATGTCGTTGAGGCCGGAGAGGCAGGTGCGGATCGCGACGAAGCGCTCGTCAGAGCGCTGCAACGTACACGGCGATGGTATCACCTTCTGCGTGGCGGAAAGACCAATGGGTTGTCCGTTGAAGAGCAGAGGGGGCTTGTCGGCGAGTTGGCCTTCGTTCGGGAACTTGTGTCCGCATTCGGCCCAGAGACTGCAATCGAGGCTTGGACCGGCCCGACCGGCTCGGCGAAGGACTTCGAGCTCATCGGAAGCTGCGTCGAGGTGAAGGCAAGGCGGGTGGCTGCAAAGCCGTTCGTAGCCATTTCGTCCGAAGACCAGCTTGCGGATGTCGAAGGGAGCCGCCTGTGCCTTCGTGTGGTCAATGTGGCGTCGGCCGTCCTGCCGGAAGGTCAGAGCCTGCATGATCACGTGCGAATGACGTCCGAGATGTTCGAAGAAGACGGCGCGGCCTTCGATGCGTGGGAAGAGACGCTCTATTCGACAGGATATGATCCCGAGAACGATTACGACGAGCGGCGATGGCTTCTTGGCGCTGCGAACGACTACGAGGTGACAGAAGGTTTTCCTCGGATTTCCACACCTCTTGCGCCGGGCGTGGAGAATGTCCGGTACGCGATTGCTCTCGATGCCTGCGAACCGTTCAAACTGGAAGGTGATCTGATCGACGTCATCCGAGGAGGGCTTGACCATGAGTGATCTGGAAGAATTCCATCATGAACTTATCGCCGATATCCAGGGCGATGCTGACGTCCTCGGCCTTGTCACAGTGGAAGCTTTCTTCGAAAAAGTCGGCGAGTTGCTCACGGAAGCTGGCGAGCTAGACGGCGCAAACAGAGCGTACTTCGAAGGGAGTGTTTCCGGCAATCCGGCACGAATCGACGGCTACGGTGGTGACCCGAGGGACGGCGATGGAGTGCTGAGCTTAATCCTCTGCGACTTCTCGATCACGGATGAAGTAAGGCTGATTCACAAGGATCGGCTCCAGGTTCTGCTGAACACGTTGCATCGCTTTCTCAAAGCAAGCTTGAAGCGTGATTTCAGGGAACAGCTCGAGGAAACGAGTTCCGGCTTTGGTGTCGCTGATCTGATTGCCACGACTTGGAAAGACATTGAGAAGATCAAACTGATCATCGTTTCAAACGCTGACTCAAGGACACAAGCCGACGCGGCCAAGGTGACGGATGTCGACGGCAAGCCGGTAACCTTGAGTGTTTGGGACCTGAAGCGCCTCAAGCAGTATATGGAGCAAGGTCAGGCGCGAGCCAACTTGGTCATCGATTTCGAAAAGGATTTCGGTGGCGGCATTCCGCTGCTCGCGGCATCCGGGGCCGAAACTTCTCTCGAGAGTTACCTGGCTGTCATTCCAGGCAAACAGCTGGCCGCCATCTACGACAAATGGGGGCCGCGTCTTCTAGAAGCGAACGTCCGAAGCTTTCTGCAAGCACGCGGGAAGGTAAATAGGGGTATTCGCGACACGATCCGCGATGAACCTCATATGTTCTTTTCCTACAACAACGGTCTCAGCGCAACGGCAGACGCGATCGAGGTGGAGCAAGGCGATCATGGCCAGCGCTTGGTTCGCGCGGACAATCTGCAGATCGTCAATGGTGGGCAGACCACGGCCTCACTCCACGCGGCGCGAAAGGCGTTTGCCGAGCAGTTGGAACAGGTTCATGTCCAGATGAAGTTGACTATCGTTCCGCGAGAACAGTCCGAACTCGTTGTTCCGCGCATCTCGGAATACGCCAATAGTCAGAACAAGGTGAACGCGGCAGACTTCTTCGCCAACCACCCCTTCCACATCCGGACGGAAGAGCTGTCGCGCAAGGTTCTGGCGCGGGGAGAGGACGGGTATCGGGACACGAAATGGTTCTACGAGCGCGCAAGGGGACAGTATGCCGACGAACGCGGACGCAGGACCATCGCTGAGCGCAAGAAGTTCGATGCCGAGTTTCCACGCTCCCAGTTCCTCACGAAGACCGACCTGGCCAAGTTCGAGAACACCTGGGCGTGCCTGCCGCATATCGTGAGCCTCGGTGCACAGAAGAACTTCGCGGAATTCGCCAAGCATATCGGCAAGCGATGGGGTTCCGAAGGTGCGGCATTCGATGAGCTCTGGTTCAGGCGCATGATCGCAAAGGCCATCATTTTTCGGGCCACCGAAGAACTGGTTTCGGGCGCGGAATGGTACGAAGGCGGATACCGTGCCAACATCGTGACCTACGCGATTGCCAAGCTCGTGCATGATGCAGAGGATCGGGAGATGGTTGTCGACCTGGACGCCGTCTGGAGATACCAGGATGTCTCGCCCGATCTGAAGGCGGCACTGTTGGTTGCTGCGGCAGAAGCTCAGGACGTGATCACGCACCCGCCCGAGGGCGTGCGCAACTTCAGCGAATGGGCCAAGAAGCAGGCTTGTTGGAAGGGGCTGGAGGATCGTGAGTTGAGCTATCCGGAAGAATTCGATCGCGTGCTGATTTCGCCGGACCTGGCCAATGAACGTGCGAGAGAGGCCCGTGCGGACAAGGCTGTCGAGACCAGCGTCGAGGCGGAACTCGAAGTGCACAGGCTTGGTGCCGCTTTCTGGGCGGAAGCCCGGAATTGGGCGCGGGAGCGTGGGCTTCTGTCCCCGCGAGAAAATGGCGTTCTGGAAACCTGCGCCGCGATCCCAAGCAAGATGCCCTCGGACAAGCAGTGTGCGATTGCGATGGTGGCCTTGGGTAAGTTGCGGCAGGAAGGCTATTCAGAAACAGGAGAAGTGGACTCGTGAATTCCGAGGGCTTCAAGTTGATTCTGGATCAATTCATTTATTTGTTCTTTGGAATGTAGGTAATCTGTAACGCCGAAGAAGTACCCTGATAGAACTGCGGCGGCCAACAGGCCTATCAGCTTCAGCCAGTTTTTCTGGAAGAAGCGAGAGGCGAACTTGTCAAGCAGATCCGGTTCGAGTCTGTTGGTGATGTCGTTCTTCAAGTCTTCCCTGATGCGCTTCTCCATTTCAGCAGTCTGCAGGAAAGTTCCCGAAAACCCGCCAACCATATCCGTCAAGATCTTCTCCACATATTCAGAATGCGTGAAGCTGGTTAGCTTTGGAACTTGCCCGTCTTTTGCTTCGCCATGCTGGAAGAATAGAACCCTGAAGAATTCATCACCCGCTTTCAATCGGATGGGTTTCTTTGAGAAATTGATGACAAGGCTTCCGATGGGCCCAAAGAAATTTGCATCTACAAGGCCGACATCGAGCGCCAACATGCCTTGCTTTGTGAAGCCGCTCCGCAGAGTCACCAGAGCCGTGACGCGCGCGTCTTCGATTTGAAACTTCTCTTCGGATATCACCCACGCCAGCCCACCCGGCTCGAGCGTGTAGAAGGTCGTCGGTTTGCTCGGATCGTAGGTCTTCGCCTCTTCGCCGGTCGGAATGATCGAGTGAATCCTCAGATAGTAGCACCCACCTCGGATGTTCTTGGGGTCAGCATTGGCTAGCAGAGCTTGATCAGTTATTTGGGTGCCTGTGATAAGCATGTTTCGAACTCCAATGAGGCGACTAGGCTCAGGACCCATTGATTTCCGCGTTGGAGCATGATTCACGCTTCGAAAACTGAGCGGTGAGCATGTCTGATCTTTTCTGGCTGACGGATGCGCAGATGGCGCGTCTTGAGCCCTTCTTCCCCA
>NZ_FWFU01000011.1 GCF_900172255.1 Roseovarius halotolerans
ACGCCCTTCAGCACAAGGATCACGTGGTTGTAGATCACCTCGATGTTGTTGACCTCGAGAATCATCTCGTCGGTGCGTGCTGCTGCGTCGGGCATGTGTCTCTCCAAATCGCTCGCTCGTTCGCCCCCTCGCGGGGTCCGGTCGTCAGGTCCGGGCGCGGCGGTCAGCCCGCCGCGCCCGCTTCATGTGGCCACGCTTACTGGCAGCGCAGCTCGATGTTGTTTTCGCTGGCATAGGCCATCGAATCTTCTTCGATGAGCGGCTGCAGGATGTCCTGATCCGACTGGAAATACTCGGTGATCAGCTTGAATTCACCGGCTTCCGCATCCCATTGCGACACGGCGCCGAAGCCGTTGCCGCCGTGGTTTTCACAGCTCACCTTGAACTCGGGACCGAAACCGGGAAGGCCCAGTCCGGCCATCTTCTCTTCGGTCATTTCAAGGTTTTCCATGCCGTCGCGCATCATTTCAGGGGTGATCGCGGCGGTGCCGTGGATCTCCTGAGCGGTCTTGATCGCTTCGGCGGCCAGCATCGCGGCATACATCCCGCGGTTATAGAGAACCGAGCCGATCTGATCGCCGGCGCCTGCGGCCTTGCCGGTGTCGACGACGTATTTCTGGATGTCGTCATAGATCGGGTAGTTCGAGCCGATGTTGTGGAAGGTCAGCGCCTTGTAGCCATTGGCACGATCGCCCGCGGCCTTCACATCGTTCTCCGAACCCGACCACCAGATGCCGATGAAGTTCTCCATCGGGAACCGGATGTTCACGGCTTCCTGGATGGCGACCTGGTTCATGACGCCCCAGCCCCACATGATCACGTAATCGGGGCTTTCGCGGCGGATCTGAAGCCACTGCGATTTCTGCTCCTGACCGGGGTGATCGACCGGCAGAAGCGTCAGGTTGAAGCCGTGCTTCTCGGCCAGCCCTTCCAGTGTGCGGATCGGTTCCTTGCCATAGGCCGAGTTGTGATAGACCAGCGCAACCGACTTGCCGCTGATGTCGCCGCCATTCTGCTCGAGAATGTGGGTGATCGCATGGCTGGCGCCATCCCAGTAGTTTGCGGGATAGTTGAACACCCATTCAAAGACCTTGCCGTTCTTGGCCGAGGTGCGCCCGTAGCCCATGGTGTGAAGCGGGATCTTGTCCGACGACACCTTGGGAATGAGCTGATAGGTGATGCCCGTGGACAGCGGTTGATAGAGCAGCGAACCGTCGCCCTTGGTCGCCTCGTAGCATTCGACGCCCTTTTCGGTGTTGTAGCCGGTTTCGCATTCCACGAGGTTGATCGCCTCGCCGCCGATGCCGCCGTCACGCTCGTTGAGCAGCGTGAAATAGTCCTGGTAGCCGTCCGAGAACGGGATGCCATTGGCCGCGTAAGGCCCGGTGCGATAGCTGGTATCGACGATCTTGAGGTCGGCCAGGGCGGGCCCTGCCGCCATCACCGCAGCGACAAGCGCTGTCAGAAGTTTCTTTTTCATCGGTTATTCCTCCCTTTGGTCATTGTCCGATGGTCGCATGCGCCAGGGGCCAATGCCCCCGGTGTCTCCTCCTCAGGCCCGCCCTCAATGCGGGAAGGGCCAAAGTCTCAGTTTTTCCTTGGCGACACGCCAAAGCTGCGCCAACCCGTGGGGTTCAAGCACAAGGAAAACGATGATCAGCGCGCCGACGATCATGAATTCCAGATGTGCCGCCAGATCCGTGGGCCAGCCAAGACCGCCCACCAGAAAGTTCTTGAGAAGCACCGGCAACAGCACCAGGAACGCCGCCCCCGCAAAGCTGCCGAAGATCGAACCCAGCCCGCCGATGATCACCATGAACAGGACAAGGAACGACTTGTTGATGCCGAAGGCCTCGCCGACCTCGACCGCGCCAAGGTAGACCGAGAAGAACAGCGCGCCCGCGATGCCGACAAAGAACGAGCTGATCGCGAATGCGCTCAGCTTGGCGCGCAGCGGGTTCACACCGATGATCTCGGCG
>NZ_FWFU01000003.1 GCF_900172255.1 Roseovarius halotolerans
GGCCAGCACCTCTTCGTCGCGCGACAGCTTGTCGAACTCCGCCGACGAACGCGACGCCTCGATGATATTGCGGTTGGACAACACCACGCCCTTGGGCTTGCCGGTGGTACCCGAGGTATAGAGCATCCCGCAGATACTGTCGTAATCCAGCTTTTCGCGCCGCGCCTTGAGGTCCTCGATAAACTCCCAATAGGCGGCCCGCCCCTGATCCTGAATGCCGACGAAGGTATGAAGCTTGTGATGGTCGTATTTACGCAGGCCCCGCTGATCGACGTAGATCATGTGCTCGAACTGGTGCAGCTGGTCCTGCACCTCGATCACCTTGTCCACCTGCTCCTGGTCCTCGACCACGGCGAAACGCGCGCCGCAATGTTCCAGCACATAGGCCATCTCGTCGGCGGCGGCATCCTGGTAGAGCGGCACCGGAATCGCCCCCACGGATTGCGCGGCCACCATCGACCAGTAGAAATGTGGCCGGTTGCGCCCGATGATCGCGATGAAATCGCCCTCGTTCACGCCCAGGTTCAGCAGACCCAGCGCCAGCGCCTCGATCTCCTTCTCGGCCTCGGCCCAGGTCCAGCATTGCCAGATCCCGAACTCTTTTTCACGATAGGCGGGCCTTTCGGCGAACTGCCCGGCGTTGCGTTGCAAAAGCGCCGGAATGGAGCTTGGTACAGATTGTTCCATGCGGTTATCCATTATTTCCCTCGACAGCACCAATTTAGCTTTGAAACGAGGACGCCGAGCTTTGCCGCGTACTCTTAACCATGCTCTTTTCGAGAATACCCCAGCCAAGCGTACCAACACGGCCTTGCTCAATGCAGCTTGACGTACAGCCCTTCCGTAGCCGTCATTCTCGGCACCAAGCACCCTATACATCTAAGGGAAACCGGCACCGAGCCGATCTAGGGTAAGTCATCCATGCGTTACAAAGCGACATTCAATCCTCAACCCCAGTCGGCAAAGACGCGAGCCAGCGCTCAATGACATGGTCCAGTTCTTCCGACCTCATCGCACCGATGTCTTCGTCCGGAATCCCCGCCGAAATGCGGCTGGCGACACGATGAATGGCAAGCGCCATCTTGCGCGCATTGCGTTTGCGATTCCGGTCGGCACCCGCAGCGACACCTGCGGATTCCAGACGATGATCAATCTCGTCCTTCAATCTCGAGACTCCGCTTCCTGTCGTCGCAGAAACCCTCAAGACAGAAACATCGCGCTTCGCGCCGGATCGCAGAGACAGCATCGCTTCGAGGTGTTGTGCCGTCTCACCGGCATCGTCACGATCACCCTTGTTCACGACGAGCAGATCGCCGATTTCCAATATCCCGGCCTTTATAGCTTGGAGTTCGTCGCCGAGCCCTGGCGCGGCAATAACGACACTAAGATCAGCCACCTGCGCGATCTCGGTTTCCGACTGCCCAGCGCCCACCGTTTCGATCAGAATGAGCGGCCAGCCGGCAGCGTCCATGATGTCCGCCATGTCATGCGCTGCCTCGCAGAGCCCGCCGAGATGACCGCGCGCCGAAACGGACCGGATAAAGACTCCATCGTCTAGGCTGTGCGCGCCCATGCGCGTCCTGTCGCCCAGCACCGCGCCGCCCGAGATCGGGCTCACCGGATCTACTGCGAGAACGGCAACCGGACGGCCCTCTCTTCGCCATTCATGGATCAAGGCATCGAGAAGAGTCGACTTGCCGGCACCGGGTGGGCCAGTAAAACCCACAATGCGCGCCTTACCAAACGCACCGGCCAACGCTTCGGTCAGAGCCAGTGCGTTGCTTCCCCCGTTTTCAACCACGGTCAGCGCTTGGCCAAGTGCACGAGAGTCGCCCTTGCGAAGCCGCTCAGCAAGGACCTCAACCCGTATCTTTCCATCGCTGGACATCAGGCCACCATTAGCGGATGGCCGAACCCAAGCTCACGTCGCAGGCACGCGATGATCTCACCATGGGTCACCCCGCTATCGGCCGCCGTCACAACCTTCTCATAAACGTTCTGTGTGCCGCTCGCCGCACGCGCCAAGTCGTCCAATGCCCTTTCCACATCGGATTGCTTTCGGTCGGCTTTGAAAGCTTTAAAGGCTGCAACCTGCGCTTCCATCGCTTCACGGTTTGGGCGATAGGTCTCAACCTCTCCATCCTCCGCCTCAGATTGATAGCAGTTCACACCCACGACTTTCTCTGCGCCGCTTTCAATTCGGCTCTGATACTCGAACGCCGACTTCCCGATCATACGCTGCACAATCCCCGCATCTGCAGCATTGTACATCCCACCCGCATTCTCGATCACGTCCATGACCTGAAGAATCTTCTCTTCCATCTCGTTGGTAAGGGCCTCCACGTAGTAAGATCCGCCCAGCGGGTCGATTACGTCGCAGAGATGCGCCTCTTCGCGCAGGATGTTCTGCGTTGCAACAGCGATTCGCGCTGCGTCCTCCGTCGGACAGGTCATCGCCTCGTCAAACCCGTCAGTGTGCATGGATTGCAAGCCACCGAAGATCCCGGCAATCGCCTGCGCTGTCACTCGCGCGATGTTGTTGAGGGGCTGTTGCTGCGTCAGGTCGACGCCGGATGTCTGACCGTGGAACTTGAACCGCCACGAGCGCGGATCCTTCGCGCCGTAACGCTCACGGGTGATCTTCGCCCAGATACGCCGCCCGGCACGGAACTTTGCCACCTCCTCGAAAAAGCTGATGGAGATATCGAAGAAATAGGTGAAGCGCGGCAGGATTTTGTCAGGACTCATACCCGCCTCGATGCAATCGTCGGCGTACTGGATCGCGGTCGAGAGCGTCAGCCCCATCGTTTCTGCAGGGGTGGCGCCGGCCTGCTGCATGTGCTGGCCAACGACCGATACCGGGTTCCAGTTTGGCACATGCTCCCGGCAGAACTTGACGTGATCTACGAAGACGCGTCGCGCACCAGGCTGGCTTAGTCGGTAGAACATGTGGTTGGCCACGAAATGCGAAATGTAATCTGATTGGTTCGCGGTGCCCGTGATCTTGTCGAATGGCACCCCACGGCGTTTCGCCACGCTGAGCAGGAAAGCGAAAAGCGTGAAGGGCGTGGGGTCGTTCATCGCAGTGGATATCTCGCCGATCGGCACGCCATCAAGCGCCGCATCCATGTGATCGACTGTGTTGATGACGGTACCGCAGGTGCCAAGCAGCGGCACGGGACTTTCGTCACAGTCTATCCCGCGGAACCCCGAGTTGCACGGCAGAAGGCTAATCGCCGAAGCCCCTTGTTGCAGCAACATCCGAACCCGTTTGTTATAGTCTTGCGGCGTCCCTAGCCCGATGAGCTGCCTCTGTGTCCAAGTGCGGCCACGGTGCATGGTGTTGTAGATGCCGCGAGTGTAGGGCAGCTCGCCCGGCATACCCAAATCCTCGTCGTAACGGCCATCCGACCAGTCCAGCGGCGTATAGAGCGGACGCACCTCGACACCGGAACGGTTCACGACTGTCCTGTCTCGCCCGATCTCTCTGTCATAGCGGATTTGCCATTTGGCCTGCTTTTCTTTGAGGCTGGCGGTGTCGGTGTTCGAAGCTATCTTAGGCATTACATTTCCTCTGCGCATTCGCGCGCCGCGCGAGCCTCGACGACAAGCCCCCGGACGGTTTCAACAATCTCTTCGCTCGTGGCGCCCGGGCTGAAGATCGCGCTGACGCCGGCGTTCAATAGTTCGGGCTGTTCATTCTGCGGGATTATTCCACCCACGATCAGGCGCACATGGTCCATTCCCGCGTCACGCAGGGCCGCAATCAAGTCTGGCATAATAAGATGATCGGTTGCGAGCGAACTCACGCCTATAAGATCTACGTCCTCCTGCATCGCCAGCTTGACCACCGCCTCGATTTCCTGCCAGGGCGGGGTGTAAATCACCTCCATCCCGGCGTCGCGCAGGAAGGCGGCGACCACGCGACTGCCTCGGTCATGCCCGTCGAACCCGATTTTCGTAACCAGGACACGCTCAGGATAGGCCATCATTTGGACTCCCTCGGCTTGACCTGAAGCGGTCGGCGAAAAACCCGCGTCAATTGTCGCGCAATCTGCTTGGGGCTTTCTCCGCCGGGCCGGTGCCAAACCGGGATGTGGTTAACCGACCCAATCAAGAAGAGCCGAAGCAACCGGCGATCCACATCCTTCGGCAGCGGAAGTGCGCCCACCAAATCGCGCAAATAAACTTCGTACTTATCTCGCAGACGGACGAGCTCTTCACGCGCCGACGGCACATCATCGGGCAAGATGCGAATGATAACGCTGGCATAGGCTGTGGGCTCCACAATCATCTCGATGTGCGCAGCGAGCATCAACTCCAGCCGCTCCCACGGATCCGTGGCTCTAGCGATCTCTCGCTGAACTCGCTCACTCAGCTGTCGAACACCCTCTTCATAGACCCCTACGAGCAAAGCCTCCTTGTTTGGGTAATGATAGTAGATCGACCCCGGTAGCATTCCGCATTTCTTGGCAATGTCCCGCATTGTCGCAGCCTGGTACCCGCGCTCCGAAAAGAGTTCCGCAGAACTGTCGAGCAAGACATCAAGTCGATTATTCGAGCGTATCGCAGTTGTCATTTGACATATCCAGATAGAAAAACATATGTTTGTTTAATTCAGATATCTAACTGACGTCAACAGTTTCTTTGTGGCTTAACTGCGGATTGCGATGGAGGAGAGAACTAATGTCAGAGCGACTTGACGTATGACAGGCCGAACCAGTTACACCACGCCTGCGGGAAGAGTTCTGCCTTAACCACTACTACTGCCTGGGTTTCGGGATCTCGCTATCTGGTCGCGGCCCAATCCGACAAACCGCAAATCCCGACATCCAATGCTGACGAAGGAGACAAGAATGACCGTCCATAAGGAAAGGATCAACGCACTTCAGGAACGCCTCCTAGAACGGGATCTAGCGGCCGCCTTACTGCATTTCAGTAGGGACATATTCTACTACACGGGCACCGCTCAGCCGGGATGGCTTTTTATCACTCCGGGCGATGCCCATCTCTACGTGCGCTCTGGACTGGACTTCGCCCGAAGGCAAAGCAGCCTGTCAGCTGATCGCGTCTCTTTTAATCGCAAGCTTTCCGAAATCGTAACCGCCAGCCTTGGAGAAAACACCGACGACCTGCGGATCGGTGCCGAACTCGACGTAATGACCGTCCCTCAATACCAACAACTCGGGAAGGTTCTTGGGTCAGCGCGGATCGTGGATTTGTCATCGGACATCCTCGAACAGAGAACGATCAAGGACGCCGGGGAGATTGCAGCCATCGAAATCGCCGCAAATGTGCTCGAAGAGGGCCACAGGGCGGCGTCAGAGGGATGGTATGTCGGGATGACCGAACTGGAAGCCTCCGCTATCGTGGAGGACGGACACCGTCGGGCCGGGCACGAAGGGGTATTTTTCGTCCGGCAACCCGACTTCACCATGGGACGCGGGCCGCTCGCATCAGGGGAGAACCGACAACAGATGAGCGGAGTCGTCTTCACAGTTTCAGGCTGTGGGTTGAGCGCTGCAGTCCCCGCCGGAGCGTCACGCCGAAAGCTTAAAAGCGGTGATCTCGTGATCGTGGATATCCCAACCTGCGTGAAAGGTTACCACGGCGACCAATCGCGAACATATTGCCTTGGGGAACCCACGAAAAGAGCTCTGCAATTGCACGAGTCTCTGCGGTTGGTCTCGGACAGGCTGATTGCAGATATCGCGCCGAACATGACGTCGGGTGACGTATTTGAGCGCGCGTGCCATCACGCTGAAAACGCGGGGGTATTCTGCTCGTTTCTAAAGTTTCCCGATGGAAAAATGGCGCATTTCGTGGGCCATGGGGTTGGCCTAGACCTCAATGAGCCGCCATTCTTGTCGCGCGGCGGCGAAGAAGTAATAGTCGCAGGCATGGTGCTGGCCATCGAACTTCACCTCTGCGACGCTGAAGCTGGGATGATCAAGCTCGAGGACATGGTCTTGGTGCAGGATGATGGCTGTCGAATCTTGACGAAGACGGACCGGGATTTAATTTCCGTGCCGCTAGAACGTGTCGATTTTGATAAGATTCAGGCTTCCCACGGAGTGGTTCTCTGATTCTATGTCGTTGATGTAGATATGGGGGTCAGAAATGGGTAAACCGCATCCTATCGAGCTGCGGCAACGCGCTGTTGCGCTGGTTTAGCAGGGAAGCACGCATACCGAAATAGGCCGGCTCCTTTGCGTTTCGATCAAGTTCGCCAACGATATGGTGCGGCTCAGGCGCGAGACCGGGGCCTTGCACCGAAGCCGCAGCGCAACCCGGGTCGCGACAAGCTGACCGGTGGTGAGGACTGGGTGAAGAGCCGGATCCTCGAGCGCGTCAAGCCCACCCTCGGACCATCGATCATACCAGCGATATTTGGTCATGCGTGGAATGCCGAGCACGGCCAGCGCCTGAGGGGTGGGCAAATATGAGGCTTCGACGGTGCGGATGATCTCCAGCTTTTCCGATGCGGAATCCTGTCCTTGTTGAGACGAATTCAAAGCCGTCTGACAACACCGGATTAGATCCTTGCCAAAAGGGCGCCCAAATATGAAGCAGAACTCGCCCCGTTTGCGCGTCACCCAATTTAGAGCGTTTCTATGAAAACCTGAATCGCCGGGGATTCCCAGAAGGCGCCTTGTGCGCGGTCTCAGCGGTATATCGAGGAGGGTTTGAGCGGGCGAGCGGCGGCGTTGAGCCTGAGGCTCTGGCCGGCGACAGGCGCGCGGTCGGCGCGGGCGATCCGGATGTGTGGGCATCCGGCTCCCGCGCCGCAAGGCCGCCCCAAGCTCCAGGGCGAGCTGGCGCCTAACCAGGCCTTTTTCGAGGAGCTTGTGGCGCAGGACCCTGACATCACGCCGTTTGACCTGTGCGATACGCAGGCGGCGGCGGAAGGCGTCGAGATCCACCATTCCTCGAATGCCAACCTCCTGCCGCGTATCGGTTTCACATGCAAAAAAGGTCGCTGGTGGCCACCGATCCCCGTCGTGCCAAGGTAAGCCTCGTCCCGCTCGTGTCCGTTATTGTGATCATCTTTTGGCCGATCGTCGCTTTGATCGGAATCGCCCTTCCTGACGGGGAGTGAGGAATATGGCCGTTCGCCAGATAGCCGTGAAGGACACCACCGCCGCCTCGATGCTGGACCTTTCAGCGCCCGAGTTTCGCCGGTTGGTCGAGGTTGGGGCGCTGCCCCAGCCGTGCCGCATTGGCGGCCACGAACGCTGGCGGGTGGACATGCTCGAAGCTGTCGTTAATGGTGATGCGGCCATGCCCGAACAGGAATTTGAGCTATGAAGCCGCCAAAGCCTCGTATCAGCCTGCCTCGCCTTGTCTGGCAATTTCAGCGAGGCCAATGGCGTCCATATCATCGAGTTTCGTGGACCGAGGGCGGGAAAAAACGCTTTCGGTCTGTCTATCTCGACTGGAAGGGCGACAAGGAAGAGCTGACGCGCCTCTATTGGATGGCGCAGACAGGGACGCACGAAAAGCAGGCCGCGCCCGCAAGATACACCTGGCGCGCGTGCATCGAGGCATGGCGCCAAGATCCGCAGGTTCAGGCAAAGCTGGCCGATTCCACCAAGAAAAGCTACCGCCGCACCATGGACGCCATTATGGCGAAGAACGGCGGCAAGGACATGCGCAAAACCACACGGCAGGCGATCCGCGCCGCCATCGGCGGCATTGCAGCTGAGACTCCGCGCAAGGCGACGAAATACGCCCAGACGATCTCACTCTTGTGGAATTACGCCGAAACCGAGCTGGACTGGCCGATGGGACCGAACCCGGCAAAGAAGTTGGGCGCACACACGCCCGCCCGAGAATACGAGCCGTGGCCCGATTGGATGGTTGCCAAGCTCGATACCGCGCCCGAGCGCGTGCAGATAACGGCGCGCTTGATCCTTGGCACCGGCCAGAGGCCCAACGCGGCCATAATGATGCGCCACGACCAGTTTCAGGGCGAGTGGATGATTGTGCGCGACGAGAAGGGCAAACAGGAGCTTGAGGTTTACTGCCCAGAACGCCTGCGCACCTTCATTGAGGCGCTACCGTGTCAGGGCCAATATGTCCTTGCGAAGAACCTGACGGAGCCGCTGGGCTATCATTCGGTCGAGCGATCCTTTCGGACGTGGCGCAATAGCATGGGAGACCGCGCAAAGCCCTACAGCCTGCACGGGCTGCGAAAATTGGCGATCATCGAGCTTGCCGAGGCCGGCGCGTCAGACGCCGAGATACAGGCCGTGACAGGCCAGAGCGCCGATATGGTCGCCTATTATCGCAAGCGGGCGAGCAATCGCGCCTTGTCGATGGCCGCACAGAAACGGAGGAAATGATGGCAGTAGAATTGATGAAGCTGACGCCGCCAGAAGATATGATGAAGCTCTTGGACCTAAAGGCCGAGTTTCTTGAAAAAATTCACCAAATCACCGGCATATCAGAGCGCCTGATGGCGTTCCCCGAGCCGGGGGAGAGATCCGTCTGGCGCGAAAACATCTGGTTCGGCTACGGAGAGGGAGACGATGGCGGTGGGGCTGCTCTTGCCGCCTATCGCTATGGCCGCTGTCCATTTGCTAAGGACTATTATCAGGATCAATGAGAGAATCTGCGTTCAGAACAGAACGGAAACGGAACGTGAAGGTATAACACGCGGGTATAACACACCGCCTCTTTCGACCCTCGCAAATCTGCTAAGTCATTGGTGCCCAAGGCGAGACTCGAACTCGCACGGTATTGCTACCGGGGGATTTTGAATCCCCTGCGTCTACCATTCCGCCACTTGGGCCCGGTTCGAGGTTCTACCCAAGCCATGCGACCGCGTCCAGTGCCCTCGCGCCGTTTTTTACGTCGCCCCCGCCCTCCGGCCTTGACCCCACCCCGCGCACATGGTCGAAGACCTCACCCTTGAGACAAGCAGGCACGGCCAACATGCTCAGACGCCTCTATGACTGGACGATCCGCATGTCCGAGCACCCCCGCGCCCTCTGGGTGCTGGCGCTGATCTCCTTTATCGAAAGCTCGGTCTTTCCGATCCCGCCGGACGTGCTGATGATCCCGATGATCCTGGCCCGCCCCTCGCGGGCCTGGCTGGTGGCGCTGGTGGCTCTGGTCGCTTCGGTGCTGGGCGGGCTTCTGGGCTATGCCATCGGCGCGCTGGCCTATGAACAACTGGGGCTGCCGATCCTGCAATCGCTGGGCAAGGCGGACGCCGTGTCCGAATTCAACACCCGCTTCAACGACTTCGGCTTCTGGGCCGTGCTGACCGCCGGGGTCACGCCCTTCCCCTACAAGGTCATTACCATCATGTCGGGCTGGACGGGGATGCCTCTGGCGACCTTCATCGCCACCTCGATCCTGGCACGCGGCCTGCGCTTTTACCTCGTGGCGGCGCTTCTGTGGAAATTCGGCACTCCGATCCGCGACTTCATCGAGCGCCGCCTCGGCCTGCTCACGATTCTGTTCGTTGCATTGCTCTTTGGCGGCTTCTATCTGGTACGTCACCTATGACCCTTCACCGGCGCACCCTCTTTCTGCTCGCTGCAGGCGGTTCGGCTCTGATGATGCTGGGCGCGCTCGGCTTTCAGTATATCGGCGCGATGCCGCCCTGCGATCTGTGCTACTGGCAGCGTTACCCGCATATTGTAGCCGTCGCTCTCGGCCTGCTTGCTTTTCTTCTGCCCCGCGCGGCGCTGCTGCCCCTGGCCGTTCTGGGCGCGATCGCAACCCTCACCACCGCCGCCATCGGCTTCTACCATACCGGGGTCGAGCGCGACTGGTGGGAAGGCCCCGCGGCCTGCACCTCCGCGGACGTCTCCGGGCTCAGTTCCGATCAGCTCTTCGACCGGATCATGGCCGCGCCCATCGTGCGCTGCGATGAAGTCCCCTGGGAGATGTTCGGCCTCTCGATGGCCAGCTGGAACACCCTCGCCTCCCTCCTCCTCGCCGCGCTCTGGATCATGGCCGCGCGCCGGGCGTGAACAGGACCGAGATCGCGGCCCGATCGCGCGTCTCGCGCCATTCTGTACGAAACTCTGCGCCAGCGCCCCGAAACCCGTACAAGACCGGCGTACAAACCGGACATCTCGTACACAGCTGAAGCCGCTCAGCCCCCGGACTTCCGGGTGTTGAGAAGCAGGCTGGTTTCCGAGCTGGCGATACCGTCGAATTTCCGGATCTGGCCCAGGATCACGTCGAACGCCTCCAGCGTGTCGGTGCCGATCTCGACGATCAGATCCCAGCGGCCATTGGTGGTATGCACCGCGCGCACGGCGCTCAACCCATTGATCTGGCGTATGATTCTATCCGTCCCGCGCCCCTCGATCCCGATCATCATCAGCCCGCGCACCGGATCGCGCGCTGCATCGCCCCTCAGGACCACGGTGAATCCGACGATCTCACCGGCCTGCTTCAGCCGCTCGATGCGCGCCCGCACCGTCGTGCGCGACACCTCCAGCATCGCCGCCAAATCCGAAAGCGACGCCCGCGCATCATGACGCAAGGCGGAAATCAGGTTGCGATCAGTCTCGTCCATTTTGCATAAATCCGTTTCCGTTTCGCGCAGTATCCGCTCTATTTGTGCAAATTGCCTGCTTCAATTCAACTCATTTCGGAGGAATCTTAAGGCAACCTGAACAACCCGAGTGCTCCCATGACCCCGAAGACATGCATCCTCATCGGTGCTCCCGTCGATAGCGGCAAGGACCGCCAAGGCTGCCTTATGGGCCCCGACGCCTACCGCGTCGCCGGTCTGCCCGCCGCTCTGACCGAGCTTGGCCACACCACCCGCGACCTTGGCAACCTCACCCCCGATCCCGTCTCTGCACCGGATGACCTGCCTGCCCACCTGCACGCCCCTGCGCAGACTATCGGGTGGACCCAATCCATTGCAAAACAAGCGGAAATTTCGGTTTCCCAAGGTGTGCCGATCTTCCTTGGCGGCGATCATGCACTCTCGCTCGGCTCGGTCTCCGGGGTCGCCAACCACGCCGCCGCACAGGCGCGCCCGCAATTCGTGCTCTGGCTCGACGCCCATAGCGATTTCCACACGCCTCAAAGCAGCGCCTCGGGCAACCTGCATGGCACCCCCCTCGCCTATGTCACTGGAAACAATGGGTTTACCGGCTTTCCCAAGCTCGCCAACCCGATCCCCGAAGAGAACATCTGCATCCTCGGCCTGCGCTCCGTCGACGGCCCCGAGCGCGACATCCTTCAACGCACCCGTATCCGCCGCCACGACATGCGCGAGATCGACGAGACCGGGATCGCCAAACCCCTCTCCGCATTCCTCGCCCATGTCGCCAGGGCCAACGGCATGCTGCACGTGTCGCTTGATGTCGATTTCCTTGACCCCGCCATCGCCCCCGCCGTCGGCACCACCGTCCCCGGCGGCGCCACCATCCGCGAGGCGCATCTGGTTATGGAGATGATCTGCGACAGCGGGCTGATGACCTCGCTCGACCTCGTAGAACTCAACCCGTTTCTCGATGACCGCGGTCGCACCGCGCAGGTGATGGTGGATCTGACAGCCTCGGCGTTTGGCCGCCGTGTCTTTGACCGCCCCACGCAAGCCTTTGCCTGAAAAGGATAAATCTCATGCCGCATATCCCCCCTTCCGACAAGGCGCTGGTGCCTTTCGTCTCGGTCGAGAACATGATGAAGCTCGTGCATCACATCGGAATCGAACCGATGCTGCGCGGCCTGGCGGAATATATCGAACAGGATTTCCGCCGCTGGGACCTGTTCGACAAGACCCCTCGCATCGCAAGCCACTCCGCCGAAGGCGTGATCGAACTGATGCCGACCTCTGATGGCGAGGTCTACGGTTTCAAATACGTGAACGGCCATCCCAAGAACACCAGCGCGGGCCTGCAGACCGTCACCGCCTTCGGCCTTCTGGCCAATGTCGGCAATGGCTACCCGGTGCTGCTCTCCGAAATGACCGTGCTCACCGCCCTGCGCACCGCGGCGACCTCGGCGATGGTGGCGAAATACCTCGCCCCCAAAGGCGCCGACACGATGGCGATGATCGGCAATGGCGCGCAATCCGAGTTCCAGAGCCTCGCCATGAAGGCGATCTGCGGCGTCAAATCCGTGCGTCTCTGGGATATCGATCCGGCCGCCACCCGCAAGGCTGCCCATAATCTCAAGGGCTTGGGGCTCGATGTTCATCTGTGCAGCAGCGCCGAAGACGCGATGGAAGGCGCGCAGATCATCACCACCTGCACCGCCGACAAGCAATATGCCACGATCCTCACCGACAACATGGTCGGCGCGGGCGTGCATATCAATGCCATCGGCGGCGACTGCCCCGGCAAGACGGAACTTGCCCCCGGCGTGCTGCACCGCGCCGAAATCTTCGTCGAATATCCCGAACAGACCCGGATCGAGGGCGAGATCCAGCAGCTCGCGCCCGATCACCCCGTCACCCAGATCTGGGAAGTCATCAACGGCAGCAAGCCGGGGCGCAGCAGCGCCGGGCAGATCACGCTGTTCGACAGTGTCGGCTTCGCCATCGAGGATTTCAGCGCCCTGCGCTATATCCGCGATCATATCGGCAGCACCGATCTCTACCTCGAACTCGACCTGCTGGCCGACCCCGACGATCCGCGCGATCTTTTCGGGATGCTCAACCGCGCCGCCCCCTGAGGCCGGCGATCGCCCAAG
The DNA here is from genome assembly GCF_900172255.1 of Roseovarius halotolerans. GTDB lineage: Bacteria > Pseudomonadota > Alphaproteobacteria > Rhodobacterales > Rhodobacteraceae > Roseovarius > Roseovarius halotolerans. The sequence continues at coordinate 12,673 of NZ_FWFU01000003.1, forward strand.
AAAAAAGGGGCGCCCTTGGACGCCCCTGAGGTTCACGAGATCGGGCTCACTATTTGTACCGCCCGGTTTCTGCCTGCGGCCCGATCCGCGCAGGGCGAGCGCACCCGCCCCGGAAAAGGATGGACGAAGCCATTAGTCCGCCCCATCCTGTGGCTTCGGGACCGCGGGCCGCCTGTACAGGCCCGCTGGTCCCTACGCGCCCCCCGTCAGGGGCGCGATCTTTCAGCTACACCCGCTTGTCGCACCGCAGGTGTTGCATTTCATGCAGGTGCCGTTGCGCACCAGCGTGTAGTTGCCGCATTCGCCGCAGGCTTCGCCTTCGTAGCCCTGCATGCGCGCCTTGGTGGCGGCATTCATCGTCAGGCTGCCCGAGGCCACGGCCGTCGTGGTGGTCGAGCTGGCGCTATACGAGGCCGTCGCGCTCGCGGTCTCAGGCACCAGCGTCTGCAATGCCTGCACCGGATCACCACCCGCCGCCGCCATCCTCGACTGGCCGCCATTCAGCACCACCAGTTCCTGGGGCAGGCGCTTGCGCAGATAGCCGGTCGAGCTGATCTGCTTGAGCACCTCCAGCGAACGCGATGCAGCGGCGTCGCTCATCTCGCTCACGTTCGACACGCCTTCTTCCTCGCCGCGGCCCAGATCGTCAAAGGACGCGCCCTGGGGCTTCACATGGGCCAGATCGGTGCGATCCAGGTAGCTGACCGCCAGTTCGCGGAAGATATAGTCCAGGATCGAGGTCGCGTTCTTGATGCTGTCATTGCCCTGCACCATGCCCGCGGGCTCGAACTTGGTGAAGGTGAAGGCATCGACGAATTCCTCGAGCGGCACGCCATATTGCAGGCCGACCGACACGGCGATGGCGAAATTGTTCATCATCGCCCGGAAACCGGCACCTTCCTTGTGCATGTCGATGAAGATCTCGCCAAGATTACCGTCTTCATATTCACCGGTGCGCAGATAGACCTTGTGGCCCCCCACGATCGCCTTCTGGGTATAACCCTTGCGGCGTTCGGGCATCTTTTCACGGTGCGACTTGACGATTTCCTTGACGATCACCTTCTCGATGACCTTTTCGGCCAGAACGGCGGCCTTCTCCTGCGTGGATCCGCTTTCCAGGATCTCGGCGGCTTCGTCATCATCCTCGACCAGCGACGATGCCAGCGGCTGGCTCAGCTTGGAGCCGTCGCGGTAGAGCGCATTCGCCTTCACCCCGAGCGACCAGCTCAGCTCATAGGCCTTCTGGCAATCCTCGATGGTGGCATCGTTGGGCATGTTGATCGTCTTCGAGATCGCCCCCGAGATGAAGCTCTGCGCCGCCGCCATCATGTAGATATGGCTGTCCACGCTCAGATACCGCTTGCCCTTCTTGCCGCAGGCATTGGCGCAATCGAAGATCTGGTAGTGCTCTTCGCGCAGATGCGGCGCACCTTCCAGCGTCATGGTCCCGCAGACATGGTCGTTGGCGGCTTCGATATCTGCCTTGGAGTAACCAAGATGCGCCAGCATGTCGAAGGTCGGATCGTTCAGCTTCTGCGCCGGGATCCCCAGCACATTGGTGCAGAACGCCTCGCCCAGGGTCCACTGGTTGAAGACGAAACGGATATCGAAGGCCGAGCCGAGCGCACCGTCGATCTTCTCCAGCTCGTTGGGGCCGAAACCGTGGCCGACCAGCGAGGTGTGATTGATCCCCGGCGCGTTGCCGATGGTGCCGTGACCGACCGCGTAGCTAACGATCTCCTCGATCTGCGCAGAGCCATAGCCCAGTTTTTCAAGGGCGGCGGGCACCGACTGGTTGATAATCTTGAAGTAGCCGCCACCGGCCAGCTTCTTGAATTTGACCAGCGCGAAATCGGGCTCGATCCCGGTGGTGTCGCAATCCATCACCAGCCCGATCGTGCCGGTCGGCGCGATCACGGTGGACTGGGCATTGCGATAGCCGTGCGTCTCGCCCAGCTTCAGTGCCTCGTCCCAGCTGGCCATCGCCAGATCGACAAGCCGCGGGTCGGGACAGTTGGCCAGGTCCAGCGGCACCGGCTTCACCTCCAGCCCCTCATAACCCTCGGTCGCGCCGTAAGCGGCGTTGCGGTGGTTGCGGATGACGCGGAGCATGTGTTCGCGGTTGCGCTTGTAGCCCGCGAAGGGGCCCAGTTCCCCGGCCATTTCGGCGCTGGTGGCATAGGCCACGCCGGTCATGATCGCCGTCAGTGCACCACATAGCGCGCGACCCTCGGCGCTGTCATAACCAAAACCCATGTTCATCAGCAGCCCGCCGATATTGGCATAGCCGAGGCCAAGGGTGCGGAAATCAAAGCTGCGCTGCGCGATCTCCTTGGAGGGGAACTGCGCCATCATCACCGAGATTTCCAGCGTCACGGTCCAGAGCCGCGTGGCGTGCATGTAGCTGTCGGCGTCGAACGCCCCGTCATGGAAGAACTGCAACAGGTTCATCGAGGCCAGGTTGCAGGCCGTGTCATCGAGGAACATGTATTCCGAACAGGGGTTCGATCCGCGGATCTCGCCATCTTCCGGGCAGGTATGCCAGGCGTTGACAGTATCATGATACTGGATGCCCGGATCGGCGCAGGCCCAGGCCGCGTGGCCCACATCCTCCCAGAGGTCGCGCGCCTTGATCGTCTTGGCGACGCTGCCATCGGTACGGTTCAGCAAGGCCCAGTCGTCATCGTTCTCGACCGCCTTGAGGAACGCATCCGTCACCCGGATCGAGTTGTTCGAGTTCTGCCCCGAGACGCTGGCATAGGCCTCGGAATCCCAGTCGGTGTCATAGGTCGGGAACTCGATGCTGCCGTAGCCCTGGCGCGCATAATCCAGCACGCGCTTGATATAGGTTTCCGGGATCTTCATCTGCTTGGCGCCGCGGATCGCCGCCTTCAGCGACTCGTTCTTCTTGGGGTCGACGGAATCCTCGCTGCTGCCATCCCATTCGCGGATCGCCGCGAAAATCTCGTTCAGGCGCTGTTCGTGGATCTTGGAGCCGGCCACGATCGAGGCAACCTTCTGCTCTTCCTTGACCTTCCAGTTGATGAACTCCTGGATATCCGGGTGGTCGGCGTCGCAGATCACCATCTTGGCCGCGCGCCGCGTGGTGCCGCCCGACTTGATCGCGCCCGCCGCACGGTCGCCGATCTTGAGGAAACCCATCAGCCCCGACGACTTGCCGCCGCCCGACAGGGCCTCGCCCTCGGCGCGCAGGCTCGAGAAGTTGGTGCCGGTACCCGAACCGTATTTGAACAGGCGGGCCTCGCGCACCCACAGATCCATGATGCCGCCTTCGCCCACCAGGTCGTCACCGACCGACTGGATGAAACATGCATGGGGCTGCGGGTGCTCATAGGCGCTGCTCGATCTGGTCAGTTCGCCCGTCTGGTAATCCACATAGTAATGGCCCTGGCTGGGACCGTCGATGCCATAGGCCCAGTGCAGGCCCGTGTTGAACCATTGCGGAGAGTTGGGCGCCGCCATCTGGCGCGCCAGCATGTAGCGCATCTCGTCGAAATAGGCGCTCGCATCCTCTTCGGTGGTGAAATAGCCACCCTTCCAGCCCCAATAGGCCCAGGCCCCGGCCAGACGGTCGAACACCTGCTTGGCGCTGGTTTCGCCGCCGAAACCGTCATTGTCCTTCGCGGGGGCCGAGCGCCACAGGAACTCCGGCACACCCTTTTCCTTGATCGGGGTGCTCTTGTTGGGCACGCCCGCCTTGCGGAAATACTTCTGCGCGATCACGTCGCTGGCCACCTGGCTCCAGCCGGCGGGCACTTCGACCTCATCCAGCCTGAAAACGATGGTTCCGTCGGGATTGCGGATTTCGGAACTCGTGGTCACGAAGTTCAGCTCCGAATATGCGTCCTGCCCTGCCTTGGTGAATTTTCTTTCGATCTTCATTGTCTTGCTGCCCCATGTTCAGCGTTTCACTTCGAGCCTACCGCCCCCGTGGCTTCGTCAAGCCGCGGCCATTCGCGGGAACTCACCCCCGTCCTGCGCCGAACAATACGGCGCAAGCGATCCATCCCGGCACGTCCGGGCTGTGTTCTGGAGTTCTGTCCCATTCCGGCGTTCGCACACTATATGTTGTGGCTTGCTGACCGGCCCCCACAATCTGACGTATCTAGCCATAGAGGGTCAACGTAATTTTTGCCGATTTTTCGCAAAAATAATGTTGACCTTCCGGGCACCCTGCCCACGGGTCACACCCCCGTGATTCATTCGGCTCGCCGACCCTTCTCGGCGCAACCCAAGGGCGAGGTCGGAAAGCAACCATATTCAAGGCGCTTAGGGCGTTTTCCTCATGCCCACGGTGGCGGCCTTGACGGATTGACGGCGGCGATCCGGCCTGTGAACGCGCCTCGCGCGCCTGCGCTCAAATGTCCCGGCGAGTTGCACAATCGCCCCACTCAGCCGCGTCTCATGCGCGAAAATGCAATGATGGGTTGGTTTGCGGACGGTCACGCCGCGCTATGGGTGAGTCTTTCGGCTGGCTTTCCGGCATGCCTTGGCACGCTCGTGCGATCGCGCCTGTGCCGCGCGGGTACGGCATCCGCCCTGCCCTGACACCGGTGGAAAGTGATTGGTCGGGGCGGCGAGATTCGAACTCACGACCCCCTGTACCCAAAACAGGTGCGCTACCAGACTGCGCTACGCCCCGGACCGGCCCCGTATCTACTCTGGCGTTATGAAATTGAAAACCCCTAACAGGGCCATGCCGCAAGATCGGGATCGACCGATGGGTGACGCATCTGGCTGCCTTCGGCGATGCCCAGCTGGCGCGCCATGCCGCCGTTGATCTCAAGCACGAACTGAATGGCATCGCCCCCCATCTTGGGACGCAGGTCATGCGGCTGGGCATTCTGATGAATGCGCGTGACCGTGCCGGTCTCGTCCATGAAGATCATGTCGAGGGGAATCAGCGTGTCCTTCATCCAGAACCCGACCCGCTTTGGCGCCGGGTAGACGAAAAGCATCCCCGCGCTGCGCGCCAGGCTGTCGCGATTCATCAGGCCCTTGGCGCGCGAAGGCGCATCATCCGCGAGTTCAACGGTGAATCGCGCCTGCCCCCAATCGCCGCGCAGCGCCACCTGGTCATCTCGGCAGACACCACCGGCCAGGGCCGGCAGCGCAAGGACGACCAGAAGAACACTGAAGATCAGGCTTTGGATTGCTTTACGGCCATTTCCCATCCACACACCTCCGTGGCCATGCGGCCACGCTTACCTTCTATGACGCGCATCGCCAGCGCCTCTCCGGGCTGCAGATCAGCCAGCCCCGAACGGCGCAGGACTTCGACATGGACGAATACATCCTCGTCCCGTCCGAAGGTATTGGCAAAGCCAAATCCCTTTCCCTTGTCGAACCATTTGACGCGCGCCGGCTCCAGCGGAGCGGCGCGGATCACCTCCGGATCGATCTCGTCGAGATCCGAAAGCCCGGTGCCTTCGCTGTCATCCGGTGGTTCGATGGAATGTACTTCGACAGCCTGGATACCACGATCGGTATCTTGAACGTCGATCTCCACACCGGCCCGGTCAGCGACCGAGCTTTGCCCAAAATTGCGCAATACATTGGCGTGCAACAAGATATCAGGACCGCCTTCATCGGCGATGACAAAACCGAAACCCTTTACGGGGTCAAACCACTTAACACGTCCTTTTATCCTACGTGTGATTTCATTTTCTTTGGTCACTTCATTCCTACCCAAAACAGTCTTTATCCCCCAAGACTACTTGAAGTTTTGCGACACATCCGCACAGAGTTGCAAGCAGAAAATCCATTTGTATTCAGGGTCTTGCATTTTACGAAACGTGAACGTCAAGGGTTCAGACGTTGAATTTCCCATTCGTTTTCAGGACCTTCACGGCGCCAGACAAACCTGTCATGCAGGCGAAAAGCACCATCAGCCCAGAATTCCATTTCCACCGGTTCCAGGCGAAAGCCACCCCAGAAATCCGGCCTCGGCGGATTCGTGCCTTTCTGAGCGGTGATCTTCGCGACCCGCGCCATCAGCGCGCCGCGCGACTCCAGGGGTTGGGACTGATGCGACGCCCAGGCCCCCAAACGGCTCTTGAGCGAACGCGACGCGAAATATGCATCCGCCGCTGCACCATCCTCGCGCGTGACATTTCCGCGGATACGCAATTGGCGGCGCAGCGACTTCCAGTGAAGCACCAGAGCGGCCCGCCCCGAATGCTCCAGCTCGCGCCCCTTGGCGCTCTGGTAATTGGTATAGAACCAGAACGCATCGGCGCTGATTTCCTTCAGCAGAACCATGCGCACATTTGGCAGGCCGTCTTGATCCACCGTCGCCAGCGCCATCGCGTTGGGGTCATTGATCTCGCTCTTCGTGGCTTCGTCGAGCCATTCCCGCGCGATCACGAAAGGGTCGTCGCCCGCGAATATTCCAGTTCTGTCCATCACCTTCACCGCCCGCTTTCTTTCGGCGCTAGGCGCCTAGTCCGATCCGGGCACGGACACAACCACCGACACCCGAGAACCTCGCGTCATTCCCTTGTCCCTTGATGCCTTACCGGCGATCGCCTAAAGGGAACCTCAAACTGCATGTTGGGCCGAGGTCAAGAAATGTCAAATTCACTGATGGCGGGAAAGCGCGGCCTGATCATGGGCCTTGCAAATGACAAGTCGATCGCCTGGGGTATCGCCAAGGCATGCGCCGATGCGGGCGCCGAGCTTGCGTTCTCCTATCAGGGCGAGGCACTGAAGAAACGGGTCGGCCCGCTGGCCGAGCAGCTTGGCTCCACGGTCGTGCTGCCCTGCGATGTCGGCGACATGGATTCGGTCGAGGCGCTGTTCGCCGAGCTGGAAAAGACATGGGGCAAGCTCGACTTCGTCGTTCACGCCATCGGCTTCTCGGACAAGAGCGAACTGCGCGGCCGATATGTCGATACCAGCCGTGACAATTTCCTCAACACGATGGACATCTCAGTCTATTCCTTCACCGCCATCGCGCAGCGTGCCGAAAAGATCATGGCCGAGGGCGGTGCCATGCTGACCCTGACCTATTACGGCGCCGAACAGGTCATGCCGCATTACAACGTCATGGGTGTTGCCAAGGCCGCGCTCGAAGCCAGCGTGATGTATCTGGCCGAGGATCTGGGCAAGGACGGCATTCGCGTCAACGCCATCAGCGCCGGGCCGATCAAGACCCTGGCCGCCAGCGGCATCGGCGATTTCCGCTATATCCTGAAATGGAATGAACTGAATTCGCCGCTGCGCCGCAACGTGACCACCGAGGACGTCGGCAAGGCCGCGCTTTACCTGCTCAGCGATCTGGGCAGCGGCACCACGGGCGAGGTCCTGCATGTGGATGCCGGGTATCACGTCGTCGGCATGAAGGCCGTGGACGCGCCCGACATCGACAAGACCTGACCGTCGCGTCGATGCCGGAATTGATCGACATCACCGCCCTGCTCGCCTTCAACCTGGCCATCATGGGTGCGCTGGTCTCGCCCGGACCAGCCCTGCTCGCGATGCTGCGCACGGCGCTTGGCGCCGGGCGGCGCGCGGGCTTCCTCTGCGGGCTCGGGCTGGCCTTCGGCGCGACGCTCTGGAGCCTGCTCGCAGTTCTGGGACTGAGCGCGATCTTTGCTGTCGCGCCCTGGGCCTTTGTTGCGCTCAAGATCGCGGGCGGGCTTTATCTTGCGTGGTTCGCCTTCATGCTCTGGCGTCAGGCCGATCGCCCCGCACAGGCAGACCTGCCCGGCGGGCTCAGCGGCTTTCGCCTCGGGCTGGTCACAAACCTCGCCAATCCCAAGGCAGTGGTCTTCATCGCGGCGATCTTCACCACCGTCTTTCCGGCCATGCCGACCGGCGCCGAGGCCGTGCTGGTTGTGCTCAATCACCTGGCGCTCGAAATCCTGTTCTACAGCCTTCTGACGGTAGGCCTCGGAATTGCCGCGGTCCGCATCGTCTATCTCAAGTGCAAAGCCCTGTTCGACCGCGCCGCCGCCGCCCTTCTGGGGGTGATGGCGCTGCGCATCGCCACCTGACGCCAGCCTGAAAGGACACCTCTCATGACCGACCGCCTGCCGCACGAAAAGGGCTTCCATGTCAGCTGGGACCAGATTCACCGCGACGCCCGCGCCCTGGCGTGGCGGCTTCAGGATGTCGCCCCCGAAAACGGCGAATGGCGCGCCGTGGTCGCGATCACCCGTGGCGGCATGGCCCCGGCGATGATCGTCGCGCGCGAACTCGACATCCGCACCGTCGATACGATCAGCGTGAAATCCTACAACCATCAGACCCAGGCCGCCGCGCAGGTCATCAAATCGCCCGACAGCGCCCTCGTCGGCGATGGCGAAGGCGTGCTCATCGTCGATGACCTCGTCGATACCGGACGCACGCTCGAAGTGGTGCGCAAGCTGATGCCCAAGGCCCATGTGGCGACGGTCTATGCAAAACCGATGGGCCGGGACATGGTCGATACCTTCGTGACCGAGGTCAGCCAGGACACCTGGATCTTCTTCCCGTGGGACATGGCGCTGCAATATGTCGAACCCTATCGCGGCGCCTGAGCGAATCACGCGCCCCAACCGGAGACCCGCATGACAACCCTGCCCCGCACCGCGACCACCTTTGCGCCTCCGGTGATGGAAGCGCGCCGCTGGCTCGAAGGGGTGACGTTCCCGCCCGAGCGCCCGCTGATCAATGTCAGCCAGGCCGCGCCGCTCGACCCGCCGCCCGACGCCCTGCGCCAGGTGATCGCCGAAGCCGCGCTTTCGGACCCGCAGGCGCATCTTTACGGCCCGGTCCTGGGCCGGCCCGATCTGCGCGCGGAAGTCGCGACACAATGGAGCAGCGCCTATGGTGGCACTATTTCGGACACGCAGGTCGCCATCACGTCAGGCTGCAACCAGGCGTTCTGCGCCGCCATGGTCACGCTCTGCGCCGAGGGCGACGAGATAATCCTCCCGACGCCCTGGTATTTCAATCACAAGATGTGGCTCGACATGATCGGCGTCCACACCACGCCGCTGCCCGCCGGGGCCGAGCTTCTGCCCGATCCGGACGAGGCCGCGCGCCGCATCACCCCCCGCACCCGCGCCATCGTGCTTGTGACCCCCAACAATCCCGGCGGCGTCGAATATCCCGCCGACCTGGTCCGCGCCTTCTACATGCTGGCCAAGGAGCGTGGCCTTGCGCTGGTGATCGACGAGACCTACCGCGATTTCGACGCCCGTTCCGGCGCGCCGCACGATCTTTTCACCGATCCCGACTGGGCCGACACGCTGATCCAGCTTTATTCCTTTTCCAAGGCCTACCGGCTGACCGGCCACCGTGTCGGCGCGATGGTCGCCGGCCCGGACCGTCTGGCCGAGGCCGAAAAGTTCCTCGACAGTGTCACCATCTGCCCCAACCAGCTGGGCCAGATCGCGGCGCTCTGGGGGATGCGCAACCTTGGCCAGTGGCTGGCGGGTGAGCGCGCCGAGATCCTCGACCGGCGCGCCGCGATCCACGACAACATGCCCGCCATCACAGAGCAGGGCTGGGAACTGATGGGCTGCGGCGCCTATTTCGCCTATCTGCGTCACCCCTTCGCGATGGCCTCGGATGAACTGGCCCGGAAACTGGTGCAGGAGGCCGGAATCCTTCTGTTGCCCGGCACCATGTTCCAGCCCGCGGGCGCGCCTTCGGCCGCGCAGGAACTGCGCCTCGCCTTCGCCAATGTCGACCGCGGCGAAATCGGCAGCCTGTTCGCGCGGCTGGCGGGGCTTGGCTGGCCTCTTGCTCCTCAGACGGCCAGCGCGTAGACAGTCCCGAACCTTAATGTTCCAAGCCGTCTGACAGGGGGCCGCATGGCAGCCAGAAGCATCTCGAAAACGCTTGTGTGGATCCTGATGGGTCTGTTGATCCTCGGTCTCGGGGGCTTTGGCGCAACCAATTTCTCGGGCTCCGTCTCGAATGTGGGCCGGGTCGGCGATGCCGAGATACCGGTCGACGATTACGCCCGCGCCCTCCAGAACGAGATTCGCGCCCGCGAAGCCGAACGCGGCGAGGCGATGACCTTTCAACAGGCCCGCGAACAGGGCATCCCCGACAGGGTTCTTTCCCAACTGGTCGCCACGGCCGCATTCGATCACGAGACCTCGCGCCTCGGCATCTCGATCGGCGATGAGAACCTGCGCGATCAGATCGTGGATATTCAGGCATTTCAGGGGATCAACGGCAATTTCGACCGCGAGGCCTACAAGTTCGCGCTGGATCGCGCCGGTCTGAGCGAATCCGAGTTCGAGGACGACATGCGCCGCGAAACCGCCCGCGCGCTCGTTCAAAGCGCCGCAATGTCCGGCCTCGCCATGCCCGAAAGCTACAAGGACACGCTGCTGACCTATCTCGCCGAGGAGCGCGACGTCACCTTCGCGACTCTGGGGCGCGCCGATCTGGCGACCGGCCTGCCGGAACCTACCGAGGAAGAGCTGCGCGCCTATCACCAGAGCCACCTGCCGCAGTTCACCACGCCCGAAACCAAGCGCATCGCCTATGCCCTGCTGACGCCCGAGATGATCATCGACAGCGTCGAGGTGGATGAACAGACCCTGCGCGAGGCCTATGACGACCAGATCGAGGAATTCCGCCAGCCCGAACGTCGGCTTGTGGAACGGCTAGCCTTCCCCGACACCGCGGCCGCCGAGGCCGCTCTGGAACGGATCGAAAGCGGCGATGCCGATTTTGAAACCCTGGTCTCGGAACGTGGCCTCGATCTTGTGGATGTCGACCTCGGTGACGTTGCGCGCGACGATCTCGGCGCGGCGGCCGATCCGGTCTTTGCCGCCGAAGCGGGCAACGTGATCGGTCCGATCGACACAGATCTCGGCCCGGCCCTGTTTCGCATCAACGCGGTCCTCGCCGCGCAGGAAACCACCTTTGAAGAGGCGGAGCCGACCCTGCGCGATGCGCTGGCAGGCGACCGCGCCCGCCGCGTGATCGACAACAGCGTGGGGCGCATCGACGACCTTCTGGCAGGCGGCGCCACCATCGAGGACCTCGCGGCCGAAACCGACATGCAGGGCGGCACGATCGACTGGCATCCCGGCGTGACCGAAGACATCGGCGCCTATGACGCCTTCCGCGAGGCCGCTGCGCAAGTCACCACGGATGATTATCCCGAGATCATTCAACTGGGCGATGGCGGCATCTTCGCGATGCGCCTCGAACAGGTGATCGAGCCCGAGATCCAGCCGCTCGAAAGCGTGCGCGACGCGGTGCGCGCCGGTTGGCGCGAACAGGCCACTGTGGCCGCGCTCAAGGAACAGGCCCTGGGGCAGCTCGACGAGCTGCGCAGCGGTGCCGATTTCGCCGATCTGGGTCTCTCGCCGCGCACTGCCGAAGGGCTGACCCGCCAGGGTTTTCAGCCCGACACGCCTCCGGCCTTCATCGAAACGGTGTTCGGGATGGATAGCGGCGATGTAACCCTCCTCGAAGGCGATGCGCGCGTGTTCATCATCCGCGTCGACGCGATCCGCCCGCCGGCCACCGACAGCGAGGATCTTGAGCGCCTGCGCGGCGCGCTTGACGAACAGGCCGCCTCTGGTCTGGCGCAGGACATCTACCAGATGCTCGCCGCAGACATCCGCCAGCGCGCCGGGATCGAGATCGACCAGCAGGCGATCAACGCCGTTCATTCGAACTTCCAGTAAGGGGCGCAGCGGTGGAACTGACACCAGGGTTCGATACATTCGCCAAGGGCTACGAGGCCGGGCAGAACCAGGTGGTCTATGCCCGCCTCGCTGCCGATCTCGACACGCCGGTGTCGCTGATGCTCAAGCTGACGGGTGCGGCGCGTGACGCCTTCATGCTGGAATCCGTCACCGGCGGCGAAATCCGCGGGCGCTATTCGATCATCGGCATGAAACCCGACCTGGTCTGGCAATGCCACGGCACCACCAGCCGCATCAACCGGCACGCCCGCTATGACAGCGACAGTTTCGAGTCCCAGGAAGGTCACCCGCTCGACAACCTGCGCGCGCTGATCGCCGAAAGCCGCATCGACCTGCCCGAAGACCTCCCCGCCGCCAGCGCCGGGCTGTTCGGTTATCTGGGCTATGACATGATCCGGCTGGTCGAAAACCTGCCCAACGTCAACCCCGACCCGCTCGGCGTGCCCGACGCGCTGATGATGCGGCCTTCGGTGATCGCGGTTCTGGATGGCGTGAAGGGCGACGTGATCGTGGTTGCGCCCGCCTGGGCGGGTTCGGGCCAGTCGGCCCGCGCCGCCTATGCGCAGGCCGCCGAACGGGTGATGGACGCCGTGCGCGATCTTGACCGCGCCCTGCCCCGGCAGGCCCGCAATCTTGGCGACCCCAGCGAAGATGCGCCGCCGGTGTCGAACTTCACCCATGAGGGCTACAAGGCCGCCGTCGAGAAGGCCAAGGAATATATCCGAGCCGGTGACATCTTTCAGGTCGTGCCCAGCCAGCGCTGGTCCCAGCCCTTCCGCCAGCCGCCTTTCGCGCTCTATCGCTCGCTGCGGCGCACCAACCCGTCGCCCTTCATGTTCTACTTCAATTTCGGCGGCTTCCAGGTGATCGGCGCCAGCCCCGAGATCCTCGTGCGCGTGATGGGCGGCGAAGTCACGATCCGCCCCATCGCAGGCACCCGCCCGCGTGGCGCAACCCCCGAAGAGGACCGCGCCAACGAGGCCGATCTTCTGGCCGATCCCAAGGAACAGGCCGAGCACCTGATGCTGCTCGACCTCGGGCGTAACGATGTCGGGCGCGTCGCCCGCATCGGCAGCGTCCACCCGACCGAGGAATTCATCATCGAGCGCTACAGCCACGTCATGCACATCGTCTCGAACGTGGTGGGCGAACTCGCACCCGATCAGGACGCGCTGTCTGCGCTTCTGGCGGGTCTGCCCGCGGGCACCGTATCGGGTGCGCCCAAGGTGCGCGCGATGGAGATCATCGACGAGCTCGAGCCCGAGAAACGCGGTGTCTATGGTGGCGGCGTCGGTTATTTCAGCGCCGGTGGCGACATGGATGTCTGCATCGCGCTGCGCACCGCCGTGGTGAAGGACGAGCAGCTCTACATCCAGGCAGGCGGCGGCGTGGTCTTCGACAGCGACGCCGAGGCCGAGTACATGGAAACAGTCCACAAATCCAACGCCATTCGCCGCGCCGCGGCCGATGCTGCCCGGTTCAGCGGCGACGGGAACGACTGAGGGCGCCTTGATTCAGGTCAAGGATCGCACCGACATGCGCCGATAGACAGACATTCGCATTCCAAAACGCGAATATCTGGAAAAGGAAACCGCATGACCCCCATCACACGCCTTCTGGCCCTGCCCGCCCTGGCGCTCGGCCTCAGCCTTGCGCTGCCTGCGGCCACATTCGCAGACAGTCAGGCTGCGATCATCGCCACTTCGGTTGTCGAGTCCGAGCTGCCCGAGAAAAAGGTCAACACCAAGGGCCTTTACATCACCGCCGCCGAATCGATCGCCCTGCTTGAAGCACGCGACGATGTCGCCCTCATCGACATCCGCAGCCCCGAGGAGACCATGTTCGTCGGTTACGCCAGCGAAACCGATATGAATATTCCCTTCAAACTGGTAGATCCGGCCCACCCGTTCAACGCCAAGAAAAACGCCTATGGCATGATCGACAATCCGGATTTCCTCGAGGATATGAAGAGCTTCATCGCCGCCAACGACCCGTCGGCGGTCCTGATCATCTGCCGCTCGGGTGCGCGCAGTGCCCGCGCCGTCGATGCGCTGGCCGAGGCCGGCGTCGAAACCCCCGCCTATACCGTTGTTGACGGTTTCGAGGGCGACAAGTCCGAGACCGGTCAGCGCACCGTCAACGGCTGGAAGAATGTCGGCGGCGACTGGACCTACAAGCTGCGCGCCGGGTTGCTGCCCGCCGATCAGTAACTGCTTGCCAGCCATGGCGCCCTCGGGCATCAGGGCGCCATGGCCCGGCTCATCCTGTTCAACAAACCCTTCGGCGTGCTGTCACAGTTCACCGATAGCGGCAATACCAACAGCCCGCGCGCGACCCTGTCGCAATATATCGACCTGCCCGGCGTCTACCCCGCAGGGCGGCTGGACCGGGACAGCGAAGGGCTGCTGATCCTCACCGATGACGGCAAACTCCAGGCGCGCATCGCAAGCCCCCGTTTCAAAACCCGGAAAACCTATCTCGTGCAGGTCGAGGGGCTGCCCGACGACGCAGCCATTGCGGCGCTGCGCGACGGCGTCACCCTCAATGACGGGCCGACCCGACCGGCACGGGTGCGCCGCATCGAAACGCCCGACCTCTGGGAACGCACGCCTCCGGTGCGATTTCGCAAATCGGTCCCCGATTGCTGGCTTGAAATCATCATTACCGAGGGGCGCAATCGTCAGGTCCGGCGCATGACAGCCCATGTGGGGCATCCCACGCTCAGGCTGGTGCGCTGGCGGGTGGGCGAGTGGTCGCTTGACGGGCTCGCGCCGGGCACATGGGCCGACGCCGCGCCCCGCTTGTCCTGAGGCGCCAGGCCTTCAGTAGCGTCCGATCTGGAAATTCTTGATCTCCGACAGCACCTTGCCCTGCCCGTCGATCGCCTTGAGATCCACGGTGTAAAGGTTCCCGCGCCCGCCCGAACAGGGCGGCAGATATCCGGGGCTGGCGTACTTGCCGGTTGATTTCGCCGCCGCGATCACCTGCGCACCGCCCGGCAGGCTGGCCGTCATCCCCGGCACCGCAGGCAGGTCAGTGACCGCGCCCCGCACCGGAAAGGCAATCGTGCCATGCCCGCCATTGCGCGACAGCGGCTTGTAGCTCTTGTCATTGAAATAGGCGACGATGAAACGCGCGCCCGCCGGAATTCCCGACACGCGCATCGGCGGCGTCGCGCCATTGCCGCCATGCAACTTGCAATGCTGGCCCGCAGGCACCTTCTTTCCATCCCATCCGCCGACCAGCTGGGCGCTCATCTCGGCCAGCGCCGGGCCTGCGCTCATCAAAAGGATCAAGGCGGTCGTTGCGATTTTCATACTGATACTCCTCAACTCTCCAAAGCGCACCCAAGCGGCGCCCACGAGTTGAGCTTACAGTCTGGATCGCGAACCGCAAAGCCCGCATACCGGGCGCAGCTTCGCGTCACTCGGCCAGCAACACCGCCGAGACCGGCGCCAGCGCAACCCGGTTGGCACGATCCTGCAGGCCCCAGAGCAACAGCGCGCTGATCGTGTCGGGACGCAAGCGTCCCACCATGATCACGCCGTTCTCTTCCTGCCCGGCCCGAAACGCGGCCTGGTCCAGAAAGCGGCGGATCGCGGAACCATCCTGCCCCTGAGCATCGAAATCCCGGAACACAGCCGCCGATGGCACCCCTGCCTTGGCCGCCAGCCGCTGCGACGTGTTCAGCCCCTCGGGGAACATCACCAGGCCATGACCGCTCGCAAGCAGGATCTCGGCCAGCTGCTGGCTGGCCGGACGGTTGGATTGCAGCTCATTGCCCGGCGCTTCCATGACCGCCACCGCCTCGGGAACAGCGTTCAGAAAGGCCTGCATCGCCACTTCGGTGTCGCCTGCGGTGGCGTTCTCGGGCATGTCGGCCATCGCCAGCACCTCAAGCCCCGCCGCGCGATACGCTCGTGCGCGCTGCAATGCGCCATTCCAGGACGCATCCACCGCCACGCTGATCGGATAGGGAAAATCCGCCAGCGCCGACGGGCCGACCGGCCCTTCACCGTCGTCGATCAAGATGATCGACATCAGCGGCTTGCCCTCTGGGTTCTCGAAGGGCGCGGCAAAGCGTTCAAGCGGCGGGCGCGTGTCCTCGGCCTCTGCAGCCTCGCCAGTCTCCGCATCAGGTGCTTCGGACGCATCCGATTCGGCACCTTCCGGCGCCGGGCGCAGCGAAGGCAGGCGGTCCGTGGTGACGCCGGGCGCAAGATTGTCGATCGTCCCCGAGGGCGCGGGGGCGTCATCCTCTTGCGTCTGCGGCGCAGCTTTGGCGTCCTCGTCCGGCGCGGAATCACCCGCATCAGGTGCGGCCGGGGTCTCTGCCATCTCGTGGCTGGCCTCCTCGGCGGGAACATCGGCCACCTCGGGCGCGGCTTCGGCCTCGACATCGGCCTCCCCTTGCGCCGCGCTCCCAGCCTCCGGCTCAGGCGCCGTCTCGGGCGCTGGTTCGGCCGGCGGCGCGGTCTCGGCCTCGGGTGCCGCCTCCGGCTTGGCGAACGCTCCGCTTTCGGACTCGATAGCAGGTTGGACCGGCTGGGCAGGTTCGGTCGAAATCGACAGATCCTCCTCGCTGGCCGGGGCATCAGGCACCAGCGCCTGAGGACTCGGCAGGACCGGGCTCTCGCTCTCCACCTCGACACCGGGGCTTGCATCGCCGCTGCCGGGAGCCGCCATTCCGTCCTCGCCTCCACCGGTCTCGGGTTGCCCGGCGGGGGTGGTGTCTGCATCCTCCATGGCACTCAGATCATCAGGCTCCGGCGCCGCCACCTTGGGCGCGCCCGCCCCTTCGGGCGTCGGATCGAGCATGGGCAGATCGGCCTCGCGATCCTCGCGCGACTGGTCGAATTCAGACCCCGCAGGCACATCCAGCGCCGTCGCCTCAGGGGTGCGCGTCTTCGGCAGCGGACTCGTCAAAGAGACCGCCCCGGCCACCACGCCCGAGACCACGATTCCTGTCAAAAAGCCCCAGAAAGTCCCGCCTGCCACTGCGTCGCCCCCTTAATTCCCTGTTTCTCAGCTATGCGCCCCTTGACGGTGCCGCGCAAGCCTGAACATGTATAGCCCGACCCCCGCAAGGCGCTCCAGCCCCCATTGCCGCAAGGACAGGCGAAATGCTGCTTCTGATAGATAACTACGACAGTTTCACCTACAATCTGGTGCATTATGTCGGTGAATTGGGCGCAGAGGTTGTGGTGAAACGCAACGACGCCCTCGATGTGCAGCAGGCAATGGCGATGAACCCGGCGGGCATCCTGCTCTCTCCCGGCCCCTGCGATCCCGACCAGGCCGGCATCTGCCTTGCCCTGACCGCGGCCGCCGCGGAAACCGGCACGCCGCTTCTGGGCGTTTGCCTCGGCCACCAGACCATCGGCCAGGCCTTCGGCGGCAAGGTCGTGCGCCATTCCGAGATCGTCCACGGCAAGATGGGCCGCATGCACCACAGCGGCACCGGCATCTTCGCCGGTCTTCCCTCGCCCTTCCAGGCCACGCGGTATCACTCGCTGGTTGTCGAACGCGAGACCTGCCCCGAGGAACTCGAAATCACCGCGGCGCTCGAGGATGGCACGATCATGGGCCTGCAACACCGCTCGCTGCCGATCCACGGCGTCCAGTTCCATCCTGAATCGATCGCATCCGAACATGGCCATGCGCTGCTCAGGAATTTCCTCGACCTGATGAAGGTGCCCGCATGAGCGACCGCCTCAAACCGCTGATCGGCGCCGCCGCCGAACGTCCGCTGACCCGTGACGAGGCCGAACAGGCCTTTGCCTGCCTCTTCGAGGGCGAGGCCACGCCCGCGCAGATGGGCGGCTTCCTGATGGCGCTGCGCACTCGCGGCGAGACAGTGGACGAATTCGCCGCCGCCGCCGCTGTGATGCGCGCCAAATGCAACAAGGTCACCGCGCCCGCAGGGGCGATCGACATCGTCGGTACCGGCGGCGACGGCAAGGGTACGCTCAACATCTCGACCGCCGCCGCCTTCGTGGTGGCGGGCGCGGGCGTGCCGGTGGCAAAGCACGGGAACCGCAACCTCTCGTCCAAATCCGGCGCGGCGGATGCGCTCGGCCAGATGGGCATCAACGTGATGGTCGGCCCCGAGATCGTCGAACGCGCGCTGGCCCGTGTTGGGATCGCCTTCATGATGGCGCCGATGCATCACCCCGCGATGGCCCATGTCGGCCCGGTGCGCGCCGAGCTGGGCACCCGCACCATCTTCAACATTCTCGGCCCCCTGACCAACCCGGCGGGCGTCAAAAGACAATTGACCGGCGCCTTCGCGCGCGACCTGATCCGCCCGATGGCCGAGACGCTGGGACAGCTCGGTTCCGAGTGCGCCTGGCTGGTGCACGGCTCGGACGGCACAGACGAGATGACCATCACCGGGGTCACCTGGGTTGCCCAGCTGGGTGAGAATGGTTACGTCACTGAGGTCGAAATGCATCCCGAGGAGTTCGGCCTGCCGGTGCATCCGTTCGAGGACATCCTCGGCGGCACGCCCGACCAGAACGCAAAAGCCCTTCGGGCGCTGCTGAACGGCCAGCCCGGCGCTTATCGCGACGCGGTTCTGTTGAATGCCGCCGCTGCCCTCGTGGTCGCGGGTCACGCCGGGGATGTGCGCGAAGGCGTTGCCCAGGCCGCCGAAAGCATCGACAGCGGCAGCGCGCGCGACAAGATCGAAACCCTGGCCAAAGTTACATCGGAGGCCGCATGAGCACGCCCACCATCCTCGACAAGATCAAGGCCTACAAGCTGGACGAGATCGCCGCAGCCAAGGCCGAACGCCCCTTCGAAGAGATCGAGGCGGCAGCGCGCGAGGCCGATCCCGTGCGCCCCTTCGCCGACGCCCTGCTGCAAGCCAGCAAGCAGGGCTACGGCCTGATCGCCGAAATCAAGAAGGCCAGCCCCTCCAAGGGCCTCATCCGCGAAGATTTCGACCCCGCCGCTCTGGCGCAGGCGTACGAGGCGGGTGGCGCCACCTGCCTCAGTGTGCTGACCGACGCGCCCAGCTTTCAGGGCGCCCCCGAATTCCTTGGCCAGGCGCGCACCGCATGTGCATTGCCGGTGCTGCGCAAGGACTTCATGTATGACCCCTACCAGGTGGCCGAGGCCCGCGCATGGGGGGCCGATTGCATCCTGATCATCATGGCCTCGGTCGATGACACCCAGGCCGCCGAGCTTGAATCGGCGGCGCATGACTGGGGCATGGATGCGCTGATCGAAGTGCATGACCAGCAGGAACTGGAACGTGCCGAGCGGCTCTCGTCGCAGCTGATCGGTATCAACAATCGCGATCTCAACACCTTCGAGACCTCGCTCGACACCACACGCAAACTTTCGAAACTGGTGCCCGAGGGTCGGATGATCGTCTGCGAAAGCGGCCTGTCCACCCCCAAGGAACTGTCGGACATGGCGATGTATGGCGCGCGCTGCTTTCTGATCGGCGAATCCCTCATGCGAGAGGACGACGTCGCCAATGCGACCCGCGCGCTTCTGGCCAACCCGCTCACTGCAGGGGGCATGTGATGGCGGGTGGCCTCACCCATTTCGACGCCGAGGGCCAGGCCCATATGGTCGATGTGTCGGACAAGGACGTGACCGCGCGCGTGGCGGTGGCCGAAGGCCATATCATCATGGCCGCACCCACCTTCGCCACCATCTCAGAGGGCCGCGCCAAGAAGGGCGACGTGCTCTCTGTCGCGCGCCTCGCCGGGATCATGGGCGCCAAGAAGACGGCCGACCTCATCCCCCTCTGCCACCCACTGCCGGTGACCAGGGTCGCGGTCGACCTCACTCTCGATCCCGACCTGCCCGGCGTGCGCATCACCGCCACCGTCAAGACCACCGGCCAGACCGGCGTCGAGATGGAAGCGCTCACCGCCGTCAGCACCGCCGCCCTGACCGTCTATGACATGGTCAAGGCAATCGACAAGGCGATGCAGATCGGTGGCATCCGCGTGACCCTCAAGGATGGCGGCGCATCGGGCCGCTACGAGGCCTGACAGGCGGCCCGCGCCGCGCTTCATCAGAGGAACAGCACAGCATGATCACTGTCGACGAGGCTCTCGATCACCTGTTCTCGCTGGTGTCGCCGCTAGACACCGAAACCGTGCCCCTGGCCGAAGCCTCGGGTCGCGTGCTGGCGCAGGATGCGCTGGCGACGCGCGACCAGCCGCCCTTCGCGGCGTCTGCCATGGATGGCTACGCGATGTGCGGCGCAGCGGTGCGCCCGGGCGCGGAATTCACGGTGATCGGCGAATCCGCCGCGGGGCATGGTTTTGACGGCGCCCTCGGACAGGGCGAGGCGCTGCGCATCTTCACCGGCGCGCCCCTGCCCGAAGGCGCCGACCGCGTCGTGATGCAGGAAGACGTCACCCGAAACGGCGATCGCATCACCATTGCCGAGACACTTGGCACGGGCCATCACGTGCGCGCCGCCGGGGCCGATTTCAAGACGGGTGACCGCGTTCCGGCGCCGCGCCGTCTCGGGCCGGCGGATCTCGCGCTCCTCGCGTCGATGAACCTGCCCAGGCTGGTCGTGCGACGCAAGCCGCGCGTGGCGCTGATCTCGACCGGAGACGAGCTGGTGATGCCCGGCGAGACGCCCGGACCGGACCAGATCATCGCCTCCAACACCTTCGGCCTCAAGGCGATGCTGGACGGGCTCGGCGCCGAAGCGCGCATCCTGCCCATTGCCCGCGACACGCGCTCCTCGCTCGAAACCGCCTTCGGGCTGGCAGAGGGCGCGGATCTCGTGATCACCATCGGCGGCGCCTCGGTCGGCGATCACGACATCGTCGGCGCCGTCGCCGCCGGGCTTGGCATGGAACAGGCCTTCTACAAGGTGCGGATGCGCCCCGGAAAGCCGTTGATGGCAGGCCGCATGGGCCAGGCGGCGATGGTCGGCCTGCCGGGCAACCCGGTCTCGGCGCTGGTCTGCGGCCATGTCTTCATCGCCCCGATGATCCGCGCCATGCTCGGCCTTGGCGCCCAACCGGCGCCGCGCCGCAGCGCCCGCCTCGCGCATGATCTGCCACAGGCGGGTCCGCGCGAACATTACATGCGCGCCGATGTGAGCGATGGCCGGATCACCCCCGGCCCCGTGCAGGACAGTGCGCTGCTCTCGGTCCTCGCGAACGCGAACGCCCTGATGATCCGTCCCGCCGACGACCCGCCCCGCCGCGCCGGGGACGTGATCGACTACCTCCCGCTCTGAACGGTTGGGGGCGCTGCCCCCAAACCCCCGAGGTATTTCGAGCCAGATGAAAGGCAGCGTCCCGCGGCTTCATCTTGCCACAAATACTCGCGCCACAGGCCACCGCGGCCAGGCCTCACCCGGTTCGCGATGCGCGCCGCGTCCAGCCCCAGAGACAGATCAGCTCCATCGCCACATGTGCGCCCGCGATCGCCGTGGCGCCGCCCGCATCAAAGGGCGGCGAGACCTCGACCACATCGCCCCCGACAACATCGATTCCGGCAAGGTCGCGCAGGATGATCGCCACCTGCGCGCTGCTCAGGCCGCCCCAGACCGGCGTGCCGGTACCCGGCGCGAAGGCCGGATCGAGGCAGTCGATATCGAAACTCACGTAGACCTGCGCATCGCCCAGGATCGCCTTGATCATGCGCGCCACCTCGGCGGGGCCGCGCTCATGCACCATGCGCGCATCGATGCAATGCAGCCCGAGCGTATTGGGATTAACGGTCCTGATGCCCACCTGGACCGAGCGCGCCGGGTCGATCAGCCCCTCCTTCACCGCCTTGTAGAACATGGTGCCGTGATCCACCCGGTCCATGTCGTCATCCGCCCATGTGTCGGAATGCGCATCGAATTGCAGCAGGGCAAGCGGGCCGAACTTCTCGGCATAGGCCCTGAGAATCGGAAGCGAAATGTAATGATCCCCGCCGAGTGCGATACTGGCCGCCCCCGCCTCGAGTATCGCCCGCACATGCGCCGTCAGCGCGGGAGGGAAATCCGGGATGCTGGCGTAATCGAAGGCCAGATCGCCATGATCGACGATATCGAACTCCTCGAGCGGGCTCATCCCCTCCCAGCCATAAGGCGGGTCGAACACCTGCAGGGCGCTCGCCTCGCGGATCGCGCGCGGCCCAAGTCGCGTGCCGGGGCGGTTGGTGACCGCCTGGTCGAACGGCACGCCGGTCACCGCCAGATCGACGCCCGTCAGATCCTTGGCATAGCGGCGACGCAGGAAGGACAGAGCCCCGCCAAAGCTGTTCTCATAGGACAAACCACGCGAACTCTTACTCGTAAATGCCTGATCTACCTGTGTTTTCGCATCTTCCAGCGCCATTGCCTTCAGCCCTTCGCATTGCCCGGTGACCGGGATTACCCGGCAGGCTGCGCCTCTTCGACAAGCCGTGCGAAAAAGGACGCGCCCACCGGCGCCACAGCATCATTGAAGTCAAACCCCGGCTGATGCAAGCCCGGCCCCTCGCCCTGACCAAGGAACAGGAATGCGCCGGGGCGCGCCTCCAGCATGGCGGCGAAATCCTCGGACCCCATCAAACGGTCGCCATTGGCAAAGACCGCTTCCTCGCCCGCCACGGTGGCCGCGACCCGCGCCGCAAAGGCGGTTTTTTCAGGGTCGTTCACCGTCGGCGGATAGCCCTCTTCATAGCGCAGCACCGCATCCACACCATAGCTTGCTGCCTGCCCCGCGACGATCTCCTCCAGGCGGCGGCGCACCATCGCGCGCACCTCCTTGTCGAAGGTCCTGACCGTGCCGTTCACATAGGCGGTGCCGGGAATCACGTTGTCGGCGCTGCCGGTATGGATCTGGGTGATCGAGATCACCAGATCGTCCAGCGCATAGTTGTTGCGGCTCACGATTGTCTGGATCGCCTGCACCATGCCGCAGGCTGCGACCACCGGATCGCGCGCATCATGCGGCATCGCGCCATGCCCGCCCTGCCCGGTGATGTCGATATGCACCGTGTCGACCGACGCCATGATCGGCCCCGGCGTGGTATGGAACGTCCCTTCGGGCACCCCCGGCGCTGTATGGAGCGCATAGACCTGCGTGATCCCGTAGCGGTCCATGATCCCCGCGTCCACCATCGGCTGCGCGCCTCCCGGCCCTTCTTCGGCGGGCTGAAAGATCAGCGCCACGCGGCCCGTGAAATTGCGCGTTTCGGCCAGGTATTTCGCCGCCCCCAGCAACATCGCGCTATGCCCGTCATGGCCGCAGGCGTGCATCCGCCCCGGCACCGTCGATGCATGCGGCGCACCGGTGGTCTCGGCAATGGGCAGCGCATCGACATCGGCGCGAAGGCCGATGGTCGGCCCCTCGCCCTGCCCCTCGATCAGGGCCACGACGCCCGATTGCGCGATGCCCTCCTCGATCTCGGTGATGCCGAATTCGCGTAGCCGCGCCACCAGGTAGGCGGCCGTCTCGTGGCATTCCAGCCCAAGCTCGGGATGCGCATGCAGATGCCGCCGCCAGCCGGCCATCTCCTCGGCGAACCCGGCGATGCGATTGATCACGGCCATTGGCTGGACTCCTTGCCTGTTGCGCGTCACCCTTCCCTTGAACCGCAGAAAGGACGCCCGCGCAATGCCCAAGGACCCGACCCTCCACGCCCCCGACAGCGGTATCGCGCGGCTGCTCGAAATCATGCGCCGCCTGCGCGACCCCGAAACCGGCTGTCCCTGGGACATCGAACAGGACTTCGCCAGCATCGCGCCCTACACGATCGAAGAGGCCTACGAGGTCGCCGACGCCATCGAACGCGCCGATTTCGACGATTTGCGCGGCGAGTTGGGCGATCTTCTGCTTCAGGTCGTGTTTCACGCCCAGATCGCCGATGATCGGGGACTCTTCGCCTTTGACGACGTGGCCAATGCCATCGCCGACAAGATGGTCGCGCGCCATCCGCATGTCTTCGGCGATGAAAGCCGCGACAAATCCAGCGAACAGCAAACCCGCGACTGGGAATCGATCAAGGCCGCCGAACGCGCCGAGAAAGCCCAGACCGGCGTGCTTGACGGTGTGGCGGCGGGGCTGCCCGCGCTCACACGGGCGCTCAAGCTGCAAAAGCGCGCCGCGCGGGTCGGCTTTGACTGGCCCGACACGGGCGATGTGCTCGACAAGATCACCGAAGAGGCGGAAGAGCTGCGCGAAGCCGCTCAATCCCTTACCCATGACAAGATCGAAGAGGAATTCGGCGACCTGCTCTTCGTCATGGCCAATCTTGCCCGCCACATGAAGGTCGACCCCGAATCCGCCCTGCGCGCCGCCAATGCCAAGTTCACCCGCCGCTTCGCGCGCATCGAGGCCCACCTGGCCGCGGCCGGGAAAACCCCCGACGAGTCCGACCTTGCGGAAATGGATGCGCTCTGGAACCGCGCGAAGGCCGAGGAACGCGGCGACGCCTGAACACCCCCGGCAAGCGAAACCACGCCGACCCGCGCCAATCGTCGCTGGACATTCGCGCGCGCCCGCCCCACGTTCCGCCCGACCATTGCATGCCAGCCCTTTTCACGCCGGACCAGAAGGCCCCGCCCGTTGACGCAGCTCACCCTTGCCCGCCCCGAGAATACCGACCTCCTGTGCCGCCTCCTGACGGACAGCCACACCGAGCGCGGGCTCGACCTGTCGCCCGATGCGCGCCGCGCCGCGCTCGTGCCGCTGCTTGAAGGCTCGCATCATGGCGTCGCCTACCTGATCGGACCGGTTCGCGCGCCCATCGGCTTCGCGATCCTCGGCTTCGGCTGGTCGGTCACATTGGGCGGCCTGACCGGCACCGTCGATGAAATCTATATCCGCCCCGGCGTGCGCGGACGCGGCATCGGCAGCGAGGTCCTGACCAGTCTGCCCAAGGCGCTGGCGGGCGCAGGGCTCGTGGCGCTGCATGTCGATCTTGGCCCCGCCGATACCCGCGCCGAGCGTTTCTTCACGCGGCTGCGCTTTCGCGCCGCGACCGGCACGGCCCGCATGACCCGCCCCCTCTAGCGTTTCGCCACTGACGGACTATGTTTGTCCCATGGCCCTGACAATACCCTTCGATAACAGCTATTCCCGCCTTCCCGACCGGTTCTTTACCCGGCTCGATCCGGTCCCGGTCAAGGAACCGCGCCTGATAGCATTCAACGATGCACTGGCGGCCCGGCTGGGCCTCGATCCCGGCACATCCGAGGAAATGGCGCTGGCCTTCGCCGGCAACCGCCCGCCCGAGGGCGCCACGCCCCTGGCGCAAGCCTATGCCGGGCATCAGTTCGGTGGCTTCTCGCCGCAGCTTGGCGACGGGCGCGCGAACCTGCTGGGCGAGGTTCTGGACGATCAGGGCAATCGCTGGGATATCCAGCTCAAGGGTTCCGGCCCCACGCCCTATTCGCGCATGGGCGACGGGCGCGCTTGGCTCGGTCCGGTCTTGCGCGAATACGTCGTCTCCGAGGCGATGCATGCGCTTGGCATTCCCACCAGCCGCGCGCTCGCCGCCGTCACCACCGGCGAGCCTGTCTATCGCGAGGCGGGCGCCCTGCCCGGCGCGATCCTGACCCGCGTCGCCGCCAGCCATATCCGCGTCGGCACATTCCAGTACTTCGCCGCCCGGCGCGACCTGCCGGGGCTGAAGGCACTCTTCGAATATGCCCGCGCGCGCCACGCCCCCGAAGCCGAGACCCCCGCCGAGCTTCTGGAAATCGTCTGTGAGCGCCAGGCGCAGCTGGTGGCGCAATGGATGGCGGTGGGCTTCATCCACGGTGTCATGAATACCGACAACACCTCGATTTCCGGCGAAACCATCGATTACGGCCCCTGTGCCTTCATGGATACGTTTCACCCCGACACGGTCTACAGCTCGATCGACGCGCATGGGCGCTATGCATTTTCCAGCCAGCCCAACGTGATCGTCTGGAACATGGCGCAGCTCGCGACGACACTGGTACCGCTGATGCCCGATCAGGACGCCGCGGTCGAAGACTTCACCCGCATCGTTCACGCCATGCCCGAACGCATCCACGCGCATTGGCTCGGCGCCTACGGGCGCAAGATCGGGCTGGCCGATGCGGGCGCGGATGACGAGGCACTGATCACCGATCTTCTGCGCCGGATGGCCGGGAACCGCGCCGATTTCACCAACACCTTCCGCGCGCTCAGCGACGGTGCGCCGCGCGACCAGTTCCTTGACCCTGCCGCCTTTGACGCATGGGAAACCGGCTGGCGCGCCCGCCTCGAGGCTGAAACCGACCCACTTGCCACGATGCGGGCGGCCAACCCCGTCTATATCCCGCGCAATCACCGCGTCGAACAGATGATCCAGGCCGCCGTCGCCGGGGATTTCGCGCCGTTCGACCGGTTGCTGAACCTGCTTTCACGCCCCTTCGAGGCCCAACCCGACGCCAGCGAATTCACCCGCCCGCCAGAGCCTTCCGAAGTGGTTCAACAGACCTTCTGCGGCACCTGATCCCGCGTCTACTTCATCCCGCGCTTGAAAAAGCGCGGGTTTCGGCGCACGAATTCGTCGATCACCCCCGCCAGCCCGCCGCGCGCCTGCCCCTTGAGATAGGCAAACCCGCTGGCGGCACCGATGATCGCGCCCAGCATGTCCACGATCAGGTCGCTCATCGTGTCCATCAGGCCCGATTTCTGCATGTTGAACCCGAACATCTGGTCCATCCCGAATTCGAATATCTCCCAGAGCGTGCCGATGGTGATCCCGAAACAGAAGGCGAAGAACGCCACCGCAACGGGCGGCGCCGCGTATCGGTCACCCTGGAACATCATGAACACCAGCACGAAGCCGATCAGACCGAAGCCGATCGCCGAGCCGGTATGCATCACCATGTCCCACCACCACAGCCGGCCATAGAAATCGAACACTTCGCCCAGGAACAGCGTGCCCGCCACAAAGAGCACCAGCGCGGCAATGAAACTGGGCGGGACCCGGATATTGGCCCATTTCGCCACATAGACCGGCGCCATCGACAGCGCGAGCGTCGCCAGCGCCACGAAGACCAGCTCCAACTGCCACTCGAACAGCGCCCATAGTGCCACGCAGATCAGCGCGGCCCAGATCAATCTTGCCAGCCATGTCTGATCGGAAAACACGAGGTGACAAATCCCTTTCGAGTTCCTTTATATGACTATCATGAATGCGCCTCAGTTCCGAATTGCAACCTACAACCTGCAAAAATGCGTCGGCCTCGACCTGCGCCGCCGCCCCGGCCGCAGCCTCGGGGTGATTAACGCGCTTGGCGCCGACCTTGTCGTGCTGCAAGAGGTCGACAAGCGTCTGCCGCCACGCCCCGCCGCGCTGCCCCATGACATGCTCGAAGAGGACGGCTGGCAGGTGCTGCCTTTCGGACAGCCCGGCGGCTCGCTTGGCTGGCATGGCAATGCGATGCTCCTGCGCGGCAATACGCGGATCCGCGCAACCGCGCACCTTGAACTGCCCGGACTTGAGCCGCGCGGCGCGATCCGCGCCGATCTCGACACGCCCATCGGCCCCTTGCGGGTGATCGGCCTGCATCTGGGGCTGGTGCGCCGCTACCGGCTGCTGCAACTTTCGGCGATCAACCGCGCGCTCAATGTGCTTGACCCGATGCCAACCGTGTTTGCAGGTGATTTCAACGATTGGGGCTCGGGCATGGCGCTCGATGCGGCGGTGAAGCGCGTGCGCTTCCTGCCCGGTCACGCCAGCTTCCCCGCGCCGCGCCCGGTGGCGGCGCTGGACCGGATCGCGCTCAGCCCCGATCTGCGTGCGCTCGCATCGGGCGTCCACCGTCTGCGCCCCGCACGGATCGCATCCGATCACCTGCCGGTCTGGGCCGATCTCGCCTGCGCCTGACGCGCACCCCGCGCCGTCAAAAGCAAAAGGCCGGGGCGTATCACACGCCCCGGCCCTTTTGGTCTTGGTGTCCCGCTCAGGCGGCCTTGCGGCGCCTGCGGCGGCGCTGCGGCCCTTCGGCGTTGCGCGGCTGTCCGCCGCCCCCGCCACCGCCACCAAAGCCGCCACCGCCGCCATTGCGGCGACGGGGTCCGCCACGGCCCTTGGGCTTGGCGTTGGGGTCAGGCAGATCCGCCCAGGGACGTCCCGACGCGACCGGGATCGTAACGCCCATCGCCTTCTGGATGTCCTTCAGCTCGCCCATCTCATCGGGTGCGCAGAACGCCACGGCGGCGCCATCGCGCCCCGCGCGCGCCGTGCGCCCGATCCGGTGGACATAGTTCTCGGCGACATTGGGCAGCTCGTAATTATAGACATGCTTCACGTCGGGAATATCCAGCCCGCGCGCCGCCACATCGGTGGCCACCAGCACCCGCACCTCGCCCGAGCGGAACGCCCGCAACGCGCGCTCGCGCTGGCCCTGGCTCTTGTTGCCATGAATCGCGGCCACCGCATAACCCGCCTGCTCAAGACGGCGGGCCAGCTTGTCTGACCCGTGCTTCGTGCGCCCGAACACCAGCGCCAGCTCCTCGCGATGCCCGTCCAGCAGCTCGATCAGCAACTCGGGCTTCTCCGACTTGGCGATGAAATGCACCACCTGCGTGACCTTGTCCGCGGCCTTGCCCGGCGGGCTGACCTGCACCCGCTTGGGATGGGTCAGGTAGCTCGAGGCGATCTCTTCCATCTGCTTGGGCATGGTGGCGGAAAACAGCATGGTCTGACGCTCGGCCGGCAGCAGCCCCGCGATCTTGCGCAGCGCGTGGATGAAACCCAGGTCCAGCATCTGGTCGGCCTCGTCCAGCACCAGGAAGCGCGTCGCATCCAGACGCAGCGCGCGGCGCTCCAGAAGGTCCAGAAGGCGCCCCGGCGTCGCGACCAGCACATCCGTGCCCCGCTCCAGCCGCTTGATCTGCGCGCCGATCGACGCGCCGCCCACAACCAGACCCACCTTGATCGGCGTGTCCTTGACCAGCGGCACCAGCGAGTCGCGGATCTGCCCCGCCAGTTCCCGCGTCGGCGCAAGGATCAGGCTGCGCACGCTTTTCGGCGCGGGCTTGCCGTGTTCTTCCATCAGTTGCGACAGCAACGGCAGGCCAAAGGCCATCGTCTTGCCGGTGCCGGTCTGGGCAAGGCCCATGACATCGCTGCCATCCAGCGCGAAGGGAATCGCGCGCTCCTGGATGGGGGTCGGTTCTGTAATGCCCAATGCTGCCAGCTTCTTCACCAGCGGGCCGGGCAGGCCCATTTCCTGAAACAGGTTCAAATCATTTCCTTTCGGGCATGGGCCGCATGGCCGCATACCTTGGCGAACCCCATACGGGGTTCAGATCTCGTGGTTGCGCCCCACCCCATGCCCGGCCTCGTGCCGGTCATTGGTCAGACGGTTCGGACCCACGCGTGATTTTGGGAACATTCCGCGATGTTTCATTATGGACCAGCGCCGACATACGGCGGTTCTTCGGCCCGGCTGCTCACGCGGCAGGAAACATCGGTTGAATGTCACATGCGCTGTTCCTCTCTCAAAGTCAACCTCGGGGCACGAAACAGGTGGAATCATTTTTACGATAACGTTATCCAACAGCCCGACGACGACAGGGGGCCCGGCATGTCCGACACGATCACCGACCGCTGCGAGGCCAAGGGCCTGCGCATGACAGAACAGCGGCGCATCATCGCCTCGGTGCTCGAGACCTCCGAGGACCACCCCGATGTCGAGGAACTCTATGCCCGCGCCGCCACCCGCGATCCGCGCATCTCGATCGCCACGGTCTATCGCACCGTCAAGCTGTTCGAAGAGGCCGGCATACTCGACAAGCTGGAATTCGGCGACGGTCGCGCCCGCTACGAGGATGCCGAACGCGACCATCACGACCACCTGATCGACATGCAAAGCGGCGAGGTGATCGAATTCGTCGATCCCGAGATCGAGGCGCTCCAGGAAAAGATCGCCGAGAAGCTGGGCTACAGGCTCAAGGGGCACCGCCTCGAACTCTACGGCGTGCCGCTGCGCAAGCGCTAGACCGGCCTGCGGCATCTTGTCTTGCCCTGCGCGCCGTCGTAGGCAGGTGACGCGACATCACAGACACCCCGAGGCGTTATCATGGAAAACCTGCGCGCCAGCGCCCTGATGGTGCTGGCCATGTTCGGCTTTGCGCTCGAAGACATGTTCATCAAGCGGCTCTCGGCGGATCTGCCCGTGGGCCAGATCCTGATCATGCTCGGCAGCGGCGGCGCGGTGGCCTTCGGGCTCATCGCGCTCGCACGCGGCCATCGCCTGTTTTCGCGCGACCTGTTCAGCGGCCCGGTGCTGCTGCGCAACCTCGGCGAACTGATCGGCACGCTGGGTTTCGTCACCGCCATCGCCCTAACACCGCTCTCCTCCGCCTCGGCGATCCTTCAGGCCACGCCGCTGGC
The DNA here is from genome assembly GCF_900172255.1 of Roseovarius halotolerans. Taxonomy (GTDB): domain Bacteria; phylum Pseudomonadota; class Alphaproteobacteria; order Rhodobacterales; family Rhodobacteraceae; genus Roseovarius; species Roseovarius halotolerans. Next base: position 42,690 of record NZ_FWFU01000003.1, read on the forward strand.
GGTGACGCTGGGGGCGGCGCTCTTCATGGGCGAACAGGTCGGCTGGCGGCGCTGGAGCGCGATCATCGTCGGTTTCGCAGGTGTCCTGCTGGTGATCCGCCCCGGCCTCGAAGGGTTCGAGCCCGCCTCGCTTTTCGCCGTGCAGGCGGTGATCGGCCTTGCGCTGCGCGATCTGGCCACCCGCGCCGTGCCGCGCAGCGTGACATCGATGCAGCTCTCCAGCTATGGCTTCGCCACCACCGTTCCTGCCGGCGTGGTGCTGATCTGGCTCAGCGGCGGCGCCGTCAATCCCGACCCGGCCAACTGGCGCGACATCTGCCTTGCGCTCACGCTCGGGGTCGGCGCCTATTACGCCATCGTCGCCGCGATGCGCTTCGGCGAGGTCAGCTTCGTCACCCCCTTCCGCTATACCCGGCTGGTCTTTGCGCTGGTCATCGGCGTCACGGTGTTCGGCGAACGCCCCGACGCGCTGACCCTGACCGGCGCGGCCATCATCATCGGCTCCGGGCTCTACACGCTGTTGCGCGAACAGCGCCTGCATCGCCGCGCCCGCCGCGCCGCTGCGGCCCGTTAGCCCTATCAGCGTTGTATTCCTGCACGAAGGTGGTATGGCACCGCCAAACCCCAACTGATCATGACTGAGGGACGGCCCATGAGCATCATCATCGACATTCACGCCCGCGAAATCCTGGACAGCCGGGGCAACCCGACAGTCGAGGTCGACGTGATCCTCGAAGACGGCACGATGGGCCGCGCCGCGGTGCCCTCGGGCGCCTCCACCGGGGCGCATGAGGCGGTCGAGAAACGCGATGGCGACGCAGCGCGCTACATGGGCAAGGGCGTGCTCGAGGCCTGCGCGGCCGTGAATGGCGAAATCGCCGAGGCGCTGCTGGGCATGGACGCCACCGAACAGGTCGGCATCGACATGACCATGATCGAATGCGACGGCACCCCCAACAAGGGCCGCCTTGGGGCCAACGCGATCCTCGGGGTCAGCCTCGCCGTGGCGAAGGCCGCCGCCGACTTCACCGGCCAGCCGCTTTACCGCTATGTCGGGGGCACCTCGGCGCGGGTTCTGCCGGTGCCGATGATGAACATCATCAATGGCGGCGAACATGCCGACAACCCGATCGACATCCAGGAATTCATGATCATGCCGCTCAGCGCGGGCAATATCCGCGATGCGGTGCGCATGGGCTCCGAAGTGTTCCACACCCTCAAGAAGGAATTGATCGCCAAGGGGCTGTCCACCGGCCTTGGCGACGAAGGCGGCTTCGCGCCCGAACTCGGCTCGACGCGTGAGGCGCTCGACCTCATTCTCGCCTCCATCGAAAAGGCGGGCTACAAGCCCGGCGACGATATCTGCCTTGCACTCGACTGCGCCGCAACGGAATATTACAAAGGCGGAAAATACGAGTTCTCCGGCGAGGGAAAAAGCCTCTCCAGCGCCGAGAATGTGGATTATCTGAAATCTCTCTGTGACGACTACCCGATCATCTCGATCGAGGACGGCATGTCCGAGGATGACTGGGACGGCTGGAAACTGCTGACCGACGCCATCGGCGACCGGGTGCAACTGGTGGGCGACGACCTCTTCGTCACCAACCCTGCCCGCCTTGCCGAAGGCATCGAACGCGGCGCCGCCAATTCGATGCTGGTCAAGGTCAACCAGATCGGCACCCTCACCGAGACCCTGCGCGCCGTCGACATGGCACATCGCGCCCGCATGACCAACGTCATGTCGCACCGCTCGGGCGAAACCGAGGACGCCACCATCGCCGACCTGGCCGTCGCCACCAATTGCGGACAGATCAAGACCGGCAGCCTCGCGCGCTCGGACCGGCTGGCGAAATACAACCAGCTCATCCGCATCGAGGAAACCCTGGGCGACACCGCCGAATATGCGGGCCGCTCGATCCTGCGCTGAACTTTCGCCCGCGCCTTGATACGCGTCAAATCGCGGCGCGGGCATCTCTGCTAAACCCGTGAAACGAGGTCAACCGGGCCTGCCCGGCCCATTTTTCACGGAGCCGTTCTCATGACAGATATCTTCAAGGTGCTTCTCACCCTCATCGCCGCAGCCTTTCTTCTGACCGCCTGCGCCGACGAGGATCATTATCCCGTCACTGGTGAAGAATGCGCCCCCGGCGACCCGGTCCAGGATCTCGACACCTCGGCCGTAACCTGCGTGCCGCAGGCCAACTGAGACCAGACCCCGGCGCGAAAAACTTCGCGTCCGCCTGAAACTTTCGCCGCTGCATCTGCGTGACTTCCGGCAGCCCGTCATCGGGCGCCGGAGCCTCGTTCGGGTGCAGGGGCGTGTTTTTTGCATGTCGCGCCCCTCGCCCTGCTCCGGCGTCCGGCGGGCGCGACCCGGTCCGCGCGCGCGGCGTACGACTGTTCGTATCCTCGCCGCATATCCCCCGCGCGGGCCGGGTTTCAGCCGCCCGATGCCTTCACCTGCGCAATGAGCGCGCGGGTCGATCCGTCCTTCTCGGCGCCATCCGCCTCACCGGCCAGAATCGGTTCGATCTCGCTGGCCAGCGCCTTGCCCAGTTCGACCCCCCATTGATCGAACGAGTTGATCCCCAGAACCACGCCCTCGACGAACACCCGGTGCTCGTAAAGCGCGATGATCTGGCCCAGCCGCCGTGGCGTCAGCCTGTCATAGAGCAGCGTCGTCGACGGCCGGTTGCCGGGAAACACCCGATGCGCCGCCAGCCGCTCCAGTTCCTTGCCCGTGGCCCCGGCCGCGCGCATCATCTCCCGCGCCTCCGCCATCGGACGCCCGCGCATCAACGCCTCGGACTGCGCCAGGCAATTGGCCACCAGCATCCGCTGATGATGCGCCAGGTGCGGCTCATGCCCGGTCGCCGCCAGCATGAATTCACACGGCACCACCTGCGTGCCCTGGTGGATCAGCTGGTAGAACGCGTGCTGACCGTTGGTCCCCGGCTCACCCCAGACCACCGGCCCGCTGCCATTCTCCAGCGGCGCGCCTGCCATGGTCACGCGCTTGCCGTTGCTCTCCATTTCAAGCTGTTGAAGATAGGCAGGCAGCCGCGCCAGCCGCTGATCGTAAGGCAGCACCGCGCGCGTGGGATACCCGCAGACCTGATGATGCCAGATCCCGCAAAGCGCCAGCAGCACCGGCATGTTCACATCCAGCGGCGCATCGCGGAAATGCGCGTCCATATCGGCGCCGCCGCCCAGGAACGCCCGAAAATCCGCAGGGCCGATGGCGATCATCAACGGCAGTCCGATCGGCCCCCACAGCGAATAGCGCCCCCCGACCCAATCCTCGAAGCCGAACACCCGCTCGGGCGGGATGCCAAAGGCGCCGGTCCGCTCAAGCGCGCTCGACACCGCCACGAACTGCGCCGCCGGGTCCGCGACGCTCTGCGCCATCCACTCCCGCGCGGTGGCGGCATTGGTCATGGTCTCGGCCGTGGTGAATGATTTCGAGGCCACGATCACCAGCGTGCGCGCCGGATCGAGCCCCTTCAGCGTATCATGAATATCCGCCCCGTCCACGTTCGAGACGAAATGACAGCGCGGCCCGTCATGACAGGGCGAAAGCGCCCGCGTCGCCATCTCCGGCCCCAGATGCGAGCCGCCGATCCCGATATTGACCACGTCGGTGATCGCGCCGTCCTGCCCGGTGAACCGCCCCCCGCGCACGGCGTCGGCGAAATCCTCCATCCGCGCCAGCGTCTCCAGCACGCCGGGCATCACGTCGCGCCCCTCGATCAGCACGGGATCGCCGGCAAGATTGCGCAAGGCCGTATGCAAGACCGCGCGCCCCTCGGTCTCGTTGATCGCCTGCCCGGCGAACATCGCATCGCGCCGCGCGGCAACCTCATGGCTTTCGGCCAGATCCACCAGCGCCGCGCGCGCCTCCGCGTCGATCCGCGTCTTGGAATAATCAAACAGCATCCCGTCATGCGTGACCGAAAACGTCGCCGCGCGTTCGGGGTCGTGCGCGAACAGCGCCGCGATCTCCTGCCTTGCGGGATCGCCCGCCAATCTCTTCAGCCTGTCGAACATCCCTGCCCCTTCATGCGGCCCAATGCACCACCATGTCCTCCAGCACCGCGCGCACCGGCGCCTGTTCACGGCTGCTGCTCTGCGCGCGGTCCAGCGCGTTGCGCTTGGCCTTGCCGGTGATCACCATGTGCTTCGACATCGCCGCGTCCAGCACCCGCGCCGACAGCGTGATGCGCGGCTCGGGCAGGCCGGGCGCGCGCATCGCCACCAGCACCGGCGCATCCGGCGCCAGCGCCAGCTCAAGGTTGTCGCCCTTGGGAAAGATCGAGGCCGTATGCATGTCCTCGCCCATCCCCAGCAACAGAACCGAGATCGGCAGCCGCGGGTAGATGTTGGATTCCAGCTCGGCCAGGACCGCCTCGGGGCTCTCGGCCTTCGCATAGAGCGGCAGGAAACGCGCCGCCGCCGCGCGACCCACCAGCAGGCGCTCGCGGATCAGCCGCGTGTTCGAGCGCACATGCACCTCCGGCACCCAACGCTCGTCGCTCAGCATCACATCGACCCGCGACCAATCGAGGTTGGAATCGCACAGCGCGTCAAAGATCGGCCCCGGCGTCGTGCCCCCCGGCACCACGAACAACACCCGATCCTCATGCACCAGCGCCGCGCGCAACTCCCCCGCCAGCGTATTGGCAAGGTCGATGGTCAGCATCTCTTCGTCGGCATATTCCAGCAATTTCATGGCTTTATCTCCCGCCAGCGCCGCCCGTCGCGATGCATCAGCATCAGCGCATCATCCGGCCCGGCACTTCCTGAATCATAGGGCTTCGGCGCATCGCCCCGCTCTTCCCATCCCTCGATGATCGGATCGGTCCAGGCCCATGCCGCCTCAACCTCGTCGCCGCGCATGAACAGCGTCTGATTGCCCCGGATCACATCCATGATCAGCCGCTCATAAGCATCGGGGAAATCCGCGCTGTCCGGGCCAAGCGCCTCGGCGAATGTCATGTCAAGCGGCACATCGACCAAACGCATGCCCCCCGGACCCGGTTCCTTGATGGTCACGCCCAGCTCGATCCCCTCATTGGGCTGCAGGCGGATGGTCAGGATATTGCGGTGCCGCCCCGCATCCTCGCCAAAGATCGAATGCGGCGTTTCCTTGAACACCACGGCAATCTCGCTGGCGCGATCCTTCAGGCGCTTGCCGGTGCGCAGGTAAAACGGCGTCCCCGCCCAGCGCCAGTTGCTCACATGCGCCTTGAGGGCGACAAAGCTCTCCGTGGTGCTCTCCGGGTCGCCGACCTGCGCGCGATAATCGGGCTTGTCGCCATCCGCCTCGTATTGCCCGCGCACCACGTTGTCCGGCGCCACAGGGTCCAGCGCCCGGATCACCTTGAGCTTCTCGTCACGCACCGCATCCGGATCGAACTTCGCGGGCGGTTCCATCGCGATCAGGCACAACAGCTGCATCAGATGATTCTGCATCATGTCGCGCATCGCACCGGCCCGGTCGTAATAATCGCCGCGCCCGCCGACCCCGACGCTTTCGGCCACGGTGATCTGGATGTGATCGACATACTGGCTGTTCCACAAGGGCTCGAACAGCATGTTGCCAAAGCGCACCGCCATCAGGTTCTGCACCGTCTCCTTGCCCAGGTAATGATCGATCCGATAGATCTGGTGCTCGTGGAAATGCTGCGCCAGCACCCGGTTCAACTCGCGCGCACTGGCCAGATCGCGGCCAAAGGGTTTCTCCACCACGATCCGGCTGTCGCTGTCGGCCATCCCGTATTCATGCAGCCGCTCCGCCAGCGCCCCGAAAAGACGCGGCCCGACCGAGAAATAGAACGCCCTGATGCGCCCGCTGCCGACCTCTCCCGCCAGCCTGTCCCAGCCGGTGTCGCCCGTCGCATCCACCGCGACATAGCTCAACCGCTCAAGAAACGCCGCCAGCGCGCCCTCGTCCCCCGCCGACACCGGGTCGAACTCGTCGATCGCCGCGCGCACGAAATCGCGATAGCCCGCCGCGTCCATCACGCTGCGCGCCGCGCCGATCACCCGCGAAGTCTCGCCCATCTGTCCGGCCAGGAAGCGGCGATAGAGCGCCGGCAGGATCTTGCGCCGCGCCAGATCGCCGGTGCCGCCGAACACGACCAGATCGAACGGCTCGACCGGGATGACGCGCGAAACCATGTGAACCCTCCTGCCGCAACGCGGCATGACCGATGTGATGCTCGCAGCCCCCGGCATCCCCGGCGGCCTTCCTGCTCTGCCCAACTCTACCATGCGGGTTCAACTTCACAATGGCGTCAAACCGCCCCCAAGCGGTTTCTTTCGCAGCCTCACCGGGTTAGCCCTGTCCTGGTCACTAATCGAGGACGGTCACGTCATGGATGCCAGCACCCCACCGGCCAATGCCGGGAAATTCCGCGACCCTGCCATCACCGCCGATGGGCAGCCCCGTGCCACGGTGCCCCTGTCGCGCCCCGAGACGCTCTGGTTCAACACCGGCACGCTGTGCAACATCACCTGCGCCAACTGCTATATCGAAAGCTCCCCGCTCAACGACCGTCTGGTCTATATCACCGAAGCCGAGATGCGTGATTTCCTCGACCAGCTCGAAACCCGCCGCTGGCCGGTGCGCGAAATCGGCTTCACCGGCGGCGAACCCTTCATGAACCCCGAGATGATCGCCATGGCCCGCACCGCGCTCGAACGAGGTTTCGAGGTGCTGATCCTCACCAACGCCATGCGCCCGATGATGCGCCCCCATGTTCAGCGCGGCCTCGCCGACCTTGCCGCCACCTGGCGCGACAGCCTCACCCTGCGCATCTCGCTCGACCACTGGTCGCAGCAATATCACGATGCCGAACGCGGCGAGGGCGCGTTCGCGCGCACGCTCGAGGGCATGGCATGGCTGCGCGACACCGGGTTGCGCATGACCGTCGCCGGGCGCAGCACCTGGGGCGAAACCGATGCCGAGGCCCGCGCGGGCTATCGCCGCCTTTACGCCGAACATGGTTTCCTGATCGACGCCGACGACCCGGCGCAGACCGTGATCTTCCCGGAAATGGACGAATCCGTCGAAGTGCCCGAAATCACCACCGCCTGCTGGGACATCCTCGGCAAATCCCCCGACGATGTGATGTGCGCCTCCTCGCGCATGGTGGTGAAACGGCGCGGCGCGGCGCGCCCGGCGGTGCTCTCCTGCACGCTGCTGCCCTACGCGCCCGAATTCGAGATGGGCGAAACCCTGACCGAGGCCGAATCCGACGTCGCCCTCAACCACCCCCATTGCGCCAAGTTCTGCGTGCTCGGCGGGGCCAGCTGCTCTGGCTGATGCGCGCTTGCCCCGGCGCGCGCCCTGCCCCATATATCCTGAATGATCCGTTTCACGCCCATCCTTCTCGCGGTGCTCTACGCCTTCGTCATGTATCGCTTCTCGGTCTGGCGCACCCGGCGCGAGCTGGACGCGCATTCCACCGAACTGGCCGATCCCCGCCTCAAGGCGATGACAGACCGGCTGGCGGCGGCGCTCGACCTGCCCCGCATCCGCGTCAACATCTACGAGATCGACCCCGTGAACGGCCTCGCCGCGCCCGACGGGCGCATCTTCATCACCCGCGGCTTTTACCGCAAGTTCCAGCAGGGCGAAGTCACCGACGGCGAACTCGCCAGCGTCATCGCGCATGAGCTCGGCCATGTCGCGCTCGGCCACAGCCGCCGCCGCATGATCGACTTCTCCGGGCAAAACGCCTTGCGCACGGCGCTCGCGATGATCCTGTCGCGCTTCCTGCCCGGTATCGGCATCTGGATCGCCAATGCGCTCACCTCGCTCCTGGCCGCCCGTCTTTCGCGCGGCGACGAATACGAGGCCGATGAATACGCCGCGGCCCTCCTCACCAAGGCCGGGATCGGCACCGAGGCGCAGAAATCCCTCTTTCGCAAGCTCGAGGCCCTTACCCAGGCCCGCTCCGGCGCCGCGCCCGCCTGGCTCATGAGCCACCCCAAGACCGACGAACGCATCGCCGCCATCGAGAAACTCGAATCCCGCTGGGCGCTCAAGGGCTGATCTCCCAGCCTTCTTCTGTTCTCAAATATCCCGGGGGAGTCGCGCATCGCGCGACGGGGGCAGCGCCCCCATCCCGCTCGCGCAGGGTTCAGCCGCCGCTGACCGCCTTGGCGACGCGCGGCAGCCGCGCCTTCTTCAACAGCGCCCGCATCTCCCATATGCGCCCCGACAGACGGTTCGCCTCGTCCAGCACCTCATCGGCCACCGCCTGCACCAGGTCGGGCTGCGCCCGCCAGATACCGTGCAGGAAACCATCCGGATCGGCGCGGCTCACGCCCTCTTCGGCCAGTATGTTGCGCGGGAAGTCCTTCACATTCAGCGTCACGATCATGTCCGCCGACCCGGCAATCGCCGCCGCAAGCACATGGATATCCGCCGCATCGGGCAACCAGAGGCGCGCCTCGAGCGCCGCCGGGTAAGTCACCTCCGCCTCCGGCCAGGCCGCGTCCAGCAGCGCCGCCTCGGCATGGGCCTGCGCGACGCCCTCGCGCCCCAGCTTCTCGGCCGCGCGCAGCCATTCGCCGATGATGCGCGCCGACCAGAGCGGCGTGAACACCCCACGCGCCGCCACCCCCAGCAACATCTGCCGCATCACCGTGGGATAGATCACGCAGGTATCCAGAACGACCTTCATCACAGCCGAAAGAACAGCGCCTTGAGATAACCGCTCTCGGCCAGGTGCGGATGCAGCGGATGGTCCGGCCCCGCAAAGCCGGTATGGATCAAGGCGCCCTCGCGCCCCGCCCGGCCGATCCCGCGCAGGCTGGCGGTGCGGAACTTCTGCAGATCGACCGCATGCGAACAGGAACAAAGCCCCAGGAACCCGCCCTCGGCCACCAGCGGCGCGGCCATCCGCGCCACCCGCTCATAGGCCCTGAGCCCCGCCTCCAGCGCCTTTTTCGACGGCGCGAAGGCCGGCGGATCGCAGATCACCAGATCAAAGCGCGCGCCCTCTTGCGCCAATTCGCCCAGCACGTCGAACGCATCGCCACGGCGTGTGGCGAAAGACGCCTCAACACCGCTTGCGCACGCCCCCGCCTCGGCCAGCGCCAGCGCCGGGGCCGATCCGTCTACCGCCAGCGCGCTCGTCGCGCCTTCCGCCAGCGCCGCCAGCGAAAAGCCCCCCACATGAGAAAAGACGTCGAGCACCCGCGCGCCCTTCGCCAGACGCGCGCCAAAGGCGTGGTTGGGGCGCTGGTCATAGAACAGGCCGGTCTTCTGCCCGCCCTCGAGGTCCGCCTTGTAGATGGCGCCGTTCATCGGCACATCCACCGGCGCGCCGGGCATGTCGCCGCGCAACACCGCGCTTGCGTCGTCGAGACCCTCCAGCGCCCGCGCCCGTCCGCCCGCGTTCTTCAGCACATTGCGCACACCCGTGACATCGACCAGCGCCTCGGCCAGTTCCTCCAGCAACAGCTCGGCCCAGGCCGCATTGGGCTGGATCACCGCCGTATCGCCGAACCTGTCGATCACGACACCCGGCAGGCCATCCGCCTCGGCATGGACCAGCCGATAATAGGGCGCATCGTAAAGCCGCGCGCGCAGCGCCTGGGCGCGCTCAATGCGGGCGCGCAGCCAGTCGGCCCCGATCACAGCACCGCAATCGCGATCCAGCACGCGGGCCATGATACGCGACTCCGGGTTCACCGCGACCAGCGCCATCGGCTGGCGCTCGCCATCCTCCAGGATCGCGATACTGCCGGGCGTCAGCTTGCGGGTGCGCCGGTCGGTGACCAGCTCATTGTCATAAACCCAAGGAAACCCGTGGCGCACGGTGCGGGCCTGGCCCTTGGGTCTGAGGCGGATAACGGGATAAGGGGACAGCTTCATGCCATCCCCTTAAGCCCTTTGTCGCGCCGCGAAAAGATCAGAGTCGCGTCTTGATCCCGAAGAGCCCGCGCGCCGCCGTCGTCTGGCTGGCCTGTCCGGCCAGTTCCTCGCCGATGACCTGCGCCAGATGCTCGGTGATCCGCACCTTCTGGGTGATGCCCTTGCTCTCGGCCTCCAGCGCGGTCTGACCGCCCAGCGCCTTGAGATTGGCCTTGATCGCGCGCGGCGGCCCATAGGGCGCACCGGTCTCGGGATCGCTCAGCTGCATGACGAAATGCAGCGTATGGCGCCCCCCGACAGTATAGCGCGCCTTTTCCGACAGGGCGTGGAACCGCGTCACCTCGATATTCAGATCGACCGGCACCTGCCCGTGCGGCAATGCATCGACGCCACGCTGCATGGCTGTCTCGAAAATCGCCTTCACCTGCGCATGACGATCGCCAAGCGGGTCCTCGCGCCAGACGATATCCCCGGCGGGCAGGTACATGTTGGCTTCCGAAACCTTCAGTTCCGCAGGCACCGACACCCGGATATTGCGTACATCCACCGAACGCGGCACCGCTGCCGGCTCCGGCATCGCCTCCACACCACCGGGATGGAGCGACGCATTGCGCATCGAGATTTCAGAGGCACCACAGCCGGAAACGACCAGCCCCAGCAGAAGCACCGTGAACATGCGAATAGTAACCATCTCTTCCTCCTGAGCCTTCGACCCATGTTGATTTCGATGGATTATTCATCTGAATTGAGGCCCATTCTTGACCAATCCGGTGCTTTACCGTGGTTGATCGGCGGCGCTGGCGGGGCGCCTGCCCCCCTCAGTCGCGCTGGCGCGCGCGCCAGCCACCGCGGCGGCGCGGGCTTTCACCCGCTTCCAGACCCTCGCGCAGGACCTGCGTCATCGGATGGTCCGGATTGTCAGCGCCATATTGCCCCAGCAGCCGCGTGATCGCTGCGTTCTGGTCCTGATCGTCCGGCAGCGAAAGCGCCCAATCCAGAAAGATCGAGCGGCATTCGGGGCTTTCTATCCCGTCTATGCGATAGGCCTCTCGAATGAGGCCCTTGGAATCCAGCGGGTCGCGTTCCATCTCATTCCTCTCCCTGCGGGGTGCCAAGACCCGCATCAATCGCCGCACCCGCCGCCTCCGCCGCCGCATCGAGATCGGCGCGCAGCTCGGCCATCCTCTCATGCCCGGTCTCGCGCAGCACGAACTGAAGCCCGCCCTCGCCGATCCGCTCGGGATCGAGCGGCCTGTCGCTCAGCAGCTTGGCGGCCTGCAACAGGTTCCAGCAAAGCCGCGCCGCGCGCTCCAGCGCCTCTCCTGCAGCGTCATCCAGCCAGCCGATTGCGACACAGGCCGCCAATCCCGCCTCCAGAGAGCGCCGCGTCTCGCCCGCCATCAGGCTGCCCGCCTGCGCCATCAGTTCGATCTCCTGCAGGCGCCCGCGCCCCAGCTTGGCATCCCAGGGGCCGTCCTGCGGCTTGGCTTCGGCGACGCGGGCGCGCATCGCCGCCACTTCGGGGATCACCTTGTCGCGCGCGCCCTTCTCGGCCAGGATCTCGGCTCGGAACGCCTCCACGTCATTCGCCAGCGCCTCGGGCCCCGCGATCACCCTTGCCCGTGTCAGCGCAAGATGTTCCCAGACCCAGGCATCGTTGCGCTGGTAATCCCGGAATGACTGGAAACTGGCCGCCACCGGCCCCTGATGACCCGACGGGCGCAGCCGCATATCGACCTCGTATAGCTTGCCCTCGGCCATCGGCGCGCTGAGCGCCGTGATCATCGCCTGCGTGAGGCGCGCGTAATAGGGCCGCGTCGCCAACGGCCGCTTGCCCTCGGATCCCTCGACCCCGTCCGCGTCATAGATCACGATCAGGTCGAGGTCGGATTCCGCGTTCAGCCGCTCGGCCCCCAGCGACCCCATGCCCAGAACCACCGCACCGCGCCCCGGTGCGTCCCCGTGTTTCTGCGCGAACTGCGCCATCACCACCGGCCACAAGACCCCGATCACCGCGCCCGCCAGGTCGGCATATTGTGCGCCCGCGCCATCTGCACTCACAAGACCGCGCAGATGATGCACACCGATGCGGAAATGCCATTCCTTCATCCAGCGCCGGGCACTGTCCAGCTTGCGTTCGTAATCGTCCTCGCGTGCGATGCGCTCGCTCAGCGATGCCTCAAGCGCCCCGCGCCCCGGCCATTCGGCAAAGAAATCCCCGGCGATGACCGCATCGAACACCCCAGCATTGCGCGACAGATGCGCCGCCAGCTTGGGCGACGTGCCCGCGATATCGACCAGCAGGTCGACCAGCTGCGGATTGGCCTCGAAAAGCGAAAACACCTGCACCCCGGCCGGCAGCCCGGCAAGGAAGCCGTCAAAGGCCAGAAGCGCCTCGTTCGGCTGCGCCGTGCGCGCAAGCCGCGACAGGATATCGGGCTTCAGCCGCTTGAATATCTCGACCGCCCGCCCCGATCGCAACGCCGGATAACCCGGCCAGCGCGCGATGATCTCCTCGTCAAAGGGCAATTCGCCGATGTCGGGCGCATCGCCCGCGCCCTCTTGGTCCTCGGGCGCAAAGAACCCCTCGATCAGCCGGTGAACCTCGTTCAGCCGCTCCAGCAGCTCGGATTTGAGCGCCCCTGTCTCCAGCCCCATGAAGGCCGCGAGCCGGTCGAACTCATCCTCCGACCCCGGCAGGTCATGGGTCTGCGCATCGCGCAGCATCTGCAACCGGTGCTCGACCTCGCGATGGAACCGGTAATGCGCCGTCAGCACTTCGGCCACATCCTGCGGCACCCATCCCTTGTCCGCCAACCGCGCCAGCCCCTCGACCGTCCCACGCACGCGCAGGTCCGGGTCGCGCCCCCCGGCGATGATCTGCTGGGTCTGGGTAAAGAACTCGATCTCGCGGATGCCTCCGCGCCCCAGCTTCATGTTATGCCCCGGCAACGTCAGCGCACCGCCCAGCCCCTTGTGCTCGCGGATGCGCAGCCGCATGTTGTGGGCGTCCTCGATCGCGGCGAAATCCAGATGCTTGCGCCACACGAAGGGGCGCAGAACCTCGAGAAACTTCTCCCCCGCCTCCAGGTCGCCCGCACAGGGGCGCGCCTTCACATAGGCCGCGCGCTCCCATGTGCGCCCAAGGCTCTCGTAATAGGTCTCCGCCGCCGCCATCGCGAGGCAAACCGGCGTGACGCTGGGATCGGGGCGCAGCCGCAGATCGGTGCGGAACACATAGCCCTCGGCGGTGCGATCATTCAGCATCGCCGCCATCTTGCGGGTCGCGCGCACAAACGAGGCCCGCGCCTCGTGATACTCGCTTTCATCGAACTGGGTCTCGTCGAACAGGCAGATCAGGTCGATATCCGAGCTGTAATTCAGCTCACCCGCCCCCATCTTGCCCATCGCCAGCGCCACCATGCCGCCCGCCCTGTCCAGATCCTCGGCTGATTTTCCCGGCAGCTTGCCGCGCCGGATCTCGGCTCCCACGCAGGCCTTCATCGCCAGATCGCAGGCCAGATCGGCGAAATCCGTCAGCCGCCCGGTCACCTCTTCCAGCGGCCACACCCCCGCCAGGTCCGCCAGCCCGATCAACAGCGCCACCCGCCGCTTGCCCTGCCGCAGGGCATCCGCCAGCGCCTCGGGCGCGGTCTCGCGCAACTCACCTTCCAGCGCCTCCAGCGCCGCCTCCGGCGCCTCCAAAGCGCCTGGCAACCAGTCGCGCTCCTTTTCCGCCAGCGTCTTGAGATAGGGGCTGCATCCCGCCGCCCCCTCCACCAGATCGGCCAGATCATCGCTCAGGGTCGGGAACATTGCGCGCGCGTCCTGCCCCTGCTCGGGGTCATAGGCGCGCGGCAGGCGGGTGATGCGTGACGAGAAATCCATGATCCCACTGATACCGAGGGCTGGGGTCTGGTCAATGCCCGACGCGGTTGAAATAGTGCGATCATCGAACAACAGGAGTCGCCATGAGCAAAAGTCTCGCCCGTGTCCGCCGCGCCCTCATCGAGGCCGGCTGTGACAGCGCACCCGTCGAAGTCGGTCAGGCCACCACCGCACAGATGGCCGCCGATCTTGTCGGCTGCACCATCGACCAGATCGCCAAATCCATCATCTTTCGCGGCGAAATGTCGGGCGAGGCGATCCTGTTCATCACCGCGGGCGGCAACCAGGTCGATGCCGACAGCGCCTCGACCCTTGCGGGCGAACGCCTCGGCAAGGCCGACGCCGCGCTGATCCGCGCGCAGACCGGCTTTGCCATCGGCGGGGTCGCGCCCGTCGGCCACCTCACGCCGCCGCGCGCCTTCTTCGATCCCGCCCTCCTCGCCTTCGATACGATCTGGGCCGCAGCAGGCACCCCGCGCCACGTCTTCCCCATCGCGCCCGCGCTTCTCCTGCGCATCTCCGGCGCGCAAGAGGCCGCGTTTACCGGCTGACGGCCTCTCACCTCCGCGCCACCGCCACCCGCACCGACGCCGTACCGACAGGATGCCGATGTGATGCCGACCGGCATTTTTCGCGCCATTCCGGGCAGTTAAGCGCCGGATACCGGGGCGGTGCGCGAAATAATGTAAAAATCTTTTACATCACCCCTTGCGGAACCGTCCGGCAATCCCGATCTTGGCAATGTGAAAGACATTCACATCAACCCAACCCGAACCGAAAGGGACGTCTTCAATGAGCACTGCCACCTCTTCCTCCTACACCGCCGGGCGTGGCCCGCTCGGGTGGCTCGCCAGCGCCGAAGCCTGGCTTGACGACAAGGGGAAACCCGCCTGGATCATCGCAATGGTCCTTGGCTTCGTCCTGGTATGGCCGGTCGGCCTGGCCCTTCTCGCCTACATGATCTGGAGTGGAAAAATGGGATGCAAATCCAATCGCATGAACCGTGGCCACCGCGCGATGCGGGTCGGGCGCGGCACCGGCAACTCCGCCTTCGACGCCTACCGCGCGGACATGATCGCGCGGCTCGAACAGGAGCAGGCAGATTTCGAATCCTTCCTCCAGCGCCTGCGCGACGCCCGTGACAAGGCCGAGTTCGACGAGTTCATGCAGGACCGCGCCCGCGCCGCCGCCCAGTCCGGCGACAGCCGCGACACCGACGCAGAGTCCGACTCTGCCGCGCGCAGCGGCGCCTGATCGCCACATCCTGCCCGGACCGGGGGTTTCCCGGACCGGGCGCAATCCTGTATGCAGGGTATCATGAGCGAATATAGCTGGCATATCCCCGACCCGGTCACGCAGCCCGAGTTCTACGCTGATGTCACCTCCAAGAGGCTTCTCGCCTGGCTGGTCGATACGGTGCTGATCGTGCTGATCTGCCTTCTGATCCTGCCCTTCACCGCCTTTACCGGGCTGTTCTTCTTTCCGTTCCTCATGCTGGTCGTGGGCTTTGCCTACCGCGTCGCCACCATCGCGCGCGGCTCGGCCACCTGGGGGATGCGGCTGGTGGCGATCGAGTTCCGCCGCCTCGATGGCCAGCGCTTCGACCTCACGATGGCGTTCCTGCACACGCTTGGCTACACGGTCTCCATCGGTATGCCGCTGCTTCAGGTGATCTCGATCGTGCTCATGCTCACCACCGAACGCGCCCAGGGACTCAGCGATCATGTGCTTGGCACCGTCGCCCTGAACCGCCGCGCCATGACCTGACGGCGCAGGCATTGAGCACTTGGCGCGCCCGCTCAAGATTGCTACGCTGAGCGCGACAAAGACAAGACGGTCCTTCCTTCATGCGCCACACGCTGCCCATTGCGCCCCAGTTCTATGTGACGGCCCCGCAAAGCTGCCCCTATCTTGACGGCAGAAAAGAGCGCAAGCTGTTCACCGCCCTTCAGGGCGAAGGCGCGCAACGGCTCAATGACAGCCTCTCCAAACAGGGCTTTCGCCGCTCGCAGAACGTGCTGTACCGCCCTGCCTGCGCCGAATGCTCGGCCTGTCTCTCGGCACGGATCAATATCGACGATTTCACGATGACCCGCAGCCAGCGCAAGACGCTCAAGCGCAATGCGGGGCTTGAACGCCGCGCCACCTCACCCTGGGCGACCGAGGAACAATACGCTCTGTTTCGCCGCTATCTCGAACACCGCCACGCCGATGGCGGCATGGCGGACATGGACACGTTCGAATTCGCCGCCATGATCGAGGAAACCCCGATCCGCACCCGCGTGGTCGAATATACCGATTGCGAGACCGGCGATCTGGTGGCGGTCTGCCTCACGGACGTTCTCGATGACGGGGTCAGCATGGTCTATTCCTTCTACGACCCCGACCGCCCGCGCGATTCCCTCGGCACCTATATCATTCTCGACCATATCGAGATCGCCCGCGAAAACCGCCTGCCGCATGTTTACCTGGGCTATTGGGTGCCCGGCAGCGCCAAGATGGGTTACAAGGCCGCGTTTTCCGGGCTCGAGGTCTATGTGAACGGCGGCTGGGAAAAGAAGCGCGACAGCAGCGAATACAGCGCGCAGCTGCATCCCCTGTCGAACGATCCCATCTCCGAGCAGGTCGCCAATATCGCCCTGCCCGATGGCCGCCCCCTGCGCGCGCTCAAACCCTGACGTCGGCGCTGGTCGCGCCCGTCATGCGCGGCGCGCCATGCCGGACAGGACCGCCGCGAACCCGACGACCAGGACCGCGACGCAGATCACCAGAAGCTGCTCGTATTTGTGCCCCTCCGGCAGGATCGCCTGCATCAGCGCCGTGTCGCGCGCAAAATAGCCAAGCGCCCCCAGCATCGCCGCGGCGAAACTTGCGCCATAGGCCCAGCGCGCCACCGGCCGCCCCATGAACAACCCCACCACCAGAACCGGCGTCAGGAACATGCTGGCGGTGCCGCTCACCGCCACCGCATCGAACAGCGTCTGGTTGCCCCAAAGCGTCAGCACCGTCCCCAGCGCCATGAACACCACCATCGCCAGCCGCCCCCCGGCCAGGCTGCGCGGCGCCAGGTGCAGCTCGTCCACCACCAGCCGCGCCGCCGACGCCAGCGCTGAATCAAGCGTGCTGAGCGCGCTGATCAGCAGCGACACCATCAACGCCCCGAACAGCCACGGCGGAAACATCCCCGCCCATGTGCCCAAAAGCTCTCCCTCATAGTCCGCCCCCAGCAGACCCGCCTGCACGCCGAAAAGACCGAAGGCGATGATGCACAGGGTCGAAATCCAGAACGCATGTCGAAACGCTGCCCGCGTCACCGCCCGATCCGCGATGAACCCGCGATCCATCATCACCGGGTCATGCGCCGGATAAGAGAACACCTGCAGGAACGCCACCAGCAGCAACACCTGCCCTTTCCAGGACCCGCTGGTGCCCGGCGCGCTCAGCACCGCACCGGGATCGAAACCGGGACTGGCCACAAGCGCTACAAAGGCGGCGGCGAAGACCGCAAGGAACACCAGCATCTGCAACACATCCGTGCGCAGCGATGCACTGAGCCCGCCCCAGGCGCTATAGCCAAGGCCCAGAACTGCCACCACCAGGATCGCCGCCGCGTCCGCGCCCGCCATCCCCGGCAGCACCGCGCCGAATATCAGCCCCACCACCAGCAGGTTGGCAAAGACCTCCGACAGCAGCCTGAGCGCGACGACAAGGTTGTAACACCCCACACCCGCCGCGCCGAACCGCGCCACCAGCCAGTCCTGCACCGATCCCGCCCCGCCTGCGCGCAGCCGGTCCACGATCAGCCCGCCGGTCAGGAAAGACCCGTAATATCCCGCATAGGCCAGCACGCCCCAGATCCCGTAGAAATATCCGAGGATCGCGGCGTTCATCAGCGAACGCGCGAAGATCCATGTGGTCACCTGGCTCAGCACCAGCACCCAAAGCCCCGGCGCACGCCCCTCTGCATCGGCCCCGCCAAAGAACCCCGCCACACTGGCGCGGCGCGGCGCGACCGCAAGACTGGCAAGGATCACAAGGCCGAACACGGCCATCAGGGCAAGGGGGTGCATCAGGGGGGTCCATTCCTGCTCGGGATCATTCCCGTTCAGCCATAGCCCGCCCTTCCCTTGGCGCACCAGCCCGCCGCGCCCCTCTCCACGCGAACGTGATGCGGCGCGAGCGACCCGCGCGCGGACCAGAGCGTCAGGCGCGCCGGATCGCGGCGGTCGCAACTCCCATCGCCACAAGGGCACCGCCGCCAAGCCGGGTCAGGAACGGCAGCACATGAGGGCGCGCGATCTTCTGGCGCAGCTTGTCCGCCAGGATCGCATAGCCAAGCGCGTTGATCGCCGCAAAGCCGACAAAGGTCGCGACAAGCACCCCGAATTGCGGGGCCAGTGCCGCATTCGTGTCGATGAACTGCGGGACGAAGGCGATGAAGAACACGATCGACTTGGGATTGAGCGCCGTCACCGCCGCGGAATGCGCAAAGACCTTCCGGGGCGTCGCTGCCGGCGCATCATCCAGAACCCCCAGCGATGCGGCAGGCGCGCTGCGAAACAGCTTGATACCGAGATAGACAAGGTAGATCGCGCCCACCCATTTCAGCACAAGGAAAAGACTGGCCGACGCCAGCACCAGGGCGCCCAGCCCGGCCAGCGACGCGGACATGGCAATGAGGTCGCCCAATGCCACACCCGCGACCGTCGCCAGGGCGACCCGCCGCCCCTGGCTGATCGCATAGCTCAGAACCAGAAGAACGGTCGGCCCCGGAATGAGAAGAAGGGCAATCGAAGCCGAAGCGAATGCAAGCCAGACATGAAGGTCCATTGATACGTATCCCGGTCGGTGATCTCGCACCGATCCAGCTACAGTTCGCCCGGCTTGTAAAGCCCCTCCCGGCCCCGACTGTTCCGCCGGATGACCCCTAAAGCGTCGCGTTGACCCCGCCGCCATCCAGCAGGATGTTCTGACCGATGATGAAGCCCGCATGCTGGCTGCACAGGAACGCGCAGGCCGCGCCGAACTCCTCCTTGGTGCCATAGCGCCCCGCCGGGATGGTGGCGCAGCGCTTCGCCTTGGCCTCATCCATCGACACGCCCTCCTTGTCGGCAACGCCCTTGTCCAGCGCCTCGGCGCGGTCGGTGGCGTGGATGCCGGGCAAGAGGTTGTTGATCGTCACGCCCTTGCCAGCCACCTGGCGCGACGTGCCCGCGACATAGCCGGTCAGCCCCGCGCGCGCCGAATTCGACAGGCCCAGCACCGCGATCGGCGCCTTCACCGATTGCGAGGTGATATTCACGACCCGGCCCCAGCCGCGCTCCATCATCCCCGGCACCAGCGCCTTGATCAGCGCGATCGGGGTCAGCATGTTGGCATCGAGCGCCTTGATGAAATCCTCGCGCTCCCAGTCGGTCCACATGCCCGGCGGCGGCCCGCCCGCATTGTTGACCAGGATATCCACCTCGCCCGCCGCCTTCAGCAGCTCGGCTTGCCCCTCGGCGCTGGTGACGTCACAGGCCACCGTCGTGACATTCACGCCGAAATCGTCGCGGATCGCCTGTGCCGACGCCTCCAGCGCCTCGGCGCCGCGCGCGTTCATCACCAGGTCGGCGCCCGCTTCGGCCAACGCCCTTGCACAGCCCAGCCCCAGCCCCTTCGAGGATGCGCAGACCAATGCGCGCTTGCCCTTGATACCCAGATCCATTCTCGGCCTCCCTTTGATGCCTCTTCGCGATATCCCTTTGCATAGCACCCGCGCCGCCGGAGATGCCAGCGCCGTTGACCACGCCCCTCCGCAGGCCTAGTCTGGCGCGATCCCGTTTTGCGCAACCCCGGCGATCCTTCCGATCCCGTCTGGTGCCCGCGCGCTTTGACCAGTAAGACGCATATCATGACTCAGGACGCCTCGAAGCCCGCCCAATCCATGCCCGTGTTCCGCGCCACCGATCTCAAGGTGGTCAATGGCGCGAATCTGGGCGATCCGATTTCCTTCGCGGGCGATCTCGAACTCGACGACACCTACGAGCTCGACAAGTCCGCCACCCGGCACCGGCTTTCGGTGCTGGCCGACGACTCCGGTGCCTTCACGATCGCGCCCGAAACCTCCATCGGCACGCCCGGCGCGGCACTGCATCTAGATTGCGTCGTGACGCTCATGTCGACCGCCGGCCAGACCACCGAGATCCTCGTGCTCGTCGAAACCGATTCCGGCGGCCACGCCACCGATGTCTATGTTCTGCCGCTGGCGCCGCTCGAACCGCGCACCCATTATGCGCTGGTCGGCATCGACAGCGAGAACGCCCGCCGCAAATTCGCCGAAGTCGCCTGCGTCGCCTTTTCGCGCGGCACCCATATCACGATGGCCTCGGGCATCCAGACTCCGATCGAACAGCTTCGCATCGGCGACATGGTCCTCACCCGCGACGACGGCCCGCAGCAGGTGCGCTGGATCGGCCAGTCGACGGTGCGCGCCGTCGGCGAATTCGCCCCGATCCGCATCAAGGCGGGCACGCTGCACAATGAAAACGACCTGCTCGTCAGCCCCGATCACCGGCTGTTCATCTACCAGCGCTCCGACGCGCTTGGCGCCGGGCGGCCCGAATTGCTGGTGCGCGCGCGCTACCTCGTGAACGGCGACTCCGTCCAGCGCCAGGATGGCGGCTTCATCGATTACTTTCAGCTCCTCTTCGATCACCACCAGATCATCTATGCCGAAGGCATCGCCGCCGAGACGCTGCTGGTCGACACCCGCACCCGCCCCGCCCTGCCCGAAGACCTGCGCGAGGCGCTGGCCCAGTCGCTCTCGGGCCACGGCTCCAGCGCGCATCTCGATTTCGAAGTCAGCGAGAAACTGCTCGACCATCCCGACGCCGCCGCGATCCTGCGCCGCGCCTCGACGCGCTGACCCCTTGCATATGGCCCCGGCCCGCCGCGCACAGGCATGTTGCACCGCCCCGCGCGCGCCTCTATATGCGCCATCATGCTGG
Organism: Roseovarius halotolerans; assembly: GCF_900172255.1. Lineage (GTDB taxonomy): Bacteria > Pseudomonadota > Alphaproteobacteria > Rhodobacterales > Rhodobacteraceae > Roseovarius > Roseovarius halotolerans. Next base: position 63,456 of record NZ_FWFU01000003.1, read on the forward strand.
ATGTGACCCCCAACCGCCCCGATCTGCCGTCCGAAATCGCGCGGCGCCGTACCTTTGCGATCATTTCGCACCCGGACGCGGGCAAGACGACCCTGACCGAGAAGTTCCTGCTTTACGGCGGCGCCATCCAGATGGCCGGACAGGTCCGCGCCAAGGGCGAGGCGCGCCGCACCCGCTCGGATTTCATGCAGATGGAAAAGGATCGCGGCATCTCGGTCTCGGCCTCGGCCATGTCCTTCGATTTCGGCACGTTCCGCTTCAACCTCGTGGACACACCCGGCCACTCGGATTTCTCCGAAGACACCTACCGCACATTGACGGCCGTGGATGCGGCGGTGATGGTGATCGACGGCGCCAAGGGCGTTGAATCCCAGACCCGCAAACTGTTCGAGGTCTGCCGCCTGCGCGATCTGCCGATCCTGACCTTCTGCAACAAGATGGACCGCGAGAGCCGCGACACCTTCGACATCATCGACGAGATTCAGGAAAACCTCGCGATCGACGTGACCCCGGCCAGCTGGCCCATCGGCAAGGGGCGCGATTTCATCGGCTGCTATGACATGCTCAATGACCGGCTGGAGCTGATGGACCGTGCCGACCGCAACAAGGTGGCCGAGTCGATCAAGATCAACGGGCTCGACGATCCCGCGCTGGCCGAACATGTTCCCGCCGAACTGGTCGAACAACTGCGCGAAGAACTTGAGATGGCGCGCGAATTGCTGCCCGAACTCAACCCGCAATCGGTTCTGGAAGGGCATATGACCCCGATCTGGTTCGGCTCGGCGATCAACTCCTTCGGGGTGCGCGAACTGATGGAAGGGATCGGCACCTACGGCCCCGAACCACAGCCCCAATCCGCCCTGCCCCGCCAGATCGCCCCCGACGAGGACAAGGTCACCGGCTTCGTCTTCAAGGTGCAGGCCAACATGGACCCCAAGCACCGCGACCGCGTGGCCTTCCTGCGCATGGCCTCGGGCCATTTCCGGCGCGGCATGAAACTGACCCATGTGCGCTCGAAGAAACCGATGACCATTTCGGCGCCGGTGCTGTTCCTCGCCTCGGATCGCGAACTCGCCGAAGAGGCATGGGCGGGCGACATCATCGGCATCCCCAATCACGGCCAGCTGCGCATCGGCGACACCCTGACTGAAGGCGAGGCCCTGCGCGTCACCGGTATCCCCTCCTTCGCGCCCGAATTGCTGCAATCCTGCCGCGCGGGCGACCCGATGAAGGCCAAGCACCTGGAAAAGGCGCTGATGCAATTCGCCGAGGAAGGTGCCGCGAAGGTGTTCAAACCCGCCTTCGGCTCGGGCTTCATCGTCGGCGTCGTCGGCGCGCTGCAATTCGAGGTGCTGGGCAGCCGGATCGAATTGGAATACGGCCTGCCGGTGCGCTTCGAGGCCTCGCAGTTCACCTCGGCCCGCTGGGTGACTGGGCCGCGCGACAAGGTCGATGCCTTCACCGCCGCGAACAAGGCCCATATCGCCCATGATCACGACGGCGACATCGTTTATCTGACGCGCCTGCAATGGGATATCGACCGCATCGAGCGCGACTATCCCGACGTGACGCTGCAGGCGACCAAGGAAATGATGGTCTGATCCCGCCACGGGGTCAGGGGGCGCTGCCCCCGCCGCGCCAAGGCGCGACTCCCCCGGAGTGTATCTTGCAAGATGAAGCACGGGCGCGGCGCGGCACTTGGCGCTTGCACAAGCCCGCACCACTTCGCATTCTGCGTGCATGAGCCAGCCCAGATGGGGCCTTGTCGCCACGATCAAGGCCGAGACCGCCGATATCCTGAATTTCGCCGCCCATCACCTGGAATTGGGCGCGCATCGCCTGCATATCTATCTCGATGCCCCCAATCCCGAGGCCGAGGCGGCGCTCAGGGCGCATCCCAAATGCCGCGTCACGCTGTGCGACGACGCCTATTGGAAGCGCCGCGGCAAGCGCCCCGAAACCCACCAGCCGCGCCAGTCGATCAACGCCACCCATTGCCTCAACCGCCGCCCGCAGGTGGACTGGCTGGCGCATATCGACGTGGACGAGTTTCTCTGGCCCGCCGCGCCGCTGGAAGGACAGCTTTCCGCCCTGCCCGACACGACCCTGAGCGCGCGCTTCCGCCCGATCGAGGCGATGGCCCCCGACCCCGACGACCCGCCTCCGCCGGGGGCCACCTGGTTCAAGGCCTGTTCGCGCTTTGCCGGTGAACGCCGCGCCCAGACCGCGCGCATCTACCCCACCTACGGCGCGCATCTCAATGGCGGATTCCTCAGCCATGTGGCGGGCAAGGTCTTTGTGCGCACCGGCCTGCCCGATACCGGCCTGCGCATCCACAACGCCTTTCGCGGCAAGGAAAAAGACCCCGACCCCGCGCATCTCGACGCGGTCGAGCTGTGCCACCTGCACGCCCCCGACTGGCCAAGCTGGCAGCGCGCCTATCGCTTCCGCCTGGCGCAGGGCTCGTACCGCGAGGGGCTCAAGCCCCCGCCCGGCGCGATGGGCGAGGCGCTGCCGATGAACGCGCTTTTCTCGATGCTCGAAGCGGAAGGGGGCGAAGCCGCGCTTGCGGCGTTCTTTCACGAGGTCTGCACCGCCACGCCCGATCTGCGCGCCCGCCTTGCCGCCGAAGGACTCTTGCGCGAAATCGCGCTCGATCTCGATGCAAAACGCGCCCGGCATTTCCCGGATCACGCGTGACTGTTGCTATATCGGCGACAATCCCCATATCTGCATCCATATTGGCCACGAAACGCGCCGGTCCATTGACCCGCCCCCCATTCATCCGGTAAACGCAACGCAGGGTCAGAAATGTGACGATCCACGGGGCCGGACGGGCCCGACCCTGATATGACGTGCGGGCCAGGCAAGTGTCCGCAAACCACGGACACACATGACAAAATTTTCCGAACTGAACCTGAACCCCAAGGTCCTCAAAGCTGTCGAAGAGGCCGGTTACACTGAGCCCACACCCATCCAGGCTGGCGCGATTCCCCCTGCCCTTGCCGGGCGTGACATCCTGGGCATCGCCCAGACCGGCACCGGCAAGACCGCCAGCTTCACGCTGCCGATGCTCTCGCTGCTGGCCCGTGGCCGTGCCCGCGCCCGCATGCCGCGCAGCCTCGTGCTCTGCCCGACGCGTGAACTCGCAGCCCAGGTGGCCGAGAATTTCGACACCTATTCCAAGCACCTGAAACTGACCAAGGCGCTGCTGATCGGCGGTGTCAGCTTCAAGGAGCAGGACAAGCTGATCGACAAGGGCGTTGACGTCCTGATCGCCACGCCCGGCCGCCTTCTGGACCATTTCGAGCGCGGCAAGCTCTTGCTGACCGGCGTTCAGATCATGGTCGTCGACGAGGCCGACCGGATGCTCGACATGGGGTTCATCCCCGATATCGAACGCATCTTCAGCCTCACGCCCTTCACCCGGCAGACATTCTTCTTCTCGGCCACCATGGCGCCCGAGATCGAGCGCATCACCAACACCTTCCTGCAAAACCCCGAACGTATCGAAGTCGCCCGTCAGGCCACCGCCTCGGAAACGATCGAACAGGGCGTGGTGATGTTCAAACCCTCGCGCCGCGAGCGCGCCGACAGCGAAAAGCGCAACCTGTTGCGCGCGCTGATCGACGCCGAAGGCGAGAAATGCACCAACGCCATCGTGTTCTGCAATCGCAAGGTCGATGTGGACGTGGTCGCCAAGTCGCTCAAGAAACACGGCTATGACGCCGCGCCCATCCACGGCGACCTCGATCAAAGCCAGCGTACCCGCACGCTTGACGGGTTCCGCGCCGGTGATCTCAAGATCCTCGTCGCCTCGGACGTGGCCGCGCGCGGGCTCGATGTGCCCTCGGTCAGCCATGTGCTGAACTACGACGTGCCCAGCCACGCCGAGGATTACGTCCACCGGATCGGGCGCACCGGCCGCGCGGGCCGTGAAGGCAAGACGATGATGATCTGCGCCCCGCGCGACGAAAAGAACCTCGAGGATATCGAGCGCCTGATCCAGAAACCCGTGCCGCGCATTCCCGATCCCACCGCGCGCGGCGGCGCCGCGCCCGAGACCGCGTCCACGCCCGAAGCCGACACGCCCGAGGCCAAATCGGACGACAAGCCGGCCAGCCGCTCGCGCAGCCGCAGCCGCGCGTCGAAAAAACCGAAGGACGCCCCGGCACCTCAGGCCGTCGAACCCGCCGTTGAGGCCGAATCGCAACCCGCGGAAAAGCCCGCGGCCGAAAAACCCGCAGCCGAGAAGCCCGCGGCGCAGTCGCGCGGCGGCAAATCCGGCAACCGCGGTGGCGCCAGCCAGAACAGCAACCGTGGCGGCAAGCCCGTCGTCGGCATGGGCGACCACATGCCCAGCTTCATCGCCCTCAGCTTCGAGGACCGGCGCACCGGCTGATTGCCCCCGCGCCGTCACGCGCTGCCTTGCGCGGCGTGACACCCTCCAGGTCAAATTCCCCGCAACGACCGGTTATGGCTTTGCTATGACCGGCGTCGTGGCGGGTTGATTTCATCGTTTCATATCACAAAGGAGCATTCACATGCTGACTCCGCGTTTCGGCGGCGCCCTGCGCCATGCCGCGCAGCTTCACCGCAACCAGACCCGCAAGGGCACGACCACGCCCTATATCTCGCATCTCATGGCGGTCTCTGCCCTCGTGCTTGAACATGGCGGCGACGAGGATCAGGCGATCGCCGGTCTGCTGCATGATGCGATCGAGGATGCCGGCGAAACCCGCGAGTCGCTCGAAAAGGTTTACGGCGCGCGCGTTGCGCGTATCGTCGAGGAATGCTCCGATTGCGACGGCACCGAGCCGCGCCCGGACTGGACCACCCGCAAGCGCGGCTATATCGACGCGATCGCCGCCAAATCGGATGACGCGGTCCTGGTGACCGGCTGCGACAAGCTGCACAATGCCGAGTCGATCCTCGCGGATTTTCACGCCACCGGCCCTGCCGTGTTCGAGCGTTTCACCGCCGGGCGCGACGGCACGCTCTGGTATTACGACACGCTCGCCACGGCACTCGCCGGCCGCGCCCCGGCCGATCTTGCCGCGCGGCTCCGGCGCATCGTCAGCGGACTTCTCGACGCCGCCGAAGCCGCCTGAGCGGGTTTCTGTACAATCCTCCCCGGCATGGGGCGGAATTCGGTACGAAACCGGCGTACAAAACGGACGTTTTGTACGCTCGGTTGCGCGGCCCTAGTCGCTCAAGCGGCTGATGATGACGGTCACTTCCGGGCGCTTGCCGATCTCGTTCTGCGCCGATTGCCGTGTCAGCTTGCGCAGCCCGTCTTCCAGCTTGTCGTCATCTGCCAGGGTCTTGCGTCCGGCACGACCCATGAACTGGCTCAGGTCCTCTTCCAGCACCTCGACCAGCGGCGCGCGGCTGTTACCTTCTTCTGGTAAGCCCTTGATTTCACACCAGGGTTCGCCAAGCGCTTCGTCGGTCTCGTCCAGGATCACATTGACCGTGACATGCCCGTTCAGCGCCATGCGGATACGATCGCGCACGATCCCGTCCAGCGCCCCGATCTTGACGCTGCCGTCGAGATAGGTGCGACCGGTCTCGACATAGCCGCAGACCTCGGCGCGCGCACCGGTCAGATCGACCATCGTGCCATTCACCGCAAGAACGCCCTGTATCTTCTTGGAATTGGCCAGTTTTACGTGTTCTCGCAGATGCCGGTGCTCGCCATGCATAGGCACCAGGACCTCGGGTTTCAGCAATCTGTGCAGCTCTTCCAGGTCAGGCCGGTTCGCATGGCCCGACACATGGTACAGCCCCCCGGAATCATCTACAACTTCAACCCCCAACTCACTGAATTGGTTCATGATTTTGATGACGCCGCGCTCGTTTCCGGGGATCGTCTTGGACGAGAACAGGAACGTATCGCCCTCTTTCATCTTCAGGCCCAGATAGCTGCCCTGCGCCAGCTGCGCGCTCGCCGCGCGCCGCTCGCCCTGGCTGCCCGTGACGATCAACATCAGGTTCTCGCGCGGAATATCCTTTGCTTCTTCGGGGCTTACGGTTTTCGGAAAGGATGTCAGAACACCCGTTTCCACCGCGGCCTCGATCATCCGTCGCATCGCCCGTCCCAACAGACAGACAGACCGTCCAGCGCCATGCGCCGCCTCTGCCAGCGTCTTGACCCGCGCGACGTTGCTGGCAAAAGTCGTCGACACGACCATGCCCTTGGCCCCCTTGATCAGCGCCCCGATTTCAGGTGCCAGGGTGCTTTCAGAACGCCCCGCATGTGTATTGAAAACATTGGTGGAATCGCACATCAGCGCCTTCACGCCCGGCGCTGCCAGGCTGGCCCAAAGCTCGGGATCGAAAGGCTCGCCCACCACCGGGTTGGCGTCGATCTTGAAGTCGCCGGAATGCACGATACGTCCGGCGGGCGTGTCGATGACCAGACCGGAACTCTCTGGAATCGAATGAGAAATCGGCACGAACCCGACCTTGAACGGCCCCGCCTCGGTGATCTCGGGCCAGGGCGACACCGTGCGGACGGATTTTTCGGAATAGCCGAACTCGTCCATCTTGCGCCGCGCGATATTGGCCGTGAAGGCCCGCGCATAGATCGGCGCGCCCAACTGCTCGTGGTAATGCGACACGGCCCCCACATGGTCTTCGTGCGCATGGGTGACAAAGATCGCCTCCAGCTGATCACGACGCTCTGCAAGCCATTGAATATCAGGAAAAATAAGGTTCACGCCGGGGGACGTGTCCATGTCGGGAAAGGTCACCCCGAGGTCGACCAGGATCAGCCGCTCCTTGCCGGGTTTGCCATAGCCATAGACATAGGCGTTCATGCCGATTTCCCCCGCGCCCCCCAGGGGCAGGTAGATCAGTCTTTCACTGCTCATGCGTTCTCTGCTTTCTTGTTGTAGTCGTGAATCACGGCCAGACCGTGCATTGTCAGATCGTCCTCTATGCTGTCGAACAGCATCTCGCCCTGCGCGAACAGCGGCGCAAGCCCGCCTGTCCCAATGATACGCATGGGCCGTTCATATTCCGCGCGGATGCGATCGCAGATACCGGTCACAAGCCCCACATAGCCCCAGAACACGCCCGACTGCATGCACTCTACCGTGTTGGTTCCAATGACTTTTTGCGGCATCGTCACATCCACATGCGGCAGCGCCGCCGCCGCCGTGTGCAGCGCCTCGAGGCTCAGGTTGACCCCGGGCGCAATCACGCCCCCGACATAGGCGCCGTCATGGGCCACCACGTCGAATGTGGTCGCCGTGCCAAAATCCACCACGATCAGATCGCCGCCATGCCGGTCATAGGCCCCGGCCGTATTGACCAGACGGTCCGGCCCCACCTGCGTCCCCGGATCGACCCGCGGCGGCTGGGGCAACAGGCATTCGGGCTTGCCCACCACCATCGGGCGGCAACCGAAGAACCTGTCGGCAAAGACCCGGAGGTTGAACACCACCCGCGGCACCGTCGACGAGATGATGACATCAGTGATGTCCGCCTCGATCCCGTAATGCTTCACCAGCGTCGAGAACCATGTAAAATAGGCGTCCGCCGTGCGTGCATGATGGGTCGACGTGCGCAGCGTGCACAGGAATGTCGAGCCGTCCCAGATCGAGAAGACGGTATTGGTGTTGCCACAGTCGATCGCCAGAAGCATCATTCGCCCCTTCAGAAAAAGACCTCGGCCGCCGGGATGGCATGCCGCGATTTCGCTGTTGTTAGAACAAGATTACCCGCTTCGTCCACCGTCTCGAAGGTTCCGGTGATCTCGTTGCGGGTGGTGCGCGCGGTGATAACCTCGCCCAGTTTTGCCGCCCGCTCCAGCCATGCAGCCCTGATTGGCGCGAAACCATATGTGGTGAACTGCGCCTCGTAGTGCGCATAGGCGGGCGCCAGCAGGTCGAGAAGTTCCTCGGGCGTGACCCGCACGCCGGTCTCGGACAGCAGCGAAACCGGTCGCAACGCCCCCGCCTCCACCTGTGCCTGGTCCGGCGCCGACACGAGGTTCACGCCGATCCCGATGGCAAAATAGGACATGCCTCCCCCGCTGCCCGCACTTTCCAGCAGGATTCCAGCCAGCTTGCCCCCGTTCAGCAACACGTCATTGGGCCATTTGAGGGTGAACCCCTCGGCCCGCCCCGTCGCGCTCACGAAGGCATCGAACAGCGCCAGCGACGCCACGAAGGAGCGCAGCGCGACCTTGTCAGGGCTCTCGGTCGGGCGCATCGCAAGGGTCGCCGCGAAATTGCCCTCGGGGTTTGCCCAGGCCCGCCCGCGCCGCCCGCGTGCCGCACTCTGGCGCAGCGCGAGGATCCATTCGGGGCCACGCAGAGAGCCCGCGATGCGCGCCGCCTCGGCATTGGTGCTGTCGACCTCCTCCAGCACCCGGCGCCCGACGCCCTCGGGCCAGCCCGTCATCGTGCCACCCGCATCTCGATGCGCACGAAACCGCACCCTGAAACGAAGCGGCGCGCCCGAGGCGCGCCACCTTTCGTTGAGATGTGATGCGTCAGCGGCTCAGTTGACAAGGGTCGCCGCCGCAGCCTGCGCCAGCGTCTCGACGCCGAACATGTTGATGATCCCCACCACCATCAGCGCAGCAGAGGCCATCAGGAAACCCCATTGCACCGGTGAACGCGCTGTCTCCAGCGGTTCGCGCTCTTCGCCGAAATACATGTAATAGACGATGCGCAGGTAATAGAATGCCCCGATAACCGAGGCCACCACGCCCGCAACCGCCAGCCATGTCAGTCCGCCCTCATAGGCGGCGCGCAGCACATAGAGCTTGCCGAAGAAGCCCAGCAGCGGCGGCACACCGGCCAGGCTGAACAGCAGGATCATCATCGCCAGCGCCCGGCCAGGATGCGCGCGCGAATACATGTTCAGGCTCTCGATCTCGGTGATCGGCTGCCCGTCGCGCTCCATCGAAAGGATAAAGGCGAAAGTGCCGATATTCATCGTCACGTAGATCGCCATGTAGACCAGCATCGCCTGCACGCCAAAGGCATTGCCGGCCGCCAGCCCCATCAGCGCATAGCCCATATGCGCGATCGAGGAATAGGCCATCAGCCGCTTGATATCGGTCTGCCCGATCGCCGCGATCGCGCCAAGGAACATGGACAGCAGGCTCAAGACCGCGATCACCTGTTGCCAGTCGCCCATGACACCGCCAAAGGCGTCATGCACCACCCGCGCAAGCAGTGCCATCGCCGCGACCTTGGGCGCGGTGGCGAAGAAGGCCGTGATCGGGGTCGGCGACCCTTCATAGACATCGGGCGTCCACATGTGGAAGGGCACGGCCGAAACCTTGAAAGCCAGCCCCGACAGCACGAAGACAAGACCAATCAGCAGGCCCACCGGCGCCTGACCGTCGGCCGCCGCGATGATGCCCGAAAACAGCGTCGTGCCCGCATAGCCATATGTCAGCGAGGCCCCGTAAAGCAGCAGGCCAGAGCTGAGCGCGCCAAGCACGAAATACTTGAGACCCGCCTCGGTCGATTTGGCACTGTCACGGCGCAACGCGGCCACCACGTAAAGCGCCAGCGATTGCAGTTCGAGCCCCATGTAGAGCGCCATCAGATCCCCGGCACTGACCATCAGCATCATGCCGACCACAGCCAGCGCCAGCAGCACCGGATATTCAAAGCGCAGGATCTTGCGCCGCGTCATGTATTCCTGGCCCATCACCATGACCGCAGCAGCGCTCAACAGGATCGTGACCTTGGCGAAGCGGGCGAAGGCATCGTCGTTGAACATGCCGTCGAAGGCGGTGCGCGTGCCCTGCCCGGTCGTGCCGATCCACAGCGCCATCACCGTGAACAGCGCCGCCGTCAGCCAAAGCAGCATGCCCGCCATCCGGTCGCGCCCGGTATAGGCCGTGAACAGAAGCGCCGCGATCGCATAGACCGAGATCACGATCTCGGGCAGAATGATATTCAGATCAGCCTGCATTTCTCAGGGCCTCCGTTAATGCTGCGCCGCGGCCAGCTGGTTGGCGGAGTGCGCCTCAGCCAGGGCCGTGTCGTAGTTTGAAATCAGGGCTTCGACCGCGGGGCCGGTGATATCGGTGACGAGGCTGGGATAGACGCCCAGCAGAAGGGTCATCACCACCAGCGGCGCAAAGATCGCACGCTCGCGCCCGGTCATGTCGGTGATCGACTTGAGGCTTTCCTTGATCAGGTCACCCAGAACCACCCTGCGATAGAGCCAGAGAGCATAGGCCGCGCTCAGGATCACGCCAACCGTGGCCACCGCGGCGACCCAGGTGTTGACCTGGAAGACCCCGACCAGCGTCAGGAACTCGCCGATGAACCCGCTGGTGCCGGGCAGGCCGACATTTGCCATCGTGAACAGCATGAAGATCAGCGCATAGGCCGGCATCCGGTTGACCAGCCCGCCATAGGCGTCGATCTCCCGCGTGTGCATCCGGTCATAGATCACCCCGACGCAGAGGAACAGCGCCCCCGAGATGAAGCCATGGCTGACCATCTGGAAGATCGCGCCGTCGATACCCTGCTGGTTGGCGGCGAAAATCCCCATGGTGACGTAACCCATATGCGCCACCGAGGAATAGGCGATGAGCTTCTTCATGTCCTCCTGCGCCAACGCCACCAGCGATGTGTAGACGATGGCGATGGCCGACATCCACAGGATCAGCGGCGTCAGGACCTCGGCCCCAACCGGGAACATCGGCAGGCTGAACCGCAGGAAACCGTAACCGCCCATCTTCAGCAGGATCGCCGCAAGCACCACCGACCCGGCGGTCGGTGCCTGGACGTGCGCATCGGGCAGCCAGGTATGCACCGGCCACATCGGCATCTTGACCGCGAAACTGGCGAAGAAGGCGATGAACATCAGCGTCTGCATCCCGCCGACAATATGAATCCCGAGGATGCTGAAACTTTCCGAGCCGAACTGGTGATTGAGCAGCGTCACGATATCCGTGGTGCCCGCATCCGAGAACATGGCCACCATCGCCACCAGCATCAGCACCGAGCCAAGGAAGGTATAGAGGAAGAACTTGAAGCTCGCGTAGATCCGCTCCTTGCCGCCCCAGATCCCGATAATCAGGAACATCGGGATCAGCCCGGCCTCGAAGAACAGGTAGAACAGCACGAGGTCCAGCGCCATGAACACGCCCAGCATGAGCGTTTCAAGGATCAGGAAGGCAATCATGTATTCCTTGACCCGCTTGGTCACGCCCCAGGATGCGGCGATGGTCAGCGGCATGATGAAGGTCGTCAGCATCACGAAGAGCACGCTGATCCCGTCCACGCCCATCTTGTATTTCAGCCCCAGAAGCCACTGGCGCTCCTCGACGAACTGAAATCCGGTGTCGCTGGGATCAAAGCCCACGAGAATGAAGATCGACACGATGAAGGTCAGCGAGGTGGCGATCAGCGCCACCCACTTGGCGCTGCGCTGCGCAGCCGCATCCTCGCCGCGCAGGAAGATCGCCAGGATCGCCGCCGCAATCGCGGGGATGAACGTGGTGATGGAAAGAAGGTTATCCATTATTCAGCCCCCCCGATGAAGGTCATCCATGTCACGAGGACCGCGATCCCGATCACCATCGCGAAGGCATAGGTGAAGATGTAGCCCGATTGCGCCCGCCCCGCGAGCCGCGTGAAGAAGGGCACGATCCCCATCGCCACACCGTTGATCGACCCGTCGATCACATCGCCATCACCGCGTCGCCAAAGCAACCTGCCAAGCGATTTGGCCGGCTGAACGATGAGGAAATCGTAGATCTCGTCGAAATACCACTTGTTGAGCAGGAAAAGATAAAGTGGCCGCTGGTTCTCGGCGACGCGGCGCGGCATGGCCGGATCCCAGACATAGAACCAAAGTGCAAGGACGAGGCCGGTCAGCATCGCCACGAAGGGGCTGACCTTGACCCAGGCCGGAACGCCATGTGCCGCATCGAGAACGGTGTTCTCGGGACCGACATGAATGGCGCCTTCGCCCGGCTGGCCGGTGAATGCGTAATGATGCTCGCCGGCGGCGGCGGCACCCTCTTCGCCATGCGCTGCGGCCTCGGCGGTGTCACCGCCCTCTGCGGCCTGACCATGTTCCGATGCCTCGGCATAGGGCACGCCGAAGAACTTCGCGACCTGGTCGGTATGCCCGAAGAAGCTGCTATACCACAGCATCCCCGAGAAGATCGCACCAAGCGCCAGAACGCCAAGCGGCACCAGCATGACAGCCGGGCTTTCATGGGCGTGGTCGTGGGTGTGCTTGTCGCCGCGCGGCTTGCCCCAGAAGGTCATGAACATCAGCCGCCAGCTGTAGAAGCTGGTGAACAGCGCCGCGATCACCAGCATCCAGAAGGCATAGCCCCCCATCGAACCGGCATAGGCCACCTCGATCACCGCATCCTTGCTGAGGAACCCGGCAAAGCCGATATGGGTCAGCGGAATGCCGACGCCGGTGATCGCCAGCGTTCCGATCAGCATCGCCCAGAACGTATAGGGCAGTTTCTTGCGCAGGCCGCCATAGTTGCGCATGTCCTGCTCGTGATGCATCCCGTGGATGACCGAACCGGCCCCCAGGAACAGCATCGCCTTGAAGAAGGCGTGGGTCAGCAGGTGGAACATCGCCACGCTGTAGACACCCAGACCCGCGGCCACGAACATGTAGCCAAGCTGCGAACAGGTCGAATAGGCGATCACGCGCTTGATGTCGTTCTGCACCAGGCCCACGGTCGCCGCGAAAAACGCGGTCGAAGCGCCGATGAAGGTGACGAATGCCATCGCCTCGGGGGCGTATTCCATGATCGGCGACATCCGGCAGACCAGGAAAACACCCGCCGTCACCATTGTCGCGGCGTGGATCAGCGCCGACACCGGGGTCGGGCCTTCCATCGCGTCCGGCAGCCATGTGTGCAGGAACAGCTGCGCCGATTTGCCCATGGCCCCGACGAACAGAAGGAAGGCGATCAGGTTGGCCGCATTCCATTCGGTCCAAAGGAAGGTCAGTTGCGTCTCGGCCAGTTCCGGCCCCGCGGCGAAGATATCCTCGAAACGGATCGAGTCGGTCAGGAAATAGATCGCCATGATGCCAAGCGCGAAGCCGAAGTCACCGACCCGGTTCACCACGAAAGCCTTGATCGACGCCGCATTGGCGCTCGGCTTGCGGAAATAGAAACCGATCAGCAGATACGAGGCGAGGCCCACGCCCTCCCAGCCAAAGAACATCTGCGCCAGGTTGTCGGCGGTGACCAGCATGAGCATGGCGAAGGTGAAGAACGACAGATACGCGAAGAACCGTGGGCGGTAGCTTTCGGTCTCGCTGAAATTCTCGTCATGGGCCATGTAGCCCATTGAATAGAGATGCACGAGCGCCGACACCGTCGTCACCACGATCAGCATGATCGCCGTCAGACGATCCAGCCGGATCGACCATTCGGTGCTCAGCGTGCCCGACTGGATCCAGTCGAGGATATGGATGATATGCGTCTCGCCATCATGGCCCAGGAACACGACCCAGGACAGGATGCAGGACAGGAACAGAAGGCCCGTCGTCAGCCATTGCGCGCCCATGTCCCCGATGATGCGCCAGCCGAAGCCCGCGATGATCGCCCCGATGAGAGGCGCGAAGAGGATCGTTTGCTCAATCATCGGATCAGCCTTTCATCACGTTGACATCTTCCACGGCAATGGTGCCGCGATTGCGGAAGAAGCAGACGAGGATGGCCAGCCCGATCGCAGCCTCGGCCGCCGCGACCGTCAGCACGAAGAGGGTAAAGACCTGCCCCACCAGATCGCCCAGATGGGCGGAAAAGGCCACGAGGTTGATATTGACCGACAGCAGCATCAGTTCGATCGACATCAAGAGGATGATGACGTTCTTCCGGTTGAGGAAGAGGCCGAATATCCCGATGACGAACAGCGCCGCCGCGACCGCCAGGTAATGTTCAATTCCAATCATACGTGTCCCTCCGGGCCGCGCCCGTCCGTCTTTGTCTTTGCGTTGGTTCGCGCCCTTGAGGCCCGAACCGGTCGTCGTCTCCGGCGTGCCCTCGCCTAAAGGCCCTGCCCCGGCTTCACGTCCTTCAGTTCCATCGCCTTGGCCGGATCGCGATACATCTGCGCCAGGACGTCCTGACGCTTGATGTCGGTGCGGTGGCGCAACGTCAGCACGATCGCTCCGATCATCGCCACCAGAAGGATCAGACCAGCAGTCTGGAACAGAAGGAAATACTTGTCATAGATCAGCAGCCCCAGGGCGGCGGTGTTCTCGACCCCCTCGGGCGTCACCGCCGCCCGCGCCGATTCCGCGCCCTCGGCCATCTGCCAGTTGCCATAGGCCAGCCCGAACTGCATCAGCAGGATCACCCCGATCAGCAGCGCCAGCGGCATGTATTTCGCCATTTCCGCTTTCAGCTCGGCGAAATCCACATCCAGCATCATCACCACGAACAGGAACAGCACCGCGACTGCGCCCACATAGACGATGATCAACAGCATCGCCACGAATTCGGCCCCCAGCAGAACGAAAAGCCCCGCCGAACTGATGAAGGCCAGGATCAGCCATAGCACCGAATGCACCGGATTGCGGCTGATCACGGTAAACAGCCCCCCCACCAGCGCCGATACCGCGAAAAGATAGAATGACAGCACCGCGATGCTCATGTCTCGTTATCCTTTTCCTCGTTCTCGTCCAGAACCTCGCGGGCGAAATCCATCGCCCGGTTCATCGACGGGATGCCGGCAAAGACCGCCATCTGGGCGATCGTCTCGGCGATTTCCTCCGCGGTAGCGCCCGCCGCCAGGGCGTGGCGCACCGTCATGCGGATCTGCGTGTCGTTCTGAGCGCCGAGCATGGTCAGCCCCGCCAGCGTCAGCAAAAGCCGCGTTTTCGCATCCAGCCCCTCGCTGCTGATGCCCTTGCCGAAGGTCAGCTCCATCAGCTCCTTCGGCAGGGTCGGCCAGAGCTTCTCCATCCCCTTGGGCGTGAACGACTCGAGCGCGGGATTCATGGCTTTCGCCATCTCCTGCGCCTGCGTCATCATCGCTTCAAAGGGATTCTTGGGGTCACTCATCTGTAAGGCGCGTCCAGTTCGAGGTTGCGGGCGATCTCGGCTTCCCAGCGGTCTCCGTTTTCCAGCAGCTTCTGCTTGTCGTAGAACAGCTCTTCGCGGGTCTCGGTGGCGAATTCGAAATTCGGCCCCTCGACGATCGCATCCACCGGGCAGGCCTCCTGGCAGAAGCCGCAATAGATGCATTTCGTCATGTCGATGTCATAGCGCGTGGTGCGCCGACTGCCATCGTCGCGCGGCTCGGCGTCGATGGTGATCGCCTGCGCAGGGCAGATCGCCTCGCACAGCTTGCACGCGATGCAGCGCTCCTCGCCGTTGGGATACCGGCGCAGGGCGTGCTCGCCGCGAAACCGCGGGCTGAGCGGGCCTTTTTCATGCGGATAGTTCAACGTCGCCTTGGGCGCGAAGAAATACTTCAGGCCCAGCCCGAAACCCTTGAAGAAATCCTTGAGCAGGAAATAGCCCGCCGCGCGTCCGTAATCGATGTTCGCCATGGCTCAGCCTCCAATCGCCCAGCGTGCCCACATGCCGCCAAGCACTTCGAATTTCGCAAGAAACGCCACGATCACCACCCATGCCAGCGACAGCGGCAGGAACACCTTCCAGCCGATCCGCATGAGCTGATCGTAACGGTAACGCGGGGTGATCGCCTTGATCATCGCGAAGATGAAGAAGAAGAACGCCATCTTGCCGACCATCCACAGCGCGCCATCCGGCAAGCCCGGAATCGGCGACAGCCAGCCACCGAAGAACAGCAGCGACGTAAGCGCACACATCAGGAAGATCGCGATATATTCCCCGGCCATGAACAACAGGAACGGTGTCGCGGAATATTCCACCTGATAGCCCGCCACCAGCTCGGATTCGGCTTCGGGCAGGTCAAAGGGCGGCCGGTTGGTTTCGGCCAGCGCCGAGATGAAGAACAGGAACACCATCGGCAGATGCGGCAGCCAGTACCAGCCGAAAAAGCCGTATGCCGTGTCCTGCGCCGCGACGATTGCGCCGAAATTCATCGACCCGGTCGAAATGATCACGCCGATGATGATCAACCCGATGCTGACCTCATAGGAAATCATCTGCGCCGCAGAGCGCAGCGAACCGAGGAACGGGTATTTCGAGTTCGACGCCCAACCGCCCATGATCACGCCGTAGACCTCCAGCGAGGACACCGCGAAAACGAACAGGATGGCGACATTGATGTCGCTCAGCACCCAGCCCTCGTTGAAAGGAATCACCGCCCAGGCCAGGATCGCCAACACGAAACTGGTCATCGGCGCCAGCATGAACACCGCCTTGTCGGCGCCCGCCGGAACGACCACCTCCTTGACCACGTATTTCAACGCGTCCGCGACCGATTGCAGAATTCCGAAGACACCCACCACGTTCGGCCCCCGGCGCATCTGAACCGCAGCCCAGATCTTGCGGTCCCCGTAGACCAGGAACAACAGCGAGATCATCACGAAACCCACCACGGCAAGACATTGCGCCACGATGATCACCGCGATCCCGAACGGGGTTGTAAAGAAGTCAGCCATCAGGTCCTCACACCATCGGTATTCCGTTTTCCGCGCAATCGGCGGCGACGACTTCTGCGTCCATCGTCTTCAATCCTCGGGGCAGCGCAGACGAGATCGTATAAACCGCATCGCCGTGCCAGATGCCACCCGCTTCGTCGATATTCGTGCGCAAATGCCGTGCAAATCCGTATCCCCGGATCAACGTGTACTGCGCCGCGGCGCAATCGGCATACCGGCTCACATCCTCGCGGTTGCGCGCGCCGGTCATCGTGACCTTGAAACTCACGAGGTCGTCGCCCAGCAGACGGGTTTCGACGCCCTGGTAGTCGGGGCTGAAAGCCACGCGCGACGGATCGGTCGCCTCGCATCCCGAGACGGCCCCGGCACATAGCAGCCAGACCGAGGATATGAATGCCGCGCGTGCCATCACTCGGCAGCCACCGGCGCCTGGTGGCGGGTCTTTGCATTGGCGCTCAGCTCGGCCATCAGCTCGCTGGCGCGGGCGATCGGGTTGGTCAGATAGAAATCCCGCATCGTCAGGCGGAAATCGGCCTTGCCCAGCTTGCCTTCGGGCAGCGGCTGCCACTGGTTCTCCACCACCTGGTCGATCTTCGACAGATGCGGCACCTCGGCCACAAGCGCCTTGCGCAGCTGGATCAGCGAATCATAGGGCAGCGCCTGCCCCATCTCGCCCGACAGCGCCCGCAGGATCGCCCAGTTTTCCTTGGCCTCACCCGGCGGGAAGCTGGCGCGCAGCGCCAGTTGCGGGCGGCCTTCGGTATTGACGAACAGGCCCTGTTCCTCGGGATAGGCGGCACCCGGCAGGATCACGTCGGCACGATGCGCGCCGCGGTCGCCGTGGCTGCCCTGGTAGATCACGAACGGCCCAGCCTGAATATCGATCTCGTCGGCGCCGAGGTTGTATATCACGTCTGCCCCGTCGATGGCGGCCTCCATGCCGCCCTCGGTGGTGCAGTCGGCATCCATCGCACCGACCCGTCCGGCGGCGCTGTGCAGCACCAGGACCCGGCCCGAAATCGCCTGAGCGGCGGCCAGAACGGCGGCACCATCGGCCTCATTCAGGGCGCTCTGCCCGACGATCACGATGGCATCCTCACCGGCCTTGACCTTGGCCAGCGCGTCGCGCCCGGTTCCGGCATGGCTGTATTCATAGGTCAGGTTCGCTGCCGGACCGACCAGCGTGACATTCGCGCCGTTGATCCAGGCCTTGCGGATACGTGCGTTCAGCACCGGGGCCTCGATCGCCGGATTGGTACCGATCAGCACGAATTCCTTCGCAGTATCAAGCTCTTCGATGGCGACATTACCCACGTAGCCCGACCGGTTGCCCGCCGGAAGGTGCGCGCCGTCGGTGCGGCATTCCACGTTGCCGCCCTGCCCCTCGACCAGTTGCTTGAGGGCAAAGGCCCCCTCGACCGGAACCAGATCGCCTACCAGACCGGCCAACTTGTCCGCGCCCTTGATCTTCTGCGCAGCCAATTCCAGCGCCTCGCCCCAGGTGGCAGCGCGCAATTTGCCGTTTTCGCGGATATAGGGGCGGTCAAGCCGCTGGCGGCGCAGCCCATCCCAGACAAAGCGCGTCTTGTCGGAAATCCATTCCTCGTTCACGCCATCATGGTTGCGCGGCAGGATGCGCATGACTTCGCGCCCCTTGGTGTCCACCCGGATGTTGGAGCCAAGCGCGTCCATCACGTCGATGGTCTCGGTCTTGGCCAGTTCCCAGGGCCGTGCGGTGAAGGCATAGGGTTTCGACACCAGCGCCCCCACCGGGCAAAGGTCGATGATGTTGCCCTGCAGATTGCTGTCCAGCGTCTCGCCCAGATACGAAGTGATCTCGGCATCCTCGCCCCGGCCGGTCTGCCCCATCTGCGCGATCCCCGCGACTTCGGTGGTAAAGCGAACGCAGCGCGTGC
Organism: Roseovarius halotolerans; assembly: GCF_900172255.1. GTDB lineage: Bacteria > Pseudomonadota > Alphaproteobacteria > Rhodobacterales > Rhodobacteraceae > Roseovarius > Roseovarius halotolerans. The sequence goes on from NZ_FWFU01000003.1 coordinate 81,941, forward strand.
AGGAAATGCAGCGCGTCATGTGGGTTTCGACCAGCGGACCGAGATCCAGGTCATCCACCGCGCGCTTCGGCTCGCGATAGCGGCTGAAATCGACGCCATAGGCCATTGCCTGATCCTGCAGGTCGCATTCGCCGCCCTGATCGCAGATCGGGCAATCCAACGGATGGTTGATCAACAGGAATTCCATCACCCCCTCGCGGGCCTTCTTGACCATCGGCGAGTTGGTCTTGACCACCGGCGGCTGGCCTTCGGGGCCGGGGCGCAGATCGCGCACCTGCATCGCGCAGGAGGCAGCGGGCTTGGGCGGCCCGCCGACCACTTCGACCAGGCACATCCGGCAATTGCCGGCGATCGACAGGCGCTCGTGATAGCAGAAACGCGGGATCTCGATCCCGGCCTGCTCACAGGCCTGGATCAGCGTCATCGCGCCTTCCGCTTCCACTTCTTGATCGTCGATAATGATCTTGCGCAGGTCAGACATGGTTTCTCACTTCGCTCTCAGCAGCAGGCCGATCTGGCTCTGCTTTTGTATTTCGGCACGGCCAAGGGTGCAGAGGCTGGCCGGATCGAGATTGCTCGCCCCGCGCGCCTTGAAATATTCGTTCCGCTTCTCGCGCATCCGCGCCTTTTCGACATCGTCGTTGATATAAGCGTCGATCTCGGCATCACTGTAGCCCCGCTCCGTCGCCATCTCCTTGAGCGAGCTGACATAGGAACGCGCGGTAAAGAACCTGGCCGAGATGTCGCCACAAGCGCGGCGGATTTTGTCGGCCACGGCGACCGTCAGCAACCCGGCATTGATATCCGTCTCGCTCGGCAACCCCTTCTGCGTCGCGGCCTGCCCCGTGGCGGCGGTGGCGCTCAGCATGGTGATCAGTGCAAGTGCTTTCAACTTGGTCATGCGGTGTCTCCTTTCGATACCGGGAACGCGCGCAATGATTGCGCCGCCCCATCTGCACCGCAGATGGGTACGTGGCCGCGTGCTATGCAATAACAAGCGGTCCATCTCCCTGATATGAAGGCGGTTTTCACCATATGATGCAGCGCCCCCGCAGCACCAGATTGCCATTGGCGAGCTGCAGTCGCCCGTCCTCGGCATCGGGGCCCTGGGTCCACGCGATTTCCGAGGTGCCGAAATCCGTCAGGCAATAGCGGGTCGCCTCATAGCGCCCGGCCTCGCGCGCGCCGGTCAGCCCCTGATCGGTGCGCCGCACGGTGACAACGAAATCCTGCCGGTCGTCGGAGGCCTTGGTCGCCTTGGTCGGGTAATAGTTGCCGTTGAAATAGACCCGCTTGGCGCGGTCGCCGCAGGCCGCCAGCACCGTGCACGCTGTCAGGATCAGGATAAGTCCACGCATGTGCCTACTCCGCTGCGACCGCGCTCACGCGGCCCGATTTCTGTGCCTTGATGCGATCCTCGATCTCATCGCGAAAGTTGCGGATCAAGCCCTGGATCGGCCAGGCCGCCGCGTCGCCGAGAGCGCAGATCGTGTGGCCCTCGACCTGCTTGGTCACGTCGAACAACATGTCGATCTCCTCGACATCCGCCTCGCCGCGCACAAGCCGGTCCATCACCCGCATCATCCAGCCGGTGCCCTCGCGGCAGGGCGTGCATTGCCCGCAGCTCTCGTGCTTGTAGAATTTCGATAGCCGCCAGATCGCCTTGATGATGTCGGTGGACTGGTCCATCACGATCACCGCCGCCGTGCCCAGCGACGAGCCCTTTTCCTTCAGCGCGTCGAAATCCATCACCGCGTCGCGCATGTTCTCGCCGCGCACGCAGGGCACCGACGACCCGCCCGGGATCACCGCCTTGAGGTTGTCCCAGCCGCCCCGGATGCCGCCGCAATGGCGCTCGATCAGCTCCTCGAACGAGATCGACATGGATTCCTCGACCACGCAGGGCGTGTTCACATGCCCCGAGACCGCGAAGATCTTGGTGCCCGCATTGTTGGGTCGTCCGAAACCGGCAAACCACTCCGGGCCGCGGCGCAGGATGGTGGGCGCGACGGCAATGGATTCCACGTTGTTCACTGTGGTCGGGCAGCCATAGACCCCCGCCATCGCCGGGAAGGGCGGCTTCATGCGCGGCATGCCCTTCTTGCCCTCGAGGCTTTCCAGCAGCGCGGTTTCCTCGCCGCAGATATAGGCCCCCGCCCCGTGATGCAGGTAAAGGTCGAAATCGTACCCCGACTTGCAGGCGTTGCGCCCGATCAGCCCGGCCTCATAGGCCTCGTCGATCGCCGCCTGAAGCGCCTCGCGCTCGCGGATATATTCACCGCGGATATAGATATAGCACGCATGAGCCTGCATCGCGTAGGACGCGATCAGGCAGCCCTCGATCAGCGTATGCGGATCGTGGCGCATGATCTCGCGGTCCTTGCAGGTGCCGGGCTCGGATTCATCGGCATTGACCACCAGATACGAGGGCCGCCCGTCGCTTTCCTTGGGCATGAACGACCATTTGAGGCCGGTCGGGAAGCCCGCACCGCCCCGGCCACGCAGCCCGCTGGCTTTCATCTGTTCGATGATCCAGTCGCGCCCGTTCTGCAGGATCTTCGCCGTGCCGTCCCAATGCCCGCGCGCGATCGCCCCCTTCAGGGAACGGTCATGCATCCCGTAGAGATTGGTAAAGATACGGTCTTCGTCCTTGAGCATCCGATATCACCCTCGGTTGTCCCGGCGCGCACGCCAGATTTGATAGGTCACCACCAACGCCCAGATCAGGGCGGCGATGGCGGCAAAGTCGAACAGAAAAGCAAAGCGCGCCGACCAGCCCATCTGCCCTCCCAGCCATTGAGCCCCCATCCACAAGAGCATCGTGGCCGCAATGACCACACCCACGGTGCGGCCCTTGCGTGCCAGTTGCATCTCTTGTGAACGGTTGCTTGTCATCTGTCTTTATTCCTCAGTACACGTCGCCGTCACCGACGCGCTTCGAGAACTCGGTCTCGCCGCCCGCGGCCAGGACCTTGGCCTGTTCGACCCAGTTGTCGCGGCTCACGCGGCCCTTGAAACCCTTGATATTGCTATCCACCCAAGCCACCTCGTCGGCGCCCCAGCTGGCGATCTGGTCGAAATGGTAAAAGCCCATCCCGTGCAGCATGGTTTCCAGTTTCGGCCCGATGCCCTTGATTTCCTTGAGGTTGTCGGCTTTCCCGCCCTTGGGAGCAGACAGCGCCTCGGGGCGTGTGCCGGTCTCTTCAGCGCTCGGTGCGGGGGCATCCGACGCAGCGGCTTTCGCCGCCTTTGCGGGCTTGGCCGCCGGTTTCGCAGCCGCTTTGGTCGCTTTGGCGGCGGGCTTGTCCGCCCCCTCCTTGGCAGCCGGTTTCGCAGCAGCCGGCTTGGCCGCTTTCTCGCCCGCGGGTTTCGCGGCTGCCGTATCCGAGGGTTTCGCATCCGCAACGTCCGATGCGCCGGCATCCGCCGCCGCGCCGGTCTTGGCCGCAACATTCCCTGCCGCCGCCTTGACAGCCGCACCCGCATCCGCGGCGCTGTCCTTCGCCTTGGCACCGGCATCCTTGGCCGCCTGGGTTGTCGCCTGCGCCGCACTGGCGGCACTTGCCTTGGCAGCTTCCGCGCTCGGCACCATGTCGGCGCCCGCGCCCTGCTTCATGCAGAACAGGCGCGTCAGCACCAGCCCGATGAACACCGCCAGCGCAGCCCCGGCCATCACCGCAGCGATGAACCCGACTGCGCCGATAATGCCCTTGACCACCAGGATACCCGCCACGGCGGCAAGCGCCCAGCATATGATCCGGCACATGTTCCAGCCCTCACGTTGCGACATCACCCATACTCCCTTTCGTTAACAGAACCGACGTCCTCAGTAGACGCCACCTTTCTTGACCTTGGAAGAGAACTCGGTCTCCTTGCCCTCGGCCAACAGTTTCGCCTGTTCTACCCAGTCGTCACGCGTGACGCGGCCCTTGAACCCTTCGAGGTTCTGATCGACCCACAACACTTCTTCGTCGCTCCACTTCGCCACCTGGTCGAAATGGAACACGCCAAGCCGGTGGAGCAACTGCTCCAGCTTCGGCCCGATACCCTTGATCATTTTGAGATCATCCGCGCCCGCCTCGCGCGGCGCGTCCATCATCTTCGGCTTGCTGCCTTGGCCCTGTTCTTCGGCAGGCGCGACGCTGGCCGCTTTCTGCGTCGGCTTGGCGGCCGGTTTCACCTTGGGCTTCGCCTTGGTCGCGGCCTGCGCCTCGCGCTTGGAAATCCCGGTCTCGTCGGCCTTGGCATCCGCGCCCGGCGCCGGGCGCTGCGCCTTTGCACCCACCTGTTGCGGGCTCTCATTCAACTTCACCGCCGGACTCGCGGGCTGGTGATTGGCGCCATGATCGCGCCAGGGCGCCAACAGCGGCACTTCGGTGCCGTCGATCCGCTTGAGCGTATCGCCAAGGTCGACCGCCCGCTGCACACTGGCATTGTATTGCGTGCGGCCGCTGTCGAAATCCTTGAGGCTGGTCAGTCCCGACGCCGGTTCGCTGGCATAGCGCCCGTTCTGCGGTCCGGGCACCGGCACCTTGCCCGCAGCCATGTCGTCGATCAGCTTCTCGAAGCTCTCGGCGGTCAGGTCTTCGTAGTAGTCCTTGCCGATCTGCGCCATCGGCGCGTTGGCACAGGCCCCAAGGCACTCAACTTCTTCCCAGCTGAACTTGCCATCGGCGCTCAGCTCATGCGGATTGGGCGCGATCTTCGTGCGGCAGACGCCGATCAGGTCCTCTGCACCGCAGATCATGCAGGACGTGGTGCCGCAGATCTGGAAATGCGCGACCTTGCCCACCGGCTGCAGCTGATACATGAAATAAAAGGTCGCCACCTCCAGCGCACGGATGAAATCCATGCCCAGCATCCCGGCGACATGCTCGATGGCCGGACGGCTCAGCCAGCCTTCCTGCTCCTGGGCGCGCCAAAGCAGCGGAATCACCGCGCTGGCCTGACGGCCTTCGGGATATTTGGTGATCTGCGCTTCGGCCCAGGACTGGTTCTCGGGCGTAAACGCAAAGCTCTCGGGCTGCTCGTGGTGCAGACGTCTCAGCATCTTAGGAACAGGCTCCTGTCGTCAGTTTCACCCCGCCGCCGGGCAGGCGCTCAGCCTCGCCCTTGGACAGCAGATAGGACGTGATTCCGGTGGACTGTTCGCGGGTCAGCCCCGCCTGCAGTTCCACCGGCTGAAAATCGGCCTCGGTCGCCATCTCGCAGCCGATCGAGGCCGCGGCCAGCTTGTATTCCTGAACGTCCTCGGGGTTCACGCCCTCGGGCGGCGCGATACACGCTCCGAGCGTCAGCACGAGACCGGCCGACGCCGCTGCCATCATCCGTTTCATCACCTGTCGATCTCCCCGAACACAACATCCATCGTCCCGATGATCGCCGCCACATCGGCCAGCTGGTGACCCCCGGCCACATGGTCCATCGCCTGCAAATGCAGGAAACCCGGCGCGCGCAGCTTGGCGCGGTAAGGCCGGTTGGTGCCATCCGCCACAAGGTAGACACCGAATTCCCCTTTGGGTGCCTCGACGGCGCAGTAAACTTCGCCCTCGGGCACGCGGAAGCCTTCGGTATAGAGCTTGAAGTGGTGGATCAGCGCCTCCATCGAGGTCTTCATCTCGCCGCGCTTGGGCGGCGTGACCTTGCCGCGCGCAAGGATATCGCCCTGCCCTTCGGGCGCGCGCAGCTTCTCGACGCATTGCAGGATGATGCTCAACGACTGGCGCATCTCTCCCATGCGCACGAGGTAGCGGTCATAGCAATCGCCATGCTTGCCCACCGGGATCTGGAAATCGAACTCGTCGTAGCATTCATAGGGCTGCGCGCGGCGCAGATCCCATGCCAGGCCCGACCCGCGCACCATGACGCCCGAAAAGCCCCAGTTCTGGATGTCTTCCTCGGTGACGATGCCGATATCGGCGTTGCGCTGCTTGAAGATCCGGTTCTCGGTCAGAAGCCCGTCGATATCGTCGAGTTTCTTCGGAAAGGCATGCGCCCAGGCCTCGATATCGTCGATCAGCGCGTCGGGCAGATCCTGATGGACACCGCCGGGGCGGAAATACGCCGCGTGCAGGCGCGCCCCGCAGGCACGCTCGTAGAACTCCATCAGGTTCTCGCGCTCCTCGAACCCCCAAAGCGGCGGCGTCAGCGCGCCCACGTCCATCGCCTGCGTGGTGACGTTCAGCAGATGGTTCAGGATGCGGCCGATCTCGGAAAACAGGACCCGGATCAGGCTGGCGCGGCGCGGCACCTCGACCCCGGTCAGCTTTTCGATGGCCAGGCACCAGGCATGTTCCTGGTTCATCGGCGCCACGTAATCCAGCCGGTCGAAATAGGGCAGGTTCTGAAGGTAGGTGCGGCTTTCCATCAGCTTCTCGGTGCCGCGATGCAACAGGCCGATATGCGGATCGCAACGCTCGACGATCTCGCCGTCCAGCTCCAGCACCAGCCGCAACACCCCATGCGCCGCCGGGTGCTGGGGGCCGAAATTCAGGTTGAAATTTCGGATCTTCTGCTCGCCCGTCAGGGCGTCTTCAAATTTGGAGCCATCCATCATGCGTGCCCTCCGCCGAACTTGTCACGAAACGCCATGACCCACAGAAGCACCAGCGCTCCGAGCGGGATGATCGAAACCAGCGCGACCCAGCTCGGGATGCCGAATTGCGGCAGCAAGCGCCAGAAGGGAATCACGACCAGAACAGCCATGACAAGGAAGAAGATCATTCCGCCGCCACCCATCACTTGGCCTCCTCTTTCTTCTCGTCGCCGGGCAGGATGTATTCCGCACCCTCCCAGGGCGACATGAAGTCGAACTGACGGTATTCCTGCACCAGGTTCACCGGCTCATAGACGACGCGTTTCTGCACCTCGTCATACCGCACCTCGGTATAACCCGTGGTCGGGAAATCCTTGCGCAGCGGATGCCCGCGGAACCCGTAATCCGTCAGGATGCGGCGCAGGTCGGGATGACCCGAGAACAGGATGCCGAACATGTCGAACACCTCGCGCTCGAACCAGTTGGCCGAGGCATGCAGATCGGTGATCGACGGCACCATGTCCTCTTCGCGCACCGCCACCCGAAGGCGGATACGCTGGTTCTGGTACATGCTCAGGAAATGATAGACCACGTCGAACCGCTTGGCCCGCTCGGGGTAATCGACGGCGGTGATGTCCACCAGCGTCGTGAACTGACAGGTCCGGTCGGTCTTGAGAAACTCCACCAGACCGACGATGCTGGCCAGCGCCACATCCACATTCAGCTCATCATGGGTGACAGCCCATTCAAGCACGCAGTCGGGGCGTTTCGCCTCGATATGGGCGCCCAGTTCATTCAGCGCGTTGCTCATCGTCTTCGTCCTTTCGCGCGCAGCCGCTTGCGCGCCTGTCAGTGATGCGCCGCCTCAGCGCACGATGGTCCCGGTCCTGCGAATCTTGCGCTGCAACTGCATGATCCCATAGACCAGCGCCTCCGCTGTCGGCGGGCAGCCCGGAACATAGATATCCACCGGCACGATCCGGTCACAGCCGCGCACCACGGAATAGCTGTAATGGTAATAGCCCCCGCCATTGGCGCAGGACCCCATCGAGATCACATAACGCGGCTCGGGCATCTGGTCGTAAACCTTGCGCAGCGCCGGCGCCATCTTGTTGGTCAGCGTACCCGCCACGATCATCAGGTCCGACTGGCGCGGGCTGGCGCGCGGCGCGGTGCCGAACCGCTCCAGGTCATAGCGCGGCATCGAGGAATGCATCATCTCGACGGCGCAGCACGCGAGGCCGAAGGTCATCCAGTGCAGGCTGCCGGTGCGCGCCCAGTTGATGATGTCCTCGGTCGAGGTGACAAGAAAACCCTTGTCCTGCAGCTCGCGGTTCAGGTCCTGCGTGGCGACCTCGCGGTCGGGCCCCGCGGTATTGGCTCCGGTGGCTACTCCCATTCCATCGCCCCTTTCTTCCATTCATAGGCGAACCCCGCCGTCAGCACGGCAAGGAACACCATCATCGACCAGAAACCCGTCATCGAAATATCCTTGAACGCCACCGCCCACGGAAACAGCATGGCGATCTCCAGGTCGAAGATGATGAACAGGATCGAGACAAGATAAAACCGGACATCGAATTTCATCCGCGCATCGTCGAACGCGTTGAAGCCGCATTCATAGGCACTCAGCTTCTCGGGGTCGGGGTGGCGGACCGCCGCGACCACCGCCGCCAGAATGAGAACAAGACCAAGACCGATGGCAATGGCCATAAGGACCAGTATGGGAAGATATTCCCTCAGCATCTCATCCACGGGGTGGCTCCTTTCATGCGCATCCGGGGCGCATTCAAATGGCTGCACTGACTATCGCAGGGTTTACCGCCGCCCCATGTCGGGGTCAACCAAGCGCGAACATATTCCAATACCTGCACCCGAAGAAGGCCGTCAGCGGCATACAGGCGTATACAGATGCGCAGAAAGCCCTGCATTCCGTACCATGCCGGGCATCATCCGGGGCTCCTGCAAGGCCCGCCGCAACCCTGTTACGACCTCGAATCTAGGGCGCATGTCGCGCCCGTCATCCCCCGCCGGTCGCGAATCTGTCAGCCCGCCCAGGGCGCCTTTCGCTTGTCGAAAAACGCGCCGATCCCCTCGCGCGCCTCCTCGCCCTCCCAACAGGCGATCAATTCGCCGACGCTGTGATCGATCACGCCCTGGTCGATGCGTGGTCCGAAACCGCGCAACAGCGCCTTGGCCCGCGCCACGGCCTCCGGCGCGCAGGACAGGTAGGGTTCGACTTCCGCCTCGACCGCCGTATCCAGCTCCGCCTCGGGCACCGCCCGCGCCAGCAGATCCAACGTCACCGCCTCCTCCGCACCGAACCGCCGCCCAGACATGAACACCCGGCGCGCCCTGCCCTCGCCCATGCGCGCACAGACATAAGGCCCGATGGTCGCCGGGATCAGGCCAAGCCGGGTCTCGGTCAGCGCCATCAGCACATGATCCGCCCCGATGGCCACGTCGCAGACGCTCGCCATCCCGACACCGCCCCCGAACGCATTGCCCTGAATCCTGCCGATCAGGGGTTTGGGCAAGGTGTTGAGCGCCTGCAGCATCTGCGCCAGCTTGCGCGCCTCCTTGGCGCGGGTCTCGGGATCGGCATCGAACTGATCGCGCATCCAGCCCAGATCGCCCCCGGCGCAGAATGTCTTGCCCTTCGCCGCCAGAACCACGGCGCGCACAGAGGCATCGGCGCCCAACTCGCCCGCCGCCTGCGTCAGCTCGGCAATCATCTGCGCCGACATCGCATTGTGCTTCTCCGCCCGGTCCAGCCAGAGCGTCGCCACCCCGCGCCCGTCGCGCTCGATCGTGATCGTCTCGAACATGCTGTCTCTCCCTGGGTCTGCCCGACCCGTCCCTTGCATCATTCGGCGCGCATCTCGCGCACCATCGCGGCGGCCTTGTCCAGCACCGCACGGTCCAGCCCGGTCTCGTATCCGAGCGCCGTCAGCCGGTCGTGCACAGCTTCGCTGGCCACATTGCCCGCGGCCCCCGGCGCATAGGGGCAGCCGCCAAGCCCGCCGACCGCCGCATCGAACACCCGCAGGCCGCGCGCCAGCGCCGCCTCGATATTGTCCAGCGCCCGACCTCCGGTATCGTGGAAATGCCCTGCCAGCCTGTTGGCGGGCAGCTCCTCGCAGACCGCCGCCAGCATCGCGTCGACCGCCTCGGGCGTGGCCCGACCGATCGTGTCGCCAAGGCTGATCTCGTAGCAACCCATCGACCACAGCCGCGCCGCCACCTGCGCTACCTGCTCGGGCGCGACCGGCCCGTCATAGGGGCATTCCACCACGCACGAGATATAGCCGCGCACCCGCACGCCCTCGGCATTGGCCGCCTCCATCACCGGGGCGAACCGTGCAAGGCTCTCCTCGATGCTGGCGTTGATATTGGCCTTCGAGAACCCCTCCGATGCCGATCCGAAGATCGCCACCTCATCGGCTCCCGCCTCCATCGCATCCTCGAAGCCACGCAGATTCGGCGTCAGCGCGGCATAGCTCACCCCCGGCGCGCGCCGGATGCGGCGCAGCACCTCGCCCGAATCCGCCATCTGAGGCACCCATTTGGGGCTGACGAAACTGGCCATCTCGATACGCGTGAACCCGGCACCGCTCAGGCAGTCCACCAGCGCGATCTTCTGCGCCGTCGGAATGCGCCTCTTTTCGTTCTGCAGCCCGTCGCGCGGGCCGACCTCGAAAATCTCGACCTTCTCGGCCATCTCTTCTCTCCTTGAAACACCGCCTGGCGGAATGCCTCATGCCTCCCAGGGTGCGTAGAAATCCCTTTGATAGATCCGTCCGCCTTCGGGGCCGGGGCTGGCCGCCCTGAACCCTTCGCGCGCGGTGATCCGTTCATACCATTTTTCCGTTTCGGGGAAGTCGTCAAGCCGCGCGAAATGGCGCGCCATGTAAACCGCCTGCCCGACGCAGATGTCACAGGCCGAAAAGCCGCTGGTCAGCAGGTGGTCGCGGTTCTCGACCGGTGTCGACAGCCGCGCCTCGATCGCCTCGTAACATTTGCGGATCCGCGCCGCTTCCAGCTTCATTACGATGGGGCTGCGCATGTGATCCTCGTATAGCATTACATGCTGCTGCGTCAGCGCCGCCACATGCTGGCTCAGCGTCTCGGCGAAATGCACCCAGACCAGCCACGCCATGCGGTCCATATCCCCCGGCATCCGGCCGAGGCCCGGATCAGGAAACCGCTCGCACAGGTATTCGACCATCGCGCCCGATTCGAACATCCGCTCGCCCTCGATCTCCAGCGCCGGCACCCGCCCCGCGGGCGAGAGCGACAGGAACGCAGGCTCGCGCAGCGACCTGTCGAACGCATGTTCCACGACCTGGAACGCGACCCCCAGTTCATGCAGCAGCCACAACACCCGCATCGAGCGGCTCTGGCCGACGTGATGCAGCGTGATCATGCCTCTTCCCCCTCGTCCTTCGCCGCCAGCCTCACGAGCGCCGCGCCCGCCTCGACCTGCGCCCCGGTCTCGGCCAGCACCTCGGCCACCACGCCGTCGCGCGCCGCCAGCAAGGCATGTTCCATCTTCATCGCCTCCAGCACCGCCAGCCGGTCGCCCTCGGCCACCGCCTGCCCCGGCTTCGCCAGCATTACCTTGACGAGACCCGGCATCGGCGCCTCGATCACGTCCTGATCGCCGCCCTTCACCGCCGCCTTGTCCAGCGGATCGACAATCTCGAATCCCAGCCCGTAATTGGCGAAAACCGTGACCAGCGCGGCATTCACCGCGACCTGCGGCGCCGCCTCGCCATCCAGTTGCCAGCGCCCCCCGACCTTGCGCGCGGCAATGACTTGCCCGTCGACGATGACGTCATGCGCCCGCGCCGACAGGCTGCGCAGCGCCACCGCGATCTCCTCGCCCTCGCGCGACAGAAGCACCCGCCGCTCCAGCGGCGCCCAAAGGGTGAAGCCGACCTCGCCGCCCTCGGCCTCCAGCAAGCCAAGCGCCGCCAGCGCCGCCAGCGCCACATCGCGCGGCCGCACCTCGGGCGCGGCCGCCAGCGTGTCGATGTCGCGCGCAATCAGCCCGGTGTCCACTTCTCCGGCCGCAAAACCCCGATGCCCCGCCAGCGCGCCCAGGAACGCAAGGTTGGTGACGGTCCCCGCCACCTCGCAATCGCGCAACGCCGCCGACAGGCGCCTCAGCGCTCCCGCCCGCGTCGCCCCGTGGGTGATGATCTTGGCGATCATCGGATCGTAATGCGGCGAAATCTCGTCGCCCGCCCGCACACCGGTATCAGCGCGCGCGCCTTCGGGGAATCGCAGATGCGCCAGACGCCCGGTCGCAGGCAGGAACCCCCTCGGCACATCCTCGGCATAAAGACGCGCCTCGAAGGCATGGCCACTGATCGCCAGCTCATCCTGTGCCTTGGGCAAACCCTCGCCGCTGGCCACGCGCAGCTGCCATTCCACTAGGTCGACCCCGGTGATCGCCTCGGTCACCGGATGCTCGACCTGCAGGCGCGTGTTCATCTCCATGAACCAGAACCCGTCGGGGCGCAGGCCATGGCTGCCATCGACGATGAACTCCACCGTGCCCGCCCCGGAATAGCCGATTGCGCGCGCCGCGCGCACCGCCGCCTGCCCCATGGCCGCGCGCATCTCTTCGGTCATGCCCGGCGCCGGCGCCTCCTCGATCACCTTCTGATGGCGCCGCTGAAGCGAGCAGTCGCGCTCGTATAAATGCACCGCATCCGTGCCGTCCCCGAAAACCTGCACTTCAATATGGCGCGGCTTCTGGATGTATTTCTCGATCAATACCGCCGCATTGCCAAAGGCGGTCTCGGCCTCGCCCTTCGCGCTCTCCAGCGCATCGGCGAAATCGGCCGCCCGCTCCACCAGCCGCATCCCCTTGCCGCCGCCCCCGGCGACCGCCTTGATCAACACCGGATATCCGATCGTATCCGCCGCGCCCGCCAGGTGCTCGGGGTCCTGGTTCTCACCGTGATAGCCCGGCACCACGGGCACACCCGCGTCCTCCATCAGCGCCTTGGCCGCATCCTTCAGCCCCATCGCCCGGATCGCCTCGGCCGAGGGGCCGATGAACACCAGCCCCGCCGCCTCGACCGCCTCGACGAAATCGGGGTTCTCCGACAGGAAACCATAACCCGGATGGATCGCCTGCGCGCCGGTCTCCAGCGCCGCCGCGATGATCGCATCACCACGCAGGTAGCTCTGCGACGGGGCGGGGCCGCCGATATGCACCGCCCGGTCCGCCATCGCCACATGGCGCGCCGCACGGTCGGCATCCGAATAGACCGCCACACTGCGCACTCCCATCCTGCGCGCGGTCTCTATGACGCGACAGGCGATCTCGCCCCGGTTGGCGATCAGGATCGTCTCGAACATCAGCCTACTCCCCTCGGCGCCCGACGCGCCGCATTCATCGTGCCCAAAATACTCCCGCCGGAGGCATCCGCCCGCGCGGCCCCGTGCAACGCCGGGGGATATGTCACCGCCCTCATCATCGCCCAAGTGCCTCCTGCGCCTCGCGCATCACGCGCGCGACGATATCCGCGGCAGGCTCGACCCGGCGGATCAGCCCCACCGCCTCGCCCGCAATGGCGGGCGCGCCCTGCGCGTCACCCGCGGCGACGGCCTTGCCATAGGCTGCGCGCGCCTCAGCGTCGCGTGGCCCGCCCGGCACATCGCGCCAGTGATCCGTCCATTCATTGCCAAGCGTGCGGATCGTGTAGGGGCGCGGCCAGTCCAGCCCGCGCGCGATGTCAGGCAGGGATGAGCGCAAGGTCGCATCCCCGTCCGCCGCCAGCGCCGCCGCCTGGAACCCTTCGGCCACCAACGCCTCCTCGCTGGCCCAGAACCGCGTGCCCATGACCACGCCTTCGGCCCCCAGCATCAGGGCCGCCGCCAATCCGCGGCCGTCAGCGATTCCGCCCGCCGCCAGCACGATGGCGCGCTCGCCCACCAGGTCCACCACCTCGGGCACCAGCGTCATCGTTCCGCGCGCCGCGCCGTGGCCACCCGCCTCGCTGCCCTGCGCAACGATCACCTCGGCGCCCGCCGCCAGTGCTTCGCGCGCGCCCTCAACGCTTTGCACCTGAGCAAAGACTGGCACGTCCGCCGCCTTCGCAGCTTCGGCAAAGCCGGACAAATCGCCGAAAGACAGGAACATCGCCGCCGGTTTGCGCTGCAGAACCGAGTCATAAAGCCCCGGTGCGCGCGCCTCACGCTCCGCAAGCGCCCAGGTGATGAACCCGCAACCGACCGCCACATTACCCGCGGCGGCGAATTGCGCATCGACCCATTCGGCGTCCGCGCCATAGCCACCCCCGATGAACCCGAGGCCGCCCGCGCCGCTGACCGCCGCCGCCAGCCGCCCGCCCGATGCCATCGCCATCGGCGCCGAGACGATGGGCGCGGTCAGCCCGAAGCGCCGGCACAGGCGGGTGTTCAGCGAAACCGTCATGACAGGCCCCTCGCGGGCGTGCCGCGCTTACATGCGGAACAGGCCAAAACGGGTCTCCTCGATCGGGGCACACAGCGCCGCGCTCAGCGAAAGCGCCAGCACCTCGCGCGATTTGCGGGGATCCACTATGCCATCGTCCCACAACCGCGCCGAGGCATAAAGCGGGTGCGACTGGCGCTCGAACATCTCGATCGTGGGGCGCTTGAACTCGGCCTCTTCCTCCGGCGACCAGCTGCCGCCCTTGCGCTCGATCGCATCGCGCCGGACCGTGGCCAGAACCCCGGCCGCCTGCTCGCCGCCCATGACGCTGATCCGGCTGCTCGGCCAGGACCACATGAAGCGCGGCTGATAGGCCCGCCCCGCCATGCCGTAATTCCCTGCCCCGAACGAACCGCCCACGACCATCGTCACCTTGGGCACCGAGGTGGTGGCAACCGCCGTCACCATCTTGGCGCCGTGGCGCGCGATGCCTTCGTTCTCGTAACGGCGACCGACCATGAACCCGGTGATGTTCTGCAGGAAAATCAGCGGGATACGACGCTGACTGCACAGTTCCACGAAATGCGCGCCCTTCTGCGCGGCTTCCGAAAAGAGCACGCCGTTATTGGCGACGATCCCCACCGGGCAGCCCTCGAGATGGGCGAAACCGCAGACCAGCGTCTCGCCGAACCGCGCCTTGAACTCGTCAAAGCGCGACCCGTCCACCAGCCGCGCGATCACCTCGCGGATATCATAGGGCGTGCGCAGATCGGCGGGCACGACACCGAGCAGTTCCTCGGGGTCATAGGCGGGCGGCTCGGGGCTGGCCCAATCCACCGTGGCGGGTTTCTTGCGGTTGAGATGCCCGACCGCACGCCGCGCCAGCGCCAACGCGTGTGCGTCGTCCTCAGCCAGGTAATCAGCCACGCCCGACAGGCGCGTATGCACATCGCCCCCGCCAAGGTCCTCGGCGGTCACGACCTCGCCGGTCGCCGCCTTGACCAGCGGCGGCCCCGCCAGAAAGATCGTGCCCTGGTCGCGCACGATGATGGTGACATCCGACATAGCGGGCACATAGGCGCCCCCGGCGGTGCAGGACCCCATGACCACCGCGATCTGCGGGATGCCCTTGGCAGACATGCGCGCCTGGTTGTAGAAGATCCGCCCGAAATGGTCCCGGTCGGGAAAGACCTCGTCCTGGTTGGGCAGGTTCGCCCCGCCACTGTCGACCAGGTAGATGCAGGGCAGGTTGCATTCCTCGGCGATCTCCTGAGCGCGCAGGTGTTTCTTGACGGTCATCGGGTAATAGGTGCCGCCCTTCACCGTGGCGTCATTGCAGACCACCATGCATTCCTGCCCCTGCACGCGGCCGACCCCCGCGATCACGCCCGCGCAGGGCGCGGCGCCATCGTAAAGACCATGTGCCGCCGTCGCGCCGATTTCGAGGAACGGCGCGCCGGGATCCAGAAGATTCGCCACCCTCTCGCGCGGCGGCATCTTGCCCCTTGACAGGTGCCGCTCGCGCGCCGCCTCGCCGCCGCCCTCGGCGGCCTCGGCCGCCGCGCGCGCCACGATGTCGATCGCCTCCAGATGGCCCTCGCGATTCGTCTTGAACGCCTCCGATGACGGAATTGCCTTCGAGTTCAGCTTCATGCCGCCGCCTCCCGGTTTATCGTGGCGCGGCCTGAGTTGCGCCCGAATGTTGCATTTTTGCCGCCCCTGCGGCCCTTCATATAAACTTGACCCAAATCAAGGTGATCCACGAGGTCCACGCGCATGGTCCGGCCCATTCGGATAGGAATGGAAAGACAATGAAAACACTCACAGCACTCACGCTCGCAACCGCCCTCGCCGGGGCCGCCGCTCCGGCGCTGGCTCAGGAAAAAGGCAGCATGACCCTCGGCATCGGTGTCGCCGGTGTTCTGCCCGACGGCTCCAGCAACACGGCCGCCGGCAGCATCTCGGTCGGCGACAACGTCCGCCCGACCCTGACCTTCGAATATTTCCTCGCCGACAACATCGGTGTCGAGGTTCTGGCCGCATGGCCGTTTGAGCATGACATCAAGCTCGCAGGCGTCGGCACCGTCGGCAAGACCAAGCACCTGCCGCCCACGATCTCGGTGCAGTACCACTTCACCAACAAGTCCAGCCTGACGCCCTTCGTCGGCATCGGCATCAACTACACCACCTTCTGGGATGACAAGGGCACGGGCGTCCTTGCCGGTGTGCCGATCGGCCTCGACGATTCCTGGGGCCTCGCGCTCCATGCCGGTGTCGACTACGCGCTCAGCGAAAAATCCGCCCTGCGTGCCGATGTCCGCTGGATCAACATCGAAACCGACGCCACCGTCGGCGGCGCACCGATCGGCAAGGTCAAGATCGACCCCTGGGTCGTCGGCATGTCCTACGTGATGAAGTTCTGATCGCTCAACGACACATCGCTTCAGAGGGCCGGCCATCGCGCCGGCCCTTTTCGTTTCGTCCGCCCCGAACCTCATGACCCCGCCCCCTCTGCCGCAGCGCGCGCCCTCAGCTCGCGCCGGATCACCTTGCCGGTCACCGTCATCGGAAGTGCCTCGAGGAAATCCACCTCACGCGGATAGGAATAGCTCGCCAGCCGCGCCTTGACGTAGTCCTGCAATTCGCGCGACAGCGCCGCGCCCGGCGCATGGCCCTCCTTGAGCACCACATAGGCTTTCACGATCTCGGTGCGCAGCGCGTCGGGCTTGCCCACCACGCCCACCGTCGCCACCGCCTGATGGGTCAGCAGGCAGTCCTCGATCTCGGCGGGACCGATCCGATAGCCCGCGCTGGTGATCACGTCATCCTCGCGCCCCGCAAAGCGCAGGAACCCGCCATCCCACATGCCCCGGTCCCCGGTCACCAGCCAGTCGCCGCGAAACTTCGCGGCCGTCTCCTCGGGCCGGTTCCAGTATTCCAGCATCATGCTGCCCGCGCCCCGGCGAATCGCGATATCGCCCTCGCCTTCGGTCTCCTGCCCCTGCCCGTCGATCACGCCGATCTCGAACCCCGGCGCAGGCTTGCCGATGCAACCGGGGCGCGGCGCAAACAGCGCCGCACAGGAACTGGCCACCATGTTGCATTCGGTCTGGCCGTAGAACTCGTTGATCGTCACGCCAAAGGCCCGCCGCCCCCAATCCAGCATCTCCGCGCCCAAGGGCTCGCCCCCGCTGGCGACACTGCGCAGCCCCTCAAGCCTGCAATCGGCGGCCTTCAGCATCCTGAGCGCCGTGGGCGGAAAGAACACGTTGCGCACCGCGCCCTCGCGCAGCACCCGCAGGCATTCATCGGGCGTGAATTTCGCCAGCCGCGCCGCCACCACCGGCACACCCAGCGCCAGCCCCGGCATCATCACGTCGAACAGGCCCCCGATCCAGGCCCAGTCCGCCGGCGTCCACAGGCAATCGCCCTCCTGGCCCAGGAAATCATGGCTCATCTCGACGCCCGGCAGATGGCCCAGCAACATGCGATGCCCATGCAACGCACCCTTGGGGCTGCCCGTCGTGCCGCTGGTATAGATCAACACCGCCGGGGTCTCCGGCCCGGTCTCGACCGCCTCGAACGTCCCCTCGGGCAAACCGCCCGCCTCGGGCACCAGCGCCGCGACCCCCTCAAGCGGCGCCAACAGATCGACACCACCGGGATCCGTAACCACCAGCCGCGCCCCCGCATCGCCCACGCGCGAGGCCAGCGCATCGCGCTGGAACAGCTTGAACAGCGGAATCGATACCGCACCCAGCTTCCAGATGGCGACATGCGCCGCCGCGCACCAGGCATCCTGACTGCGCAGCACGCCCACCCGGTCCCCGCGCTGCACGCCCCGCGCCGCGAGGTCCAGCGCCAGACCGTCCGCCATGCGCCGCAACGCGCCATAGGTGGTCTCGCGCCGCGCGCCGGTAAGGTCGATGATCGCCACCCGCTCGGGGTCACGCGCCGCCCAGTCGTCGCAGACCTGCGCCGCCATGTTCAGGCGCTCGGGAATATCCCAGCGAAAGCTGCCACACATCCCGTCATAGGTTTCGGGCAGCGGGCGCAACAAGGGCGGACGAATACTCATTCCATCCCCCCAAGATGCTCCAGTTCCACTGCTCGCGCGGCGGTCTTTTGCAACTGGCAGTCCACCGCAACGATGCTGCGGATCGTGCCCCCGATCCAGATGCCATAGCGCAGGCCGCACTCCGCATCCCGATAGGCTTTCCAATGACGCTGTGTCTCGTGCAGTTGCCCTGCCAGCGTGCCGTCACCCTCGGCGCCAAGCATCCCGGCCTGACGCTCAAGCGCTTCGACCATCAACGCCTCCCAGACCCGCGTTTCCGCCATCAGGCATTCGCTGATCCCGATGGTCGTCTCGCCACCGGGCCGCGCCTGGCAGGCATCGGCAGCCACGCCCGCGCAACCGGGCGCGCCTTCGCCCGCGCCCGTCGCCTCGAAACAGGCCCGGACAGCCGCGCCATCCACCTCCGCCTCCTGCGCGATCACAGGCGCGGCGGCAAGAGCGGCCAGCAACGACAAGATCGCAGCCCGTGTCACCCCATCGCACCCATCAGTTCGCGCCCCACCAGCATCCGGCGGATTTCCGACGTGCCTGCACCGATCTCCATCAGCTTGGCATCGCGGAACAGCCGCGCCACCGGCGCATCCGCCAGGAACCCGGCGCCGCCCATCGCCTGCACCGCCTGGTGCGCCTGCACCATGGCCTGTTCGCTGGCATAAAGACAGCAGGCAGCGGCATCCTGGCGCGTCACGTCACCCCGGTCGCACGCCTTGGCCACCTCGTAGACATAGGCCCGTGCCGAATTCATCGCCGTGTACATATCCGCGATCTTGCCCTGCATCAGCTGGAACGACCCGATCGGCTGGCCGAACTGCTTGCGCTCGGCCATGTAGGGCATGATCTCGTCAAGACAGGCCGCCATGATCCCGGTGCCGATCCCCGCCAGCACCACGCGCTCGTAATCGAGGCCCGACATCAGGACCCGCACGCCCTTGCCCTCTTCGCCAAGGACATTCTCGAAGGGCACTTCCACATCGTCGAAGATCAGCTCCGCCGTGTTGCTGCCGCGCATCCCCAGCTTGTCGAAATGCGGGCTGGTGCTGAATCCCTTCATGCTCTTCTCGATCACGAAGGCGGTGATCCCCTTGGCGCCCGCCTCCGGGTCGGTCTTGGCATAGACCACCAGCGTATCGGCATCCGGGCCGTTGGTGATCCAGTATTTGTTGCCATTGAGCTTGTAGTGATCGTTCCGCTTCTCGGCCCGCAGCTTCATGCTTACCACGTCGCTGCCCGCACCGGCCTCGGACATGGCCAGCGCGCCCACATTGTCGCCGCTGATCAGCCCCGGCAGGTATTTCGCCTTCTGCGCCTCCGTGCCGTTCAGCTTGATCTGGTTGACGCAGAGATTGGAATGCGCGCCATAGCTCAACGAGACACTGGCCGAGGCCCGCGCGATCTCCTCGATGGCGATCACATGGGCGATATAGGGCATCCCCGCGCCGCCATGTTCCTCGGGCACCGTGATCCCCAGGAGGCCCAGGTCGCCCATCTCCTTCCACAGCGCGGCCGGAAAGACATTCGAGGTGTCGATCTCGCCCGCCATCGGCTTCACGCGCTCCTGCGCCCATCGGTGAACCATCTCGCGCAGGGCGTTCACATCTTCGCCCAGATCGAACTGCATGACCGCGTTGAACATGCGACTCTCCTCCCGTCGGTGACATTTATTGAACACTTGTTCATTTATAGCCACATCTTCTCGCACCGGTCAATCCCGCGTGAACGCGCGCTGCGCGTGCTCAGTCAACCGGTGCGGGGCGTTGGTTCTGCGGACAGGATACCGACGCCATACCGACGTGATACCGGCGCGATACAGATCGGCGGATTTCAGCGGATTTGCCTTGTTTACAAGCGGCACAGCCGCGCCGCCCGGCCCTCGCCGCACGCCGCCCTTTACGGTTTCTTAACCTTGCTGAATGCTCAGGCGGCGCCTTCGCCCTGCCAGACCGCGCCCACCTCGGCCCGGATGATCCGGGCGATCAGATCGCAATCCTCAAGGCTGAAGGTCAGCGGCAGGCGCATGTCCAGAATGCTGCGCAGCACCCTGTCCGATGCCGGCATCCGCTCATGCGGCGCATAGCGCCAGCTGTCATAGCGGCTGGTAAAGCCCACGGGCTCGGCGCCCCCGAACCACTTCAGCTCGACACCGCGTTTGAGGCAGCGCGAGATCACCTCGCCAATCGCGCCATCCTCCCAATCCAGCAGCAGGAACTGGATCGAAGAACCCACATAGGTTTCGGCCTCCGGCCGCTCCACGACCTGCAGCCCCGGCGTGCCGCGCAACCCCGCCTCGACCCGCTGGTAGCGCGCGTTCCAGGCGGCGCATTGCGCATCCAGCCGCGCCAGCTGCGGGCGAAGAATGGCCGCGCGCAGATGATCCATCCGCCCGGAAACATTGGGGGTTTCGTATTTCACCCGCTCAAATACCGTCTCCGGCGGCACCGTCCCGTTGCGCCCGTAAAGCATGTAGGACCCCGACAGGATCGTGGCGCGCGCGGCGATTTCGTCGTCATCCGTGACCAGCAAACCGCCCTCGCCCGAATTCATGTGCTTGTAGGTCTGCGTCGAATAGCACCCGACCTTGCCCCACCTGCCCGAGGCCCGCCCCTTCCAGGCCGCGCCCATCGTATGCGCGCAATCCTCGATCACGGTGATCCCCGCCGCGTCGCAGATCGCCATCAGCCGCTCCATGTCGCACAGATGCCCGCGCATATGGCTCAGCATCAGCACATTCGCGTGCTCCGCCTTGGCCTCCAGATCGTCTAGGTCGATGGTCAGCGCCTCGTTCACCCCGACGAAAACCGGCACCGCGCCCACGCTCGCGATCGCACCGGGCACCGGCGCCAGCGTAAAGGCATTGGTCAGCACGCGATCGCCCGCCCGCACCCCGACGGCGCGCAGCGCACAGGCCAGCGCATAGCCCCCCGAGGCCACCGCCAGCGCATAGCGCGCACCCGTATAGGCCGCGAATTCCCGCTCCAGCAACGCCGTCTCGCCAACCTCGTCGGGGCCAAGATTATAGCGGTGCAAGCGCCCGCTTCGCATCACGTCGAGCGCCGCCGCGATCCCCTCTTCGGGGATCGGCTCCTGCTGGGTGAAACTGCCTTTGAATATCTCCGTCATGGCGTTCTTTCTGGGCCGCTTCGGCCAGCCGGTCAATGGGATTGCGCCCCCGCACGGCTTCTTTCGCAAAAACCGCAAACCCGATCCGCTCAGCCCGAAACGATCCGCTCAGCCCGAAAAACGCCGCGCCGCCTCAGCCGATCAACCGGCGCACCACCCCGGCAAGCTCGCCGTAATCGCCAAGCAATGCCTCGGGCGACAGAGCCGCCACCCCCTCGCCATCGGGCCCGAACGTCACCAGCACCGAAGGCACCCCCGCCGCGCGCGACGTTTCGCGGTCGGTAACCGTATCGCCCACCAACAGGCAGCGCGCCGGATCGCCCCCGGCCCGGCGCACGGCCTCGCGCAGGGTCTCGGGATCAGGCTTGCGCACAGGCAGCGTATCCGCCCCGATCAGCGCGCCAAAGGCATCCAGCGCCCCCAGTCGCGTCATCAGCAACCGCGCCAGCCCCTCGGGTTTGTTGGTGCAGATCGCCACCTTGTAGCCCGCGCCACGCAGCGCCTCGACCGCGTCGAGCGCACCGGGATAAAGCGTTGTATGCGTGTCGATGGCATCCTCATAGGCTCGCAGCAACAGCGGATATTGCCGCTCGATCTCGGCCTCGTCCTCGGCCAGCCCCATCCGCGCGAACCCCAGCTTGAGCATCGCCCGTCCGCCCCGGAACGCCGTGCCCGCATCGCCCACTGGGTCCAGCATGTCGCCCGCCCCCATCGCCCTGAAGCAGGCATTGGCCGCAGCAATGAGATCGGCGCTGGTATCGGCCAATGTCCCGTCCAGATCGAATACAACCGTGCGCACGCCAGACCCCTTTCTCGCCGTCCATGCGCATCATTCCGCGCATGGCTGACACAAACCGCAATCTTCTTTGATGCGCTGCGACCTTGCACAGCACGGGCAACCCGATAAAACGGACGCGACTGGAATACAAAGAGAAACCGCATGAGCACAGCCCTGATCCTCCTTGCCGCCGGCCAGGGAACACGCATGAACTCGGACCTGCCCAAGGTGTTGCACGAGGTCGCGGGTGCGCCCCTGCTGGTGCATGCTATGAAGGCTGGCGCGGCGCTGGAACCGGAGCGGATCGTGGTGGTCGCCGGGCATGGCGCCGAAGCGGTCGAAGCCGCCGCGCGCGCCCATGACGACACCGTCTCGGTCGCCCTGCAATCCGAACAGAACGGCACCGCCCATGCCGTCGCCCAAGCTGCGCCCCTGCTCGCGGATTTCGACGGCGACGCCTTCGTTCTCTATGGCGACACCCCCTTCATCAGCCCCGAAACGCTTGAACGCATGGCCGCCGCACGCGCCCATCATGACCTTGTGGTGCTTGGCTTCGAGGCGGCGGAACCGGGCCGCTATGGTCGCTTGAAGATGAGCGGAGAAACCCTTGATGCCATTGTGGAATTCAAGGACGCAACCGAATCCGAACGCGCCATCACCTTCTGCAATTCCGGGGTCATCGCCGCCCCTGCGCGCCTGCTGTTCGACCTCATCGGCGAGGTCGGCAACGACAACGCCAGCGGCGAATACTATCTCACCGACGTCGTCGCGCTGGCCCGCGCCCGTGGCCTCTCGGCCACCGCTATTGCCTGCGACGAGTCCGAAACACTCGGCGTCAATTCGCGCGCCGAACTGGCCGCCGCCGAAGCCGCCTTTCAGGCCCGCGCCCGCGCCGCCGCGCTTGAGGATGGCGTCACGCTCATCGCCCCCGAGACCGTGCATTTCGCCCATGACACCGTGATCGGGCGCGATACGCTGATCGAACAGAACGTCATCTTCGGTCCCGGCGTCACCGTCGAATCCGGCGCCCGTATCCGGGCCTTTTCGCATCTCGAGGGCTGCCATGTCTCGCGCGGCGCGATTGTCGGCCCCTATGCCCGGCTACGCCCCGGCGCTGAACTGGCCGAAGACACCCGCATCGGCAATTTCGTCGAAATCAAGAACGCCGTCATCGACGAGGGCGCCAAGGTCAACCATCTCAGCTATATCGGCGATGCCCACCTGGGCAGCGGCACCAATATCGGGGCCGGCACCATCACCTGCAACTATGACGGCGTGATGAAACACCATACCGAGATCGGACAGAATGTCTTTGTCGGTTCGAATACCATGCTGATCGCGCCCGTAACCATCGGCGACGATGCGATGACCGGCTCAGGCTCGGTCATCACCCGCGACGTGCCCGCAGGCGCGCTGGCGATCGCCCGTGGCAAACAGGTCGTCAAACCCGGCTTCGCGCGGAAATTGTTCGAAATTCTAAAGGCCACCAAAGCAAAACGCGACAAAGGGTCAACGTAATGTGCGGAATTGTAGGTATCCTCGGGCTTCACGAAGTCGCCCCCACCTTGGTCGAGGCGCTCAGGCGGCTGGAATATCGCGGCTATGACAGTGCCGGAATCGCCACGCTGAACGATGGCCGGCTGGACCGCCGCCGCGCCGTCGGCAAGCTCGTGAACCTCTCGGACCTTCTCGTGCACGAGCCGCTGGCGGGCAAGGCCGGGATCGGCCACACCCGCTGGGCCACCCACGGTGCGCCGACTCTGTCCAACACCCACCCGCATCGCGCCGGTCCCGTGGCCGTCGTGCATAACGGCATCATCGAGAATTACCGCGAACTGCGCGCCGATCTTGCTGCAAAGGGCATCGCCCACGAGACCGACACCGATACCGAAACCGTCGCGCTGCTGACCCGTTATCACCTCGAACAGGGCCTTTCGCCAGTGGACGCCGCGCGCCGCACCCTCGAACGGCTCGAAGGCGCCTACGCGCTGCTGTTCCTCTTCGACGGCGAACCCGATCTGATGATCGCCGCCCGCAAGGGCAGCCCGCTGGCCGTCGGTCATGGCGCGGGCGAGATGTTCGTCGGCTCCGACGCCATCGCTCTCGCCCCGATGACCGACCGCGTCACCTATCTCGAGGAAGGCGACATCGCCGTCGTGACGCGCGACAGCCTCACGATCACCGATGCCGACGGCGCGGTTGTCGAACGCCCCGTCAAGACCATCCGCCTCAGCAATGCCCGCATCGACAAGGCCGGACACAAGCATTTCATGGCCAAGGAGGTCGCAGAGCAGCCCGCCGTGATCGGCGATGCGCTTGGTCACTACCTTTCCGCGGACGGGCGCGACGTGGTCCTGCCCGGCACGACGCTGGATTTCAACCGGATCGAACGCCTCACGATGGTTGCCTGCGGCACCGCCTATTACGCCTGCCTCACCGCGAAATACTGGTTCGAGCAGCTCGCGGGCCTGCCGGTCGATGTCGATATCGCCTCGGAATTCCGCTATCGCGAACCGCCCATCACCCCCGGCACCGCCGCGCTCTTCGTCAGCCAGTCGGGCGAAACCGCCGATACGCTGGCGGCGCTGCGCTATTGCCGTGACAAGGCCGACACGATCCTTTCGGTGGTCAATGTCGATGAAAGCTCCATCGCCCGCGAAAGCGACCTCGCGCTGCCGATCCTCGCCGGTCCCGAAATCGGCGTCGCCTCGACCAAGGGCTTCACCTGCCAGTTGACGGTTCTGCTTCTCCTGGCGATCAAGGCGGCACAGGTGCGCGGCACCATGGACGAAGAGGCGGTCGCCGACCTCCTGTCGCATCTGCGCGGCCTGCCCGCCGCGATCAGCCAGGCGCTCGAGATGGACGAGGCTCTGCAACAGGCCGCGCGGCATTTGTCCGAACATGACCACGCGCTTTTCCTCGGTCGCGGGCTGATGTTCCCGATGGCACTTGAAGGCGCGTTGAAGTTGAAGGAAATCAGCTACATACACGCCGAAGCTTATGCATCTGGCGAACTCAAGCACGGCCCCATTGCCCTGATCGACAAGAAAATGCCGGTGGTCATCATGGCGCCGCGCGATGCCCTGTTCGACAAGACCGTCTCCAACATGCAGGAGGTCATGGCGCGCGGCGGCAAGGTCATGCTGATCACCGACCGCGCCGGGGCCGCCGTCGCTGACGAAGGCACCTGGCATCTCTTGGTCATGCCCGAGGTCGACCCGGTCCTGACCCCGCTTCTCTACGCCATTCCCGCGCAGCTCCTAGCCTATCACACGGCGGTCGCCAAGGGGACGGATGTGGACCAGCCGCGCAATCTGGCGAAATCGGTTACGGTGGAATAGGCCCCGCGCCGTACTGCCGCGCATACCGACGCGATACCGACATAATACCGACGTGTATAAGTGCTGCTTTTCCGGCCCTTACTCGCTCAGGCGAAAGACCCTGATTTCGGGCAGTCCGGTCAGGTCGGCCTCGATCAACCGCATCGCCGACAGCGACATCTGGCTGCCCGCGCCGCGCGCCGCATCCAATGGAATAAGGTCCACCGCCGCCGATGTGCCCTTCGCTGGATAATCCACCCGGCCCTTTCCGGGCGCGTCGACCAGCGGCGTCTTGAGCCAGAACCCCGGCTCGCCCGGAGCCCCGAGCGACGCGATGGTCACCCCCAGGTCAACAGCCCCCGCCCGCGCCGCCGACCTTGCCGCCGAACGCTCTTCTTCGGAAGTGGTATCGAAATCCTCGGCCGTCCGCGCACCGCTTGGCGGCGCCGCGGCGTCCGGGCGGGCCTCGGGATGGGTCTGACCGGGGGCTGGCGCAGCGGATTGCGGCGCGTCCACGCCGCGGGACGGGCCGAACAACCCCTCGACCTGGGCACAGCCGGAAACGGCCATCCCAAGGGTGATGCTGTAGAAGATCGCTCTCATGCCAACAGCTTACCTGCGCCTGTCCCCGCCTTCAATCCGCAAGATCGGGGTTGCTCAACCCCGCGCCAACACCTAGTTTCCGTGCATGACCGCACCATTGATCGATCCCTTTCAGCGCGCGATTTCATACCTGCGCGTCTCCGTGACGGACCGCTGCGATTTCCGCTGCGTCTATTGCATGTCCGAGAACATGACCTTCCTGCCCAAGAAAGAGCTTCTGACGCTCGAGGAACTGGACAGGATGTGCTCGACCTTCATCCGTCTTGGCGTCGAGAAGCTGCGCATCACCGGCGGCGAGCCGCTGGTGCGCAAGGGGATCATGACCTTCTTCCAGTCGATGACGCGCCACCTTGAATCAGGCGCTCTCAGCGAACTGACCCTTACCACCAATGGCAGCCAGCTTGAACGCTTCGCCGACGATCTGTTCGCCGCCGGTGTGCGGCGGGTCAATATCTCGCTCGACACGCTGGATGAACAGAAATTCGCCGAGATCACTCGCTGGGGCCGCCTGCCCCAGGTGATCCGCGGCATCGACGCGGCGCAACGCGCGGGGCTGCGGGTCAAGATCAACACCGTCGCGCTCAAGGGCTTCAACGAGGACGAACTCTTCACCCTCGTCGAATGGTGCAAGAGCCGCGACATGGACCTCACCTTCATCGAGGTGATGCCGATGGGCGATATCGGCAACGAGGACCGCCTTGGCCAATACTGGAAACTGAACGATCTGCGCGCCGAGCTGGCGCGGCACTACACCCTGACCGAGCTCAGCGAACGCAGCGGCGGCCCCGCACGCTATGTCCGGCTGGAAGAAACCGGCCAGAAGATCGGCTTCATCACCCCGCTGACCCATAATTTCTGCGAAAGCTGCAACCGCGTGCGCCTGACCTGCACGGGCGAGCTCTACATGTGCCTCGGCCAGGAAGACATGGCCGACCTGCGCGCCCCGCTGCGCAACAACCCCGCCAGCGATGCACCTCTCGAGGACTCCATCCGCGCCGCCATCTCGCGCAAGCCCAAGGGCCATGATTTCGACTACTCGCGTCAGACAGTGGACGGGCGCGTAACCCGCCACATGAGCCATACCGGCGGCTGACGCGCCGATGGGCTCGCGGCCGCTTCCCCTTCGGATCTACACGCTTGCCGCCAACCTCCTGGCTCCCCTGGCCTATCGGCGGGTGCGCGCCAAACTGCTGGCGCATGGCACCGAACGCGCGCGGCTGCGCGAACGCTTGGGTCATGCCACCGCCGCGCGTCCCGACGGGCGGCTGATCTGGTTCCATGCCGCCAGTGTCGGCGAAAGCCTCTCGGTGCTGCGCCTGATCGAGCACATGGGCCATACCGACGCCAACTGGAATTTCCTCATCACCTCGGGCACCGCCACATCCGGCAAGGTGCTGTCCAACCGCCTGCCGCCGCGCTGCCAGCACCAGTTCGCGCCGCTTGACAGCCGCGCCGCCGTGGGCCGTTTCCTGACTCATTGGCGCCCTGACCTGGCGGTCTTCGTCGAAAGCGAATTCTGGCCCCAGATGCTGGGCATGACCCACGCAGCCGGGGTCCCGATGGCGCTGTTGAACGCACGGATATCCGATCGCTCAATGCGCGGCTGGAAACGCTTTGACCGGACCGCGCGCCACCTCTTGGGGATGTTCACACTGATCCATTGCCAGGACCGGCGCACCGAGGCCAACCTGCATGACCTGGGGCTTGACCATGCCCGGGCCGGGCGCAATCTCAAGTCGCTTTCCGGGCCATTGCCCCATGACGCGGACGCCCTGGCGCGGATGCATGAGGCACTGGGCGCGCGGCCCCTCTGGCTTGCGAGTTCCACCCATCCCGGCGAGGACGAGATCATGCTCGCCGCCCATGCCCGCCTGCTCGAACGCTGGCCCGACCTGCTTCTGATCCTCGTGCCGCGCCACCCCGAACGCACCCCGGATATCGACGCGCTGATCGCCGCTGCCGGCCTCAGCGCGACGCGCCGCACAACCGGTGCACTGCCCGATGCGCGCACCCAAATCTACCTGGCCGACACGCTGGGCGAGACCGGTCTCTGGTATCGCCTGTCGCCCATCACCTGCCTTTGCGGCTCCTTCGTGCCAGTGGGCGGACACAACCCCTATGAACCCGCCCATGCGGGATCGGCGCTGCTGCATGGCCCGCTTCACGCCAATTTCGCCGACACCTATGGCGAGCTGCGCGCCGCTGTCGCCAGCACCGAGGTCGAGGACGCCAGCGATCTCGCAGAGGCCGTCGCGGGGCTGCTGGCCGATCCCGCCGCGCTGGACGGCGCGCAGGCGCGGATCGAGACCTTCGCCCATGCGCAGGAAGACGCGCTCGATGCGCTGGCGCTGGACCTTTCGGCGCTCATCGATCCGGTGTAAGAGCCGCAAAAGGATCATCAGCCAAGGCCCGCGCCATGCCCCATCCCGCCGACGCCATCGACGTGATCGCCCCCAATTTCAAGGCGCGCATGTCCGGCGTGACATCGACCGTGTTCCGCCTTGTCCCGATCCAGGCGGAAACGATGCGCATCGCTACCTCGGGGCCGAACATCCCGCCCGAAATCCCGCAGATTCCAGCCGCCTCCCTGCCCACCATGAGCCGCCGCCGCCGTGTCTGGCACGCGCGGCGCAACAACGAGATGCTGGCGGGTATCGCGCTCAAACGGCTGCTGCGCAAGGATCTGAAGCTGGTCTTCACCTCGGCCGCGCAGCGCGATCACAAGAAGCTGACCAAGTGGATGATCCGGCAGATGGACCATGTGGTGGCAACCTCGGCGCGCTCCGCCTCGTTCCTCGAGGTCGACGCTCAGGTGATCCATCACGGCATCGACGTGGCGCGCTTTGCCCCGGTCGCCGACAAGGGCGCGCTGCGCGCCGAGCTGGGCCTGCCGCAGGACAAGCTGCTGATCGGCTGTTTCGGGCGCATCCGCCCTCAGAAGGGCAACGACCTATTCACCGACATGATGCTGAAGCTTTTGCCCGAACGCCCCGATTCGGTGGCGGTGATGATGGGTGGCGTGACCGATGGCTTCCGCGATTTCCACGCCGGTCTGGTGGACAAGGTCAAGGCCGCGGGGCTTGAGGATCGCTTTCTGTTCCTGCCCGAGGATCCGCATTGGGACGTGTCGCGCTGGTTCAAGGCGCTGGATCTCTACATCGCGCCGCAACGCTGGGAGGGCTTCGGCCTCACGCCGCTCGAGGCGATGGCCTGCGGCGTGCCGGTGGTGGCGACCCGCGCGGGCGCCTTTGAAGAACTGGTGCAGGATGGCAAGACCGGCACCCTGGTCGATATCGAGGATCTCGAGGGCCTGACCGCCGCCACCGCGCGGCTGCTCGACGATGCCGATCTGCGCGCCGCATGGTCGCTCAATGCCCGCGCCCATGCCGAGACCCGTTGCCGGATCGAGCAGGAAGCCGAGGCACTCTGTTCGATCTACCGCACGCTTCTGGATCAGACCTGACGAAGGCCGGGGGCCAGCCCCCGGACCCCCGAGGTATTTTCAGCCAGATGAAGGGGCGCGGCGCGGCTCAGCCGATGGGCATGCGCTGTTCGATGAGGCCGGCCCACCAGCTGCAGCCCGAGGGGATCACCGCATCGTTGAAGTCGTAATCGGCACTGTGAACCATCGCCGTGTCGCCATTCCCAACAAGGATATAGGCGCCGGGGCGTTCCTCGAGCATGAAGGCGAAATCCTCGCCACCCATGACCAGGGGGGCCTCGTCGCATTGTCCCGAGACCGAGCGCGCGACCTCGGCCGCGAAATCGGTCTGGGCGTCATGGTTCACCATCACCGGGTAGTTGCGTTCATAATCGAGCGTCGCGCGCCCGCCGAACCCCGCCGGGATCGTCTCGCAAAGCGCCTGCATCCGGGTCTCCACCAGGTCGCGCATCTCGGCGCTGAGCGTGCGGGCGGTGCCGATCATCTCGACGCGGTCGGGAATCACATTGAAGGCGTCCGAGCTGGTCTTGATCGCGGTGACCGAGACGACCGCCTGCTCGGTCGGATCGACATTGCGGCTGACGATCGTCTGGAGCGCCAGCACGAGGTGGCTTGCGATCACCGTTGGGTCGATCGTGTCATGCGGCTTGGCGGCATGGCCGCCCCGCCCTTCGATCACGATCTCGAACTTGTCGGTCGCGGCGAAGAACGGTCCGCTGCGGATCGCGAAACGGCCCTCGGGAATGCCGGGCCAGTTATGCATCCCGTAGACTTCATCGATGGCGAAACGCTCCATCAGCCCATCAGCGCACATTTCTCGACCGCCGCCGCCGCCTTCTTCGGCAGGCTGGAAGATCACGACGCAGGTGCCGTCGAAATTGCGCGTCTCGGCCAGGTAGCGCGCCGCGCCAAGCAGCATCGAGGTATGCCCGTCATGGCCGCAGGCATGCATCTTGCCCGGCTCCGTCGAAGCATAATCCAGACCTGTCGTCTCGTGGATCGGCAGCGCATCCATGTCGGCGCGCAGCCCCACCACCTTGCCCGATCCGGTCTTGCGCCCCTTGATCACAGCGACCACCCCTGTGCGCCCCAGCCCCGTCACCACCTCGTCGCAGCCGAAGGCGCGCAGCCTCTCTGCGACCAGGTCGGCGGTGCGGTGGGTGTCGAACAGCAATTCGGGATGCTGGTGCAGATCGCGCCGCCACGCGGTGATCTCGTCATGGAGTTCGGCGAAACGGTTCTTCACGGGCATGGGTCTGTCCTTTGTCCGGGTGCGGCCTTCAGGCCACGACCTGTTGCATGGCCGAGAGGAAGCGGCGCACCTCGTCCTCGGTATTGTAATGACTCATCGACACGCGCACGCACTCATCGAACCCCAGCGGGCCAAGCACATTGCCGCAATAATGGTCATTCTTGCGGATATGCACCCGGATGCCGTTCTCGCGCAGATGCGCCACCAGGTCCGCCGCGCCGATGGACCGGCAGCGCAGCGACACCACGCCCTCGCGCCCCTCGATGGCGGTACCGCCGATGATCTCGACCCCCGGCATGTCCGCCAGTCCCGGCAGATTGCCTGCGCCCTGCATCATGGCGCGCGTCAGGCCCTGTTCCTGGGCGCGGATCGCATGCGCCGCGGCCTCCAGCCT
This sequence comes from Roseovarius halotolerans, assembly GCF_900172255.1. Lineage (GTDB taxonomy): Bacteria > Pseudomonadota > Alphaproteobacteria > Rhodobacterales > Rhodobacteraceae > Roseovarius > Roseovarius halotolerans. Next base: position 112,892 of record NZ_FWFU01000003.1, read on the forward strand.
GACGCGGCGGTCGGCACTGTCGCTGAACGCGCCGCCCAGCCACTCGAGATAGTCCACCACATCCGAAAACGCCGCATAGGCGCCGGTATCGCGCGTGCCCATCTCCCAGTTTGCCGCCGGGCCGTTGCGGATCTGCTCCTTGGGGCAATCGGTCAGCCGGTCCGAGGCCCAGCCGACCCCGTAACCATGCCGCGAGAACATCTTGTAGGGCGAGATCGCGTAGCCATCCGCGCCGATGGCATCCACATCGACCGCCCCGTGGCTGGCATGCTGGATGCCGTCGACGATGATGAAACACTCGGGCGCAACCTCGCGGATCGCCGCCGCGATCGCCTCGACATCGACCGCCATGCCCGTGACCGGCGAGGTATGCACAATGCTGGCGACGCGGGTCTCGGGCGTCAGCGCCGCGCGATAGGCGGCCACATCCACCGTGCCGCTTGCATCGTCATGCGCCACGCTCACCAGCGGGCGGCCCGTCACCTCGGCCCAACGGCTCATGGCGCTGGCCGATGCCGGATGTTCCAGCGTCGAGCCCAGCATCATGCCCCCCGGTTGCGCCCCGAGCGCGGCGGTTCGGACCAGGCGAAACAGCACCTCGGTGCCGCTTTCACCGACAAAGACCTGCCCGCCGCGCGCATTGAAGAACAGCGCCATGTCGGCCTTGCCGCGTGCGATCGCCGCCATCAGCGCCGCCGAGGCCGCATTGTCCCGCCCCTGGTTGTCGGGATAACCGGCATAGGCCGCGGATGTCTCGATCACCGATTTCAGCCGCAGCGCGCCGCCCGCATTCTCGAAAAAGATGCGCGGCCCCTCAAAGGGGCAGGCCTCGACATGTGCGAAACGTGCGCGCACGGCCTCCATCAGGCCGGGGGTCTGGGCGATCATGGTGCTGCCTTCCACTGGGATTGGTCGTCTCTCGGGGGTCGACAATCCGCCAGCGCCGGGCGGAATTCAAGCCCCAAGCCCGTCGATGCGCACGCAAGGCGAAAAAGGACCGGGATCGCCCCCGCCCGACAACAGCCGAACACATCGGCACCGAGAGACGCACGCGCAAGACAGGCGTTCTAAGGAACTGCGCAAACCGGAACATGGTCCCGCTCAAGCCGGGGGTGACATATCGAGATATGCTTGATCGTGCATGGATTCGGCCTCATCTGGGACAAAATTCCTGTTCTGGGGGAGAGACCATGTTTGAATCTCTGGGTTTCGAGACCCTGACGGCACCGCAAGCGGCGATCTGGTTCGCGCTTGGGCTGGGCGTCGTCTTCGGCGCGCTCGCGCAGGTGACGCGGTTCTGCCTGCGCCGTGCGCTGGTGGGCGAGGATCGCCGGCAGGCCGCCGGCGTCTGGCTGACGGCGCTGGCCGTTGCCGTTCTGGGCACGCAGGGCGCCGTGGCCTTGGGCTGGATCGGGTTCGGCGATCATCGCTTCATGGCCAGTGAATTGCCGGTTCTGGCGATTGTCGCCGGCGGGCTGATGTTCGGCGCGGGCATGGTGCTGACGCGCGGCTGCATCTCGCGCCTGACGGTGCTGAGCGGCTCGGGCAACCTGCGCGCGCTTCTGGTGCTGCTGGTCTTCGCGGTGACCGCCCATGCCGCGCTCAAGGGCGTGCTGGCGCCGCTGCGCACATCGCTCGGCTCGGTCACTCTGGGGCTCGACAGCGCGGCGCTGCCGGGCAGCCCGCTGATCTGGACGGCGCTGATCGTGATCGGCGCGCTGGCCGTTGCACTGCGCTCGGGCAACCGTCCCGTCATGCTGGCGCTGGCGGCGCTGATCGGGCTTCTGGTGCCGCTCGCATGGGTCGGCACGGGCTATGTGCTTTATGACGACTTCGACCCGATCGCGATGGAGTCGCTGTCCTTCACCTCGCCGGCGGCGGAATCGATGTTCTACACCGTCGCCGCCTCGGCGATCCCGGCAAGCTTCGGCACCGGGCTGGTCGGTGGCGTGCTGGTCGGGGCGCTGGCTGCAGCGCTGCTGAGCGGCAGCTTCGCATGGCAGAGCTTTGAAAGCCCCCGCCAGACCGGCCGCTACATGGCGGGCGCGGTGCTGATGGGGCTGGGCGGCGTGCTGGCCGGTGGCTGCACCGTCGGCGCGGGCCTTTCGGGTGTCCCGACACTGTCGGTGGCCGCCGTGCTGGCGATCCTGTCGATCGTTGCGGGCGGGCTTGTGACCGACCGCGCCCTGCGCGGCGTGCCCGCGCGGATGGCGCATCCTCACCCCGCCGAGTGACCCCATCTACAGGCGGATCGAGCGACCCCGGCCATCAGCCGGGGTCGTCTGCGTTCGTGCCGTGTGCCCTTGTGCGCCCGGCGCGGAACGCTAGGATGCGCCGCAGCTTGAATCCGAACCGGTTTGATTGAAATGTATGAATACAAGGTGCTTCCCGCACCGACCAAGGGAAAGAAGGCCGCTGGCCTCAAGGGCCCGGCGCAGCGTTTCGCACACGCGCTCGAAGCGACCATGAACGAGGTGGCCGCGGATGGCTGGGAATACCATCGCTCCGATATCCTGCCCTCCGAAGAGCGTCAGGGCCTGACATCAAGCCAGACGGTCTATCGCAGCGTGCTGGTGTTTCGCCGCCCCCTGCATGCGCCGCTGGCCGATCTGCCGCCGGTGGCGGCACCCGCCGAGGACAGTGCCGGGGATAACCCGGATATCGTCGCGAATGAGGACACTGCGGCCGGGGCCGATCCCATCGACGAAACGGAAACCGAAACCGAGCCGGACCAATCAAAGGAGCCTCCGCGCGGCTGAGCGCGCATCAGGGGGGCGCAGCGCCTGCCGGTTTCAGCGGGCCATCACGGCTCGGATCAGCCCCCGCCTTGCGATCCCGCGCGATCCGTGTCATCAACTCCGGCTCCGCACGCGGCGGCTCGCAGGTGTCATCCGCTCTCGCCGCCCGCCCGATCATCGGCCTGGCCCCAACGGGCCTCGCCAGCATTGTGCATTACCTCTGAGCGATCCGCGCGTCTGTTACCAAAACTTCGCGGATTTCCGCTGCAACACTCAATTTTTTCGGTCCAGCCCCCTTCAATTCACCCTCGTTTGGAATAAACTCCTCGCTCCGAGTCGCAAAGGTAGAGCCATGTCCAAGACAGACCCATTCGGTTTCGACATGTCGGTTTCGTCCGCGAAAAAGAACAATCCGCGTGGACGTCGTGGCATGTCGGGCGCCTCAGAAACCTCGACTCGCATCTGCGAGAAAGAGGGCTGCAACCAACCCGGCAAGTATCGCGCGCCCAAGGCGCCGGACGTGCTGGATGACTTCTATTGGTTCTGCAAGGATCATGTGCGCGAGTACAATCAGCAGTGGAATTTCTTCCACGGCACCACCGAAGCCGAGATGAATGCCCAGATGTCCAAGGACAAGGTCTGGGAGCGCGAAACGAAATCCTTCGTCGATCCCGAACAGCGCGCGTGGTCACGCCTCGGAATCGAAGACCCGCATCAGGTTCTGGGCGGCAATGCCACGCAGAACCCCGGCCGGGTCAAGGCTGGCGGGCGCAAGCTGCCCCCCACCGAGCGCCGTGCGATCGAGATACTCGAAGCCAAGGACGACTGGACCAAGACCGAGATCCGCAAGGCCTACAAGGCGTTGATCAAAGTGCTGCACCCCGACATCAACGGTGGCGACCGCAGCCAGGAAGAACAGCTGCAACAGGTTGTCTGGGCCTGGGACCAGATCAAGCAGAGCCGCAATTTCAAGTAAACAGGTCGGCAGGACCGCCGTGACGGTCCTGCAATTGCACCCTCGAACCGGCTCAGGCCGCCTTGAACACCAGGCTCACGCCGTTGATGCAGTGGCGCTTGCCGGTGGGTTCGGGACCATCATCGAAGATATGGCCCAGATGGCTGCCGCACCGGCTGCAGTGGCATTCGGTGCGCGGGATCACCAGCTTCCAGTCGCGCTTGGTGGCGACGGCACCCTCGTCGATCGCCTGCCAGAAGCTCGGCCAGCCGGTCTTGCTGTCGAACTTGTGCTCGCTTGAGTAAAGCGGCAGATCGCAGCCACGGCACAGATACGTGCCCTTGGTCTTCTGGTCATGCAGCGGCGAGGAGAAGGCCCTCTCGGTGCTCTCCTCGCGCATCACGGCATATTCGGTGTCGCTCAGCATGGCCTTCCACTCGGCCTCGCTGCGGGTGACTTCAAAACGTTCGTCGGCCCCGCCGCGACCGGCAAGCGACAGGCCGGTCCCGGCAAGAAGGGTCGTTGCGATAAAGCTGCGGCGGTTCATGACGGACCTCCCAAGGTCGTTTCGGGTATAGTATCAAAGATGCGCAATGCGGGGCCGCGGCACAATGCACGGCCCCGCACAATCAGGTGATCGATCTTACGACTGCGGGGGCAGGATCACCCGGTCGACCACATGGATGACGCCATTCGACTGTTCGACATCGGCAATGGTGACGGTAATGGTGCGGCCACGCTCGTCTTCCAGCATGATCTTGTCACCTTCATAGGTGGCCTGCAGCGTGCAGGTCCCCAGCGTCGGCACCGGGTGCACGCCGCCGTCATCGTCGATCATGCCCTTGATCGCCATCGACATCGCATCGGCGCCGACAACATGGCATTTCAGGATATTGGCCAGCTGATCCTTGGCCGCCGGCTCCAGCAAGGCTTCGACGGTGCCTTCCTTGAGCATGCCGAAAGCATCGTCAGTGGGCGCGAACACGGTGAACGGCCCCTCGGAATTCAGCACATCGACCAGCCCTGCGGCCTTGACGGCGGCAACCAGCGTCTCGTGGTCCTTCGAGTTGACGGCATTCTCGACAATGGTCTTGTCGGCATACATCGCTGCGCCGCCCACCATCGGGTTCTCTGCGCTGGCAATACCTGCGCTCAGGCCCAGAACGGCTGCGGTCGTGGCGAAAAGTGTCTTGCTGAACATGGTGTTCCTCCTTGGTTTCAACCGGGCGCGATTGCCCGGAGACGCCCGAAGCCACGCGGCCCCGCTCAGGAAGTTTCACAATGTCCGTTCACGTGTTCGTGATCGCGCCCACGGCCAGCACGGCGCCGGTCGGCGCGCCGGTGGGCGAGCCGCCCTCGGGCTCGTCCGAAACCGCCAGCGCCGCACCGTCAAGACGCGCGCGCAGGGGTTCGGGCACCGTCACGCTGGCTCTGCGCGCCTCGGGCAGAACACCCAGCGACACCGGTGCATCATCGCCCGCGATCAGCCACAGCTCCAGTGCGCGCCCGCTCGCCGCCTCGCCGCGCGCCCGCTCAAGATGGAACCGGCCCGCCTCCGCATCATAGGCCGCGGAAATGAGCAGGCTTTCATCCTCGGCGGCCAGTTGCGCCACATAGGCCGGCGCGTCGGGCGGCTGTGGCCCGCGCTCGGGCAGGCCGGTTGCAAAGATCAGCACCAGCGCCAGCACCGACGCCGTGAGCCCGCCCAACAGCCAGCGGAACCATTGCAGCCCCCCTTCCCTTGCCGTGGCCGCGTCATCGCCGCCGAACAGGCGCGTCATCACCGCGCCATGCAGGTGCACGGGCGGTGCGACCGGCGCGATCGGGTCGGTCAGCGCCGCCAGGTCTTCGGCCCATTGGGCATAGAGAACGCGCAACTCGGGTTCATGCGCCAGACGCGATTCAAAGGCGGCCGCCTCTTCGGGCGACAGCAGGCCCAGGGCATATTCCCCGGCCAGCGCCTTGTCGGCATCGCGTTCGGGCATCTCATCGCTCATCGCGACAGGCACTCCCTCAGTTTCAACAGGCTGCGTCGCAGCCAGGTTCTCATCGTGTTCAGCGGCACGTCGAAACGTTCCGCCAGCTCGACATAGCTCTCGCCATCAAGATAGGCGCCCCGAACCGCCTCCGCATGGCCCGAATCAAGCTCGTCAAAGCAATCATCGAGCCGTGCGCCCTCGGACGCCGCGATCACGCGGGCCTCGGGGCCGGGCGCGGGATCGGCCTGCGCCTCGGCCATGTCGGTGCCGTCACTCTCGCCTGCCCGTGCCGCACGGCGCCGGCGCAGCCGGTCGATGGCGGCATTTCGGGCGATCGTGATCAGCCAGGTCATCGGGCTCAACCCGTTCACCTGGTAGCGCCCGGCATGGTTCCAGATCCTGACATAGATGTCCTGCAACACCTCTTCCGCTTCGGCCCGGTTATCCAACACACGCAGGCAGATGCCGAAAAGTTTCGCCGATGTCGCCAAATAGAGCGCGTCAAAGGCCGCCCGGTCTCCCAGGGCAGCCTTTCCCAGCCAAGCTTCTATCTCGTTGCGCGTCGCCATTGCCCCGGTCTACCTCAAAGCCGCGCGCGACAACAGTGCCGCCTTGAAGGGCGCGCCCCGATTTCGCCCCTTCCCCTTGCCCTTTCGCGCGATTTGTTGCACGACAGAGCCCGATTGAGATCACCGATACTGAAGGACCGCGCGAATGGCCGACGGCAGCATTGACATGAACGCCAAACCCACCGAGGAAATCTCCGTTCGCGAGGTGTTCGGAATTGACTCCGACATGATCGTCAAGGGATTCCCCGAGCGCACCGAGCGCGTGCCCGAGCATGACAGCACCTACAAGTTCGATCCCGACACCACGTTGGCGATCCTTGCGGGCTTCAGCCATAACCGCCGGGTGATGATCCAAGGCTATCACGGCACCGGCAAATCCACCCATATCGAACAGGTGGCCAGCCGGCTGAACTGGCCCTGCGTGCGGGTCAATCTGGACAGCCACATCAGCCGCATCGACCTGATCGGCAAGGACGCGATCAAACTGCGCGACGGCAAGCAGGTGACCGAATTCCACGAAGGCATCCTGCCCTGGGCTCTGCGCAACCCGACCGCCATCGTGTTCGACGAATACGATGCCGGGCGCGCCGACGTGATGTTCGTGATCCAGCGCGTGCTCGAGGCCGACGGCAAGCTCACACTGCTCGACCAGAACGAGGTGATCTCGCCCAACCCGTATTTCCGCCTGTTCGCCACCGCCAACACGGTTGGCCTCGGGGATACGACGGGGCTTTATCACGGCACCCAGCAGATCAACCAGGGCCAGATGGACCGCTGGAGCCTAGTGGCGACGCTAAACTATCTCAGCCACGACGCCGAAACCAATATCGTGCTGGCCAAGAACCCCGTCTACAACACCGCCGCCGGGCGCAAGACCGTCAGCCAGATGGTCACCGTCGCCGACCTGAGCCGCACTGCCTTCATGAATGGCGAGCTCAGCACGGTGATGAGCCCGCGCACCGTGATCGCGTGGGCGCAGAACGCCACCATCTTCCGCGATGTGGGCTATGCGTTCCGGCTGACCTTCCTCAACAAGTGCGACGAGCTCGAACGCCAGACCGTGGCCGAGTTCTATCAGCGCTGCTTTGACGAGGAACTGCCCGAAAGCGCGGCCAGCATGAGCCTGGGGTGAGCCGTCAGGCACAAGGATACCGCGGCGCGAAAGGCCGCGGAACATGGGGGCGCTGCCCCCGCCGCGCCTCCGGCGCGACTCCCCCGAGGTATTTTTCGCCAGATGAAGACCACCGGGGCTGAGGGAAAGGGCGAAGATGGCGCAGAACAGTGACAACCCGGCCGATCCGTTCAAGAAGGCGCTGGCCGAAGCGACCAAGGTGCTGGCCGACGACCCCGAACTGACCGTCAGCTATTCGGTCGATCCCGCGGGCCTGACCGGCGACGCAATGCGCCTGCCCCAGATCAGCCGCCGCATGACCCGCGACGAGGTGCTTCAGGCGCGCGGCACCGCCGATGCGCTGGCGCTGCGCCACCGCTATCACGACGCCAAGACCCATGCGCGCTACAATCCCGCCGGCGAGATGGCGCGCGACCTGTATGAGGCGATGGAAACCGCCCGCTGCGAGGCGATCGGCGCGCGCGAAATGCCCGGCACCGCGGGCAATATCGACGCCAAGATCGGCGCCGAGGCCGACCGTCTGGGCTATGGCGAGATCACCGATCGCGCCGATGCGCCGCTGGCCACCGCCGCGGGCTATCTCGTGCGCCACCTTGCGACCGGGCGCGACCTGCCCGCGGGCGCGCAGAACGTCATGGGCCTCTGGCGCGATTTCATCGAGAGCCAGGCCGGCGACACGCTCGGGACCATTCAGGACATCCTGGCGGATCAGACCGAGTTCGCCCGCTTTGCGCGCGAGGTGATCCGCGATCTGGGTTATGGCGACCAGCTGGGCGATGACCCGGACGCGCCCGATGACGATCAGGACGAGGACGCCGAGACCTCGCCCGACGAGGACGAACAGCCCGACAGCTCTGGCCAGGATGACAGCGACGAGAACGACTCCGAAGCCAATCCCGAGCAGAGCCAGGAAGAGCAGCAGGACGAGGCGCAGGCCCAGGTCTCGATGGACGACCTTGCCGACGAGGAGATGAGCGACGAGGCCGAGCTCCCCGAGGGCGAGGCCCCGATGGAGCCGCCCGATGCCCACCCCGTTTCGGATGCCGACCCGGATTACACCGTCTATTCCACCGAATATGACGAGGAAATCCGTGCCGAGGAGCTGGCCGAGCCAGTCGAACTGGAGCGTCTGCGTGCCTATCTCGATCAGCAGCTCGACCCGCTCAAGGGCGCCGTCAGCCGGCTGGCCAACAAGCTGCAGCGCCGCCTTCAGGCACAGCAGAGCCGCAGCTGGGAATTCGACCGCGAGGAAGGCATCCTCGATGCCGGGCGCCTTGCGCGCGTGGTCGCTAACCCGACGACGCCGCTCAGCTTCAAGGTCGAGAAGGACATGGAATTCCGCGACACGGTCGTGACGCTGCTGCTGGACAATTCCGGCTCCATGCGTGGCCGTCCCATCTCGATCGCGGCGATCTGCGCGGATGTGCTGGCGCGCACGCTCGAGCGGTGCAGCGTCAAGGTCGAGATCCTGGGCTTCACCACCCGCGCCTGGAAGGGCGGTCAGAGCCGCGAGGCGTGGCTCAACGAAGGGCGCGCGCAACTGCCCGGCCGCCTCAATGACCTGCGCCATATCATCTACAAGTCCGCCGACGCGCCGATGCGGCGCACCCGCGACAATCTCGGGCTGATGATGAAAGAGGGCCTGCTGAAGGAAAACATCGACGGCGAGGCGCTGGAATGGGCGCATCGCAGGCTGGCACCGCGAAAGGAGGCCCGCAAGATCCTGATGGTGATCTCGGACGGCGCGCCGGTGGATGACAGCACCCTATCGGTCAATCCCGCGAACTACCTTGAAAAGCACCTGCGCGACGTGATCGCCATGGTCGAGCGGCGCAAGGCCGTGGAATTGCTGGCCATCGGTATCGGCCATGACGTGACGCGCTATTACGAGCGCGCGGTGACCATTACCGATGTCGACCAGCTTGCCGGGGCGATGACCGAACAGCTGGCCGCGCTGTTCGATCCCGATCCGCGCGCGCGGGCACGGGTGATGGGCATCCGCAAGGCGGGCTGAGGCGCGGGCGCACCCCTCGCATCACCGCCGCCTGCACCCCTGCCCCCGCATCGCCCCGGGGCGAACACGATTGATCTTCGCGCATCGCTTCTCTAGCACGTCAGGGTCAGCCACGCTTGCAGGAGGCCCCATGTTCCAGAGTTTCGACGAGACCGCCCGCCCCGAACAGGGACCGCCGCGTCTGGCGCAGCTGCGTGCGGTGATGGCGGCCGAGGGGCTCTCGGGCTATCTCGTGCCGCGCGCCGATGCCTTTCAGGGCGAGTATGTCGCGCCCTGTGATGACCGGCTGGCCTGGCTCACCGGGTTCACCGGCTCGGCCGGGTTCTGCGCCGCGCTGATGGAGCATGCCGGGGTCTTCGTCGACGGGCGCTACCGCACACAGGTCAAGACGCAGGTCGAAACCGGGCATTTCACCCCGGTCGACTGGCCCGATATCCGGCTCGCGGACTGGCTTGGCCAGCATCTTGGCGATGGCGCCATCGTCGGGTTCGACCCCTGGCTCTACACACCCGCACAGATCGAGACCATCGAGACAGGCCTCGCGGGCACCGGCATCGCGCTCAGGCCCTGCGCCAACCTGGTCGACCAAATCTGGGCCGACCGCCCCGCCGCCCCGATGGGCGCGATCCGCGTCTATCCCGAGGAACTGGCCGGCGAATCCCAGGGCGACAAGCGCCGTCGGCTGGCCGCTGCCCTGCGCAATGCGGGCCATGCGGCGGCGGTCATCACCTTGCCCGATTCAATCGCCTGGCTGCTCAATATCCGCGGCAGCGACATCCCCCGCAACCCGGTACCCCATGCCTTTGCGGTGCTGCATGGCGACGCGCATCTCACGCTGTATGTCGAGGCCGCGAAACTGGACCAGACCGTGCGCGACCATCTGGGCGACGAGGTCACGATCCGCCCGCCCAATGCCTTCGGCCCGGGCCTGCGCAGCCTTGGCGGGCCGGTGCGGCTCGACAAGGCCAGCGTGCCGCTCTGGGTGGTGGCACAGCTCGACGAATCCAATACCGAGCATGTCTGGGGCGACGATCCCTGCGTGCTTCCCAAGGCCCGCAAGACCGCCGCCGAAATCGCCGCCACGCGGAACGCGCATCTGCGCGACGGTGCGGCGGTCTGTGAATTCCTTGCCTGGTTCGATTCCCAGGAACCCGGCACGATCACCGAGATCGACGTGGTGACGCGACTCGAACAGTGCCGCCGCGATACCGGGCACCTTCTGGATATCAGCTTCGACACCATCGCCGGGTCCGGCCCGCATGGCGCGCTGGCGCATTACCGGGTGACACATGCCAGCAACCGGGTGCTGCGGGCGGGCGATCTTCTGGTGCTCGATGGCGGCGGGCAATATCTTGACGGCACCACCGACATCACCCGCACCCTGCCCGTGGGCGAAGTGGGGGACGAGGAATCCGCCGCCTTCACCCGTGTCCTGCAAGGCATGATCGCCATGAGCCGCACTCGCTGGCCGCGTGGCCTTGCCGGGCGCGACCTTGACGCCATCGCGCGCCATCCCCTGTGGCTGGCGGATCAGGACTACGCCCACGGCACCGGGCATGGCGTCGGCGTGCACCTCTGCGTCCATGAAGGTCCGCAGCGTCTATCGCGGATGAGCGAGGTGGCGCTGGAACCGGGGATGATCGTCTCGAACGAACCCGGCTATTACCGCGAAGGCGCCTTCGGCATCCGCATCGAGAACCTTCTCGTCGTCACCGAGGCCGAAACCCTGCCCGGCGGTGACATGGCCGCGAAACTCTGTTTCGAAACGCTGAACTTCGTGCCGATCGACCGGCGGCTGATCCGCAGCGACATGCTCAGCGCCCCCGAGCGCAGCTGGATCGATGCCTATCACGCGACATGCCGTGACAATATCGGCCCTCGGCTATCGCAGACCGCACGTCTATGGTTGCGCGACGCGACAGCCCCCCTGCCCAAAGGGTGACATATTGATGTAACACTCAGACGGCAGAGCAGAACGCATAACAAGATTTGAAAGGGATGGAGATGGCCGATATCACGATACGCAAGGCAGAAGGCACCTGGACCGTGCGCGCAGGCGGCGCGGTGCTTGCTGAAAGCAAGAATGCGCTGGAGCTGAGCGAGCCAGGCTATCCCGATGTGATCTATTTCCCGCGCGGCGATATCGCCATGGCCTTCCTCGACGACACCGATCACCGCACCACCTGCCCGCACAAGGGCGAGGCGCGGTATTTCTCCATAGTCACCAAGAGCCAGACCCTCGAAAACGCCGCCTGGAGCTATGCCGACCCCAAGCCCGACGTCGCGCGCATCAAGGACCACCTGGCCTTTTACTCCAGCGACACGGTGACAGTCGAGCGGGTGTGAGGCTGCGGGCGGGCGCCGCCCGCCCCCACCGACATCAGGCACCAGCTGCGGCCTTCAGACCGCCACGCATCGCCGGGCCGCGTTCCGGATGAGGTCGGCGCGGCGTTCCGGGGTTTTCCGGTACTCGCACGATACAGCGGGGATAACGCAGGTCGGATCGCCCCATCGCAGCCCGACACAGCGCGGCTCATCACGGCTGCGCTTCAGCGCGGCTGCCCCCCACCCGCCCGTCAGCTATGTTCTTCCTCCGACACGGCGGCCAAGGCGCGGTTATAGGCCTTGAGCGCATCCACATGGAACAGCGCGCCCATAAGCTCGGGCGGGCTGCCCGCGCCCTTGAGCGTGACCACCGGGATGAAGGGCACGCCCGTGCGCTCGAAGACCGGCATCGCCGCTTCCAGCGTGGCGGTGCCATCGATATAGGTTCCCTCCTCGATCATCGTCCAGCACCGGTCGGCACTGGCGGCGCGCTCATGGTCGGTGCCGCGCATCAGCCGGTCGGCCCGGAACATCGCCAGCAGGTAGGTCTGCGGCCCCGCCGCCAGCCGCCTGCCCCGCCGTTCAAGCTGCGTGAGGAAGAACGAGCGCCGCACCAGCTTGGCGCCAAGCGCGGTGGACATCGACACCGCCACCATCACCGCCAGCCCGGTCTGCCAGTCGCCGGTCAACTCGAACACGATAAGCGTGGTCGAGATCGGCGCGCCCAGCACCGCGGCCGCGACCGCCCCCATCCCCGCCAGCGCATACAGCGTGGCCGAGCCCGAGACCTCCGGCAAGAGCCCGGTCGCGATCAGCCCGAAGGCCAGCCCGGTGAGCGCCCCCACCATCAGCGAGGGCGAAAAGACCCCGCCCCCCATGCGCCCGCCAAAGGTGATCGCCACCGCCACCACCTTGAGCACCGCAAAGACCACCGCCTCATGCAGCAGAAGCTGCCCTGTCAGCGCCGCCGACGTGGTCTCGTAACCGACCCCGATGATATGCGGGAACCAGATCGCCAGCGCCCCCAGCATCGCCCCCGACACCGCCGGGCGCAGCCAGCGCGGCAGGCGTGTGCGCACCTGGACATAGCCCGCCATGTCCTCGGCAAAGAAGATCGCATGCATCAGCGCCGTCGCCACCACCCCGCAGACCAGACCCAGCAAGAGGAAGGCCGGCAGCTCCACGTAGAATTCCAGCACGCTGGTCACCGGCAGCGTGAATTCGGTGATATCGCCGAATTCCAGCCGGTTGATGATCGTGCCCGCCACACTGGCGATGACGATCGGCGCGAAGGCGTGGACCGCGAAATGGCGCAGCACCACCTCGAGCGCGAAAAGCGCCCCCGCGATCGGCGCGTTGAACGACGCCGAGACCGCCGCCGCCACCGCGCAGCCCAGGAGGTCGCGCCCGGTGATTCCGTTGGCATGGATGCGATCGCTGACCCAGCTTGAAATGACCCCCGCCATATGCACGACCGGCCCCTCGCGCCCCGACGAGCCGCCCGTCCCCAGCGTGATCAGCGAGGCCAGCGCCGACGCGATGCCTTCGCGGGTCTCCACACGCCCATCCTTGAGCGCAGCACCCTCGATCACGTCCGAAACCGATCGCACCCGCGCGTCGTCGGTGAAATGATGCAGGATCAGCCCCACCACCAGCCCGCCGCAGATCGGCACGATCAACAGCCAGTACCAGGGCAGCGTTTCAGCCAGGGAATGCAGGCGGCCCGGATCATCCGCGCCATAGACCAGCGCCTGAAGTGCGGTGATGCCCTTGCGAAAGAACAGCGCCGCGAAGCCCGCCGCGATCCCGATCAAAAGGGCGATCAGCCAGAACTGGAACTGGCTTGGCCCGCGCGTGCGCAGCACCGCCCAGCCCTTGCGGATCGCTTCCTGCGCCGCGGTCGCCTTCTGCCTGAGGATCGAGGGTTCGCCGTCCGTCATCGCCTGTCACTTATCGGGTCCGGCGGCCTTTCCCCTGTCCCCTGCTTGCCCTAACCTGCGCCAAACGCAAGACCGAAGGGGCCGATATGGGTGTTCAGGACGCAATCGCCGAAATTTCCACATTTCTAGGGCAACGGCTCACCCGGTCCAAGTCCGATCTGGAAATTCATGGCCGCAGCGAAAGCCATTTCCCCCAATCACCCCCCGACGCGGTCGCCTATCCCGAGACCACCAACGAGGTCGCGCGCCTCGTGCGCATCTGCGCGGCTCATGGCTGCCCGGTGATCGGCTGGGGCACGGGCACGTCTCTCGAAGGTCAGGCCCAGGCCTTCGATGGCGGCATCGTCGTCGATTTCGTGCGGATGAACCGGATACTCGAAATCCGTCCCGAGGACATGGACGTGACCCTGCAACCCGGTGTCACCCGCGAGGCGCTCAATCAGGAACTGCGCGCCACCGGGCTGTTCTTTCCGGTCGATCCGGGCGCCAACGCCTCGCTTGGCGGGATGGCCTCGACCCGCGCCAGCGGCACCACGGCGGTGCGCTACGGCACGATGCGCGACAACGTGCTGGGGCTCGAAGTGGTGACAGCCTCGGGCGAGGTGATCCGCACCGGCAGCCGCGCGCGCAAATCATCCAGCGGCTATGACCTGACCGCGCTGTTTGTGGGCGCCGAAGGCACGCTGGGGCTGATCACCGAACTCACCTTGCGCCTGCAAGGCCAGCCCGAGGCGATTTCAAGCGCGGTCTGTGGCTTCAACAGTGTCGGCGACGCGGTCGCGGCGGTGATCGAAACCATCCAGATGGGCCTGCCGATGGCGCGGATCGAACTGATGGACAGCGCCAGCGTCGCCGCCGTCAACGCCTATGCCGGGATGGATCTGCCCGAACAGCCGCACCTTCTGCTTGAATTTCACGGCTCGGAAACCAACGTCGCCGAACAGGCCGAGACCTTCGGCATGATCGCCGCCGAGCATGATGGCACCGGCTTTGACTGGGCCACCCGGCCCGAAGATCGCACCGCGCTCTGGACCATGCGCCACAACGCCTATCACGCGATCCTCGCCGCCCGCCCCGGTGCGCGTGCGCTGGTGACCGATCTCTGCGTGCCGATCTCGCGCCTCGCCGAGGCGATCGAGGCCACCCAGGCGGATCTCGCGCAATCCGGCATCGAGGGGCCGATCCTCGGCCATGTGGGCGACGGAAATTTCCACGCCATCCTGCTGTTCGACGAAACCGACCACGAGGCGGCGGCCGCCGCCAGCGCGCTCTCCGAACGCATGGTCCTGCGTGCGCTCGACCTTGGCGGGACCGCCACCGGCGAACACGGGATCGGGCGCGGGAAGCTCGGTTACATGGCGCGCGAACATGGCGGCGGATGGGCGATGATGGGGGCGCTGAAGCAGGCGCTCGATCCCGGCAACATCATGAATCCCGGCAAGCTGGTGCCGCCGCGCGAGCCATCCTGAAGCGGGGTCATGCACGGCGCGGAGGTGTGGGGGCGCTGCCCCCGCCGGGGCCCGGGCCGCGACTCCCCCGAGGTATTTTTTCGCCGGATGAGGCCGGTCAGCCCGCCATCAGAGCCTCGGCCGCGGCACGGGCCTCGTCGGTGATCCGGTCGCCCGACAGCATCCGTGCGATCTCGTCGATGCGCGCGTCCTGCGCCAGCGGCGTCACGCGCGACAGCGTCGACTCGTCCGCCACGGTCTTTTCGACCCGCCAGTGATGCGCCCCGCGCGCGGCAACCTGCGGTGAATGGGTGACCACCAGCACCTGGCCCCCATCGGCCAGTTGTGCAAGCCGCCGCCCCACCGCATCCGCAGTGGCGCCGCCCACCCCCCGGTCAATCTCGTCGAAGATCATCGTCAGCCCGCTCTCGGTGCCGGTCAGACAAACCTTGAGCGCCAGGAGGAAGCGGCTGAGCTCGCCCCCCGAGGCGATCTTGTTGAGCGGACCCGCCGGAGCGCCGGGATTGGTGGCCACGGTGAAGGTGACGCTGTCGCGCCCCTCTGGGCCGGGATCGGCGGCGGCGATGGCGGTGGTGAAGGCCGCACGCTCCATCTTGAGCGGGGCAAGTTCGTCGCGCATCGCGCTATCAAGCGCCGCCGCGGCCTTGGCACGCGCGGCGCTGAGCGCGGTTGCGGCTGCGTCATAGGTTTCTTCGGCGGCGCGCAGCGACTGGCGCAGGGTTTCGAGATCGGCATCGCCCTGGTCAAGCGAGGCCAGCCGCGCTCGCAGATCACCGGCGAAATCGCCCAGGTCATCCGCCCCGACCCCATGCTTGCGTGCCAGCGCGCGGATTGCGAACAGGCGCTCCTCGGTCTCTTCCAGTTCGAGCGGATCGAAGGTCAGCGCCTCAAGGCAGCGCGCCACGCCCTGCGCGGCCTCGTCAAGCTCCACCATCGCCCGGCCAAGCGCCGCGATCGGCGCGTCAAGCTGCGCCTCGGCGCGTGGCGCCACCCCTTCGAGCCAGCGCAGCGCATCGCCCGCCGCACCCTCGGCCCCGTCCTGCCCCAGCGCCGCCTGCGCGCGCGCGATATCCTCACAGATCCGTTCGCCCTGCTGCATCAGGCGGCGGCGCGTATCGAGCGCCTCGTCCTCGCCGGGTTGCGGATCGAGCGCATCAAGCTCGGCAACCGCGTGGCGCAGGAAGTCCTCTTCGGCGCGCACCGATTCGAGCGCCGCCTCGGCTGCCGACAGCGCCTTCTGGGCCGCCGCCACGCCGCGCCAAGCGCTGCGCGTGTCGGATTTCAACCCGTCAAGGCGGCCATAGGCGTCCAGAAGCACCCGGTGCCCGCGCGGATCGAGCAGGCCACGGTCATCCTGCTGGCCGTGCAGTTCCACCAGCGTGTCCGAAAGCCGTCTCAGCACCTCGCCCGAGCAGCGCCGGTCATTGACCCAGGCGGTCTTGCGCCCGTCAAGCGTGTTGACCCGACGCAGGATCAGCTCGTCGCTCAGCGGCAGCCCCGCCTCTTCGAGCACCTCGCGCGCGCCGTGACCCTCGGGCAGATCGAACACCGCCGTCACCTCGCCCTGATCCGCACCCTGGCGCACCAGTTCGGCGCGCCCGCGCCAGCCCAGCACGAAGCCCAGCGAATCCAGCAGGATCGACTTGCCCGCGCCGGTCTCGCCGGTCAGCACGTTCAGGCCTGGCTGAAACGCCAGGTCGAGATGGTCGATAATCAGGATATTGCGGATATCAAGCGCGCGCAGCATCGGAGGTTTCCCGGTTGCGGGTCAGGCCCCGCAACCCCCTTACAACCAACGGCCCTGGATCATCTGGCGATAGACCTGGCGCAGCCAGTTGTCGCCCGCCGCCTCCAGCGTGAGTCCCTGACCGGTCAACAGCTTGTAGCTGTCCTCGTACCATTTGGTGCCACGGAAGTTATACCCCAGGATCGCACCGGCGGTGCGGGCCTCGTCGGTAAGACCCAGCGAAAGATAGGCCTCGACCAGGCGATGCAGCGCCTCGGGCGTGTGGCTGGTGGTCTGGAAGTCTTCGACCACGACGCGGAAGCGGTTGATCGCCGCTGCGAAATGGTCGCGCTTGAGATAGTAGCGCCCGATTTCCATTTCCTTCGAGGCCAGATGGTCGAAGGCGAGATCGAATTTCAGGATCGCCGAGCGGGCATATTCGCTGTCGGGATAGCGCTCGATCACCTCGCGCAGGGATTGCAGCGCCTGGAAGGTCAGGCCCTGATCGCGGCCGACCTCGTCGATCTGGTCGTAATAGCTCAGCGCCAGCAGGTATTGCGCGTAACCGGCATCCTCATCGGTCGGATAGAAATCGATATAGCGCTGCGCGGCGGCGCGGCTGTTCTCGTAATCCTTGTCCTTGTGATAGGAGAAGGCCTGCATGATCAGCGCCCGCTTGGCCCATTCCGAATAGGGATAGAGCCGCTCGACCTGGCCGAACACATCGGCGGCCTGGCCGGGATTGTTGCGCGCCAGATCGTATTCCGCGCGCTCGAAGATCTGCTGTGCGGTGTATTGCTCGAAATCGACATCGCCACGGTCGATCCGTGCCCTGTCACCACAGGCCGCGAGGCTCAGGCCCACGACGATTGCACCGACCAGCTTTGCCCGGGACTTGCCGATTGTCATGCTCGAACTCACCTATCTTGCGCGATGCCGGGGTAGAACCCCACGTTTCCCGACTGGTCCTAGCACATAAATTTCCGGTGCAAAACGTCTTTGGCGGTTTTATTGCCGCGCTCAGGCCACTTCCGGAATCTCGCCCCAATGAACACCGGCGCCGGGAAGATGTCCCGCCGTTGCGCTGTCGCACAGGACGATTTCATGGCTGTCGGGGCGCGAAAACAGTTCGCGCAGAAGATTGTTGGTCAGTGCATGACCGGCACGGATACCCTGATAATGGCCAAGGATGGGCAGGCCGGCAAGGCCCAGATCGCCCACCGCGTCCAGCATCTTGTGGCGCACGGCCTCGTCGTCGTGACGCAGCCCGCCAGGGCTCAGCACCCGCTCACCGTCAACCACCACGGCGTTTTCCAGCGTCCCGCCAAGCGCCAGCCCGTTGGCGCGCATCATGTCCACATCCGCCTTGCGGCAGAATGTCCGGCTGTTGGAAAGCTCGCGCACGAAGCTGCCATTGGACATGTTCAGCAGCTTGCGCTGGCTGCCGATCGCGGCATCCTCGAAATCGATGGCGAATTCGATCGTCAGGCTCTCATTCGGCAACAGTCGCGCCATCGCGGCACCGCGGCGCACCTCGACCGGCTTGAGAACGCGCAGGGCGGAAACCGGGGCATTCATGTGCCGCACACCGTGACGCAGGATCCCGCGCACGAAGGCCGCCGAGCTGCCATCGAGAATCGGAATCTCGGGGCCGTCGATCTCGATCGTTGCGTTGTGGATGCCGCAGCCCACCAGTGCCGCCATGATATGTTCCACCGTCGACACCGTCACCCCGTGGCGGTTCTCGAGACGGGTGCAGAGCGGCGATTGATGGACATGATCCCACAGCGCCGGAATGCGCCCGTGGCCGGCGGCCACGTCGCTGCGACGGAACACGATGCCCTGCCCCGCCTGGGCGGGCAGGATCGTTGCACGGGCCGGCTCTCCCGAGTGCAGGCCTACCCCATGAAACGAGACCGCTGTCTGGATCGTTGTCTGCAAGACTATCCTCATCGGTGCGTAACGTTCGCACTCACTGAAAGTTTCCAAAGGGTTTAAATCCGCCACCGCCGAGGCTCAATTCAATCTTTGCAACGTAATGAAACATCGCCGCGGCCCGGCGGGCGGAATCTTGCCTATCCCCTGGCAGTCAGCGCCAATACCTTGTTCTGAAACGAAAAAGGGCCGCCCAAAGGCGGCCCGTTCTTGCCTGTCCGTTCGCCGGATCAGTTCGCCTGTCGGCGCAGAAACGCCGGGATCTCGATCTGATCGTCGGTTTCTTCCTGCGGCTCGGGTTCGGCCTGACGCGCCTGCGGCGCTTCCACGGTCGGCTGCTGGCGGGCGGGACGCGGTGCTTCCTGCTCGGCATGGCCGGTCATCCGGTTGATCAGCGAGTTGATACCGAACCGCTGGCGCGCCTCGCCCTGCGCATCGCGCGTGGCGGCTGCCTGCTGGGGCGGTTGCTGGTCGCGGCGGCGTGCCTCGGGCGCCTTGTTGACGGCAGCCTGCAGGCGGGCCATCGCCTCGGGCGACGGCGTGCCTGCGGCGCGCGGCGCCACATAGGCTTCCAGCTCGGCATCCTCCTGATGGCCGTGATGCGCGGCGGGCTCGAACCTGTCATCGCGCGGCTGATAGGCCGGCGGCGGCAGGTCGTCATCCTGCTGGCTGTCGACGCGCTCGTCAAAGATGTCCTCGTGCAGCTCTTCGGCGGCCGCACGCTGCGAGTCGAACTCGTTCGGGTTGAAAAGGCTCGGCTCGGCGCTTGCCGCCACCGGCATCGGCTCGGGGGCCTGCTCGGCCTCCGGCTCTTCCACGGCGACGGGGCGCAGCGGCTCGGCCATCGAGCGGCGCGGCATCGGCAGGTCGCGGTCGCTGGCATTGGCGTCGATCCCGGTGGCCACGACACTGACGCGCATCGTGCCTTCCATGCTGGTATCCAGCGTCGAGCCGACGATGATATTGGCGTCGGGGTCCACTTCCTCGCGGATGCGGTTGGCGGCCTCGTCCAGTTCGAACAGCGTCAGGTCGTGCCCGCCGGTGATGTTGATCAACACACCCTTGGCGCCCTTCAGGCTGATTTCGTCCAGAAGCGGGTTCGCTATGGCCTTCTCGGCCGCCTGGATCGCGCGATCCTCGCCGGAATCCTCGCCCGTGCCCATCATCGCCTTGCCCATCTCGTCCATCACGGCGCGCACATCGGCAAAGTCGAGATTGATGAGGCCGGGGCGCACCATCAGGTCGGTCACACCCTTCACGCCCTGGTAAAGCACGTCGTCCGCCATCGAGAACGCCTCGGTGAAGGTCGTCTTCTCATTGGCCAGCCGGAACAGGTTCTGGTTGGGAATGATGATCAGCGTGTCGACCATCTTCTGCAGCGCCTCGACGCCTTCCTCGGCCTGGCGCATCCGCTTGGCGCCCTCGAACTGGAACGGCTTGGTGACGACACCCACCGTCAGCACACCCAGCTCACGCGCCGCCTGGGCGATGATCGGTGCGGCGCCGGTGCCGGTGCCCCCGCCCATGCCCGCGGTGATGAAGCACATATGCGCGCCCGCGAGGTGATCGACGATCTGTTCGATATTCTCTTCGGCGGCTGCGGCCCCGATCGAGGCCTTGGCGCCCGCGCCTAGCCCCTCGGTCACTTTCACGCCCAACTGGACGCGGTGCTCGGCCTGGCTTTGCTGAAGCGCCTGCGCGTCGGTATTGGCAACGACAAAGTCAACACCGTCGAGTTGCTTCTCGATCATGTTGTTGACCGCGTTGCCCCCCGCGCCGCCAACACCGAAAACGGTGATCCGGGGCTTCAGTTCGTTCTCCTGGTCCTGACCTGGCATCGTGAGATTCAATGTCATTGCTCTATCCGCCTGCTGTTGTGCCTGCCTCTGCCCGACAGACCGTTTTTCCGCCTAATCATCGGCATTCTTACCGATGCTTGACCCTTGCGTCACCCCAAAATCATCGAAATGACACAAAATATGGCCACATTTTTGCGCTAACACGCGGGATTTCGCCGATGTGACCATATCTAGCGTTCACCAATTATCCTTGAACCATTTCACAGCCCGCTTCAACGAGCGCGCCGGGTAGCGATCCACGGGGATCTCGAAATCCCACCATTCGTCTTGGGGATTCGCCGCGAACAGGCACATCCCGACCGCGCTCGAAAAGCCCGGACCGGTCGCCGCCTGCGGCAATCCATGTACTCTCAGGGGCCGTCCCAGCCGCACCTGGTGACCCAATATCTTGCTCGCCAGCCCGTCGAGACCGGGGATCTGACTGCCGCCGCCGGTCAGCACGATCTGCTGGCTCGGCAGGTGGTCGAAACCCGCCGCATCGAGCCGCGCACGCACCTCTTCGAGGATCTCCTCGACGCGCGGCCGCATGATGCCGATCAGCTCGGCCCGGCTGACCGTGCGCCGGTCATGCTCCCAGTCACCCGTTTCGCCGCCGATCTCGATCATCTCGCGATCGTCCATGCCGGTGGCGACGACGCCGCCGTAAAAGGTCTTGATGCGCTCTGCGGTGGCCTGCGGCACCTGCAACCCCATCGAGATATCACCCGTCACGTGATCGCCGCCCATACGCACGCTGTCGGCATAGATCATGTGTTTCTTGATGAAGATCGACACGCCCGCCGTGCCACCGCCAAGGTCGATACAGGCTGCACCCAGCTCCTGTTCATCCTCGACCAGCGCCGAAATGCCGCTCACATAGGCCGAGCTGGCAATCCCGGCCAGTTCCAGGTCGCAGCGCTTGACGCAATGCGCGATATTCTGGATCGCGGCGCCATCGACGGTCAGCATATGCATGTCCGTGGACAGGGTCTGCCCCATCTGCCCGCGCGGATCGGCCAGCCCGCTGCGATGATCCAGCGCGAAATTGACCGGCTGCGCGTGCAGCACCTCGCGCCCCTCGCCGTAATCGGGCACATCGCAGGCGCTCAGCACCCGACTGATATCCTGCTCGCTGACATTGTGGCCCTCAAGGTCGACCGCCCCGGCCAGCCCGTAGGAACGCGGCGAGGCCCCGGCGAAACAGGCGATCACATGATCGACCCGGATACCGGCCATCTTCTGCGCCGCCTGCAGGGCGGTGCGGATCGCGCGCTCGGTCTCGGCCATCGCGTTGACCTCGCCAAAGCGCACCCCGCGCGAACGCGTCGTCGCCGCGCCGATCACCCGGAACCCGGCCTGCCCGGCCATCGCGCCGATCCCGTCGGATTCGACCAGCCGCGACGTGCCGTCAAAGCGCAGCACGAGGCAAGCGATCTTCGATGTCCCCACATCCAGCACCGCCACGACGCCGCGTTGCATCGCCGCCTTGCGCATGTTGCGCATCGCACGTTGGGTTTCGTAGAGCTCGATCATGTTTTCATTCCGCTCCGACTGTCATCTTCGTGACCCGCCACCAGTCTTCGACCGCGCGGGCATTCATTCTTATGGTGGGCCGTGCGGCGAGCCGCATGTCCACCGCCACCAGGTCACGCGCCAGCATGTCCTGCACCTCGTCCAGCGCCAGAACCCTCTCCAGCGCGCGCACCGGGTTGCGCTCGGGAAGCATGATGCGCTGATCGCGGTCCAGAACCACATCCCAGCGCCGCTCGCCCATCCGCACCAGCCCGCGCAGACGCGGCTCGATCGGCGTCGCGGCGCGGATGATCTCCAGCGCCTCGGGCACCGCCCTGTCCGCACCCTCACCCACCACCAGCGGCAGGTCGGCGCGATCCTGACGCGCCAGCATGTCATCGACCACGACACCTTCCAGATCGACCGCACCCAGCCCATCGCGTGTGCGCCACAGCGCCACCGGCTCGCGCTCGGTGATCTCGGCGGCCAGAATGCCGCCGCGCCGCACCCTGAGGCTGGCCGAGGCCACCGCAGGCAGGCCCTCGATCATCTCGCGCACATGCTCAAGATCGAGATCGAACGAACTGGCGGGCAGATCGAAGGGAAATATCTCGCGGATATCCTCCTCGACGCGGGCACTCGCCCCCTCGACGCTCAGCAACTCGACCATGAATTCGGGCCGCGTCTCGAAATCCCGGCGCAGCTCGGCCAGCGTGTCCGTCACTGCATCCCGCCGCGCCTCGTCGGCGAAATACCCCAGCCCCAGCGCCGCGATCACGCCCAGCGGCAGGCCAAATCGCAGCGCCCGCGTGAACAGCGGCGTCAGCATCAGCCGCTGAAGCCGATAGGACCAGCGCGAGGGCGCGGGATCGGGGCGCGTCACCGGTTGCATGACGCATCCTCCACCATCCAGCGGCACAGCTCGGGAAACGAGATGCCCATCACCTGGGCCTGTTCGGGCGACAGCGATGTCGGGGTCATGCCCGGCTGGGTGTTGGTCTCAAGCAGGACCAGCCCCTCCAGCCCGCGTGCCTCGTCCCAGCGGAAATCGGTCCGGCTCAGCCCGCGACAGCCCAGCACCTCATGGGCGCGCAGCGCATAATCGAGACAGGCTTCGGAAATCTCGGCCGGAATCTCGGCAGGCACCACATGGCGCGATCCCCCGGCCTTGTATTTGGCATCGTAATCATACCAGCCATCGGTCAGGATATCGGTCACCGTCAGCGCCCGGTCGCCCATCACCGTCACCGTCAGCTCGCGCCCCGGCACGAAGGCCTCGACCATCACGATCTCGGGCATGTCCGCCGACAGCGCCGGCGGCGCATTGGCCGCCTCGTTCACAAGGTAAACCCCGACCGACGATCCCTCGTTGTTGGGCTTCACCACATAGGGCGGGTCCATCACATGCGCACCGCACACATCGTCGCGCGCCGCCAGGTGGCTTTCGACCACCGGCAGCCCCTCGGCCATATAGGCCGCCTTCGATTTCTGCTTGTCCATCGCCAGCGCCGAGGCCAGCACGCCCGAATGGGTATAGGGCAGCCCCATCCATTCCAGCAGGCCCTGCACGCAGCCATCCTCGCCCCAACGGCCATGCAATGCGTTGAAAACGGTGTCGGGTGCAATCTCGGTCAGGCGCTGACACAGGTCAGGCCCGGCATCGACCTCGACCACCGTGTATCCTGCTTCCCGCAATGCGGCGGCGCATTCACGTCCTGACGAGAGCGACACTTCGCGTTCGGCCGAAGGTCCGCCCATGATCACCGCCACAATCGGGGATTTTCCGCTCGAAAGTCCCAATGTGTGCCTCAAAACCCAGGGCCGTTTTGCCGACCCTATTTTATTGTCTTCGCCTGCCTTGGCGTTACGGGGCCGTTTCGCCGACCCTCATGATTTCCCAATGTAACTCTATTCCACTGTTTTGGAAAACCCTTTTTCGCACCTCCTCGCCCAATCCTTCCAGATCGGCGGCGCTGGCATCCCCGGTATTGATCAGAAAGTTGGAATGCATCTCGCTCATCTGCGCCCCGCCCCGGCGCGCGCCCCGCATTCCAGCCTCGTCGATCACCTTCCAGGCCTTCAGATCATGCACATCGTCCTCGCGCCCGGTGCTGGAAAACCCGGCCGGGTTGCGAAAGGTGCTGCCCGCGCTGCGCTCCTTGGTGGGTTGGGTCTCGTCGCGCTTGCGCAGCTGTTCGGCCATCCGCGCCTCCAGCGCCTCCGGCTCGCCCTCGGGCGCCTCGAAGGTCGCCTCGACGATGACCCAGCCCTCGGGCAGGTCGCTCTGGCGATAGCGATAGTTGAGGTCGGCGGCACTCAGCGTCACGACCGCGCCCTCGCGCGTGACCGCGCGCGCGCTCACCAGACGGTCGGCGGTATAGGTGCCATAGCAGCCCGCGTTCATGCGCACCGCGCCGCCGATCGCACCGGGGATGGTGCGCAGGAACGTCAGGTCAAGCCCCGCCGCCGCCGCCTTGCGCGCCACATGCGCATCAAGCGCCGCGGCGCCCGCAACCACCCGGTTCCCCTCGATGCTGATTGAATTGAAGCCGCGCCCAAGCCGGATCACCACGGCGCGCAACCCCCCGTCACGTACGATCAGGTTGCTGCCGACACCCATCGGGAACACCGCGACATCCCGGTCAAGCGCCGCAAGGAACTGCGCCAGATCGTCGATATCCGCAGGCTGGAACAGCCAGTCCGCCGGGCCGCCCACCCGCAGCCATGTGAGATCGTTCAAGGGGCGCTTTTCGGTCAGCTTGCCGCGCGTCTCGGGCATCCGCATCGCTGGTCCTTACCTTTTTTGCACCAGCCAGCGTCCCAGATAGATCACCGGCCAGCGCAGGATACTCATGCCGGCGGCCAGAACCGCCAGCCCCCACCACGGGCCATTCTGATAGGTCACAAAACCCAGAATGGGAACCCCGGCGGCGATCAGAAGATAGGCGCGCCGCCAGTGATTGTCGCGGCTCGGGATCATCGCAAGCAGATTGGCGGCGACCGCCCACAGACAGGCAAGTATCAACGAAAGGCTCATGAGACAGCTCCGAAACTGATGGCCAGCGCCCCAAGCGACCCCAGAAGCCCCAGCACCGGCACCACCATCGGCACCCGGAAGGGCGCCTCGGGCTCGGCGCGCTTCATCGCGATCAACGCGCTATTGACCAGCACGAAGACCGCCAGCAGGATCGCCGAGGTCGCCTCGGCAAGGTCCGCCACCGGCAGCGTCACCGCCATGAAGATCACCAGCACCCCGATCACCGCCGTCGCCAGAACCGGCGTGCCAAGGCGCGGATGCGCATGGTGGAAAACGGCCAATGCCGGGCTGCGCTTGCCGACGCCGAACAGCACCCGGCTCGCCATCACGATCTGCGCAAGGATGCCGTTCATCGCCGCCGCCACCGCGATCACCGACAGGAACGCCGCCCCCCCGCCCCGCGCATGGCTCCAGACCAGCGCCAGCGGCTGTTCCGAAACAGCAAGCCGCTCAAGCGGCACCGCGCGCACCGCCGCCCAGCTCACCAGCGCGTAAAGCAGGCTGGTGATCAACAGCGACAGCAGGATCGCGCGGGGCAAGGTGTGGGTCGGGTCGCGCACCTCCTCGGCCATGTTCACGATATCCTCGAACCCGATGAAGGCGAAGAACGCCAGCACCGCCGCCGAGGCCACGCCTGACCAGACAATCCCGGCAGGCGCCTGCCAATCGGCCACAGGCTCCGCACTGGCCCCCGCCCAGATCACCAGCGCCAGACCGATGACCTCGATCACGGTGAATATCGCCGCGACGGTCAGGCTTTCCAGCACCCCGGCAATCGCGACACCGACCAGGAACAGGCCCATCACGATGGCGGTCGGCGCGAATGGCAACTCGACCACCGACACAAGATACCCGGTGCCGCCGCGCAATACCGCCGCCGCCGAAATGGTCCCGGCAGCCACCACCGCCAGCCCCACGACCAGCGCCAGCCAGGGCCGCCCCAGCCCCTTGGCCACGAAGATCGCCTCGCCTGCCGCTTCGGGCAAACGGGTCGAGAATTCCGCATAGCTCAGCGCAGATGGCGCGGCGATCAGACCCGCCAATAGAAAGGACAACGGCGCCCAAATACCCGCCTCGGCGGCAATCGCGCCGACCAGCACATAGATGCCCGCGCCCACCATGACACCCACGCCATAGGCTGTCAGCAGGCCCAGTCCGATCCGTCGTTTCAGATGCTCCGCCACGATCCCTGCTCTCCTTGCGCGCCCCTGCGCCCCGGCTTGCTCATGTCGTTCGCCTCAGGCGCATGTGACATCCCGGCGTCCACTGACGGCTCGTCGATCGCGCCGATGGCAATCCCATCCGCGCATGTGCCCGGACGCGCCCGAATGTCCCACATTTCAAGGCGCCCGGTCGTCATGGGATCACCCCTTCAGCTTGTCGGGCAAGGCATTGGCCCAGCCGCTGATCGTGCCCGCGCCAAGGCAGACCACCATGTCGCCTTCGCGCGCCTCTTCGCGCACCAGCGCGACAAGATCGTCCAGCGTGCTGATCGCCCTTGCGTCGCGATGCCCCGCGCGCACCAGCCCGGCCACCAGATCGTCGCGGCTCGCGCCCTCGATCGGGTTTTCGCCCGCGGCATAGACCTCGGCGATGGCGACCACGTCGGCCTCGTTGAAGCAGGCACAGAACGCGTCGAAATGATGATGCAGGCGGGTATAGCGGTGCGGCTGATGCACCGCGATCACGCGCCCCTCGCAGGCCTGCCGCGCGGCTTTCAGCACGGCGGCGATCTCGGTCGGGTGATGGCCGTAATCGTCGATGATGGTGACGCCGTTCACCTCGCCCACGCGGGTGAAACGCCGGTTGACGCCGCCGAACGCGGCCAGCGCGGCGCGGATCTCGTCGCGCTTCATGCCCAGATGGCGCGCCACCGCCACCGCGCTCAGCGCGTTCGACACGTTGTGGTCGCCCGGCATCGGCAGGGTGCAGCCCTCGATCATCGTGCCCTCGGCCTGCAACGCCACGTCGAAATGCGCCACGCCCTTTTCATAGCGCAGGTTCACCGCGCGGATATCGGCCTGGGTGTTGAACCCGTAGGTCACGACCCGCCGGTCGGTCAGCTTGGCGACCAGCGCCTGCACATCCGCATCATCGGTGCAGCACACCGCCAGCCCGTAGAACGGGATGTTGCTCACGAATTCGTAAAAGCCCCGGTGCAGGTTCTCCTCGGTGCCCCAATGCTCCATGTGCTCGGGGTCGATATTGGTGACGATGGCGATCGTCGCGGGCAGGCGGTTGAAGGTGCCGTCGCTCTCGTCGGCCTCCACCACCATCCATTCGCCCTGCCCGACGCGGGCATTGCTTCCATAGGCGTGGATGATCCCGCCATTGACGACCGTCGGGTCGAAATTCCCGTGATCCAGCAGCGCCGCGACCATCGTGGTCGTGGTGGTCTTGCCATGCGTGCCCGCCACCGCGACATTGGATTTGAGGCGCATGAGTTCGGCCAGCATCTCGGCGCGCCGCACCACCGGCAATCCGCGCCTGCGCGCCTCGTCAAGCTCCGGGTTCCCCGGCTTGATCGCGCTCGAGATCACCACCACGGCGGCACCTTCCACGTTGCCGGGGCTCTGCCCCTCGAACACCTTGGCGCCCATGCCCTCGAGCCGCGCGGTGATCGGGCTGCGCTTGAGGTCCGACCCCTGCACGCGGTAACCATGGTCGATCAGCACCTCGGCGATGCCCGACATCCCGATACCGCCGATTCCCACGAAATGGATCGGGCCCACGTCCTGGGGCAGCTTCGTTGCTGCGTTCATCATGCTGTCTCCTTCGGCCCGGCCATGCGTCAGCCCCGCCCCTGATCTTGCTCTTGGTGCCGCCCCGCCAGCGCCTCGACCATATCGGCCAGCTGCCGCGGCGCGTCGGGTTGCGCCACGCCAAGCGCGGCGCGGGCCATCTGCTCGGCCCCTTCGGGGTTGGTCAGCACGCTGACGATCTGCTCGGCCAGCGTATCGGCGGCCAGTTTCGACTCCGGGATCACGATCGCGGCGCCCGCGCGCGACAGGCCCTTGGCATTCGCGCTCTGATGGTCGCCCGCCGCGGCCGCGTAAGGGATCAGGATCGAGGGCCGCCCGATCACGCTGATATCGGCGACGCTGCTCGCGCCCGCACGGCTGATGACCAGCTGCGCCTCGCTCATCCGGCGCGGCACATCGCGGAAAAAGGCCGCCACATCCGCATCTATCCCCTGCTCGGCATAGAACGCCGCCACCTGCGCGCCATCTTCCTCGCGTGCCTGGTGCGCGACACGGATGTTGCGTTTCAACGCCTCGGGCAGCGCCGCGATCGCTTCGGGCACCACCTCGCTCAGGATGCGCGCACCCTGGCTGCCGCCGATCACCAGCACCGACATCGGATAGTCGCCTGGCGGGATATATCCCGCGCCCTGCCGCTCCAGCACGGCGGCGCGCACCGGGTTGCCCACATGCACGCCCTCGACCCCCTCGGGCAGATCGGTCGGCCA
Source organism: Roseovarius halotolerans (assembly GCF_900172255.1). Taxonomy (GTDB): domain Bacteria; phylum Pseudomonadota; class Alphaproteobacteria; order Rhodobacterales; family Rhodobacteraceae; genus Roseovarius; species Roseovarius halotolerans. The sequence continues at coordinate 141,530 of NZ_FWFU01000003.1, forward strand.
GATGCCACAGGCCACACGATCCACGCGACGGGCAAAGATCCGGTTCACACGGCCCAGCACGCCATTCTGCTCATGCACCATGCGCGGCAGGCGCAACAGCCACGCCGCCGCCAGCGCCGGGATCGTCGGATAACCGCCGAACCCCACCACCACAGCCGGACGGTCGCGCAGCATCCGCAGGCTAGCACCCAGAACACCGCCCAGAATGTGAAACGGCGCCAGAACCTTGTTGACGAAACCGCCGCGCGCGAATGTGGCGCTCGCCACCTGCTCGATCTCGACTGAATGGGGAAAGCCGCCGGTATAGCGGGCACCGCGCGCATCCGTGCTCAGCCGCACCCGCCAGCCGCGCCGCAACATCACCTCGGCCAGCGCCTGCGCGGGAAACATGTGCCCGCCCGTGCCCCCGGCCGCGATCACCAGCAATGGGTCCTTTTCACTCACCGCTCCACCTCTTTCGTCGCCGCGGCGCGGTTCACCGTCCCCGCCCGCGCAGAATGTCGCCAATCTCGCCCTGCGGGCGCGTGCGCGTGAATGCCAGCAGCATCCCCATCAATATCCCCCCCGCGATCAGCGAAGAGCCACCATAGCTCACGAATGGCAGGGTCATGCCCTTGGCAGGCAACAGCCTGACCGCGACACCCATGTTGATCATCGCCTGAACCCCGAAGGTCGCCACAAGCCCGGTGCCCGCCAAGCGGATGAACGGATCGCGCTCGCGCATCAGGCGCAGCAGCGACCGCACCACCACCCATGTGTAAAGCGCGATGATGCACAGCACCAGAACCAGCCCGTATTCCTCGGCCGCGACCGCGATGATGAAATCCGTATGCGCATCGGGCAAGGACCACTTCACCTCGCCCTCGCCCACGCCGACACCAAAGAAACCGCCCTCGCGGATCGCATTGGTGGCAAAGCCAAGCTGCGTCGTCGGGTCCACATCCGGGCTCAGGAAGCCGTCGATCCGGCGCGCGAAATGCTCGGAACTGGAATAGGCGAGGCTCCCCGCCAGCACCGCGCAGCCCGCCATGCCCAACAGCAGCAGGATCGGCGCACCGGCCACGAAATACATGACACCCCAGCCGAACAGCACCAGGCACGCCTGCCCGAAATCCGGCTGCATCGCCAGGAACGCCACGATCACCAGCGTCAGGCCGAACGACCACGACAGGCCCGGCGGGCCGTTGATCTCCTGGCTCGCGGCCATCATCCAGGCCGCCACCACCACGAAACCGGGCTTGAGGAATTCCGACGGCTGCACGCTCGCGAACCCCATCGAATACCAGCGCACCGCGCCCTTGCCGAAATCGGTGCCGAAAACCGGCAGCAATACCAGCGCAACGAAGGCCCCAAGGAACCCCAGCACCGCAAGGCGGCGCACCAGCTGCGGGCTCATCATCGAGGTCAGCACCATCGCCACCAGCGCGGCACCGCCGAACACCGCTTGCCGCTGCACGTAGTGAAACGGCTGAAACCCGTTCGATTCGGCCAGCGGCGGCGAGGCCGCCAGCCCCAGCAGGATGCCGATGCTGAAAAGAATGAGGACACAGGACACCGACCACCGGTCGATGGTGCGCCACCATTTCGGAAGGATTGGCTCCGAATCCCTGACCGGGATCGTGCCATAGACCATCTCTGTCATATGAACCGCCGACTACTGCCTCATGTCCCGCCCCGTTTTCGGGGTCTCGCCTTCCAGTTTAGCACCAGAACCGCGCCGTGGGAAGCACTCATGCCCCGCCCGCGCCAACCGAAACCCGTTGACCCCGCACGCCGCTTGCGCCAAGGGCAATCCGATGCAGGTCAACACGCTGATCCTTGGCGCCGGCGCCGCCGGCATGATGTGCGCCGCCCATGCCGGGCCGGGCGTCCTCGTGCTGGATCATGCCAAGGCGCCGGGTGAAAAGATCCGCATTTCCGGCGGCGGGCGCTGCAACTTCACCAATCTCTATACCGGGCCGGAAAACTTCCTCTCCGAAAACCCCCATTTCTGCAAATCCGCGCTCAGCCGCTACACGCAATGGGATTTCATCGACCTTCTCGCGCGTCACGATATCACATGGCACGAAAAGACCCTCGGGCAGCTCTTCTGCGACGGGCGCTCCGGGCAGATCATCGCCCTCTTGCGTGCCGAGATGGCCCGCGCGGGCGCCGATCTCTGGCTTCAGGCATCATTGGCGGGTCTCTCCCATGACGATCAGGGCTTTCGCGCCGAGATCGACCATGAGGGCGCGCGCCGCACGGTGCGCGCGCGCAACCTGGTGGTGGCGACCGGCGGCAGGTCGATCCCCAAGATGGGCGCGACCGGCCTCGCCTATGACATCGCCCGCCAATTCGGCCACTCCGTCACCGAGACCCGCCCCGCGCTCGTGCCCCTCACCTTTCCCGAGGGGCGCTTTTCTGCCCTCTCCGGCATCGCCACCCCGGCCCGCGTCGCGAATGAGCGCACCAGTTTTGAAGAGGCGGTGCTCTTCACCCATCGCGGCCTCTCCGGGCCGGCGATCCTTCAGATCTCATCCTATTGGCGCGAGGGCGAAGAGATCACCCTCGATCTCGACCCGGCTGGCGGCTTGCTGGCGGCCCTGCGCGAACAGCGGCAATCCGCCGGGCGGCGCAACCTCACCACCGAACTCGCGCGCCACCTGCCCGCCCGCCTCGTCGATCACCTCGCTCCCGGCCTGCCGGCGGGCAATCTCGCCGACCAGTCCGACGCGACGCTCGCCGAGATGGTCGCGGGGCTTCGCGCCTGGCACCTTCGCCCCGGCGGCTCGGAAGGATACCGCACCGCCGAAGTCACCCTTGGCGGCGTCTCGACCGACGGGCTCTCGTCGCGCAGCATGATGTCGCGCCACCTGCCAAGGCTCTACTTCATCGGCGAAAGTGTCGACGTGACCGGCTGGCTGGGGGGATATAACTTCCAGTGGGCGTGGTCCTCGGGCTGGGCCGCGGGACAGGCGATCGCGGGCGGCGAAACGGGCTGATCAGCGGCACTTCATGCGGGTTTGTACATTCCAGCCCGGCGCGCGCCTCATTCATGTACGAAACCGGTGTACAAACCGGACGTTTCGTACGGAAACTCACAGCCGGCTGCGGACCTCCTCGATGAAGTCCTCGCCGCGCTTTTCAAAGTTGTCATACTGGTCGAAACTGGCCGCCGCCGGCGCCAGAAGCACCGTTTCACCGGGCTGCGCCTCGCTCATGGCAGCCTCTACGGCGCGCGCCATCGTGGTGCAGATTTCGGCTTTAACCCCTTCAAGTTGCAGGGAAAATTCCGCCGCCTCGCGCCCGATCACATAGGCTTTCGTGACATTTTCCAGCGCAGGCGCCAGCGCCGAAAGGCCGCCCTCCTTTTCCAGTCCGCCGCAAATCCAGCGGATTTTCCCGAATGCTTTCAGGGCCTTGAGGGCCGAATCCACATTGGTGGCCTTGCTGTCATTGACGAATTTCACCCCGTCCTTCTCGGCAATCAACTGGCTGCGGTGCGGCAACCCCGCAAAGCTGTGAAATGCCCGCTCGATCACCTTGGGCGACAGCCCCAGCGTGCGGCAGGCGGCATAGGCTGCGCAGGCGTTCTGGTGGTTGTGCTCACCGGGCAAGCCCTTGATATTTCTCAAATCTATAGAGCCTGCCTGACGGCCCTTGCGGTATTCCGAAAGGAACCCCTTGCGCGCGAATACCGACCATCCCGGCCCCGCCAGCTTGCGGTTGACCGACACCCGGATCACCCGGTCATCCCCCGGCGCCTCGGCCATCTGCCCGGCCAGGAACAGCCCCTCGGCCTCGTCCACCCCGATCACTGCCCGGTCCGGCCCGCCCTCGGCGAACAGCCGCCGCTTGGCCGCGAAATAGCCACCCAGCCCTGCGTGACGATCCAGGTGATCGGCAGATAAGTTAGTGAAAACAGCAACATCCGGGGTCAGGGCGCGGGCCAGCTCGGTCTGATAGCTGCTCAGCTCCAGCACCACCACACCGCCATCCTCCGGCGGGTCGATGTCCAACACCCCCCGTCCGATGTTCCCGGCCAGCTGCACATCCTTGCCGGCCTCTTGCAGCACATGGTGGATCAGTGCCGAAGTCGTTGATTTTCCGTTGCTTCCCGTGACCGCAACCACCCGGGGCGGCACGTCATGCGCGGCCCATCCGGCCGCCGCGAAAGAGCGAAAGAACAGCCCGATGTCATTGTCCACCGCGACCCCTTCGCGCAGGGCATTGGCGACCGCCTTGTTGGGCTGCGGATAAAGATGCGGGATACCGGGGCTGACGATCAGCATGGCGATATCGCCAAAGGCCCCGTCACGCGTCAAGTCCTTGATCTCGAAGCCTTCTTCCAGCGCCTTTTCACGCGCCTCGGGTGAGTCGTCCCAGGCCAGAACCTGCGCCCCGCCCGCCCGCAGGGCGCGCGCCGCACTGAGGCCCGAACGCCCGAGGCCCAATACCGCCACGCGCTGCCCGGACACGCCCTGCACCTCGATCATGCCTCACCCCTTCGTTCATTCGCCGCGCCAAACTGCCCCCGGAACGCCTTGCGCGCAAGCGGTTAACGAAACCTTAACCGGCAAGGCGACCATCAGGGCCACGATGCGAGTCACGCCTTGTTAACAAGGGCGTTCCGTCATCCTTGGCCAATCTGCATCGCGTCGGTCTCATGTCGGTATCGCGTCGGCATCGTATCCGCGCCGACGCGACCGGAGCGCCGGTCAACGAATTTTCAGTGTCGCCAGCCCGATCATGGCAAGGATAAGCGCGATGATCCAGAAGCGGATCACGATCTGCGGCTCGGCCCAGCCCTTCTTTTCATAGTGATGATGGATCGGCGCCATCAGGAAAACCCGTTTCCCGGTGCGCTTGAAATAGAGAACCTGGATGATGACGCTCAGCGCCTCGACCACGAACAGCCCGCCGACAATGGCCAGCACGATCTCGTGCTTGGTGGCGACCGCGATCGCCCCAAGCGCCCCGCCAAGCGCCAGTGACCCGGTATCGCCCATGAACACCGCCGCAGGCGGCGCGTTATACCAAAGGAACCCCAGGCCGCCGCCGAAAAGACCCGCGGTGAAGATCAGGATCTCGCCGGTCCCCGGCACGTAATGCACGTCAAGATACTCGGTGAAATCGACCCGCCCCACCGCATAGGCGATGACCCCAAGCGCACCGCCCGCAATCATCACCGGCATGATCGCCAGCCCATCGAGCCCGTCGGTCAGGTTCACCGCATTGGCCGCCCCGACGATCACGATCATCGCGAAGGGCACGAACAGCCAGCCCAGGTTGATCAGCGTGTCCTTGAACACCGGCAACGCCAACTGGTATTGGAGCTCGCCCGGATGATACCAAGCCGCCCAGGCGGCGGCGATAGCGGCAATGAGAAAGCCAAGCCCGAGCCGCAGCTTGCCCGGCACGCCCTGGACGTTCTGCTTGCTGACCTTGGCGTAATCGTCCCAAAAGCCGATCAGCCCGAAGGACAGGGTGACGAACAGCACCATCCAGACATAGGGATTGTCGAGCCGCGCCCATAGCAGGGTCGACGTCATCAAGGCCCCGACGATCAGAAGCCCGCCCATTGTCGGTGTCCCGGACTTGGCAGCATGCGTTTCCGGCCCGTCGGAGCGGATCGGCTGCCCCTTGCCCTGGCGCTTGCGCAGAACGTTGATCAACGGCGGCCCGAATATGAAGCCGAAGAACAACGCCGTCATGAAGGCTCCCCCGGCCCGGAAGGTGATATAGCGGAACAGGTTGAACACATCCCCGCCATCCGACAACCCTGTCAACCAATACAACATTTCAGCGCCTCTCCATCTGCTGCCCGGCGGCACGCCCGATCCGGCGCAGCGCGTCGACGACAAGGCTGACCCGGCTCCCCTTGGAGCCCTTGACCAGCACGACATCGCCGGCGTCTATCACACGATGGGCCTGCTCTGCCAGTTCCTCGGCGCTGGCGACCACGCGGCCGCGCTTCGCCTCCGGCAAAGCCTCCCAGAGGGACTGCATACGCGGGCCGACGCAATGGACGGTATCCAGCGCCTCGATCTGCGGCAGCTGTGCCAGCGCCTGATGCAGGGCGATCTCGTCGGGGCCAAGTTCCAGCATGTCGCCCAGGATGGCGATGCGCCGTCCCTTGGACACGCGCCCGACGCTGTCTTCGGGCATGGCCGCAGCCAGCACCTCGAGAGCGGCCTTGATCGAGGTCGGGTTGGCGTTGAAGGCGTCGTCGATCAGGGTGATCGAATGATCGTCGACCGGGTCCAGCACGATCACTTCGCGCGTTCCGCGCCCCGCCGGGGGCTGCCAGTTCGACAGATCACGCGCCGCCAGCGTCGCATCCACTCCAAGCGCCTCGGCGACGGCAAGCACGCCAAGCGCGTTGGCGGCGAAGTGACGCCCCGGCGCCGAGAGTTTCACGATCTGCGGCCCCGAGGGCAGGTCGGCCTTGATCACGGTGGCGTCCGCGGTCAGCTGAACCGAAGCCAGACGGTAGTCGCAGTCCTCGCGCGCCCCGAACCGGACCACCGGCCCGCCGGTGACCTGCGCCGCATCCGTGACGGCGCGCAGCGCGTCCGCGTCGATATCGGCGTTGAAGATGCAGGTGCCTTCCGGCTCGAGCCCATCGAATATGGCGGCCTTTTCGTGGGCAATGCCGACGATGCTTTCAAACGCCTCGAGATGGGCGGCGGCGACGGTGGTGATCAGCGCCACATGCGGGCGCGCCATGCGGCTGAGCGGCGCGATCTCGCCGGGATGGTTCATGCCGATCTCGATCACCGCGAATTCGGTATCAGCCGGCATCCGCGCCAATGTCAGCGGCACGCCCCACTGGTTGTTGTAGCTCGCCTCGGCGCTGTGAGTGCGGCCCTGCGCGCCAAGCACCACATGCAGCATTTCCTTGGTCGATGTCTTACCGACCGAGCCGGTCACCGCCACCACGCGCGCATCGCTGCGCGCCCGTGCGGCGCGTCCCAGATCCTCGAGCGCGGCCTGAACATCATCGACGATCAGCAGCGGAGCATTGTCGTCAAGTCCGTCAGGTATGCGGCTGACCAGCGCGGCGGCGGCACCATTGGCCAGCGCCTGCGCGACGAAATCATGGCCGTCGCGCGCCACCTTGAGCGCCACGAACAGATCGCCCGCCTGCAAGCTGCGGCTGTCGATCGACACGCCATCTGCCTGCCAGTCACCCGTGGCGCGCCCGCCGGTGGCGCGGGCAGCGTCGTCTGCGCGCCACAATGTCATGCCAGCCCCCCGTCAAGCGCCGCCACCGCGACGCTGGCCTGTTCGCTGTCATCAAAGGGAAAGACATCGTCGCCGACGATCTGCCCGGTCTCGTGACCCTTGCCGCAGATCAGCAGCGCATCGCCCGGCCCCAGCATGTCGACACCGCGCAGGATGGCTTCGGCGCGGTCGCCTACCTCGCGGGCCAGCTCGGCACCGCCGGCATCGGCAACGCCCGCCATCACCGCGGCACGGATCGCGGCCGGCTCTTCGCGGCGTGGGTTGTCATCGGTGACGATCACGAGGTCGGCATTCTCGACCGCCGCCTGCCCCATCAGGGGCCGCTTGGCGGTATCGCGGTCACCGCCTGCCCCGACGACGGCCACGAGACGGCCCATCACATGCGGACGCAGCGCCTTCAACGCGGTGGCGATGGCATCGGGCGTATGGGCGAAATCGACGAATACCGTCGCGCCATTGGCCCGTGTCGCAGCCAGCTGCATGCGCCCGCGCACGGTCTTCATCTGTCCCAATGTCTCGAAGACGCGCTCGGGATCGGCCCCGGCGGCGATGGCCAGCCCGGCGGCCAGCAGCACGTTTTCGGCCTGGAAGCCGCCGATCAGGTCAAGCGATACCTGATGCGCACGCCCCTTCCAGTCAAATCGCAGATCCTGCCCGGTCGGGGCAAATCGCTGCGCCTGAAGCTGAATGTCGCTGCCCGCCGCGCGGCCCACCGTGATCAGGTCCTGACCGCGCGCGCAGGCGATCTCGGCCATCGCGGGGCCTTTGTCATCATCGACATTGATGACCGCGATCCCGTCCTCGGGCAGGACACGGGCAAAAAGCCCCGCCTTGGCGGCGAAATACTCGTCGAAACCGGCGTGGTAATCCAGGTGATCCTGGCTGAAATTCGTGAACCCCGCTGCCACCAGGCGGACCCCGTCAAGGCGGCGCTGCTCAAGCCCGTGCGAGGATGCCTCCATCGCGGCGTGGGTCACGCCCGCCGCCTCGCAATCCGCAAGCACCCGATGCAGGGTGATGGGTTCAGGCGTGGTGTGGGCCAGCGGGGCTTCATGGGCGCCCTCGACCCCGGTGGTGCCTATATTCACCGCCGCGAAACCCAGTTCCGTCCAGATCTGTCGGCAGAAATTTGCGACCGAGGTCTTGCCGTTGGTGCCGGTCACGGCGACCACCACCTCGGGTTGCGCACCGAACCACAGCGCGGCGGCATAGGCCAGCGTCTGGCGCGGGTCCTCGGCGAGGATCAGCGCGGCGTCACTGGTCGAAAGCTCGTCCGCCGCAAGCCGCGCGCCGCGCGCATCCGTCAGGATCGCCGCCGCACCCATGCGCAGCGCATATTGGATGAAATCACCGCCATGCACCTTTGTGCCGGGCAGCGCCGCAAAGAGATGCCCCTTGCGCACCTCGCGACTGTCGACGGACAGGCCGGTGATCTCGGCCCGGCGCCCGCCCTGGGCCGTAAGCCCCAGTTCCGCCAAAGATTTGGTCTGCCCCGCCGCCATATTTTTCCGCCCGTCGGCCTAGTTCGATGTGAGCGTTATACCAGCCAGTTCGCCGGGTTCAATCTGCGGTCTCAATCCCAACAGGGGCGCCACCCGGCGGATGATCTCGGCGGCGACGGGCACGGCGGTCCAGCCAGCGGTGCGGCGCGGCTCGTCGCCCGAGGTTTCGACCGGTTCGTCAAGCGTCACCACCAGCACATATTGCGGATCATGCGCGGGAAAGACGCTCGCGAAGGTGGCGATCACCTTGTCGTCGTAATAGCCGCCGCCGCGTTCCTTGGGTTTGTCGGCGGTGCCGGTCTTGCCCGCGACGGCATAACCCTCGACCTCGCCCATGCTGGCAGTGCCTTCGGACACCACCTTGCGCAGCATGGTCATCGACGCGCGCGCGGATTGCTCGGACATCACGCGCGGTCCAAGCTGTGCCGCGGGCTGGCGCAACAGGCTCGGCGTCACCTTGCGCCCGCCATTCGCCAGCGTCGCATAGGCGGCGGCCAGGTGCATCGGCGTGGCCGAGAGACCATGACCATAGGAAATCGTCATCGTCGACAGTTCGGACCAGCGCGGCGGCAACAGCGGCTGCCCGCCCTTGGCTTCGACCATCTCGACTGCCGTCGGCTCGAAGAAGCCCAGACGTTTCATGAAATCCTGCTGGCGCTCGATGCCGATCATCTGCGCAATACGGGCCGTCCCGATATTCGAAGATTTGACGATCACCTTGGTGGCGGTCATCTCGGAGCCGTAATCATGGAAATCGCGGATCCGGTGCTTGCCCCAGCGCAGCGGCCCCTTGGTGTCGATCAGCGTCGAGGGATTGATCAGCCCCAGTTCCAGCGCCTGCGCCACCGCGAATATCTTGAAGGTCGAACCAAGCTCATAGACCCCCTGCACCGCGCGGTTGAACAACGGGCTGTCGCTCGGATTGCCCTCGGTGGGCGCACGCGGGCGGTCATTGGGGTCGAAATCCGGCAGCGAAGCCAGCGCAAGGATCTCGCCGGTCTTCACCTCCATCAGGATCGCGGTCGCACCCTTGGCATTCATCAGCTTCATGCCGCCATCAAGCACCCGTTCCGTCGCCGCCTGCACCGACAGATCCAGCGACAGGCGCAGCGGCTCATGCCCATGCGCGGGGTCGCGCAAGCGCTCGTCAAAGGTCTTTTCCACGCCCGCAACGCCGATCACCTCGGCCGCATGCACACCCTCACGCCCGAAGCTGGCACCTCCCAGCACATGTGACGCCAGTTTGCCGTTGGGGTAGAGGCGCATCTCGCGCGGGCCGAACAGCAGGCCCGGCTCGCCGATATCATGCACGGCCTGCTTCTGCTCGGGGCTGAGTTTCTTCTTGATCCACAGGAACTTACGCTTGCCAGTCAGGTCCTTGGTCAGGCGCTCGCGGTCGAGGTCCGGGAAGATCCGCACCAGTTCTTCGACCGCACGCTCGGGGTCGACCATCTGGGGCGGCTGCGCATAAAGGCTGTGGGTCTCGAAATTGGTGGCCAGAATCCGGCCCTGACGGTCCACGATATCGGCACGCTGCGCCAATATCTGCGCCCCGGCCACCGAGCTGCGCGGCTCGCTGGGTTCGGTGCTGGCCAGCACCCCCATCCGCCCGCCGATCACCCCGAAGGCGCAAAAGAACATCACCCCCAGCACCAGAAGCCGCCCCTCGGCCCGCATCCGGGCACGGTCGCGCATCTGTTCATGACGGATCCGAATGTTCTCGCGCTCGATGGCGTCCGGGTTCTCACCTTTGGCGCGGGCATCGAGAATGCGGGCAAGCGGGCGTAGTGGCGTGCGGATCATGGTTCTTGCACCTCCATGCCGGACACTTCGATCGGGTTCAGGATCGGCAGCATTTCGTCCTCGGGCGGATAGGCCACCTGGTCGATCTTGCCGAACTGGTAGGGTTGCAGCGGCAACAGCCCCAACTTGTCGAAATTAAGTTCAGCCAGCTCCATCAGCCGCTCGGGCCGGTTGAGATAGGCCCATTCGGCATTCAAGACCCGCAGGCGCTGCCGGGTGCGGGCGATCTCGTGCTGAAGCTGCTCGGCCTGCGACAGCGCCGCCTGCGTGCGGTAATTCTCGCGGTAGGCCCAGAAGGCCAGGCCAATGACCGCGAGGGCGGTCAACACATAGAACAGGCTTCGCATTATCTGTCCCCCTTGAGCAATGGCATGCCGATCGCCTTGCGGTCGGCGGGCGTGGCGGGCGCCTCGGTGCGGATGGCGACGCGCAGCTTGGCGCTGCGGGCGCGTGGATTCTCGCCCAGTTCCTGATCGTCCGGGCCGATGGCCTTGCGGTTCTTCAGCTCCCATTCCGCCGGGGCCGGAGTGATGCGCGGCGCATGGCGGCTGCCGCCGCCCCCGCCGCCCGACTTGGCCTGAAGAAAGCGCTTCACCATCCGGTCCTCGATGGAATGGAAGGTAACAACCGCAAGCTTGCCCCCCGGCGCCAGCGCGCGCCCGGCGGCCTCGAGTCCGGCCACCAATTCGCCGAATTCATCGTTCACCGCGATGCGTAGCGCCTGAAAACTGCGGGTCGCCGGATGGATCTGGCCGGGCTTGGGGCGCGGCAGGCATTTTTCGACGATACCGGCAAGGCGCAGGGTGGTTTCGATCGGTTCAAGCGCACGTTCGCGCAGGATCGCGCGGGCAATGCGCCGGCTGGCGCGTTCTTCGCCATACAGAAACAGGATATCGGCCAGCTCACCCTCGTCCGCGTTGTTCACGAGGTCAGCGGCGGTCGGCCCCTGCTGGCTCATACGCATGTCGAGCGGGCCGTCGCGGTGAAAGGAAAATCCGCGCTCGGCGCGGTCAAGCTGCATCGAGGACACACCAAGATCCAGCACCACCCCCGCAACGCCCTCGGCATGATCGTCGAGATTTGAGAACCGGTCCTCGACCAGCTCGAGGCGCGCGCCATATTCCGCGCCCCAATCGCGCGCCATCTCAAGCGCCAGCGGGTCGCGGTCCACGCCGATCACCTTCTGAGCACCGGCATCGAGCAGGCCGCGCGCATACCCACCCGCACCCAGTGTCCCGTCGACCCAGACCCCCTCGACAGGGGCAACCGCCGCCAAAAGCGGACGCAGGAGAACGGGGATATGCGGAGCGGAACCTGATGCGAGGGCAGCGGCAGCCATGCTTCACTCGCCTTTCGCGTCATCCAGGAAAACCAGCGGATCGAAATCCTCGGGCAACTCGTCAAGCCATTCCTCGGTCTTGGCCAGCTCTTCCTCTTCATATGTCTCGGGCTTCCAGATCTGGAACGTATCGCCCGCTGCAATGAAAAAGGCCTCGCCCTCAAGGTCGATCTTCTGGCGCAGCTTGGCTGGCAGCACCAGGCGGCCGGTCTCGTCGACATTGGTGGGATAGGATTGCCCGTGAAACAGGCGCTGGAGCATCTTGCGCTGCATCGAGCCGCGCGGCAGGGCGTCGATCTTGGAATCGACCTCTGCGATGGCTTCCATCGTGTAGCATTCAAGGTAATTGCGGCGATGATCGCCATAGACGATGACAAGCTCGGGATTCAGCCCGTCGGTCCAATGCGGGTCCGAGGCTTCGAGCACACGGCGAAACGAGGCCGGGATCGACACCCTGCCCTTGCTGTCCACCTTGTGCTGGCTCTCGCCTCTGAACCTGCGAACCACTGTCTTGTCCGCCTCTCTTCATGCGCCCGAAAACCGGGCCCTTGAAACGAAACGGCGGATTGAGCTGCTGCCACTGCCCAATCCGCCGCCCTCGTCCCGCCTTGCGGGGTGTCCGACTGCGCGCGCCACCTGGGGGGATGTCTGCTCGCCCGCGCGCCGGATCTCTTGTTTCGATGAAAGCGGGTGCCTGTATGAAACCTGACTTGGGAGTTTTTTGTTCGGGGTCTTTGTAGCGCCCCTTTGTTCCCGTCTTCATCGTGCATCAAGGGATGGCATGGGAATTCATGGAAATCAATAAGTTTTTGAGGGAAACAGCCACATCATCTTGTTTAAGCGTCCCTTGGAGAACAAGATAATGTGGGTAGAAGCGCGACCCAAACGCAGTACTTAGCGTTATCCAGATAGATCAACACAAAATATGGTAGAGATCACCCGAGCCGAATTTTTCCCACGAATTCCCGCTTTTTTTCATCTATCGCTCCGGGAAGGCTTCGAATCCACTGAAAAACGGGCCCGGAATTCACCCCGGGACGCGCTCACACCCCCGTGATTCGCCTGTGAGGCGCAGTTTGCCCGCATCGCGGCGCAGCACGGTCCCACGATTTCCCGTGGGCCGTTCCGTCCTTGCGTCAATGTCGTGAAAAGATCAGGCCGTCGGCGCCTCGCCCAGCCACTTATACATGACCAGCGCGTCAACCAGCCCTTCTTCGGGGTGATCGAAGGCCTGCGGCAGACGGCCCACGGTTTCAAAGCCGAGGCTGCTCCAAAGCCGGATCGCGCCGGTATTGGTGCAGACCACAAGGTTGAACTGCATCGCCTTGTAGCCCAGCTTGACCGCCTCGATCTGCGAATGCAGGCACATGGCGCGCGCAACGCCCTGCCCGCGCGCCTGGGGCGCGGTCATGTATCCGCAATTGCAGACATGCGCGCCGCCCCCGGCCTGGTTGGACTTGATGTAATAGGTGCCAAGGATCTCGCCAGCGCGCTCCGCCACGAAACAGGCGCGCGCCTGCACCGTCCACAGATCCAGCATCCGGTCGCGATTGAGACCCGGATCGATGGCATAGGTGTCGCCAAGCCGGATCACATCACGCAGGATCGGCCACAAGGCTTCGCCATCCTCGTCCCGGAACGGACGAATCACGACCTCATCTGCTGCGCTCACCCGCTGACCCCCTGTTTGGCATCTCGGGGCACAACATACCCGGGTTGCCGCAAACGGCAAGCATCGCTGCAACCCGAAAGCGGCGCGCCGAACTGCGCCCGAAACGGACGGAAACCGGCGCGCCCCGTTCTCAGCCGCGCACCACGAAAACCGAGCACTTGGCATGCTCCGCGATCTTGCCGCCATTCGAGGGCCAGATGTAGTCCATGATGTCGGGCATGTGGCTTTGCATCACCACGACATCGGCACCGGTATCGCGCACCGCCTTGAGCAGCACATCATCGATATCGGCGCTGGGGTCATGCGCGATCACCACGTCCGCCGTGGCCTCGAACCCGTTCTCGCTGCCCTGTCCGGATGCGAATTCAAGAAGCTTCTCCTTGTATTCCTCTGGCGTGTGGGCAACCGAACTGGGGGTCGAGGTGGTCGCCCCGACAAACACCACCTCGGCGCCGTAATGTTTGGCCAGGTCTGCAGTGACGGCCAGCGCCTTTTTCAGGTCGCCACGATGCGCCAGATCAACCGGCGTCATGATCTTCTTGAACATCCGAAATCCTCCTTTTGCACGGCAATCCGGCACAGGCGACCAATGCGCGCCGGGTCCGGTCACCATGCCAAATGGGGGCCTGCGGCGCCTCCGCAGGATGCCCCTTGGTGCGACGGTAACGCGCCAAGGGGCAGAAAATCAATCAATCGCGCCCCTTGCGGGGGCAGACGCGACATCGCGCCTTGCCCCCGCAGTCTCACGCGGCTCCCGTGTCAGGCATTCACATCGACAACGACACGCCCCTTCACCTGGCCCTTAAGGATACCGCGCCCCAGTTCGGGAAGGTCCGACAGGGTCGCCGGCTGGATCATCGCCTCGAGCTTGTCCATCGGCAGGTCGCTCGCGATCCGCTCCCAGGCGCGCAGCCGGTTCTCATAGGGCTGCATCACGCTGTCGATCCCCAGCAGGTTGACACCGCGCAGGATGAAGGGTGTGATCAGCGCACCCTCGATCGCAGCGCCCCCCGCAAGACCCACGGCGGCGACCGAGCTGCCGTATTTCATCTGCTTCAGGACACGTCCCAGCATCACGCCGGCCACCGCATCGACGCAGCCCGCCCAAAGCTCGGATTCCAGCGGCTTGCGCGTCACTTCGCTCAGCTCCTCACGCGCCACGATCTGGCTCGCGCCGAGGTCCTTCAGGTAGTCCGCAGTCTCGGGTCGCCCCGTCACCGCAGCCACCTCATATCCCAGATGCGCCAGAATCGCCGTCGCGACCGAGCCGACACCGCCCGCAGCCCCGGTGACCAGCACCGGCCCGTGGCCTGGCGCCAGCCCATGATCCTCAAGCGCCATGACCGACAGCATCGCGGTGAAACCGGCCGTGCCCACGGCCATCGCCGCGCGCGTATCCAGCCCCTCGGGCAGCGGCACCAGCCAATCAGCCAGCACCCGCGCCTTCTGGGCATAACCGCCCCAATGCGCCTCGCCCACGCGCCAGCCGGTCAGCACCACCCGGTCACCGGGCTTGTATCGCGCATCCGCGCTTTCCTCGACAACGCCCGCGAAATCGATCCCCGGCACATGCGGGTAGTTCCGCACCAGTCCCCCGCCCGGCCCGATGCACAGCCCGTCCTTGTAATTCACCGTTGAATACTCGACGGCGACCAGCACCTCGCCATGGGGCAGGTCATCGACCCCGATCTGCCTGACCGCAGCTGCGGTCTTGCCGCTTTCCTCGTCCTTCTCGACCACCAATGCGTTGAACATCGCAAGCTCCCTTCTGTTATGCGGGCCTTCGACCCGCTTCACCGTTTCGTAAATACTCCGGGGAGCGCGAGGGGCTGGCCCCTCGCCCCCGCCCGCAGACTCAGACGTCCTCCGGCATGGCGAACAGATCGCTTACCGGCGCCTTCAACCCCTCTTTCGTCAGCATCGCGTGAACCTGCCCGCGGTGATGGGTCTGGTGGTTGAACATATGCACCACGCAAAGCGCCATCGGCTTCGTGACATCCCGCCCCAGCGCGCCCGAGAACCAGTTGAGCGGCCCCGCCAGCGCTGTCGCATCAAGCCCCGCGGCCCACTCTTCGATCTCACCGTCAAGCGAACGCCGCGCGGCGCGCCAATCCCCGTAAGCCTCGCAAAGCCCCGGACTGTCCGCAATGCCCCCCTCGGGGCGCATCGCCCGTTCCGGCGCAAAGCGGCTCATCCACATGAGATCCCCCCAGAGCAGATGATTGAGCGTCCCCAGGATCGAACCGAAAAACGCGCCCCGGTCCGCGCGCAGCACGGCATCGGGCACAGCATCCAGCGCCGCCTCCAGCTGGCGGTTCTGCCAGCCATTGTAGCCTGCCATCGTCACGACATAGCCGGGCAGGATCATCAGCGCGGGCCTTTCCAGTCGATCTGGCAGATCTCTGCGCTGCGCCCGTCGAAATCCCACACCCGGCCAAAGGCACGCACGCGGCCTTTGGTGGCGGTGGCAACCGTAATGTCCGGCCCCATCCAGTATTGCGTGTTGGTCACCACGATATCCTCGCCGCCATGGCCCTCGACCGGCACCACCTCGCCCTGGATCGTCTTGCCCACCATCAGGCGGCGCGCCTTGCCTTCGGTCTCGAACACCACCGGCGCGCGCTCGGCACCCAGGAATTCGCTCACCAGCACGCTGAACAGACCCGTCGTGCCCCGCGCCTTGCCGCTGAAGATATTGACCAGCCCGTCATAGGCCTCCTCGCTCGCGCGCTCGTCGATATAGGCGGCGGCCTTCCAGTTGCCCCGCGCCATCATGCCGGGGATCTCCAGCATCAGGCCCACGTTGAGACCCGACAGATCCGCGTCTCCATACTGCCCCTCATCGATGCGCACCCCGGCCCAGGCCTGGCAATGGCCCTCGGTGGGCGGATGCTGGCCCAGAGACACGACACAGGGGCAGAACACCGTGCAGTTGCAATTGAGGATCAGCTCCCCCTTGATGGTCCAGGGCACCGTGCCCGGTTGGTCGAATGGCATTTCTCTTCCTCCTTCAGAACAACTCAGATCAGATCGCCGAAAGGCACCACCAGAGCCCGCCCATCATGAGCAGGCCACCCAGTGGCCGCGTCAGCCAACGCCCGAGATCGGGCAGTTTCTCGATCACCATGATCGCCGTCGCCAGCCCCATGAACGCAAGGTTCATCACCCCGCCCACGAAGGCCAGCGCCATCAGCGCCCAGCAACATCCCAGGCACACGAGCCCAAGCCGCAGGCCGTTGCGCCAGGCGCCCTCGTCCCAATGCTGCATGAAAAAGCCGAGCGGCGCGCGGCACTTCGCAAGGCAGGCCGCCTTGAGCGGGCTGAACTGATACGCCCCCGCCAGCAACAGAAGCCCTCCCGACAGCAACCCAGACATGCTGTCGCCGAAGGCGCTGACCAGCCCGGCGCGAAACAGCGCCATCTGCACAGCCGCCGCCAGAAGCGAGAACCCCAGCCACACCACCATGTAACCCGCCAGCAACAGCCCGAACCGGGTCTGCCCGCTATGCGACAGCTCGTCATAAGTGGCCAGCGCGGGCAGCGCCGTCGGCGCCATCATTGCCGCCGACATCAGCGCCCACATGGCGGCGATGCGCGCGAACCCGGCGCTGTCCGGCGTCACGACGCACAGGCTCGCGAGGAAGTCGGCGCCATAGATCCGCCCCGCCGCGCGCATACCCTCGGGCAGCGCCATGACGTAAAGCAGGATCCAGGCCAGCACGATCGTCCCGAACAGCACCAGCCAGTGCATGCCCGTCATCCGTCTGATCCGTGCTGAAATCATGTCGCCCCCGCCCGACTCGATGGTTGCGTTTAAATTGTCAGACATTTAAATGTATGACAAATGAAAATGGACCCCGCCAACAAGGCCGGCCTGCCGGCCCAGATCGCAGAGGCAATCCGAGACGCCATCGTCTCGGGGCGCATGATCGTCGATCAGCGCCTGCCCTCCGAAGCCGAACTGGCCGAACAATTCGCGGTTTCGCGCCCCACCGTGCGCGAGGCGCTCAAACGCCTGGCCGCGCAATCGCTGATCCGCACCCAGCGCGGCGCCTTCGGCGGCGCCTTCGTCAATCGGCTCAGCTACGCCGAGGCGTATGGCCAGCATATCACCACCTCGACCCTGCTCCTGTCGATGAACGCGGTCAGCTTTGAAACCGCCTGCGAGGCGCGCTACACGCTTGAACGCGCCTGCGCGCCGCTGGCCTGCGCGCGCCGCGGCGAAAGCGATCTTGCCGCCATGCGCGCCGAACTGCGCCGCCAATCCCGCCCCGGCCTGAGCGATGAGTCCTTCTGCGCCTCGGACGTGGCGTTTCACCGCGCCTTCGTCGATGCTGCCGCCAACCCGGTTCTCAGCTACCAGCTTGCCGGCGCGGTCGAGGCGATGCAGCCCTTGATGAACATGATCACCTTCACCGCCCGCTCGCGTGAAACCATCGAATCCCTGCATGCGCGCCTCACCGACGCCGTCGCCGCGCGCGACCCCGCCGCGGCCGACAGCGCGCTTCAGGAACTGTCGGCCTACACGCTCACATTGGGGCGCGACGTGATGGCCTCGCGCGCCGACAGGGCCGCCAGGTCGCGCGCCCCTTCATCTGGCTGAAAATACCTCAGGGGGTCCGGGGGACAGCGTCCCCCGGCGTAACGTCGGGGGCAACGCGCTAGAGCTGTCGCGCCTCGTCCAGCAGCATCACCGGAATCCCGTCGCGGATCGGAAAGGCCAGCCCGGCGGACCGGCTGATCAGTTCCTGCGCCTCGGCGTCATATTCCAGCGTGGCCTGGCTCTGCGGGCAGACCAACGCCTCCAGCATGCGCCGGTCGAAGGCCGGCTGTTCCTTGGGCTCATTCACTGCATGATCTCCTCGTCATCACCCCCGCGCAGAGCATATTCGATCAATGTCACCAATGTCTCGCGCCGCGTACTCAGCGACGGCGCCTCCAGCAGCGCCTGCTTGTCCTCGGGCTCGAAGCCCAGCAGCATCGAAAGAGAATTGATCAGCAACTCGTCGTCGGCCTGGGTCAGCGTATCCCAATCGGTCTGCAACTCACGCGACTGGAAGTAGCGGTCGAGCAGCGACAGGAACGCGCTCCGGTCAAAGCAGCAATCGTCATCGGGCGGGCCGGTATCGGGCTCGAATCCCTGCCACGAGACGCGCGCACGCCGGTAGGGCGTGAACCCCTCGACCTCTTCCTTGATGCGAAAACGCGAGATCCCGGTGAGCGTGATCATGTAGCGCCTGTCCTCGGTCTCCGAGAACTGAGACACCCGCCCCGCGCAGCCGATCGCATGCAGCCCCTGCGCCGATTTCCCTGGGCCGGGATTGGGCTGCACCATCCCGATCAGCCGCCCCGGTGTTTTCAGCGCATCATCCAGCATCGCCAGGTAACGCGGCTCAAACAGGTGCAAAGGCAGTCGCGAGCGCGGCAGCAGCAGCGCACCGGACAGCGGAAAGATCGGAATCACATCGGGCAGATCGGCCGTATTGAACATGGCGATGAACTAGCCCATGCCCGCCGTCAGGCAAATATCATCGAACTCAGTTTCCGCCGCCCGCCCAGAACGATAGGATCGTTCGGCTTGAGCGCGTCGAAAATCGTGAAAAGCTGCGTCTTGGCGGCCTCTTCGTTCCACTCGCGGTCGCGGCGGAACAGCTCCAGCAGCTCATCCACCGCCGCCTCGGTCTCGCCGCCCGCGTAAAGCGCCTTCGCCAGATCGAACCGCGCCTGATGATCGCCGGGATCGGCCTCGACCTTGGCGCGCAGCTCGTTGACCGGCCCCGCATCGGCCACCTGCCGCGCCAGGTCCAGCTGTGCATGCGCGGCCTCAAGCTCGGGGGTCTTGGAAATCTCGACCGGCGCCCCGTTCAGGATCGCCTCGGCCTGGTCCAGTTCGCCCAGCGCGATATGGGCGCGCACCAGCCCGCCATAGGCGGCGGCGCTCTGCGGGTCTTCCTGGAGGATGGCGGCAAAGGTCTGCGCGGCATCTGCCGCGGCACCCTGTTCCAGCATCTCCTCGGCGGCAGTCACGGCCTCGGCCAGACCGTCATCGCCCCCCGCCTCGCCGCCAGCGGCGGCAATGACGCGGGCCACGAAGGCGTCGATCTCCGACGGCGGCACCGCGCCTTGGAACCCGTCTACCGGCTGGCCCTGCCAAAACGCATAAACCGTCGGGATCGACTGCACCCTGAGCTGGCCCGCGATGGCCTGATTCTCGTCGACATTTACCTTGGCCATCCTGACGGCGCCCTTGGCCTTGGTCACCGCCGCCTCAAGAGCCGGTCCCAAAGTCTTGCAGGGCCCGCACCAAGGCGCCCAGAAATCCACGATGACCGGGACCTGCTGGCTGGCCTCGACGACCTCGGCCATGAAGTCCGCCTCGGAGACGTCCTTGATCAGATCGGTTTGAGGGGGTGTCTGTCCGCCAAGTTCAAGCATGTCACTGGCTCCGGCTGCTATGCGTGTCATTGGCGACTAAATGGAGCAGCGCGCAAGGTCTTGCAAGGGGGGCGCGGATTTATCCGTCCGCAAGGGAAGCCTGCCGGGGCTCAAAGCGAGTGGGCGGCGGCCGCCCCGAAGGTCGGACACGCCGCCCTGAAGACAAGACCCTGACAATCGCAAACAAAGCACTCGGCACTTCCTGCCTTCGCCGGGTTCTTTTCGCAGGTATGGCCGAAATGATAAGTAAGGAAATCCATACCTGGTGAAATTGAATTTCGAAAAAGGCGCTTTCAGAGATCGAAGCTTGCAAAGACCGGTGCGTGGTCGCTGGGTTTGTCCCAGCCCCGGGCAGCGCGCAGGATGCGGCTGGAATGGACGGCGTTCTTCAGGTCCTCCGAGACCCAGACATGATCCAGCCGCCGCCCCTTGTCGGCAGCGTCCCAGTCGCGGGCACGATAGGACCACCAGCTGTAAAGCTGCCCTTCCGGGATGTCGGCGCGGGTCGCATCGTTCCAGCCCCCCGCCTCCATCACCGCACCAAGATGGTCGACCTCGACCGGCGTGTGGCTGACCACTTTCAGAAGCTGCTTGTGCGACCAGACGTCATCCTCGCGCGGCGCGATGTTGAGATCCCCCACAAGAACCGCGCGTTCGGGGCGTGAATCGCGAAACCAGTCGCGCATCCCGGTCAGGTAGTCGAGCTTCTGGCCGAATTTCTCGTTCTTCTCGCGGTCCGGGATATCGCCGCCCGCCGGAACATAGAAATTGTGAATGAGCGTGCCGTCCTCGAGCCGCGCGGCAACGTGGCGGGCATGTCCCAGCGCGGCGAAATCCATGTCGCCCGCATCCTCGATCGGCAGGCGCGACAGGATCGCGACGCCGTTATACCCTTTCTGCCCGCGCGCCACCATGTAGCGATAGCCAAGCTCGGCAAAACCCTCGGTCGGGATCTTCTCGACCGGGCTCTTGCATTCCTGAAGGCACAGGATATCGGGCGCCTCGTCCTTGAGCAGCCGGGCGACCAGCGCCTCGCGCAGCCGCACCGAGTTGATGTTCCATGTGGCCAGCGTGAATGCCATGACGCCCCCGATCCTCGCGTTGCAATTGCCCGTGTTCTAACCCGGCATCCGCGCCGGACGCCACCCGTATAACGCCTCCCGTGCGGCCGAACCGGATCCGCCCGTGCGCGCGCCGCGGCAAAAAAAGGCCCCGGCACGAAGCCGGGGCCAGTCCAACAGGGAGGTGCATGCGATAACCCGCACATGCAACGGGATTCTGCCCCCGGCGGACCGGGATTCATATACTAATGTATAGTGCCACAGTCATTGAGCAACCTCAATCCGGTTCAACCAAGGGTATGTTGCCAGCATGCCTCAGGCCAACAGTCGATAACCGCCCGATTCCGTCACCAGCAGACGCGCATTCGACGGATCGGGTTCGATTTTCTGGCGCAGGCGATAGATGTGCGTCTCAAGCGTATGCGTCGTGACCCCCGCATTGTAGCCCCAGACCTCGTGCAGCAGAACATCGCGCGCCACCACCCCTTCCGGTGAGCGGTAGAGGAACTTGAGGATATTGGTTTCCTTCTCCGTCAGGCGGATCTTGCGCTCGGATTCGTCGATCAGCATCTTCATCGAGGGCTTGAACGTATATGGCCCAAGCTGGAACACCGCGTCCTCGGATTGTTCGTGCTGGCGCAGCTGAGCGCGGATGCGCGCCAGGAGCACCGGGAACTTGAAGGGTTTCGAGACGTAATCATTCGCGCCCGCATCCAGCCCCAGGATCGTGTCGGCATCGCCGTCATGACCGGTCAGCATCATGATCGGCGCCTTGACGCCCTGCTTGCGCATCAGCCGGCACAGCTCGCGCCCGTCCGTATCGGGCAGACCGACATCGAGAATGACAAGGTCATAGATCCCGTCACGCGCCCGCGCCATCGCCTCGCTGCCGTTGCCCGCTTCGAACACGTCGAAATCCTCGGTCATCACAAGCTGCTCGCTCAGCGCCTCGCGCAGGTCCTCGTCATCGTCCACCAGAAGGATTTTCTTGAGCTGCCCCATGGTCATGGTCCTCTTGCTGTTTCACAACAGATGCGCCACGAGGCCGGGTTCGGCAAGATTTGCAACACTCGCTTCACAGCCACGTGTTACAGCGCGAGGGAATATTTCAATTCGTTTCAAAAGACGCTACATGTTACAGAATAACAAACGGATACCGGCATGACCCTTGCACCAGACCTGACAGAAACGCTTGCCCGCGCCCGCGCCGATCTGCGCATGGGCGTTCCGGTGGTGCTTGAAACCGCTGAGGGCGCGGCACTGGTGCTGGCGGCCGAAACGCTGGACGGGCAGCGGCTGGCGGATCTGCGCGCGCTTGGCGGGCAACCGGTTCTGGCGATCAGCGCCCGGCGCGCCGCGACGCTCAAGGCACGCGCCTATGACGGCGACATCGCGCGCATCGCCCTGCCCCCGGATGCCTCGCTGGCCTGGGTGCTGGGCGTGGCCGACCCTGCGGACGACCTGAAGACGCCGATGAAAGGCCCGCTTCTGACGGTGCGCGAAGGCAGTGCCGATCCGCACCGCCTGGCGCTGGCGCTGGTGAAATCGGCGCGCCTCCTGCCCGCCGCGCTGCTGCTTGAACTCGAAACGCCCGAGACCTTTGCGGCCCGCCATCGCCTGACTTCGGTGCCCGCCACCGAGGCACGCGCGCTCATTGCCGAAACCAGCCCGCTGCACCCCGTGGTCAGCGCCCGCCTGCCGCTCGAGGTGTCCGAAGCCGGGCGGCTGCACATCTTTCGCCCCGAGGATGGCGGCGAGGAACATTACGCCATCGAGATCGGTCAGCCCCGGCGCGACGTGCCGGTCCTGGCGCGGCTGCATTCGGCCTGTTTCACCGGCGACCTGATGGGCAGCCTCAAATGCGATTGCGGCCCGCAACTGCGCGGCGCGCTGGCGCAGATGGGCGCGGCGGGCGCGGGTGTTCTGCTTTATCTCAACCAGGAGGGGCGCGGGATCGGGCTGGCCAACAAGATGCGCGCCTACAGCCTTCAGGATCAGGGATTCGACACGGTCGAAGCCAATCACCGGCTGGGATTCGAGGATGACGAACGGGATTTCCGCATCGGCGCGGATATTCTCAAGCGGATGGGGTTCTCATCGGTGCGCCTGATGACCAACAATCCCGGCAAGATCGCCATGATGGAAGATTGCGGGATCACCGTGGCCGAGCGCGTGCCGCTGAAAGTCGGCGAAAACCCGCATAACCGCGACTACCTGGCGACCAAGGCGGCGAAGTCGGGCCACCTGCTCTGAGCGCAGCGCCCCTGGCGGGCGTCGCGAATTGAGTATTTCAGGAACAATGAAAGCCGGGACGCGGTGTGCCTCAGCCCTGCGTCTCGTCGTCATCCGCATCGGGGTCTGCCTGACCGATTCCAAGGAAGATGAACTTGAACGGCAGGATCCAGACCACGCCCAGCGCCACGAAAATCAGCAATTCCAGCCAGAGCGGCGGGCGCTCGAACAGGTCGACGAGGTTGACCGCCAGCACGATGTAGAGCGGCAACCCGATCAGCAGGATCACCAGCGCCCAGCGGCGGCGCGCCTTGTAGCTCAGTGCCATGCGCGCGCCCCCGTCAATCTGCGAAGGGATCGGTGACGAGGATCGTGTCCTCGCGTTCGGGCGAGGTGGACAAAAGCGCCACCGGGCAATCGATCAGCTCTTCGACGCGGCGCACGTATTTGATCGCGTTGGCCGGCAGGTCCGCCCAGCTGCGTGCGCCTTCGGTCGATTCGCTCCAGCCCTGCATCTCTTCGTAGACCGGCGTGCAGCGCGCCTGCTGGTCGGCGGCCGTGGGCAGGTAATCGAGATGGGTGCCGTCAAGGTCGTAGCCGACGCAGATCTTCAGCGTCTCGAACCCGTCCAGCACGTCGAGCTTGGTCAGGGAAATGCCGTTCACCCCGCTGGTGGCGCAGGTCTGGCGCACCAGCGCCGCATCGAACCAGCCGCAGCGCCGCTTGCGCCCGGTCACGGTGCCGAATTCGCGGCCGCGCGTGCCCAGACGGTTGCCGTCCTCGTCGTCGAGTTCGGTCGGGAACGGCCCCTCGCCGACGCGGGTGGTGTAGGCCTTCACGATGCCCAGCACGTAATCGATCGAACCCGGCCCCATGCCCACGCCCGTCGCCGCCTGTCCGGCGATCACGTTCGATGAGGTGACAAAGGGATAGGTGCCGAAATCGATATCCAGCAGCGCGCCCTGCGCGCCCTCGAAAAGGATCCGCTGACCGGCTTTGCGCCGCTCGCCCAGGACCTTCCAGACAGGTGCCGCGAAGGGCAGGATCTGTGGCGCGATCGCGCGCAGCTCTGCAATCAGCCCGTCGCGATCGACCGGCGCGATGCCAAGCCCGCGGCGCAGCGGATCGTGATGTTGCAGCGCACGGTCGACCCGCGCCTCGAGCGTGGCGTCGTCCGAGAGGTCCGCCACCCGCACCGAGCGCCGCCCCACCTTGTCCTCGTAGGCCGGACCAATGCCGCGCCCGGTGGTGCCGATCTTGGTGCCTTTCGACGAGGCCTCCTCGCGGGCACGGTCCAGTTCGCCGTGGATCGGCAGGATCAGCGGCGTGTTCTCGGCGATCATCAGCGTCTCGGGCGAGATATCGACGCCCTGCTCACGGATCGAGGCGATCTCGTTCACCAGGTGCCAGGGGTCCAGCACCACGCCATTGCCGATCACGCTGAGCTTGCCGCCGCGCACCACGCCCGAGGGCAGCGCGTTGAGCTTGTAGACCTTGCCGTCGATTACCAGCGTATGACCGGCATTATGCCCGCCCTGAAAGCGCGCGATCACATCGGCGCGCTCGCTCAGCCAATCGACGATCTTGCCTTTTCCCTCGTCGCCCCACTGGGCGCCAACGACGACGACATTTGCCATGATGATCCTCTCGCAGGAATGCTGGTCCTTTGCCGGGCGCACCGCAGCGGCCCGCGCCCGTATACCGGCCCGCGCGGCAACGTGAAACCGCTAATTCGCCGCAAGTGCGGCGCGCGCCGCCAGATTGGATTGCCGGGTTGCGGGGGGCGCTTTAATTGCATAGATACCGCGCGAGACGCCACACGCATCCGAAAAAGGCCGCCCGACATGGAAAACGTCGTTCTCATCATCCATCTTCTTCTTGCGCTGTCGCTGATCGGCGTCGTGCTGCTGCAGCGATCGGAAGGCGGTGGCCTGGGCATGGGCGGCGGTGGCGGCGGAGCCATGAGCGGGCGCGCGGCCGCGACGGCTCTTGGCAAGCTGACATGGATTCTGGCGGCGGCCTTCATTGC
Source organism: Roseovarius halotolerans (assembly GCF_900172255.1). GTDB lineage: Bacteria > Pseudomonadota > Alphaproteobacteria > Rhodobacterales > Rhodobacteraceae > Roseovarius > Roseovarius halotolerans. The sequence continues at coordinate 166,830 of NZ_FWFU01000003.1, forward strand.
GACCTCGCTGACGCTGACCATCCTGGCCGCGCAAAAAGGCGCCGGGTCTTCGGTGCTCGACCGGATCATGGACGCACCCGCGCGCGAGGAAGCGCCCGAACCCGCCCTGCCCGGCACCGGCGAGGATCTGTTGCCGCCCTCGGCGGATGACACTGCGCCGCTGACACCGACCGCGGACTGACACCAGCGATTGAGGGTGCAAAAGCGACCGCAACAGCATCTTGCGGTCGCCTTGCGCATGTTACGCGAATCCTTTATGTCTTGAGTCCCGTGATGCCGCGGCCGAATCGGGCCGGACTGGGCTTGGAAACGGCCTGAAATCAGGCTTCAAATCACGGGGGAACGCCAGCGCATGGCACGGTATATTTTCATCACGGGCGGCGTCGTTTCTTCGCTGGGCAAGGGGCTTGCCTCGGCGGCGCTCGGTGCGCTGTTGCAGGCGCGCGGGTTCTCGGTAAGGCTGCGCAAGCTGGACCCCTATCTCAACGTCGATCCCGGCACGATGTCGCCGTTCGAGCATGGCGAGGTCTTCGTCACCGACGACGGAGCGGAAACCGACCTCGACCTTGGTCATTACGAACGCTTCACCGGCGTTCCCGCCCGGATGAGCGACTCGGTCAGCTCGGGGCGGATCTATTCCAACGTTCTCGAAAAGGAACGCCGCGGCGATTACCTGGGCAAGACCATCCAGGTGGTCCCCCATGTCACCAACGAGATCAAGGAATGGCTCGCCATCGGCGATGACGAGGTCGATTTCATGCTCTGCGAGATCGGCGGCACGGTAGGCGACATCGAGGGCCTGCCCTTTTTCGAGGCGATCCGCCAGTTCGGCCATGACCGCCCGCGCGGCAATTGCATCTTCATGCATCTTACGCTGCTGCCCTACCTGGCGGCCAGCGGCGAGCTCAAGACAAAGCCGACGCAGCACTCCGTCAAGGAACTGCAATCCATCGGCATCGCGCCCGATATCCTGGTCTGCCGCTCCGAACAGCCCATTCCCGAAAAGGAACGCGAGAAGATCGCGCTGTTCTGCAACGTGCGCAAGGAAGACGTGGTCGCCGCCTATGACCTCGGCTCGATCTACGAGGCGCCGCTGGCCTATCACCGCGAGGGGCTCGATCAGGCGGTGCTTGATGCCTTCGATATCTCGCCCGCGCCCAAGCCCGACCTGCGCACCTGGCAAGATGTGTCCGACCGCATCCACAACACCGATGGCGAGGTCAGTGTCGCCATCGTCGGCAAGTATACACAGCTCGAGGATGCCTATAAATCCATCAAGGAAGCCCTGACCCACGGCGGCATGGCCAATCGCGTCAAGGTGCGCGTGGAATGGGTCGATGCCGAAATCTTCGACACCGAAGACCCCGCCCCCCATCTTGAAGGCTTCCATGCGATCCTCGTGCCCGGTGGCTTTGGCGAGCGCGGCACCGAGGGCAAGATCAAGGCCGCGCAATTCGCCCGCGAGCGCAAGATCCCCTATCTCGGGATCTGCCTCGGGATGCAGATGGCGGTGATCGAGGCGGCGCGCAATCTGGCTGGCCTGCAGGATGCCGGCTCAGAGGAATTCGACCACGAGGCCGGCAAGAAGCGCTTTACCCCGGTGGTCTATCACCTCAAGGAATGGGTGCAGGGCAACGAAAAGGTCAAGCGCAAGGTCAGCGACGACAAGGGCGGCACCATGCGCCTGGGCGCCTATGACGCGACCCTCAAGGAAGGCACCCGCGTCGCCGAGATCTACGGCACCACCGCGATCGACGAACGCCACCGCCACCGCTACGAGGTGGACATCAAGTATCGCGAGAAGCTCGAAGAGGTCGGCCTGTGCTTTTCGGGCATGTCTCCCGACGGCCGCCTGCCCGAGATCGTGGAATGGAGCGATCATCCCTGGTTCATCGGCGTGCAGTTCCACCCCGAGCTGAAATCCAAGCCCTTCGATCCCCATCCGCTCTTCGCCGATTTCATCCGCGCCGCTCTGGCGACCTCACGTCTGGTGTGAACGGGCGGGGTCTCGCCCCGGCGCGCCGATAGCGGCCATCAAGCCGCCGCTTGATCGCCTGTCTATTGGATTGTCATCCCCCGGCCGGGGGTTACGCGCCTGCGTAACCGTCTTTCACGAGGCGAATCGCCGCCCCTAGCGGCCGTTCTTGAATCGCAGGATGCGCCGCGACACGCCCAGCCCCGCCAGCGGGCTCAGCAGGTCGCTCAACAGGCTCGACGGCGCGTCATAGACCGCCGTTTCCTGCGAACGATCAAGCCGCAGCGTATCGTCAAGCAACGTATTCACCACATCCTCATCGAGGAAATAGCGCCCCTTGCGGGCCTTGGCATGATCGTCGCGCTGGTAGTTCATCCATTTCGCAAGCCGCTTGCGCTGCTCCACGTCACGACCCGGATCGACCAGGTAGAATCCGCTGTTCACCCGCAGGCAGATATTGTCCAGCAGCCGCGCAACACCTTGATATTCCGGGGTGACATGACGCTTCGACAGATAATTGAACCGCTCCGGCTCGCCATTCAGGAACGCCGTCAGCGCCGAGCCAAGGTCAATGCAACGCTGCGCCATGACATAGGTCATGACCCGCTCGGGATACATGTTCCAGTCATAGCTGCGCGCAAGGTCACGCAGCACCGCCGGCCTCGCCTTGCGGGCGAACTCGAGATGCTCCTCCTCGGTCGCCGTGCTCCAGTCGAAATCAGCGATGGAATCCATGCCTTGCTCCACAAACGCAGAAGTCACTTCTGCTTTGACGTCGGTCGCGTTTAGATTGTCCTCAGAAATCGCAATTTCTAGGGAGCAATTGTGACCGAGATGCGGCCATTGCAGATCAGGCGGATTTTCGCGTGTTGCCTCGCTGGCCTCGTGGTTTTCGCATCCCTGCCGGGCACCGCCGCGGCCGAGCCCGCGCTGGCGCCCGCGCCCTATGCGCAACTGGAAAAGGAGCTTGATACCCGCATCGATTTCGAGACCCTGCCTCGGCGCGCCGAACCGGGAATAAACCTCGATGCGCCGATCCGCGACGGCGGGGCATGGCTGGGCGAGCGCCTTGCGGGCCAGCGGGTCACCGGCCCGCTTCACGATGATCCGCGCGGCACCCCGACTCTGCCTCTGGCGGTGCGTGCGGGCGCGCCGGGCGCCAACCTATCGCTCGCCTATCATCGCGGCCTTGGCTCGACTGCTCTCTTCCCTTTGGGGCCAGCGGACTTTCCCGCGCTCGAAGCGCGCGGCGAAGGCGCTGTGGCGGTTGTGTTCGACCACGGCCAGCGCGCCATCGGCTTGCGCATCCACAGCGATTACCCCGCCCCTCTGGGTCGGGCACGCCCGCAGGGCACCGTCACGCTGACCTTCTATCGCGCCGACGGGCAGGTGATCGGACAGGTCCGCCGCCGCCTCTCTGGCGGCATCAACGAACAGGGGTTTCGCCGCGCGGGCGGCATCGCCGATATCGCTGCATTCACGCTTGCCAATGACGATCCCGGCGGGATAGCTCTTGATGATATCCTCTATCAAACCGCACCCATGTCATTCTGAGGGAGAGGCAAACGATGACTCACGTTTCTGCGCCGGCACTGCCCTTGCGCTGCATCGGGGCCTGAGATGTTCACAAGGCTCCTTGCGGCCCTTGCCGCGCCCTCGCGCCCCGCAGCGCCCCTGCCCGAACCCGATGCCAAGCTCGCGCTTGGCGCCCTGATGGTGCGTGTCGCGAAATCCGACCGTCTTTACCGTTACGAGGAAATCAGCCGGATCGACCGCCTGTTGTCGCGCCTTCACGGGCTCAATCCCGTCGAAGCCGCCAAGATGCGCGCCACCTGCGAAAAGCTGGAACATGTCGCCGGGACACAAACCGCGAATCTCGCCCATCTCATCCGCGAATCCCTGCCCTACGAAGACCGGATCGACGCGCTGGAAGCCATGTGGGAGGTGATGCTGTCCGACAATGTCAGCACCGATGAGGAACGTGCCGTGATCGCCGCCGCGCAAGAGGCGCTTGGCCTTTCGGACGCCGACAGCGACAGCGCCCGCGTTCGCGCCGAGGCGCAATAGCCATTGGCGCGGGCGCGCGATGCGCTTATATTCCCCGCATGTTTGCAGAACTCCTCAACAGACTCACCGGCGCCGCCCCCGAGCCGATCGATACGCTCGATTCGCGCCGCGCCCTTACCGCCCTGCTGGTGCGCCTCGCGCGCTCCGACAACCATTACGCCGCAACCGAAATCATCCGCATCGACCGGATCATCTCGGCCCGCTACGGCCTCGACAAGGACGCGGCCGCAAGCCTGCGCGCCGAGGCCGAGCAGCTTGAATCCGAGGCCCCCGACACCGTGCGTTTCACCCGCGCCATCAAGGACGCCGTGCCTTATGAGGACCGCGTCGGCGTGATCGAGGCGCTTTGGGAAGTTGCGCTTGCGGATGGTGGCCGCGATCAGGAGGAAGACGCGCTCGTGCGGCTGGTGTCCAACCTTCTGGGCGTGTCGGACATGGACAGCGCCAAGGCCCGCCAGCGGGTGGATAAGCGCCCTTGATCGCCAGCCTGCCGATGTATGACCGCCCCGAAACCGCGGCGGCACATGATCGGTTCTGGCACGCGATCCGCGATCAACTGGGCCACGGCCCCGCCGCCCTGACGCGCGGCGGCGACCCCTGGCAGCACTGGCAAAGCCCCGACCTCCTGCTCTCGCAGACCTGCGGCTATCCCTACCGCGCGCGCCTGCACGGCCATGTCACCCTTGTCGGCACGCCCGATTTCGGCCTCGAAGGCTGCCCGCCGGGGCATTACCGCAGCCTGCTCGTGGCCCGCCACGACGATCCGCGCGGCGATGCGAGCGCCTTTGCCGCGGCACCCTTCGCCTATAACGAAGCCCTCAGCCAAAGCGGCTGGGCCGCACCGCAGAACATGGCGGCGGCGCAGGGATATGCCTTCGCCAACCCCGTGCGCACCGGCGGCCACCGCGCCTCGGCGCAGGCCGTGGCCGAAGGGCGCGCCGACATCGCCGCGATCGACGCCCAGACATGGCGTATGATCGCGCGCTATGACGCCTTCGCCGCCGATCTGCGCGTGATCGCCTGCACACCGCCCAGCCCGGCGCTGCCCTACATCACGGCCACCGGCAACGACCCCGCGCTCCTCTTGCGCGCGCTCAACGCCGCAATCGCCGCGCTCGAGGACGCTGATCGCGAAACGCTTGGCCTACGCGCGGTGCTGCCCTTGCCCGCCGCGGCCTATCTCGCGGTGCCCAATCCGCCGCCACCCGCCTCCGAAACGGGCTGACCCGGCGTCAATTCGGGGGTGAATCCGCCTCATCGCCCGTTTTGCAAGTTGCATCATGCGTTTTTTTCCGTCCTATTGTCGGGTCAGACCTGTCTGCAACCAACGGATACCGCCCTTGTCAGAACCCACGCCGGTCATCGAAATCCGCAACCTGCACAAAGCCTACGGTGCGCTTGAGGTCATCAAGGGCGTCGACATCACCGCCCATAGCGGCGACGTGGTCTCGCTCATCGGCTCTTCGGGTTCCGGCAAATCGACGATCCTGCGCTGCGCCAACCTTCTGGAGGACAGCCAGCAGGGCGATATCCTGTTCAAGGGCGAGCCGGTGAAATGGCGCGGCAGCGGGCTGCATCGTCACCCGGCGGATTTCAAACAGGTGCTGCGCATCCGCACCAATCTTTCGATGGTGTTTCAGCAATTCAATCTCTGGGCGCATCTGACCATCCTGCAGAACGTGATGGAAGCGCCCGTCACCGTACTGGGGCGCGACCGTGCCGAGGTCGAGGAGTCCGCGCGTCGTTACCTCGACAAGGTCGGCATCGGCGACAAATGCGATGCCTACCCCGCGCAGCTCTCAGGCGGCCAGCAACAGCGCGCCGCCATCGCCCGCGCGCTCTGCATGGAGCCCGAGGCACTGCTTTTCGACGAACCCACCAGCGCGCTCGACCCCGAACTCGAACAGGAGGTCGTGCGCGTCATCAAGGCCCTCGCCGCCGAGGGGCGCACCATGATGATCGTCACACATGACATGAAGATGGCAGCCGATGTCTCGGATCACGTCATCTTCCTGCACCAGGGGCTGATCGAAGAGGAGGGCTCGCCCGACACCCTCTTCGGCGCCCCCAAATCCGGGCGGCTGCAGCAGTTTCTCAGCTCGACGATGGCCGCCTGATCACATCAAGAAAAAGGGAGTAACCTCATGAAGAAAATCATTCTTTCTACCGCTGCTCTGGCCATCTCGGCCAGCATGGCGATGGCCCAGGATGTGGTGCGCCTCGGCACCGAGGGCGCCTACCCCCCGTGGAACTTCATCAATGATTCCGGCGAGGTGGACGGGTTCGAGCGCGAACTGGGCGACGAGCTCTGCAAGCGCGCCGAACTCAACTGCCAATGGGTCACCAATGACTGGGATTCGATCATCCCCAACCTCGTCTCGGGCAACTATGACGTGATCATCGCGGGCATGTCGATCACCGACGAACGCGACGAAGTGATCGACTTCACCCAGAACTACACGCCGCCCGATCCCTCGGCCTACCTTGCCATGTCCGAGGACGTCGATCTCGAAGGCGGCGTGATCGCGGCGCAGGCCGGAACGATTCAGGCCGGATATGTTGCCGAAAGCGGCGCGACCCTGGTCGAATTCGCCACCCCCGAGGAAACCATCGCCGCCGTGCGCAACGGCGAAGCCGACGCGGTGCTGGCCGACAAGTCCTTCCTCACCCCCGTCGCGGACGAAGATGCCGATCTCATGATCGTCGGCCCCGATGTGGCACTCGGCGGCGGCGTCGGCCTGGGCGTGCGTGAATCCGACCCTGAACTGAAGGCCACGCTCGACGCGGCGATCCAGTCCATGAAGGACGATGGCAGCCTCAATGCCATGATCGAGAAATGGGACGTCGCTTCGACCTTCTGAACCACTGAGGCGCGCCCGGCCCCGGCCGGGCGCGCCCTCGCCAAGGCGGAAACCAGCGGACGCACCCCATGTTCTCCTACTGCGCCGATCCAGACACGCTCTCCGGCCTGACCTGGCTGTCGTGTTACCTCACGACCGGCAAGCACATGCAGTTCTACCTCTCTTTCGGCACGGTGCTGCTGTTGCTGGCGATCACCGCCCCCTCGGCGCTGCTGTTCGGCTTCTTCGGCGCGGCCTCCGCGCGCTCTCGCATCTGGCCCGTCGCGTGGTTCGGCAAGGGCTATATCGCCATCGTGCGCGGCGTCCCCGATATTGCTTTCTTCCTCTTCTTCGTGATCGCTCTCGATCAGGGCTTCGAATGGGTCCGCCACCAGGTGCTCTGCCCCGATTGGGATCAGCCGATCCGCCAGGGCAATGATTTCATCGTCTGCGCCCAGGCCAAGCTGCCGCGCGGGAATACCGCGCAATGGGTTCACGAGGTCTATGGCTTCTTCCTCGCCGTGCTGACCTTCTCGATCGTGTTCGGCGCCTTTGCCGCCAATGTGCTGTTCGGAGCCATGCGCGCCGTGCCCCATGCGCAGATCGAAACCGCCGAAGCCTATGGCATGTCCCGCCGCCAGACCTTCTGGCGCATCCTCGTACCTCAGATGTGGGTCTATGCGCTGCCCGGCCTCAGCAATCTGTGGATGGTGCTGGTCAAGGCAACGCCGCTTCTGTTTCTCCTCGGGATCGAGGACATCGTCTATTGGGCGCGCAGTCTCGGCGGCACCGCCAACCCGCGCTTCACAGAGTATCCGCATGGCGACTGGCGGATGTGGTATTTCCTGGCCCTGCTGATCTTCTACCTCGGCTTCACGCGGATTTCCGAGATCTACCTTGAACGGCTGATGCTGAAACTGACCCGCGGACAGGCAACCAGCGGCGGCGAAGCGCAGCGAAAGGTCACCGCATGAGCTGCTGGCAGACAGTCCAGGACTACGGCCTGCGCAGCCTCGGGATCGGCGAGCGCCTGCTCCCGCGCGAAGGCTTCACCCTGTGCGAACAGGTGACTCTGATCGGCTCGGGGCTGCTCTGGAACATCTATTTCGGCGCGCTGGCGCTTCTGGCGGGGTTTTTCCTCGCAACTGCGCTGGCCGTGGGCAAGGGCGCCAAGAACCGGGCGATCCGCAAAAGCGCGAGCTGGTTCATCTTCGTCTTTCGTGGCTCGCCGCTCTTCATCCAGTTCTTCTTCGCCTATTTCGCCTTCCTGCAACTGAAATCCGTCAGTCCGGCCTTCGATCCCTTCACCTCGGCCTGGCTCGGGGCGCTGATCGTGCTGTTCTTCAACACCGCCGCCTATTCCGGCGAGATTTTCTACGGCGCGCTACGCTCAATCCCCAAGGGCGATATCGAGGCCGCCGACGCCTATGGCTTCTCGGGCTGGCCGCGCTTTCGCCGCATCGTCTGGCCAACCATGCTGCGCCTCGCCTGGCCGGCCTATACCAACGAGGCGATTTTCCTGTTTCACGCCACGACGCTGGTGTTCTTTTCCGGCTTCCCGGCCTGGCAGCAACGCGGCGATGCGCTCTACTATGCCAATTTCTTCGCCGACAAGACCTTCAATCCCTTCGTGCCCTACCCGATCCTTGCTGGCTATTTCATCCTGCTGACACTGGGAATCATCGCGTTTTTCGGTCTGATCAACCGCCGCCTCAACCGCCACCTGCCCCAGAGCGCGCGCCGTGGCCTGAAGCTCAGGATCAACATCATCCGCTAGGCGGGAATGGGGGCGCTGCCCCCGTCGCAGCAAGCTGCGACTCCCCCGAGGTATTTTTCGCCAGATGAAGGCAGCAGCGCGAGCCGCGTCTTGCTCGAAATACGCCCGCCGGAGGCATCCGGAACTGGCCGCTCAGCGCCGCCCGGCATCCCTCTCGCGCGCCTTCATGTCGCCGATCGCCTTGTCCCAGCGGCTGTGGTTCAGCACCTTGCGAAAGGCACGCTCCAGTTCGGCGACGCCGTTGCTCTCGTACCAACGGCCATGCGCGATAATGACACGTTCGGGCGCCCAGGCGATCATCCGCTCCAGATCCGTGCCCAATGCGGTCCGATCACGAAAGCTGCGCCGCATGTCGGGCGGCATGGTGCCATCGGGATCGTCGATCCCGGCGATCCAGACGAGCGGGCGCATCCAGACCGGCAGCTTGGCGGTCTCGAAGGCCTCGATCAGGTCGGTCAAGATGAGGGTCTGGCTGGCATGGTGAAAGAACACCGCCTCGCGATGCAGCTTGCTGCCGCGCACGATCATCTGCTCGATCTGACCGTCCCACGGCGCCTCGGCGCGATCCCATTGCAGCGTGTGGTCGATCCGCAGCGCAAGCCCCTTCTTGCGCGCACGCGCTTCCACACCCGGCGCGCCCCAGGCCTGCGCCTCGGGATAGGCGGCCTGCCAGTCATCGAGATGCGCGTAATGCAGCCAGTTCGGCGCGATCAGGTGACGGACCGGGCCGATCGCGTCAAGCTCGCGCCGCAGCCCGTCGGTCAGCCGCGTCGGCGAATGCACCCAGAGATCGCCATTCGCCAACAGCACCACGGTGGCGCGGGTCGAGAACGGCATTCCGAAAAAGCGGATCGCCGGCCCATCGATCAGCCAGAGCCCGTCGGCCACGGGTTTGAGCGTGTCGAGCGGCTCGTATCCCGTGGCCTGCATGGCCTACTCGGTGACCGTGACCGACTGCATCACGTCGGGTTTGCCGACGACCGAACCGTTTCGGCCCGCGCCGCGCTTGATCGCATCCACCACATCCATGCCATCCGTCACCTCGCCGACAACGGTATATTGCCCGTTGAGATGCGTCGCCGGGGCGAACATGATGAAGAACTGGCTGTTGGCGCTGTTCGGGTCCTGGCTGCGGGCCATGCCGATCACGCCGCGCTCGAAGGCGATATCCGAGAACTCGGCTTCAAGATCGGGGAGTTCGCTGCCGCCCATCCCGGCGCGGCGCATGTCGCCGCCCTCGAGCTTGCCGAACTCCACATCGCCCGTCTGAGCCATGAAGCCCTCGATCACGCGGTGAAACACCACGCCGTCATAAGCGCCTGCCTCGGCCAGCGCGGTGATCCGCTCCACATGCTGCGGGGCGACATCCTCGAAAAGGTCGATGGTGACGGTGCCATTGGCCTCGCCCGCCACTTCGACCTGCAAGCCGGTGGCCAGCGCCGGGCCGGCCATCAGGCTGAAAAGAACGGCCAGTTTACGCATCAGCCGCCACCTTCACGCTGATCATCCGATCGGGATTTGCGGGCGGCTCGCCGCGCGTGATCGCGTCCACATGCTCCATGCCGGAAATCACCCGCCCATAGACTGTGTATTGCCCGTTGAGGAAATGGTTGTCGCTGAAATTGATGAAGAACTGGCTGTTGGCGCTGTTCGGGTTCTGGCTGCGCGCCGCGCCGATGGTGCCGCGGTCATGGGGGATGCGGCTGAACTCGGCCTTGAGGTCCGGCAGATCGCTGCCCCCGGTGCCTGCCCGACCGGGATTGTAATCCTTTTCCATGTTCGCATTCGCCACATCGCCGGTCTGGGCCATGAAGCCGTCGATCACCCGGTGAAAGGCCACGTTGTCATACTGGCCGCTGCGCGCCAGCTCCTTCATCCGCTCGCAATGGCCCGGCGCGATGTCGGGCATCAGCTCGATGGTGACCGTGCCGTCCTTCAACTCGATCAGGACGGTGTTCTCGGGATCCTTGATTTCGGCCATCTGGCCCTCCTTCACTACACTTGTTGCCCGATACCTAAGACGCCACGCCGCGATTGCCAAGCGCAGAGCTTGACGCCCCGCCCCCGACAGGCCATGAGAAGCGCGCGTTTTGGTATGGCGACAGGAGCAGAACTGGTGGGCATGAGCTGGAAATCCCTCGACGACATGGATCTTGACGGCAAGACGGTGCTGACCCGCGTCGACATCAACGTTCCCATCGAGAACGGCCGCGTCACCGACGCCACCCGCATCACCCGCATCGCGCCCACCATCGAGGCGATCCTCGCGGCGGGCGGCAAGCCCATGCTGATCGCCCATTTCGGCCGCCCCAAGGGCAAGGTGGTGGATGAAATGTCACTGCGCCCGGTTGTGCCCGCGCTGGAAAAGGCGCTCGGGCGGCGCGTCACCTTCATCGAGACCCTCGACGGCGCCGAGAACCTCACCGACGAGGCCCGCGCCGCCGAGGTGCTGCTGCTCGAGAATATCCGCTTCCACCCCGGCGAAGAGGCCAATGACCCCGATTTCGCCGCGCGCCTGGCGGGCCTCGGTGACATCTACTGCAACGATGCCTTCTCTGCCGCCCATCGCGCCCATGCCTCGACCGAGGCGCTGGCGCGCCACTTGCCAAGCTGCGCCGGTCGCCTCATGCAGGCCGAACTCGAGGCGCTCGAGGCCGCGCTCGGCACGCCGCAGCGCCCTCTCGTGGCGGTGGTCGGCGGCGCCAAGGTCTCGTCCAAGCTCGACCTCCTGGGCAACCTCGTGGAACGGGTCGATCAACTGGTGATCGGCGGCGGCATGGCCAACACCTTTCTGGCCGCGCAGGGGCTGAGCGTGGGTAAATCGCTGTGCGAACACGAGATGGCCGACACCGCCCGCCAGATCATGACCAAGGCCGGGGCCGCGGGCTGCGAGATCCTGCTGCCCGCCGACGTGGTCGTGGCGCGCGAATTCAAGGCCGGTGCGGCGCATGAAACCGTGCCCGCCCATGCCTGCCCCGAGGATGCGATGATCCTCGATGCCGGGCCGCAATCGGTGGCCCGCATCACCACCGCCTTCGACGCTGCGCGCACGCTGATCTGGAACGGGCCGCTCGGCGCCTTCGAGATCGAACCCTTCGACGCCGCCACAAATGCCGCTGCCGCCCATGCCGCAGCACTCAGCCGCGCGGGCAAACTGGTGTCGGTGGCCGGGGGCGGCGATACCGTCGCGGCCCTGAACAAATCGGGCGCTGCGGCGGATTTCACCTATATATCGACCGCGGGCGGCGCTTTCCTTGAATGGATGGAAGGCAAGGATCTCCCCGGCGTGGCCGCACTCCAGACGTGAGACCGCCCCTGCCGGGTGCTGCACCCCGGCGCGGGACAGTGCGGCGGTATCTTTGCGCCTGCTTCAAAAAGACAGCTTTGCGAAGAGCCTCCGATCTTGTAACAGGTCGGCACAACAAATGAGAAAGCAGGCAATGCCCGATCAATCCGAAGCTGCCCGACAGCTTGGCGCGGCCCGTCCTGCACGGGACTGGATCCGAATCCTCGCAGAATATCGTGAACCCGACCCGCTGCGCAGTTCATTTGAACTCGCGGTCACGCTGGGGCCGTTCCTGATCCTATGGGCGCTTGCATGGTGGTCCATGTCGATCAGCTACTGGCTGACCGTTTCGCTGTCCCTCGTGAACGCGGGTTTCCTGCTGCGCCTCTTCGCCATCCAGCATGATTGCGGGCATGGCGCATTCTTTCAGAACCGGACCCTGAGCGACTGGCTCGGACGCGTGATTGGTGTCCTGACCCTCACACCCTATGACGTGTGGCGGCGCTCGCATTCGATTCACCACAGCTCGTCGGGCAATCTCGGGCGGCGCGGGATGGGCGACATCCATACCGTCACCGTCGCCGAATATCACGCACTCACGCCGCTCAACAAGCTGATCTACAGGCTCTATCGCAATCCCGTTGTCCTGTTCTGCCTCGGGCCGGGCTACCTGTTCCTGCTCCAGAACCGGTTGCCGCTGGGGCTGATGGGCAATGCCAGGTATTGGGTCAGCGCCATGTGCACGAATGCCGCGATCTTCGTCTGGGTCGCGCTTGTCCTCTATTTCGGCGGCCTCGTGCCGATCCTGCTGATCTTCCTGCCCTCGACACTTCTTGCGGCCACGGCCGGGGTCTGGCTGTTCTACGTGCAGCACCAGTTTGAAACGACCCATTGGGATGACGACGAGGACTGGCAGCTGCATGACGCCGCCCTCCACGGCAGCTCGCATTACGTGCTGCCGCCGGTGTTGCAATGGCTGAGCGCCAATATCGGCGTCCACCATGTGCACCACCTTTACAGCCGCATCCCCTTCTATCGCCTGCCCGAAGTCCTGCGCGATCATGCGGAACTGGCCCAAAGCAATCGCATGACGATCCGCGAAAGCCTTCATACCGTGCGGCTCAATCTCTGGGACGAGGAGTCCCGGCGCCTCATCTCCTTTGCTCAGGCCGGCACTCTCTGAAACCGGACCGCCACGCGCCACCCGTTAGCGCCACCACGATTGCATAAATGCGCCCCCTCGCCTAAGACGGCGCAGACCCTCGCGCGCGCAGGCGCGAGGCAGTAAAACAACGTCCATGAACCGGGGAGTCAGATCATGTCCAGGGAACGTCAGGCCGAGCAGGTCCGCAACGCAAACGGCTTTATCGCGGCGCTCGATCAGTCGGGCGGCTCGACCCCCAAGGCCCTGCGCCTCTATGGCATCGAAGAGGACCGCTACAGCTCGGATGCCGAGATGTTCGACCTCATCCACGAGATGCGCTCGCGCATCGCCCGTGCCCCGGCCTTCAGCGGCGATCACATCATCGGCGCGATCCTGTTCGAGATGACGATGGAGCGCGATATCGACGGCAAGCCCGCACCCGACTACCTCTGGCAGGAGCGCGGCGTGGTGCCCTTCCTCAAGGTCGACAAAGGGCTTGCGGACGAGGAAAACGGCGTCCAGCTGATGAAACCGATGCCCGATCTCGATGCGCTGCTCGAACGGGCGGTGAAGGCCGGGATCTTCGGCACCAAGATGCGGTCGGTCATCAACGCCGCCAATCCCGAAGGGATCAAGGCCGTTGTGGCGCAGCAATTCGAGGTCGGCCGCCAGATCCTCGGTCATGGCCTCGTGCCGATCATCGAACCCGAGGTCACGATCAGCATCGCCGACAAGGCCGAGGCCGAGGATATCCTGCGCGACGCCATCGCCGCCGAGCTCGATGCGCTGCCCGAGGATAGCCAGGTCATGCTCAAACTGACCCTGCCCGAGTCGGCGAATCTCTATGCGCCGCTCATCGCCCATCCGCGCGTGATGCGCGTGGTCGCGCTCTCGGGCGGCTATGCGCGCGACGAGGCCAATGCCCGGCTGGCGCGCAACACCGGCATGGTCGCAAGTTTCAGCCGCGCCCTGACCGAAGGGTTGTCTGACGCACAGACGGATGACGAGTTCAACGCCACGATCGGCGAGTCGATCCGCAGTATTTACGACGCATCCGTCGCGGGCTGAGGGCGCCAAAGGGGGGGGGGCGCTGCCCCCCGTCCCGGACAGGTCCGGGACTCCCCCCGGGATATTTTCGGAACAGAAGAAGGGCGCGGTCCGGCGCTCCGCGCGATATTTTGATCAAATTCTTGTGGCGTCCGGCGCAATGACGGATTAGCCTCTGGGAGCGCTGTTTTCAGGAGTGTTCCGCGATGGAGCTTGCCGATCATCCCACGATCCGGGTCGCCGCCTGCGACCTCAATGGCCAGATGCGCGGCAAGCGCATCCCCGGCGCCTATGCCTTGAAGCTCGATGCAGGCGCGGTCAGGATGCCGCTTTCCGTGCTCAACGTGGATATTTTCGGGGCCGATATCGAAGGCTCGCCGCTGGTCTTTGACTCGGGCGATGCGGATGGGGTGCTTTATCCCACAGGGCGCGGCCCGGTGCCCCTGCCCTGGCTCGATGCGCCCCAGCCGCTGGTGCCGATGGCCATGCACCACGAAGACGGCACGCCGTTCGAGGGCGACCCGCGCCATGCGCTCGTCGGGGTGCTGGACCGTTTCGGCGAGCGCGGCTGGCAGGTGATCGCCGCGACCGAACTGGAATTCACCCTGGTCGATGACAGCGGCGAGGCCCTTCGCCATGTGCGCGACCCGCGCTCGGGGCGCCGCCTCGAAGCGCCGGGGATCCTCTCGATGGCGCAGATGGATGCGTTCGACCCGTTCCTGACCGCGCTTTACGAGGCCTGCGCGGCCATGGGCATCCCGGCGCAGACAGCAACCAGCGAGGCCGGGATCGGCCAGTTCGAGGTGACTCTCGATCACCAGGACGCACTGCGCGCCGCCGACGATACCTGGCTCTTCAAGACCTTGATCAAGGGGCTGGCGCACCGGCACGGGTTTTCCGCCAGCTTCATGGCCAAGCCCTTCAGCAATGACGCGGGCAACGGGATGCACCTGCATTTCTCGGTGCTGGATGGCGACGGGCGCAATGTCTTCGACGATGGCGGCGCCAAGGGCACCGACACACTGCGCGCCGCAGTGGCGGGCTGCCTTGCGGCACTGCCCGCTTCGACCCTGGTCTTTGCGCCCCATGCCAACAGCTACGCGCGCCTCGTCCCCGGCTCGCACGCGCCGATCAGCGCCGCCTGGGCCTATGAGAACCGCACCGCCGCGCTCCGCATCCCCGGCGGCCCGCCCGCGGCGCGCCGCATCGAGCACCGCGCCGCCGGGGGCGACATCAACCCCTATCTCAGCTTCGCCACCATCCTCGGCGCCGCGATCACCGGGGTCGAGGAAGGGATGGAGCCCCCCGACCCGATCACCGGCAACGCCTATGAGCACGACCTGCCGCGCATGGCCTCGGACTGGGAAGCCGCGATCGACCGTTTCGAGGGCGACCCGCTGCTCGCCACATTCCTCCCCCGCGAACTCATCGCCAACCTGGTGATGACCAAGCGCCAGGAATTGCGCCTGATGCGCGACATCGCCCCCGAAGCCCAGTGGAAAACCTATCTCGAAACGGTGTAAGCTGTGGCGCAAGGCACCATCCCGTCAGCGTGCAAGCGAGGGGCTTGCCCGCGCCTCCGGCCTGGGTTAGCCTGAATTTGATCAAATTATGGAGCTCCCATGAAGATCGGGATTCTGCAGACCGGACATGCCATTGATATCGTGCGCCGTGAACTGGGCGATTATGACGCCATGTTCGCGCGCCTGCTCGAAGGGCATGGCTTTAGCTACCAGACCTGGAACGTCGTCGACGAGGACTATCCTGACAGCCCCGCCGACGCCGATGGCTGGCTCATCACCGGCTCCAAGCACGGCGCCTATGAGGACCACCCCTGGATCGCCCCGCTCGAGTCGTTCATCCGCGCGGTCTATGCCGATGGCCGCCCGCTGGTGGGGGTCTGTTTTGGCCACCAGATCATCGCCCAGGCCCTTGGCGGCAAGGTGGTGAAGCATCCCGGCGGATGGGTCATCGGGCGCACCGAATACGAGATCGAGGGCGCGCATCTGCCGCTCAATGCCTGGCACCAGGACCAGGTGGTGGAGCTGCCGCGGGATGCCGAGGTGATCGGCAGCAACGACGCCTGCGCCTATGCCGCGCTGCTTTACGGCAACCGCGCCTACACGATCCAGCCGCATCCCGAGTTCACCGCGCATATGATCGGTCAGCTGCTTCGCCATCGCGGCCCCGGCGTGGTGCCAGACCCCCTTCTGCAACAGGCCGAAACCCAACTCGATGCCCCGATCGCAAGCGACGCCATCGCCGAACGCATCGCCGCATTCTTCAAACAGGAGCGCTGACATGGCCGACTGGACAGACACCCTTCCCGAGGCGGCGCAGGCCTATCTCGAAGGCCGCCGCCTCGACGAGGTGGAATGCATCATCGCCGACCTGCCCGGCATCGCCCGCGGCAAGGCGGTCCCGGCGTCGAAATTCGCCCGCCAGCAGCATTTCCACCTGCCGGATTCGATCTTCTTCCAGACCATCACCGGCGACTGGGGCGAGGCGGCGGGCGACGAGGGCTTCATCGAACGCGACATGATCCTCAAGCCCGACATGTCCACCGCCACCGCCGCCCCGTGGACCGGCGACTGGACCCTTCAGGTGATCCACGACGCCTATAACCGCGACGGCAAGCCGATCCCCTTCGCCCCGCGCAACGTGCTCAAGCGGGTGGTCGATCTCTACCGCAAACACGGCATGAACCCCGTGGTCGCGCCGGAAATGGAATTCTTCCTTGTGGCGCGCAACCTCGATCCGGCCAAGGCGATCGAGCCGATGATGGGCCGCTCGGGCCGGCCCGCCGCCGCGCGTCAGGCCTATTCCATGACCGCCGTGGACGAATTCGGCCCGGTGATCGACGACATCTATGATTTCGCCGAGGCCCAGGGATTCGAGATCGACGGCATCACCCAGGAAGGCGGCGCCGGACAGCTGGAAATCAACCTGCGCCACGGCGACCCGGTCAAGCTGGCGGATGAAGTGTTCTATTTCAAACGCCTGATCCGCGAGGCCGCGCTCAAGCATAACTGCTTCGCCACCTTCATGGCCAAGCCGATCGAGGACGAGCCGGGCAGCTCGATGCATGTGCACCACTCGATCCTTGATCCCGAGACCGGGCGCAACCTCTTCGTCGGCCCGCAGGGCGGCGAAACCGACGCGTTCTTCCACTTCATCGGCGGCCTGCAGAAACACCTGCCCGACGCCGTGGCCGTGCTGGCGCCCTACGTCAATTCCTACCGCCGCTACGTCAAGGACCACGCCGCGCCGATCAACCTGGCCTGGGCGCGCGACAACCGCACCACCGGCATCCGCGTGCCGCTCTCCCCGCCCGAGGCGCGACGGGTCGAAAACCGGATGGCCGGGATGGATTGCAACCCCTATCTCGGCATCGCCGCCAGCCTGGCGTGCGGGCTTCTGGGGATGATGAACGAAACCCGCCCCGACGCCCAATTCAAGGGCGATGCCTATGAGGGCGAACCCGATATCCCCCGCGTGCTCGGCGAGGCGCTCGACATGTTCGACGAGGCCACCGACCTGCATGACATCCTGGGACCGGAATTCGCCCGCGTTTATTCCATCGTGAAACGCGCCGAATACGAGGAATTCCTTCAGGTCATCAGCCCCTGGGAGCGCGAACACCTTCTGATGAACGTCTGAGAGCGGACCGCCCGACCCATGAATCTGCTCTTCGCCAATGACCGGCAGGGCCAGTATCCCGACAGCTGGTATACCGCCACCGCCCGCCCGCTCGATGCTTTCGCGCCGCTGCGCGGACAGGCCAGGGCCGATGTCTGTATCATCGGTGCGGGCTATACCGGGCTGTCGGCGGCGCTGCACCTGGCCGAGGCCGGGCTCGACGTGGTGCTGCTCGAGGCGCATCGCGTCGGGTTCGGCGCCTCCGGGCGCAATGGCGGACAGCTTGGCTCGGGCCAGCGGATGGAACAGGACGCGCTGGAAGAGCTGGTCGGCCCGGACGATGCCGCAAAGCTCTGGGATCTGGCCGAAGACGCCAAGGCGCTGGTGAAATCCCTGATCGCGCGCCACCGGATCGATTGCGATCTGAAACCCGGCATCGCGCACATGTGCTTTTCCGAGGCCGAGACCGCCGCCGAACATGCCTATGCCGACCATCTCGCCACGCGCTACGGCTATGGCGAACTGCAAAAGCTGGATCGCGACGCCGCGCAGGCGATCTGCCCCTCGCCGCGCTATGTCGGCGGCTCGCTCGACATGAGCGCGGCGCATCTCCATCCGCTCAACTACGCGCTCGGGTTGGCGCGCGCGGCGCGGGACGCCGGGGTGCGCATCCATGAAAACACGCTGGTCTCGCAGGTCCACAAGGGCAGCCCGGCGCGCGTTCAGGCCGGGCATGGCGCGGTCAGCGCCGATCACGTGATCTTCGCCTGCAACGGCTATCTTGGCGGTCTTGAACCCAAGGTCGCGGCCCGCGTCATGCCGATCAACAATTTCATCGCCGCGACAGAACCCCTTGGCGACGAGGCCGCCCGCGTGCTGACCCGCGACATCGCCGTGGCCGACAGCAAGTTCGTGGTGAATTACTTTCGCCTCAGCTCCGACAAGCGCCTGCTCTTCGGCGGCGGCGAAAGCTATGGCTACCGCTTTCCGCGCGATATCGGTGCCACCGTGCGCAAGCCGATGGCGCAGATTTTCCCGCATCTTGCGGATGTGCGGTTCGATTACACCTGGGGCGGCACGCTCGGAATCACCATGAAGCGCATGCCTTACCTCACGCGCCCCGCGCCCAACATGCTGTCGGCCTCGGGCTATTCCGGTCACGGTGTCGGCAGCGCCACCCATGCGGGCAAGCTGATGGCCGACGCGATCCGCGGTCAGGCCGACGGTTTCGACACCATGGCGCGCGTGCCCGCACCCGGCTTTCCGGGCGGCAGCGCGCTGCGTTCGCCGCTTCTGGTGCTGGCGATGACATGGTTCGCCATGCGCGACCGCTTGGGCGTCTGAACGCGCCGCGCGCCACTCACCGTGTCGTGTCCGCATCGTGTTCCGCCCGAACCGCGCATGATTTCAGACACCGGATGCAGCGCCGGGCTTTCTCGCACTGGACGCTGATTTTTACATACATATCAATAGTCTGTCTTGTCTCACACCGATCGCGCCACCCCCCTCACGCACCGATAACAGACTTCACACGCGGCCCTGCTCACGGCCCGCCTCACCGATCCGTGTTCCAGTCGTGTTTTGCCCCATGCCCCTCCCCCCATAGCTTGTAGTCAGCGAAACCGAAAAAGGAGACAGACATGACCAGAACGACACATACCCCGACCCGCGGTCTTGGCGCCCTCGTCATCGGCGCGACCCTCGCGGCCACCGTCGCCCTGCCCGTCAGCGCGATGGACTACAGCCAGATCGAAATGATGCCCCGCCATTACAGCGAGGCCAGCTTCAACCAGCTGAGCGAGCACGACATCCACATGATCGACGTCGCCCAGAAGCGCGGCCAGCGTGTGCTGATCGGCGACCGCACCCCCTCCGAGAGCCGTGCCTATGTCGACCAGGCCCTCAATTCGGGCGACGGCATGATGCAGGTCACGCGCTCGGGCTCGTAACCCGCACGCCACTCGCGACCCTTCGGGCGCCCCTCAGCGGGCGCCCGATGCGTTTTACCGCCGTGGCACCCTGTCACAGAGATTTCGCTTGGGCCGCGCGCGGATATGTTTTAGTTTTCCCGAAAACACACTTCAGGAAAGCCGAAGAAGATGACCCTTCCGCCCAATGCCTTCGACGCCGAACCCATCCCCGAAGCCGCCCGCGCCGAAATCGACCGGATGCTGCAGTCGGGTGACCTCTTCCGCTATACAGCGCCGCAGGATGCGCCGGTGACCCTGCTCGAGCAGGAATTCGCCGCCCATATGGGCACCCGCTACGCATTGGCGGTCTCGTCCTGCTCAGCGGCCCTGTTCCTCTCGCTCAAGGCGCTCGGCCTGCCGCGCGACGCGCGCGTGCTGATCCCCGGTTTCACCTTCGCCGCGGTCCCCTCCTCGGTGATCCATGCCGATTGCATCCCCGTCCTGTGCGAGGTCGGCGAGAACTACCGCATCGACGTCGCCGATTTCACCGCCCGGCTGGACGATGTGCAGGCGGTCATCGTCAGCCACATGCGCGGCCATACCAGCGACATGGACGCGATCATGTCGCTCTGCGCCGCCCGCGACATCCCCGTGATCGAGGACGCGGCCCATTCGCTCGGCACTACGTGGGCGGGGCGCAAGATCGGCACGATCGGGCGAGTCGGCTGCTTCAGCTTCCAGTCCTACAAGCTGCTCAATGCCGGCGAAGGCGGGATCCTCGTGACCGACGATGCCGACCTGGTGGCCCGCGCCGTCATCATGTCCGGCGCCTATGAACACAACTGGGCCAAGCATATGGGCCGCGACGATCCCGACCTCGCCGCCGCCTTCGCCCGCTGGCAGAACCGCCTGCCCCTCTATAACCTGCGCATGAACAACCTCAGCGCCGCGATCATTCGCCCGCAGCTGGCCGAGATCCCCCGCCGCGTCGCCGACGGGCGCACCAATCACGACCATGTCGCGGCGAAACTCAATGCCAGCCCCTGGCTACAGGTCCCGCCGAAGCTCGCCCCCGAAGAGCGCGCGCCGGATTCGATCCAGTTCAACCTGATCGCCATGAGCGACGCCGACGCCAGCGCCTTTGCCAGCGCCGCCCAGGCGCGTGGCATCAAGGTGCAGATCTTCGGCCTGTCCACCGACAACGCCCGCGCCTTCTGGAACTGGGGCTTCCTGCCGCAGGATCCCGGCCCGCTGCCGCGCACCCGCGCCATGCTGATGCGCGCCTGCGACGTGCGCCTGCCCGCGCGCCTCCAGCGCCCCGAACTCGATCTGATCGCCGATGCACTGATCGCCGCCGCACGCGACGTGATGGGCGAAGCGCGCAGCTACGGCACATGAACGCGCAGGTGCCTCACAGCACCGTCAGCGTTTTCTCAAGGAACGGATAGCGCGCGATCGCCGGGTCCACGATGCGCTCCTGAAGGATCGGGCGCAGCGTTCCGGCGACGCTGGCGGGCATTTCGCCCAGGATATCCTTGCGCGCGGTCAGGCTGATGGTGCGCGACAGCGGCTCGAACGGCAGCTCCATCACATCGATCTGGTCGGCAAAACGGCGCGCCCGCATCAGGGCCAGCGGCGGCAGGATGGTCCACCCCGCCCCCTGCCCGACCAGCGCCATGATGGCGTGATAGCTGTCTATTTCGAACCGGTGGCGCAGGGTCATGCTCTGGCGCGTCAGATGCGCACTGACCAGCCGCCCCATGTAATGGCGCTGCGTGTAAAGCACGAGCGCCATGCGCTTCAGCTGGCGCAGCACGTCCTTTTGCGGGTCGATCGCCCCCTTGGGCGTCACCACCACGAATCCCTCGCGCAGCACCGGGTGCACCTCGGCCCAATCGCCCGGCGTGCCCAGATCGGCGCCCACAATCACATCCAGCGCCCGCTGGTCCAGCAGATCGAACAGGTAATGGCTCGCGCCGGTCTCCAGCAGGAACTGACAGCCGCGCATCTCGGTCGCCATATGCGTCAGTAATCGCGGCGTCACATCGGCCTCGAAATCCTCGATCATGCCCAGCCGGAACCGGGTCAGCATCGACAGGTCGGACATCGCCAGTTCGGCGCGCGCCTGCGTCGCCTCGTTCAGGATCACCTGCGCATGGCGCTTCATGATCTCGCCCGCCGGCGTCAGGCGCACGGGGCGCGCGTTGCGCTGCAACAGCGTCGCGCCCACCGCGCTTTCAAGGTTGGTCAATTGCTGGCTCACCGCCGAGGGGCTCGCCCCCAGGCGCTTGGCCGCTGCCGAAATCGAGCGTTCATCGGCGGCCGCCATGAACACTTCGATACCCCAGAGCGTTATCCGGCCCGGACTGTCGACCATCACCCGGTCACTTGTGCATCTTCGACAGTTTTTCCTGCAATTCCGCAAGCTGCTTGCGAATCTCGCTCAGGTCTTCGTCCTCTCCTGCCGCCGCCGACGGCTTGGACTCCTCGCGCTCGGGGCCGCTCTTGAGGCCGCCCATCCCGCCCGTGACCGCCTTCATGAAGGCCTCTTGCTGGGCGCGCATCGCCTCCATGCCCGGCATGCTGGCCAGCGGATTATTCTTGGTCATGTTCTCCATCATCGCCGATTGCCCTTCGCGCAGCATCTCGAAGCTGGCGGCCAGGAACTCAGGGACGACGCTGGTGGCCTGGGTGGTATAGCTGCGCACCAGATCGGTCAGAACGCTGATCGGCAGCACGCTTTCACCGCGGCTTTCGTGTTCGGCGACGATCTGCAACAGGTATTGCCGGGTCAGGTCGTCACCCGATTTCAGGTCGATGATTTGCACTTCGCGCCCGTCGCGGATGAACTCCGCGATATCTTCCAGCGTCACGTAATCCGATGTCTCGGTATTATACAGACGGCGGCTGGCGTAGCGTTTGATCAGTAACGGTTTCTCTGTCTCGGCCACTGCGCGGTCCTCCCGGATGTTTCAGCGCTGCAGCATAGCTTATGCCAGTGCAGAATAAAAAGAAAGGGCGAGCCGCAATTGGCTCGCCCTTGTCATACCGGCCCTCTCAGGGAGGAGGAGGAGATCAGGCCGTATGTCTGTTACCGCTTACTTGGCGGCGCCTGCTTTCTTGGCAGCAGAAGTCACCTCGTCGGTGGCTTTCTTGACGGCCTTGGCGGCGTCTTCCTGCATGTCCTTGCCGGCGCTCATCATCAGTTCGACGGTGTCCATCTGAACTTTCTTGGCGATTTCGGCGAAGGCGGCCATGTTCTCGGCGGCCACTTCGGCGTTTGCCGATGCGAAATCGGTCATTGCCTTGGCATAGTCAGCCGGCTCGGCTTTGGCTTTGCTCATCTCGGTCATCTTGGACAGGGTCTCTTTGGCCCATTTGCTCGAGATGTCGGCCGATTTCTCTGCCGCGTCCAGCGCCACACCCGAGAGCTTCTCGCTCAGGGCTGCCTGGCTGTTGAAGGCGTCTTCCATCGCTTTGGTGTCGACGGGGAATGCGCCCATGATGTCTTTCATGACGGTGCTGAAGTCTTGTGCTTTGGCCATTGGTAAATCCAATCCTTGATTGCTTTGCATTGCTGCGAGTTGTTTCGCACGTTTCTGCGTCTGCAAACAATATGCGCGCTGCAGCGCAGAAAATCAACCCCAATTTGCTGCACTGCAGCATAAATATGGAAGTGCAATGAAATCAGTCGCTTGACTTGGTTTTTACATAGGTTCCAGGCGCCGGAGCCAGCGGCGGATGGGCCGAATCGCCGGGTGTCCTAGCGTCAACTTTCTTGCCCGAACGCCTGCGCAGCCAGGCCTCCCAGCGCGGCCACCATGACCCCTCGTTGAAGGTCGCGCCCGCCATCCAGGCCTCGGCATCCCCGCTCAGGTCGTCATTGGTGTAATGGCCGTATTTCTTCTTCGAGGGCGGGTTGACGATCCCCGCGATATGGCCCGACTGCGACACGATGAAATCGCGCTGGCGGGCGCCGGTCTGGCGAAACCCGCGATAGCAGTCCTTCCAGGGGGCGATGTGATCGCTCTGGCAGGTCACCGACATCAGCGGGATTTTCACATCCTTGATATGGAGCCGCTCGCCGCACAGGTCGAACCCCTCGTTGACGAATGCATTCTGCTGGCACAGCCCGCGCAGATACTCGACCGTCATGCGCCCCGGCAGGTTCGCGCCGTCGCCGTTCCAGAACAGAAGGTCGAATGCCGGCGGCGCCTCGCCCATCATGTAGCTGCGCACGGCGGGCTGATAGATCAGGTCGTTCGAGCGCAGGAACGACATCGTGCGCGACATGATGAACGAGCGCAGAACCCCCTGTTCGGCGACCTCCCTCTCGATCCCGTCGACGAAATCATTCTGAAGGAATGGCGTGAACTCGCCCTGCTCCGAGAAATCCGTGAGCGCGGTGAAGAACGTCGCCGAGCGCACCGATTTGTCGCCCCGCTTCGCCAACAGCGCCAGCGCCAGGTGCAGCGTCGTGCCCGCGATGCAATACCCCACCGCGTTGACCTGCTTGGTGTTGCAGATCGCCTTGGCCTCGCGGATCGCGGTCATGAACCCTTCTTCGACGTAATCCGCCATTCCCACATCGGCATAGCTGGCATCCGGGTTTACCCAACTCACCACGAACAGCGTATAGCCCTGCTCGGTGATCCACTTGATCAGGCTGTTCTCGGGCTTGAGATCGAGGATGTAATACTTGTTGATCCAGGGCGGAAAGATCACCACCGGCGTTTCATGCACCTGCTCGGTCGCGGGCGCATACTGGATCAGCTCCATCATCCGGTTACGATAGACCACCTCGCCCGGCGTGGTGGCGATGTTGCGGCCCAGTTCGAACGCGCTCTCATCCGCCAGCCGCACCAGCATCTCGCCGTGATTGGCCTCAAGATCCGCCACCAGGTTCTCCAGCCCCCGCACCAGGCTCTCGCCCTCGGTCTCCACCGCCTTTTCCAGCGCGTCGGGATTGGTGCCCAGGAAATTCGTCGGACTCATCATGTCGATGATCTGGCGCGAGAAATACTCCAGCCGCCGCTTTTCGACCGGATCGAGATCATCCACCTCCTGCACCGCGTCCCGGATCGCGCGGGCATTGAGCGCATATTGCTGCTTCACGTAATGAAAGAACGGATGCGTCTCCCACAGCGGATTCGCGAATCGCTTGTCGCCCTTCAGCGATTCATCCACATCCGTCAGCTCGCCGGGCTCCGGCGCATGGCCCTGCACCAGCTGTTGTTGCGCCTCAACGAAGTGGCGCACCGATTCGCCCCAGTACTGCAACTGCCGCTCATAGAGCTTGCCGGGGTTTTCCAGCATCTCGGCCCAATAGGACGACGCCGCACGCGCGAACAGCTCCTGCGACGGGCCGCTCAACCCCGGATTGGGCGGGTTTCTTGCGGAAAGCGCCTTGATCAACCGTTGCGACAACTCCTCGATCCGCGCCAGATTCTCGGTCATTTTATCGAGAGTCTCACCCGCGACCTCCTCATTCGTTGCCATATTCACGAATCCCTTTTAAGTTTCTGCTATGCAGCATACCGTCCACCTTCCGGCCGGACAGTGCGGCGAAACGAACCGATCCGCCGGTTCAGAAGGAGACGTCGATGCGTTACATGATGACATATGACCTGATGGAAACCTTCCGGAACACGAACCAATGGTTGGGCGCATCGGCCCTGTCGATTGCATCCTATCCGGTTTTCGCCATGACGCCAAACCCCGCGCTGCAATGGATGGCCGCCTGGGGCGAGGTTACGGAACGCACCTTTCAGCGCATGACAGCCCGGCCCGACTGGGGCATCGAATCCATCACCGGCGAAGACGGGCGCGATCACCTGATCAATATCGAAACCGTGGTCGAGGCCCCTTTCGGCGACCTCATCCATTTCGACGTCGCCGGACGCGACGAGATGGACCGCCGCGTGCTTCTGGTGGCGCCGATGTCGGGTCACTACGCGACTCTCCTGCGCTCGACCGTGCGCTCGTTGCTGCCCGATTGCGAAGTCTATGTCACCGATTGGCACAATGCCCGCGACATCCCGGTTTCCGCCGGCCGCTTCGACATCGAGGACTACACCCTCTACCTGATGGATTTCATGCGCGCGCTCGGCAACGACCTGCATGTCATCGCCGTCTGTCAGCCCGCGCCCCTGACCCTGGCCGCCACCGCCTACCTCGCTGAACTCGAACCTGAATCCCAGCCCCGCTCGCTGACCCTGATCGGCGGCCCGATCAACCCCGACGCCACCCCGACCGACGTGACCGATTTCGGCCGCCGCGTCACGATGGGCCAGCTCGAGGAAACCATGATCCAGCGCGTCGGCTTCAAGCACAAGGGCGTCGGGCGCTCGGTCTATCCGGGTCTCCTGCAACTTTCCTCCTTCATGTCGATGAACGGCGAACGCCACGCCAAGGCGTTTTCCGATCAGATCCTGCGCGTCAGCCGCGGCGAGGCCAGCGACCGCGACCCGCACAACAAGTTCTACGACGAGTATCTCGCCGTCATGGACATGCCCGCGGAATTCTACCTGTCCACGGTGGAACGCATCTTCAAGGACCTCGAAATCGCGCGCAATGCCTTCACCGTGCGCGGCCACAAGGTCGATATCGGCGCGATCACCAAGGTCGCGGTCAAGACAGTCGAGGGTGCCAAGGATGACATCTCGGCCCCCGGTCAATGCGTCGCCGCGCTCGATCTTCTGACCGGCCTGCCCGACAGCATGAAGGCCAGCCATGTCGAGCCCGAGGCCGGGCATTACGGCATCTTCGCCGGGCGCAGCTGGCGCAACAATATCCGCCCGCTGGTTCTGGATTTCATCGACGCCAATTCCGAAGCACCGGCGCAGCGCAACCGCACCGCACCGCGCAAGAAGAAAAAGAAGGACGGCGCCAGGAAATCCAAGGCGGCCTGAGAAATCCGACAGCGCGGCCCGGATGCGCCTCAGCGATCCGGGCCGCTGTCGCGCCCGTCCCTGCCTTCACCGCGCCAGCGCCAGCGCAGCCAGCGCCAGACAGGGACCACGTCGAGGGCGGCCACCGCCACACCCAGCGGAAACATCCAGAACCCGACCACCGGCAGGAATCCAAAGACCCCACCCAGCATCAGCAGCAGCCCCGCCAGCAGTCTTGTCCCCGGCGGCAGCCTCCGCTTGCTCCAGACCTGGACCCGCCGCCGGCTGCGCCGCAGCCGCGCCTGCCAGCTCTGTCCGGGTTCAGGCATCCGTGCGGCTTTGCAGGACATAGGGTTGCGCGATCCAGGTCCGCAGCGCCGCCGTCGTCGCCTCCGGCTCCTCCATCGGCGTCAGGTGGCCCGCGCCCTCTATCACCTCAAGGCGCGCATAGGGGATCAGTTCCGCCAGGAATCCATGCCGCTTCACAGGGATCAACGCGTCTTCGGCCCCGCACAGAACCAGCGTCGGCACCCGGCAGCGGCGCAATACCGGCTGGTAATCGCGCCGTCGCTGCATCGCCCTGATCTGGCGGATGATCGCGCCCTCGCCGACCCGCGCCGCCATTGCCACCTGTTCGGACACCATCGCCTGACGGCGACTGCCCGGCGCCAGTGACTCGGCAGGTATCAACGCCTGCACCGCCTCGTCCAGACGGCCCGATTTCAGCTTGATGATCGCGGGCTCGTAATCCGCCGCCGCTTGCGGCGTCTCGGCCAGAGGCGATGTATTCATCAGCGCCAGCCGCAGCACCCGATCGGGTGCGCGGCGCAGGATTTCCATCGCCACCATCCCGCCGACCGAATGCCCCGCCAGCGCAAAGCGCGGCGGCAGTTGATCCAGCAACGCCGAGGCGATCTCCTCCATCCGCTCGCCCTGCGACACCGGCGCGACCATGACCGCGTGATCGGCGCTCAGCGCCTCGATCTGGTCTCGAAACAATCGGGAATCGCACATCAATCCCGGCAGCAGCACCAAGGGATCACGCATACGGCTCTGTTCCTTCTGACTTCGGGATCGTGCCCGCCCACCTTGCCACAGGCCTGCGCAGCGTCAAGCGCCACCACCCGCCCGCGACAATACCTCCTCCAGCGCGGCCTCGATCAACCCAAGGCAGTCGGGGTCGGAAAACCGATGATCCGCGCCATCGACCAGCGTCAGGCGCATGTCGGGGCCGCGCGCATGATCCAGCAGCCGCAACGCCACCGCCATTTCCACATCCTCATCCGCCGTGCCCTGCAGGAACCGCACTGGGAACGGCAGCGACAAGGGCGCACGCAGCACGAGGTGATCGCGCCCGTCCTCGATCAGGCGGCGGGTGATGACATAGGGTTCGCCGTAGTCGCTTGGCAGCGCCACCTGCCCTTCATTTATCAGCGCGGCGCGCTGCGCCTCGTCGAACCCCGCCCACATGGAATCCTCGGTGAAATCGGGGGCGGCGGCGATTGTCACCAGCCCTGCCACCCGCTCGGGCATCGCCCGGGCGCACAACAGCGCGATCCAGCCGCCCATCGACGACCCGACCAGGATCTGCGGCCCCTCGGTCAGCTCGCTGATCGCCGTCATCGCATCAGTCGTCCAATCGCCGATGCAGCCATCTGTGAACTCTTCGGATGACAGCCCGTGCCCGGAATAGTCGAACCGCAGGAACGCTCTCCCGTTCCGGCGTGCCCAGGCCTCCAGATGCACCGCCTTGGTGCCCTCCATGTCGGATTTGAACCCGCCCAGGAAAACGACGCCCGGCGCCGCGCCCGCACTCCGGTGATAGGCCAGCCTGCGCCCCTCGGCTGTGGTCAGGATATCTGCGTCGCTCATGCCGGCCCTTCTCGCTTCATCGCTGTTTGATGCTGTGTCATGTTGCGGCCAATCTTGCATCCCGGCGCGGCCCTGAGCAAACCGTTTTGGCGCGCGTTTCGGGGCGGATTTCCGGGTTTTGTACAAACCCTGGCGCTACATCCGCGGTTTCGGTACAAAACCGCCGTACAAAACAGACGTTTTGTACGGAAACACCCGGCTTGACTTGCTCTCCTCAAGGCGTAAAACCGGGTCGAACCAGACCATACCCGCAACCGGGCGTTCCGTGGGCGCCAAACCGACGAGGAGCTTCAGGCCAATGGCCCAGATTTCCCTTACTTTTCCTGACGATAGCCAACGCCACTACGATGCCGGGATCACGCCCGCCGAAGTGGCGGCAGATATCTCGACCTCGCTTGGCAAAAAGGCGATCTCGGCCAATGTGAACGGCCAGCACTGGGATCTCCAATGGCCGATAGAGGCCGATTCTTCCATTGAAATCAACACCATGAAGGACGAAGCTCCGGCGCTCGAACTGATCCGCCACGACCTCGCCCACATCATGGCCCGCGCCGTCCAAGAACTTTGGCCCGACGTCAAGGTCACCATCGGCCCCGTCATCGAGAACGGTTGGTACTACGACTTCGACCGCGCCGAGCCCTTCACCCCCGAAGACCTCGGCGCAATCGAGAAAAAGATGAAGGAAATCATCAGCTTGCGTGACCCCGTGCGGACCGAGATCTGGGACCGTGAGCGCGCAATCCGGCACTATGAGGACAATGGCGAACCCTTCAAGGTCGAGCTGATCGAGGCCATCCCCGGCACCGAACCCCTGCGCATGTACTGGCACGGCCCCTGGCAAGACCTCTGCCGCGGCCCCCACCTCCAGAACACCGGCCAGGTCCCCGCCGACGCCTTCAAGCTGATGTCCGTCGCCGGTGCCTACTGGCGCGGGGATTCCGACCGCCAGATGCTGCAACGCATCTATGGCGTGGCCTTCATGAATCGCGAAAAACTTAAGGAATACATGAACTTCCTTGAGGAAGCCGAGAAGCGTGACCACCGCAAGCTGGGTCGTGAAATGGACCTCTTCCACATGCAGGAAGAGGCGCCGGGACAGATTTTCTGGCACCCCAATGGCTGGTCGATCTACACCACCCTGCAAGACTACATGCGCCGCAAACAGCGCAGTGGCGGGTATGTCGAGGTGAACACCCCGCAGGTTGTCGACCGCAAATTGTGGGAGGCGTCAGGCCATTGGGACAAGTATCAGGAGCATATGTTCATCGTCGAAGTCGACGAAGACCACGCCCGCGAGAAATCCATCAACGCCCTCAAGCCGATGAACTGCCCCTGTCACGTCCAGATCTTCAACCAGGGCCTCAAGTCCTATCGTGATCTGCCCCTGCGCATGGCCGAGTTCGGCAGTTGCAACCGCTACGAACCTTCGGGCGCGCTGCACGGAATAATGCGGGTGCGCGGCTTTACGCAGGACGATGCGCATATCTTCTGCCGCGAAGATCAGATCGAGTCGGAAACCCAGAAATTCATTGGGTTTTTGTCCGAGATCTATCGCGATCTGGGGTTCGAGAAATTCGCCGTGAAGTTCTCGGACCGGCCCGAAAAGCGCGCCGGCAGCGACGAGGTCTGGGACAAATCCGAAGCCGCGCTCAAATCCGCGACACTGGCCGCCGGAGCCGAATTCGAGCTCAACCCCGGCGAAGGCGCTTTCTATGGTCCAAAGCTGGAATTCGTGCTGACCGACGCAATCGGGCGCGATTGGCAATGCGGAACGCTGCAGGTGGATTTTGTCCTGCCCGAACGGCTCGGCGCGACCTATATCGGCGAGGATGGCGCCAAGCATCGTCCCGTCATGCTGCACCGCGCGGTCTTGGGCAGTTTCGAGCGCTTCATTGGTATCCTGATCGAGGAACACGCTGGCAAACTGCCTTTCTGGCTGGCACCGCGGCAGGTCGTGGTGGCCTCGATCGTGTCCGAAGCCGACGCCTACGTCGCCAAGGTGGTTGAAGCCCTGCGCGCCGCTGGTGTGCGGGCGGAGGCCGACATCCGCAACGAAAAGATCAATTACAAGGTGCGCGAACACTCTGTCGGCAAGGTCCCGGTGATCCTGGCCTGCGGCTTGCGAGAGGTCGAGGAAAGCACGGTATCGTTGCGCCGCCTTGGTGAGAAACAGACCAGCGTGCAGGCGCTCGATGACGTGATCACAGCCCTTTCGCGCGAGGCCACGCCGCCCGACCAGCTGTAACAAAGGGCGAAATTGATCCTCGGTTCCGGCACGCGATTGTTACGGCGTGCGCCGGGGCCGACACGAAATCCTTGATTTTCAAGCACCTTGCGCTACCGCTTGTCTTCACGGCTTTTGACGGCTCCGTGTCTGACGTCCTCGTGAATAGGCCCGCGCGCGCCTTCCGCTCTACCCTTGCGTTATCGTCGGGTATCCTCGGCGATATGACCTGCAACCCAGTGAGGGAGAGACACTATGTCCAAGACCATGAAGACCGTTGCCATCGCCGGCGCCATGACCGCCGCATTGACCGCCTACAGCAGCCCCGCCGCTGCTCAGGACGCCAAGGAAAAATGCTATGGCGTTTCGTTGGCCGGGCAAAACGATTGCAAGGCAGGTGCCGGAACCACCTGTGCCGGTTCCTCGACCGTCGACTACCAGGGCAATGCCTGGACGCTGGTCCCCGAAGGCACCTGCGCCGATATCGACCTGCCCGCAATGGCCGACGGGTCGGAACGCATGGGTTCGCTCGAACCGCTGGACCGCGACCTGCCCTCGTAAACGCGACGCTGGGGATGCGCGGTCACCGCGCATCCCGTCCCGACAGAGTTTTGCGACAGGAGGCTTGCGATGCTTGATGCAGTTTCACATTTTCCCACCCTGCCCGCCGGTCCTGGCGTCGGCTACAAACCACAGCACTTCACCGCCATCCTGGATGATCCGCGCCCGGTCGAATGGCTGGAGATCCATGCCGAGAACTACATGGGCGATGGCGGGCGCCCTTTGGCGCAGTTGCGTCACCTGGCAGAACAATTTCCGATCTCTGTTCATGGCGTCGGTCTCAGCATCGGCGGCGAGGGGCGGCTCGATCCCGATCATCTTTCGCGGCTCAGGTATCTGTGCGACTGGCTGCAACCCGCCAGCTTCTCCGAGCACCTTGCCTGGTCGACCCATGACAGCCATTTTCTCAACGATCTCCTGCCCTTGCCCTATACCGGGGAAACGCTGACCCGCGTCGCCGACCATATCGACGCGCTGCAGGAAACAATCGGAAGGAAGATGCTGCTGGAGAACCCGTCAAGCTATCTGGCCTTTGACGAGAGCACCTATAGCGAGACGGAATTCCTGACCGAAGTCGCGCGGCGCACGGGCTGCGGGCTGTTGCTGGACGTGAACAACGTATTCGTCTCGGCCACCAATCTCGATCTGGACCCGCGCGCCTATATCGACGCCTTCCCGCTTGCGCAGGTGGGTGAAATCCATCTTGGCGGGCATGACGAGGACCATGACGATCACGGCGCGCCGCTGTTGATCGACAGCCACGGGCGCGAGGTGGCCGATCCGGTTTGGGCCTTGCTGGACCACACGCTGGCGCGCGCGGGTGCGCGTCCACTGTTGATCGAGTGGGATTCCGACGTGCCGGACTGGCATGTCCTGGCCGCCGAGGCGCAACGCGCCGCCAACGCCCTGCAGCAGGTTCCGGCATGAGTCCGACCCAGACCGTGTTTCACCGCGCGCTGCTTGATGGCAGCGCCCCGATCCCTGATGGCCTCAGCGACGGCCAGGGCCGCGCGGCGGGGCGGCGTTTCGATGTCTATCGCAACAATGTCGCGGTCAGCCTCACCGAGGCGCTTGAGGTGGGGTTTCCTGCCATCCGTTCGCTGATCGGGCCTGAAAACTTCAAGAAGGTGGCGGGCCTCTACCTGCGGCAGCACCCGCCATCGACACCGATGATCATGCAGTATGGCACTGAATTTCCAGACTTTCTTGAACGCTTCGCTCCGCTCTCGCATCTGCGTTACCTGGGCGATGTGGCGCGCCTTGAACAGGCACAGCGCGAGGCCTACCACGCGGCCGACCGCGCCCCGGTCGAGGCGGACAGACTTGAGCGCCTGTCCCCTGATCTGATGGCACAGGCGCGCCTTGAACTGGCGCCTGCGCTGCGCGTGCTGCGGTCGCCCTGGCCGGTACATGGGATCTGGCGTTATGCTTGCGACGGTGGCGCGCCCAAGCCTTCGGCCGTGGCCGAGGATGTCCTGATCACCCGACCGGAATTCGATCCCGTCGTTCAGCTTCTGCCGCCCGGTGGCGCGGTGTTCGTGACCGCGCTTCTGAGCGCGCAAAGCCTGTCGGACGCGGTCGATGCGGCACTTGGCGAGGCGCAGGATTTCGATCTGGCGGGGATGCTGTCACTGCTTCTGACGGGTCGTGCCATCACCGCAATCTTTCCCCCTAAGGAGCAAGCCACATGATCCTTGTCACCTATTACCTCCGTTTCTGCGCCCTGATGGCGCGCGCGGATTGGCTGGTGCCGACACTTGCGCGGCTGGTCTTTGCCGGGGTTCTTCTGAGTTATTTCTGGGTGTCGGGCCTGACAAAGCTGGGCGACGGGTTGTTTGGGATCTTCATGCCCTCCGCCGGTGCCTATGCGCAGATATTCCCCCGCGCGATGGAGGCGGTCGGCTATGATCACGGCCAGCTTGGCGTGCTTCACTGGCTGGTGGTTCTGGCCGGCACATGGGCTGAATTTCTACTGTCATTTCTGATCGTTACGGGCCTTCTCACACGGCTGGCCGCGCTCGGGATGATCGGATTTGTCGCGCTGCAGACGCTGACAGATCTTTTCGGTCATGGCGCCATCGCCGAGCCCGGCACGATCGGCGCGTGGTTCGACAGGCTGCCGGATTCCGTCATCGCGGATCAGCGGGCGTTCTGGGTGTTCGTTCTGGTGGTCCTGGCGATCAAGGGTGCGGGGCCGATCTCGCTGGACCGGCTGGTTCTCAGAAATGCGCCTTGGGCTCGTCAGGCTTCCCCGCGGCCAGCGCCAGCACAGCGCCAAGCGCCGTGAAGCCGATGGGGAACATGGTGAAGACGTTGAAATCAAAGGCGTAATACATCGCACCCGCCGAGATCAGCATCAACACCCCGCCCCAGAGCGCCCGGACCCGCGCCATCGCACCCCCGGCAATCGCCAGAAGCGGCGCGAGGAAGCTGACCGTGCGGATAAGCCCGACCCTGTCGACCTGTCGCGCAAGGCCCTCTATCTCACCGTATTCGTTGATGAATTCGGTATAGCCGAAGCTGAAGAACCCGACCAGCATGGCGAAAAGCCCGCCGATGATGCCAAGAACAAGGGCCGCGTTGCGCATGATTTCGTCTCCTTCGGGCTGATGCCCCGTGGCTTAGCCGAGCAATGCGGCCTGAGAATCCGGACCCCAGCCAAGATAGAGCTCGCCCGCCTCCTCGATCAGCGGGCGCTTCATCAGGGTCGGGTGATCCTTAAGCAATTCCAGTGGGTTGCGGGCGCGGTCTGCATCGTCAAGGCCGCGCCATGTGGTCGAGCGCGTATTGAGCAAAGCGGCGCCGAAACGAGCATGGGCGGATTTCAGCACCGCCTCGGGGACGCCCTCGGCGCGGACATCCACGAATGTCGCATTCGGAAGTGATTTCAATGCCTTGCGGCAGGTATCGCATGTTTTCAGACCATACAGGATCATCGCAGCCTCCAGCTCATATCGCCTCAATAACGGGCAGCGGCGGTGGCGTCACCTGTGTTTTGCTTGCTTTTTACATGGCCCGTGCAATCATCGGACGCGCCAGAGGCGTCGTCAGGCTCGGCCAGCTTATTTCGCGGGCCGGATTTTGAGCGGCGCTTGTGGTGAAGAACACCCGGTTCTCCGGGAAGAAGGACGACAAGAAGGAGAGACGGAATGCCCACAGGCACCGTTAAATGGTTCAATACCACAAAGGGATACGGCTTCATCGCGCCGGACGAAGGGGGCAAGGATGTGTTCGTTCACATCTCGGCTGTCGAGCGGTCTGGACTGACCGGGTTGGCTGACAATCAGAAGGTCGGATACGACCTGCAGGAGGGGCGCGACGGACGCCAGATGGCGAGCGATCTGAAGCTGTTATAATCATCCAATCATGACCCCGGCGCGGGGCTGCGCAGCCCCGCAGTGAGGGAGATCGACACAGCCGGACGCTGTACAAAACGTCCGGTTTGTACGCGGGTTTTGTACCGAATCCGCGCGTGGCCCGGTTCGTTTTGTACAAAACCCGCCAGAGCGCCCCGATCAGGGCTCCGAAAGCCCCCGTTTCAGCCCTGCCATCCGGTCGCCCGCGCCACCATCACCCCGGACCAGGCCGACACCCCGGTCAGCACCGCACCCCAGGTCACATCGGTCGCGACCATCCGCCAGTCCCAGCCGCGCAGGGTGGCGAAATTGGTGAACTCGTAGGTGCCATAGGCCATCGCCCCCAGGGCCGCCCCCGCCAGCAGCGCGTTGAGCGGCGCACCGGCGCGCAGCGCGGGCAGCGAGACGAACCACAAGACGCCCGCCACGTAGAAGAGATAGAACAGCGCCGCCGGGGCCAGCCGGATCTCCTCGGCCATCATGTCGCCGATATGGGCCTCGAACAGTGGCTTCATCACGGTCTTGAGCATGATCGCATCAAGGCCGAGGAACACGGCGGCGGTGACAAGGTAAAGCAGCAGAATGTTGAGCATGTCGGCCCTTTCGGCGTCTGGGGTCTTTGGAATGGATACGCGGGAAGGGGCGGATTGGATCGGATTCAGGCGTGCGCTGGGGTTGGGAAATGTTAACGGATCGCGGGTTTGGTGAGAACAACAAAGGGGCGCGCCCGGACCGGGGCGGGCGCTTTGGGACAATGCGTTGGAGAGGACGGGTTGAGTGAGCGGACGTTCAGCGGCGTGGACAACGGTGCAGACGCGCCCGCCCTTGGGGCGGGTCGGGCGCGGCCCGTGACAAGGTCACGGGCGGGGGGTGGTGGGCGGCGCGATCACCGCCCAACGTCTTGATCGCCAGGGTGCGGACGAGGTGATCAGCCAATCACCTCCTTGAATTCCCGCCATTCGCCCTTGGACATGCCCGAGCTTTCCTGGGTGACCTCTTCGCCCTGGATCATGCGGCGCACGCAGTCGAGCGCGCGGGCCGAGAGCGTGGCGCCGCCCATGCGGTAATCCTCGAACGCCTTGTAGGCGGCGGGCACCCAGTCTGCGGTGATCTTGCAGATCGCATCCGCATAGACGCGGATTTCATACTGGGCGTGGGTATCGGCGCGCAGGCGCAGGAAATGCAGCAGGTTGTGCAGGTCCACCTTCCAATACCATTGGGTGTAGATATTGGCGGGCAGGTTCATGCGCGCCAGTTCGCGCGCGAGCCCCTGCTGCCCCTCGTCCGAGATCATCGCCTCGTAATTGTCATAGCAGCGCATCGCGTCGTCCTGGAGGATGCGCAGCACGCGGTCGGCCTCTTCGCCCTCGAGCGCCGCGCCCCTTCCCTGGTTGTTGGTGGTGGACTGCGCGGCCAGCGCATCGGGCGCGGGGATGTAGAATTCACGGTCAAGGATCGAATAGCGCGCGGAATATTCATTCACGTTGGCGGTGCGGTGGCGGATCCACTGGCGGGCCACGAACACCGGCAGCTTCACATGCAGCTTCACTTCGCACATCTCGAACGGGGTCGAGTGCCAGTGGCGCATGAGATAGCGGATCAGCCCCTCGTCATTGGACACGGATTTCGTGCCCTTGCCGTAGCTCACGCGCGCGGCCTGGCAGATGGCGGCATCGTCGCCCATGTAATCCACCACCCGCACGAAGCCATGATCGAGCACCGGATGCGCGGTGTAAAGGTGCTTTTCCATCCCCGGCGCGACGGTGCGAAGCGTGTCCTGGGGCTGGCTGCGCAGGCTGTCGATTTCGGCCTGTTGGTCGGGCGTGAGGGGCATCGGGGAATCCTTTCGGTGCAAAGCCATCGTCGCGAGTCGCGCCCCACTATATCTTGCGGAGGCCATCGGTGAAAACGCCAATATCGGGTGTAATTGCCGCGCCGCCATGCGGGTGGGTCGACAGGGATCGGAATGGGACTATTCTGTGGGGCGAAGGCAACAAGGAGACAGGCAATGCGCATTCGATATCTGCACACGATGGTCCGGGTGAAGGACCTTGAGGAAAGCATGAAGTTCTATGAATTGCTGGGCCTGCGCGAGACCCGGCGGATGGATGTCGAGGCCGGGCGGTTCTCGCTGATCTTCATGGCTCCCGAGGGGCAGGAGGAATGCCCCGTCGAACTGACCTGGAACTGGGACGGCGATGAAGGGCTGCCTTCGGACAGCCGCCATTTCGGGCACCTGGCCTACGAGGTCGAGGATATCTACGCGATGTGCGCGCATTTGCAGGCCAATGGCGTGACCATCAACCGCCCGCCGCGCGACGGGCGGATGGCTTTCGTGCGCAGCCCCGACAATATCTCGATCGAGCTGTTGCAGGCGGGCGATGCCAAGCCCCCCGAGGAGCCTTGGGCGAGCATGGAGAATACAGGCCATTGGTAAGGGCCGCGTTGCTGGCGGCGGGGCTGTGGGCGGCGGGCGCATGGCCTGCCGCTGCCACCTGTCGTCTTGCGCTGGTCCTGGCGCTGGATGTGTCATCTTCGGTGGATGCGCAGGAATATGAATTGCAGCGCACCGGGCTGGCGGGCGCGCTCAATGCGCCCGAGATCCGCCACGCGATCCTGAAGGGTGGCAAGGGCCATGTGGCGCTGGCGATCTATGAATGGAGCGGGCGCTACAAGCAGGCGATGCTGCTGGACTGGAGCCTGCTGCAGGGACACGGCGATATCGACCGGGCGGTCGCGGCGCTGGCGCGCGCGACGCGCAGCGAATCCGAGTTTCCGACCGCGATGGGCTATGGTCTGGGCTATGCGGCGGGGCTTCTGGCGCGCGCGCCCGTCTGTGCGCGCCGGGTGATCGATGTGTCGGGCGACGGCGTCAACAACGAGGGGTTCGGCCCGCGCCTGGCCTATCGGCATTTCCCGCTGAGCAATGTCACCGTGAACGGGCTGGTGGTGCTGGGCGATGCGCCCGAGGTCCTGGATTTCTACCGCAGCGAGGTGATCCGCGGGACCAATGCCTTTGTCGAGGTCGCGAGCGGTTACGACGACTACAGGCGCGCCATGTCGCGCAAGCTGTTCCGCGAGATCAACGACATCATGCTGGGCGCCCTGCCCGGCCGGCCCGACGGCTCAATAGATGTAGCGGATCTGGTCGGTCCAGTAGCGTTCGACCCGCCGCAGCGCGCCAGTGATCTGGTCGATCCCGTCGGCGCCAAGCACGCCCTTGCCCTGCAGCCCGTCGGCGTGGCGGCCGAATAGCGCAGCGACGACATCGCGGACCGCGCGGCCCTTTTCTGTCAGCCGGACCCGGACCGAGCGGCGGTCGATCTCGCATCGCTGGTGGTGCATGTAGCCCATTTCCACCAGTTTCTTGAGATTGTAGCTGACATTGCTGCCCTGGTAGTAACCACGGGTCTTCAATTCGCCCGCTGTCACCTCGTTCTCGCCGATGTTGAACATCAGCAGCGCCTGAACCGGGTTCACCTCGAGCACGCCCAGGCGTTCAAATTCGTCCTTGATGACATCGAGAAGCAGCCGGTGCAGGCGCTCCACCAGTGACAGGGCATCGAGATAGCCTGTCACGAAGCTCTGCTGTTCGGCCGCGGCCATCTGGGTGTGCAAGCTCATCTTCGTCTCCGTGCGATTGGTCTTGGAGAGGAGGTTGAGCGAAAATACCGAAAAATCCGTAAACCGAAGCAATAACGTCTAAAATGCGCGCTATTTCACCGCTGAACGCGAGGCGTCCGACAAGAGCGCGATCTCGGCGACGAGGTCGCCGAAGGGATCGGGCGGCGCGACCTGGCCGGTGACCCACTGGTAAAGATCCTGATCGTTCTCGCAGAGCAGCCGGTCATAAAGGTCCAGCTGCGCCTCGCCAAGCGCATCGAGACGGGCCGCGGCGTAGCGCGAGAGGATGATATCCATCTCCTTGATGCCGCGGCGCATCGAGCGCATGGCCAGGCGCCTGATCCGGGTGTCGCGGTCTTCTTCAGGCACCGGCCTCGTCCTTGAGCTTGGCGCGCAGGGTCTTTTCAAGGCGCCCGAGCCGGTCGGTATACTGCACGAGATGGGTGCGGATATCGCGGATCTCGGTCAGCATTTCGGTCACGTCGCGCGACAGTTCGCGGTCTTCGCCGGGGCCGTCGGGGCCTTCGCCCTCGCCCGAGAGAAGCCAGAGCAGCGACACGTTCAGGAGCCCGGCCATCATCGAGAGCTTGTTGGCGCGCGGTTCGCTGAGGTCGTTTTCCCAGCCCTTGAGGGTCTTGAGCTTGACGCCGAGGCGCTTGGCGAGTTCGGCCTGGGTCATCCCGGCCTGTTCGCGCGCGCCGGCGACACGGTCGCCGAATGTGGTGGCGTCGGGGTCGAACCAGCCTTCGGTCGAATCGTCGTTCATCTGTCTTCCTTTCAAGTGGTCTTGCCGGGATGCTTGATCCGGGTTGGCACAGAACCTATGACATGCGTTATCGCTATACAAACCGGAGGCCGTCATGAACCCCCTTTCCGCGACACTATCTCGCGTCAAACCGTCTCCGACCATCGCGGTCACCACCAAGGCGGCGGAAATGCGCCAGGCGGGTCATGACGTGATCGGCCTGGGCGCGGGCGAGCCCGATTTCGACACGCCCGACAATATCAAGCAAGCGGGCATTCGTGCAATCAACGAGGGCAAGACGAAATATACCGCGCCCGACGGCATTCCCGAGCTGAAGCAGGCGATCTGCGAGAAGTTCGCGCGCGAGAACGGGCTGACCTACAGCCCAGCGCAGGTCAGCGTCGGCACCGGCGGCAAGCAGATCCTCTACAATGCGCTGATGGCGACCCTCAATCCCGGCGACGAGGTGGTCATTCCGGCACCCTATTGGGTCAGCTACCCCGACATGGTGCTGCTGGCGGGCGGCGAGCCGGTGGTGGTGCCCGCGGGCATCGAGACCGCCTTCAAGCTGACACCCGAGGCGCTGGAGGCGGCGATCACGCCCAAGACGCGCTGGTTCATCTTCAACTCGCCCAGCAACCCGACCGGCGCGGGCTATTCGCGCAAGGAGCTGAAGGCGCTGACCGATGTGCTGATGCGCCATCCCCATGTCTGGGTGATGACGGACGACATGTATGAGCACCTGGCCTATGACGATTTCGAGTTCTGCACCCCCGCTGAGGTGGAACCCGGCCTTTACGAGCGGACGCTGACCTGCAACGGCGTCTCGAAGGCCTATGCGATGACCGGCTGGCGGATCGGCTATGCGGCCGGCCCCGAGGTATTGATCGGGGGGATGCGCAAGATCCAGTCGCAGAGCACCTCAAACCCCTGCACCATCAGTCAGTGGGCGGCGCTGGAGGCGCTGAACGGGCCGCAGGATTTCATCAAGGCCAATAACGCGGTCTTCAAGCGCCGCCGCGACCTGGTGGTCGAGAAGCTGAACGCGATCGAGGGGATCGAGTGCCCGGTGCCCGAGGGTGCGTTCTATGTCTATCCGTCGATCGCGGGATTGATCGGCAAGACCAGCAAGGCAGGCACGAAGATCACCGATGACGAGGCCTTCGCCACCGCGCTTCTGGAAGAAACCGGCGTTGCAGTGGTATTCGGCGCTGCCTTCGGGCTTTCCCCGGCGTTCCGTGTGAGCTACGCTACCGCGGATGAGGCCCTGGAAGAGGCCTGCGGGCGGATCCAGACATTCTGCGCCGCACTGAAGTGAGTGAAGGGGCGGATACGATGGCGGGCGACCTGCCTGATTATTATTTCAGGGTGCGTGAGAACGGCGCTTTCGTGTTTCGCGTCGACACCGAGAACCGGCAACGCCGGATCGACATGGAACAGATCGCGGTGGTCAACATCCGCAACGGCCAGATCAAGCCGCATGGCGACCGTGAACTGACCCCGGAGGACCTTCGCGAGATTGAGGAGTGGATGGAGGACCGCAACGCCCTGCTGGCGGAGCGCGACATCGACGATATTCACCGCGCCGTGGATTATCTCAATCAGACCACCCATTGGGTGCAGAGCCGCGCCACCAATGAGCAGCTGGACAACATCACCGACGCTCTGCTGCTGGCGATGCATGACCTGCGCTCGGTTCTGGTGCGCAAGAAGGCCGACCGCCTGCTGAAGGACGACTAGAGCGGCGGCGCGCGGCGCCTGTTGCGCCTGCGCGCCACCACCGTCACGGTGCTGTCGGGCACCGTTAACCCCCCGTTGATATTTCCCCTTCCCGTGGACGCAGAAACATGGGGCATCCGTGGCGCCGCCCGGATGCGGAAAGGGATATTCGATGAACAAGGCTATCACCGATGGGGTCGTCTTCATGCCGCCGCCCTTCGAGGCGGGGCTCGACATGTGGTCGAGCGGCGACGGGGTTCCGGGCTCGGACAGCTATGACGGTGCCATCAATGCGGCCTTCGTGCCCATCGACCAGGATTTCGGCGGCGCGCTTGAGCTGATCAAGACCGAGACCCTGCAAAAGCTGCGCTATATGGGGCAAACCCCGATCCTGCCGGGCTGCTATCTGCAGGTGCGGGTGCGCGCCAAGGCGATGAGCGGCAACCTTCCCAGCCTGCGCATCGCCGCCTGGGCGGGTGGCGCGGGCGGCGTCCATGTCGCCGGACTGGTCGAGACCGGCCCGCAGGTCAGTCTGTC
The DNA here is from genome assembly GCF_900172255.1 of Roseovarius halotolerans. Lineage (GTDB taxonomy): Bacteria > Pseudomonadota > Alphaproteobacteria > Rhodobacterales > Rhodobacteraceae > Roseovarius > Roseovarius halotolerans. Next base: position 208,043 of record NZ_FWFU01000003.1, read on the forward strand.
CGCCTATGGCGAGGTGGTCGAACTGAGCGCGATCATCGGACCCGGCCAGCGCAACGGCGTCGACATGGCCTGGGGCACGGCGCCCGTCTATGCCCATGTCGGACTCGACCTGACCGGCCCCAATGGCGGCATCCTGCGGATCGACGATATCGAGATCGAGGACGTGACGCAGGTTTTCCTGCGCGACATGCTGGGCATGGTGGACGTGCGCGATTTCGGCGCAATGGGCGACGGGGTGAGCGACGACAGCGCCGCCTTCGAGGCCGCCGACGCGGCCGCGAACGGGCGCGAGGTGCTGGTCTCGGCGGGCAGTTATTTCCTTGGCGACAGCGTCACCTTCCAGAGCCGCGTGCGCTTTGAGGGAACGCTGACCATGCCCGAGGACAAGATTCTCGGCCTGACCAAGAATTTCGACCTGCCGACCTATGTAGACGCCTTTGGCGATGACGAAGAACTGGCCTTCAAGAAGGCGTTTCAGGCGCTGCTGAATACCGCCGGGCATAACGAGCTGGACCTTGGCGGACGGCTGATCGGGGTGCGCGCGCCGATCGACCTGCAGGGGGCGCTGGCCAACCGGACCTTTTTCAACCAGCGCCGGGTGATCCGCAACGGGCAGTTCTCGGTCTATCCCGGCAGCGCATGGGACACCGAGGTGGTCACGTCGCAGGCCAGCTATTCGCCGAACGATCCCAAGCGTCTGACCGGGGTGCAGAACGTCGCCAATGTGCCGGTTGGGTCCCTGATCGAGGGCAATGGCGTGGGGCGGGAGGTCTATGTGCGCGACCGCAACATCGCCGCGCAGACCCTGGATCTGAGCGCGCCGCTTTATGATGCGGACGGCACCCAAGTCTTTACCTTCCGGCGGTTCAAATACATCCTCGATTTCAGCGGCTTCTCGGACCTGGGGCGCTTTCACCTGGCGGATATCGAGCTTCAGTGCAGCGGCGAGTGCAGCGGTATCCTGTTGCCGCCCCAGGGCAGTGTCTTTGCACTGCGCGACTGCTTCATCACGCGCCCCAAGGATCGCGGCATCACCAGCCACGGCGAGGGCTGCCAGGGGATGCTGGTCGACCGCTGCCAGTTCCTGTCTGACGAAAGCCCGCTGCCCGCGACCGAGCGCAAGACCATCGCCATCAATACCAACGCCAATGACGTTAAGCTGCGCAACAACCGCGCGGTGCATTTCCGCCATTTCGCGGTGATCGGGGGGTCGAGTTCGATCATCTCGGGCAATCACTGGTTCCAGGGCGACACGCTGCAGAATTCGCCGCGCGTGGGCGGGCTGGTTCTCACGCGCATCAACAACCGCGGCACGATCGACGGGAACTACATCGACAACAACTTCATCGAATGGGTGAACGAGCACGACCAAGCACCTGAATTTGCGTCTGAATTCTCGTTCAGCCAACTCAGCATCACTGACAACACATTTATCGTGAGCCATGTGGCGCCCTGGTTCAACTGGCTGGTGATCAAGCCGATGGGTCCGGGGCATTTCGTAAACGGGCTGACCGTCACCGGCAATGCGTTCAGGGTCATCGGCGACGAGATCGACCGGGTCGAGAAGGTCGATACCAGCTTTGCCGATCTCGACTACAACCGCTTCTACAACGTGACCTTCCGCGACAACACCTTCAACAACGTGGCGAAGCCGGTCGCAAGCCCGGTGGTCATCGAACATACCGAGGCCAGCCCGTCGCAGGCCTGGGACGTGAACGCGGCGGGGAAGCTGCCATTCGATGCCTGGGCGCAGGTGGTCGAGTCGGTCATCGCCGAAGGGCCGGTCCGGAATGCGAGCGGCGCGGTCCATTATGGCGCGCCTTACTATCTGGCCAAGCAGGGGCCGAACAACGACCGCATCACCCTGCGATGGGAAGAGCCGGTCGAAGGCACGGTCATGATCAAGCTGCGCATCGACGATCCGTTCTGAGGTGCCGGGTGTCAGAAGCTGTGCCAAAGCGCCAGTTTCAGCGCCAGCGCGTCACTGTTCCTGATGCCGGCCGTCATCCCGATCTCGAGGTGGCGGCCGGGGGCGCGTTCAATGACCCAGGATTGCGCCAGCTTGATCTGCGCATCGCCCGAAACGGGCTGGCGCGCCTGCAATTGCAGGATTGCGCGCGACTTGCGAAAGGCCCGGAAGCCGAAGGTCAGGTCGCCTTCCCAGGCGGTCTCGCGCCCCTCGTCGAGGATCAGCGCGCGCGCATCGAGCACCAGCCAGCCGCTGTGCCCCTTCCAGTCGAACCCGCGCCCGAAGGACAGGCCCGGACGCAGCGCCCGGTCGCCACCGGCAAGACCGCTGCCCAGTTCCACCGCCAGCAACATGCCGCCGGGCGCCGTGCCGAAATGGCGGCGCACGAAGATGAGCGCCTTGGACATCTCGCCGGAATGGCCGCCAAGGTCGAGGCCGACGGTTGTCCTCTCGCTCCAGCCATATTCGCCGTAGAAGGCTGCGAAATCTCCGCCCTCGAGCAGATCGGCCTCGAGCGAGAAGGACAGGAACGACTCGCCCTTTTCGCGCAGCCACGGGCCCGCATGAAGCGGCAGGGCATGAAACATCAGCAGGAGCATCAACAGCACAGGCATGGCTCACCTCCGGATTCACTTATCGTCAATAGAGGTAAACCAAGGGTTAACGCCGGGTTTCGCGCTCAAAACGCCGCAGGCCGGAACCGAAGAGAAGAATTTGCCCTGCGCGGTCAAGCTGCTAGGCTGCGACTCGGCCAAGGAGGTGTGCCATGCCCAAGATCGAGACGTCGACCAGTTACCAAACCGTCATCACCACCTTCGAAACGACCCCCGGCACCTGTCAGGACCTGATGGACGAGCTGACCGAGGCCTATCGGGAATTCATCTCGAAACAGCCCGGGTTCATCGCTGCGGGGCTGCATGTGAACGATGCCCAGACCCGGATCGCCAACTATTCCCAATGGCGCCGGCGCGAGGATTTCCTGGCGATGCTGCGCAGCGACGAGATGCGCGCGCGCAACCGGCGGATCAACGAGATGTGCAAGAGTTTCGAGCCGGTGATGTATGACGTGACGGCGACCTTCGATTGACCATGAAGAACGACGGCGACGCCCCGCAAAGCCCGCTGGCCGAGGAATTGCACGCGCTGCGCGCCGAGGTGGCGCAGCTCAATGCGCATCGTTTCGTGCGGATTCACAATTCGATCCCGCGACTCCTGATGTTCAACCTGGCGCGCGGGCTGGCGTTCGGTCTGGGCACGGTGCTGGGGGCGTCTGTTCTGTTGTCGCTGGTGGCATGGGCGCTGAGCCAGGTGGAGTTCCTGCCGATCATCGGGGAATGGGTCTCGGAGATCCTTCGCCAGATCGAGGCCAGTGTGGAGTGACCGCACCGCGGTGACGCCGGTGTGACCTGTATCAATGTGGCGCATCTTGCGTTCTGCGAGGATGGGCCGAATTCATAACTGGAGGATAGCATGTACAAGAATATTCTGGTTCCCATCTCATTCGAGGAAGACCGCGACGCTGCAGGCGCCATCAAGGTGGCCGAAACGCTGGCAGGCGCGGATGGCAAGATCACGCTGGTGCATGTCATGGAAGAAATTCCGGGCTATGCGATCAGCTATGTGCCTGAAAACTACCTTGTCGAAAGCCGTCAGGCGATCGAAACCGAGCTGCGCGACATGGCGGCACCGCTGGCCAATGGCGCGAGCGAAGTGGTGAGCGGCCATTCCAGCCGCACGATCCTTGATTATGCCGAAAAGAACGGCAGCGATTGCATCGTGATCGCCAGCCACCGCCCCGGCATGCAGGACCTGCTTCTGGGCAGCACGGCGGGTCAGGTCGTGCGCCATGCCAATTGCGCGGTGCATGTGATCCGCTAGACTGGCGGCACGCGATTGCGAGACATGGCGGCGCGGGGGATATGGCCCCGGCGCCGCCCGATCCACAGGACGGGAGGACATCATGCGAGCGATCATCACGCTGGCGACCATTTGCCTTGGCCTTGGGGCCGCGCCGCTGGCCGCGCAGGAGCCGGTGAATATCCGGCCCGACCGCCCCTCGGTCACGGTCGAAACCCCCAATGGCCCGGTCGAGATCAAGCGGCTTCAGGACAACGACCACGAGATCACCGGCGAATGGGCGCGCACCTCGCGCCCCTGCCCGCCCTTCTGCATCCAGCCGATGACCCCGGCGCCGGGCGTGACCACCATCGGCGAACTGGAATTGCTGGACATGCTGGAGGATTCCGAAACCGTGCTGGTGGACAGCCGCACGCCCGACTGGTTCGAGGGCGGCACCATCCCCGGCGCGATCAACATTCCCTATACGCAGGTGGTGGACCGCTTGGGCGATCTGGGCTGCGAGATCGATTTCGACGGCTGGGATTGCGAGAACGCCCGCCGCGTGGCGCTTTTCTGCAATGGTCTCTGGTGCGGGCAAAGCCCCTCGGCGATCCGCAACATGATTTCGGCCGGCTATCCGGCGGAGCGGATCTTCTATTATCGCGGCGGGATGCAGAGCTGGCGCGTTCTGGGGCTTTCTGTCACAGGCGACTGAGCGGGCTTGAGCGCGTGAGGCGCGACCCCATCTTGAAGGCATATGTTCACTTCAGGAAGGATGACGCCCATGCAATGCCCGATCGACGGAGAGAACCTGGTCATGACCGACCGCGCCGGAGTCGAGATCGATTACTGCCCCAAATGCCGGGGCGTCTGGCTGGATCGCGGTGAACTGGACAAGATCGTCGAGCGATCGGCCCCGCAGGGCGGAACCGGTGAACACCGCGAACACGGCCCCCGCGGCGACGCGCGCGATTACAAGCGCAAGAAGCGTGGCGGATTCCTGGAAGACCTGTTCGACTTCTGAGGCTTCAGCGCGAAACGTCGGGCAGTGCGCAGTCATGCGCCTGCCCGTCCGGCATCCGGCAGAGTGCGCCGAGATAATCCGAACAGGCCGCATTGTCATAGCTGTCTCGCCGCTTCGGTGAGGTGAGCCAATGCGAAGAGGCCGCAGGGTCAACTGCTCACGCGTTTGGCATCCCTGGCGGCCGGTGCCGAGAAAAGCCACCTCTGCAAGGTCGATGCGTGCTATATTGACGTTGCGTCAATAAGGGGCGCCTCAAACGAACAAATCATAATAAGAGGGAGGACGTGCCATGTTTGCACGCATTACGCGATTTCAATTGAAGCCCGGCACCCGCGACGCGGCGATGGCCACGATGGAAAGCATGAAAGCCGACATCATGGCGCTGCCGGGCCTGAAGGAATTCATCAACGTCATGAATGAGGACGGCAAAGGTTACGTGGTGTCAGTGGTCGAGACCCGTGAACTTTCGGACGCGAATGCCGACAAGGTGACCGCGCTCTGGAAGAGGATGGCGGACCACCTGGCCGAGATACCCCGACCCGAAGGCTTCGACGTGGGCGCGCACTGGACAAAGTGAGGACGCGGCCCCACCATCAGGCGGACCCGGACGTTCAGCTGTCTGGGCCTGCGGTGGAAGCGAAATCCCGAAGGGATTTCTGAACGATTTCTTTTGAAGAAATCGGCTGTGCGCCGGGCGTGAGCCAACGGACCGGCGCACGGTTGCAGAAGATCACGATCTGCCCCGAGTTTTCCACCACCTGGTATCCCCGCCGGTGGATTTCACGCATGAACCGCTCCATCCCCGCGAAACGTTCCACATCCCGCGCCTTGCGCCGGATCACTTCGCCCTGCTGCACCGCCTTGGATGCAAAGAGGTCACGCAGCCAGATGTCGGGCGACAGGGGTGAGTTTCGATTCTGCATGAGATGCAGGATGAGGCCAGGATGGTTAAGGCGGGGTTAACGCGAAGCGAAAAGCGACAGTCGGTAGAACGCACTGATCGCTCACAGCGGATTGACGCAAAAGCTGTGCGCCAGAACCATCCAGACTTCACGCTTCAATACTCCCATTTTATGGGTTGCCGGCGCGAGAAGAACCAGATGTTTGTGGCGGCCAAAACCCTAGCACACTTCGCGAGTTCTCCCCGCGCCTAAACCGATGTTAAAACTGGGCAACGACAAGCAAGAAAAGCGGGTAGTGTTTGCTAGATTGATTGGTCAACCAGCAATAATTGGAGCATGGTCTCATAAGCGAGTTGCGCCTGCTTTTCCAAAACAGGCGTATACACTGTAGAATAACACTTTGGCTCTTGGTTTTTCTCTGCGTTAAGAGAATGCACCCATTCATTTCTAGCCTTTCGGAGCCCATGCAACCGTTCACGTAAATCTAAAGGAATATCTGACACATTAATGAGATGATAAAGTGGTGAGTCGAAATCTTCGGCTTCCGAGCGAAGGTAGGATTCGCAAGCGCTAGCACAGATAATTATCGTCGATATGTCTAAACCAGCGACAAAACAACTGTGCGCCTCGTATGACATCAGTGTTGTCCACTCGGAGAACACAACACCGCCGACCAGCAGCTCGTTTTCGAGCTTGTGACCTGCCCCCCGAGGCTCCCTCATTCATAACGAGAGTCTGCGGGTCTGGTTTTCATATTCTTCGTCGTCAGTTTGGGCAAGCGCGCCGGGCGCGGAGCCCTCAAATTGCTCAAGCGTCCGGCGCGCTTCTGCGGGTGTTTGATTTTCGAGCGATGAGTGCGGTCTGACATTGTTGTAGTCGTAGCGCCAAAGCGCCAGCTTCCGGCGAGCATCGTCCAGGCTGTCGAACATCTCCTCGTTCAGGAGTTCATCACGCAGGCTGCCGTTGAATGACTCTATGAAGGCATTTTGCTGCGGCTTGCCCGGGTCGATGTAATGCCACCCGACGTTATTGTCGTTTGCCCATTTCAGGATCGCCCGGCTGGTGAACTCGGTTCCATTGTCGCTGACAATACTGCCGGGCTTTCCATAGACCCGGACCAGTGCATCCAACTCCCGCGCGACCCGAGCACCCGAGATGCTGGTATCCGCCATCAGGCACAGGTTCTCGCGGCAACAATCATCGTTCACCGCCAGGATGCGGAACCGGCGCGAGGTCCCGAAGGTGTCGGACAGAAAGTCCAGGGACCAGCGTTCGCCGGGTCTCAAAGCGTCTGGCATTGGTGTCCGCGATCCGCGGGCCCGTTTGCGGCCCCGTCGTCGCCGGACCCCCAGCTTCTCGTCGGTGTAAAGCCGATACAGCTTCTTGTGGTTCATGATCATCCCTTTGCGTTCCAGCATCACCCCGATCCGCCGGTAGCCGAACCGGCGGCGCTTGGCGGCGACCGCTTTCATCTCTTTGCGTATCTCAGGGTTATCCGGCGGGCGTTCACGCCGGACCGTCTTTGGATCGACACCGACAAGTCGGCAGGCCCGGCGTTGCGAGATGTCGTGATCCCGCATCGCCCTGAGCGCTGCCTCTCGCCGCTCAATCGGCGTCGTCAGTTCTTTCCCAGCAGATCCTTCAGAACAGCATTGTCCAGCATCGTGTCAGCCAGCAGGCGTTTAAGCCGGGCGTTCTCGTCTTCCATTGCCCTCAGCTTCGCGACGTCGGACACCTCCATGCCGCCATACTTCGATTTGTATTTATAAAAGGTGCCTTGGCTGAGGCCATGCTTGCGGCACACCTCGGCTGTCGGCATCCCGGCCTCCTGCTCTTTGATCATCCCGATGATTTGGGCTTCGCTGAAACGGCTCTTTCGCATTCGTTTGCTCCTTCGAAAGATTGAGCAAACTCTACATCAAAACGAGGGAAGTTTCGGGGGGCAGGTCAGGGAAAGTGCCCGAAAGAAGTCCTTGGAACTCGAGAAAGATGTCAACTTTAAGGGCGTATAATTGTAGGCAAAAATGCGTTAACCGGATGAAGTTTGACCCATCGGCTGATCGGTGCGGTGGCGGGTACGTTTGCGCCCGCAACCTTGGTTCGCTTCGTCTATGGCATAGGGACGAATTGATGCCCGGTGCTGTCCGTCTCGACAATCACGAGCAGATCAAGCGTTTTCGGATCGAGAACCCATAGCTCGTTCTTGACGGCGCTGCTCACCATAAGCGCGTCGCCGACGCGCGCCATATGATAGGGTTCAGGTCCGACTTTAACTTCAAGGCGTTCACCTGTGTTGCGATCAATGCGCACCACCCGGTCGCGTTCGCGTGCGCTTGACCAGATTGCGCCGTTGTCGGCCGCGACGCCATGAAGGTCGCCGCCAATTTCGAACGTATCAAGAGTTTCGCCATTGTCGGCATCGACTATGGAAACCCTGCCGGTATCAGACTCGCTGACAATCAGTTGACGGGCTTTTGCAAGCAGCAGCATGTGCTTGGGTGGGCCTTGCAATTTGAAGCTCCGAGTTACGATCCCGTCGTCTGGATCGAGTTCGCTGATTGTGTTGTTTCCCGCATTCGAAACGAAGAATGTCCCAGTCTCCGGATCCGCAACCACATATTCGGGGATCGGTCCCGTAGCGATTGTGCCCGTTACGTCGCCGCTGTCGAGGTCTATCAACGAGACGGCATCAAGGCCGGGATGCGTCACTGCCGCAAAGCGCTCATCTATAGAAATGCCAACATGGTGAACAATGCCGGGCACTTCGGTGCGGCGCAGTATTTTGTGGCTGTCGGCATCGACCAAGGTGACCAGACTCGCCGCGGTTGGCTCAGCCATTGCTCCGCCGCCGTGATGGGCTTCGTGATCTTCCTCGGAAACTTGGGAGGGCTTGGCCATCTTATCGCCTCGGGTTTCCGAAAGACTGCCGGCCACCAGAATGCCTCGTTTCGGTGCGCCTGCCAGCCCGTGAACATTGTCAAGCCCTTCTATGCGGCCCGCCACCTCGTAATTTTCGTCCAGATGAAGAACCGTTCCGAGCTCTCCCTCAGGAATGTAGACATCGGCTATTGCAGCGCTGCTAGCCACTAATGCAGCCCCAATAGTCATGAGCGGAGTTCTCATAAGATCGTTTCCTCTTTCGGACTTAGCTTTTCTGTGTCGGCGTTGATCCCAGTATGCCGCTAAGACGGGCGCGCAGTGTTGATCGTGCGCCATTCGAACGGAGCCAATGCTTGGAAGACATCATGGTCATTATCCGCTCGATGTCGGCCCTGACTGCGGCGCATATCAAGCGCCGCAGCCATTTCCCACTTGCAGACACGATGGCTCTCGATTTTCAGCCAGAGCGGCTGTTCGGTAGCCTCATTGGCCTCTCTGCGGATTGTCAAAACGCTCTTCGAACATGCTCTTGAACTCTGATGCCGCCTCCATGTGCGCTTCCATTTCCGCGCGCGTGACCTTGCCGTCATCGTTCTGGTCTGCGTGATCGAAATGTCCGCGCATCGTGTCATTCATGTGAACATTGTTGTCGCGGTCGGGCAGTTCGTGATGCCCGGTTACATACCCCATGTCTGCGAGTGCGGCTCCGCCGAGCGCTGTGGAAAACAAGGTTGCGAGGATAAGTGTTGTGTTGCGTTTCATAGAATGCCTCCTTTTGGCTTTTTGCCTGACAAACATGGCAAATCGGATGTGCTATGCAACGGGCTCATGGAGTGGTCGTGTAACGTTCTGTCGCAAAACCCCAACTGGTTACATTTGGTGACAGATTTCCGCGGCAAGCGGCGCTTTATCCTGTAAATGCAGCTGAGGACGAAGGTGTTATTTTTTGACGTTGGGACTACCCATGACACCAGTTGCGACTTTGAAGATTGTCTTTGCCATGGTGCTTTGGGCGTTGTGTTTTCCCGTCATCGTGGCCGGACTCGAATACTCGCCCCACCTGACCTTCGCAGCTATGAGGGCGGCCCTGGCAGGCATTATTCTTACGCTTTTGGCGCTTGTCCTGGGTCGACCCTTTCCGCGCGGATGGCGGGTTTGGATGACGCTTTCAGGAGTTGGCCTAGGTGCGACAAGTCTCGGCTTTCTTGGGATGTTTCATGCGGCAGAGTTCGTCTCGCCCGGTCTTGCTACAGTGATAGCGAATACACAACCTCTCCTGGCAGCTGTTCTCGCGGCGCTTTGGCTGGGAGAAAAGTTGTCTATCCGAGGTAGCTCGGGTTTGTTCGCGGGCTTCGCGGGAATCGTGCTGATTGCGTTGCCAGATTTTCTTGCGGAACGAAACGAGAGTTATGCAATTGGCGTTCTCTACATCATTCTTGCAGCCGCAGGCGTTACGTTCAGCAACGTCATGATTAAATCCATCGCAGGAAAGGTTGATAGCCTTTCGGCGATGGGATTGCAGATGCTGTTGGGTAGCGTACCACTGGCCATTGCGGCTTTGGTCACGGAGGAGCCTACCACAATAAATTGGACGTTCACGTTTATAGCTTCACTTCTTGCCTTGGCCTTGGCAGGTTCCGCTCTTGTTTATTGGTTATGGTTTACGGCGCTTGAAACGGTTCCCTTGAACCGGGCCAACGCCTTCAGCTTTCTCATTCCAGTCTTCGGGTTGACCTTGGGTTTCGTGATCTATGGCGAGCGTCTATCGCTCTTGCAGATCATCGGGATCGTTATGATATTCTTGGGTATAGCGCTAGTTCACCGGCGGAAAGCGATGCTTGGAAATGAAGTTGATAGCGAGCGGCCAGCATCTCAATCAGGAGGCGGCGAAGTATGACGGGCACAGAAAATAAATCGTGCGGAGTCACGCATGATCACGACGCAGCCAGAATGGCGCTTTCAGAAGGCAGGCAGGCTTTTTGGGGCTTTCTGATGCGCCGTTTGGGCAACAAAGCGGATGCCGAGGATGTTTTGCAGGAATTCTGCATCCGCGTGCTTACGCGCAAAGAACAATTGCGCGATGTGGAACGGGTGGATTCTTGGCTCTACGCCATATTGCGTTCGACGATGAACGATCATTTCCGCAAGGCGGCACGTCGAGGGCGCCTGACCGAAGCATATGGCGGAGAACCCGAGGAACTAGCTCATGATGCCCCCGAACAGATGGCGCAATTTTGCCGTTGCGTGAACGGTCTGATACCCACCTTGCGCGATGCGGATGCCGACCTGATCCGTCGGATTGACCTTGGCGAGGAGGACCGCGCCACTGTTGCCACCGACATGGGCCTTACGCGGAACGCGCTTGGAGTACGGCTTCACCGAGCCCGCATGGCCTTACGTGACGCGTTGACGGGCCATTGTGGAAAGTGCTGCAAGACAGGATGGGACGATTGCTACTGCCCTCCGATCGGCTGTGAAAGCCCGGAAGACGAGTTGCATTGTGCTCCAAGGGACGTAGCCAAATAGGCGAGTACTGACTCGACTAAGTGTAATGGTTTACGTCAGGGAGCGTCCACTCCTGTGAAAAGCCCGTTTTCGGGCACCACGACGGGAGACCCCGAAATGATATACCGAGGGGGTATATGTCGGATCCGGCAACGCCCGAGCGTCTCGTCACCTGGGAGGAAATGCTTGGCCTTGTTCAGGGTTTGAGTCGCACATGCGCCGCGAGTTCGCGCCATGTCGATGCGCCGATTTCACAGGAACTGTTTCTGCGGGTAGGAGGCGAAGTCCGGACCTTGGTTGAAGCCGCGATGCTTCTGGGCCTCTGGTCCATAGACGGCGCGTATCTCTCTGCCGGATTACGTCGCGACATAGCGACCGAACTTGTGAGCTGCTGCTGAATTTCCAGACGTCGTAACAGAATTTTGCAGACCACAAGAGCGATTCAAAGCCGCCAGATTGACGCCTTGGCAGCTAAGAAACAGGGCCGCCACGAGGCCTCTGATTGTCGCGGAACCGACCAAAGGCAAGCGAAGGAGAGCACGATGCCCTTTTACAACAAACTGCTGACCGTGTAGAAGCTACCAACCGACGCGACTTTCTTTACTATACAACCGCAGCAGCAGGAACAGTTGCCGGAGGGGCCGCGGTCTGGCCATTGGTCGATTCCATGAACCCCTCGGCCGATGTGATCAGTCAGTCAACGATTGCCGTAGATTTGACCGGCGTACAATTGGGGACGCGGATAACCGTTAAATGGGCTGGCAAGCCAGTCTTCATTTGGCGTCGCACGCCTGAGACCGTCGCAAAGGCAAGGGCCACACTGCTTGATGATCTTCCTGATCCGATTGATGACAGCGAGGGGGATCCCAATATCAGTGAACCCTTGCCTGCCCTTGACGGGAACCGAGCGGCCGATGAAGCTGGCGAGTGGTTGATCGTGATAGGCATCTGCACGCACCTTGGCTGTGTGCCGATCGGTCAAGATGGGTCCAGCGTTGGAGAATTCGGCGGGTGGTTCTGTCCGTGTCACGGATCGCATTACGATCTATCAGGCCGAATTCGAAAAGGTCCCGCACCGCGCAACCTCGATTTTCCGCCTTATAGTCTCGGGTCCGATCTGCTGCTGAAGGTTGGAATTGCATGATCTAGCAGAAAATACGCGAAATCTACAGTTCTCCCTGTAATGGAAGGTCGTGGTGGGCGTCTCCGATCTGAAACCTTAATTGAAGGAGGCCTAAATGGACCAGAAAACCACCCAAAGCGAAAACTCTCAAACCGAAAGCCCAAAATCTGGCGGGTGCTGTGGCAGTAATTCCGTCACCTTGGCCGCCGATGTCAAGCCCGTGGCCCGGGCGACTGCTTCACGGTCCAAGGGATGCTGTTGCAGCAAAACCTGAAGCTAATCGCGAAGAAACCTTACATGGCGAGAAGGTCAGGCCAGTAATTCGGCAATGAAAGGAGATCACAGTCATGATTACGCTAAGCGCAATTGTAGGGCTCTCTACCCTGCTTCTAATCCACTCATCTCGCTCGCTGCGAAATAGCGAAATTGCCATCCCGATTTTCCTCGACCGGCATCCTAAAACGGCCGATTTCCTCGAGGGTTATTGCGACAAAACGATACAGAAAACCTCGTGACACTCGCGCGTCTGTGGGTGCATCCACCTCTATAACAGGATCGCTCCAAGTGGTTTGAAAGGAGAAATCATGTCGGATTTCGCATCTATTCGCATTGTTCCCATAGGCATGGCGCTTGGGACCCTGCTGGCGGTCAGCTTCCTGCTGTGCGTTGTCTTCGGCCTCGTGTTTCCCGGTGCCACAATGTATCAGGCTTGGCTGCCGCTGCTGCCCGGCGTGACCTGGATCAGCTGGTCCAGCGCCGTTTTGGGCTTGGTCGAGAGCTTTGCCTATGGCTGGTATATCGCCGTGATCTTCGTGCCGACATTCAATTTCTTTTCGGCAAAGAAAGGAGCGTGAAGTGCCGATATTGTCCGACCCGCCCCGGCATCGACTGCAACCGAGGAACGGGGCGGCGCGGCAGATGGAAAAGCTGAAAGACACGCCTGTCTGAATACGGGTCAGCGAAGACACCTGATTTCCGCCGGGCGCCGGCACATTTTCGAGTTCTCGGTCCGGCGATAGACAGCATCTCGCCGGAACGGGACAGGAAAGGACGCAAGATGAACGACAGCAAAAGCCAACCAGCCAGGAAGACCGAAGGCCACGAAACCTTGGACACAGTTCCGGAAGGCTACGCCGGGACGGTCTACACCTGCCCGATGCACCCCGAGATACGCAGCACGGAAGAAGGTAGTTGCCCGAAATGCGGCATGTTCCTGGCCCCCGAGGGCGAGTCCATGGACCACGCCCACCACGGCCATGATCACTCCGGTCACAGTCACGCCCACGGGGCCGCGACCGTGGGGGTCAAGGGGGGTGAATACGACACCGTGCCCGAAGGCTACACCGGAACGATTTACACCTGCCCGATGCACGCCGAAGTCAGGCATCCCGGCCCTGGCTCCTGCCCGATCTGCGGTATGGGGCTGGAGCCCGCGACCGTCAGCGCAGAGGACGAAGGCCCGAACCCCGAACTGGTCGACTTCACCCGGCGGTTCTGGGTTGGTGCCGTCCTCACCATCCCGGTCCTGATCCTTGCGATGGGGCCGTTCGTCGGCTTCACCTTTTTCAAGGAACTGCTGGGGGAACGCACATCTCTCTGGCTGGAACTGGTAATGTCGACGCCGGTCATCCTGTGGTCGGGCTGGCCTTTCTTTGTGCGCGGCTACCATTCCTTCCGGACGATGAACCTGAACATGTTCAGCCTCATCGGCATGGGCGTGGGCGCGGCCTATGTGTTCAGTATCCTCGCGGTCGTCGCGCCCCAGATATTCCCCGAGGGCTTTCGCGACGAGAACGGTAATGTCGGAGTCTACTTCGAAGCCGCCGCCGTGATCGTAACGCTGGTTCTTCTGGGCCAGGTTATGGAACTGCGCGCCCGCGAAGGGACCGGAAAGGCGATCCGCGCCCTGCTCGACATGGCCGCGAAGACAGCGGTGGTGATCCGCCCCGATGGAACCGAGGAAGAGATCGAACTCGACCAGGTGCAACTGGGCGATCACCTGCGTGTCCGGCCCGGCGACAAGGTGCCGGTCGATGGGGTCGTTGTCGAAGGGCGCTCGTCGGTGGACGAGTCGATGATCACCGGCGAGCCCGTTCCCGTCGAGAAAGTCGCAGGCGAACCCGTCACCGGCGCGACGATCAACGGCACCGGCAGCCTCGTGATCGAGGCCACGCGCGTCGGCGCCGACACAATGCTCAGCCAGATCGTTCAAATGGTCGCCGATGCGCAGCGCAGCCGCGCGCCGATCCAGAAATATGCCGATCAGGTGGCAGGCATGTTCGTGCCGGCTGTCATAGCGATCGCCATCGTGTCTTTCGTTGCGTGGTCTATCTGGGGACCAGACCCGGCCATGGCCTATGGCCTTGTATCGGCCGTCGCGGTGCTCATCATAGCGTGCCCCTGCGCGCTTGGCCTTGCCACGCCAATGTCTATCATGACTGCGACGGGTAGGGGCGCGCAGTTGGGTGTGCTTATCAAGAACGCTGAAGCGCTGGAGCGATTCGAGAAGGTCGACACGCTGATCGTGGACAAGACGGGAACCCTGACCGAAGGCAAGCCAAGACTGGTCGCGGTGCTGCCCGAGGACGGCCATGACGAGGCTGAGGTGTTGCGCCTCGCCGCCTCGCTCGAACGCGGGTCGGAACACCCGCTGGCCGAGGCAATCGTGCGCGGCGCTGAGGAGCGCGGCGTGGATTTCGCCAAGGCCGAGGACTTCGAGGCCGTCACCGGCAAGGGAGTTAAGGGGCGGGTCGATGGCAAATCGGTCGCACTCGGCAATGCGGCTCTGATCCGCGACATGGGGCTGGACAGCGGTGCGCTGGTGGATGCCGCCAATGCGCGGCGTGACGAAGGTGAGACCGTCATGTTCATTGTGCTGGACGGTACGATCGCCGGGCTGGTCTGCGTGGCCGACCCGGTGAAGGAGACCACGCCCGCCGCACTCAAGGCGCTGCACGAACTGGGGTTCCGCATCATCATGGCCACCGGCGATAACGAGCGCACCGCGCAGGCCGTCGCGAACCGCCTTGGCATTGACGAAATCCGTGCCGATGTCCTTCCCGAGGACAAGGCCCGGATCATCAAGGAATTGCAGGAGCAGGGTCGGAAAGTCGCGATGGCGGGAGACGGGGTCAATGATGCCCCGGCGCTGGCACAGGCCGATGTCGGCATTGCCATGGGCACCGGCGCAGACGTCGCAATCGAGAGCGCGGGCTTCACCCTCGTCAAGGGCAATCTTGACGGCATCGTGCGCGCCCGGAAGCTGAGCCAGGCCACGATGCGCAACATCCGCCAAAACCTGTTCTTCGCGCTGATCTACAACGCCTCGGGCGTGCCGATCGCGGCCGGCGTGCTCTACCCATTCTTGGGTATCCTGATCGGACCGATCTTCGCCGCCTTTGCCATGAGCGCGTCTTCACTATCGGTCGTTGTGAACTCGCTTCGGCTGCGGCGACTGAAATTCTGAACCGCTTATCGCGGACAATTCCACCATTCAACCTGAGTAGGGCCAGACCAAATGACAGAGCAGCATCATGATCAGGACAATCATCACGACAATCGCGAAAAGGGTTTCTGGAAGTCCCGCACGGGCATCTACCTCTTGATTGCTCTCGGGATCGGTGCGGCCCTACTCGCGTTCGAACACCGTGTCCACATTTTCGGAGGCAACGGGTTTCTCGCGCTGCTCCTTCTGGGATGTGTTGTAATGCATGTTTTCATGCACGGTGGCCACGGTGGTCATGGTGGGGGTGACAAGTCATGATGCACGAACCTGGTTATGGGCTATGGTTTTTTGCCCTGCTGAATGCGGCCATTTTCATCATGTTTGCATTCAGCTTCTTCAAGCCGCAAACGGCGCGCGACTGGCGCAGTTTCGGGGCCTTCAGTGCGTTTCTAGTGGCGTTGTTTGCTGAGATGTACGGCTTCCCTCTCACGATTTTCCTGTTGTCCGGCTGGTTGCAAACGACCTACCCGGGAATTGACTGGTTTTCGCACGACGCCGGACATTTGCCGGAAATGCTCTTCGGTTGGCAGGCAAACCCGCATTTCGGCCCGTTTCACATCCTCAGTTTCGTCTTCATCGGTCTCGGCTTCTGGATGATCTCAGCCGCATGGCGCGTGCTCTATCATGCCCAAAGGAGCGGAAGGCTGGCCACCAGCGGTCCCTATGCGCGCGTGCGTCATCCGCAATATGTCGGCTTCGTTCTGGTTTTAACCGGCTTTCTGGTCCAGTGGCCCACACTGCTAACACTGGCAATGTATCCGGTGCTTATCTGGATGTATGTGCGGCTGGCCCGCGCGGAAGAGCGCGAGACACGGGCCGCGTTCGGAAAGGAATTCGACGCCTACGCAGCCAGTGTACCTGCCTTCGTTCCGGCACTGAGACCCACGCAAGACTCCACTCAATGAACACGGAGGGAGAAAACCGATGAGTGATCTGAACACCCATTCGAAGCCCGAGGCAGATGGCATGGCGGCACGGTTTCCCACCGCCTATTCCATCCTGTTCGGGCTCATCATTGTTGTCGCGGCGCTGACCTGGATTATCCCTGCGGGCCAGTATGACCGGGCCATGAACGAAGAGGTCGGACGCGAGATCGCGGTGCCGGGCACCTATCAGACGGTCGAGCCCAATCCGCAGGGTTTCGTCGATGTGATGCTTGCGCCCGTCGCCGGGTTCTACGATCCGGACAGCTATGCGGCCAATGCGATCGACGTTGCGTTGTTTGTGCTCCTGCTCGGCGGGTTTCTGGGTGTGGTGAACGCCACCAAAGCCATCGATACTGGTATCCAAACAGCCATGGGGCGCATGAAGGGGCGCGAGATCTGGATGATCCCGATCCTGATGTCACTGTTCGCCGTGGGCGGCACGACCTATGGTATGGCCGAGGAAACACTGGCTTTTTATGCGCTGCTGATCCCGGTAGTCATAGCCGCGGGATTTGACGCCGTTACCGGCGTCGCGATCATCCTGATCGGGGCGGGCATCGGCACCCTCGGCTCCACGATCAACCCGTTTGCAACCGTAATCGCATCTAACGCGGCGGGGATACCCTTTACCCAGGGCATGGCGTTGCGGCTGGTCATCCTGATCGGCGGGCTTCTGACATGCATCGCCTACGTGATGCGCTACGCCTCAAAGGTGAAGGCCGATCCGTCCCGCTCGGTGGTCGCCAAGCAGCACGATGCACATCGTCGGATATTTCTGGGCGCTGACGATGCCGAATTCACCGAACCGAAGCTGACAGGAACTCAGAAGCTGGTGCTGGTCCTTTTCTTCGCCACCTTCGCGGTGATGATCTGGGGAGTGTCGAGCCAGGGTTGGTGGATGGCACGGATGGGGGCGCTCTTCTTCGGCATGGCCATCGTCGTAGGCCTGGTCGCGCGGATGGGGGAGAAGAAACTGACCTCTGCTTTTGTGGACGGGGCGAAAGACCTGCTTGGCGTGGCGCTGGTGATCGGCTTGGCGCGCGGAATCGTTGTGATCATGGAACAGGGCCTGATCGCCGACACCATCCTCAACAGCGCTGCAGAAACGTTGGGTGGCCTATCCGAGATAGCCTTCATAAATCTGATGCTCTGGATCGAGATCGGGATGAGCTTTCTGGTGCCGTCCTCTTCGGGGCTCGCGGTCCTGTCGATGCCAATTCTGGCCCCGCTGGGGGATTTTGCCAGCGTCAGCCGTGATCTTGTGGTGACAGCATATCAATCGGCGAGCGGCCTTGTGAATCTGATCACGCCGACCTCGGCCGTCGTCATTGGCGGTCTGGCGATCGGCCGCGTATCCTTCGACCGCTGGGTGGTGTTCGTCTGGCCGCTTCTGCTGATGCTCGCGATTTTCATCATGGCCGCGCTCAGCGTTGCCGCGACCCTCTGATCCAAAGGAAAATATCAATGACAGATCATGCCCTTGGCGTAAATTCTGAAACCGGCAAGCTGCGGCAGGTTATCGTCTCGCCACCCGGCCTAGCCCATCGGCGCCTGACCCCAGACAATCGCGAGGAACTGCTGTTCGACGATGTGTTCTGGGTCAAGCAGGCGATCCGCGATCACGATGTCTTCGCGGCGATCATGCGCGAGAGGGGGGTCGAGGTTCTGGACGCCATGACCCTGCTGGCCGAGACTCTGGACGTCGAAGACGCGCGGGCCTGGATTTTGGACCACCGCATCACTCGTAACGATGTGGGGGTCGGCATGCGTGACGACCTGCGCGCCTGGATGGAAGAATTGCCCGGAGAAGAACTTGCTCGCTACCTCGTTGGCGGGTTCACGGTAGATGATCTACCCTTCACCCCTTCAGGCATGTTCGGTAGCTATCTAGGGCAGCACGGTTTTGTGCTCCCGCCACTACCGAATTTCATCTTCACACGCGACAACTCTGCCTGGGTCTATGGCGGCGTGTCACTGAACCCTATGCATTTCGCGGCACGCCGACCCGAGACGCTGCTCATGGCCGCCGTCTACCGGTTCCATCCGACATTCACGGATCGGGTGCGGGTCTGGTTCGGTGATCCGACGCGGGATTTCGGTGCGGCCACGCTGGAGGGCGGGGATATCATGCCGATCGGGCACGGCGTGGTCATGGTCGGTATGGGCGAACGCTCGACGCCCCAGGCTGTCGGACAGCTTGCCGAGGCATTATTCGCCAGCGGCGACGTGCAGCGCGTCATCGCCTGTCAGATGCCGCGGTCGCGCGCGGCGATGCATCTTGATACCGTTTTTACCCATTGCGGGGGGGATGTCGTGACCACGTTCAAGGAAGTGGCTGACGCGATCACCTGCTATGACCTGCGCCCCGGCGAAGGAAAGGCGCCGCTCGATATCCGGCGGGATGCCCGGCACCTGTTCGAGATCACGGCCGAAATCCTGGGCTTCAAGCGCCTGAACCTCGTTCCCACGGGCGGCAGCGACCTGGCCGAGCAGTCGCGCGAGCAGTGGAACGACGGCAACAACGTGCTGGCACTCTCGCCGGGGGTCGTCATCGGCTACGATCGCAACGACGATACCAATGCCGCACTCGAAAAGGCCGGCATCGAGGTGCTGGCCATTCCCGGGGCCGAGCTTGGCCGGGGGCGTGGCGGCAGCCACTGCATGAGTTGCCCCACCATTCGGGACCCTATCTGACGAAAGGAGACCCCATGTCCTACAATCTGCGAAACCGCCATTTCCTGACGCTGCGCGATTTCAGCTCTCAGGAGATCGCCTTTTTGCTGAAGCTCTCAGCCGATCTCAAGGCCGCCAAATACGGCGGCTACGAGGTCCCGCGCCTGACCGGCAAGGAAATCGCGCTCATCTTCGAAAAGGACAGCACCCGCACCCGCGTGGGCTTCGAGGTTGCGGCCCACGATCAGGGCGCGCATGTCACCTATCTTGGTCCTTCTGGGTCGCATCTGGGCAGGAAGGAAACCGTGAAGGATACCGCCCGCGTTCTGGGGCGGGTCTATGACGCGATCGAATATCGCGGTTTCGGCCAGCCCATTGTCGAGACACTCGCGAGATATGCCGGCGTGCCGGTCTACAACGGGCTGACGGACGAGTTCCACCCGACGCAGATCCTCGCGGATTTCCTGACCATGCAGGAGCACTCGGACAAGCCGCTGGGTCAGGTCGCCTTTGCCTTTCTGGGCGACGTGGGCAACAACATGGGCGACAGCCTGCTGATCGGTGCGGCCAAGATGGGCATGGATGTGCGTTTGTGTGCGCCGGAAAACCTCTGGCCAACGGAAGCAATACGCAGCGAGGCCACAGAAATTGCTGATCGAACCGGTGCTCGGCTAATGCTGACCGATGCGGTAGACGACGCTACGCAGGGCGTCGACTTCATTTACACTGATGTTTGGGTCTCAATGGGCGAACCAAAAGAAAAATGGGCTGAGCGAATAGAACTGCTCAAACCTTACCAGGTGACAAAGCAGGTAATGGCGCAAACCGGCAATCCGCACACCAAATTCATGCATTGCCTACCGGCGTTCCACAATGCCGAGACCGAGCTTGGTGCCGAAATCGCCAGCCAATTCGACATCACGGCGATGGAAGTCACCGAGGAGGTGTTCGAAAGCCCGGCCTCCATCGTCTTCGACCAGGCCGAGAACCGGCTCCACACCATCAAGGCAGTCCTCGTCGCCACGCTGGGAAACTAGCCCATGCTTGTCGTTGCAGCCCTCGGGGGAAATGCCCTTCTGCGCCGTGGCGAACCTCTGACCGCGGAGACCCAACGCACCAACGTCGCCACCGCGGCCGCATCGCTGGCACAGATCATCGAGGCCGGCCACCAACTGGTTGTCACTCATGGCAACGGGCCGCAAATCGGCCTGTTGGCACTTCAGGGTGCCGCCTACAAACCCGATGAGGTGTTCCCGCTGGATGTGCTGGGGGCGGAAACCGACGGCATGATCGGCTATCTCATAGAGCAGGAGCTCGAGAACGCCCTGGGCCATGACCGCCCGGTCGCGACACTGCTGACCCAGGTCGAGGTCGACCCCAAAGACCCTGCCTTCGCCAGACCGACCAAGTTCATCGGCCCGGTCTATGACAAGGCCGAAGCCGAACGGCTTGCGCAGGCGCGGAGTTGGAGCATCGCCGCGGATGGTGCGCACTGGCGGCGTGTCGTCCCCTCACCAATGCCGATGGACATTCCGGATTTGCGGGTGCTTCAGCTCCTGCTCGAGCAGGATGTGACGCTGATCTGTGCAGGTGGCGGCGGCATTCCGGTCGTCCGTCGGCCGGACGGATCGCTGATCGGGATCGAGGCGGTGATCGACAAGGATCACGCGACAGCCCTTCTGGCGCACAAGCTGAACGCCGACGCGCTGTTGCTGCTGACGGATGTCGAGGCCGTGTTTCGCGATTTCGGCACCGAGGCGCAATCGGCCATCGACAGGATAACGCCGGAAGACGCCGGGCATCTCGATCTGCCCGACGGGTCGATGGCACCCAAGGTGGCCGCCGCCGCGACTTTTGTCTCGGGCCGAAACCGTTTCGCCTGCGTCGGCCGCCTGGAGGATGCGCTTGCCATGCTGCAAGGCCGCGCAGGGACGATGATCGCCGAGGCGGACTGAGGGCGAACACAGCACCACCGGCGGGGTGGCGGGCGGCTGGGGCAGCCGCGCCCCGAGCCAACACCGACACCGGCCGACCGGAAGGTCAGGCGGTTCGGTCCACCCTCTGCGCGGCGTTCCGTGTCGGCGGTCTGAAAGCCCACCAGATCAGTCCCAACCCGATCAGGACCATCGGAAAAGACAACGCCTGCCCCATGGTCAGACCCCAGTCTCCGAAATGCAGAGCATGCCCAACTGGGTTTCCCACGCTCACGAACTGCATGTCCGGTTGCCTGAAGAACTCGACGAAGGCCCTGGACAGGCCGTAGGCGACAAGGAATATTCCCGTAAGGGCGCCGGGCCTTTTTAGCCAACCTTTTCGCCATGCCAGAACCAGCAGCAGGATGCCCAGCACCAAGCCTTCGAGAAGCGCCTCGTAGAGCTGTGAGGGATGCCTTGCGCACAGTCCTTCAACCCCCGGGCAGGCCTGGGCCATATCGCCGGGAAAGATCACGCCCCAGGGCATCTGCGTCGGACGTCCCCAAAGCTCGTTGTTGGTGAAATTGGCGAGGCGCCCGAGAAAGAGGCCCGGAGGTGTCGCAAGCGCAAGAAGGTCTGCCGTACCAAGCATCGGGCTCTTTTCCCGAATGCAGAATGCAATCGCCGCGATCGCTACGCCAAGAAAGCCGCCATGGAACGACATGCCGCCCTGCCAGACCATCAGGATTTCCAGGGGGTTTTGCAGGTAGTATTGCGGCTGGTATAACAGGACGAAGCCGAGGCGCCCGCCAAGAATCACCCCCAGTATCACCCATGTCAGAAAGTCTTCGAGCTGCTTCGCGGTCATTGGCGGTCCCGACTCCGGCCACAGCGCAGCCCGCCTGACCGCCCGGACGCAAAGCCGCCAACCGATGAGGATACCTACGATATAGGCCAACGCATACCAGCGCAGCGCGAGGTGAAAGCCACCGATATCGACCGAAAAAAGTTCGGTGCCGATATCCGGGAACGGGATAGCAGCGGTCAGCATGTCTTGTCCTTCTAGGTTTTAGCGTGAGAGTCATGGTGGGCATCGCCGTCCCGCAGGTGGCGCAGGTAGAACCGTTCAAAGGCGAAGACAGCTGCCATCAACACGAGGGAGATTACTACGATCAGCGGGTCGCTTTGCCATTTCAGCACCGCGAAGGCCGACAGCACGACGATATCCAGGGTGATCGCTGTCACCAGGACGGCCCCCGCGGCGCCGATCTCGTGCCGGAGATGGCGGAACACGCCCCAGTGAATGATGATGTCCATGACAAGGTAGAAGAACGCCCCCAGCGACGCGATCCGGCTTAGGTCGAAAAATACGGTCAGGAAGCCCGCGATCACCACCGTGTAGATAAGGGTGTGATCGCGGATCGCACCCTTCATTCCGAAATGGCTGTGAGGGATCAGCTTCATGTCCGTCAGCATGGCCAGCATGCGTGACACCGCGAAGATGCTCGCGATCAGACCCGAGGACGTGGCGACGATCGCCAGAAGAACCGTCAGGTAAAAGCCCGTCCGGCCCAAGGTCGGCCCTGCGGCCTCGGCCAGCGCATAGTCCTTGGCCGCGATGATCTCCTCCAGGGTCAGGCTGGAGCCGACGGCGAAGGCGACCAGAAGGTAGACGATCACACAGATGCCGATGGAGGCGATGATCGCCCGGCCGACATTGCGGTTTGGGTCGGTCACTTCCGCCCCGCTGTTGGTGATCGTGGTGAACCCCTTGAAGGCCAGGATCGACAGGGCTACGGAGGCGACGAAACCGCCGATCTGTGTCGATTGACCGTCCGTCGCCGCCTCGAACGAGACGCCACCCGCCCAGAGCGCGGCCGCGCCGAACAACGCGATGCCGCCGACCTTCAGGATGGCCATGACGATGGAGAACAGGCCAACGGATCGGTTGCCTGCCGCGTTGATGAAATAGGAAAAGACGATCAGCCCTACGCCGAGGGCCGGCACGGCCCATCCCGTTCGCTTGAGCCCCATGCCTTCCAGCAGGTAGGTGGCGAAGGTCCGTGCCACCAAGCTTTCGTTGATGACCATTGACAACGCCATCAGAAGCGCGGCGGCCGCGGCGATGGTCGTGGGGCCATAGGCCTTTTGCAGGATCATCGCAATGCCGCCGGCCGAGGGGTAGGCATTTGACATCTTGACATAGGTGTAGGCACTGAACGCGGTGACGAGCGCACCCGCGATGAACGACAGCGGAAAGAGCGGTCCGGCAAGCTGCGCGATCTGCCCGGTCAGCGCGAAGATGCCCGCTCCGATCATCACGCCCGTGCCCATCGCAATCGCGCCAGCCAGTGTGATGCTGTTCGCCTTGTATTCCGACTTCATTTCAATGCCTCCGCCTGATCATGGGTATCGCCGGATCGGGCCGACGGCCTCGCGCCGCGCGCGCGCCAGCACATGTCACAAACCGGATCACCGGCCGAGAGCGTCCTGGGCCTGCGGTAGTGTCCCCGCCGGCCGTCGCCGGCGATGATATCCGCGCCGGGCCAGTCATAGAGGCACCAGCTCTGTCGGAACGCCTCCAGCAGTTCGGGGTCCGCGCGGCGCGTCGCCACCTTGCGCGCGAAACTCTGCGGAGGACAATGGGTGAAATGCGTTTGCAGGTCGTCACCCTCCCGGAAGACGCGCGTTTCGTAGCCGGGTGCGCCGACCGGGCGGAACGGAAAAACCAGCAGGGTTCGAATCGTCCAGCGCAGCCTGCGTCCGGGATTGCGGCTGACGACCCGCGCAGGTAGCGATGACAGGCGCAGCATGCGGCTGTAGAGATCCCAACCGATATCGGCCACGACCGAATGCGCGCAATCCGTTCCGACCCCGTGCCGTCGCAGCGCCGCATCGGCGGCGAGGGTATAGACGGCGAGTTCGACCATCAGACGGCTTCCGCTGTTGGGGAGGGCGTGCAGCCCGGCGATCTCCCGCATCTCTTCAACGACCCGGTCCAAAGTCTCGAGAAACCTGTCCCTGTCCTGCCGCAGCCAGCGCATCGTGCCGCCGTCCTCGTCGTAAAGCGTCCGGTTCGCCAGATGCCAGCGACAGGTCCGGCGCAGTTCCCGCCTCAGGCACCAGCGCACCGTCCTCCAGTGGAACGGCGCGGGTTGCTGCGGTGATGTGCGCGGGTCAGTCATGCGCTGCCTCCTTACGGCGCTGCTCCCTGATTGCCACGACGACAAGCGGGGTCAGGGTCAGCACGCCCAGTCCGACGGCCGCCCAGGCGGCCCGCCCGGGCTCGCCGCTGACCGCTTCGTTGCCGAAATGGGCCAGGATGAAACTGGCCGGGATGATTCCGGCGAGGGTCGCGAGGGCGAACCGCCAGAAGTGGAGGCAGCTCAGCCCGGCGGCGTAGCTCACGATATCGAACGAGATGAAGGGCATCAGCCGACTGGCGAACACCGTGAACGTCAGCGCGTTCTGCGAGCCCAGCCACCCCCTGTCCACGCTGTCGCCGAGCCACCTGGTCAAAACGTCCCGGCCGAGGAGCCTCGCCAGCGCGAAAGCCACCATCGCGCCCAGCTCGGCCCCGATGACGATGTAAATGGTGCCGATCGTATGGCCATATGCCGCACCCGCCGCGAGGGCGATGGGGGCGCTCGGTATCGGCGTCGCGACGATGGCGACCGTCATCAGCAGGATGATGACGGTGGGCCCCCATGCACCTGCGGCATTCACCCAGGCCGAGACCCGTTCGCCGCTCAGGCTTTCGACGAGCCCGGAGAGTGGGCCGAGAAACAGCGCCGCGACGGCCGCAATTAGTACGGTCGCCACGGCGATCTTCACGATGGTTCGGACGGGGATGCCATGCGCCAACAAACGGGCCTCATTCCAGATAAAGTACAAGAAAGAACGCGGCGGCGAGCAGGTCGAAGACGACGCAGAAGGGGATGTACCATTTCGGCACGGGCGCGCCGAACGCCCCGTTGTGGTGCAGCAGGTCCCAGACGGCATGCGCCGCCAGCCCGAGCGGCAGCGCGAGCGGGGACCACAGCAAGCCGGCCAGCGCCATGATGGCGTAGAAGATGGCGACGCCAAGCTCCATCCAGAAGATCCGTGTGGCACCGTCGGACGCGCCGAAGCCGATATAGGTCCCCCCGATCAGGGCCAAGGTCAGGGCCGCGATCGCCACCGAGACGTCCTCGCTCACCAGCAGGTGCACCGGCGCGAAGGCGAGGAACAGCCCTGCCCCGACGGCGCTCGGCCCCAGCGTTCGGACAAGGGTCCAGGTCCGGGTTTCGTCGGTTGTCATCTTGCGGGTACCCCATTTTAACTGGTCGATTCGGCGGTTCCATTTAACCATAGGGATTCCAGCAGCTAGAAGGTCAAGGTCTGATGCCGACGCGCCGTCAGGCGGCGTTGACCACTGCTCGCATCATGTCACGAACTTTACCCGCGACCCCGTGCAGCGCATTGCTTTCGATGGCCTGCATGGATGCCACCGGGTCGATGGCACTGATCTCGGTGCCGCCTTCGACGTCTCGAAGGACGACATTGCAGGGCAGCATCGCGCCGACGCGCGGCTCGATTTCGATGGCCTTGTACGCCATGTCCGGGTTGCAGACCCCGAGGATGCGATAGGGCGCCATGTCGGCACCAATCTTGTTCTTCATCGTCGCCTTGACGTCGATTTCGGTCAGAACGCCAAAGCCTTGTTCGGCCAGCGCCTCACGGACTCGCGCTTCCGCTTCGTCGATATCGGCACCTTGCAGAGTGCGATCATAGGTATAACTCATTGCGATTGCCTTTTCGCTCACTTGGACAGGTATTTAACCAGTGCCAAGACCCCCAGCACAGCCAATACGAAGATGAGCAGCATTCACAGGCCGCCCATTCCAAAACCCATCATGTCGATTTCCTGTTTCGGGAGTGGCGACAGCACCGGCCCGGGGGCCGGCGCCGCTATCCTCAGTTGCTGCCGGTGCCGCCGGAATTGCCCATGCCGGAGCCCATGCCCTGGCCGCTGCCAGCTTGGCCCTGCTGCATCTGGCCCATGCCGGAACGCATCTTCTTCATGCGCTCCATCTTCTTGGCCGGGGCGGTCATTTCATCGCCGGTGATGGCGCCGTCTCCATCCGCGTCCAGATGCTGAAACCGGTCGACCATCTTCTCGCGGATCATCGCGCTGTGCAGCGCCTCGAACTCGGCGATGGACAGCGTGCCGTCACCATCGCTATCATATTCGGACAGTTTGGCCTGCAGCTGTTCCCGCATCTCCTGCGGCGTCACGTTGCCGTCACCATCGGCGTCGAGCATCGGCATCATGGCACCGCCCATCATGCCGCCGCCGTGGCCGCCCATCATGCCGCCATCCATCATGTCGCCATGCATGCGGTGCATCTTCATCATCATCTTCATCATGCCGGGCATGTCGCCCATCCCGGGCATATCGCCCATCATGCCGGAGCCGTCGCCCTGCATCATCATTCCACCTCCGGCGGGTTTGGGTTTGGAACCATGACCATGGTCGTTTTGCGCATAAGCGGCCCCACCGAGCGCGGTTGCAGCTACCACCGACAGGGCGAGAAATGAGTGTCGAAACATGGTGATCTCCTTTATTGCTGAATCACCACCCCGAGGTATGATTTACAAAGGCCCGTGTCAGCTGGTGCCTCCAGACTTTGGTGTAACGTTTTGTATCGAAATGCTGGGCAGAAGTTCCTCACACGGATTTGATTCGCGCTTCCAAAAACAACTCTGGCACTCGAATCCGAATGACCAAACTGGCTTTTCTTGAACCCCCACAATTGCCGGGCCTCGCCTTCACCGAGCGCCAGTGAGAACGTGCACAGCGGGCCAACATCACAGAGCTGACCAATCGCCTGCTTAAACGGCTTAGCGATCTGGTAGGTAGCGAGGGGCGTGGCAGCGGCCTTACTCGTCCAGCTCCACAGCGCGTGTCACTCTGCGCACTGACAGGGATGGGCCGCTATATCGGGCCGGTCACGGGTCATCATCCGCGTCAGCAGAAACCCGGCCAAAAGCAACAGCGCGCCACCATAGATCATGCCCTTGGCCGGGACCTCGGCAAAGACCAAAAAACCCAGTGTACTCGCGACGACAGGTGAGACGATGATGTCGACGAGGGAATAGACGTTCGCATTTAACGTCTTTAGGACGATAGAGATTCCGAAATAGGCAAATCCCGTAGATACCAACCCAAGCGCCAGCGCCCATACACCAGCCGGTACGATGATGCCCAGCCTCTTGTTTTCCGCCATGCCCAGCACATCTCCGGTGCCGTAGATCAACAGCGCCGGCGAGAGGACAATAGCCGCCGTCAGCATCGACCACGCGATATCGTTGCCCGTCTCTGACTTACCCTCGTATCGCATGTAGGTGATCATCGCCGCATAGATCGCGCCGTCGGTAAGCGCGACGAGATTGCCGATCAAGTATCCACCTGAGAGGGGTTTGGCGAGCACGATGCCGACGATGGCGATACCGAAAACGAGAACGTGGCCGAAGCCTGCCTTCTCGCCGAGGAACATCGCCGAGAATATGAACGTAAAGAAGGGTGCCACGCTCCAGAAAATGACGGCATTGGCGATCGGCACCAGCGTCATGGCGTAGTTGAAGACACTGATCTGCGTCGCGATAAGAACACCGATGACAATGGTGTCTTTCAAATTCCCCCAGGGCAGGCGGATCGGTCGGCCTGTGGCGGCCGGCAGCGCGAGCATCAGGAAGGCGGCAGCTGTCAGGATCGCGTAGAAATTCAACGTCTGAATCGGGATTCTGCCGTCGGTCAGCTTGACGAAGACACCGATCGTCGCCTCGGACAAGGTGATCAGAAGGAGAAGCAATATAGTATTCATATCCGGTTTCCGATCTGGCTAAGAGCGTGGCTAGGCGACGCGCAAAGCGGCCCAATTAATCCAGGGGTCTCGCACCCCGGCAGTCATAGATGCGCATCGGGTGCGGTCAGGCCTGATTGTGGTTCTCGCCCGAAGTTATGTCGATGGCTTCTGCACCGCTTTCATCAATGCAACGGTCTTCGACCTGCAAGGTGATGAAAAAGAAGCCAAAGCGCTTGCGCAACATATTATGGGCTGTCTTCAGTGTCTCCTGCGGATCGGCCCCTTGACCGACACGCAGGTGAGCCGAAAAGACATATTTGCCGCTGGTCAATGCCCACGCGTGGACGTGATGTGCGTCCGCAATGCCATCCACCGCCTCCAGGTTCCGCGTGACCTCGCCAAGGCTTACATCGCCCGGGGTACCCTCCATGAGCAAGTGCATGGAATCACGCAGAATCCCCCAGCTTGCCCAAACCAAAACGAAGCCAAAAGCCATACCAAGAATTGGATCGATGAGCAGAAAACCGGTAAACTTTATGACCAGTGCAGTGATGATGATCAGCAGACTCCCAACGAAGGTCTGGATGATGTGCCAGAGCGCACCCTTGACGTTCAGATCGCTCTGGCTCTGCTTCCAGATCAACCCGAGCGAGATGAACTCGGTCACAAGGCCGCCAGCCGCTGCCCACAGCATTGGACCGGTCGGCAGATCAATAGGAGATCCCAGCCGCATTGCCGCCATAACGATCACCACGATCGCCATGGCAAGCAGGAACCCGCCATTGACCAGCGCGCCGATTATCTCCGCGCGATACCAGCCAAAACTGCGATCCTCATCTGCCGGACGGCGGGCAAGTCGTGCTGCAATGATGGCCACAAGGACGCCTCCCACAGCGGAGAAGGTGTGGAACGCATCCGAAATCACAGCAATGGAGCCGGTCCAGAGGCCGATTGCCAGCTCGATGACGAAATAGACGCCCGTTAACCAAGCGGAAATTGCCATGCCTCGTCCGCTCTGTGGCATGTGACCTGCGTGTCCCTTACCGCCCATCATGGTCTCCTTTTCAGTTTGGTTGTTTGAACTTCGATGCATCTTCTGGGAAGAAAAGCATCTTCGGGCCGCCCCGGCCTTCAACCGGGGCGGCCAATTTTCAGAACATCAGACGCGTACCGATCACGATCGAGAATGCATCCGTATCGTCGCCATTGGCGCGGAGAATATCCTTGGTGTCGCCAAACGAGGCTTCATAGTTGACGCCGATATAGGGAGAGAACGCGCGGTCGATAACGTCGTAGCTGAGCCGTGCCCCGAGCTCGACAACCGCACCGCCCGCGCCCCGTTCACGCGCCAGATCATCCTTGAGAGGCAGATCGATTTCGATACTCGGCGTGAGGATCAGCCGATTGGTCAGAAGCGCCTCATATTCTGCCTCGAAACGGAAGAAGGGGTGATCGGAGACAAAGAGATCAGCATCGATCTCGAACCACTGCGGTGCAAGACCCTTGACGCCCACCACGCCAGCGTAGCGGTCGGGAGCGCCATCAGGCGTGTCCGCATAGGCTCCCACCACGGCGTCGAAGAACGTCGAGATCGGGAACTGCAGACGCAGCTGATTTTCCAGCTTCTCAAAATCATCCGATGTCAGACCGAGTTCCGCCTCGCTTCGCCAGACGAATTTTAGCTCATCCGACCCCGCAAGGGCATCAAAATCCCAGACGAAGGCATCCTCGCCATCCATCGCGCGATATTCGAACTGCTCCGCTTGAAAACCCCAGATCAGCGGCTCGGCCTGCGCAACCTGAGCCAAGGGTAGAAGGAGGCCGGCTAGTCCGGCCAGTTTGAAACGTTTCATCATGCTTTTCCTTATATTGACTGGCTCAGGCTGGGCGCCCTCTGACCACGACTTTGCGGAACATGCCACCGTCGGCGTGGTAGGAGAGGTGACAATGGAAGGCCCATTGTCCGGGGGCATCGACCTCGACCTCCATATCGGTCGTGGTGCCGGGCTGGACGCTCACCGTGTGCTTGATGGGGTTACGTGCGCCCTGACCGGTATCGACGATCGACCACATCCCATGCAGGTGCATTGGATGCGCCATCATTGTCTCGTTGATGAACCGGATACGCACCCGCTCGCCATAATTCAGCACGATTGGGTCGGCATCGTCGTATTTCACTCCGTTGATCGACCAGATGTAACGCTCCATGTTGCCCGTCAAACGGAGTTCAATGGTGCGTGACGGAGCACGATTCCGATAGAGCGGGCGTGCGGCGCGCAAATCCTTGTAGGACAAGAACTTTCCGCCATTATAGGCTTTGGGTGTCAGCCCGCTACCAGGTGCGTAGAACGGATCACCTCCGTCTGACATCGCCATGCCGGAATGATCCATACCTTTCATCGCAGGTTGCGCCGACATCTCCATCTTGGAATGGTCCATGCCTTTCATGGTTGAATTGTCCATAGCCTGCGCTGCCGGGGCGGTCGCGGAACCCATGTTGGAGTGGTCCATGCCCTGCATGGCCGAATGGTCCATACCGGTCATGTCTTGCATGCCGCCCGCGTTCTGCATGACGTGGTCACCCATATCCATGCCGCCCATCATCCCGCTCATGTCGGCCATGGTGAGCAAAGGCTTGGGCCGGAGCGGTGGCACGGCCCCGGCATAGCCCTCTCTGGGTGACAGCGTCCCGCGAACCAGGGCGGTGCGCCCCATTGACTCGGCAATGATGCTATAGACCTTGTTCTCTCGCGGCTGGACGATGACGTCATACGTCTCGGCCACGGCAACACGCAATTCGTCAACCGTGACTGGCTTGACGTCGTTGCCATCAGCCTGGACCACGGTCATCTTCAGGCCCGGGATACGCATGTCGAAATAGGTCATGGCCGAAGAATTGACGATCCGCAGACGAACCTTCTCACCGGGCCGGAACAGCCCTGTCCAGTTCTGTGATGTGCTTCGTCCATTGATCAAGGCGGTAAATCCCTGCACATCCTCGATGTCGGTCGGCATCATTCGCATCCGGCCCCACATACCGCGATCCTTGAGGGCTGCTTTTAGACTGTCCTGACGCGAGTCCTCGATCAGGGTCTGCAATGTGCGTTGCGAGCGGTTGTAGTAATCCGGCATCCTCTTGAGATTCCGCATGATCCGGCTGCCCGGATGCGGGTGCTTGTCGGCCAGCTGCAC
Organism: Roseovarius halotolerans; assembly: GCF_900172255.1. Lineage (GTDB taxonomy): Bacteria > Pseudomonadota > Alphaproteobacteria > Rhodobacterales > Rhodobacteraceae > Roseovarius > Roseovarius halotolerans. Next base: position 239,342 of record NZ_FWFU01000003.1, read on the forward strand.
CACATAATCGCGATCCGTCCGAATCCGTTCACCGTCGCGCGGCTCGATCACGATGGCACCGTAAGCGCCATCGGGTTCCTGAAAGCCCGAGTGGCTGTGGAACCAGTAAGTGCCAGCCTGCTGGATCGGAAACCGGTAAGTGAAGGTTTCACCCGGAGCGATACCGTTGAAGCTGATACCGGGAACGCCGTCCTGCTGGAAGGGCAGGATCAGCCCGTGCCAATGAATTGAGGTGCTCTCGCGAAGGTTATTGGTCACGTTTATGGTGACTTCCTCGCCTTCCTTGAACCGCAGGATCGTTGGAATCTGGCTCTTGTTGTAACCGACGCCCATTTTCCGAAAGTTCCCAGTGTCGATCCGAACCCGGTCGACAGTGATATCATAGGTTCCTTTCGATGTGATCTTTGGCGATCCGTGCGCGCGCAATGCCGTCGGCATGGCAAGCGCGGCAGCCGCAGTCAAACCGAACTGACGCCGGGACAGACCTTTTGCCAGATGTTCCGACGAACTGAGCGCTGTATCGGAAAGCGCGCACTGTTTTGCTTTGAAGAGTTGCATACTCTTCTCCTTTGTGATGATTGAGTCGAAGGTTCGCCCGATCAAGGCAGACCTCGAGTAGCTTCTGAGAAGTGATCCCGCGAGTACCCGAGGTGTTTCAGGACCACCCGAACAGGGGAGCCCTTCACACGTTCACGCCGTTTCTTATTTGGACGAGACCGGAAACCTGAGCCGTAAGATGCAGGGATGAGAATCGAAGCGCGTTCAGACTCGCGGAGGGGGCGAAGACGCTTCCGGCTTCAAGCCTTCTGCGTCGACCGCGCGAGACCCATGATAAACGTGCACGACAAAGAGCTTCGGTTCGGGTAGTGCATGATCGGCGTTAGAAAAAGTGACGCAATGCACCATCATACCAGGGCAACCGGGGATAGTATCGTCCGACACAAGATGTGCGTCACAATCACGAACGTCCATCGCGGCAACGTGGCTCCAATCTTCTTGCGGCGAGCCAGCTTCAGGTCCGACAAACGGCATGGCCGCTACCATCAAGACGATGAGCGACAGAATATGAGCCATTCGTGTAAATCTGAAAAAACGCATACGTCCCGTACCCTTTCGTGGCTAAAAAAGCGCGATTGCCAACAAAGATCAAGGATACATTTCGTTACAATAATTAAGCCCCTAAGATGTTGGTTTTTCTTGACCTTCCAGCGCTGGAACATAGCCCCCTCCGACAAATGGTGGGTTAGTCTGAGGCCGGATATGCGACATTTACCAAAGGGTTCGCCTGAACGGTCCCGGTTCCTTTCAAAAACAAAGCTCAAGTGTAACGACGTTCACTACCCCGTTTCGCAGGAGCCATGGCTCGAGAAATTTGAACAGCCAATCCAATTCCATCGCGAAAGCTCATCGTTCAAATATTATGAGCTACGGAGCGTCGTCGCTTCGGTTGTTCCCGCCACATTTAAAATGGTCGCTGCAACATGAGCAAACTTGGTTGGATCATCGCCGGAGTTCTGGTCGTCGGGAGCGGTGCGCTTCTATGGCAGGTCATGCGTCCTGCACCAAGTCAGACGGGGCATTCCATGACGCCGCCCGACATGTCGGGTATTGCTGAAGGTGCGCCCATCGTCGAGGTGAAACTGCCGGACAACTTGGCGTCCCTCGCACAAATGGGAGAGCGCGCCTTTAACGCGAAATGCGCAGTCTGCCACGGGGCCAATGCAGCGGGTCGTGAAGGGAAGGGACCGCCTCTGGTGCACAAGATTTACGAACCCAACCATCACTCGGATATGGCCTTCGTGATGGCGGCGAAGAATGGCGTCCGATCACATCACTGGCGCTTCGGAAACATGCCGCCGGTGGACGGCGTGACAGACGCCGACGTGAAAGCGATCACCGCCTATGTGCGCGCGCTTCAGAAGGAAAATGGGGTTTTCTGATGAACTTGACGCGACGCTCGGGCGTAATCCTTATCGCTTGCCTCACCATATTTGCGATCTCGGTCGTTCTTTCAGGCGGAACAGAGATGTCGCTTGGGACAACTGATTTCCAGCACGTGCACATTGCATCAGAAGCCAACGCCTCGGCGCATCATGAATATGGCGAAACCGACCAATCAGAAGACTGTCATCCCGGCATGGCCTGTTCCTTAATGGCAATTGGCACCCAACAGAAAAATATCACCCAAACACAACGTGTCTTTGACGTGAAGCCGCTGAAGTTTTCCTTGGTGGCGAACCGTTTCACGCCAGTGTTTGACCCGCCACCTCCGCGACGAGCGGTCTGATTTCAACCCAGAACTCTATACTCGACCAATACAAGGAAACTGAAATGCAACCTTATCTCAAAACGATCACAAGCGTCGTGTTCGCTCTAACAACATCAGCGGCATTCGCAGGGGCAGGCCACGACGACGGTCACGGTGATGGACACGCAGCCATGATGGGACAACCTGGCGACCCGGCAAAGGCGGATCGCGTTGTCGAAGTCAGCATGACCGAGATGGCGTTCGACCCGTCGAACATTGAGATCATGGAAGGGGAAACCATCACTTTCGTGGTCAGCAACGACGGTGAATTCGTGCATGAATTCAATCTCGGCACGGAAAAAATGTGGCAGGGCCATATGGACGAGATGATGAAGATGATGGACACCGGCATGATGACGGTCGACAAAATCGACCATGACAAGATGATGCAGGCTGGCATGATGCATGACGATGCCAACAGCGTTCTTTTGGAGCCAGGTCAAAAGGCCAAAGTAACCTGGACCTTCGGCGAAAAGACTGAATTGGGCTTTGCGTGCAACGTGCCCGGACACCGTGAGTCCGGTATGGTCGGTGACATCAGCTTCATGAAACACTAGGCTATAGCTGCGCCTCAGGGCGATTGAAGCGAAAGAAAAGTCTTCAGAGAAGGGCGCTCATGGCGCCCTTTTTTACATTTTCAGTTCTCTAGACCAGCATGACATCGCTTGATGGCTATCGCCCTAACTTGGAGAACCGACCGCACCACTTTCATCCAAAGGGCAGTCGCGTCCATGAGACCTCCTAGGTCCGCACGGGGTACCCGGTGTCGTTTTCCCTGACAACAACCATCCGGCCTTAGGGTCCATTGCGTTTAACACGGCAGGGCACAGCTGTTGCTATCTGCCGCACTTTGCTTGCCCTCCTGGCTTGCTTCCTTGACGCGGTGCGCCCAGGTCACTAGCCCGATGCTCGCGAAAACGAGTACGAAGCCGACCAGGTGGACCGGGTAGAACTTGTCCCCGAGCCAGAGGTATGACAGAGCCAACGCCGATGCGGGCATTGCACTCATGTAGCCCGAGGCCGTGCTTGCCGATATCTGGCTCAGCCCGCGAAACCAGATCAACGTTCCGATTGCGAGCGGCCCCATGCCCCAGACGACCAGCGCGATCCAAGCGTTCAGCGAAGGTTCGGAGAAGTCGAAGCTTGTCGCCTGATAAAGGCCTGGCCCGGCAAAGAGCAACGTTGCGACCCAGACAATCAGAGGCAAGGCCACGACAGGGCTCAGTTCCCGTATCATCTGCTTGCCCAGAATCGAATAAAGCGTCTGGCTGGCGACCGCACAGAAAACCAGTACGCTGCCAAGGACCAATGTCCATCCCGAGGACTGTATCGACTGACCCGATACGTTGATCACGAGCACACCAGCGATGGCCAGCGTAATGGCCAGAAGCTTGCGCCAGCCCAAGCTGTCACCCATGAAGATAAAGGCAGCCGTGGCCATTGCCGCAGGACTCAGGCTCATCACAACCGAACCGACCACACCGTTCACGCGTTGCATGCCGTAGAGCAGGAACAGCGTGAAGGCAACGATGCCCACACCGCCGATTACGACGATCTTGATCCAGTTCTGTCGGGATATTTGGGACAGTTGTTTCCGGTAGATGAAGAGAAAGGGCGTCAATGCCAGGGCCGCTACTGTCAGACGGAGAAAGGGTCCGAGGAACACGGGAAAGGCTTCTGACACGATCTTGGCTGACGGGGTACCTGTACCGAACAGGGCCATGCCGAAGAAAAGTTGGGCATATACCAACAGCTGTCGCTTGAAACTCGAACCGGCCATCGGTGATCCAACACTCCCATAGCTGATTGGTTCCAACAGATTTCTTTAAACCAGAAGGAACGCTTCGAGCGCAAGGCGAACCCCCGCCATGGTGCTGCAACTGTCGAAACTCGATTGCTTCGGGCAGTTGCGCAACCGACCATTTCCGAACCAATGCATTTTCAATTATAGGCTTGTCAGCCTTTCCGCACACCAGATCAGTAATGCAGCAAATGCGGTTGTCGCGTAACCCTTAATTGGGCTCTGCCTCAATCTGTGTGGCGGAACGGTAGCATTCTCGCCCGCAACAATTCTGGACCGGCTCGACCGTACATGGCGCGTTTGAGCGTCTTCAGGCGATTGATCTGACCTTCTGCTTGGCCGTTGCTCCATGGCATCTCGATGGCGTTTTTGACTGCATCGAAGTCCCGGTTCAATGTGCGGGCAAAGCGCACGATGGGCGCCAGATCGGTTTCGATCGCGTTGTCGATCCATGCTGGGAGCGGGTCTGCTTGGCGGCTGCGCAGGATACCGTTGAACCGCATGGCGAGACTTCGCATCGTTGCGAAGGCGGGAGAACCGGCCTTGAGCGCGTCGACTTTCCGCGCTTGATCCGGGGTGAGCTTTCCGCGGGGTTTGATGCACAGCGCGGCTGCGATGACCGGGGAAATCGCGTGCCCCGTTTCCGGGTCCCGGACTGGCTTAAGGATTTCGTGCTCTACCTTGGAGTCGCTCCCTTGCTGTTCTGCTTTTCGCCAGCCCGCCAACAGACGCTGCAAATGCGACTGACTCCCCTCGTAACCGCGCTCTCGGATCAGACGGAACAGGGCGCTGCCAGTTCGAATGCCCTCCTTCCAGCTTTGGCTCAGGAACTCTTCAAAGTACCACGGCGATGTCGGCTTCAAAGCGGCCCGCCTGCGGTCCGGTGGTGTCTCGAACTGCAGCCATTTCGCGATGCTGCGACGCGGGAACCCTGTTCGCCGCCCGATCTCGCTGCATGAAAGCCCCTGATTTCGGAGCGCATGAATGGTGGCGAAAATCTCTTCCCGAGACGTCCTATGCGCCAGGCGTGACTTCAGAAGGCTGCCGGCTGCGGTGATGTTGTCGGCGTCGGACAGCAGCGCCCTGCCGGTCGCACGGCCGTGAAGGTTCATTTGCTCCTCGATGGCCTGCCGCAGGTTTTGTACGATATGGAACCGGTCAGCGACCTGCTTCGCCTGCGGTGCCCCTTGCCGTGCTGCCTGGGCGTAGAGACCGCAGCGATCTCTGCTGATCACTTCCACCTCGGGGTGTCGCTTCAGCCAGTTGGTGCAGCTGACGACATCTCGATCCTCAAGAATGTCGATCACCACGCGACGCTCCAGATCCACAATGATCGTGCCGTAGGTTTGCGATTTCCGCCAACTCCAGTCGTCGATCCCGATGACTGTCGGCGACTCGCCACTGTCTTGGGCACGGTTCTTCAGCTGCCTAAGCACCGTGTCATCGCTGACTCCAAGGCCCAAACGATGCAACAACCGCTCGGCTGGCCGTCCGCCGGTCGCATGCCCAAGATGGGTGAAAATCTCCCCGACACGCGAAGTACGACGTGCAAATGGACGCGCAATCGAGGCGATTTGGTCTGAGAATGTCCGGCGTGGGCAAGCGGGTGCCTGACATCGCCAACGGCAAATTGCGAGATCAACCGTTACCTCGTCTCCATGCGCGGGATAATCCTGCAGCCGCCGACGCCGCCAGCCGTGACGTCGGCGTGAATGCAATCCACAGTCTGGGCAAATGCCGTTGGGAGCCAAGACGCCAGATACAATCCACCCGCCTCTTTCACTTCGCTCAACGCTTTGAACGGCAACATCGCTCCCGGGCGACCAGTGCTTCTTCGAACTCACAACTATACCTCCTGAATTTTCCAGTTTCAGGATAGTTGCGCCACACAAAGTGAGGCAGAACCGATTTAAGGGCAACGCGACAGCTGGTGTTCTGGACGCCAAACGCGGCCGTCTATGCCAATGACACGCTGATCGGCGCGCTGGTGATCGCACTGACGATCCTGATCCCGATGATGCCGGGGATGTCGCGTGAGGGGATGATGGACGATACCGACATCCCGCCCGGCTGGACTTATTGCCCTTCCACATACGTCCAGCGCCTGCCGATCATCGCGCTCGGTGTCGTGGGCTTCATCCTGTCGCGCATCCTGTCGGCCTACCAGCTCGGCCATGTAGACGGCGTGTGGGAGCCGTTCTTTTCATCGCCGGTCGCGCTGAATGGCACCGAATACATCATCACCTCCGATGTCTCAAAAGCCTGGCCCATTGCCGACGGCGGCCTTGGCGCGATGAGTTACATGTTCGAAATCATGATGGGCGTCATGGGCAGCCGCCTTCGCTGGCGCACGATGCCCTGGATGGTCGCACTGTTCGGCATCGTCGTCGGGCCGCTCGGTGTGGTCAGCATTTATTTCATCATCATCCAGCCGATCACCATCGGCACCTATTGCACGATCTGCCTGATGGCGGCGCTGGCCATGCTGATCATGATCCCATTCTCACTCGATGAAATCGTCGCGATGGTCCAGTTCATGGTCTGGAATACGCGCCGGGGCAGACCGTTCTGGCGCGCGTTCTTCAGGGGCGATGCTCTGCCCGGTGGTACAACGGGGGGCGAAATGAGTTTCGACGCGCGACCGATGCAGATTTTCCGACAAAGCGCGCGGGGCGTTACCGTTCCATGGACACTCGGGCTGAGTGCTGGGATCGGGGCCTTCCTGATGCTGTCGCGCCCAATCTTCGGTAACGAAGCGGCAATGGCGAACAGCGATCACCTGCTGGGCGCACTGGTCCTGACTACAGCGGTCATCGCCTGGGCCGAGGTCGCGCGTCCTCTGCGGTTCCTCAACATCCTCTTCGGCCTCTGGCTCGTCATCGCGCCCTGGTCCCTGGACGGAGGCACGGTGTCAGGCAGCCTTGTCGGTATCCTCGCCGGTATCGCTCTCATCGCGCTCAGCCTGCCGCGCGGGAAGCGCAGCGAGGAACACTATGGGAGTTGGGACAGGTTTATTGTTTGAAGGGTAATCACAAAAAAGTATCCGAGTGTTCTTGACCTTCCAGTAGGTGGAAGCCCTATCTAGTGTTTCAAGGAGAGGATTGTCAGCCATGAACATTGGAAATGTTTCGGAACAGAGCGGATTGCCGGCGAAAACGATCCGGTATTACGAGGATATAGGACTCGTGCAACCGTCGCGGCGTGAAAACGGGTACCGCGATTTCGCTGTTCAGGATCTGCACAAGCTGGCGTTTCTCGGCCGGGCGCGGTCATTGGGTTTCAGCATCGATGAATGTCGCACGCTGTTGTCATTGTACGAGGACCGCGAGCGGTCCAGCGCCGACGTCAAGGCGATCGCACAAAGCCATCTCGCGCAGGTGGACCAAAAAATCGAGGAGTTGCAGGCGCTGAGCGCGACGCTTCGTGATCTCGTTGTTCGGTGTCATGGCGATGATCGTCCGGACTGCCCGATAATGGATGATCTGACGCGTTCCGACGTCCGGAGACGCGAAAACATCCCGCTGGAACAACCCTCTGAACACTGGTAAATTAGCCGCATGCACTTTGTCGCCCGCCTCATCATGATAGCCGTCCTTGCCGCCTTCGCGGTAAGCTCGGTTGCGCATGCGGCCGGTTCGGCCAGGATGGCATCTGAAATGATCGCAGCCGGAGTTGAAATGGCAGGTGTCGGCTGCGAGGCATGTGATGACGATACGGCGGGAACCTTGGGCGTCGCATGTGATTTTGTCTGCAACTCAGCGGCCGCCGCCGCGGTCGTGGAAGCGTCGGCGGAACTTGGTCCACTTGCAGTTTCGAGCGCTCATGGACTGCCGATCGCGCGGGATCTTCGCGGTCTGACCAGCCCACCTGCCAAACAGCCTCCAAAAATCCTTCTCTGATCTGACACGCGCCGCGGTTTCGCGGCCGCAGTGTCATGCCGTGACGCCGGAGCAATGCCGCTCCGCGTTGCAGGTATTCCCCAACCGCAGTTGCCGCTTTGGCTCCGGCGGAGGACCGAATTATCAGAGAGCCCCAGACCGATGTCTTTGAAATGCAAACCTACCGTGACGCGCCGCGCCTTTGTCGCGTCGTCGCTCGCGGGTGTCATGTCCACCACTCTGCCTTTTCCGGGGGCGGCGGAAGCCGCCACCCAGAAATTCTCGCTCCGGGCCGCACAGGGAAGAACAAGGATTGTTCCTGAGCCACATTCCGACACCGCGGCCTGGTGCTACAACGGCAAGGTACCGGGCCCGGAGATCCGCATCCGGCACGGCGAACGCCTGCAGGTCGAGGTTACCAACGACCTTGCAGAGGAAACCACCGTGCATTGGCATGGTATCCGGCTTCCGAACGCAATGGACGGGGTGCCGCACCTTACACAGGTGCCGATCGCCCCGGGCGACAAGTTCGTCTATGAATTCGATGCAGTCGATGCCGGCACCTTCTGGTATCACCCACATCAGCGCAGCTTCGAGCAGGTCGGGCGCGGTCTCTACGGTCCCCTTATCGTCGAGGAGGCCAATCCCCCTCGTGTCGACCGCGAAGTTACCTGGGTGCTGGACGACTGGCGACTGACCGACGACGCATCGATTTCTGACGATTTCGGCAATGCCCATGACGTGAGTCACGCGGGCCGCCTCGGCAACACCGTGACGATCAACGGTCTTGTGCCGGAGACATTCGAGGTGGCATCAGGGGAGCGGATCCGCCTCCGCCTGATTAACGCCGCGAATGCCCGGATCTTCGCGCTCGATTTCGGGGACCATACACCGCGCATCATCGCGCTCGACGGCCAACCCGTCACGCCACATGACCCGCCGGGCGGTCTTGTCGTTCTTGGACCCGCAATGCGCGCCGACGTAATCCTGGATTGCATCGGTGAGCCCGGCGCGCAAGCCCAGCTTGTAGACCGTGCCTATCGCGGGAACGATTTTCGAGTCCTCGATTTCACCTACGCTGATACCGCCCTGCGCGAGGCCACACCCGACTGGCCGATCGCATTGCCCGCCAACCCCATTCCGGAACCAGACCTGAGTTCTGCGCAGCGTCATGAGGTGACGTTCACCGGCGGGATGATGGGCATGATGGTGGAGCGGGAGATGGGCCTGGAGCGGCGTGGCGGCATGATGGGCGGCGGGATGATGGGCATGATGCATGACGGACGCGGCATCTGGTTCGTCAACGGAAAAGCCGCCGAGGGGCATGTGCTCGACCCGTTCCTGACGCTTAAACGCGACGCAAGTCACATTCTGGAAATGACCAACGCGACCGCTTTTGATCACCCGATTCATCTGCACGGCCACTCATTCCGCGTAATCAGCCGAAACGGTGCGCCGACGCCGCATCGGGAATGGCAGGACACGGTGCTCATGGCGCCCCGCGAACGGGTCGAGATCGCCTTCGTCGCCGACAACCTCGGCGACTGGATGTTCCACTGCCACATTCTCGAACACCAGGCTGCGGGAATGATGGGCGTGATCCGCGTCGCATGAGCTCCGGAGGAGGACAAGATATGACAAACAGTACCTTGAATTTTGAGCCGGACAGACGCCACTTCCTGGCACTGGGTATGGGTGCAGCCGCAGTGCTCGTATTGCCCGGCGCGGTGCGCGCGGCCGACCGGGCGGCCGATATTCGAACGCTCGCCTTCGACGGCGACACGCTGCTGATCGCAGGCGCAACACTGAGGGCCAGCCTCGACGGCGGTCGCAGCTGGCAAGAGAGACCGACACCTTCCCCGGTCTCCTCGATCGCCACGCATCCTGCGCGTCCCGGACGTCTCCTTGCCGGACTGGCGCGGGGAGGGGTGGCCGTGTCCGGCGATGGCGGATCGTCATGGACTACCCGAAGCGACGGGCTTGCCTCCGGTGAGGTCACGGCGCTGGCTGTGGCCGCCGGAAACCCCGACATGATCTATGCCGCGATCCGCGGCGACGGCCTCTGGAAGAGCGAGGATGCAGGCGCAACCTGGGCCCTGGCCATGGACCGGCCCTGGCTCGACGCGGCCGAGCGCGACCCGCTGACGCTGGTATCGGTCGATCTCGATACCGGAATGGGCGGCATATGGATCTATGCGGGAACCGAGAAGGGCCTGACCCGCGTTCCGGACTGTTTCTGCCGCTGGCAGGACGTTCAGCCGGGCAATGCGATGGACGCTCTGGCGGCGGGCGACGCACCGCCTGCCGAGGCACCCCTGCCGGCGGACGAACCGGTCCTGTCGCTGGCCAGTGCCCTGACGGCACCGTCTAAGCTTTACGCGGCACTGCCCTCGGGGGTCTGGGCGTCGCAGGACGGCGGCGTGGTCTGGACGCACAAGGCAGAAGGGCAGGGGAGGGCCATCGCGCTTCACCCAAGGGACGAAAATCACATAGCCGCCCTCCTCAACGGCACCCTGAACCTCAGCCGCGATGGCGGCGCTACCTGGGCCGCGCTCGCGGTCGCATGATGGAGAACCCCATGAACAGAAGATATGTCCTGGCTTCGCTTGCTGCACTTGGCGTCGGCGGAACCTTCACTTTCACGACGCTGACTTCGGCACAAAGCACCGAAGACGCGACCGGTCCCGCAAGTACCGACGTGTCAGACGGAACGAAGCAGATCACGATCTGGCGCGATCCGGGCTGCGGTTGCTGCGACAGCTACGCCGATTATCTGGAAGAGAACGGCTATCAGGTGACACGCATCGACGATCGGGATTTTGATAAGCGCTCAATCGAAGTCGGCGTTCCCGAGCAGGGGCTCGGCTGTCATCTGGCCGAGATCGAAGGCTATTATGTCAGTGGATTGGTACCCTCGGAGATCCTGGAAAGGCTGGTCACGGAGAAGCCCGACATCACCGGCATTACTTTGCCGGGCATGCCTTCGAACGCGCCAGGAATGGCACGCGTAAAGACCGGTACGCTCAAGACCTATGCGTTCGGCGAGGGCGGGATCACCGTTTACTCCGATGAGTAACTGCATGGATATGATGACCGGCCCGATGATGGGGGTGATGATGTTCGGTGGAGGGCTTTTGCTCCTGCTCGTCGCCGCGGTTCTGCTGCTCAGCATCGTCGCACTCGTGAAATACCTCAGGAGTGCGACATGAGGCGGGCCGCAACAATCGGTGCCGCTGTTGCCACATTGACCGCGATCGGTGTTGCCGTCCTCGCGCAGTCGGAAAGCGACGAAGCTTCGGTGGACGGATTGACCTTCCTTGGCGACCCCGTGACTGTAGCCGACATCGCGGCAGGGCAGACGCTCTATGCTGAGAATTGCGCATCCTGTCACGGTGCCGATCTGGAAGGACAGCCCGATTGGCGGCGGCGTCTGGACAATGGGCGCATGCCCGCGCCGCCACATGACGAAACCGGCCATACCTGGCACCATTCGGACCGGAACCTCTTTATTGTGACCAAAGGCGGCGTCGGCGCCGTCGTGCCCGGCTACGAAAGCGACATGCCGGCGTACGATGGCATTCTGACCGACGACGAGATTGCCGATGTTCTCTCTTACATCAAAAGCACCTGGCCGGATCGACAGCGCGAATTCCAGGCGGAAGTATCTGCCAACGACAAAGGTGATTTATGAGCGTGACCGAGGAACCCCGCCGCCGGAAGGGTCGGCTACTAACTATGATGCCAGTCGCGATCTTCGCCCTCATCGGCGCGGGTTTTTATTGGGGGCTGTTCAATGGTGACGACACTCTACCCTCACCACTTATCGGCAAGGCGGTGCCCGAGTTCGACCTGCCGCCGATAGAGGGACGAGCCGACGGTCTGTCGACCGCCGACCTGAAAGGGCAGGTGTCCATCGTGAACGTCTGGGCGTCCTGGTGCGTGCCGTGCCGGGTAGAGATGCCCCTCCTGAACGAGTTGGCTGCCAGGGACGAGGTCGCAATATACGGCATCAACTACAAGGATCGTCCCGAAGAAGCCTTGGGCTTTCTTGATGAGCTTGGTGACCCTTACACCCGCATCGGCGCCGACCGGAACGGGCGCGTCTCCATCGATTGGGGCGTTTACGGCCTGCCCGAGACCTTCGTGATCGATGCCGAGGGCCGAATTGCCTACAAGCATATCGGCCCCTTTGACCGTCGTTCCCTGGAGGAAGACATCCTTCCCGTGGTGCGGCGCCTTCAGGAAGGAGCCGGATCATGAAACGACGCGAGTTATTGGCTGGTATGGCGGCGCTCGGCGTCGCGGGGCCGGTTCAAGCCAGACCATTAATGCCGCTTCACGAAAAGCCGCGGGAGATGCTGTCGCCACCTTTCGTCGATGGAAAAGGCCGCGATCTCACGCTGGCGGATTTCCGGGGCAGGGTCGTTCTGCTGAACATCTGGGCAACCTGGTGTGTTCCCTGTCGTGAAGAGATGCCAACGCTCGACGCTTTGCAGGAAAAGCTGGGCGGGGACGATTTCCATGTCCTGCCACTGTCCATCGACCGCGCGGGAATGAAGGTGGTGCGCCGCTTCTACGAGGAAATCGGCATTCGCCATCTGGGAATGTACCTCGCCGACAGCACAAGGGCGATGCTGGCATTCGGTGTACTGGGCCTTCCCACCACGATCTTGATCGATCGCAACGGTTTCGAGCGCGGACGACTTGTGGGGCCGGCCGAATGGGACAGCCATGAAGTCATGGCCCAAATCCAGACCATCATCAACGAAAGGAGTGAATAGCCAATGTCCGAAACATCACCTTACACCGAAACGCCGGAGGCACGTCCGTGGCGGCCGCAATTGGGACGGCGAAGTCTGATTCTTGCGTCAATGGCGATCATTGGCGCCGGGCTTTACTTGAATTGGGGCTGGGTGACGGCCATCGGAGCCGCGCCGCTGATCCTGGCCGTGGCACCCTGCGCCGTGATGTGCGGGCTTGGCGTCTGCGTGATGTGCAAATCCAACTCATGCGAAAAAAGTAACTCGGCCGCAGAGCCGAGCTTGTCGAGGGACTGAACCCGAAAAGCTCTAGAAAACCTGAAGGAGAAACTTAATGACACTTTTCAAGAACCTGAGCATGGCGACTGCCGTGTCCACACTTTTGGCCACCGGCGTGGTTGCCCAGGACAACACCGGTTTGTCCGGCCAGATGATGGACGGTGAGAGCGGCATGGCCGGCAACATGATGAACGGCGATATGTCCGGCATGGACGGCATGATGCCCATGATGAAGATGATGCAGAAAATGGGCCCGATGATGGAGGCCTGCACCGAGATGATGGAGGCAATGAACAACTCCAAGAATGAAACCGCCCCTTCGACCGACAAGGGCTGAACAGCCATCGCCGGGGGCTGATGCCCCCGGCGAGAAGGCGCGGAAAATCGAGATGACATTCAAAACTACCCACCAAATGCTTGGAGTTTTGCTTTGGGCGCTGATCTCTGCGCCCACGACGTCGCTGGCCCAGCAATCGACGCCGCTCGACCAGGTTGAGCAAGAGGCCATCAAAGCCTTGATCCTGCAAACGATCCGCGAGAACCCGGAAGTTCTAGTGGATACGCTCTTGGCCTTCGAGGAAGAGGCTCAGGCACAAGCCGAGGCCGAACAACATGCTGCTATTGCGCGCGTGGGTGACCTCCTGCTTGCGGACGGAAACACCGGCGTGATGGGCAATCCTGAGGGCGACATCGTGCTTGTCGAATTCTTCGACTACAACTGCCCCTATTGCCGACGCGCGGCCCCGGTCCTTTTCGAATTGATAGAGGAGAACCCGGACTTGCGCATCATCATGCGGGAATGGCCAATTCTCGGACCCGACTCCGAACTGGCGGCTCGAGCGTCGCTGGCGGCGATAAAACAGAACAAGTTCGAAGCATTTCACGAGGCGCTGATGGCACATCCGCGCGCCAATACCGTCTTTATAAGAAGGGCCGCTGAGCAGGCGGGGCTGGACTACGACCAGTTGCAGGCAGACATGGACGCGCCTGAAGTCGATGCCCATATCGCAAAGTCTCACGATCTCGCACGGCAGCTTGGAATATCCGGCACGCCGACGTTTCTGATCGGGGAAACACTTCTTCCTGGATTGTTGGAAAAGGCCGATCTTCAGGCGCTGATTTCGGAGGCCGAAGATGTCGATTGAACCCGGTGAAACCCCTCCGAAATCGCGGCTCCTGAGATCCATATTGTGGAGCACGATAGCTGTTGCGCTCGCTGGGCTAGCGATCTTTTGGGCTTTGGATAACTATCTTGGCAACCGATCGAAGGCCGTCCGCTATTCGGGTGAGGCGGATATTCGATCCGAATTTTCACTGATAGATCACACCGGACAAGAGGTGACACAGGCTGACTACGCCGACCGCTGGCAGCTTGTTTTCTTCGGTTTCACCAACTGCCCCGATGTTTGCCCGACGACACTGGCATATATGGCCAGCGTGCTGGACCTGCTCGGCAAAGATGCGGACCAGGTGGCGCCGATCTTCATCACGGTCGATCCGGAACGCGACACAGTGCCGGTCATGGCGGAATATGTATCAGTCTTTCATCCGAGCCTGATCGGCCTGACCGGAACCGAAGCGCAGGTTGCCGAGGCCACCAGAAATTTCCGCACATGGTACGAGCGGACCGAGGACGACAGCGCGCCGGACGGTTATTTCATGGCGCATGCCGGGCACATATACCTCATGCGGCCCGGTGGCGAATTTGAGGCGGTCTATCAGGAAGGCGGCCAACCGCCCGAGGCGCTGGCGCAGGAAATCCGCAAAAAGCTATAAACAATGGAACTTGCCAAATGAAAATTACGACACTTGCAACCGCGCTAACTCTCTGGCCATTTTTCGCATCGGCCGATGTAACGATATCGGACGGTTGGGCCCGCGCGAGCATCCTCGCCTCGCGTCCGGCTGCGGCCTATCTCACGCTCACGAGCAATCAAAGTGATCAACTGGTCGCAATCACGACGCCGATCGCTGGAAACGTCACCATTCACGCCGTCGAGACCGGCGGCGATGATGTTAGCCGAATGGTTGAGGTCGTCGCCTTGGACCTGCCCTCCGGAGAACCAGTGACCCTCGCGCCCGGCAGCATGCATCTGATGCTGATAGGCCTGTCGGAAAAACTCGAAGAAGGCACCGATTTGCCATTGATCCTGACATTCGCATCGGGTGCCCGAATGGAAATCAGCGTCCCGGTTCTCGGGCCGGGCGCAATGGGACCGCAGGAGTAACAGTCATGAAAAACATACTCCTGCTGATAGCCCTCGTCGCGGGCCGCCCGGCCTACGCAGATCATCCTGGCGACCGTCTTGACGAGGTGATGGCACAAAAAGAACCTGCTTTCACTGCCGTTGACCTCAACGAATTGCCGACGTTGAATCTGGTCGACGCTGACGGAAAACCGTTGGACTTGGAAAGCCTCTCCGATCAGGTCGTCGTTCTTAGTTTCGTCCCGTCCAACTGCGGGTTGCCCTGTGCTGATCAGCAGGCACTTCTTGAAAAGGTGAGGGGCGGAGTGAATGCATCTCCCATGCTGGACATGGTGACCTTCCTTGTGGTGACCGACGCCAGTGATCCGGTTCCCGGACCGATTGCCGAGAACGTGGTCATTGCTCGCGCAGAAGAGCCGATGGAGAATCTGATCGATCAGTATCGCGCGATTGTGCCAGATCCCGAGGCTCCGCTTGTGCATGTTATCGCGCGCGGCAACCGCCATTCCGGGGTCTTTGCGGGTTCCGCTTTCCGGCACATCAACATGATCCTGTACGTCAACGGCCTGACAAACGCACATTAATCGAAGAACGGACCCCCGGCATGACAGCGAATACCGAAACCACTGAGATGAACGACACCGGGTGGCTCTCCGTCATCCGCCGATACATTGTCTATACCGCTGTCGGTCATCTGATCTGGGAAATGGCACATATTCCGCTCTACACGATCTGGGTCGAAGGCACCTGGGGAGAAATTGTGTTCGCTGTCGTCCACTGCACCGGCGGAGATCTGTTAATCGCCATGAGCACGCTCCTGCTCGCCCTGTTTCTTGTCGGGGTGCACGCATGGCCGTCGGAACGCGCAGGGCGCGTCCTGCTTCTGGCGGTGGCCCTGGGCGTCTCCTACACGATCTTCAGCGAGTGGTTGAACATCGTGATCCGGGCGGCCTGGGCCTATCGCGACATCATGCCGGTGGTCCCCGTCATCGACGCCGGTCTCACGCCCCTGCTGCAATGGATCATCGTCCCGACCCTGGCATATTGGGCTGCCACAAGAGTGCCCTTGCGCAAGCTATTCAGGGGTGAACGTGGTTCATGGTAGATATCTCGCTTCTGGGGCTCACCGCCGCGCTCTTGGCCGGTACGATATCGTTTCTGTCTCCCTGCGTGCTGCCTCTTGTGCCAGGATATGTCTCTTACGTGGCCGGGCGCACAGCCGCTGAAGGCGGGGCGGCTGCGGCCTCGCCGTCGCGCGCGGTCTGGCTGAGCCTGTGTTTTGTCCTCGGCTTCTCCACCATTTTCATGGGGCTTGGCGCATCCGCGACAGCATTGGGTCAGGCCCTGCTTCAGTGGCGGTATGAACTCAACCTCGTTGGGGGCGGCATCATCATTGTCTTCGGGCTTTTCATGATCGGGGCCGCGCGTGTTTCGGTCATGGAACGCGACTTCCGATTCAATCTCAACATCCCCGGGGGCCAACCCGCTGCGTCTTATGTCCTCGGGCTTGCCTTCGGTTTCGGCTGGACTCCGTGTATCGGCCCAATTCTTGGCGCGATCCTGACAACCAGCGCGGCCAGCGCCACGATGGGCGAAGGCGTCATGCTCCTTGCCGTCTATTCCGCTGGCCTCGGGATACCATTTCTGATCGTTGCCGGTTTCACCGATCAGATCGCGGGCCGGCTCCGCGCCATCGGCCGGGTCGGCCGTCGCCTTCACCAGATTGCGGGCGTCGTCATGATCCTCATGGGCGTGGCGATGATGACGGGACAGTTGAGCGCGTTGTCGTACTGGATGCTTGATGCGTTTCCGGTTCTTGGACGAATAGGATAACAGCTCATGCGGTTCTACGAAAAACACATCCTTCCGGGCCTCACGCATCTCACCATGGGTCAGGAACAGCTTCTTCCCTACCGAAGGCGCGCAGTCTCAGGTGCGAAGGGGCGCGTGCTGGAGATCGGGATCGGCTCGGGCCTGAACCTCGCGCTCTACCCCGACGCCGTGGATCAGATCGTCGGTGTGGACCCTTCACCAGAACTCCTTAATCAGGCCGCGGAGGCTTCTCAGGGCTTGACACCGACAACGGAGATGATCGAGGGCGTGGCCGAAGCATTGCCGCTGGAAGATCGCAGCGTTGACTGCGTGATTGCTACCTGGACGCTCTGCAGCGTGTCGGAACCGGAGAAGGTGCTGGCCGAGATCCAGCGCGTTCTCAAACCTGACGGCGTCTTCCGCTTCGTCGAGCATGGAACAGCGCCGGAACCCAGCGTCCAGCGTTGGCAGCGCTGGCTCACGCTTGCCTGGAAACGTTGTGCCGGAAACTGTCACCTTGACCGCCAGACAGACACTCTGGTCGAACAGAACGGCTTCCGCATGGAGCGGCTCGACACCGGCTACGCGAAAGGTCCGAAACCCTTTGTTTTCATGTATGAGGGGCAAGCTCGCCTTTATTGAGGCAGCTTAGAAGGAGAACAATGTCGGCTTCCAAATGGCGAGATACTGATGACAAGGTAACCAACTCTCGGCGGGAACTTATAGAATATATCAGGGGTTACCGCATCATGAGCAAGCAGAAAAATGATAGACAAACCAATCTGACACGCGGCATCCGCGTCGAGATCGCCAGCCTTGTCTACAATCTGATCGAGGTCGTCGTATCCGTCACCGTTGGACTTCTGACCGGCAGCGCCGCACTAGTGAGTTGGGGTTTCGACAGCACGGTCGAAGCCACCTCAGCCGGGACGCTGATCTGGCGCTTGAAGGCCGAGAAGGACGGTGGCGACAAGCGCACGGTCCTGCATCGCAAGAAGGTCGCGCTCTATGTGGTCGCCTGTGCTTTCTGGATCGTCGTCGCCGCGATCCTCTACGAGGCGGTGTCCGCCTTCATCTCGCAGGAGGCACCGGGCTTCAATTGGTGGGGGATCGCGATCCTGTTTGTCTCTTTAGTGGTCAATCCGCTATTGGCCTGGGGCAAGTATCGCTACGGCAAGCGGCTCGATTCACCCGCCCTGAAATACGATGCCAAGGATACCATGATCTGCGAATACCAGACCATTGTGGTGTTGGCCGGAATCGGTCTGACGCAATGGATGGGCTGGTGGTGGGCCGATCCGGTCGCGGCGCTTCTGATCGTGCCCTACGTTGCGTGGGAGGCGTTCGAGGCCACGAAGGATGCGCGGTCGGTCGGGCCGGGTGAGGCCGAAGCTACTGCCGACGCCTGACGTTGCGCATGATGAACCGGTTCTGGGGCAGTGATGGCAGCTCTCCTGGGTCAAGCTCCAAATCCTGATCCGGCACATCGTAGTCGATGTCGTTCACAAGATACCTGCAAAACGCCTTCATCTGACTGATCGCGATCCATTCACCCGGGCAGCGGTGGTTCGTGTAGTGGTTGCCGCCGCCCTGTGGAATGAAGTCGTAGGGGTTTTCGGCGCGGCCCCGAAACCGTTCGGGCCGAAACTCAAGTGGCGCATCCCATGAACGCCGATCGGTGTTCGTACCATAGAGGTCCAGCAGAACCCGGTGTCCTTTGGGAAAGCGATACCCTTGCCACTCGAAAGTACTTTTGACTCGTGCCGCGACCGCAGGAAAGAATGGATAGAGGCGGCGGACCTCCTGAACGAAGGGTTCGAGCAGTCCTTCGTCGTTCCGCAGTTTCTCCTGCCATTCTGGGTACCTGTACAGGGCGTGCGCCGTCTGCACGATGAATACAGACACCGCCACGGTCGGACGCAAGACGTTCAACAACTCCACGGCGGCGACTTTCGGGGGCAGTATCGCGCCGTCAAGATCACGCCACGTCGCGATGACATGAAGGGCGCTTTCCTGCGTCGGCTGAAGCTCGCCATCGCGGACCTGTTGAATCATCCCCGCTGCCCATTTTTCCAGGCGGTGGCGCGCCAGACGTGCAGCCCAATGTTTCGGGCCGATGGCCCCGGCGTCCTCAAAAAGCGCTGTAAGTTGCGCCGTTCGGGTCGCCACCTCCGCCTCGGGAAGCGGAACCCCACACCAGGCGCAAACGGCTCTCGTGAGCATTTCGCGC
This sequence comes from Roseovarius halotolerans, assembly GCF_900172255.1. Classification (GTDB taxonomy): domain Bacteria; phylum Pseudomonadota; class Alphaproteobacteria; order Rhodobacterales; family Rhodobacteraceae; genus Roseovarius; species Roseovarius halotolerans. The sequence continues at coordinate 258,617 of NZ_FWFU01000003.1, forward strand.
ACTTTGTCGTAGAAAACGACTTCGTTCCTCGCCTCCCAATCCGGTGCATAATTGTCTAGCATGTGAAGCGACATTCCCTGAAGCGCGGCTATATGCTCGGTCCCCATCAGCGACATGAACATCTTCTTGCGGTGCTGGTGGGCAGCGCCGTCCAATCCCTGAATGCCGCCTTCACCCAACAGGGTCTTCTGTATGCGGCCTGGCATCGAGCCCGCGCGGATCAGCTTATCGTCGGAATAGAATACTTCCGCAGCCGCCGACCCGGTCATGCAGATCGTCTTTTGAAGGAGGATGCGGGTTTCAAACAGATCTGTGTCGAGCGCGCGGCAGGTCTGAGAGATGAATCCATACGGATTTCGCAGCAGGGTGAGTGTGCTGTCAAAGCCCTCTGCGGATGGTATGCTGGACATTCGTTATCCTCCTGTTTGCTTTCCCGTGCTCAGGCCCCGTTCAGCCTTTCTGTTCGCGGTGCGGAAGTGGCCCCGAAAGAGCAGTGCCGCTTCGAAGGAAATCACTGCATCCGCGCTCAAAACATCTTTCACCGCTGGATTAGCTGCGGCGCATCCACATCCCCAAGGGACATTTCAGGCAACCAAGTGATAAGCTGAGGGAACGAGATCAGGGCTGCGATCAATACGATCTCGATGGCGACAAGCGGTACCGCGCCGCGATAGATATCGGAAAGGTTGATACCCTTCGGTGCCGCCATCTTGGCAAAGAATAGGGCATAGCCGAAGGGAGGCGTCAGAAAAGACGTCTGCAAGGCCAGTGCTATCAGGCCAGCGATCCAGATTTGCGCAAAGTAGGCAGAGCCGACGTGATCTGCGAAGTCGAGTTCCGAAAAGATCGGCATCAACACTGGTACAAAGACCAGCAGCACCTCGATCCAGTCAAAAACAAACCCAAGTATGATGATCACGCCAAGGAGGATCGCCAACAGTTCCCACCGGGTGAGATCGAATGCGGATATCCACTCGAAGATGACGTCCGGTCCACCGACCAGGTGGAAACTCAGCGAGAATACCGATGCGCCCAATACGATGAAGTAGACCATCGACGTCATCGTGCTTGTCTGCACCGTGACAGAGTTCAACGATGAGAAAGACAAGCGCTTTCGCGCCAGCGCGACCAATAGCGCGCCAAAAACCCCTACTCCAGCCGCCTCTGTTAGTGTCGCAAAGCCCAGAATGATGCTGAGCGGAATGGATGCGATGACCGCGACAGACGCGAGTACAAACAAGAGGTCTGACACAAGATTGGTCTTGGGTGTGTCCAGCGGGATTTCGACCGTTTTTCTCAAGGTGACCGCAAAGTAGACCGCGAAGGCCATGACCATCAGAAGCACAGGTACGATGAGGGCCACATACATCAATCCGATGCGCAGATAGAACACGTTCGAGATGAAGAACAGCATCACGGCTGGCGGGAACACGACACCCAATGCTCCAGAAGCTGCGACAGCGCCTCCTGCGGTTCGCGGTGCGTAGCCCGACGCCATCATCGGGGCATAGGCCACCAACGCCACAGTTATGACGGAAGCACCGATCACCCCGGCGGCGGGCGCAAGAACGAGGCCGATCAGCAAAGTCGCAATGGCGTAGCGACCGGGAACGCCTGTCAGAAGACGCCCCAGCAAGCGAAACATGGTTTCGGCAATCCCGCTGGCATTCAGGATCAGGCCAAGAAAAATCAACATTGGAACGCTGGTGAATTGGACTGATTCATTGGTCAGTACACCACGGGCCCTCAGGTAGATCAGCCCCAGATGCTGAAAATCAGTGATCCCCACCCAAACCGCAGCGACAAACCCCAAGAAGCCTGTCCCCGCGAGCACCAGCGCCACCGGAAAGCCACTGAAAACCCCAATCGCCATCACGACAAGCATGGCAACCGTGAGGACCTCATTCACCATTGTGCAGGCCGCTTGCTTGTTCCGGTGCACCTTGCGCACGTCTCCCTGTCAGAAAGGCGATGTTGCGAAGGGCTACGATCATCCCGGCAAGAGCCAGCAGGATGGGGCCGATGACCCCGGCAATGCGTTGTGCCCACAACTGGGTTTCCGCGTATTTCGTGGTGCGCATCAAACCGTCCCATCCGTAGTAGGTCAGGATGGCGGCGAGCGGCAGAAGGACAAAAAGGCCGCCAATCAGTTCGATCCAAGCAATGCGGCGGGCGGACCAATGTCTGCGAAGAACATCAACGCGCACGTGACCGTCGCGCAGATAGGTATACCCAAAGGTCAAGAAAATTAGGATGAACAGCAGTGACGTGGACAGGTCCGGCAAATAGCTCGACACGCCAAGTTGTAGCTTGCGATCCAGCATCTGAAGCGCGCCATAAGCAGCAATCGAAACAACTGTCAGCCACGCAGTCACGACGCCGATGCCGCGAATGCCACGGTCAATCCAATCCAAAAATCTCAAGCCGAATTCCCTCCCAAAGTTCTTTGCCTGTTAGCTGTTATCCCCCCGTGACATCTCCCTTGCGATTGTCTTGTTCCCGATTTTCCGGCCTGACTTTCGAGGTGCGAAAGCTGTCCCAGAACAGCAATGCTGCCCCACAAAAGATCGCCACGTCAGCCAAGTTGAAGGACGGCCAGTGGTATGACCCGTAATGGAAGTCGAGAAAGTCAGGGACGGCCTGATAGCGCAGACGATCAAGGATATTGCCAAGCGCGCCTCCGATGATCAGACCGAGCGCCGCACCTGTCAGCCTGTCCGGAGCCTTCCACAGCCAGATCAGCAGCCATGCCACGACCACGGCAGCAAGTGCGACCAGACCCCACCAGGGTACGACCCCGCCGAGCATACCGAAGCTGACCCCATCGTTCAAAACCCGCACGAGATTGAGAAAGGGCAGAACCTCGACCCCATGTTCAAGCGCCGGGGTGTTCAGGGCAAGCGCCTTGGTGCCCTGATCGAAACCGAAAGCTGCAATCGCACAGAGCCCACCCAGAACGCGGTTGTTCATGCCGCCGCCTTCAGATCGGACCGCGCGTCGCGGATGATCGACCAGGAAGAATGCAGGAATAACCCGGCGATGCCGAAGGCGACAATGAGGTCGGGCCAAGCGCTGCCCAGCCAAACCACCAGACCGGCCGCGACAACGACTGCCGCATTGCCAATGGCGTCGTTGCGCGAGAACAGCCAGACGGCACGCATGTTCGCGTCCCCCTTCCGGTAATGCAGCAACGGCAGCACGGAGATGATATTGATCACAAGAGCAATCAGGCCCAGAAGCCCCATCAGCGTGGCGTCTGGGGTTGTCGGCTCGAATGCCCGCATGATGGTTGTCCCAAAGACGCCAAGACCGAGCAGGGCAAGGAAGATGCCTTGGATCAGGGCCGACCGCGCCCGCCAGAGAAGACTCCAACCGATGGCCAGCAGGCCGAGGAAGGTGATCGCGCCATCGCCGATGAAATCCAGCGCGTCGGCCTTCACCGCCTGTGACCCGGCAATAAACCCACCAATCATTTCCAGAACGCCGTAACCGACATTTAGAATCACGACGATCCAGAGCGCGCGGCGGTAGCCCGGGTCCTGATGGGCCGCACTTTGCTGAAGGTCCTCGTCGCTCTCGATGCGGTCGAACCCATATCCCGTTGTCTCAACGGCTTTTTCAATCTCCGGCAGGCTTGCTTCAGGGACTTTCAGAGTCATGATATGGGTCGCCGCTGATACTTTCACTGCGTCGGGCGCGACACCCGCAGACTGCGCCGCCCGCTCGATCTGGGCGGCATCCTTGGCGCAATCCATTCCGGAAACCCGGTAACGGAGGGGCGGCGTATCTGCTGTCGATCCGGTGCTTTCGGTGTTGGCCATCGGTGCAATACTCCTGCTAAAGTGGATCAAGTTCAAACATATCAGCAAGGAGTGATATGATGCAAGTCTTCGCCGACCGCAATGCTGCGGCCGCTGGCATCGAGCGTAGGGCAAAGCTCTTTCGCGGTCTTGCCGACCCGAGCCGACTGGCGATACTGGGCGTGCTGTGTGAAGGACCGTTGGTTGTTCACGAGATCGTCAAACGCACAGGGCTATCGCAGCCCAACGTGTCAAATCATTTGCGATGCCTTCTGGATTGCGGACTTGTCGCCAGCGACCGCGATGGGCGCTTCATTCGCTACCGGATCAGCAGTCCGCGCATAGCAGCTCTTTTAAATGATGTAGACGCCCTGCTTGATGTGGTCGCAGAAGGTGTTGGGGCTTGTGACAATTATCGCGAAGCGTGAACGATAATATCCCAATGCACGTCATCACGACCACTTCCGCGTGAGGCAAAATTTTATATGGGGCTTGCTGCCAAACGTGTTGAAAAGACCCATTATTGAAAGCGCTCAATTTAACTGCTCGGCATAGCGAGTTAAGGATCACAATTGAAGCGAAGATCAAGACGAGGCCCGGCATCGTGGCAGTAGCCTGGTTTCACCCCACAGATCGTGACAGCGCTTAGACTGATAAAGAAACGAACGGGCCCGAAGTATTACCGAGATCGTCTGGCATCAAAATTTCTCTTGAACCTCTAGTAGCTTTAGGAGTTAAGCCACCGACATAGAACGGCACCATGGAGCAAGTTGCCAATAACGCCTCACTCTTTCCCGGGCGAACAACACTGCGTTCGGGGTAAGGTTCGGTTTGCCGTCCAATGCGTGAACGGAGCAATCTATATGCTGACAAGACGACACTTCATCCAGACGACTGCCGCATTGTTCTCGGCGTCTATCTCGAGTCCGCTCCTCGCTGACACCTGGCCCACTGAAGCGGAAAAGGCGGCTTGGGATGCACAGATTACACCGCCGGGCTATAACCCAGCCACATCAAACCCGTGGGGCCTGCACCCGCGCTTTCTGCCGCAGCGGGTTATAACTAAAGATGGTCTTGTGGCCGGTGACATCCATGTCGATGCTGTCGCGCGCTATCTTTACCATATCGAGGAAGGCGGCACGGCGATGCGCTATGGCGTAGCGATTGCTCGTGGCAAACTTTATGAGCCAGGCGTCTACACGATCAAGCGCAAGGTCAGGTGGCCGCATTGGCAGCCAACACAGAACATGATTGACCGCGACCCGGAGCTCTACGCCGACATCGCTGACGGTATGGAACCCGGACCTGAGAACGCGCTCGGGTCACGGGCGCTTTATCTCTATGTCGGGGACCGAGACACCTATCTGCGCATCCACGGTACACCACAGCCGCGAAGCATCGGCGGCCGAGCCAGTTCCGGTTGCGTCCGGATGGTCATGGCGCACATAAACGATCTGTATCCGAATGTGGAGATTGGCTCGACGGCGTTCCTATATTCGGCCGAGGACAGCGTGACTCCGCAGAGTTGACCCAAGCCGCGCCGTCAATCCGACGCTTGGACGCGTCAATCAGGATTGGCGCGCGACGCAGATGGGATTGCCGCCTGCCGATCGCAACGGGACCAAGGTCGTTTCCACCGGCCCACTATGGGCATACCAATAGCAATTATCTTCGGGACGTAGCCGTGCCGTGATGAGATCCTGGTCGGGTGCAGCGAGGGCTGCGACAGATTCTGGAACATTGCCGATCCTGAATGGATCGTTGTCTTCCTTAGAAGGCACCGCGCAGCCAGCCAGGGCCAATGTTGCAACCATGATCACCGCATATTTTTGAAGCATATCTATCTCACTCTTTGGCAGGTCAGCCGCGTCTTCAGACTTAGCGGCGCGTTTCAAGGTTCCGCAGGTCTGTGTCCTTACTTGACCAAATTTTTGTTTTAGCTCTTGAAGCTCTAGTTACTGTAGGGGTTATTTCAATGTGGAATGAACGAATCCCGAGGTCAATCCCATGTCTTCCAATGGCCACCGCCACGACCACAAGCACAGCTCTGACTGCAGTCACGATCATGGTGATGATCACAAACATGCGAGCGGAGTTTCCCACTCTCATGGAGAAGGTGCTGCGTGCTGCGGTGCTGGAGCCAACACGGAATTGGCACAAGCCATCCCCTCGAATGGACGAAATTTTCAAGTCTCCGGTCTGGATTGTGCCGAAGAGGTGGCAATCCTGAATAGGGTGGTCGGTCCAAAAGTCGGCGGGACTGAGCATCTGGCGTTCGATGTCATCAATGGTCGGATGACGATTCTGGATACCGCAGACAGGATTTCGGACAACGAGGTTTCGCAACTGGTCGCGAGTACCGGCATGAGCGCAAAACCGTGGGACGCCGACAATGCAGCAGAGGATCAGGCCGCGCATCTGGCACGTCAGAAGCGCTTTACCTCGTTGAGCGGCGGCTTCTGGGCGGCGGGATTCCTTTTTCACATTGTCGAGACCGGCATGGGCGGCGCGCTCGGGCTCTTTGCGGGGCATGGCGAGGTGCCTATGCCTATGGCGGAAGCAGGGATCTTCGCCGTCGCGATCCTCTTTGGGGTCTGGCTGGTTGCGCCCAAGGCATGGTCTTCGGCGCGGCGACTTTCACCAGACATGAACCTACTGATGGTGGTGGCCGTTGCAGGAGCCATCGGGCTCGGCGAATTCTTCGAGGCCGCGACGGTCGCGTTTTTCTTCTCTTTGTCGCTCTATCTTGAGAGCTGGAGTGTCGGTCGCGCACGCAACGCGGTTTCATCTCTCCTCGATCTGGCGCCGCCAACGGCGCGGGTTCTTTACGACGACGGATCTGAATCCGACGTTCCGGCCGCGGCCGTGGCAGTCAATGCAAGGTTTATCGTGCGCGGCGGCGACCGGATCCCCCTCGACGGTGAGGTCGTGGACGGGGCAGGGGCCGTCGATCAGGCCCCAATTACTGGGGAAAGCGCGCTAGTGCCCAAGGAACCCGGCGACGAGGTCTATGCCGGCACGATCAACGGGGAGGGCACACTGACGGTGCGGGCGACGAAGGCCGCCTCGGACACGGTGCTCGCGAAAATCATTCGCATGGTGGGCGATGCCCATGCCCGCCGCGCGCCGGTCGAACAGTGGGTGGCCAAGTTCGCGCGCATCTACACACCCATCGTGATGGCTTTGGCGATCGCCATCGCGCTGGTGCCGCCACTGCTGCTCGGCGGCGCCTGGGACTACTGGTTCTACAATGCTCTGGTCCTTCTGGTCATCGCATGTCCTTGCGCGCTGGTCATTTCTACGCCGGTCTCCATCGTGGCGGCGCTGACCGCGTCGGCACGGGCGGGGGTGCTCATCAAGGGCGGCGCCTATGTCGAGGCGCCGGGGCGGACCACGGCACTGGCGATGGACAAGACCGGGACGATCACCATGGGCGAGCCTGAGGTGGCGGCGGTTCACCCACTGGTCGGCGTTTCCGCACGCGATCTCATGGCGCTGGCAGCAAGCCTGGAGGCGCGGTCTTCACACCCGCTGGCACGCGCCATCCTCTCGCGCGCCGAAGCCGATGGTGTTTCCGTGTCTGCCGCAGAGGACACCCGCACCGTGCCCGGGCGCGGTCTGGAAGGACGCGCCGACGGGCGCGTTATCTGGCTCGGCTCGGATCGCTTCGCCGAAGAGAAGGGGTTCGGCAATGCCATTCCGGCGGATCTGCGGGATCGGATCGAAGGGGCAGGGAGCACCCTCGTTGCCGTGGGTGACGAGACCGGCGTGACCGGCGTACTGGAGCTTCGCGACCGCATCCGCCCAGATGCAAAGGGGATCGTTGCCCGCCTGCATGCGCAGGGTGTGAAGACCATCGTGATGTTGACGGGCGACAACGAACGCACCGCGCGCGCGGTGGCAGCCGAAGTCGGCATCGACGAGGTGCGCGCCGAACTTTTGCCAGAAGACAAGGTGACGGCCATTGAGGAACTCGTCGAAAGCCACGACATGGTGGCGATGATCGGCGACGGTGTGAATGACGCACCGGCCATGGCGCGGGCGCATTATGCCATCGCCATGGGCGCTGTCGGATCGGATGCCGCGATCGAGACGGCCGACATCGCGCTGATGACCGACGACATCGGCAAGGTACCCTGGCTTATCGGCCATTCGCGCCGTGCCATGACGATCATCCACCAGAATATCGGCATATCGCTGGCGACCAAGGCGCTGTTCGTCGGGCTGACCGCGTTCGGCATGGCCTCAATGTGGGGCGCCATTGCTGCGGATGTAGGCGTGTCTCTGCTGGTGGTCGCCAACGCACTTCGGCTCCTGAACGGCCATCAGGTTGAGGCCGGGCCTTCAGGCGGAGAACCGGTGGGCGAGCAGATGGCGAAGGGAGCACTGGCGCACGGTCATTGATCCGGCGGTTTCGGTAGAGTAACGTCTGACATCAACCAGACCTCGCAAAAGGGGCGTCGAGCGGTGATGAATACCAGAATTCCACGGCGGGTCTTGCTGTTGGGCGGATTGGGCGTCTTCCTGTCAGGCTGTGCCGGCAAGTTCCGGTCCTACAACGGTCCCGAAGTGACCCGGCTGCGTATGTACAAGGCGCAGCGGCTGCTGGTTCTGGACGGGGCGGATGATGTCTTGCGGACCTATCCCATCGGATTGGGCTTCGCGCCCGAAGGCCACAAGCAGTTCGAAGGAGACGGCCGCACGCCGGAGGGCTCCTACGCGATTGACCGGCGCAACCCGGACAGCCTCTTCCACCTCTCCATCGGCATCTCATATCCCAATGAGGCCGACATCGCGTTCGCGGAGGCGCAAGGAAAATCGCCGGGTGGCGACATTTTCATCCACGGGGGGCCCCGCAAGGGGATCGACCCGATGAACAAACGCGACTGGACCGCGGGCTGCATCTCCGTCACCGACCGGCAGATCGAGGATATCTACGCCATGGTGCGGGACGGGACACCGATCGACATCTATACCTGATGGTCAGGCAAAACGACGGCGCAGCGCAACGTTGATAGCTTCGATGGCGATGACCATGACGACGACGGCAATCGTGACGCTGGCCGCCTTGTCATACTGGAAAGAGCGCACGTAGGTCTGGATGTAAAAACCGATCCCGCCCGCGCCGACAATGCCGAGGATCAGCGACTCGCGCAGGTTCAACTCGAACCGGAAAATCGTGTCGCGGGCGACGACCGGCGCCATCTGCGGCCAGATCGCGTATCTGAGCCGCACGAGCGGCCCGGCGCCCGCGCTTTCCAGTGCGGCGATCGGCGCGCGGGACACGCCGTCGATCGCCTCGGCATAGAACTTGGCGAGCATCCCGGTGGCATGAAAGGCGACCGCGATGATGCCGGGCAACGGCCCGAGCCCGACAGCGCCCACCATGAGCATGGCCACGAGGATCAGCGGAATCGCCCGGATGAAAGCAAGCAGCGTTCGGATCGGCCGGAACACCGCAGGCGATACCATCGTCTCAGACGCGAGAATGCCGAGGGGAACGGACAGGATCACAGCACCGAGGGTGCCGAGGATCGCGATCCGCAGCGTTTCCGCGCTGCCCTTCTTGATCTCGGCCATCACCGTCGGGTCAGGCGGAAACATCCGACCGAGGAAATCGGCAATGCGCGGGCCGGCCGACATGAGACGCGACAACTCGACATCGGTCGTGGCGAAGGACCACAGGATCGCGGCGGCGATCAGACCACTCGTCGTAAAGCCGCCAAACCCGCGGAACGCCATCAGGACACCGCCCTGAGGCCGATACCGGGGATTGGCTCAACCGCCCGATAGAGCTCCGCTGTCGCATCCTCGTTCAACTCGGAGGCCGGCACATCGAAGGCAATCCGCCCGCCACGAATGCCGATGATGCGCTGCGCGAAACGCCGCGCCAGGTCGGGCTGGTGCGAGGAAAACAGCGCCGTTGCGCCGCGCGCTTGCGCCGCCCCGGTCAGCAGCGCCAAGACCTCCCCAGCGCGGGTGGGGTCGAGGTTGCTCACCGGCTCGTCGGCGAGGATCAGCCGTGGCTCCTGCGCGAGACACCGCGCAATGGCCACGCGCTGCCGCTGGCCGCCGCTGAGACTGTCGACCCGGCGTTCGGCGAGATCGGCAATGCCGCAATCGGTGAGGGCTGTGCGCGCAATGTCGAGATCATGTGGCGTTGGCGACCCCAGCAGGGCGCGCAGGGGCGCCATCCGGCCTAGGCGGCCGTTCAGCACGTTGCGCAGAACCGTGGAGCGTTCGACCAAGGCGAATTCCTGAAACACGAAACCGGTATCAGGTCGGCTTGCGCGCGGCGGCGGTTGGTCGGGATCGAGCGGCGCACCCAAGACTGAAACGCGCCCGCGCCAGCCCTGAAGCCTGCCGTCGAGCAATGCCAGCAGCGTTGTTTTTCCTGCCCCGGACGGGCCGAGCAAAGCGACGCTTTCGCCGGTCGAAATTGTAAGCGAGACCCGCTCCAGCGCCGGAACACTCCCGCCCGGATGGGCAAAGTTCAGGTCGTCGATCCGGATCGCAATGTTCATTCCAGGAGCCCATATCGCCGTGCCATGTCGCGCACGCCGCCATAGGCGGCGGAGTCGGCCCTGACATAGCCGTCCGGCCCGTAGAGATAGCGCAGCTTGTCGCGGTTCTCAGGTTCGTTGAGCTGCAGCATCGCGTTGGTGAAGCGGTCTTGCACCTCGGCATCCAACCCGGGTCGCGCGATCACGACATGGCTCGGGATTGGCGGGCTTTCCGCGATCCATGTCACCTGTGCCTGCTGCTGCGGCGTCAGGAGCAGGTCCGCATACTGGCTGGCACCCGCGGCATCGACCAGACCTTCGGCCATCGCCTGCATGGCCTGCTGATAGCCGCCTGCGAAGAAGACGCGGCCGAAGAATGCCTCCGCCGCGCCCGGACCGTCGATCAGCCCAGCCTCGACGAATTCGGCGAGCGGATAGAGATAGCCAGATTCCGAGATCGGATCGGCAAAGGCGATGTCGCGCCCGCGCAGGTCGGCAAGCCCTGCGATGCCACTATCGCGCCGGACGAAGATGCGACCCGTTTAGCTCGGCGCGTCGCGGTAGACCTCGGACAGGAGTGGCACGGCACCGATCTCGGCCTCGGCCAGGACGAAAGGCAGGGCGCCCATGAAGGAGATATCCGCGTCGCCATTGCGCAGCGCCTCGACCGCTGCCGCATGGTCGATGGTAACAAACCCTTCGACGGGGACGTCGATCTCACTAGCCAGCCAGCCGGTGATGGCTTCAATGTCGCCCAGAAGCTTCTCGGGGTTCTCCTGCGGGATGAAAGCCAGCCGCAACGCAGTGTCCTGCGCGGCCAACGGGGTTGCGAGCGATACTGCGCCCGCACCGGCCAGTGCCAACATCGTTCTGCGATTCAGATGGATTGCCATCAGAATGCCCTCTCTTCGATTGCGTCGGCTTCGGACTTGAACGCGGTCCAACTGGCTTCGGCGGCCACCCAGTCTTCACCGCGCACGGCGGCACCGACCTCGGCCAGCCGCTCGGCCAACGCGTAGACCTCGGGCCGCGCAGCCAAGTTCGACATTGTGCTGGCGTCCGCCGAAAGGTCCGCGGCGACGGTGTCGGTCAGCAGCAGAATGTGCTCCGCATCCCTCTGTGGCAGCAACGTATTGAGCGTCGAGGCGAATGTCGTCAGTTCGGAGAATGCCAGCCGGAAGGCGGTGTTCTCGGCGTCGAATGCCTCATAGGGCTCATCCGCTGCGCCCACGGTCTCCAGATAGGCCGTCAGGTCAGCCCTCTCCGCCGCGGTCAGCCCGAGCGCTTTCGATTCGTCGAACCAGTCCACGACAGCGGCCAGCGTCGGCAGAGATCCGTCATGGAAATAGGGTGCGGTGTAGGCCGTGCCGAGCAGCGTGGGTGTATCCATCGCACCGGTGCGGGCGCCATCGTAGGCCGACGCAACCGAGCCGATATCATGGGCCTGCCGGTCCAGGAAGTTCGTGTCCGGGACGTGGCAGCTGGCGCAGGAACGGTCGCCGAGCGCCGCGAAGGGCGTATTGAAGATCGCTTCGCCGCGCTGCGCGGCCTCGGGAGCGGCTTCGGTCAGCTGACCATCCGGTGTCAGCATGGAGTTGGGCAGGAAGTCGAATTCGAGCATGTAGGCGAGCAGAGCATCCAGCATGAAGGGCGTCGGTTCATCGCCGCCGAACTCGTTGACGATGACGTTGCGGGTGAAATCACGCAAGGAGGCGAAGCGGCCATCGCGGCCGTAGGGCCCGGTGAAACGCAGGCCACGGAGGCTGGGGATGTCAATCGGATCATCGCGCCGGTCATTGAAGATCGGATTGAAGAAGGCGCCATCGACATCGATCGCGCCTGGCTGATGGCTCGCACCCGGAATGAAAAGCCGCTGGTTGACGTCCGAGCGGTTGTGACAGGTCGAACAAGCGACCCCGAGGTCCTGCGCCGGATTGCCAAAGATTTGCGCGCTGTCGAACAACATGTCGCCATATGCCACCAAAGGCAGGTCGGTCTCGTCGATGCCCTGCTCCTCGAAATTGAGGACGAGGCGCGGCAGCGGATCCTGATCGAACATGTCAGACCCCGGCGGCAGGCTTGGCGGCACCTCGATGGTGCGGCCACTTAGGACAACAGTTTCCGGCAGCGCGCTCAGCGTCCGGCGGGGCGCGAAATCGTCAACGAGGTAATTCTCGGCGAGATAGCCGGAGATGACTTCGCGCGCGGCTTCCATGGTTTTGCGACTCGCGGGTGTGGCACCAGCACCAAGAACACCGGCGGAGCCTGTGCTGCTGTTGAGTTCCAGCCAGGCGAGGCCGATGCGTCTCGAAGCGTCGGGATCAGCAGCCGCGATACCGTCCGCGAATGCGCGATAGAGTTCTCGAGCTGTCCGCACGGCCTGCTGTGCACGTGCAGGGTCGTCGGCCATGACTGCCCGGTCCAGTTCCTCGTCGATCCTGCGCGCTATCAGCCGCGTCGCCTCGGCGAAGACCGCCTGGCGGTCCTTGCGAGTTATGGCGTTCAGAAGGGGCGCGGGTCCAATGTCGCTGCTGCCGTTCAGCCAAGCCAATGCACCGACAGCGAATTCCGAACCCCGGTAGGATTCGGCCCAGGCGGTCCCGACGTCATCCCAGGGCAGCGGTTCGAGATTCGCGAGGAAGAGAGTCAACCGGTAGGCCGCCGCCTCTGGAAGCCATGGGGCCTCCTTGGCGGGCGTCGCAGCGACAGGTCCGGACAGGACGAGCGCACTTGCGAGTGCGGCAATGAACGCTCCAAGGAATTTCTGAATCACCGTGGTCTCCCAACTTCAAAGTTAGCCACGGCTAATTTATCTACCCTATGCAAACAAGTTGTCAATCCTGCAGTTTCCCTGCAAAGTCCCAAGTATGACAAAGCTGCAATCACAGGAACATGAACCGTTCGAAACTGTCGACAGGGCTCCCGAAGCACAGGCTGAGGGATTCGCGACCGTGCGTCAGGCACATGAGAGCGAAATGGCGGAAGATTACGTTGAACTGATCGCCGAACTGATCGAGTCGCGCGGAGAGGCAAGGCCGGTGGAAATCGCCGAACGGTTTGGAGTGAAGCCGCCGACCGTGACCAAGAACATCTCGCGACTCAAAGCTGCTGGCCTGGTGCGGCGGGAACCTTACCGCGCCATATTCCTCACGGATGCCGGTCGGGAGTTGGCCGAGGCCTGCCGCCGGCGGCACAGGATCGTCGTCGCGTTTCTCCTCAGCCTGGGAATCGACGAAGAGACTGCGGAACGCGATGCGGAGGGGATCGAGCATCACGTCAGCACGACCACGCTGGAGGCCTTCGAACACGCCCTCCTGCAATCTGAGAGCGGCAAGTAGCGCAGCATCAAGTTCTCGCGAAATTCAGCAAAGCAAGACTCAGGAGGCGGCGGCGTCAGCAGTCAAAGGCTGGTGGGTCTGTTCTGATGGTCAACTTTAGTGCAGAAAATCGTTCGTGTCCTCTGAGCTTGGCCAGCCCGAGATAGTGTGCCCAAAATCTCTGACTGCGACGACGGTGCAGCGAAAATGTCGATCGCGGGAAAAGACGTGGGTACAACCTTTGATTTGCTCCTCTGTTCAAAGCGCATAGACAATAGTCACCACCGTCGTCATGACGATGAAGAACATGACCAAGGCGCCTATGGCGAGCGTCCGGCCCATGTCGCGGTTTGGCTTTGCCACTTTCAGACGCAATTCTTCGGCCGTTTCCGGAAACTCGAGCGCCGCGGAGTTCGAGCCTCGCACCAACTCGTATCGTGAATTCCAGCGACGCACCTCGGCCGCGTTCCACCCGTTCATGACCAGAATGATCGCGGCGATCATCAGCATCGAGGACGGGACCCAGATCGTGTAGCCACCCATGGTTTCGTCGGACAGGGGATCGAGCAACCCGGTTCCCGCCGTTTGGTAGGAGGCATAGAGGCTCACCTCTTTGAGTGTCGTCAAGGAACCCAGAAAAATGTTTGAAACGATCACCGCAAAACCGGAGATCAGCCTTGCGCCGCGCCTCGCGCCCTCAGGGGGATCTCTCGGGTCGAAGAGCATGCCGAAATACCAGATCCCTGCCAGCACCATCGCAAAATGGGCGAACACCTCGATCGCCGCGATGCGCTGCGCAAGTCCGTAAAGCACTGGAATCTGCCAGATAAAGAGCGACGTGATGAGCGCGGCAGTGGCGGTTACCGGATGTGCCAAGAGCCCCAAAGTAATAGATTTTCCAAGAGCGCCGAGGTATCGACGCCACCGTCTGTTCAAACCGGCTTGCAATAATCGCCACGGCTGAGAGACCGCGATGAGTAGTGGTCCTGCAAGGCGAAGGAGAAGATGCTCCACTTGGTGCACCGAAAAGAGGCTGTGCCCCAACGAAGCCAGAGGCGCATTCGTGGCCGCGAGAATACAGGTCAAGCCAGCGAAGAACAGAGCTTGCCGCCAAACAGAAACCGTCCCGCGAATGCGAGCGGATCGCGCGAGGCCGCGCACGTAGAACCATGCGGCCAAACTGACGGAAACAAGGGACACTGGCGAAATCGCATATCCAAACGGGTCGAAATTAAGGAAGTAGGTGATCATTGGCTCCTGTCATGTTGTATTGCTGGCCCATCGACGGACACTGGTGAAAGTCGAGATGTTCCCACTGCGCCACCTTGGGCCAAGGACAGATCAGTGGACATCGGAAGGTATTTGCCCTGCATCCACATGGGGAAAAGGTTTTCATAGAAACGTGAGAGCGGGTGGCCGGACTGACCGGCGGGCGCGATGAAATAGGATCCGGCTTCTTCCGAAAACGACATGACCGCCTGAAAATTGGTGCCCGCGCTGGTCGCGAACGGGCGGTCATTGTCAGAAGTGAACAGTGTTGCAATCAGTGTGTCGGGATCGCCGGAAGATGGGGCTTCGAGAGACAGCAGATCGCTGATGATCCCGCTCGATCGGATTGGTGCCCACCCCATATTCAAAGCGTGTGCTTCGCCCCAGGCCCAGGCGGACGGATCGGGTCCGTAGCGGTCGACAAGCCAGCCGATGGCATCATCCAGGGCCGCACGAACCTGATCCTGGCAGGTCTCGATGCGGGTAGACGGGCGGATGTCGCACCAGATTGCGCTCCCTCCGCGATCTGAAAGCACCGCAAATAGGACATCGGGATTTGGCCTGGCCCAGACCTTCGTCGCGGATGGAAATTCATCCTGAAGTATTCGCTTTTGCAACGCGCGCGCCCAGGCCCAGAACACGAGCGGCTCCGGTGAAAAGCGATCCATGTCGCCATTCCATTGGGCAAGTTGATCCAGAATATCGCCGCGAAGCTCATTTGCGCGGTTCTCTTCGAGAGCACCTGTGGAACCCACGAACCAAAGCTCTTTTGCCATTATAGGAAGAAGCGCCCGCGCGGCAGCGCTGACCGTGTCGCGCTGCACCGTAATCGCGCCCTCGACCGAGAATATCGGCTGCCGCTCATCAAGAGCAGCCAGACGGGCGTCTCGAAACGATAAAGGAGTTTCGACCTCCCTGTCAGGCCAGCGAGCAAGGGTTTCTCGGTCGATCGCAAGAATCTCCAATCCGGCTGGTGACAGGTTCATGCATGCGTCCATAGCATCGTTCACATCGGCGGACCGCGCCAGACGGTCAAGCATCATCAGAAAATTGCTGGCCTGCGCGGCCGTGGGATTCTCTGGCTCTTTAACGGCTTTCTGGGACACAGATCGGAACGCCCAAGCGACGCGTTCGCTGCGACCGACGACAATGAAGGGCACACCCGGCAATGTAGCCCCAATCGCGGCTCCGGTCGGGAGTTGAATATCCGCCAGGTACCATTCAGAAGGCAGCGATAAGGGGCCACGTATATCGGCGGCGAGAATTGGTGCTCCGGTAGCTGTTCTGTCTCCAGGCAACGCCCAAGCATCGAGGCTGACCTTGGGCGAGGTCACAAACAGCTCGGGCAAAAGAGGTCGATCCGACGGGATCGGTAGATCTGACAAGCCGGACAGGTCATTCTGCCGTCTCTCGGGTTGAAGATCGTTCAGAAACGCTTGGGCAAGTCTGAGACTATCGACGGGTCTCCAGGCTGCGATCATTCTCTCATCCGCGATCAACAGATCGGGTGAGCCTCTGCCGCGCCCGCCTTCGGACACCAGGCCAAGCCACGCGTTGACACCTGCGGCATATGCGTCGAGCGCTTGGGCTGTCGAAGGCTCAACTTCGATCGTCCGGTCAAGTGGCATCAAGGCTTGCGCTGCCCGCCTTGCCCTCAATAACTGGCCAAGCCTGTCCTGAGCGTGAACGAAACCAAGCGCGAAATAGGCGTCCGGAGCGGAGTCTGCAGAAATGTGCGGTATGGCCGCAGCATCTCGCAGAATATCGACTGGACCTTCGATACCCGCAACACTGAAATCCTCGTCATAGTCGGGGACGGAGGCGCGCAAAAGAAAGTAGACGACACCGGATACGGTCAGTCCTAATGCAAAAACCGCCAGGAGCAAGTACAGTAATATGTTGAATAGTCGTTTCAATTCGTTGCCGGTGCCAAAGTAATCTCAAGACGTGATGCGCAAGAGGATCACCGAGGCGAAAAAAGCGAGCAGGCCGAAAGCAATACCGAAGCTTGTCGCGTATTGAAGTATATCCAGGCGGTTCCCTTTCCGCCGTTGCGCCAGATAGCCACCCCAGAGCGCCCCTCCGACAAAGCCTGCGAGCACCAGCATCACGATTCCTCCGATTTTGATTTTTCTGAATTGAAACGTCGTCTGACCAATCCGACGGTAAAGGCTAGAGCCCAGACCGCACAGATGAGCGCCAGCGATGTCCAATCACCGAAACGTGCGTAAGGTGTGGGCGCAAGCGCTGTCGGCAGGCTGGCATCTATGACTCCAGTTTGTCCGGTCTCGAGGCGCGCGATGATCTCTCCCTTGGCGTCGATGATCGCGGAAATCCCGGTGTTGGCCGCCCGGACTACAGGAAGCCCTTCTTCGACCGCGCGCATGCGCGCGGAGGCGAGGTGCTGCTCGGGTCCGATGCTGGTCCCGAACCAGGCATCATTTGTGGCGTTGAAAATCCAGTCGGGGCGAAAAAGGTCATCGACTACCTGGCCCGGAAAAATGATTTCGTAACAGATCGCCACCGCGACCAGAGGCGCACCCGGGATCGCCAGCGTGCGTGGCCCTGGTCCTGGCGTGAAATCACCCAAACCTTCGGTCAGCCGCTCGATCGGCAGCCAGCCTCTCAGGGGCACATATTCCCCGAACGGAACAAGATGATGTTTTGCATATCCCGTCAGAATTTCGCCGCTGCCGTCATAGGCTTGAACCGTGTTGAAATATCGGGTTCCCCCATCGCCCTCTACGCGGTCAGGCACGCCTGTCAAAAGGATCCTGCCGTCTGGCAGAACCGTGGATAGCCGCCTACGCGCCAAGGCGTCCTCGTCCAGAAAACCGGGAAAGGCCGTTTCCGGCCACAGCAACAGGTCGAAGCGTCCAGGTTGCGCCGACAAGCCCAAATATTTCTCCAGCGTTCGCTCGCGGCTGCCCGGTGCCCACTTCTCGACTTGCGGCACATTGCCTTGGACGATGCGCAAAGCGCTGTCCGTCGGAGGCACATTCGTCCCTAAACGCAGCGCGCCGCCACCCCAGAGGCCCATCACCACAACGGCGAAGAGCACGAGAACAGGCACGCGTCTGTTTGGTGCCGCCACAATCAACACACCGGGCAACAGCCCTATAAAGACCGTGAGAAAGCTCAGCCCATAGCTTCCTACCCAGGCGGCGGGTTGGCGCAGAGCGGCGTGTTCGACAAGGGCATAAGCGGCAAGGTTCCAGGGAAACCCTGTCAGGACATGACCACGCAGCCATTCTGCGGCAACCCAGCAGGTTGCAAGCAGAAGACCTGCCGTAGTGTCGCCGACAGCACGGCGCTGCATGATGGTGGCAAATAACATCGCCGCAATCGCCGGGAAAATGGCCAGTCCGGCGGACAGTCCCGCGACTGCCGGGATCGCAAGGGCACCGAAACGTTCGGAATCGACGTAAAAGCTCTCGGCGATCCAGGAAACTCCAAACCCGAACTGGCCCATTCCGAAGACCCAGCCGATGAAGAAGGCAGGCGCTGTCGAAACCTGCCGGAGGACGAGAAAGAGTGCTGAGAAGGCGACTGGAACAACGATGAGCCATGAGAATGGTGGAAGGGTTAAAACCGTTAAACCGCCCGCTGCAAAGCTAATCCCTGATCGCAGGGGAATGTAACGGCCACGACCCGTCAGTGGTCGCAAGCCCGCCATCATGTGCCTGTTTTCAACTTGGCGCTCAACCAAGGGGCTATGAGCAGTAGGCCCACGCCACTGACCACGAAAACATCCGCCATGTTGAAGGCGGGCCAATGCGTGGATCCGACATAGAAATCGAGGAAGTCCGTCACACTCCGAAACCGGATGCGGTCGAGGACGTTGCCGAGCGCGCCACCGATAATCGCACCATAGGCGATAGCCTCAACCGGGTTGGCAGTGCGCACCAACATGACGGTCAACCAGCCGCAGACAGCGAGGGCCAACGCCGTAAGGCTCCACCATGGCGCGCCACCAAGTAATCCGAATGTCACGCCATCGTTGCGCAGGTAGATGAGATTGAAACCGGGAAAGACCGGAATTCCGGCGCTCAAATCTGCCGCATTGGCGACGACAATTGCTTTTGTCACCTGATCGACAAGAAAAGCAGTTCCAGCCGCAATGAAACCTTGGAAATGGGTCAGTTTCATCTCATCCTCCCAGCCATACATCGAGGAACAACATGATCACGAGGCCGGCTGCGAGACCGAGTGTCGCCCTGTTTTGATGGCCTGAACGGTGGGTTTCGGGAATGATTTCGTGGCTGATGACGTAGAGCATCGCCCCGGCGGCGAAGGCGAGCCCCCATGGCAACAGCGGCTGCGAGATGCTGATGATCCCAGCCCCAAGAAGCCCGCCTACCGGCTCGACAAGACCTGTCAGGGCGGCAATCCCCCACGCACGGCGCCTGGAATAACCCTCACCAAGCAATGAGACCGCTACGGCGAGACCCTCGGGAGCGTTTTGCAGCCCGATGCCAATCGCAAGCGGCAAGCCACCAGACAGACCGTCAGCCCCAAACCCGACACCAACGGCGAGTCCTTCGGGGAAATTGTGGATCGTGATCGCAATGATGAAGAGCCAGACGCGGCGCAGCGAAGCAGCGTCTGGGCCTTCCCGCCCCGTCTTGAAATGCTCATGCGGCAGCCATTCGTTCATCAGAGCGACCGCGCCCATGCCAAGCAGGATCGCAACACAAACGATGGCCGCCGGGAGAGCACCGTTGTCGAACTGTCCTTCGGCTGCATCGAGAGCCGGGATGATCAGCGAGAAAAACGAGGCCGCGAGCATGACACCCGCTGCGAAGCCAAGTAGCAGATCGCGTGTAGCCCGGGATGGGATGCGCCCGAAAAGAACGGGGATCGCCCCGACCGCGGTCAGCGATCCGGCGGCCAGGCTTCCAAGAAAGCCAAGGGTAATTGGGGAGAAGGGTTCCAAGCGCTGAGGTCTCGCCGATACGTCAGTCAGCGGCCGAATAACTGCTAAAGATCTCGGTCGATCCATCGCCGCGGATCAGGAAGACCTCATAAGCCTCACGATCGTCTTCCGGTCCCATGCCCGGCGATCCATAGGGCATTCCGGGCACCGCCAACCCCACTGCATCTGGACGCTCATCCAACAAACGCTGAATGTCTGATGCCGGTACATGTCCTTCGATCACGTAGCCGTCGACCAAAGCCGTATGGCAGGAGACCATGCGCTGAGGCACGCCATTGTCGAGTTTGAAGCGCACAAGAGATCCCCCGAACATGTCCTCGCCTGTCGGCGCGAATCCGCTTTCCTCGAGGTGCTTCATCCAGGACAGACAACAGCCGCAGCCGTTTGTCTTCCGGACATCAATCTGGATCGCATCGGCGACAGCTTGCGCCGCGGGGAACAAGGCCAGCGTGACTGCAAGGGCGAGAGCCAGTCGTTTCATGGATTAAAGCCTTTCGGTTGTTGTTTGCATAAATTCGCTGGTGAGCCTCTCGGCCAGTAGCGTGCGTGCCTCAGCCAATCGCTCAAGTGCAGCCGTGTCATCCGCATCCCGCTCGGCCGCCTCTGCCAGTCGGTCGTCTGAGAGAGGATCCGTCGGGCGACCATCGACAAGAACCTCATAATGCAGATTGGGGCCGGTCGCGGTGCCGGTCGCACCGACGCGACCGATCATGTCTCCGGCCATCACGCGCTGCCCTTGTTCGAGTGTGTCCGGCACCTCGCTGAGATGTGCGTATCGTGTCAGGGTGTCGGATCCATGCGCTATCTCCACCACCCGGCCATATCCACCGCGACGTCCGATGAAGCTCACGCGTCCGGGCGCCGTCGCTTTCACCGGCGTACCGCTTGCTGCAGCAAAGTCGACGCCGGTGTGCATGCGCACATTCCCATAGACTGGGTGTGTGCGACGGCCAAAGACGGAACTCAGCCGCGCTCCTTCCACCGGTTGGGCAAAGACACGCAGGACCTCTCCATCAACATAGATCGTCGCTTTGCCGCTGCCGTCATCCGGCCAGACGATCTCGTAGACCGTTTCACCAAGATTCAGTGCGGCAAAGGCAAGTTCGGGCTGACCGATCCTCTCGTTTCCGTCGCGCGCTTCGCGCCAAAGAAGACGCATCGTCTCGCCACCGGAAAGTTCGCGTCGAAAATCCACTGTGCCGCCCAGCATCTGCGCCATGTCGACCGCAAAGCGAGCAGGGATGCCCGCCTTGTCCAATGCCGCGAAGACAGAGCTTTCGATCACTGCCTCGCCCGCGAACGTCACCATTTCAGGGTCTGGCTCCAACACGCGTGTGACAAGTTCCTGACCAAAGACCGTTTCGATCCGCACCCCATCGTCAACTGCCAGTTCCACGCGGCTCGGATTTCCGTCCACCTTTGAGATCACAGTGATCTCATGGCCCGGGCGCAATCGGCGCAGGTCATATTCTGCACCAAGCGCGAGCGCGATTTCGGCACGCGCAGGCGCAGCGATACCCGCGTTCGCCAGGACCGCATCCAGCGTCTCGCCCGACGCGATCTCACGCGACCAGGTTATCAAAGGCGGTTCAATCTCGGGCAAGGCGGTTTCTGCGAAGACGGATTGCAAGAGCGGCAGAGGTCGCATTGGGCTAGCATTGTCGGCGTGAAATGCAGCGGGCGGTGTCACATCGTAGTCGGCGATCTGAGGCATCGAGAGCGGATCGGGAGTCCAGAGGGTGGCTTCAGCAATCGCAGGAGGCACTGGCTCTTTGGAAAGAACGCCAGATATGGCGATGGCGGTCACCGAAAAAGCGCCTGCGACCACAGCGCTCGCCAAAACAATTCTAATATTCATGTTGCCCCCTCTACGTCTTCTGTCAGTGCACGCCGGATCTTCGGCACTGCGAATTCTCTTGGCTCGTGATAGTCAATCATGGTGACGAGTTCACCCTTGGCATCGAACAGGAATACGCTTGCCGTATGGTTCATTGTATAGTCGCCGCCTTCGGTCGGAACGCGCTCATACGAGGCACGAAATGCTTCTACAGCGCGGGAAATCTGGTCTTCCGGTCCCGTCCAGCCGCGAATGGCCGGATGAAAATAGCCGACATATTCGGCCATGGCCTCGGCCGTGTCCCGCTCTGGATCGACTGTGATGAAGACCACGTTCATCCGCGCGGCGTCGTCCCCGAGATCTTCAAGCCAACCTGAGATATCCGATAACGTCGTGGGGCAGACATCCGGGCAGTAGGTGAACCCGAAAAACACCATGGTCGGGCGTCCAATCAGGGCTTCTGGGCCCACTTCATTGCCTTCGTGATCGGTCAGTCGGAAATCCATCGCCGACAGGGGGAGAGGCCTTTGGCCGGCCGGTTTTGGTGCGCCGGGACCGTCTACCCGCCACCAGCCGACCCCGAGCATCAGAGCGACAGCGCCTACACCGGCTGCACCGTATTGGACCACATGCCGACGCTGCATCAGCTCTCCGGCCCGCGCGCGGCGATCCCCAGAATTGGGACCTCAACAGTCACTTCACCACCGTCCGAGAACGTCAGTGTCAGTGGGAAGGTCTCGCCTTCGATCATCGGGTTTTGCAGCTTCATGAGCATGGCGTGCAGTCCGCCCGGTTCCAATGCTACGCTTTGGCCCGGTTCAATCGTGATTTCGTCAGCAGGCGCCATAGAACTGACGCCGTCGGCGTTGGTTTTCGTCTCATGGATCTGGGGCATCACGGCCAGTGGTGTTGTAAGCCCGGTCAGCGTGACCGTGTCTTCACCGGTGTTGCGCACAGTCATATAGGCGGCACCAGGGCGGTTGACCCCGATTGAAGCACGGGACCACGCGTTTTCGACGACCACATCCTCCGAACCGGCAAATGCCGGAGTCGACATGCCCGAGAGCAGTAAGACAAGGGTCAAACCGTTGATGTAAGATAGTTTTGTCATGAAGAATTCTCCTGTATCTGGCCGAGCATCAACTTTGGCTGGCCGCAACTTCCGCCGCCACCAGTCGCCGCAGTTCTGCCTCACCAAACGGGTCCAATGGCTTGGCGTTGACGAAGAACGTGGGCGTTTGTCGAACGCCAACCGCTTCGACATCAGCGCGGTCCTGATTGAGCACGGCCACGACACCGGGGGCCAGCATCTGTGTCCGAGCAGCTTCGACATCCAGACCACCGCTTGCGGCAATCTCAAGGATCAAACCCGGTGCCGGAGTGCCATGGGACGCCCATCGCGGCTGCTCGCGCAGGACCGCTTCCAGCACGGGTTCGAACACATGCTGCATCCGCGCAGCTTCGAGAACACGGATCGCTTCCACCGAAGCGTCCCCGTGAAAGGCAGTGTATCGAATGACGACACGGACCGCATCACCGTGCTCAGTCATGATATCCTTGACCACGGGATAGAAGGCGCGGCAGGCCTCGCAAGCTGGATCGAAAAACTCGACAATCGTGACAGGTGCCGTTTCGGGGCCGAGGATCGGGGAATAGGGCCGGATCAGCACATCGTTCACTTCAGGCGCGACAGGGACTGCCTCTGCAATGGGTTGGGGGCGGGTGGCATACCAGGCCGCGCCGCCAAAACCTGCGGCACCAACAGCCAGAACGGATAGAACGAGACCGCGTCGATTCATGTTTGTTTTTCCTTCAGTGAAATGGCCGACAGCACCCCGATCATCGTGAAGGCGACAAGCGCCATCAGCGGAATCGGAATGCCGAAGACCACCTGGTTGTCGTCGGTACAAGAGGGGCCGGTCGCCTTGCAGGGCTGGATCGCCTCGGGGATCAGCCCGACATAGAGGCCGATGTGATACAACGCCACCGCCGCCCCCCCAAGCGCCAGCGCAACGCCATAGCGCCCCACGCGAGGATCTTGCCACCACAGCCCGAGCCCAAGAACGACAGCCAGGGGGAACATGAAGGCGCGCTGGAACCAGCAAAGGACGCAAGGCGTTTGACCAAGAACCTCGCCAATAAAGAGCACGGCAAGCGATGAGATAAGCGCAATGATCCAAGCAAGAACAAGGGCCGTTTCTCCGGAAAGTCGGGTCATGGCGATCAGATCCTCTCTCTCAGATCCGCAAGGATCTCTTCGGCGGGTGTGCCGTAGGGCCAGGAATCGGCGAAGCCCGCCTGCGGATCAAAAAGGAACAGGTGCGATGTGTGCCCCATTGTATAGCCATCCGGCGCGCTGGCCTCTTCGATCCTCTCAAAGAAAATTGGGAAGGTCTCGGATGTTGCGGCGATCTGCTCCGGCGTGCCGGTCAGCCCGATGATCCCTGCGTCGAACAGGGGCACATACCCGGCAAGTGCTGTCGGCGTATCCCGCTCCGGATCAATCGTTATAAAAATCGGCTGGACCTTTGCCGCCTCGTCGCCCAAGCCCTCCATCACGGCCGCGACTTCGGACAGTGTTGTAGGACAGACGTCGGGGCAATTGGTGAAACCAAAGAAGACCAGCATCCAGCGCCCTGCGAAATCTTCGTCTGTTTGGACCATGCCGCGATGGTCCGTCAGTTCGAACTGCGCAAGGAAAGGTGGTTCATTCTCGGCTTGGGTAATATCGGCGCCATAGTCCGCCCACAGTAACAGCCAGATGAAAACGAGCGCCGCCACGCCCGCCAAAACCCATAGCACTTTCTGAAGACCTGAAAGCTTCACGCCGCTCCGCCCGAATTTGATTCTATATTTTCAGAGCGCTTACACCCTCTAGCTACTGTAGGTTCAAGCGTGATTCTTGCCCTGCGGCAGCACGTCACGCACCTGTGAAGCTAATGCTCTCTATTCAGCGCTTCAAAACCTGCCGTCACTCAATGTTTCGCTGCTTCGTCTGACCCTGCAGGTGGCCATCAAGGGAAGGCAACGGCAATTTCCGCTAAATCCGACGCCTGCGGAAACCGGGCCTGCAGATACAAAGCTGCTACGCAGATGCACTGCAAGCATGGGTCATTTTTTAAGGTATCAGTCTAAAATAACGCTTGAACCTACAGCGACTGCAGGAACTACAAAGGACGCGAATCAACTGTCGGATCCTGCTCACGGCATGCACGCGCAAAGAACTTCATCCCATTCGGTTTTCCGCCCAACCCCAACTCGGTTGCGATTCACAGAAGCGAACACAGGCGGAAAGTGGAGAATGTCGCGATATGATCTCACTAGAATGGACGATGAACATGCTGAACTATCCCGATGCGGAAACCTTGTCCGGCTCGGATGCAGAAGCGCTACTCAGGAGGACGCAAAATGACACCTGAGATCGGACAATTCGCCCTTACCCTCGCGCTTGCCGTCGCGATTGTTCAAAGCATCTTGCCAATTGTCGGAGCAAGCACGGGACGCGTGCTTTGGATGGAAAGTGCAAAGACAACAGCGGTGCTTCAGGTGACGTTAGTTGCAATTGCGTTTGGCGCGCTCATGCGCTCCTTTGTTGTCAGTGATTTCACGGTTCGAAACGTGGTTGAAAATTCCCACTCTCTGAAGCCGATGATCTTCAAGGTTGCCGGCACTTGGGGCAGCCACGAAGGGTCTCTAGTTCTCTGGACCTTTATTCTCGTACTTTTCGGGGCTGGGGTCGCGCTGCTGGGCAGAAACATTCCGGTTGGTCTCAAAGCGCGAACTCTATCCGTTCAAGCCTGGATCAGCGTCGGTTTCCTGAGCTTCATGCTCTTTACATCCAATCCGTTCGAGCGGGTGTTTCCGCCGCCTCTGGATGGCACAGACCTTAATCCTCTGCTGCAGGACATCGGGTTGGCGATGCATCCCCCGCTCTTGTATTTTGGGTATGTCGGCTTCTCGATCGTCTTCTCCTTCGCGGTCGCGGCTCTGATAGAGGGTCGGGTGGATCCCGCATGGGCGCGTTGGGTGCGGCCTTGGACTCTGACGGCCTGGATCAGCCTCACTGCGGGGATCGCACTCGGCTCTTGGTGGGCCTATTACGAACTTGGCTGGGGCGGCTGGTGGTTTTGGGACCCGGTGGAAAACGCATCCTTCATGCCATGGCTGCTGGGTACGGCACTCCTGCACTCCGCTATCGTCACGGAAAAGCGGGACACGTTCAAAAGCTGGACCATTCTTTTGGCCATCCTGACCTTTTCACTGTCACTTCTGGGGACATTTATCGTCCGATCCGGCATTTTGACATCCGTTCACGCGTTCGCGGTCGACCCGGCGCGCGGCGTGTACATTCTCGGCCTTCTTGGCGTAACCATTGTCGGCTCACTGACACTTTACGCATGGCGCGCGCCTCAGCTTGGATCGGGTGGCGTATTTCGGCCGATTAGCCGCGAGGCGGGGCTTTTGCTCAACAACCTTCTGCTCGCGACCGCAACGGCGACCGTCCTTTTTGGAACACTCTATCCGTTGTTTGTGGAAGCGGTGACTGATGAAAAGATCTCTGTAGGACCACCGTATTTCAACGCGACGTTTATCCCTTTCATGCTGCCGCTAGTCATCATCATGGGAATTGGCCCATTCCTGTCTTGGAAACGGGCCGATCTTCCCGGTATCTGGCAGCGGCTGCGTTTGGTTTTTGGTATCGCGATTGGTGTTGCGGGGATCGTTTGGTACCTTCAGACAGACGGGCCCCTGCTTGCAGTGGTCTCAATAGGGATTGCAGCCTGGGTTTTTGTTGCAACGTTGCGCGAATGGGCGTTGCGCATCAAGCTCTTTGATTTACCCCTTTCACAGTCGCTGCGTCGCGCGCGGAACTTGCCGCGCGCTGCGCACGGTATGACGCTCGCGCATCTTGGCGTTGCAATGCTTGTGCTTGGGTTTGTAGGTTCCACAGCCTGGAAGGAAGAACGTGTTCTTTTCGCAGAACCGGGGACGACCGTGGAAATCGCCGGTTTTGAGGTAATATTCGACGGTGTCGAACGGTTGCGTGGTCCAAACTACATCGCACAACAAGGCCAGCTTCGCGTCTTGAAAGATGGACGGGAGATTACGCTTCTTCGTCCGGAGCGCAGAAACTATCCAGTTGCGGGGACGTCCACAACCGAATCTGCAATCCGATCAACGCTCAGAGGTGATCTCTACGTCACCATCAGTGAGCCTGCGACCGAAAAGGCGTCGGGCCAGTGGAATTTGCGCATTCTCTACGAACCACTGGTTAATTGGATATGGATCGGAGCGACGATGCTGGTGCTTGGCGGGTCCCTTTCGCTATCGGACCGCAGATTGCGGGTGGGTGCGCCGTCGCCAAAAAGCCGGTCGTCAGCGCTTCAACCGGCGGAATGATATGATGAAGAAAATCCTTCTCGCGATGCCAGCGCTGGTCGCAGTGGTCTTGGGTGGATTTTTGTTCTGGGGGCTCAACCCAGACCGAGATCCTAACGCAATTCCTTCCGCTTTGGTCTCCGAACCAGTTCCGGATTTTGAGCTTCCACCGGTAGAGAGCACGCAGACCCCCGGACTGTCGGCCGCAGCCCTTCGTAGCATTGGCGAGCCGGTTTTGGTCAATGTATTCGCTTCATGGTGCGTGCCCTGTCGTGCTGAGCATGCGGTGCTAACCAGGCTTGTTGAACAGGACGGTGTTCGGCTGATGGGGATTAACTACATGGACAAACCAGCAGATGCCGCAAACTGGCTGGAGGAGCTTGGCAACCCCTATGAGAGGATCGGATCAGACAGCGAGGGCCGGGTCGGTATCGAATGGGGTATTTCGGGGGTGCCTGAGACGTTTGTGATCGATGCGAACGGTATCGTAGTCTATCGCTACGTTGGTCCCATTGTGACGCCAGAGGCACAGGATGAAATTCGTGCTGCGTTGGCCGCAGCAGGTGGTCAATCATGAAGAGTTGGCTCTATTCACTGGTGCTGATGCTTGCCGCAACAACCGCGGCATGGGCTGTGGAGCCAGATGAGTTGCTGGATGATCCGGTGCTTGAGTCGCGCGCCCGGGAGCTCTCAAAGCAGCTACGCTGCGTTGTCTGCCAGAATCAGGATATCGATAGCTCAAATGCGGGTGTTGCCCGAACGATGCGCACCTTGCTGCGCGAACGTCTGATTGCAGGTGAAACAAATGACGAGATCATTGCGTTTTTCGTAGATCGATATGGTGACTTCGTCCTGTTCAGGCCGCGACTGAAACCCGCCACGTATCTGTTGTGGTTCGGACCAGCGGTTCTTTTTGCCGTTGGGATTGGCGTTGTCTTTGTCACAATCAGGTGCCGAAGCAGGGCCGTTCTTGATGGCACTGCTGATCCACTGAGCCCCGATGAAGAGCGTGAGTTCGAAGCCATTTTTCATGAAAATGAAGGACGGAGAGACCCATGATTTGGTTGGTGTTAGGCGCGATGGCATCCATCACTGTCCTTCTGTTCTTGTCCGGTCTCTATCGAACGGGTGAAGTCCTGAACAGAAAGGATGGAGCGTTGGTTATCCTCAAGGATCAGCTTTCCGAAATTGATACTGATCAAGAGCGGAATCTGATATCCGTTACCGAGGCCGACGCGGCCAGGGTTGAAATCAAACGCCGCATTCTGGCTGCCGGTCGGCTTGCGACACGTGAATCGTCGCGCGCAAGTGGGCGAAGCACCATCTTCGCGTCCGCCATTGCCACGCCATTGGTAGCCTTCGCTCTGTATTCTCAAATCGGCTCGCCACAGATCGAAAGCCAGCCTCTGGCGTCTCGCGCATCTGAAACCCAGGAAGCCGCAAACCTCTCAGAGTTGACCCAGAGACTAAAAACCCGGCTTGAAGCAGACGAGTCTGGTGGACCAAGTGATGGTTGGGTTCTGCTCGGTCAGACCTATATGCGTATGGCTCGTTACGATGATGCCGCCGATGCATTCGAACGCGTCACTGTCCGCGACAATGCAGATATCTCAACCCTATTGCTATATGCCGAGGCCTTGATCGCAGCCGAGAACGGGATCGTGACGCCGCAAGCGGAAAGCGTGATCGAACGCGCATCGGAGATGGACCCCGATGATCCAGGCCCAATTTTCTATAGAGCCCGGATCCTCGAACAGGACGGGGTTCCAGATGAAGCGAGGACGCTTTTGATCGAGCGCCTCAAGAGAGCGGATCGCGCCTATCCGTGGATGGAACTTTTCCTGTCTGTCGCCAACCGATTGGGGGAACAGGTTGGAGAGAGCCCTGTCACCCTAGCTGATTTCTTTCCGGACTCTCGGGACGCGCGTAGCCCCGGTGCGGCCGATATCGAGGCCGCTCAGGACATGTCGGTCGAGGAACGCAGCGCTTTCGTCCGCTCCATGGTTGACCGCTTGGCGGCGCGATTGTTGGATGACCAAGACAATCTTGAAGGATGGCTTCGGCTTGCGGAGGCGTACAGTGTATTGGGTGACTTTGATGCTGCCCAGAACGCCGCCGACAATGCGCGCACCTTGGCCGAAAGCCTTCCGGAAACCGACCCTATGCGTGCCGCCGCCACGGCCCGATTGGATCGGATCAACAAATAAATTGGGGCCGCGTGGTCTCAGATACATAACAGCTTTCCTTTCACCTGAAACTAAACCACTGTAGGTTCTGCCTCCCTTGAGCAATGCAACGGCACTATGTCATCGTTTTCGGACAGCGCTGAGATTGGCAGCCGACAGTGCTTCGAGAACGGCATCCGCAGATAGTAGTTCAGATAAAATGATACCTTCAGGAGCATCTGGACCGTAGACGATGTTGAGCGGAATTGCGTATCTGCCGTGCGCCTCGAGATAGGATTGGATTTTCGCGTCCGGTCGCGTCCAATCCGCGCGCATCGCAATCACGCCTTCCTCGCCAAGTGCTCCCAAAACTGGTTCACGATCCAGGACCAGGGTTTTGTTTGCTTTACAAGTGATGCACCAATCCGCAGTAACGTCCACGAAGACAGTTTTGCCCTGCGACACTTCACGCGCGATCCGGGACCGGTCGAACTCGACCCAGTAAGAAGTGATCGAGGCTGTTACATCATCGGAGCTTTTTGGCAGCAGTGCAGGGGCCGCCAACGTCATGCCCAAAACCGCAGTCATTCCCCACAGCAAACCGTTACGAGGCTGAACCTGATAGGCTCTCGCCGCCAGTACGATGAGCCCAAGACCCAGCAGCACCAGGCCTGTGAGAGTTGGCGACGTCACACCAATCAAGACCCAGCATAGCCATGCAACGGTTCCGGCAAGCAGCAATCCGAGAACGATCTTCACGCTTATCATCCAGGGTCCCGGTTTGGGCAGTCGAGACAGGAAACCAGGCCAAGCGGCAACCAGAATATATGGCAGTGCAAGCCCAATCCCCATCGCTGTGAAAACCGCAAGTATATCGCCTGTCGTGCCAGAAAGGGCGAAGGCAATGGCTGTCCCCAGCAACGGGGCTGAACAAGGCGTTGCAAGTATCGCAGCCAGAGCGCCGGTGGAGAAGTCTTCGGCATACCCCCGCCCAAAGCGGCCAGATAGCCTAACCATCCAGCTGCTGGGCAAAGAAATTTCAAAAACTCCAAACAAATTTGCCGCAAAGAGTCCGACAACGAGAATGAGTGCAATTAGGAAATATGCATTCTGAAACTGCACACCCCATCCAACGGCATATCCGAGCGTCTGCAGCGCTATGACCGCCAAGGCCAGCACCCACATAAAAGCAACAGTTCCCACAGCCGTAGCGAGAAATCCCGCGCGCAATTGTGAAAGGGAGCGATTCTTCATTCGGAGCGCCGACCCGAACTTAATCGATAGAACTGGCAAGACGCATGGCATTGCGTTCAGTATCAACCCTCCCAGGAAGGACAGCAAGAGAATCGGGAAAAACTGACCCCTATCTTGGCTGGTCTCGGATGCGTAAGGTGGCGCAGGTACAACGTCGGTAGTGTTCACATCATCGAATGTAACCGCGACATCCTCGTCTACGACCGTAATTCGAAGGGAGGTTTGTTCCTCGCTTAACGCGAGAATCGGGATACTTGCCCAGAGACCGGTGCGATCACTTGTAAGGCGGATGTCGGGTGCGCCGAATGCAGAGCCTGCACCAAACTCTGGAAAAAGATCGGGATTGTTCCAGCCAGAAGGCCGCGTCATTTGAACAACCAATGCCTGATCCTGCTTCAGCGATGCGCCCGAGACCGCTATTGCACTTTCTGGCCCTGCAACAGGTACGCGAGCGGCCCATGTCGCGATATCGGTCGCGGCTTTCGCATCGACGCCCGTTCCCAATGGCACAGGGAGTGTCAATTCAAACCTTTCCGGAATGCACACATTGGAGCAGATCAGCAGATCGACGAGTCCCTTCAGCTCGGCCGCTCTATCAGAGTTCGCAAGCCGCAACTGCAATGGAAATATTACTTGTTTGGCATAGCCGAAATTTTCAATTCCGAAGGCGCGGAAACGCGTGGGTGCGGGCCAAAGCATGTCGACGGATTCAAGGTTTGTGGACCCCTCCCAATCGATCTCTGGCGGCAGGCCAACCTCGCCTGGCGACCGCCAGTACGCTTTCCATCCTTCCTCCAGTTCAATCTTCAAACCCGCCGAAAGGAACTGCGATCCTGGGGCGATTCCTGCTTCCGCGACGATCAAACGTGCCGTCAGAACTTCGGAACGATACGCATTGGATTCCAAGGCGCGAACAGGGCTTGCCACAAAAACAAGAAAGAGTGCGAGACTGATAAGCAATCCCTGATACCCTGCCAAGGTTGTACGCATATTCTGACCTCTTTTTCTTCGCGCTCAGTCTCGGGAAGTTACAGCAACGTGCTAGTCCCGAACGCCTTTGTGACGGCGTCGACCCCTCAAACAGTGGGCAGAGCCAAGACTCCGACTAACTAGGCGACAGCGATGCTCGTCTGGGCTTCCTACAAAACAGTCGTTTTTCCGCGTCGAACACAAGCTGGACCCGCTCTCCATGGTGTCGCGCTCTCAGGCTAGCGCCGTTTCAAGGTTAGTCCTTTTTTGTCTGTTCACGATACTTACGATAGTGCGCCCGTCGAGACCCGATGCTGGGCGACAAAATAGTCGCACCACAACAACGACCAGATGAAAACGAGCGCCGCCACACCCGCCAAAACCCGTAGTACTTTCTGAAGACCTGATAGCCGCACGCCGCTCCGCCCGAATTTGATTCTATATTTTAGGCGCGTTTACACCCTCTAGCTACTGTAGGTTCAAGACCTATTCTGGATGAAAGAGCGATGTTCACTGACCTGTGAGATGCCGAGCGGAACTTGTGCAAAAAAACGCTTAAAGCTACACGGGCTGTAGATAGTTTGGAGAGGTGATATGCTCACAATCGGCACTTTGGCAAAAAGGACCGGGACGAAGGTGCAGACGATCCGCTATTACGAGCAGATCGGACTCCTGCCCGAGCCCGGGCGATCGGCTGGCGGTCAGCGGCGCTATGGAGATAGTGAGCTTGACCGCTTGTCTTTCGTCCGGCATGCGCGGCAACTCGGGTTCTCGCTGGACGCAATCCGTGAGCTTCTTGATCTGAGCGATCATCCAGACAAGTCGTGCGCGGAGGCGGATGCAATCGCCCGTCGGCAACTCAAACAGGTCGAGCAACGATTGGCGCGGCTCGAGGCGCTGCGGACGGAACTGAAGCGGATGGTGCATGAGTGCAGCGGCGGGCAGACTTCCGACTGCCGTGTGCTCGAGGTGCTGCGCGACCATTCCGAATGCCTGACCGAGCATGAAGAAATCGGCGCCTGAGATGCCCGCTGCGCTTGCCTATCCGCTCGCGGCACTTGCCGAAATTGCAGGGTGTTTCGCCATCTGGGCCTGGTGGCGTCTCGGCGCCTCGGCACTTTGGGTTGTGCCTGGCATTGCTGCCCTCGTGGTGTTCGGATGGCTCCTGGCGCAGGTAGAGACTGTCGCCGCGGGCCGCGCATTCGCAGCCTATGGTGGCGTCTATATAGCGTCCTCGGTTCTGTGGATGTGGTTGGCCGAAGGACATAGGCCTGATAGGTGGGATCTTCTTGGCACAGCCGTTTGTTTGCTGGGGGCGACAGTTATTCTTGCCGCGCCGCGAGGCGATTAAGAAATGGGCTCGTCCGGCTCAAGCGCGAAATCGGATTCGATTACCTTTGATTCATTCAAGATCGACGGAAGATTCTCAGAACATTAGCTCGTCGCTCGTGGTTGCAGTTCGGTAAGGTTCGAGGATTGGCAATAGCTTGTGGTAGAGAAGAAGAACGCTACGGAAAGACGCACACTCTGGATTGTGCTGGGTCTCAACATCGGGCTGGCAATCGCTTTCTTCGCCTCGGGCGCATTCGGCGATTCGAGCGCGCTTATCGCCAATGGCCTCGACAATCTGTCGGACAGTTTCGTCTACGCGATCAGCCTCTTCGCGCTGTCCCGCTCCACCAAGTGGAAGCGCGGAGCGGCAAATGTTTCGGGCGGCCTGCTGATCCTCTTCGCCCTTGGCATCCTGTATGACGCCTGGCGCCGCTACGTCGGCGGATCGGATCCTCTTGGCACGATCATGATTGTCATGGCGCTGGTAGCGGCGGCCATCAACGCACTTTGCGTCTGGCTGTTGGCGCGGCTTCGCGATCCGGACGTGAACATCCGAGCGGCGAATACCTTCAGCTGGAACGACTTCGCAGCCAATCTCGGAATCGTCGTCGCAGGCGGGCTCGTGGCCTGGCTCGGAACGAACTGGCCGGACCTTGTCGTGGGTGTGATTGTCGCCGGCATCGCGGCCTGGGGTGGCGTCGGAATCCTGAAAGACGCGCATGGTGAACACCACAAGGCGGTGCACGATGACAATCAGGCAAGTGAGGACATCGCCTGAAATCGGGGCTTGAAGCTACAGTGACTGTAGCAACTACATATTCTCGTGAACGATTCGAGGAGATATCCCGTGAACCCCGCCGACCCTCATTTGGCCAAAACCCGGCTGCTGGAATTTGACGCGACCTCAATTGCAAAACTGATCGAGGAGCGCGGCTGGGCAGACCTTCCCAGCGACGACCGAATTGGGGCCATCTACGATTTCGTCAGGAACGAGATTACCTTCGGCTACAACCGCGCCGACGACATTCCGGCGTCCGAGGTCCTCGCAGATGGCCACGGGCAGTGCAACACCAAGGGCACGCTCCTCATGGCCCTGCTGCGTGGCGTGGGAGTTCGCTGCCGACTGCACGGATTCACAATCCACAAGGCGCTTCAGAGAGGCGTCATTCCGGAACTCGTCTATCCCCTCGCGCCGTCCGAAATCCTCCACTCCTGGGTAGAGGTGCACTTGCGGGACGGATGGGTCAATCTAGAAGGCTTCATCCTGGACGCGTCCTTCTTGCAAGCGTTGCAGCACGAATTCCGCGACACGGATAGTCTGTGCGGCTACGGGGTTGGAACGGAAAGTCTGAGCGCCCCGCCTGTTGCCTGGACCGGGAATGACACCTACATCCAGAAAACCGGTATTGCTCGCGATCTCGGAACCTTTGACGCTCCCGACGATTTTTACTCAAAGCACCGCCAGAACTTCGGATTTGTGCGCGACTTGCTCTATCGCCACGTCATCCGTCACTGGATGAATGCCAGGGTTCGCCGCATCCGCCGCGGAATCTTGCCGCCGGTCCCCGGATTCAATCGGCCGAACCACCGCCATGAGGAGACGAACCGTGCCGCATGATCACGGCCACGCCCACATCGATCCTCAATCCGGTGATCGTCGCGTCTCCATCGCCATCTGGGCCAACGGCCTCCTGACGGTCGCGCAGATCGTCGGCGGGATCCTTTCCGGCAGCCTCGCGCTGATCGCGGATGCCCTCCACAATTTCTCGGACATGGCGTCGCTGGTGATCGCCTTCTTCGCGCGTAAGATCGCTCGCCGCCCGGCGGACAAGCGCATGACCTTCGGCTATGGGCGGGTAGAAATCGTCGCAGCGCTCATCAACTACACGACACTTATCCTGATCGGCTTCTACCTGATCTACGAGGGTGGCATGCGCATGATCGACCCACCAGAGGTACAGGGCTGGACGGTGGTGATCCTGGGCGGTGTGGCACTGGTCGTCGACACGTTGACGGCGCTGCTCACCTATTCGATGCAGAAAGGCAGCGTGAACATCCGTGCGCTCTTCCTGCACAACCTATCGGACGCTTTGGCCTCCGTGGCGGTCATCATCGGCGGCTCGCTCATCCTCCTCTACAACATGCGGTGGGTCGACCCGGCGATCACCATCGGCATCGCTCTCTACATCCTCTACCTCGCATTTACCGAGATCGGCGGTCCGATTCGGACGCTGATGCTCGGCAGTCCACCGGACATCGACAATGAAGCCGTCGTTGAGGCGATGCGGGGTGTGGATGGTGTCGCGGACGTTCATCACGTGCATCTGTGGCAGATGCAGGAGCACGAGGCGGCTCTGGACTGCCACGTCGTGCTGACAGCGGACGGCTGGGGTCAAATCGAAAAGATCAAGGCCACGATCAAGGACCGGCTGAAGGACGATTTCAGCATCGGTCATTCGAGTCTGGAATTTGAGCACGAAGACCGCGCGCACCAAAACGCTAACCTTTACGGTCACGGCAAGCCGGAAGAAGAGGAGAAAAACCATGTTCACCGAGACACTGACAGATCATGACGAGATGATTGGCCTTGCCTGCGAGGGCAAGCTCAGCGAAAGCGACCTGAAGCGGATGCACGCCCTGCTTCATCAGCGCCTGCAAGAGACAAGCAAGCCCGGCCTGGTTCTCGATCTTACGAGGTTTGAAGGCTACGAGGGGCCGTCCGCTCTGCTCGAAGATCTGAAGATCGACACAGCCCATAGGAACGACTTCCACCGCGTTGCTGTGGTGGGCGAAGGGGCTTTGATGGAGTGGGGCACCAAGTTCGCCGATGTGCTGACCAAGGCCGAACTCCGCCAGTTCGACCCCTCGGGAACGGATGCGGCAATCGCTTGGGTAAGTGAAAGGTAGGGGAGCTTTCAATCAGATGCCTTCGCAGAAGGCAGCATCTGTTTGAAACCATAAACAGAAGAACTACAGCAGTTGCGAGGCCCAAGAGCAATCCGAATTTTCTAAACATAGTCGCTCCTTTCGCAAAGGAGTAACTTCAGTACGTTGGCACTGCACTTGCCGGAGCACTACCAAATCGTAATGTTTTAGCGGCTCAGGGTGCCAGTTGGTTAACATAAACTTCATTATGCGACTTTATACTTAGCGTTGCGATAGTATATTATTGTATGTATGCTGAACTCCTATCACGGAGGCTCCACAGCATGCGCCATTTACTCAAGAAGCTCCTCCCCTCGGTCGCAGTCGCTTTGACCGTGACAGGTTCTTCGCTGCCAATACCCGCCCGCGCGCAGACATACCCGATCGATTGCGCGATCCTCTTGTGCCTGTCTGGCGGCTGGCCTGCTTCCGTCCCTTGCGCCCGAGCCCGCGCCGAATTTATCCGGCGGATTACACCTTGGCCGGTCGAACCACCGCTGCAAATCTGGCGCTGTCCCATGGGCGCCTCCTACGAGAACGATCGGTTACAAAACAACGCTGGCGGCATCTTTGAAGCCTTGTACCGAACCGACAGCCGTCGACCGCTTCAATCCTTGCCAGTAGATAATCTCGTTCCCACCGACCTCGCCCTGCGGCTCGTTCAGGACCGCGCGGACATCGATATCAGCGGGCCAGAGTTCAATTTCGTGCGGTCCATCCGCGTCTTCGATGTACGGTATGCACGACAGCACGAGTCCGGGCGCGATGGGGATTGTAACCGAAGCGCGACCGTGGTCCTCGGCACCTACGGGACCCAAGGCGATTTCTCATGGCAGCGATCTTCGATAACTGCCCTGCCCGAGGCCCATGTGGGACTTGAACGTTGGGGCGAGCATTGCCCTGGCATTTATCACCGATCCGTCTTCGTCGATTGGCGTGACTATGACGGCAACTACGGGTTCGAGCAGGTGAACTACTGACCTGCCGCTACGTAGATTTGTCATGGAAGACGGCTTCTTTGGCTTGCACGACCGCACCGCATACGCTTCGCGGTCCACATGCTGTTTGGCGTTTAGGCAAACACCGCGGGTTCGCTCTGTTCACCCGTCGTCGCTTCTTCCGATCCTCGTCAGCGCATCGAAGTCGATTTCTTGCTTCTGTTCGTCACTTATATCCGGCCGGGTTTCCGATACCGGCTGGGGCCCTTGGACGTCCCACATCACCGCATGTGAGCCTGTCCTCCAGCGATAAACCCAACCAACAACACTGCACCCATCGGTCCCGATCAGATTGGCGATCGCGACGCCCTCACCCTTATCTTCGTTCACTGTTTACTGGCTTCCTGCACTGCGGCGCTGCGAATTGCGGCGTGGGGTTGCAGAGCGTTCACTACGACCGCGCGCCGGGCTTCTTTGATGTTGGCTAACTGGTCCTCGATGAGGAAATGATCATCAGACCGGGAAAGTGGGTTCCCGTGTTCTCAACAATTCATTGGCTTCAAATCCTGTGGTCGGGCTCCGTGGCGGCTTCAACGATCGCCAGAACCTCGAACGGGTCAAAGCCGATGGCGCGCGCCAAGACGACCAGCTCGACAACGTCGACCCGGCGCTGGCCGCTCTCAAGGCGGGCAATAAGGGACTGGTGGCATCTGAGCCTGTCTGCCAGGTCTTTCTGACCAAGGCCCGCTTTGACACGGGCGTCGACCAACGCCTGACAGAGTGCCACTTGTCCCTTGCTTCTGATTGTCTTTGCCACGCGTCACATACCTTTTGTGACGTCGCTAGCGGATGAAATCTGTTATCTAAAAAGTAGATATATGAGGGTGTTATCGGCGTCTGGTTTCCATGGGCTGCAAGTCTGATGCTCCCGAGGTTGCCCATCAATCCCCTACCAATTGCAGGAACCGGCCATATTCCTCGCTGACTTCGCGCGCTTCCTCGAAGGCGCGGGCCCGTTCACCGTCGAGGCAACGGAAGTAGCTCTGGATATCCTGAATGTAATCTTCGAAGTCGCCGCGGATGATATCCGCATAGTCCCGCGCGGCCTGCGAATCGCTTGGCAGGAAAGGACGGGATGGCGCAAAGCAGGATTCCGCCAAAACCGGCCCAGGAACGCAGATCAGAAGGGCCATAGCTTGCAATGGGAGCAGGCATGTCAACCTTGGGTTTCTCAAACCTGTTATCTCCTTGATCGCGGACACTGGCCGTGACTAGTGTTTGCGTAACCAAACTACAGCCAAAGCACGATATTACATCTTGCGGTTGATAATATACTATCGTAACTCTGGGCTTCAAGTAGGAATGCCTGGGGTCGCGCCATTGGAGAAAGCGTGAGCCGGGCCATGAACTGGGACATCGAAGCACCAAATGTGGTTACGGAAGCCAGGTTCCGCGAACTCGTGGAAAGCGGCTATAGCGCAGAAATCCTGTGCCAAGAGTCGGCACACAAGAAAGGCCCCAGCTATTACGGGGTCTGGATCATGCGTGTTGTCTCTGATGACGGGGTGGAAAAGCTCCTCGTCACCGCCCGCACGCGGACGACCTACAACGATATCAAGATCCGCGAGTTCAAGACGATCTCCGGCGTGGTGTCTTTCTTCATTGGCCTTGGTTTTGCGCATGTCGACCTGCCGCTTGAGGCGGGGACAAGCCGTACGCACAAATTTGCGCCGCCAGACAAAGCCCCATCAGACAAGGGCGCTGGCAGCTAACCTCGTCTGTCTCTGGCTGGTCGCAGCACCTGCCTCAGCGCAAATGGTCCTGGTCATGGAGAGCGACGGCTCCCTGACCCCGTCCCGCTCTCAGAGCAGCTTTGCTCGAAACTACAATGAAGGGATTGGTCAGAGTTCGGCCTCCGATGGGATCGCGATCTTCGGCGAGGTAGAGGCCGAGCAAGAGGGCGTCCAAGTCGCGGCCCTTGCCCGCCCGACTCCCCTGCCCCGCGCCGATGTCCTCTCCGGGATTCAGACCACGGCCTTGCGCTATGCCGGCCATCCGGGCCTGCGGCGCGCAGAGCTCTCCGTGAGGGATTGGCTGGCTCTCTATAGGGCCAATATCGAGGTTGAGAGCGCCTACCGCCAGGATACGATTTCAAGTGCAGGGGCCATTGGCCTTGGCCAATTGATGCCAGCGACGGCGCGTGATCTGGGCGTCGACCCGCGTGACCCTCAACAGAACCTCGACGGCTCCGCCCGCTACCTCGCGATGATGCTGGAGACGTTCGGCGATCCGCACCTGGCGCTGGCTGCCTACAACGCCGGACCCGATGCGGTCCGCCAGTATGGCAGCGTTCCCCCCTACCGAGAAACCCAGAACCACGTGGCCCGCGTCATGGCTGTCGTGGCCCGATTGGAAGGATCAAATTCATGAGACAGATTTCAAACCTCTTTGTCGCCTCACTGGCGCTATTCCTGCTCATTGCCGAGCCCGCCCTTGCCCAAAGCATCGATCTCTCCCCGATCCAAAGCTTGTTGCAGGGCATTGTCGATGCTCTAACCGGCCCGCTCGGCGTCGTGATCGCCACACTCGCGGTCCTTGGCGTTTTCTTGAGCTGGTTCTTCAATATCATCGATCTGCGTCAGGCGCTCTGGGTCCTCGTCGGGATCGCTGGTGTTGCGGCCGCCCCCACCATCGTCGCCGCGGTTTTCGCCGGTGGCTGAGCGCTCACCTCTCTTTCTGGGCCTCGTGCGCCCGCCGAAGCTGCTGGGCCTGCCCATCATGTACGCGATGGTCTGGCTTTTCGGCTCGGTGCTCTTGTTCGTCTGGGTCCAGCACATTTCGGTGCTGGGCGTGGCCGCCCTGCTCTACCCGGTTCTCTGGAAGGCCGCGGACTGGGATCCGCGTTTCATCGACGTGATGATGACGGCATTGCAGGAGACGCCACCGACGCGGAACCGCTCCATCCATGGCGGGGACAGCTATGCGCCCTAATACAGCCTTGGACGAAACGCTCGATCCCCGCACCATGACGCCGGACTGGTATGCCCGCGAAACCCGCCTCGCGCATATGCTGCCCTATGTGAGCTTAGTTGATGACCGCACCGTGCGGACGCGGGTCAACGAGCTTTTCCAGTGCATCCGGCTCGATGGGGTCAATAGCTACACGACAGACGATGCCTATCTCGACAAGGTGACGGCGCTTTTTGCCCGCATCGTCGCGCAGCTCGGGCCGGAATTCAGCTATTACGTCCACAAGGTCTCCAAGGCCATCAAACCTGATCTCGACCCGATCCGTGAGGACAGCTTCGCAGGCGAGGTGGACCGGCGCTGGCGCGCAAAACTCGAGACCAGCGGGCTGCGCGACAAGACGCTGACGCTCACCGTCATTCACCGTCCGCCCCCGAAAAGCCTCCTGCCGTTCCTGAGCCGCAGCGCGCCGGACCGACTGAAGGAGGAGACCCGCAAACGCCTGCAGCGCCTCGGTGAGGCCGTGAACGTCTTCCTCTCGGGGCTTACCGAGCTCAAGCCGCGCCTGCTGTCAGCAGGATCGGGAGAGTTGGTGGGATTTTTGGGCGCGCTGAACACGGGCACCGAGCTGCCGCTCTACCCGGCCAACACCTACGGCTTTCTGTCCTTCAACGTCGCCAATACCCGCGTGACGTTTCACGGCGACCATTTCGAGCTCTCCGAGGGCGTCGTGGGCCACCGCTACGGCAAGAGCTTCACCATCGGAGAATACTCGGAAGGCACCTCCTGCACCATGTTCGACATGCTGAACCTGCCAGTCGACATGATCGTGACGCACTCCTTCACGCCGATCAATTCGAACCTCATGGCGGGCCGCATCAAGCGGCAAAAGCGCCAGATGCAGGCGAGCCAGGACGCCGCCCTATCGCTTATGGAAGCGCTCGACATCGCCGCCGATGATCTGGAGGCCAAACGCCAGAGCTTCGGTGAGCACCACATGGTCGTGACGATCTTCTGCGAAACGCTCGAAGAGCTGCAGACGCTCAGCGCCGAGATCGTGAATGCCGCCGCGACCGAGGGCGTGAAAATGATCGGCGAGCGGGTCGCCGCAAAGGCCCATTACCTCAGCCAGCACCCCGGCAACCAGCCCAAGCGTGTCCGCGCGAGCGCCGTCACCAATCGCAACTTCGCGGATTTTGCGGCCTTCCACCGGACGCAGCTCGGCAAACCCGCAGCACTTACCCCTTGGGGCCGGGTCGTCACTTATTTGCCCACGCCGGAGCAGAGCGCCTACCGGTTTTCCTACCACGAGCAGGGCAGCCCGGACAAAGAACCGACCAGCGGGCATACCCTGATCATGGGTCGGCCCGGGTCGGGCAAATCGGTGCTGTCCGCCTTTCTGATGACGCAAGCCCGTCGCGCAGGCGCGCGGATCTTCGTCTTCGATTACCGTCTTGGTATGGAGATGGCGGTCCGCGCCAATGGCGGGCGCTACGCGTCCCTGAACGCCGGTCAGCCCACGGGCCTCAACCCGCTCTGGACCGAGACCGATGCGCGCGGCACCGCCTGGCTCTCGGACTGGCTTGCCACCCTGCTCTACCGCGCCGACAAGCCGCTCACTCCTGCCCAGACCAATCGCATCCAGGAAGTCGTGCGCCAGAACGCGCAGGCCACAAACCCGGCCCTGCGGAACTGGCGGGATTTCGCATCGCTTTTTGTGTCCACCGACGATGGCGGCGATCTGCACCAGCGCCTGCTCGAATGGACCGAGGACGGCCGCTATGGCTGGATCTTCGGGCAGAGCCTCGAGGACACGTTCTCGCTCAAGGGCGATGTGGTGGGCTTCGATCTGACCGGCATTCTCGACAGCGAGGCCGACAAGGAACGGATGGCGGTCCTGTCCTATCTCTTCCGCCGGGTCGAGCGCGAAATCGAGGACCGCCGCCCCACCATCATCGTGATCGACGAGGCCTGGAAGGCCCTCGATAACGCGTATTTCGCCGAGCGGCTGTCGAACTGGCTGGTGACAGCGCGCAAGCAGAACACCGTTGCGGTAATGATGACGCAATACGCAAGCCAACTGGAACGTACCCGGACCGGCAAGACCATCGTTGAGGCCGTGCCGACGCAAATCCTGCTCCCGAACATCCGCGCCCATGCCGCCGATTACGCGATGCTGAACCTCTTTGAGAAGGAACTCGACGTGCTTCTCAACACCGGCAGCGACAGCCGTCTCGCCCTCATCCGTGACGACCAGGGCTCGATCGTGGTCGATGCAGATCTCAGTGCCCTCGGGCCCAATCTCACCATCCTCGGCGGCATGGAGAAAGGCGAGGCGCTCGTCGGCGCTGATTACCGCGACCGCCCGGACTTCTGGAGGCTTTCATGACCCGCATTTTGTTGCTTCTCGCCGCGCTCGGCGCTTTGGCCTCCTGCGCTCAATACCAGGAACCGCAGGCCAATTGCTTCACCTTCCTGGCCTCGACGGCCCTCGTCGCGCCAGATTGCACCTTCACACCCCTCGGCGCACCGGAGGGTGCAATTGAAGTCTAGGCTGCCACATATCCTGGCGCTTTGCCTGCTGCCCGGTCTCGCCCTGTCCCAAGGCGTGCCGACCAATGACAGTGGGCTGACCGCGCGTGACATCGTCGAGACTGGCGATCGCGAGGCTGACCTCGCGGTCCAGGCGGACAAGCTTGCCGCACGCGAGCTCATCGCCGAGATCGAACGGGAGCAGCTGGAAACCCTGCAACGCATCCTCGATGCCCAGACCAGCTTCGGCGGTCAGGGCTTGCCGGCAATGGTCTCGGGGCTGGAAAGCGGCAGCGGCGATCCCGAAAGCTCGGTGGCGGCGGTCTACGGAAGTGGCGAAATCGATCCCAATCCCGGCGGCGCACAGATGTTCGGGGATGCGGCGGAAAACATCGAGCAGCTCATCATCCGCGTGGCCCGGGAGACCAGCGACTTTGCGGGCGTGGGCCGCGCGGGCCTTTCTCCGGTTCAATGGCGCGCCCTTCTGCAGGCGCTCATCTGGCAGGAAAGCCGCTTCACCATCGGTGCCCGCTCGCCGGTCGGGGCCTTTGGCCTTACCCAGATCATGCCGGGCACCGCCAGCGATCTCGGCATCAACCCGGAATACTATGACAGCCCCTATCTACAGGTGCATGGCGGCGCGCGTTATCTCGCAGCCCAGCTCAACACCTTCGACGGCAATGTCATCAACGCGCTCGCGGCCTATAATGCCGGACCCGGCCGTGTGTTCGAATATGGTGGGGTGCCGCCCTTCACTGAGACCCAGCACTACGTTCAGGTCATCCCCGAACGCTACAATCTCTATCTGAGCCGCATCGGCGGGATCGAAGCGCTCGGCACGATCGATCCGGCGCTTCTCGCCAATGCGAACCTCTCGATCACCGGGCACGGTGCGGCGTTCTATGGCAACAACGCGCCCGCCGCGATCAGGCAGGCCGCCCTGCGCATCGCGGACATCGTCGAGCGGATTTCCGAGACCGAAGACGTGCAGGAAAGCGTCGCGCTCAACACCTATGCCCGCGCCGAACTCGTGCGCCTCATTGCCGCCCGTATTCGGCTGCAGGCGGCGCGCACCCGCGTTCTCTCCGCCGAGGAGCTGGCCCAGGCCAGCGCCCGTATGGCCGAGGGCGCGTTCATGGAATTCACGATCAGGGAGATAGACTGATGAGAGATTTACTCGTGAGAACGGCCTTGGCCACGACGCTTGGGATCGGTTTGCATTTTGGCACCCTGCCCCCTGCCTTGGCGCAAGGCGTGCCCGTCGTCGACACCCAGAACATTGCGCAAAATATCCAGCAGCTCCGGCAGATGATCGAAGACGAGATCCTGCAAAACGAGCAGCTGACGCAGCTCCGCGAACAGCTCGGCCTTCTCACGGATCAACTCGCGGAGCTGCAACAGACATATGAAGCGCTCACCCGTCTTGCCGAACTTCCAGAAATCATCCGCACCGAGATGGAAGACGAATTGAACGGCCTGCTCGATCAGGAATTCGGAGACATCCTTGCCACCATCGAAGCCATCAAGACAGGTGACTTCTCGGGCCTGTCGGGTTCCGGGGCGGGCGAGATTGAAACCCAGATGGACCGGGTCCTGGCCGATCTCGGGTTTGACGAAGACACGCTTTTGGAAATGGCCACCAGCGGCAATCCGGGCGCGAACCGCGTGGCGACGCAGGCCACCACCGGTGCCCTCGTCTCAGCGGCGGCCCAGAATAGCTATGAGGATGCGGGCCAGTCGCTCGAACGCGTCGACCGGCTCGTCGGGCTCATCGATGACATGGACGAACTCAAGGAAAGCATCGATCTCAACACGCGCGTGACGGCGGAACTGGCGATCGCGCTGGTCGCCATGTGGCAACTCGAAGCCGTGCAAACCGTGGGTGACGGCACCGGCGGCGTGATCGATGCCGCCACCATCGCCGAGGAGCAGCGCTTCATGGATTTCACCCTGCCGGACCTGCGGGCTGACTGATCGTGAGGGAATGAGGGGTGGCTACTGAACAGGAAATCATCGAAGAAGAGCTGGTCTATGGTGCCCTGCGCCGCGAACGGCTCTGGCAGCGCCTTGGCCTCATCGGGCTCATCTTCGGCATTCTCGGATGCTTGAGCGCCGCGGCTGTCACGATCCTCGATGTCGATCCGCCGCCTGTGGTCGTGCCCTATGATCCCGCCACCGGGTTTGCCCTGCCCGAGGCTTCAGTGGGCGCGACGTCGGTGACTGCCAACCAGGCGATCATCGAGGCGGAGGTGTTCCGCTATGTGACCGACCGCGAGGTCTACAATCAGCTCGACAACGATCTGCGCATCCGCAGCGTTCTGCGTCGCTCGGACGATGCGGCTGAGAGCGGATTGCGCCAGATCTGGAACAGCGCCAATGAGAACTACCCGCCGACGGTCTATGGCCCCAATGCGCGGCTCGACGTGGAGATCCTCAGCATCAATCGCATCGGCACCAACCGCGCC
The DNA here is from genome assembly GCF_900172255.1 of Roseovarius halotolerans. Lineage (GTDB taxonomy): Bacteria > Pseudomonadota > Alphaproteobacteria > Rhodobacterales > Rhodobacteraceae > Roseovarius > Roseovarius halotolerans. Next base: position 303,205 of record NZ_FWFU01000003.1, read on the forward strand.
ACGGTCCGCCTGCGCAAGCGCCTGACATCTATCAACGGCGTCCAAACCGGGCTTTTCACCGCCACGCTTCTCTTCGAGTTCCGCCCCGAGACCCGCCGCTCCATCGATGAGGTCTGGACCAACCCCTTCGGCTTCACGGTCCTCGAATATTCCATCCGCTCCGACAGATTGGAGAACTGACGTTGTTGCTTATGAGATCGCTTGTTTTTGTCATTGCTCTGTTGCCCGGCCTCGCCTTCGCGGAAGCCATCCCGCGCGGCGGTCCCAATGACAACCGCGTGCGGCTGGCCACCTACCAGGAAGGTCAGGTCTATCGTCTCAACGTCTCGCTCACCCATGTCACCACCATCGAGTTCGGCGAGGGCGAAAGCATCCGCTCGATCATCGCCGGCGACACAGAGGGCTTCGAGATCGACGGCGTGCCGGGTGGGCAGGCCTTCGCGATCAAGCCCGTCGCGCGCGGTGTCCATACCAACGTGACCGTCTATACCAACCGCCGCAGCTATTACTTCAACGTCCAGGAGACCCGCAGCCCCACCTTCTACGTGGTCCAGTTCCGCTACCCCGAAGACAATGCACGGCCCACACGTGCCATCGCGGCCCAGGCCCCGAACTACAATTATGGTGCCAGCGCGCGCACCGAATTCACCCCAACCCGCGTCTGGGATGACGGAACCTTTACGTATTTCGAGTTCCCGCGGAACGCACCGGTACCTGCGATCTTTCGCTACACGAATGGTCGCGAGCGGACGGTCAACACGCAAGCGACCAGGGACGGCGTGATCCGGGTCTCCGGGGTGAATGGGCAATGGGTGCTGCGGATCGGGGAGGAGGTGGTCTGTATCGAGGCCACGCCTCCTGCGGGGGTGGGCTCATGAGCGACACCGGAAACGCAGACCTCGAGAAACGTCTCGCCGCCCTCGAGCAAGGCAAAGGCGCAGGGTCGCCCCCTGCCCCGCGACGCTCGCCGCTGCTCGCATTGGTCGTTGTCCTCGTGATCGGGGCGGGTGGTTCACTGCTCTATTTCATGTCCCAACCCGAGGAGGAAGAAGCCCTGCCCACGGCGACACCGGACGTGTTCCAAAACGAAGGCGACGGGTTCGGAGCTATCGAAACCCTTCCCCCACCCGAACCCGAAGTGGTTCTGGCAGCACCCGAACCGGTGGAGCCCAATGCAGAACTTCTGGCGCAGCTCGCCGCCCTTCAGGCCCAGATCGAGGAACTGCGCAATGCGCCCGAACCGGTGGTCGAAGAAGACACGGCTGCTGCCGAAGCCATCGATGTGCTGACCGCGCAGATCGCCGCTCTGCAAGCCGCGTCGGAAGCCGCGCAGCAGCAATTTCGCGATGAGCTCACGGCGCGCGATCGCGAACTGGAGCAACTCCGCATGGACCTCGAACTCGCACAGCTTGAGGCCAACCGCCCTCTCCCTGCACCCGTCGGGCCTACGGAAGACGAATTGCGCGCGCGGGAGGAAGAACGGCTCCGCCGCGAGGAGGAAGCAAGACGGCTTGCGGAACTTGAACGCCGCGCGGCCGAGGAGCGCGCGTTTCAGGATCGCCGCATCGCCTCGCCCACCATCGCCTTTGGCGGTACCTCGGGCGCAAATGAGACGGCACTGACCGAACGCACCTTTGGCGAAGTGACGGATTTTGTGCTGAACGGTGCGCTGCCCACTTCGGTGACGCAGGCAGAAGTCATCGCCAACCCGTCCAACACCATCATCCAGGGCACGATGATCCAGGCCGTCATGGAAACCGCCCTCGACAGCTCCCTGCCCGGCCAGACCCGGGCCGTTGTCTCCGAGGACGTATTCAGTTTCGATGGCTCCCTTCTCCTGATCCCGCGCGGGTCCCGCCTGATCGGGCGCTATCGTTCGGGCGTAGATATCGCGCAGCGCCGGGTCACCATCGCATGGGACCGGATCATCCTGCCCGATAATCAGACCGTCCAAATCAGCTCCTTCGGGGGTGATGAGTTGGGTCGCTCAGGTGTGACCGGCTTTGTCGATACGCGCTTTGATGAGCGCTTTGGCTCGGCAGCGCTGATTTCACTGATCTCCGCCGCACCAAGCGCCGCCGCCGCAAATGTCCAGGACGAAACAGCCGCCGACGTTCTCGAAGACGTGGGCGATGATCTGGCAGATGCGACGGACAGCGTCATCGGCGACTATCTCTCCATCGGCCCCGTCATCTATGTCGACCAGGGCGCGCGCGTCACGGTCATGGTCGACCGCGATCTGGAGATATTCTGAGCCCATGTCGCTGAGCTATCTCGAAACCTCACTCGACCGGATCGACGCCGCCGCCCGCGACGATGTCATCGAGATTTGCATCAACCCAGACGGAACCTGCTGGGGCGAATTCCAGGGCGATCACTTCATGCGCGCGCTGGACCAGAGGCTGACCGGCGTTCAGGTCAGGGATCTCGGCAACCAGATCGCCTCCTCCGCCAACACCACGATGAGCAAGGACCGCCCTATCGTTTCAGTCTCGATCACCTACAAGGGGCGCCCGATCCGCGCACAGGTCATCACCCCGCCCGCCGTGCTCTCGGCCATGTCGATCAGCCTTCGGTTCTTCTCAAGCCTGCCGCTTGACGGGATTGCGCTTGATTTCCTTTTTGGCAAGGAGCGCAAACTCGAAGAACTCCGCCTCGAGAAAACCCACGAACTGCGCGCAGTGGTGGCCGCAGGCGTGATCGACGATGCGCTGGCCTTTTGCGTCTACAACAAGCTCAACATGATCGTCTCTGGCGGCACCTCCACCGGCAAGACCGTGGCTGCGCGCAAGATCCTCTCGCACGTGCCATCCGAGGAACGCATCGTCACCATCGAGGAAGCCGCCGAGCTTCTGCCGACCCAGCCTAATGCCGTGACCCTCATCGCCAATCGCGATGCGGAGTTCCAGACCGCCGATGTGCTGCTCACCGCAACGTTGCGCATGCGCCCCGACCGGATCATCCTGGGCGAGGTGCGCGGCAAGGAGGCCATGACCTTCCTCGAGGCGATCAACACTGGCCATGGCGGGTCCATGACCACGCTGCACGCAGAAACCCCGCAACTTGCCGTGCAGCGTCTGGCCATCGCCGCACTCAAGACCGAGATCCCGATGACCTATGCCGACATGATCCAATACATCGAGAACTCCATCGATGTGATCATCCAGGCCGGTCGCCACGATGGCCGGCGCGGCATCACCGAATTTTACCTCCCCGGCGCAACTGAGATTGGAACTTCCCGATGAAGACATTTGAATACGACATCCTGTCCTTTCCCATGACCCGAAAAACCAGTCTCACCGACATGCAGGCCAGCCTGAACGCGAAGGGGGCCGAAGGCTGGGAGGTCGTGTCGATCAGCTCCTCGGAATTCGCCAATGTGGGACACACTGTCTTCCTGAAGCGCGAGACCACACCCGCCAGAGCCACGGCATGAGGCAGGCGGGCTGTACCCTCGTACTGACTGCGCTGGTCCTGGGCCTGACATCGGCACCCGGCTTCGCTGAGCGCAATCTCGTGCCGACCCTCGAGCGCAGTTTCGACGTCTGTCCAGAACGGCCCGCTGAACCCGTGTGGATGCAGGAGATCCCCCTGCGCCAAGCCTATCAGCGCGTGCTGGTTCAAGACATCTACCGAGCCCAAAATCTTGAACGCATCGTAGAGACTGGCAGCTGCGCTTGCGAGATCCGGTTCCCGTCCTGGGACGATGCCGAGGGGGCGTTTCGTGAGCACCACGCCAGTGACGAACGCTGGGAAATGCTGCAGGCCTCGGACGCCTACAACCGCCGCGCCAACGACGTTCGCCTTGCCGCCAAAGCCATCTGCGAAGCTGCAGGCAATTGGTAGAGTAGTCCCGTTATGAGCGTCGTCACTTATTTCGTTGAAACCTCCCAGGGCTATCTCGACACCGCCGCAGAAACCCAGTTCGGGTCGGTCGCGGCAACGGTCGGCACGCTTCTCATCCTGGGAACAACGCTCGTGGTGATCCTCGTCTTCCTGAACATGATCTACCAATATAAGGCGATGGACGGCCGCACGGCCTTCTGGCTCGCTGTCAAGATCGGACTGATCGGGATATTCGCGACCAACTGGGTGCAGTTCAACGCGCTTTCCGCCGCTATCCTGACGGGCATCGACAGCATCGCAGGCTCGTTGGTTGCTTCGGTTGGTGGTGGAACTCCCGGCCCCTCTGGAACTTTCGCCGAAGAGTTTGACCGGCTGATCGCGGAACTCGGCGACTACCTCAATGCAGCCGGATCAGAGCTGAACTGGATGGCAGGTGCCATGCTCGACATTGTCGGGGTGCTGTTACTTTCGATCCTCGGCGGGCTGGCCGCCTTCATACTCGTGGCATCCCGCCTGATGATCGCACTTCTGATCGGGATCGCGCCGGTGATGATATTCTTGACCCTATTCGAAGTGACCAAGGATTACTTCGCGCGATGGCTTTCGGCACTGGTTTCCTTTGCGCTCTACCCCATCGTCGTGGCCGGCGTGTTCGCGACAATCACCGGCGTTTCCTCCGCCCTGATTGGTGAGCTTGGCGACCCAGAAGGGGCCTCAAACATCGGCGCGCTCATCCCCTTTTTCATGATGGTGCTCATGGCCAAGGGCTTCATCATCGCAACGCCATTCATCGTCCGCGCGATCTCCGGCAACATCATGATGCCCGCCCTCTCGGGCGGTCTAGGTGGTGGTTACAACTTCGCCCGTGCCGCCATGGGCAGCCAGCAGGCCTACAACCGCTATCTGATCGGCGGTGCCAGTGGCGCCGAATACGCAGCCCTCAGGGCGCGGCAGTTTTTTGGTGTGCAGCAGATGCCAGTGCGGCAAGGCATGGGACAGACAGGTCAGGCAAGCGGCACTGGGTCACCGGGGGCCGGGTCTCAGATGCTGGCGCAACTGGCCCGGTTGGGAAGGCTGGGGCGACGATGATGACGTTTTGTTTTGCAAGGCCGCTGAGCCATGGATGAACGAGGGTCCCATAAACATTCACCAGTAAAAACGGTACCATTGGAGCTGGTGCAAACGATCCTGCGTTCAGCAGTCAATGGAAGATCTGTCGGGCTTGAAGAGGCAATACGGGTTCTGGACTGCGATGCGCATCATGCCAACCGCGTCTTGCGCCAGATGGCCGAGGCTGGGTACTTGGAGCCTGCCGACATCCTAGACGGTTTGTTTTATTGGCAGCTCACCCCGAATGGGACACGCCTCGCACTAGAACCCAAGCGAAAGCGTATCGGTCGCGACAAGGTCCAGACCATCATTTCTGCACTTCTCGCCCGGGCCAAGGTGATCAACGGCGATCCCGATCGCTTGCAGCGCATCACCTTGAAGCTATTCGGCAGCGCGCTCGAGGAGCGCGACGACTACGGGGACGTAGATGTTTCGATTGCGTACATGCGGCGTCAGCTAAGCGATATCGAACGCAAGCGCATCGAAAATGCACTGAAGGCACGTCAAAGCAGGTCAGACCGCCAATCCTTCCACGGGAGGCTCATGGTGGCGGAACGTCAGGATACGCGCGAGATCATGGCGTTCCTCAAAAAGGGTCTGCCACATCTCTCGCTCATGAATGATGATCCTATGGACCTCGAGAAACCGTACCGTTGGCTGGTCGACCACGACGTGAAAACGGACAGACCAGTTGATGTTTCTGACGATATCGTTCGACCCAACGGGCCTTCGATCCTCGACCAATATCCGAGGAAACCGCTACCGCCCATCACACTGCTTGAAGCACGACACAGAGCCATTTCTGCGAGTACCAAAGTTGCGATTGATGACATGCAAATAGGTTTGGAGGACGCAGCCGCGCTCGAGGAACAAATGTGGTCTCCAAAGGTCACGCGCGAAGGCGCTTTCGTTGCTAATGACATCAGAAGTGAGAAGCGGGTCAAATTCGCCGGGTTTCAGCATTTATGTTCGATCTGGAAAAAAGACCTAGGCGGCGTAGCGATGTTGAAGGAAGCCCTCGACTGGTGCGATGAACATAAGGTTTGGGTCAGAGACCTATTCCCGAGAGTTTCAATCCAACGGTCCGACCGGACACATATCATACGGCTCGGGTGGGGCCATGACCTGCTCTATTTCAATGTCGGTGGTAAATCGACAACTGGGAGCCTGCTGCCTCGAAATCGAACACGCGTTTCCAAAATTGACCTGGCCGGAGCTTATGCGGTCGGAAGGGCACTTTCGAAGATGTATGATGAAAGTCGATGCGCGAAAATGCCATGGTTCAGCGCTGACATTTTGCTTCCGTTAGTCGAGGTAGACAGGCTCCCGGATTTCCCGCAGCTGCATAAAGCTGGCGCGTTCAAAGAAGGCGCCTTTCAAGGTCTGCGGGAGGTCACCTTCTTCTGAACTCGGATCACGCGCCCTACTCCGCACGAACCTGTTTCAATAGAGAAGCACGCCTAATTGCCCGGCTCCACCTTGACGATCAACTGGCGTTGGCTGTCGTACCTGTACTCGTGCAACCTGCGTTCCTGAATGAGCTGAACGGCTTGGCTCACATGCTCAGGGAGCACGTAGAACCATTCTCGAGGATGGACCGCCTTGCCAAACCGGTCCGTGATCACAAGACCCTGCGGCCGCGCTGCATCAAAAAAGCGATGTAAAAGGTCTTCGACCTTCATGCGCTCCAGATTGTGCAACTCGTAGGTGGCGACAATTTCGACAGGCGCGAGCAAGAATGTTGGGTCGTTCTTCGCATCAGCGATGCGCCGCCGGACATCCTGACTGGTCACACCGACCTTGTGCAGGATCCTTGATACTTCTGCTATTTCCGGGGCTGTCGACAGGCTTCGCGCCACATACACTGTGCCGGTGACCGCCATGCTATCCTGATCCCATTCCGGATCGAGCCGCCCAAACCCGGCCCTTTCGACGATCCGTGCGGTCTTGTCTGCTGCGAGCGCTTTGCGAAATGACGACGACAGAGGATCGTTCTCCATTCCATTGGAGAATATTATCCTCAAACGGTGATCAGGCTTGCCGCTTCGTCGCGACAGTTCTGTTTTTTCGGCGACATAGACCAGGAGGCCGCGATGAATGAAGAAATCGCCTTCATAGACCGTGATCTCAACATTGTCCTGAACCGGGAGAACCTTTCGATCTCCGGACTCGAGCTTCGACTGCATCTCGGCAAAGCCGTCTTCGAAGTGTTCGAAATCCGGGCACGGGAACATGTCAGCCCGGTGGTCAGGCAACTGACGCTCTGAGGCCGGCGTCACGTTTCGGATGTTGAGAACCGCGTCATGCACGTCCAAGTCATCATCGCCGAAGATGTCGTCGAGGCTTGCCGGAACTTCCTCGTCGGCAACTTCTTCGCGCCAATCGGGCTCAGGAACAGCCGGAGACTCCGTTTCGGGAATGGTTGCGATCGATACCACTGGATGGCCATGCCCAAGCAGCCGGTTCCGGTCTGCCGCCATCATCGCAGCCGATGGACTGGTCCGAATTGACCGCCAGATTGTCCCGAGTTTCATCTCCTCGAGGTCCAAGCTGTTGTCGTCCGGAATCCGACCGTTCGACTCGTAGAAAGCATTCACCTGCGAGACGATCTCGGCGTTTCGAGCATCTGGTGTTGCCGCCGCGCCGCGGTTTGTTTCCTTAATGTCGAGAAGCCCGAATTCATCCGGCTCTTCGAAGATTTCATCGAGAGATCGATAGCGCGGCATGTGGCTCAGGTTCCCGACTGAGCCGCTCGCTGGCGTTCGGCCTTCTTCGTCTTGATGTATGCATGAGCTTCCGCGAGGCGCTTCTCCAATGGATCCGATGAATGCGGGTTGGGTTCGCGGCCTTCCTGCGCCCGAAACCGCTTAATGCGTGGCCACAGTGTCAGCGCTTCCTTTTCGCTCATCTGAATGCGCTGCGAGATCATCGCGTCCTGGATGGTTTTCAGGAGTGGCGTGTCGAACGCGCGCGAGGCGACGTCGAAACCTTCCTTGAATGGGTTCACGCTGTCGATCAGATCGATATCCAATTCACGAACATTGACGAACCGCTTCACCATGTTCATCAGGGACAGGTTTTCTGACGGCTCAGCGTCGTACTCTTCGCCCTCTTCAGCAAACCCGCCTTCTTGCGACGCGCGTTTCGCCATGCCGATCAGGTTCATCCGCGCCGCGAGGTCCTGGCGCACGGATTCCGTTTCGTCGTCGGACAGGTTTTCGTAGGTCGTCTCGATGATATCCGTCAGCACCATCTGAGTGGCGACTTCCGGGGCCACATCATCCGCGACAACGCGCCGGTCCATGGCTTGGCAAGCCTTGGCCACGAGTTCGTTCATGTCGTTTTCGACAATCGCACGGGCGCGGGCCGTAGGCGGCTCCATCAAGCCCTTGATCCCGATATGCACAGTGCCGTCTTTCATCGTTTCCACAGGCGCGCGGATATCCCCGTCTTCTCGGCGATAGAATTTGAAGTTGGGCGCCAGCACCTGCTCCATCAGCATCGCGCCCGAAATTGCCTTGAGCATGTCGTTGACCGCGTCGGCGACGACTGTTGTTTCCACACCGGGCTCTGCGACCAGGTTGGTGAACTGGGCGTGGGGCTTGCCAGGTGCATCGCGGGTGGCCCGGCCGATGATCTGGACGATCTCCGTCAGCGAATTGCGATAGCCGATGGTCAGTGCATGTTCGCACCACGGCCAATCAAACCCCTCCTTGGCCATTCCTAGCGCAATGATGATGTCGACCTTGGCTCGATCCGCCGCGTCGTCCCGCTTGCCATCGGGGCCCTTCGCCTCTGCCTGCAACGCGGCCTTGATGCCGTCGCGCCCGTCGCCGTCGTCCACGAGATCGGCGATCTTCAGAACCTTGCCGTCCGAGGCGCGTTTCACCAGATCAAAGCCGGTGTCCGGGTCACGGCCGACGTGTTCGCCGATCGCGCCCATGATCAGCCCAACCTCGTCGTGCTTTTCGCCGAACGCTTCAGCAGACCCGCGATGCGGGATGTGGATGATCGTTTTCCGGTCGGTGTCGAGCACATCGGGGATCGCCGAGACATACCGCCCCCGATAGAACGAATAGGAAATCCCCAGCGACTTCAGGTGCTCGTATCCCTCTAGCTGCTCATAGTAGCTGTAGGTTATGGACTTGAAACGCGCCTCATCCTCGGGGCGCAGGACCGGCACGCTGTCGCCCCGGAAATAGGACCCGGTCATCGCCATCATGTGGGCTTTCTCGCGGGCAAGCAATTTGCGGAGGATCTCGCCCAGACGGTTGTCATCCGCCGCTGCAACGTGATGGAACTCATCGACTGCGATCAGAAAATCGTCGAACGCCTCCACCCCGCGCGCCTTCTCAATCGCGTCGAAGGCAAAGCGGAACGTCGCATGGGTGCAGACGATCACGCGGGCGTCGCTATCCATGAAGGCTTCGAACGCCTTCACTTTCTGGGACTTCGCCATGCCATCTTCGCCAGACAGACAAAGGTTCCATTGCGGCTCCACGTCCCAATCGGCCCAGAAGCCGTACGCGGTCAGGTCGGTCGAGCGGAATGAACTGCCGATAGAGGTTTCGGGCACCGCCACAACCACCTTCTTCACGCCCTGGTTTTCGAGCTTGTCGAGCGCCAGGAACATCAAGGCACGGGACTTGCCCGCTGCCGGTGGCGCCTTCAACAGCAGGAACTGCGCGGCGCGCGCCTCATAGACGCGGGCCTGCATCGGGCGCTGGCCGAGGCTGTTTGTCTTGGAGTCCGCGCCGGAATGGCCATAGGTCATACGCACAAGATCAACCATTTACGCGGCCTCTTCCTTCTTCAGCTTTTCGATCCGGGCAGCATAGAGCTTGAACAGCCGCTCGAGCCGTTCGGTATCGTTGCGAAACGGACGCCCGATATACATCGTCTCGAGCAATTCGTCATTCTGGCGGTGAACCTCGCGCAAGTCGTCCGGCATGTCGTCGGGATCGTACAGCTGCGCAATGGTCTTGGGGTGGTGCATGTATCGCGTCTTGAGGATCGCGCGTGCGGACGCGTTGAGTGCCTCCATCTGATCCTCTGTGAAGCGAGGCACCGGAAATGTATTCCAACCCAAATCATTCGAGTACCGGTAGTCCTCTTTCAGTTGGCCACATATTGCAGCAATCCATGAAAAGTGTAGTCGCGAAGCGATTAGGGCGAGACACCATTCGGGTGCGTCATAAATCGCAAATGCTTGTCCAGACATTATCGCGTCAGCGCCTTCTATACCGCAAGGAAGATAATGACGGCGCTGAGACGTCATTATCGACACAAAAAGAGTATGACGTGATGCAACCTTCATCTCTCGCATTTGATGAGGTCGCGATGCCAGTGCTCTGTTTCCCTCGTCAGGTCTTTTTGCCCTCCAGTCTCGGTTGGTTTCGACTCGTCGTCTGATCTCGGGAATACGCATTGCAGCGTCGAGGTCGGCATCTTCGATCCATAGACAATATCTAGATTTTCCGTTGTTTAGTTCCTTTGAGCCAAGATAGCGGCGAATGAATCTTTCAGCTTCGGGATAGTCTTCCAAGACTTTCTCATATTGGGCTGGTGACAGAATTAGGTTGCCGTCATCATTTGCTTTGTTGCCAAGATCCATCTCTGGCACGAACGACGCGAGGGGCTTGCTCCTCGGCGACACATAAATTGTCTCTCCTTCCGTAAAATAGGCTGTAATGTTGGAGACTTCCTTCTGAACGTCCTCTGTGAAGAGAAATTTTGGTCTCTTTGACAAGTTCCGCAAGCCAACAACCACACAATAAACGGATGCATTCTTTGCGGCATTATTTGCCCACTTGAACGATGTCCTAACAAATGAGAACTCTACGCCATATTTATGCACCAGAGGCCAAAGTACAGGAGCTTGGCGGCCTTGCCCGACTGAGTTCGTTCCGACCAAGGCCAACTCTGCTTTTTTCGCTTGGCAGTACTTCGCGCCCAAGAGGAACCATGCGCCAACAAAGTCGATGTACCCGAACTTGACTCCACTTTCGCCAAAGACAGACTCCATGTCTGCTTTCTGGTCGTCGGTGAGCTTCCCTTTTCCGATGTAGGGCGGATTGCCAACTATATAGACCTCTTCTTCCTCCCTCGGCGGCGGACACACCGCTTCCCAATCCAATCGCAGCGCATTGTCGCAAACGATGTTCCCACCGTCCCGCAGGGGCAACGCCGGGGCTGTGTTCCCGAACATTTCGCCGAAGCGCGCATTGGCCTGATACTCGGCAATGAACAGCGCCAGCTTGGCCGTCTCCGCTGCGAAATCCGTGATCTCAATGCCGTAGAAATTCGCCAGCCGCACGCCAGAGAACATCTGCGCCGATGCCCCGCCATCCAGCCGCGCCAGACGCTCCAGCACGCGCATCTCGCGCGCACGAAGTTCCCGATAGGCAACGACGAGGAAGTTGCCCGATCCGCAGGCCGGGTCGAACACCCGTATCCCCTCGATCCGTTTGAGCACCCGCGCCAGCCCCTTGCGGCTATCGCCAGCCTTTTCGATCTGCTCATCCAGATCATCCAGGAACAGCGGCCCCAGCACCTTGAGGATGTTCGGCACCGAAGTGTAGTGCATCCCCAGTTCGGACCGTTTGTCCGGATCGGCGACCGACTGGATCATGGACCCGAAGATGTCCGGGTTGATCTCTTGCCAATCGAGCTGGCAGGCGTCCTGAAGGTAGCGATAGGCCCCGCGGTCGAATTTCGGCACATCCAGTGCATCGGCGAACAGCCCGCCGTTCACATAGGGAAAGGCATCGGCCCAAGCCGGCAGGTTCTGACGCTGGCCCCTTGGCAGGTTCATCGCGGCGAAGGCCGACGCGATGCAGGACTGCGCCTCCTCCCCCTTGTCGCCCGCATGGGTGAAGATGAGACGCGAAAACAGGTTGTTATCAAAGATACCCACGTCTTCCGCAAACATGCAGAAGATCAACCGCGTCATCAGCTGGTTCAGGTCATGCCGACGTTCCGGTGTCTTCCAGTCGGGGTTCTTCTTGAGAAGCGCATCATAGAGCTTGGCAAGTCGACCCGCCGCCTTGACGTCGACCTCGTTTTCCTCCGCCGCCTTGTAGCGGGACATCCCAGCCGCTGGCAGGAAGAATCCGAAGTGATGATGCAGGTCGGCGAACTTGATGTGCAAGCTGTCGCCCGAAGCGACATGTTCGGCGGACAGGTCAACACCGTCAGTTGCCAGAAGGATCGCCGGTTTGTGGTTGGTGGTCTTCTTGTCCGACCGGATCATCGACAGGCCCTGGTCCACCGCGCCCGTGTCGGTGACCATGGCATAGAACTTGCGGTTCATCAGGACCGCGCCGGGCACCTTCGATTTGTTGATTGTCCCACTGCGTAGCTTTGAAACCGTGGCTTGCGGACTTCCCATGGCGGCAGCGAACGCAAACGCGAACTCGCCGCCGTCGAACGGGCGGCTTGCGATTTCTTCCAAGGCGTCTGCGATTTCTGTCGGGTTCATTTAGGGTCCGTCGGTAAACTCATACGAATGCTACAGAAATTTTGGGACGATGACGATAGCGACTATGCCTGAAAGCGCCCAATTGGGCCGTCTTCAATGAGATGACGTGCGTTGGTACCACGGCACCAATTTAGCCGATCGTGAAATTAATGGCGATTTTGGTCCAGCTAGAACTCGGCAGCAACCGCCTGCAATGTCGCAAATGGGTGATCGGCACACTGGCCTGGAGGTTAATCTTAACGAAGTGACTTCTTTAATCGGCCGGACATGACATCGATCACCACAGCCCCTTCCACTGCGGATGCCCACAAGTACGGTGTGCTCTTCGTTTTTGCGGCGGGTGTGCTGTGGTCGACGGTCGGCCTCGGTATTCGCCTGATCGAAGACGCCGTCGTGTGGCAGATACTGCTCTACCGGTCGATCAGCCTGTCGCTGTTTCTCTACGTGCTCATCCGCGTGCGGTCTGGCGAAAGCCCATTTGTTCAGATCCGCCGCATCGGCGCCCCTGCCGTGATTGCAGGGCTTTCACTGGTCGCGGCTTATTCAGGCGGTATCTACGCGATCCAGAACACCTCGGTCGCAAATGCCATGCTTCTGTTTGCGACAGCACCGTTTATGGCTGCGGTGCTCGGATGGATTGTGCTGCGAGAACCTGTCCGCGCCGCAACCTGGATAGCGATTGCCGTCGCAATCGGCGGGATCGGGATCATGGTCGCCGACAAGTCCGGAAGCGTCGCGCTGAAAGGCAGCCTCGCCGCGCTTGGATCGGCATTCGGTTTTGCTGTCTTCACCGTGGCTTTGCGATGGGGACGCACAGGCGAAATGCTGCCCGCGGTTTTCCTGTCGGGCCTCTTCGCGATCGTAATCACTTCGGCCATTTGCTTGGGCCTCGGCCTCTCCTTCGTGTTGAGCCCCAGTGATGGCGGAATTGCGATGGGCATGGGCGTGTTCCAGGTCGGGGCAGGTCTGATCCTCTACACGTTGGGATCGCGTAGCCTACCCGCTGCAGAGCTTGCCCTGCTGTCCTTAGCCGAAGTCCTGCTCGGCCCACTCTGGGTCTGGATGTTTCTGGGAGAAACCGCGACTGCGAACACACTGATCGGAGGTGCGGTTCTGCTCGTGGCTATTGCTGGCAATGCGCTTTCGGGCAAGCGAATAAAACCACCGCCAATCACGGCTCCTTAGAACCGCAACCTACGGCCCATTCCCGACATTTGTCGATGTGACCGATACCGCGCCGCAGCGTCACCTGGACCAGTCATTTGTGCATCGCGCAGTAATTTCAAGAAGCGAACACAGACAGCGCGGACGAAGCGGAATTTACTGACTGGCTAAGTGGCTGGCAAATACTGAGATGTTGAGCATACGACAACTCTCTTCGCCCCTCGGGTGAGCGCAACATACAAGTTCTTGGCATTCATTTCATGTGTATCAACAATCACGACCTGATCGGCTTCCAGGCCCTTTACCAAAAGCGTGCTGCCGACAGATTTTTTTCCAAGGGCACGGCTATGGAAGCGCCGCTCCTCTCGAGCCTTGAGCACCATATCCGCAAAATCGTTTGCGCTTGCAGATGCGTGAAGTGCTTTCAGAAGGTTTCTAAACACTTCTTCTCTAAAGGCCGACACACCGGACTGATTGCTCAGAGCTGACAAGAGGGCCGCCGCCTTTTGAGGGGTCTTATCCGCGTCGAAACTCAGTGCCGCCATTTCTTGAGCTGTGGCTGGCTTTCGGTTCGTGCCTGCCTTGAGTGACGCAATTCTCGTTATCATTTCGGTCGCGCTTATTCCGCGAAGAACGCTTGCGGCTTCATTGAGCAATTCTGCGGTGGCGTTGGTTGAAGAAAAATCGAAACGCCGAGCAAAAGAAACTAGGTCTGTAAGGTCAGCGTTCTCTACGACTGACGCACCTTTTGTAAACTGAGCAATTTGTTGTTGCCTCTGACGATTGCGGCTGCTGCAAATAATCAGCGAACTCTCGATGCCCTTTGGCATACCATGTGTTGCTGCAAGAATCTTTCCAAAATCCTGGTCGCCCGCAACGGGAACCCATTCCAATTCTGATGGAGCCGTAGAGAGGTCAATTTGGCCACCGCTCAGAAGTGTTGGTCGCAAGTCCAGCAGCCACTGGCCCAATAATCCCGCCCCTGCGAGGTTCCAGCGCCACGGTGTAGATAACTCACTTACCAACGGAAAATCCTGAAGCACTTCAGTGTTCCAGTCTACCTGTGTGTCCCCGAAATCGAATATTCCTTGAAGGACATCGCCGAAAATGCAAGTCGGCAGCACTCTCGCAAGTTCACATACAATTCGGTGCTGGGCGCTCAGGCAATCCTGGTATTCATCGACTAGCAACCGAGAGTAGTTTGCTGCAAGAAGGTTGTCGATATGGCGTCCTTGTAGCAAACAGAGCGCAGCCTGCTTGATAGCTGGATAGTCAGTTTCTGGTCTGGACAGCTCCAAAATGGATGGGTCTGCGGCACTTCTCAATGGAAACATGCCGACCAGTCTCATAGCCCACCCGTCAATGGTTGCGAGACGATAGCTAGATCGAGGAACTGCACCCTTGTCCAGCCTCTGCCGAAGCGCCGCTACGGCCGCATTCGTATGAGTCAGAACGAGGATTGGTTTCTCAGTTTTACAGCGCTTTAAACTTTCTGAAATTAGGTGCGTTTTCCCGCATCCAGCGGGAGCCTGTATACATCCTCTTGATATCTGGAGAGGATCAGGTTCGGTCATTGTGACCCCAAGCCCAATTCATCAACGCTGTAGTAATGCCCGTCAGATCGGCATGTAGCGAGGAATAACTGGGAGCTAAAATGTTCTTTGCTATATGTTCATATGGCGCAATCCGCTTGAACCAACCGTCTCCACTGCGCGCTGCGAGGCCCAGTATGCCGGCGGTTGCAGGCTGAAGCGTATTTGTTTCCGCCCAACTCTTTGCTTGTGCTAGATTGAATTGGTTTTTTGATGCAGTACGGATCTGTGCGTCGACCTTATCACCGTTTGGCAAAGAAACGGCGTAGTCCAACAACGACGCAATGACCTGCCCGGTGGCGCACCGGAAAATCGCATCTTCTAGAGCACATTGGTTTGGCCACTTGAATACTGTGCCTCCACCAGAAACAAACGCCTCTTCATCATCGGCCCCGAGAGGAACGTCACTATCCATGAAAATTGATACATTGTACCCGAGGCGGAGAAGTTCATTCGCTGGAGAAAGCACCTTTTTCGCTCCACCTCCGTCAACCAGCACGGTTCCAAGCGCTTCCATTGAAACATTTCCAAGGCCGCAACTATACTGATCGAACCCTCTTATAAAGCCTATCTCAGACTTGCCTTCACAAATGATCACTCGTTTGGCCAGAAATGCCTCTGGGTTACTTCTCAGCAATCCCTGAGCACTATCAGAAGCAGAATGGGCAAGATGTTTTCCGGTGGTTTTGTCAAGACGCAGCAACGTCAACTGGGTGTGGTCTAACTCTCTCAAAACAACTGGCGAATGGGTCGTTGCGTAAACCTGTTGGGTAGCCGACGTGTCCTTCGCGCCCAGCGTGTTGAGCAAGCTTCGTATCCGATGCGGTTCCAGACCCGTTTCCAACTCATCAACCAAGGCGATGCTAGCGGATGTTGCGACCTTTCTTGCCAAGCCTGCAACCAGCAGGCGTTTTGATCCAGTACCCAAAGATGAAAGCGGAATGTTGTTCGCGTCATGCAGCGCAATCGCTCCAGTACCAAACTTGACTGAGTTTGCATCGAGTAACGCGTGTACCGACCCAGCCGTCGGTACGCCCAACTCATCAGCAGACTTCTTCACCACATCGAGGCTGTCCGTCAGTTCCTTGTTTGCTGTACTGCCAAAGTCTGCTCGGGCTTTTCGAGCGGCATCGGACAAACCTTCTGTCAGTGCCAGCTTTTCATCCGTCAATCTTTCAAACAGTGCACCACGTCGCCATGCGAGGTGCCAGTCAGGGTGATCTCCGAGTCGCAATGGGGAGCAGGTTTGGCGATCCTCCCACCGTAGATTTCGCTCGGCACCCTTAGCCTTCGCCCGCTTCGACAAAAGTGACCATTGTGGTTCTAGGTCTTTTTCAACCTTCAGTCGGAGCACCAAAATTGTTTCTAATCCGTGGCCAGGCTCATCTTCAAATTTTCCCGTAGAGGAGTTGTAGCCGCAAAAATAGTCGCCATAGGCATCAATTGAGAGAAGTGACGTTTCAAGCGCACCGAGTGCAACCAAGATCTTTATTGGCTCGCTGGTGTCCGTCTTATGAAAATCGTAATCAGAAAACTGTGCGGAGCGTCTCGCACCAAGACAGTAGTCAATTGCGTCCAACACAGTAGTCTTGCCGCTGTCACCGACCCCGATCAAACAATTCATGCCGTTGTTAGGCTTCCACGATAATTCTTTTATCGATCTGAAGTTTTGAACATTTAAGTAGACAATTTTCGGCAAAATACTGAGCTTCCTGAACCAGATTCCTCACAACCTACCGGAGAAGCCGAGGCAGCATAAGACCATACTTGAAATCATGTGCCGGCGGCTGTGCCAAGCGATTGGAAGTCCGTGCTGGTCTATCCCGTGCATAAAGTATGCTCATGCAGCGGATGACGGCTTCCCGCCCCGCCTAGCAGAAAATCATGCCCAACACGCTATCGAGCAAGCAGCTTTTCGACATCACCCTCCTGCAGCATCGCTTCCATATCGTCCAAGCCATCGACGGCAGAGCGCATCTGCGCCTCATCATCCACCCCCATTGTCTCGGCATCCGCAACCTGGCTGCCAAAATCCATCTCCATCTGTCGCTGTTCCTCAGAGATAACAGCTTGAACGACGGGCGCGGTCTTCTTTGGGGCGACCTCGGTTTGCCCTGACGATTGGCCATCAGCAGCCTGGCGTGCGGCCTCAACGTCGGCCTCGGATCCGCCTGGCCCGTCCAGTGGCGGTGTCATCGGCATGGCCCGCATACTCAACGGCAGCGTGCCTTGCGATCCCCCTCCCCCCGGTTCCGGAAACGGCAACTCCCCCGTCTGCGCTGCATGGATGGCCTTAAACAGCCGGTCGTCAAAATACTGGATCCGCTTTGCCCGGACCGGCATCTGGGCATCGATGACCATGACGATTTCGTCGAGCGGTAGGCGGCGCGCCTCATCCTCGGGCAGGAGAGAGCTTTCTTCGGTCCGGGTCGACTGGCTGCGCCCTTCAAAGGGGTTCTTGCCGATGGACTGGGATCGCGTGATGACGGTCTTCGTGGTCTTGCCGACCGCCTTGCTCAGTTCCTCGACGGTTTTTTCATCCGAAGGCGTTAGGTAGAGCTTCACGCCCGCGTTGCCCTGTAGCGCGCGGCGGGTGTTCTCACCGTAGATTTCATCGAGGGCGGGGATGGTTTGCGTGACAACGGCCAGGTGACCGCGATAGGTGCGCAGGGTCTCGATACTCTCGACCACGATGGGCATCTTGCCGAGACGATTGAACTCGTCGAGCATGATCATCACTGGCCACGGCTCGTCTGGCCCGGGATCCTTTTCCTGCATGGCCGACAGAAGATCGGAGAAGAAGAGGCGGATCAGCGGCGCGAGGGGTTTCACCATGAGAGGCTGGACGACGAGATAGACCGAAAAGGGCTTCTTGCGGATGGTCCGGAAATCAAAATCCGACACCGCCGTCGCCTCGTCGATGGCCGGGTTCTGCCACTGGTCCAGCCCAGAGGTCATCAGAAGCGAGACGTAGGAGGTCAGCGTGTCATTATTGGTCGAGGCCAGCCGAGTGAAGATCAACTTGGCAGCCCTGTTGTCCACCTCGTGGCCGCGCGCGAAATATTCCTTCTGCTTGTTCCCGCCCGAGGCTGCGATGCGGTAAATCTCGCCTAAGGTGGGACGCTTGCGCTGGAAGGCGAGCAATCCGGCCGCCACGAAGAGATCGATCCCCCCTTTCAGAAGCCCCTGCACCCTGTCGTTGTCGCTTTGCAGGAAGAGCGTCGCCAGGAGCTGCAGTTCCATCTGCTGGCGCGCGGGGTCTTTCAGCTCAAAGATGCGCAGGAGCGGGTTGTAGCGATGCGTGCGCTTGCCCTCCCAATCGGTTGGGGCAAAACGATAGACCTTGTCGCCCTGGGCCGCGCGGTGCCGGGCCGTGGCCTCAAAACACTCGCCCTTCACATCGAGGGTGACGGCGGAGCCCTGCCAGGTCAGCAGGTTCGGAATGACGAAGCCCGTGGTCTTGCCGCGGCCCGTGGGCGCCACGATCAGCGCATGAGGGAAGACTTTCGAGCAGATGTGTTTCGCGCGAGATTTTGGAGTACCGAGCTTGCCGAGGATGAACCCGGTTCCCGGTGCCCCGAAAAACCCATTGGTCTTCATCTCGCGCGCGCTCTGCCAATGGGTCTGGCCAAAGCGTGTGAGCGCGGCCCCCGACAGGGCGAGGCTCAGCATCATGCCGGCGGCGGCAAAGCTGCCGATGATCAGGTGGATACGCTGGGCATCTTCGGGGCGGCGATCGCGGATCGCCATGTAGTTCTGCGCGATATAGGCAAAGTCGATCTCGGCCCCGAAGCCAAGGTCCTGGTAGGTCAGCACCGCCGAGGCGATGGTATAGCCCATGGCGGCGGTCACCAGCGTGACAAGAAGCACACCGGTCGCGATCCGCGCTTTTCCCATGGCGGTGCTCAATGGACCTGGCCCCGCTCGGTCTCGCCATCCACGTCTGTCGCGCGGTGTTTTTCATACTCGGCGTCGGCAAGTTCGTCGACCACCTGGCGCAAGGCCTCGGTGTTGGCCGTCGCCGCATCGGATTGCAGGTAGACCTTGGCGACATAGAGCCGGTCGAGACGGTCCTCGAGAACCTTGTCCAGCGCATCGGCATCGCCGGATGTGAGGCGGCCCAATTGGCGGTCATCCAGCACCCGCGCGATCTCGCCCCGGAAGGCGTCCCGCTCCGCCTCGGTCTCGAAGGGCGCGGACAACTCCCCCGCCCGCTCATGCTCCAGAACACGCGCAATCTCGTCTGCAAGGCGGTCGGCACGGTCAGACTGCGGCGCAGTTTCACCGCGGGCTGCGAGGAGAGCGTCGCGCGCTCCAGACCCCAGCCCCTCGCGCATCTCGGTTTCACGGCGGACCTGATTGATGACCTCCGTGTCGCGTATCCGGGCGACGGCCGCGTAGGTCGCGCCGAGCCCGCGGGCGAGGTGGGACGGCATGTCCGGATAGCGCGCGCGTAAGTCATCCGTGACTGCATCTGCAACGGGCGTGCGGAGGTCGCGTCCCTCCATGATGCGGTCGACCTCGCGGGTGATCGCACTGGCGCGGGCTACATCGGTGATGGTCTCCCGGTAGGGCTCAGACCGGTCGATCACATCGCCAGGGCGTGCGAGCAGCTCCGCATGTGCCTCGAGATACGCGCGCTGCTCCGCCTCGATCCGGCGCTCTGCCCTTGAGACCACCTCCCAATCCCGGTCCTCGATCTGCTGCGCTGTCAGGCCGTCGGCGCGCATCTCCTGACGGATTGTCCCTTCCATCGCCCGGACCGCGTCCCGGTGATAATGGAACCGCTCGCTGACCGGTTCCGCTTCCATGACGCCATCCCGGCGCAGCACGTTCTCGCGCTCCAACAGCGTGCCAAGTTCCACATGCACGTCATTGAGAATGTCGCGCGCCTGTTCCAGATCGGCGCGGCGTTCGAGGTTCAGATCGCGCGCCTCGGCCACCTTGGAGAGATCATCGGCGATCCATTGATGTTCGAGCGCGGCACTCGAGGCCCTGGTTTCGATCCGGGCCACCACTTCCGATGTGCTGATCCCGGTGCCGCGCAGGGCCGCGTCAATGCGCGCTCTCAGGTCGGGCTCGGCCAAACGCTCAAGCTGGTTGGTGTCGATGTTCGCCTCGGAATAGATCCCACCATCCGAGGGTGTCTCTGACAGCGTGGATGATCGCAAACCGAGAGGCTGCATGTGCTGGACCTGCGCCTGAATTTCGATGAGGCGTTTTTCCAGCACTGGACGTTCCGCATCGGGCTTCTCGGCAATCATGCCCTGCACCCGCGCGAGCTTCTCCGCATAGAGGCTTCTCAGATCCTCGAAGCTTTGATCCTCGGCCATATACACATCTCCTGTTCGATCCACCTGCCCGCCGCGCGCCAGCACCTCGCCCGCGCGGAAGAGCGCCGCCGCAATATCCTCGCGGGCTTCGCGCGAAGCCTCCGCGGCAAGCGAGTGGTAGACGGTTCTGGTATTGGCGATCTCCGCCAGCGTCCGCGTCAGGTCGGCCCCCACGCGTTCGCGCTCGCGGGGCGCGCGCCCCTCTTCCTTCGCCGCATAGACCTCGCGGGTCCGGGCGGGGTAATGCACGACACCGCGATCGACCCGGCGCGTGGCTTCCAGGCGCACGCCGTATTTCTCCGCCTCCACGACCATGGCGAGGCGGAAGTCGTCATAGTTGAAGCGGTGGTTGCGCCCCAGAAAGAAGAACTCGCCTTCCTGCGAGCGACGGTTCAACACCAGATGCGCATGGGGGTGATCGCGGTCCTCATGAACCGCGATGATGTAGTCGAAATGCCCCGCGTCACTCTGGAAGAACCGCTCGGCCACATCCGTCGCGATGTCACGCACATCCTCACCGCGCGTGCCGATGGGGAAAGACATGAGCATGTGGGTGGTCTGCCCGAGCTTGGGCTTAAAGCCCGCATCCCACCGCTTGGCAAAGCGCTCGGTGAGGTCCTTGATGTCCTTCGCTTCGAGCTTCGTCTTGCCATCGAGGAACCCGCTACTGTCCACGATATGGGTGGACTTGGTGGTGAGGTAATCGAGCTGGTTCATCAGCTGCGATTTGGTATGCGTGCCCCCGCCCCGGATCGCCTTGAAGACGGCTGGCCGATGCCCTGCCGCCGCGCGCACAAGCTGGCTCTGCTTGGCGACATGCAGCCCCTGCATCGAGCCCCGGATCCGGCTCCAGCCATCCCGGAAGACCTCGCCGGTGACGGCATCGACGGCATCATTCAGCCGCATGGGCAAACTCCCTCAGCGCGGCCGTAGCCTCGAGCTGCATCGCGTCCCGACGGCGCCGCAGGAGCAGGTCGATTTCGTCAGCGGAATCGAGGATGAACCGCGCCAGCCCGCGCATTTGCGCGAGGCGCAATTCGGAGAACTCGGCACGCGTGCCGCCATCAGCCCCCTGCCCCATCCGGTTGACCTTGGTCATCTGCTTGGCGATCTGCGCAACCCCATTGCCGACCTCATGGAGCGAGGCCCTGTAGCGCGCCATCTCGGCCGCCATCTGCGCGTCCGGAACGAACACCCCGCCGGCCGCTTGAATGAGCCGCCGCAGCCCCTCGGCACGGCTCTCGATCCCGGCCTTCGCCAACACCTCGTCGAGCGCCTCAAGCTCCGCAGCCGTGACCTTCACACTGACCGCCGAGACCGGGATCGCGGCATCCATCTGACGCTCGGCATCGGCTTTCAGAACGTAGCGCACGGCCCGCGATGTGACCTCGAAACGCTCAGCCAGCTCAGACGTCGACACACCCTCCGCGGCCTCGCGGACGATCTGCATCTTCTCGATCTCTGTCAGGCGTTTTGTTCGGGACATGCGGAAGAAAGACCCCCTATTTCCTGCCACCTTCCACCAAGGCTGACCCCACCTTACGATAATATACTACACTGTCAATTATATACTTACGTAGCATTCAGGCTCAGGCAGCCTTGGTGTCCGCTTCGCGCCGCGGCCCGCAGGGACGCGGCTCTGCCACCCTCACCATCGGGAGACCCACCTGTCCAATGGGTCCCCTTCCCCAGCACCGCCCGAGGGTCTGGCCGAACACGCACGTGTTCGGACGGAACCGCGGGCGGGCGCAAACCCCACCGACAGGGCGGACAGGCAGGGTCAAGGAGGGCCAGATTTGGCTCCGCCAAATCTCTGCCGCAAAAACCGGGAGGCCCTGGCCTGCCTGTTTTTGTGGATGGCCCCCTTGAGGCTGACTGGCCGGTCTGTCGCGGCCGGATCATTCCGAGCGGCGATCGTCCGTTGCGCGCGCAGCGACCGGCACCAAGAGGAGGTCACCTCGGGCGAACTGACCGCCGGACACGGCATCCCTGGAACAGGGATCGGGCCGCCCCAAGATCGTCCTGGGGCGGCCCATCCTCGCCAGAGGATTTAGTCCTGGGGATCTTTCGCGCTCGGCGGGAACATCACCAGCTCCGAGACCGCGACCGGGAAATCGAGCTTGAGGCTGAAGAACTCCGAGCCATCCCCGTTGCGGGTGTTGCGGAACATGGCGCCCACGCGTTGAAAGCGGGTGCGCTCCTGGCCATCGGTATCGGTGAACTTGACGGGGACGGTGGCGACGTAGTGGTTGGTCATTTGGGTCTCTCCTTGTTGCGATGGGGATCACCCGGCACGGGGGCAAGAGGGCCGGTCGCAAGCGCAAATGCGGAGGGTCCGCGGCTAGCCGTGGAAGCCGTATTTGTGCTTGCCGAAGCGTGAGCTGAGGGCACGATTGGGCCGACCCCGTGCGATCCACATCTATGAGCAAAAAGGAGAGACCCGGATGACCCTTGCTATCACGCAGCCGCCACCATCCGCGTCCGCGTCCCACCGAGCCTGGCCGGGGTGCTGACGGAGCCCGCCCGCGTGGATGCGATGTTCCGAAACACGCCCCGAGGGACGTGCAGGTCTTCAGCCTCATGTGCGACGTCTCGACCCCTCGCGTCTTGCGCTACTGACGATGTGCGTGATGGGCTCACCATCCCCATCCTGTACCGATGCGGATGGGCCGCACTCTGACGGACTGGGTAGAGGGATAACGGTGCTGGACGCCGCAGACTGCCGATCGCGCATGACCGATCGCACGCGCCATGAGACATGACGAAAGGGCCGCGCCAAGCGCGACCCGCTCTCTTCAATCCTGCGCGGTTTTCTTCGCCGGGTCCGCAACCCGCATGACTGTCAGGCCTTTGGCTTCCGCCTTCTGCCCGAGGTTCAGCGCGACCCCGTTGCCGCCGAAGAGTACAACCCCCGTCGCCGCGAACTTGTCGTCCAGCATTTCGTCGTTGCACTTGAACGGTGCCGCCCGGCCATGCGCGGACCAGCGCGGATCGAAGCGCGCCTGTGCTATCCCGCGTGCCCGGGCCCACCGAGCCGCAATCATCTCCGCCCCGTGCTTGCCACCCTTATGGCAGAGGAAGATCTCCTGATTGCGGTTCTGCTTGATCCGTTCGCGAACCTTGTCGAGCGTGTTGAAGATCACATCGACATCGGTCCAGTCGGTGGCGCCTGAGACGATCAGGGGCACCCCCGCGACTTTCGACTTCTCGGCGGTTTCACGGTCGTGCTGCTCCAGCAGCTGCCGCGCCTCGAAAACGGCACCCGTCTCCTGCGCCCGGACGCTTGCGCGCGACCCGGCTGCCGGGATGAAGGCGTGGCCCGTCTCGACCTCGTAGCATTCCGCCGCCGCCTCGCTCATCACCTCGATTGCGCCGACAATCTCGCGCAGCTGCAGAAAACGGGCCTGCGCCTCTTCGAGCGCGGTCTCGGCGATCTCCGATCCGTCGTGGGATTTTGCCAGCGCGCCGATCTTGTCGGCGGTGCGGTCGACCTCCTTGCCGAGCGCCACCTTGCGGCGCTGCAGGATCGTCGCGAGCCCATGGGCCAGCGGTTCGATTTCGGCTTCAAGCCCGGTCCCGCGCAGCTGACCGAGCAATGCCTCAAAGCTCTCGCGGATGATGTGGTCTGTCAGGATGTGATCCTCGGGGATCGGCAGCTGCGCGTCCTTCTCGGTCATCCCGAAAAGTTCGATCGTCTCGTAGGTGTTTGCGGTGTCGTAAGCCATGTTTGGTCTCCAGTGTTCGGTTCCAAGGCCACCACGTGAGTGTGGGGGCATGGCCGAATGCCTGGTTTCCGAATCTGCCCGGGTCAGGGACGGCGCAGCCGCCGGCTTGCCGGGCGCAAAAGTTTTCTGCGCGCGGCACCCGACACATGCGCGCGCTCACGCACGGGACCGGCCCACGCTACATGCCCCGCCCTCGCCGAAAAGTTTTGCGATCCTTGACGCGGGCTGATTTGGGGGCCATCCGGAGGATATGCTTCCACGCTCATGTGTGTGTGTTTTGACGGTAGGTTTGCCCGACCCGAGCAGGCAAACGGCGCGACCGGACGCGGGAGACGGATGAAGCGGCGGGATCGTTTTGCCCCGCAAAACAGACCAAAGCGCAATCCGGCGGAGCGGCCGAGGAGGGGCGTGCTCGCGAGGCGGGCAAACCGGGGGCCTGGGTGCAACGCCGCGGTGAGGCCGCATGGCCGAATGCGCGACGGACCGAAGGGCCGTTCTCCACTGCGACACGCGAAGCCGAGCTGGGGAGGCCGCAAGGCTAAAGCGAAGAAGAGCTTCGCAACAATTTCCTTCCAGCAAGCCGAATAAACAAGCTAGTATCTCGCAAGGCGCCTATTGATTTCCCTAATGGGAAGTCTGCATCTCGGGTGATCACGAACCGCCTCGAGGCCCGACTTGAGGAGGACGGTCGAACAAACCTCGTGACGTTCCATCTCATCGAAGACCCACAGGACGCCGTGCATCGCGATTTCTTGGCGCTCTGCCTCAACCCTGAGCGCTCCATCGCCGGTAAGGAGAACCCAGCCCCTCTCAGCCGCGAGGCAAAATGCAAAGACATCTGGCGTCGATAGCATAGCTTTCGCCCGCTTCAGCTCAGTCGCGCGTGTGGTTTCTTCTGGCGTAAGCTCCTCCACTCTCAGTCCCAGATCGATCAGATCAGGGCCCATCCACTCAAGGAGTTCCGCTTCATAAAGAATATCTGGAACAACGAAATCATAGGGGAGGTCAAAGAGCCTCGCGGTCAGCGAGGCTCTCTCGATGTCGATCAGGACAGAAGTATCAGAAACAAGAACTTGCACACAGCGACTATGCCATGTGGTCCAAACGTTCTTCCAGTTCTTTTACTCGTATTTCGAGAAGCTCAGCTGCGCGAGACAACCCAATCAACCCCTCGGAGAGGGCACGAAAACACAACCTTTGAAAACGGTCCGGTTCTTCTCGTTCCCAAGGAATGGAATTCGGCTCCTCGAACGGCTCATCCCGCCAACCTCGTTGCTTATAGACCTTAAAGAGGCGCGCAAATGTTGCCTGGTTGATGATCTCCAAATCCTTGCATCGATACGTCAGCGCCTGAATGCTAACGCCAAAACGATCCTTCAGACTAATGAGCTCACCAATGCTTATGTCAGTTCTGCGGGCACCAATCTCCTGCCGAAGCACTTCTGCCGGAACGAGGAATGCGCCAGCAAATCGATTTGCGGCGCGTTCTGAATCGCACCCTTCGGCGACCCTAAGAACCATGTGGCCCAGTTCGTGAGCCAAACTGAAGCGCTTCCGCTCAGACCAGGTCTTCTTCTTGATCATGATAACACGTGCGGAGTGATGCTCTTTTCGACGGACTTTGGCCGCAAGGCCATCAATCCGATCAACGTCCAGAGACAACACCTTTATCCCGTGCTCCTCGAGGAGTTCGGCAAGCATTGGAATCGGGTCATGACCAAGCTGCCAAGATGCACGCATGTTGCGAGCCGCGTCCTCGGCATCACGAACATCGGTCACCCAGTAGGGCGCTTCATGCGGGGCATCCCATTCCTGACTCGAAAGATTCAGCAAGCTTTCGACAGCCAGGTACTTTTCAACCATATTGAGCGTCTTGGCTTCGATCGTCGCGATCTCCTTGGCTGACGAACTGGCTGACTTGCGAAACTCAACGCCCTCCAACTCAAGCTCGTCATCGCTCAGCAGGAAATCAACAGAGACCTCGAGTGCTCGGGCAAGACTCAGCAGCACGCCCGATCCGGGCATGTCTTCATTGCGCTCGTACTTGCCTATGGCTTGAGCGGACACCTTGTTCTCCATGGCATCGGAAAGCGCACGGAGCGAAAGGCCAGATGCCGCCCGGGCTCCTTTGAGTCTATTGCCAATCATAACGTCCTCCCAGTGGGTGGTTTACATTTCACCCATATGATTGATATTTTGTAAACTGCAACGCTTGAAAGCGCGGCTTTTTGTCCCTATTTTGTAACACGAGGCCAAAAGGAAGGCAAATTTGTAAACCGCCCAATCGCCCCAAGAGGCGTTAGACAGGCAACGAAGCGAGGAAGCAGCCATGAACATACCGTTTACGGGCGAGCTGACACCAAGGTTTCAGAGCATCGTAGGACTGCCTGATAATGGGCTGGTTGATCCAGTCTTAGAAAAGCTAGGTGCATCATGAGACGCATCCTAAGCATCGATGGTGGCGGCATCAAAGGCACCCAACCCGCGGCTTTCCTGGCGGGTTTGGAAGAAGATCTTGATGAGCCGATTGGCCGCTACTTCGACCTGATTGCGGGAACGTCAACCGGGGGTATTCTCGCGATCGGCCTTGCCCTCGGCATCCCGGCCAAAACCCTCCTCGAACTCTACGAAAATCGCGGGCCGACGATTTTCGGGCAAGCGGGGGACAACAGCTGGTTCGGGCGAAAGGCTCGGGACGCGCGTGCCGCCTTGCGTCACCTGGTCAAGCCGAAGCACGATGCATCGACGCTTCGGGACGAACTCCATGCCGTCCTTGGCGACAAGCTCATCGGCGAAGCTGAGACCCGGTTGCTGATCCCGGCCTGGGATGCCGACCAGCGCAGCGTCTACATCTACAAGACGTCGCATCATCCGCGGCTCACTAAGGATTACCGGAAGCCGGCCCTCGACGCCGCGATGGCGACGTCGGCCGCTCCAACCTATTTCGCGCGTCACAAGACGGTGGATGATGTCGGGCTTCTCGATGGTGGCACCTGGTGCAACAATCCGGTGGGCGTCGCGACCGTCGAAGCGATCTCGATGCTCGGCTGGTCTCCGCAGGAATTGCACATCCTGAGCCTCGGCTGTGTCGACGAGGTCTACATGCTGCCTGAATCCCCTGGCAAGGCCGGTCTCGGGTTGAAGGCCCTCAGTCTTCTCATGGACGGGCAATCCCGTGGAGCGCTCGGCATTGCCCGTCATCTGACAGGCGATCCGCACGACCGGACGGCTGTTCACCGGTATTCGCCGAGCGTGCCGGAGGGTTTCTTTTCCCTCGACGACACCACCAAGATCCAGAGGCTCAAGGGGCTTGGCGCCTCGAGTGCCCGGCATGCGAGCCCCACACTGACCCCCATCTTCTTCCAGCAACCTGCCGAGCCGTTCGTGCCCGTGCATCAACTCGAACGGAACGCCGCATGAACCAGATCTTCTCGCACCCCCTCACCGATACCGCCATTCAGCGGCGGGCGCAGGTCTTCACGATCCTTGAAGAAATCTGCCAGGAGCTGGAATGGACCCAGACCCAGTTCGAGAAGGCGCGTACCAGTTACGAAGCCGTCGCAGACTGGTTGGCCGGATCGAGCGACCCGATGCTTGCTTCCCTCCATGTCTACCTGCACGGCTCCGGCGCACTCGGCACCTCGATCAAACCGATCGGGCGCGACGAGTTCGATGTCGACCTGATCAGCTTCATCCTCGGCCTCGGCCCGGAAATCGCACCGGCACGCCTGAAGGCCGCGATCGGCAAGCGCCTGCGCGAGCACGCCTACTATGCCTCTATCCTGGAAGAAAAGAAGCGCTGCTGGCGCCTGAACTACGCCGGCGATTTTCACCTCGACATCTCCCCGACCATTGCCAACCCGAACTGCATGAACGGCGGTGAGCTGGTACCCGATCGCAAGCTTCGGGATTGGCACGCGACGAATCCTCGGGCCTATCGGACCCTTTTCGACGAAAGGGCGGCCCTAGTCCCGCAGATGACGCAGTCGATCATCGCGGCGCAGCGCGATGCGGCGACGACCGAGCCTTTCCCGGTACGTCAGTCCGTCAAGGGCATTCTGCGGCGGACCGTGCAACTCCTAAAGCGTCACCGGGATCTGGAATTCCTGCATGTTCAGGAGGAGATCGCACCGATCTCGATCATCATCACGACCTTGGCCATGCGATCCTATGAGATGTGCGTCAGGCGCCACGTTTTCGCAGACGAACTCCAGGTGTTGATCGACACGATCCGCCTGATGCCGGTCTTCATCGAGCGGCCCCTAGTCAATGGCCGTCAGATCTACGCGGTCTGGAACGAGACCACCGAAGGTGAAAATTTTGCCGAGCGTTGGAATGAAGAACCCGCGCGGGTCGAAGCCTTCTACAAGTGGCACAGCAAGGCGCTTGCGAATTTCGAATCCCTGCGTGACCTCGTTGGCCTCGACGCGATTGTAGGCTCCATGAAGGACAGCCTGGGTGACAAACTTGTTGCCCGGACCATGAACCGGCGGATGGATGCGCTGAACGAGGGGCGAAAGACGGGGGCACTCGTGCTTGGTGCGGGTGTTGGCCTGACCACCCAAAAATCGGCCGCGTCGACGCCCGTTCCCAAGAACGAGTTTTTCGGGGACTAAGCGCGATGGCGGGATCGACCACAAGAAACCGGCTGACACTGCCCCAGCAGTACCTGTTCCTGCAGAAGTCCAAGACAGTAGCCGGCGAGGGGGTGCTCGGTCCGCGCCGGTTGGAATGGCATTTTCACGCACAACCTACGCCGC
Source organism: Roseovarius halotolerans (assembly GCF_900172255.1). GTDB lineage: Bacteria > Pseudomonadota > Alphaproteobacteria > Rhodobacterales > Rhodobacteraceae > Roseovarius > Roseovarius halotolerans. Next base: position 332,215 of record NZ_FWFU01000003.1, read on the forward strand.
TTTCTCGGACGTATCAGGTCACCCTTGTCCTGGAGAGGGACGGAACGCCGGACGTTCGGGTTGTAGATCCTGACTTGAGGTTGCTCGCCGGTGAACGCGACCTGCCACATATCTACCATGACCCTGATCGGCTCTGTCTCTATCTGCCCGGAACCGGACAATGGGACGCCAGCAAGCGTCTGGACCTCACCATTATCCCCTGGACCCACCTCTGGCTGATCTATTTCGAGGAATGGCTTGCATCGGACGAATGGAAGGGCGGAGGGAAGCACCCTGGAGAGGATGACCCAAACGAGAGCAACCGTGCGTTGAGGCGCAGCCTTCAACGACAACGCTAAAATCCGCTGTTAATCTCATTGTATGATGTGAACCGAGTTGGAACCGAGTGACTGTGGCGGATGGTTGTTTTAGACGTGAGGCAACGGCGGCGCATAATCCTGAGAACCACAGTAGGGCGGTTCGGCACTCAACAAACTCAAGTGCGTATCTACACCCTATCAGCACAGAAAAAGGGGAACCGTGATCCCACGGCTCCCCTTTCGGTTCAGATCGTCTCACCTCGCGCGCTGATCAGGCAACCAGCGACAGCCCCGCGCCCGCGTCTTGCGCTTGATCACCGCTGTCGATGAACGGAATGATCGAGAAAGTCTGGCCACCGCGCTGTTCTTCGTTCTGGACGGCGTTGACACGCAGGTCGCCATCAGGCGTGTTGATCAGCAGCGACAGGTAGTCATTGCCCGTGCGGCTGCTCTTGGCCATCCAGGCCGAGCCGACGCGGATCGGCGTGCCCCGGGGCGAGCTGACTTCGATGCGGTAATCGGGGTGGGTCTCCTCGGTCTTGTAGCTGTTCTCGATCAGCATGAACTCCAGATCGAACATCATGTTGGCGATGTAGCCGGTGAAGGCGTTGTCGGCGTCCATGGCGGTGAGCTCGCCCGAGATCGAGCCGGATTTCATCAGGCCGTTCGAGACCAGCGGGATGATCTCGAATTCGCCGCTCTTGGCCGCGCGCGCCTCTTTCGTCTGCACCGCGTTGACCCGGAAGGGACCAAGGCCGACATCGATCTGCATGGAGATGTAGGGGTTGCCGCTGGTCGTGCCGGTTTCGTTCCAGGCCGTGCCGATGCGGACCTTGCGGCCCGACTTGTTGATCGCCGTCACGTCGTAATCCGGGCTGCGTTCGGACATCTTGGCCCGTGCCTCGAGCTGGATGGCGATGTCAAAGCGTGACGAGTGGATCATGCCGGTGTATTCAGCGGCGGCGGTCTCGACATTGCGGGTGAGGGTTCCTGCGAACATGGGATAGTTCCTTCTTGGATTGGCCGGTGCCTGACGTTCTTGCCAGCGCATCCGGGATTGCTTTCTCGACCCCTTGAGGGATCACAAATCAGAAAGCCTGCTTTCCTTTCAGCCCCGCGCACGGGTCAGAGCTGCCGTCCGAGTGGGAATGCCCCCGCGCCTCCGGGTACAACGCCCCTCCCCTGCCCTTCTGATCTTGTTGGACTGCCCGGATTTTCCGCGCTGTCCTTCGATCGCGCGATGAAGAACTCCGCCTCTTCCCCGTTCAACCCGTGCCCGCCCCGGTCGGTCAGACCGATGCAGCTACCATTCGGCACATAGGTGATGAGGTACTGACCGAGCCGGTCCTTGTAGACAACGTAGCCAGTATTGGCCCAGTGCACGGTTTGGCCGGCATCGACGGCCGCCTTGATGTCATCGAGTGTCATGCGAAGCTCCTTAAGAAGAATGGTGGGTAAACGCCGCAAGAAGCCCGATCTTCCGACCGGGCTTCTATGCAGCATTCGTTTGGCAAACGACCGAGAGCTGTCAGGCGCTTTACGTGGCTTGCGTCGCGCGCGCCGCCATCCAATCTTTCAGGCCAAGAACCGTTCGTCCGGCGGCGACCTCGGAGGCCCAGGCAACCCTTGGATCGCCGCAGGGCTCCCCGCTGACGTGCTGCTCGATATGGCCATTGGCCATCCATGGCTCGGGCTGGATTCGTCGCAGCCAGTCAGCCATACTCGGGATACGGCCCTGACAGTCTTCTCGAACATGCTGCTCGCCGATCCAGCGCACGGGGATGTCCCGACCTGCGCTATTGGTCAGGGTCAGACCGAAGACACGTTCAGCATCGAACAGACCTTGGGTATGGTGGCGCAAGGCCCGGTGCGTGAAGAGCGCGAGGTGTTCTTTCGAGGCGTCAAACCAATCGTGGACGGCCTGATAGTCAGACGGCACCCCGCCGAACTTCCGGGCAGAGCTTTCGGCATGATGAAGCGGATGGGCCATCTCAAAGCCCCTCGTCATAGCTGTGCGAGCATTCGACATAGCGGTCGGCGTGATCGAGGGTGATGCTGTCTGCTGCAATGTACCAGGTCAGCGTGCCATAGCCGCCCTCGTTGTTCTCGAACCCCGGATGATAGTGATAGGCGAGTGACCAGGCGAAATCGCCCACGGCGGTGACAAGCGCTTCCGGCAGTTTGACCTCCGCAGGCTGCACATTCACGTCCTCGACATTGCCAGAGTCGCCATAGCCTTCGTATTCGGCGGTGACCTCGTTGATGCCAAGCGCGCGCAATTGCGCGATCAGTTCCGCTCGGGTTGCTTTCAGGGTGGTTTCGCGCTCGGCGCGCCACTGAGCCGCCATTGCGGCATAGTCGATCTGGGGATTGGTCATGGGTCTGTCCTCTTGTCTGAATTTGGGGGGCCGGGCGTGGCATTCGTCTGCCCGCGCCCGGAAAGCGCAGCCCGGGCAAACCCCGATCCGCGACGCCCGACCGAAAGCCCGCTTTGACTTTTCAGGCGGCTTGTTCTGCCGTGATAGCAGGCCCCTGCCCCACGATCCGGGCCAGAATGCTGCCCGTGTCGATCCCGTCCCCATGCGGCAGGAACACCCGCAACTGGAAGGCAATGATCTCTGTGAAGCAGCCGAGGGCCTTGAGGCTGTCGATCATGCCCCGATCCGCACCGCCAAGCTCGAGACGCATCTCGCCTGCGACACGGCGACGGGTCAGGGTGAGACCCCGGCCGAGATCGACCGCCGCTGTGGTGCCGAGCGCGGCGGTCAACATCTCCTGCGGCGTTTGCGGGTTGGAGACGAGGAAGCGTGCGCGGAGGGCCGCTGCCCCTTCTTCGCTCAGCGTGCGCCCGATCATCGCGGTCGCCCCGTCGGGCGTGACGCGGTAAATGCGCTCATTGGTGGTCGGTATGTCCTTCCAGATTGGCAACAGCAGCCCGGTCAGCAGGTAGAGCTTGGTCGTGGTGGTTTTGGGAAGGGCAGCAGCCTCTTCACCCCAGAGCCGCGCAAACTCAGGCCTGTCGATCTCTTCCCAAGTCGAGGACTCAAACCGCGTCTCCTCCAGATAGCTCGACCCGTTGGGCCGCACCGCCTTGCGCATCAGCGTGACCATGTCCTCGTCATACATCTGCATGGGCCGCGCCGAGATGAGCGCCGCGCGACCGGAGGCGCGATTCACCATCGGCAGCTTGTCCGGATTGCGCGATATGGCCTCTTCGGCGTCAAGGACATGCACTGGGTCCGTCACCTCAAGTCCGATGATCCGCGTCACCGCGCCGGATTTCGGGCAGGTCCAGAGATCCTCTGTGGAGACCTGCTCGATCTTTTCGCCGCGCAGGGTTTCGACGCCGAGATCGAGCGTGCCCGCCGCGCGCGCCCGCTCAGACTGATCGGCAATCCGCCTCATGAACTCGGCAAAGAGCGCGTTCTGCATGTGGATGGGAAGGGCAAGCACCCGATTCAGAAACCGCTGGATCGGGGGAAGCTCCTCAAGGAGCACCCCGTCCTTGTCGATCAGCCGCAGGGCCGTCCAGTCGGTGAAGCTCTCGTAGCTCATCGCCTCGGCGCGCCCGGCGGCAAGATCGGCGAAATACCCACGCAGCGCGGCCCGTGCGATCGGGCTTTCGAGATTGTCCTCCTCGCGGAACATGCCCTGCGAGCCGGTCTCGCGCTGACCCTTGGTCAAGGCCCCCAACTGGTCGAGGCGCTTGGCTATAGTCGAGGTGAAACGCTTTTCGCCATGCACATCCGAGGTGCAGACCCGGAAGAAAGGCGCGCTGACCTGGGCAGAGCGATGCGTGCGGCCGAGCCCCTGGATGGCCGCATCGGCGCGCCAGCCGGGCTCCAGCAGGTAGTGCCGCCGCCGTTTCTGGTTCTTCGCCGTTTGCGCCGCATGATAGGACCGGCCCGTACCGCCCGCATCGGAGAAGATAAGGATATCCTTCTCACCGTCCATGAAGGCTTGGGTTTCGGATGAATTGCTGCTGGCGACGCGCTTTTCGATGAAGAGATGACCATCCACGGCCTTGAGGGGCCGGATGGACCGCCCAGTGACTTCTGCCACGGCGTCGTCACCAAAGGCCCAGAGGATCTGATCGAGCGCCGAAGGGATCGGGGCGAGCGTCATCAACTCCATCATGGCCGCATCGCGCAGGGCGAGCGCCTCGCGCGAGACGACGAGCGCGCCGGTCTCATCCCGTAAAGGTTCCGCCACCATATTGCCGTCGATCTCGACCAGCTTTTGCGCGTGGATCGGGAAGGCCTGTTCGAGGTAGCCCAGAACATAGTCGCGCGGCGTCAGGGCGCCCTCGACGAGCTCGTCGTCGGAATCCATCGTCTCAAGCCGGCGTTTCAACAGGCTCTCGCCCGTCGAGACCACCTGGATGACGCAGGCGTTGCCCGCCGCGAGGTCATGCTCGATGGCGCGGATGATGGTCGGGGCTTTCATGCCCATCAGGAGATGGTTGAAGAAGCGCTGCTTCGTGCTCTCGAAGCGGGACTTGGCCGAGGCGCGTGCGGCCGAGGCATTGGTCTCGCCCGAGGCGTCGTTGACGCCGGTCGCCGTCAGCGCGGCTTCGAGATTGTGGTGGATCGTCCGAAACGCACCCGCGTATGCATCGTAGATCTTGATCTGGGCCGGGGTGAGCGCGTGTTCGAGCACGTCATACTCCACGCCGTCGAAGCTGAGGGCGCGGGCCGTGTAGAGCCCGAGCGTCTTGAGATCGCGGGCCACCACCTCCATGGCGGCGACACCGCCGGCTTCCATCGCAGAAACGAAGCTCTCGCGGCTTGGGAAGGGGTATTCGGGGCCCTGCCCCCAGAGCCCCAGCCGCGCGGCATAGGCCAGGTTGTGCACGCTCGTGGCACCCGTGGCCGAGATGTAGAAGACGCGAGCGCGGGGTGCTGCCAGTTGCAGCCGCAGGCCAGCAAGTCCCTGCTGCGAGGGTTTGACCCCCCTGCCCTGCTCGGACCCGGCCGCGTTCTGCATGGCATGGGCCTCATCAAAGGCCAGCACGCCTTCGAACTCTTCGCCCATCCAGTCGAGGATCTGGCTCAGTCGCGTGGTGCCGCATTTGCCCGCGGACCGCAGCGTGGCGTAGGTGACGAAGAGAATACCGTCACCCATAGGGACGGGCTGGTCCGGTTTCCATTTGGAGAGCGGCTGGATGTCGGCTGGCGAGCCGCCGAGATCGGTCCAGTCGCGGATGGCGTCCTCGATGAGCGTGGCGGATTTGGAGACCCAGATCGCCTTCCTGCGCCCGGAAAGCCAGTTGACAAGGATGAGCCCTGCGCATTCGCGTCCCTTGCCGCAACCGGTGCCGTCGCCGAGAAAGTAACCAAGGCGATAGGCCCGTGCATCCGGGTCATCATCGACGCGCGTCAGCTTGGTCTGGTCGTCATCGATGGTAAACCGACCGGGCAGGTCGCGCCCATGGGCGTCATGCACCATGATGATGGTTTCCAGCTGCGCCTCGGAGAGATGTCCCTCCTCGATCAACCGTGCGGGCAGGCGCAAGTCATCACTGCCCGTGTTTGAGGGCATGGGCGGGGCAACCGAGGCCATGGCGATGCTCTCGACGAGCGGCGTGGGATGTTCTTGCGCACCCGCGATCTCGATCCGCTGCGGACGGTAGCGCGCATAGATGTCCGAGATGGGCGTGTTGTCGCGCGGGATATCGAGGCTCTTGAAAGTGAGCGGGACAACGGCATTGGCCCGAGATTTGGAGGCGGCGACAGGCGCAGCAGCGGTCTTGCGCGGGGCAGATGATGGAACGATCGGTCGCGCATGAGGGATCGCTTCAGCCCGTTGGACGGGGCGCATCTCGGGCCGGGTCGCGGCAACTGCGTCGACAAAAGGAAGGGCTTCATCCAAGTCCCGGACACTGGCGCGGATCATTTCGCCGTCCTCCTGCACCTTGTCGAAGACCATCAGCTGGGTTTCGACAGAGGTGCCGAGCTTGCGATAGACCTGTCCCGGCATCGTCAGCGCCAATCGCGGCGTCAGGAGACCGCAGGCGCGGGACCAATGCGCGGCATCGCGTTCGGGCGTGAATCCCGGCGGCATGATCGCCACCAGCCGCCCGCCGGGTGCCAGGCGCTTTGCAGCCGCGATGAGATGCTTGGCGGCGATGTGCTTGTCTCGGGAGCGATCGACCGAGGAGGCGAAGGGCGGGTTCATCACCACGACCTCGGGTAGAACCGGCGTCTGCAGCAGATCATCGATATGCTCGCCGTCATGGCCTGTGACCTCGCCGCCAAAAACCGCGCGCAGGAGGCGCTGGCGAAAGGGGTCGATCTCGTTGAGCAGAAGCGTGGCACCGGCCCGGGCGGCGAAAGCAGCCAGGGCACCGGTGCCAGCCGAGGGCTCCAGAACGGTCTCGCCCTTGCGGATCGCCGCGGCCCGCAAAACCAGCGCCGCGAATGGCAGCGGCGTGGAAAACTGCTGTAGCCGGATCTGCTGCTCTGACCGGCGGGTTTCCGTAAGGAGACGTGAGGCGAGGAGTTTTGCGTTGGCGATGTCTGCTGTGGCACCGGCCCCACGCAGAAACACCTGGATGGCCGCTGCCTGCATCATGTCATAGGCCATGCGCCAGTCCCAGGCGCCACCGGCATCGCTGCCATGAAACGTCTCGCGCATGATACGCGCGAGCGCTGAACTGCGCAGGGGCTGGTCATCGACCTCCGTGCCGATTTGCGCGAGGGCAGAGGCGAGGTCGGCTTCGGAGATTGCGAGAGCCGGGTTGGCCGTTCTGGGTTTGGACATGGGGATTTTCCTTTGGATCAGGGTCTGAGTTCCAAAGGACAAAAAGCCCGCTTTCGCTTTTCAGGGTGACGTAGTCAGACCGCGCCGACCTCAAAGGCTTGGTCAGGACTTGGGTTCGACCTGCCGCTTCGCATCAATCAATGCCTGTGCGGCCTGCATCACCTGAACCTGAGATGTTCCCGAGCGTGCATCCTCAAGCGCGGCCTGCACCTGCGCGCAAAACCACGTGTCATAAGAATTCGCTTCAGCGGCCACGGAAATGCTCCTCGAGACCGAGGTGCGGCTGTTCCTTACCCGTTGGGTCCATTGCGCTTTCTCCGACCATGCTATGGGTCGATGCTACATCACCCACAGTGGTGCCGTAAACGGGAAGGCCGTAAGGTTCACAGCTAACCGGGCCACTTACCGATCGGGCGCCGCTTCAAGAGACGTCTCGAACCGCTTGTCCGCCGCCGCAGCTTCTTTCAAGAGCGCGTCGAAATTGTCAGGTGGATTTCCATCCTCCAGCATCCCTTTGAACGTCGCATAGGCATCCGTCTTGCTGCCGTAGGCGCGCAGGGTCTTATCGTCGTTCACCCAGGCCACCACGATGACCTTCGCATCGCTGTTGAAGCGGTAGAACAACCGATACTGCTGGAAGAATTTCGCCCGGAACCAGTGCTTGCGGTGATCGCCGAGGGTGCCGCCATGCCGGAAGGCCGCGGCACCCGGGTCCGCCGGTATGACCTCGGTCACCAGCTTGAAGATGGCGGCCAGCCGTTTCGTGGAATTTTTCTTACGCCAGGTCTTGGGATCACGTGCCTTACGCGCCTCGACCTCTAGGGTCAGCCCTTCGATCTGGTCCAGAAAGAGCGGATGCGCATAAATCGACCATCCGTTTACGACAAGGGGCGCTTGGACTGGCACGCTATCGCCGGTCATTCATCCTCGAGCGATAGCGGCGCATCGAGATCGACGTCAACGTCTCCGACCAGTGCTGCAAGACGGTCATGCAAAGCCCCATCGAACGCCCGAATGCGGTCCGGATGCGCCTTGATATCGGCCTCGACAAAATCGAGAAAGGCTCCGAGCACGGGATCTTCCTCGTCGCTGCGCACGGGCTCGATATAGACCCTGCCACTCGGCTCGGTGCAGTAACGAATCTGGTCGCCCTTTCCCAGCTTGAGCTGTTTGCGCACACCCGCCGGCACGGTCGTCTGATACCGATCCGTGAGTTTCGAGACATCTTGTGCGAGGGCTGTCATGGCAGTCTCCTGAAGAAAAGGTTCTTTGCTGCCCGCGATAGGTAATGCATTTGCATTGCCTTGTCAAGACAAGCCGCAGCATCTGCTGTCGCCGGGCAGGTCGATGAACCGTCCGGCGCAGGACCTAATTTCGCCCCGCCAGGAACTCCGCCAGCACCGGGCTAGCCGCACCTTTCGCGGAGCTGAGCAACTCCGAGCCCGCAAGCGAGGCCTTCGACAGGCGTACGAGCCCACCAGTTTCCTCGATGCGGTAGCAGCGGCGCTTTTGCCGCCCGCGCCTGTAGTGGGTCGCGGTGACAATCTGGCAGGTACTGCCATCAGTGAGCGTCACAGGTGCTGCGAGCTTGATCTTGTCGCCTTCCTCGTAGTCCGGGATCGCAGCCCAGTCCTGGCAGCGCTGGCGCCAGGCATGAGCATAGCTGTCTAGGTCTTTCAGCTCGGACAGCAGGGCCAACAGGCTCAGTGGCGCGCGGGATTCGACCGGTCCCGCGCTTTCCTCCATGTCCTTGTAGCCCCAGCAGCCGTCATCATATCGGGTAAGGAATACGGCGGCGAAAGTGATGGAGCCATCCGCATCGGTGACATAGGTCGTGTCTTCGACAGGGGTGCCGTCGATATTTGTGACCTTTGCCGCCGCGTACCAAGTCGAACCCACCTTGCAGGCTTTGACCAGTTCCGTCTTGCGCCTTTCGCCCTCGAAGGTGCACAGCCGAGCAATCTCCGCTTTCTCATCCGCGTAGGTCTGGACGCGGCCGTCGGTGTAGAAGAGCCAACCCATCACGCCGCCCTCCGGTCATCGATTTCCATCAGCGCATCGAGCGGCACGCGGTAGGGCTGCATGGCGTCGAAATCCTCGCAATTGCCGCAGTTCTGCACGATCGCGAAGGTGTCGCAGGCATCCTTGAGGATGACCCGGAAGGTGCCGCCGAGGCCCGAGGGCACCTCATAGGTCCCGCCGATGAGATAGTCCGAGGCCCGGCGCATGAAGACGCGGATGCTGTGGCCATCGGTGGCGAGCCGGATGGCCCCCCGCCCCCGGTCGATGAGCACCTGCACATCATCCAGGATGTCGGTGTAGAACTGGCCGGTCAGATCACGAAACGCCATGCGGCGCTGCGCCATCCAGTCGGTGTCCCGAAACGGGTTCATGCCATCGGCGAAAGCAAAGGACGGATCGGCCTGCTCGGTGGTGACGATACGGGTGGTCGTGCCATCGATGCCGTTTGAGCGCAGATGCACGCCATTGCCGACGATGAGGATCAGGGCGGGCCTGTCCACGGGCCCGTTCCAGTTGGGCAGGAAGGTTTTGCAGGCGCGTGCATGGGCGATCTGCGCCGCAACAGCGGACGCAGAGAACTTGAGAATAGCCATGGGGATGTCTTTCTGTTCGGTTTGGAAGGGTCGACCCGCGCGGGGACTGCCTCGCGCGGGCCGCGTGATGGCTCAGGCCGCTTGCGCGACCTCGCTCTCAGGCTCGGGATTTTCCGCAGTGGGCTCCGCCTCATCACAGGCGACACCGGCGGTCTGCATCATGGGCGGGCACCAGGCGGCCACGGCAGCGCGCTGCGCGTCCGTGAGCGTGGCGAAGGGCTCGGCGAAGAGCTTGTCACAAAAGGCGACGATCTCCTTCTTGCTCGACGAGGCCAGCGTCACCGCCTCCTGGGCGAGACCCAGATCCTCGCCGAGGATCTTCAGGAGCCAAGCCTTCTTGAAGCGGTTGAAGAGCGCCGCATTCGGCGTCCAGTGGGCGCGGATGTCGGGCATGATCTCGATCTCGAACGCATGCATCAGGCTGTCGCGCTGGCGGTCCCGCGCGAAGCAGGACTGCGTGGTGCTGGCCGTTGCATAGGCCACGAGCTTGGCCTTCTCGCCGGCCTCCAGCGCGCGAAACGCCGCGAACTGATCAGCGGGCGCGCGGGCGTCATCTAGCCAGGACAGATCAAGCGCCTCATACGCCGCCGCCACCTGCTCGAGCGAGGTCTCGTCGATTTCGTCCATCTTGGCATGGCTGCGGTATTCCTTGCGGGCATCGATCTTGATCGCCTGCGTGACACTCATGCCGCTGGCCAGAACGTCGCTCACCAGCTTGAAGAGCGTCAGATCGAGCGTATCTTCCGGATGCAGCGCCATCGCGGCGCCGAGGGCCATGGCCCGCTCGGTCTTGAGGTCCTCGGCCAGCGAGGCCGGGTAGGTGATTTCGCCGGCGTCCGGTGCCTCCTCCCCCGTCGGGTTGACCGACGAGCCGCGCGCGCCTTCCACTTTCACGGTGTCCTCGGGGCGGACGAGGCCAACATGGAGCGTGACCTGCCCACCCTGCCACGACGCGATCACCCCGGACCGCGCGAGGTCCTCGGCGCTGTAGGCCTCCTGCAGGTCGCGGGCTTCCTCTTCCAAGGCGTCCACGCGCTCGTAAAGCGCGTTGTAGGCACCGTCCTCGAGCCCCTCATCCTCCATCTCGAGCTGCAGCTTCTCGAGTTCTGCGGTGATCTCATCGATGCGCTTCTGGGCCGCTTCATCCGGCTCAATCGGGCCGGGATAGACGCGGCCATAGTCCGCCATGGTCGCGTAATCATAGCGGACCATCGCATCGGCCCAGGCAAAGCCCAGCTTTATGCGGGCCTCTTCGGCGGCGGCACCGAGCTTCTCGAGCAGGATGGTCTCGACCAGTGCGGCGTCTTCCAGCACCGAATGCTCTTCCAGAAGATCGGCCGCGACAGCGCCGCCGCGGGCCTCGTAGTCTTCACGCACGAAGGCCCCGATATCGTCGCTGACCTGCACGCCTCGAGACTTCAGCGCCTGACGGACGGTATAGGCCTGCAGGTAGCCGCCGTCTTTCGTGAGCGCCTCGAAGACCTCGCGTTGCGCCTCCTGACTAGGGTGCTCGGCAAAGGCTTTCATCGTGTCGAGCGTGATCACCTTGCCCCGGGCAGCGGCGCGGATGTCGGGGTGGATCAGGCCATAGCGCAACCGGCCTTTCACGGCGGCCACCGTGGTGCCGAAGGTCTTTGCGATGGTCTCGGGCGTCTGGCCGTCGACCTCCATCATCCGCGCGAAAGCCTCGAACTCGTCAATGGCGTTCATCGGCGCCTGGGTAATGTTCTCGGCGAGCGACAGCGCCGTGGTGACGTCGCACTCCTCAGGGACAAGGCGACAGTCGACCTTGGTTTTCGCAGTGAACCCCTTGGTGGCCTTGTCGGCGATCAGCTCCTTCAGCGCGGCATGGCGCCGGCCACCGGCGAGGACAGCGTATTTGCCGTCAAGCTTCTGGACCAGGAGCGGCTGGAGCAGGCCCAGCACAGCGATGCTGGCCTTCAGATACGCGATGTTCTCGGGGTCATAAGTTTCCGGCGCGTTGCTGCGCACGTTGGCTGGATGCGGGACCAGATCGCCGATGGCGACGGTGAGAGGGGCAAAGCTTGCGGTCATGGGATATCCTTCCAGGTGGGTGAGATGCGGCCCGCGCGCTCACGCGCGTGACCAATCCCCGGCTTCAGGGATCACCAAGACAAAAGGCCCACTTTCCCTTTGAGGGGTCAGTGGGCCTTGAGTTTTCAGATCGACACTTTGGGAAGCCCTCCTACCCTACCAGTCACGCGCCAGCATGATGGTCAGCACGCACATGGTTGTGGCAGGATTGTCCGGGGTCTCGGCCCCGTAGCGGAAATCCGAATCTGCCTCATAGAGATCGATTTTCCAGAACACGGTCTCGCCCCGGATCTCGACCGCGCCAAAATCGTGCCATCCCTCGGGATCATTCTCAGGCTCGAATGTATCGAACGCACCGGTGGCCTTCACCGCCTCGGCCATGAAGCCGTCACCGGCCTCCATAAGCGAGCGGGTGACATGCATTCGGCCCTGGGTGGGCTGCGCGGGCGCCACTCCAAGGCACGCGAGCTTGCGAAACGCGTCGTTCTGCGCTGCGATCACACTCGGATCTGGACTGTCTGGCTGGGGTTGAACGGTCATGGACATGGGGATCTCCTTTGAGAAGTTGAAACACCCTTCCCAAAGCCTGCTTTTCCTTTTCCGGCTGGTGGTAGGACCGAGGTGGAAGGGCCTCTACCCGAACAACCTCATGGGTCGGTAATTCGGATTGGGGATGGTTTCGATCCAGCCGCCTTGGTGCTTGATGGTCTCAAGTGCCGCCGAGAGCGGATAAGCGCCCTCGGACGGGCTCCACCAATAGGCGCCGTGCTTGAAGGTGATGATCTTGCGGCGGCCGTCGTTGAAGCAGGCCACCCGCAGCGTCTTGGGTTCCTTACGTGACATGGGCGTCTCCGTTCTCCCTGTGGTCAGGCGGCCTTGGCTCGGCCCCCTGCCCTGCCCGCCTCCGATCTGGCGATCAGGTAATCACAGGCGCGCTGCGCATCCGCGGCGTGCTTGAAGATCGCACCCTTGTCCGACCGAAGAACGCGCAACCAGTTATGGAGGTAGGCAGCATTCATCTCGAGCGTATGCGCCGTAAAGCCGAGCGTCTGACCCAGGAACACCGAGGTCAATTCCGCGACGATCTCCTCGCGCGCATAGGACGTGTTGCCAAACTTCGAGAACCCGAAATCACGGTTCAGTCGATGGGGGGCCTTCGTGGCATGGGCCAGCTCATGCGCCCAGACCCCGTAGAAATTGCGCGGGTCCTGAAACCGCGTGATGGATGGCATGTAGACCTTGTCCACGGGGGGCAAATAGTACGCTTCCGTGCCCGTGAAGACGGTCGTGATGTCGATGGCATCGAAAAACGCCTGCATGTGCGGGATGGGCTCGGACGGCGCATGCTCGGGCACGGGCTCCGGGTCGGGGAAGAAACTGTCGGGCAGGCCATCGATCTGGCAGGCATTGAACACGCGGTAGGATTTCTGGAAGCGGAAGATGCGGGCTTCCTCGGAGCGATCATCGCCATCGCTGCGGTCGTCCTCGCCGCCCGCGTCTTTTCGGCTTTGACCGTAATAGACGACGACAGAGGATTTCTCGCCCTTGCGGACCTTTGCGTTCAAGGCATTGGCCTGCGGCAACGTCATCCAGAAGGGAGAGCTGTGGCCCGCCATCACGGTCCGCATCGTCAGCAGGAAGTTGTTCACTCCCTGGTAGGGTTCGCCGCCCACGCGCAGGGGACGAGAGCTGCCACCTGCGGTCCATGGCTTGCGCCACGGCAGGACGCCGCGCTCGATGATGCGGATGATTTCGTTTGTGATGACCTCGGAGGCATCGAATTTGGTCGTGCGGGATCGGGCCATGGCTGGCCTCCTTTCGAGTTTTGGTGAGAGGGAATGGTGATCAGATTGACTGAAGGGGCCTCGGATCGTTGGCGATCCTGGCACCGAGGGCTTCGACCATGTCGATGTAGGCGGTCAGCGAGACGGATCTGCCAGAACCGCAAGGATCAGGGTCGACCGATCCGTCCCGCGCCACCCGCGGCAGTCTCGCGAAGGCAATGACATCGGTGACGGGTCGGATATCGATGAAGGGCGTCCCTCGTGCGACCGCAAGAGTGGCCAAGGGAAAGCGCTCGATCGGCGCGAAGGTCGAAACGGTGGTCCAACCGAGATGGAGGAATGTCCCACCCTCCCCGCAGATCACGTGCGCGTTTGGCAATGACGCCGCCTGCCTCAGATAGCCGAGATCACGCAGGACGGTCTCACGCTCGAGCTGCAGTGCCTGGCCCGTCTGGCCGGTTCGGCGTAGTTCCTTGTGCCGCCACCACGAGGCGGCGGTCGCGCGTAACACGCACAAGACACCTGTTTGCATCGGAATGCCCTTCATCAATAACAGCAGACCGGAATCCGGCCCGGACCCATCTGAGGGACCCCAAAGGCCCTCATCCGTCAGTCACAAAACCCGAAGGACACTTTCTCTTTTTCCGGCCCCTTTGGGCACACAACAAAACCGAAAAGCCCGGCCCTTCTGCCGAAGCCATTGATTTCATGCAGCAATTCCAGATCGGCAGGCAAGATCGGCAACGCATATCGGCAAAACCTTGCTTGAAAGTACGAAATGTGTTTATTTTTCAATTACTTTGCAAACATGGAAGATCGGCAAAAATGCTGGAAACACCCGCCAGGATCGAACCCTGCTTCTTCGAGGAGCATATTCCTACAGAACTGGCAGACCTTTCGGTCGACATCCAGAGGGAAGCCACCGGGCTGGGACAAGGGCTGCATCCTGACAGCGCAGCCGAGCTTGCCGATCTCGTCCGCGTGATGAACTGCTATTACTCCAACCTGATCGAAGGACACAACACGCGCCCCCGCGACATCGAAAGGGCGCTGGCTGGCGCCGAGCTTGAAGAGGAAACCCGCCCTCTCGCCCTTGAGGCCCGGGCACACGTCATCGTTCAACGGGCCATCGACGAGATGCATCGCAAAGGCACCCTACCCCGCCCCACATCTGTCGAATTCCTGACTTGGGTCCATAAGAGCTTCTACGACGAGATGCCGGATGAGTTTCGGGTCATCGAACATCCCGACGGCACGCAAGAGCCCATCGTTCCGGGGCGCATGCGCCAAGACGGTGATCGAGAAGTTGCGGTTGGGCGGCACCTGCCTCCTTCATCGTCGCGCGTCGCAGCATTCATGGACCATTTCGACAAACGGTTTCAGATTGCGGCGCGGTCTTCGAGCGGACGGATCATCGCGATCGCCTCTGCACATCATCGGCTGAACTACATCCACCCTTTCCCGGATGGCAACGGGCGCGTCAGCAGATTGATGTCTCATGCAATGGCCCTCACAGCGGGGATCGGTGGCCAAGGGCTCTGGTCCGTATCACGTGGGCTGGCCCGCGGGCTAACCGATCGGGGCGAGTACAAACGGATGATGGATCTGGCCGACAGCCCACGCCGCGGAGACCGCGACGGACGGGGGAACCTGTCAGAAGCGGCACTGAGGACGTTCAGTGAATGGTTCCTAAAGGTGACGCTCGACCAGATCACCTTCTCAGCAAGATTGTTCGATCTCGGCCGACTGGACCAACGGTATCGTCGTCTCGTTGCAGATACCATCGATGACAAGCGAGCGCCGGAACTGATTTCGGCGGTTCTACGGCATGGCGCACTGGAACGAGGCAACGCGCAGATTGTGCTCAAGACGTCCGAGCGTACTGCTCGCAATACGCTGAGTAAACTGACCGCCGCCGGATACCTGACCTCTGCCTCGCCGAAGACACCCGTACGGTTGGCGTTTCCGTTGGATTATCGAGAGCGACTCTTTCCAAACCTCTTTGGAGATGGTGACCTGCCGGTGGAGCGCTAGAATTACAACGAGAGATAACTGATTGTATCCTGCAACGATTGGCGGCTGGAACCACTATGTCCGCTTGGTCTCCAATTTGTCCACCGCGGTGGACATCTTTTGTTCTGAGGTTAGCCGAACGATCGTACATCATCGCTTGGGCGGGTCTCGGGGTGACCTCGTTGTGGTGATCGGAGAGATGGAGCTGTCATGAGCGTGGTTCCCGGTCAGACGTCCACCGCGGTGGACACTAGGCGAGACTCTTGTTCGTTTTGGACAGGCGCTTAATCAGAGAGACCGGATCAAATTGGGTTTGACGTTGGCCCAGAGTGATACTGTGAAAGTAGGCTCCAAAATCCCTGATGCGTTGTCCTAGCTGTAGCATGATGAAAATCGCGCAGGATGCTTTCTGCGTTCCTACAATCTTCTTTGCTTTCGCGAACGTTTCTGGGTGTATTCCCATCATTGGAGCAAGATTTCGAGCGTGAGCCTCGATGTCCACCCAATCTCGAAGCTTTTCTGTGGCGAATGCGGTCGCCTGGTCACAGACCGAAGTTAGTAATTCTGGTTTCAGTTCTTCTTTGCCTACGTTGCTATCTAAATCTTTTTTTTCTTCATCAGACTTAGATTGATGCCGGACAGATTGTCCGTCATTGGCGGGCAGTTGCATTGTTTCTGGTGGATCATCCGGGGTGGATAAACTTTGGCATTCTGCGTCCGTGTCGGAGAGCAGTGCGCGGTATTCGGGGAGGCTTAGCTTCCTGCGTAGAGTTTTTCGTGCGTGGTTGATGAACGTGTTGTTGGGATCATGCTCTTCCAAATGGGCGAGCTTTGTGAGGATCTGTTTGCGGACAAATATCCGATCCCGCCGGTTATTCTCCATTTCTTGCGCGATGGTGATGAGCTCGCTCGCACGTTGAAGCAGGGGTGCAAGCGACAATCCATAACTGATGCACTCCCCGCCGGATGAGCGAACGCGGTAGCGCTTTCGGTTCGAGCTGTCATTGCGCTTGATGAATCCGAGTTCGACGAAGCGGTTGATGTGCCTGCGAAGTGTCCGTTCGTCGATGCCGCCAACTCGTTGGCAGATTGAATTGTTCGACGCAAAAACCGTTTCGCCGTGGCCAGGTTTCAAAAAGCTGAGCATTGCTTGAAGGGTCTGGATGTGGCCAGGGCGAAGCCCGAACACGCTGCGCGCGTCTCTCAGGGCCCGGAAGATGGTCCAGATATCGATTTCAGATGCGGGAGTTGAGCCGCATGATGCATCTGCACCAGCAGCCTCAATTGATAGTTTTGTAAATGCCATGATTTGATCACGATGACCGTTTGGCCCACAGCTTCCCTGTCTCCTCCCAAGATTTCATCTGGGAAAAGGCAATAAAAATCGGTTCACCGAATCGGTGACTCTTGACCGGTTTGCTGGAGGTTGCTACATCATGGGTGCAAATCGAATGATGAGGGCTCTCCAGGGGAAACTTTGGGGGGCTCTTTTCTTTCTGGTCTTCGCTTTTCTCCTTTGCTCGGGTTCCTCTATGTGGCTTGGGTTAAGACCCAGAGCCGCTCTCATTCCGCCAAGTATCGAAGAGTTGCAAAAGCGCGGCTTCTGCACGCTCCTCGAGCCACTGGCCGAATTCCGGGTTGTCCTTTTTGGCGATCTTGATGGCGATCGCTTTCTGATCGACTGTCAGCGTTCCGACAGTGTCGCCGCTCTCATTCTTGACGACGGACGTCACGCCGCGATTGGTCGGTTTTTTGTCTGCACGCGCCTTGTGCGAGCAAGCAGAATAGACCGCCTGAAATCTCTCGGGGCTTGGAGTGTCGTCGGGCAGGGCGGCGATCACCTCTTTGGCCGAATTCACCAAGTCTACCTTTCCCGATAGGGCCGCTAAATCACCCCACTGCCGTCTTCCGATGCCATGTGCCGGCCCGATAAGCTGAACAAGCCCATCAGGCAGTTGATCGATAACGACCCGGTGGTTGGACACGCCTTGCCGGGTTAACCCCAAAGCATCCTGAATGACGCCGGGTTTGTACCCAATTTCCTGCATCTCCCTGATAAACAAAGATTTTTCGATGAAAGACGGATCAAGTCGAAGGTTGTTCTCTTGACCCTGTGCGATAAGCGAGGCGTCGTCGTCCAATGTGCGAACGATTGCCTTGACCGTTCCTCCGATCTTGCGGATCGCTGCCAGTCTACGGCGGCCGTAGATGATGCGGTATCTGTCGGGTTGGCCCGATGGGCGGACCATGATCGGCACTTGTTGGCCATGCTTGCGAATGCTCTCGGCAAGCTCGTCGATACTCGTATCTTCCAGCACCAACCGATCGCGAAGGCCATCCATGTCAATCTGATCGGGTTCGATGTCCCGGATCGAATTGGCCGTGATTTCGCGCAAGGAGTCCCGCAAACCGCCAACAGAGCCGGGCAGCTTCGCAGTTTTTTGCATGGTAGGGGAGGGAGCCGCGCTCTCTTTTTCGTCCTTCGGAGGTTGGTTGAAAATGTTTCTGGCCATCAGCGACGCCCCCATGCCATTTGGATCGTCTGCTCCAGTTCATCGGCAACGCCGTTCACGCTGGTCAGAGCGCGATCAATCGTTTTCCTGATGAACTGGCCAGGATCAACTTCATAGACGGTCTGCTGGGTCATTCCGGCGTCAGAGATTGCGGTAGACTTCAGCATGGGTTCAGTCATGACCTGGCCGGCGAGAATTGATCTCAGGTAGCCAGCCATTTGGGTCTGTGGCCCATCTGACGGCTCATACCTTGTGATCAGGAATTTGACGAAATCCCATGTCACACGGCGTCCAATCGCTTCTTCAACGGCCTTTACCGTTTCTGACGCAAGTTTCAGGAATTGGCTCATGGAAGCGATATCCAGCATGCCTGGCACGACCGTCACCAAGAGCCCTGTAGAGGCCGCCAATGCCGTGAGAGTCAGAAAGCCGAGTTGAGGAGGGCAGTCGATCAGTACGATGTCGTAATTTGCCTCTACCTCCTCGAGTGCCAAGGCGAGGCGCTCCGCAAAAATGGGCTGCATCCGACGGGCGAGCGCGTTTGCTGTCTCGGTTTCGTATTCCGAGAGCATTAAGCCAGCCGGAACCATGTCGAGCTTGTGAAAGTAGGTCTTTTGGATCACGTCAGAGAGCGGAACCTGATCCTCATATCTCAGAGCATCATAGATTGTTCCGCCTTCGGCGAACTCGAGTTCGGGCCGAAAGCCGAAAAATGTGGTCAAACTTGCTTGCGGATCGAGATCCAAGACCAAAACACGGTAGCCGCGCAAGGCGTACCGCTGTGCAAGATGTATCGTCGCTGTTGTTTTCGACGAACCACCTTTGAAATTGACGACAGATAGCACCTGAAGTCGGTCGCCATCGCGTCGACCTGGCCGATAAGATTCGGCATTCTTTCCCGTGCGCTCCAAGATATTGCGCAATTCGTCCATTTCTTGGGCTGTGTAGAACCGGTGCCCGCGGTTATCAGTATGCACTTCCGGGAAGCTACCGTCCTTGTGCCGGTTGCGCAGGTTAGACGTGCTTACGCGCAGGAGACCGGCGACTTCGGTCGAGCTGAAACGCCGCAAGGCTTTACGCTCTTCGGGTTCGAAGGCGATCTTCATCTGCCGATCCAAGGACTCGGCCAGATTGTCGGCAAACGTGCCGATGTCAGAAGAGCCTATGCCTTGCGCATATCCAACGTTACGATCATCCATATCCTGCCGCCCGCTCTTGGCCTCTGTTAAGGCTCTTGATCATTTTGACGACGTACACCGCGTCTGACGCAATTTGCCGTCAGAATGGGAATGCCACGATCCAGCGAGTCCGGCAAGAAGAATCTAGATGTAGTGCAAAAGTTATCCACAGCACCAAATTCAATCAAGCTGCCGGATCTTGGTTAAGATATTGAAATTGATAATTAAAAACTCGATCTAATGGAGTGCTTCTTCGAAAAAGGGAACCTTACCTGCTGAGAAACAGACTAGGCATTATTGGTCAATGGTACCGCCGAACCAGTGCGAACCGAATGATTCTTCAAATTTTTTGGACGACAACAGGTTCCGTTGCGATGGCGGATCGGCGCATTTCCGTCGCCGAACCTGCAGGGCGATGGCTTTGCTTGTGGAGCGAGATGGATGTACACTGAACGTTGTTTTATCCATGCCTTGAGAGGACAAGATGCAAGTCGTTAAATGGGGGAGTTATCTAGCTGTCCGTTTGCCCGCCGAACTTGTGCTTGAACTCGGCTTGAAGGAAGGTGATGAGATCGACCTAGTCAAAGACGATGGTGCTGTGCGTGTTCGGCGTAAGCCTCGCGTGGATGAAATCCTCAAAGCACTGAAGCGGTTTCGGGGCAAGCTGCCCAAGGAGACGCGTATGTGTCGCGACGCGGTGCATGAACGCTGAGTCCGCAGATGCGAATGCCGTTTTCTACCTAATTGCAGACGATCTCCCGGACCGGTGTCCAGGTGCTGAACGCAGGGGTATTTAAGTGTCGGATGAATGCAGGGTTCAGCCGGGAGGACACCGCATCCATTCTTCTGGCACGTCATGACAGGGCTGTTTTCCGAAAGACCAAGCCACTCGACGCTTTCGAGCTGCGATCTACACTTGCCTCAAGCATCTGGTCGAAACGCTGTCAGTTGGGCAATATCCAAGAGTGGCACAAATTGGGTTGCGCTAAGCGCGGTTCGTGTGCCATTGACTTATACGTCAGCGAAGCATAAATGGTAACCTAGAATGACACGATTGCAGACGGTGGTGGAACTGCCCGAATTCCAAAGGCGCGCCAAAGCAATCATGTCGGAACAAGAGCGCGAGGCTGCAATCAACTACATTGCCGGTAATCCTGATGATGGGGTTTCTCTCGGCGGCGGGCTTCGAAAGATTCGCATCCCAAGAGTTGGGGGCGGCAAGAGCGGCGGTTTCAGGACGTTGTATGTATTTGGCGGGAACCATATGCCGATCTTTTTGATCACGGTCTTTGCCAAGAACGAAAAGGCCAACCTGTCCAAGGCTGAACAAGCCGCGGCAGTCGAAATGAGCAAAGCGCTTGTCGCAAGATATGGAGACGCAACATGACTGCATTTGAATCGGTGTCGAAAGGCCTGGAAGAGGCCTTGGCATTCGCAGATGGAAACATGACGGCCGCCAAGGTCCATGAGGTATCCGTTGTCGATGTCGATGTGGCCGAAGTTCGCCAAAGAACTGGTCTCTCACAGGCTGAATTCGCCCGAAGCATAGGAGTAGCAAAGGGCACGCTCTTGAACTGGGAACATGGGCGTCGACACCCGACGGGCCCTGCTCAAGTCCTGCTGGCCTTGATCGCAAAGAAGCCATCGGTCGTGCAGGATCTGCTGCGAGGCGCTTGATCTGTGGTGCTAGGTGATATCCCTTTGACGCTCCTTTCGAAGATACGATCAATGAAGCCTGCAGATTGCTGAGCTCGCGAACGGGGTGAGCGATATCTCATTGGTTATGGGATAACGTTGCTCTCTAAACTACTCCAACAATCCTAGCTTTTCCGCACGTTGCAGCAGCATCCTCACGGAAGAAGGCTGCCAGCTGGTCCGTCCCCGTGGAGTCCGCTCACGCATGGCTTCCAACCGGTCGCAGATCGCCTGTAGCGTGATATCCGGGTCCGAACCTTTGATGGCCGCAACAATCGCAGGCAGGCGATCGTCGGTTTCGCGGCGCCCGGCGCGGGCCAGCACCTCGGTAGGCAGGAAGCCGTCGCGGACATAGGCCTTCACAGCGCGCAGCAGACGGCTTTGGGTCCAGCGACGCGCCTCGGGCAAGGGGCCGTTGATGATGCGCAGCACGTCCTCCCAAGCCAAGCCGGGTCGCAACCGGCGCACGTGGGGCACCCAATCCTGCGCGGTCTCGTTGAGGCGCTCCATGTAGCCGTCCTGTCGCGCCAGCCGCACCTTGCGCAGCGCAGCGGGATCCTTGGCGCGTAGCCCAGGATTGCCACCAACGCGCCCTTTGGCGCGCGCAGAGGCAAGCCCGGCCTTTGTGCGTTCGCGGATCAGAGCGCGCTCGAACTCGGCCGCAGCGCCTAGAACCTGCAGCGTGAACTTGCCTTGTGGCGATGCCGTGTCGATCGGGTCCTGCAGCGAGCGGAAGAAAGCCCCCTTGGCCTCCAGACGCTCAATCACCTCAAGAAGGTGCGACAGCGACCGCGCGAGCCGATCGATTCGCACGACGACCAACGTGTCGCCGCTCTGGACACGTTCGAGCACCCGCGCGAGCACCGGCCGCGCACGATTGCCACCTGAGGCGTGTTCTTCGAATATCTCGACGCAACCCGCAGCTTGCATGGCCTCAGACTGGGGCAGGGGGGTCTGATCCTCTGTGGAAACGCGGGCATAGCCTATCAGGGGCATGAAATCGGGCCGTTTGCAATTTTAGGTATCGCTACTAAACGACCGTTTGTAAACGAATGCAAGCAAGTGTTCTCTCGTTGTGCTGATGCACAATCCCTTGGCTTCCTTGCGCTGAGCGCGATCTGAGAGGTTCCGCCGGCGATCGCGCGCGCATACTATATAAAGAGCATGGGCAATGGCCACAAACCGCTTGGGTAATGTGCATAATATTAGTATTCTGCGCATATGAAGCCGCAAACATCTACTTTTATTGATGACTTCGATGACCCTCTCATCACTACCGAGGGGGATGAGGAGGCTCACGAAGAAGACCTTTGGTTTCTGCCCGGGCCGCTCGACGAAGAACCGGATGACCTGCCTCCTGGGCCACGGGCTGAACCGCCTGATACCGCGGTCATCGACGATTGGGCGAAAGCAGAGGGGGTTCATGCTGCGCGGCTAGCAAAGGTGGCTGGACGCCTGGGTGCTCTGGATGACCGATTGCTGCGTGGCCCGGAAGGTTGGCGGCATCGGCTCGCGTTGATCGAGGCGGCGGACCTCAGCTGGTTTGCAGGGGATCGGGTGAGTTCTGATCGTCTTGCGCTCTGGGTATCAATGCGGTTGTCAAGCGTGCAGGATAATCCGGAAGCGCTGGCTCGGGTCGGATGGGCCGTTCGGCGCCTGACGAATGGTCCCGGCCCGATAATCGATTTTTCGGCCTTCCTTGACCGCCGCGATCCCGAGAACATCGAGGATGTTGCCGAGCGTTTCGAAGATCGCGCTGGCGGATGGCTGGACGTGATAACGGCAGCGGCCGAACTACACCCGATCACCCGCGCTTGCATGGGTTTTCATCTCTGGAGCCTCGCGGGCCTAGGCCAGCATGGCGACCGGATGGAAGCCGCGGTCACGGCAGCACGCATTGCGGCCAGCGAGGGCAGGGGAGCAGTCTTTGCGCCTCTGGCCATAGGCGGAGCCGTAGGGCTGCGCGCCGCTGGCGAATCTAGAGAGCGTCTGGCTCGATGGCTCGATGGTATGGAGAGCGCCATTCTCAGCGCGATGCGCCATTTGGACGATATTGAGAGATGGTCGGCGCGGGTTGCAAGCGTGACGGCCCCGTTGTCCGGCCGGACTCCGCCGGCCCTGTGTCATACGCTGACCGAATGGCCGTTAGTCTCTGCTCCGATGGCGGAAGCCCTCACTGGTTTCAGCCGCGCTGCTGTGCAACGAAATCTGGCATGGATGCAAACTCATGGGCTGATCCGTGAAGTGACCGGACAGGGACGGTTTCGGATGTGGCGGGCGATGCCTTAAATCATCTTGAAAGCAACTATAAGGCTGCGTGCGGAATACTTGTCGGGAACATCGTGAATGCCTCAAAATGGAGAAACCGAACTTGGCGTCTCTAGAAAGAGCGGGGCTCCGATCCGAACCGTAATGTCGAAACGGTGCATACGGTAGTTGTGTTTGCCCTTTTGAAGCTAGCCCTCGGGCTTCGAGCGTGCCGCGTGGCAGCGAGGGACCGTCGTTCGGCACAACGAGCAAGCGTTACGGCTACTGAGATGCGGATCGCCTTCTGGACAGCCACATCATTGCAGACAGGGTGGATGTCGGCTTGCCGAAAGCCGAGCTAGGCGTATCGCGAACACACGGCAGATTCGGCTTCATGGGATTGCAGCGTCGACACGCCAAACTCACTTTTAAGCAAACAAGAACTAATAAGAGTGAGGTGTTTTGAAAGGATGGAAACGTTGACAGAATGGTTTCCGTAATACATTTATGTTTATCATGAGGATTGGGCTCACCATTTCAAGATTGCGTCAGATGGTGCTTGGTATCATCTGTGTTCTTGCATTGGCTACAGTTCCGCCGTCTGCGCTACATGCTCAGATGGGTGGACATGGTGAGCCCATTGGCATTGAGCATACCGCCGAAACAATGTCTAAATTAAGCGGCATTGGCCACGAGCATTCCGTTGCAACTCATTGTGATGAACGCGGAGGCGTTTCCAACGCGGATGACAACCATGGCGGCATTCAATGCTGCAGCGGCTTATGCTTTTCGGGTGTTCTTGAAGAAAGCGACGTGATCCGATCGCGCGACAAACCAAACGCGCGTTTCATGGCTATCGACCGCCTGATCATATCGTTCGATCCGGACAGCCCTCAACGCCCACCACGAGTCTGACTTAGTCGCTGATCCGTAATGCGGATCATCTGAGTGTGCCTGTATTGCATGCTCGAATTGATCAATAAGTCAGGTCCAAAATAATGAAAATTCATATCTCTATGGGCGCTGCTGCGCTCCTGCTTGGGGCGTGCGCCTCTGAGCCCACGCCGCTTCCGAACGTTGCCAGCCAACAGGCTACGGTCAATGGCACCATCTCGTCTCCATTGTCTTACAGAAATCCTCTGGCCGGGTACACGTATCGCGGCCCAACTGGCCCGCGCGATTGGCGCGAGGTCAACGAAGAGCAATCGGAGGCAAACTGATGGTTATGACGAGACTTGCACTTGCGCTTGGTCTGCCGCTGACACTGGCAGCGTGCGCGACGGCTATTCCAGATGCCTACACGGATCAGAAGGCAGGGTTCGCAAACGTGTCGAGCCAGACTGCAGCAGCGATAGGTAAAAGAACGGCCTTCGCACAGACCCAAGCGGAGAACGCGGAACTGAAAAAGCAGGTTCATGCGATGATCCATCAACGTACGATTTCTGCAGACACCGCGGTGCAGGTCGCGCTCTTGAACAACAAAGGGTTGCAAGCGTCCTATGCCGATGTCGGGCTCTCGGCGGCCGAGGCCTGGCAGGAGGCGACGCCGGAAAACCCGGTCGTGTCGATCGGAGTGTTGGGTATCGGGGCGGCGGAATTGGGGGCCTACCGGGCGATCGAAGGGTTGTTTCGCGCGAACATCCTAGACGCGCAGACGCGCAAGCAACGCGTCGCACTGGCCGACGTCAATTTTCGGACAGCGCAGATGAACGCTGTAAACGACACACTTGCGCTTGCCAACCAGACCCGAACCGCGTGGATCAACGCCGTGGCTGCGTTCGAGACGGTCACGTATCTCAAGCGTGCCAAGGCCACATCGGACGCCGGATCGGAACTTGCGGCCCGGTTGGGCGAGACCGGTGCGCTTAACAAGGCCGGGCAAGCCCGGGAACAGGCGTTCAACGCTGAACTGGCAGGGCAGCTGGCACAGGCGCGCCTCAACGCAGCCGTAGCCAAGGAAGAGTTGACCCGGCTGATGGGGCTGTGGGGCACCGAAGTGAATTATTACGTGCCCGATGTCCTGCCGACCCTGCCACGGTCGGTTGGACCGATCACGAACCTGGAGGGCAAAGCCCTTCGAAACCGGTTCGACTTGCGGGTCGCTAAACTGGGGCTTGAAGCGCAGGCGGCGGCATTCGGGCTGACCGATCAAACGCGGCTTGTGACCGATCTCGAGCTCATCGCTGGTTTCGAAGCAGAGCGGGAAAGAGAGGACGGCAACCTTGAAACTGAAACCACCCCGCAGATTGAGCTGGAGTTCGCCATTCCGATTTATGACACTGGCAAGGCGCGGATGCGCAAAGCCGAGCTGATGTATCTTCAGGCAGCAAATGTTCTGGCTGAGCGCGCGGTCAATGTGCGGTCCGAAGCACGTTCTGCCGAGACCGCTTATCACGCATCTTACAAGATTGCGCGTCACTACCGCGACGTTCTCGTGCCGCTGCGCAAGACCATCGAGGAAGAAGGTCTGCTGTCCTACAACGGCATGATTACCAACACCTTCGAATTGCTCACGGATGTGCGCGAAAAACTTGGTTCCTCGCTTGAGGCGGCCAATGCCAAGCGTGACTTCTACCTGGCCCAGGCGAACTTGACTGCCGCCATATACGGCGGCGGCGCAGGCGGAATGGGCGATGGAGAGGGCGTATCACTTGCCGCCGGTGGCGGCGCAGGACACTGAAAGGAATATGACATGATCAATCGACGTCAATTACTTGGGGCCGGCGCCGCAGGAGCGGCACTCGTCTCCTCTCAAGCCTGGGGTAAGACCACAAACATGGGTTTGCCAGAAGCGGCCCAAATGGACAGCGCAGCAACGGCGATTACTCCGCGACCCTCGTCGGGGCCGGATTACAATCCTGTCGTGACGCTCAACGGCTGGACCTTGCCGCACCGCATGAATGGTGGCGTGAAGGAATTCCACCTTGTGGCCGAACCTGTTGAGCGCGAGCTTGCCGACGGGATGACCGCACATTTGTGGGGTTACAATGGTCAGTCTACGGGGCCGACGATTGAGGCCGTCGAAGGCGACAGGGTGCGGATCTACGTGACCAACAAGCTGCCGGAAGCGACTTCAGTTCACTGGCACGGCATGATTCTTCCATCTGGTATGGATGGTGTGGTCGGCTTGAGTCATCCGGGTATTCCGCCCGGTAAAACATACGTGTACGAGTTTGATCTGATCAAGTCGGGCACCTTCATGTATCACCCGCATGCCGATGAAATGACCCAGATGGCAATGGGCATGATGGGGATGTTCGTGGTCCACCCCAAGGACCCGACCTTTATGCCGGTAGACCGCGATTTTCTGATCATGCTGAACGCCTTCGACATCGATCCGGGGACATATGTGCCGCGCATCATGACGATGACGGATTTCAATCTGTGGACCTGGAATAGCCGGATCTTTCCAGACATCGATCCGCTAGTTGTAAACCGGGGCGATAAGGTTCGTGTGCGGGTAGGTAATCTCACGATGACGAACCACCCCATTCACATGCACGGCTATGATTTCAAGGTGACCTGCACCGATGGAGGGTGGGTGCCAGAATCGGCGCAGTGGCCGGAGGTGTCCATCGACATCCCCGTTGGCGCGATGCGGGCATACGAATTCGTGGCGGACCACCTGGGCGATTGGGCGATCCACTGCCACAAGTCGCATCACACAATGAACGCGATGGGCCACGACGTGCCCACGTTCATTGGCGTGAACAAGGGGCCGCTGACCCAGAAGATCCGCCAGTTCCAGCCGGAATATATGCCAATGGGCACCGCGGGCATGGGGGATATGGGCAAAATGAGCATGGAACTGCCAGATAACACTATTCCGATGATGAATGGCTGGGGCCCGCATGGCCCGCTTGAGATGGGGGGCATGTTCTCGGTCGTAAAGGTCCGCGAAGGCATCGGCTCAGACGACTATTCCGATCCCGGCTGGTACGAGAACCCCCCCGGCGAACAGGCGTATGAATGGACCGGGGAGTTGCCGGAGTTTGCGACCAACAACAGTCCCAAGACCATCCTGACGCCGAAAACGACCTCGAAGGGCTGAGACAGCCCTTCGCTCCTTAAATCAATCAAAACCACAGGAAACCCGATGAAAAACATTCTTTTGACGACAGCGATAGCCTTCGCCATGACAACTCCAGTCTTCGCGGCTGGCACCCATTCGGGCGGTCACGGCCACGAAGAGGCGGACGCGAGTCACGGCCATGCCGAAATGGCGGCAGGCATGCCTGGCAAGGCGGAGGACGTGACCCGTACCATCGACGTGTCCATGCGCGAGACCGACGAAGGCACGATGATCTTCGAACCCGCCAAATTCGAATTCGAGCAAGGTGAGACGATCCGCTTCAACGTCATGAACAAAGGCGAGATCGAACATGAGTTCGTGATCGACGATGTCGAGGGCAATGCCAAGCACAAGGAAATGATGGCGGCCATGGACATGGAACACGACGACCCGAACTCCGTACGTCTTGACGAGGGTAAATCCGGCGAGGTCATCTGGACCTTCTCAAAGGCGGGCACATTCGAATTCGCGTGCCTGATCCCGGGACATTATGAATCCGGCATGCACGGCCCGATCACCGTGAGCGAAACGTCCACCCAAGATGAATTGGTTCAGGCACAGGCCGAGATCGAATACACTCAAGGGACTATCAAGAAGGTCGATGCCGAGGGTGGAAAGGTGACTATCAAACACGGACCGCTCGTCAACCTCGACATGCCCTCGATGACGATGGTGTTCCGCGCCGACCCAGACATGATCGCGCGGATGTCCGAAGGTCAGGACATTGAATTTGTCGCCGAGCCGGTAAAGGGAAAGCTCACCGTGACTCAGATGAAATAGAGCTTCGGAACTTCCGGGTGGCGCTGCCGCCACCTGGACGCCGCTACCACCCGAGCGCAAAAACCTTTATCGGCATCCAAATGCCCATGAGCATCATCATGAGGTTCTCAGTCAGCGAGATAAAGCCGAGCGGCACGTTGCTGTCGCCGCCGACGCAGGCGCATTTCAGCTCGCGCTTGTCGACATAGACCGCCTTGAAAACGGACACCGTACCCACCGTTCCGATGAAGAGCGCGACGGGCGCGGAGAGCCAGGTCAGAGCGCCGGCCACCATCAGGATACCGGCGAGGGCTTCGCCGAAAGGATAGAGATATCCGTAGCGGACCCAGCGGCGGGCCAGCAGGTCGTAATTCAGGAACATGGTCGAGAAGCTCTCGACATCCTGAAGCTTCTGGACCGCAAGGAAGCACATCGAGATCGCGATGAACCACTCCGCCGCGCGCAGCGTCAAGATCGCACCGAACGTTGCCCAACTCAGGCCTAGGGCCATGAGGAACGCAACCGCGAAGATCGCGATCACTGGCTGGTAGCTGGCTTCGTCCGCGTCCTGCTCCTCTTTTCCGAAATGCTCTCTCAGATCGTCATACCCCCCGACCCGCGCGCCCCCGATCCAAGTCTGTGGCGTGGTCTCGACACCGTGCTTCTCCATGAAGGCGTCGGTTTCCTCGCGGGTGTTCAGGTGGTGGTCCTCGACCTCATACCCCTCCCTTTCAAGAAGATCCTTCGACTTCAGGCCATAGGGACAGAGATGACCCGGCATGACCATGCGATAGAGCTTTGCCGTGCTCGGAGTTGCCTGCCGGTCCATGTCAGCCCCCGCAGCTGTAGAAGCCGCGGTAGCCGGCGGAGAGACCGGCGTCGACCTCCAGCTTCATCGTCGCCTCGACCAGCGTGCTGCCCACCGAGTCAAGCGCCGCCGCGTCCTCGGCGGCGGTGAGACGGATCGACAGACCCTCGATGCCTAGTTCCCCGGTCGCACCTTGGTCGATCCGCACGAGGTCGCCGCTCAGCTTGACCAGCCCGACGGCCTCGCCATCCACTTCGCCAAGTGCCAGAGAAGCCGGACTGCCAGTGGTGTAGTTGAAGGTGCAGGCCGCGCCATTGGGCAGAAGCTGAGCGATCTCCTCCTCGGTCAGGAAGCCGGGATCGAGCACGGCGATGTTCGCGGTCGAAAGGGCTTCGTCGAGGTTCACGATGCGAGGGCTCACGGGTTTCTCAGGCTCGGATACGTCACCCGATGCCTCGATCTCGTTGACGAGATAGCGCATTTCGGCGATTTCCTTGTCCTGCGCATAGATAATCTCGTCCGCCAGCTTGCGCACCCGGGGATCGGAGATGTTGGCCCTGCTCGACGTCATGATCGCGATCGAATGGTGCGGGATCATCGCGCGCATGAAACTGGTATCGCCAACCGTCGCCTGGCTGCGCACGAGCCAGAGCGACCCGGCGAAAGCGATGGCAGCTCCCGCGAAAATCGCCGTATTGATCGCCTTGCTTGAATACATCGAGAGCATGAAGGCCAGCATAATGATCGCCATCGTCGCGCCCATCAGCAGTGCCATGTAAGCCCGGGTTTCGGACCAGAAAACGTGGGAAATGAGGTAAGTATTCAGATACATCAGCCCGAACATCACAACCGTGGAGGTCGCGATCATTGCGGCAAATCTCCAATATGACATGTCATACTCCTTTTGCTTTGACCGTCGCCCAACACGATAAATCGACGGCTTTCTAGCAAGCCAACGACCTTCCAGCGCTGGAATGTTCCAATTTTTCGCACGCGAGAATGCAGCGTTCCTATTCTTTCGCTCTCGTAACCACGAGAAAGATGGTGGAGGCCGAGCAACTAATTAGGAGAAAGCCATTCAGGGCCTCGACACCGGCCAGAAAACGCAGATGGTCCGTAGGATAGATATCGCCAAGGCCGAGGGACGAATAGTTGACCAAGGAAAAGTAGAAAACGTCCATGAACGTGTCGACGTTCTCCTGTTCAAAGCCGCCGATACCCATCAATTCACCAACACTGAAACCGAGGGCGTAAACGCCGACTTCGACTATGTGGGCGGTCGCAAGGGAATAGAGGGCAAACAAAAAACGCACGGGCTTTGCGAACGGCGCGTGCCCGGTACCATTCATCACTAAGGTCATCGCGCGAACATGCACGAGCCCGCTCAGGCCGAAAAGGATGATCGCCAGAAGAAGAGCCCAAGCCAAGGCTGCTGATCCGATTACGCCGATTTCCGGCGCATGTCTTCGTCGCGCCGTTTCATGGACAGATCGGCCAGGATCGGACAATCCGGGCGATGATCTCCGGCACATTCCTCGACAAGATGGGCGAGCGTTGCGCGCATTTCCTTCAACTCTTTGATCTTGCCGTCGATTCGCTCAAGATGTTGCTTGGCGATCTCCTTTACCTCGGCGCTCGCACGCTCTTCGTCTTCGTAGAGCGCAAGAAGATTGCGGCAATCTTCAATTGTGAAACCGAGCGCACGGGCGCGTCCCAGAAACGCGAGCTTGTGCGCGTCACTTTCACGGAACGTGCGATAACCGTTCGAACTGCGCAAGGGCTTGACCAGCCCGATATCCTCGTAATAGCGGATCGTCTTGGCTGGCAGGCCCGAAAGGGTGGCGACATCTCCGATATTCATGTCATGATCCTCCTTATTGAGCGGCGACAGGGGCAGGGGATAGAGAACCCGCCCCTTCAGATTTCAAGCTGCTGGCTTCATCCATGGCTGGGCGGACCCGGCGCAAGCGCAGCGCGTTCGTCAGTACGAAGACCGAGCTCAGCGCCATTGCCCCGGCGGCCAGCACCGGCGACAGCAAAAGCCCGAAGGCCGGGTAGAGCACACCTGCCGCCACCGGGATCAGCGCGACATTGTAGCCGAAGGCCCAGAACAGGTTCTGGCGGATGTTGCGCATGGTCCGCCCGGATACATTGAGCGCGTTCACTACGCCGCGCAAATCACCCGACATCAGCACGACATCGGCAGATTCGATGGCAACATCGGTGCCGGTGCCAATGGCGATGCCCACATCCGCATGCGCCAGCGCGGGCGCGTCGTTGATGCCGTCCCCAACGAAGGCGATCTGTTGGCCGCCTTGCCGCAGTTCATCCAGCGCCGCCACCTTGCCATCGGGCAGGACGCCCGCGATCACGTGGTCGATGCCGATCTCCCGCGCGATGGCCTCGGCCGTTTCGCGCTTGTCGCCGGTGATCATCGCGACCTTCAGCCCGAGACCATGCAGCGCCTCGATGGCGGCGGCGCTGGCGGGCTTCACCGGGTCGGCCACGCCGATGACCGCCGCGACCTTTCCATCTACGGCCGCGAAAAGGGCCGTCCGGCCCTGCTCCGCGAGCCGGCGCTCGGTATCGGCCAGCGCCTCGATGCTCAGTTCCTCGCGGGTCATCAGGCGATCCGCGCCGACAAGCACGTCGTGACCCGCGACCTTGGCGCGCACGCCGTAGCCGGTGATCGAGTCGAAGCTTTCGACGTCACGCCGTGCCGCGCCCTCGGCCTGAGCCGCGCGCATGATCGCCTCGGCAATGGGATGTTCGGACTGCGCCTCGACAGCCGCGACTAGCGCCAGAACCTCGGCCCGCTCAAATCCGTCGGCCAGAACGAGGTCGGTTAGTTCGGGGCGGCCCTCGGTCACGGTGCCGGTCTTGTCGAGCGCGACCATGTCCACGCCAGTCAGCTGTTGCAAAGCGTCGCCCTTGCGGAAGAGCACGCCCATTTCCGCGGCGCGCCCGGTGCCGACCATGATCGAAGTGGGCGTGGCCAGCCCCATCGCGCAGGGGCAGGCGATGATCAGCACCGACACGCCCGCCACCAGAGCGTAGGACAGCGCGGGCGACGGCCCCAACAGCAGCCAGACCAGCACAGCCAAGGCCGCCAAAGCCATGACCGCCGGCACGAACCAGAGCGTGATCCGGTCCACCATGCCCTGGATCGGCAGCTTGGCGCCCTGGGCTTGCTCGACCAAGCGGATGATCTGCGCCAGCGTCGTGTCCGCCCCCACGCGGGTCGCGCGGAACCGGAAACTGCCCGTACCGTTGACGGTGCCGCCGGTCACCGGATCGCCCTCAGCCTTGGCCACGGGGACCGGCTCACCGGTGATCATGCTCTCGTCGACATGCGCGCGGCCTTGCGTCACCTCGCCATCCACCGCGATGCGCTCACCCGGCCGCACGACGAGGGTGTCGCCCACGCGGATGCGCTCGATGGCCACGTCCTGCGTCTCGCCGTCCACCAGCACCCGCGCCGTGCGGGCCTGAAGGCCCAACAGCTTCTGGATCGCGGCCCCTGTGCGCCCCTTGGCGCGCGCCTCCATCCAGCGGCCCAACAGGATCAGCACCACAATGACCGCAGCAGCCTCGAAATAAACGGCGCGAGCCGCCTCGGGCAGTACGGACGGCGCGAAAAGCGCGGTGATAGAATAGACATACGCAGCCCCGGTCCCCACCGCGACAAGGCTGTTCATGTCGGGCGCGCCTTTCACCAGAGCGGGGAACCCCTTGGTGTAAAAGTGGCGGCCGGGCCAGAAAAGCACGATGGTCGTCAGCACGAACTGGATCATCCAGCTGGCCTGATGGCCGATCGTGCGGCCGATCATCTCGTGCATTCCCGGCACGAGATGCGCCCCCATCTCAAGCAGGAACACGGGCAAGGCCAGCGCCGCTGCGAAAGCGGTCCGGCGGGCGAGCGCACGGGCCTCGCCTTCCTTGCGCGCGCCGCGATCCTCCGCGATGCCGTCGTCGGCCAATTCGGCCGGATAGCCCGCCGCCTCGGCGGCCTGCAACAGGTCAGCCGGATCGACAGCGTCTTCGGCATAGGTTACGGTCGCGGTTTCCGACGCGAGGTTCACGTCCACGTCGAGCACGCCCGGCACCGCCGCCAACGCCTTGTCGACGCGACCAACGCAGGAGGCGCAGGACATGGAAGAGACGTTCAGGCGCGCCGTCTGCGTTCGGGCGGGATAGCCGGCATGCTCCAGCGCCCCGATCACTTCGGGGATCCGGGCATCCGAGTCGATCCGGGCCTGCGCCGTTTCGGCGGCGAGGTTCACGTTCACCTCGTCGACCCCGGGTAATGCCAAAAGCGCACGCTCGACTCGGCCGACGCAGGACGCGCAAGACATGTTCTGAATAGAAAAACGCAAATCTCTTGAGCCCGGCATGAACGTCTCCTTCATCTCCTGAAAGATATCTAAGGGCTCCCCCCGCTGGAAGGTCAACAACGTCGGGACATTTTTTCGCCCTTGACCTTCCCATGCGGGAAGCAGGCATCTAATGCCGAGAACTGGAGGAAACAGATATGCGCAGCTTCAAGGTTCCGGATATGAGTTGCGGCCATTGCACCGCAACGATCGAAAAGGCGATCAAGGCGATAGACCCAACAGCGTCCGTGACCTGCGATACGGGTACGCGGCAAGTCGAGGTTGATAGCGTGCTGAACGAGCACGCCCTGACGGAGGCGATCCGAAATGCCGGTTACGGTGTCACGGCTGCTTCGACGACCTGAAGATCATCGGTGCCGGGCAATTCCGGCGCCAGTTCTCCATCGTCGCATGAGGTTCATTCCTTTTCGCGGGCCTCATCGACCAAGGCTTCCAGTTGGTCTTGTTCGACCAAACCGGGAACCAGTTTGTCGCCGATCACGAATGACGGTGTGCCGTTGAAACCCAACGCCTGCGCCAGCCGCATCGATTCGTCGATGTGCGCCTGGACCTCCGGCGCCTCCATGTCCGAACGCAGCTGGTCCACGTCAAGGCCGATTTCTTCGGCGATCCGCAGGACAGACGCCTCTTGCGCACGTTCCTCCATGCCCATCAACGCCCAGTGGAATTCCTCATACTTGTCCTGATTGCGTGCCGCCAAGGCTGCCTTCGCCGCAAAGACCGACCCGTCGCCGAGTATCGGCAATTCGCGAAAGACGAGCCGCACATTCGGGTCCGCCTCGATCAAACCTTCAACCTCCGACATGGCCCTGCGGCAATAGGGACAGTTGTAGTCGAAAAACTCCACAACAGTGACGTCCCCGTCAGGATTGCCCAACACCGGCGCGTTCGGGGCTTGTTCCAAGAGCTGGCGTTGTTCCTTGAGCACGTCCGCCGTGGCCTCTGCCTGCGCGGTCGCTTCCTGCTGTTCGAGAAGCTGCACCGCTTCCATGATGATCTGGGGGTTTTCCAGAATGGCTTCCAAGGCCAGTTCCTTGACGCGTTCCTCGCTCAGCTCCTGTGCGAACGCGGAAAGCGGCAACAGGATGCTCACGGCGAGCACTGCCAATCGAAGCGATCTCATTTTCAGTCTCCTCTTTTCTGCTATTCCGCTTCGCTGCGGGCGGCCTGGACCTCCCGCTGACGGTCGGGCCATGTGGATTTGATGAAGGCGAGGATGTTCCATATCTGCGCGTCGGTCAGTTCATCACCGAAACCGGGCATGCCGCTTTGGAAATCAACGCCTTGCTTCGCGAGGGTCTTCTTTCCGCCAAGCTTGGTGTAGTCGAACAGAACACTATCAGGATGATGCCATGTGTGACCGGTTTCGTCATGCGGGGGTGCGGGCAGGATGCCATCCTCTCCGGCGGAGCGCCATCCGGCCTGTCCCTCGAGATCGGACCCGTGGCAAGAGGCGCAATACTCCTGATAGAGTTCTTCGCCCTCGGCGAGATCGATAGACTGCGGCGGTTCCGGCGTACCGGATGTCCCTTTCGCCAGCATCCAGGCGCCGACGCCAGCCGCGCCGGCCATGAGCAAAAAGAGGATCAGCCAGCGTCGCATCATATCACCTTCATCCAGGTCATCATGCCCGAGGCCGCGTGGCTGAGCATGTGGCAGTGAAACAGCCAATCGCCGGGATTATCGGCCACGAAACCGATCGTGCGGGTCTGGCCGCCGAACATCAGGATCGTGTCGCGCAAGGGACCGAGCCTGCCATCCTCGCCGATTTCACGGAAATGCAGCCCGTGCAGGTGCATCGCGTGGGGAAAGGAAGTATCGTTGTAGATCTGAAGCTTGACCGTTTCGCCCTTCTCGACATCGACAAGCGGGGCATCGGTCATGCCGATCGTCCCGTTGAACGACCAGAACTGGTTGGCATCCACCAACTCGCGAAAGCTTTTCTTCTCGCCGTTCAGAATCGCGCTTTCGAGCCTGCCCATTGCGCCGCCCTGCATGTCGAGCCGCACGGCCCTGGCGTCATCGAGGCCGGTCACCTCCATCCCCGGATTGGGCGGCAGCGCGTCCGGTGCATCCCGGCGCGCGGCCGAGGCCAATCCGGTCACGGGGAAAGCCACCTGCGATGCCGCCTCCTGATCCTCAAGGCGAACGAGATGCGCGGTTTCGTCGGGCGCGGCGGTCACGTCGACGATCAGATCGGCCCGCTGACCGGGGCCAAGGACCAGCGCCTCGGCTAGCGGCTCGGGACGGGGCAGCGGCATGCCGTCCAGCGCAACCGTCCAGCCTTCCATGCCCTGAAGCGACAGCACGAAAATCCTTGCATTGGCCGCGTTGATGAGGCGCAGGCGCAGACGTTCGTGTTGGCGCACCTCCAGGGAAAGGTCGTGCCGGCCGTTGGTGGCGATGAAATTGCCGCGCCGCCCGGCATGGCTGCGGTCATGGCGCGAGGTGAAGTCCGGGTCGATCTGCGCCGTTTCGGGGTCGAGCAGCCAATCATCGAGGATCAGCACCTCTTCCCGATCCAGGTCCGGCGGCTCGGATTCCTCGACGATCAACGCGCCATAGAGCCCGCGCGCCACCTGTTCGGTCGAGCGGTTATGTGCGTGATACCAGTAGGTTCCGGCATCCGGCGCGGTGAAATCATAGTCGAAGCTTTGCCCCGGCTCGACCGCGGGCTGGGTAAGCCCCGCAACGCCATCCATCGCATTGGCGAGGCGAACGCCGTGCCAGTGGACGGAACTAGCCTGAGGCAGTTCGTTCATGAAGCGGCGTTGCAGCCGCGCACCCTGCTGCAGACGCAACTGAGGGCCGGGCATCGTGCCGCCATAACCCCAGATATCAGTCTCGGGGTAACCTTCCGGCGCCAATTGAACGCTGGCGGTGCGGGCGTCGAGGGTTTGGAATCCGGACGTTGCGGCATAAAGCCGCTTTGGAAGGGCAAGAGCCGCGGTGGTAGCCGCCCCCTGCATGAGAAAATCGCGTCGCGTTGGCATGGAGGGTCCTGTGTTTCAATCGCGGCGATCGCGGCGCCGGCAATCGGGTTCGAAGATCAGGAAATCAGGCCGGAAAGCGACAGTATGCGCCCGGAACCTGCCGAAGGCTCAGTTGATCCCGTTTTCCCTCTGCAATTCACGTACATAGCGGGCGATTAGCTTGACGTCGCCATCGGTCAAACCTTCAACCGGCGGCATGTTTCCGAAATTCCAATGATGCGCGCGCACACCGTTTTTCGCGGCCATCACGAACGCCATGTCGGAATGGTGGTTCGGTTCGTAGATCTTGTGCACGAGTGGTGGTGCGACCCCGTTCTGGCCTGCGGCGTTCTTGCCGTGACATTCCGCACATTTCGCCTCGTAGGCCCGCTTGCCCATCTGCGCCTGGTCCGAAAGCTCCGCCGGCAGCGAAACTTCGACGATGGGCGCGCCCGATTCCAGATCACTGGTGTCGGGTGGGACCATCGAGTGGCCCACCTGCTGGGGTTGCTGCGCGATGTTCCAGTAGACGACTGCGCCGCCCAACACGAAGAAGGCCAGAATGGCCAGAACTGTCTTGTTCATTTGATCCTTACTTCAGATAAGTTTGACCTGGGTGCCGATTGGTGTCCTGTCGAACACTTCGATGATATCTTCGTTGTAGAGACCGATGCAGCCGCTGGAGGATTTGCGACCGATCTTGCGAGTGTCACCGGTGCCATGGATGCGGTAGTACTGCCAGGTCAGATGCATGGCACGGACGCCGAGCGGATTTTTGGGGCCGGGGGCGACATAGGACGGCAAGGATGGATCGCGCTCGCGCATAGACGGGGTAGGCACCCAATCCGGCGCATCGTCCTTGTAGACGATCTCGCTGTAGCCGCGGCGCGTCAACTCGTCGCTCATGGGAACGGAAGTGGGGTAGACGCGCATTTCGCCGTCAGCCGTCCAATGCTGAAGAACCCGCGTTGTGGTATCCGACAGCAGAATGCCTTTGCCCAGAGAATCGAAATGGTCTTGCCAATCATGCAACCGGAAAGATGAAATGTTCCGGCGCGCCGGCGCAGCCTCCTGAGCGCGCAGCACGGTTGGTGCCGCAAGCGACACCAGCCCGATGGCCGAAGCAAACAGAAAGGTCCGCCGGCCCACATTCTTGCAAGACATATCGCCCATGGTCTGCCTCCGTGATTCTGGTCCTGCAGCTGAGTGGCTTTAACCACCTTCCTCCACTGGAGGGTCAAGGGTGGTTCGGATGACAAGAGCGTGAAGTTCGTATCGGTTTGTAACGTTGACCTTCCCGCTGGGGAAGCCTTTAGCAGGGTTAAAACAACCGAGAGTCGGAACCATGAAGAACACTGAAAGGCCGGATTTATACGAAACCACCGGCAAGTTAATGAAATACGGGATGTGGGCTTGCTGCGCGATCATGTTGGCACCCATCGTGCTCTATCTTGCGGCGGGTGGCCTTTCGAGCGATCTGACGAACAACGCAATCTTGTTCGCGCCGCTGGTTGTCTGCCTAGGAGCCCATTTCGCGATGCATCGTGTCTTGGGCAAATCCTGCCATGGTGACGAGAAGAAAAACACCTCCGAGGCCGCGGACAAGCATGCGGCGATTGGCCGGACGATTGCTCCCGAGTAGGCACCTGCAGAAGTTCGCCGTTCGCGCCGCGGCACTCGTCTCATTGCTTGCGCTCGGGGCCTGTTCGGAGGCGCTCGGTGCGTGTCGGCAAGATGGTTCAGCGGTGCTGGCAACCCAGGACTTCCAAGCCCATCTTCCAAATGGGTGCACGCTGAACAGATCGCGCCCTGATGGCGTTGCGGCGATTACCTGTTCCGATGGCCGCGAAGGGTTTCTGGTCGTGCCACCAGAGGGCAACTGACACGCCTATGGCGCGGCGCGATAGACGAAAGCATTGGCGAGGGCGGGATACAATATGATGAAAGCGTGCCATACTGTGTGGCTGTTCGGGGGCGTATTGCTGGCCTTGGCAATACTTCTCGTGCTGCCGTCGCAATACGGATTCGCAGCAAGTTCCGATGAATTTTCCAGCACATCCGTCACCGCACGTCTGATCTCGGCCGAGAACGGGGTCAGCCCGGATACCCGTTCGATCTCGGCGGGGCTGCACTTGGAATTGTCGAAGGGCTGGAAAACCTACTGGCGCTCGCCCGGTGAGGTGGGCATCCCGCCGTCGATCGACTGGGCGGGATCGGAGAACATCGAGAATGTCGAGTTTCTCTGGCCGGCGCCTGAGCGCTTCACCGCCTTCGGGATCGAGAATTTCGGCTACTCCGATGAGGTGGTCTTTCCGCTGCGGATAACACTTGCAGACCCTGGCGCCCCGGTCCGGTTGAAGGCCGGCGTGAACGTCCTGACATGTTCGACCGTTTGCGTCCCGGAGGATTTCGAACTGCAGTTGGCGCTACCAAGGGCCAGCGGAATCGATGCCGACGCCGCAACCCTGATTTCGGCCTATGCGGGCCGCGTGCCCGACGAGGGCGCGGCGAGTAGCATTTCTGTCGAAACCGCGTATCTGGACGGTGAGATGTCCGCGCTAACCTTAACCGCCCGCAGCGACCGCCCCTTCGGCGAGCCCGACGTGTTTCCCGAATTGGGCAAGGGCACGGCTTTCGGTAAGCCGGACATTCGTTTGGGCGAGGGAGGCCGATTACTATGGGCCCGTCTGCCAATCCTCTCCGCCGCCGATGACCCGCCACCACTCGATGTGACGGTGACGGATGGAGACCGCGCCGCAACCTGGATGCCCGCCCTGAGCGATAAGGCCGCAGCGCCGCCCTTCACCCTCGATCGCGTTTTGCCGGGGTTGGCCGATCTTGCCTGGATTGCGGCGATTGCCTTTCTCGGCGGCCTCATCCTGAACGTGATGCCCTGCGTGCTGCCGGTGCTGTCGATCAAGCTCTCCTCGGCCATGAAGGCCCACGGTCAGTCGCGGCAACGGGTTCGGGCTGGATTTGCCGTTTCGGCCTTCGGTGTTCTGGCCTTCATGTGGGTTATCGCTGCCGGAACGCTGGCGGCGCGGGGAATCGGGATGACGGTCGGCTGGGGGCTGCAGTTCCAAAACCCGGTCTTTCTTGCACTGATGGCCGTCATTCTGGTGGTCTTTTCGGCAAACCTTTTCGGGCTGTTCGAAATTTCTTTGCCGTCCGCGGCGCACACCCGGCTGGCGAAAGCGGGCGGCGGGCGCGGCTATGTTGGAGATTTCGCAACAGGGGCCTTCGCGGCCGTTCTTGCCACGCCCTGTTCCGCCCCGTTTCTCGGCACGGCCGTGGCGTTCGCGCTGGCTGGCCGCCCGATCGACATCGTCGTGGTTTTCACTGCCCTTGGCCTGGGGCTGGCCTTGCCTTATCTGATCGTGGCGGCTTTTCCGGGCATGGTGGTCCGGATGCCGCGGGCGGGACGGTGGATGATCTGGCTCAAGATCGTCCTTGGGCTGGCCCTGCTGGCGACCGCAGCTTGGCTTTTCTGGGTGCTCGGTGGCGTCGCCGGGACACGGTCGGTCTGGGCGGTTGCCGCGACGAGCGGCGGCATTGTCGCCATTCTGAGCTTGCCGCGCATGTCTTCTGTCCTGCGCGGGTCTGCCGCCTTGGCCCTGACAATCGTTGCTCTTACCCTTTCCGGTCTCCTGTCGCAAAGTGACGAGCCGACAGACCGTGTCGCCGCGAATTGGACCGCATTCGAACGCGCGGCGATCGCCCGGCACGTTTCGCAAGGGGATGTTGTGTTTGTGGACGTCACCGCCGACTGGTGTCTGACCTGCAAGGCCAACAAGACCCTCGTGCTGGACCGCGAACCGGTGGCGTCAGCCTTGCGTGCGCCCGTCGTTATCCCAATGCAGGCGGACTGGACGCGGCCCGACGAGACCATCTCACGCTATCTGGAAAGCTTCGACCGCTACGGCATACCGTTTAACGTGGTCTACGGCCCGGAAGCCCCCGATGGCATCGTTCTGCCCGAATTGCTTACAGCGCAAGTGGTCATGCAGGCACTGGAGGACGCTGCCAATACACGTGTGGCAGAGGATTGATGAGGTTAACAAGAAACCGCAACCTTACCCACTTTTCTGGCTTACGGGCGAATGGCGCGACGCAAGCAGGGGCCTGATGGCTCAACCTTGAAGTTGCTGCTTCCGACGCTGAAACTCGTCTTCGTCGATCTCACCGCGTGCATAGCGTTCCTTGAGGATATCGATCGCGTCGCGGGTCTCGCCAACGCGGTTGCTGGTGAGCATACGGAAGACGAAGACGGCAACGGCGATAATCAGCCCCCAAAAAAGGATCATTCCCAAGCCTCCCCACCAACCGTGGGCACCTCCCCACATCATGTGCCCGAAGGTGTCATTGCCATTGCTGCCCGGATCCGCGAGCGCCGGGACTGTGCTCGCCAACAGAGCGCTCACGCAGGTTTTCATCGACATCATATAGGTACTCATCATCGTGTCCTTTCTTGCTGGTTGTAGCTTTGTCAAAACGGAAAATCGAGGCGCACCAGAAGCCCGCCGTCCGGGTGGTTCTGCAAAGTGATGTCGCCGCCATGTGAGCGCAGTATGGTGCGGGCGATTGAAAGGCCGAGACCGGTGCCACCCGTCTCGCGCGAACGTGACGCCTCGACCCGGTAAAACGGCTCAA
Source organism: Roseovarius halotolerans (assembly GCF_900172255.1). Classification (GTDB taxonomy): domain Bacteria; phylum Pseudomonadota; class Alphaproteobacteria; order Rhodobacterales; family Rhodobacteraceae; genus Roseovarius; species Roseovarius halotolerans. The sequence continues at coordinate 373,031 of NZ_FWFU01000003.1, forward strand.
AAACCTCTTCTAATTGAGTGTCAGGTATGCCGGGACCATGATCGCGCACCCAGATCAAGGCTTTGTCAGACTCTCGGGAATAGGTGACCTCGACATCGTCGCCGTAACGCACTGCATTCTCTATGACGTTCCGCAAAGCTCGACGCATGGATTGAGGCCGAAGCTTTATCTCAAACGGTGTGTCCGTTTCGAGTCGGAACGCGTTGAGCATGTCGCGTTTCAGCTCAGTGAGAAATTGCCCCAATTCTATTGTTTCTGGAGGTTCACTTATTGCCATGCCCCGAGCGAAAGCCAGTGTGCGCTCGACCATGTCCTGCATTTCCTCGATTGATTTCACCAAGGCGTCGCGTGTCTCTTCCTCATCCACCATCTCGGCGTGAACCCGCAAAGCGGTCAGTGGAGAGCGCAAATCATGACCCAGAGCGGCCATAATACGCGTCTTGTCCGCAACAGTGCGCACCAATCGCTCCTGCATTTGATTGAAGGTATCCGTCAGCTCTCTGACTTCGCTTGGACCTGCGACTCGAAGGGGTTTGTTTTCCTCTCCTCTACCAAGCCTGTCTGCAGCTTGGGCCAAGCGCCTTAACGGCCAGGTTAGGCGAGCAAGCAAGTACCAGCAAGCGACTCCAATCAGCAACGTCGCCGTGAAACCAAAGCTCACCGCAGAAAAGATCGGCCACTGTAGCGGTGGTCGCTGGAAGCGCGTATCGACATTCAGCCATGTGCCATCTTCAAGCGCGATAGAGAGTGTTAATTCAAGCCCCGAGATCTTGTCATGCATCATCTGCTTGTGCTCTGCGGCCATCTGCTGCGGCAGGTTTCTCATTGGCGGGAATTCGCGCTCAACCTCATGCAACTCCACTCGGATTTCGCGGCTGTCTTCAGAGCTAAACAATGACCTGATACGCGCTTCGACCGCTCCTCCAGCACGGTGATCGAGATGATCCACTGCAGCCTGCGGGTCGATCCGAAATCGTGCAAGCGGCGAATCTGCCGCCCGGAGGATCGAGGCGTGCAAATCCAGTGGCGCCCTTTCGAGTAGCAGCGCAACATTCGCAGCGCGCCCGGCCGCCTCTGCCCCGATCGCAGCGCGGACGGCGAGACTGCGTTCGTCCACGAACAACCAGAGGCTAATGGATTGAGCCACTACGAGGCTCCCAATAATGAGCAGCAGAAGCTGAACGCGCAAGCTATCCAGAGGCTTGCGGGTCACCGTTCGACCTCGACGTCCGTTGCCAGGCAATAACCTCCGTTTCGAACCGTTGTGATGATTTTTGGGCGTCCCGGGTTGTGCTCGATCTTCCGCCTGAGGCGGCTGATCTGGTTGTCGATAGTCCGGTCGAAAGCGGCCGGTGTTCGCCCAACCGTCAGGTCAAAAAGCTGCTCGCGGCTCATCACGATGCGCGGGCGTTCCAGCAGGATTGTCAGCAATTTGAACTCTGATGTTGTCAGCACATCCTCTCGGCCGTCTTCCGCGCCAAGACGGCGTGTGTCGGTTTCGAGCGTCCAATCTGCGAACCGTACACGGCTGCCTGTAAGACTTCCCGCCAGCGCTTCCGGTTTCTGCGCCCGACGCAGAATTGCCCTTATCCGCGCAAGCAACTCGCGCGGATTGAAGGGTTTGGGCAAATAGTCATCCGCACCGACCTCTAGGCCGATGATACGGTCCATTTCCTCTCCAAGCGCTGTCAACATCACGATTGGGGCCACCCCCTTGGCGGACAAGCGGCGACAGACCGATATCCCGTCTTCGCCAGGCATCATAACGTCCAGCACGATGAGGTCATAGCGGCCGACCTTCAGCAGGTCATCCATCTGGGCTGCATCGACCGCACTCGTGACGCGCATGTCGTTCTTTTCGAGATATCGCGCAACGGCTTTGCGAATTTCGGCGCTGTCATCGACCAGCAGTATGTGGGGCGGGTTCGTCATGACTTCTATCTAAGCGATCGAAGGGTGGTTGCCGAGAAAATTTGTCACGAAACGTAACACAGTCAGGCTTTGCGACAGAGTGATACATATCCACCATCGATAGCTTCCGGTCGCCGACCTATGGTCTCACGATGCCAAACAAAAGGAACGAACCAATGGTTCAAACGACACGCAATGCTGGGAAAAGTTTTCTTATCCAGGGCTGTAGTTGCAAAATCTTCCGGCCAAGGGGCAGGGTGGCAAGTTTGATAGGAGCATGATCCAATTCGGTCGATGCTGGCACCCCACTTGATGTGGGACGCTTCCCCCAAGCGGCAGCGCCAAGTAGGACCGCCATTGTTTTATTCTCAGTTTGATAGGGTAGACCGTCGTGGTCATGGTACGGGACACTAGATTGCGTAAGTCGACCACAGCAAAGTGGGGTGTAGTGTCTTGTTGGGTTGCTGTGATAATTTATGCGGCATCCAATTCCGTTGTGACCATGTTGGTGAGCATTGGAGATGCGAACCGCATCAACGGCCACAATGTGATCACTTTTGCAAACCTTTTGGTTCTAGGATCTTTGATCTCGCTCATCCCAATGCTCCTATTCTTTGGTAGGGACTGGAAGCTTGAAAAGCTTCGTGACCTTTCCTCCCGTGAATGGGTGCTTTTGACCTTATCCGCTGTGCTGTCCTCCGCCGTTACACCTGGGCTGTATTTTTTTGCCTTGGAAAACACCAGCGTAACGAACGTCGTCATAGCTAGCCGGATTGACCCTCCCATTTTCCTTATTCTTGCTGCAATCTTCTTGGGTGAGAGGATTGATGTCAAAGCGATGGCGGGAAACCTGATCATTCTATTAGGGGCAGTTGTCATCCTGGCTTTCAAAGATCGCGATATTGGATACGCGATTGGTGTGGGAGAGGTCGCAGCCGTCGCTGCTACCTTGTCGTTTACTCTTTCAACGATCATCACCAGGACAAGTCTCGAGACGGTTCCATTTGGAGTCTTCGCCATTTTCAGAACGGCATTGGGTACTTTAATCTACGTCAGCTTCCAGCTCACCTTTTCTGGTCACCACCATTTTAGCGAAATGTTCCAACCGATACTGCTCAAGTGGATATGGGTTTACGCAATTCTCATCATTATTATCGGACAGCTTGCGTGGAACTTCGGATTGAAACACTCGAAGGCAGGTGATGTTTCGTTGGCCACTTCCTTTTCACCACTGGCTGCTATTGCGATAGCGATGGTGATCTTAAATGAAGACCCTGGATCGGGTTTGATTCCAGGAGGGGTTTTGATGGTTTTTGGTATTTGGGTGGCCCGATCTGGACGAAAAAGCGCAGTTCGCAAAAGGGATGACCTGCCCCCCGAGGCTCCCTCATTCATAACGAGAGTCTGCGGGTCTGGTTTTCATATTCTTCGTCGTCAGTTTGGGCAAGCGCGCCGGGCGCGGAGCCCTCAAATTGCTCAAGCGTCCGGCGCGCTTCTGCGGGTGTTTGATTTTCGAGCGATGAGTGCGGTCTGACATTGTTGTAGTCGTAGCGCCAAAGCGCCAGCTTCCGGCGAGCATCGTCCAGGCTGTCGAACATCTCCTCGTTCAGGAGTTCATCACGCAGGCTGCCGTTGAATGACTCTATGAAGGCATTTTGCTGCGGCTTGCCCGGGTCGATGTAATGCCACCCGACGTTATTGTCGTTTGCCCATTTCAGGATCGCCCGGCTGGTGAACTCGGTTCCATTGTCGCTGACAATACTGCCGGGCTTTCCATAGACCCGGACCAGTGCATCCAACTCCCGCGCGACCCGAGCACCCGAGATGCTGGTATCCGCCATCAGGCACAGGTTCTCGCGGCAACAATCATCGTTCACCGCCAGGATGCGGAACCGGCGCGAGGTCCCGAAGGTGTCGGACAGAAAGTCCAGGGACCAGCGTTCGCCGGGTCTCAAAGCGTCTGGCATTGGTGTCCGCGATCCGCGGGCCCGTTTGCGGCCCCGTCGTCGCCGGACCCCCAGCTTCTCGTCGGTGTAAAGCCGATACAGCTTCTTGTGGTTCATGATCATCCCTTTGCGTTCCAGCATCACCCCGATCCGCCGGTAGCCGAACCGGCGGCGCTTGGCGGCGACCGCTTTCATCTCTTTGCGTATCTCAGGGTTATCCGGCGGGCGTTCACGCCGGACCGTCTTTGGATCGACACCGACAAGTCGGCAGGCCCGGCGTTGCGAGATGTCGTGATCCCGCATCGCCCTGAGCGCTGCCTCTCGCCGCTCAATCGGCGTCGTCAGTTCTTTCCCAGCAGATCCTTCAGAACAGCATTGTCCAGCATCGTGTCAGCCAGCAGGCGTTTAAGCCGGGCGTTCTCGTCTTCCATTGCCCTCAGCTTCGCGACGTCGGACACCTCCATGCCGCCATACTTCGATTTGTATTTATAAAAGGTGCCTTGGCTGAGGCCATGCTTGCGGCACACCTCGGCTGTCGGCATCCCGGCCTCCTGCTCTTTGATCATCCCGATGATTTGGGCTTCGCTGAAACGGCTCTTTCGCATTCGTTTGCTCCTTCGAAAGATTGAGCAAACTCTACATCAAAACGAGGGAAGTTTCGGGGGGCAGGTCACTTGAACGCCCATTCTTCACGTTCAGCACTATTCAATCGCGCAACCTCACCGCCCCCGCCGTTTCACATTCCCGCCCCGTTGGCCCGGACGCCCCGCCGTCGAGCGGCCGCGCGATTTCGTGGCCTCCGCCGAGGCCTTCTCCACCGCCTGCTGGCGCGCCAGCGGGTCGTCATGCACCGCCAGATCCACCGCCTCGAGCCGCTTGACCTCGTCGCGCAGGCGCGCGGCCTCCTCGAATTCGAGGTTCTCGGCGGCCTTGCGCATCTCGCTGCGCAGCCCGTCGAGATGCGCCTGCAGGTTCGCGCCCATCAGGGGCGTGTCGATGGTGGCGGTGACGCGGTTCATGTCCACATCGCCCTGGTAGAGCCCGGCCATGATATCCTCGACGTTCTTCTTGATCGTCGAGGGGGTGATGCCGTGTTCCTCGTTATAGGAGATCTGCTTGGCGCGCCGCCGGTCGGTTTCATCGAGCGCGCGCTGCATCGAGCCGGTGATGCGGTCGGCATACATGATCACCCGCCCCTCGGCATTGCGCGCGGCGCGACCGATGGTCTGGATCAGCGAGGTTTCCGAGCGCAGGAAGCCTTCCTTGTCGGCATCGAGAATCGCCACCAGCCCGCATTCCGGGATATCCAGCCCCTCGCGCAGGAGGTTGATGCCGATCAGCACGTCGAAGGCGCCAAGACGCAGGTCGCGCAGGATCTCGATCCGTTCGATCGTGTCGATATCCGAATGCATGTAGCGCACGCGGATGCCCTGTTCATGCAGGTATTCGGTCAGGTCCTCGGCCATGCGCTTCGTCAGGGTGGTGCACAGCGTGCGCATCCCCGCCGCCGAAACGCGGCGCACCTCTTCGAGCAGGTCATCGACCTGCATGTCCACGGGGCGGATTTCCACCTGCGGATCGAGAAGGCCCGTGGGACGGATCACCTGTTCGGTGAAGACGCCGCCGGTCTGCTCCATCTCCCATGACGCAGGCGTGGCGGAGACGAAAACCGATTGCGGGCGCATGGCGTCCCATTCCTCGAACTTGAGGGGGCGGTTGTCCATGCAACTGGGCAGGCGGAAGCCGTGCTCGGCCAAGGTGAACTTGCGCCGGTAGTCGCCCTTGTACATGCCCCCGATCTGGGGAACGGACACGTGCGATTCATCGGCGAAGACGATGGCATGGTCGGGGATGAACTCGAACAGGGTCGGGGGCGGCTCGCCGGGGGCGCGCCCGGTCAGGTAGCGCGAATAGTTCTCGATCCCGTTGCACACGCCGGTCGCGTCCAGCATCTCGAGGTCGAAATTCGTGCGTTGCTCGAGCCGCTGCGCCTCGAGCAGCTTGCCCTCGCCCACAAGCTGGTCGAGGCGCTGGCGCAGCTCCTTGCGGATATTGACGATGGCCTGCTGCATCGTCGGCTTGGGCGTCACGTAATGCGAGTTGGCATAGATGCGGATCTGCTCGAAACTGTCGGTCCTGGCGCCGGTCAGCGGGTCGAATTCCGTAATGCCTTCAAGCTCTTCGCCAAAGAAGCTCAGCTTCCAGGCGCGGTCCTCGAGGTGGGCGGGCCAGATTTCGAGACTGTCGCCGCGCACCCGGAAACTGCCGCGCTGAAACGCCTGGTCGTTGCGTTTATACTGCTGGGCGACGAGATCGGCCATGATCTTGCGCTGGTCGTAATCGAGCCCGACCTTGAGGTCCTGGGTCATCGCGCCATAGGTCTCGACCGAGCCGATCCCGTAGATGCAGCTGACCGAGGCGACGATGATCACGTCATCGCGTTCCAGAAGCGCGCGCGTGGCCGAGTGGCGCATCCGGTCGATCTGTTCGTTGATCTGGGATTCCTTCTCGATATAGGTATCCGAGCGCGGCACATAGGCTTCGGGCTGGTAGTAGTCGTAGAAGCTGACGAAATACTCCACGGCGTTGTTGGGGAAGAAATGCTTGAACTCGCCGTAAAGCTGCGCCGCCAGCGTCTTGTTGGGGGCAAGGATGATGGCGGGGCGCTGGGTTTCCTCGATCACCTTGGCCATCGTATAGGTCTTGCCGGTGCCGGTGGCGCCGAGCAGGACCTGGTTGCGCTCGCCCGCATTGACGCCGCCCGCCAGTTCCCGGATCGCGGCGGGCTGGTCGCCGGCGGGCTCGAACTCAGTCACCATCTCGAAGCGGATACCGCCTTCGAGCTTTTCGCGCGTCGCCACATCGGGCGCGGCGGCATGCATCAAGGGTTCGGATTTGTCGGAATGGGCGTAGGGCATCTGGGTCGGGTCCTTGCTGTCGTTCCACACTTGTTCCGTTTCGCGCGGGGTTCAAGGGGGGACCGGCCTTGGCGGTGTCGTTATCTTCGCTTTGCAGCGCCGCGCGCGTCGATTTGATCTCTTGCCCCGCCCCCGCAATTTTGGAATAACCGTTGCACAGCAAGGAGGCCCGACCATGTCCGCCCGTATCTACAAGCCCGCGCGCAGCACCACCCAATCGGGCAACGCCCGCTCGCAGCACTGGGTTCTGGAATATGTCGCCGAGACCGCGCGCGAGGTCGATCCGCTGATGGGCTGGACCAGTTCCGCCGACACCCAGGCCCAGGTCAGGCTGCGCTTTCCCACCCGTGCCGCGGCGATGGAATATGCCGAGGAACATGGCATCGACGCCACCGTGCTGGAACCTCATAGCCGCAAGCCCAATATCCGCCCCGGCGGCTATGGCGAGAATTTCGCCACCAACCGGCGCGCCACCTGGACGCACTGAGGCAAGCGCGCAACACCACCCCGCCCTGCCCCTGCATTTGAGCCGGATCAACGCGCCATCCGCCCCCTCGCGATAGGCTTCTTCACCCGTAGAGAGTGAAGGAGACGCAGATGACCACCACCCCCCGAGCGAAGAGCGCGGCAGCGCCGAAGACGACTGCCGCCAAGACGATCCAGCCCGCCGACAAGGTCGCCGAATTCCGGCAGGAATTCGAAACCGGCGAATACCCCTACAAGGACAAGATGAGCCGGCGCAGCTATGAAAGCAGCAAGGCCAAGCTTCAGGCTGAGCTGCTCAAGGTTCAGCTATGGGCGCAGGAGACCGGCGAGAAGTTCATCCTGATCTTCGAGGGGCGCGACGCGGCCGGCAAGGGCGGGACCATCAAGCGCTTCACCGAGCACCTGAACCCGCGACAGGCCCGCGTGGTGGCGCTCAACAAGCCCACCTGGGAAGAAAAGGGCCAGTGGTTCTTTCAACGCTATCTCGAGCACCTGCCGACCGTGGGCGAAATGGTGTTCTACGACCGGTCCTGGTATAACCGCGCCGGTGTGGAGCGGGTGATGGGCTTTTGCGAGCCTTGGGAATACCTTGAATTCATGCGCCAGACACCTGAGCTGGAACGGATGCTGGTGCGCTCGGGCATCCGGCTCTACAAATACTGGTTCTCGGTCACGCAGGACGAACAGCGCCGCCGCTTCGAGGCACGCGCCACCGATCCGCTCAAGCAATGGAAGCTGAGCCCGATCGACAAGCAGAGCCTGGGCAAGTGGGACGACTATACCGAAGCCAAGGAAGCGATGTTCTTTTACACCGATACCGCCGATGCGCCCTGGACGGTGGTCAAGTCGAACGACAAGAAACGTGCGCGCATCAATTGCATGCAGCATTTCCTGAGCTCGCTGGATTATCCGGACAAGGACCCGAAGATCGCGCGGGCGCCCGATCCGCTGATCGTCTCGACGGCGCAGCATGTTCTGCACGGCTCGGAGCATATCTTGGGCAAGTCGCTGCATCCCGACACCCGCAAGACCTGAGCAAGGGCGCGAGGGCGGGCGGTCGCGCATACGCGCCGCGCGTCTTGCCCGGACGCCGGCATGGCCCTAAACCTGCGTCATGATCCGCCGGTTGTGCCTGACACTTGCCTTTGTCCTCGCCCTTTTTCAGGGGCTGACAGCGTGCGCGCCCGCCGCGTTGGCGCATCCGCATGTCTTTGTCGATGTCACCCTGCGTTTCCTGCCCGACGAAGACGGGCGGCTGACCGGGGTCGAGGTCATCTGGCGCTATGACGATTTCTTCTCGCTGTTGCTGCTCGAGGATATGGGGCTCGACCCGGATGGCGACATGGAACTGAGCGGCGAGGAGCGCGCGGCGCTGAAAGGGTTTGACCTGGTCGATTGGCCCGAAGGCTTCGAGGGTGCGCTGTTTCTCGAGACCGGCGGCGAGGCGGTCGCGCTTGATCCGCCCGAGGCGCTGGATGCGGATATCGAGGACGGGCGCATCGTGACCCGCCACCTGCGCCGTTTCACGCCGTTTCGCCCCGCATCGCTGACCGTGCGCCCCTATGATCCGTCCTACTACGCGGCGCTGACGCTGCTTCGGGTGGGCGGTTTGCCGGATGGCTGCAAGACGCGCATCGAGGAGGCCGACAAGGATGCCGCCGACGCGATCGTCGCCGGGCTGGGTGGCGGCACGAATGAAACGCTGTTTGAAGAGGTCGAGGTGGGCATCCACTACGCCGACACGCTGGAGATCACATGCGCGCCATTATCCTGATCGCCGCACTGGGGCTGCTTGCGCTGGCGGTCTGGCTCTGGGGTCTGGGCGGTGCCGAGATCGTCACCCGCTGGGCCGCCGAAAGCCAGCGCGAGGTGCAGGAGGCGATGGCGGGCTACCTGCGTGCGTTGCGCAGCGGTGAGGGCGGCGCGCGCGCCGGGCTTTGGGCCTTGTGTTTCGCGTATGGGTTCTTTCACGCCGCCGGACCGGGACATGGCAAGCTGTTGATCGGCGGTTACGGGCTGGGCGCGGGGGTGCCGGTGCTGCGGCTGTCGGGGCTGGCGCTTGCGTCGAGCCTTGCGCAGGCGGCGACGGCGGTGATCCTGGTCTATGCGGGGGTGTTCGCGCTGGGGCTGACGCGACAGGCGATGGTGGGCGTGAGCGACCGCATCCTGGCCCCTGCCAGCCACGGCGCGATCGCGCTGGTGGGGCTGTGGCTGGTCTGGCGCGGCCTGCGGCGCTGGCGCGCAATGCGGCGCACGGACCAGAGCCACGACCACCATGGGCATGACCACGGGCATACGAGCGACGCCGACGGGGTCTGTTCCGGCTGCGGCCATCGCCACGGCCCAACAGCCCAGGAGGCGGCGAGGGTTCACAGCCTGCGTGAGGCGCTGGCGCTGGTGGCGGCGGTGGCGATCCGGCCCTGCACCGGGGCGATCCTGTTGCTGATCCTGACATGGCGCATGGGGCTCGACATGGCGGGGATCGCCGGCGCCTTCATCATGGGACTGGGCACCGCCAGCGTGACCGTGGCCGTGGCCGTGGCCGCCGTGACACTGCGCAAGGGGGTCCTGGCACAGCTTGCCGGCATCGAAGGCAGTGCGGCGCGCGTGCTGCTGCCGCTTATCGAGATCGCCGCCGGGCTGATCGTGGCGGTTCTGGCGCTCGGGCTGATGCGCGGGGCGATTCTGGCCGCGCCGTTCTGAGGCGCGCGCCCGCCTGCCCGCACCTGTCACCCGGCTTTCACTTGCGCCTTTGCGCGCGTCGGCCTAAGGGCGTGGCATGACGACGCGCCTTTCATATCGCCAGCATCTTCGCGCGACGCTTGGGCTGGGCCTGCCGCTGATCGGCAGTCATGTGGCGCAATTCGCCATCACCCTGACCGATGCGCTGATGCTGGGCTGGTATTCGGTCGAGGCGCTGGCCGCCGAAGTGCTGGGCGGCACGCTGTTCTTCGTGCTGTTCATCATGGGATCCGGATTTGCCTGGGCGGTGATGCCGATGGTCGCCTCGGCGCGCGCCGCCGGGGACGAAACGCAGATCCGCCGGGTCACGCGGATGGGGGCCTGGGCGTCGATCCTGTTCGGGCTGGCGACCTTGCCGCTGATGGTGCTGTCGGCTCCGATCTTTCACGCGCTCGGGCAGGATGCGCGGATTTCGGAGCTGGCGGGACAATACCTGTCGATCATGGGCTGGGGCATCCTGCCCGCGCTGCTGGTGATGGTGCTGAAATCCTATCTTGCAGCGCTTGAACGCACACAGGTCGTGCTGTGGATCACGCTGGCGGCGGTGGGACTGAACGTGCTGGTGAACCATGCGCTGATCTTCGGCAATTGGGGCCTGCCGGAACTGGGCGTGCGGGGCGCGGCGATCGCGTCGCTGACGGTCAACACCGCCTCGCTGATCGCGCTGGCGATCTATGCCGCGCTGGTGCAGCCCGATCATGCGCTCTTCCAGCGGGTCTGGCGCCCCGACCCCGAGGCGCTGGCGCAGGTGTTCCGGCTGGGCTGGCCGATCGGCATCACCAACCTGGCCGAGGTCGGGCTGTTCGCGGCCTCATCGGTGATGATGGGCTGGCTGGGGCCGCTGCCGCTGGCGGCGCATGGGATCGCGCTGCAGGTGACATCGGTAGTGTTCATGGTGCATCTGGGCCTGTCGAACGTGGCCACGGTGCGCGCCGGGCAGGCCTATGGGCGCGCTGACGCCGTGGCATTGCGCGACGGGGCGGCGGTGGTGCTGGCAATGTCTGGCGTGGTCGCATTGGCGACGGTGGCGCTGTTCCTGAGCCTGCCGGAATGGCTGCTCGGTCTGTTCATGAGCCCGGACGAGCCGAGCCGCGCCAGTGTCATCGCCATCGGCACCGGGCTTTTGGCGGCGGCGGCGCTGTTTCAGCTGGTGGATGCGGGACAGGTGATGGCGCTTGGCCTGTTGCGCGGGGTGCAGGACACGCGGGTGCCGATGCTGATGGCGGCGCTGAGCTACTGGGTGATCGGAATCCCGGCAAGCTACCTCATGGGGTTCACCTTCGGGATGGGCGGTGCGGGCATCTGGCTGGGGCTGGCGGTGGGGCTGGCCTGTGCGGCCGTGATGATGCTGGCGCGCTTCATGGCGTGGTCGGGACGCGCCGCTGCCGTTGGCACCGGCGAGCCCTGAGCACAGCGGCTCAGGCGGCGCCCGCGGCGGGCGCACGCAGCCGCACGCCGTCGATCTTCCAGCCCGATGCGCCCTCGATCATCTCGTATTCGAGGATATGCAGCGCCCCGTCCGCGTCGCGGACCATGACATTCTGGAAAAGCCGCCCGCCGCGTTCCTCGGTGGAAAGGAACGTCACCTCGGCGGGGCGCCAGACCATCGGATAGCCCAGCTGCACCATCTCGCCAAAGCGCTCGGGCGTGCCGAAAATCCGCTGGATCGTCGGGCTGGCGTGATCGAAGGCGGCAACGACATCATCGGCCAGGAACGCATCGATCTGCGACGAGATCACATCGCGGATCGACTGACTGTCGGCCCGCGCCGCAGGCGTAAGGCCGAGCGCAACACCCGACACAAGAAGGAAAAGCGCGGCGATGGCAGGACGAAAACGGATCATGATGCATCTCCCTTGGACTGGTCCAGAGGTAGCGCCGCCGCCGCGCGTTTCAAATCAACCCGAAGCCAAGGGGTTCAGGGCTTCTGAACCGATTCGATATAGGCGATCAGGTCGGCGACCGGGGTGCTGGTCAGGATCGGCTGTCCGCTTTCGGTCTTGAGCGAAGCCTCGGACCCCTCGAAGAAATCGCCATAGACCGGCATTTCGCTGCCATGCGCCACCAGCGGGTCGCGCCCGTCGATACGCTTGACCACGCGGGCCATCGGGAAGGTTCCGCCATTGTCGGCCCTGAGCGCGGTGAGGTTGCTGGGTTGCACCGTCAGCACCGCACGCATCGGCCCGTGGCCGGTCGCCTGCGTCCCGTGGCAGGCAGCGCAGTAGCGGTCATAGATCGCCTCGCCGGTCGCGGCGTCACCCGCCGCGATGGCCGCGCCGCCCGGCAGGATGGTGACGAGGAAGGCTGCCAGAATGGTTTTGCTGTTCATGATCGGTCTCCCTGGAAATTATCCGGGCGCGGGCGCCTGGATCGTGGAAAGATAGGCCGAAAGATCAACCAGTGCACGCGGCGTTTTTATGGCCGCGCCGGTCTCGGGGTCACGCCAGGTCACGGTTCTGTCCGCGAAGAGCGGGCCATATTCGGGCATCACGTCGAACTGGCCGGGATAGCCGTGGATTCGCGAGATGACATCCTGCGCGGGGTATGTGCCGCCATTGCGCGCCGCGAGCTGCGTCAGGTCCGAGGGCGGGGTGTCGAGCATCGGCACGATCACCCCGTCGCCGCGCCCTGACCCGCCATGACAGCGCGCACAATAGACCACGTAGAGCCCCTGCCCCGTCAGCGCCGCGTCACCACCGCCCGTGCCCGTGGCGGTGCTGCCATCGGGCGCACAGGCCGCAAGTATCGGCATGCTCAGAAGCACGAACAGTGGCAGGACAGCGCGCATCGGGTTTCCCTTGGCCAATCGCCCCCGATCCTGCCCAATGCGGGCGGCGCGCGCATTGATATGTATCAGCCGGATATCAGGCGAACCCGGCCAGCGCGCGGGTCTGCTGCCAGATCGCATCCTCAAGCGTGACGGGGTCCTGCGCCTGCTTGCCCTGCCCCGGCATCCGCGCGCCTTCATCCTCGGCGACGCCCGCGCCGACCGCAGCGAGCCGTTCAAAGAAAACGCCCGACACCTCGGGATCGAGCAACAGGTAATACTGCCCCAGATCATGCGGCTTGCCCTCGGGCGCCTTCAGGGGGGCCACATCGCGGCTGACCACGCCGCCTGTCATGCCCGCGGCCAGAAGCTCGGCCATCAGGCCGAACCCCCAGCCCTTGTAGCCGCCCATGCTGACCAGCGATCCGGCCAGCGCCGCTTCGGGGTCGGTGGTGGGGCGGCCCTCGGCATCGACGGCCCAGCCTTCGGGGATGCGTTCGCCCGCCGCCTTGGCCATCGTGATCTTGCCCAGTGCAACGGTGGTGGTGGACTGGTCGAACTGCATGGCGATTCCGCCTGCCCCGTCAGGCACCGAAAAGGCGATGGGATTGGTGCCGATCACCCGCGTCTTGCCGCCCGGCGGTGCCACGATGGGCGAGGCATTGGTCATCCCAAGCCCGATCAGCCCCGCACGGGCGATCTGTTCGGTGAAATAGCCAAGCGAGGTGCAGGTATGCGCATGGCCCACGGCAAGGCTGGCGACACCGCATTCGCGCGCCGCCGTCACCGCCTGCGGCAGCGCGCGGGCAAAGGCGGGCTGTGCAAAGCCCATACGCGCATCGACCGCGACCACGCCGGGGCGCGGCTGGCTGACCTCAGGTGTCACATCGCCACGCACACGGCCCGTTTCGAGCTGCTTGCAGTAGCTTTCAAGGTAATAGAGCCCGCAGATCCGGTTGCCGGTGCTTTCGGCCTTACGCACCGCATCGGCGACATGGGCGGCGATCCATTCAGCCGCGCCGTGGCGCATCAGCGCCGCCCGTGTCGTGCTTTCAATCTCGTCGAGGGTGACGGCAACCATGTCGATCTCCGGGCCTTGGGAAAGGTCGCGGCAGATTGATTGCCGGGGGGCCTCGGGTCAATTCAAACCTTCTGAAGCGCGGTTCAGCCGGGCCGAAACCCGTGCGCCTATTGCGCGACCACCCGGCCCTGATCGAGCCTGACCACGCGGTCCATCCGCGCCGCCAGCTCAAGGTTGTGGGTCGCGATCAATGCCGCCAGCCCGGTGCCACGCACCAGCCCCACCAGCGTGTCGAACACCTGCTCGGACGTGGCCGGGTCAAGGTTGCCGGTGGGTTCGTCGGCCAGCAGCAGGCGCGGCGCGTTGGCCAGCGCCCGGCAGAAGGCGACGCGCTGCTGCTCGCCGCCCGACATGGCCGAGGGGCGATGCCCGGCGCGCCCGCCGACCCCTACCCGCGCCAGGAGATCGGCGGCACGGGTTTCGGCCTCGTCCTTCTGGATGCCGTTGGCCAGCTGCGGCAGCACGACGTTCTCAAGCGCGGTGAATTCCGGCAGCAGGTGGTGAAACTGGTAGACGAAGCCCACCTCGCGCCGCCGCGCCACGGTGCGGCGGCGATCGCCAAGCCCGGTATAATCGACCCCGCCGATCTCGACCGTGCCGGTATCGGGCGTATCAAGAAGGCCCGCGATATGCAGAAGCGTCGACTTGCCCGCGCCGGAGGGCGCGACCAGCGCCACCATCTCGCCTTCTGCAAGCGTGAGATCGGCGCCGTTCAGCACCTGCACTTCGTTCTCGCGGCCCTGGTTATAGGTCTTCGACACGCCGGACAGGCGCAGCATCGCCTCATCACTACTCATAGCGCAGCGCCTCCACCGGGTTCATCCGCGCAGCGCGGCGCGCAGGGAAGATCGTGACCACGAAGCTCAGTCCCAGCGACAGCGTCACCGCCGACATCACGTCACCCAGTTGCAGCTGCGCCGGGAGGTAATAGATGCCCCGGATCGACGGATCCCAGACCTGTCCGCCCATCATCATGTTCACGAAGCTGAAGATCGGATCGATATAGATCGCGAAAACACAGCCCAGAGCCACCCCGGCGGCGGTGCCGATCAGCCCGGTGAAGGCGCCGCAGATGAAGAACACCCGCAGCACCGCGCCCTCGGTCAGGCCCATCGTGCGCAGGATGCCGATATCGCGGCCCTTGTTCTTGACCAGCATGATCAGCCCCGAGGTGATGTTCATCGCCGCGATCAGCACGAGGATCGAGAGGATGATGAACATCACGTTATCTTCGACCTCGAGCGCGCGCAGATAGCCGCCCGAGGCGTCGCGCCATGTCCAGACCTGCGCCCGGTCGCCAGCAGCGCCAAGCAGCCGGTCGCTCATGGCCTCGACCCGTTCCGGCTCGGTGACCATGACCTCAAGCTCATCGGCACGCCCTTCGCGGTTGAAAAAGCCCTGCGCCTCCTCGAAGGGCAGGTAGACGCGCACCTGGTCGATGTCATAGCGCCCTGCAGAGAAGATATAGACCACCTCGTAGGCGTTGATGCGCGGGGTGGTGCCGAAGGCGGTCTTGATCCCGTTGGGCGAGATCAGCTTGATGCGGTCCCCCAGATCGACATTGAGTTCCCGCGCCACGCCCGACCCGATGGCGATGCCCTGCTCGAACGCGCCGATATCGCCGCGCGCGGTTTCGGGGTCCGCGATGCGCGGGATGGTGGCAAGATCCTCGGGGGCGATGCCGAACACCTGAACCCCGGCGTTGCGCTCGCGGGCATTGGCCATGACCTGCCCCTTGATCAGCGGCGCGACACGGGTCACACCATCGATGTCGCGCAGACGCGCGGCCATGTCCTGATAATCGGCAATGGTGCGGTCGAGGCGGCCGGTCTGTTCGTTGACCGCGCCCATGCTGTAGACGGTGACATGGGCGTTCGAGCCCAGGATCGTGTCGACCAGCTCGGCGCGAAAGCCCGAACGCACAGCCAGCGTGGCCACCAGCGCAAAGACCGCGAGGGTGATGCCCACAAGGCTGATCCAGGTCATCACGCTGACGCCGCCCTCGGCCCGCTTGGCGCGCAGATAGCGCCATGCGATCATCCATTCAAAGGGCGCGAAGGGCGCTGGGACGGGTGTGCGACGCTCGGAGCCTGCCACGGGAAACCTCGGGTTTTCGTTTTGCGCGAACAGTGCGTTTTATCGGGGTCAGGGTCAAGGCCGCGCGCCCGGCGCAGCAGGCCTGCGGCGGCGCCCCGGACGCATCAAAGCGCCCAGACCGGCCAACGCCCCGCCGATGAGCCCGTAACCCAGCACGAACCCCGCCGCGCCAAAGCCGATGCCCGCACCGCTGACCGGCACTGCAGGGCGAAACTCGGCCCAGGCGGCGCGTGCGATCTCGGGGTCGCCGAAACGCCAGCTATTGAGCGCGAGGGCGCCCGGACCCGCGCCCCGCAGATGCGCCAGGTCGGCGCTCAATGCCGCGTGGCGCGCCAGAACCTCGCCCATGGACTGCGCGCGCGCCCGGCCCATGCGGCTGCCCCGGCGCAGATCCTCAAGCGCCGCCGCGCGGTCCAAGCCCAGCCCGGCGGCATCTGCGTCGAACCGTTCCACCACGTCGTCAAGCGCCTGCACCGCGCCGGCAAGGCGCTGTGTATATTGCTGCGCATATTCGGGAAACTGCGACAGCCCGGCCGCCCCGGCCAGGCCACCCGCCAGCGCGATAGCCCTGAAAAGCATCGTTTCTCTGTCCTGCCTCGTCTTTTTCGAGACAGTATAGCGGCTCAGAGCCAGGTGTGGAACGACCGTTTCGCCATCGGCTCGCTGCGCGGCGCGCCGTGATGGGGCGCATAGATCTGCGCTATCTTTTCAACGGCTTTCTCGGGTGGCAATTCTTCGCTTGCGCCCGTGCGGCGGCTGGTCAGTTCGACCACCCCGTTCTTGAGCCCGCGCGGCCCCACGGTGATCCGCCAAGGCAGGCCGATCAGGTCCTGGGTCGCGAATTTGGCCCCTGCCCGGTCGTCGGTGTCGTCATAAAGCGGCTCGAGGCCCAGCGCCTCGACGGATTTGTAGATCGCCTCACAGGCGGCGTCAGCCTCGGAATCGCCCTGCTTGAGATTGACGATCCCCACATGGAAGGGCGTAACCCCCTCGGGCCAGATGATCCCCTTGTCGTCATGGCTGGCTTCGATGATCGCGCCCACAAGGCGGCTGACGCCGATCCCGTGGCTGCCCATATGTACCGGCACCGGCTTGCCGTCCGGCCCCTGCACGGTGGCGCCCATCGGTTCCGAATACTTGGTGCCGAAATAGAAGATCTGCCCGACTTCGATGCCCCGCCCCTCGCGGCGGCGGGCCTCGGGGACGCGTTCATGGAACACCGCCTCGTCATGGGTGTCGTCGGTGCGGGCATAGCGCGAGGTGAATTCCTCCATCACCGACTGGCAGGCGGCGACATCATCGTAGTCGATCTCGCGGTCGCCGAACCGCAGGTCTGTGATCTCGCTGTCATAGAACACGCCGGATTCGCCGGTCTCGGCCAGCACCAGGAATTCGTGGGTGTCGTCGCCGCCGATGGGGCCGCTTTCGGCGCGCATCGGGATCGCCTGAAGGCCCATGCGCTCATAGGTGCGCAGGTAGCTGACCAGGTGGCGGTTATAGGCATGCATCGCGTCTTCGCGCGTCAGGTCGAAATTGTAGCCGTCCTTCATCAGGAACTCGCGCCCCCGCATCACGCCGAAACGCGGGCGGATCTCGTCGCGGAACTTCCACTGGATGTGATAGAGCGTCAGCGGCAGTTCCTTGTAGCTGCCCACATGGCTGCGGAAAATGTCGGTGATCAGCTCTTCGTTGGTCGGCCCATAGAGCATGTCGCGCCCGTGCCGGTCGGTGATGCGCAGCATTTCCTCGCCGTAATCGTCATACCGCCCGCTTTCGCGCCAGAGGTCGGCCGATTGAAGCGTCGGCATCAGCATCGGGATGTGGCCAGCGCGGATCTGTTCCTCATGGACGATGTTTTCCAGCTTGCGCAGCACCTTGAAGCCCATCGGCAACCACGAGTAGTTCCCGGCGCTGGCCTGCTTGATCATGCCCGCGCGCAGCATCAAGCGATGGCTGGCGATCTGGGCTTCGGCGGGCGTTTCCTTGAGCACGGGCAGGAAGTAGCGGGACAGACGCATTGCGGCGCACCTTGTGGCTGTTGGCGTTCGCCTCCCGTTTATGGCTTTGCAGGCGGGCAGACAAGCCGTCCCGCTGCTTTTTGGGCAAGCGCGCACTTGCAAGCGAGGCGCGCTTGGGCGATGTCTGACATGGAAGCAATCCGAGGCGCACATGGCTTTGCCGGTCGGCACACAGATGAAATACTGGGGCATCGCTTCGGCGGTGTTCATGGTCATCATGTGGTTTCTCGGGGATGTCATCCTGCCTTTCGTGCTGGGCGGCGCGATCGCCTATTTCCTTGATCCGCTGGCCGACCGGCTGGAGCGCATGGGGGCATCGCGCGCGGTGGCGGTGACGCTGATCACGCTGCTTGCGCTGCTGGTCTTCGTGGTGATGGCGCTTCTGGTGGTGCCGACGCTCATTCAGCAATCCGTGGCCCTCTTCGATACCGCGCCCAAGCTGTTCGGCCAGTTCCAGGAGGTGCTGACAGAACGTTTCCCCTCGGTCGTCAACGAGGATTCGGTGCTGCGCAAGTCGCTGATCGCCATCGGGCAGACCATCAGCGACCGCGGCGGACAGGTGCTCGAATCGGTGCTGAGTTCGGCCGCCTCGCTGATCAACGTGGTGCTGTTGTTCGTGATCGTGCCGGTGGTGGCCTTCTACCTGCTGTACGACTGGGACCGCATGGTCGCGCGCATCGACGAACTGCTGCCGCGCGACCACGCGCCAGTGATCCGTCACCTGGCGCGCGATATCGACCGGACGCTGGCCAGCTTCATTCGGGGCATGGGCACGGTCTGTCTGATCCTTGGCACCTATTACGCCCTGGCGCTGATGCTGGTGGGGCTGCAATTCGGCCTTGTGGTGGGGGCCGTGGCGGGACTGATCACCTTCATCCCCTATATCGGCGCGGTGGTGGGCGGCGCGCTGGCGATCGGGCTGGCGCTGTTCCAGTTCTGGGGCGACTGGGTCAGCATCGGGCTGGTGGCGGGCATCTTCGTGCTGGGCCAGGTGGCCGAGGGCAATTTCCTGACCCCCAAGCTGGTCGGCAACTCGGTCGGGCTGCACCCTGTCTGGCTGATCTTTGCACTGTCGGTCTTTGGCGCGCTGTTCGGTTTCGTCGGCATGTTGGTGGCGGTGCCGGTGGCCGCCGCCATCGGTGTGCTGGCCCGCTTCCTGATTTCGCGCTATATGGGTAGCCGCCTTTATCGCGGTCTTTCATCCACGGACGAGTGATGCCCGAACAACTCAGCTTCGACCTGCCCGTGCGCGAAGCACTGGGGCGCGACGATTTCTTCGTCTCACCGGCCAATGCCGAGGCCGTCGCGATGATCGAGGGCTGGCAGGGCTGGCCGGCGCGCAAGCTGTTGCTGATCGGCCCCGAAGACGCGGGCAAGACGCATCTGGCGCATGTCTGGGCCGTCCTGTCAGGCGCGCGCATCATCGCCGCGCGCGACCTGGCCGGGGCAGATATCCCCGCCCTCGCCCAGACCCATCTGGCGATCGAGGATTGCGACTCCATCGCGGGCGATCCCGACGCCGAAGAGGCGCTGTTTCACCTCCATAACCTTGCGCTGGCCGAGGGCCGCTCGATCCTGATGACCGCCTCGCGCCCACCGCGCGACTGGAATCTCACACTGCCAGACCTTGCCAGCCGGATGCAGGGCACGCCCGCCACGATCCTGCGCGAGCCGGACGATGCGCTGCTGGCGGCGGTGCTGATGAAGCTGATGCAGGATCGCCAGCTGTCTCCCACGCCCAACACGATTCCCTATCTCGTGCGCCGGATCGACCGCTCGTTCGCGGCCGCCCGCGAAGTGGTGGCCGGGCTTGATGCGCTGGCGCTCGAGACCAAGAGTCCGATCACGCGCCATCTTGCCACGAAGTTGCTGGACAAGTGACCGTCCGGGCGGCAGACTTCGTCACCTTTCCGTTACACGCCAACGCCATAAGGCCCGCATGAACAAAGCAGATTTTCTCAATTCCCCGACGCCCGAGCCAATCGATCTGCCTGATCTGGATCTGCACGGGCCGGGACGCTTCTACAACCGCGAACTCAGCTGGCTGGGCTTCAACTGGCGCGTGCTGGGCGAAGCGCAGAACCAGCGTGTTCCGCTGCTTGAACGCCTGCGCTTCCTGTCGATCTCGGCCACCAATCTCGACGAGTTCTACAACGTGCGCGTCGCGGGCCTGCGTGAACTCGCCCATGCGGGCAACACCACCCCCGCCGATGACGGCCTGACCCCCGCCGAACAGCTGGTGCTGATCAACGAAAACGCCCGCCGCCTTCTGGATGCGCAGCAGGAAACCTTCGAGACCCTGCGCCGCGAGATGGAAGGCGAGAATATCTCGATCCTCGACGCGGGCAGCCTGACCGATACCGACCGCGCATACCTGGGCGAGATGTTCCTCAACAAGGTGTTCCCGGTGCTGTCGCCGCTGGCCATCGACCCGGCGCATCCGTTCCCCTTCATCCCCAACCTGGGCTATTCGCTCGCGCTCCAGCTTGAGCGCAAATCCGACAAGCGCCCGCTTCAGGCGCTGTTGCCCATTCCCCAGCAGATCGACCGCTTCGTCAGCCTGCCCGCAGAGCCGGGCTTTCACCGCGTGATCCCGCTGGAAGAACTGCTTCTGGTGCATCTCGACAGCCTGTTCCCGGGCTATGTCCACAAGGGGCATTGCGCCTTCAGGGTGCTGCGCGACAGCGATCTGGAAGTCGAGGAAGAGGCCGAAGACCTGGTGCGCGAATTTGAAGTGGCGCTGAAACGCCGTCGCCGGGGCGAAGTGGTGCGCATGAAGATCTCGACCAACGCCCCCGAGGCGCTGCGCCGCGTGATCATGGACGAGCTGCATGTCATCCCCGACGAGGTGGTCGAGGTCGAAGGCATGATCGGGCTGGCCGATCTCAAGGAACTGGTGCTGGATGACCGCCCCGACCTTCTGTGGCCTTCCTTTACCCCGCGCGTGCCCGAACGGGTGCAGGACCATGACGGCGACATGTTCGCGGCCATCCGCCAGAAGGACATGCTGCTGCACCACCCCTACGAGACCTTCGACATGGTGGTGCGGTTCCTCGCGCAGGCGGCGCGCGATCCCAACGTGGTGGCGATCAAGCAGACGCTTTATCGCACCTCCAAGGACAGTCCCATCGTCAGCGCACTCTGCGAAGCCGCCGAGGACGGCAAATCCGTCACCGCGCTGGTCGAGCTCAAGGCGCGCTTTGACGAGGCCGCCAATATCCGCCAGTCACGGCGGCTGGAACGTGCGGGCGCGCATGTGGTCTATGGCTTTCTCGATCTCAAGACCCATGCCAAGATATCGACCGTGGTGCGCCGCGAAGGCGACAGCCTCGTGACCTATACCCATTACGGCACCGGCAATTATCACCCGATCACCGCCAAGATATATACCGATCTCAGCCTGTTCACCTGCGATCCGGCGCTGGGGCGCGATGCGACAAAGGTGTTCAACTACCTCTCGGGCTATGCCCAGCCCGAGAAGCTGGACAATCTGGCGATCTCGCCGATCTCGCTCAAGCCGCGCCTGATCGAGATGATCGCGCGCGAGGCCGAGCATGCCCGCGCCGGCAAGCCCGCCGCGATCTGGGCCAAGATGAACGCGCTGATCGAGCCGGACGTGATCGACGCGCTTTATGCCGCCAGCCAGGCGGGGGTGAAGATCAACCTCGTGGTGCGCGGCATCTGCGGGCTGCGCCCCGGCGTCCGGGGGCTCAGCGAAACCATCCGCGTCAAGTCCATCGTCGGGCGGTTCCTCGAGCATTCGCGCATCGTCTGTTTCGGCAACGGCGCCGACCTGCCCTCCAAGAAGGCGCGGGTCTATATCAGCTCGGCCGACTGGATGGGGCGCAACCTCAGCCGCCGCGTCGAAACCCTGGTCGAAATCCAGAACCCGACCGTCAAGGCCCAGATCGTCAGTCAGGTGATGGCGGCCAACATGGCCGACGTGGCACAAAGCTGGGTCATGTCGGGCGATGGCAATTTCACCCGCGCCGAGGTTGCCGAAGGCGAATTCGCCTTCAACTGCCACCGCTTCTTCATGGAGAACCCGTCATTGTCGGGGCGCGGGTCCGCGGGCGCTTCGGATGTGCCCAAGTTGACTCACACCGAAGACTGATCGGGTGATTGACCCCTCGGGCCACCTGGCCCATAAGAGGGCCGCACAGACCCGAGAGGCACATGGACGGCACCAGCGATCCGGCGCATCAGGATGATGGCGGGCCATTTGGCCGCCCCCTGTTCGACAAGCCCTCGGCCCGCGCGCTCAGCCGTGTGGGCGTGGTCGATGTGGGCTCCAACTCGGTGCGTCTGGTGGTGTTCGACGGCGCCGCGCGCAGCCCCGCCTATTTCTACAATGAAAAGATCATGTGCGGGCTTGGCGCGGGCATGTCCGACAGCGGCCGTCTCAATCCCCAGGGGCGCGAACGCGCGCTGGCCGCGCTCAGGCGCTTCAGGCTGCTGGGCGACGGGATGGGCACCGGGGCGCTGAGCGCGGTTGCAACCGCCGCCGTGCGCGACGCCGAGGACGGCGCAGAATTCCGCGACCAGGTCGAACGCGAGACCGGCATCCGCCTCTGGGTGATCGACGGGCGCGAAGAGGCGCGCCTTTCGGCGCAGGGCGTATTGCTGGGCTGGCCGGGCTCCTATGGGCTGGTCTGCGATATCGGCGGCTCGTCGATGGAACTGGCGGAAATCAACGGCGGCACCGTCGGAGAACGCATGTCGTCGTCGCTGGGGCCGCTCAAGCTGCGCGACCTCAAGGGCGGCAAGAAAGCCCGCAAGGCGTTGATTCATGACACCCTGGCGCGCATGCGCAAGGAACTGGGCGAGCAGAAGAACCGCCTGTTCCTGGTCGGCGGCTCCTGGCGTGCCATCGCCAAGATCGACATGGCACGGCGCGGTTATCCGCTTCAGGTGCTGCATGAATACCGCATGACCCCCAAGGCAGTGCGCGAGACCGCAAAATATATCGAGAAGAACGACCTTGAAGAGCTGCGCAGCCGCGCCGGGGTCTCTTCGGCGCGCGCCGAACTCGTGCCCTACGCCATCGAGGTCCTGCGCGAGGTGGTGCGCACCTTCAAGCCGCGCGACATCGCCGTATCGAGCTATGGTATCCGCGAGGGGCTGCTTTACGAACAGATGCCCCAGCAATTGCGCGACCGCGATCCGCTGATCGAGGCCTGCCGCTTCGCCGAATCCAAGGATGCCCGCCTGCCCGGCTTTGGCCGCGTGGTCTATGATTTCATCGAGCCGCTGTTCCGCTCGGCGCGCCCCGACCGGCGGCGCATCATCAAGGCTGCATGCCTTCTGCATGATGTCTCGTGGCGCTCGCATCCCGATTACCGCGCCGAGGATTGCTTTGACAACGCCACCCGCGCCAACCTTGGCGGGCTCAAGCATTCCGAGCGGGTCTATCTGGGTCTTGCCCTGCTGCACCGCTATTCCAACCGCCGTGAAGGGTCGCGTTTCGAGGATCTTTACGAGCTGATTTCCGAAAAGGACGCCCACGAAGCCGAGGTGCTGGGCAAGGCGATGCGCTTTGCCGCGATGCTGTGGCTGCGCGAGGATGCCCGGCTCGGCAAGATGCAGTGGTATCCCAAGAAAAAGCGGCTGGAGCTGAAACTGTCATCCGACGCGACGCCCCTGTTCGGCGAGGTGGCCGAGGCGCGGTTCCGCTCGCTCGCCGACTCGCTGCAGGCCGAACCCGTCATCGTCACCCCGCCCGGCGCCTGAGCCGCCGCGTCAGATGTCGATCTCGCCCTCGCCGGGCGGGTCGACCGTTTCATCCTCCGGCTCCAGCGGTGTCTTGCGGCGCAGGATGATATCGCCATTGGGCAGCATTTCGGGCGGGTGATAGGCGTTGATATCGCCGATCCGCCCCATCAGATCGCCAAAGGCCGGTCCCATTTCCTCAACGAAACGCTTGAGATCCGGGCCCATCTCTTCGGCCAGCCCGCGCAGATCGTCCATCGCCGGCTCCATCTCGCGCATGATGCCTTCCATGAACAGCCGCGCGCCGCGTTCCATCAGCGACTGTCCCTCATCCTCCGTCGCCTCCTGGGCGCTGGTCGGCAGGGCAAGGCACAGGGCCAGGGCGGAAGTGAGTGCAATCCGTGTCATGACCCCAATATAGGCAAATGCCGCAACGATTTTAAGTCGGCAGGTCAATATCCATCGTGACCGGGAAATGATCCGAGGCCGTCAGCAGCGCCTCGCGCAGTTCCGGCAGCTTCCAGCAGACCGGATCGTCGAACGGATGCCAGATCCGCCAGACCGGATCGCGCGCCGCCAGCTCGGGCGACACCATGACATAATCCAGCAAAGCCTGAAGATAGCGTTTCTCGCTGGGCAGGTAGAACCGCGCGGTGGTGCTGCGCGCACCGATGGTTCGGGTCAGCGCACGCCGCGCATGGGGGTCGAACAGCTGCGCCCCCGCCGCAACCCCATCGCCCATCACGATCTCGACCGAGGAGCGGCCAAACAGATGCTCGTATTCGTCAAGACCGGGGCCGTCATTGAGATCGCCCAGCACCACCAGCGGCTCGCTTGCCTGCAAATGCTGCTCGATGCGGCGGCGCAGCCAGACCGCCTGCGCCTGCTGCTTGCGCCGGTTGGCGATGGCAAGCCGCATGATCTGATCGCGCGTGCGCGCCCCGTGCGGCGCCTTGGATTTCAGATGCGCGCCGATCATGCGGAACGCAAAGCCGCCGGATGTCTCGCAAGCGAGCTCCAGCGGCGGCTTGGAAAACTCCACCAGATCCTCGGTGTCGTCGATATCGAGATCGATCCGGAACACGCCGTCAAAGCGCGGCGCCTCGTCCGAGCCCTTCTTGCCGGTCGCGACGCCCTTGGGATCATGCCGGCAGCTCAGCCTGTCAGGGTCGTAGAGCAGCGCGATTTCCTGCTGCGTCTGGTTGGGAAATCCTGCAACAGCCTTTCGCGCGCGCAGCCCGGCAAAGGCGGCAAAGGCCTCGAGCGCGGGTTCCGTGGCGCGCCGCCCGTTATGGTCGGGCGCCTCGATCACCATCACCGCATCGGCATCCATCGCCGTGAACACGATGCCGAGCGCGGCCAGCTGATCCGCGCGGGTCACCTCGTGGCGGCCCGACCATTCATCATCGGCCAAAAGCCCGCCATCCTTGTCGAACAGCGCATCGAACCATTCGACGTTATAGGCCGCGATCCGCACCCGCGGCCTCCTCATTGATCTCTTCCCAGGCGCGGTTGATATCGACCATGCGCTTTTCAGCCATGCGGATCGCCTCGGGCGGCACGCCGCGCGCGATCATCCGGTCGGGGTGGCTCTCGCGCACCATCTTCTGCCAGGCCTTGCGGATCTGCGGCATGGGCGTGTCGGGGTGCACCCCAAGCACGCTGTAGGGGTCGGGCTTCGCATCCACCACGAACCGGCTGCGCAGACGGCGGAAATCGCCCTCGTCAAGGCCGAATATCTCGGCCACCCGGCGCAGGAAGTCATCCTCGTTGGGGTGATAGGCGCCATCCGCCAGCGCGATATGGAACAATCCCTCCATCAGATCGCACAGCGTGCCATCCTGCCCGCTGAACATCTGGCGGATGCGGCGCGCGTAATCCTCGAATCCCGCCACGTCCTGCCGGGCAAGGTTGAACACCCTCGCCGCGCCCGCCTCGTCCTCGCGCGCGATCTGGAACACCTCGCGAAAGGCGGTGACCTCGTCGCGCGTCACCTGCCCGTCCGCCTTGGCCATCTTCGCCCCCAGCGCGATCACCGCGATGGTAAAGGCGACGCTGCGCTCGGGCGGGCTGCGCAGCTTGTCGAATACCGCGCTCAGCCCCTCGCCCTTGGCCAGTGACGAGATCGCCTCGGATATCCGCGTCCAGATCGACATCACTCAACCTACCCGGTTTGCAAATCCTTGTCAGCGCGGGATCACAGACGTTTCTGCAACAGGACAAGATCCATCCAGCGCCCGAATTTCCATCCGACCTGCGCCAGCACCGCGATGCGCAGGTATCCCAAACGCTCGTGAAAGGCCACAGCCGACGGATTCTCGCCGCTCACGCCTGCAAACATCGTATGCATCTTTGCGCCGCGCGCATGATCCTCGATCGCCCCCAGAAGCGCGCGCCCCACACCGCGCCCGCGCGCGCCGTCACCAAGGATGATGGTATGTTCGCCGGTGCGCGCATAACCCGGACCGCCGCGGAACTGCCCGTAGGCCGCAAAACCCAGCAGCCTGCCGTCTTCCTCAGCCAACAGGAATTCATGCCCCGCCGCCCTGCGCGCGGCGATGTCGGCGGCAATATCCGCAGCGGATTTTTCCTGGCTGTTGAAGGTGATCGCCGTGTCGCGGATCACAGGGTTCCACAGCGCGGCGATGGCGGGCGCGTCATCCGCCTGCGCGGCACGGGTGATCATTCCAGCACCCTCAAGCCGCCGGGCGTCGAGATTTCAGCCCTCAGACCTGGTGCACCGCGCTCGAAAACCACGCGCGAATCCGAAAGTTCAGGTCCCAGCAGGTCGGCCAGCTGCCCGGCCTCGGGGTGGCTCACCACCAGCCGCGCCAAAGTGCAGCCCGACGCCGCCAGCCGGTTCGCGGGATGCGCATCGCCCGCCCATTCGATCAGCGCCGGAAAGCGGTTGTCGAACGCGAGCACCCCGTCGCGCGGAACCGCCATGCGCCAGCTGAGGTCGCCCCGCTCAAGCGCGATGGGGTCGCCCGCCCCCGGATAGCGCGTCAGCGCCGCCCCAAGATCGTCGCAGCGGCAGATCCAGCATTGCAAGGCGGGCGGCCCGTCGAAACTGTCAAGATCGAACCAGCGCGCGCCCTCGGGCGCCGGTGCGTCGGGGTCGATGGCGATCACCTCAAGGTAAATCCCGTTCTCGAGCCCCAGCAACAGGTTATGCGTGCCAAAGCGCGCATGCTGCCCGCCGGCCTGCAGGCGCACGCCCAGCGCCTCCTCGACCGCCGCGCGCCCCTCCTCGAGGTCGCGCGCCGCCACCGCCAGATGATCCAGTTCCAGCATCGCTCATCCCTTCGCGGCTCAGCCAGCGACTCCCGTGCCAAGCCGCAGCAAGGCCCAGAGCGCCACCAGCACCGTCGGCGCGAAACTGCCCGCAAAGCCGAAGACGCGCAAGGGCGTCGAGCAATGGTAGCCCACCCAATAGACCAGCCGCATCAGCGCGAACCCCAAGCCCAGCACCATGATCGCCCCCGGCCCCGCATCGCCCAGCATGATCGCCGCCGCCGGCCAGATGCAAAGCGCGATCAGCAACTGCTCCACCGTGTTCTGCAAGACCCGCTGATCGAGCGCCGCAGGCCCCTGCAACGCGCCCCCTTCCAGCATTGCGGCGTCGCCATATCGGCGCAGCACCACCCGCGCCACCATCATCGCCAGCACCAGCCCCGGCGCCATGAAGGCCGTCATGATCGTCGGCATCAGCGTAAAGACCGGCAGCGTGACAAACCGCGCCGCGACCCAGAGCAGCATCACCGCCCATACCACCCCGGCGCCCGCCGCAATCTTTATCCTGCCTCGTTGCGTCATGCCCCGCATCCTTCATCTTGCCCCGAAATACTCTGGGGGTGAATTGGCCGCAGGCCAAGAGGGGGCAACGCCCCCTCCCTTTCCCGCAATCAGCCGCGCGCCGCGCGGATCAGGCGCAGGATATCCTGCGCGGCCTCGGGGATATTGGTGCCGGGGCCGAAGATCGCCTTGACGCCGGCCTTCTTCAGGAAATCGTAATCCTGTTGCGGGATGACCCCGCCGCAGATCACGATGATGTCGCCCGCATCCTTTTCCTTCAGCGCCTCGATCAACTGTGGCGCCAGCGTCTTGTGGCCCGCCGCCTGGCTCGAGATGCCGACCACGTGCACGTCATTGTCGACCGCGTCCTGCGCCGCCTCCTCAGGGGTCTGGAACAGCGGGCCGACATCGACGTCAAAGCCGATATCGGCAAAGGCGGTGGCGATCACCTTGGCGCCGCGGTCATGGCCGTCCTGGCCCATCTTGACCACCAGCATCCGCGGCCGCCGCCCCTCGTCCCTGGCGAAATCCTCGACCGATTTCTGGATCGCGGCAAAGCCCTCGTCGCCCTCGTAGGCGGCGCCATAGACACCGGCCAGGGTCTTCACCTCGGCGCGGTGGCGGCCGAATTCCTTTTCCATCGCCATGCTGATCTCTCCTACGGTGGCGCGTTGGCGGGCGGCCTCGACCGCCGCCTCCAGAAGGTTGCCGCCCTCGCGGGCGCGGCGGGTCAGTTCCTCGAGCGCCGCATCGCAGGCGGCGCTGTCGCGGGTCTTGCGGATCTTCTCCAGATGCGCGATCTGCGACTTGCGCACCTTGACGTTGTCCACATCAAGGATGTCGATCGGGTCTTCCTTGTCCTTGCGATACTTGTTGACGCCCACGATCACCTCGTCGCCGCGGTCGATCATCGCCTGGCGGGTGGCGGCGGTTTCCTCGATGCGCAGCTTGGGCATGCCGGATTCGACCGCCTTGGTCATGCCGCCCATCTCCTCGACCTCCTCCATCAGCGCCCAGGCCTTCTCGGCCAGTTCGGCGGTCAGGCTTTCGACGTAATAGGACCCCGCCAGCGGATCGACCACATTGGTGACGCCGGTCTCCTCCTGCAGGATCAGCTGCGTGTTGCGCGCGATCCGGGCACTGAAATCGGTGGGCAGCGCAATCGCCTCGTCAAGCGCGTTGGTATGCAGCGACTGCGTGCCGCCCAGCACCGCGCTCATAGCCTCATAGGCGGTGCGGATCACGTTGTTGTAGGGGTCCTGCTCCTGCAGCGAGACACCCGATGTCTGGCAATGGGTGCGCAGCATCTTGGAGCGCTCGCTCTTGGCGCCGAACTCGCTCATCACCCGGTGCCACAGCAGCCGCGCGGCGCGCAGCTTGGCGGCCTCCATGAAGAAGTTCATGCCGATGGCGAAGAAGAACGACAGCCGCCCGGCGAACTTGTCCACATCCATGCCCGCCTCGATGGCGGCGCGCACATATTCGCGCCCATCCGCCAGCGTATAGGCCAGCTCCTGCACGAGGTTCGCGCCCGCCTCCTGCATGTGATAGCCCGAGATGCTGATCGAGTTGAACCGCGGCATGTGCGCCGAGGTGTATTCGATGATGTCGCTGATGATCCGCATCGAGGGCTTGGGCGGATAGATATAGGTGTTGCGGACCATGAACTCCTTGAGGATGTCGTTCTGGATCGTGCCCGACAGCAGGCTCTTGTCATGGCCCTGTTCCTCGCCCGCGACGATGAAGCTGGCCAGCACCGGGATCACCGCGCCGTTCATCGTCATCGAAACGCTGACCTCGTTGAGCGGGATGCCGTCGAACAGCACCTTCATGTCCTCGACACTGTCGATGGCGACGCCCGCCTTGCCCACATCGCCCACCACGCGCGGATGGTCGCTGTCATAGCCGCGATGCGTCGCCAGGTCGAAAGCCACCGAAACGCCCTGCTGGCCGGCGGCCAGGTTGCGCCGGTAAAAGGCGTTGGATTCCTCTGCGGTCGAGAACCCGGCATATTGGCGGATCGTCCAGGGGCGCCCGGCATACATCGTGGCGCGCGGGCCGCGGGTAAAGGGCGCCTGCCCGGGAATCGAGCCCAGATGCGCCAGCCCCTCGACATCCTCTTCGGTATAGAGCGGCTGGATGTCGATCCCTTCGAGGGTCTTCCACGTCAGATCCTCAAGCGGGCGGCCCTTCAGCTCGCCCTCGGCGAGTTTACGCCATTCGTCTTTCCTGCGTCCCATTTCGTTGTCCTCTTGTCATCTGACCCGCGGACGGATGTGCCTCCGCCTTTGCAGGTCCGGTTTCCTCGATCAATGTCGCCAGCCCGTCCGCCCCGGCGCGCAGCCAGTGCAGATCGTCGGCATATGTTTCGCGCAGCGCGGCGGCCTGAACCCTGTCGAAGGGCTGCCAGCGTGCGCAATCCGTGCCCTCGCCAAGGCGTGCAGGCGCGCCGCCGCGCGCCGTCACCGCCGCGCGCAGCGCCCCCAGAAGGGGCGCGCGGTTCAGCCATTCGCGCGCATGGGCGCGCGGCATCGCCTCGATGGGCCGTGCGGTCATCACCGCCAGGCGCGCCTCGGGGCGCGACGCCAGCGCCTCATGCGTCAGCACCAAGATCTCGGCGCCGCCAAAGGCGCAGGCCACATCGCTCACCACATCGCGCCAGGCGCGGGCGCCGCCCGCCAGTGCCTCAAGGTCGCGTCCTTGCGGCAACCGGTGCCCGCGCGCCACCGCAAAGGCCAGCGCCGAGCTCCAGTACTGGTCCTGCGCGCGCAGCGACAGCACCACGCGATCCACGCGCCCGTCAAAAGCCTGCGCAAAACGCGCCAGCCGCAAGCCCGCATCGCCATAAAGGCTGTGTTCGCGCAGGTTGCGGCGGGTTGCGCCCAGCATGTTCTCGTCGCTGACGACCAGCGTGTCACAGCCCGAACGCGCCGCCGCCTCCAGGTTGATCAGGACCCGCCCGCGCGCGCGCTCCAGCTGGACATGCGCGCTGTGCCGCCCGGCCATCGGCAGCACGCCGCTCAGAAGCCCGCTCCGCGTGCGCCGCGGGCCCCAGAACCCGATGCCTGCCTCAGCCAGCGCAGCCACATTGTGACGCATGTAGTGCTGAAGGCTGGTCGAGGCGGTTCTGTGCGCCCCCAGATGCAATGTGATCTTCATGGTCTTGCGAGCCCTTCGCCGGATTGCCGCATGGTGCGGGCTGGGGGTTTCCCCTTCCCGCCATGCTGCACGCCCAAAGCTGAGCAAGCGATTAATGCGCGAATTTTCCGCGACGGGGTGGCATTGGGCCTTCGCATTTGCCACCCGCCCGCCTATATCTTGGCTGACAGGTAGGACCATGCAGAAGATATTCGCCCTTGTTTTCATGGCCCTGATGGCCAATCCGCTCGCCGCGCAGGACAGCGCCGAAGGCGATGCCGCAGGCGTTCCGCCAATCATCTTTCCCGCAGACCAGGTGGATTTGAACGAATTTCTCTGGATAAAACGGCCGCTCATCGTCTTTGCCGACGCCCCGGCGGATCCGCAGTTTCTCCAGCAGATGGAATTCATCACCGCCCGGCTCGATGCGCTTGACGCGCGCGACGTGGTGGTCATCACCGACACCGCCCCCGACGCGGGCGGCGATCTGCGCCGGCAGTTGCGACCACGCGGCTTCATGCTGGTGCTGATGGGCAAGGATGGCACCATATACCTGCGCAAACCGTTCCCTTGGGACGTGCGCGAAATCAGCCGCACCATCGACAAGCTGCCCACCCGCCAGCGCGAAATGCGCGAGGAGCAACAGGGCGACAGCTGATCGCGCGCGCCCATCACGGTGCCCCCATCGCCACGACCAGCAGGCCGGTCACCGGATCCAGCATCATGACCGCGCCGTTTTCCCGGTCATAGGCCAGCAGGCTGCGCGGCCCCTCGATGGCGGCGCGAAAGGCGCTTTCGGCCACCGCGTCCATGCAGGCCCGCCCCTCGAGCGCGGCGCGGCGCATCGCCATGCCGGTCGCGCGCTCGGTATTGGCCAGCGCCACCAGCCCTTCATCGGGCGACTGGCGGCTTGAATCGAGCGCCGCACGGCCACCGCGTTTGAGCTGCACCAGCATGTCGCGCGGGTCCGACACCACCGGCATCTGCGCCTTCACATCCGCCGAATTGAGCCGGAACACCGCCGCCAGGCAATCGCCCCGCGCCTCGAATGTCACGGTGTCGCCAACGGCGAACCATTGCTCCAGTCGCTCGCGCAACCCGGCCTCGCTGTCGCGTGCACAGGCGGCGGTCAACACGAGACCGGCCAGCGAGACACAGGCCAACGCCCCGGCCCCCCGCCGCTCAGCCCGCATATGCCCGCCGCCGCGCATCATTCCCTCACTCGAACTCCATGATCACGTCATCCACCGCCAGGCTGTCGCCCGGCCCGGCATTGACCTTGGTCACGATCGCCCTTTTCTCGGCGCGCAGGATGTTTTCCATCTTCATGGCCTCCACGGTGCACAGCGCCTGCCCCTCCTGAACCTCGTCGCCCTCGGCCACGTTGACCGACACGATGAGGCCCGGCATCGGGCAGAGCAGCATCTTGGATGTATCAGGCGGGAGTTTCTCGGGCATTAACGACGCCAGTTCGGCCTGACGCGGGGTGCGCACATGCACCTTCAGATCAGCACCCCGGCTGCGGATGCGGAACCCGCCCGAGATCTTGCCGACCTTCAGAACCAGAGGATCGCCCCCCACATCGAGACGCGCCAGGCTGTCGCCCGGTGTCCAGCGGCTGGCGACGCGCAGCGTGCTGCCATCCTCGAAACTCACCGTCGAACCCTCGCGGTCGGCGGCGATGCTCACCGCGAAATCGCGGCCCTGCAACGACACCACCCAGGCCTCGCCGACATGGCGTTCGTGGTTGTCCATCCGCCCCGAAACGCGGGTGCGGCGGATCTCGGCGACCCGGTGCATCGCCGCCGCGCTGGCAGCGATCCGGCGCAGCGAATCCTCGTCCAGCGACACCCCGTCGAAACCTTCGGGATATTCCTCGGCGATAAAGGCCGTGGTGATGTTGCCCGAGACGAATTTCGGATGATCCATCACCGCGCTCAGGAACGGCAGGTTATGGCCGATCCCCTCGACCTCGAAGGCATCAAGCGCATTGCGCATCCCCTCGATCGCCTCGAGGCGGGTATGCCCCCAGGTGCACAGCTTGGCGATCATCGGGTCGTAATACATGGAAATCTCGCCGCCCTCATAGACGCCGGTATCGTTGCGCACCACCGCGCCTTCGATATCCAGCTCCTCGGGCGGGCGATAGCGCGTCAGCCGCCCGATCGAGGGCAGGAAGTTGCGATAGGGATCCTCGGCGTAAAGCCGACTTTCCATCGCCCAGCCATTGAGCTTCACATCGTCCTGGCTCAGCGACAGCTTCTCGCCCGCCGCAACGCGGATCATGTGCTCCACCAGATCGACGCCGGTGATCAGTTCGGTCACCGGATGTTCCACCTGCAGGCGGGTGTTCATCTCGAGGAAATAGAAATTGCGATCGCCATCGACGATGAACTCCACCGTACCCGCGCTGGCATAATTCACCGCATGCGACAGCTTCAGCGCCTGTTCGCCCATCGCCTTGCGGGTTTCCTCGTCCAGGAACGGGCTCGGGGCCTCTTCGATGACCTTCTGGTTGCGCCGCTGGATCGAGCATTCCCGCTCGCCGAGGTAGACCCCGTTGCCATGCGTGTCGCACAGCACCTGGATCTCGATATGGCGGGGCTGGGTCACGAATTTCTCGATGAAGATGCGGTCATCGCCGAAACTGCTCGCCGCCTCGTTCTTCGAGCTCTGGAAGCCCTCGCGCGCCTCTTCGTCATTCCAGGCGATGCGCATCCCCTTGCCACCGCCCCCGGCGCTGGCCTTGATCATGACCGGATAGCCGATCTCCTTCGAGATCTTCACGGCGTCGTCGGCATCCTCGATCAACCCCATCACGCCGGGCACGGTGCTGACCCCGGCCTCCTGCGCGATCTTCTTGCTGGTGATCTTGTCGCCCATCGCCTCGATGGCACCCTTGGGCGGCCCGATAAAGGCGACGCCCTCTTTCTCCAGCGCCTCGGCGAAGCGCGGGTTCTCCGAAAGGAACCCATAACCGGGATGCACCGCCTCGGCGCCGGTCTGGCGGATCGCCTCCATCACCTTGTCGATGACGATATAGGATTCATTCGCCGGGGGCGGGCCGATATGCACCGCCTCGTCGGCCATCTGCACATGCAGCGCCTGCGCGTCGGCATCGGAATAGATCGCCACGGTCTGGATACCCATTTTCCGTGCGGTCTTGATCACGCGACAGGCGATCTCGCCCCGGTTGGCGATCAGGATCTTCTTGAACATCTCTCGTCCCTTCTTCCCGTTACTGGCCCCTCCGGGCCACAAATGAAAAGACCACCGGCGCGGATCGCACCGATGGTCACGTCATGTCTGCTCTGCGCCGCGGAGGCGCGGGCGTGCTTACCTGCAGCGGCCGGGATAGGCCTTGCAATAGGCGACATTGCCGGCCGCGCCGACAAGCGCGCCCGTGGCGACGCTGCCGCCGATAACCGCCGAGGTGCCAGCCCCGGCGCCTGCCCCCAGAAGGGCCTGTTCGCCGAAGGTGTCGCCACATGCCGCGAGGGCGAAAAGCCCGGACCCGGCAAGGATCGTGATGAATGCTCTGCGCATGACTGTCTGCCTTTCCTGATGCTGCCTGTGATTGGCACGCTAACGCACGGAACATGCATCGGGTTCCCGGCATCGTCAAAACCCGTCATCGCCGCATAGCCGCCATAGGCGAGGCACCGCCGAACCCGCGAAGGCGCTGTAATATATGAAAAAACGGACGGTGAGCGCACAAGGCCGCCGCACCGCCCGTCAGGGGAAGGGTAACGGATCAGACAATCGGTCCTGGCCCGAAGGGGTCGGGCCTCCACTACGCTTTCAGGATGGCCGCAGAACGCCGCCGCTGCCAAGCGGCGCGCGCGCGCGCCGCGCAATTCGGCTGCATTTCGCGTATTCGGCGGCACTTTGGGCAGGAACCTGCCACCCGACCGCGCCTGTTGCACGCTCACCATTCCTCGTCCTCCTCGAAGATCTCGGGAAAGGCGGCGCGTGCGGCGGCGACGTCGATCACCAGAAGCGCTTCGTAGCTGGCGGGATCGAACGGGTCTTCGGCGGGCTTCACCTCGCGCCCGAACAGCCAGCTCAGCCGTCCCGCATCCAGATTGCCCCGCTCGAACGGCTCTTCGCCGAAATGCTCCCAGAGCGCGGCCATGAACGCCGCATCGGCGCGCCGGTCGGCAGGCCTGCGGTCGCGGTAACGCTCGCGCCGGACGATCTCGGTGACGCCCTTGGGATTGGCGCGCCGGATGGTGAACTGGAAATCCGTGCTCGGCAGACGGCCGGGGAACCCGCGATGCTTCAGCATGATCCACCTGCCTTGCACGCGCAGGCAGCGCGCCGGACGACAGAGCCCTGATTCGCAACGCGATTCAGCGTGCGATGCGATGCTCGGATCGGTTTTCGGGGAGGCAGACCGGCGCGAAATGATTCGCGCCCTGGCGCATTCAACCCTGCGCGTGGGGACGGGACAGGCCCGAGGGCCTGTCCCCGCAATTCCGAATCGGAATTACTTGTACTTACCGGTGTAAACCGGCTCTTGCGAGACGGGCTCGACGACCACGAACTCTTCTTCTGCTTGCTGCTGCTGTGCGCATGCAGCGACAAAGGCAACCAGGCCAATGGCCAGAATGCTCTTGATGCTCTTCGACATAAGTGTCTCCTGTCTTCTTGATCGGACAAACGCAGCGTTAATCGCCCCATCTGCCCCAGTTCCGAGGTATGGGTTACTTGGGTGCAACCGTGCGCCAACATAACGGAATATTTTCGGAATGCATATGCGGCATGCGCAAACGCGTCCGTATGTGGCGGCAAAGCCTCATCTATCCGAAGAGATGCGGTTTTCCCCGCAAAATCTAGTGGTTGCATCAGAAAACCTCCCAGATGCAGGTTCCATCCTCGATGCGATAGGCCTCGAACACCTGTTTCACATCGGGATCTATCACACCGAAGACAGATTCGCGGTCGGCCAGCGATACGACCACCTGCGCGGGCACCGGCCCCACATTCGCCAGGCGCGGAACCGCGTAGGTTGTGCACAGATACTCAAGATCGGCCATGATGGTGTCGAACTCTTCCTCGCCGGTAAATCCCGGCGCGACGAAACGGAAACGATAGGTCAGCCCCTGCCCCGGACGGTCCCAGAGCATCTCATAGAAGGTCGCTTCCATCCCCGAGGGCAGGACAAGGCGCTCCTCCTTCGCCTTGTCCGCCTCGCCCGCGGCGGTGCTGGCCACAAGGACCAGCGCCACTGCCGCGGCGGGAATATGCAACCCCAGGGGGCTCACCCCGCGCCCCCCTCACAACGGGATGTTGTCGTGTTTCTTCCACGGCAGCTTGCGCTTCTTGTTGCGCAGCGCGGCAAAGGCGCGGCTGACGCGCTTGCGGGTGCTGCGCGGCTGGATGACCTCGTCGATGAAACCACGCTCGGCGGCGACGAAGGGGTTGGCAAAGCGGTCCTCGTAATCGGCGGTGCGCTGCGCGATCTTGTCCGCGTCGCCCAGTTCCGAGCGATACAGGATCTCGGTCGCGCCCTTGGCGCCCATCACCGCCACTTCGGATGTCGGCCAGGCATAGTTGAGATCACCGCGCAGGTGCTTCGAGGACATCACCACATATGCGCCGCCATAGGCCTTGCGGGTGATCACCGTGACCTTCGGCACCGTCGCCTCGCCATAGGCGAAGAGCAGCTTCGCGCCGTGCTTGATCACCCCGTCATGCTCCTGCTTGGTGCCGGGCAGGAAGCCGGGCACATCGACGAAGGTCAGGATCGGGATCTCGAAACAGTCGCAGAAGCGCACGAACCGCGCCGCCTTGCGGCTGGAATCGATATCGAGACACCCAGCCAGCACCATCGGCTGGTTGGCCACCACCCCAACCGTGCGCCCCTCGAGGCGAATGAAGCCGGTGATGATGTTCTTGGCGAAATCCTCCTGGATCTCGTAGAAATCGCCCTCATCCGCGACCTTGGTGATCAGTTCCTTCATGTCGTAAGGCATATTCGGATTGGCCGGAACCAGCGTATCGAGGCTCGGCTCGGCGCGGTCCGGCTCGTCGAAGAACGGGCGAACCGGCACCGATTCGCGGTTGTTTAGAGGCAGGAAATCCACCAGCCGGCGCACTTCGGCCATCGCTTCAACATCGTTTTCGAAAGCCCCGTCAGCAACCGAACTTTTGCGCGTGTGGGTCGAAGCCCCGCCCAGTTCCTCGGCGCTCACCTGCTCGTTGGTGACGGTCTTGACCACGTCGGGGCCGGTCACGAACATGTAGGAGCTGTCACGCACCATGAAGATGAAATCGGTCATCGCGGGCGAATAGACGGCGCCGCCCGCACAAGGCCCGGTGATGACGCTGATCTGCGGCACCACGCCCGACGCCTCGATATTGCGCTGGAACACTTCGCCATAGCCCGCAAGGCTGTCCACGCCCTCCTGGATGCGCGCGCCACCCGAATCGTTGATCCCGATCACCGGCGCGCCGTTCTGCATCGCCATGTCCATGATCTTGCAGATCTTCATCGCGTGGGTCGCGCTGACCGAACCGCCCAGCACGGTGAAATCCTGGCTGAACACATAGACCTGGCGGCCATTGATCGTGCCCCAGCCGGTCACCACCCCGTCGCCATAGGGGCGGTTGTCTTCCATGCCGAAATCGGTGCAGCGATGGGCGACGAACATGTCGAACTCTTCAAAGCTGCCTTCATCCACCAACAGGTCGATGCGCTCGCGCGCCGTCAGCTTGCCCTTGGAATGCTGGCTGTCGATCCGCTTCTGGCCGCCGCCCAGGCGGGCCTCGCCGCGGCGTTCCTCGAGTTCCTGAAGAATGTCTTTCATGGCGCTCCCCTTAGCGATTTTGAGCGACCATAAGGAAATACGCCCGCGCCACAAAGCAGAATTCGGCAAATTTGCAAAGAACTGGAAAGATTGTTGTGCTAAGCTGAATATCTGCAAAGCCACGCAAACCCGCCCCGCAACTGTGCACCTCGCCACAGAACACTGTGCAT
Organism: Roseovarius halotolerans; assembly: GCF_900172255.1. Lineage (GTDB taxonomy): Bacteria > Pseudomonadota > Alphaproteobacteria > Rhodobacterales > Rhodobacteraceae > Roseovarius > Roseovarius halotolerans. Next base: position 410,621 of record NZ_FWFU01000003.1, read on the forward strand.
GGACAAGCAGCGAGCGCGGGCCTAACCCTTTTCCATGACCGATTTGCCAGCGCCGCGCTTTTTGGATCGCGCGACACCGCCACATATCGTTACCCTGATTCTCCTCGCGGGCATTTCCGCCCTTTCGATGAATATATTCCTGCCCAGCCTTCCGGGGATGACAGAGTATTTCGACACCGAATACCGGCTCATGCAGCTGTCGGTGGCGCTGTATCTGGCGGTCAACGCGGCCCTTCAGATCCTGATGGGGCCGATTTCCGACCGTTTGGGCCGTCGCCCGGTGATCCTTGGCGGGCTGGCTATCTTTCTCCTCGCGACGCTCGGCTGTCTCTTGTCCACCAATGCCTACATGTTCCTGACCTTCCGCATGGCGCAGGCGACCATCGTGGTCGCGATGGTGCTCAGCCGCGCCATCGTGCGCGACATGGTCCCACAGGATCAGGCCGCGTCGATGATCGGTTACGTGACGATGGGGATGACCGTGGTGCCGATGCTCGGCCCGGCCCTTGGCGGCGTGCTTGACGAGCTGTTCGGCTGGAAGGCGAATTTCTGGGCACTCTTCATCCTCGGCGCCCTCGTCACCTGGCTCAGCTGGCGTGACCTTGGCGAAACCGCACCGCGCTCGGGGCAGACCCTGCGCCAGCAGATCGCCGATTACCCCGAATTGCTGACCTCGCAGCGCTATTGGGGCTATGCGCTGGCCACGGCGCTGTCGTCGGGGTCGTTCTTCGCCTATCTCGGCGGCGCGCCCTTTGTCGGCGACCGGGTGTTCGGCCTCGAGCCGGGCGAGCTGGGCCTCTATTTCGGCGCTCCCGCCATCGGCTACATGATGGGCAATTTCGTCTCCGGCCGTTTTTCGGTGCGGATCGGCGTCAATCGCATGGTGCTCTGGGGCACGCTCTTCAACGCCACCGGGATCTCGCTGAACCTCGCGGTCTTCTATGCCGGCCAGGGCAGCCCGATCAGTTTCTTCGGGCTGATGATCCTGATGGGGCTCGGCAATGGCATGGTGATCCCCAACGCCACTGCCGGGGCCCTTTCGGTGCGCCCGCATCTGGCGGGCACCGCAAGCGGGCTGGCCGGGGCGCTGATGATCGGCGGCGGCGCGGCGCTCTCGGCGCTGGCGGGTGCACTGCTGACACCGGGTTCGGGGGCCTTCCCCCTGCTCTGGATCATGCTCAGCACCGGGATCCTCGCGATCGGCGCGATCCTCTTCGTGATGTGGCGCGAGACCCGCATCATTCTGCCGACGGACTTTACCTGACCCTGTCACCGCGGCATGCTACGATAGATGCGCGCCCTACTGACCCTGACCCTCTGGCTTGTCTCTGCCCCGCCCCTCGCAGCACAGCAGTCCGGGGATTGCAACGACACGGCCCCGGCCCTTCCCTCGCCCGAACTGATGCGCACGCTGACCCAGTGGATCGGCGCGCATACCGACTACGACATCACCCGCAGCCTGCGAACACCGCCCAGCGTCAGCTTTTGTATGACCGGCGAGACCATCCGCTACGAGGGCCACGACCTCCTGGTCGATCCGGAACTGCGCGCCGCGTATGACCTGTCGGCGCGGCGCATTTTTCTGGTGCGCCCCTGGCAGGCCGACAACCCCAACGATGTCTCGGCCCTGCTGCATGAACTGATCCACGACGTGCAGCCGCTCAACCGCGACTGGCCCTGCATCGGCGCCCCGGAATGGGAAGCCTACAGCCTGCAGGAACAATGGCTTCAGGCGCGCGGCATCGACCCCGGCTTTGACTGGATGTCCATCTACATGTGGTCCCGCTGCCCGCGCGACGTTCACCCGGACTGAGCCTTGCGCACGCCGCGCCTCAACCCGCCAGCAGCTTCACGGCAATCGCCCACATGACCAGCCCCACCAGCAGATCGAGCACCCGCCAGCTTGCCGGGCGGCGAAACAGCGGCGCCAGCAGGCGCGCGCCATACCCCAGCGCAAAGAAGAACGTGAAGCTCGCCGCCACCGCGCCCGCGCCAAAACCCAGCCGGTTGTCATATTGCGTGCTGATCGACCCCAGCAATACCACCGTGTCCAGGTAGACATGCGGATTGAGCCACGTGAGCGCGAGGCAGGTCAGCACCGCGCGCCTGAGGCTCGCCGTGCCCTCGCCCGCCTCCAGCGCCTCACCGCCGCGCCATGCCGCCAGAAGCGCCCTTGCCCCGTACCAGACAAGAAAGGCCGCACCGGCGTAGCGCATCACCGCCTCAAGCCCCGGCACCGCCCTCGTCAGCGCCCCGAACCCCGCGACCCCGGCTGCCACCAGCAGCGCATCCGACACCGAACAGACCAGCACCACCGGCAGCACATGCTCGCGCCTCAGCCCCTGCCGCAACACGAAGGCATTCTGCGCCCCGATCGCCAGGATCAATGATATCCCCAGCGCAAACCCCGCTCCGATCGCCTGCATGAACCGATTTCTCCTGACAACTCAACGCGCCATGCAGGCCACAAGCCCAGCGCCGATGCAAGCCCGCACCATGCCCCCCTTCACCCGGATAAGCACCAATTTTGATCCGCCCGCCATGCTGCACCGTATCCCGTGCATAACCATTACAGATTTTGAGTGACCCGCTTTGATTGAACATTTGTCAGGGAGACATAACAACATGCAACGCCGCAGCCTTCTCAAAGCCGCCATATTCACCGCCGCAGCCGGTGCGCTGTCCGCCTGTGCCCAGACCGAGGCGCCGCAGGATATCGTCGACATCGCCGCGTCGAACCCCGAGTTTTCGACCCTCGTGACGGCCGTTCAGGCCGCAGGGCTTGTGGATACGCTCAAGAGCGACGGCCCCTTTACCGTCTTCGCGCCCACCAACGCGGCCTTCGCAGCCCTGCCCGAGGGCACGCTCGACACGCTGCTCGAGCCTGAGAACAAGGGCAAGCTGGCACAGATCCTGACCTATCACGTCGTCCCCGGCCAAGTCACATCCGACCAGCTGGCCGGTCAGCGGATGAATGTCGCAACCGTCGAGGGCAGCACAGTCCATATCGAGCGCGCGGCGGCAAATACGGCACGGGCGTGCGCGTGAACGACGCCAATGTGACCAGCGCCGATATCATGGCATCGAATGGCGTGATCCACGTCATCGACAAGGTGCTGCTGCCCGAGTGACCGCAAGACATCCGGGCCGACGTCGCGCAAGCACCTCTTGCACGCATCCCCGGAAACGACGAACGGCGCCCCACGGGGCGCCGTTTTCATATGATCCGGGGCTGGCAGGCCTATTCGGCGGCCAGTTGCTCCATCACTTCGTCGGAGGCCTCGAAGTTGGTGGTGACGCGCTGCACGTCGTCGTCATCCTCCAGCGCCTCGACCAGCCTCATGAGCTTCTGCATGCCTTCGAGGTCCATCTCGGTCGTGGTGGCGGGTTTCCACACGAGCTTGGTGGATTCGCTTTCCCCCAGCGTGGCTTCCAGCGCCGTCGAGACATCGTTGAGATCGGTATCCGTGCACCAGATGATATGGCCGTCCTCGCTGGACTCCACATCCTCGGCGCCCGCCTCGATCGCAGCCATCATCACCGAATCCGCATCCCCGGCATCCGCCGGATAGCTGACCTCGCCCTTGCGCTCGAACATGAAGCCGACACTGCCGGTTTCACCCAGGTTGCCGCCATGCTTGCCGAAGGTCGAACGCACGTTGCTGGCGGTGCGGTTGCGGTTGTCGGTCATCGCCTCGACGATCACCGCCACGCCGTTGGGGCCATAGCCCTCATAGCGGATTTCCTCGTAATCCTCGCTGTCGCCGGCCTGCGATTTCTTGATGGCGCGGTCGATCACGTCCTTGGGCACCGAGCTGGCCTTGGCCTCCTTCACCGCCATGCGCAGGCGGGGGTTCTTCTCGGGGTCCGGGTCGCCCATCTTGGCGGCGACGGTTATCTCTTTGGAAAGCTTAGAGAAAAGCTTGGATCGCGCGGCGTCCTGGCGCCCCTTGCGATGCTGGATATTTGCCCATTTGGAATGGCCGGCCATACGTGCCTCCGATCATATTATCGCGGAATCTGGCCTGATATAGGGCACCCTTGGGGGCCATCGCAAGCCGGTTGCACACGCGCGCCCAATGAGGTTGGCTGAAGCGACCCCAAAGGAGCGCGCCATGACCACCGACCAGATCATCCTCTTCGGCCTTTTCGCGGGGCTCTTCGCGATGCTGATCTGGGGGCGCTACCGCTATGATCTGGTGGCATTCTCGGCGCTCCTGCTCGGGGTGGTTCTGGGCGCCGTGCCCTACGAGTCCGCCTTTACCGGCTTTGGCCACCCGGCCACGGTGATCGTGGCGCTGGTGCTGGTGGTGTCGGCGGGGCTGGTCAATGCGGGGGCGGTGCAGATGATCACCCGCAAGGTGGTCGATGGCGGACGCTCGCTGGGCGGGCATATCGCACTTCTGGGCGGGGTCGGCGCGGTGCTTTCGGGCTTCATCAACAATGTCGCGGCGCTTGCGCTCCTGATGCCGGTCGACATCCACGCCGCCCGCAAGGCCAAGCGCGCACCCGGCCTCAGCCTGATGCCCCTGAGCTTCGCCACGATCCTCGGCGGCATGGTCACGCTGATCGGCACCCCGCCCAACATCATCATCGCCTCGATCCGCGAAGAAGAGCTGGGGCAATCCTTTGCGATGTTCGATTTCGCTCCGGTCGGTGCCGTCGCCGCCCTTGCGGGGATGGCCTTCATCACGCTGGTCGGCTGGCGGCTCATACCCGACCGCGCCGCCACCTCCGACCCGGCCGACGCCCTGCAGGAGGCCTCGGCCTACCTGGCCGAACTCTCGGTCCCCGAGGACAGCGACGCCGTCGGCAAGCGGCTTGCCGATCTCGACGAAACCGCCAACAGCGCCGATGTGACGGTGCTCGGCCTGATCCGCGACGGCACCCGCCGCTACGGCAGCTCTCGCGGTACCAAGCTCAAATCCGAGGACGTGCTGGTTCTCGAAGCCCAGCCCGAGGCGCTCGACGATTTCCGCGCCGCGCTCGGGCTGACCTATACCGATGCCGACGGGCGCGAACGCATCGAGGACGAATCCGACGGACTTGCCCTGACCGAGGCGGTGGTCCCGCGGGATGCGCGCATCGCCGATACCTCGGCGCAGGCGGTCGGGCTGCATTGGCGGCAACGCTCGGTCATCGTCGGCGTCTCGCGCCAGGGCCGCCGCATCACCAAGAACCTGAGCCGCGCAAAGATCATGGCGGGCGACATCCTGCTGCTGCTCACGCCTGCCGATTCCGGGCCGCAGGTGATCCGCTGGCTCGGCTGCCTGCCGCTGGCCGAACGCGGCCTGTCCATCACCCGGCAGAAAAAGGCCTGGCTGGCGGTCGGCCTCTTCGCCCTTGCCGTCGCCGCCGCCACCCTACAGCTGATCCCGCTGGCGATCGGCCTTGGCATGGTGGTGGTCGGCTACGTTCTGACCGGGATCGTCCCGGTGCGCGACCTCTATGATCAGATCGAATGGCCGGTGGTGGTGCTTCTGGGCTCACTCATCCCCCTGGGCGCGGCGCTCAATTCCAGCGGCGGCACTGAATTGCTGGCCTCGCAGCTGATCGGGCTCGCTGGCAACCTGCCCGCCTGGGCCATCCTCGCGATCCTGATGGCGATGACCATGACCCTGTCGGATGTGCTCAACAACACCGCCACGGCCATCGTCGCCGCCCCCGTCGCAATCGAGATCGCCCGCCGTCTCGATGCCGCGCCCGATGCCTTCCTGATGGCGGTGGCGGTCGGAGCCTCCTCGGCGTTTCTCACGCCCATCGGACACAAGAACAACACGCTCATCCTCGGCCCCGGCGGCTATCGTTTCTCGGATTACTGGCGCATGGGGCTGCCGCTCGAACTCATCGTGATCGCGGTCTCGGTACCGACGATCGTGGTGGTCTGGCCGCTCTGATCGCGCCGCGTTTCCGGCGCGTTCACCTTTGATGCCGCCTGGATGATCGAATGTGCCTGTCTCATGGTGTCCACCGGTCCGCCGCCATCCTGAATGGCGGCCGAGCGCGACATCCGCCAGGCCCGTCTCACCCCTGACTCGCGCGTCACATGGGCCAGAACAGCGGGATGAGCGCGCTCGCCAGCAGCGCGATACTCAGGTTGAGAGGGACACCCACCCGCATGAAATCGGTAAACCTGTAACCCCCCGGCCCGTAGACCAGCGTGTTGGTCTGGTAACCGATGGGCGTCGCAAAGGCGCAGCTTGCCGCGATCATCACCGCCACCACCAGCGGGCGCGGATCGATCCCCATCGCCTGCGCCAGCCCGATGGCAATCGGCGTGACCACGACCGCCACCGCGTTGTTGCTGACCATCTCGGTCAGCGTCGTTGTCAGCAGGAAGACCGACAGCACGATCAGGAACGGCGGCAACCCGACCAGCGAAGGCGTCACCGCATCCACGACCAGCGCCACAGCGCCCGTATGATCCAGCGCAGCACCGATCCCCAGCATCGCGAAGATCAGCGCCAGCAACCGCCCGTCCACAAAGGAAAACGCCTCATCCGCGTCGATGCAGCGCGTCAGCAGCACCACCGCGACCGCAATCACCGCCAGCGGCAGGATCGGCGCGATCCCCAGCCCCGCCAGCACCACGACCCCCAGCAGGGCCGCCACCGCCACCGGCGCGTGGCCGCGCCGGAAGGCCCGCGCCGAGGGCTTCGTGACATCCACCATGTCCATCTCACGCGACAGGCGCTGGATGTCCTCGGGCGCACCCTCCAGCAGCAGCGTGTCGCCGACCCGCACCACCAGATCGTCCAGCTGCCGGCCGATATTCTGATTGCGCCTATGCACCGCCAGCGGATAGACGCCATAGCGCCGCCGCAGGCGCAGCGCCCCCAGCGTGCGTCCGACCATCTTGCAGCCCGGCGTGATCAGCACCTCGACCGTGGTGGTCTCGACCGCCGACACCTGGTCCACCCGCTTGAGGCTCTTGTCGCGCTGCAGGCTCAGCAATTCGGTCATCTGCGTGCGCAGCACCACCCGGTCGCCGACCTGCAGTTCGACCCCCTTGAGGTCGCGCCGCAGCGACTGGTCGCCTCGGATCACGTCGATCAGGCGCACACCCTCGCGCCGGAACAGCTGCACGCCGGTCACCTCGCGCCCGATCAGGTTGCTTTCTGGCGGGATCACCGCCTCGGTGAAGAACTTCATCTTCGAGCGGTCCGACAGCATGGTCGCCATGCTGTCGCGGTTCGGCAGCAGCATCGGCGCGAAGATGCCCAGAAACAGCATCCCCCACAGCACCACGATCGCGGCCATCGGCGTGACTTCGAAAATCCCGAAGGGCGTCATCCCGGCGCTGCGCGCCACACCGTCCACCAGCAGGTTGGTCGATGTCCCCACCAGCGTCAGCGTGCCACCCATGATCGCCGCATAGCTGAGCGGGATCAGCAGCTTGCTGGCACTCTGGTTCAAGGTCTTCGAAAGCTGCACGAAAACCGGGATCATCACCACCACCACCGGCGTGTTGTTCATGATCGCCGAGGCCAGAACCACCGCCCCCATCAGGACCGCGATCGCCATCCGCGGGCTGGTGCGTGCCAGCCGGTCGGCAAAGCCCGTCAGGAGGTCCAGCGCCCCGGTCCGCACCAGCGCCCCCATCACGATGAACATGGCCGCGATGGTCCAGGGTGCCGGGTTCGAGAACACCTTGAGCGCCATGTCATAGGGCACGAGCCCCATCGTCAGCATCACCGCCACGCCACCCAGCGCCACGACTTCGGGGGGATAGATCTCGCGCACGAAGAAGGCGAACATCGCCGCCATCACCACAAGCGCGCTGATCGCCTGGCCCGTCTGGGACATCGCAAGAAAATCCATCACAACCACCCGCTACCCGCGCCGTTCAGACCGCCCTCGCGACCCGTCCCATGATCCCGCATGGCGCGAACGGGAACAAGAGGCATCCTGTGTCGCACCCCTTGCCGTCCGCCGAGCCTCAACCGCCCCGCGCGCGCTTGCGATCACGGCCCCGCCTGCGCCAGCCGCCCGCCCTGGCGCACCATCTCGACGCGCAGCGCCTTGCCGGTCTTGTCATCGGTCTCGACATAAAGCCCCGACAGCGTCACATCGCCCAGCGCCGGCTGGAACCGGCCCCGCGCCATGCCGCCAATGAACCGGCGCATCGGCTCGGTCTTGTCCATGCCGATGACCGAATCGTAATCCCCGCACATGCCCGCATCGCTCTGGAACGCGGTGCCGCCGGACAGGATCTGCGCATCCGCGGTCGGCACATGGGTATGGGTGCCCACCACCATGCTCGCCCGCCCGGCGCAGAAATGCCCCATCGCCATCTTTTCCGAGGTCGCCTCGCAATGCACATCCACCAGCGCCGCCTGCACCGCGCCCCCCGGCGGATGCGCGCGCAACACCGCGTCCACCGCCGAGAACGGATCGTCAAAGCATCGCTTCATGAACACCTGCCCCAGCACCTGGCACACCAGCACCTTGCGCCCGCGCCCGTCCTGGAACACCCCATGCCCGCGCCCCGGCGCCTCCTTGGCATAGTTGAGCGGCCTGATGACACGCGGCTCGCTCTCGATGAACTGCTGCATGTCCTTCTGATCGAAGGCATGATCGCCCAGCGTCAGCACATCCGCACCGCTCGCAAGCAGCGCCTTGGCATGATCCCCCGTGAGGCCCATCCCCCCCGAGGCGTTCTCGCCATTCACCACGACAAAATCGAGCCGCCATTCCTCGCGCAGCCTCGGCAGGGTATCGGCCACCGCCGACCGCCCCGCACGGCCCACGACATCGCCCAGAAACAGAATTCTCATGGCACAGGTGGTATGTCCCGCAGCCCCGAAGGGCAAGAGCGCTGTTGCATGCCGTCCTCGCCCCTCAGCCCGCAACGCGGTAGCGCGCGGCGATCCTGACCGGAAAGTTCACCGAGCGCGCGATGAAACAGACATCGTGGATGCGCCCGTGCAGCGCATCCGCCGCCGCAAGGTCGGTGCCCTTCGGAACCGTGATCCGCGGCCTGAGCGTGGCGTTCAGAAAGCGGCTCGCGCCGCGCGCATCGGTCTCGCCCACCGCCAGCGGCTCATCCTCGTAAGCCGCCACCGCGATCCCCGCATCCGAAGCGAAATGCAGATACCACAGCATGTGACAGGCGCTCAGCGCCGCGATCAGCATATCCTCGGGATTGTGCAGCCCCGGATCGCCTCCCAGCAGCGGATCGTTGGAGCAGCGGATCACCGGTTTGCCCGGCGTCTCCACGTTCCAGCTGCGCGCATAGGCGCCGTAATGCGCCGTGCCTTCACCGCGATTTCCGGTCCACACCACGCGGGCGGTATAGTCATGCTCGGCCAATCTCGATCACCTCGGCTTCGGTCACCACCATGTCGAGCGGCTGGTCGGTCGCCTCGAGCGGCAATGCGCCATCCTCCTGCGCACCATAGGCGAACCCGATCGCCAGCGTCGGGCGCGCCGCGCGCAGCATCTCGAGCGTGCGGTCATAGAACCCCCCGCCATAGCCCAGCCTCCCGCCGCGCCGGTCAAAGGCCACCAGCGGCACGATCACGATCTCGGGTATCATGATCTCTGCGCTGGCCGGGATCATCGCCCCGAACGGCCCGTCCTTCAGCTCGCAGCCGGGCGTCCAGCGCGCGAATGTCAGCGCCTGCCCCGGCGCTTCGATCACCGGCACGCCGACCGGCCCATGCGCCGCGGCCTCTTCCATCGCCGCCAGCGGGTCGATTTCCGTGCGCATCGCCATGTAGCCGGCAATGGGCACGCCGCGATACCCCGCCAGCACCCCCGACAACAGCGCCGCCTCGCCCGGCCCGGACGCCTCATGCGCCGCCTTGCGCCGCGCAAACGCCGCCTTGCGCGCCGCCTGCTTGACCTCTTGCAGGGCGCTCACAGCAGCACCATAGACGCAAGGCCCAGAAAGGCGAAGAACCCGACCACATCGGTGATCGTGGTCACGAACGGCCCCGAGGCCAGCGCCGGGTCGATCCCGATCCGCGACAGGCCCATCGGAATGACGATCCCGCCCAGCGCGGCGCAGATCTGGGTCAGAATCATCGCCAGCGCGATCACCGCCGCCAGCATCGGCACCCCGAACCAGGCCCCCGCCACCAGCGCCATCAGGAAACCGAACAACAGCCCGTTAAGCGCGCCCACCGCCACCTCGCGGCGGATGACCCTCAGCGCGTTCTGCGCCGTCAAATCGCGCGTGGCCAGCGCCCTCACGGCAACGGTCATGGTCTGGGTGCCCGCATTGCCCCCCATCGAGGCCACGATCGGCATCAGCACCGCCAGCGCGACCATCTGGTCGATCGTATCGGCGAACTGGTCGATCACCACCGAGGCCAGGATCGCCGTCAGCAGGTTCACGAACAGCCACACCGCGCGCCCCTTCGCCGTCGTCATCACCCGGTCAGACAGGCTCGATTCGTCGCCCACACCGCCGAGGCGCAGGATGTCCTCCTCATGTTCCTCGTCCAGCACCGCCATCGCGTCGTCGATGGTGATGACGCCGACCAGCCGGTCATCCTCGTCCACCACCGGCGCCGAGATCAGGTGATACTGGTTGAACGCATAGGCGACGTCCGCCTCGTCCTGGGTGACGGGGATGGTGTGAAACGTCTCCTCCACCAGGTCCTTGAGCAAGACCTCGCGCCGCGAGGCCATCAGCTTGCCCAGCGTGACATTACCCACCGGGCGCAGCCGCGGATCGACCAGGATGATGTGATAGAACTGATCCGGCAGGTCCTCCTGGTCGCGCAGATAGTCGATCGCCTCGCCGACATTCCAGTGCTCGGGCGCCATCACCACTTCGCGCTGCATCAGGCGGCCGGCGGAGTATTCCGGATAGGTCAGCGATTTCTGCACCGCCAGGCGGTCGCCGGCCTCAAGCGCGTTCAGGATCGCTTCCTGCTCGTGATCCTCCAGGTCCTCGACCAGGTCGACCACATCGTCCGATTCAAGGTCGCGCACCGCGTCGGCCAGAACCTCGGGCGGCAACAGGCCGATCACCTCCTGGCGCAGGCCCTCGTCCAGTTCCGACAGGATATCGCCGTCGAATTCCGAGCCGTAAAGCTCGATCAGGCGGCGCCGGTCAAAGGCGTTGATCTGTTCCAGAAGGTCGGCGATGTCGGCCGGGTGCAACTCGGCCATTTCCTTGAGCAGCAAGGCCTGATCGTCGATATCGACCGCATAGATCATCCGTGCGACCGCCTGAGGATTGAGCGCATATGCGCTCTCCTCGCGGTCCTCCTCGGTCCCAGCCAGATGCTCGCCTTCCGCCATGAGACCCTCCGCCTTTGCGCCTGACCGCAGGAGTAATGAAGCGGCGCGCGAAAAACAATCCGCATTGCCCGATTTACCGCGCTCGCCCGCTCCCCTATCGTCCGCCCGAAACTGCCCCTCCCGGCCCAAGGCAAAAGGCGCGCCGATGCCCCGCGATACCATCCTCACCGGCCATGTGCTCTCGTTTGATGCCGATCCCCTGCGCGGCCCGGCCACCGGCGCCTCGGACTGCGCGCGCCTGTCCGAGGCGGTGCTGATCCGCGACGGGCGCGTCGCCGCGACCGGCGCGCTCGCGGATCTGCGCGCGCGTGCCCCCGGCGCGACGCTCAGGCGCCATGACGGGCACCTGATCTGCGCGGGCTTCATCGACGCCCACGCCCATTACCCGCAGACCGCGATCATCGCCAGCTGGGGCAAACGCCTGATCGACTGGCTGAACGACTACACCTTCCCCGAGGAAATGCGCCTCTGCGATCCCGAGTACGCCGCCCGGATCGCCGAGCGCTATTTCGACCTCACGCTCTCGCACGGCACCACGACGACGGTCAGCTTCTGCACCTCGCATCCCGCCAGCGTCGATGCCTTCTTCACCGCTGCCCGCGCCCGCGGCCTGCGCGCGGCGGCTGGCAAGACCTGCATGGACCGCAACGCGCCCGCGGATCTCTGCGACAGCGCCCAAAGCGCCCATGACGACAGCGCCGCGCTGCTCGCCCGCTGGCACGGTGTCGACCGGCTCTCCTATGTGATCACCCCGCGCTTCGCCCCCACCTCCAGCGCCGCGCAGCTCGATGCGCTCGGCGCGCTCTGGGCGGCGCATCCCGATTGCCTGATGCAGACCCATCTGAGCGAACAGACCGAGGAAATCGCCTGGGTGAAACGGCTCTTCCCAAAGGCGCGCGACTATCTCGATGTCTATGAAAGCCACGGGCTCCTCGGCGAACGCGCGCTCTTTGGCCACGCCATCCACCTCGCGCCCCGCGAAACCGCCCGCCTCGCCGAATCCGGCGCCGCGCTCGTGCACTGCCCGACCTCCAACAGCTTCATCGGCTCGGGCCTCTTCGATATCGACCAGCGGCTCGCCGAAGGCCAGCGGATCGGCCTTGCCACCGATACCGGCGGCGGCTCCAGCTTCTCGATGCTGCGCACGATGGCCGCCGCCTACGAGATCGCGCAGCTCACCGGCACCGCGCTCCATCCCGCCCAGCTTCTTTGGCTCGCGACCGGCGCCGGCGCCGCCGCGCTCCACATGCAGGGCCACATCGGCAATATCGCACCCGGCATGGAGGCCGACATCGTCATCCTCGACCTCGCCTCGACCCCCGCCATCGCCCAGCGCCACGCCCGCGCCGATGACATCTGGGAAGCGATCTTCCCCACCATCATGATGGGCGACGACCGCGCCATCCGCGCCGTCCTCGTCGCCGGTGAACCCGTCCCTTCGGCCTGAACGCCCCGCCCTTCATCGTTCTCGCAATACTCCGGAGGAGTCGCCGCCTGCGGCGACGGGGGCAGCGCCCCCATTCACCCTCAGCAGCCCGCGCGCCCCAGGACCATCACCCACAGGTTCCCCGGCCCGCGCACCAGCGCGAACTCCCGCGCCTCGCGCGACAGCATGTTGCGCCGATGCCCCTGCGACCCCATCCAGCCACGCAACACCGCCTCAAGACTGCCCTGCCCCTTGGCCAGGTTCTCGGCGACAAAGCAATACCGGTATCCCGCCCGGCGCGCCCTGACGCCCACCTGGCTGCCATCCGATCCCTCATGGCTGAAGGCGCCGCGCGCCGCCAGGTCGCGCGCATGTGCCGCCGCGGCCGCTTTCAGCTTGGCCGAAGGCGTCACCGCCCCCGCCCCGGCCTCTGCCCGCACCTTATTGAGCCAGCTTCGCGCCGCATCGCTCAGATCGTCCATCTGCGCATGGGCCGCACCGGTCATCATCACCCAGGTCAACGCAATCAGCAGGTATCGCATGACATCCCCTTTCCCGTAACCGAACACCGCTCAGAGATCCGCCAGCAACGCCAGCGCCGCTTCATGCTGCGCGCGCCCTGCGGCGGCCAGCACCCGGCCGCCCTCACGCGCCGGGCCGCCGCGCCAGTCGGTCACGATGCCGCCCGCCGCCTCGATCACGGCAATCGGCGCCTGGATGTCATATGAATTGAGCCCCGCCTCGATCACGAGGTCGATTTGCCCCGCCGCCAGCAGCGCATAGGCATAGCAATCCATCCCGTAGCGCACCAGCCGCACCGACTCCGCCACCCGGCGGAACGCCGCGCCCTCACTGTCGGAGCCGACCTCGGGAAAGGTGGTGAACAGGATCGCCTCGGACAGGGGCCGCTCGCCGCGCACGCCAAGCGCGCATTCCCCCTGCGGCCCGACCATGCGTGCATGTCCGAAACCACCCTCGAAACGCTCGCCGATATACGGTTGGTCGATCAAACCATAGACCGGGCCGCTCGCATCGCTCAGCGCGATCAGCACACCCCATGTGGGCGTGCCCGACATGAACCCGCGCGTGCCATCCACCGGGTCGACCACCCAGGTCAGGCCGCTCTGGCCCGGCCGCGTGCCGAATTCCTCGCCGATCAGAGCATCCTGCGGCCGCTCGGCCTCGAGCACCTCCAGTATCGCGCGCTCCCCGGCCCGATCCGCCGCCGTCACCGGGTCGAACCCCGCAACGGCCTTGTTCTCGGCCACCAGCGCGCCCGAGCGGAAATACGGCAGAACCGCAGCCCGCGCGGCATCTGCCATCGCGTGGGCTGTGGCTATGATATTGTCATGATCCATGTTCCGGGCCGCCTTCCCATGCCACATCCTGCGTCATGGGTAGACCGCCCGGCAGTCAGGCTCAAGCAACGTCGCTCAGAACCCTTGCAAGATCGAACAGGCGACGCCGCTGGTTCTCGGGGATCGCGTAATAGGAGCGCACCAGATCCAGCGCCTCCTTGTCCCCCAGCAGGTCGGCTGGCACCTTGTCGCCCACCTGACGCTGGCCATTCTCGCTCTCGAGACCCTCGAAGAAAAAGCTGATCTCGACTCCCAGCGCATCGGCGATATCCCAAAGGCGCGACGCACTGACCCGGTTCGCACCGGTTTCGTATTTCTGAATTTGCTGAAATTTAATTCCGACGCTTTCGGCAAGCTGCTGCTGTGTCATTCCGACCAGCCAACGGCGATGACGAATACGCTTGCCGACATGCACATCAACGGGGTGCGGCATTAGACTTTCCTTCCCTGATCATCGGCTCCCGGCAATCCTGAAATCTGATTGCCTCATACGAAGCCGGATACAATTATTAACGAACGCCGTGCATCCCATGCAGCGCGGCTCAAAGGTAGCATCGTCAAGGGAAAACACAAGAACGAACACTAATCCTTTACGTGACCTTGACCTCTCACGCTCAATCTAAGCGATTGCCGGGATTGAGACCTTTCCTATACAACCTCTGCTGGCAGTTTGACAAGCCATCACAGTTTCCCTCTGCACAAACAGGGGCTTGCGGGGTATCCCACAAGCTGCATCATGGTGCCATGCGTGCTTTTCACATTGATTCGCCCGGCGCTGCCCCTGTGCTGCGTGAAATTCCAGCCCCGATTCCCGCCCCCGGCGAGCTCTGCCTGCGCATCGGCGCCTGTGGGCTGAACTTCGCCGACCTGCTGATGATCAGCGGCGATTATCAGGATACGCCGCCCGCTCCCTTCACCCTCGGGATGGAAGTGGCGGGGGTTGTCGAGTCGCTCGGTGAACCGCTCCCCGCGCAAGGCACCGCCGACGCCGCCCCGCGCCCCCTGCCCGCCATCGGCAGCCGCGTCGCGGTCTTCGGCGGTCAGGGCGGGCTGGCCGAACAGGGCTGCTTTCCCGCCGACCGCGCCGTCGTCATTCCCGATTCCATGAGCGACACCGACGCCGCCGCCTTTCAGATCGCCTATGGCACCAGCCATGTCGCCCTCGATCACAAGGCCCGCCTGCAACCGGGCGAAACCCTTCTGGTGCTCGGCGCGGCGGGGGGCGTCGGCCTTACCGCCGTCGAGATCGGCAAGCTGATGGGCGCGCGCGTGATCGCCTGCGCGCGCGGTGCCGACAAGCTCGAGATCGCCCGCAAGGCCGGCGCCGACCACCTGATCGATGCCAGGACCGATGACATCCGCGCCGCCTGCAAGGACCTCGGCGGGGTCGATGTGGTCTATGACCCGGTCGGCGGCGACCAGTTCGACGCCGCCTTTCGCGCCTGCAACCCCGAGGCGCGCATCCTCACCATCGGCTTTGCCAGCGGCACCGTGCCCCTGATCAAGGCCAATCATCTGCTGGTCAAGAACCTCAGCGTGATGGGGCTCTATTGGGGCGGTTATCTCAGGTTCCGCCCCGCGGTCGTCACCGACAGCATGGCGCAGTTGCTGCGCTGGTACGAGGCCGGGCGCATCAAGCCCCATGTCAGCCACGTTCTGCCGCTCGAACGCGCCGCCGAGGCGCTCGACCTGCTGCGCCAGCGCAAATCGACCGGCAAGGTCGTGGTCACGCCGCGTTGATATTCACCGCCGTAGCCGGGCGCAGCGCGCCGTAACCCTGGCGCAGCAGCCCCGCCATCTGCTCAAGCAGCTCGTCGCGCCCGCCGCGCATGTAAAGGTTGATCTTCTGCACCCCCAGGTCGGGCAGCGTGCCCCCCGGCGCGATCGCCTCCAGATGCGGCGGGATGCTGTCCTCGAGCAAGGCGCCCACCGCCAGGTCGGCGCTGGTCAGCGCCTCGATGGTGCGCTCCTCGGTCGATTCCACCGCCATTTCCCAGTCGATCCCGGCCTCCTCCAACCGGCGCAATACGATCGGGCGAAAGATGCAATAGGTGCAAAAGGCCAGCCGCAGGGGCCGCTTCTTCCAGGCCAGCCCGTCACGCGCCCCGACCCAGCGCAAGGGCATCTCGGTCAGCGTCTCGCCCCCCGCGCCCAGGCCCTCTTCCGTGGTCACGATCAGGTCCGCCTCGCCCTTCTGCAATGCCGCGCGCAGCGCCACCGTGCTCGACGATTTCAGATGCACCTTCACCCTCGGAAAGGCCGCGTTGAAGGTCTTCAGCACCCGTGGCACCACCGGGTAGACCACGTCATGCGGGACCCCGATGACGATCTCGCCCTCATAGCTCTCCTCGGTCAGGCGCCCCACCACCTCGTCGTTCATCTCGAGGATCCGGCGCGCATAGCCCAGCAATTGCTCGCCCGCTGCCGTCAGCGCGACGGCGCGGTTGCCCCGGTCCAGCAGGGTCAGCCCCAACAGTTCCTCCAGCCGCTTGATCTGCATCGACACCGCCGACTGGGTCAGGTGCAGCATCCCGGCCGCGCGGGTGACGCCGCCGCAATCGGCCACCGCCACGAATGATCGCAGGGTCGTCATGTCCAGATTTCGCATGGCATCACCTTTCTTGATGGGTGGGACAACAAACATTCGTTTTCAAAATGACAAACCCTGCGCCATATATCAACATGTAAAATATGAACGCGCAAATCCATCACGAACAGGAAAGGGCAAAGCTCATGGCATTCCTCACACTGCCCCGTCTCACCGCCACCCGTTCCCGCCGCAGCACGGCCTCGCTGCGCGACCTCCTCGCGCTCTATCGCGAGCGCCGCCAGCTGGCGCGGCTCGATACCCGTGCGCTGCGCGATATCGGCCTCGACCACCTCAGCGCCGATGCGGAATCGCGCCGCCCGCTCTGGGACGTGCCTGCGCACTGGCATCAAGACTGAGTGATTCCGCAGTCTTCGGCACCGGTAATGCTTGAAAAAAGCCCTGCCCTCACCGATATTATCCTCAAAGCCCCAGACCGGGGCTTTCTGGTTCACATGTCGGAGGAATGAATGGCAGAGTTTGAAACAATCCGGACGGGGGCAGGCGCCCGTTCCGCCCAGATTGACGCGGGACTTCGCGCCCATATGAACAAGGTCTACGGCACCATGTCCGTGGGCATGTTGCTGACCTTCGCCGCGGCCTGGGCCGTGGGCACGAACGAGGCGCTGTTCGCAACCCTGTTCACCGGGATCACCCGCTGGATCGTCATGTTCGCACCGCTGATCATGGTCTTCGCCTTCAGCGCAATGATCAACAAGTTCTCGGCGGCCGCCGCACAGCTTTTCTTCTACGCCTTCGCGGCCGTGATGGGCGTATCCATCAGCTATATCTTCGTGGTCTTCACGGACTACTCCATCGCCCAGGTCTTCCTGATCACGGCGGTCGCCTTCGCGGGCCTGTCGCTCTGGGGCTACACCACGAAAAAGGACATCTCCGGCTGGGGCAGCTTCCTCATCATGGGGCTGATCGGCCTGATCGTGGCCTCTATCGTGAATATCTTCCTCGGCTCGCCCGCGATCATGTTCGCGATCTCGATCATCGGCGTGCTGATCTTCGCAGGCCTCACCGCCTATGACACGCAGGACATCAAGAACGACTATCTCGCCCATGCCCATCACGGCGACAGCGAATGGCTCGGCAAATCCGCGATCATGGGCGCGCTGCGCCTCTACCTGGACTTCATCAACATGTTCATCATGCTGCTGAACCTCCTGGGCGCACGCGAATAACCTTTCGCATCAGACAACACAGCCAGGGGCCGGTCACTGCGACCGGCCCTTTTTCGTGGGGCCCGCCCCTTCATCTGGCCGCAAATACCTCGGGGGGTCCGGGGGGCCGGCCCCCCGGCCTTTCCCCGTCAACACCCCCCGGAATCAAAAAGGCCGCGCCCTGACGGCACGGCCTTCTGACTCTGCAGGTCGGCGCGATCTCACTTGATCTTGCCTTCCTTGTACTCGACATGCTTGCGCGCTACCGGGTCGTATTTGCGCACCACCATCTTCTCGGTCATGGTGCGTGCGTTTTTCTTCGTCACGTAGAAATGGCCCGTGCCTGCGGTCGAGTTCAGACGGATCTTGATGGTCGTCGGCTTCGCCATTTTGCTGTCTCCTGCACCGGACGCGCCCTGCGCCCGTGAAATTCGTCATGAAGCCCGCCTTTTAAAGGCGCGCGCGCCCGAGTCAACCGGTTTTTCCGGCCCTGCTCTCAGTTCGAGGACAGCCGCGTGGGCATACGATAGAAATGATGCACGCCGATCGTCGCGGTGCGCGGAAAGCTGCGCGCCCAGCGCGGATTGACCGCACGCGTGTGGTAATGGGTGGCGCCATCGGTCAACCGGCGCGGCGCGCCCGCAACCATCAGCCCGGCCACCTTGCCCACCTGCCGGAACGCCGCCTTCTCGGACACGACTTCCTCATGCCCATCGCAGGTATAGGTGAACTGACAGGCGTATTTGCGGCCCGTGCCCTGATGCACGACGCCACAGATCGAATCCGGGAACTCGACACTGTCGACCCGGTTCATGATCACCTCGGCCACGGCGAACTGTCCGCGCACGCTTTCGCCGCGCGCCTCGAAATACAGCGCCTCCGCAAGGCACTGCCATTCCTCGCCGCCCTTGACGGTATCCATCCCGGCCAGCCAGTCGCGCGAATATTCCACATCCGTCTCCGGCTGCGTCAGGTAGCTCGCCCGCCGCTCGCCCGAAATCTGGCCCAGCGCCAGCCGCTCCTGCTCGAAAAGACGCTTCACGGGCGTATCCGCAAAAGCAGCCGTGCTGAACGCCATGCAGCACATGACAATCACTCTGAACATGTTAGATCCCCCATCGCGGCCCCCAGTCGGCCGCAAAAAGTATCCGGCGCTCATAATCAATAACGCCGGGCGCGTCCAGTCCGCGACATTCCAGGGTGGAAAACGACCGAATTTCCGCCGATCGCAAGGCAGCGCCGACGCCAGGAAACAGGGCTCTAACCCCTTGTCCTTAGGCGATCCTGTCCTTCACGGCCAGCTGCGCGGCCGCCAGCCGCGCCACCGGGACACGAAACGGTGAACAGGAGACATAATCGAACCCCGCCGCCCGGCAGAAAGCGATTGATTCGGGGTTGCCGCCATGCTCGCCGCAGATCGACAGCACCAGCTCGGGCTTGGCGGCCCGCCCCCTCTCGGCCCCGATGCACAGAAGCTCCCCCACCCCGTCCACATCCAGCGTGTGGAACGGATCTTCGGGGTAAACCCCCTGCTTCACATAGGCCGACATGAAACGCCCCGCATCGTCGCGGCTCAGACCATAGGTCATCTGCGTCAGGTCATTGGTGCCGAAACTCAGGAACGACACATGCGGTGCGATATCCCCGGCCCGCAGCGCCGCGCGCGGCGTCTCGACCATCACGCCGAGACGATAGGTGAAATCCCGGCCGCTCGCGCTGCGCACCGCAGCCGCGACCGCATCGATGCGCGCCTTGACCAGCTCGACCTCGCGCATCGCGCTGACCAGCGGGATCATGATTTCGGGCACCACCGGCGCGCCTTCCCGGCTCGCCTCGATCGTCGCCTCGAAGATCGCCCGCGCCTGCATGTCATAGATTTCGGGCACGGTGATGCCCAGCCGCACACCGCGCATCCCCAGCATCGGGTTGTATTCGCCCAGCGCCTCGACCCGCCGCGTCACATCCGACAGGGGCAGGTCCAGCGCCTCGGCCAGCTCAAGCATCCCGCTGCGATCCGATGGCAGGAATTCATGCAATGGCGGGTCGAACAGGCGGATGCAGACGGGCTGCCCCTGCATGATCCGGAACAGGTCGATGAAATCGGCCCGCTGCATCGGCAACAACCGGTCCAGCGCCGCCGCGCGGTCCTCGCTTGAATCGGCAAAGATCATCTCGCGCATCACCGTCAGGCGATCCGCCTCGAAGAACATGTGCTCGGTGCGGCACAGCCCGATCCCCTGCGCGCGGAAATTCCGGGCGACCTCGGCATCGGCGGGCGTGTCGGCATTGGCCCGCACCGCGATGTCTCGCACCAGGTCGGCCCAATCCATCAGGGTCTGGAAGGATTCATCGCGCGCCGCCTCCAACAGCGGCGCCTCGCCTGCCAGAACCTCGCCATTGGTGCCGTCGATGGTGATCGTGTCACCCTTCTTCAGGATTCGCCCGTCCGGCAGCGTCAATTGCTTGCGCACCGGGTCGAACCCGATCTGCGAAGCCCCCACCACGCAAGGCAGGCCGATGCCCCGCCCGATCACCGCCGCATGGCTGGTCATGCCGCCCCGCTCCGTCAGCACGGCCACCGCCGCATGCATGCCGCGAATGTCCTCGGGGCTGGTTTCGCGCCGCACCAGCACCACCGCCTCGCCCTGCGCCGCCGCCGCCTGCGCGGCCTCGGCGGTAAAGACGATCCGGCCACTCGCAGCACCGGGGCTTGCCGCCACGCCCCGCGCCAGCACGTCGCGCGCCGCTTCCGGGTCCACCTGCCGGTGCAACAGTTCATTCAGGGCGCGCGGATCGATCCGCATCAGCGCGTCCTCACGCGCGATGATCCCGTCCTCGGCCAATGCCACCGCGATCGCCACCGCCGCGCGGGCATTGCGCGCCACGCGCACCCCGTCCAGCACATAGACCTCGCCGTTCTCGATGGTGAATTCCACCTGCATTTCCTCGCGCAGCTTGCCGCGCATCAGTTCCGTGCAGGATTTCAGCGCCGCAAAGGCCTCCGGCGCCAGCTCCTCCAATGACGGCCCGCGCGGATCGCGCTCAAGAAACAGCGCGCCCGCGCCTCCGCTCAGCGCCTCGCGCCCCTGGCTCTGGCTCAGGTAGCGCCCGGTGATCTGGCGCGCGCCGGTCTGGCTGTCCACCAGCTGCATCACCCCCGAGCCACATTCCCCCTGCCCCAGCCCGAGGGCCATCTCCTGCACGACCAGGCCCAGCCCCGCATCCGCGGGCGCACCCTTGGCCTGGCGCAGCAACCGCGCCGTCGTGCCCTCCCAGGCCCGCGCCATGGAGCGCAGCACCTCGGCCAGCTGCACGGCGGTCTGCTGGGGGAAATCCTCTTCGGTCTCGTCCTCATAGGCGCGCAGCGACTGGCCCAGCCCGACCACCGGATCGTCCGACACCTCGTCGAACATGTCCGGGTCCAGCCGCGCCACATGGATCGCATAGGATTGCACGAAGCGCAGATAAAGCTCCGCCGCCGCCACCTTGCCCAGCCGGTCGCTCAGCTGAACGAACTTGCCGTCATTCATGCCGATATTCAGCACCGCACCCGGCCCGCCCCAATCCGGGTCTTCCGATGACGGGCGCACGCATAAAAGCGCCTCGGAATCGAACGGCGCCAGCAGCGCCTCCATGTCGGGCATGTCGCCGGCGGCAATTCCATGCACCGCGTTGAACGACAGCGCGATGGTGCGCGGCACCGGCAGCTCAAGTCGCACCAGCCGCTGAAGGCACTTCGCGCGCCCGCCGTGGGTATGCGCCGCCATCGGTGCCGAGGCCGTGATCAGGGTGATATCTGGATCGCTATGCTGCACTGCGGCACCTTTCCTGAGTGGGCGCAGAATACGCGCGATCCGCCACATGGCAAGGGGCAGGCCGAAAAGATTCCCGCCCGCCCCCGCAACGCTGGGTCATTCACAACCGCAGAGCACCCGATCCGTCCCGCAAAGCCATTCTGTACATAAACGATCGCGCGCGCGGCGAATCCTGTACAAGACCCGCGTACAAACCGGACGTTTTGTACACCGCTGTCGCGCGCCGCGCCTAGCCTTCGAGGCGCGTCAGATCGGCAGCTTGAAGGCAGATATCGCGGATGCGGCTCAGCAAATTAAGGCGATTGCGGCGCACCGTCTGGTTGTCCACATTCACCTGCACCGCGTCGAAAAACGCATCCACCGCAGGCCGCAGCCCCGCCATAGCCCCCATCGCCGCCGCGAAATCCTCGGCCTTCAGCGCCTCGGCGATCTGTGGTTCGGCCGTGTCGAGAGCGGCGAAAAGTGCTTTTTCCTCAGTGGTTTCCGCGAATTTCACATCGGCGCCAAAGGAATATTCCACCCCGTCCTTTTCCTCGGCCTGCGTCAGAATGTTGTTGGCCCGCTTGAAGCCCTGCAACAGGTTCTCGCCATCGTCGGTCTTGAGAAAATCGCTCAGTGCCGTCGCCCGGCGAACCAGCAGGGTCAGGTCGTCATTGCCGGGCATCGCAAGGCAGGCATCGATCACGTCATGCCTGAGCCCTTGATCTCGCAAGTGGACTTTCAGGCGGTCATGGAAAAAGGCCAACAGGTCCGTGCTCAGGTCAGGCACCTGTCCGCCCACACTGCGCAACAGGCTGCCCTCGCCCGTCTCCGGCGCGCCATCCTTGCCCTGCACCTTGTCCATCACCGCATGAAACGCCGCCCCGAACACCCCGCGCTCCGCGATTTCCTTCAGAACCTCTTCCAGCGTATCGATTTCACCTTCGCTCGCTCGGGCGCGGTGAAGGCTTATCTTGTGCCTCAGAAGCTGCGCATCAATATATCTGTCCAGTTGGATCCGGTATCCGCCATCCAGCACGATGCGGATAATACCCAGCGCCGCGCGCCGTAGCGCAAAGGGATCCTTCGATCCGGTCGGCTTTTCGTCAATCGCCCAGAACCCGGTCAGCATATCCAGCTTGTCCGCCAGCGCCACCGCCGCCGACACCGGCGCACCCGGCACATCATCCGACGGCCCAAGCGGCGCGTAATGCTCTTCGCAGGCGGCCGCGACCTCGGGTGGAAGACCCGCGGCCTCGGCATAATAACGCCCCATAAGCCCTTGTAATTCAGGGAATTCATAGACCATTTCCGAGCTCAGGTCAGCCTTCGCGACCCGCGCCGCCTGCACCACCAGACCGGGATCGGCCCCCAGCTCCGGCGCCACCTCGCCCGCCAGCGCACCGATCCGCGCGATCCGCGCCGCCTGCGTTCCCAGTTGGCGCTCGAAGGTCACTTGGCCCAGATGCTCGATCCAATCGTCCATCCCCGCCCGCGCAATGCGCAAGTCATTCTCCCAAAAGAACTTTGCATCCGACAGCCGCGCCGACAGGACCTTCTGATTGCCCGCCAGAATGGTTGCACCGTCATCCTCGGTCTCGATATTCGCGACCGTGACAAAGCGTTCGATCCGCCCGCTCTTGGGGTTCCTCACCGAAAAGAACTTCTGATGTTCCTTCATCGAAGTCTGAAGAACTTCGGCAGGCAGGCTCAGGAAGGTCTCGTCGATCTGGCCCATCAATACCACGGGCCATTCCACCAGCCCTGCGACTTCTGCAAGAAGCCCTTTATCTTCAACGACTTCCATGCCCGCCGCGAAAGCCTGATTGGTGGCATCCTGCCAGATATGATCGGCCCGTGCCTGGGCATCCAGGATGACATGCGCGCGCCTGAGCTTCGCCTCGTAATCCTCGAAGGACGTGACGGAAAACCGCCCCTCGCCCATGAAGCGATGCCCCTCGGTGCTGTCGCCCGCGCGAAGCCCGTCAACTTCGAGATCGACCACCCGCGCCTCGCCGCTCTCGTCGGTCAGGATGCACAGGATCGAATGCAGCGGGCGCACCCATCGCAGGCTGCCCGCCCCCCAACGCATCGACTTGGGCCAGGGAAAGTCACGGATCACCGCTTCGAGCACCTCGGCGACGATCACATCGGCAGGCCGGCCGGTCTTGGTGATCGTGGCCACGTAAACCTGCCCCTTCTTGTCGTCGCGGATTTCCAGATCGTCGCGCGTCACGCCCGCGCCGCGCAAGAAACCCTCGATCGCTTTTTCTGGCGCATCCACCCTTGGCCCCTTGCGTTCCTCGCGGGTGGTCGGGCTTTCGCCAAGCACCCCCTCGAGCGCCAGGGTCAGACGTCGCGGTGTCGAAAAGGCCTGCGCGCCCGCATAGGTCAGACCGGCCTCGACCAGCCCGTCAGTCATGCGGCTCCTGAGCGCGTCGGCGGCGCGGGCCTGCATGCGGGCGGGGATTTCCTCGGAGAAAAGTTCGATCAGAAGATCAGGCATATCAATCAGTTCCCATTCGGGGGTTCGGGGCAATCTTCGGGCACCGGCTGGCCGTCGAACACGACCTCGCCGCAATGGTTGATCTGGTGCCAGACATAGCCGCGCCCGTTCTCGGTGACGGCAACGACCCGGTCGATACCGTATTCGATATCCTTCTCGCCCAGAAAGGCCAGCGCGCTGCCCTGTTCCAGGGCGGCGCCAATCGCCTCGGCGTCGAAACAGTCGAACCATCCCGGCGCCACGCGCGGCTCGGCCTTCTCGTAGGCGACATAGGTCTCGCTCAGCATTGCCTGGCTCGCCCCGGTGGAAAAGCAGGCGCGGTAGCGGATCGGCGAGCTGTCGGAATCGATAGCCCGGAAATCATCATAGAGGATCGCCTCGGGTTGCCCGGACACCAGCGATGTCATTTGCACATCGTCGCGCCCATTGGCCGGCACCTCGTCGTAAAAGGCATAAACCTGCAGGTAATAGAGCGCCACACCCGCCACCAGCGCGGTCAGCAGGATCGCGGCTGCAAGGAATTTTCCCATCAGGCAGCATGCCCCCCGGCTTCGGTGGTGACAAAGGCATCGGCGCATTGCTTGGCCAGAGCCCTGACCCTGCCGATATAGGCCTGCCGCTCGGTCACCGAAATGACACCCCGCGCATCGAGCAGGTTGAAGATATGGCTGGCCTTGATGCATTGGTCATAGGCCGGATGCGCCATCACGATGCGCTGGCCGGTCTTGGGGTCATCGGCGGGCTGCGCGAGGATCGCCTCGCATTCGGCTTCCGCCTCCTGGAAATGGCGCAGCAGAACCTCGGTATCCGCCACATCGAAATTCCAGCGGCTGTATTCCTGCTCTGTCTGGCGGAACACATCGCCATAGCTGAGCGGGATCGGCGCGCCGGGATCGTTGAACGGCATTTCCATCACGTGATCGACGCCCAGCACATACATCGCCAGACGCTCGAGCCCATAGGTCAGCTCGCCCGAGACCGGATGGCAATCATGCCCGCCGACCTGCTGGAAATAGGTGAACTGGCTCACTTCCATCCCGTCGCACCATACTTCCCAGCCAAGCCCCCAGGCACCAAGCGTCGGGCTTTCCCAATCGTCCTCGACAAATCGGATGTCATGCAGCGCCATGTCGATACCGATCGCCTCGAGACTGCCCAGGTAAAGCGCCTGAAGGTCGGGCGGGCTCGGCTTGATCAGAACCTGGTACTGGTAATAATGCTGCAACCGGTTGGGGTTCTCGCCATAGCGCCCGTCGGTGGGACGGCGCGAGGGTTGCACATAGGCCGCCGCCCAGGGCTTCGAGCCAAGCGAACGCAGCGTCGTCGCCGGATGAAAGGTCCCTGCCCCGACTTCCATGTCATATGGCTGCATCATCGCACAGCCCTTGGCCGCCCAATAGGCTTGCAGCCGCAGGATGACCTCCTGAAAACTGCGTGGCTTGCCGGTCTTTTCCACCATGATCGCCTCCGGGCACACCCTGAAAATCGCCGCTCTTACCTACGGCCCCGGCACGGCAGGGTCAATTGCGCGGCTCACCATATTTTTGGGTGCATGCCGGTGCAGATTTGCTAAAAGGTTTCAGAGCAGCTTTCAGAACACGACGGGCAAGGGGCAAAGGGTCTACATGGTACGGATTTTCATCGCGTTGGTTTGCGCATGTCTTCTTGCGGCTCCGGGCGCACGCGCACAGGAGAACGACCCCGTATGGGTCCAGATCGAGGCTCAGCCCAGCCTGGCCGAGGCCCGCGCGCGCATCCGCGACTACGCCGCGCGACTGGAAGATGTGAACGGCTTCTCGCTGGGCGGGGGCTGGTATGCCGTTGCGCTTGGCCCCTATGCCCGTGACGACGCCGACAGCATCCTGCGCAGCCTGCGCCTTCAGGGGTTGATCCCGCGCGACGCCTATATCGCGCGCAGTTCCGATTACCGTCAGCAATTCTGGCCCATTGGCGCCAATGCGCTGAACCAGCCTGCCCTCGATCTGAACGCCCCGCCCGCTGAAACCGCGCAGAACGACCCGGCATCCGAGGCAAACGAAGCCACCGCCGTGGCCGACCCTGCTCCGCTGGAAACGCCCGCCGCGATCGAACCGCCCGATGAAACCCCGGCCGAGGCCCGCGCCAGCGAAAGCGAGCTGACCCGCGAAGAGCGCGCCCTGCTGCAAGAGGCGCTGCAATGGTCAGGCCATTACGCCGGCGCCATCGACGCCGCCTTCGGCCGTGGCACGCGCGCGTCGATGGCCCGTTGGCAGGAGGCCAACGGCCACGAGACCACCGGCATCCTGACCACCGGCCAGCGCCGCGAGCTTCTGGCGCAGTATAACGCGGTGCTCGAAGGGCTGGGCCTTGAACTGGTGCGCGACGAGGATGCTGGCATTGCCGTCGAAATGCCCACCGCATTCGTCGCCTTCGAGAAGTACGAACCGCCCTTCGCCCATTACGTCGCCAGCGGCGACGTCAACGCCCGCGTCCTCCTCATCAGCCAGCAAGGCACGCAGGACACGCTCGCGGGGCTTTACGACATCATGCAGACGCTCAGGATCGTCCCTGAAACCGGTCCGCGCTCGCTGGATGGCGACAACTTCACGCTGATCGGCGAAGGCGCGTTGCAGATCACCCATGCGCAGGCATGGCTCGAGGATGGGACGATCAAGGGGTTCGCCCTGATATGGCCCGCCGGAGATGAAGAGCGCCGCACCCGCCTTCTGGGCCGGATGCAGGACAGCTTTACGCGGCTTGACGGCGTGCTGGACCCGGCTGCGGGCTCCGCCATGCAGAACCTCGACCTTGTGTCGGGCCTCGAAATTCGCAAGCCGCGCCTCAACCGCTCGGGCTTCTACGTCGATCAGGGCGGCACGGTCGTCACTACCGCCGACGTAGTCCAGGGCTGCACGCGCATCACCATCGACGATGCCCACGAGGCCGAAGTCGCCACCCGCGACGACGGGCTGGGCATCGCCGTGCTGCGCCCGCTTGAAACGCTGGCCCCGATCGCCGTGGCCGCCTTCCAGCAGGCGGTTCCGCGCCTGCAATCGGATATCGCTGTGGCCGGGTATTCCTATGGCGGCGTGCTGGGTGCGCCAACCCTGACATTCGGGCATCTGGCCGACCTGCGCGGGCTCGACGGCGAGGACAACGTGAAACGCCTCGCTCTCAACGCGCTTGATGGCGACGCTGGCGGCCCGGTCGTGGATGCCGGAGGCGCGGTTCTGGGCATGTTGCTGCCCAATCCGAGCGACGAGCGCAAACTGCCGCAGGGCGTCAGCTTCGCCGCCGACGGCGCAGTGCTCAAACGCCTTCTGGAAGAGGCCGGGATCACGCCCTCCAAGACCTCGGACACCGACCAGATCGCGCCCGAGGCGCTGACCGACCGCGCCGCCGGCATGACCGTTCTGGTCAGCTGCTGGGAATAGGGCTCAGGCGATATCCGATTTGACACGGATCAGCGTCGGACCCTTGGCGCTGAACGCCTCGGTCACCGCGCGCGCCAGTGCCTCAAGGGTCTCGGGCGCCTCGGACCTCGCCCCGTAAGCCCGCGCCAGCGCGCAGAAATCCGGGTTATGGGCCTCGACCGCCTTGGGGGCGATCTGCGAGCGGATCATGTGATCCTCGATCTCCTTGAGCTTGCCATTGTCCCAAAGCAGGATTGGCAAGGGCAGTTCCAGCTCGACCGCGACCCCAAGCTCGGGCAGCGTGTATTGAAAGCCGTAATCGCCTGCGATGCACATGGTCGGCAGGCCACGCCGCGCCACCGCACCGCCGATCGCCGCCGGCATGGCATAGCCAAGCGTGCCAAAGCCGTTGGGATGATGCCAGAGCCCCGGCGCATCCAGCTCCCAGATCTCGTTTGAGGCATAGGCGATTTGAGTCATGTCCGAAAAGATCATCGTCCCCTCGGGCAGGCTCTTGCGCAGCGTGTCGCAGACCGCCCCGATACCGGGAAGCTGCGCCTCGACCTCGCTTTGCCAGCGCCCGCGCGCCGCGTCGATCTCGGCCTGTTTCCAGGCGCTCTCGCCGCCCGGCGCGATGGCGTCGCACAGCGCCGCGATCGCGGGCTCGGCGCGCGCCGCGATGGCGATATCTGCGCGCTGCATGTCCGACAGGACCTCGGGGTCGATATCCACCCGGATCAGCGTGCCCTCATGGCCCAGATGATCGCGCCAGTGATCCACCTCGGCCAGCTCGCTGCCCACGGCCAGAACCACATCCGCCTTGGCGATCTCGGCCGCAGATCCGGGCCGCGCGAGGAAACTGCCATAAAACAGCGGCGTGCCCGGCGCAAAGATCCCCCGCCCGGCATATGTGGTGAAACAGGCCGCGCCAAGCGCCTCGCGCAGCCGGTTGAGCGCCGGGGCGGCGCGGCGCGCCCCGCCCCCTGCCACGATCAGCGGACGGCGCGCCGATTGCAGCGCCGCAATCGCCGCGCTCATGTCGGGCAATGCGTTGCCCGCCACGACGGGTGCATCGCATGGCGGCGCCGGCGGCGCGTTGCCTTCAAGCAGGTGGATCGGCACCGACAGCGCCTTGGGGCGCGGGCGCGCCAGCGCGAATTCGGCCATCGCCCGGTCGATCAGGTCATAGGCGGCCTTAGCCGACCCGGCGGTCTCGGACCAGTCGGCCACGGTGCGCGCGGCGCCCGCCTGATCCTTCATCTGGTGCAACTGCCCGCGCCGTGCCGCCGTTTCATCGAGACAGGAGGAAATCACCAGCATCGGCACACTGTCGGAATAGGCCTGCCCGATCGGCGTCATGATGTTGCACAGCCCCGGACCGGTGATCACATAGGCCACCCCCGGCTTCCCGCTGGCGCGCGCATAGCCATCGGCCATGAATCCTGCGCCCTGTTCGTGGCGCGCCAGCACATGGGTAATCCCGGCCTCCTCGATGCCGCGATACATTTCCTGGTTATGAACGCCGGGAATGCCGAAAATCGTATCGACGCCACGGGATTTGAGCATATGGCTGATTTGCGCGCCAAGGGGTCGGGAAGTCATCAGGTTCTCCAAAAGCTGAAGGTGAAAAGCACGAAAACGGCCATGATCTCCAGCCGCCCGATAAGCATGGCGAAGATCAGGATCCATTTCGCGGCGTCGTTCAGGCTGGCAAAATTGCCAGCCGGTCCAATGATATCGCCAAGGCCGGGGCCGACATTGGCCAGCGCCGTCGCGGCGCCTGAAAGCGATGTGACGAAATCCAGCCCCGTCAGCCCCAGCGCCACAGCGAACACGCCAAGCGAGACGATGAAAAAGACGAAAAACGTCATCACCGAATTCAGGACATCATCCTCGATCGTGCGGCCCTGGAAGCGCGGGGTAAAGACCGCATGGGGCGAATGGATCCGGCCAAGCTGCGCTTTGACCGACGCGAACAGGATCTGGTAGCGGAAGACCTTGACCGAACAGGCGGTCGATCCCGCGCAGCCCCCGATCAGCCCGACGAAAAAGAACACCGACACAAGGAACGATCCCCAGCCCATGTAGTCCACGCTGGCATAGCCTGTGCCGCTGATGATCGAGGTGATGTTGAACGCCGCCTCGCGCAGCGCCTGCTCGGGATGGTGCGGAAAGATCGACATCAGGACCGTGGCCGTCACCACCACCAATATGCCGATGGTCAGCAGGAAGGCCTGCACCTGGCTGTCATGAAAAAGCGAGCGATTGCCCGCGATCAGCTGCACATAGCGCACGAAGGGCAGCGCCGCGAGGATCATGAACACCGTCGCAACCCATTCCGCCGCGCCGGAGAACTGCCCGAAAGAGGCGTCGTAATTCGCGAATCCGCCCGTCGATACGGTTGTCAGCGCATGCACCGTCGCGTCAAACGCGTTCATGCCCGTCAGCACATAGGCGGCGATGCACAGCAGGGTGATCCCGACATAGATCGTCGATATGCTTGATGCGATCTGGGTGGCGCGCGGCAGGATCTTTCCCATCGTGTCGAACGCTTCCGAGCGGAACACCTGCATCCCGCCGACCCTCAGCTCGGGCAGAAACACCATGGCGACCACGATGATGCCGATACCGCCCAGCCATTGCATGATGCCGCGCCACAAGAGCAGCCCCTTGGGCAGCGCATCGAGGCCCGACAGCACCGTCGAACCGGTGGTGGTCAGGCCCGACATCGCCTCGAACACCGCATCCACGAGCCGCGCCTCGGTCGCACCCAGCATGAAGGGCAAGGCCGCAAAGAACGGCAGGATGAACCAGACGCCGGTGGTCAGAAGAAAGGTCTGTTGAATGGTCAGCCCGGCGCGCACACCGTCGCGGCATGCCAGCGCCACAAGACTGCCGATCAGGATGGTCAGGATCGCGCTCTCGGCGAAAACCGCCCAGTGGCCAAGGCCTTGGGCGATATCGACCAGCATCGGAAACAGCATGGCCACGCCAAGCGCCATGACCAGCAGGCCGACAACATATCCGACGGGGCGCATATCCAACATGACGCGCAGAGTTGGCCTCGCCCTGTCCCGCTGTCAAGCACGATACCGCGCCCGGCCGGAGGAACCGGCCGGGCCGCGTCAGTTCCGACGATCAGACGTAGAACAGATCACGATAGACATGATGCACGATATCGTCGCGCCGCAGGCCCATGCTGGCCAGTTCCTCGTCGCTCTTGGCTTCAAGTGCTTCGATCTTGTCGCGGCGAGACGCATGATGCGCATGTGCCTCAAACCCCACGGCCAAGGCATTGGACATGCCCTTGAGCCATTCAAGCACCCGTGCGGGCGCATGCGAAATGTCGGTTGTCAGAGTTGTCATATTGGAAACCTCACGAGCTGTCTCTGCTTTCAGGTTTCCTCCCCACCCCAAATCTAGGTCAGCAGCGCTGACTTTACCACCGACGATTGCTCATGCCCGCGATGCACTGAGCGCAAGGCCCGGCGCGCGCGTCACGCCTGGCCCGAGCCCGGTGCATCGGTGCGCGCCGTGCTTTTGGACACGGGCATCGCCGGGGGCTTTGAGGGCGCGCGCGGGCGTTTGACCTGTTCCTTGCCGGTCTCCGAAACGGTCGCGGCGGCGTTGGACGGGCTTTCGGGTGTGACCTTGACCTTGGCTTTGGTGTTGGCGTCGGTCCTGTCACCCGCCTGCACTGCGGGGCGCGGCGCCTGACGCGGGGCCTTGCGCTGCGCGGGTGGGCTGGCCTTCGGCGTCGCCTTGGCGGCCGGCGCCGCTGCCGGGCTCGCCTTGCTAGGGGCCGACGCCCGCACAGGCACAGTCACAAGGAAGGGATTGCCCGACACTGCCGCGCGTCCGAATTCCTGCGCGACGCGCATGTTGGTGTGGATCAGGTAGCCATAAAGGCGCATGCCGGCAGCCGAAAGCATGAGGGGAGTCGTCACGGATGTCATCGGTTTCTCCTCGGAGTCTGGTGGTGGTGCTGACGCTAGGCCGCGTCTGTGACATCAGGATAAAACACCGTCGCCCCGGCCCCGCGTCACGAATGCGCACAGCCCCGCGCGCCGTGCTTTCATGATTGCAAAACACGCATCATCGACCCGGCCGCACAAGAATGAGGCAGATGCGCAAGCCACGCGGGATGCAGTCCGGCCTCAGCCGACGTGGAACAGGGTGCTGAACAGGCGCGGGTCGATGCTGTCGCTGGCAAAGGTGTCGCCTTCGGTCAGCAAGCTCACCGCGTCATGGCTGTGCAGGCTTTCCTGATGGCTGGCGACGATGCGAAAATCGCCGATCCGCTCGTCTTTCAGCAACTGCTCGCAGAACAGCCGCGCCGCGTCCTCGACAAAGATCGGGTTGGCGGCGTTGAGCTCGGCAAAGGCCTGCTCGTCCTCGCGCTTGACCATCACCTGGGTTTCGGTCGGCACCGCCTTGCGCGCGATTTCGATCAGGTCCTCGAACCACAGCATCGCATCGCCGGCGATCTCGACCGATATCCGCGCCACCGAACGTTGCGAATGCGGCGTCGCCAGTTGCCCGCGGGTCTGGCGGGCATGTTCGCTCAGTTCCAGCGAGCAAGGGCAGGTCGACGAATAGACATAGTCGAAATGCATGAACTTGCGCCGCACCCCGCCCGATTCCGCCAGTTCCATCGCGATATCGTAATACTGGTATCCTTCCAGCCCCGACCGCAGCGACGACAGCTTGACCGGATAGGAAAAGCGCATCTGCAACCGCGCGTCGATGGTGTCGAGATCCGAGATGTAATCGTCCAGCGCCGCTTCCATCACCTCGTAGCTGAAGGTCTTTTCCGCATGACGGTAAAAGCTGCGCATGATGCGCGACATGTTGATGCCCTTCTTGCCCGCCTCAAGGCTGACCGTGCCGGTGACCGACGTCTGCAACGTAAGATCGCCATTGTCGCGGGTGTGAAAGCGGATCGGCAAGCGGAAATTCGAGATGCCGACATGCTGCAAATGCTGCTTGGCGCCACGGATCAGGGAACTGGGGCCGTTCTGCAGATCGGGCATCGAATTGCGATAGGCCGTATCGACCTCGAAACTCTCGGGATAGGTCCGCGACAGGTCGGGATAGTTCACCCTGTCACGCCCCGGCAACAGGCGCGAGATCGCCGGATCGAGATCCGCAACCTCTTCGGGTGTGGCCTGCCCGGCCCATGCCCGCAGGCGTTCCAGCGCCGCCTTGGCTTCGTCGCGATCCGGCATATCCGACATTTCCCGCGTATGGATGTTCATTTCTGGCCCCTTGTCTCCCGGTGCCTGTGATATCTAATCACGCGGCGAAAATAATTCCAATTTCGAAAGGAAATACGCCGGAAGCGACCGGATGGATCATTCCTTTTCCCGCGCCGCCTCCAGCGCCTGCATGATATCGGCGATCAGGTCGTCGCTGTCCTCGATCCCGACCGAAAGCCGCACCAGCCCGGGCGTGATGCCAAGAGCGGCCTTCTGATCGTCGGGCAGGCGCTGATGGGTGGTGGTCGCCGGATGCGTCGCGATCGACTTGGCGTCGCCCAGGTTGTTCGAGATCACCACGATCCTGAGCGCGTTCAGAAAGCGGAACGCCCCCGCCTGCCCGCCTTCGATCTCAAGCGCGACAACCGTGCCGCCCTTGCCCATCTGGCGCAGGACCAGATCGTGCTGTGCATGGCTCGGATGACCCGGATAGATCACGCGCACGAGGCCCTTCTGTCCCTCAAGCGCTTCGCTCAGCTTGAGCGCGGTCGCGGCCTGCGCTTCGACCCTGAGAGTGATCGTCTCAAGCCCCTTGAGCATGATCCAGGCGGTGAATGGCGACATCGAACCGCCTGTATGCTTCATGTAGGGCTCGACCGTGCCGCGGATGAAGTCGCGCGTCCCCAGGATCACACCGCCAAGCGCGCGCCCCTGCCCGTCGATATGCTTGGTCGCCGAATAGACAACCACATCGGCACCCTGCGCGATGGCGCGCGAAAACACCGGCGTCGCGAAGACATTGTCCACGATCACCGTCGCGCCGACCTCATGCGCCAGCGCCGCGACCGCCTCGAGATCGACCAGTTCCAGCGTCGGATTGGCGACCGTTTCAAAGAACACCGCGCGCGTGTCCTTGCGGATCGCCGCGCGCCACTGCTCCAGATCCGGCCCGTCGACGAACGTCACCTCGACCCCGAAACGCGTCAGCACCTCGTCAAGAACGTAATGACAGGAGCCGAACAGCGCCCGCGCCGCGACCACATGATCTCCCGCTCTTAGCATCGAGGTCAGCGCCCCGCTGACCGCCGCCATGCCGCTGGCGGTGGCGAAAGCGTCCTCGGCGCCTTCCAGCGCGGCGATGCGTTCCTCGAACATCGCAACCGTCGGATTGCCGTAACGCGCATATATGAACTCATCCGGGCCCGCCTCGAGAAACCGCGCCGCTGCCTGCTCGGCACTGTCATAAACGAAGCCCTGGGTCATGAAGATGGCTTCGCTGACCTCGCCCCACTGACTGCGGCGCGTGCCGCCATGCACCAGCTTCGTGCGCGTCTTCCAATCCTCGTCCATCGTCATCCTCCTGGGCGCTCGGCCCAAATGAAAAAACCCCCGTCGCGGTCAAGCGAAAGGGGGCTTTCATCCTGACCTCTTTAGCGGAGTTGTTTTACGTGGCCCGCAATCCGGTAACAAATCGCCACGCCGCCGATTTACTCCTGGCCGCGTGGCGCGTCAACACCGTCTCGTGCCTTTTACATTTCATTCAAGAAACCGTCGTAGTCGTCCTCTACCTCGAAGCTACCAGATGTAGTGGCGACTCGAGCATCATGCCCTTACTGAAAATCAATTCAGGCCCGGACGGCCCCGTCCTTCACACCGGGCAGGATTCCCCCCTCGGCCCCACGCTGGCGCAGGCGCTGCGCCACGGGCGCGGTCCGGTCGTGATCATGACCCACGGTTACAAATTCGCGCCCGGTCACGGGCTCGACTGCCCGCACCAGCACATCCTCTCGCTCGACCCCGCCTGCCGCAGCTGGAAAGCGATGAGCTGGCCGCGCGCCCTTGGGTTTGGCGCAGGCCAACGCGACGAAGGCACCGGCATCGCCTTCGGCTGGCCGGGGCGTGGCACCATCTGGCAGGCCTATCGTCAGGCCGAGGTGGCCGGCGCCGCGCTGGCGCAGCTGATCGAGATGATCGCCCGGATCGCGCCCGACAGGCCGCTTCACCTGCTGGCGCATTCACTTGGGGCGCGCGTCGTTCTCGGGGCGCTCGAACGCCTGCCCGAGGGGCGTGTCGGCCGCGCGATCCTGCTGTCTGGTGCCGAATTCGGCAGCCGCGCCGCCGAGGCGCTCAGCCGCGGCGCCGGGCGCACCGCCGAGATCATCAACGTCACCAGCCGCGAGAACGACCTGTTCGATTTTCTGCTGGAGCGGCTGGTCACACCGCCCGCGCGCGGCGACCGCAGCCTTGGCCACGGCCTGCCTGCCCTGCCAAGAACGCTGACCCTGCAACTGGATCATCCCGACACCCTGACCGCGCTGGCGTGCGCGGGCTTCAAAATCGAGCGCCCCAAGGCGCGGATCTGTCACTGGTCGTCGTATCTTCGCCCCGGCGTGTTCGGGTTCTATCGCGCGCTGCTGCGCACCCCCGAGGCGTTGCCGCTGCCGCAATTGCGCGCCGCCCTGCCCGCCGAGCCCGATCCGCGCTGGTCGCGCATCCTGAGCCTTCCATATCCTGAAACATGCAATTCCGGCTGGCGCGGCGCTGCGACCTGAGCGATCAGGCTGCCTTCTCGTGAGGCGGCAGCACCATCAGCACCATGAACCAGTAGAACCCGTGCAGGAACAGCACGAAGACCGGCATCACGGTGATCCAGACCGCCAGCGTCTCGCCCGCGATCAGCAACTCGTTCACCGCGATCACCATCGCCGCCGCCAACGCGTTGACGCGCAGCAGGCTGACCCGCTCGACCGGCGCGCCATCCGCGCTTTGCTGCGGCACGACCCGTTCCAGCATGTCCTTCTCGCGCCGGATTCCCAGGACCATGATGACCAGGAAAAAGACGCACATGCCCGTCAGCGCGCGCTGCGTGAACAGCGGATCGTTCAGCCACAGCTGAACCCCCGCCAGCGTCACCAGCCCCAGGACCGGCCACATCAGCATGCCGGGCCTGCCGCTGCGAACCTTGCGCAGGCTGAAGGCCGCGTCCGGCAGGTTGCGCCAGATCGCATAGGCCTCGGCCACCACGACCGCCATGACAAAGGCGCGATCCTCGTGCACGCCCATCTGTCCCAGTGCGATCCACAGGATCAGCATCATCAGGACAGGCAGGATATTCTCGGCCCGGATCGCCGGGA
This sequence comes from Roseovarius halotolerans, assembly GCF_900172255.1. GTDB lineage: Bacteria > Pseudomonadota > Alphaproteobacteria > Rhodobacterales > Rhodobacteraceae > Roseovarius > Roseovarius halotolerans. The sequence continues at coordinate 446,441 of NZ_FWFU01000003.1, forward strand.
TCGAGGTCGTCGCAAACCAGAGGCGGGTCGAAAGCTTGTGTATCATGCCTCCGGCTTAGGCCGGAAATCTGGCCAAAACCGGGCAACGATTTGTGTTTTCCGAGAAACCGGATTCAATCGGGGCCACGCGGCGCGCGCTCAGCTCTCCTTGTCCTCCTGGCCATAGTCGCGAAACAGCCGCCCCTGCGCCATGAAGAACACGAAGATCGCCGCCGTCAGGCCGAAGGTCTTGAAATAGACCCAGGTTTCCTCGCTCATGGTCCGCCAGATCAGCTCGTTCAGGATCGCCAGCCCGAAGAAGAACAGCGCCAGCCGGCGGGTCAGGATCATCCAGCCCTCATGCGACAACGGCATCACGCCCTCCATCACATATTGCAGCCATGACCGCCCCCGCAAAAGCCCCGCGCCAAGCACCCCGGCGAACAGGAGGTAGATAATCGTCGGCTTCATCTTGAAGAAACGCGGATCGTTGAACCATACGCTCAGCCCGCCGAACACCACGATCAGCACGGCGGTGACGACCTGCATCTTCGACAGGTGCCCGGTCAGGCGCCACAGCACCCCCATCGCCAGCAGGAACACCGGGATGAACCCGGCCGTTACGACGATGAACCCGTCATATTCGGTCCCCCCGATGGTGAACACACGGTCCTTGAGAATGAGATACGCGGCGAAGAACGCCAGGATCGGCCCCAGTTCCAGCCCGGTCTTCAGCATCGGATTGATCTTTCGCTCTTCCATCAAAGGCCTCGTTTCCTATCCGCCCAGTTCAACTATCACAGCGCCCGCCGCAATCAATGCCATTAGGGCAATCCGGCGCGGACCAACGGTCTCGCGCAGCACCAGCCACCCGATCAGCGCCGCGAAAACCGTCGACGTCTCGCGCAGCACCGCCGCCTCGCCCACCTTGTCGAGCCGCGTCGCCAGCATGATCGACCCGAAGGAAAAGAATGCCACGACGCCCCCGATCAGGCCCCGCAACAACAGCGGCCCCGGATGCGGCGGTGCAAGCATCCGGCGCCATCGGATCACCGCATAGAACGGCAGCACGATCCCGTCGATCATGAAGAACCACGCGAGGAAGGTGAACGGATCGGCCGACGCGCGGATGCCATAGGCATCATAGGTCGTGTAAAGTGCTACGAACATCCCCGTCGCCACCGCCAGCATCAGCGCCGCGGGCAGGTTCTCGCGGTTCACCGTCAGGTTGCGCAGGTTATAGACCGCAAGCCCGTAGATTCCCGCCAGCAACACCAGAACGCCCAGCCATTGCACCGGCGTGAATCGCTCGCCGAACAGCAGATAGGCGCCGATCACGGTGAATAACGGCCCGGTGCCGCGCACCACGGGATAGACGACGGTGTAGGCGCCCTTCACATAGGCATTCGCCTGCAGGATCTTGTAGGCCAGGTGGATCGCGAAGGCGCAGCCGAAGATCGGCCACATATGCGGCTCGGGCCAGGGTACCACGAAAAACGCCAGCGGCGCGGCCATCAAACCATAGCTGCCGTCGATGGCGCCCCGGCTCAGCCAGGGATCGTGGCGACCTTTCTGAAGCGCACCGAACACCGCATGCAAAAGCGCCGCCAGCAGCGCCAGCACCATCGCAAGGTGATGCCCCGCCGCCGTGCCTTCAAGCGAGATCAGCCAGTTGCTCAACCCCATCTCACTGCACCCACCCCGCAAACCTGCTAGGCTGGCCCGATGACAAGGATTCGCCCGATGGAGGACGCATGATCGAACAGGCACTCGAAGTAATCGCAAAGGAGCTTTCCGGCACCTTTGCCGCGGTGCCGCCCCTGGTTGCGGCCACGCGGCTGTTGGCTGCCCTGGTGCTTGGCGGGCTGATCGGCTTCGAGCGCGAGTGGGTCCGCAAACCGGCCGGACTGCGCACCCACATGCTGGTCTCGATCGCCGCCTGCCTTTTCATCATCGTCAGCCAGCAGCTTGCCCATCTTCCCTTTGGCGACAAGGATGCGCTGCGGGTCGACCCGCTGCGCCTGATCGAGGCGGTGACCGCCGGGGTCGCCTTTCTGGCGGCCGGGGCGATCTTCACCTCGGGTGGCAAGGTGCACAACATCACCACGGGCGCGTCGATGTGGCTGGCCGGTGCGATCGGCCTCGCCTGCGGTGCCGGGCAAATGCCGCTGGCGCTGATGGTAACGGCAATCGTTCTTATCGTGCTGATCGCGCTCAGGGTGGCCGAACCCTCGCAAGACGAAGACCCGGACGCGCCTTCGGACTGACTCATGGCCGGTCCAGGCCGGTCAGCGCGTCGGCGAATTCCTCAGGGTCGAACGGCGCCAGGTCGTCGATCTGCTCGCCCACGCCGATGGCGTGGATCGGCAGGCCGAACTTGTCCGCCAGCGCCACCAGGACACCGCCCTTCGCGGTGCCGTCCAGCTTGGTCATCACCAAGCCCGATACATCGGCCAGCTTGCGGAAGGTCTCGACCTGACTCAGCGCATTCTGCCCGGTCGTGGCATCCAACACCAGCAGCGTGTTGTGCGGCGCGCTTTCGTCCTTCTTTCGGATGACGCGGACGATCTTGGCCAGTTCCTCCATCAGGTCGGCCCGGTTCTGCAACCGCCCGGCCGTGTCGATCATCAACAGGTCAGCACCATCCGCCTGCGCCTTTCCCATCGCGTCATAGGCCAGGCTTGCGGGGTCCGATCCCTCGGGCGCGGTCAGCACCGGCACCCCGGCGCGGTCGCCCCAGATCTGCAACTGTTCCACCGCGGCAGCACGGAAGGTATCACCGGCTGCGATCACCACCTTCTTTCCGGCCGCCTTGAACTGGCTGGCCAGCTTGCCGATCGTCGTGGTCTTGCCCGAGCCGTTGACCCCGACCACCAGCACCACCTGCGGCACCTTGGGATAAAGCGGCATGGGGCGCGCCACCGGCTCCATGATGCGGGTAATCTCCTGCGACAGCAGGCTCTTGATCTCCTGCGTCGAAAGCTTCTTGCCCATGCGTCCCTCGGCCATGTTGGCGGTGACGCGCAGGGCGGTATCGACCCCCATATCGGCGCTGATCAACAACTCCTCAAGCTGTTCGAGCATGTCGTCATCCAGCACCCGGCGGGTGACGGTCCTGGCCTCGCCCCGCCCCAGCAGCCGCCCCAGGATCCCCGGCTTTGCGGGTTTGGCGCGGGCTTCGACGGCATCCTCCACCGGGATTTCCACGGGCGTCGGCGCCGGGGCCGGCTCGGGCGCAGGCGCGGGCGCCTCCTGCGGTGACTGGTCGGGCACTTCGCTGGGCGGCGTTGCGGGCTGCTCGGATGGCGGCTCGGGCAGTTCCTCTGGCGCGGGTTGCGGCGCAGGTTCGGGCTCCGGCACGGGCACCGGTTCCGGCTGCGGCTCTGGCTCAGGCTCGGGCTGCGGCTCAGGTTCCGGCTGCGGTTCAGGCTCGGGCTGCGGTTCCGGCTCAGGTTCGGGCTCGGCCGACGCGGCGATCTCTTCCTGCTCGCCGCCCTCTTCGACGATCGCATCCAAACCATCCTCCAGCTTGGATGAGGATTTGAACAGCCGCTCCTTGAGTTTCTTGAAAAACGCCATGCGCCCTCCGATCCGCTTGTTAAGTCTCACCTAATGCGGATCGCGGCGATATGGAAGCCTGTGGCGTGTTTTGCGACCTTGCCGGGAACCGCCCGCGCAATCGTGAGCCGAACCATCTGGCCTGCGCCGCGCGTCTCTGCCAAACTGCGCACATGCGCCGATTGATCCCGCTCTCCTTGCCGTGCCTTTTGCTCCTCGCCTCCTCGCTCAATGCACAAGAGGCGATGAGCGCCGAAGCCTTTGACGCCTATACTCGTGGCAAGACCTTCTATTACGGCAGCGGTGGCATGGCCTACGGCGCCGAGGAATACCTGAGTGACCGGCGCGTGCGCTGGTCCTTCCTCGATGGAGAATGCCAGGAGGGGCGCTGGTATGAGGAGGCGGGCGAAATCTGTTTCGTCTATGAAAACCGCCCCGAGCCGCAATGCTGGACCTTCACCCGCGGCCCCGAAGGCCTGGTCGCCCGTTTCGTGAACGACCCTTTCGCAACCGAGCTTTACGAGGTCGAGCAAAGCGACGAGCCGCTGTCCTGTCCGGGGCCGAAGATCGGCGTCTGACCTGACCGCCTTGGCTCAGAACAGGCTGCCCTGGCCGGGGGGATCGGATTTTGGCGGCTTCGATGCAGCCTTCTGCGCGGGCTTGGCAGCCGCTTTGCGCGGGGCTTTTGGCGGAGTGCCCGGCCCGCCCCCGCCGCCACCAGCCGCCAGATCGAGACGCCCGTCGGCGAATTCGATCTCCAGCGCGGTTGCCTGTGCCGCGGCCTCCCGCGTCGTCACGACCGCCCCGTCGCCGCGCACCACCGCGTAGCCGCGTTTCAGTGTCGCCTTGTAACCCAGGGTCTCACGCAGACGGTCCATCGCCGTGATCTGCTCGCGCCAGTCTCTCACCTGCCGTTGCCCCGCATCCGACAGGCGCTGGCCGATCCGGTCCAGTTGGTCGCGCTTCTGCGCCATGTCGCGGCGGATCGGGCGCAAGCTCAACCGGTCCAGCCGCCGGTGCAGCGATTCGCGCTTCCTGTCCGCCATGCGTTGCAACGCCGGGGCCAGCCGCAACGCCCATGAACCGTAACGATCACGCCGTGACTCCAGCCGCGACTGCAACAGGCCCGGACGCAGCGCACCCGACACCTCGAACAGCCGGACCCGGCGCTTCTGGACCTGGCTGGTCAGCGCGGCGGGCAGACGGTCGGACCATGCGTCAAGCCGCTGGCGCGGCGTGTCGAGCAGGCGCTCGGGCCTAGGCAGCGCGCGCGCCAGATCGCGCAACCGCTGGCCGCGCGCCCCGACACCCGATGTCAGCGCATGGCTGAGCCGCGCCTCCTGCTTGTCGCACCAGGCCAATAGGTCCAGCCGCACCGGCACGGCAAGTTCCGCCGCCGCCGTGGGCGTGGGCGCGCGCTGGTCGGCGGCATAGTCGATCAACGTCGTGTCGGTCTCATGCCCCACCGCCGAAATCAGCGGGATGTCGCTTTCGGCGGCGGCGCGCACCACCGATTCCTCGTTGAATCCCCATAGATCCTCGATACTGCCGCCACCCCGCGCCACGATCAGAAGGTCGGGCCTCGGCAAGGCGCCGCCCGGCGTGAACTGGTTGAAGCCCCGGATCGCGCGGGTCACCTCGGGCGCGCATTTTTCACCCTGCACCGCGACGGGCCAGATCAGCACCTTGCGCGGGAACCTGTCCCGCAGACGGTGCAGGATGTCGCGGATCACCGCGCCCGAGGGCGATGTGATCACCCCGATCACCTCCGGCAGATAGGGCAAGGGGCGCTTGCGCTCGGGCGCGAACAGGCCCTCGGCGGCCAGTTGCGCCTTGCGCTTCTCCAGCATCGCCATCAGCGCGCCCATGCCCGCCGGTTTGATGTCCTCGATCACGATCTGATAGCGCGACTGGCCGGGGAAGGTGGTGAGGCGGCCGGTGGCCACCACCTCCATCCCTTCCTCGGGCTGCACCGAAAGACGCGACGCCACGCCCTTCCATATGACCCCGGCCAGCACGGCGCGGTCATCCTTGAGATCCATGTAGACATGGCCCGAGCGCGGACGGCTGACGCGCCCGACCTCGCCCTTCACCCGCACATGGGCGAATTCGCCCTCGATCACGCGCTTCACCGCGCCCGAGATTTCGGACACCGAGAATTCCGGGGCGTTCTCGCCCTCGAGGGGATCGTCGATCAGATCGGACATGCCTCTGCCTTGTGTCTGCCTGCGCGCCACCTTAGAACGCCTGTGATCCAAGGCCAAGCAGGAGAGAGAGCGGCGCCATGAACATCCTGATCCTCGGCAGCGGCGGGCGCGAGCACAGCATCGCCTGGGCGGTGATGCAGAACCCCAAATGCGACAAGCTGATCGTGGCGCCCGGCAATGCCGGCATCGCCCAGATCGCCGAATGCGCGACGCTCGATATCGAGGACGGCGCGGCCGTGGTGGGCTTTTGCGACACCAACGCCATCGACTTCGTGATCGTCGGCCCCGAGGCGCCCCTGGCCGCCGGTGTCGCGGACCGGCTGCGCGACGCGGGATTGCTGGTGTTCGGCCCCTCGAAGGCGGCGGCGGAACTCGAGGCGTCCAAGCGATTTACCAAGGAAATCTGCGACGCGGCCGGCGCGCCGACGGCCGCCTATGCCCATTTCACCGATGCCGAGGCCGCGCGCGCCTATATCCGCGAACATGGCGCGCCCATCGTGGTCAAGGCCGACGGCCTGGCGGCGGGCAAGGGCGTGATCGTGGCCGAAACCGAGGATCAGGCGCTGGCGGCGATCGACGACATGTTCGGCGGCGAATTCGGCACGGCGGGGGCCGAGGTGGTGATCGAGGAATTCATGCGCGGCGAAGAGGCCAGCTTCTTCGTGCTATGCGACGGTGAAACCGCGCTGCCCATCGGCACGGCGCAGGACCACAAGCGCGTCGGCGAAGGCGATCGCGGCCCCAATACAGGCGGCATGGGCGCCTATTCGCCCGCCCCCGTGCTGACCGACGAGATCGCGCAGAAGGCGCTCGACAGGATCATCCGTCCCACCCTCGCCGAAATGGCACGGCGCGGCACGCCCTATCAGGGTGTGCTTTACGCCGGGCTGATGATCGAGAACGGCGAACCCCGGCTGGTGGAATACAATGTCCGCTTCGGCGACCCGGAATGCCAGGTGCTGATGATGCGCCTTGGCGCGCAGGTGTTCGACCTCTTGCAGGCCGCCGCCGAGGGGCGCCTTGACGAGGCGCGTGTCAACTGGGCCGACGATCATGCCATGACCGTGGTGATGGCCGCCAAAGGCTATCCCGGCGCCTATGAGAAGGGCTCGGTGATCAAGGGGCTTGAAGATTGCGCCGAGGACAGTTTCCACATGGTCTTCCATGCGGGCACCGCCGAAACGGATGGCCGGATCGTCGCCGCGGGCGGTCGGGTTCTGAACGTCACGGCGCGCGGCGCGTCGCTGATGCAGGCCCGCGACCGGGCCTATGCGATGGTGGACAGGATCGACTGGCCCGAAGGGTTCTGCCGCCGCGATATCGGCTGGCGGGCGCTTTGATTTCGCTGGGTTCGGATCGCCTGGGCGATCCGACCGATGCGAGGGGCGCCGCCCCTCGCGCTCCCCGGAGTATTTCCTGCAAGATGAAGTCTAGCGGCAGATGAGCGCATCGTTCAGGCTGTCGGGACCGTTGGCAGGACCGAGAGCGCGGCTTTCGAGCCCGCCGTTCCGGAATTGCACCGCCATCACCTGCGACCAGTCCTTGCTGGCGACGATGATCTCGGGGCCATCGCCGCAATCGCGAAATCCGCCGGGGATGTGATCCCAGCCGATCCGGTGATTGGTGAGGTTGGGCGCATCCGCCACATGAACGAGCTTGTTCTGCTCGAGGCGCCAGACCCGCAACAGCCCGAGCAGGTGGGGCCGGTCGATATAGGCGATCTCTGGCTTGCCGTCGCCATCGAGATCGGCCACGCCCACCGGGGCGAGCCAGCGATGCGGACGCCCGATATAGGGCGTCGCCGCCAACCGCCCCGCAGCGCCCCAGACCGCCAGCCGGGCGCCGCGCTGCAGGTCGGCTTCGACCACGACGACCTCGGGCGCGCCGTCGCCGGTCACATCGAAGAGGCGCGGGGCGGTATCCTCGAACACCATTGTCTCGGGCAGGGTCATGATGCGCTGTCGGCCATCCGAAAGATCGAGCCGGAGCGCGCCCCACTCCTCATCGTCCCCGAGCACCCCGTGATCGTAGCGCGTGGTCGGGTCGGTATAGGTCGCGCCGGTGATCTCCTGCGCAAGGGCGGGCGCACAGAGCAGGAGAAGCCCCGCAACACCGCCCGCAAGCCGCCCCGCCCACGCCATCAGATCTGCTTTTCGGGCATCTGCACCACCAGCCCGTCCAGATCGTCGGTGACCTTGATCTGGCAGGTCAGGCGCGAGCGCTCGGGATCGGGCTCATAGGCGAAATCCAGCATGTCCTCTTCCATGTCGTCCTTACCGGGCAGTTTCTCGACCCAGTCGGGATGGACATAGACATGGCAGGTCGAACAGGCGCAGGCGCCGCCGCAATCGGCCTCGATGCCGGGAATGTTGTTGTCGCGCGCGCCTTCCATCACGGTCAGGCCATTGGCCACATCGACCTCATGCGCGGTGCCGTCATGCTCGATATAGGTGATCTTCGCCATGAACTCTTGCTCTCTTTCAAACGTGCCAGACTGGTAGGGTTCCTAGCCAAGCCATTTAGGACAGACCAGCCCGATTTGCGACCCTTGCAGGGTCGGGTTACGACAATTTCGATGTGTTCCACCTTTGTTCGGACCGATTGCCGCAGCTGCGCCGACCGCGGCGCCGCCGCTTCCCCGGCGGCGTGAAACCGTCTAGAGTGGCGGCAAAACACCGCCCCCAGAGGCCCGAGCATGACGCCCCGTTCCATCGCCCTTCTGTCGGCCGCCCTGATCGCCGCCGCCTGCGCCCCCGGCCAGCCGCCCGGCGAACCCGGTCTTGCGCAAAGCCTGCGCGAGGCGCCGCCCGGTGCCGCGCCGGGCACCTGCTGGGGCAAGCAGGTCACCCCCGCGGTCGTCGAGACGGTGACCGAACAGGTCCTGCTCCATCCCGCCAGCTACACCATCGAGGGACAGCCGCTGAAGGCCGCCGTCTACCGGACCGAAACCCGGCAGGCCATCCTGCGCGAGCGCGAGGTGACCTGGTTCGAGACCCCTTGCCCGCGCGCGCGCACGCCGGATTTCATCGCCTCGCTGCAACGCGCGCTCAAGGTGCGGGGCTTCTATCAAGGGCCGGTCAACGGGGTGATGGATGCACGCACCCGCGCCGCCGTGCAGGCCTATCAGGCGCCACGCGGGCTGGCGACAGGGGTGCTCTCGCTCGAGTCGGCGCGCGATCTGGGGCTGGTGGCGGTCGAGAACCCGAGGGCGGGCTGACCCGCCGCTGGGCCGCCGCTCAGGCGATCTGGTTCTCGATCAGCCGCGACGCCAGCGCAAGATAGGCCTCGGCCATCGGCCCCTCGCCCGCCGCCACCGGCGTCCCCGCATCCCCCGCCAGCCGCGTCTCAAGATCGATGGGCAAAGCGGCAAGGAAGGGGATATTCAGCTTTTCGGCCTCGGCCCTGACCCCGCCATGCCCGAAGATATGCGCCTCATGCCCGCATTCGGGGCAATGAAAGACCGACATGTTTTCGATCAGCCCCAGAACCGGGGTCTTGAGCGTGCGGAACATGTCGATCGCCTTGCGCGCATCGAGCAGCGCAACATCCTGCGGCGTCGAAACCACCAGCGCCCCGGTCGGCGCGGCGCGCTGGCAAAGCGTCAGTTGCACATCCCCCGTGCCCGGCGGCAGATCGACGATCAGCACATCCAGATCGCCCCATTGGACCTGGCTCAGCATCTGCTGGAGCGCCCCCATCAGCATCGGCCCGCGCCAGACCACCGCCTTGTCCTCTTCCAGCATGAGGCCGATCGACATCAGCGTGACGCCATGCGCGCGCAACGGTTCGATGGTCTTGCCGTCGGGGCTGGCGGGGCGCTGGTTCACGCCCATCATGCGCGGCAGGCTGGGACCGTGAATATCTGCATCCAGCAGCCCGACCCGCCGCCCCTGCCGCGCCAGCGCGACGGCAAGGTTCGACGAGACCGTCGACTTGCCGACGCCCCCCTTGCCCGAGGCCACGGCGAGAATCGAGCGGACGCCCTCTGGACGCACGGATTCCTGGCCGCCGGTGGGATGGCCGCCGATCCGTGGCCCCGGCGCGCCCCCGCCCTGCGGTCCCTTGGCCTCGGGGGTATGGGCCGTCAGCGCCACGCTGGCCGCCTGAACCCCCGGCACCGACAACGCGGCCCGCTCGGCCGCGGCGCGCAGCGGCTCCATCTGCCGGGCCAGATCCGGGCTTGGCGCTTCGATCACGAATCGCACCTGGCCGTTCTCGACACTGAGCGCGCGCACCATGTCGCGCGAAACCAGCGTGCCGCCGCCCGGCAATTCCAGCCGCTCGAGCTGCTTCAGAATTTCGTCGCGCGTTTCAGACATGCTCAATCTCCGCTTCCTTGTGCTGCAATAGGTGGCAGATTTCGCGCTGCAGACAAGAGCCAGACACGAAGCGCCTAAAAAATGTAACTCGAGATTAACGTTACGTCATAACTGCTTATGCATTCGCTGCATAGCAGCATTGCCCCTAATAGGGATTGTGCACATGCAGCATTTTGCTATCTTCATCTCAACAACGACACACACAGCATGCAACGCAGCTGGAAACCTTGAGAGTAAAGACAATGACCTTCGCGACCTATACCCGCGCAGCAGAAACCGGCCTCGGCCTGGAATTCAGCGCCGCTCTGCATCAGATGATGCTGCGTTTTGCGGATTATCGCATCTATCGCGCCACCCTGAAAGAACTGGGCAAGCTCGACGACCGCACGCTGGCCGATCTCGGCATCGCCCGCTCCGGCATCCGTGCCAAGGCCCACGAAGCCGTCTACGGGACACGCGATTGAACTGATTTGAGAATTCAGATGTCTCTCTCCTCCTCCCTGAGACATCTGTAAACGGCGGCGGCCCCCTCCTCCTCCCTGGGCCGCCGCCATTAAGACCCCGGGTCTTCGGACCCGCACAGATTGCGAAAGGCCCTCTCCTCCTCCTTGGGTCGCTCGTAAAATGAAGCGGCGGTGCCTCTCCTCCTCCCTGGCACCGCCGCTTTTCTTTTCCGCCAAGCTCTTGACTGTCCTCGCTGATCTCTGCTCGTATCCCGCGCAGGGCCATCAGGACATTGAGACATGACGCTTTCCCCCGACGATCCTTCGCTGCGCGACGCCATCATTTCCGCCGTGGCCGACGGTTTCGACCGCCAAACCCGTTTCCTCGCCGATTTCACCCGCATTCCCAGCCGCCGTGGTCAGGAAGACGCCGCACTCGATTTCATGGCCGGGGCGCTGCGGGCGCGTGGCTGGCAGGTCGATGACTGGACCGCGCCGATCGACACGCTGCGCGACGAGCCCGGATTCTGCGATTGCGCGGGCGAGGTGGACTCGGTGCGCTCGGTCGTGGGCACGCTTGCCCCCGACAGCTCCGAAATCCCCGAAGGGCGCTCGCTCATCCTGCAGGGGCATCTCGACGTGGTGCCCGAAGGGCCGCTCGGCATGTGGAAAAGCCCGCCCTATTCGCCCGAAACGCGGGACGGCTGGATGTATGGCAGGGGCGCGGGCGACATGAAGGCCGGCAAGGTCGCAGCCCTTTTCGCGGTCGATGCGCTGCGCCGCGCGGGCTATGCCCCGGCCGGTCGGCTGCATTACCAATCGGTCGTCGAAGAGGAAAGCTCGGGCCTTGGCGCGCTCGCCACGCTCGCACGGGGCTACCGGGCCGATTGCGCCTTCATCCCGGAACCGACCGCGCACCGGCTGGTGCGCGCGCAGGTCGGCGCGATCTGGTTCCGCCTCAAGGTGCGCGGCCGCCCCGCCCATGTGGCCTATGCCGGCACCGGGTCAAGCGCGATAACCGCCGCACTGCACCTGGTCACTGCCCTCCAGAAGATGGAAAGCCACTGGAACGACGAGGACGCCACCCGCCACCCGCATTACAAGGGCGTCAACCATCCGCTCAATTTCAACGCCGGCAAGATCGCAGGCGGCGACTGGACCTCGAGCCTCCCTGCCTGGTGCGACGTGGATTGCCGCATGGGTCTGCTGCCCGGCGATGTCGTGTCCGAGCGCCGCGCGCAGATCATCGCCACCATCAAAGAGGCCGCCGCCGCGCATCCCTTCCTGCGCGACAACCCACCCGAGATCGAATGGACCGGCTTCATGGCCGATGGCTATGTTCTCGAGAACGCCGCCGAACCCGAATCCGCACTGGCTGGCGCGCATTGCACCGTCACCGGCGAGTCCGCCCTGCCCGAGGATTCCTGGACCGCGCTCACCGACACCCGCTTTTACGGGCTTTACCACGGCATCCCAAGCCTCTGCTACGGCCCCATCGCCGACAGCATCCACGGCTTTGACGAAAAGGTGGACCTCGCCTCGGTGCAGCGCACGACCGAGGTGATCGCGCTTTTCATCGCCCGCTGGTGCGGCGTGAGGCGGCTTGACGGCTAATTGAGCCGCCCGCGTGCACGGCGGCGCGTCCCCGCCCCGCCAGTCATCGCAAGGCTGGCATCCGCAAGGAAACCGACAAAGGCGCGCGCAGCCGGGCTGACCGGATTCTGCGCCGCCGGGCTGTCCAGCGCCGCGCGCGCGGCTTCGGCACTCACGCTGCCCTCCGCATCGAAAATCCACTTGAGCAGCCCCATTCGCGCGGCGGCATCGGCCTCACGGCCCGTCGCCTCGCTCATTTCCAACCCATCGATGATCCGGGTCACACACATCGCGTTCTCTCCTGCGGCCACACCCCGGGCCGTCTGGGGCGAAGGGAAAGAACCGACGGCAAGGCCCGCACATACATGGAGGGACCACGCGCCCGCACCGCCCCCCGCGGCTTGACGTTGGTCCAAGGCTGGTTTCCGGGCTTGGCGGGATCGGATGCGGCGCCTTCCCGGATCATGACGCGATCCAGTGGCCAAGGCCGCATCCCCCATCCTTACCGTTGCGGGGGCAGCGCCGGACTTGCACCGGCTTCCCAATTCTCCCGCACGATGCGGGCACCTCGGACCCCAATTCTGTCCCAACCGAAAGAGTCGCGCAAGCCGCGAATGCGGCACCCCCGTGCGCAAAGCGACCCCGGTGCGCTACATCACCGGCGCGCCCTTGCCGCTGGTCAACGCACCGATCGCATGGGCAATGGCCTGACGGTCGATCCGGTAGTGACGCGCCAGATCGCCGATGGTGCCGGTCTGGCCGAAATGCTCGACCCCAAGCGGAATCACCCGGTGCCCCGCCACCGCGCCCAGCCATGCCAGCGTCGCCGGATGACCGTCGATCACCGTGACGATGGTGCAATGCCCCGGCAAATCGCCCAGCAATTGCTCCACATGACTTTGCGCGGCCCCATTGCCCCGTGCGCGCTCGCGCTGCGCCGCACACCAGCCTGCGTTCAGGCGGTCCGCCGATGTGACCGCCAGCACCCCCACGTCGCGGCGATGCTCGCCCATCATGCCCGCTGCCGCGATGGCCTCGTCGGCAACGGCCCCCTGATAGGCGATCACCACCGATGCATTCGGCCCCGGCTTGCGCAGCCAATAACCGCCGTCGATGGCGCCCTGCCGGAACGCATCGTCCACCCGCTTGCCCGGCTGCTCAAGCGGCTTCGTGCTCAGTCTCAGGTAGACCGATCCGCCGGTCTCGTCGCGCAGCCAGGTGCGCTCGTCGGGCGCGCCCTCGCCATCGCGTTGCAGATAATCGAATGCCCATTCCATGATGACCGCCAGCTCATCTGCGAATGCCGGCTCGAACGCCGCCAGCCCGTCCTGGCTCATCCCGATCAGCGGCGTGCCAATGGATTGATGCGCGCCACCCTCAGGCGCCAAGGTCACGCCCGAAGGCGTGCCCACGATCATGAAACGCGCATCCTGGTAACAGGCGTAATTGAGCGCATCGAGCCCCCGCGCCACGAACGGATCGTAGACCGTGCCGATGGGTATGACCCGCCTGCCCCACAGACTATGCGACAGCCCCGCCGCCCCAAGCAGCAGGAAAAGGTTCATCTCGGCGATACCAAGTTCCAGATGCTGCCCTTCGGGCGCAAAGTTCCATTTCGCCGTCGAAGGGATGCGATGCTCGATAAAGGCGTCGGGCATCGCCTGCTTGGCGAACAGCTTGCGGCGATTGACCCAGGGACCAAGCCCCGTGGTCCCGGTCACATCCGGCGAGGTGGTCATGATCCGCGCGGCCAGCGGGCTCTCTCCCCGTGCCAGCGTGTCGAGGATCTTGCCAAATGCCATCTGGGTCGAAATCTCGCGCTCCGGCGCCATCTCGATGCCCGGCACATCAAGGCGGGCATCGCCAAGACGCCGCGTCCCTTGCGCAAAGAACGGCACCTCCGACAGGAAGTCCCTCAAGCCCTCGACATCTTCGACCGTGGCCATCGGCTCCCATTCCTGCCCCTCGGGCACCCCCATATGCGCCTGCCATTCGGCCATCTGCGCCTTGGTCATCAGCCCGCCGTGATTGTCCTTGTGACCGGCGATCGGCGTGCCCCAGCCCTTGATCGTATATGCCAGGAAACAGGTGGGCCGGTCGTGGTCGATGGCGTCGAAAGCCTGCGTCATGGTCTCGACGCAATTGCCGCCGAGGTTCTCCATCAGCGCCGCCAGTTCGGCGTCATCGCGCCGCTCGATCAAAGCCGTCACATCGCCCTGATCGCCAAGGTCATCCATCAGCCGCTTGCGCCAGACCGCACCACCCATATAGGTCAGCGCCGCATATTGCGCATTCGGACAGCTGTCGATCCAGTCCCGCAGGGCCGCGCCGCCCGGTTCCTCGAAGGCGGCCCGCTGAAGCGCGCCATGCTTGATCCGCACGACATCCCAGCCGAACGCGTCGAAGATCTTCTCGACCCGCCCGAACAGCCCTTCGCGCACGATCCCGTCCAGCGACTGGCGGTTGTAATCGATGATCCACCAGGTATTGCGCAGATCGTTCTTCCAGCCCTCCTGCAACACCTCATAGATATTGCCCTCGTCAAGCTCGGCATCGCCCACCAGCGCCACCATCCGTCCTTTGCGGATATCGCCCCATGCCTTTGCCGCGATGAAATCCTGCACCAGCGCCGCCAGCGCCGTGATCCCGACCCCAAGCCCCACCGAGCCGGTCGAGAAATCCACATCGTCGATATCCTTGGTCCGGCTCGGATAGCTCTGCGCACCGCCAAAACCCCGAAACGCCTCGATCTTCTCGCGGGTCTGGTTCCCCATCAGGTATTGCATCGCGTGAAACACCGGCGCGGCATGGGGCTTGACGGCAACCCGGTCCTCGGGCCGCAACGCCGAGAAATAAAGCGCCGTCATGATCGACACCATCGACGCCGACGAGGCCTGATGCCCGCCCACCTTGATCCCGTCCTGCTTGGGACGGATATGGTTGGCATTGTGAACCATCCAGTGCGAGAGCCACAGCAGCCGCTGCTCGACGGTCTTGAGATGGGCGGTGGATCGGTCAGTCGGCATGGAACCTCCGGGTTTCATGGTCGCGTTGCGGAAATGGAGCGCACGCTGCCGCGCGGTGCGCCCCGTTGAGGTGAAAGGGTTCAGCCGTCCTTGTAGTAGTAGCCGTAACCGTTCAGCGCGGGCGCCCCGCCAAGATGGGCGTAAAGCACGCGCGACCCTTCGGGAAAGAAGCCCTTTCTCGTAAGATCGATCAACCCCTGCATGGATTTCCCTTCATAAACCGGGTCCGTCATCATCGCCTCGGTGCGCGCCGCCAGACGGATCGCGTCATTGGTGGCCTCCGAGGGCACACCATAGGCGGGATGCGCGTAATCGGGATTGATGACGATCTCATCCTCGCGGACCGCCCGCCCCAGGCCCACCAGTTCGGCGGTATTGTCGACGATCCCGCGCACCTGCGCGCGGGTCTGCTCCAGCGTGTAGGATGCGTCGATCCCGATCACCCGGTCGGCCCGGTCCTGCGCGGCGAAACCCACAATCATCCCGCCCTGCGTCGATCCGGTGACCACGCAGACCACGATATAATCGAAGGTATAGCCCAGTTCGGCCTCCTGCGCCGCCACTTCTTCGGCAAAACCGACATAGCCAAGCGCGCCGTATTTATGCACCGATGCACCCGCCGGGATCGGATAGGGCTTGCCGCCCGCATCCTTCACCGACTGAATCGCATCCTCCCAGCTCTTGCGGATGCCGATATCAAATCCTTCTTCCACAAGCCTTGAATCCGCGCCCATCAGCCGGGTCATCATGATATTGCCCACCCGGTCATAGACCGCATCGTAATGGGGCACCCATTTTTCCTGGATCACCACGCATTTCATGCCCAGCTTCGCCGCGGTCGCCGCCACCATCCGTGTGTGGTTCGACTGCACGCCACCGATCGAGACCAGCGTATCGGCCCCGCTCGCGATGGCATCGGGCACGATATACTCCAGCTTGCGCAGCTTGTTGCCACCCATCGCAAGGCCGGAATTGCAGTCATCCCTCTTGGCATGGATCTCGACCTTGCCGCCCAGCGCCTCCGACAGGCGCGGCAGGTATTCGATCGGCGTCGGGCCGAATGTCAGCGGATAGCGTTCAAATTTCTCGAGAAGCGACATGCTCATTCTCCTGGTTGCATCGCCCGGAATTCTACGGCCTGCCACCTGAAAGGTGCTCTCTTATTTGAACGAAATACATCGCTCTAATTGAACCAGATGCATTGCTCTCATGAATCTTCACTCATAAAGTCCAAAATCATGAAAGATTCTTCCGCACCCCCTCTCGACCGAATCGATCTCGCCATCCTGCGCCTCCTGCAATCGGACGGACGGCTCAGCAATGCCGAGATCGCCAAGGCCGCGCATGTCAGCCCCGCCACCTGCCACCGCCGCACCCAGCGCCTGTTTGAAGAGGGCCACGTCACCCGCGTGCGCGCCGAGATCAACCCCGCCTCCATCGGTCTTGGCGCGCTGGTGCTGGTCGGCGTGGTGCTCGACCGCTCCACCCCGGAAAGCTTCGCCGCCTTCGAGACCGCCGTGACCGAAATGAAGGAACTGCTCGATTGCCACCTCGTGGCGGGCGATTTCGACTACCTGCTGAAAATCCGCGTCCGTGACATGTCGGACTTCAACCTGCTTCACGGCAAGATGCTGATCGCCCTGCCCGGCGTGCGCCAGATCCGCACCTTCTTCGTCATGAAGGACGTCAAGGAAAACGCCCCCCTGCCGTTCTGATCGCGCCCGCGCCTTCTTCTGTTCACAAATATCCCGGGGGAGTCGCGCCGCGCGCGACGGGGGCAGCGCCCCCTCTTTCAGAACGGCACGTCATCCGTGCCGGTCACGAAACGCGCGACCACCTTCTTCACCCCCGCCTTCTCAAAGGCGATCTCCAGCTTGTCGCCCTCGATCGCGATGATCGCGCCATAACCGAATTTCTGGTGAAAGACGCGCTCGCCCACCACATGCTTACTGACCGCCTGCGCGTCGATCACCGCCGCGCCGCGTGTCTGCCCGCCCGGACGCGACGACATGCGCGCCTCCCGCAGGCGCCGCCAGCCGGGCGAATTATACACATTCGCCTCCGCGGCCCGCGCCTCCAGCCCGCTTTCCTCGTGCATCGACGCCGCTGCGCCGTAACCCCCGCCATAAAGCCCCGGCGGGGTCAGCACCTCGACATGCGCCTCGGGCAATTCGTCAATGAACCGCGACGGCCTCTGGCTTTGCCACTGGCCGAACACCCGCCGGTTCCCCGCGAAGGAGATCGTGCAGACCTCCTCGGCGCGGGTGATGCCCACATAGGCCAGCCGCCGTTCCTCCTCAACGCCATTCTCAGGGGGTGCGTCAAGCGTGCGCTGCGACGGGAAAAGCCCTTCCTCCCAGCCGGGCAGGAACACGACCGGAAATTCCAGCCCCTTGGCGGCATGCAACGTCATGATGCTGACTTTCTCGGCCTGCTCCTCGCTCTCGTTCTCCATGATCAGGCTGACATGCTCGAGGAACCCCGCAAGGTTCTCGAACTGCTCGAGTGCCTTCACTAACTCCTTGAGGTTCTCTAAACGACCCTCAGCTTCATGATCTTTTGGTTGGCGCGACTCATCCGGGTCGTCTGGGTCTTCTTTTGGCTTTAGCCACATTTCAGTGTAGCCGCTCTCGTCCAAGATAATCTCAGCTATGTCTCTAGGACTCGGCTCGCCCGCGCCCGCCATCCGGCCCCAGCGCGACAGGTCCATGACCAGCTTGCCCAGCGCCTGCGCGCCCTTGCCCTTGATCGCGCCCTGCTCGACCGCCATCGCGGCCCCATCCAGAAGCGGCACGCCGTTCTCGCGCGCGATCCGCTGGATGGTCTGAACCGCCTTCTCGCCCAGCCCGCGCTTGGGCGTGTTCACGACCCGCTCGAAGGCCAGATCGTCCGACGGGCTGATCACCAGCCGGAAATAGGCCATCGCGTCGCGGATCTCCATCCGCTCATAGAACCGCGGCCCGCCGATCACCCGATAGGGCAGCCCGATGGTCAGGAACCGGTCCTCGAAGGCCCGCATCTGGTGGCTCGCGCGCACAAGGATCGCCATGTCATCCAGCGAAAAGGGCCGCAGCCCGCGCGTGCCGCGCTGCATCGCCTCGATCTCGTCGCCGATCCAGCGCGCCTCTTCCTCGCCGTCCCAATGGCCGATCAGCCGCACCTTCTCGCCCGCCTCGGTCTCGGTCCAGAGCTCCTTGCCCAGCCGCCCCTTGTTGGCCGCGATCACGCCCCCCGCCGCGCCCAGGATATGCGGCGTCGAGCGGTAATTCTGCTCCAGCCGGACCACCTTGGCGCCGGGAAAATCCTTTTCAAACCGCAGGATATTGCCCACCTCGGCACCCCGCCAGCCATAGATCGACTGGTCGTCATCCCCGACGCAGCAGATATTGCTGTGCCCGCCCGCCAACAGCCGCAGCCACAGGTATTGGGCGACATTGGTATCCTGGTACTCGTCCACAAGGATATAGCGGAAACGGTGTCGATACTGCTCCAGAACATCGGGATGGGTCTGAAAGATCGTCACCACATGCAACAGCAGATCGCCGAAATCGACGGCGTTCAGCTCGCAAAGCCGGGTCTGGTATTGGCGATAAAGCGCTACACCCTTGCCGTCATAGGCGCTCGCCTCGCTGACCGGCACATTATCCGGCGTCCAGGCGCGGTTCTTCCACTGGTCGATCACCCCCGCCAGCGCCCGCGCAGGCCATCGCTTGTCGTCGATCCCCGCCGCCCGCACCAATTGCTTGAGCAGCCTGATCTGATCGTCGGTATCCAGAATGGTGAAATTCGACCTCAGCCCCACCAGCTCCTGATGTCGGCGCAGGATTTTCACACAGATCGAATGGAAGGTGCCCATCCAAGGCATCCCCTCCACCGCCTCGCCCAGTGTCCGGCCGACGCGGCTCTTCATCTCGCGCGCGGCCTTGTTGGTAAAGGTCACTGCCAAAATTTCATGCGGGCGCGCCTTGCCGGTGTTGAGCAGATGCACGATCCGCGTGGTCAGCGCCTTGGTCTTGCCCGTGCCGGCCCCCGCCAGCATCAGCACCGGACCATCGAGCGCCTCGACCGCCTCGCGCTGTGCAGGGTTCAAATCATCAAGATATGGTGCCGTCGGCCGCGCCGCCATCGCGCGCGCCGACAGAGAGCCCGCCGCGGGGGCTTCGGATTCGTCGAAACTGCTCATGCGCGCCAGACTAGCGCGGCGCGCAGCCAAGTTAAAGGGAATGTTCGGGGATTGTTCCCGCCCTTTTCACGCCCGCCATCCACCCGTCAGGATCCCGGCTCGGCGTCTGTGCGCAGCGCCCCCAGGTCGCAAAGCGATGTGGCGGGCCAATGCGCGGGCAGGTCGTCCTGCTTGCCCTGCCCGTAGCCCTCGCGCAGCGCGCGGGTGCGCGCCCAGCGCATGATGAAATCCTCATGGCACCGCGCATAGGTCACGCCCGCGGCGGGTGCCACATGGCGCATCTCATACTCGAAACGCCCCTCGAAACCGTCCCGGTCGATCAGGATCACCGCAGGTGTCTTGCCGGTCAGATGTGCAAAGAACAGCGCCTGGTGCACGCTGTCGCGCGACGACGCCTTGCCGTCCAGCCCGATCTCGATGACATGGGTTTCCGTCTCGCAATCCACCCGCACATGGCGCGACATGCCGTTCACGTCGAAATACTGCCGGGTTTCCTGCTCGGATCCGGCCAGAAAGGCGCATAACAGGGCCGCAAGCTCGACTTCTCCCGCCATCTGCGCCTCTTTTGTTAACGAAGGTTAACAAAACGTTAACAGAAGCCCGCCCTCGCAGCAAACCGGACCGCCGGACAGGAAACCCCTGCCCGCAGGGGCCGTTCCAAGCCCTCTGGACAATGCCATGTAAACGCTTACATTCGCGCGCCATGAACCTGCACGCGACATACCCCGCCCTCTCCGATCTGCGCGCCCGCGCCTCGCGGCGCATCCCGCGTTTCGTCTGGGAATATCTCGACAGCGCTACCGGCGCCGAATGCACCAAGTCGCGCAACCGCGCCAAGCTCGACGAGGTGCTGATGATGCCCTCGATCCTGCATGGCGAGGTCACGCCCGACCTTTCCACCACCCTCTTCGGTCAGGCCCTGCCGCTGCCCTTCGGCATCGCGCCCGTGGGCATGTCGGGGATGATCTGGCCGGGGGCGGAAAGCCATCTGGCGCGCGCCGCCGCCACGGCGGGCATCCCCTACACGCTCTCCACCGTCGCCACGCGCACCCCGGCCGACCTCAAGGACGATCTCGGCGATCACGCATGGTTCCAGATGTATCCCCCGCGCGATCCCGACATCCGCACCGACATGCTCAAACGGGCGCGCGATGCGGGCTTCGGCGTGCTGGTGCTCACCGTCGACGTGCCCGTGCCCAGCCGCCGCGAACGCCAGGTGCGCTCGGGGCTGACCACGCCGCCCCGGCTGACCCCGCGCCTGATGGCACAGGTGGCGCGCTGTCCGTCCTGGGCGCTCGGCATCGCACGGCACGGCATGCCCCGGATGCGGCTGATCGACGAATACGCCGGCAAGACCAGCGGCCTGCCCTCCAACAAGCACGCAGGCTACCTGCTGCGCACCGCGCCCGACTGGGATTACCTGCGCTGGCTGCGCGATGCCTGGGACGGGCCGATGATCGTCAAGGGCGTGCTCGATCCCGGCGACGCCACCCGTGTCGAGGCCGAAGGCGTCGACGCCATCTGGGTCTCGAACCATGCCGGGCGACAGTTCGACGCCGCCCCCGCCACCATCGAATCCCTGCCCGCCATCCGCGCCGCAACAGGCCTCCCCATCGTGATCGACGGCGGTTTCGAAACCGGGCTCGACATCCTGCGCGCCATCGCGCTTGGCGCCGATTTCGTCATGCTCGGGCGCCCCTGGCACTATGCGCTCGGCGCGCTCGGGGCCGATGGCCCGGACCATCTGGCCGATATCCTGACCCAGGATCTCATCGCCAATATGGGCCAGTTGGGGTTGTCCTCGCTGGCGGGCGCGCGCGACCGGCTGGTGATCGGCGCGGCGGGCCAGTGACCCTCCCGCCCATGCGGCCGCCCCACCCTCCCGAACGGGCAGAAAATGTCGCGAACGGGTGGAAGGCGTCGCAGCGCCATTGCGCAAACCTTTCACAATTCCTACAAACTGAACCATCCGCGCTGCACCGCAGCAACCCGCATCCGGCGGGCACAAGACAACATGAAAGCGATAGCAAGGGGGGCTGAAGCCCGTGGCCGACTTCAAGAAGATCCTGATTGCAAACCGTGGCGAAATCGCGATCCGCATCATGCGCGCCGCCAACGAGATGGGTAAACGCACCGTCGCCGTCTTCGCCGAAGAGGACAAGCTGGGCCTGCATCGCTTCAAGGCCGACGAGGCCTATCGCATCGGCGAGGGGCTCGGCCCCGTCGCCGCCTATCTCGCCATCGACGAGATCATCCGCGTCGCCAAGGCCAGCGGCGCCGACGCCATTCATCCCGGCTACGGCCTCCTGTCCGAAAACCCTGATTTCGTCGATGCCTGCGTCGCCAACGGCATTACCTTCATCGGCCCGCGCGCCGAAACCATGCGCGCCCTTGGCGACAAGGCCAGCGCGCGCCGCGTCGCCATCGAAGCGGGCGTGCCGGTCATTCCCGCCACCGACGTACTGGGCGATGACATGGACGCCATCCGCGCCGAGGCCGCCGAGATCGGCTATCCCCTGATGCTCAAGGCATCCTGGGGCGGCGGCGGGCGCGGCATGCGCCCGATCCAGTCGGACAAGGAACTGGCCGAAAAGGTCATGGAAGGCCGCCGCGAGGCCGAAGCCGCCTTCGGCAACGGCGAGGGCTATCTCGAAAAGATGATCACCCGCGCCCGCCATGTCGAGGTCCAGATCCTGGGCGACAAGCACGGCCAGATGTATCACCTCTTCGAGCGTGACTGCTCGGTGCAGCGCCGCAATCAGAAGGTGGTCGAACGCGCCCCCGCGCCGTATCTCACCGACCTGCAGCGCGCCGAGATCTGCGAACTGGGCTACAAGATCTGCAAGCATGTCGATTACGAATGCGCCGGCACGGTCGAATTCCTGATGGATATGGATACCAGCCAGTTCTACTTCATCGAGGTGAACCCCCGCGTGCAGGTGGAACACACCGTCACCGAAGAAGTGACCGGCATCGATATCGTCCAGGCCCAGATCCGCATCGCCGAGGGCAAGACCATCGAGGAAGCCACCGGCAAGAGCAGCCAGGACGCCATCACCCTCAACGGGCACGCGCTCCAGACCCGGATCACCACCGAGGATCCGCAAAACAACTTCATCCCCGATTACGGGCGCATCACCGCTTATCGCTCCGCCACCGGCATGGGCATCCGGCTCGACGGCGGCACCGCCTATGCGGGCGGCGTGATCACGCGCTATTACGATTCGCTTCTGGTCAAGGTCACGGCCCACGCCCAGACCCCCGAGGCGGCCATCGCGCGCATGGACCGCGCCCTGCGCGAATTCCGCATCCGGGGTGTGTCGACCAACATCGCCTTCGTCGAGAACCTGCTCAAGCACCCCACGTTCCTGAGCAACGAATACACCACCACCTTCATCGATCAGACCCCGGATCTCTTCAATTTCAACAAGCGGCGCGACCGGGGCACCAAGGTGCTGACCTATATCGCCGACATCACCGTGAACGGCCATCCCGAGACCACCGGCCGCGCCAAGCCCGCCGACGCCAAGCCGCCGCGCCCGCCCAAGCCCGTCGCGGCACCCGCGCCCGGCACCCGCACCCTGCTGGAAAACGAAGGCCCGCGCGCCGTGGCCGATTGGATGCTCGCGCAACAGCGCCTGCTCCTGACCGACACCACCATGCGCGACGGGCACCAGAGCCTTCTGGCCACGCGGATGCGCTCGATCGACATGATCAAGGTCGCGCCCAGCTACGCCGCCAACCTGCCGCAGCTCTTCTCGGTCGAATGCTGGGGTGGGGCGACCTTCGACGTGGCCTATCGCTTCCTTCAGGAATGCCCCTGGCAGCGCCTGCGCGAATTGCGCGCCGCCATGCCCAACCTCTTGACGCAGATGCTCCTGCGCGCCTCGAACGGGGTGGGCTATACGAACTACCCCGATAACGTGGTGCAGGAATTCGTGCGCCAGGCCGCCGAGACCGGCGTCGACGTGTTCCGCGTCTTCGACAGCCTCAACTGGGTGGAAAACATGCGCGTCGCGATGGATGCGGTGATCGACACCGGCAAGATCTGCGAAGGCACGATCTGCTATACCGGCGACATCCTCGACCCCGACCGTGCCAAGTATGACCTCAAGTATTACGTCTCGATGGCCAAGGAACTCGAATCCGCGGGCGCCCATATCCTCGGCCTCAAGGACATGGCCGGGCTGCTGAAACCCGCCGCCGCGCGCGTGCTGGTCAAGGCGCTCAAGGACGAGCTCTCGATCCCGGTGCATTTCCACACCCATGACACCAGCGGCATCGCGGGCGGAACCATCCTGGCTGCCGCCGATGCGGGGGTCGATGCGGTCGACGCGGCGATGGATGCGTTCTCGGGCGGCACCTCGCAGCCCTGCCTCGGCTCGATCGTCGAAGCCCTGATGCATACCGAGCGCGATACCGAAATCGACATTGAACGCATCCGCGACATCTCGAACTATTGGGAACAGGTGCGCGCGCAATATGTCGCCTTCGAATCCGGCCTCGCCGCACCCGCCTCCGAAGTCTACCTGCATGAGATGCCCGGCGGCCAGTTCACCAACCTCAAGGCCCAGGCCCGCTCGATGGGACTCGAGGACAAGTGGCCCGACGTGGCGCGCACCTATGCCGATGTGAACCAGATGTTCGGCGATATCGTCAAGGTCACGCCCAGTTCCAAGGTCGTGGGCGACATGGCGCTGATGATGGTCAGCCAGGGCCTCACCCGCGCCGAGGTCGAAGACCCCGACACCGACGTCGCCTTCCCCGATTCCGTGATCGACATGATGCGCGGCAACCTCGGCCAGCCCCCCGGCGGCTTCCCCGAGGGCATCGTCGGCAAGGTGCTCAAGGACGAGGCCCCCAACACCGAACGCCCCGGCAAGCACCTCCCGCCGGTCGATCTCGCCGCCGCCCGCGCCGAACTGGTCAAGGAACTCGAAGGCAAGGCCGTCGACGACGAGGACCTCAACGGCTATCTCATGTATCCCAAGGTCTTTCTCGATTACATGGGCCGCCACCGCGTCTATGGCCCGGTGCGCACCCTGCCCACCCGCGCCTTCTTCTACGGGATGGAACCCGGCGAGGAGATCAGCGCCGAGATCGACCCCGGCAAGATCCTCGAGATCCGCCTCCAGACCGTCGGCGAAACCGGCGAGGACGGCGAGGTCAAGGTGTTCTTCGAACTCAACGGTCAGCCCCGCGTGATCCGCGTCCCCGACCGCAAGGCCAAGGCAGCCACCGCCGCCCGCCCCAAGGCGGAACAGGGCAATCACGACCATGTCGGCGCGCCCATGCCCGGCGTGGTGGCCAGCGTCACGGTCAGCGTCGGCCAGAAGATCAAGCAGGGCGACATGCTCCTGACCATCGAGGCGATGAAGATGGAAACCGGCATTCACGCCGAGCGCGACGCCACCGTCAAGGCGCTGCATGTGCAGCCCGGCGCGCAGATCGACGCCAAGGATCTGCTGGTCGAACTGGAATAGGCCCGCCCACGGGCGGCGCCGCGGGAAAAGGCACGACAGCATGCAAAAGGTGCTCGTCTTCACCGATCTGCACATCCTGCCCGATGGTGGCACCATCATCGGGCTGGACCCCGCCGCACGCTTTGAACTGGCGATGGACCATGCGCTCGCACATCACCCCGACGCCGCGCGCATCGTCATCGCGGGTGACCTGACCCATAACGGCGCGCCCGCCGAATATGCCCGCCTGCGCGCGCTTCTGTCAGATTGCCCCCTGCCGGTCAGCCTGATGCTGGGCAATCACGACCGGCGCGACGCCTTCAACGCGGCCTTTCCCGACCATCCGCGCATGGCCGAAGGGTTCTGCCAGCAATGGCACGATCTGGGCGACCATCGGCTGATCCTTCTCGACACGCTCGACGAACACGCGCCCGACCTCCATAGCGGCTGGCTCTGTCCCGCGCGGCTCGACTGGCTCGATGCGGCGCTCTCGGGCGCGGCGGGGCGGCATGTGACGATCTTCACCCACCACCCGCCCATCGACACAGGATTCGCCGCGATGGACGACATCGGGCTGCGCAACCGCGACGCGCTGCTCTCTCGCCTGACCCGTCACGGCACTGTCGCGCAGATCATCAGCGGCCATATCCACCGCGCCATCTCGGGCAGCGCCGCCGGCCTGCCCACCGCCATTTTCAAAAGCCCCTGCCACCAGATGCCGATGCAGCTCGACTCGCCCGATTGCCACCTTTCCATCGATGAACCGGGCGCTTACGGGCTCCTTTTGATGATGAAAACCGGGGTTGTCGTCCATGCTCAGGATGTCGGCCTGCCGCCCGCCGCCTCCCTTCGCTACCCCGACTGACACCGGCCGTTCACCGCCCATCATACGGCGCCGACCCGGCAAGGCTCCGCCGCCCCGGCGAAATTTCTTGCCCGCTCGCCCACATTTTTCTACCCTTGGTTGACGGCGCGGCGCTTCTGGCCCGCGCCACCCACAGCCCAAGGCACCGCAATGCCCCGCCTCGAGCATGACGACACACCCCTTCCCACGCGCCCGCGCAAAGGGCGGTCCCTCCTCCTGATCGGACTGCTTCTTCTGGGCTCCGCGCTGGTCTATGGCGAAATGGCCATTCGCTTCGCACGCTGACGCCCACGCCCCGGCTTCGGGAATTTTTTCGCCAGCGCCCGAAATTTGGGCTTGCAGGCCGCGCCAAGACTTTATATCTCACGCCTCACCCAAGGACGCGGGTGTAGCTCAGGGGTAGAGCGTTACCTTGCCAAGGTAAATGTCGTGAGTTCGAATCTCATCACCCGCTCCAATTTCTCTCTTCCCCGACCGATCTGACAGCACTGCGCCAACGGCGCCGCCGCTGCCTGTCGCGATCGTCGCCCCCCTGCCCCTGTTGCAGTCCTGCCCGCTCGCCCGCGCAGCGTCGCGCGCCTCTTGGCGCAGCCCGCCCGCGCGCCTATAAGGACGCGGCACAAGCACGAAGGACCAACGATCATGCGCAGCGCGACGATCACCCGCAAGACCGCCGAGACCGATATCAGCGTCACCGTCACCCTTGACGGCACCGGCCGTTATGACAACCGCACCGGCGTCGGGTTCTTCGACCACATGCTCGACCAGCTCGCGCGCCACTCGCTGATCGACATGACCATCCGCTGCGACGGCGACACCGGGATCGACGACCACCACAGCGTCGAGGATGTCGGCATCGCCCTTGGTCAGGCCCTCAGCGAAGCGCTCGGCGACAAGCGCGGCATCCGCCGCTACGGCGATTGCCTGCTGGCAATGGATGACGCGCTGGTGCGCGCCGCGCTCGACCTGTCGGGGCGCCCCTATCTCGTCTGGAATGTCGACCTGCCCACGCAGAAGATCGGCAGCTTCGATTGCGAATTGCTCCGCGAATTCTTCCAGGCCTTCAGCACCCATGGCGGCATCACGCTCCATGTCGATGCGCTGCACGGGATCAACAGCCACCACATCGCCGAGGCCGCGTTCAAATCCGTCGCTCGCGCCCTGCGCGCGGCGGTCGAACCCGATCCGCGCATGTCCGACGCCGTGCCCTCGACCAAGGGGGCGCTGTAAGCGCCATGACCACCGTCATCATCGACTATGAATCGGGCAACCTCCATTCGGCGGCCAAGGCGTTTCAGCGCATGGCGGGCGAAACCGGCGCGGGCGAGGTGATCGTCACGTCGGATCCCGAAGTCGTGCGCACCGCCAGCCGCGTGGTCCTGCCCGGCGACGGAGCCTTTCCCGCCTGCCGCGATCAGCTTTACGATCACCGCGGCCTGTTCGAGGCGATCGAGGACACCGTGATCGCACGCGGCCAGCCCTTCATGGGCATCTGCATCGGCATGCAGATGCTCGCCACGCGCGGGCTGGAATACCGGGAAACCGCCGGTTTCGACTGGATCTCCGGCACAGTCGAACGCATCGCGCCGTCCGATCCCGCGCTCAAGGTGCCCCATATGGGCTGGAACGATCTGGTGATCGACCACCCCCACCCGATCTTCGACGGCATCGCCACCGGCAATCACGCCTATTTCGTGCATTCCTACCATTTCCGGGTCAGCGACCCCGCGCATCTTCTGGCGCATGTGGATTATGGCGGCGCGATCACCGCCGTCGTCGGGCGTGACAACATGGTCGGCACCCAGTTCCACCCCGAGAAAAGCCAAGCCACCGGCCTGCGCATGATCGCCAACTTCCTCAACTGGAAGCCCTGATCGCGCCATGCCGACTGTCAGATTGGCTTATCCCGCGCTTTAAGAGAATGACACGTTCCGCCCCTAGTCATGGTGACATTGCATACCATGACAGAAGGATTTTGATCGTGTCCCATCTTCGCATTGCCCTCAAACCCTTGATCGCGGGCGTTTTCTGCGCCCTGCCCGCCCTCGCCTCCGCAGCGACCGTGGATTTCGAGGAATTCACCACCTTCCAGCAACTCGGCACCCAGTTCACCTCGCAGGGCCTGCGCTTTACCGCGACATCGGGCGACATGCTGGCCTATCCCGTCGGTGCGGTTCCCACCGTGCCCGAAAGCGGCTCGACCAGTATCGGCATGAGCAACAACCCGAACGCGCCCACGCCGGTCAACTCCTCCGTGACCCTCTCGACGCTCGGCGGCGAAGCCTTCGACCTTCTCAGCCTGCGCGCCTCCGAGGGTCGGAACCAGGGCCGCTTCTTCGCCGATTTCGCTTCGAGCGCACTCGACATCATGGGGACCCGCGCGGATGGCTCGACAGTGTCGCTGAACTTCGCGCTGGACGGCATCGCCGGGAACAACCCCGCCACCGATTTCGAAACCATCAACTTCCAGGGGTTCACCGGCCTGACAAGCGTCACCATTACCGGGCAAGGCGGAACCCGCGGCGGCTATGCCTTCGGTTTCGATGATGTGACCTATCAGGTTTCGACCGTGCCGCTGCCTGCCGGGCTGCCGCTGGCCGCCAGCGCCTTTGCGCTGCTCGCCGGGCTGCGCATGCGGCGCAAGTCGCGCGCCTCCTGACGGGATCGCGCCTCGCGTGGCGGGGGAAACCCCGCCACGCCAACGCCTATTGCACGCGCTTCCAGGTCTGCTTGGCGCAGATCAATCCGCCCGCCACGCAGCCGCGCAGATTGAGCGAATTGCCCTCAAGGTCGATCTTGCCGATATAGATCTTGTCATTCGACGGGCGCCAGACCTTGCCCTCGTAATGCCCTTCGCCCACCGGCTCCATGTTGCGCACCAGCATCTTGCCGATCGTGTCCGACTGATACTCCCCGCCATCGCGGAAGGTACGCGCGATCGTGCCACAGATTTTCTGGCCGCAGGGCTGCATCTTCACATGGGCGAACGCCCCGTCATCCACCTCGGTCTGCCAGGTGCCGAGCACGGGGTCGGCGGCGGCGATGGCCGCACTGGCCAACAGCGCGGCGGCGGCGACTGCCAGTTGTTTCATCATGGAACTCCTCCTCATGTCACGGCCAAAGGCTGCAACCGTCGCCGGGTCGAATCAAGTCTGACGTCGGGTCGCGTTGCATTTCGCGCGACCGCATGCCAAATGGCGCCCACCGCCAGCTTGCAAGGATGCCCCCGATGATCCTCTATCCCGCCATCGACCTCAAGGACGGCCAGGCCGTGCGCCTCTTCAAGGGTGAAATGGCGCAAGCCACGGTATTCAACGACGACCCCGCCGCCCAGGCCGAGGATTTCGTGCGCGCGGGCTGCGAATGGCTGCACCTCGTCGATCTCAACGGCGCCTTCGCCGGCACCCCGGTCAATGCCACCCCCGTCGAAGCGATCCTCGAACGCTGCAAGGTGCCCGCCCAGCTTGGCGGCGGCATCCGCGACATGGCCACCATCGAACGCTGGCTCTCGAGGGGGCTCGCGCGGGTGATCCTCGGGACCGTGGCGGTGGAAAACCCCGCCCTCGTGCGCGAGGCCGCGCGCGCCTTCCCCGGCCAGGTGGCCGTGGGCATCGACGCGCGCAAGGGGCGCGTGGCCACCAAGGGCTGGGCCGAGGAAACCGACGTGCTTGCCACCGATCTCGCCAAATCCTTCGAGGACGCAGGCGTCGCGGCGATCATCTATACCGACATCAACCGCGACGGTGCCATGCAAGGTCCGAACGTGGCCGAAACCGCCGCGCTGGCCAATGCCGTGTCGATCCCGGTGATCGCCTCGGGCGGCGTCAGCTCCATCGCCGACCTCGAAGCCCTCAAGAGCTGCGGCGCACCGCTCAACGGCGCGATCTCGGGGCGCGCGCTCTATGACGGCGCGATCGACCTCGCCGAGGCGCTCGCGGTGATGCGCGCCTAGCGCCCCGCCGCCGCCTCGGTCAGCTTGATCAGCGCCATGCGCATCTTCTGGATATAGGCCGCGTCATCGTCGATGCCCTCCAGATCGTCCAGCGTCTCTTCGGGGTCTTCATAGGCCAGCCAGACCTGCCCGTCGCCATCCTCGTAGACCAGCACCTTGAGCGGCAGGAAAAGCCCCGCCAGCGCATTGGCCTGCATCGGCGGCGTGCCCAGCTTCGGGTTGCCGAAGATCAGCAGCTGCGACGGCGCCAGATCCATATCCACACCGGCGGCACCCGCCCCGTGATCGACGCGCGCGAACACCGTCGCGCCCGCGCCCTCGACGGCCTCCACAAGCGCATCCATCGTGGCGCCCACATCGCCGCCCGCCTGCATCCGCATGATGTCGTCCTGCGCGGCCGCCGCGCCATGCGCCATCGTCGCAAGCATGATCGCTCCCAGAATCCGTCTCATCGCGTGCTCCTTTCACAAGTCTGAATGTCACGCCCCTATCCTCTGGAAACCCGCGCGCTTTGCCCATAAACAATTCCGTGACAGCAGAAACCCGGACCCGCCATGCTCAAGATCCGCATCATCCCCTGCCTCGACGTCGCCGACGGCCGCGTCGTCAAGGGCGTGAACTTCGTCAACCTGCGCGACGCGGGCGACCCGGTGGACGCCGCACGCGCCTATGACGCTGCGGGCGCCGACGAACTCTGCTTCCTCGACATCCACGCCACCCACCAGAATCGCGGTGTCATGCTCGACGTGGTCAGCCGCACCGCCGAGCAATGCTACATCCCCCTCACAGTGGGCGGCGGCGTGCGCAGCACCGAAGACGTGCGCGCCCTTCTGCTGGCCGGCGCCGACAAGGTCAGCTTCAATTCCGCCGCCGTCGCCGATCCCGACGTGGTGCGCCGCGCCGCCGACCAGTTCGGCAGCCAATGCATCGTCGTCGCCATCGACGCCAAGACGGTCAGCCCCGGCAAATGGGAAATCTTCACCCATGGCGGGCGCAAACCCACCGGCATCGACGCCGTTGAATTCGCCCGCCTCGTCGAATCGAAAGGCGCGGGCGAGATCCTGCTCACCTCGATGGACCGCGACGGCACCCGCGAAGGCTTCAACCTGCCGCTCACCCGCGCCATCAGCGACGCGGTCGACATCCCCGTGATCGCCTCGGGCGGGGTCGGCACGCTCGACCACCTCGTCGACGGCGTGACCAAGGGCGGCGCCAGCGCCGTTCTGGCCGCCTCGATCTTCCATTTCGGCACCTTCACCATCCAGCAGGCCAAGGATCACATGGCCGCCCACGGCATCCCCACAAGGACAGGCGCATGACCCTCGAAGAGCTTGAACAGATCGTCGCCACCCGCGCCAGCGCCCCCCCCGACGAAAGCTGGACCGCCCAGCTTCTCGCGCGCGGCCCCGAATACGCCGCCCGCAAATTCGGCGAAGAGGCCGTCGAGGCGGTGATCGAAGCCGTGCGCAACGACCCAAGCAGCCTCACATCCGAGGCCGCCGACGTGCTTTACCACCTCCTGGTCATGCTGCGCGCGCGCGACGTGACGCTCGCGGATGTGATGGAGGAACTCGCCCGCCGCCAATCCCGCACGGGCCTTCAGGAAAAGGCATCCCGCCCCCGATGATCCGCCATATCGTCTTCTTTACCGCCCGCGACGCCGCCGATCTCCCCGAGATCGAAACCGGCCTCAACCTGCTGTCGGGCATCCCCCATGCACGCCATTTCGAGGTCCGCCCCAACCTGCGCGCCGACCGGCTTTCAAATGCCGATGTCGATTTCGTCGTCTACGCCGAATTCGACTCCGAGGCCGATCTCGCCGCCTACAAGGCGCATCCGCTCTACCAGGCCTCGATCGACCGCGTGAAACCGCTGCGCGACACCCGAATCGCCGCCGATATCGCGGCCTCCTGACCCCGACCACGCTTTCATTGTTCCAGATACACTCCGGGGGAGTCGCGCCCTGGCGCGACGGGGGCAGCGCCCCCTTTCGCTAGAGCTTCGAGGAAATCACCCCGGTATTGAAGCCGCCCATGCGCAGCTCGCCGAAAAGGCGCTGATACTCGATCTTGGGGCAGCGGTTCATCACCACGTCCACGCCGCGCGCCCGCGCGCGCTCCGCCGCCGCCTCGTTGACGACCCCGATCTGCATCCAGATCGTGCCAAGATCGGGAAAGGCCGCCAGCGCCTCGTCGACGATCGGCCCCACATGCTCGGAGCGGCGGAAGATATCCACCATGTCGACCTTGCCCTCGATCTCGCCAAGGCTCGCCACCACGCGCGCCCCGAACAGCATCTCGCCCGCATGGCCCGGATTGACCGGCACCACCTCGAACCCCTTGAGGCTCAGGTAACGCGCCACGTAATAGCTCGGGCGCACCGGGTTCATCGACACACCCACCACCGCCACGCGCCGCGTGCGGGTCAGGATATCGCGCAGGAAGGCGTCTGAATAATCTTCACTCATGCATGTCATCCTAGCCTGCTTGCTCCGCATAAAAAAGCGCCCAAGGAAAGCCTTGGGCGCCAGTCGCGGAACGAGGGACAGTGAAGTGAAACGCCGATGTTCCGTATCAGCGCTTCCGACTCTTAGATAGGAACGATTCCAAGTTTAAAAAGGGGTTGTAAAACCTGTGTGATCACGTTTGCGCGAGCGCCCGGCGCATCAATCGAAGATATCCTCGACCACATCCCAGACCTCGCTCCAGATCTTGCGCCCGAGCGATTTGCGCTTCTTTCTCGCCCTGTATTCGCCCTTGCGGCGCTTGTCATGGGATCGGAATTCGGGCTTGGCGACGCGGGTCGCGCGCGGCATCCCCGCCAACGGCGAAGAGCCGGTTTTCTTCACGTTTTCAGTGCGCTGCGGCATGGCCTTCATGTCATGCAGCGGCGCTCCGCAACCCGCACAGCTCAGCTCATGACGCCCCGGCGCCAGGACCAGCACGGCGCGCGTGCCGCAATAATTGCATGTGGCGATCTTGGGCTGCATGTCCTGGAGTGCCTTTGTTCAGCGTCTCGACGCATATAGGGCCACCGCCGCCGCGTTCGAGACGTTGAGCGAACCGAAATCGCCCCAATAGGCGATTCGCGCCAATGCGTCGCAGCTCTCGCGCGTTTTCTCACGCAATCCCGGCCCCTCGGCCCCCAGCACCAGCGCCACCGCCCCCTCGCGGCGTCCCTCGAGCACGGTCTCGATATCGGCCTCGGCCTCGCCCGCAAGACCGACCACAAGATAACCCATGTCCCGAAGCGCACCGATCGCCCGCGCGAGGTTCGTCACCCTGAGGTAAGGCTGGCGCTCCAGCGCCCCGCTCGCGGTCTTGGCCAGCGCGCCGGTCTCGGGCGCCGAATGATGGCGCGTCGCGATCACCGCGCAGGCCCCGAACACCTCCGCAGAACGCAGGATCGCCCCCACGTTATGCGGATCGCTCACCCGGTCCAGCAACAGCACCCTGGGCGGCGCCTCGCCCGGCGCGGCGGCGCAGATATCCTCCAGGCTGCCCCAATCCAGCGGCTTCACCTCCAGCGCCGCCCCCTGATGCACCGATTGCGGGTCGAGCGGCGCCGCGAACTTGCGCGGATCGGCCATCTCGGGCGCGATCCCTGCGGCGGAGATCGCCTCGTCCAGCTTGTCGGCGGCGTTCTTGGTGACGATCAGGCGCAGCTTCTCGCGCGCCGGGTTCATCAGCGCATCGCGCACCGCGTGCAGCCCGAAAAGCCAGACAGTCTCGGCACTCGCCGCCTTTTTCGCCTGTTCCTTCTCGATCACCCAACGGGGTTTCTTCACGGCCATGGTCGCCCTTTCCTGATGCGGGGCGACAATGCGTGGCCACGCAGGGCGGCGCAAGCCATTTTCCGGTTGACGCCCCAGACCCGCTTTCCTAAATACGCCCTCACGTCCGGGGCAATGTCCCGGTCCGTGGGCGACAGGCCGCAAGGTGTGGCAGGGGACTGTAACTCCCTCGCGGAGACGCACGCTAGGTTCGATTCCTAGGTCGCCCACCATTCTCCCCTCCCCCCCTTCCATTGCCACGCGGATCGACGGCGTTGCCTGTCAGGCGCGCGTTCCCCCTTCTGCCCGCGCCGCGATACCCCTATAGTGGCCCCAGAGGCAAAACACCGGGCAGAGTGCGAGTGATGGCCGCCAAGGCGAAAACCAAACCGAAGGCGCAGCAAGGCGCGTTCAACATCCTGATCGTCGCCCAGGGCGGGCGCCTGCAATACGAGGCGCTGATCTTCGCCGCCTCCCTGCGCGCCAATGCCCCCGGCTTCAAGGGCCGGCTGTTCGTCGCCGAACCCCAGCCCGGCCCGCTCTGGTCAGGTGATCCCACCATTCGCGGCGACGAGACCCGCGCCCTCCTCACCGAGATGGGCGCCGAAATCATCCCCTTCGAGTCGCGCCATTTCGGCCAGTCCTACCCTTATGGCAACAAGATCGAGGCGCTTTTCGCCATGCCCAAGGGCGAGCCTTTCGTGTTTTTCGACACCGACACGCTCGTGACCGGCGATCTCGCCTCTGTGCCCTTCGATTTCTCGCGCCCCGGCGCGTCGCTGCGCCGCGAAGGCACCTGGCCCGAGATCCAGCTCTACGGCCCCGGCTACCATGAGACCTGGAAATCGCTCTATGACAAGTTCGGCCTCGATTTCGACTCCTCGCTCGATCCCGCCTGGCCCGACGAATTCTGGCGCCGCTACCTCTATTTCAACGCCGGGTTCTTCTTCTACAAATGCCCGCACGCGTTCGGGAAACGCTTTCTCGACTATGCGCTCGCCATCCGCGACGACCCGCCGCCCGAACTGATCTGCCAATCACTCGACCCCTGGCTCGACCAGATCGCGCTGCCACTGGTGATCCATTCCTTCGGCGGTGGCCGCGATGCCCTGCCCGCCGGGCTGCTCGATGGCGCGGTGACATGCCATTACCGCCTCCTGCCCCTGCTCTATGCGCGCGAATCCGACCGCGCGGTGCAGGTGCTCGAAGAGATCTGCGCCCCCAACCGCATCAAGAAGGTGCTCAAGGCCCACGACCCGATCAAGTTCATGGTCTATCACGGCCGCGGCCGGAAGGTGCGCGCGCTTTTTGATCGCGACGATCTCCCCCGCAAGGAACAGGCGATCCGCAACACCATCAAGCGCAACGGCTTCTGGATGCGTTGAGGCCCGACCCAACCCCTTCATCTGGCCCGAAATACCTCGGGGGGTCCGGGGGGCCGGCCCCCCGGCCTTGCCCGAACGCACCCGTTCCCCCTCGCCATGCCAGTTGTGAGCCCGCCCGCGATGGCCTACACATTCGCCCATAGAATTCCGCAGAGAGGACCTTTCACATGGCATACGGCTTCGACACATTGCAGATCCACGCGGGCGCCCGGCCCGACCCGGCCACCGGCGCGCGCCAGACGCCGATCTACCAGACCACCGCCTATGTGTTCCGCGATGCCGAACATGCCGCGGCGCTCTTCAACCTCCAGGAAGTGGGCTATATCTACTCGCGCCTCACCAACCCCACCGTGGCCGCGCTCCAGGAACGCGTCGCCACGCTCGAGGGCGGCGCCGGGGCGGTCTGCTGCTCCTCGGGCCATGCCGCGCAGATCATGGCGCTCTTCCCGCTCATGGGTCCGGGGCTCAACGTGGTGGTCTCGACCCGGCTCTACGGCGGCTCGATCACCCAGTTCAGCCAGACGATCAAGCGCTTCGGCTGGTCCGCGACATTCGTCGATTTCGACGATCTCGACGCCGTCGCGGCAGCGATCGACGATGACACCCGCGCGATCTTCTGCGAATCCATCGCCAATCCGGGCGGCTACGTCACCGATCTCGACGCCATCGCCAAGATCGCCGACAAGGCCGGGCTGCCGCTCATCGTCGACAACACCTCGGCGACGCCCTATCTCTGCCGCCCGATCGAACACGGCGCCACGCTGGTCGTGCATTCGATGACCAAGTTCCTGACCGGCAACGGCACCGTCACCGGCGGCGTCGTCGTCGATTCCGGCACTTTCGACTGGTCCGCCTCCGGCAAGTTCCCCTCGCTCAGCGAACCCGAGCCCGCCTATCACGGCCTCAAGTTCCATGAGACCTTCGGCCCGCTCGCCTTCACCTTCCACGGCATCGCCATCGGCCTGCGCGACCTCGGCATGACCCTCAACCCGCAGGCGGCGCATTACACGCTGATGGGCATCGAAACCCTCAGCCTGCGCATGCAGCGCCATTGCGAGAACGCGATGACCGTCGCCCAATGGCTCGAAAACGATGACCGGATCGAGGCCGTCACCTATGCCGGCCTGCCCTCCTCGCCCTATCACGACCGCGTCGCGCGGATCTGCCCCAAGGGCGCGGGCGGGCTGTTCACGGTCACGCTCAAGGGCGGCTATGACGCCTGCGTCAAGCTGGTCGACAGCCTCGAGCTCTTTTCGCATGTGGCCAATCTGGGCGACACCCGCTCGCTGATCATCCACTCCGCCTCGACCACCCACCGACAGCTCTCGCCCGAACAGCAGAAGGCGGCGGGCGCATCGCCCGATGTGGTGCGCATTTCGATCGGCATCGAAGATGCCAACGACATCATCGCCGATCTCGATCAGGCGCTCGCCAAGGCCACCGCCTGATCCGACCCGGACCTGAGCGCCAGGGCCGCACCTGCGGCCCTGGCCGCCTTCCGTCGTCACGACCCCGCACATCCCTTTCCCTCGGCGGGAAGCTGCTGTAAAATCAAGGCTTGAGGTGCCGGACTCCCACTGGCCCCGACCCGATGCTACTGCGGTGCAAATGAAACCGAATTTCGCCCTCACCCTCTCGTTTGAAGGCCTGGCCCTTCTGCACCGGGCCTATCCGGGCTGGCACAGCGTCGGCGACGTCGCGTTCGATGTGCCCGACCTGCCCGACGCCCTGGCGCAGCTGCGCGACCGGGGGCTGGCGCTCGATCCCGCCGGCATGACCTGCAAGCTGGTGATCCCCGACGACCAGATCCGCTATCTCGATTTCGACCCCGACGGCGCGACCGGCGAGGCGCTTGAACAGGCGGTGCGCGATCAGCTCTCCGGCGCCACCCCCTACGCGCTCGAAGACCTCGCCTATGACTGGTCCTTCGAAGCCGGCCAGGTCCATGTCGCCGCCGTCGCCCTCGAAACCCTCGACGAGGCCGAGGAATTCGCCGCCCGCTACGGCTTCAATCCGGTCTGTTTCGTCGCCATGCCCGCGCGTGGCCGCTTCGTCGGCGAACCCTGGTTTGGCCAGGCCGCACAGGCCGAACAGCACATGCAGCCGGGCGCAGTGCTCGAACGCGACAGCGCCGCGATCCGAATCATCGGCACCGCACCGGAGCCCTCATTCGCCGACGCAGCCGAACCCGAGCCGCAGGCCGAAGCGGCACCGCAGGCCGAACACGAACCGCAGATCGAACAAGAACCGCAGGTCGAACACGAACCGCAGGCCGAGCCCGAATCCGAAACCGAAGCCATTCAATCCGACCCCGCTCTGGCCCCCGTGCCCGAGAGCGCCCCGGACACCGCGCCCGAGACCGACAACCACGAGGCGCCCGTCCTCGCCGCAGGCAAAGAACCCGTCGCCGCCTTCCGCTCGGTGCGCGCCAGCCGCGATGACGCCACCGCGCCGGTGTCGCGCCGCCTCGAAGGCGCGGCGCGCGGCCTCACCACCATCGCGCCCGCCAGCAGCGCCGCGCCTCCCGTCACCGGACACCCCGAGGACTCAGCGCGCGACCATGACGCGCCCGATCTCCGCGCCGCCTCCGACGACCGGCTTCACCCCGCCGAAAACGACAACGACCCCGCAGCCGCCTTCTTCACACAGCGCGACGCCGCCGTCAGCAGCGTCACCGCCACGCCGCCGCCCCCGGCGGATGAAAAGCAGCGCATGACCATTTTCGGCGCGCGCGACGCTGCGCCCGTGGGCGGCAAGCCGCGCTATCTCGGCCTTGCCCTGACCGCCGCGCTGCTCCTCTTCCTGGTCGCCGTTGCCGCCTGGGCCTCGATCTTCATGGACGATGGCGTCACCGGCCTGTTCCGCTCGAAACCGTCGCCCCAGATCGCCGTCGTGCCCGCCCCCGAAAAGGCCACGCCCGACGAAACGACGGCCGCAGCCCCCCCTCCCGCGCCCGCCGATCGCCCCGAAACCGCCGCGGAACCCGCGCGCACCGATACGCCCGATGCCGAACTCACCCCGGACGAACTGCTCTCGCGCTACGCCGCGACCGGCATCTGGCAACAGGCCCCCGAGGCCCCAAGCGCCCCCAGCCTGATGACGCTCGACGATTTCTACCAGACCTCGATCGACACGCCGGTGCGCTCCAGCGATGCCGTGGCCCTGCCCGCCGTCGATGCGCAGCGCGCCGATACCGCGCCCGGACGGCCCGCCGATCCGGTCGCCCCAGACACCCGCTTCGTGATGGACGATCGCGGCCTCGTGCTCGCCACACCCGAAGGCGCGCTTACCCCGCAGGGCGTGCTTGTCTATGCCGGTCGCCCGGCCCTGACGCCCGGCAACATCCCGGATCGCCCCAGCGGCGCCACCATCGCCGACACCCTGACCGAGGCCGAATCCCTGCGCCTCTTCTCGGTGCGCCCGCGCCCGCGTCCCGGCAACCTCGCCGAACAGAACGAACGCGGCCAGCTCGGGGTCGGCGGCCGCAGCCGCTCCGAACTCGCCTCCCTGCGCCCACGGGTTCGCCCCGCGAACATCGCACCACCGGCACAGCAAACCGCCGCCGCTGCCGCGCCAGAGCCTCAGTTGATCGTCGATCCCGAGGCCGTCAATGCCGCCCTCAACGAGGCCGCCCGCCAGCCCGACCCCTTCGCCTCCGCCACGCCGCAGGCGGTCTCGAACTCGCTCAAGCCCAATCTGCGACCGCGGAATTTTGAAAAGACCGTCGCCAGAACCCGCGCCACCGCACAGTCGACCCCGGTCAGCGCCACGCAGCGGATCGCACCCAGTGCGCCCACGGCCACCACCGTCGCGCGCGCCGCCACCGAACAGAACGCCATTTCGCTGCGTCAGGTGAACCTGATCGGCGTCTATGGCAGCCCTTCCAATCGCCGCGCGCTCGTGCGGCTGGCGAATGGCCGCTACGAAAAGGTCCAGGTCGGCGACAAGCTCGATGGCGGGCAGGTCGCCGCCATCGGCGAAAGCGAGCTGCGCTACCAGAAACGCGGCAAGAACATCGTGCTGAGAATTCCCAAGGGCTGACCCAGGCGCGGGCGCTCGAAACGGGTTCTGTACAGACCTTTGGCACGATGCGGTGAATCCTGTACAAAACCGCCGTACAAAACGGACGATTTGTACAGTTTTCAGGCCTCCGAAACGCCCGCTTCCGCGAAAGTCGCCATGCCCGAATGACAGGCCAGCGCGCCCTTGACCACCGCCATCGCCAGCGCCCCGCCCGAGCCCTCTCCCAGCCGCATTCCAAGCGACAGGATCGGCTCTTTGTTCAGTATCTTCAATAGCTTGGGATGCGCCGCCTCGGCGCTCACATGGCCCGCCAGCGCATGATCCAGCGCCCCCGGCTGCGCCACATGCAGGCAGGCAGCCGCCGCCGTGCAAATAAAACCGTCCA
Source organism: Roseovarius halotolerans (assembly GCF_900172255.1). GTDB lineage: Bacteria > Pseudomonadota > Alphaproteobacteria > Rhodobacterales > Rhodobacteraceae > Roseovarius > Roseovarius halotolerans. Next base: position 485,593 of record NZ_FWFU01000003.1, read on the forward strand.
AAATCAAGGGGATACGCAACGTCCGCGCGCGCACCATCGCACCCGCCATCGCCGCGATCTCACGTCCTCCGAGACAACGCAGGGCTTCCAACCCATTGTTTTGAGATGATTTATTCACCTCGACGCCGCGCGCCACAACTGTCGCTTTGTGGGCCAGCGCCTCGCCCGCAACCCCGGTGCCAGCCCCGGTCCAGGCCTCCGCCTCACCCCCGAACAACGCCAGCGAAATCGCCGCGGCACTCGTGGTGTTGCCGATTCCCATCTCACCAACGACCAGCAAATCCGATTTTGAATCAACAGCTTGCCAGCCTTTCATCAGGGCATCGACAAACTCGGATTCGCTCATCGCCGGGCCTTGGGTAAAGTCCCGCGTCGGGTTTTCCAGCCCCAAAGCATGGACACTCAACCCTGCACCGAAGGTCTCAGCCAACTGGTTGATCGCCGCCCCCCCAGCCTCGAAATTGGCCACCATCTGACCCGTCACCTCGGCCGGAAAGGCCGAAACGCCCTGCGCCGTGACGCCGTGATTCCCTGCAAAAACAATGACCTGCGGCTTCTCTACCCGTGCCCGCTCATGCCCGCGCCAGCCGCAATACCAGGCCGCGATCTCCTCCAACCGGCCCAGCGAACCGGGCGGCTTCGTCAAACAGGCATCGCGTGCCGCAGCCGCCTCGCGCGCCGACACTCGAGGTGACGGAAGCTCTTGAAGTATCTCAATAAATTCCGCCAGCGAGGTAAAGTCTTGGCGCATTGTCTCCCCCGTTGCATGTTATCGTCATCCTGTGTATCGCAGCGACACATTTAAGACGCAGCCGAAAAAGGCACGATCACGATGGAAATCCGCGAACCTCTTGTAAAACAAAAGGATTTTATGATCGCGCTGGCCCTGCTCAGCCGCCTACCGGTGCAGGTCGAAAGGTTTGACAGGGGCGCCCGCGCCGCCTGGGCCTATCCGCTGGTTGGCCTGATCATCGGCGGAATCGCCGGGACCGCCGGAATCATCGCCCATTGGATCGGCTTTCCGCCCGGCCTTACTGCTCTGATTTCATTGTTATTTATGGTTGTCTTGACCGGCGCCATGCACGAGGACGGGCTGGCCGACACCGCCGACGGTCTCTGGGGTGGCTGGGACCGCGTCCGCCGCCTCGAGATCATGCAGGACAGCCGCATCGGCACCTTCGGGGTTCTGGCGCTTTTCTTCGCGTTTTCAGCACGTTGGGCCGCATTATGGGCGCTCTTCTCGGTCGGCTCCGGCACTGCGCTCAGCGCGATCCTCGCCGCCAGCCTCCTGTCGCGCGCCACCCTGCCCGCCCTCATGGCGGCCCTGCCAAACGCCCGCGGCTCCGGCCTCTCCCATAGCACCGGCCCCTGCCCCCCGGAAACCGCGTGGCTCGCCGCCGCATTGGCCTTCGCCCTCTCCATTCTGCTGCTCGGCTTTGGCGCCATCCCCGCGACGTTGATGGCCGGAATGGCGGCGCTTGGGATTGGTATCATCGCCTCCCGCAAGATCGGCGGGCAGACTGGCGATATCCTTGGCGCGGCGCAGCAAGTCGCTGAAATCTTTGTTCTTTTGCTTCTGGTCGCGTGACATGAAAAAGGCCGCGCCCCCTCGGGCACGGCCTTCATCCATGTGCATCGAACCGATTTACGCGGCGCGCGAAACCAGCACTTCGTCGACCTTCTTGGCCGCCTGCACCTCGTCTCCGCCGCTTACAGCGGCCACTTCACGGGTCAGACGCTCAAGCGCCGCTTCATAGAGCTGACGCTCCGAATAGCTCTGCTCGCGCTGATCGTCGGTCCGGTGCAGGTCGCGCACCACCTCGGCGATCGCGATCAGGTCGCCTGAATTGATCTTTTGCTCATATTCCTGCGCACGACGCGACCACATGGCGCGTTTCACCTTGGCCTTCCCCTTGAGCGTGGACATGGCTTTGGAGACCACATCAGGGCTCGACAGCCCGCGCATCCCCACTTCGGTGGCCTTGTTCGTCGGCACGCGCAGGGTCATCTTGTCCTTCTCAAAGGAGATCACAAACAGTTCCAGCGTAATTCCAGCGATTTCCTGCTTCTCGATCGACACGATCTGGCCAACCCCGTGCGCGGGGTAGACAACGTAATCGTCGGGGCGGAACTCGGACTTCTTAGATTTGCTCATTCGGGTCTTCCTCAAACAGCTGTCCGATTCGGCGCACGGGGATTTGGACTCATTGACGTTCAGTCCCGTGAGACGCAAAAACAGCGCAAAAATATCCATCTCCTGTCAAGACGGCGGGAGGATGGATGTCAGGCAGCGATCTTCATTTGTAACAAGTATATAGCACAAAAAACGTGCTTTCGGAAGTACCAGCACCGAAGTCCGCATGCTTTGACTGTGTCTTCAATGCCTTGGAGGCCGACTTATTGCGCGAGACACCCCGCGAGGGGATGCGTCAGCGCCGAATCGGCCAGTCCCCGTCAGCCACCTTCGCCCGGTTTCTCCGAGAAGAACTTGGCCAGTTTACCCTCTTCACCGTCACGATCCTCGGCCTGGGGCAGCTGATCCTTCTTGGTGATGATGACGGGCCACATCTCTGAGTATTTGCGGTTGAACTCGACCCATTCTTCCATTTCGGGCTCGGTATCCGGCCGGATCGCATCAGCCGGGCATTCGGGTTCGCACACGCCACAATCGATGCATTCGTCGGGGTGGATCACCAGCATATTTTCACCCTCGTAGAAACAATCCACAGGGCATACTTCAACACAGTCGGTATACTTGCACTCGATGCAGTTGTCCGTCACGACATAAGTCATTGCAGTCTCTCGCGTCTCTGCCGCTAGTGCGCATCACCTAATCCACAGGCGGAGATCAATCAAGCGCATCTGAGCGGTTGAGATCGAGTTTGCGCCGATCACGCTTGGTTGGACGACCTTTTCCTTCATATTTGGGCCCAGATGGGACATTTAGCCGCTCCACCGGCGGGCTCAGGTCCTCATAGAGCGCCTGCGCCTCGGCGGCGGGTCCGCGGCGCGCGCCTTTGGCAAGGATACGGATCACGCGCACCTGCCGGGCCTGCGGAAAGGTCAGGACGTCGCCCGGGCCGACGGCATGCGCGGCCTTTGCGATTTTCTCGCCATTGACCCGCACATGCCCGCCCGAGACCAGCTTGGCCGACAGACCCCGCGTCTTGAAAAAGCGGGCATACCACAGCCATTTGTCGATGCGGATCCGGGCGCTGGTCGTGTCCTGCTGCTGCACGGGGCGCCGCTCTCAGCCCTTGTCCTTCAGCCCCATCAGAGCCGCGGCAAAAGGGTTGTCCGGGTCGATCTGGTCTTTCTTGCGATCGGGACGCGCCGAGAAGGTCTTGGGGCCCTGCTCACCACGGGGTTTGCCCTTGCTACCGCCGGGCTTGCCGCCCTTGCCACGCGGCTTTGCACCGCCCGCAGGCTTGGCGCGCCCTTCATTGCGCGCGCGCCCTCCACGCCCCGCCCAGGTAAAGGTGTAGAACACCTCGATCTCGGGTTCCGAAGGCTCCGCTGCGGGGGTGTCGCCCGGCAGCACCTCGCCCTCGCTTGCGGCTGGAATGTCCTCGGGCTGCTCGGTTTGCTCGGCTGGTTCCACGGCAATCGGCGCTTCGCCTTCGTCGGGGATGGCCTCAACCTCGGCCTCGGGCGTCGTCGCCTCAGTGCTTGCGGTCTCATCTGCCGGGGCTTCCTGCACGGCCTGATCGACCGGCTTCACCTTTTCACGTTCGCCGCGTTCGCACTTGTAACCAAGGCCGTTCATCAGATCAGCGAACTGTTCCAGCGTCATGCCGGTGATCGACAGCATATCGGCCGTGGCCTCGAACCCACCACGGCTGTCTTCGGCCCGCAGCATGTCCGCCAGCCGCTCGAGCATGTCGATACGGATCGCCCGCTCACCGGCGGCGCGGTAACCGGCCATCGAGTGATAGCCGCGTGGAACAGTACCGGAGGCCCCCGCAGGCACGGTCACAAGGCCCGGCGGCGGAGCTTCGGGGAATTCGTCCAGCCCCTGCGACAGCGACCACAGCAACAGCCGAAGCCGCGTCGGTGCGGGCTTGAGCAGAAGCGGCATGAAGATGGTGAACTGACCGAAGCGCACGCCATGCTTGCGCAGCGCGCCCCGCGCATCCTGATCCAGAGCTTTGACATCATCCGCCACCTCGCCGCGCGGAATGATGCCGAAATTCTCGACCAGCCGGAAACCGAAGCCGCGCGCAAGCCCGCTCAGGCTTTCGTCACGCTGGATGTTCAGCAGCGGTTCAAACAGGGTGGCCACCTTACGGTCGATGAAATGCTGCAACCGGCGCTGCACCTTCTGCGCCACGTCCGCGCCCGCGACCTCGTCGACAAACGCCTCTGCCTGCGGTTTCAACGGATCCGCCCCCGAAACCAGCTTGCCGATCGCTTGGTTGCCCCACATGAGGCCCCCCTGCTCGGTATAGTCGATCTCGGTATCCGGGGCATTGTAGAACCGGTCGGCCTTGAGGTGGAAATGCGGGGCCAGCGCTTGCAGGCTCGCCTGACGCACGGCTTTTTCTTCCTGGCCGGGCGCACCTTTATCCTGGATGAAGCGGAATCCCTCAAGACGCCCGACGAATTCGCCTTCGACCGTCACCTCGCCATTTTCGTTCACATCGGCCACCATGGCCTCCTTCTGCTTGAGCCGGCGCAAGAGCACGGATGTGCGCCGGTCCACAAATCTCTGGGTCAGACGCTCGTGCAGCGCATCCGACAGGCGGTCTTCTACCGCGCGTGTTTCGCCGCGCCAATGGCTTTCGTCATCGACCCAGCCTTTTCGCTGCGCAACATAAGTCCAGGTCCGAATATAGGCGAGACGTTTCGACAGCGTGTCAATGTCTCCGTCGGTCCGGTCGATGCGCCGAATCTGGCGGGCGAGCCAATCGACGGGAACATGACCGCGCTCGTGAATATCGCAGAAGATCGTCTCCAGTAGGCCGGCATGCTCCGCCTGGCTGATGCCGCGAAAATCCGGCACGCGGCAGACATCCCAAAGCAGGCGCACCGAAGGCCCGTCGCTGGCGCGCGAGCGCACACCCGCCAGCTCAGACAGCGCCTTCAGCGCACCGAGGTCATCCGCTTCGCGCGCGCGGCTTAGCCATTCGTCATCAGGCCGGGCCTCGAGCGCGGCAATCAGCGCTTCGATATCCCCGAAGGGCAGCTTCGCGTTGCGCCACTCAAGCTTTCGGATGGGTGTGAAACGATGCTCCATGATCGCCTGCGCCACCTCGTCGGGCAGCGCGGGCGCCTCGCCAGTCACACCGAACGTGCCATGGCTCATGCCGCGCCCGGCGCGGCCCGCGATCTGCGCCAACTCGTTGGGTGCCAGTGACCGCATCCGCCGTCCGTCGAACTTGCTCAGTGACGAGAATGCGACGTGGTCAATATCGAGATTGAGCCCCATACCGATCGCATCGGTCGCCACCAAGTAATCCACGTCGCCATTCTGATAGAGCGCCACCTGCGCATTGCGCGTGCGCGGGCTCAGCGCGCCCATGACCACGGCTGCGCCGCCTTTCTGGCGCCGCAGCAACTCGGCGATGGCATATACATTATCGACCGAAAACCCGACTATTGCACTTCTTGCGGGCATCTTGCTTATCTTTTTGGAACCAGAATAGGAAAGTTGCGACATACGCTCCCGGCTGATGAACTCCACCCCCGGCACCAGGGCGGCGATCGCGCCCCGCATCGTGTGCGAGCCGAGAAACTGGGTCTCGCGCTGGCCGCGCATCTTCAAGAGGCGATCGGTGAACACATGGCCGCGCTCGGGATCGGCGCAAAGCTGGATCTCGTCAACCGCGACGAAATCGGTTCCCAGCCCCTCGGGCATCGCCTCGACGGTACAGACCCAATACTGGGTGCGCTCGGGCACGATGCGCTCTTCGCCCGTGACCAATGCCACCACCGACGGCCCGCGCAAGGCCACGATCCGGTCATAGACCTCGCGCGCCAGAAGTCGCAGCGGCAGGCCGATGATTCCGGTCCGATACCCCAGCATCCGTTCGATCGCGAAATGCGTCTTGCCGGTATTGGTGGGGCCCAGAACCGCGAGGGTTCTTGACTGCTCGGCCATCGGCCATCTCCGTTCAGATCAGAGGTCGCGCCCGCCGATTTCGGGGCCAAGACGGTCCAGCGCCGCACGCGCGGCTTCGTGATGGGGGTGAATCTCGAGAACGCGGGAAAAGGCCTCATATGCCATGTCGGGGCGGTTCACCTCTTTCAGCACAGCGCCAAGACTGTAGATCGCGTTGAAATCCCGTGGCGATATCGACAGGGCGCGCTCCACATCGGCAAGCGCCGGACCATAGAGACCCGCGCGCGCAAGCGCCACCGCACGCATGTGCCAACCCTCTGCGAAATCGGGCGCATGATCGGTCAGCGCGGTAAAATGGCCGATCGCCTCTTCCGAATCACCTGCCTCAAGGGCGCCGTTGCCGCGCTTGAGCAACAGATCCATCGCGGGCGACCCGGACTGCGCGAGCGCATGCTCGATGTCGCGGGCCACGCGGCGCGCTTCTGCAGGGGTTTCAGCAGTTTCAAGCGCATCGAACAGCCCGTCCAGCCGCGCGCTATCCGATGCCGCCGCAGGTAGGGAAAACATGACTACAGCAACAAGTGCCGCGACGATACGATTGAGGTGATGCATGGTTGCGCTCATAACGACTCTGAATGTAGCGAGTGAAAACCGGATTCACACCCCCCGGAACCACAAACTACGACGGTCATCAGGAGGATCACCATATGAGCGACCTTATCAACAGCGCAGTCAACGCTCTCAACGAAAAAATGAGCGACGGGTTCGACGGCAACGCCAAGTTCGTGATCGAGAACGAAGGTGCGATCATGGTCGACGGCGATGGCGCCCGCGCCGCCGATGAAGAGGCCGAGGTCACGTTGACCGCGGATGCCGATACGTTTCAGGCGATCCTCGATGGCGATATGGACCCGACAGCGGCCTTCATGTCGGGCAAGCTCAGCGTCGATGGCGACATGGGTACCGCGATGAAACTGGGAAGCGTGCTGTCCTGATGGAAAACGCCCCCTTCTTTGCCGACGTGGCCGACGGACCGACCGATGGTGCAGCCTGGTGGCTGATCACCGAGGACGGGGTGCGCGTGCGGGCGGGCTTGTGGGGTGCATCGAAGCCACGCGGAACGGTGCTGCTGTTTCCTGGTCGCACCGAGTATATCGAGAAATACGGCCGCGCCGCCGGCGATCTGGCAAAGCGCGGATACGCGACCTTTGCGCTGGACTGGCGCGGTCAGGGCCTCTCGGACAGGTTGACGGGCGATGCGATGTCCGGCCATGTGATGCGCTTCAGCGATTACCAGCATGACGTGAACGCCATGATCGCCACCGCCGACACGCTCGATCTGCCGCGCCCCTGGCATTTGTTGGCGCATAGCATGGGCGGCTGCATTGGGTTGCGGGCGGTGATGGATGGCCTGCCGGTCCAAAGCTGCGCCTTTTCCGGCCCGATGTGGGGGATCAAGATGTCCGGTTCGCTGCGCCCGCTGGCCTGGTCACTGTCATGGGGCAGCCGAAAGCTGGGCCTGGGCGAAAGATACGCCCCCGGCACCGAACCGGAAAACTATGTGCTGACCGAACCCTTCGCGACCAACAAGCTGACCAGTTGCCCGGACATGTATCAATACATGATCGACCAGGCGCTCGCCTATCCCGAACTGGGCCTTGGCGGCCCCAGCCTGCATTGGCTCTACGAAGCCCTGAGCGAGACCCGCGCGCTGGCCCGCAAACCTTCGCCCGACTTGCCCTGCCTGACGGTTCTGGGGTCTGAGGAAGACATCGTCGACCCCGCACGGATCATCGAACGCATGTCGAGATGGCCCGGCGGGCGGCTCGAGGTGATCGAGTCCGGTCGCCACGAAGTCCTGATGGACACGCCCGAGATGCGTGGTGGCGTCATGGAACTGATCGGCAGGTTTTTTGACGCACCCGAGCGCGTCGCGTGCGAGACCTCTTCATCTAAGGATCGCGCACGACCGGTTGCCGCTGCTGCCCCAGCCCGTCAATCGTAAGCTCCATCACGTCTCCCTCCGCCAGAAACCGTCTCGGTGACATGCCCATACCGACACCCGGCGGCGTGCCGGTAGCGATCACGTCTCCCGGTTGCAGGCTCATCATCTCGCTCAGATGCGCGATAATCTGCGCCACGCTGAAGATCATCTTGCCGGTATGGCCCGTCTGCATGCGCTCGCCGTTCAGATCCAGCGTCAGTCTCAAATTCTGCGGATCGCCCGCCTCGTCCGGTGTCACCAGCCACGGACCGATCGGCCCGAAGGTGTCGCAGCTCTTGCCCTTGGTCCACTGACCCGATCGTTTGGACTGAAAGGTGCGCTCGGAAACGTCGTTCACGATGCAATAGCCTGCCACATGATCAAGCGCGTCGGCCTCGCTTACGTATTTCGCCGTTTTCCCGATGACCACGCCCAACTCCACCTCCCAATCCGAATGGCGCGAGCCGCGCGGCAGGCTGACCGTATCGTTCGGCCCGATGATCGACGATGTGGCCTTCATGAATACAATGGGATGCTCGGGCGGCTCCATCCCGGTTTCCGCGGCGTGATCGGAATAGTTGAGACCGATCCCGATGAACTTGCCCACATGTCCCACCGGCGGGCCAAGGCGCGGCGATCCCTCGACAAGCGGCAGAGCGTCTGCGTCGATCCTGGGCAGCCCCGCCAATACCGCTCCGGCGATATCGGGCACGACTCCGGAGAGATCGCGCAATCGCCCCCGATCGTCCAACATGCCGGGGCGTTCCTGTCCCGGCTCTCCAAATCGTGCGTAACGCATCCCGCGCCCCCATCTCCGTTGCTTGAAGGCGCAGGATAGCTGCTGGCTTGCGCCTTGCAAGGGAGGGCAGGCCCGGATCCCCGGATCAAGGCTTGAGCCGCCTCCCTGCCCCGCATATGTGTGTGACCTGAGACAAAGGAGGCCCTCGCATGTTCCATCTGCCCGTTCCCGCCCATGACGCCAATGCCGGTTCCGGTGAAGACAACCTTGGCGCACTGCCGGAATGGGACCTGACGGATCTCTATGCCAGCCCCGATGCCGCCGAACTCAAGCGCGATCTGGACTGGCTGGAAAAGGCGTGCGCCGATTTCGCTGCCGATTACGAGAACAAGCTGGCGGACCTTGATGCGGACGGGTTACTGGAATGCATCCGGCGCGACGAAAAGATCAGCAACATCGCCGGGCGCATCATGTCCTATGCCGGGCTGCGCTATTACCAGCAGACCACCGATGGCGGACGCGCCAAGTTTCTTTCCGACTGCCAGGAAAAGATCACCACCTACACCACCCCGCTGGTATTCTTCTCGCTCGAACTGAACCGGCTCGATGAAGCCGCTCTGAGCGCGATGTATGCACAGAATGCCGAGCTTGCGCGCTACAAGCCGGTGCTGGATCGCATCCGCGCGATGAAGCCCTACCAGCTTTCCGACGAACTCGAGAAATTCCTTCATGATCTGGGCGTTGTCGGCGACGCCTGGGAGCGGCTCTTCGACGAGACGATCGCAGGGCTGAGCTTCACCGTCGACGGCGATGAACTGGGCATCGAGGCTACGCTGAACCTGCTGACCGATCAGTCGCGCCACAAGCGCGAAAGCGCAGCGCATGAACTGGCCCGCGTGTTCGGCCAGAACATCCGCACATTCGCCCGTGTGCACAATACATCGGCCAAGGAAAAGGAAGTGATCGATCGCTGGCGTGGTATGCCCACGCCACAGACCGGGCGCCACCTCTCGAACGATGTCGAACCCGAGGTGGTTGAGGCGCTGCGCGATGCGGTTGTCGCGGCCTATCCCAAGCTGAGCCACCGCTACTACGAGCTGAAACGCAAGTGGCTTGGGCTGGACCGGATGCAGGTCTGGGACCGCAATGCCCCCCTGCCCATCGAGGACAAGAAGGTCGTCGATTGGGACGGTGCCCGCGACATCGTGATGGAGGCCTATTCGGCCTTTGATCCGCGCATGGGTGATTTGGCGGATCCGTTCTTCAAGAAGGGCTGGATCGATGCCGGTGTCAAACCCGGCAAGGCGCCGGGCGCATTCGCCCATCCCACGGTCACTGATGTGCATCCCTATGTGATGCTGAACTACCTCGGCAAACCGCGCGACGTCATGACCTTGGCGCATGAATTGGGCCACGGCGTCCATCAGGTTCTGGCCGCCGATCAGGGCGAATTGCTTGCCAACACGCCCCTGACACTTGCGGAAACCGCCAGTGTCTTCGGCGAGATGCTGACCTTCCGCAAGATGCTTGAGAAGGCGTCGACGCAGACCGAACGCAAGGTGCTTCTGGCTGGCAAGGTCGAGGACATGATCAACACCGTGGTGCGCCAGATCGCGTTCTACGATTTTGAGTGCAAGCTGCACGATGCGCGCCGTGGCGGTGAACTGACACCCGATGACATCAACGCCCTGTGGATGTCGGTTCAGGCGGAGTCACTTGGCCCGGCCTTCGATTTCATGGACGGCTACGAGACCTTCTGGGCCTATATCCCGCATTTCGTCCATTCGCCCTTCTATGTCTATGCCTATGCCTTTGGCGATGGACTGGTGAACGCGCTTTACGCTGTCTACGAGGAAAACCCCGAAGGCTTCCAGGACAAGTATTTCGAGATGCTCAAGGCAGGCGGCTCGAAGCACCACAAGGAATTGCTGGCCCCCTTCGGACTCGATGCCAGCGATCCGGCCTTCTGGGACAAGGGCCTGAGCATGATTTCACGCCTGATCGACGAATTGGAAGCGATGGAAGACTAACGTCTGCGCCCAATCATGCCTCCGCCCGGAATCGGCAATACGCCGGATTCGGGCGGGGGGGCCTTGAGCACCATGTAATCGTCGAACCGGCCGTTGCCCGTCGAGGCCTGCGTGAACATGCCCTTGAGCAACGAGATCGCCGCCGGAGATGTCGCAGGTACGGAGTGATTCAATCCCTCGCCATCGGCGAGCGCGGTGAAATCGATGACCTGCACCTGCAGCCCCTCGACAGCCTCGGGGCCGTCGATCACGCCAAGGCGCGGTTTGCGCCCTGTGATGAAGCTGGCCAGAGACAGTGCCCGGTCCTCGCGTGAGACGAAAATCAAGAAAGGCTGCGGCAGCTTGCCGATGGCCTCGGCCTGACTGCGAAACAGATCCGGGTCGAGATCGGGTGACATCAGGATCACGCCGTTGATACGCGACAGCAATTCCCGGTCGCCGCGCAACGCAGCCTGTCGCAAGACCTCCATCACGAGGTGCGACCCCATCGAATGCGCCACCAGCAGGATCGAACCGTTATCCTGCGCGCTGACAGCCTTCAGCACTTCTTCCAGATCGTCCCGGGCATAGAGAATGCTGTCTCGGTCATAGATATAACCCCGCGCATCACCTGACGACAGCCACGAGAACAGGACCGAAGACATGCCCAGATCGAAATCTTCCTGGATCTGCGCCAGTCGATACATCGCGTCCGAAAGGGTGTTGTTGTATCCGTGAACGAAAACCATCGTTTCGTTCATCGTGGAATCACGCTTCATCTCGCGCATGAACCTGTTCGGCCGGTCATAGACCTTGGTATCCGTGACCACGAAATGGCGCGCCGGATCGGCCGTTTCACCCCGCTTCGCCCATTCGACCTGGCCCGGCTGATGGACCGGCGGGATGGACACCGAGGCGCGGAAGAAATTCAACTGTTCGTTGCGCGGTTGCCCAAAGGTCTGGCGCGGACGGCTCAGGTCGCGCTGCGTGGCGACATAGACCTGCCTGATCTGCGCTTCTTCGATCCTGGGCCCGCGTTCCGCAGTCGGCCGCGGCGCGCAAGCGACCATCAGGAGCACCGCCCCAAACAGAATCGCGTGTGATGCGCGCGTCGCCTTCACCGTTGAAATGAAAGTGTTAAACTTTATCAAAAAAACCTCTCCCGTATCACGGGAGAGGTTACCTTCATTTCGCGCCAGCGCCAAGGAATCAGGCCGATGGCAGCATGCCTTTTTCACCGGCGAGTTCCCGCATCCGCTTTTGCAGTTTCTCGAAGGCACGCACCTCGATCTGGCGGATACGCTCGCGGCTGACATCATATTGGCTGCTCAGGTCTTCCAGGGTGATGGTCTGATCGCTGAGACGACGCTGCGTCAGGATATCTTTCTCGCGATCGTTGAGCACATCCATCGCCTTGGCCAGCAGCTCGCGCCGCGCCTCGAGCTCGTCGCGGCGCTCGTAATCCGTCGCCTGATCGGCATCCTCGTCCTCAAGCCAATCCTGCCATTCCATCGTGCCTTCGCCCTCGGCACCGACGCGGGCGTTGAGCGATGCATCGCCGCCTGACATGCGCCGGTTCATCGAGATGACCTCGGCCTCGGTCACGCCCAGGTCGGTGGCGATCTGCTTGACGTTCTCGGGGCGCAGGTCGCCCTCTTCGAGCGCGCCGATCTTGGCCTTGGCCTTGCGCAGGTTGAAGAACAGCTTCTTCTGGGCGCTGGTCGTGCCCAGCTTGACCATCGACCAACTGCGCAGGATATATTCCTGAATGCTGGCCCGGATCCACCACATGGCATAGGTCGCAAGGCGGAACCCGCGTTCAGGATCGAATCGCTTCACCGCCTGCATCAGGCCCACATTGGCCTCTGAAATCACCTCCGCCGTCGGCAGGCCATAGCCGCGATAGCCCATGGCGATCTTGGCGGCCAGGCGCAGGTGGCTGGTGACCATTTTATGCGCGGCTTCAGTATCTTGTTCTTCGACCCACCGCTTGGCGAGCATATATTCCTCTTCCGGCTCCAGAAGAGGGAACTTCCGGATTTCCTGAAGGTAGCGGTTCAGGCCGCCCTCCGGCGACGGGGCCGGGAGATTTGCATAGTTACTCAACTCTTATGTCCCTCCCAATGTTTATAGGGTTAACATCTAGATGGGGCCTCGGAAGCGCCGCTTCAAGAGGTATCGCTTGTTAAACGTTAACAGACGATCACCGCCGTTGGTTCCTTTTGCGACAATGTGACATCGCCCTCACGCAACCGTGCAGGAGGCGTCACCACGCAAGGCCGCGATCAGTCCGGCCATGTCGGCAGGCAGCGGCGCCTCGAAACGCATATTCTGCGCGCTCACGGGGTGCTCGAAACCCAGGATGGCCGCATGCAGTGCCTGTCGGGGAAAGTCACGTGTCGCCTGTAAAGCAGCGTCGGGCAAGGCACGAAGCGGCAGTTTGCGCCGCCCGCCATAGACCGGATCACCGACCAAACCATGCCCCGCATGGGCCATATGCACGCGGATCTGGTGCGTTCGTCCGGTTTCCAGCCAGCATTCCACCAGCGCGGCGACAGCGGGCTGGCCGAAGCTTTCGACCACACGGGCGCGCGTGACCGCATGGCGCCCGCCCTGAAACAGCACCGCCTGTTTCTGGCGGTCGGTGCGGTGGCGGGCAAGCTGGGTGGTGATACGCATGATGTTGCCGCTTTCAAACCCCACCCCGCGCAGCCCGCGCAGGCGCGGATCGGCGGCGTCCGGCACACCATAGACAACGGCGCGGTAATACCGCTCGACGCTGTGCTTCTCGAACTGCGCGGCCAGACCGTGATGCGCCCGGTCCGACTTGGCGACCACCAGAAGACCACTGGTATCCTTGTCGATCCGATGCACGATGCCGGGACGCTTGGCCCCGCCCACCCCCGAAAGGGTCTCGCCGCAGTGATGCAGCAGGGCGTTGACCAGCGTGCCACCGGGGCTGCCGGGCGCAGGATGGACCACCATTCCGGCGGGCTTGTTGATGACGATCAGGTCGTCGTCCTCGTGGATCACATCCAGCAGGATATCTTCGGCCCCGATATGGCTTTCCTCGGCCTCTGGCACGGTGATCTCGACAAGGTCGCCCCCGCCCACACGGGCCTTGGGTTCTGTGACAGGGGTTCCGTTCACGCGGACCGCGCCTTCGGCGATCAGCCGGGCAAGGCGCGTGCGCGACAGTGCCGCGTCCTCTGGCACATCGCGGGACAACGCCTTATCAAGGCGGGGTGGCGGATCGGCTGCGATCCGGAATGAAACAAGGGTGGACGACATGGACAACAGCCCCGAGCCTCAGCCGGTCGATCCGGCGATGTTAAGGTATCTGCGCCTGCTGGTCACGATCCTGACGGGCACGATGATTGCCGGGGTTCTAGTCATCATCTTCCTTCTTGTCACCCGCTTCGCCGACAAGGGCCCCGAGCTGCCCGAGACGATCGAACTGCCGGACGGCGCCAGCGCGCAGGCCTTCACCCAGGGGCGGAGTTGGTTCGCGGTGGTCACCGATGACGATCGCATCCTGATCTATGACCGCGTGACCGGCCAATTGCGGCGCACGGTCCAGATAAAACAGGACGGATCGTGAAAGGATGGTACCGCCTGCCCGGCTCGAACGGGCGACCTCTTGATCCACAATCAAGCGCTCTAACCTACTGAGCTAAGGCGGCACTGGGGCGCGATGTAACTTTCCCGCCCGGCGAATGCAAGCCTATTGAAGCGCGTTTTGCGAGCTTTGTGCGGGTGACCGAGGCGGGGGCGCTGAGCGGTGCGGGGCGCATCCTTCTTGCCATTCAATGCAGAAACGAGTACGCGCATATCGCTTGTGCAGGAGGCCGTTATGGGCATCAACACCGAACGCGATATCGAAGCCAATCTTCAGATCGGGCCGACCGACCAAGGCATGGTGCGCCTGTTCATCGAAGCCGATGGCATTGAAATTCCTATGGATTTCTCCCCCGACGAGGCCGAGGAGATCGCCGCCGAGATCATGGCCGCGATCAAGGCGGCGCAGGCCCGGTCTTCCTGAGGCCGGGGTCGCGAAGGGACTGGTGGCGCAGGGCGGCGTGGCGCGCGAAGCGGCGGGTCAGGGCTGTGCGCCTGGCAGAGGCAAGGCGGGTTTCAGGCCCCATGCGGAGGATTTCGGCGTCATAGGCATCGGCCACGATGAGCCCGGTATCGTCGGGCAGAAGATCCACCGGAAACGCCGCATCCACCGCCCAGAAATACCGGTCGCACCAGCCCAGATAGCCCTGCCACTTGCTGTCCGAGGCGAAATCCGCGCGTGATGATTTGCACTCGACGATCCAGATCTCGCCCTTGGGGCCAAGCGCCATCACATCCACGCGCCGTCCACGTTCGGGCGTGAATTCCTCAATGGAAACAAAGTCATGCGTCAGGAGATGACGGCATACGCCACGCGCCAGAAGCTGGCCGGGGCGCGCAAATTCCTCTGGTTTGGGTTCCATGCGAGCAGTATGAACATAAAGGGAACATGCGCAACCCCCAGACGCCCCCTTGTCGCGTTGTCCTTTAAGCCCTAATTAGAGGATTGGCGGGTGCTGCCCTTCTCGTGAACGGTTGCATTCCGGTGGCCTTAAGCAATTCCGAGGGAGCTGGCTCTGATCAGGCCGTGGTCTGGTTACCTCCGGCGCCCACCTGTATATACAGGTCCTCGGGAATGAGATAACCAAACGGTTGCGTGCGGGCCCGCCACTTAATCCCGCGTACAAAACGTCTGTTTTGTACGCGGGTTTTGTACCGAAATCGGCATGTGCCGGAAAAGTTCTGTACAGAACGCCGAAAACCCCTCAGAACAGCCCCGAAAAGTGACCGCATCACGCGCGGCGCGCGGCGGAAAACCGAGCGCCCGGCCCGCAGCTTCAAGACGCAACTGCAACCGGTTTTGGCGTGGCTCGGGGAGGCGGGTTGTGCCCATCGTGACATCGAAGCATGGAAGAGTGTTTTGCGAGTGTGGAGGGGGGTGGTTTGGTCCAGATCGGACATTCGGTCGTTCGGCGGCGAAGGTCGGGTTCGAGCCCGTTTCACCACATGCTGCACAGCCCATGAATGTCGGAAATGGTGCATGCTCCGACTTCATGTCATAGGTCTCGCAGCATTTACCTTTTCGATTTCATACGATCAGCCAGTGTTACGATCAGCCAGTGTAATGTGGCGCTTCGACATCAAGGCGGCGGCGGATGGCGAGCCATTCCAATTCACCTTCATACCCGTAACAATCACTGGTGCTCATATCGGCGAGATGGCGTTTGATTTCTTGCTCGGGGATTGCACGAATGGTTGCACCGCCCGCTGCTGATTTCTGCACCTCAAGTTGAACAGCACAGGCCTGATCAAGATAGAAGGACCGGAAGAAGGCTTCCCCGGCCGTGGCCCCGAAGACAAACGCGCCATGCCAGGCTTCGATGATTGCCTTTTTTCCGGCTCCTGCCTTCAAAAGGCCGTTCAGAAAATCATCGGTACATTCGAATTCATAATCGGTGTACCCAAGAGCATCGCCGCCACCGATCATCAGGTAGGCTTGGCTGAGTGGTTGAAGCCCTTCTTTCTGTGCCGATACGCCCATGATTGCCTTGGTGTGAATGTGCATGATGCAGTTCATGTCCGGGTGCGCTTCAAAGAACGGCTTCCCGATCTCGGTGGCAGATGGGTTCGGCGCGCCGTTTTCAGGATTGTGGTTCGTCCGATCAAAGCCAACCTTGATCAGGTTGGATGCGGTGACTTCCTCGTGCATCCAACCGTAGTGATGTGTCAGCAGAGCGTCTTCTCCGGGTACGCGGATCGCGTGCCATTGGTTGGTCACGTCTGTCAGCCGGTACTTGACCAGCGCATTGTAGATGGCCGCAAGTTCGCAACGGGCTTCCCATTCTGCATCACTGCAATTTGCAGGTCTCTGGCCAGTCGGGGTTGGGGTCATGATGTTCACAAGGTCTCTCCTCAATTTTCGCAGGAGGATAGATCATCTTCGACACAAAACTTGACTTGAGATGCCGGATTCTGTGCCAAATACTCCCACTATGGCAAATGTCACGTTCATATTGTTCCCGCAATTCCAGATGCTGGCCTATGTTCTGGCAACCGAAACACTGCGCGTGGCCAACAAATGCGCAGGTAGTGAGGTGTTTTTCTGGCAAACACGGTCCGCTACAAATCTCCCGGTTCAAGCGTCAAACGGCGCGCTGATCGCCCCGGACACGGTCGACTGGCAAGGCAGACCAGAGGCGGATCTAATACTACTGTGCGCCGGATACGATCCCCTGGACCATCTGACAGCGCGGGTGCGCGCTTTTGCGTCGCGTGCCAAGACACGCCAATGTGTGATCGGCGGTGTTGATACTGGGACGGTAATTCTTGCAGAGCTGGGTTTGCTGGATGGCACAAAAGCCGTGCTGCACTATGAAGCGGAAGCTACATTTCGCGAAGGCTGGCCCGAAATCGAAATCAGCGATCAAATATACTGTTTGGACGGGCGACGGCTCACGGCAGCCGGCGGCACAGCGACAGGCGATGCAGTTCTGGCCTGGATTGCCCGCGATGTTGACAGCGACCTCGCATCGGTCACCGCGAACGGTATGGTGCACGGTGAGGTTAGGCGCAGCGAGACCCCACAACGCAGCCCGAAAACAGCTGACCCCGTGCTTCTGCGGATGCACCAGCTTATGGTCGAAAACGTGTCAGAGCCTGTTTCGATAAAGGAAATATGCGGGCGCTTGTGCGAATCGGAAAAGAAGCTGCGCCGACGCTGTCTGGCAACATACAATCAGACACCCTCTGCCTATTACCAAGCACGAAGGCTGGAGGTCGGATACCATTTCATTACCAATTCCCAGCTATCCATTACCGAGATCGCGCGGACCAGCGGTTTTGAGTCTCTCTCGAGTTTCTCGCGCGCAATACGCATTCACTACGGGTCTTCGCCAAAACAGATACGCAAGCGGACCTCGAAGCCAAAAATCTGAATGGCAGCAAAGTCCCGCGAAGCGCGCTATGGAGCCTAGCGGAGCCACTATCCACTCCGGTGCGCGTAGCAGACATTGGGCCAATGCGCAGCGAGCTTCCACTCCCCATCCCTCCACGCCGATGACGCCGCGAGTCTGACGGTTTCCGCACACATCCACCAAAAGCCAGAAAGCCCCCGCTCGGCATCCAACCGCCGTTTCGCGCGGGCTGGTCACGGGTCGCGCCCGACCCTTCCGGCGGGTGGGCCTTTGGGTGGCGGTCTGCCTCGAAGTCATGATTTACCGATGACGGCAGCATTCGCTGGATGAAGGTCTCAACGCCCGCCGAGGGGCCGGGGCGGCCCTTGTTGACCTTTTTCGGCGTCGCGGCCAAGGTCTGCTTTATGGCGTGCCCGCAAGACAACCGACACAGCTCGATTGCAATTCGCTCGTATCAAGGAGCAGACCGCATCTGGGTCGAAGACGCCAACGTGCGCTTCTATCGTGCCTTTCACGACTTCGATTCCACCTTCGCGGATGCTGTGAGCGCGGCATTGGACCTGCTGGAAGGTCAAATGTCAGATGCGCGCAGCCTTTATCTGATCGCCGAGTCCGGTCGTCAGCCTGTTGGCTGCATATTCCTCAGCGCTGAAACATCGACCGTATCCCGGATACGATTGTTTTATCTTGAAGAGGCATATCGTGGCCGAGGCACCGGAAAGCGTCTTCTGAGCGCCGTCGTGACCGCAGCGCGCGAGAAAGGGTTCGAGACAGTTCGTGTTTCGACCTTTGATCGACATCCCGAAGCCTGTCGGCTGTACGAGTCGTTCGGTTTTGAAGCTGTGAGCACTGCCCGGTCCAAGGCTTTCGGCAAGGATATGCGACAGGTGGACTATGAACTGCTGCTGGTTGGCGGAGCCTTGTAGCGCTTCAGGCGCTCCATAGTCCTGCGAAAGCGAAGACGCGCTTTTCCGAGAAGGAAGGCTTCATCCTCGTCCGCAAGGATGCCGCGCGACGGCCCCTGCCCCTGCCTCGTCATTCTGGCGCAAAGAGCGGTTTGGTGTGGCTTTGGCAGCGATCCGGTTCAGGACTTGCCGAACAGGTTCTTTGCGCCTTCGTCGGCGCGCACCGGGATGGTTGCGTGATCGGGGCGCATCACGTGCTGGCGCAGGCCGCCATGATGGTCGTCGTCGTCATCGTCCTTGAGACGCATGACCGCGATGCCGAACTGCACCCCGGCAAAGATGATCCCGTTCGATATCCAGAGGATCACCACCGCAAGCAGACCCTTGTCGGAATGCGACACCAGGTGCCAGAGATTGGCGACGTCGAACCACAGAAGCATCGCCACAAACGCCGCCGCGATTCCGAACCCGATGGCGACATGGGTGATGTAGAGGCGAATGAGCTTGGGCATGTGGACGACTCCTTCTGCTTGCCTTGAAACATAACACCTCACTGGAATGTGACAAGTGAAAGGCGCCCAAAACCCCGTCGGGTGGCGAAACATCGCAGGGCAAGCGCCTATCTTTCAGGCGTCGACCAGTCCTTTGGCGGTTCGGGACGCCGCCGCAGGCGCAGCGCGAGCCCGACGGCCACCCCGACCCCGATCGCCACGGTCAGGTCGGCAACCACGGTCAGGACCATCGTGAGCAGCAGGAGCACGAGATCTGAGCGCCGCCCGCGCAAATGTTCGCCCCATTTGTGCGGCTCGCTCATGTTCCAGGCTACGAGGATCAGCAGCCCGGCCAGCGCGGGCATCGCAAGATACCCGGCCAGCGGCGCGGCAACGAGCATCACCAGCAGGATGGTCAGCGCGTGGACCAGCCCGGCAACGGGGGTCTTGCCCCCTGCGCGGATATTGGTGGCGGTGCGCGCGATGGCACCGGTGGCGGGCAAGCCGCCAAAGAGCGCCGAACCGATGTTGGCGATGCCTTGCGCCAGCACTTCGGCATTGGGGCGGTGGCGCGCGCCGATCATCCGGTCCGCAACCATCGCCGAAAGCAGCGATTCGACTCCGGCGAGGAAGGCGATGACCAGTGCGGAGGGCAGAAGCTCGACCAGGCGGGCCAGGGTGATCTGTGGAATTTCGGGCATCGGCAGGCCCGCAGGCAGTGCGCCGAAGCGCGACTGGATCGTGTCGACCGGCAGAGAGGCCAGCGCGACCGCGGCGGATGTCGCCCCCACCGCCACGATCAGCCCCGGATAGCGCGGCGCGGCGCGGCGCAGGACGACAATGAGCACCAGCGTCGCAATGCCAATTGCAAGGGCCGAAGGATTGAGCGTCTCGCGCGCGCCCCAGAGTGCTGCGAGCTTGTCGGGGAAATCCGCGGGAACCTCGGCCATGTTGAGGCCGAACAGGTCCTTGAGCTGGCTGGTGGCGATGATGATCGCGATGCCGATGGTGAAGCCGTGGATCACCGGCTCGGGGACATAGGCGATGAGATTGCCCGCCCGAAGCGCCCCAGCCAGCAAGAGGATCCCTCCCGCCATCAGCGTCGCCAGAACCAGCCCGTCATAGCCATGCGCGGCAATGATACCATAGACCACGACGATGAAGGCACCTGTCGGCCCCCCGATCTGCACGCGGCTACCGCCGAAAAGCGAGATGAGGAAGCCCGCGACGATCGCGGTGACCAGTCCCTTGGCGGGATCGGCCCCCGAGGCGATGGCGATGGCAAGGCTGAGCGGCAGTGCAACCATCGCGACCGAGACCCCGGCCAGGAGATCGGCGGCAAAAAGCGCACGGCTATAGCCCTGCATCGTGGTCAGAATCTTGGGTTTCATGCCCGCGCGTTCGGCTTTTCAATCGAGATATGACGATTGACTACGCCTCTCGCGGCGCGGGTGCAAGGCGACTGTCGAGGCCGCGCGTCTTCGGGAAACGTGCCGGATATGGAAATGCCGACTTGGCGCA
The DNA here is from genome assembly GCF_900172255.1 of Roseovarius halotolerans. Classification (GTDB taxonomy): domain Bacteria; phylum Pseudomonadota; class Alphaproteobacteria; order Rhodobacterales; family Rhodobacteraceae; genus Roseovarius; species Roseovarius halotolerans. The sequence goes on from NZ_FWFU01000003.1 coordinate 506,274, forward strand.
AGCGACGAATCCACTTTAGATTGACGTCACTGAAACCGAGTTCAATCAAGAGAGAGTGTTCATGTTCCGTAATCTGATCCTGGCTTTGACCTCCCTGGCCCTTGGCGTGGCCCTGTCTGCCTGTCAATCCGATCCCGGCGCGTCATCTGGGGCGCTGCGCCCTGTCGATCCGCGGATCGAAACCTGTAGCGCCGGATCGAGCGTCGCGTTGTCAACCGAAGCGAAGCTGGATCTCTCGGATTTGCTGACGCGTCAGAATGGCATGGTCAACGCCACGGTGCAGCGCAAGTTGTCCACGATGATTTCAGACGCCGCAGGCGACAGTCTGACGGGTGCCGACCTTGTGAAGGCGCAAGAGAATTACCTGGCCTGCCTGCGCGACGAGGCCGATCGGAGCGCGCGGGCGAGTGCCCCCTGGAAACACCTGAGCGATGCCGAATGCAGGGCCGCCTATGCCTGCGAGGATCAGAACATTGCACAGTTCCGCACCTGTCAGGATGTCGCCTTCGAGATGTATCAGGAGGGCGCCATCGACAAGCCGCGTGCGCGCGCCGCGATCAGCGACTGCCGCGGCGTGATCGCCGACAACCCCGGCTGCTACCAGGCCGGGGCGGGCGCCCAGCTCAAGACCGCGCGTGCGCTTTGCGCGCAGAAGATCGGGTCGATCTCGGAATATGGGACGTCTGGTGGCGAGGACTATCGGCGCCTCGTCGAGCAGATGAAGGCCAACGGCCTGATCTGAGCGCCCTGCCCTGCCCCTCGCTCAGAACGCTTCGGGACGGGCCTCGCGGGCCATGTGGTCAAGCACGGCGTTGACGAATTTCGATTCCTTGCCCTCGGGGTAGAAGCTCTTGGCGATGTCGACGAATTCCATGATCACCACCTTGGGTGGCGTATCGGATTGCGTCATCTCCGCCCCGGCCGCGCGAAACAGGGCGCGCAGGGTCGGGTCGATCCGGGCGATCGGCCATTTCGCCACCAGCGCGCGGTCGGTCATCTGGTCGATCGTCGCCTGCCAGTTCACCGCGTCGCGCATCAGCTGGGCGAAAAGCACATGGTCGCCCTCGGCCATGTCGCCCTCGTCGTAATGCGCGCCAAAGCGGAATTCCTCGAATTCGCGGATCACGCTGTCGACGGTCTGCTGGCTCGATTCCATCTGGAACAGCGCCTGCACGGCATAGAGGCGCGCCGCCGAGCGCATCTTGCGGCGCTGGTTGCCGGAAATCTTCTGGTCGTCGGTACTCATGCCTTGGGGTTGTCCTTGAGCTCGCCTGCCAGCTTGTATTCCTCGGTGGCGGGCATGAAGCCCACCCCCTTGCGCCGGCCGCCCCACTTACGGGTGAGCGCGACCAGATGCAAGGCCGCTGTGGCCGCCCCGGCACCCTTGTTCATCCGCGCGGGATCGGCGCGGGCCTCGGCCTGATCGCGGTTCTCGACGGTCAGGATGCCGTTGCCGATGCAGAGGCCCTGCAGACCCAGAAGCGTCAGCGCGCGCGAGCTGTCGTTGCATACGGTCTCGTAATGGGTGGTTTCGCCACGGATCACGCAGCCAAGCGCCACGTAACCGTCGAAATTCGAGAGCCGCTCGGCGATGGTGATGGCGCTGGGAAGTTCCAGCGCACCGGGCACCTCGACAAGATCGTGGCTGGCGCCGGCGGCCTCGATCTCGGCACGGGCGCCGGCGATCAGCTGGTCGGCGATGTCGCGATAGAAGGGCGCGACCACGATCAGCAGTTTCACGGGCTTGTCGAATGCGGGGCGCGGCAGGGTGTAATCGGTATCGGCCATGAAACGTCTATCCTTCGCTGAGGGGCCGGGTGCCGGTGATGCGGATGCCATAGGCATCAAGACCCAGATAGCGGGTTTCAGGGCTGTCGGACAGCAGGATCAGATCATGCAGCCCCATGTTGGACATGATCTGCGCGCCAAGGCCGGTCTGCTTGATGGTGCGCGGGCCGTCATCCTCGGCCAGTTCCTGTGCGAGGCTGGGCCGGGGCTGGCGAAAGAGGAACACCGCGCCGCGCCCCTCGGCGGCGATCATGCGCATGGCGCGGGGCAGCTTGGCGGTGGGGCCGCTTTCGGTCGCGGCAAGGCCGACGCCCAGAACGTCCTCGAGCACATTGAGCGCGTGGGTGCGCGCCAGAACCGGCTGGCCGTCGAAGATGTCGCCCTTGATCAGCACCACATGTTCGGTGCCGGTGATCTGGTCGGCAAAGAGGCGCATTTCCCATTCGCCGCCGTGGCTGGAATGGACGGTATCGCGGCGCACTTCGCGCACCAGGTTGTCGTGCTTGTGGCGATAGGCGATCAGGTCCGAGATCGTGCCGATCTTGAGCCCGTGGGTTTCGGCAAAGCCCACAAGGTCGGGCAGCCGCGCCATGGTGCCGTCTTCCTTCATGATCTCGCAGATCACCCCGGCGGGCTTGAGCCCCGCAAGGCGCGCGATATCGACCGATGCCTCGGTATGGCCGGCGCGCACCAGCACCCCGCCCTGACGGGCGCGCAGCGGAAAGACGTGACCGGGCGTCGCGATCTGCGCGGCGCTGTTCTGTTCGTTGATCGCCACGGCGATGGTATGGGCGCGATCGGCGGCGGAAATGCCGGTGGTCACGCCCTCGCGCGCCTCGATCGACACGGTGAAGGCGGTTTCCATGCGCGAGGAGTTGTTGACCGCCATCATCGGCAGGCCAAGCTGGCCGATCCGCTCGGCGGTCATCGGCAGGCAGATCAGCCCGCGCCCGTGGGTGGCCATGAAATTCACCGCTTCGGGGGTCGCGAATTCGGCAGCGATCACCAGGTCGCCCTCGTTCTCGCGGTCCTCGTGATCGACAAGGATGAACATGCGTCCGGCGCGGGCCTCGGCGATGATCTCTTCGGTGGGCGAGATATGCGCCTGAAGGCTTTGCTCGGTCTCGCCCGGCTTCTCGAAGGGCATGGTGTCGGACATGGGCTTTCCCCTTGGGTTCTGCGTCTGGGCAGATACCGCAGGCGGCGCAGCTTGGCCAGAGGCGATGTCGGCTTCGTGCTCAGTCCATCCGCTTTCGGATGCGGCGCACCATCCACCAGACCGCGCCCACGACGGGCGGTGTCGCCAGGGCCATCAGCATCCCCTTGCTGAGGTCCAGCGGACCGGCCAGCGGATACAGCATGTAGCCCGCCAGCGACACGGCGTAATAGCTGATCGCGACCACGCTCAACCCCTCCACCGTCTTTTGCAGGCGCAGCTGCATGTCGGCGCGCCGGTCCATGCTGGCCAGGAGCGACTGGTTCTGGGCGCTGCGGTCCACATCGACCCGCGTGCGCAGCAACTCGCCCGCGCGCATCGCCCTGTCGGCCATGGCATTGAGCCGGTCCTGCGCGGAATTGACGGTGCGCATGGCCGGATCGTAGCGGCGCATCATGAATTCCGAAAAGGTCTGGCGGCCCTCGAAACGCTGTTCGCGCAGCACCGCGATGCGCTGCTCGACGATGTTCTTGTAAGCCTCGGTCGCGCCGAAACGGAACGAGGAATGCGCCACCATCCCCTCGAGCTCGGCCGAGATCGACAACAGCCGCGTCAAGGTCTCCTCGGCGCTGGCGGTGGCGCCCGTCATGTCGCCGATCATGCGGCTGAGTTCGGCATCGAGCTCGCCCATGCGCGGGCTCATGTCCCGTGCGCGCGAGAAGCCCAACATCGACATCGCCTTGTAGGTCTCGATCTCGCAGAGGCGCTGCACCACCCTGCCGATCCGCCGCTCGCCGGTGCCCGGCGCGACGGTGACGGCAAAGCGCAGGTGCCCCGCCGGATCGATGCGGAAATCCCCCGCCACCACGGCGGCGTCATCGAGCACCCGTGCCACCGCGACGCTTTCGGCGACGAACCATTCGGCAACCTCGTCGCGGGTGGTCTCCTTGTCCTTCCAGGGGCTGATGCGGATCAGCGCCGACGTCATCCGCACCCCCGGCGCCTCCGAGAGCCAGTCATCGGGGAAGACCTCGAAATCGCGCGGATCGAACGGGCGCGAACTCAGCCCGTCGGTATAGGCGGTGTAGGTGACGAACTCGGTATGGCTTTCCCATTTGAGCGTATGGCGCCCGATACGCCCGAAATAATGCGTGGCGCCGGGCTGCGGATGGGGCGCGCCGTGCCGGTCGAGCAGCGCGATCAGATGGGCCATGTCCGCATCGCGATCCCGTGCGGCGGCGCCTTCGGCCCGCTTGACCGCGAGATAGGCCGCGGTCGAGGGCGCGCGCATCGTCGGGAACGGGCGCGCATGCAGCTCATTGGCAAGGCGATAGCGCAGTGGGTGATCTTCGATCGGCGACATGAGGCGCGCACTCTTTGGGGCGGTTCGAGGTGCAACCTAGCGGTTCGGGCCGCATTGGAAAACCGGTTTTTCCTGCCAAACCAGCTATTTACCGGCGTACAGCGGTATACCGCACAGGAGATGGGCAAAGCACGCCCCGCCGCCCGCCGCCCCCGCCCGCCCTTCATCTGGCAAGAAATACCTCGGGGGGTCGGGGGGCTGGCCCCCCGGCGCGGTCCCTGCCACAGGCGCATGGGCTGAAAAGAAAAGGGGCGCCCCCGAAAGAGCGCCCCTTGTCGATCCGCAAGGGGCGGCAGCCCCCCCCGAAAGGATCAGTCGATCTTGGGCAGCAGGCTCGACACGCTGTCCTTGGCGTCGCCATAGAACATGCGCGTGTTGTCCTTGTAGAACAGCGGGTTCTCGATGCCCGAATAGCCCGTGCCCTGCCCGCGCTTGGAGACGAAGACCTGCTTGGCCTTCCACACCTCGAGCACCGGCATACCGGCGATCGGGCTGTTGGGGTCGTCCTGTGCGGCCGGGTTCACGATGTCGTTCGAGCCGATCACGATGACCACATCCGTATCCGGGAAATCCTCGTTGATCTCGTCCATCTCCAGCACGATGTCATAGGGCACCTTGGCCTCGGCCAGCAGCACGTTCATGTGGCCCGGCAGGCGGCCCGCGACCGGGTGGATCGCGAAACGCACGTTCTTGCCCTTGGCGCGCAGTTTCTGGGTCAGTTCGCTGACCGCCTGCTGCGCCTGTGCCACCGCCATGCCATAGCCCGGCACGATGACGACGCTGTCGGCCTCGTTGAGGGCCTGCGCGACGCCGTCGGCCTCGATGGCGACCTGTTCGCCCTCGACTTCGGCCGCGGGGCCGCTGGTGCCGCCGAAGCCGCCCAGGATCACGCTGACGAAATGCCGGTTCATCGCCTTGCACATGATGTAGCTCAGGATCGCGCCCGAAGAGCCGACCAGCGCGCCGACCACGATCAGCAGGTCGTTACCGAGGCTGAAGCCGATCGCCGCCGCCGCCCAGCCCGAGTAGCTGTTGAGCATCGACACCACCACGGGCATGTCGGCGCCGCCGATCCCCATGATCAGATGATAGCCGATGAAGAAGGCGAGCAGCGTCATCAGCACCAGCGTCCAGATCCCGGCGTCGTTGAAATACATGATCCCCAGGATCAGCGACAGGATCGCCGCACCCGCATTGAGCATATGCCCGCCCGGCAGTTTGCGCGCGGCCGTGTCGAGCTTGCCCGCAAGCTTGCCGAAGGCGACGACCGAACCGGTGAAGGTGACCGCGCCGATGAACACGCCGAGGAACACCTCGACCCGCAGGATCGCGATCTCGACGCCGGTTTTCTTGGCCAGAACGGCGGCGAAGCCTTCAAGCCCCTTGCGGGCGGTGTCGTCCATCGCCAGCACGCGACCCAGTTCGATATCGGCGTTGAAGCCGACGAACACGGCGGCAAGGCCGACAAGGCTGTGCATCGCCGCGACCAGCTGGGGCATCTCGGTCATCTGCACGCGCTTGGCGATGTAGACGCCGATCACCCCGCCGCCGCCGATCAGCAGAAGCGAAAGAAGCCACAGGCCCGAGCCCGGCCCGATCAGCGTTGCCAGCACCGCCAGCGCCATGCCGGCCATGCCATACCAGACGGCGCGCTTGGCGCTTTCCTGGCCGGAGAGACCCCCGAGGCTCAGGATGAAGAGGACTGCCGCGACCACATACGCGGCGGTGGTGAAACCATAATCCATGATCCTGTGCTCCTTACGATTTCTGGAACATGGCAAGCATGCGCCGGGTGACGAGGAAGCCACCGAATATGTTGATCCCGGCCATGAAGACCGACAGAGCCGCCAGCAGGATCACGAGGAACGACCCCGATCCGATCTGCATCAGCGCCCCGAGGATAATGATCGAGGAAATGGCGTTGGTGACCGCCATCAGCGGGGTGTGCAGGCTGTGCGAGACGCCCCAGATCACCTGGAAGCCGACGAAGACCGCGAGCACGAAGACGATGAAATGCTGCATGAAGCTGGCGGGCGCGACGAGCCCCACCCCCAGAAGCAGCACCGCACCGACGGCCAGCAGCGTGACCTGGTTCTTGGTCTGCTGCTTGAAGGCGGCCATTTCCTGCGCCTGCTTTTCTTCGCGGGTCAGTTCACGCGGCGCTTCCTTCTTCGGTTGCGCAGCGATCGCGGCCACCTTGGGAGGTGGCGGCGGGAAGGTTACATCGCCGTCATGCGCCACCGTGGCGCCGCGGATCACGTCGTCTTCCATGTCATGCACGACCTGACCGTCCTTTTCGGGGGTGAGGTCGCTCATCATGTGGCGCACGTTCGTGGCATAAAGCGTGCTCGATTGGGTCGCCATGCGCGACGGGAAATCGGTGTAGCCGATGATCGTGACACCGTTATCGGTGACGATCTTGTCGTCCATAACGGTCAGCTTGCAATTGCCGCCCTTTTCCGCGGCAAGATCGACGATCACGCTGCCGCGCTTCATGGATTTCACCATGTCCTCGGTCCACAGTTCCGGCGCTTCGCGGTTGGGAATGAGGGCGGTGGTGATGACGATGTCGATCTCTGGCGCCAGTTCGCGGAACTTGGCCAGCTGCGCCTCGCGGAATTCGGGGCTGGAGGGCGCGGCGTAACCGCCGGTGGCGGCGCCGTCCTGGGTTTCCTCGTCGAAATCGAGATAGACGAATTCAGCGCCCATCGATTCGACCTGTTCGGCCACTTCGGGGCGCACGTCGAAGGCATAGGTGATCGCACCGAGGCTGGTCGAGGTGCCGATGGCGGCAAGGCCCGCCACGCCCGCGCCCACGATCAGCACCTTGGCCGGAGGCACCTTGCCCGCCGCCGTCACCTGGCCGGTGAAGAAGCGGCCGAAATTGTTGCCCGCCTCGATCACCGCGCGGTAGCCGGCGATATTGGCCATCGAGCTCAGCGCGTCCATCTTCTGCGCGCGGCTGATGCGGGGCACCATGTCCATCGCGATGACCGACGTGCCCTTTTCGGCAAGCTGCTGCATCTGCGCTTCGTTCTGGGCGGGCCAGAAGAACGAGATCAGAAGCTGCCCCTTGCGCAGGCGCTTGGCCTCGGTGTCGGTGGGCGGACGCACCTTGGCGACGACATCCGCGGCCTTGTAGAGCGCGGCGGCGGATTTGATCACCTCGACGCCCGCTTCCTTGTAGGCGGCATCGGCAAAGCCCGCAGCCTTGCCCGCGCCTGCCTCGATGGCACATTCGTAACCGAGTTTCTGGAGCTGAAGCGCGGATTCGGGCGTCATGGCGACACGCGCCTCGCCCTCCATCACTTCTTTTGGTGTTCCGATCTTCAAGGTCGTCTCCCCCGTTCTTGCGTTCTCTGGCCCCGGTCACGGGGCGGCGTTTCATCCGGCTTTAAACAGTGTCGGCGCCGGTTATTCCACATTTTTCTATCGGTTTCGATGCAAGGAATGTCGCATCCGGTCAAATCCAGCGCCGCGTCTTCTCGCAATAGCGCGCGAAATCCATCCGGAATTTGCGGCGCATCCGGTCTTCCTCGGGTTCGATGAAACGCTTTTCGAGCACCCAGACGAAAACCGGTAGAAGCGGCAGCGCCAGGACCGCATCCCATCGCAGGATGAACCCCAAAAGCACCAGCGCATCCCCGACATAGATCGGGTTGCGCGTGCGCGTGAAGATCCCGCTTTGCACAAGGCGTTCGGGCGTTTCATGCGGCATGAGCGTGGTGCGGTGGCGGCGGAATTCAAAGAACGCCAGCGCCATCAGAAGCACCCCACCCCCGATCAGCAGGCCGCCCGCGAAATCCGCCCATGCCCCGCCAAAGCCGAGTCCCGCAGGGTAATAGGCCGATTGCGCCCATGCGACGGCGAGAAACCCCGCAAGCCAGACCGGCGGCAGGTCGATCCATTTGCCCATCAAGCCAGCCCGTCCCGGCGCTGCAAAACAGTGATCTGCTTCATTCCCACTCCATTTCCTCGAACACACGGCCCGCATTCTTGGTGGCCAGTTCCTCGAACGTGTCAAGATGCGCCCAATTCGACTGATCGACATAATAGGCGTCGGCCAGATTGCCGCCATTGTCCAGATGCTCGCCGATCTTGGCGCGCAGATCCTTGAGGTAATCCGAGGTATAGCGCGTGACCTGCGCCATGTTGGTGGGGTGGCCGTGGCCGGGAATCACGTAAGTGGCGCCCAGATCGGTGAAGGGGCCATCGAAGGTCTCGATCCAGCATTTTGTACAGCTGCCCGCGAAAATCGGCGGCATCCGTTCGTGAAAGGCGATGTCGCCCGCGATCACGATGCCCCATTGGGGAATCCAGACCTGCGTGTCGCCCGGACCATGCGCGGGACCAAGATGCAGCACCTCGAAGGTGACATCGCCCATCTCGATGGTGGTCGAATCCTCGAAGCTGAGATTGGGCACGACGACCGAGCTGCCCTCGGCCTTGTCGCGGTTGTAGCCCTGCATCCCCTGCAGGACGAAATCACCCTCTTCCTCGATCTCGTGGATGGCATCCACATGCGCGAGGATATCGACCCCCTGCTCGGCCCAGTAGGAATTGCCGAGGAAGGCATGGCCCTGCCCGTTCTCGTTCACCACCAGTTTCACCGGCTGGTCGGTGATCGACTTGATCTCGTCATGGAGCGCCTTGGCCAGGCGGTAGGAGGCCCCGCCATTGACCACCAGCACGCCGTCGCCGGTGATGACGAAGCTGAGATTGTTGTTGTGGCCCGAATTCTCGTAGGTGGGCGGCGCGGTGGCGCCGATGGCCGAGAAGACATGCGGGATGAATTCGACCGGCTTGGAATAGAGTTCGGATTGCGGATACTGGTCGGCGATGTCCTCGGAGGCCAGCGCAGGCATGGCGAACGCGGGCGAAAGGGCAAGCGCAAGGGCCGCGGCGGCGGCGTGAATCGGTTTCATCTGTGTCCTCCCTGAATAACTGGCGCGATGTTACGCATTCACCTTCGTGAATGTCTAGGGGGCGCGCCGACGGACAGCCCCTGCGGCCGCCTTGCCTGCGCGCGGCCAGGCTGTAGGGTAGCGGTATCAACATGCCGGGAGCAACGCCATGATGGAGCGCGATGCCTTCAACGATCTTTGCGCGGGCTTTCGCGGCGCGCAGCATGTGGTGCAATGGGGCAACGCCGATGTGTGGAAGGTGGGCGGGAAGGTCTTTGCCATAGCGGGCTGGAACGAGGGGCGCGACGCCTACACGTTCAAGGTGACGCGGCTGGCCTACGAGGTGCTGCACGACCAGCCAGGAATCCGCCCCGCGCCCTATCTTGCGTCGCGCGGGATGAGCTGGCTTCAGGTGCATGGCGATCCGGGCTTGCCCGACGCGGCACTGGCAGAGCATATCCGCGAGTCATATGACATGGCGCTGGCACGACTGACCCGCAAGGCGCGCGCCGAACTGGGGATCGGAGAGGTTTCATGAGCGATTTCGCGGCCACGAAGGCGATGTTTCACCTGCCCGAGGGGGTGATCTATCTCGACGGCAATTCGCTGGGGCCGCTGCCGAAGGCGGCGGGGGCACGCATGGAGCGCGCGATGCGCGACGAATGGGGCGAGATGCTGATCACCGGCTGGAACAAGGCCGGGTGGATGGCGCAGCCTGCCGAGCTGGGCGACCGGATCGCGCGGCTGATCGGGGCCGAGCCGGGCCATGTGATGCTGGGCGACACGCTGTCGATCAAGGTCTACCAGGCATTGGCCGCCGCGCTGGAGATGCGCCCCGAACGGCGGGTGATCCTGAGCGACAGCGGCAACTTCCCGAGCGACCTTTACATGGCCGAGGGGCTGATCGGGGCGCTGGACCGGGGCTATGAATTGCGCGTGGTCGCACCCGAGGAGGTGGCGGATGCCATCAACCCGGATGTGGCGGTGACGCTTCTGACCGAGGTCGATTACCGCACCGGGCGGATGCATGACATGGCGGCGCTGACCGCGCGCGCCCATGACGCGGGCGCGCTGACGATCTGGGATCTGGCGCATAGCGCGGGGGCGGTGCCGGTCGATCTGGCCGGGGTTGACGCCGATTTCGCGGTGGGCTGCACCTACAAGTTCCTCAATGGCGGCCCCGGTGCGCCCGCTTTCATCTATGTGGCGCCGCGCTATGCGGATCACGCCCGCCCTGCCCTGTCGGGCTGGCTCGGCCATGCCGCGCCGTTCGATTTCGAGCAGGTCTACCGCGCTGGCGAAGGGCTGGCGCGGATGCGGGTGGGAACGCCGCCGGTGCTGGCGATGGCGGCGCTCGATTCGGCGCTGGATATCTGGGACGGCGTCGACATGAAGGCGCTGCGGACGCGCGCGCAGACGCTGTCGGAGCGCTTCATCGCATCAGTCGAGGACAGCTGCCCGATGCTGGAACTGGCCTCGCCGCGCGACCCCGAGGCGCGCGGCAGCCAGGTGTCGTTCCGCTTTGCGCAAGGATACGCGGCGATGCAGGCCTGCATCGCACAAGGGGTGATCGGCGACTTCCGCGCGCCTGATATCATGCGTTTCGGCATCACGCCGCTGTATATCGACGCCGGGGATATCGACCGCGCGGCGGCGGTGATCGCAAGGGTGATGCAAGATCGGCTGTGGGACGATCCCGCCTATCAGGCCCGCTCTGCCGTGACCTGACCGGCCTTCCGGATTGCCCAGAAAAAGTCCCGTTTCGAATATGATCCGGCCTTATCCCGGCGACATGCTGTCTTGGAAACAAAAAAGCCCGAATGGGCAGTTTACCGAGGCGAGCGAAAACAATGCCAACCACATTCAACTGGATTCACCTTGGCCAGTCGGCCATCGTGCTCGATCCGACAGAGGGCAGCGCGCAATCCGAGGGCGCATCGCTTCTCGAAAACACGGTGTTCGGATCGTCATCCAACCCGCTTTACGAGAACGTCACGCGCGTCACCACCATCAACAACGGTGGCTCGGGAACGGCGCTCGATACCAATAACAGCGCCTCCAACGATGCGTTTCAGACCGATATCGGCAACGGCCTTGAAACCCTCATCTATGACGGGATCGCCGCCTATAGCGGCACGGTGACCTACACTGACGGGACGACGGCAAGTTTCACCGCGATCGTCGCCCAGACCACGTCTGGCGATCTGTTCCTGGCCCCGCCCACATCGGCCAATGGCGATGTGGCGGTCCTGACGGCGCGACCGATCGAATCGATCACGCTGGGCAACGTGATCAACAACAACGCCGACATGGCCAATGACCGGCAGGATATCGGGATCGACGACGGCGTCGTGGACGGGACCGCGGGCGACGACCTCATTGACGCAAGCTATGTCGAGCCGGTGGCATCCGGTTCGGACCGGGTCGACAACAACGACGCGCCGGGTGGCGGAAATGCCGACGCGATCGAGGCCGGTGGCGGCAATGACACGGTGCTGGCCGGTCTGGGCAATGACAGTATCGACGGCGGAAGCGGAAACGACTCGCTCGATGGCGGCGCGGGCAGCGACCTGATGCAGGGCGGCATCGGCCTCGACACGCTGTTGGGCGGTGCGGGCGACGATACGCTGGACGGCGGCGACGGCGCAGATGTGCTTGTCGGTGATGGCGGTGCCGGGCTGAAATGGAATTACGAAGTCTATACCCGTGATTTCAGCTCGGCCAATGGCCAAGCGTTCGACATCGAGTCAGGCACGCTTGCGGCAAGCGGAAGCGCGGACAGCTTCGATGTGTCGGGGCTGGGCCAGGCAGCGGTCGGAGGCGCCGATCCGGACGATTTCGGGGTTATCTATACGTCGAGCCTGCTTGCGTCCGATGCGGGCACCTACCGTTTCGAGACCGCGTCCGACGATGGTTCGACAATCCGTATCCTCGACGCGGACGGCAACCCGGTGACATTCACCAATCAGGACGGCTCGACCGGGACGTTCCTCAACAACGACTACCATCAGGGCGTGACCAGCCGCTGGGGCGAGGTCGAGCTGGAGGAAAACACGGTCTACACGATCGAAGTCCGGATGTGGGAGAACGCGGGCGGGCAGGTTCTGACCGCGAGCGTCACACCGCCGGGCGGCAGCGCCGAAGAGCTTGCGTCGAGCGATCTCATCCTCGGGCCGGGAACGACCGCGGGCAATGACAGCATCCTGGGCGGCGCAGGCGACGATGTGGCCTTTGGCGGCGGCGGGAACGACACGCTGATCGGCGGGACCGGCGCGGATACGATGTATGGCGGCACGGGCGACGACGAAATCCACGTGGCCGAGGGCGACGTGGCCGAGGGTGGCGATGGAGATGACCTGTTCATCCTGGGCGACCTGGCTGAACCGGGCGGCAGCACGATCGAGATCGTCGGCGGCGAAGGCAGCGAAACCAACGGCGATACCCTTTTGCTGACGCCCGATATCGGGCAGAGCGACATCACCTTCAGCAATACCGATGACAATGCTGGCGGGCTGTCGGGCAGCTTCACCATGGCTGATGGAACGGTGGTCACCTTCTCGGAGATCGAGAACATCATATGTTTCACGCCCGGCACGCGCATCCTGACGCAGCATGGCGAGCGCGCGGTGGAAACGCTGACTCCCGGCGACATGGTGGTGACGCGCGACAATGGCTTGCAGCCGGTGCGCTGGATTGGCCGCAGCACCGTGGCCGGGCAAGGCAAGGCGGCCCCGATCTCGTTGGCGGCTTCGGTGATGGACGGGGCGCAGCGCGATCTGCTGGTCTCGCCACAGCACCGCATCCTGTTTGCTGGCTACAAGGCGGAGCTGCTGTTTGGCACATCCGAAGTGCTGGTTGCGGCGAAACACCTGGTCGATGGTGTGGATGTACGCATCAGCGAATGCAGGGCTGTCACATACCTGCATGTGATGCTTGACCGGCACGAGGTGATCTATGCCGAAGGCGCCGCAACCGAGAGCTTTCATGCAGGCGAGATGGGGCTGAGCGCCATTTCCGAACAATCGCGCGAAGAGATGTTCGAGGTGTTTCCCGAACTGCGCGCCGATGTGAGCGCCTATGGCGACACCGCGCGCCAGAGCCTGCGCGCCCATGAGGCACGGCTGCTAAGGCCGAATAGCGCAGGTTTCGCGGCCGCCTCGTCATCGGGGCAGAGCGTGGCGATGGCGGGCTGAGGCGCGATCAGGCCGAGCGCAGCGCCGGTTGGCCGCGTCCTGCGGCCCAGGCGCGGGTCGCCTCGCCGAAACTCGTAAAGAGCGGGCGGCTGACCGGATCGTTGGCGGCGTTGTACTCGGGGTGCCATTGCACCGCGAGCGCAAAGCCCTTGGCGTCTTCGACATAGAGCGCCTCGGGCGTGCCGTCGGGTGCATGGCCGTCGATCACGATACCCTGACCGGGCCTCACGACCCCCTGCCCGTGCAGCGTGTTGGTCATCACCTCCTCGGCGCCCATCAGCCGGTGGAACACACCGCCCGATGTGAATTTGACCACGTGACGCAGCGCGAATTTCTCCTCGAGCGTGCCATCGGGGGGCATCCGGTGATTGTCGCGCCCAGGCAGATCGCGGATCTCGGGATGAAGCGAGCCGCCAAGCGCAACGTTCATTTCCTGAAAGCCCCGGCAGATCCCCAGCACCGGCTGGCCACGTTCCAGGCAGGCGCGCACCAGCGGCAGGGTGATCGCATCGCGGGCGCGGTCAAAGGCGCCATGCGCCTCGGTGGCCTCTTCGCCGTATTCCTCGGGATGGACATTGGGGCGCCCGCCGGTGAGCAGGAAGCCGTCGCAGGTGTCGAGCAGTTCGTTCACACTGACGAAACGCGGGTCGGTCGGAACAAGCAGCGGCATACAGCCCGCGACCGAGGCGACCGCCTCGGAATTCATGATGCCCCCGGCATGGGCCGGGTAGTTCTCATGCAGAAGGTAACGGTTGCTGATTATGCCGATGACGGGGCGTTTGGTCATGATGATCCTGATGTTGCTGCACTCATGTGATACCGCGTCAGCGACGATAGGAAAACGCTGATCGGCGCACAAGCGCCCGCGCGCACATGCAGGGCGGCAAGGTGCCTCTTTCGCGGGCATCGGGGGCGCGCGCCGCCGGGATCGGATTGCAGAGCCGCGCGCATCGGCCTACCGTCGCGCCGTATCGCCCAGCATATGGAGACGCCCGCGATGGAAGATGCCGCGCCCCAGACGATCCACCTGTCGGATTACACGCCCCCCGCCTATCTGGTGGACAAGGTGGAGCTGACTTTTCGGCTGGACCCGGAGCGCACGCGGGTTCTGAGCCGGATCGCATTTCGCCCCAACCCGGAATCCCGAGAGCGGGAATTTTTCCTGCATGGCGAGGGGCTTGAACTGATTTCTTCACGTATTGACGGCGCGGAGGTCACGCCGGATCTGGTCGAGGGCGGGCTGACCTGCGAGGTGCCGGATGCACCGTTCACTTGGGAGGCCGAGGTCGAGATCGCCCCGGTCCGGAATACCGCGCTTGAGGGGCTCTATATGTCCTCGGGGATGTATTGCACCCAATGCGAGGCCGAGGGGTTTCGCAAGATCACCTATTACCCCGACCGGCCCGACGTGATGGCGGTGTTCAGCGTGCGCATCGAGGGCGATATGCCGGTGCTGTTGTCCAACGGCAACCCGGTGTCGTCGGGCGACGGATTTGCCGAATGGCACGATCCCTGGCCCAAGCCCGCCTATCTGTTCGCGCTGGTGGCTGGCGATCTGGTGGATCATCCGGGGCATTTCACCACCCGCTCGGGGCGCGAGGTGGCGCTCAACATCTGGGTCCGCCCTGGCGACGAGGACAAGTGCGCCTTTGCGATGGAGGCGCTCAAGAAGTCGATGACCTGGGATGAAGATGTCTATGGGCGCGAATACGACTTAGACATTTTCAACATTGTTGCCGTTGATGATTTCAATATGGGTGCAATGGAGAACAAGGGATTGAACATTTTCAACTCTTCCTGCGTTCTGGCAAGCCCAGAGACCAGCACCGACGCGAACTTCGAGCGCATCGAGGCGATCATCGCGCATGAGTATTTCCACAACTGGACCGGCAACCGGATCACCTGCCGCGACTGGTTCCAGCTCTGCCTCAAGGAGGGGCTGACGGTCTATCGCGATTCCCAGTTCACCGCCGACATGCGCAGCGCGCCGGTGAAGCGGATCTCGGACGTGATCGCGCTGCGCGCCCGCCAGTTCCGCGAGGATAACGGCCCGCTGGCCCATCCGGTGCGCCCCGAGAGTTTCGTCGAGATCAACAACTTCTACACCGCCACCGTCTATGAAAAGGGCGCCGAGGTGATCGGGATGCTCAAGCGGCTGGTGGGGGATGCGGATTACGCGCGTGCGCTGGATTTATATTTCGAGCGCCATGACGGACAAGCCTGCACGATCGAGGATTGGCTGGCCGTGTTCGAGGAGGTCACGGGGCGCGATCTGAGCCAGTTCAAGCGCTGGTATTCACAGGCGGGCACGCCGCGCCTGAAGGTCACAGAAAACTTTAAGGATGGTGAATATACACTTGAATTTGAACAAAAAACGCCACCTACGCCGGGGCAAGATCAGAAGCTGCCGCAGGTGATTCCGATTGCCGTCGGCCTGCTTGGCCCCAATGGCGACGAGGTGGTACCAACAACGGTGCTTGAGATGACCGAGGCGCGCCAGAGCTTCAGCTTCAGCGGGCTGGCGGCCGAACCGGTGCCGTCGATCCTGCGGGATTTCTCGGCGCCGGTGATCCTTGAGCGCGAGACCGACAATGCCGAGCGCGCCTTTCTGCTGGCACATGATACCGACCCCTTCAACAAGTGGGAGGCCGGGCGCGCGCTGGCGCGCGAGGGGCTTTGCGAGATGATCGTCGCGGGCGCGCCGCCCGATGCCGCCTATCTGGACGCGGTGCAGGCGATGGCGCGGGACGATGCGCTGGACCCCGCGTTTCGCGCTCTCGCACTTGGCCTGCCCAGCCAGGACGACATGGCGCAGACCCTGCATGAGCGCGGCCACACGCCCGACCCGCAGGCGATCTGGGAGGCGCTGGAGACCCTGCGCCAGGCGCGCGCGCAGCATTGTCAGGACCTTGCGGCGCGGCTTCATGCGCAATACCAGGTGACCGAGCCCTACCGCCCCGATGCGCAGCAAACGGGCGCGCGGGCGCTGGCGAATGCGGCGCTTGGGCTGATCAGCCGCCTTGACGGGGGCGCGGCGGCGCAGCGCCAGTTCGACACCGCCACCAACATGACACAGCAGCTTTATGCGCTCTCGTGCCTGTTGCAGGCGGGCAAGGGCGAGGATGCGGTCGCGCGCTTTTACGACCAGTGGCGCCACGACCGGCTGGTGATCGACAAATGGTTCATGATGCAGGTCCTGCATGCAGAGCCCGCCGAGGCCGCCGCCACGACCGAGCGTCTGACGCGTCATTCCGATTTCGACATGAAGAATCCCAATCGCTTTCGCGCCACGCTGGGCGCCCTGGCCGCCAACCCGGCCGGGTTCCACCATGCCAGCGGCGCTGGATACCGGCTGTTGGCGGACTGGCTGATCCGGCTCGACCCAGTGAATCCGCAAACCACGGCGCGGATGTGTTCGGCCTTCGAGACCTGGAAACGCTATGACGATTCGCGCCAGGCGCTGGTCGCCGCCGAACTGGACCGGGTTCTTTCCACCCCTGCCCTCAGCCGTGACACGACCGAGATGCTGAGCCGCATTCGCGGTGCCTGAGTCGCGGGATCAATCCTGCGTGGCGATGGTGAGGATGGAGCCGATCCCGGCGGGGCGCTGACGCGGACGCACCTCGCTCATCGGGCGGCAATAGGTCTGCGCGCGGGTCCAGCGCATCATCGCGCTGCGCTTGGACTCGCTGTGCAGCGGCCCCCAATCGGCGGCCACACCGCGCATACCCCGCGACACCACACCGTCACGCGCGACGGTGCGCGCCATGATGCGGATCGCGCAGCTCAGGTTGTCGGGCCCGTGCTTGAGCGCATCGCCACTGCCGGCGCGACAGCCATAACCGCGCGCCGTCGAGGGCAGGATCTGCAACAGGCCGAACCAGCGCCCGCCGCCACCCACCGCGCGCGGGCGAAATGTGCTTTCATGTTCCGCGAGCGCCGACAGGAAGCCCACCCAGAAGGCGCGCCGCCCCTTCGTGTCTGAATCGGGATAGGCCGGACACCAGTCGGCGATGTCGCGCGGCACGGTCTGTTCCAGCGCGCGCCCCTGCTGACCGAGCGCCGAAAGCGCCGAGCGCGTCCACAGGGTCGAGCCCGCAACATGCTCCCATTTGGTGCGCGGAATTTCGCCGTCACGCGCAGGGACCGTCACCGCGGGCGCGATGGAGTCCGAACCGGCGAGGACTGGGGCGGCCAAAACCAACAATAAAAGGCCCAAAACGGCAGCAAATCGGGTCATCCGGTCAGTGTTACCCGATGCGCGGGAAAGATCAATCCTGCCCTCGCCTTCCATATTCCCCAGCTTCACCAAAGCCTCGCCCAGATTTCGCCGGAATGCAGAGACAGGTTGGCGTCGGGGGCAGCAATACAGGTCAATCGGAGCGTTCATGCCGTTCAACTCCAAATCCATCAAGGATCCGAGCATTTCAAACGACAACGACACAGGAGCGAATGCCGGTTTTCTTGGCGGCGCTCTATCCCGGCTACGCAAAAAGCCGGACTCGGCCATCGAAGAAATGATGAAACGGATCATCCTGCCCTCGCTGCCCGTCAGCGACGAGGAAATGGCGCGCGCGACGCATCAGGACCTTGGCCTGAAGCTGGCACGCCAGGAGCAGTGGGATGCATTCTCGGAGCGCATCGTCTATGCCGATGACTGCCGGCTGGCGACGCCGGGCGGGGAATCGGCCTCGTTGCTGCTGGCGTTCGGGGCGCGCGGAGATGTCGTGGCCGCCGCCGAGGATGCGATCCATGACGGCGCGGCGCCGGACATGGCGGGAATCGAGGCGCTGGAGGAGGTGCTGGAGGAGCATCGCGGCAGTCACGCCGTGGCGCTGGTCGTGGCGCTGGCGCATTTCGATATCGGCTGGGCCTGGCAAATCGCCACCACCGAGGGCGACTTGCCCGCAGGCCCCGACAGCGCCGAGCGGATCGACTCTCATTTCCAGCGCGCCGCCGAATTGCTGGCGCCCTATGATCCCGAAGAACTGGACGCGCCCTCGCTGGCGGCAGCAAAATGCGCCCTGCTGGCGACGCAGCCGCATCCCGACCGCCGGGTCGCGGACGCCTATGAAAAGCTGATCGATCTCGACCCCGACTGCCAGCGCCACATGCGCGCGCTGGGGCATTACCTGCTGCCGCGCTATTACGGCAGCTACGACCAGCTCGAGCTCGAGGCGCGCCGCACCGCCGCACGCACCGGCGATGTCTGGGCGTCGGGTGCCTACACCTGGGTCTATCTCGATGCGCTGGCGACGGATGATGCCGCGCTGAAACGTCTTGATGCAGAGTATTTCATCGAAGGGCTGCGCAATATCCTGGCGATCAAGCGCGACCAGCATGTCACCAATCAGCTGGCCGCCTTCTGCGCGATCACCATGGCGCCCGACCGCCCGCGCCCCGCGCCGCTGCCCGAAAGCTGCGACCAGAAGCGCGCGCTGATGCATGAATGCCTCGATTGGATCCTGGCCGAGCATCTTCAGGAGCTGCACCCACTGGTGTGGTCGCAGACCCTGATGGCGCCGGGCCTGACGCCCGCCCTGCCCTCGCGCCGCGCGCTTGTCAGCAAGGGCCGGCAGGCGGCGCTGCGCGCCATCGCGCTGCGCTTTGCCGAAGACATCGCCGATGGTAGCTCCATCGCCTTCTCCTCCTCGGGAATGTATCGCCTGCCCGCGCTTTGATTGCGGGCGGGCGCGCCACGGCGCATCGCGCAAACGCCAGCGCGTCATCGCGCCCTTGCCCAGCCTTCTGCCTTGGCCTAGAACGCCTGCGTCCCACCCGATGGAGAGAGACGCATGCTGGACCTGACATTCGAGCCGCCCAAGCCCAAGGTGATCGCCGGGGCGAAACATGACTGGGAACTGGTGATCGGCATGGAGGTCCATGCCCAGGTCGCCTCGAAGGCGAAGCTGTTTTCGGGTGCCTCGACGCAATTCGGGGCCGAGCCCAATTCCAACGTCTCTTTCGTGGATGCGGCGATGCCGGGCATGTTGCCGGTCATCAACGAGTTCTGCATCGAACAGGCGGTGCGCACGGGGCTGGGCCTCAAGGCGCAGATCAACCTTTGGTCGGCCTTCGATCGCAAGAACTACTTCTATCCCGACCTGCCGCAGGGCTACCAGATCAGCCAGCTTTACCATCCGCTGGTCGGCGAGGGCGAGATCCTCGTGGACATGGAGCCGGGGATCGCGCGCAAGGTGCGCATCGAGCGCATCCATGTGGAACAGGACGCGGGCAAGTCGATTCACGACATGGACCCGGCGATGTCATTCGTCGATCTCAACCGCACCGGCGTGGCACTGATGGAGATCGTCAGCCGCCCCGATATCCGCGGCCCCGAAGAGGCCGCCGCCTATGTCACCAAGCTGCGCCAGATCCTGCGCTATCTCGGCACCTGCGACGGCAACATGCAGAACGGCAGCCTGCGGGCCGATGTGAACGTGTCGATCTGCCTGCCCGGCGCCTATGAGAAATACATGGAGACGCAGGATTTCAGCCATCTGGGCACGCGCTGCGAAATCAAGAACATGAACTCGATGCGCTTTATCCAGCAGGCCATCGAATACGAGGCGCGCCGCCAGATCCAGATCGTGGAATCGGGTGGCGAGGTGGTGCAGGAAACCCGGCTTTACGACCCCGACAAGGGCGAGACGCGCTCGATGCGCTCGAAGGAAGAAGCGCATGATTACCGCTACTTCCCCGATCCCGACCTGCTGCCACTGGAGATCGAGCAGGACTGGGTCGATGCGATCCGCGACAGCCTGCCGGAACTCCCCGACGAGAAGAAGGCCCGCTTCATCAACGACTATGGCGTCACGGAATATGACGCCAGCGTTCTGACGGCGGATGTGGATCTGGCCGCCTATTTCGAGGAGTCGGTGGGCGGCGGCGATGGCAAGCGCACCGCCAACTGGGTCATCAACGAGGTTCTGGGGCGCGCCAACAAGGCCGATCTCGGCCCGCGCGAGATCGTCGCGCCCGAAGTGAATGCCGCGATCCTTGCAATGGTCGCGCGTGACGAGATTTCGACCAAGATCGCCAAGGACGTGCTGGAAAAGCACATCGAATCCGGGCGTGCACCCGAAGAGATCGTCGAGACCGAGGGCATGAAGCAGGTCACCGATACCGGCGCGATCGAGGCGGCGGTGGACCAGATCATCGCCGACAACCCCGCGCAGGTGGAAAAGGCCAAGGCCAATCCCAAGCTGGCAGGCTGGTTCGTCGGGCAGGTCATGAAGGCCACCGGCGGCAAGGCCAATCCCAAGGCGGTGAACGAGATCATCCAGCAGAAACTGGGGCTGGGCTGAGGGGCTTTCGCCCTTGACCCGGCCACCGCCCACAAGACCGTGCAGGGGGCAAGATGACGACGACAGCGCCTTTCATGTCCTCCCTTTTCGGGATCGAACCGGGCTGGATCGACCATAACGACCACCTCAACATGGGCTACTATACCGTGCTGTTCGATCGCGCCGCCGACGAGGCCTTCG
This sequence comes from Roseovarius halotolerans, assembly GCF_900172255.1. Taxonomy (GTDB): domain Bacteria; phylum Pseudomonadota; class Alphaproteobacteria; order Rhodobacterales; family Rhodobacteraceae; genus Roseovarius; species Roseovarius halotolerans. The sequence goes on from NZ_FWFU01000003.1 coordinate 527,165, forward strand.
CGCGGTTCGGCTTTGGCCCGGATTACGTGGCGCGGGCCAATCACACGACGTTTTCGGCGGAATTCCACGTTCGCTACCTGCGCGAATTGAAGCTCGGCGACAGGGTGCGCTCGTCCTTCTGGCTGATCGCGCATGACGAGAAGCGGTTTCACAGCTTTCAGGAGCTTTACCACGAGGATGGCTGGCTCGCCGCCACCGGCGAGGGCATGACGCTGCATGTCGATCTTGCCGGGCCGCGCGTGGTGGCGATGCCCGAGGACATCCTTGGCCGCGTCGCCGAGATGGCCGAAGAGCACGCCCGCCTGCCCCGCCCCGAGGGCGTGGGCGCGCGCATCGGGCTGGCGCGCAAGGGCTGACGCTCAGCCGCCGGGAATAAGCAGACAGGCCGACAGGATCTTGCGGGTGTCGTCATGGACGCTGGGGCGCTCGCCCAGCCAACGGCTATACAGGCGATGCGCCGGGGCCTTGCCCGCGGCCATGTTGGCCAGCGAACCGGCGGTTTCGCCAGCGATGGCGGTCAGGCGCTTGCGCATGTTGGCGTGATAGGTGTCGCGGTGGCGCGCCTCCATCCGCAGGTGAAAAAGCGAGCTGCGCGCACGCGGCGCGATCTGCATCGCCGCAATTGCCTGCGCGCCGCGGCGCTCGAACGCGGCGCTGGCGCGCGCAAGACGCCCCGGCGCTTCCAGCACGACCCCCAAGGCCGCATCGCTGGCCGCGCGCCGCAGGTCGGCGGCGGGCAGAAGCAGCGACAGCAGGCGCGCACGCCGGAAGGCGCGGCGCGCGGCGCGCGTGTCACCCGCAGCAAAATCGGCGCACCCCTGTTCCATCAGCGATTCCCACAACAGATCCCGCCGCCCCCAGCCCGCCTGAAGCGCTACCCGCGCCTGCGGCGCGGCGAAATCAAATCCCCAGATACGCGGCGCGAACATGTTCGTTGTCATGAAGCTCATCGGCGGGACCCTCCAGTGCCATGTTTCCGGTTTCCAGCACATAGGCATGGCTGGCCAGTTCCAGCGCCAGTTCGGCGTTCTGTTCGACCAGCACCACCGGCACGCCCTGTGCGTTGATATCCTCGATGATGCGGGCGATTTCCTCGACGATCACCGGCGCAAGGCCCATCGAGGGCTCGTCCATCAGCAACAGCCGCGGCGCCGACATCAGCGCCCGTCCGATCGCCAGCATCTGCTGTTCGCCCCCCGACATGGTCTTGGCCAGTTGGCGGCGGCGTTCACGCAGGCGGGGGAAACGGTCGAACACGCCATCAAGGTCGCGCGCCACCTTGTCATGGTCACGCCGCAGGAAGGCGCCGGTGCGCAGGTTCTCCTCGACGGTCATGTCGGGAAAGATGCGCCGCCCCTCGGGAACATGGGCGATGCCGCGGGCGACGATCTTGTCAGAGCTCAGCCCGTCGATGCGCTGCCCGTCGAAATGGATCTCGCCCTTGCGGAGCGGCACCATCCCCGACATCGCCCGCAGGCTGGTGGTCTTGCCCGCGCCATTGCCGCCGATGATCGTGACGATGGCCCCGTCGGGCACCGAAAGCGAGATATCGCGCACCGCCGAGACCTTGCCGTAATTGACCGAGACATCCTTCATCTCAAGCAACATGGCGCGCGCCCCCCAGATAGGCTTCGATCACTGCCGGGTGGTTGCGGATCTCGGCCGGGTTGCCCTCGGCCAGGAACTTACCGAAGCTCATGCAGGTGATGTTGTCGCACAGCCCCATGATCGCCTGCATGTCATGTTCGACGATCAGGATGGTGATGCCGTCATCGCGCAGCCGACGCATGAGGTCCATCATCCGGCGGGTTTCCTCGGGGTTCATGCCGGTGAAGGGCTCGTCCAGAAGCATCACGTCGGGATGGCTGGCATAGGCCACCGCCATGCCCAGCGCGCGCTGGTGGCCGTGGCTGAGCTCGCCCGCAAGTTCATCCCTCAGATGGTCCAGCCCGAAGAATTCGAGCGCCTCGCGCGCACGCGCCCTTGCGCCCTCGCGGTCATCCTTGTCCCAGCCGATGATCGCGGCGAAGATATTGGGGCGGAACGGCATGTGCGTGCCCACAAGCGCGTTGTCCATCACCGTCATTTCCGCAAACAGCGTCGAATGCTGGAAGGTGCGCACCACGCCCCGGCGCGCCACTTCGTGCATCCTGAGGCCCGATATGCTTTCGCCGCGCAGACGCACCTGCCCGCCGCTGGGCTTGTAGAACCCCGAGATCATGTTGAACGTGGTGGTCTTGCCCGCGCCGTTGGGGCCGATCAGCCCGTGGATTTCGCCGTGATCAAGCTTGAAGCTGAGGCCATCGACCGCCGTCAGCCCGCCAAAGCGCATGATCAGGTTGTCGACTTCGAGAAACTGGGTCATTGCGCCGTGCTCCGTTCCGGGGTGTCACTCTTGCCGGGCCGCTTGCCCGCGAATTTCTGCACAAGGCTTTCCAGCCCCTTGGGCAGGAACAGGATCGACAGGATCATGATCAGGCCATAGATCAGCGGGCGCATCTGCTCGAACCCCATTTCGCGCAGCACGATCTCGTTGAGGACGGTCAGCACCACGCAACCCAGGATCGGCCCGTAAAAGGTGGCCGTGCCCCCGACAATCGCCCAGGTCAGCACGAACACCATCAGGTCCACGTCAAAGGAGTTGGGATTGATCGTGCCGACGTAATGCGCCATCAGCGCGCCGGCGATCCCGGCAAAGCCGCTGGCGATGGAAAAGGCCAGCGTGCGATAGGCGCGCAGGTTGACGCCCGAGGCCTCGGCCAGCCGGTCCTGCCAGTGGACCGCGTGGAAGGTCAGGCCGACGGGGCTGCGCTCGATGCGCCACAGGATCCACAGGCAGACCGCCACCACCGCGCCCGACAGGTAGTAATAGCTGACCGGCTCGAAGAAATCGAAATCGTAGATGCCGATGGAAAAATCCGGCATCGGGTCGATCCCCTTGATCCCCTTGGCACCGCCGAAAGGATCGCGAAAGCGTTTCCAGAGCAGGCGGATGATCTCGCCCGCCGCGAAGGAGCCGATCAGGAAATAGAACCCCTTCATGCGAAACAGCGGGAACGAGAGCAGCACCGCCAGAAGCGCCGCCGTCGCCCCCCCGAGAAGGATCGAGACCGGCACCCAGACGCCCAGCTCCTTGGTATAGAGCGCCGAGGCATAGGCCCCGACCCCCATGATCACCACATGCGCGAGCGACCATTCGCCGGTCAGCGTCAGCAGCCGGTAGGACGAGACCAGAAGGATGTTGAGGGTCAGGAAAACCAGGATTTCCTGTTGCGAGAAGCTGAGCCCGTGGGGCAGCGCCAGCAAGGCTGCCGCCCCCAGGACGAAGATGGCCAGGTTACGCACGATCCGCACTCCCGAAGAGGCCCGTGGGCTTGATGATCAGCACCAGAAGCATGAGCGACAGCCCGACGATGTCGGCGATCACCCCGTCATAGAAGGTGGTCACGAACGTATGCACCAGCGCATAGGCGACCGAGGCCACGACCGCGCCTTCAAGGCTGCCGACACCGCCGACGATGATGACGATGAAGGCGGTCACGATCACCGAATGGCCCATATGCGGGTTGACCGACACCAGCGGCGCGGTCAGCGCTCCGGCGATCCCCGCCAGCCCCGCGCCGATGAACATGGCGATCCGCGCGGTCTGGCTGATGGATATGCCCTGAAGTGCCGCAGCCTCGGGATCTTGGGCGGCGGCGCGCAGCGCCCAGCCGAAGCGGGTCTTCTTGAGAAAGACCCAGAGCGCCGTCAAAAGCACCACCGCCGCGACGATCACGTAAAGCCGCGCCACCGGCAGGCGCACATGGTCGGAAAACTCGATCACGCTCTGGGTGACGGGCGGGATATGCTCCATGCGCACGCCAAAGCCCAGGACCGCCAGCGCCTGAAGGATCATCAGAAAGCCGATCGAGGCCACCAGCCCCCCCAACGGGTTATCCCTGAGCGGTCGGAACAGCGCCCGTTCCATCGCAAGGCCAAGGCAGCCCACAAAGATCAGCCCCGCCGCCACCGCCACGAAGAACGGCACCGCGAAGTCCGTGTAAAGCAGGACGACCGTATAGGCCCCCGCCATGTAAAGTTCGCCATGGGCGAAATTGATCACGCCCATCACCCCGAAAATCAGCACGAGGCCCACGGCGATCAGCGAGATATAGCTCGCCGCATAGACGGCGTTCAGGCCGGTCTGCGCAAGGAGGTCCAGCATCGGTTCTGTCTCTTCTGCTCGAGTGAGAGAAGCGCGGGGCGTGCGCGCGCATCTGCATCGCCGCCCCGCACAGTCTGTCGTCGCGACCGATCAGCCGCGCTGGTCCCACATCTGGTCATAGGCCTTCATGTGCTTGACCAGAAGATCGCCGTGCTTGTCATACCAAGCCGGGATGTTACGGAATTCCTTGATCGTGGCCTTGCCGCCCTCGATCGCCACCACCGGCCAGTCGCCGACCAGCGCGTTCTCGATCCCGAACAGCTCCTTGCCCCACCAGCGCGCGTCGCCAAAGGCGTGTTTGCCGGTGCCGCCCTCCTTCATCGCGGCGATCACCGCGTCGGGTTCGGATGAACCGGCCATTTCTGCCGCCGCTTTCCAGAGGTCCATGATCGAGGCATATTCCCAGCTGACCGCGCCCCACTGGCCCGGATAGCGCTTGTTGTATTCGGCGAAGAAGCCGTTGGGATCCGCGAAGTTCACCTGGTCCGAATTCAACGCCGGGTCATCGAAATCGGGGAACTGGAACAGGAAGCCTTCCATGAATTCGGCCGATGTCTTGGCGATGATCTGGTCATAGAAATCCGCCGTGCAGGAGATGATCTGCCCCTCGTAGCCCTGCTGGAAAAGCTGCTCGCAGATCGGATGGACATAATCCGAATAGCAGGTGTCGAGACAGACGATATCGGGGCTGGATGAAATCAGCCGCGTCACCACCGGCGCGAAATCCGTGGTCGCGGGGTCGAACAGCAGCGGTTCGCCCTGCATCTCGATGCCAGCCGCCTCGAAGGCTGCAAGATAGGTCGCCACCGATGGCAGGCCAAGCGCATCGTCCTGCGCGCACATCACGGCCGTTTTCAGTTCGGGCCGGTTTTCGGCCATCCATTCGACAGCGGTGACGTTGTAGATCGGATGCACCTCGGCGGGCGCGATCAGCGTGGTCGTGTCGGGGCCAAGGTCGCTGGGCAGCAGCGTCGAGAACAGCATGCCGGTGCGGTCGGCCACGGGCTGGACGCCGGGCCAGGTATCGCCGCCCAGCATCATGATGAAGCTGACGCCATCCTCGCGGATCAGCTTGGTGGCGCCGGTGCGTGCCTTGGCGGGATCGTATTCGTTGTCATATGGCACGAACTCAACCATGTAATCGCCGTCCGACAGCTTGATGCCGCCCGCGGCGTTCACCCGTTCGGCCCAGATTTCGCAGCCATCGAGCCCCGGTTTGCCCCAGGCCGCCACCGCGCCCGTCAGAGGCGCGAGAAAGCCGATCTTGATCACCTTGTCCTGCGCATTGGCGATGCGCGGCAGACTGGTCGCCGCCGCAACCGCTGCGGTGGATTGCAGGAATGTCCGGCGCGTCAGCCCCGGCTTGCCGAATCTTGAAAACATCGTTGTTTCTCCCATGTTGGCGCGCCCTGACATCAAGGTCGGGGCCGGCTTTTTGGAGGCCAACATTCTTGTCGGGATAACGCGCGGCGCGGCAGGGCTGGCGTGAGGCGCAACCATACCAGTTCGCGCAAATTGGTTTGGCCTCAGGTTCAGACGCTAGCAGAGAAGCCCGACTCTGCCAAGAAAATTGGTTCATAATTCGGATCAATTTGGATCTTTGGAACATTATCGGTTCATTCCAATTTGCGCAGAATGAGCCAACTCATTGAATTCATGCCACCTTTCGGCATCGCCCAAACCGCAGGCATTGCCGGGTGAGGGAACCAATTTCGCCACTCCATAGAACCACCGGCGCACCTTCGGGCGCTTCGCGCTTTCAGCGCGCGGCTTTGCGCGCTAACCTGCTCTCGCATGACAGATGCCCGCAACAAACCGGACGGTGCGATGAACAGAAAAGCCGAAGACACCGCCACGATCGTCGCCAGTCAACCCGTGGGCGCGACCGTTCAGATCGTGGTCGACACGCTGTTCGCGCGCATCAAGTCCGAGGAATATCCCAGCGATACCCGCCTGCCTTCGGAACGCACGCTGGCTTCGGAACTGGGGGTGGCGCGCAACACCGTGCGCGAGGCGCTCGACGTGCTGGAAAACCAGAAGGTGATCCGCCGGCGCCCCGGCTCGGGCAGTTTCGTCACCTATCGCTCGACCGCCGCCGCCCGTCGCGGCGACGATTCGGTTGCGGACGACACCAGCCCGCTCGATCACCTCGTGGTGCGCGGCATCCTCGAGCCGGAAATGGTGCGGCTGGCGGTGGTCAACATGACCCCCCGCCAGATCACGCAACTGTCGCAGACCCTGTCCGAGATCGAGGGGATCAATACCGATGTCGATGCCTTCATCGAGCTTGAGGAGAAGCTCTATACCCAGATCGCCGAAGGCACCGGCAACCCGCTTCTGGCGTCATGCTATCGCCTCACGATCGAGACCTACCGGCAGAGTTTCCGCACCAAGCTGCGCCGCCGCAACCTGACGCCGCGCCGCATCCAGGACTACCAGAAACGCTATAACACCCTGTTCAACGCCATCGCCTCGCGCGATGTCGCCTCGGCGGTGGAGTTCATCAAGCTGCACCTTGTCGAGGAACAAAAACTGCTTTTGCAGGAATTCTAGCGCGGGCTCACATGTCGAGGCTGCGGGCCTGAAGATCCGTGCCCGCATCGCCGCCCCGCTCCAGCCGCTGTTGCCACATCTGCCCCAGATCCTCCATCTCGCGCCGGAGCAGCCCGGCATGGGCCGCCAGCCAGTCGGGCACCGAGCCGAAATGCACGATCCCCGCCTTGCCACCCTGCACCGTCACCACCGGCCACTCCCCGACCAGTGCATTATCGATGCCGAACACATCCGTGCCCCACCACTGCGCGGGTCCGAAGGCATGGGTGACATGGCCAAGCTGCTTCATCGCCGCCAGCACCGAGAGTGGATTGACCGTGCCGGCCTTTTCCACCGCCGCATGCCAGATATCGAGGATCGCGGCATATTCCCAGCTGACAGCGCTCCAGCTGCCGGGGTAGCGGGCGTTGTATTCCTCGTAGAACACATTGGGCTGGTTGAAGAAAAACGCCTTTTCGCGCAGCGCCGGGTCATCGAAATCGGGAAACTGGAAGGTCACCCCTTCCATGAAATCCCGCCCCGTGCGCTCGACCAGCCGCTCGTAATGGTCAAGCGTGCAGGACAGGATCTGCCCGGTGAATCCCTGCGCGTGGGCGTATTCGGTCATCGCATGGACCATCGGCGTATAGCTCGTGCACCAGCACAGGATATCGGGGTCCGCATCCAGCATCGGCTGCACCAGCGCCGCCGCGTCGGTCATGTCGGGATCGTACTGAATCTCCTTGGCGATCCCGATACCCGCCGCCTTGAACGCCGCGCGATAGGTCGCCAGCGACGGCAGGCCCAGCGCATCGCGCTGACTGCACATCGCCACTGACTTCAAGTGCGGGCGGGTCCGCGCCAGCCACTCGACCCCGGTCACCACATAGATCGGATGCACCTCGGAGGGGGCGATCAGGTAGGGCGTGTCGGGGCTCAGGTCGCTGGGCAGAAGCGTCGATGTCAGGATGCGCCGGTCCATCAGGTAATCCGATACCGGGGTGAAGCTGTCGCCCCCCAGCATCATCAGCAGTTTCACGTCGCGCTCCTGCACCAGCCGCATCGCCCCCTCGAGCGCGCTTTGCGGATCATAGCCGCAATCATGGGCATGAATGCGGATCGGATAGCGCCGCCCGCCGATCAGCACCCCGCCCGCATTGTTCAGCCAGTTCTCCCAGATGCGGCAGCCATGCAGACCCGGCAGCCCCCAGGATTCGACCGGCCCGCTGAGCGGCGCGAGAAAGCCGATATTGACCGTGCTGTCCATGCCGACCTGCAAACGCGGCAGCGCGCCGCTGATCGCCAGACGATGTGCAAAGCTCGAAGATTCCATCATTTTCCTCGTGATCGGGCATCCGCGCCTGACCCAGACTAACATCAATTTCCGCGCGCAACAGGTTTGTTGTTGACAGATTGGTTCACTGTTTGGCTTATTTGAATGAACCAAAAGAACCAAACAATGATTTTGGTTCATACCAATCAGGGGAGACTAACCAGATGGCAAAGAAGAGAATTTGCGTGATCGGAGCTGGCCCGTCGGGCCTTGCCCAGCTGCGCGCCTTCCAATCCGCCGCCGAACAGGGCGCAGAGATTCCCGAGATCGTCTGTTACGAGGCCCAGTCCGACTGGGGCGGGCTGTGGAACTATACCTGGCGCACCGGCGTCGATGACAACGGCTTTCCCTGTCATGGCTCGATGTATCGCTACCTGTGGTCGAACGGCCCCAAGGAGGGGCTGGAATTCGCCGATTACACCTTCGACGAACATTTCGGCAAGGAAATCGCCAGCTACCCGCCCCGCGAGGTGCTGTTCGATTACATCAAGGGCCGGGTGGAAAAGGCCGATGTGCGCGACTGGATCCGCTTTGACAATTACGTGCGTGATGTCAGCTACGATTCCGGGCGCGCGAAATTCACCGTGACCGCACGTGACACCGCCAAGGACGTGGAAACCGTCGAGGAATACGACCACGTCATCGTCGCCTCGGGCCATTTCTCGACCCCGAACGTTCCCTATTATCCCGGCTTTGAATCCTATAACGGGCGCATCCTTCATGCGCATGATTTCCGCGACGCGCGCGAGTTCCAGGACAAGGACATCCTGATCATGGGCTCGTCCTATTCCGCCGAGGATATCGGCTCGCAATGCTGGAAATACGGCTGCCGATCGATCATCTCGTCGCATCGTTCGGGGCCGATGGGCTATAAATGGCCCGACAACTGGGACGAAGCGCCCGCCGTCGATCATGTCGAGGGCAAGACCGTGCATTTCGTCGATGGCACCAGCCGCGAGGTGGACGCGATCATCCTGTGCACCGGCTACAAGCACCATTTCCCCTTCCTGCCCGACGATCTGCGTCTCAAGACCGCGAACCGGCTGGCGGCGGCGGATCTTTACAAGGGCGTGGTCTATGTGCCCAACCCGGCGCTGTTCTATCTTGGGATGCAGGACCAGTGGTTCACCTTCAACATGTTCGACGCGCAGGCCTGGTGGGTGCGTGATTGCATCATGGGCAAGATCGCCCTGCCCGACGCCGCCACGATGGAGGCCGACTGGAAACAGCGCGAGGCCGACGAGGACGCGCTTGAGGACGATTACGCCTGCATCCGCTACCAGGGGGATTATGTCGAGGAACTGATCGCCGAGACGGACTACCCCTCTTTCGATGTCGAGGCCGCCTGCCAGGCCTTCTACGAGTGGAAGAAGCACAAGAAGAAAGACATCATGGCCTTCCGCAATTACGGCTATGTCTCGCCGATGACCGGAAAAAAGGCGCCGGCGCATCATACCCCTTGGGTGGATGCCCTGGACGACAGCCTCGAGGCCTATCTGCAATCCCCCAAGCAGGCGCAACCCGCCTGACTTCGGGCCATCCCGGCGACATTGTCATTTGCTCCCCTTCGCCGGGGTGGCCCCCTACCCAAAAGGCGCGAACCGACCATGACCCTGACACCGCGTTTTGAAACCCCTTATGAGCGGTCCGGCGTGCTGGTGCCGGGGATGCCGGTTCTGGAACCCGGAGTCGAACGCTACCCGGTGCCGGGTGGCGGCTCGCGCGCGGTGGCGGTCGAGGCCGGGGACGAGATCGCGGTGCTCGATCCGCAAGGGCTTCAGCAAGGCGAGCTGGTGATTTTCGCACCCGACGGGCGCTCGGATGCCGGGATGCTGGGCGCAAGCGGCGCGGGGCGTCCCGAGGGCGTGATCGCGGCGCTGAGCGGCGGCACCCCATCCGGCGCGCGGGTGGCGCGCGCGCTCGACACGGCGGGATTCGACCTTGGGCGCGCCGATGCGGTCCGGATCTTTGACGAAGGCTCGCGCCCCGGCGACATGGCGCGCTTTCATGCCGCTTGCGACGGGCTGGTGATCCTGGCGGCGCCGGGCGGCCCGATGCGCCCGGATGCCCAGGACGCCCCCACCGGGCTGATCCTTTATGTGCGCCGCGCCAGCCTGCGCAATGCCAAGGGCGGGCTAAAGCCCCCTGACCCGCTGGCCGACCCGATCCATGATTTTAACATCCAGCCGGGCGAGGCGCGAAGCTATGAGGTGAAGAAAGGTCAGTACATCCAGATTCTCGACGTGCAGGGGCGCGAATGCTCGGATTTCCAGGCATTTTCGCTGCGCGCACTCGACAAGGGGATCGAACGTGACATCGACCCGACCACCACGCGCACGCTGATGGGCGCGCTTTACCCCCAGCCGGGGATCTTCTCGAAATACTGGAGCGTCGACCAGGAACCGCTGGTGGAAATCGTGCAGGATACCTGCGGGCGCCATGACACCTTCGGGCTGGCCTGCACGGCACGCTATTACGAGGATCTGGGCTATCCGGGGCATGTGAACTGTTCGGACAACATCAATGCCGACCTCGCGCAATATGGCATCCGCCCGCGCGCAGGCTGGCCCGCGATCAATTTCTTCTTCAACACCATGCTGGACGAGACCAACGCCATCGGCATGGACGACCCCTGGTCGCGTCCCGGCGACTTCGTGCTGCTGCGCGCGCTGACCGATCTGGTCTGCGTCTCGACGGCCTGCCCCTGCGACGTGGACCCGGCCAATGGCTGGAACCCGACCGACATCCAGCTGCGCAGCTATGGCGCGGACCAATCCTTCAGCCGTTCGATCGGCTATCGCAAAACGGCGGAGGCCGATGTGGAAGACACCAAGGAAACCGGATTTCATGGCTGCTTCGCGCGCCACACCCGAAATTTCGTGGAATATAACGGCTACTGGCTGGCCTCGGACATGACCAACCACGGCGCGCTGGCCGAATACTGGGCCTGCCGCGAAAAGGCGGCGGTGATGGACCTGAGCCCCTTGCGCAAATACGAGGTGACAGGCCCCGATGCCGAGGCGCTGGTGCAGCTTTGCGTGACCCGCGACATGAAGAAGCTGTCCGTCGGCCAGGTGGTCTATACGGCGATGTGCTATGAGCACGGCGGCATGATCGACGACGGCACCGTGTTCCGCCTTGGCCAGGACAATTTCCGCTGGATCGGGGGGAACGATCTTTCGGGGCTGTGGCTGCGCCAGCAGGCGGAAGAGCGCGGGCTGAACGCCTGGGTGCGGGACTCGACCGACCAGCTCCACAATATCGCCGTGCAGGGGCCGCTGAGCCGCGAGATCCTCTCGGCGATCACCTGGACACCGCCGACCCAGCCCACCATCGACGAACTGGGCTGGTTCCGCTTCACCATCGCACGGATCGGCGACTATGACGGCATCCCACTGGTGATCAGCCGCACCGGCTATTCGGGCGAGCTGGGTTACGAGGTATTCTGCCACCCGCGCGACGCGGCGGCAGTGTTCGACGCGGTCTGGGAAGAAGGTGCGCCCAAAGGGATGCTGCCGCTGGGGCTCGAGGCGCTCGACATGCTGCGCATCGAATCCGGGCTGATCTTCGCGGGCGCCGAGTTCTGCGACCGCACCGACCCGTTCGAGGCCGGGATCGGCTTTGCCGTGCCGCTCAAGACCCAGAGCGACGATTTCATCGGCCGCGCCGCACTCGAGACCCGCAAGGCCCAACCCCAGCGCAAACTGGTCGGGCTCGAGATCGAAAGCGGCATCGTGCCCTCGGGCGGCGATTGCGTGCGCCTCGGGCGCGCGCAGATCGGCGAGATCACATCGGCCATGCGCTCGCCGATCCTGGGCAAGACCATCGCGCTGGCCCGCCTTGACCTGCCCCATACAGAGATCGGCACCGCCGTCGAGGTGGGCCAGCTTGACGGCCAGCAGAAACGCCTGAAGGCCAGTATCGTGCGCTTCCCGCATTTCGACCCCACGAAGGAACGCGTGAAGGGAAATTACGGCTGACCGCAATGCCCGGCCTGGGGCGCGGGATCGGGGGCGCTGCCCCCGTCGCGCAAGGCGCGACTCCCCCGGGATATTTGCGAACAGAAGAAGATCGCGCGCCTGCGCCCCTTTACGTTCCGGCGTCACGCGCGCTAGGCTTTTCACAGCCACGCGAACGGAGCGGACAGCAAGTTGAGCCATGACCCCGAGGACGAGGGCGGCGACGCCGCCTGTTTCGCCCACCATCTCGTAGGCGGGCATCCCGTGGACCCGGCAACCGCGCGCGACGTGGCGCGGTTTCGCAAGGGAGAGCGCGCGCGGCTTCTGGAGGCGCGCAAATTGTCCGCACCCGCGCGCGAAGCGGCCGTTGCGGAGCTCTGCGCCGGGCTCGAGAAACGCATCGCGATAACAAAGGGCGTGAAGATCGCCGCCTATTGGCCGATCCGCTCGGAACCGGACCTGCGCGGCTGGATGGAATCCGCTCACGCGGCCGGGGCGCAGATCCTGCTGCCGGTGGTGATCGAGAAGAACGCGCCGCTGGAATTTCACCACTGGTCGCCCGGATGCCGCATGACGCGCGGGGTCTGGAACATCCCGGTGCCCGCCGACCGTGCCGAGGACCGGCCCGATATCGTGATCTCGCCGCTTCTCGGGGTCGACCGCGATCTTTACCGGCTGGGCAATGGCGGGGGGTATTACGACCGCACGCTGGCGGCGCTCGATCCGCGCCCGCGCATCATCGGCGTGGGGCTGGCGGGCTGCATCCTGCCCACGATCTACCCGATGCCCTGGGATATCCCGATGGACGAGATCATTCTGTCGGATGGCACCGCGCAGCGGCGCGAGGCGGATTCCGCCTGAGGGCGGCACGCCAAAAATGTTTTCCGCCAAGCACTTGCCGCCGCCGCCCTTGCATGCGACAACTTGTCATGACTGCGGTTGCGCCGCCCGGTATTTCGCGGCCAGCCCACCCGACGATCCGATTTGAATTCCTGATGAAACCCCCTTGGTCCCTTGGCCACCTGGCCCATGTCATCCTGATCTATGCAGGCGCGCTGCTGTTCGGGCTGGTCGCCCACTGGATGCGCTTTCCGCTGCCCTGGATGATCGGCGCGATGGTCTTCGCCTCGTCGGTGCGCATGGCCGAACGCCCCTTGCCGGTGCCCGGTCAGACCCGGCAGATCGGGCAGATCCTGGTGGCAACCTCGGTCGGGCTGTCCTTCACCCCCGAGGCGGTGGGGGCGATGGTATCGCTCTTGCTGCCGATGGTGGGCACGGCCTTTCTGACCATCGGGCTTGGCTTCGTCGTGGCGGCATTCCTGATGCGCATCGCGCGGGTGGACGTGATCACGGCGGTGCTCTCGTCGGTGCCGATGGGTCCGGTCGAAAGCGCCACACTGGCGGTCCGCCACAACGTGCAGCCCGGCCCGGTAATCTTTGCCCAGACCCTGCGCATCATGCTGCTGGTGGTGCTGATCCCGCCCGCCATCGTGGCGATCGACGGCTCGGTCAAGGACCCGGTCGCCGCGCTCAGCCGCATGGACTGGAGCGTTCCGGGCGCGATCCTGCTCTGCGTGACGGGGGTGGCTGGCGCGCTGGCGGCGCGGGCCGTCGGGCTGGCCAACCCGTTCTTCGTCGGCTCGCTGGGCGGCGCGGCGCTGGCGGCGGCGCTCAGCCTGCCGCTCACCGCCTATCCCTATCCGGTGCTGGTGCTGGCGCAGATCTTCCTCGGGGTCTGGCTGGGCGCGGTCTTTGACCGTGACCTCCTGCGGCGCGCGCGCGGTTTCATTCCCGGTGCGATCCTCGCGTCGCTCCTCCTGATCGCGCTCTGCATCGGCATGGGGGTCGGATTGACCTGGCTGACCGGCGAATCCTGGCAGGTGATGCTGCTCTCGACCGCCCCCGGCAGCGTCACCGAAATGGCCCTGACCGCCAAGATCCTCGAAGACGGGCTGGCCGTGGTCACCGCCTTTCATGTGATCCGGATCTTCATCATCCTGCCGCTGGCGGGCACGATCATCGGCATGACTGCGCGGGTGGCCGACCACTGGGGCCTGCGCCCGCGCTAGCCCGGTGCGCGCCCTGCCCCGCGGCTCAGCCCGGACGGATCGCCGGACCGATCCGCGCGCCCGCGTCGCTTGGCACGCTTTCGCGCCCGAGCGTCCGGCAGAGCAGCGCCACCGGGATGAGACCGAACGCCACCAGCACCATCGAGGGCACCGCCGCTTCGGCCAGTCGCTCATCCGAGGCCAGCCGGTGCGCCTGAACCGCCAGGGTCTGGAAATTGAACGGATGCAGGATCAGCGTTGCGGGCAGCTCCTTCATCACGTCGACAAAGACGATCAGCAACGCCGTCAGCACGCTGGTGCGCGCCACCGGCAGATGGACCCGCCACAACAGTCGCGGCCCCGATTGGCCCAGCGACCGCCCGATGGCGTCGTAATGCAGCGGCACCGTCGCCATGCCGCTGTCGAATGCGTTGAGCGCGGCCGCCATGAAACGCACGAAATAGGCCGTCACCATCAGCCAGATCGACCCGGTGATCAAAAGCCCCGTGTCGATGCCGAAACGCGCCTCCATCACCCGGTCGATGATGTTGTCGAGCGCCGCCATCGGCACCATCAGCCCCACCGCGATCACCCCGCCCGGCACCGCGTAACCAAGCCCCGCGCCCACCACCATCAGGCGCGAACGCCGGTCGGGCCGTGTGCGGGCGCGAAACCCGATCAGGATCGCGCCCGTCACCGTCAGCACCGCCGCGACACCGGCCAGCAGGACGGAATTCTGCGTGAGGCTCAGGTAGCGCGCGTCAAACAGGTTCTGCCCCGATCCGACCGCCATCACCGTCAGCATCACCACCGGCACGATGAATCCCAGAAGTACCGGCGCAAGGCAGAACGCGGTCGCCAGCCAGCCCGCAAGCCCGCGCAGCCGGGGGCGCTCCATCGTCTCGAACCGCGCACCGCGCCCGGCGGTGCGGGCCTTGCCGCGCTGCGCACGCTCGAGCCCCGCCAGCAGCAGCGCAAAGCTAAGCAGGCAGAGTGACAGCTGCGCCGCCGCCGCCCTGTCGCCCAGGCTGAACCAGGCCTGGTAGATGCCGGTCGCAAAGGTCTGCACATTGAAGAAGGCCACCGTCCCGTAATCGGCGATGGTCTCCATCACCGCGAGGAGCGCGCCCCCCGCGATCGCCGGGCGCGCCATCGGCAGCGCGACGCGCAGGAACGCCTTCATCGGCGAACGCCCCAGCGTGCGCGCCACCAGGAAGGCATTCGCCGATTGCTGCCGGAACGAGGCCCGCGCCAGGAGGTAGACATAAGGGTAAAGCACGATGGTCAGCATCAGCGCCGCCCCGCCAAGGCTGCGGATTTCCGGGAACCAGTAATCGCGCGGCCCCCAGCCGGTCACATCGCGCAACAGCGTCTGCACCGGGCCGGGATGATCCAGAAGTGACGTATAGGCATAGGCCAGCACATATGCCGGAAAGGCCAGCGGCAGCGCCAGCGCCACCTCGAGAAGCCGCACGCCGGGAAAGCGGTAGACCGTCACCAGCCACGCGGTGACACTGCCCAGAACCGCCGTCGAGACTCCGACGATGGCGACCAGCGCCAGCGTGGTGCGCGCATAGCGCGGCAGCACCGATGAAAGGATCTCGCGCCAGGTTTCCAGATCACCGGTGAACGCCGCCAGCGCCGCCGCCACGATGGGCGCAACGCACAGGATCACGGCGATCCAGGCCAGGCGATGCAGCAGGCGTTCCGACATTCAGGCGCTCATGGCTGATTAATCCGAGTGTTTTGATCCAGTATTGACTGCGGCGGCAAAGGTCAATCGTCGGCTGCCCTCACGCGCCCTGGACCCTCAGCGCCCGATGCGAATGCGCCCTCACCTGTCGAGGGTCCGGGCCGCTTTCAGATAGGCCATGGAAGACGCCCGCAGCGCGGCGGGGTCGTCGCCCTCGGATGTCTCGTGAACCCGCTCCAGCGCCTCGGGCAGCGCGCCCAGTTCCGCGTTGATGCGGGCCAGCGCGATCTCGAGCGTGTAGGTGTATTCATGGACCTCTTCCATATCGGCCGTGGTCATCGGGTCGCGCTCCAGCACCGTGGCCAGCTTGCGGTTATAGCTCACGAAATTCTCGACCGCCTGTTGCAGCGTCTCGGATTGTTCGGGCGCGTAATGCGACACCGTTTCATCCGCCTTCACCGGCACCAGGCCACCGATCAGGATCGCCACGCCGGTGGCCAGGATTTTCAGCGTATTGGTCATCGTCTTGTCCTTGCTCAGGGGGGTCACATTCATGAAGGCAGACATGAAACCCAGCCTGCCCGCATCGTTGCTATGCCGCGCCGCGGGGGCTGTCAATATTATCTGAGTGTTTTACTCAGTAATTGCTTGAGACATCCCGCCGCACCCCGTCAGCCGCCAAGCGACCCATCGCAAACATATCTGATCACGCGGTCAAAAACGGGCAGGTGATTGAAAAGCATCGATTTCCTGCGCCTCCGCAGGCTAACGCCACGGCAACGCGGCTTTACACGCAGCCAGAATCACGACAATTTCGGCGGATGGCTGGGCGCGGCAGCAGAATACAGCGCCGCCCCGATGAACCAGGGAGACATTTCAATGAAACCTCTAAGACATTTCGCAACGGCTGCGGCGATTGTGCTCGGCATGGCCGGCATGGCACCGGCGCAGACGCTCAATTTCGCCTATGACGCCGACCCGGTGTCGCTCGACCCGCATGAGCAGCTGTCCGGCGGCACGCTCCAGCTCTCGCACATGGTCTTCGACCCGCTTCTGCGCTGGAACAGCGAACTGGGCTTCGATCCGCGCCTCGCCGAAAGCTGGGAACGCATCGACGACACCACCATGCGCTTCAAGCTGCGCGAGGGCGTCAAGTTCCACACCGGCAACGACATGACCGCCGAAGACGTGGTGTGGACCATCGAGCGCCTCAAGTCCTCGCCCGACTTCAAGGGCATCTTCGCCGGCTGGGTCTCGGTCACCGCGATCGACGACTACACCGTCGAGGTCAAGACGGACGGCCCCAGCCCGCTGGTGCTGCATACCGCGACCTATGTCTTCCCGATGGACAAAGATTTCTACGAGGAAGGCGGCGCCGAGATCGCCAAGCACGGCGACAGCTTCGCCAGCCAGAACCTCTCGGGCACCGGCCCCTTCACCGTGGCCTCGCGTGAACAGGGCGTGAAAACCGTCTTTGAACGCAACCCCGATTACTGGGACACCGACAGCCCCGGCAACGTGCAGACCGCCGTCCTGACCCCGATCAAGGAGGCGCCGACCCGTGTCGCAGCACTTCTGTCGGGCGATGTGGACTTCATCGCGCCGGTCCCGCCGACCGATCTCGAGCGCATCGAGAACGATTCCAACACCAAGCTCGTGACCATGACCGGCACGCGGATCATCACCCTCCAGATGAACCAGAAGCGCAACGAAGCGCTGGCCGATCCCAAGGTCCGTCAGGCGATCGCCTATGCCATCAACAACGAAGGCATCGTGCAGAAGATCATGAAGGGCTTCGGCACCGTCGCGGCACAGCAGTCGCCCAAGGGCTATGTCGGCCACAACCCGAACCTGAAACCGCGCTTCGACGTGGCCAAGGCCCAGTCCCTGATGGAAGAGGCCGGTTACGCCGATGGCTTCTCGGCAACCATGATGTGCCCCAACAACCGCTACGTGAACGATTTCAAGATCTGCGAAGCGGCAGCGGCAATGCTGGCCAAGATCAACATCAAGATCGACCTCACCACCATGCCCAAGGCGCAATACTGGCCCAAATACGACGAGCGCGCCGCCGACATCATGATGATCGGCTGGCATTCGGACACCGAGGACAGCGCCAACTTCAACGAGTTCCTGACCATGACTCCGGACCCCGACACCGGCCGCGGTCAGTATAACTCGGGCAATTACTCGAATGCCGAGGTGGACGAGCTGACCATCGCGTCGCTGACAGAAACCGATCCCGAAAAGCGCGCAGAGCAACTGCAGCGGGTCGAGGAAATCCTCTACAACGAGGCCGCCTTCATCCCGTTCCACTGGCAGGACCTGGCCTGGGGCGCGCGTAAGGGCGTGATGATCGAAGACGTCGTGAACGTCATGAACTTCCCCTACCTGGGCGACCTCGTCATCGAGGAATAACCCCTCTATCGACCACCGGGGCGGGCTGGCATGGTGTCGGCCCGCCCCTTTTGCAGACGGACAGAGTCACGTGCATATCCTCGCTTTCCTCATACGCCGCGCCGTTCAGGCCGTGATCGTGATGTTCGTCATCTCGCTGATCGGCTTTTCCATCCAGGACAACCTGGGCGACCCCTTGCGCGAACTGGTGGGCCAGTCGGTCTCGGAAGAGGCGCGTGACGACCTGCGCGAGGAACTGGGCCTCAACGATCCCTTTCTCGTGCAATATACCCGCTTTCTCGGGAACGCCCTTCAGGGCGATCTCGGCAATTCCTACTTCTTCAAACGCCCCGCGCTTTCGGTGATCCTCGACAAGTTCCCCGCCACCTTCGAGCTGGTTCTCGGTGCGGTGTTCATCTTCGTGTCGCTGTCGATCCCGGCGGGCATCTATTGCGCCATCAACCGAGATTCGTGGCTGGCGCGCATCATCATGACCGGCTCGATCGTCGGCATTTCCATTCCCGTCTTTCTGACCGCCATCGGCATGGTCTGGCTGTTCGGCGTCGAACTGGGCTGGCTGCCCGCCTTCGGGCGTGGCGACACCTATGAACTGCCCTGGGGCTGGGACACGGGCTTTCTCACATGGGACGGGCTCAGCCACCTGATCCTGCCTTCGGTCACGCTCTCGTCGATCATGCTGCCGCTCTTCATCCGCCTGATCCGCGCCGAGATGATGGAGGCAATGGGCACCGAATATGTCCGCTTCGCCCGCGCCAAGGGGCTTTCGACCCGCCGCGTGCGCTATGTGCACGCCTTCCGCAACACGCTTCTGCCGGTGGTCACGGTGGGCGGGCTCATGATCGGAACGCTGATCGCCTACACGATCCTTACGGAAACCGTGTTCCAGTGGCCGGGCATGGGTTTCCTGTTCCTCGAGGCGGTGAACCGCGTCGATACCCCGCTGATCATCGCCTACATCATCATCGTGGGCCTGATCTTCGTGGTGGTGAATACCATCGTCGATTTCATCTACACGCTCATCAACCCGATGGTGAAACTTCCGGGGGCGAAGGGCTGACATGATCTCTTTCAAAGGCTTTCTCAGACGTTTCTTGTCCGACCCGGTGGCTATCGGGGCGGGGCTGGTCCTGCTGGTGCTGGTGCTGATGGCGGTGCTTGCGCCCTTCCTCGCGCCGCAGGACCCCTATGACCTCATGCAGCTCGACATCATGGACAGCGAATTGCCGCCAAGCTGGAAACCCGGCGGCGACGAGCGCTTCTGGCTCGGCACCGATGCGCAGGGGCGTGGCGTGTTCAGCACGATCATGTATGGCACCGGCATCTCGCTCCTGATCGGGATCGGGGCGGTGATTGTGCAGGCGGTGCTTGGCGTCACGCTGGGGCTGATCGCGGGCTACAAGGGCGGCTGGATCGACAGCTTCCTCATGCGCCTCGCCGATATCCAGCTGTCGCTTTCCACGCTGATGATGGCGATCATCGCGCTCGCGCTGTTCCAGGCGGCGTTCGATGCCAATATCTATGCCGATTACGCGATCGTCATGCTGATCATGGTGATCGGCATCGCCGAATGGCCGAAATTCGCGCGCACCGTGCGCTCCTCGGTGCTGGGCGAAAGGAAGAAGGAATATGTCGATGCCGCCCGCGTCATCGGCCTGCCCCCGCGCAAGATCATGTGGGGCCATATCCTGCCCAACACGCTGACGCCGGTCCTGGTGATCTCGACCATCCAGGTCGCCGAGGCGATCATGATCGAGGCGTCGCTCTCCTTCCTCGGGCTCGGGATGCCGGTGGACCGCCCCTCGCTCGGGTCGCTGATCCGCTCGGGATTCGAGTTCATCTTCTCGGGCTCCTGGTGGATCACCCTCTATCCGGCCATCGTGCTGGTGGCGCTGATCCTGGCGCTGAACCTTCTGGGGGATTGGCTGCGTGACGTGCTCAACCCGAAACTCAGACGGGGGGAAGACTGATGCCCATGCTCGAAGTGCAGGACCTGCATGTCGCATTCCCGCAAGGGCGCAAATCCGAGGTCGAAGCCCTGCGCGGTGTCGACCTGACGCTCGAGAAAGGCGAACGCCTCGGCGTCGTCGGTGAATCGGGCGCCGGGAAATCCATGCTCGCCTTCGCGATCCTGAACCTGATCGCCGAACCCGGCCGCGTGAGCAAGGGCCGGATCATGTTCCACGGCCAGAACCTTCTGGATCTGCCCGAACGCGACATCCGCGCCCTGCGCGGCAACCGGATCTCGATGATCTTCCAGGATCCTATGGTCACGCTGAACCCCGTGCTCAGCATCGGCACGCAGATGATGGAAACCCTGCGCGCGCATCGCCGGATCTCGGGCGCCGAGGCGCGTGCGCTCTGCATCGCCAAGCTGCGCGAAGTGGCGATCCCCTCGCCCGAAAGCCGCCTCGATGCCTATCCGCATGAACTGTCCGGCGGGCTGCGCCAGCGCGTGGTCATCGCCATCGCGCTGCTGACCGACCCCGAGCTGATCATCGCCGACGAGCCCACCACGGCCCTCGACGTGACCATCCAGGCCGAGATCATGGCCCTGATCCTCAAGCTCTGCCGCGAAAACGACGTGGCGCTGATCCTGATCACCCACGACCTCGGCGTGGTGGCCGAAGTCACCGAACGGCTGATGATCATGTATGCCGGCAAATGCGTCGAGACCGGCGCCACCGACGCGATCATCAAGGCGCCCCACCACCCCTACAGCGCGGGCCTTCTGCGGGCGCTGCCCCAGAACGCCGCGCGCGGCACCCGGCTCTACCAGATCCCCGGCTCCATGCCGCCGATCACCGCCCTGCCCACCGGCTGCGCCTATCACCCGCGCTGCGCCCGCGCCACCGCGCTCTGCAAGGCCGAGATCCCGCCCCTCGAGAACGGCGCCGCCTGTTTCCACCCCCTCACCGCACCCGAGGAGGTCCCATGACCACCGGCCCGATCATCGAAACCAGGGGGCTCGAGGTCCGCTTCCCCCTGCCGACCCATTTCCTGAGCCGTCAAAAACCGGTTCTGCACGCGCTCAACGGCGTCGATATCGCCATATCACCGGGCGAAACCTTCTGCGTGGTGGGGGAATCGGGCTGCGGCAAGACCACCCTCGGGCGCGCCATCATGGGCCTGCTCGAACCATCGGCAGGCGAGATCCTCTTCCGGGGCCAGCGCATCGACGGCATGGACGAAACCACCCGCAAGCCGATCCGGCGTGACATGCAGATGGTGTTCCAGAACCCCTATGCCTCGCTCAACCCGCGCCGCAATGTCTACGAGACCCTCGCCGAACCTGTCCGCCACCTGATGCCCGAGAAATCTCCAGCCGAGCTGCGCCAGCAGGTCGAAGAGGTGCTCGACGCCACCGGCTGCGACCCCTCCTGGCAGCGCCGCCTGCCGCATGAATTTTCCGGCGGCCAGCGCCAGCGCATCGCCATCGCCCGCGCCCTGGTGACAAACCCCGCCTTCATCGTCGCGGATGAACCCATCTCGGCGCTCGACGTGTCGATCCAGGCCCAGATCCTCAACCTGTTGACCGACCTTCAAGGCGAACGCGGGCTGACCTACCTCTTCATCACCCACGACCTCAGCGTGGTCGAACATTTCGGCACCCGTGTCGCGGTGATGTATCTCGGGGCCGTGATGGAACTGGCGCCCGCCGAAACCATCTTCGACAACCCCAAACACCCTTATACCCGCCTGCTTCTGGATGCGATTCCAAAGCTCGAAGGCGGCTCTTTCGACAAGCCGCGCACACCGGGCGAACTGCCCGATCCGGTCAACCCGCCGCCCGGCTGCCCCTTCGCGCCGCGCTGCCCGATGGCCGAGGACCTGTGCCGCCGCGACCGCCCGCGCCTGCGCGAGCTGCCCAACGGCACCCACGCCGCCTGCCATTTCGCCGAGTGATCGAAACGATCACCCGGCTCTTCTTCTGTTCCGAAATATCCCGGGGGAGTCGCCCGAGGGGCGACGGGGGCAGCGCCCCCTATTCGCCCTCATCCGCAGGCGACGCATTGAGCAGGCCATAGCGCTCCTGCCCGAGGCTGTCATAAAGGTCGATCTGCGTCTCGAGGAAGTCGATATGCCCTTCCTCATCCGCGATCAGTTCCTCGAACAGGTTCTTCGTGCCGTAATCCGAGACCGACTCGCAATGATCGCGCGCCTCGATATAGAGCGCCCGCGCGTCATGCTCTGCCGCGAGGTCCGCGTCCAGCGTCTCGCGCAGGGTTTCGCCGATGCGCAGCGGGTCCAGCTTCTGAAGGTTCGGATGCCCGCCCAGGAAAATGATCCGCTCGATCAGCTTGTCGGCGTGGTGCATTTCCTCGATGCTTTCGGCGCGGCTCTTGGCGGCGTTGCGGCCATAGCCCCAATCCTCCTGAAGCCGGAAATGCAGCCAGTACTGGCTGACGGCGGTCAACTCGCTCCGCAGCGCCTTGTTCAGATATTCAATGACCTTCTCGTCACCCTTCATAATTCCGTTCTCCCTGTGTCATGGCGCGGCGCAAACCGCGCAATTCCATTGGTACCTCAAATGTGTCGCATGCCCTGAGCTTGTCAATGAACAGCGGCAGACATCCACCGCAGTCGGGCCGTTTGCCAAGCGCGCGATAAACCTTGCCCGGCGTGATGACCGTATCGCGGTCAGCAGCCCGCATCCAGTCCACCGCGCGGCGGATGTCATGATCGGTGATCGACATGCAGTGGCAGATCATCATCGTTTGAAAACCCTTCCGGTTCCATAATTTCTTGCACTTTTCAATGTCGCGTCGCGCTCGCCGGTTCGCCGAAGTCCCGCCCCTGGCGCAATCCGGCCTGATAAAGATACAGCCCCGCCATCCGCGCCGACTCGCTCATCGGCATCAGCAGCGGCCCCTCGACCAGCAGCGAGGCGATCAGCATCGCGTCCTCGCGCTCGCCGGTGGCGGCGACCATGACGAAATGCGCAAGGATCGCCTCATCCAACCCCACACAGCGGCAATGCGCACCGTGGCGGATCAGTTCCCGCCGCCCGTGGCGCTGCACGATGCCCATCACGTCGCCGAAGGCCTGCGCACAGGCGCAGGCGGCCTGTCGGCCCAGCGCGGGCACCAGCAGCGATGTCATCGCATCCGGCCCGGCGCTCCAGGCGCGCAGGCAGCGCACGGCCAACGCCTCGCCCGCCGGCAGCCTGTCCATCGCCGAAACCGGAAAAGCCCCCACCATGTCGCGATCGTGCTTCATTTCGTCAGGATCAACTTGCCCGCGCGGGTGATGCGCAACGTATAGACCTTGCCGTCCAGCACGATGCTGGCGGTCGTCCCGCCCTGCGTCAGCTCGCGCGCATCATGGCAATTCGTATCGGGCAGCAATTCCGGTTGAAGGGAGGTCTGCGCACGGATCATGGCCGCGCCTCCATCCGGTCCAACAGCGCCTCAAGCCAGAAATCGCTGGTGACGCCGCCCTGGAAGGCGGCCGCAAGAAGGTCCCGGCGCATATCGACGCGCCATGAGTCGCGCTCGTTCAGGCGACTGGTCGGGGATGGTGGCGCCATCCGGGCGCGCGAGGACAAGGTTTCGATCATGCCAAAGCTCCAAGTCTGTAAGATCAGATGCCGGCTGACCCGTGCGGGGTGGCTTGGCTGGCTAAACCTGACAAAAAGAAGTGGTCATGTCAATTCCGATTTTTTTAGTCGGAAATCAACCCCGCGCGGATTTTCGCATCTCGAGGGCGCGGTTTTCAGCCGGTCCTGCCGCGCTGCGGTCACATCCGCCAAAAAGGTGACATCACTCGCGCTGCATGCTGGCCATGCGGGTTTTGCCTGCCCTATAGTGAAGGGCAAAACAGGATCGGGCCTCGAAGAGGGTGAATATGTCGCTCCATCCCACACGGCAGATGCCGGTCGTTCTGCGCACGCAGTCCAAGACGGATGTCCGGACGCAGTTTTCGGCGCTGTGCTACCGATTCTCCAAGGACAAGCCCGAGATCCTGCTGGTCACCAGCCGCCGTTCAGGGCGCTGGATACTGCCAAAGGGCTGGCCGATCGACGGCCAGACACCGGGCGAAGCCGCCCTCACCGAAGCCTGGGAAGAGGCCGGGGTGATCGGCAAGTCCTCGGAACAATGCATCGGCCTCTATGCCTATGCCAAATCCGCCGACCCCGTAGGCTCGCTGCCCTGCCTGGGGCTGGTTTTCCCGGTCAAGGTCAAGTCGCTGGCCAAGGAATTTCCCGAAAAAGGCCAGCGCCGCCGCCAGTGGTTCCGCCCCAAGAAGGCCGCAAGCCGTGTCAGCGAACCCGAACTGGCGCAGATCCTTCGCCACTTCGACCCGAAACGGCTTTTGCGATAGGCAAACACACAGATGCGGAGCGGGGCGCGGAACGTCGCAAAGACTCTTGATTGCCAGGGGGTTTGACCTAAATATTGCAACGGTTTGGCGTGGACATGTGATGATAAAATTTACCCTGAAATGTGACCGGGACCACCGCTTCGACAGCTGGTTTCAATCCGCTGCCGCCTTTGAGAAACTGGCAGCGACCGGCAATCTCAGCTGCGCGATCTGCGGCTCGGGAACAGTCGAAAAGGCGATGATGGCGCCCAGCGTGGCGCCACGCGGACTGAAGGATAAACATGCCCCTGCCCCTGCGCACGCCGCGCAGGATGTACCCCGCGCCCAAGGCACCCCCGGCGCGCTACGCCAGCCCGCCAATCAGGCCGAGCAGGCTTTGGCCGAGCTGCGCAGGCATGTCGAGGCGAACTCCGAATATGTCGGCATGAATTTCGCCCATGAGGCGCGCCGCATTCATGACGGCGAGACCCCCGAACGCTCCATCTATGGCGAGGCCCGCCCCGACGAGGCCCGCAAGCTGATCGAAGACGGCGTGCCCGTCGCCCCCCTGCCCTTCATACCGGGCCGGAAATCGAACTGACCGCCACCTCCCGCACCTCTCACTACCCAAAGGAACCGCCCATGCATGTCGTCATCACCGGCGCCAATCGCGGCATCGGCCGCGCCCTCTTCGACCATTACCGCGCCCTTGGCCACAGCGTCACCGGCACCGCGCGCAATGACGCGGAATTCGCCCGCCTCGATGTCAGCGACCCCGACAGCGTGACCGCCTTTGCCCAGGGCCTCGCCGGCCAGCCGGTCGATCTGCTGATCTGCAATGCCGGCTTCTATGGCGACAAGCATCACAAGCTCGATGGCGGTTACCCCGCAGAGATGTGGGCCGAGACCTTCGCCACCAACGTGACCGGCGTGTTCCTGACCATTCAGGCGCTTCTGCCGAACCTGCGCGCCGCGCCCGGCGCCAGGATCGCTATCATATCGAGCCAGATGGCCAGCCATACGCGCGCGCCGGGCCGCAGCTTCATCTACTGCGCCTCCAAGGCGGCGGCGCTCAACCTCGGACGCAACCTCGCGGTCGACCTCAAACCCGAGGGCATCGCGGTCGGCATCTACCACCCCGGCTGGGTGCGCACCGACATGGGCGGCGAGGCGGGCGACATCAGCGCCGAGGAGTCCGCCAGCGGCCTTGCCGAACGTTTCGACGCCCTGGACGCCGACACGACCGGCTGCTTCCAGACATGGGACGGGCGCGACCACCCCTTCTGATGCGCTGCGAAACCGCCTGTCCGGGCGGGTGAGTGGCATTGTCGCTCTTGCCCTTGCGCGCAAGCCCGCGTAAACCCCGCTCGATTGACGACAGGGACGCAGACATGCCCGTTCTCGTGATGAAATTCGGCGGCACCTCCGTCGCCACGCTGGATCGCATCCGCCGCGCCGCCAAGCGCGTCGGTGTCGAGGTGTCCAAGGGTTACGACGTGATCGTGATCGTCTCGGCGATGTCGGGCGAAACCAACAAGCTCGTGGGCTATGTCAACGAAACCTCGCCGATGTACGACGCGCGCGAATACGACGCCGTTGTCAGCGCCGGCGAAAACGTCACCGCCGGGCTGATGGCCCTGACGCTTCAGGAAATGGACGTGCCCGCGCGCAGCTGGCAGGGCTGGCAGGTGCCGGTACGCACCACCTCGGTCCACTCCGCCGCCCGGATCGAGGAAATCCCCACCGACAACATCAACGCCAGGTTCGCACAGGGCATGCGCGTCGCCGTCGTCGCGGGCTTCCAGGGCGTCAGCCCCGAGGGCCGCATCACCACGCTCGGACGGGGCGGCTCGGACACCACCGCCGTCGCCTTCGCCGCCGCCTTCGGCGCGGATCGCTGCGACATCTACACCGATGTGGACGGCGTCTATACCACCGACCCGCGCATCGCCGACAAGGCCCGCAAACTGGATCGCATCGCCTTCGAGGAAATGCTGGAACTGGCCTCGCTCGGGGCCAAGGTGCTGCAGACCCGCTCGGTCGAACTCGCGATGCGCTACAATGTGAAACTGCGCGTGCTCAGCAGTTTCGAGGAACAGTCGGATGACGCGGGCACCCTTGTCTGCTCCGAGGAGGAAATCATGGAATCAAACGTCGTCAGTGGCATCGCCTATTCGCGCGACGAGGCGAAGATGACCCTTATCTCGGTCGCCGACCGCCCCGGCATCGCCGCCGCCATCTTCGGTCCGCTGTCCGAAGCGGGGGTCAATGTGGACATGATCGTGCAGAACATCTCGGAAGAGGGGCGCACCGACATGACCTTCTCCTGCCCCACGGATCAGGTGCTGCGTGCCGAAAAGGCGCTGGCCGCCGCCAAGACCCGCGGCGAGGTCAACTACCACGATCTTGTCGCCGACACCAATGTCGCCAAGGTCTCGGCAGTGGGAATCGGCATGCGCAGCCAGTCGGGCGTCGCCGCCACCATGTTCCGGACGCTCTCGAACGAGGGGATCAACATCAAGGTCATTGCAACCTCCGAGATCAAGATTTCCGTGCTGATCGACCGGAAATACATGGAACTTGCGGTTCAGGCACTGCATGATGCCTTTGAATTGGATAAAGTGGCCTGACGCCTGCCTCCTCCCGGAACAGGCGCCTGGATAACCCACGACAGCGGCCAGGGACGCACGGCATTCGCGATGAGTCATAATTTCCAGACAGACAGCCGCCAGATGCTGGGGCGCCTGCGCGCCGTCATGGCCGAGGACGCCGCCGGCCAGCAACGGCTGGATCGCATCACCACCCTCATCGCCGAGGAAATGCGCACCCAGGTCTGCTCGATCTACCTGTTCCGCGACGAAGACACGCTCGAGCTCTGCGCCACCGAGGGTCTCAATCCGCAAGCCGTGCATGAAACCCGCATGCGCCTTGGCGAGGGGCTCGTGGGGCGCGTGGCACGCACCGGCAAGATCATCAATACCGACGATGCGCCCGGCACGCGCGGCTTTCGCTTCATGCCCGAAACCGGCGAAGAGGCCTATTCGGCCTTTCTGGGCGTGCCGATCCAGCGGCTTGGCGAGATGCTGGGCGTGCTGGTGGTGCAGTCCAAGGCCGCGCGCTCCTATTCCGACGACGAGATCTATGCGCTGGAAGTGGTGGCGATGGTCATCGCCGAAATGGCCGAACTCGGCGCCTTCGTCGGCGAAGGCGCGGCAATGTCGGCACGTCACCAGCAGGCCGTGCTGTTTCGCGGCACCAGCGCCCAGGAGGGCGCGGCCCAGGGGCATGTCTGGCTGCACGAACCGCGCGTCGTCGTCACCAACCCGATCGCCGACGATCCGCACCGCGAACTCGAGCGCCTGCGCCAGGCGGTCGAAGAGCTGCGCATTGGCGTCGACCGGATGCTGTCCAACGCGGCCAGCGGCGACAACGAACAGCTCAAGGTGCTGGAAACCTACCGCATGTTCGCCAATTCCAAGGGCTGGATGCGGCGCATGGAAGAAGACATCAGCCGCGGCCTCTCCGCCGAGGCCGCCGTCGAGAAAGAGCAATCCACCGCCCGTTCCCGGATGACCCGTGTCACCGACACCTATCTGCGCGAACGGCTGCACGATCTTGACGATCTCAGCAACCGCCTGCTGCGCATCCTGACCGGGCAAGGCAACCAGACCGGCGCCGAGATGCCCCCCGACCCGATCCTGGTCGCACGCAATATCGGGCCGGCGGAATTGCTGGATTATGGCCGCGCCCTCAAGGGGATCGTGCTTGAGGAAGGCTCGGTCGGCAGCCATGCGGCAATCGTCGCGCGGGCGCTGGCGATCCCGCTGGTGATCCATGCGCAGCGCGTCACGACCGAGGCGCTGAACGGCGATCACATTCTGGTCGATGGCGATCAGGGCATTGTCCACCTGCGCCCCGACGACACCGTCGTGAACGCCTTTCGCGACAAGATGGCGATGCAGGCGCAGGCGCAGGAACGCTATACCTCGATCCGCGACAAACCCGCCGAAACGCTCTGTGGCACGCGCATCGCGATGCACATGAATGCCGGTCTGATGGCCGACCTGCCCTCGCTGGTCAGTTCGGGTGCCGAGGGCGTGGGGCTGTTTCGCACCGAGCTTCAGTTCCTCGTGCGCAGCCACATGCCCAAGCGCGCCGAGCTGAGCGAACTTTACGCGCGGGTGATGGATGCCTCGCAAGGGATGCGGGTGGTGTTTCGCACGCTCGACATCGGCTCCGACAAGGTGCTGCCCTACATGAAGGCCGTGAACGAGCCCAACCCGGCGCTTGGCTGGCGCGCGGTGCGCGTCGGGCTCGACAAGCCGGGCGTGATGCGCATGCAGCTTCAGGCGCTGATCCGCGCCGCCGCCGGGCGACCCCTCAGCGTGATGTTCCCCTTCGTCGCGCAGCGCGAGGAATACACCGCAGCGCGCGCCGAAATGGACAAGGCGCTGGAACGCGAACGTATCCTTGGCCACCCGCTGCCCGAAAGCCTTGAGGTGGGGGCGATGCTGGAAACCCCATCCCTCGCCTTTGCGCCGGACAGTTTCTATTCCGAGGTCGATTTCCTGTCGATCGGCGGCAATGACCTCAAGCAGTTCTTCTTCGCGGCGGACCGCGAAAACGAACTGGTGCGGCGCCGCTACGACACGCTGAATGTCAGCTTCCTGACCTTCCTCGAAGGCATCGTGAACCGCTGCACGGCGCTTGGCACGCCGCTCAGCTTTTGCGGCGAGGATGCCGGCCGCCCGATCGAAGCCGCCTGCTTTGCGGCCATCGGCCTGCGCACCCTGTCGATGCGCCCCGCCTCGATCGGCCCGGTCAAGTCGATCCTGCGCCGCACCGACCTTGTCGAACTTCAGGGCGTGATCCACGACGCGCGCAGCAGCGGGGTGCAATCGGTGCGCCCCGCCGTGATGGAATACCTGCGCGGCAAGCTCTGATCGGGGGCGCTGCCCCCGCCGCGGCCAGGGCCGCGACTCCCCCGAGGTATTTTCCGCCAGATGAAGTGGTTTGCGTTCGGTACGGATTGGCGGCGTTTTTGTACCAAATGCCAGCGCGCGCTGCGTTAACCGGGGTGGTTTCGGTGCATGATACCGACGCGATACCGACGTGGTGCCGATGCAATACCGAGGCCGGTTTCGTCTGTTAATACTGGGGTTTCGTGGTGATTCGGCGGCGCTCAGCCGCGGCGGGCGACACGGGTGCGGAAATCCTCGATCAGCGCGGCGTGATCCCGGTCCGCCTCGATCGCCAGCCGCCGCAGCCCGAAATGCACATGCGCCATCTGCTGGTAATAGCTGGTATAGGCGTAGTTCGTGGCCGCACCCGCCGCCGCGCCCAACACCGGCACCGTCTGCGCGGCCAGCTTCTGCCCCAGCACCGTCGCCAGTCGAGGCGCCACGCGCGCGATCAGCGCCCGCACCGTGGTGCCGCTCACCGCCAGCCTCGTGCTCAGAAAGGCAAGGTCGCTTCCGTCATCGTGGTCAAGCGGCCCGGCGGCCGCGAAGACCTGCACGCAGTCAAAGCGAACCCCTTGTTCTTGCGGGGAAAATCCGTTCTCGGCGGCGACGTCCTGAATGGCGCGCAACAGCACCGTGGTGGTAAAGGGAAGCTCCGCCAGCGCCGTCGGCAAACCGCCCCAGCCCCCTGCGGCGCCCATCGCCGTGGTGACCACGCGGGTCATCCAGGCCGGGCTTTCGGGCACCACCCCGCGCGAACGATGCGCCGCGTCCATTGCGCTCGTCAAAGCCTGCTCGGTGGCGCTTTCAAGCCGGCCCCGCACCGTGACCGGCAGCCGGTCAAGCAGTCCTTCTGCCTGTCCGCCGACCATGTTGAGAATCTGGATACCCGCATTCGAGGCGCGCGCATGGCGCGCCGCCAGCGCATCGAGCCGCTGGCCGATTTCAGCGGCATCTATCTGTTTTTCAATGATTTCCATTACCGCGCCTCTGCAAGGGTCCAGATGAAAGATCGCCCCTGCAGGCGTCATTTTCAAGCGGCGCGTGTCACCTTTCCGCGAACACCCGCCCAGGCATCGCCGCAAAGCGACGCGCCCAGCACCCTGTCCGGGTTGGTGGGAGGGGGCATCTCGACCCCGTCGAGCCGATGAAACCCGAAGCGCCCGTAATAGGGCTCATCGCCCACCAGCAGCACCCGCTCCCAGCCCTGCGCCGCCGCCAGAGCCAGACTCTCGCGGATCATCCAGCCGCCCAGCCCCTCGCCCTGCCGGGTCGGGTGTACCGCCACGGGGCCCAGCAACAACGCCTTCTTCTCGCCCACCAGGACCGGCCAGAACCTGATCGCACCCGCCAGGATCCCCTGCCCATCACGCGCCACAAGGCTGAGCCCGCGCACCGGCGGGACATCGTCGCGCAGCCGGTAGGACGACAGCGCCTCGCGGCCCGGCGCGAAGCACAGGTCATAGAGAGCCTCGACCTCCCACCAGTCATCATCTGTTTCGGGGCTGAGCTCGAACACCCGGCAACTCCCTGCGAAATCGGCTGGATTTGCGCCTAGCACGGCGCTAGGTCTGGCACAAACCCGGAAATGAAAGCGACGAGGCACCCAGGATGTTCTACCGCCCCGAAGACGGCCACGGCCTGCCGCACAACCCCTTCAACGCCATCGTGACGCCCCGGCCGATCGGCTGGATTTCAAGCCGCGACAGCGAGGGGCGGGACAACCTTGCGCCCTATTCCTTCTTCAACGCTGTCGCCTATGTGCCGCCGCAGGTGATGTTCGCCTCGACCTCGGTCAAGGCGGATCGGGGCGACACGAAAGACAGCGTCGCCAATATCCGCGAGACCGGGGTTTTTTGCGTGAATATCGTGGAATACGCCATGCGCGACGCGATGAACCAGACCTCCGGCCCCTGGGACAGGGAGGTCGATGAGTTCGACCACGCCGCCATCGAAAAGGCCGAGTGCGACACCATCGCCTGTGCCCGCGTCGCAGGGGCGCCCGCCAATCTGGAATGCAAGCTGACACAGATCGTGACCCTGCCGGGCGAGGCCAATTTCGCCGTCTTCGGCGAGGTCACCGGCATCCACATGCGCGACGACTGCCTGAAGGATGGCATTTTCGACGTGCTGGCCTTCAACCCGCTGGCCCGCATGGGATACCGCGATTACAGCGTGGTGCGCGAAAAGTTCACCCTCAAGCGCCCCGGCGAATGAACGCCCGGACCTAACGCAGCAGGAAGGCATCCGAGAACCCGGCGCCGCGCACCCGGTTCAAGGCGGATTGCAGGGCGGACTGACTGGCGAACGGCCCGGCCAGAACCCGCGTATATGTCTTGCCGCCCCGCTGATACCGCGAAAGCCTCGCAGGCAGACCGCTACGCGCCAGTTGCTGAGCGGCGCGCTGCGCATTGCCGGGCTGGCTGAACATGCCCGCCTGAACGAAGCGGTGGCTTGCGCCTGCGTTCGGCGATGCTGCCGGCGCCTGCGAGCGGGTAGAGATCAGAGGCGTCGCAACCTGCTGACGCACGACCCTGACGGGCTGCGCCTTGGAGGCAGAGCGCCGCGAGGTGGCCGCCACCTGACGCACACGGATCGGGTCGCGCACTGCAACACCCGCGGTCTGGACGGCAACGCCCGCAGCACGCTGCTGAGCAAAGCTCGTATAGGGGTATCTCAGACCCGGATATTTATAGGTCACATCCCGGTTGGTCGCGGTGTCGATGAGGTGGCGCGGCACGGTCCGGGACCACATGACCTCCATCTGCGCCTTGCCCTCAAAGGTCTGATGCGCACGGTAGGGATTGAGGCGGTCATCATCCCAGGCCGGCTTGTAACCTTCGGGAACCGAGATGCCATTGCTTTGCTGTTGCTGCTCATAGACATGGCGCGGGACCACCCTGACATTGGACGCCGCAGCCCGAGGCGCACGCCGGACAACCTGTTGAGAAGGCTGCGCCAGAAGCGTGGTGCCTGCAAGCGGCGTCACCGAAGGGCGTGACGCGCGCGGCGCCTGGACGGGAGCAGTCCTGACATAATGCACCTCGGCACCCGATCCGCCGCCACCCATGACATAGCTCACATGCGGCTCGGCCTGTGGCCCGCAACGCACATCGGGATCACTGCCCATGTAACGCTTCGACACCGGGCTGAGCCCCGTACAGACGGAAACCCCCTGCATCGGGGCCGGGCGCATGATGCGGGCGGGGGCCTTGGCGGTCTTGACCGCCACGGAGCGTGCCGGCGCGGTGACGATTTTGACGGGCGGCGCAGAGACCGGCGCCGCCACAGAAGGCGCACGCACGATCTTGGGTGATGCCGGTTTCGCCACCTGCCGAACCTGTTGGGACCGGGGCTGCGGCATGGACTTGGGTTGCGGAGCAGTTTTCGCAGGGGTGCTGGCCGCTGTCCGGGTCTTGGCCGGAGCAGTTGCCGGGGCCTGCGCTGTCTGGGTCGGAGCAAGGGAAGGCCTGGCGCCGCAGATCATCTTGCGTTGGCGTGTGACCCGCGGGATCCATGTCGTATTGCCGCTGACACCGGCGCGCACGAACACGCAGCCCTTGCTGTCGACATATTGCCGTCCCGTGTAGGAAGCGGGCGGAAATTCCGCCGGAACCGGCAGTGCCGAGGTGGATTGCGCCTCGACAAATTCAAACCCGAACGCCGCAACGATGACAGCCATCGCCAGTACTCTGGTCACTCTCATGATGTCCCCCAAGACAGACAGGGCGAGAGTGCCTGATTTGTGACGCCTAGTAAACAGTCAATAGCTTATTTTGTGCCATACATTCTGTCGCCCGCATCCCCTAGTCCCGGAAGGATATATCCCTTCTCGTTCAGGCGCTCGTCCAGCGCGGCGGTGACGATGGGCACATCGGGATGCGCGTCTTTCATCCGGGCGACGCCTTCGGGCGCGGCCAAGAGGCACAGGAAGCGGATATTCCGCGCGCCTGCCTGCTTGAGCAGGTCGACCGCCGCCGCCGAGGAATTCCCCGTCGCCAGCATGGGATCGACGACGATCACCATGCGCTCGCCAAGGTAGTCGGGAACCTTGAAATAGTATTGCACCGGTTTGAGCGTCTCTTCGTCGCGGTAAAGCCCGACGAACCCCACCCGCGCCGATGGAATAAGCTCCAGCATCCCGTCCAGCAGGCCATTGCCGGCACGCAGGATCGACACCAGCGCCAGCTTGCGCCCCGCCAGCACCGGCGCGTCCATCTCCTGCAAGGGGGTCTCGATGCGCCGGTCGGTCATGTCCAGCTCATAGGTGACCTCATAGGCCAGCAACTGGCTGATCTCGCGCAGAAGCTGCCGAAACACGGCGGTCGAGGTGGTCTTCTCGCGCATGAGGGTCAGCTTGTGCTGAACAAGCGGGTGGGTAACGACGGTCAGGTGCTGTTTCATCGGATGGTCCTCGGCGGTCTGATACGGCGGTTTTTTCTGTCATTTCAGAAAGCGCGGCAAAGGGCAACGGGCGAGGTCCGTGCCCTCACGGAAGAAAGCTGCGGCCCGGCCCTTGCGATGGCACACCAAGATGCGCCGCAACGCTGGCCCCCACATCGGCGAAAGCCACCTGCCCGATCCGCCCCGCGCCAAGCCCGGCGATCAGGAGGGGTACGCGTTCGCGGGTATGGTCGCTCCCGGGCCAGGTCGGGTCGTTGCCGTGATCGGCGCAGAGCAGCAGCATGTCGCCCGCCCCAAGCCGCTTGAGCAGCTTGCCGATCTCACGGTCGAACCATTCCAGCGCCCGCGCATAGCCCTCAACATCGCGGCGATGCCCGTAAAGACTGTCGAATTCCACGAAATTGGCAAAGGTCAGGCTGCCGGGTTCCGCATTGTCGATCGCGCGCTCGAGATGGCGCATCAATTCACGATCGTCGCCCTTCACCACGTCGTCGATCCCCTGCATTGAGAAGATATCGCCAATCTTGCCGATTGCATGCACCTTGCCGCCCGCCCCCTGCACCCAGTCGCACAAGGTCTGCGCAGGCGGCGGCATCGCATAGTCGCGCCGATGCGCGGTGCGTATGAAGCCACCCGCGCTGTCGCCCAGAAACGGTCGCGCGATCACCCGCCCGACCCGCATCCCATGCAGGACCGGCGCAACCCGGCGGCAGGTTTCAAGCAGGCGTTCCAGCCCGAAACTGTCTTCGTGGGCGGCGATCTGAAAGACGCTGTCGCCCGAAGTGTAGCAGATCGGCCAACCGCTGCGCATGTGCTCGGCCCCGAGGCGCGCGATGATATCCGTGCCCGACGCGTGGCAATTGCCCAAGGTGCCGCCGGCGCCCGAAGCCTCTTGCACCGCCGCCAGCACGTCGGGTGGGAAAGCGGGGACGCAATCGGGAAAGTGATGCCATTCCCAGGGCACCGGCACCCCTGCCAGTTCCCAATGCCCGGTGGGTGTGTCCTTGCCGGGCGACTGCTCGGTCGCGCAGCCCCAGCCCCCTGTCGGCAGGCTGCCCAGCCCAGGTGCGTCTTCACCGGATGCCAGCCGGATCGCCGCCCCAAGGCCCAGAGCATCAAGCACCGGCAAATGCAAACCGCCAGGCCGCGCCTTGGCAATATTGGCAACTGTATTCGCCCCAGTGTCGGGAATGCCCCCATTGAAGAACGCCCCGGCGTCGGGCGCCCCGCCTATGCCCACCGAGTCCATCACCACGAGGAAGGCGCGCGCCATGCTCAACCCAGTCTTTCATGGATCAGGGCCGGGATCTGCGCTGGGGCATCGCGGATCACGGTCGCCCGTAGCAGCTGTTCTGCCGCCCTGTCGGCGTCATCCTCGGATGTCGCGTGAATGCGCAAGAGCGGATCGCCCCTGGCAACCGATGCGCCAAGCGGCAGAACCCGATCCAGGCCGACCGCGGGGTTCACCTTGTCCGCCTCCACCTGCCGCCCGCCGCCAAGGCCGATCACCGCCAGCCCCATGGATTCGCCATCCATCGCCGTGACATGGCCCGCGCAGGGTGCGGGCAGATCGCGGATCACGACGGCCTCGGGCAAGTGGCCTTCCCAGTTCTCGACGAAGTCATTCGGGCCACCCATGGCGGCCACCATCCGACCGAAATGCGCAGCGGCGCGACCATCCGACAGCGTCTCGGAGACCATCTGCGCCCCCGCCTCGCGCGTGGCAGCCATCCCGCCGATTCTGAGCGCCTCGCCCGCCAGTTCGATGGTCAAAGCGCCCAACCGCCCCTGCGTATCGCCACGCAGCACCCGCATCGCCTCGGCCATCTCCAGCGCATTGCCAAGCGCGGGTGCCAGCGGCTGGTTCATGTCCGATACCACGGCGCTTGTCCGGCAACCCGCCGCGTTTGCTGTTTCGACCAGCGCCGCTGCCAATGCCCGCGCATCCGCATCGCACTTCATGAAGGCGCCCGAACCGGCCTTCACATCCAGCACCAGCCCCTCGAGCCCCGCAGCCAGCTTCTTGGAGAGGATCGAGGCGGTGATCAGATCAAGGCTTTCCACCGTCGCGGTCACGTCGCGCACCGCATACAGACGGCGATCCGCCGGGGCCATCTCGGCGCTGGCACTGACAATCGCGCATCCGGCGCGCGCAACGACGGCACGAAACTGCGCTTCATCAAGCTGCGTGGTGATCCCCGGTATCGACTCGAGCTTGTCGAGCGTCCCGCCAGTATGGCCAAGCCCCCTGCCCGAGATCATCGGCACGATGGCCCCGCAGGCCGCCAGCGCGGGCGCCAGCACGAGGCTCACACAATCGCCGACCCCGCCGGTCGAGTGCTTGTCGATGACCGGCCCATCAACTGACCAGTCCAGCCTGCGTCCGCTGTCGCGCATCGCCAGTGTCAGGGCCGTGCGCCCCGCGTCGCCCAGGCCCTTCAACAGGACCGCCATCGCGAACGCCCCCGCCTGTGCATCGCTGACGCGGCCATCGGCCAGCCCGTCTGCGAACCACGAAAGCTCTGCGCGCCCCACCGGGGCGCCATCCCGGATCATGGCGATGATTGCCCTGGCATCCATCGCTCAGCCCTTCACGATGCTGGAGGCAACGAAAGCACCGGGCAAGAGATCGCCCAGCCTGGCGCTCCGCTGCCGCCCGTCCAGCGTAGCCATGATGACCAATGTGTCCGGCCCGCCGAACTCGGCCAACCGCTGGCGGCATCCGCCGCAGGGGCTGATCGGTTCGGTGCCTTCGGCGATGATCGCCACCTCCGAAAGTTCGGTCTCACCCGCCGCAACCATCGCCGCGATCGCGCCGGTCTCGGCACAGGTGCCTTCGGGATAGGCAGCGTTCTCGACATTGCACCCGACATAGACTCGCCCCGACGCCGCGCGCACCGCCGCACCGACCTTGAACCCGGAATAGGGTGCATGGGCGTTTTCACGCACCGCCTCGGCATCAGCGAGCAGCGACATCCCTTATCCTTTCACTTTCAGGTCCCGCGCGGACCGCTTGGGTTAAACATTGCGTCCGCGCGCTGCGGGATGCAAGCTGCGGAGAAGGTCCGGCAAGATCGGGATTGCACCGGCAAAATAATAGTTTAATGTTAAACTAAATGCCGCGAGGGAGGAAACCATGACCGACAATCCAAATGAGAACCTGCGTCACGCGGCATTGGCCTACCATGAATTTCCCAAACCCGGAAAACTCGAAATCCGCGCCACCAAGCCGATGGCCAATGGCCGTGACCTTGCGCGCGCCTATTCCCCCGGCGTTGCCGAAGCCTGTCTCGAGATAAAGGAAGATGAGGCCAATGCCAGCCGCTACACTGCGCGCGGCAACCTTGTGGCAGTGGTTACCAACGGCTCGGCCGTCCTGGGCCTTGGCAATATCGGCGCGCTGGCCTCCAAGCCGGTGATGGAAGGCAAGGCCGTCCTTTTCAAGAAATTCGCGGATATCGATTGCTTCGACATCGAAGTGAACGAAAGCGACCCCGAGAAGCTGGCCGATATCGTCTGCGCGCTGGAACCCACGTTCGGCGCGATCAACCTCGAGGACATCAAGGCGCCGGATTGCTTCATCGTCGAAAAGCTGTGCCGCGAGCGCATGAACATTCCAGTGTTCCACGACGATCAGCATGGCACCGCCATTGTCGTCGGCGCGGCGGCGACCAACGCCCTGCACGTGGCAGGCAAGCGGTTCGAGGACGTCAAGATCGTCTCGACCGGTGGCGGCGCAGCTGGGATCGCCTGTCTCAACCTGCTGTTGAAGCTCGGTGTGCGGCGCAGCAATATCTGGCTCTGCGACGTTCACGGCCTTGTCTACAAAGGTCGCAGCAAAGACATGAACCCCCAGAAAGAGGCCTTTGCGCAGGATACCGACCTGCGCGACCTTGGCGACGTCATCGGCGGGGCGGATATGTTCCTCGGCCTGTCGGGGCCGAATGTCCTGCGGCCCGAGCATGTGGAAAAGATGGCTGACAGCCCGATCATCTTTGCGCTGGCCAACCCCACGCCCGAGATCATGCCCGACGAGGTGCGCAAGGTCGCCCCCAAGGCAATCATCGCGACGGGGCGCAGCGATTTTCCCAACCAGGTCAACAACGTTCTCTGCTTTCCCTTCATCTTTCGCGGCGCTCTCGACGTGGGCGCGACAGAGATCAACGACGCGATGCAGATCGCCTGCGTCGAGGGCATCGCCGACCTGGCTCGCGCTACCACGAGCGCCGAAGCCGCCGCAGCCTATCAGGGCGAGCCGATGACCTTCGGCGCCGATTACCTGATCCCCAAACCCTTCGACCCGCGCCTCTCCGGTATCGTTTCGACCGCCGTCGCCCGTGCCGCAATGGAAACAGGTGTGGCCGCGCGCCCGATCGAGGATCTCAAGGCCTACAAGACCCGGCTCGATGCGTCGGTGTTCAAATCCGCTCTGCTCATGCGCCCTGTCTTTGAAGCCGCCGCAACGGCCTCTCGCCGGATCGTCTTTGCCGAAGGCGAGGACGAGCGAGTGCTGCGCGCGGCGCAGGCGATCCTTGAGGATACGACAGAACTGCCGATCCTGATCGGCCGCCCCTCGGTGATCGAGCGGCGCTGTGAACGGCTGGGTCTGGAAATCCGCCCCGGCCGCGACCTGAGCGTCGTCAACCCCGAGGACGACCCCCGCTATCGCGATTATTGGGGCAGCTACCACGACCTGATGAAGCGCCGGGGCGTCACACCCGATCTGGCCAAGGCGATCATGCGCACCAACACGACCGCCATCGGCGCGGTGATGGTGCATCGTGACGAGGCTGACAGCCTGATCTGCGGCACGTTCGGCGAATACCGCTGGCATCTGAACTATGTCACGCAGGTTCTGGGCACCCCCGACCTGCGCCCGCATGGGGCGCTGTCGCTGATGATCCTCGAGGATGGTCCGTTGTTCATCGCCGACACGCACGTCCATTCCCTCCCCACACCCGAACAGCTGGCCGAGGCCGCAATCGGCGCGGCGCGCCATGTGCGCCGCTTCGGGATCGTCCCCAATGTCGCCTTCTGCTCGCAATCGCAGTTCG
This sequence comes from Roseovarius halotolerans, assembly GCF_900172255.1. Lineage (GTDB taxonomy): Bacteria > Pseudomonadota > Alphaproteobacteria > Rhodobacterales > Rhodobacteraceae > Roseovarius > Roseovarius halotolerans. The sequence continues at coordinate 566,074 of NZ_FWFU01000003.1, forward strand.
GCAACCAGGCCGAGGGCTCGGGCAAACGCCTGCGCGCAGCGATCGAGATACTCGATTCCGCGCCGCGCGATTTCGCCTATGAGGGCGAGATGAATATCGACACTGCGCTTGACACCGAACTGCGCGAACGCCTCCTGCCCGACAACCGCATGAGTGGCGCGGCCAATGTGCTGATCTTCGCCCATGCCGATGCCGCCTCGGGCGTGCGCAACATTCTCAAGATGAAGGCTGGCGGGCTGGAGGTCGGACCGATCCTGATGGGCATGGGCAACCGCGTCCATATCGTCACCCCCGGTGTCACCGCACGCGGCCTCCTGAACATGGCCGCCATCGCGGGAACGCCGGTGCGCCATTACGGCTGAGTCGGCGAATCCGTCAGAGGCCGGTTTGCAGAAAGCAGGTTTGCAGATTTGCAAGTGTCACAGGCTTTGCCGCGCGACCGCATGAATCTAACGGCTTTGCAAAAATTTGCAGGCCCTTGCGCATAAAATCTGCAAATTTCATGCGATAATCTGCCACGCGCGCGGCCAACTCACTTGCCGCAACGTCGCCTCGCCCGTAACACATCTGTAACGGACCGGAGGAGGACACGATGGCATATAAGGACATCTATGAGAGCTGGAAGCGCGACCCCGACGCCTTCTGGATGGAGCAGGCCAAGGCGATCGATTGGGACGAGATGCCCTCGAAGGCGCTTTTCGACGGCAATGCCCCGCTTTATGAATGGTTCGCCGATGGCATGGTGAACACCTGCTACAACGCCGTCGACCGCCATGTCGAGCAAGGCCGCGGCGACCAGGTGGCGATCATCCACGACAGTCCGGTCACCCACACCAAGCACGAAATCACGTACAAGGAGCTGCGCGACCGCGTTGCCAGTCTTGCCGGTGCATTGCGCGCCAAGGGGATCGAAAAGGGCGACCGCGTCATCATCTATATGCCAATGGTTCCCGAGGCGCTTGAAGCGATGCTGGCCTGCGCCCGGCTGGGCGCGATCCACTCGGTGGTCTTTGGCGGATTTGCCGCGCATGAGCTGGCTGTACGCATCGACGATTGCAAACCCAAGGCGATCATCGCCGCCTCCTGCGGGATCGAACCGGGCCGCGTTGTCCACTACAAGCCGCTTCTGGACGGCGCCATCGAACAGGCGGCGCACAAGCCCGATTTCTGCGTGATCTTCCAGCGCGAGCAGGAAGTCGCCCATCTGGAAGAAGGGCGCGACTTTGCCTGGCACAGTTTCCAATATGGCGTGGAGCCTGCCGACTGCGTTCCCGTCGAGGGCAACCATCCCGCCTATATCCTGTACACATCCGGCACCACCGGCGCGCCCAAGGGCGTGGTGCGCCATACCGGCGGGCATCTGGTGGCGCTGAACTGGACGATGAAGAACATCTACAATGTCGATCCTGGCGATGTGTTCTGGGCCGCCTCGGATGTGGGCTGGGTCGTGGGACACTCCTATATCTGCTACGCGCCGCTGATACATGGCAATACGACCATCGTGTTCGAGGGCAAACCCGTCGGCACACCTGATGCGGGCACGTTCTGGCGCGTCATCAGCGAACACAAGGTGCGCAGTTTCTTTACCGCGCCCACGGCCTTTCGCGCCATCAAGCGCGACGACCCCAAGGGCGAGATGATCAAGAAATACGATATCTCCTGCCTGCGCGCCCTCTATCTGGCGGGCGAAAGGGCCGACCCGGACACGATCGAATGGGCCAGGAAGGTGATGGGTGTGCCGGTCTACGATCACTGGTGGCAGACCGAAACCGGCTGGACGATCGCTGGAAACCCCGCCGGGATCGAAGCCCTGCCCGTCAAGACCGGCTCGCCCACCGTTGCGATGCCCGGCTATGACGTGCAGATTCTCGACGAGGCCGGTCACGAGATGCCCGCCGGTGAACTGGGCGCCATCGCCATCAAGCTTCCCCTGCCCCCCGGCACGCTGCCGACGCTCTGGAATGCCGAGGACCGCTTTCATTCATCCTATCTGAACCACTTCCCCGGTTATTACGAAACCGGCGACGCGGGCATGAAGGATGAGGACGGATACCTCTGGATCATGGCACGCACCGATGACGTGATCAATGTCGCGGGCCACCGCCTGTCGACGGGGGCAATGGAAGAGGTGCTTGCCGCTCACCCGGATGTCGCGGAATGCGCAGTGATCGGTGTGACCGACGAACTGAAGGGGCAGTTGCCGCTCGGCTTCCTTTGTCTGACCAAGGGCGTGAATCGGCCCCACGACGCCATCGTCAAGGAAAGCGTGTCGATGGTGCGCGACCAGATCGGCCCCGTCGCCGCGTTCAAGCTGGCCGTGGTGGTGGACCGGCTCCCCAAGACGCGCTCTGGCAAGATCCTGCGCGCCACGATGGTCAAGATCGCCGATGGCGAGGATTTCAAGATGCCCGCCACGATCGACGATCCCGCGATCCTCGATGAAATCCGCGAGGCGCTGCAAACCATTGGCTACGCCAAGGGCTGACACTGCCTGCAGGCCCGCCCCGATGCATCCGCGCGTCGGGGCGGGCGCCGCCGCCTACCCTTCCGCGCGCTGAGCGTCGAGCACGGTTACCTGAACCGGGCTGATCGACAGGGCCTTTACAGGGTCCAACTCAGGCGCGCCGCCCCGGCTGATGCCCGCGAACACGCCCGAACCGGCAATCACCAGCCCCAACACCAGCGCAAGGCGCTTGCGCGTCGACGTATGGGGCGGGGTCTTGCAGTGCGGTTGCATGGTCGTTCTCCTGTTATCCTGTTCCGTGGCGGCCCACACCTGGCAGGCAACACCACAATGCGGATCGCGGCGCAGGACAGGCAATAACAGGCGCGTGCTATCCGATAGCATGCTCCTAAATCGTTGATTTTGAATGAATCCCGGAAAGACCGCGCTAAACGAACTGTTCGCGCAAAAGCCGCTCTTCAAGCCCGTGACCAGGGTCGAAAAGGATACGATGAGCCACGTCGGGATCGGAGTGAATCTCGACCCAGAGCACGTTCTCGACCCAGATGCTGTCGGCATCCGCCATGACCGGGCGCTTTTCCGGCTCGATCACATCAAAGCGCACATGCGCCGTTTTCGGCAACAGCGCGCCGCGCCAGCGACGCGGCCTGAACGCCGCCACCGCCGTCAGCGCCAGCACGTCCGACCCGATCGGGAGGATTGGCCCGTGCGCGCTGTAGTTATACGCCGTGGAGCCCGCCGGGGTCGCCACCAGCGCTCCGTCACAGACAAGTTCCGCCAGCCGCAGGTTGCCGTCGATGGTGATCCTCAGCTTGGCGGCCTGAGGCCCGGCACGCAGCAGCGAAACCTCGTTGATCGCCAGCGCCTCGTGCAGGGCGCCATGCGCGCATTGCGCCGTCATTGCCAGCGGATTGATAACCTCTTCCTGGGCCTCTGCCAGCCGGTCAAGCAGGTCGGTCTCGGAATATTCATTCATCAGGAAACCGACCGTGCCGCGGTTCATGCCATAGACCGGCGCGGGCAGATCCTGCGTGCGGTGCAGCGTCTCGAGCATGAAACCATCGCCCCCCAATGCGACGATCACATCGGCCTCGGCCTCGGGCACGTCGCCATAACGCGCAACCAGCGCCGCCCGCGCTGTCTGGGCGGAGGGCGCATTGCTTGCGAGAAAGGCGATTTTCCGGGCCATCGTCTGCGCTGCCTCGTTTCCTAAGCACGTCCTGTCGGTCGGATCGAACCACAATTCCACCTGTTGCGCCAGATATGCCGGTCCAACAAGTCCTTTTGTCGCTTTACATCCTTTCAAACAGGGCCTGTTTCCGATAGGAAATCCCCGAAATCACACGGACGGAGTTGCCCCAATGCCTCATGATGGAAACCAGCCCTTTATGTCCGAAGGGTTTTTCACCGAATCCCTCGCATCGCGCGACCCCGAGATCGCCAAGGCGATCGGCCTCGAACTGGGCCGGCAGCGCGACGAGATCGAGTTGATCGCCAGCGAAAACATCGTCTCTGCCGCCGTCATGGAAGCCCAGGGCAGCGTGATGACGAACAAATACGCCGAGGGTTACCCCGGACGGCGCTATTATGGCGGCTGCCAGTTCGTCGACATCGCCGAGAACCTGGCCATCGAGCGCGCCTGCAAGCTGTTCGATTGCGGTTTCGCCAATGTGCAGCCCAATTCGGGCAGTCAGGCCAATCAGGGCGTCTTTACCGCGTTGATCAAGCCCGGCGACACGATCCTGGGCATGAGCCTCGATGCGGGCGGGCACCTGACCCACGGCGCCGCGCCCAACCAGTCGGGCAAGTGGTTCAATGCCGTGCAATATGGTGTGCGCAAGCAGGACAACCTGATTGACTACGATCAGGTCGAGGCGCTGGCAAAGGAACATAACCCCAAGCTGATCATCGCGGGCGGCTCGGCCATCCCGCGCCAGATCGACTTTGCCCGCATGCGCGAGATCGCCGACATGGTGGGCGCATACCTGCATGTGGACATGGCGCATTTCGCGGGTCTCGTGGCGGCGGGTGAGCATCCCTCGCCCTTCCCGCATGCGCATGTCGCGACCACCACCACCCACAAGACCCTGCGCGGACCGCGCGGCGGCATGATCCTGACGAATGACGAAACCATCGCCAAGAAGGTGAATTCGGCCATTTTCCCCGGCATCCAGGGCGGGCCGCTGATGCATGTGATCGCCGCCAAGGCCGTGGCCTTCGGCGAGGCGCTGCGCCCCGAGTTCAAGGCCTATATCAAGCAGGTCGTGACCAATGCGCAGGCCCTGAGCGATCAGCTGATCAAGGGTGGGCTCGATACCGTGACGCACGGCACGGATACCCATGTCTTGCTGGTCGATCTGCGGCCCAAGGGCGTCAAGGGCAACGCCACCGAAAAGGCGCTCGGGCGCGCGCATATCACTTGCAACAAGAACGGGGTTCCCTTTGATCCCGAAAAGCCCACCGTCACCAGCGGGATCCGTCTCGGGTCGCCGGCGGGCACGACGCGCGGATTTGGCGAGGCCGAGTTCCGCCAGATAGCCGACTGGATCGTCGAAGTGGTCGACGGGCTGGCGGCGAACGGCGAAGAGGGCAACAGCGCCGTCGAGGAAAAGGTCAAGGCCGAGGTCGCCTCGATGTGCCAGCGGTTCCCACTCTACCAGACCCTCTAACGCATTGTTCTGAAATCATTTCAAAGGCCCTCGCGGATAATCCGCGTGGGCCTTTTTTCATGCCCGCAGGCTCAGATCACACCCTGCCAGCGCAGCAGCACGAGGATCAGCAGGACCAGCGCGAGCAGGTTGAAGACCATGCTGCCCAGCAGTCCGAGGATGAGGGACTTGCGCCGCTCTCCGGCGTTGATCGTTTCGAGATGGCCGCGCAGGATGGCGATGGAATGCATCGTTCCGGGCTTGTCGACCAGCCGCGCGAGGCGTGGATTTTCCAATAAAATCCGGGCCTTGGCGATTCGATCACCGGCGCGGCGGGCGAAGCGCGGCAGCCGGCGGCCGGCGCGTTTGAGCCGCGCCTCGAACGAGGGACCGCGCACGCCCAGGCGCTCTTGCAGAAGCGACTCGAGCTTTGCGATGTCAGAGTCCAGAGATGTCGGATCAATCACGCGCTTACCCCCCTGACACCAGATCTAGCGCGGTTGCGCCAAGCGCTCAATAGGGCTGGTGCTGGGACGCCGGCGCGGATAGCGTGAGGGCATGTTGAACAAGATCGAATATGGAACGCGGACAGAGATGCCGGGCCTGTTGATCGCGCATGGGCTTTACGGGTCGGCGCGCAACTGGGGCGTGATCTCGAAACGGTTGTCGGACAGCCGCCAGGTGGTTGCCGCAGACATGAGGAACCACGGGTCAAGCCCTTGGTTTGAAACACATTCCTACCCCGATATGGCTGAGGATCTGGCCGCGCTTCTGGAGGAACTGGAAGGGCCTTTCGATGTGCTGGGGCACTCGATGGGGGGCAAGGCGGCGATGGTGCTGGCACTGACCCGGCCGGACCTGGTGAATCGGCTGATCGTGGCAGATATAGCGCCTGTGACCTATTCCCACTCCCAGATACAGTATATCGAGGCGATGAAATCGGTCGATCTGAGCCGGATCGAGAGCCGATCGGATGTGAATGCACAGTTGGAGGGCAAGGTGGACAACCCCGCCCTGATCAGCTTTTTCACGCAATCCATTGATATAAAAGAAAAACAATGGCGGCTGAACCTGGAGACCCTGGGCGCCGAGATGCCGAAGATCATGTCTTTCCCTGATATTTCAGGTCATTACGATGGAAAGGTCATGTTTCTGACCGGCGCGGAATCGGATTATGTCACGCGTGAACATCGCCCGAAAATCAAGGCATTATTCCCCAAAGCTCAATTCGTGAAAATTCCGGATGCAGGCCATTGGTTGCATGCCGACCGGCCGCGCGCATTCGAGGCGGCGATCCGAACCTGGCTGGGTTGAGATCGGTACAAAACGTCCGGTTTGTACGCCGGTTTTGTACCCAACCCCGCGCCTTGCGGACGGGATTGGTACAAAACGGTTGCTCTCACTCGCCGGTGTAGAGCTCGCGAGCCACCAGCCAGGCGACCGGAGCGGCCACGGCGAAACCCACCAGAGAGGAGATGACCACCGGCCAAGTGGTGTCATAGCCAGCCGCCAGCGCCGCCACCATGGCGGAACCCGCCAGGGTGGTTCCGATGAAGACATAAAGAATCAGTCCCAGACGCAACATGAGAATCCTTCCCACTTTCAAAAAGGCGCGCGCAAGATTGATGTTAGCCCTCGTGCGCACGCCGCTCTTTGATCTGCGTCAGGTTCATCACCCGTCACCGCCACTCATGGCACGGGCCACCACCCATGCCAGCGGAAACGCCAGCACAAAGCCCGCGAGCACCGCGCCGCCCAACACCCATCCCCCGGCATGGCCGGAGACGAGCGCGAAGACTATGCCGACGCCCGCCAGCGTCGAGCCGATGAAGATATGCAGGATGATCGTGAGCCAGAGCATGTCGCCCCCCAAAGCCATGTCGCCGGGAGGCTAACGCGCCGCACAGTCGCGGCGCGTTGATCTGGGTCAGCCGGGCACGATCAGATTTCAGGCGCGCTCGGGTCGGGCAGAAGGCCCGGCGGGCCGTGCCGTTTGTGATTGAAATCCGGATCGTCGCGCTTGATCCAACGCGAGATGATATGGGATGCGGGCCATGTCAGCACCGCGCCCACCCCAGCCGCCATGAGTATGGCGGGCCATCCGTAATAGCCAAGGGCCAGCACCGTGGTCACGAATGTGCCGATCAGGGTCGGCCCCGTGGCGAGAAAGAGAACAAGGCTCAAGCGGTCCATTGCGGGCCTCCTTTCAGTATGCGCCATTCATGAAACGCGCGAAAGCACCGCAGGGTTCCGGCAAGCCGGAGCAAGGGGGCGGAGATCCGCCCCCTCTGTAGGTCCGTGGCGTCACTCGACGCCCAGCATTTCCTTGGCCTTGGCCAGCGTTTCGACCGACGCCGCGTGGTCACCCGACTTGTGCAGCTCCTCACCCTTGGCGCGCAGGTCCTTCACTTCGGCCATTTCGGCCTCGGACAGGCTGGCGGTCTGCATGGCCTCGTCGATCTTGGCCATGTCCATCGGGCATTGGCTGGCGCTGACCGGCGCCGCAAGAAGCGCCAGAGCGGCGGTGAGTGCGAGATATTTCATTATGTTTCCTCCCGTTATGTGTCGCGTGAGCAAAAAGGTAGCACGCCACGCGGCACTGGCGAGAGGGTCGGCGGGTTGATGCCGGTTCAGCGCTTCTTCACGAACTCTGTCAGGATCACGATGCGCTGGCCCTCGACGCGGCCTTCGATATGGGCGGGATTGTCGGCGACAAGGGAAATGCCGCGCACCGCCGTGCCACGCTTGGCGGTGAAATTCGCGCCCTTGACCGGCAGGTCCTTGATCAGGACGACGCTGTCGCCCTGCGCCAGCGGCACGCCGTTGGAATCGCGATGCGCGCTTTCCTGCGCGATGTTGTCGGCCCAGGCGCGGGTTTCGTCGTCCAGCCAGAGCTGATCCGCCAGGTCGCGCGCCCAGTCATGGTCGGAAAGCCGCGCCAGCATCCGCGCCGCCAGCACCTGCGTGGCCGGGTCTTCGGACCACATCGCCGAGGCCAGGCCGCGCCAATGGTCGGGATCGGGGGTGCCGTCGATCTGCCCGGCGCAGGTGGCGCATATCTGCACGCTGGCGCCGTCGGGGCCGCCGGGGACGGGATGGGCGACAAGGTCTGTATCGGCAGAGCAGAGGGCACAGGTCATGGCAATCGGTCCGGGTTCGGGAAACGTTGCCAGCGGTATAGGCGGTGTTCGGGGCGAGCGGTAGGGGGTACGGGAGGGGCCGGGGTGAACCCCGGCCTACTCGTCCATCTTGAGGGCGGAGATGAAGGCCTGCTGGGGGATTTCCACCTTGCCGAACTGGCGCATCTTCTTCTTTCCCGCCTTCTGCTTTTCCAGAAGCTTCTTCTTGCGGGTCACGTCGCCGCCATAGCATTTCGCGGTCACGTCCTTGCGCATCGCCGACAGGGTCTCGCGGGCGATCACCTTGCCGCCGATGGCCGCCTGGATCGGGATCTTGAACATGTGGCGCGGGATCAGGTCCTTGAGCTTTTCGCACATGGCGCGGCCCCGCATTTCGGCGCGGTCGCGGTGGACCATCATCGAAAGCGCATCGACCGGCTCGTCATTGACCAGCACCTGCATCTTCACGAGGTTGTCGGTGCGATAGCCGGTGATCTCGTAGTCGAAGCTGGCATAGCCCTTGGTCACGGATTTCAGCCGGTCGTAGAAATCGAACACCACCTCGTTGAGCGGCAGGTCATAGACCACCATCGCCCGCGCGCCCGCATAGGTCAGGTCGATCTGGATGCCGCGACGGTCCTGGCAGAGCTTGAGCACGTCGCCCAGGAATTCGTCCGGCACCAGGATCGTGGCCTTGATGCGGGGTTCCTCGACATGGTCGACATAGGTGAGGTCGGGCATGTCGGCGGGGTTGTGCAATTCGGTGACCGAGCCGTCCTTCATGAACACATGGTAGACGACCGATGGCGCGGTGGTGATCAGCTCGATATCGTATTCGCGCTCGATCCGGTCGCGGATCACCTCGAGATGCAGGAGCCCGAGGAACCCGCAGCGAAAGCCGAAGCCCAGCGCGGCGGAATTCTCCATCTCGTAGGAGAAGGAGGCATCGTTGAGCGCCAGTTTCTCGATCGCGTCGCGCAGGCTCTCGAATTCGGCGGAATCGACCGGGAAGAGGCCGCAGAACACCACCGGCACCGAGGGCTTGAAGCCCGGCAGCGCCTTTTCGCATTTGCGTTTCTCATGGGTGATCGTGTCGCCCACGCGGGTGTCGCGGACCTGCTTGATCGAGGCAGTGATGAAGCCGATCTCGCCCGGTCCGAGCGCGTCGACGACGGTCATGGCGGGGCGAAAGACGCCGATCCGCTCGACGTTGTAGGTGGCGCCGGTCTGCATCATGCGGATCTTGTCGCCCTTCTTCAGCACGCCGTCCATGATCCGCACCAGGACCACGACGCCCAGATAGGGGTCGTATTTGCTGTCCACCAGCATCGCCTTGAGCGGCGCGTCGGCATCGCCTTCGGGGGGCGGCAGGTGGGCGACGATCGCCTCCAGCACCTCGCGGATGCCCTGCCCTGTCTTGGCACTGACCGGAATCGCGCCCGAGGCGTCGATGCCGATCACTTCCTCGATCTGCTCGGCGACGCGGTCAAGGTCGCTGGCGGGCAGGTCGATCTTGTTGAGCACCGGGATCAGCTCGTGATCGGCGTCGATCGCCTGGTAGACATTGGCAAGCGTCTGCGCCTCGACCCCTTGGGTGGAATCCACCACCAGCAGCGACCCTTCGACCGCCCGCATCGAGCGCGACACCTCGTAGGAGAAATCCACATGCCCCGGCGTGTCGATCAGGTTGAGCACATATTGCTCGCCATTCTCGGCCGTGTAGTCGATGCGCACGGTATTGGCCTTGATGGTGATCCCGCGTTCGCGCTCGATATCCATCGAGTCGAGCATCTGCTCTTTCATGTCACGTTCGGCCACGGTGTCGGTCATCTGGATCAGACGATCGGCAAGCGTGGATTTACCGTGGTCGATATGCGCCACGATCGAGAAATTGCGGATATGAGAAAGCGGTGTCATGAGGATCGGATATGCGCTGCAAAGCAGGGCGGGTCAATAGCTTGCGTGGGGCGCGGGGCTGGCCTGCCCCCTTTTGATATGCTTGAATGCCGCCAGACCGGAACGGAGCATCGCCATGCCTGCGCCAACTGCCATCACCGCCCACATCACCGGGCGTGTCCAGGGCGTCGCTTTCCGTGCCTTCGCACGCGATGCCGCCCAGGCGCGCGGCCTTGCGGGATGGGTCAGGAACGAGGCCGACGGCTCGGTCACCGCCCTGATCGAAGGCGACGGCGCGGCGGTGGATGACATGATCTCCGTCCTCCGGCGCGGGCCGGTCCACGCGCGTGTCAAAGAGGTCGCGACAGCCCCCGCCACGCCCGAGGGGCGCGACGGATTCGAGATCCGGCGCTGACCCCAACCGGCCCTTTCATCTGGCCTCAAATACCTCGGGGGGTCCGGGGGGCTGGCCCCCCGGCCTTCGCCCCGATCTCATCCCTGCCCGCGCCGCGCGCCGATCAGCCGCGCCATGTCGAGCATCCGGCAGGAAAAGCCCCATTCATTGTCATACCAGCCGAACACCCGCAAAAGCCCGCCATTGGAGACCGAGGTCTCGAGCCCGCTCATGATGACGGATTCGGGGCGTGCGCGCAGGTCCGCGCTGACCAGCGGCTGCGTGGTCCAGCCAAAGACCGGCGAGGAACCGGCGGCGGCTTTCAGCACGGCGTTGACCGCATCTTCGCTGACCGGCGCGCGGGTCTGCACCGTCAGGTCGAGGCAGGACACGCTGGCGGTGGGCACCCGGATCGCGCGGGCCTCGATCCGCCCTTTCATATGCGGCAGCACGAGCCCGGTCTGATGCTGGGCGCTGGTGGTCGTGGGCACCATCGAGAGCGCCGCCGCGCGGCTGCGCTCGGGCGCGTCGCGCGGCTTGTCCACGGTGGGCTGGCTGCCGGTATAGCAATGCACCGTGGTCATCTGCCCGCTTTCCACGCCAAAGGCATCGTCCAGCAGCCGCACGAGCGGTGCCAGCGCGTTGGTGGTACAGGACGCGTTCGAGATGATGCGCTGATCGCCAAGGTCGCCCTCATTGGCGCCCATCACGAGCGTCACATCGGCCTCGGCCGACGGTCCCGAGACCAGCACCGCGCCTGCGCCCGCCGCCAGCCCGCGTTCGGCCATCGCGCGCGCGCCGCCCATGCCGGTGCATTCCAGCACCACGTCGACACCGCCAAGATCAAGCGCGCTGAGATCGGATTGCGCATGGAAGGGTATGGCGCGCCCGTCCACATGCAACACCCCCTCGCCCGCCGAGACCTCGCCCGGCCAGGGGCCGAACACGCTGTCATACTGAAAGAGATAGGCGCAGGTCGCCAGCGGCTCGATCTCGTTGATCAACACCAGTTCGATATCGCGCGCATCGCGCAGCAGGATGCGCAGCAGGGTGCGGCCAATGCGGCCGAAGCCGTTGATGGCAACGCGGATGGGGCGGCTCGTCATGGGCGCGTCTCCGACAGGTCAGTTTCGCTGACACTGTGCCGCGCAAGGCGGGAAATGCCAGTCGTGAAACAATATTTGATCAAATCATGACTCGCCCGCGTCAATCGGCTCGATCAGGTCCGGCCCGCTGGCGCGGTTGGAATTCACCTTGGGATCGACGCGCCAGAACGTGAGCGCGTCCTCGGACGGGGCCTGCATCAGCCGCGCGGCCCCCTGCCCCGCCTCGCCAAGCCAGAGCGGCCAATCGGCGGGCGCGACGATCACCGGCATCCGGTGGTGGATGCGGGACATCGCGTCATTGGCCGCCGTGGTGACGATGGCGCAGGTGGTCAGGCGCTCAGCGCCCTGCCCGCCTTTTGGCGTCCAATCCTGCCAGATCCCGGCAAAGGCGATCGGGCTGTCATCGCTGTGGCGGATGAACCACGGCAGGCGGTTGCCCGCGCTGTCCTTTGTCCACTCGTAGAACCCCGTCGCCGGGATCAGGCAGCGCCGCGCGCGGCAGGCCGCCGCGAAGGCGGGTTTACTGGCAATGGTCTCGGCGCGGGCATTGATGAGGAGCGGCCCGTCGCCGGGACTGTCATACCAATGGGGCAGGAAACCCCAGCGCATCGCCGACAGGTGCCGCTGCCCCTCGAGCGAGGTGACCGCATGCACGGCATTGGTCGGGCAGATGTTGTAATTCGGATTGCGCGGCAGGTCATTGGCGGGCGCGGCCTGAAACAGCCGCGCCATCGCGTCATCGGGCAAGGTATTGGCATAGCGTCCGCACATGCGCCGACCCTGCCGCAGGCGCGCGTGAATGTGAAGCGGCGCAAGGCGCGCCCGCCGCTTGGTGCTTGACCGGCGCGCATGGGCAGGGCATCACCCGGATCATGCTGATCTACAAGATATTTCGCGCCGGTGAATGGCGCGCCTTGCGCGAGAACGCCACCACCCGGGGCGCGCCGGTCGATCTGGCCGATGGCTATATCCATTTCTCGACGGCCGCGCAGGCCCCCGAGACCGCCGCCAAGCATTTCGCGGGCGAGGATGGGCTGATGCTGGTGGCGGTCGAAGCGGCGGCGCTGGGGGATGCGCTGAAATGGGAAGAATCGCGCGGCGGCGTGCTGTTCCCGCATCTTTACCGCGCATTGCGCCTTGAGGATGTGCATTGGGCGCAGCCCCTGCCGCTTGAGGGTGGCGCGCACAGCTTTCCGCCGGGCCTGACATGAGCGGCGTTGCGCGCCAGTTCGAGCGCATGGGGCTGTCCGCGCTGCACCGGCTTGACCCGGAGCGCGCCCACGACGCGGCGCTGATGGCGCTGCGCGCGGGTCTTGTGCCGCTGCCGGGGCGCATCACCTCGCCGCGCCTGCGCTGCGAGGTTGCCGGGCTGGCGCTTGATAATCCTTTGGGGCTGGCGGCGGGGTTCGACAAGAATGCCCGCGCCCTTGGCCCGCTGTCGCGCGCCGGATTCGGTTTTCTGGAGGTCGGGGCCGTGACCCCGCGCCCGCAGCAAGGCAACCCGCGCCCGCGCCTCTTTCGCCTGACCGAGGATCGCGGCGTGATCAACCGGTTCGGCTTCAACAACGAAGGCATGGAGGCCGCTGCCGCGCGGCTGGCCGCGCGCCCGAAGGACGCGGTGATCGGGCTCAATCTGGGGGCCAACAAGGACAGCACCGACCGCGCCGGGGATTTCGCCCGCGTGCTGGCGCATTGCGGGGGCAACCTTGATTTCGCGACGGTCAATGTGAGCAGCCCCAACACCGAGAAGCTGCGCGACCTGCAGGGCGCCGAGGCGCTGGCGAAGCTGCTTGAAGGGGTGATGGAGGCGCGCGGCGCTCTGCGCGATCCGATCCCGGTTTTCCTCAAGATCGCGCCGGACCTGAGCGACGGCGAGCTCTCGGAGATCGCCGATGTGGCGACGGCGGCGGGGGTGTCGGGGATCATCGCCACCAACACGACGCTGGCGCGCGAGGGACTGCATGGCCCACATGCGAGCGAGGCCGGGGGCCTGTCGGGTGCGCCGCTGTTCGAGCGATCGACACGGGTTCTGGCGCGGCTTTCGCAGCTCACACAGGGCGACATGCCCCTGATCGGGGTTGGCGGCGTGGCATCGGCCGAACAGGCCTATGAGAAGATCCGCGCCGGTGCACATGCGGTTCAGGTCTATTCGGCGCTGGTCTACGAGGGGATGTCCCTGGTCGGGCGGATCCTGCACGGGCTCGATGCCCTGCTCGAGCGCGACGGGTTTGCCAATGTCGCCGAGGCGGTGGGCCGCGGGCGCGACGCGTGGCTCTAGGGCGGCCCGGCGCGCGGCGTCAGCGCCGCTTTGAGGCTTTGCAGGCGGGCGCGTTGCGCCTAACCTGACATCGGGTGATTGCTTCACTGTCACGGAGAGGCCATGACGCAGGACGGGCGCACAGAGCAGCGGCGCGGCGGATTTTCGGGCTGGATCGACGCGGTGCTGTTCGACCTCGCGCGCCAGATGCGCTGGAGCTTCCTGCCGCCGCTGATGGTCTATTTCGCTGCCGGGTTCTCGGGGCTGACCGGGATCGTGGGCACGTTCTATGTCAAGGAATACCTCGATCTGTCGGCCGCCTACCTGGCGGGGCTTGCGTTCTGGGCGGGGCTGCCCTGGGCGCTCAAGATGCCGCTGGGGCATCTGGTGGACATCATCTGGCGCTGGAAATGGCTGCTGGTCTATCTTGGCGCCGGGCTGATCGGGCTGAGCATGATCATCATGTACCTGGTGATCACGCAGACCGCGATGATGGCGACGGTGATGCCGCCGAGCGCCTGGTTCATCGCCTCCTTCCTGCTGACGCCCTGCGGGCTGGTTCTGCAGGATGCGGTGGCGGACGCGATGTCGGTCGAGGCGGTGCCGCGCGTGGATGCGGAGGGCGCGCCGATCGCGGACGAGGCCAGCCGCGCCATGCATACCACCATGCAGACGCTGGGGCGTTTCGCGCTGATATCCGGCACGGTGGCGGTGGCGGCGATGAATATCTGGATGTTTCGCGGCATCGAGGCGATGGATGATGCCGCCAAGGCGGATATCTATGCGCGCATCTACCTGGTGGCGCTGCTGATCCCGCTCCTGTCGGTTTCGGGGGTGATGCTGGCAGGGGTGCAGAGATACCGCGCCCGCCACAGGATGCTGGGGCGCGGGCTGACGCCGGACGAGACCGATGCGCTGTTCGAGGGGCCGGACGAGAAGACCGAACCGAACCCCTGGTATTTCATCGGCGGCGGTGCCTTCGTGGCGCTGACGCTGGCGGTGGGGCTGGGACAGGTGCCTTACGGCCAGGAGATCGTCTTTGCCGGATCGATGGCGATCGTGCTCTTGCTGATGCGCCAGCTGATCGCGGTGCTTGCGCCCGCGCAGGCGCGCGCGCTGATCGGTACGGCGACGATCATCTTCGTTTTTCGCGCGGTCCCGCGCCCCGGCAACGGGCAGACCTGGTTCGAGATCGACGTGCTGGGATTCGACCAGCAATTCCTGTCGGTCCTGTCGCTGATCACATCAGTGCTGACGCTGGCGGGGCTGGTGGTGCTGCGCCCGCTGATGGCGTCGCGTTCGATCGTGTGGATCTTCGTCATGCTGACACTGGCCGCGGGGCTGCTGAACCTGCCCAATCTCGGGCTCTACTACGGGATCCAGGATATCACCGCGCCGCTGACCGGCGGGATCGTGGATGCCCGCTTCATCGCGGTGCTGGATACGGCGGTGGAATCGCCGCTGGGGCAGGTCTCGATGATCCCGATGCTGGCCTGGATCGCGCGCAATGCGCCCGGTAACCTGAAGGCGACCTTCTTTGCGGTCATGGCCTCGTTCACCAACCTGGCGCTGTCGGCATCGAGCCTGTTGACGCGCTACCTGAACGAGATTTTCACGGTGACGCGTGAAGTCACCGACAGGGAAACCGGCGCTGTCACGGTGCCGGCGGATTATTCCGAGCTTGGCATGTTGCTGATCGTGGTGACCGCCATCACCGTGGGCGCACCGCTCCTGGTGATCTGGCTGGTGCAGAATTCACGGCTGCGCAGCACCGACTGAGCGGGCGCCCGAGGCGAGGGCGGAGCGAGGGGCCGGCCCCTCGCGCTCCCCGGGATATTTTCAAACAGAAGAAGACAGGCGCGCGGCGCGTTCAAGGGCCGGGTAGCGCAGGGCGAGGGTGATGCCGCGCGCCACGAAGCTGATCAGCAGCGCCGCCCAGAGCCCGTGATTGCCAAAGAGCGGCAGAAGCAGGAGGACGGCGGCGCCGTAGGCCGCAAGGCTGAGCGCCATCATGTTGCGCATGTCGCGGGTGCGGGTGGCGCCGATGAAGATTCCGTCGAGCATGTAGGGGGCAAGCCCGAGCACCGGCACGGCGACGACCCAGGGCAGATAGGCGCGCGCCGCCGCCTGAACCGCAGGCACCTTGGCCATGAGGTCGATGATGAGGGGGCCGAACAGCGCGAAGCCGAGCGCCAGAGCGATCACCGCGAACCCGCCCCAGAGGCTGGAGAGCTGCGCCGCGCGGCGCAGGCGCGCCACGTCGAAGCGCCCTATCGCCTGCCCCACCAGCGCCTCGGCGGCGAAGGCGAAACCGTCGAGCGCATAGGAGGTGATCTGCAGGAATTGCAGCAGCACCTGGTTGGCGGCCAGCGTCACGTCGCCGAAATCGGCACCGAGAAACAGGAAGGAGACGAAAATCCCCTGAAGCATCAGCGAGCGCAGCAGGATATCGGTATTGACCGAGGCCATGCGCCGCAGCGCGGGCGCGTCGAAGACCCTCGACCAGTCGCGCCATGCAGGCACGAGAAAGGCATCGCGGCAAAGCCAGAGCCCGAGGCCGAGCCCGAACCATTCGGCGATGAAGGTCGCGCTGGCCACGCCCGCCACCCCCCAGCCGAGGCCGAGCACGAACCAGAGGTCGAGCGCGACATTGACCCCGTTCATCGCCAGCTGCACCACCAGCACCGCGCGGGTGCGTTCGAGCGCGATCAGCCAGCCGGTCACGCCGTAAAGCCCGATGATCGCCGGTGCGCTCCAGATGCGGATCGCAAGGTATTCATGCGCGAGGGATTCGACCTCGGCGCTGGCGGGCGCAAGCGCGAAGGCGGCGGCGAAGAGCGGCGCCTGCAAGGCGATCACCAGCAGCCCCCCAAGCCCCGCCACCATCAGCGCGCGCGTCAGCATCGCCGCCACTTCGCCCTGGCGGCCCGCGCCCTGGGCCTGGCTGGTGAGGCCGGTGGTGCCCATGCGCAGGAAGCCGAACAGCCAGTAGAGCCCCGAGAGGATCACCGCGCCGATCCCGACCGCGCCGATCGGTGCCGCCTGCCCCAGTTGCCCGATCACGCCGGTATCGACCGCGCCGAGGATCGGCACGGTGATGTTGGCGAGCACGATGGGAATGGCGATCCTGAGCACGCGGCGATGGGTCAGCGCGCCGGTGACGGGTTCAGCCATCGCGGCGCGGCATCAGGAAATGGCCCGAGGCCTGGGCGAAGGGACGCGCGCGGTTGTCCTGCCAGGCTTCGACGCGGACCGAAGCATAGCGGCGCCCCGAGCGCGCCACCTGGGCGCGCGCATAGGCATCGCGCGGCAAGCCCGAGCGCAGGTAATCGACGGTGAAATCGATGGTCTTGGGCAGGCGCGGCAGGCGGCCCTGCGCCAGTTCGGCGGGATCGAGCGCGCCGGTCTCGATCTCGTGCCAGAGCATCGACCAGCTGAGGCCGATGATCGCCGAAACCTCGAGAAAAGCCGCCGTCGCGCCGCCATGCAGCGCCGGCAGGAGCGGGTTGCCGATCAGCTTTTCGTCAAACGGCATGATCGCGGTCAGCTCGTCGCCGCGCCGATCAAAGGTGATGCCGAGAAAGCGGATATAGGGCACGCCCTCGACCAGCGCGTTGAGCGCGGCATCGCGGCGTTGCTTGACCACCTGGACGGGTTCGGGGTGCTTGCCGGTTTGCTTGCCCGATGCGCTCATGGTTTCGACTCCACGGTGAAGGTGCCGGTTGCGGTGGCGACCGGACGGTCGCCGTCGTCATCCATCGCGCGGGCGCGCACGAAGATCACCGAGCGAGTGACATGGTAGCATTCGGCGCGCGCGCGGATGCGTTGACCCGGCGTGGCCGGTCGCATGTAGTCGATGCGCAGGTCGATCGTGGCGGTCAGGCCGGGATTGTCGGGATGGCTCATCGCCGCCGCCCCGCAGCAGGTATCCATCAAGGCCGAGACCGCGCCGCCGTGAATCACCCCAGTTTCGGGATCGCCGATGAAGCGGCTGTCGTAATCCATGACGATTTCCGCGCTGCCCTCGCCGATCTCGGTCAGGGACATGCCCAGCGCCTGCGAATGCGGGATTGCGGTGATGAACTGTTCGGCGATCCTGGTCTTGTCCACGCTCATGCGGATTCGGCGCCCCCTCTGGGTGTTGCGGCCCCTTTATGGGCCTGAATGCGGGAGGGTCGCAAGGGTGGCGGTTGCTCTTGGCGGGGGGCGGAGCTAACCTCTGGCGGAGGAGTACCCACGGATGGCCGAACAGCGACTGTCATTCAAGGAAATGTGCGCAAGGTTCGACGTGACGCCGCGCACGTTGCGCTATTACGAGTATATCGAGCTCTTGACCCCCGAGCGCGAGGGCCGGTCGCGTTTCTATCGCCCGCGCGAGATCGCCCGGATGACCCTGATCCTGCGGGGGCGCAGATTCGGTTTTTCGCTGGAGGAAATCCGGCAATGGCTGCTGATCTACGAACATGAGGGCACCGAGGCGCAGATGCGCGCCTGGATCGCGCTGGCCGACCGGCAACTGAGCGAGCTGGCCGAGCAGAAGGCGCAGCTGGACGAGACCATCGCCGAGTTGCAGGCGCTGCGCGACGAGACCGACGCGAGCCTGGGATAGGGCCTGCACCGCCGCCCCGCCCTTTGCCATTTCCAGCGATTCACCCACAACTCCGGGCAAGAAACCTGCGCGCGGCGCGGGTTGACCTTGCTTGATCCTGCGTCAACTTCAAAGTGACGTGACGTATCTCTTACGTCAACGTGATCGGGTGTTGTAGCCAAGGGGATGACACCTCAGCTTGGACCCCGACAGACACGCCTCACTTGCGAAGCCGTTTGGGGAATGGACCAATGACCGAAGACACGATGACAATCCGCCAGATGTGCGATGCTTATGACGTGACGCCGCGCACATTGCGATTCTATGAATCCAAGGAGCTTCTGTTTCCCCGTCGCCTGGGCCAGAAGCGCCTGTTCACGCGGCGCGACCGCGCCCGGTTGAAGTTGATCCTGCGGGGCAAGCGCTTTGGTTTCCGGCTTGAGGAAATCCGCCAGCTTCTGGACCTTTACGACCGGGGCGACCAGCAGCTTACGCAGCTGACCCGCGCCTATGCGATCGCCGAGGAGCGGCTGGCAGAACTCAAGCGCCAGCGCGACGAGCTGACCACCGCGATCAGCGATCTCAGCGACCAGATGAAATGGGGCGAGAAGATGATCGCCTCGATCCGGCAGTCGCCGAAGAACGCCGCCGAATAACCGCCCTTCACCGATTTCCAGGGAGAGATTGACCATGCCCAGCTATACCCCGCCCACCAAGGACATGCAGTTCGTGTTGCACGATGTTCTCGAAGTCTCGCAATCCGACATTCCCGGATATGACGAGCTCGACCGCGATTTCACCAGCGCGGTTCTGGAAGAGGCCGGCAAGATCGCCGCCGATGTGCTGGCGCCGCTCAATGCCGTGGGCGACCGGCAGGGCTGCACGCTGGAAAACGGCGTGGTGCGCGTGCCCGAGGGGTTTCAGGCAGCGTTCGACCAGGTGCGCGACGGCGGCTGGACGGCGCTTGATTGCGACCCCGACTATGGCGGGCAGGGCCTGCCCTACCTGATCTCGAGCGCCGTGGGCGAGATGTTCTCGGCGGCGAACATGGCGTTCAACATGTATCAGGGCCTGACGCATGGCGCCTATAACGCCATCCATGCCCATGGCAGCGACGCGCAGAAACAGATGTATCTGCCCAAGATGGTCAGCTGCGAATGGGGCGGCACCATGAACCTGACCGAGCCCCATTGCGGCACCGATCTGGGGCTGATCCGCACCAAGGCGGAACCGCAGGATGACGGCAGCTACAAGATCAGCGGCCAGAAGATCTGGATCTCGGCAGGCGAGCACGACATGTGCGAGAACATCATCCACCTGGTGCTGGCCAAGCTGCCCGACGCACCCGAGGGCGTGAAAGGCATCTCGCTGTTCATCGTGCCCAAGTTCCTGGTCAACGAGGATGGCAGCCTTGGCGCGCGCAACGCGCTGAGCTGTGGCGGGCTCGAGGAAAAGATGGGCATTCACGGCAATGCCACATGCGTCATGAATTATGACGGCGCGACCGGCTTTCTTGTCGGCGAACCGCACAAGGGCATGCGCGCGATGTTCACCATGATGAACGAAGCCCGGCTCGGCGTCGGCCTTCAGGGCTATGCCCAGGGCGAGGTCGCCTATCAGAACGCACTCGGCTTTGCGCTGGAGCGCCTGCAGGGGCGCGACGTGACCGGCACGCAGGCGCCCGACAAGCCCGCCGACCCGATCATCGTGCATCCCGATGTGCGCCGCAACCTGATGGATCAGAAGGCCTTCGTGGAGGGCGCGCGCGCCTTCACCTTCTGGGGGGCCTCGCTGATCGACGCGAGCCACCGCAAGGGCGACGAAGAGGCCGAGCAGATGGTTTCGCTGCTGACCCCTGTCATCAAGGGCTTCCTGACCGACAAGGGGTTCGAGACCACGGTGCTGGCGCAGCAGACGCTGGGCGGCTCGGGCTTTACCCGCGAATGGGGGCTGGAGCAGTTCGTGCGCGATGCCCGCATCACCATGATCTACGAGGGCACCAACGGCATCCAGTCGCTGGATCTGGTGGGGCGCAAGCTGGCGCAGAATGGCGGCAAGGCGATCATGGCGTTCTTCGACATGATCAAGGCCTATATCAAGGACAATGCGGGCACCGATGCGGATTTCGACGCGCAGTTCCTCGACCCCCTCAAGGCCGCCAGCAAGGATCTTCAGGCGGCGGGCATGTATTTCATGCAGAACGGCATGAAGAACCCCAACAACGCCCTGTCCGGGAGCTATGATTTCATGCATCTTTTCGGGCATGTCTGCCTGGGGCTGATGTGGGCGCGCATGGCGAAGGCCGCACAGGGCGCGCTGGCGGCGGGGAATGGCGACAGCGCCTTCCTCGAGGCCAAGATCGCCACCGGGCGTCACTACATGGCGCGCCACCTTCCGATGACCGCGACGCATCTGGCGCGCATCGAGACCGGCGCCGATACGGTGATGGCGCTCACGCCCGAGCAATTCGCCAGCGCGGGCTGAGGAGGGCCAGCCCGAAGACGGCAAAGAGGACGACGAAGGAGGAGGAGAGAGGATGCCCAAACGCTTTCGCCTGACCCGCCGTTTCAACGCGGCGATGACCGAGGACGGCTATCGCCGCCTGCGCCGCTTCGCGCAGGAGGCGGGCCTCGACGAGGGCGAGGCGCTGTCCTTTCTCTTCGAGAACTTCGACAGTGTAACCGACAGCGACAACCTCACCCACCGGCTGCGGCTGTTCAATTCAGACCTCGAGGCGCGCAAGACATGAGCGGAGCGTTCCAATGACATCGCAATGGATGACGGACGAGCACCGGATGCTTGCCGAGATGACCGGGAAATTCATCACCGAGGAATGGGCCCCCCATTTCGCGCGCTGGAACGAACAGGGCGAGATGGATCGCGAGACCTGGCAACAGGCGGGCGAGCTGGGCCTGCTCTGCCCCTCGATCCCTGAGGAATATGGCGGCGCGGGCGGCGATTTCGGCCATGAGGCGGTGATCTGCATCGAACAGTCGCGCGCCAACCTGGCCAGCTGGGGCAACCCGATCCATTCCGGGATCGTGGCGCATTACATCCTCGCCTATGGCAGCGAGGATCAGAAGAAACGCTGGCTGCCGAAGATGGTCTCGGGCGACCTTGTGGGCGCTCTGGCGATGACCGAGCCGGGCACCGGATCGGACGTGCAGGGCATCAAGACCCGCGCGGTGCGTGACGGCAATGGGTGGCGGCTGTCGGGGCAGAAGACCTTCATCACAAATGGCCAGCACGCCGGGCTGATCGTCGTCGCCGCCAAGACCGACCCGGATGCGGGCGCGCGCGGCATCTCGCTGATGGTGGTGGAAACCGAAGGGGCCGAGGGGTTCAAGCGCGGGCGCAACCTTGAAAAGGTCGGCTGCCACGCGGCGGATACATCCGAGCTGTTCTTCGATGAGGTGGCGATCGCACCCGAGAATATCCTTGGCGGCGAGGAAGGGCTGGGCTTTGCCCAGATGATGAACCAGCTGCCCCAGGAGCGGCTGGTCATCGCCTGCGGCGCGCAGGGCGCGATGGAAGGCGCCGTGGCGCGCACCATCGCCTATTGCAAGGAGCGCGAAGCCTTTGGCGGGCCGCTGACGCAGTTTCAGAACACCCGTTTCCAGCTGGCCGAATGCCAGACCAAGACCCGCGTCGCGCGCGCTTTCCTCGATGACTGCATCGCCGCGCATATTCGGGGCGAACTGAGCGTCGAGACCGCCGCGATGGCGAAATACTGGCTGACCGATACCCAGGGCGAGGTGCTCGATGCCTGCCTGCAGCTTCATGGCGGCTATGGCTACATGGCCGAATACGACATCGCCCAGATGTGGGCGGACGCGCGGGTGCAGCGCATCTATGGCGGCACCAACGAGATCATGAAGGAACTGATTGCGAGGGGGCTTTGATGGGCCGGGCGGAAGCGTGTGTTTCGGGCGCAGCGCCGGGGGTTTCACACCCCCGGACCCCCGTGGAGTATTTCGGGCAAGATGAAGCGGAAAGGTCCACCCCCTCCGATGCGCGGGCCGGCTGGCATCAGGCACCGGAGCGGGGCTTCACCTTGCACGGTCATCGGCTCTCCAGCCTGTTCCGCACCAGCAAGGAAAGCGTATCGAGGTTAATTTCAGGTAAACCCGCCCCGGCTTCATCTTGCCGGAAATACTCATGAGCGACAGACAGGACGCGCACAGCGCAGGAGGATCGCGATGACCATCGAACTTTTTTGTTTTGGCGAAAGCGGCAATGCCTACAAGGCGGCGCTGGCACTGGAATTGTCGGGGATGGACTGGACCCCGGTCCATGTGGATTTCTTCAATGGCGAGACCCGCGGCGAAGCGTTTCGCGAGATCAACCCGATGGGCGAGGTGCCGGTGCTGCGCGACGGCGACGTGACCTTGACGCAATCGGGGGTCATGCAGATCTATGTCACGGAAAAGACGGGGCGTTTCGGTGGCGGGACACCTGAAGAGGCGCGCGAGGTGATGCGCTGGATGTTCTGGGACAATCACAAGATGTCGAGCCAGGCCGGGATGACCCGGTTCCTGATGAATTTCCTGCCCGAGGAGAAGCGCCCCGAAGGGGTGATCCCCTTCATGCAGGGGCGTCTGAAATCCGCCTATGCCACGCTTGATGCCCATCTCGCGGGGCGCGACTGGATCGTCGGCGAGGGCGTCACCAATGCCGACCTGTCCTGTTGTGGCTACCTGTTCTACCCCGAGCCGTTCGGTTTCGAGCGCGCGGCCTGGCCCGAGATCGACCGCTGGCTGGCGAATATCGAGCGCCTGCCCGGCTGGAAACACCCTTATGAGCTGATGCCCGGATCCCCCGCGGACCGGGCCTGAGAGAGGAGACGACGATGTCTGACGCCTATATCTATGACGCCGTGCGCACCCCGCGCGGCAAGGGCCGCAAGGATGGCGCGCTGCACGAGGTCACCAGCGTGCGCCTTTCGGCGGATGTGCTGAACGCCGTCAAGGCGCGCAACGGGCTTGACGGCCATGCCGTCGAGGACGTGATCTGGGGCAATGTCACGCAGGTGAAGGAACAGGGCGGTTGCCTTGCGCGCACCGCGGTTCTGGCCTCGGAGCTGGACGAGAGCATCCCCGGCCTTGCGATCAACCGCTTTTGCGCCTCGGGCATGGAGGCGGTCAACCTGGCCGCCAACCAGGTCATGGGCGGCGCGGGCGATGGCTATATCGCGGGCGGCGTCGAGATGATGGGCCGCGTCGCGATGGGCAGCGATGGCGCTGCGATCGCCGTCGATCCCAGCGTGGCGATGGAGAGCTATTTCGTGCCCCAGGGCATCAGCGCCGACATCATCGCGACCGAGTTCGGTTTCAGCCGCGACGAGGCCGACGCGCTGGCGGTGGAAAGCCAGAACCGGGCCGCCGCCGCCTGGGCCGACAACCGCTTTGCGAAATCCATCGTCGGGGTGAAGGACCAGAACGGTCTGAGCATTCTTGACCGGGACGAATACATGCGCCCTGGCACCGACATGCAGAGCCTGGGCGCGCTCAAGCCCAGCTTCAAGGACATGGGCGAGGTCATGCCGGGTTTCGACGCGGTGGCGAAGCTGAAATACCCGCACCTCGAGGCGATCAACCATATCCACCACGCGGGCAACAGCTCGGGCATCGTGGACGGGGCCGCCGCCGTGCTGGTGGGCTCGAAGGCATTCGGCGAGAAATGGGGCCTCACCCCGCGCGCCCGCATCCGCCAGACCACCAAGATCGGCACCGATCCCACGATCATGCTGACCGGCCCCGTGCCAGCCACCGAAAAGGCGCTGAAGGACAGCGGCATGAAGATCGGCGATATCGACCTCTTCGAGGTCAACGAGGCCTTCGCTGCGGTCGTGCTGCGCTTCATGCAGGCCTTCGATGTCGATCCCGGCCGGGTCAACGTCAATGGCGGCGCGATCGCCATGGGCCACCCGCTGGGCGCCACCGGCGCGATCATCATCGGCACGCTGCTCGACGAGTTGGAGCGCAGCGACAAGGAAGTCGGGCTTGCCACGCTTTGCATCGCGTCCGGCATGGGCGCGGCCACGATCATCGAGCGGGTTTGAGCCGCGGCGAAGGGAGATTAGGACAATGACCGATTTCACGATGGAAAAAGGCGCCGATGGCGTCGCCGTGATCACCTGGGACACGGCTGGCAAGTCGATGAACGTGATGAACGAGCAGGGATTCCTGGACCTCGAGGCGCTGATCGACGACGCGCTGGCCGATGATGGCGTCAAGGGCGTCGTCATCACCAGCGGCAAGGAGGGCAGCTTTGCCGGGGGCATGGACCTCAATGTCATCGCAAGGATGCGCGACGATGCGGGCGACGAACCCGCGCGCGGCCTGTTCGAGGGCGTGATGGGCATGCATGCCATCCTGCGCAAGATCGAGCGCGGCGGCATGGACGACAAGAACAAGGGCGGCAAGCCGATCGCGGCTGCCCTGCCCGGCACGGCGCTGGGGATCGGGCTGGAAATCCCGCTGGCCTGCCACCGGATCTTTGCCGCCGACAACCCCAAGGCCAAGATCGGCCTGCCCGAGATCATGGTCGGCATCTTTCCCGGCGCGGGCGGCACGACGCGGCTGGTGCGCAAGCTGGGGGCAATGGCGGCGGCGCCGCTGCTGCTGGAGGGCAAGCTGAACGATCCGAAAAAGGCCAAGACCGCCGGGGTGGTCGACGAGGTCGTGCCCGCAGGCGAGCTGCTGGACAAAGCCCGCGAATGGGTTCTTTCGGAGCCCGCGATCGTCAAGCCCTGGGACGAGAAGGGATACAAGATGCCCGGCGGCGAGCCCTATCACCCCGCCGGGTTCATGACCTTCGTCGGCGCGAGCGCGATGGTCAACGGCAAGACCCAGGGCGCCTTCCCTGCCGCCAAGGCTCTGCTGAGCGCGGTCTATGAAGGCGCGCTGGTGCCCTTTGACACCGCCCTCAAGATCGAGGCGCGCTGGTTCACCAACGTGCTGATGAACCCCTCGTCCAGCGCGATGATCCGCTCGCTCTTCATCAACAAGGAGGCGCTGGAAAAGGGCGCCAACCGGCCCGACGCACCCGACCAGAAGGTGAAGAAGATGGGCGTGATGGGGGCCGGCATGATGGGCGCGGGCATCGCGCTCGTATCGGCCCAGGCCGGTATCGAGGTGGTCCTGATCGACCAGAAGCAGGAGGCCGCCGACAAGGGCAAGGCCTACAGCGCCGACTACATGGACAAGGGCATCAAGCGCGGCAAGGCGACCGAGGACACGAAAGCCGCGCTGCTGGACCGTATCACCGCGACCACGGATTATGCCGCGCTCGAGGGCTGCGATCTGGTGGTCGAGGCGGTGTTCGAGGACCCCGGCGTCAAGGCCGAAGTGACCGGCAAGGTGCTTGAGGTCGTCGGCCCCGACTGCATCTTTGCCACCAATACCTCGACCCTGCCGATTTCAGAGCTGGCCAAGGCATCGGACAGCCCCGAGAGCTTCATCGGCATTCACTTCTTTTCGCCGGTCGAAAAGATGCACCTGGTCGAGATCATCAAGGGCAAGAAGACCGGCGCGCGCGCCGTCGCCAAGGCGCTGGACTACGTGCGCCAGATCCGCAAGACGCCGATCGTGGTCAATGATGCGCGGTTCTTCTATGCCAACCGCTGCATCATTCCCTATATCAACGAGGGCATCCGCATGGTCGCCGAAGGGGTCACGCCCGCGCTGATCGACAATGCGGCGCGCCAGCTGGGTTTCCCGGTGGGGCCGCTGCAACTGGTGGACGAAACCTCTATCGACCTTGGCGCCAAGATCGCGCGCGCCACGAAGGCGGCGATGGGCGATGCCTATCCCGACGGGGCGGTCGACGAGGTGATCTTCTGGATGGAAGGCGAAGGGCGGCTGGGCCGCAAGGCCAATGCGGGTTTCTTCGACTATGACGACAAGGGCAAGCGGCAGGGCTACTGGAGCGGCCTGGCCGAACGGTTCCCGCCCGCGGATGAACAGCCCGACCTGACCGAGGTGCAGCATCGCCTGATGTTCGCACAGGTGCTGGAAGCGGTCCGCGCGCTGGAGGAAGGCGTGCTGGAAGACATCCGCGAGGGCGATGTCGGCGCGATCCTGGGCTGGGGGTTCGCACCCTGGTCGGGCGGGCCGTTCAGCTGGCTCGATATCATCGGCACGCCCTATGCCGCCGAACGCTGCGACCAGCTGGAAGCGGCACATGGCGAGCGCTTTGCCTGCCCTGCCCTGCTGCGCGAGATGGCCGAGCGCAACCAGAGCTTCTATCGTCGCTTCGCCCCGGACACCGAAGCCGCCGCCTGACGGCCGGCACATGCAAGAGCAACAGGCGCGGCCCCCTTTGCGGGGCCGCGTTTTTGCGTTCCGGCGCCTCGAAAGACCGCTTTGTGACAGGCCATGCGCGCGAAACCGGCCTAAGCTGGCCGAGGCGGTGATCGCCGCGCTGGATCAGGAAATCGCCTGCATGCGCGGCTGGCTGGCCGCGCATGGCCGCTGACCCGGACCGCAGGGATCGCGCATCACGTTCGCCGCTTCAGAAGGACGACACAGCCGCGCGCATGTCCCGTGGCCCCGGAACGCTGTCGGTCGACAGCTCGATCTCGATCTGCGCGGCCAGAGCGCGCGCATCGTCAAGCGGCAGCACCGTATAGAGCGGGCCTTCGTCGTCCTGCATCGCCCGGTCCAGAAGATCGCGCGACGAGGGCGCAAAGAACAGCGCACCGCTCTCGTCGAACACCACCTGATCCTCGGCGAAATGCAGCACCACGACCTTTTGGTCGCGTTCGGGGGGCACGCGCGCAATGCCGCGGATGCCTTCCAGCACCTCGCCCGGCAACAATGCGAAGGGATCGCCGTAAAGCATCTCGGCGGCGTCGCTTTCCAGCAGCATCGCCTGATCGGGCAACACCCGGATCACCGCTCGGTTGCCCAGCGCGCCACGCGGCACTTCGAGCGGCCAGAACCGGCGCGGACAGGCGCTGTCGCCGCTCCAGAGCGGATCGCGCAGCACCTCCGTCACGCGCTGGAGACCGGCATCGAAAGTCAGGACCTTGTCGCCCATCGTGATCGCCTCGACAGGGCGCCAGCCCATTGCCGTCGCGATACGGGTGCCTTCAACCAGTCCGGTCATGACACCTGTTGCTCCGCCGTCATAGGATCCGCCATATTCAGCCATGCGTTGGGCCCCCCAGGGCGCGCAGACAACCATGCCAACATTCCTATCCTTTCTGTCGGCCGGTGCATCCGGCCAATCCTCAGGGTTGAGGCCATGTGCCATGATTCTCTTGCCCCTGTTTGGTCGGGAAAGTGGCGAAATCTGGGCATTGTTGTCGTGATGTCGCCAGAGATGTAAATCGGCGGTTAATT
Organism: Roseovarius halotolerans; assembly: GCF_900172255.1. Taxonomy (GTDB): domain Bacteria; phylum Pseudomonadota; class Alphaproteobacteria; order Rhodobacterales; family Rhodobacteraceae; genus Roseovarius; species Roseovarius halotolerans. Next base: position 593,893 of record NZ_FWFU01000003.1, read on the forward strand.
GGCCGTGCGCAGACGCATTATCGCGGCGCGCCGAATCCGTAGCCGAATCGCGCGATGTCCTCTCGGCAGATCGCGGCGAGGGTTTCGGCGTCGCGGTCGCTGTAGGACGCGCGGAAATCGCGTGGTCGCGACGAGCGATTCGCGACCTCCAGTTCCAGGCGGAATCCCAGATGCGCCCAAAGCGGGGCGCTGTCCTCTTCAAGATGTTCGAGCCGGATATAGGCGCGGCAATATTCCTGCCCGTCGGCGGCGCGCATATAGCTGCCATAGGGGGATGCGCGAAACGCGCTCGCTGTCTGAGGATCGTTGAGGAAGCCACTGAAATCGCGGGATTTCGCCAGGGCGACGGCGGGGTGATCAAAGCCCTGTTCGCGCAGCCAGTGGTAATAGCTGACCATCCGGTCCCAGGGGTTGCGCACCAGCGTGAAGGTGAAGGCCGACGCGATCTGGGCCGGTGGCACCAGTCCGTCGATATCGGCAAGGGTCGAATGCTTCCAGAGCCGCCCGGCGCTGGCCGCGCCCGCCAGTCGTTTGCGGCGCTTTTGCGCCTTGGGCGTGTCCCCGATCAGGATGTCGTCCTTCATCGCCCGCCCCTCCAGCGCCAGCGCCATCGAGGTGCCGCCGGTCTTGGGAATATGCACGAAGATATAGCTGCGCCCGGACGAGATGATCATGCACCAGACGCTAGAACAGCGCGCGCAGGGGCAAAAGAGGCTAAGTTTGCCGCGCAACACTCTTTTCATTTGCGCGACACCTGCGCACTATCGCGTCCCGCCGGGAGGGCGGATTTCAACAAGGGGGAGGACCATAATGGGCTGGATGGCAGATGAAACCGGGCTTGAGCGCAACAGCGCCAATTTCGTGCCGCTGACACCGCTGTCGCATCTGCGCCGCGCGGCGCAGCTGTTTCCAGATCACGAGGCGGTCGTCTATCGCGGCATCCGGCGCAATTACAGCGAATATCACGAACGCTGCACGCGGCTGGCCTCGGCGCTGGCCAAGCTGGGGGTCGCGCCCGGCGATGTGGTCTCGACCCTGCTGCCCAACCTGCCCGCCCATGCCGAGGCGCATTTCGGCGTGCCCGCCTGCGGCGGCGTTCTCAACGCGATCAACACGAGGCTCGAGGCCGGGACCATCGCCTATATTCTCGATCACGGCGGCGCCAAGGTGCTGCTGGCGGATCCGCAATTCGTGCCGGTCGCGGCCGAGGCCTTCGAGGAGATGGAGAACGAGCCGCCGATCCTGATCGAGGTGGCCGATGACGAGGCCGGGGTCCATGCGCACGGCCACTATACCGAATACGAAGAGCTGCTGGCCTCGGGCGATCCCGATTTTGAATGGATCATGCCCCAGGACGAATGGGAAAGCCTTGCGCTCAACTATACGTCGGGCACCACGGGGCGGCCCAAGGGCGTGGTCTGTCACCATCGCGGCGCCTACCTGATGACGATGGGCACCGCCGTCAGCTGGCCGATGCCGCGCCACGCGCGTTACCTGGTGATCGTGCCGCTGTTTCACTGCAACAACTGGAACCACACCTGGATGATGCCGATGCTGGGCGGCACCGTGGTCTGTTGCCGCGACATCACCGCGCGCGCCATCTATGACGCCATCGCCGATGCGGGCGTCACCCATTTCGGGGCGGCGCCGATCGTGCTCAACACCATCGTGAATGCGCGCGACGAGGAGCGGCGCGACCTCGATCACGTCGTCGATGTCTATACCGCCGGCGCGCCGCCCCCCGCCGCCACGCTGCGCGCGATCGAGCCGCTGGGCTTCAAGGTGACGCAGGTCTACGGGCTGACCGAAACCTATGGTCATGTCACCGAATGCGTCTGGCAGACCCGCTGGGATGATCTGGACGACGAAAACCGCTATGCGATCAAGGCGCGCACCGGGGTCCTGATGCCGATGATGGAGGACATCACCGCGATGGACCCCGAGACCATGACCCAGATCCCGATGGATGGCAGCAGCCAGGGCGAGATCATGATCCGCGGCAATTCGGTGATGAAAGGGTATCTCAAGAACCCGCGCGCCACGCGCGAGGCCTTTCGCGGCGGCTATTTCCATTCCGGCGACATCGCCGTGCAGCATCCCGACGGCTATCTTCAGATCGCCGACCGCGCCAAGGACATCATCATTTCGGGCGGCGAGAATATCAGCTCGGTCGAGATCGAGGGCGTGCTGATGATGCATCCCGCCGTGCTTCTTTGCGCGGTGGTGGCGATGCCCCATCCGACCTGGGGCGAGGTGCCCTGCGCCTTTGTCGAGCTGAAGGACGGCGCGACCGCCGGGAAGGACGAGCTGATCGCCTTTGCGCGCGAAAGGCTGGCCGGGTTCAAGACCCCCAAGCATGTGGAATTCCAGGAGCTTCCCAAGACCTCGACCGGCAAGATCCAGAAATTCGAGCTGCGCGGCATTGCCCGGACTCTCTGAGCGCCGCCCGCGCGCGCAAGGCGATTGCCGCGCCGTGTCGCTGCATGCTATCGTCGCGCCGAACGAGGCAGAGCAGGCCCGCGCAACCCGATGACCGCACTCAGCGAATACCAGAGGCTCGAAGCGTCGGGCCTGTGGCGCGCATCCCCCGAGGATCAGCGCAGCGACGTGATCGTGTCGATCGGCGATGCGACCCTCGTGATCACCGACCTGCGGGAAAACCCGCTGGCGCATTGGTCGCTGGCGGCGATCAGCCGCGCCAATCCGGGCCGCAGGCCTGCGATCTATCATCCCGATGGCGACCCCGGCGAGACGCTGGAACTGGACGCGGGCGAAGAAGACATGATCGCCGCCATCGAAAAGCTGCGCGCCGCGGTCGAGCGCCGCCGCCCGCATCCGGGCCGCCTGAGGCTGGTGATGGCGTCGCTTTCGGCTTTGTCGGTGGCCGCGCTGCTGCTGTTCTGGCTGCCCGGCGCGGCGCGCGACCATGCGCTTTCGGTGGTACCCGATGTCCGGCGCGCCGAGATCGGCAGCCAGCTGATGACCCAGGTGCAGCGCATCGCCGGTTCCGCCTGCCGCGCCAATGAAGGGCGCGCGGCATTAAGCCGGCTGGCCCGCCGCCTGCCTGCGCCGGGCGGCGGCACCGGCGCACTTGAAGTCATGCGCGACGGCGCCCGCAGTACCGTCAGCCTGCCGGGAGGCACGATCCTCATTCACCGCGAGCTGGTCGAGGATTACGATGAACCCGATGTGGTGGCAGGCTATATCGTCGCCGAACGCCTGCGCGCCGAGCTGCACAGCCCGCTGGCGGACCTTCTGGATCATGCCGGGCTCTGGGTGACGCTGCGCCTGTTGACCACCGGCGAGATCGACGCAGAGGTGCTGGCCGACTACGCCCGCGCACTGCTGACACGCCCGCGCCCGGCCCTGAGCGATGACACCCTGCTCAAGGGCTTCGCGGCCTGGGGCGTGCGCTCGACCCCCTATGCCTATGCGGTGGACATCACCGGCGAATCCACCCTGCCCCTGATCGAAGCCGACCCCTTCGCCAGCGAAGCCCCCGCGCCCCTCCTGAGCGACGCCGACTGGCTGCGCCTGCAAGGTATCTGCGGCGGCTGAGCCGCCCTGCCGCGACGCATGGGGCATTTGCCGTTTTCATCGCCGCGCCGGGCAAGTATCACTTGGCCCAAGGGCAAGACCGGATTTCAATGGGGGCAGAGATGACGCAGACGATGATCGGGGTGATCGGCGGATCGGGACTTTACGATATCGACGGGCTTGAGGACGCGACATGGGTTAGCGTCGAAAGCCCCTGGGGCAAACCCTCGGACCAGATCATGACCGGCACGCTGGACGGGGTGAGGATGGCCTTCCTGCCGCGTCACGGGCGCGGCCATGTGCACAGCCCCTCCACCGTGCCCTACCGCGCCAATATCGACGCGCTCAAACGCCTGGGCGTGACCGACGTGATCAGCCTGAGCGCCTCGGGCAGTTTCCGCGAGGAAATGGCGCCGGGGGATTTCGTGGTGGTCGATCAGTTCATCGACCGCACCTTCGCGCGCGAGAAAAGTTTCTTCGGCGCCGGTTGCGTCGGCCATGTCAGCGTTGCCCATCCCACCTGCCCGCGCCTTGGCGCGGCCGTTGCGCAGGCGGCGCGTACCGCCGGGATCACCGTGCATGAGGGCGGCACCTACCTGGCGATGGAAGGGCCGCAATTCAGCACGCTGGCGGAATCGCGCATGTATCGCGAGGTCTGGGGCGCGGATGTGATCGGCATGACCAACATGCCCGAGGCCAAGCTCGCCCGCGAGGCCGAGCTGTGCTACGCCTCGGTCGCCATGATCACCGATTACGACAGCTGGCACCCCCAGCATGGCGAGGTCGACGTGGCGCAGATCATCGCGACGCTGATGGGCAACGCCGACAAGGGCCGCGAGACGCTGCGCGCCCTGCCCGCCTTGCTGGGTGCGGACCGTGCGCCCTGCCCGCATGGCTGTGACCGCGCGCTCGACAACGCCATCCTGACCGCCCCCGAGGCGCGTGACGCCGCGCTGGTGGCAAAGCTCGATGCGGTGGCCGGGCGCGTTCTGGGCGGCTGACCGGCAATCAGCTTCCGAGGCCCATCCGGTCGATCAGCCCCGCGTCGCGCATCCGCTCGCCGAACCAGACCGAACCGTCGGGCGTGAAGTGGAACCCGTCATAGACGAGCACCTCGCCGGGCGAGATGAAGCCCGTGCATTCGCCCTCCGAGCACATCAGCGAAAGCGGGTCGATGAACCGATCGCCCATGATCTCGGCGAGACTGTCGTTGATCTTGGTTGTGCTCTTGACCGGGCTGGTGGTCCAGCCCATGCAATCGCTCAGGCATTGTTCAAGGATCTCCGCCCGCGAAAAGCGGACCGACTTGGTGCCGAACACCCAGAACTTGTCGCCATATTCCTCGGTCAGACGGTCAAGGCTGTCGCGCATCAGCCCCACTTCCCATTCGCTCCAGGCGGTGGCCAGGATCACGATATCGGCCTCTTCGATCAGCGCATAGGTCTTGTCGGCCATGAGGTCGTTATGCTTGGCCCCACAGAGCTTGAAACGGCTTCTTTCGATGAATGCCGCGAAATCCTCGGGCGGGACGAACAGGTTGCCGCAGGTCGCGCCGACCTGTGCGCTGACCACCGAGACATCCTTGTCGATCACCGCCGCCAGCGCGTTCTGCAGATCGGCCGAATTGCTGTCGCCGATCAGCAGGAGCTTGGTCGCCGCGTCCTGATCGAAATCCTGCAGGCGGCTGGCATTCTTGGCCTCCCAGGTGCTCAGCCCATAGGCATCCGCGCGCGCGAACATATCGACCACCGGCTGCGGGTAGCGGAACATGTTGCCATTGCTCAGCGTCCCCATCAGCCCGACGCCGATCAGCGCCAGCGACCCGGCCACCGCGAAACCGCCGATCTTCATGCGCGTGCCAAAGACCGTCCTGCGCCGCGTCGGGGTCTCGATCACGTAATAGGAAAACACCGACAGCAGCGCCGTCGCCAGCAGCATCAGCGCGGTATGCCAGAGCGGCGCGTTGCGCCCGACCGCATGGCCGTAAAAGGCCAGGATCGGCTGATGCCAGAGATAGGCGCTGTAAGACACGAGCCCCACCCCAACCACCGGGCGGAACGCCAGCAGGCGATGCACCAGCGTGCCTGGCTGCGCGAACATGATCACCGCCACCACGCCAAGAACCGGCACCACCGCGTAAAGGCTGGGAAAGGGCGTGCTGTGGTCATAGGCGAAGATCGCGAACCCGATACCTGCCAGCCCCAGCGCCGACAGGATATTGGCCAGCCCCGGCGCCACATCGACCGCGCCGCGCCGGTCCACGTAAAAGGCGACGAACGCGCCCGCCAGCAATTCCCAGGCCCGCGCCGGCAGCAGGAAGAACCCCGCCTCGGGCTCCTGGTAGGCGGCCCATTGCGCCAGCGCCAGGCTGAACAGGAACACCCCGATCAGGATCTGCGTGATGCGCCGCTTGCCCCAGCGCCATGCCAGCATCAGGAATACCGGGAAAATGATGTAATACTGCTCCTCGACCGCAAGACTCCAGGTATGCAGCAAGGGCTTGATCTCGGCGGCGGTGTCGAAATAGCCCGCTTCGCTCCAGAACAGGAAATTCGATGAAAAGGTCGCCACCGCAATGAGCGACTGGGCGAAATCCTTTAGGTCGGTGGGAAACAGCACCAGCCACGCCACCGGCAGGCAGCACAGCGCCACGAAGAACAGCGCCGGAAGGATACGCCGCGCGCGCCGTTCGTAGAAATTCATCAGGCTGAAGCGGCCCTCATTGAGCTCGGCCAGGATGATGGTGGTGATCAGGTAGCCCGAGATCACGAAGAACACGTCGACCCCGACATAGCCCCCGCCAAAGGCCTCGAACCCGGCATGGAACAGGATGACGGGCACAACCGCGACGGCGCGCAAACCGTCGATTTCAGCACGATACTTCAAAGGGTCTCTCCGCATGGGCAACCTGTGCGCCGCTTGACATACTGACCGCGCGCATCCGAGTAAATAGCCCTTCACCCGCCGCGCACCCATGAAGCTCCCCGTGTCACCGCGATGCCGCCCCGCACGCGCCCGCGGCGCGACGGATCGCACCCTTGCAAGGCGGCGCGGCATCGGCCAAACAATGGGTTGTTCCAGCCACTGAAAGGCCGCCCATGCCCGTGATCCGCACCGTCAAGGATTATATCCGCACCATCGTGGACTTTCCCCATGAGGGGATCATGTTCCGCGATGTGACCACGCTCTTTGCCGATCCGCGCGGATTTCGCATGGCGATCGACCAGATGCTGCACCCCTATGCCGGCGAGCAGATCGACAAGGTCGTCGGCCTCGAGGCGCGCGGTTTCATCCTGGGCGGGGCGATCGCGCATCAACTCTCGCTCGGCTTCGTCCCGATCCGCAAGAAAGGCAAACTGCCCGGCGCGGTGATTTCCGAGGATTACCAGCTGGAATATGGCGAGGCCGTGGTCGAGATCCACGACGACGCCATCCAGCCGGGCGAAAAGGTGCTGATGGTCGATGACCTGCGGGCCACCGGCGGCACCGCCGAGGCGGGAATCCGGCTGATCGAGCGGCTGGGCGGCGAGATCGTCGGCTGCGCCTTCGTGATCGACCTGCCCGAGCTGGGCGGGCGCAAGCGGCTCGAGGCGATGGGCATGGACGTGCACGCGCTCTGCGATTTCGAGGGCGAATGACGCGCACCGGATAGTGACGCTCCGGCGATGAGGCCCGGATGACGCCATGCGATACTGGCGGCGCCCCGATGCCGGGGTGATCCCGGCCCCTGGCTAACGCCCGTAATAATCCCGATACCAGGCGACGAAACGCGCGAGCCCCTCCGCGATATCGGTTTCGGGGCGGTATCCCGTCAGGCGCTGCAACAGGCTCGCATCCGCCCAGGTGGCGGGCACGTCGCCCTTCTGCATTTCCATCATGTTGTAACTGGCCTTGCAGCCCAGCGCCCCTTCGAGCGCGGTGACGAAATCCATCAGCCGCACGCTGGTGGAATTGCCGATATTGACCACCCGCCAGGGCGCGACCGGCGAAAGGCTGTCTCCCGGCGCGATATCTTCGGGCGCGGCGGGGCGCACGGGCGGCGCATCCATCAACAGGCGGATGGCGCGCACGAGGTCGCCGACATAGGTAAAATCGCGAAACATCTCGCCGTGATTGTAGATGTCGATGGGCCGCCCGCCGAGGATCGCGTCGGTGAACTTGAAATAGGCCATGTCGGGGCGTCCCCACGGCCCGTAGACCGTGAAGAACCGGAACATCGTGACAGGCAGGTTCCACAGATGCGCATAGGCATGGCCCATCGACTCGCTGGCCTTCTTGGTGGCCGCATAGATCGTCATCTGGGTGTCGGCCTTCATGGTCTCGGCATAGGGCATCTGCGTCTCGGCACCATAGACCGAGCTGGTCGAGGCCATCAGCAGGTGGCGCACATCATGGCGGCGCGCAGCCTCCATCACGTTGAAACTGCCGATCACATTGGCATCGAGATAGGCGCGCGGGTTCTCAAGGCTGTAGCGCACACCCGCCTGCGCCGCGAGATGCACGATCATGTCGGGCGCGCAGGCATCGACAGCGCGATCCAGCGCCGCGCCATCCTCCAGCATCGCCTCATGGGCGGTGAAACCGGGCTTGGCGGCCAGCATGGCGTGCCGTTTCCGCTTGAGGGCGACATCGTAGTAATCCGTCATCCCGTCAAACCCATGCACCTCGACGCCCTCGTCAAGCAGCAGATCGGCCAGGTGATAGCCGATGAAACCGGCGGTTCCGGTAATGAAGACCCGTGTCATGATCCCTGCCCTTCCTTGCGCCTGCCCGCGCATACCCCTCCTGATGCGATAGCCCGAGGCGGCGAATTGCACAAGCCGCAGGCGGGAAAACCGCACCCCGGCACTGGCAATCCGGCGCGGTCTCGACCAAAGTCGGCGCGACAGGCAACAAGACCAGAAAGCGCGCCATGACAGACAGCAACCGGCATCATATCGTGATCGGGGATGGCGGCACCGCCGCTGCTTTTGCCGAAATGGCCCAGTTGAACCCCGGCGACCGGCTGAGCGTGATTGCCCACGCCCCCGAAAACCTGGGCCGTGGCCTGGCTTATGGCGATCACGCCGCCGATGCGCCCTGGCGCTATGCCTATTTGCTCAATTCGCCCTCGGCGGCGGTGCTGCCGGAATTCGCCGACTGGCTGGAGGATCACTGGCCCGAGGTGTCGCGCGCGATGCAGGGTCGGCGGCCCGACTGGCTGGGCTTTGGCGCCGATCACATCGCGGCGGGCGATCTGGCCGCGCTCTTTGCGCCGCGCGCATTCTTCGGGGATTACCTCTCGCATCTGGTGGAAACCGCGCTTGCGCGCCACCAGCAAAACGGCGTTACCGTGAACCTCGTCACGGCCGGGGTGCATGGCCTCGACCACGACGGAGCGCGGTTTCGCGTGACCCTCGATGATGGCCGCGTCGAGACGGCGGACCGTGTCGACCTCGCCCCCGGCACCCCTGCGATGGATGCGTTCTGCACCGATGCGGGGCCGGGCGCGTTTCCCATGCTTTACGGGCGCGAAGAGGCCATCGCCGCGCGGCTTTCCCCCGGTGACCGGGTGATCTGCCTTGGCGCCAATGCGGCCATGCTCGACGTGCTGCGCTTCCTGCAATCGCTGCTCGATGAGCGCGACATCTCCATGACGGTGCTCAGCGCCAGCGGCTTGCGCCCCGAGCCGCTGATCTGGGAACGCCCGCGCAAGCCCGATGTGGTGCCGCGCATCACCGGCCCCTTCGCCACCTGCGACGATTTCCTGGCGGCGGTCGACAGCGAGATCGCCCGGATGCGGCGCGACGAGGGCGCCGGCATGTCGCAGCTTCGTCCCGGTTTCAAGAACTGGGCGACCGGCGACAAGCTGGCCGAATTGCTGCCCGACCCCGCCGAGCGGCGCCGCGTGACCCACCCGCTCGAACGCCGCTTTCGCCGGGGCACCCATGACAGTATCGCCGATTTTCACCGCCTTCTGGGCGCCGGGCAGATCACCGAGATCATCGGCCGCGCCCGGCGGGTCGAACCAACCAGGGACGGCGCGCGCGTACATCTCGACACCCGCGACGGCACAGAGATGCAGCTTGACGCGCCCCTCGTCATCAACTGCGCCGGGCCGGGCGCGCGGCTGGCGCTCGATCCGCTCAGCGAAAGCCTGGTGGCGCGCGGCTGGCTTGCGATGGCGCCCGATGGCGCCGGGCTGATGACCGGGCCGGGGCTCAGGATCGGGCCGCCGGGGCTGCGTTATCTCGCCCCCACGGTGATCGCGGTGGGCGATATGGTCTCGCCCTTCCCGCTGTTCGACATGGGCGGGCTGCGCCAGCAGGTCGCGCAGGCGAATGGCGTCACCTGAGCGCCACGCGCGCCGGCGCGATCAATAGAACCGCCCGCGCGCCGACACCGGCCAGACGCATTCCACCTTGCCGCCGCGCAGGCCCACATACCAGTCATGGATATTGCAGGTCGGGTCGCAATGGCCCGGCACCAGCTTCAGGCGGTCATTCACCCTCAGCACGCCCCTGGGGTCGGCGATGACGCCATGTTCGTCACTGCATGTGATGTATTCAAGATCATCGCCCGCGCGCCCGAACACCACAGGCAGGCCGCTATCGACCGATTGCGCCTTCAAACCCGCATCGACCACCGCGCGATCCGCGCGCACATGGCTCATGACGCTGGTCATGAGGAACAGCGCGTTCTCCCAGCCCCCCGGCCCGTCCAGCCGCCCGCCTTCGGCATCCTGAACCCGCCCGTAATCGGCATCCATGAAGGCATAGGATCCGCATTGCAGCTCGGTATAGACGCCGGATTCCGCCTCGAACTGAAAGCTCCCGGTGCCCGCACCGCTGACCACCTCGCAGGGAAGACCGGCCTCTTCCAGCACCGCGACCACCTCGCGGGTGATGGCGATGGCGGTCCCGATCCGGGCCTTGCGCTCGTCAAAGCTGCGCAGGTGCTGGGCCGCCCCCTGATAGGCCTGAAGCCCGGCAAAACGCAGCCCCGGCGCCGCCGCGATGGCGCGCGCGATCTCAAGCGCCGCCGCGCTGTCGGTGACGCCACAGCGCCCCGCGCCGCAGTCGATCTCGACAAGACAGTCCAGCGTGGTGCCATGACGCGCGACCGCCGCCGACAATTCGGCGACGTTGTCGATATCGTCGATGCAACAGCCCAGCCTTGCGCCCATCCCGGCCAGACGCGCCAGCCGGTCGATCTGGCGCGGGTCGCGCAACTCGTTGGTCAGAAGAACGTCGCCAATGCCGCCGCGCACGAAAACCTCGGCCTCGCTGACCTTCTGACAACAGACCCCGCAGGCCCCGCCGATCGCGATCTGCAATTTTGCAAGATCGACGGATTTATGCATCTTGCCATGCACCCGCAGGCGCATTCCCTGCGCCTTGGCATAGGCGCCCATCTTGCGCAGGTTGCGTTCAAGCGCGTCCATGTCCAGCACTAGGCAGGGGGTCGCGATCTCGGCCTCGTCCATCCCCGGCAGGGCGGGGATGTCAAAGCCCGGTTCATATCCGTCAAACTTGCTCATGCGCCGCATCCTGACCCGCCGCCGCGCAGATGAAAAGACGCAAAGCGCGGCCCGGTCCGGCAGGCCGGAACGTCAGGCGGTCACGCCGCGGGATAGCTGTTGAAAACCGTGGCCCCGCCATCGCGCCCGATCAGGTAGACGTTATAGGCCTCGCGCTGATACTCCGGCCCCATGCCGGGCGAACCATAGGGCATCCCCGGCACCGACAGCCCGACCGCATCGGGGCGCGCCTTCAGAAGCGCACGGATATCGGCGGGCGGCACATGGCCCTCGATCATGTAACCGGCGATCTTCCCGGTATGGCAGGAGGCCATGCGCGCCGGAATGCCGTTGTCGAGCTTGTAACGGCTCAGCGCCGTGCCGAAACTGGTTTCGGTCGTCACCTTGAAGCCCTCGGCCTCGAGGATCTCGATCCAGGCCGAACAGCAGCCGCAATTGGGGTCCTTCATGACGTGGATTTCAAGCGGTGCGTCGCTGGCCGCCACCGGCAACCCCGCCAGCGCGCCGAATGCCGCCCCGGCGATCAAGAAACTGCGGCGTGAAAAATCGTGCTGGGTCATGTCGGGCCTCTTGGAATGATTGCTGCAAGGATAACGCCCGGCGCATCGCCCGCAAGCCCGCAGCCGCCCGCTGACGCGATCGTGTTCACCCCTCAGGCCAGCCAGACATCGAGGAACAGCATCACCACCAGCCCCACGGCCAGGCCCAGCGTCGCCTTGTTCTGATGGCCCCGGCGATGGGTCTCGGGAATGATCTCGTGGCTGATCACGTAAAGCATCGCGCCCGCCGCAAAGGCCAGCCCCCAGGGCAAGAGCGGCTCGGCGACCGAAATCACACCGGCCCCGATGGCCCCGCCCACGGGTTCGACCATGCCGGTGAGCGCGGCGATGGACCAGGCGCGCCGCCGGTCATAGCCCTCGCCCAGAAGCGCCACCGCCACGGCCAGCCCCTCGGGCGCGTTCTGCAGGCCGATCCCGATGGCCAGCGGCATACCGCCCGACAGCCCATGCGCCCCGAACCCGACGCCCACGGCCAGCCCTTCGGGGAAATTGTGAATGGTGATGGCGATGATGAACAGCCAGACCCGGCGCAGCGAGGCCGCCTCCGGCCCCTCGCGGCCCAGCTTGAAATGCTCATGCGGCAGCGCCTCGTTCATCAGGTGCACCGCGCCCATGCCGATCAGGATCGAAAGGCAGGTGATCGCCGCCGGAACCGGCCCCGCGCCATAGCTCACCTCGGCGGCATCGAGCGCGGGAATGATCAGCGAAAAGAACGACGCCGCCAGCATCACGCCCGCGGCAAAACCCAGCGACATGTCGCGAAATGCCTGTCCCGGCATCCGCCCTGCCAATACCGGCGCAGCCCCCACCGCCGTCATCAGGCCAGCGGCAAGACTGCCGAGGAAACCAAGCATAAGGGGCGAAGATATCTCTTCCATGAAAACCTTCCGGCATCGTCAAAGGGCAGCCGCGCCAAAACGCGGCCGCCCCCGTTAGACGCCACTGCGCAAGCATGTTCAAGGGCTGCGCGTGCGGTGGTCCCGGAGCTTGACGGTCGCCTGTCCCGCCATTTCTGCATCAGGCGTCATACCCGTAGCGGCGTGCAGCCCACTCACGCTGGAAAACAGCGGCCGCGCGCTCAGGACGCCCATTCACCCTTGCGAAAGACCGGCACCCGCGTGCCGTCGGCGGCGATGCCGTCGATATCGGTGTCGGCCCCGCCGATCATCCAGTCCACATGGATCAGGCTGGCGTTGCCGCCCCGGCTTTCGATCTCCTGCGCGCTCAGATCGCCGCCATCCCTGAAACACTTGGAATAGCATTGCCCCAGGGCGATATGGCAAGCGGCATTCTCGTCATAAAGCGTGTTGTAGAACAACAGCCCCGATTGCGAGATCGGCGAGGAATGCGGCACCAGCGCCACCTCGCCCAGCCGCCGCGCGCCGTCATCCGTATCCAGCAGCTTCTGCAACACCGCCTCGCCCTTCGTCGCGCTGGCATGCGTGATGCGTCCGCCCTCGAAACGCATCTCGATTCCCTCGATCAGGCTGCCCTGATGCGAAAGCGGCTTGGTGGCGCGCACATGCCCCTCGGTGCGTAGCGCATGGGGCGTCGTGAACACCTCCTCGGTCGGAATGTTGGGGTTGCAGGTCACGCCGTTGCGCGCGCTCGAGGCCCCGCCCTGCCATTCATGCCCATCCGCGAGGCCGACCACCAGGTCGGTGCCCGGCCCGGTGAAATGCAACGCATCGAACGCCTGCTCGTTCAGCCAGCGCGTGCGCGCCCGCAGCCTCTCGTTATGGGCCTGCCATGCGGCGACGGGATCGTCTTCGCCCTCCACCCGCGAGGCGGCGAAGATCGCTTCGGCCAGCCGCGCGACCGCCGCGTCCTCGTCGAGATCGGGAAAGATGCGCCGCGCCCAGGCCGCGCCGGGATAGCTCACGATCGACCAGTTGATGTCGAAATTCGCGATCTTTTCCAGCGCCGGCTTGTAGGCCATCGCATTGGCCTTGCCCACCCGCGCCACGCGGGCCGGGTCCTCATCGGCCAGCAGCATCGGATCGTCACCGACGATCGCCATGCGCGCCGCACCGCCCGCAAAGGCCTCGGCCATACCATCGAACAGCCAGCCCGGCGCGCGGTCAAAGCTCGACTCCCGCGCATTGCGATAGCGCGCCAGCGTCAGCGCCTCATCCCCCAGGATCGGCGTCACCAGCCCCGCCCCCGCGCGATAGGCCTCGGCCACGATCCGGCGCACCAGCGGCAATGCCTCGACCGGCGCGCTCAGCACCAGGTCCTGCCCCTCCTGAAGGTTCAGCCCCACCTTCACGGCCAGCTCGGCCAGGCGGTCCAGGTTCTGTTCGTGATCGTGTTCGATTGTCATGGTTTTCCCCGGTATTCTCGCGCATTGCGCGCCACGTTCTGCCAAGCCCCCCGAAAGGTCAAGCCGCGCGCGGGCGCTCAAATGCAAAGGGCCGCGCCAGTCAAGCGGCACGGCCCCGGTTCACTTCAGATCGCGGCGTTCAGCCGTTCTTGCGGCGAAAATGCAGCTCGCGCATCAGGGCCTTGGCGGCCAGGTGCATCCCCGAATTCTGCAATTCGTCGATACGCTGTTCGATCTCTTCATCGGTCATGTGGCTCATGGCTCTCTCCTTCTGGTCTGTTGTCCGGTCGATCCACCGGGGCGCCGGACCAAAAGGTCCGCCCCCGCAGAATTGCGTTACGCGCCAAGACCGCCTGATACCGGGGTCTGCATCGGCCTGTCGCCGAGAGCTGATACGCTAACGCTCGGGCCAGGCATTCACCCCGGCCCCGCGTGCAGGGACAAGCAACGCTTCAATCACCCGCACGGATTGTGAAGGCTATATCGCCTCTCAGGGCGCGAACATCAACCCCCCGGCCCCGGGACCGGACCGCCGACCGCTCAGTCCCCGCCCGAATCCCCACCGGGGCGCAAGAGCGATTGCGCCGTGTAGACCAGGATCGCCAGCCCGACCGCCCCCGCGCCCGCAACGCCCAGAAGCACGATCCAGTCCACCGGCCCGCCGATATCCGCCAGCGCCGAATTGGTCATCCGGAGAACGAACATCACCGCCGCGACCGCCCCCAGGGGCATGAACAACTGCGCCAGCAGGAATTTGCGCGCCGACATGTGCCGGTCGCGGACCAGCACGTAAAGATAGGCCACGGTGATGATCGCCGCGATTGCCACCATCGCCCAGAACAGGCCCCGCCCGAACACTTCCTCGAACACGGCCAGCAGGGTTGCGAATGTCAGTTCCTTCATGGTCGTTCCTCCTCAGACCTTGCCGCGCAGCATGGCGTTATAGGTGGGCTTGAGCGCGATTTCCTTCATCAGCCAGGAAATCCACAGCTCTTCCAGCGGGGCGATCACACCGGGGAAAGACGGCGTCAGGCGGTTCTCGTAATCGAACTCGATCAGCATGGCACGGCCGATCTTGGTGATCATCGGACAGGAGGTATAGCCGTTATAGATCGCGCTGCCCTCGCGCCCGTCCAGCTCGGCGACCAGATGATCCTCGACCACCGGCACCTGCCACTTGACCGATGCGGCAGTCTTGCCCTTGGGCACGCCGTTGATATCGCCCACCCCGAAGACATTGGGATAGCGGCGATGTCGCAGCGTGCCGGGATCGACCTCGATCCATCCCTGGCCGACCCACCTGTCGGCCCAGCTCAGGCCCGACTCGCGCACCACCTGCGGCGCGCGCTGCGGCGGGATCACATTGGTGAAATCGAAACCGATCTTCACCTCGCGCTCGGGCGTCACGGTCACGGTGCCGTCCGCCGCCAGCGCGCGGCTTTCCGGCACACGGTAATGCGCCGTTTTCGCGCCCGCGTCGATGCCCGTCAGAACATGGTTCCAGCGCACGTCGAAACCGCGTTCGTCAAAGATCAGCTTGGCCTTCTCGTCGACCACCGGCACCGAGAACAGCGACTTGCCATGCGCCGCATAGACGATCTGCGAGGCATCGCGCCGCCCCTTGCGGCGCAGGTAGTCATCGGTCAGGAACGTGTATTTCAGCGGTGCACCCGCGCATTTCATCTCGGTCGCGGGGCGCCCGAACAGCGCCACACCGCCCTTGTCGGTGAACGCGTCCATCGCGCGCCAGGTGGCTTCGGCCTGCTCTGGCCCGGCATAAAGCGCGCCGATCCCGTTCTGCCCCACCATGTCGAGCGAGAACCCCTCGACCGCATCCCAGTCCAGCGAGAGCCCCGTGGCCACGACCAAGTAGTCATAGTCCAGCCTGCTGCCCGACGCCGTGGTGACGATCTGCGCGTCGGGGTCGATCGCGGCGGCATGTTCCGCCACCCATTTTACCCCGTCCGACAGCCAGTCGCCGGTGTCGCTCAGCGTGTAGCTCGCCGGTTTGAGACCGGCGGCGACCAGCGTGAAACCGGGCTGGTACCAATGTTGCTGGCGACCGTCCACGATGGTGATACTCGCCCCCTCAAGGCGCTCCGTCAGCCGGTTGGCCATCGCCGTGCCCGCCGCGCCCGCACCCAGGATCACGATCTTGGCGCTCGTGCGCACCGGCTCGGCCCGTGCCGTCCCCGGCCCCGCTACGGCCAGCGCCGCCGCTCCCCCTGCCGCCAGCCCGAGAAACCCGCGTCGCGATGTCGCCCCCTTCATGAACTCTTCCATTCCCTCACCTCATCGCCATTGTCATCACTCATATTCAACTGTGGGAATGTATAGCATGTTCGCGCAGCGCGCATTGATCCCGGCCCTCTCCTGCCGCGACCTGTCGCCGCAGAATTGGCAATTCAGGATCTTGCCGGTGGCCTTCGCGTCAGGCGGCGGCCCTAGGCCGCACCGCCCCAGACCTTCGCCAGCATCCAGATGCCCATGCCGGTCATCATCAGGTTCTCGGTCAGCGAGACGAAGCCCAGCGGCACCTCGCTGTCCCCCCCCACGCAGGCGCATTTCAATTCGCGCCGGTCGATATAGACCGCCTTGAACACGCTCGCGGCCCCGACCAAGCCGATGAACAGCGCCACCGGCGCCGACACCAGCGTCAGCACCCCGGCGATCATCAGCACCCCCGCGCCGGTCTCCGCGAAGGGATAGACATAGCTGTAAGGCACATATCGCCGCGCCAGCAGGTCGTAATTGAGGAACATGGTCGAGAAACTCTCGACATCCTTCAGCTTCTGCAGGCCAAGCAGCACCATCGCGATCGCGACGAACCACTCGATCACCCGCACCGAGAAGATCCCGCGCCCGGATACGAAACCCACCGCCAGCGCCATCAGAGCCGCCACCGTGAACAGCGCGACAACGGGCTGATAGGCCCCCGCAAAACCGCGCGCCTTTCCGAAATGCGCGCGCAGGGCATCATGCCCGCCGATCCTCTCACCCTCGATGAAACTCTGTGGCGTGGTCTCCACCTCATGGCGCTGCATGAACGTCTCGACCTCCTCGCGGGTTCTCAGATGGTGATCCTCCACCTCATACCCCTCGCGCTCCAGCAGCTCCTTCGATTTGAGCCCGTATGGGCACAGATGATCCGGCATCACCATCCGGTAGAGCGCCGCGCGCCCTGCTTTGTCCTTGCCGCTTGCCGTCATGCTCATCTCTCTCCTTTCCGGGCGATCATTCGGCCTTCTGGCGCCCGGTGCCCTCGGGCGCATCGCCATTGGCCTCGATATCGTCGATATAGCGTTTCATTTCCTCGATCTCGCCGCGCTGCGCCTCGATGATGGCGTCGGCCAGCGCCCTGACGCGCGGGTCCGAGAGCTCGGCGCGCTCGCTGGTCAGGATCGCGATCGAATGATGCGGGATCATCGCCTTCATCCAGGCCACGTCCCCCACCGTCTCCTGCGAGCGCACCAGCCAGAGAGACGCCGCGAACACCACGACCGCGCCCGCGACAATGGCGATATTCGCCCGCCGGCTGGCATACATCGCCCACATGAATCCCAGCATGATCACCGCCATCGCCGAGCCCATGTAAAGCGCCATCCAAAGCCGCGTCTGCGAGAAAAAGACGTGATCCATCGCATAGGTATTGAGATACATCAGCCCATACATCGCGACAGTGGATGTCGCGATCATCGACAGAAACCGTGCATAACCCATTGCACCACCTCCTATGTAGGTAACGCAGCACCCGCCGAAGGGTTCGCCCTGCCGCGAAATCTTTCCCGCCGCCCCTTCATCTGGCCCGAAATACCTCGGGGGGTCCGGGGGGCTGGCCCCCCGGCGGCGCCCGGATTGTTACCGATCCGGGCAAGCGCGCGGGTCAGCACAGCAAGGGTGCGTTTTCGCAGGGTCCGCTGAAACAATTCAAGTCGCTGAAAAATAAGTACTTCCCGTCCCGCCTCAGCGCCTCGCTCGCGGCTCCTTGAGCCGTTAGCATCGCTTGCATCACGGCGCCGGGGGGCGGCGTGAGCGGCTTTTCACATCGCCGGGCCACGGCTATCGCCAGCGCCATTCGGGGCGCATCTTGGAGTCACAGAACGCGGCACAGCCCGCATCGAACGAAACAGACACCAATCAGGAAACCCGAAAGGAAATGACATGACCCACGCAATCAAGACCCCCCTCATCGCCGCCCTCGCACTTGCCGGCAGCCTGGCCGCCGCCATCCCCGCCAGCGCGATGGAAACCGACCCCTCCGACCGCGTCCCCACCTGGGTCAGCGAAAGCACCTTCGCCACCCTGAGCGCCAACGAGATCTACGACCTCGACCGCGCCCAGCGTCTCGGCGTGGATGTCATCATCGAAGGCAACTCGGCCTCGCAAAGCCGCGCGATCGTGGATGCGGCCCTGGCGGACACCCCCGTCAGCCGCGCCGCCAACAGCTTCGAGGCGACCGGCTACAGCGATCCCCAGGATACCGGCCTCGGCTCCCACGGCCGCTGACCCCGGCGCCCCATCCCGAAAACCCCGCCCCGCGCCAGATCAAGGCGCGGGGCGGCACCGTTGCGCATCGGCCATCCTTGCGCGCGAAATACAACCTTGAGTGGCACTTCGCGGTGACACTCACCCAAGATCGCCTATGCTGGGCAGCATGACGTTCTTCGCGATGATCTTCACCCTGCTGTTCTTCGCCGCCGCCCTCGTGGCGACGCTGCTCGTCGGCATGCTCGGCGGCGGCTACTGGGGCGCCCTGGCCTTCGCGCTGGCCCTCGCCCTGATCTGGCGCGGGCTCAACCGCCCGGCCACGCCACCCCGCTCCATGCACCGCAACACCCTCAACGCCTTCCAGCGCCCGCTGGCCGACGACGACTGACCGCCAGCAAGAACCGCCGCGCGCATACCCGCCAGCAATGCGGCGGGCATCTCCTCTGCATGCCCGGACAATCGCGCCCTATCCCGGCGTCATCCGCACTTGGAATGCCCGCAACTCGCGCAGGTCATGCAGCCCTCGATCATCCGCATGTCATAGCTGCCGCAGGCCGGGCAGGACGGGCCGCGCGGCGCATCGAGATTGACCACCGATTGCGTCGGGTCGCTCTTGAGGCCCAGCCCCTCGCCTTCGAGGAACCCGATCGAGATCATGTGCTGCTCGAGGATGCCGCCGATCGCCGCCAGGATCGAAGGAACATACCTGCCCTGCATCCAGGCGCCGCCGCGCGGGTCGAACACCGCCTTCAGCTCCTCGACCACGAAACTCACATCGCCCCCGCGCCGGAACACCGCCGAGATCATCCGCGTCAGCGCCACGGTCCAGGCGAAATGCTCCATGTTCTTCGAGTTGATGAACACCTCGAAGGGCCGCCGATGCCCGTTCAGCACGATATCGTTGACGGTGATATAGATCGCGTGGCTGCTGTCGGGCCATTTCAGCTTGTAAGTCGCGCCCTCCAGTTCCGTGGGCCGGTCCAGCGGCTCGGACATGTAGACGATCTCGCCGCCCTCCTGGGGCATCGGCGCACCGCTCTCGCCCGGCCCCGCGTCGGCGCTCTCGGACACGCTCAGCACGCTGCCGGTCACGTCATTGGGACGATAGGTGGTGCATCCCTTGCAGCCCGTCTCATAGGCCTGCATGTAGACATTCTTGAACGCCTCGAATGAAATATCCGCCGGGCAGTTGATCGTCTTGGAAATGCTGCTGTCCACCCAGCGCTGCGCCGCCGCCTGCATCTTGACGTGATCCTCGGGCGCCAGCGTCTGGGCATTGACGAAATGCGCGGGCAGCTCGGCATCGCCGAACTTCTCGCGCCACATCTGCACGGCGTAATCCACCACCTCTTCCTCGGTGCGGCTGCCATCCTTCTGCAAGACCTTGCGCGTATAGGAATAGGCAAAGACCGGCTCGATCCCCGAACTCACATTGCCCGCATAAAGGCTGATCGTGCCGGTCGGCGCGATGCTGGTCAGCAATGCGTTGCGGATGCCATGCTCGGCGATCGCCGCGCGCACGTCCTCATCCATGTTCATCATGTTGCCCGAAGCCAGGAACGCATCGCGGTCAAACAGCGGAAACGGCCCCTTTTCGCGCGCCAGCTCCACGCTGGCCAGATAGGCCGCCCGCGCGATCTGCTTGAGCCAGGCCTCGGTCTGTGCCGCCGCCTCGTCGCTGCCGTATCGCAGCCCCAGCATCAACAGCGCATCCGCCAGCCCGGTCACACCCAGCCCGATCCGGCGCTTGGCGGCGGCCTCGCGCGCCTGCGCCTCCAGCGGAAAGCGGCTGGCATCGACCACGTTGTCCATCATCCTGACCGCGCTCGCCACCAGCTCGTCCAGCGCCTCGGGATCGAGCGCCGCATCCTTGCCGAACGGGTCGCTGACCAGCCGCGCCATGTTGATCGACCCGAGCAGGCAGGCACCATAAGGCGGCAGGGGCTGTTCGCCGCAGGGGTTGGTGGCCGAAATCGTCTCGCAGTAATTGAGGTTGTTGGCCGCGTTGATGCGGTCGATGAAGATCACCCCCGGCTCGGCGTAATCATAGGTCGCCTGCATGATCCGGTTCCACAGGTCGCGCGCCTGCACCGTGCGATAGACCTTGCCGCCGAATTCCAGATCCCATGCGCCATCCGCCTTGACCGCCTCCATGAAGGCATCGCTGACCAGCACCGAAAGGTTGAACATCCTCAGACGCGCTGAATCCGACTTGGCGCCGATGAAATCCTCGATATCGGGATGATCGCAGCGCATGGTCGCCATCATCGCACCCCGGCGCGATCCCGCGCTCATGATGGTGCGGCACATGGCGTCCCACACATCCATGAAGGAAAGCGGCCCGCTGGCATCGGCGGCCACGCTTTTCACCTCGGCGCCGCGCGGGCGGATGGTGCTGAAATCATAGCCGATCCCGCCGCCCTGCTGCATGGTCAGCGCGGCCTCTTTCAGCATCTCGAAAATGCCGCCCATATCGTCGGGGATCGTGCCCATGACGAAACAGTTGAACAGCGTCACGCTGCGCCCGGTGCCCGCCCCTGCGGTGATCCGCCCCGCGGGCAGAAACCGGAAGTCCTCGAGCGCATGATAGAACCGCTCTTCCCAATGCGCCGGTTCGGCCTCGACCTCGGCCAGCGCCCGCGCGATCCGCCGCCACGTCGCTTCGACGGTCTCGTCGATCGGCGTGCCGTCGGCCTCCTTGAGGCGGTATTTCATGTCCCAGATGGATTGGGCGATTGGGGCGGCGAAACGGGTCATGCGGCGAATCCTGAACCTGTCGGGAAAAACACAATAGCTTGAAGCCCGGCGCATTTCCACTACCCTATCTGCCCGCGACGGGGGAATCGAAGGCAATGGCCAAACTGCATCTCATCAAGCTCAGCGTCGGCACCGAAACCATCGAAAGCCTGCGCCAGTGGCAGGCTGGCAAACAGACCCAGACCGCCGATGGACTGCCCCGCCATGTCACCCGCATGTGGCCCAAACGCGCCGATGAACTGCTCGACGGCGGCTCGATCTTCTGGGTTTTCCAGGGGATGGTGCAATGCCGCCAGCGCCTCCTGCGATTTGACGAGGTGATCGGCCAGGACGGCATCCGCCGCTGCGCCTTCGTGCTGGATCCCGCGATCATCCCCACCACCAACGCGCTCAAACGCCCGTTCCAGGGCTGGCGCTACCTTCAGCCCGCCGACGCGCCCGCCGACCTGCCCGCCCATCGCCAGACCGAAGACGAACTGCCCGCCTCGCTCTCGGCGGCACTGGCCGATATCGGGGTGCTTTAAGGCAACACTCACGGCAATTTGACCGCCCCTCCGCCGCCCCGACGGAACCCCGGTATTTTCGGCGTATTTCAGCGCATTACGCCACGGAGTTACGGCAAGAATGCGCCGTCTTCCGCTACCTTCGTCCCTGCCCCGGTTGAAGCCATCCATGATCGCGCTCATTTCAGTCTCAACCGCGCAGGACATCCTGCCGGGAGGCAACCTCTGTGCTTAACGCAGGGGACATTACAGGAAGCAAACGCCCGCCCGACGCGGACGTGAACAGGACAAAGAAGAAAGGTAGAACCATGTTGAAGCAAGGTTCCATGATCGCCGCGACGATCGCCATGGCCACCGGCCCGGCCTTCGCCGGCTCGGCAAGCGCCCCCGCCCCCGACCCCGTCGTTTCGGCCCCCGCGCCGGCACCCGCACCCGCTCCCGCCAGCCCCGACTGGACCGGCGGCTATGTCGGTGGCCAGCTCGGCTATGGCAATGTCGACACCAACGCCCCCGGCGTTGACGGCGACGGCGCAATCGGCGGTCTCGTGATGGGTTACGACTACGACTTCGGCCAGTGGGTCGCAGGCGCAGGCCTCGATTACGACTGGGCCGATATCGGCCTTGGCGCGGGCAACCCGACCATCGAAAACGTGCTGCGCGTCAAACTGCGCGGCGGCTACAAGATCGGCAACGGTCTGCTCTATGGTACCGGTGGCTGGGCACAGGCCGACACCGACACCCTGGGCGACGATGACGGTTACTTCATCGGCGCGGGCTATGAGCACATGATCACCCAGAACTTCGCGATGGGTGGCGAAGTGCTCTATCACGAGTTCGACAACTTCAACTCGACCAACACCGATGTTGAAGCGACCACCGTTCAGGTCCGCGGCACCTTCCGCTTCTGAACCCTGGTATAGCCAATCGGCAACGCGGGCGCGCTCTCTTCTCGGGGCGCGCCCGTTTTCGTTTTCGCAGGCCCGCACAGGCGGAATTTCGGAAACTGTACGAAATTTTGGGCGCGGCACCGGAATTCGGTACAATAGCGGCGTACAAAACGGACGTTTCGTACGCTTTTCTCAGTCCACCTTCAGCTTTTGCAGCAACGCCGCAAGGCTGCGCCGGTCATCCTCGTCCATCACCGCGACACGGGATTTGAACAGCGTCGCCTGACTGCGCAGGATCAGGCCATCTTCCAATATTTTCAAATGGTTGGCCCGCAGTGTATCGCCCGTCGAGGTAATATCCGCAATCGCTTCGGCGGTCTCGTTCTTGACCGTGCCCTCGGTGGCGCCCTGGCTGTCGACCAACTGGTAATCCGCCACCCCGTTATCGCGCAGGAACTCCCGCACCAAGCGGTGGTATTTGGTGGCAATTCTCAAACGAAATCCGTGCTTTAGCCGAAATGCAGCGGCGGCCGCGTCAAGGTCGTCAAGGCTGTTCACATCGACCCAGCAGCCTGGCACAGCCAGCACCAGATCCGCCTGCCCGAACCCCAAGAGCGCCAATTCCCGCACCCTGAGATCCCATTGCCCCAGCTTTTCGCGCACCAGATCCGTACCCGTGACCCCCAGATTGATCCGCCCCGCTGCCAGCTCACGCGGGATTTCCCCCGCGGAAAGCAGAACAAGCTCAACGTTATCAATGCCTTGGACATAGCCCGCATATTCGCGTTCCGATCCAGACCGGCCCAGCCCGATGCCCCTCTGACTGAACCAGTCAAAGGTCTTTTCCATCAGCCGCCCCTTCGAGGGCACTCCCAGCTTGAGGCTCATGACAGCCCCCCCAGTTCCACAACCAGCCCCGGCCGGACCACCCCGCCCACCGCCGGTATCTCGCGCCCGCGCCCCAGTTGCCGTGTCAGCGCATCATAGCGCCCGCCAGTGGCGATCGGCGGCAGGTCGGGGCGATTTTCTGCATAGAAACCAAAGACAAAGCCGTCATAGTATTCCATGTTGGTGCGCCCGTAGCTGGCCTCGAAATCCAGGTTTGACACGTCAATCCCGCGCGCTTCCAGTGCCTCCAGACGCCGCGCCAGGCGCTCCACGGCGGGCTGGATCGCGGGCAGATCCACGGCGATATCGCGCAGATGCTCAAGCGCATTATCCGACGTTTCGCGTACACCCAGGATCGCGTCGATCAGCGCCACCTCGTTCTCCGAGATCGGCGCGGTCGCCGCATCTTCGCGCAAGGCATTGATACGGCTCATTATTTCGTCTTCGCCGCGCATCCCGATGACCGGCCCCGCCTCCGCCATCGGATCGGATTGCGCCAGCAGCGCCGCGCGGCTTTCCGGCACCGGCGCGCGCCCCGCATAGCGATCCATCAGCGCCCGGAACCGCCTTGGCCGCCAGATATGACGCCGCAACGCCCGCTTGCGCCCCTCACTGGTGCACAGCGCATCGACCGCCGCCATCAGGATGCCGATATCGCCCGTCGCGGCGCGCAGACCAAGCGGCTTCAAGGCATTGAAAATGATACCGAAAACGCGGGCGTCCGCCGCCTCGGGCGCGGTGCGTTCAAACACCTCGAACCCGACCTGCATGTATTCGCTGGCGCGGGCCGGGTCGTCCTCCTGACGCCGGAACACCTCGCCCGAATAAGTATAACAGGCCGGTTCTGCGCCATGCTCCATGTGCATCTGAACGACCGGCACGGTGAAATCCGGGCGCAGCATCTGCTCCCCGCGCAGCGCGTCCGAGGTCACATAGGCCCGCGCCCGGATGTCCTCGCCGTAAAGATCAAGCAACACTTCGGCGGGTTGCAGGATCGGGGTTTCCACCGGCTGCGCGCCCTCGGATTCGAACAGCGCCCGCAGTTGTGCGGCCTCGGCCCGGATCGCGGCGCGGTCACTCATCCGCCCTGCCCCTCCAGTATTTCACGAACCTTTTCAACAAGTTGGTCGCGCGGCACCTCGAACTGACTGGGCCGTTCCTTCCATTCTTCCAGCGTCGCGCTCTGGGCGATCTGCGCACCAAGGATCAAATCCTTGATCTGGATAACGCCGCGTTCCTTCTCGTCGCCGCCCTCGATCACCGCGATGGGCGCGCCGCGCCGGTCCGCGTATTTCATCTGGTTGCCGAAATTCTTGGGATTGCCCAGATAGACCTCGGCGCGGATACCCGCCCGGCGCAGTTCACCAACCATGCCCTGGTAATCGGCCATCCGGTCGCGATCCATCACCGTGACCACCACCGGCCCATTGATGGAACCGCCGATGCGGCCTTTTTCACGCAGTGCCGCCAGCAGCCGATCCACCCCGATCGACACACCCGTCGCCGGCACGGCCTGTCCGGTGAACCGCTTGACCAGGTCGTCATAGCGCCCGCCACCGGCGACGCTCCCGAACTGCCGCTTGCGGCCCTTTTCGTCAAGGATATCAAAGGTCAGCTCGGCCTCGAAAACTGGCCCGGTGTAATAGCCAAGCCCCCGCACGACGCTGGGGTCGATCACCACGCGATCCGTGCCATAACCCTGAGCTGCAAGAAGGTTGGCAATGGTTTCAAGCTCTTGCACGCCCTCCTGGCCGATGGCCGAGTCACCGACCGCGGCGCGCAGGTTCTGAAGCGTCTCCGCGGTATCCGCGCTTTTCGAGGTCAGGAACGCCAGCACCGGCCCGGCCTGATCATCGCTCAGCCCCACGCCGTCGATATAGGCCCCCGAGGCATCGAGCCGCCCCTTGCCCAGCAATTCGCGCACACCGCTTTCGCCGACCTTGTCGAACTTGTCGATGGTGCGCAGCACGGCGTCGCGCTGCTCACCTTCCTCAAGACCCATCACCTCAAGCACGCCATTCAGGACCTTGCGGTTATTGACCCGCACGATGTAATCGCCCCGCGCGATACCCACGGTTTCCAGGGTGTCGGCCAGCATCGCGCAGATCTCGGCATCGGCAGCGACCGAAGGCGCGCCCACCGTATCCGCATCGCATTGATAAAACTGGCGAAACCGCCCCGGTCCCGGCTTCTCGTTGCGCCAGACCGGCCCCATCGCATAGCGCCGGTAGGGGGTAGGCAGGTCGTTGCGGTGCTGGGCATAGACCCGCGCCAGCGGCGCGGTCAGATCATAGCGCAGCGCCAGCCAGTCGTCGTTCTCGTCTTCCTGCCATGCGAAAACCCCCTCGTTGGGGCGGTCCACATCGGGCAGGAACTTGCCAAGCGCCTCGACCGTCTCCACCGCCGAGGATTCCAGCGCCTCGAAGCCGTAAAGATGATAAACCCTTGCAATCGCTTGCAACATCTCGGCGCGCTCGGTCACCTCGGCGCCGAAGTAATCGCGGAACCCCTTGGGCGTTTCGGCCTTGGGGCGGGGCTGTTTCTTCTCTTTGGCCATGCTGCGGATCCATCGGGGTTTCGTCCTTGCCGCAGCGTCTATCGGATGGGGCCAGCGGGGGCAAGCTGTGCCGCATTGACGCCCACGCCCCGGACCCGCTAGATCGACCCCATGGAACCCATTGAAGAACAGATCGCCCACCTCACCCGCATCGTCGACGATCTTTCCGAGGTCGTTGCCCGCCAGGAGCGTGAACTCGCCCTGATGACGCGCCGCGTGCAACTGCTGCTCGAGCGCGAGGCCACGCGCGAGGTCGATCAGGGCGGCAGCGTTCCCCTTGGCGACGAGCGCCCGCCCCATTGGTGAACTCCGCCGCCTAGAGCTCCTCGACGGTCATGACCCCCGGCAGGCTCTTGATGGCGCCCTTGATCTGGGGGTTCACCGGGAACTCCTCGCCCGCATCGATCTCGACCTCGCCGGGCAGACCCTGCGCCATCAGGTTGAACCGGATCGGCCCGCGCCCGCCGGATTTCACCGTCTGCGCAGCCTTCGCCAGCACCGAGGCCACCGACGGGATCGCATCCCCGGTTTCGATAAATATGCGCAACCCGGTCGCGCTCACATCGGCGACAACCCCGTCGATCGGCGAAATCGAGCGGCCCAGCAGCTTGAGCTGATCGCTTTCCATCGTCGCCTCGGCGGTCAGCACCACCTGTGACCCGGTTTCCAGGTGATCGCGGCATTTCTCCAGCGCCTCGGAAAACAGCGTCACCTCGTAGCCGCCGGTGACATCCGACAGCTGCACAAAGGCAAAACGGTTGCCGCGCGCCGATTTGCGCTCCTGGCGGCCCGCCACGACGCCGGCCATCTTGACCACCGCCGCGCCCTTGCGCTCGATCATCGCGGTCACTTCGTCCAGCGTTTTCACGTCCTTGCGCCTGAGCGCGCCCATGTAATCGTCCAGCGGATGCCCCGACAGGTAGAACCCCACCGCCTTGAACTCCTCGGTCAGGCGCTCGGCGGGCAGCCAGTCTTCGACCGGACTCAGGCGCGGTTCGGGCAGATCGTCGCCCGCCTCGCCGAACAATGACACCTGGTTGGAATTCTTCTGATCGTGGATCGCCGCAGAATAGTTCATCAGCGCCTCGATACTGTCGAACACCCGGCGCCGGTTGCGGTCAAGCTCGTCAAACGCCCCGGCCCGCGCCAGCATCTCCAGCGGCCGCTTGCCGATCCGCTTGAGATCGACCCGCCGCGCCACGTCGTAAAGCGTGGCAAAGGGTTTGTCGCCGCGCCCCTCCACGATCAGGCGCATCGCCTCGACGCCCACGTTCTTGAGCGCGCCGAGCGCGTAATGCAGAACCCCGCCGCGCACCTGGAACATCGCATCCGAGCGGTTCACGCAGGGCGGCGCATAGGGCAGGCCAAGGCCCTTCTTTACCTCCTGGAAATACACCGCCAGCTTGTCGGTCAGATGGATATCGCAGTTCATCACCCCGGCCATGAACTCGACCGGGTGATTGGCCTTCAGCCAGGCAGTCTGATAGCTGACCACCGCATAGGCCGCCGCGTGGGACTTGTTGAAACCGTAATTGGCGAACTTGTCTAGCAGGTTCCAGACTTCGAGCGCCTTGGCATCATCCACCCCGTTCGCCTTGGCGCCCTCGATGAATTTGGGCCGTTCGGCATCCATCGCGGCCTGGATCTTCTTGCCCATCGCGCGGCGCAACAGGTCGGCGCCCCCCAGCGTATAGCCTGCCATATCCTGCGCGATCTGCATCACCTGTTCCTGATAGACGATGATACCCTGAGTCTCGTCCAGGATATGATCGACCGTCGGATGCAGGTAATCGCGCGCGCTCAGCTCGTTCTTGACCTCGCAATATTTCGGGATGTTCTCCATCGGGCCGGGCCGGTAAAGCGCCACCAGCGCCACGATATCCTCGATACAGGTGGGCTTCATCCGCTTGAGCGCGTCCATCATCCCCGAGCTTTCCACCTGGAACACCGCCACCGTGCGCGCACGCGCGTAAAGCTCATAGGTCTTTTCGTCGTCCAGAGGTATCTGCCCGATATCGTTCTCGGCGCCCTCGAAGGGCTCGTAGATGGTGCTGCCATCCTGCGCGACATGCAGGTCGCGCCCCTCATTGTGGATCTGCTGCATCGCGTTCTGGATGACCGTCAGGGTCTTGAGGCCCAGGAAGTCGAACTTGACCAGCCCCGCCTGCTCGACCCATTTCATGTTGAACTGCGTTGCAGGCATGTCCGAGCGCGGATCCTGGTAGATCGGCACCAGTTCATCGAGCGGCCGATCCCCGATCACGACCCCCGCAGCGTGAGTCGAGGCATTGCGCAACAATCCCTCGACCTTCATGCCGTAGTTCAGCAGCCGGTCCACCACCTCTTCGCTGCGCGCCGCCTCGCGCAGGCGGTCTTCCTGCGCCAGCGCCTGTTCGATCGACACGGGCTTCACGCCCTCGACCGGAATCATCTTGCTCAGCTTGTCCACCTGCCCGTAGGGCATCTGCAGCACCCGCCCGATATCGCGCACGGCGGCCTTGGACAGCAGCGCGCCGAAGGTGATGATCTGCCCCACCTTGTCGCGTCCGTACTTCTCCTGCACGTAATGGATCACCTCCTCCCGGCGATCCATGCAGAAATCGATATCGAAATCGGGCATGCTGACCCGTTCGGGGTTCAGGAACCGCTCGAACAGCAGGCTGTAGCGCAGCGGGTCGAGATCGGTGATCGTCAGCGCATAGGCCACGAGACTGCCCGCCCCCGAGCCCCGCCCCGGCCCGACCGGAATATCCCTTTCCTTGGCCCATTTGATGAAATCGGCAACGATCAGGAAATAGCCCGGAAAGCCCATCCCCTCGATGATCCCCAGCTCGAATTCCAGCCGCTTTTCATAGTCTTCGACGGATGCCGCATGCGGGATCACAGCCAGTCGCGCCGCCAGCCCTTCCTTGGCCTGCCGGCGAAGTTCGTCAACCTCGTCATCAGCGAAACGCGGCAGGATCGGATCCCGCCGATACGCTCCGAAGGCGCAGCGCTTGGCGATCTCGACGGTGTTTTCCAACGCCTCGGGCAGGTCCGCGAAAAGTGTCGCCATTTCCTGCGGTGTCTTGAGATAATGCTGCGCGGTCAGGCGGCGGCGCGGCTCGCCCTGATCCACATAGGCCCCATCGGCCACGCAAAGCATCGCATCATGCGCCTCGTACATGCCGGGATCGGTGAAATAGACGTCGTTCGTTGCGACCAGCGGAATGCCCATCCCATAGGCCATTTCCACGAACCCACGTTCCGTCTGGCGTTCGGCCTCCGGCGCGCCATCCTCACCGGGATGGCGCTGCAACTCGACATAAAGACGATCCCCGAACGCGCCATGCAGCCGAGTCATCAGCGCCTCGGCGGCCGGGCGCTGACCAGCCTGCAACAGCCGCCCCACCGGCCCGTCCGGCCCGCCGCTCAAACAGATCACATCCTCGGCGTGGCGCTCGAGATCCTCGATCGTCAGATGCGCCAACTGCCCGTCCCCGCGCAGGTAAAGGCAGGAATTCAGCTTCATGAGGTTCCCGTAACCCCGCTCGCTCTGCGCCAGCAGAACCACCGGCGCAGGGGGCTTGGGGCGCTCGCCGGGCTGGACCTCGACATATTCCAGATCCATCTGGCAGCCCATGATCGGCTGAATGCCCGCCCCGCTCGCCGTGACCGAAAATTCCAGCGCGGCGAACATGTTGTTGGTGTCGGTGACCGCCACCGCGGGCATGCCCGCACGTTCGCAAAGACCCGCAAGCGTCTTCAGCCGCACGGCGCCTTCCAGCAGGGAATATTCCGTGTGAAGACGAAGATGGATGAATCGGGGATCACTGCTCATATGTGCAGAGTAGCTTCCCCACTCGCCGGGAAAAAGGCGCTTCGCGCGCGCTTGCGCGTTTTTTGCCCATCCCGCCGACTGAGCGCACCCAGGGGCGCGCAAAAAGCGCGCAACCCATTGCCCATCATGGCGCCCCTGCGCTAGTCATCCTGAAACGCCGCGCAACCGCGCCACCAGGGGACCTACGCGTGACAGCACCATTGCTTGCCATTTCGGGACTGACCAAGGCCTATCCCGGAGTCGTGGCCAATGACAGCGTCTCCCTCGATATCGCGGGCGGCGAGGTTCATGCGCTGCTTGGCGAAAACGGCGCGGGGAAGTCCACCCTGGTCAAGATGATATACGGCCTGGTGAAACCCGACAGCGGCACCATGACCCTGCATGGCGCGCCCTTTGTGCCGGGCGAACCGCGCGCCGCGCGCGCCGCCGGCGTGGCGATGGTGTTCCAGCACTTTTCACTCTTCGACGCACTCAGCGTGGCCGAGAACATCGCGCTCGGGATGGAATCGCCCCCGCCTCTGCGCGACCTCTCGCGGCGAATCCGCGATGTCAGCGAGACCTACGGCCTCCCGCTCGACCCTCACCGCATCGTGGGCGATCTTTCTGCAGGCGAGCGCCAGCGCGTCGAGATCCTGCGCTGCCTTCTGCAGAACCCGCGGCTCCTGATCATGGACGAGCCCACCTCGGTCTTGACCCCTCAAGAGGTCGCGATCCTCTTCCAGACCCTGCGCAAACTCGCCGCCGAAGGCGTGTCGATCCTCTACATCTCCCACAAGCTCGAGGAAATCCGCACGCTGTGTGACCGCGCCACCATCCTGCGCCAGGGGCGCAATGTCGCCACCTGCAACCCGCGTGAAACCACCGCGCGCGAGATGGCCGAGATGATGGTCGGCACCACACTCGATGTCACGGCCCGCCCCGCACGCGCGCCCGGCGCAACCGCCCTTGATATCACCGGCCTCTCGCTCGCCTCGCCCAACCGCTTCGGCACGGCACTGAAGAACCTGCATTTCACACTCGCCGAGGGCGAAATCCTGGGCATCGGCGGGGTCGCGGGCAACGGTCAGGATGAACTCCTCGCGGCACTCTCAGGCGAGTTGCGCAGCGCCCCCGGCGCAATCCGGCTCAAGGGCCGCCCGGTTGGCGCGCTCGGCCCCGCAGCGCGCCGCCGCCTGGGGCTGCTCACCGCCCCCGAGGAAAGGCTCGGCCACGCCGCCGCCCCCGACATGAGCCTGACAGAAAACGCCCTGATGACCGGCGCCGAGCGCGAAGGACTGATGGCGCGCGGCTTCATCAGCTGGGCCGCCGCACAGGATTTCGCCGCGCGCATTATCTCCCGTTTCGACGTGCGCACGCCCGGCCCCGACACCGCCGCGCGCGCACTTTCGGGCGGCAACCTGCAGAAATTCGTCATCGGCCGCGAGGTTCTCCAGCGCCCCGAGGTGCTGATCGTCAACCAGCCCACCTGGGGCGTCGATGCCGCCGCCGCCGTGGCGATCCGCCAGGCCCTGCTGGATCTCGCCGCCGACGGCGCCGC
Organism: Roseovarius halotolerans; assembly: GCF_900172255.1. Lineage (GTDB taxonomy): Bacteria > Pseudomonadota > Alphaproteobacteria > Rhodobacterales > Rhodobacteraceae > Roseovarius > Roseovarius halotolerans. Next base: position 625,269 of record NZ_FWFU01000003.1, read on the forward strand.
GATTCTCTGCATCAGCCAGGATCTCGACGAACTGATGGAAATCGCGGACCGCTTCGGCGCGCTCAACGAAGGGCGGCTCTCCGACATCCGCCCCACCCATGCGCTCAGCCTTCAGGAAATCGGCCTGATGATGGGCGGCGCGCACGGTATGGAGGTAGCCCATGCCTGACCGCCACCGCGCTTCATCTTGCCCGAAATACTCCGGGGGAGTCGCCCCTTGGGCGACGGGGGCAGCGCCCCCCTCCACCGCCACGAAGGCGCGCCGATGAGGATCCGGCTGGAAAAACGCCCCCAGCCCTCGCGCCGCTGGCTGTATCTCTCGCCGCTCCTTGCGGTGCTGGTCACCATGCTGGCAGGCGGCGCGCTTTTCGCGGCACTCGGCAAGAACCCCGTCGAGGCCATTGCCACCATCTTCTGGGAACCGCTCTTTGGCGAATTCGCCTTCTATTACCGCCCTCAGCTCCTGGTGAAGGGCGCGCCGCTCGTTCTGATCGCCATCGGGCTGTCGCTCGGGTTCCGCGCAGGAGTGTGGAATATCGGCGCCGAAGGGCAGTATATCATCGGCGCCCTCGCGGGGGCGGGTGTGGGGCTGGCCTTCTACCCTCTCGATGCCTGGTTCGTCTTTCCGCTGATGGTGATCGCGGGCGCTCTTGGCGGGCTGGCCTGGGGCATGATTCCGGGGCTGCTCCGGGTCCGCTTCGGCACCAACGAGATCCTCGTCTCGCTGATGCTGGTCTATGTGGCCGAAAAACTGCTGGCGGCGATGGCGCTCGGCCCGATGAAGAACCCCGAGGGCATGGGCTTTCCCGGCAGCCGCAACCTGCAACAATACCCGTCGGCGCATAATGCCGACCTCATCGCCGATACCGGGATGCATTGGGGCGCGGTCGCGGCGCTGATCGCGGTGATCTTCGCCTATATCCTGCTCGGGCGTCATGTGCTGGGCTACCATATCCGCCTGACCGGGCAGGCCCCGCGCGCCGCGCGCTTCGCGGGTGTCGATCCGGCGCGCCTCGTGCTGTTCTGCCTTGGCGTATCGGGCGCGCTGGCCGGGCTCGCAGGCATGTTCGAGGTCTCCGGACCCGCCGGACAGGTCAGTATCGACTTCAATGTCGGCTACGGTTTCACCGCGATCATCGTGGCCTTCCTGGGGCGTCTGCACCCCTTCGGCATCGCGCTGGCGGGGCTGTTGATGGCGCTCACCTATATTGGTGGTGAGATCGCGCAGTCCAATCTCGGCCTGCCGGCGGCGGCAATCCAGATGTTCCAGGGCATGTTGCTCTTCTTCCTGCTGGCGGTCGACCTGCTGACCAACTACCGCCTCCGCCTGCTCCCCCGACCGGAGACCGCATGATGGACCTCTCCTCGATCAGTCCGATCCTTCTGCTGGCCTCGATCATGGCCGCCTCGACGCCGATCCTGCTGGCGGCGATCGGCGAATTGGTGGTCGAGCGCGCAGGCGTGCTCAATCTCGGGGTCGAGGGAATGATGATCACCGGGGCGATCTGCGGCTTTGCCTTCGCGGTGAACACCGGCTCGCCCGCGCTCGGATTTCTGGCCGCAGCACTCGGGGGGGCGGGCCTGTCGCTGCTGTTCGCGCTGCTCACGCAATTCGCTCTGGCCAATCAGGTGGCCTCGGGGCTGGCGCTCACGCTCTTCGGCCTCGGGCTGAGCGCGCTTCTGGGCCAGGGCTATGTCGGCATCAAGCCCCCGCCCACGGCCCGGCTGGACATTCCGGTGCTCAGCGACATCCCGTTCCTCGGCCCGGTGCTGTTTTCGCACGATCCGATGGTCTATATCGCGCTGGCGCTGGTCGCCGCGGTCTGGGCAGGTCTGAAATACACCCGTGCCGGGCTGATCCTGAGGGCCGTGGGCGAAAACCACGACGCCGCCCATGCACTCGGCTACAAGGTTGTGCGCGTGCGCGTGCTGGCGATCGCTTTCGGCGGTGCCTGCGCCGGACTTGGCGGGGCCTATCTCAGCCTCGTTCGGGTGCCGCAATGGACCGAGGGCATGACCGCCGGTGCGGGCTGGATCGCGCTGGCGCTGGTTGTCTTCGCCAGCTGGAAGGCGGGGCGCGTCTTGCTGGGCGCATGGCTATTCGGCGGCGTCAGCGTGCTGCAGCTCAACCTTCAGGCCGCCGGTGTCGCGCTGCCGGTCGAATATCTCTCGATGTCGCCCTACCTGATCACCATCCTCGTGCTTGTCATCATGTCGGCGGACCGCAGCCGCGCGCCCGCGTCGCTGACCCGAATTTTCCATGCCTCGCAATGAGGCGCTGCCCATCCTCAAACCACAGGGAGTTCAACTCATGACCCTCAAGACCCTTCTGACCGGCGCCACGGTGGCGCTTGGCCTTGCCGCCGGCGCCGTGACCCCGGCGCTGGCGCAGGACGACAAGACCAAGGTCGGCTTCATCTATGTCGGCCCGATCGGCGATGGCGGCTGGACCTACGAGCATAACCAGGGCCGCCTGGCCCTCGAAGAGCATTTCGGCGACCAGGTCGAGACGATCTACCAGGAAAGCGTGCCCGAAGGCGCCGACGCGACCCGCGCAATCACCCAGATGGCGCTGAATGGCGCGGATCTGATCTTCACCACATCCTTCGGCTACATGGATGCAACCGTCGCCGTGGCCGAGAAATTCCCGGACGTGAAATTCGAACACGCGACCGGCTACAAGACCGCCCCGAACCTTTCGACCTACTCGGCCCGCTTTTACGAGGGGCGCGCGATCCAGGGTCATATCGCGGGCAAGATGACCAAGTCCAACATCGTTGGCTACATCGCCTCCTACCCGATCCCCGAAGTGATCCGCGGCATCAATTCCGCCTTCATCCACGCCCGCAAGGCCAACCCCGATGTCGAGTTCAAGATCATCTGGGCCTATACATGGTTCGATCCCGCCAAGGAGGCCGACGCCGCCACCGCGCTCATCGAGCAGGGCGCCGACGTGATCCTGCAACACACCGATTCCACCGCCCCCCAGGCAGCGGCTGAAAAAGCCGGCGGCGTGGTCACCTTCGGGCAGGCCTCGGACATGGCCGAATACAAACCCTTCCCGCGCGTGAGCTCGATCATCGACAACTGGAAACCCTATTACATCGCCCGCACCCAGGCGGTGATCGACGGCACCTGGGAAAGCCAGCAGGTCTGGGACGGCATCGGCCCCGGCATGGTCGGCATCGGCGAGATCACCGACGCGGTGCCCGCCGAGGTCAAGGAAGAGGCGCTGGCCCTGAAGGACGCGATCGCCTCGGGCGATCACCATCCCTTCACCGGCCCGCTGAAGAAGCAGGACGGTTCGGACTGGCTGGCCGAAGGCGAAACCGCCGATGACGGCACGCTTCTGGGCATGGATTTCTATGTCGAGGGCCTCGACGCCGAAATCCCGCAGTAACGAAAACGGCCGGGGGGCCAGCCCCCCGGACCCCCCGAGGTATTTTCAGCCAGATGAAGCGGCGGACAGGCGCTTGCGCGGACCGGCACGCGAGGCCTTCCACATTCCCGCGCGGCGTGGCAGTTTCACGTCATGACACAGAACCTCACCTCCCCCGACGCCACACCGGCCAGCCGCCTCGCATTCGGCACCATGCAATTCGGCGGCGCCGCCGACGAGGGCCAGAGCCGCGCCATGTTCGACGCCTGCATCGAGGCCGGTCTCAATCATTTCGACACCGCCTATGTCTATACCGACGGGGAAGCGGAAACGCTGCTCGGGCGGTTTGCCGCGCCGCTGCGCGAGCGGCTGATCATCGCCACCAAGGCAGGCTATCTCGGTGGCGCGGGACGCGACAACCTGATCAAGCAGTTCGATATCTCGCGCCAGCGGCTCGGGATGGATCACGTCGATATCCTCTATCTCCACCGCTTCGATCCCGACACCGATCTCAACGAGACGATGGAGACCTTCGCCAGCCTGCGCGATGCGGGCAAGATCACTTATATGGGGCTGTCGAACTTTGCCGCCTGGCAGGTGATGAAGGCCGCCGCCATCGCCGCGCGTTTCGATCTGCCCGTGTCGATCCTGCAACCGATGTACAACCTCGTGAAACGCCAGGCCGAGGTCGAGATCCTGCCGATGTGCCAGAGCGAAGGCATCGCCGTGGCGCCCTATTCACCGCTGGCGGGCGGGCTTCTGACGGGCAAATACGCCAGCGGCGGCACCGGGCGTCTGACCGAGAACGACCGCTATGCCGCACGCTATGGTCAGGACTGGATGCACAAGGCGGCAAGCGGCCTGAGCGAGATCGCCGCCGAACTGGGCGTGAGCCCCGCCACGCTGGCCGCCGCCTGGGCCGCGCATCATCCCGCCGCACCGATGCCGATCCTTTCGGCGCGTTCAACCGCGCAGCTGCAACCCTCGCTCGACGCCATCAGCTTTGACATGGATGACGCGCTTCGCGCCCGGCTGAGCGCACTCAGCCCGGCGCCGCCCCCCGCCACCGACCGCCTGGAAGAGGCCTGAAGGTGGCGCGCCGCCTCAACCTGCCCGACAGTGCGTCGATTGCCACGCCGGGGGAAGATGGCCGCCTCAACGCGCCTTCGGCCGCGCGCAACGCCGCGCCGATCCTCGATCTGCTGCGCCATCACGGCCCCGCCAGCGGACACGCGCTGGAACTGGCCTCGGGCACTGGCCAGCACGCCGCCCATTTCGCGCCCGCCCTTCCGGGGCTCACCTGGCAGCCCACCGAGATCGACCCCGCGCGCCGCGCCAGCATCGACGCCTGGGCCGCCAGCGTGAACGCCCCCAACCTGCGCAAGGCGATCGAGCTTGACGCCACCGCGCCGCACTGGGGCGCGGAACACGCCGGACAGGATCTCATCTTGCTGGTGAACCTCCTGCATCTCATCAGCACGGATGAAGCGCGACAGCTCATATCGGAGGTCGCACAGGCGCTCGCCGCCGAAGGCCGCTTCATCATCTACGGCCCGTTCCTGCGCGCCGGCGAGACCATTTCCGAGGGCGACGCCAGCTTTGACGCCAGCCTGCGCGCCCAGGACCCCGAGATCGGCTACAAGGACGATTTCGACGTCATCGACTGGCTGCACGATGCGGGTCTGACGCTTGTCGACGTGGTCGAAATGCCCGCCAACAACCTTGCCATCGTCGCCCGCCGCCCAGCGTGAAGACGCCATTGAACCGGCGCGCCGCGCTGGCAGTCTGACCGCAGTTGATGCCGGAGGATCGAAGGCGGGAGCGAGGACAGCACGGCGCGGTTCCGTCCCGATCCCGGCTTCCTGTCGCGCCATCGCGCCCGGTTTCACGCACGCATCAATCAGGGCGCGCACTCTCCTGTCTGATCTGGGTCAAGGTGTCCGGGCACCGCGCGCTCTAGGACAGGCTCGAAACACATCGAGGAGTGCGAATGTGACCTGGAACGACAAACTGAACGACACGAGGCAACAGCTGCGGGCGCTCAACAAGACCATCCCCGACACCGCGCAGGCCTTTGGCGCGCTTGGCAAGGCGGTCAAGGAAGGCGGCGTTCTGGAATTCAAGACCAAGGAGTATGTCGCGCTCGGTATCGCGGTCGCCACCAAATGCGAGGCCTGCATCGGGCTGCATGTCGAGGCGCTGGTGCGCTGCGGCGCCACCCGCGAGGAACTGGGCGACGTGCTCGCGATGACCATCCAGATGGGCGGCGGCCCTTCGATGATGTATGCCGCCAAGGCCCTGGATTGCTTTGATGAACTGACCGGGCAGGCGTGACGCCACGCTTCTTCCCAACCCGAAAAGGTGCAGATGATGACATATCCCATGCTCGCCACACTCTGCCTCGCCATTTGTGCCAGCGCGGCCCAGGCGCAGGACGGACCCGGCCAGAAATTCATGTCCAATTGGGATCTTGACGGCGACGGAGCCGTCACCCTGTCTGAGGCCAGGGCCATGCGCGAGAACATCTTTGCCGCCTTCGACAGTGACGAGGACGGCAACCTGAGCAGCGACGACTATGACATGTTCGATGCGGCGCGGGCCAATGACATGGCCTCGGTCACGCCCGAAGGCCGCGCGCCGATGCGCCGGGTGGCGGGTGGCCTGAAACGCGAGGTCACGGATCTCGATCACGACGGCACGGTGACGCTGAGCGAATTCCTGGACAGCACCGCCGCCTGGCATGAAGCGATCGACACCAACGGCGACGGGGTGGTCACGCCGCAGGATTTCGGCCAGGGAAACTAGGCACCCTGCTCCGAGTGCCGTGAACCGAGGCTGTTTCCCCTTACGCCAAGGGCGCGAATCTGCGTCTTCTGTCCGCTTCAGTGACAGTTGGAAAAGGGTTAACGAATGTCGATCATGAAACTTCTCGAACAGGCGCAGGGCGGACAGGGCCTGAGCCAGCTTGCCAGCCAGTTCGGACTTGACGAAAGCAAGGCGCGCGCATTGACGGACATGCTGGCGCCCGCCATCGGCCAGGCCGCCAAGAAACGCGCTGAAAGCGGCGGTGCCGAAACCGTTCTCGGCTTCATGAAAGGCGAGGACAAGGCCGCCTTCTTTGACGATGCGAGCGCCGCCGCGACACCCGAGGGGGTCGCGCAGGGCCAGTCCTTTCTGGACAGTCTGATGGGCGACGCCGCCGCGACCGAAGGGCTGGCCAGTGCCGCCGCCGAGAAGGCAGGCGTCGATCAGCGCACGGTCTCGCAATTCCTTCCGGCGCTTGCCGCGATGGCACAGGGCGGGCTGCAGAAGCAGATGCCCGATTCCTCGATCGACGGCATGATGGGCATGCTTCAGGGCGCTGGTGGTGCCGGCGGCAATGGCCTGATGGGGATGATCGGCGGACTGCTGGGCGGCAAGGCAGGCGCGAAATCCTCCGGGCCGGACCTTTCGATGTTGACCAGGATGCTCGATGCAGATGGCGACGGCTCGGTGGTCGATGACCTCCTCGGCAAGATCATGAAATGAACGCAAACGGGGCAGACGCCAAGGTCTGCCCCGCTCCATTCCGGCCGGTCTGTTTCTTCGGCGCTTGCCTCAGCCCGCCGCTGTCCAGCGATCCGCGAAATCGAAGGCCTGGTCATAGCCGAACAGCGCCGCGGCACCGCCGGTATGCAGGAACACGACCCGCTCGCCCTTCTTGAAGTGGCCCTTGCGGATCAGGTCGATCAGCCCGGCCGCACCCTTGGCCGAATAGACCGGATCAAGCAGGATCGCCTCCAACTCGGCAAACATCCGGATCGCCTCCAGCCCGCTTTCGGTGGGAATGCCATAGCCCTCACCGACATAGTCGGTGTTGGCGACCACGTCCTCGCGCTTGACCACCCCCGCACAACCCAGTTTCTCGGCAGTGGCGCAGGCCAGGTTATAGACGTTTTCTTCCTGCTTGGCCTTGGGCGCGCGCACCCCGATCCCCAAGAGCGGGATCTGCGCGTTCATCGCCTGAAGCCCGGTAATGAGCCCCGCCTGCGTGCCCGCACTACCGGTGGCATGAACCAGGTGGTCGATCCTGAGGCCGGTGCCGTTGACCTGCGACAAGAGCTCGAAGGCGCAGTTTACATAGCCCAATGCGCCCGTCGCGTTCGAGCCACCGCCGGGAATGGTATAGACCTTGCGGCCTTCGGCACGCAGCCTCTCGGCCACCGTTTCCATCTCGGCATTCATGTCACCGCCACCGGCGCGCTTTTCGGTCGTGGCGCCATGCAGGTGATCCAGCAGCACGTTGCCATTGTGGTTGTAATTCGCATCGTTGGAGCCGGTCCGGTCCTCCAGCAGGATATGGCAATCCATCCCCAGCTTGGCGGCAAAGGCGGCGGTCTGGCGGGCATGGTTCGACTGCGTCGCGCCCTGCGTCATCACCATGTCGGCGCCCTGCGCTTCGGCCTCGGCCATCAGGAACTCGAGCTTGCGGGTCTTGTTGCCCCCGGTGCTCAGCCCTGTGCAATCGTCGCGCTTGATCCAGATCTCCGGTCCGCCCAACTCGGCGCTCAGCCGATCAAGACGTTCCAGCGGCGTAGGCAGATGCGCCAGAAAATGACGTGGGAAGCGGGCGAGATGCATGGGGAATCCTCCTTATAATGCGTTACACTCCAGATAACGCGGCAAATACCCCCGCGCAAATGCGAATACCGCAAAACATATTGCACAACTTGCATTTTGTGGCGCCGCACCCTATCCCCGATCCATGCGTCTCGATTGGCTCGAAGATATCCTTGCGGTGCTCGACACCGGCTCCTTTGCCCGCGCGGCGATGGCCCGCAACCTCACGCAATCCGCCTTTACCCGGCGCATCCGCAGCATCGAGGACGGCATCGGCGCCGCCCTCTTCGACCGCTCCTGCAAACCGGTGCAACTGCTGCCCGATGTGCGCGCCCGCGAAGCCGAGATGCGCCGGATGGCAGCCGATCTGCGCGCGCTGCGCGACGGGCTGCGCCAGTCCGCCTCGGGCGCGGGGCGCATCGTGTCTCTGGCCTGCCAGCATGCGATCACCACCACCGTTTCGCCCCGCCTCGTGCACCTGCTGGCACAGGACCGCTCGGTGCGGGTGCGCTCGGGCAACCGCGACGACTGCCTCGGACAGCTTGTCACCGGCGAGGTCGATCTGGCCGTGATCTACGACTCCCCCCTCGGTCCGCCCCGCCCCGACAGCCGCGTCTTCACCGAACTCTCGATCGGCACCGAACCGCTCGTGGCCGTCTGCGCGCCTGCGCTCGCTGCCCGCGATCCCGATGCTCCACTGGCGATCATCGCCTATCCGGGCGATGTCTTCCTCGGGCAGGTCGTCGAACGCGCCGTCCTCAGCCGCCTGCCCCCCGGCACCGAGATCACGCGCAAGGCCGAAACCGCGCTGACCCTCGCCGCGCTCCAATATGCGCTCGACGGCATCGGTATCGCCTGGCTTCCCCATGGCGTCGCCGCCGAGGCGCTGTCGCAAGGGCGCCTGGTGCGCGTCCCGCTTGGCGGCGCCGACCACATGCTCGACCTGCGCATGATCCGCCTCGCCGAACCGATCCGCCCCGCGACGCTCGATTGCTGGGATCTCTTGCGCGCCGCCCTCGTCCCAAAATGAAAAAGGCCGGGCTTTCGGCCCGGCCCTTCGCTTCAGCCATCCACCCGGATGACCTCGTTCTTGGGGTCATAAGGGCTGTCCTCGACAACCTCGGCATCCCAGAGCGCCCCCAGGATACGCACCTTCAGTTTCTGCCCGACCTCGGCCTTTTCGGGGCTGACATAGCCCATGCCGATGGATTTCCCGAAAGCCACCGAATAGCCACCCGATGTCAGGCGGCCCACCCGCGTGTCGCCATCAAACAGCACCTCCGCGCCCCAGGGGTCGGCATCCTCCGGCCCGTCGATCAGCAAGGTCACGCATTTGACCCGCACACCAAGCGCGTTCATCGCATCCTTGCCCTGGAAGTCCTTCGACTGATCCACGAAACGCGGCAGGTCGGCCTCGAGCGGCGTCGCATCCCGGCCCAGCTCGTTGCCGAAGGCGCGATAGGATTTCTCCTGGCGCAGCCAGTTCTGCGCGCGCACCCCGACCAGCTTCATGCCATGCTTCTTCCCGGCATCTTCCAGCAGGTCGAAAAGGTAGTTCTGCATCTCGATCGGATGATGCAGCTCCCAGCCCAGCTCGCCCGTATAGGCCACGCGGATCGCGCGCACCGGGCACATGCCCAGCTCGATATCGCGCTGGCTCAACCACGGGAACCGCTTGTTCGACAGCGCGGTCTCGGGCTCGGCATCCTTGACGACCTCTTTCAGAACATCGCGCGATTTCGGCCCGGCAATGGCGAAGACGCCCCATTGCGTGGTCACATCCTCGACCGCGATATAGCCGAACTCGGGCGCCTTGTCCTCGGCGCATTTGCGCAGGTAGTCGCCGTCGTAATCGGTCAGCGCGCCCGCAGACACCAGGTAATAGCTGTCCTCTCCCAGCCGCACGATGGTGTATTCGGTGCGCGTCGTGCCCTCGGGCGTCAGCGCATAGGTCAGGTTGATCCGCCCCACCTTGGGCAGCTTGTTGCAGGTGAACCAGTCAAGGAACGCCGTCGCGCCCGGTCCCTTCACCGTATGCTTGGTAAAGGCCGAGGCGTCGATCAGGCCGACACCCTCGCGCACGGCCTTCGCCTCATCGACCGCATATTCCCACCAGCCGCCGCGCCGGAAACTGCGTGCGTCATGGTCGAAATCAGCGGGCGCACCGACGGGGCCGTAATAGTTCGCCCGCTCGAAACCGTTGACCACGCCGAACTGGGCGCCGCGCGCCTTCAGCCGGTCGTAGCTCGGCGCGGTGCGCAGCGGGCGGCAGGCCTCGCGCTCCTCGTCGGGATGGTGCAGAACATAGACGTGGCTATAGGCCTCCTCGTTCTTGCGCGCGGAATATTCGGTGGTGATCCAGCTGCCGAACCGCTTGGGATCAAGCGAGGCCATGTCGATCTCGGCTTCACCCTCGACCATCATCTGCGCCATGTAATGCCCGGTGCCGCCAGCGGCGGTGATGCCGAAGCTGAACCCCTCGGCCAGCCACATGTTGCGCAGCCCCGGCGCCGGACCGACCAGCGGGTTGCCATCGGGCGTGTAACAGATCGGACCGTTGAAATCGTCCTTCAGACCCACGGTTTCCGAACTGGGGATCCGGTGGATCATGCTCATGTATTCCTCCTCGATCCGCTCAAGGTCGAGCGGAAAGAGATCGGCGCGGAAACTGTCGGGCACGCCGTATTCAAACCGCGCGGGCGCATTGAGTTCATAGGGGCCAAGGATCCAGCCGCCGCGCTCCTCGCGCACATACCACTTGGCGTCGGCATCGCGCAGCACGGGATGTTCAGGGTTGCCCGCCTTGCGGTATTCCACCAGCGCCGGGTCGGGTTCGGTCACGATGAACTGATGCTCGACCGGAATGGCCGGGGTCTTGATGCCCAACAGGCGCGCGGTGCGCTGCGCGTGATTGCCGGTGGCGGTGACCACATGCTCGGCCGTCACCACGATCTGCTCCTCGGAGGGGACGAGGTTGCCACCCTTCTCGACCATCTTGGTCAGCGTCACCTCCCAGGCCTCGCCGGTCCAGTGATAGGCATCCGCCTGCCACTTGCGCTCGATGGTGACACCGCGCTGGCGCGCGCCCCGCGCCATGGCCATGGTCACGTCCGCAGGGTTGATATAGCCGTCGGTCGGGTGATAGATCGCACCCTTCAGATCGTCGCAATTGACCAGCGGCCAGCGCTCCTTGATCTGCGCCGGCGTCAGCCACTCGAAGGGCACCCCCACCGTTTCCGCGGTCGAGGCATAGACCCGGTACTCGTCCATCCGCGCATCGCTCTGCGCCATGCGCAGGTTGCCCACCACCGAGAACCCGGCATTGAGGCCGGTCTCCTCCTCCAGTGTCTTGTAGAACTTGACCGAGTAGTCATGGATATGGGTGACCGCGTAGGACATGTTGAACAGCGGCAACAACCCCGCCGCGTGCCAGGTAGAGCCGCTCGTCAGTTCGTCGCGCTCCAGCAGCACCACGTCGTCCCATCCGAACTTGGCCAGATGATAGGCGATCGATGTGCCGATGGCGCCGCCACCGACGATCAGGGCTTTGACATGGGTCTTCATTGGGTTGCGACTCCTTGAATGCGTTGAACCCTGTTTATCAGTCCTGCAACGTCACGCAGGGTCCAGCCGACACAAGATTGCGCAAAACCGACGCCGGGCAACATCTTCGCGCCCGCTTTCACGGTCAAAGGGGCTTCATCTTGCCAAAAATACTCTCGCCGAAGTCCCGCAACCGGCAATGGCGGAGCTGCCGGAATAATACCGACCCGATACCGACGTGATACCGACACGATACAGATGCCGTTTTCGGCCCGTTTCCGGCCCTCTCACTCGCCCAGCGCGATGCCTTCGCGGCGCGGATCGGCCCCGCCGCGCAATGTCTCGCCGATCGCGATCGCCTGCAATCCAGACACCATCGGCCTCGACGAAACCTCGTATCCCATCGCCTCGAGCTCTGCCGTGAGACGCGGGGAAACCAGGCCCGCCTCGACATCGAAAACGCCGAAACGATTGACCATGTTGGGCATGCTAACCGCTTGTTGCACATCCATTTTCCAGTCCAGATGCGCGATGATCGCCTTGACCACGTAACCGATGATCCGGCTGCCGCCGGGGCTGCCCAGGATCAGCACCGGCGCATCGTCCTTCAGCACGATGGTCGGCGCCATCGAGGATCGCGGCCGCTTGCCCGGCTCGACCCGGTTGGCGACCGGAACGCCGTCTTCATGGCTTCTGAAGGAAAAATCCGTCAACTCGTTGTTCAGCAGGAATCCCCGCACCATCAGACGCGACCCGAATGCGTTCTCGATTGTCGTCGTCATCGACAGCACGTTGCCGTAACGATCCGTTAACGAAATATGCGAGGTCGAGGGAAACTCGATCGATTCGTCATCCGCCAGGTTCAGCGCATGATCGAATGCCGGCCGCCCCGGCTCCACCTCGGGCAGCGCGTCGTCGCCCCTCAGAAGCTGTGCGCGGCGCTCCAGATAATCCTTTGCTATCAATCCCTTGATCGGCACCGGCACGAAATCGTCATCCGCCATGTAGCGGCCCCGGTCGGCAAAGGCCAGTCGGCTCGCATCCCCGATCAGTCGCCATGCCTCCGGGCTTTCAGGCCCCATCGCGGCCAGGTCGAACGGCTCCAGCATCCCCAATATCTGTCCCACCGTCAGCCCGCCCGAAGACGGAGGCCCCATCCCGCAGACCTCATAGGCGCGGTAAGCCACGCAAATCGGCGCGCGTTCCTTCACGCGATAGATCGCAAGGTCGGTCTCGGTCATGACCCCCGGATTGCCCTGCGCGCCGCGCACCGTCTCGACGATATCGCGCGCGATCTCTCCGCCATAGAAGGCCGCCGCGCCCTCGCTCGCGAGGCGGCGCAATGTCTCGGCATAGTCCGGGTTCCGCAACCTCTCGCCCACTTCCAAAAGGCTGTTATCGCTCAGGAAATAGTCCCTTGTCGGGCCGAACCGCGACAGGCGGATCGCGTCCCCCGCCACCATGATCGACAGGCGCGGGCTCACCGCGAAGCCTTCCTCGGCCAGCGCAATGGCGTCATCGAACAGCCCCGCCCAATCGGCCCGTCCCCAGCGTTCATGTGCTGCTTCCATCAACGCAGGCGTTCCCGGCACCCCTACCGAGCGTCCGCCCACCACGGCATCATAGAACTGCAGGGGCTCGCCCGCTTCGTCCTGGAACAGGCGCGGCGTCGCCGCCAGCGGCGCGGTCTCGCGCCCGTCGAGCGTGGTGATTTCACCGGTCGTTCCGTCGCGCCAAAGCAGGAACGCACCGCCCCCCAGACCCGAGCTTTGCGGCTCCACGAGTCCCAGCACCGCCTGCACGGCCACCATCGCATCCGCCGCCGTACCGCCCGCGCGCAGCACTCTCGCACCGGCCTCGGCGGCAAGCGGATTGGCCACCGAAACCATCCAGTCCCGTGCCTCGACGGGCCTGCCTGCGGATTTTGCGGCCTCCGCCGCGGCAACATCGGGCGACACCGTCGCCGATGCCGCAGGCCCCGCGCCCGCCCCTTCCGGCGCAACGCTGTCGGTCGCCTGCTGCGCCCATGGCGCACCCGAAAACAGCATGGCGGCGGCAAACGCCGTCAGGATCGTTCTCATGTCCAACCCTCCCTGCGTGGCGCATCTTAAAGCATTGCCGGAACCACCTGATCGGGCGGACGGTGGCCGTCCTGAAAGGTCTTGATGTTCACGATCACCTTCTCGCCCATCTCGATGCGTCCCTCGACCGTCGCCGAGCCCATATGCGGCAACAACACCACGTTCTTGAGTTCGCGCAGACGCGGGTTCACCTCGGCGCCGTGCTCGTAGACATCCAGCCCCGCACCCGCGATCTCGCCCGCGCGCAGCATCCGCGTCAGCGCATTCTCGTCGATCACCTCGCCCCGCGACGTGTTCACGATCACCGCCTCCGGTTTCATCAGCTTCAGGCGCCGCGCGTTCATCAGGTGAAAGGTCGAAGGCGTATGCGGGCAGTTGATGCTCAGCACATCCATCCGCGCGACCATCTGGTCAAGGCTCTCCCAATATGTCGCTTCGAGAGCCTCCTCGATCTCGGGGCGCAACCGGCGGCGGTTGTGGTAATGAATCTGCATGTTGAACGCCGCCGCGCGCCGCGCCACAGCCTGCCCGATCCGGCCCATCCCGAGGATGCCCAGCCGCCGGCCCGACAGCCGCCCGCCGAGCAACGCGCTTGGCGACCAGCCTTCCCAGCCGCCCGACTGCATCAGAGCCAGCCCCTCGGGAATGCGCCGTGCGACCCCAAGGATCAGCGCCATCGCCATGTCGGCCGTGTCATCGGCCGAGACACCCGGCGTGTTCGACACCAGAATGCCGTGCTGGCGGGCTGTCTGGACGTCGATATGATCGACTCCCGCCCCGTAATTCGCGATCAGCTTCAGGCTGTCACCCGCCTGCGCGATCAGCGCCGCGTCGATCCTGTCGCTCAACGTCGGCACCAGGACATCCGCCGAACGCATCGCGCTGGCCAGCGCGGCGCGGCTCAGGGGTTTGTCATCCTCGTTCAGGGTAACGTCGAACAGTTCTGCCAGCCGGTTCTCGACCGGCGCGGGCAAGCGTCGCGTAACGACAACACTCAGACGTCCAGATGACATGCACCCCCTCCTTTCACTTTTCATACCGGCACATTGCTGCCAGAGTGGCGCAGGAACGGACGGGGCACAAGAACCCCATGCCGCTCATCGTGCAGAAATCGGATCACAGGCCATGAAATCGCTGCTTGGGTTGTTAGGCGCATTGGCGCTCTCGCTGGGGCTTGCCACGCAATCACCCGCCGCCGAACGAGGGCCGGTCACCAACCTGCCCCTGCCCCGCTTCGTGTCGATGAAGGCCAGCGAAGGCAATATCCGCCGCGGTCCCAGCCTGACACACCGGATCGACTGGGTATTCAAGCGCAAGGATGTGCCGCTGGAAATCACCGCCGAACACGGCCACTGGCGCCGCGTGCGCGACCGTGACGGCGCGGGCGGCTGGATTCACTATTCGCTGCTCTCGGGCGTGCGCACCGCCATCGTCGAAGAGGACCTGCTGGACCTCCACGCCAAGCCCGACCCCTCAACCCTGGTCGTGGCACGGCTTGAATTCGGCGTGATCGCGCGCATCGAATCCTGCAGCGTCGACTGGTGCCGGATTTCTGCCGGCGGCTATACCGGCTGGAGTCCCAAATCCGCGATCTGGGGTGTTCGCCCGCGCGAAACCCTCGACTGAGCCGGGCCGACGCACCGGCGGGTGCCCTCATGCACGGACCTTGTGAGAGCGTCTGCGCGGCGCCTCCGCATTGATCGGTTTTTTTTCGTTTCGGGCCTTGAACAGGGTCAAGGTCCAGAGTAATTAGCGCGTCACCGTTGGGGTGTAGCCAAGTGGTAAGGCAGCGGTTTTTGGTACCGTGTACCGTAGGTTCGAATCCTACCACCCCAGCCAAGTCCTCCCGATCCTTGACCCGATGAACCGCGCGGACGCCGTGCGGTCCGGACGTGCCCCGGCTGATGACCCCGCGACGGGTGGCTCGGATGATGTGTTGGTCGGCCACAAGTCCGCGTGGTCAGAGAACGGTCCCGGCAGGTAACGACTGGCCGGGGTCAGATTACGAAGTGGAGCATGTCAAATGGCGGGTATCGTCGGTGTTTTCCGGAACGTTGTGTTCCTCGGATGGCTTTCCATTGCACTGGTTTCCACCACGATCGCGGCGGGTATCTGGGCCCTGCAGATGACCACCACGGTCGCTGCCATGAGCGCAAAGGCAGCATCCACGGCGGTCGCGCATCGCAAACAACTGGCGAAGGCCGTCGCGAAGGCCAAGGCGAAGGCTCGCTTGCGCAGAGCCGTCGTCGCCGTTCCGATCGCCGGTGTCGCCGCTATTGGTTACTTCGAGGAGCAGGATTATCAGGAGTGGCTGGCGGAGAACCCCGACGGGACTCGCAAGCAATACGCCTGCGAGGTGGCGTCGCTGACCGCGGAGGTGGTCGACGAGGTGCTACAGGACCTACCAGGTGGCCTGCGCCCGGACCCAGAGACGGTATTGGGCTACATGCCGGAGTGTGAGTGACATGACCCGGCCTGCAATGCGCGGGAGAGCTGCGCCTGATCTTGGCCGGTTGCAGACTTGCTGGAATGCGATCCGGCGGCCTCCGCTCCAAGCAAAAACCACTTGTGGCAGATATCTCCTCGCCTCCCTCCACGTCCGGTGGGCATGGATCACTCGTAGTGCCGTTCCTGCCCGCCGCTGATATGGATCACGGTCCCTTGCCGAGAGGTCAGTTCGGATAGCTTGTCGTCCGGCAGGCCCGTCAGCAGGCCCCGCATGACGATCAGCGTCACCTTGTGCGACACGATCACGGCCGGTCCGGTCAGGTCGGCCAGAAACGCAGCTGTCCGCGCCTGAAGCGCCGTCAGACCCTCGTTGCCCGGTGCCTTGAAATACAGGTCGAGATCCGTCTTGCAGCGCGACACGATGTCGGGATCGCGGGCGACGCGTTCAGCAGGAGTCAGCCCTTCCCATTCGCCGCATCCGATTTCGATCAGGCGGTCGTCGATGGTGCAGTCCCGCCCCTCCAGCGCAAGCGCGGCGGTTTCGCGGGTTCTGGTGAGGGGGCTGCAGTACAGGCCGATATCGTCCAATCCGATATCCAGCCGCTTGAGGATGCCAGCCTGCGCCTTTGCCTGCTCGCGGCCCAGATCGGTCAGGTCGGAATTCATCTGCCCCTGAATGCGGCCCGCCTTGTTCCAGACGGTTTCGCCATGCCGCAAAAGGTAGACATCGGGAATTGGGTTCATCTTGACAGCCTGTATGTGTTTCAGAGAATGACCGCGCTGGAGGTATTGGCGACCAGATGCACCTGTGCCCCCGGATCGAACCAGTCCCGCCCGGCACTGTGACTTTGATCGACGACAATCTCGGCGCCCGCGACCTTGACCAGATACCGGATCTGACTGCCCAGAAACTCGCGGTGCAGCACCTCGCCTTTCAGGGCGTCCTGCTCCGGGGCCTGCGTCATCGAGATGTTCTGCGGACGCAAGACCACGTTGCTTCCATCCAGATTACCCGAGGCCGGGATCGTGAGCACCTCGCCGGTTTTCGTGTGGAACCGCGCGACATCGCCGTCGATCTCGACCCGGCCCTCAAAGATATTGGCGGTGCCGAGAAAGTTCGCAACGAATAGGTTGGCGGGCCGGTCGTACAATTCCTGCGGGGTGCCGATCTGCTGAATCACACCGCCATCCAGAACCGCCATCCTGTCGGATGTGGTATTCGCCTCTTCCTGATCGTGGGTCACGAAAATGGTCGTCAGGCCCAGCTTGCGCTGAAGGTGCAAGAGTTCGCGGCGCATCTGCACGCGCAGCGACGCATCGAGATTCGACAGCGGTTCGTCCAGCAACAGAACCTCGGGTTCGACAACGACCGTGCGCGCAAGGGCGATACGCTGTTGCTGCCCCCCCGATAGCTGGTTGGGCATGCGGTCGGCCAGATGCGCCAGCCCCACCAGATCGAGCGCCGCGTCCACGCGGTCTCTGATCTGCTTTGCAGGCACCCGGCGTTCCCTGAGGCCGAAACCGACATTGTCGCGCACGCTCATATGCGGCCAAAGGGCGTATGACTGAAACACCATGCCGACATTGCGTTTCCACGGGTCAAGCCCGACAACATCGCGATCCCCGATGAGGATGCGCCCCTGTGGCGTCGGGCCGAACCCGGCAATCGCGCGCAGCAATGTGGATTTGCCCGATCCCGAGGGGCCGAGGAAGGCGAAAAACTCTCCGGGGCGAATATCGAGGTTCACGCCGCGCAGGACCTGTGTCTCGCCGAACGACAGGTGCAGGTCTTCGATCTTGATGCCGGTCTGGTCCATTCTTCCGTCTCCGCCTTTTCAGTGCATATCGGCCGAAGCCTTGGCCTTCTTGTCGCGTTCGATAATGACCTGGGATGCCAGCGTGCCAGCGGCTACCAACAATACCGCCACCACACCAAGCGCGGCCCCTGCCCCGCGTCCCGACGGCGTCTGCATGAACAGGTAGATGCCATAGGCCAGCGGCGCATCCTGATTGGAGCTGACCAGCATGATGGTGGCCGACAGTTCGACTGCTGCGGTGGCAAAACTGGTCACGAATCCCGCCAGCAGACCGCCCTTCATGAGCGGCACGACGATCTTGTAGATGGTGCGCTTCTTCGTGGCGCCGAGGCTCTCGGCGGCTTCCTCCAGAGCAAGGCTGACCTGCTGCAGCGCCGCCATGCAGGCGCGCAGCGCATAGGGCAAACGGCGGATCATCAGCGCGAGGGCGATCACCACCCACCAGCTGGCCAGCGGTTCGCCGACAAACGGCACATCGACGCTGTGGAAGGTCCGCAGATATCCGATCCCCAGCACCACGCCCGGCACGGCGAGCGCCGCGGTCGCCAGGTAATCGAGCCCCTTGCGGCCAAAGATATTGGTGCGCAGCACGATATAGGCGATAGCCGTTCCAAGGATCACGTCCGCTGTGGCGGCGATCCCGGCATAGAGCAGGGTATTCATAATGAAGGACTTGGAGCCTTCCCACATCGTCACGTAGTTCTGCAGGGTGTAGCCGTCAGGCAACGGAGCGAAAGACCATATCGTGCCGAAGGACAAGAGCGTCAGGCCGATATGAGGTGTCAGGACCAGCAACAGAATGAAGATCACGACGCCATAGGCCAGCATCTTTTCCGCCGGTTTCAGGTTGCGCTTGGCCATTCCGCCGCCGCCTTTCTGGACGGTCGCGTAATCCTTGCCGCGCATGAACAGGAACGACGCCCACAATGAAAGCACCGAAAAGACGACCAGAATGACTGAAATCACGTATCCCATCGGATCGCTGATCCCGATGGACGAAATCCGCAGATAGGCCTGCGGGGCCAGCATGTTGTTGACGTTAAGAAGCAAGGGCGTTCCCAGATCATCGAAAACCTTGATGAAAACCAGCGCCGCCCCGGCGATGTAGCCCGGCATCGCCAGCGGAAAGACGATCCGCCGAAACAGCCGCATCCCGTGCGAACCGAGGTTTTGCGCGGCCTCTTCCATCGAGCGGTCGATATTGCGCAACGACGCCGACAGGTTGATCAGGATGAACGGGAAATAATGGATCGACTGCACGAGGATCACACCGTTCAGGCCCTCCATGAACGGAATGTCGAACCCGAGGTAATCGCGCAAAAGCAGGTTTACCGTGCCATTGCGCCCGAAGATCAGCTGCATCGCGACCGCGCCGACAAAGGGCGGCATGATCAGCGGAATGAACCCTAGGCTCTGGATCAGCACCGATCCCGCAAAATGAAACCGTGTCGTGATATAGGCCAGCGGCAGCGCGATCGCGGTGGCCACCACCACCGACATGGCCGAGACATAGAACGAGTTCCAGAAACTCTCACGGAACAGGGACGTGCGGAAGAAATCCAGAAAGTTCTGCAAGGTCGCGGCGCCGGTTGCCGGGTCCTGGAAGGCGACGATCATCACCTGAGCGACCGGCACCAGAAGCAACCCGATCAACAGCAGCGCGATAAACAGCGCCACCATGTTCAGCCCCGACAGGTTCGGCACCAGCCATTTGGGCAGACGATCGGCGATTCCGGCACTCACGCCGGGCGTAGACCTGTTCGTGCTTGGCATTTTTCCCACCTTCCCCGAAACCCCTCGCCGCGCTGAACGGCGAGGGTGAGACCGGCCCGAACCGGGCCGGCAAAGCGCTTACAGGGCTGCTGCCTGTTCGGCCAGTTCACGGGCGCGGCGGTAGTTTTCGACCACCATCGCATCCCATTCCTGTTCGACCTCGGCCTGACGGCCCTCGACCGTGTCGCTCGCCGTGCGGCGCTTCTTGGTGAAGATCGCGGCGAAATCGGGATCGAGGCTGGTGGCTTCGTCAATCGGGTTGGCCTCGATCAGGCCGCGGGCTTCGGCGATCAGGGCCTTGGCCTCGGCATTGTCGCCATCCGCGTGCTTCATCTCGGCCTTCTGAATCGCGTTCACGGCGCTGCGCAGGTCATCGAGGCGATAGGTGATCATCACGTCGAACATCGAGTTGACCAGGTTGTAGCGCGCGCCGGATTTCTCGACGTCGAATTTCACGCTGGCGCCGATGGTCGAATCCTCGAACGGGTTGGGGAACCCTTCGGGCGCGTTGGCATAGCTCGCGGGGTTGACCGGCAGCCGCATGATCGCAGGGTCCAGAAGCACGGATTGCCCTTCGGGGGTCAGCAGGAACTCGACAAAGGCGATTGCGCCTTGCTGATTGGGCGCGTTCTTCACCACGGCAACATTGGCCGGAACCAGGGCGGTGATCGTCGGATAGGCGAAATCGACAGGGAACCCTGACGCCTTGGACGAGAACCCGAAGAAATCGATCACGATCCCCAGGCCGAAACTGCCGGTGTTCACCCCGTCAGGCACCCCGAAGCTGCGTTCGGTCACTGTCGAGAAGTTCCCGGCGATCCATTTCCATTTGGCCCAGCCGTCATCCCATCCGTCGCCCTGCAGGACGGTTTCGACGGTCAGGTGCGTCGTGCCGGACCGCGATGGCGCGGACATGCCGACATGGCCGTGATACTTGGGATCGGCCAGTTCCGCCCACTCGCGGGCGGGCTCCAGATCGTTCGCCTTGAGATAGCGTTCGTTCCACATGATGCCGTATCCCGCACCCGCGAAACCGAAGTAATACCCATCCGGATCGTTCAGCGGATAGGCCCCGATCATGTCGGGAATGCCTTCGGATGCGATCTGCACCTGATCCAGCATACCGTCGCTTTTCAGGACCTCGAACGCATCCGGCGCCGACGCCCAGAAGATATCGGCGGTGTTATCGCTTGCGATTTCCTGGATATACTTCACCCCGGCCGAGGTTTTCTTGTTCAGAACCTCAAGGTCGTATTCGGGATGTGCCGCCTCGAAGGCCGCTTCGATCGGGCCGGTCATCGAGTCGGGGAACGATGTGATGACCGTGATCGACCCTTCGGCCACAGCCGTGCCGCCCGCCAGCGCAGTCGCGGCCAGTGACGAGAAGAACAAATGTTTCAAATTCATGGAACCCTCCCAGATATCCTCGCGCTCCTCCAGCGCCCGCAAACTGTGTCGGCAACCGGAGAAGCGATCAAATTTCTTGCGAAAATCGGGGTTTGCGGGTGGCTTTAGGTCGATTTTGACACGCCACTTGGGTCAAAACTGACCTATTCGGACAAGCCTACCGCCTTGAGTCGCAGATAAAGCCGCTTGCGCGGGATCGACAGCATCGCCGCTGCATCGCCCTTGTGTCCGCCTGTCTCGACAAGCGTACGCACCAGCAGGCTGCGCTCGAAATCGCGCATGGCTTCTTCATATGACATGGACTGCCCCGCATCGCGTGCCGTCGTCTTGAGATCGATCGGAAGACCGATCACCAGACGGTCGGCCACGTTGCGCAGTTCACGCACATTGCCGGGCCAGTCATGCGCCCGGAAGCGTTCGATCAGCGCAGTATCGACACGCGGCAGGCTTTTCCCCAATCGTGCCGCCCCGGTGCGAAGAAAAGTCTCGAGCAGGATGAAGATATCCCTGTCACGGCTGCGAAGCGGGGGCAGGCAGATCGTCGCGACATTTATCAGATAGTAGAGTTCCCTGGTCAGGACACCGCTTGCCATGTGTGCATCGGGATCGCCGATCATCGACACAACCACGCGCGGGCGTTGGCTCTGGCGCAGGAACTCTGCCAGATGGCTTTGCAGAAAGGCATCCATCTGATGCAGCGACCGCATGAACAGCGTGTCTTGCGGGTCGGTCTGGCACTCCAGTTCGGCCCGCAGGCTGTCTATCGTGGCTGTCGCGCAGTTGATGGTGTGAAATTCGCCCGTCAGTTCGGAAAACTCGTGAATCGTGCGTGCGCCGAGTTCCTTGCCGGTGCCCGCCTCGCCGTGAAGCGTCACCGTGACAGGCAGCGGGGTCACGTTCAGCAATTCGTTTCGGCAGGCTTTCATGGCCTTCGACGTGCCAATCAGACGCGAGCGCATGTCGCTGTAACGCGCCACCCGGCGGCGCAGGCGATTGTTCTCGACAGCAAGCTTGCGAACCTTCAACCCCCGGCGCAGCAGGTTGAGCAGGTAGTCGGGCTGCACCGGCTTTTCGAGAAAATCATACGCCCCCGCCTTGGTGGCGGCGATCGCCGTGCGCAGATCGCCGTGCCCCGTCAGCATGACGAAGGGCACCCCCGGCGCAGATTTGCGAGCCGCCTCGAGAACCGCGAGCCCGTCCATGTTCTGCATTCTGAAATCGCATAGAATGATGCCGTTCCATTCCGGATCCAGCTGCGCCAGCATCGCATCGCCCTGCTCGAACGCGACGGTCGGAAAACCCTCGGCCTCCAGGAACTCGCATGTGGCTTCGCGGAAATCCTTGTCGTCATCCACAAGATAGATCAGCTTTTCATCCGTCATGGCTCATGTCCCTTTCGGCAAGATGACCGTGGCGCGCGTGCCGCCCTGTGCCCGGTGCGCCAGACGCAGGCCGCCGCCCATTCCGGTGATGATGTTATAGGAAATTGACAACCCCAGACCCAGGCCTTCGCCGGGCGGTTTGGTTGTCACGAACGGATCGAAGGCGCGTTCGGGCTCCAGGTCGCCCAGACCCACGCCGGTATCGAGCACCGAGAAGGCCACGTTGCCGGGCGCTGCGGACTCGGCGCGAAAGACGATGACACCGGGGCCTGACGTGGCCGCAATCGCGTCGATCGCGTTCGAGACCAGGTTGACCACGACCTGTTCGATCAGAATGAAATCGCCGGTGGCGGTCATATCTCTCAGGGTATCGTCGATCTCGACCGTGATACCGTGATCGTCCAGCCGAGAGCGGAGCAGTTCGCAGGCCGCGTCGGTCACCTGCAAGATGCGGATCGTGTCGCGCCTGTATTCCGAAGCGCGCGCAAAGCGCCGCAAATGGCTGATGATGCGCTCCATCCGGGCGACCAGATCGTCGATTTTCTCTGTCTGGCCCTGTGCCGTCGCCACATCGCCGCGCTCAAGCGCCCGTCCGGTCATGTGCAAACGTTGTCGAATTGCCCCAAGCGGCTGGTTCAGCTCATGCGACAGCCCCGCCGACAGGTTGCCAAGCGCGGCCATCTTGCCCGTCTGAACAAGCTCGGACTGGGTTTGCTGAAGCTGTTCGATCGCGCGGTCGCGCTCTTGCACCGAGTCGCGAAAGGCTTCGACCGCCCCGGCAAGCTGCGAGATTTCGTCATTGCGGGCCGGAAGAACCACAAGACGGGGTTGCCGCCCTTCGGCAATCGCGCGCATCGCGGCGGTTAGGTGATCCAGCGGGCGAATGATTGCGGGACGGATATATGCGAAAAGGATGGTCAACGCGGCCAGCGCCGCAAATATCGTCATCCCCACCAAAAGGCGAACCGTACGCGAAGCACTGATTTCAAACGCCTCGCTGGTGCTGAGGATTTGGGCTCGGCGATCCGCCGACAGATCCTGCACAAGCGATTGCAGCGCGGACAACCCCGAAAGACTGGCCTCGAGGTTCTGACTGAGAATCCCGCGTTCCTCCAGCCAGTTGCGACGGATCGAAACAATACTGCCCTGCCCGATGGTGATCTGATTCAAGGCCTCGATGGATTGCCGCAAGGTGACATACTCCGCCTTGAGCGGCAGCCCCTGAAGCTGTCCGTTGAGACGGCTCAGCGCATCCGACAAGAGCCCTGCGAATTGTTTGAGCTGTTCCTTCTGCATGCTCGCCGAACCTTCCACTGCCAGGGTGCTTGCGATCGAAGCTTCGGTGCCGATGTCCACGAACGTTCGGTAAAGCGCCTGTTCGGCCATCAGGACTTCGGCCCGCCTGCGGCGTTCAGCAGGGTCGTTTTCTTGGGTCAGGCCACGGATCAATGCCGCGATGTTGAAAGAAAAGTCCGCAACCAACGGCGTGGTTTCGTCCTGGATATCCACGTTGATCCAGCGCAGCCTGTCGACCTGTCCGCGCAGGGTCGTCTCGAACCGGCGGGCCCGGTCCAGTGATCGAATCACCCCGGCCAGTTTCCGTTGCAGGTCCAGCGATTGCGCCTGCATCTCGGGCGTGCTGAAGGAGTCACGCAGCATCTGGTTCAACTGATCCACCGAGACCCGCAGATCGTTTTCAAACGTATTGGGCGTGTCGGCATTGGAATAGAGAATCCGATTGCTCAGCACCGCCAGGTCCGATGCCTGCGCCGCCAGATCGGTGGTTTGCATCAATCGGGGCGTATGTTCGGTGCTGAAGGTGTGAACCAGTGCCTGAGCATTACCCAGCCAATAGAGCGCGATCCCGATCACCGCCCATGTCAACAGCACCGCCGTGACGATCATCAGGAATAGACGCGTCCAGATCTTCGGCAGCAGCCGGTCGAACAGGCGCTTCATGGAAGATACCTTTGCTGAAGGTCCAAAAGCGCGCGTTCCGCCTCCTCCAGTTGCGCAATGACCCGCGCCCGCCAATCCCCTGCCAGTGAGCGCATATGCGGATCCATCCGGATCAGCGAGGTGTTGCGCAACCCCGCATCGGCCCCTGTCGCCAGCCTGGCCTCGTCTTCTGTGGCAACCACGGTGGTCAGCAGTTCGTGAACCCGATCAAGGGACGCGGCCGGTGCATATGGTTTCAGATCATGATGCATACGCCAAAGCGTGCGGCGGCGATCCAGTTGTTCGGTGATCATCAGATCGAAAAGGGTATTCACCGCCCAGTAGCGATCCGCCGACGTTTCAGCATCGTATTCGAACCATGTCAGTTTCAACGCGTCCACGATCTCCGTGGGCAGCCTGTCCTTTACTTCGGCGCGAATGTCCGGGTTATAGGGGACGCGCGAAATTCCGGGCGAAAGCAGGGTCAGTTGGCCTTCCCGCGACAGCACGGCGCTCAGAAAGGCACAGGCCGCATCCGGATCGCGGCCATTGCGCAAGATCCCGATCTGCGCGGGCGCAACAACAAGGGGTCGTCCGTACTGGAACCTCAGGAAGGCGCTGTCGGCCTGTGACAGGAAATCGATCGTCAGGCCGATATCGAACCTGTCGTTCGCAAGCCCGTCGGGAACCCCGAAACTGCGCGCCGTGAGAGTGGACAGGTTCGCCGACATACCCAGGATGAACGCCCAGCCATCCTGCCAGCCCCTGACCTGCAGGATCTGCTCGATCAGCATATGGGTCGACCCCGACCGCGCGGGGCGCGCCATCGCCAGACGATTGCGGTATAGCGGACGCGTCAGGTCATTCCATTCGGCAGGCATGAACAGGTCCGAATCCCGACGCCGCGCCCATCCGACCGAGGACAGCGCAAATGCGGCCACCGGCGGCGGCCCATCCGTCCCGCAGACATCGCCATCGGCAAAGGCATCGCTGCGCGACAGTATTTCAAACGCCTCGGGCGAAGAGGCCCAGAACACGTCAAAGCCGCGTTCGTTGCCGCGCAAGATCTCGTCAATTCCGGCAATGGTGTTCTTGTTGAGCACCTGCACCGCCCCGTCCTCCGTCCGGGATATGAAAAGATCCACATAGGGCTCCGATACACTGGGCGGCAGAGATGTCAGAACACGCAGATCGGCCGCGCTGACCGTTCCGGTCAGGCAGGCCCATAGGCATATCAATATGACCGTCGGATACCGCATGGGGCGCAGGATACCGGGCCAGCGCATTTTGAAAAGCACAGACATTCTCTTCCGCCCTCACGGGTGAAACACCCGGCTTGGCGAAAGATCAGAAGGAAGCCCGGAAGACAGAGAGCCGCTATCCGCCGGTAGCGGCGGCTTTGGGCCATCGCCGCCTTGGTTCAATGCCGCCTTTCAATGGCCGAGAACCTGATCCAGAAACAGCCTCGTGCGGGCGTGCCTTGGCTGCCCGAAAAAGCTCTCGGGCGGGCCTTCTTCGATGATCCGCCCTTCGTCCATGAAGATGACACGATCAGCGACCTCGCGTGCAAAGCCCATCTCATGCGTGACGCAGACCATCGTCATCCCGTCATTGGCAAGAGTCACCATCGTGTCCAGGACCTCCTTGATCATCTCGGGATCGAGCGCCGAAGTCGGTTCGTCGAACAGCATGATGTTGGGCTGCATGCAAAGCGATCTTGCGATCGCGACGCGCTGCTGCTGGCCGCCAGACAGCTGGCCGGGATACTTGTGCGCCTGCTCGGGGATCTTCACCTTCTCAAGGAAATGCATCGCCGTTGCCTCGGCCTCCTTGCGTCTCTGGCCACGCACCCAGATCGGCGCGAGCGTGCAATTGTCGAGGATCGAAAGATGGGGGAAGAGGTTGAAATGCTGAAATACCATGCCGACCTCGCGGCGCACCTGGTCGATATTCTTCATCGCGGTGCCAAGTTCGGTGCCATCCACCGACACCGAGCCGCTCTGAAAACCCTCAAGCGCGTTGATGCAACGGATCAGGGTAGACTTCCCCGATCCCGACGGCCCGCAGATCACGACCCGTTCGCCGCGCCCGACCACGAGGTCGATGTCGTGGAGCACCTGAAACGAGCCGAAACTCTTGGAAAGGCCGCTGATCTCGATGGCGTTCTCTTCGACCTCGGCGGCAAGCATCGCTTGGCTGTTCATTGCACATTCCCTGATCTGTCTTTGTCGGTCATCGCGCCGCTGCGAGCGATTACGCCCAAGGGCACGGGTTTCAGCGGCGGGCGGATCCGGAAATAGCCGGTGCTATCCATATCCTGTCCAAGGCCTTCGGAAATGACCTCGCTCACCGCAAGGCCACAGACCCGCCCCTGACATGGCCCCATCCCGGCGCGCAGCAGGAACTTGACCTGGTTCGGCCCGCTGGCACCGTCGCGCACCGCCTGGCGGACGCGGCCCGCCGTGACCTCTTCACAGCGGCACAGCGTCGTCATATCGGCTGGTCGCCTCAGCGCCTCTCCGGGGCGATAGAGGCTGTCGAGGAAGGGCCGCGTCGCCCTTCGCTTCGCCACGCGGGCTCTCAGGGCGGGGTCGTCGCTCCCTGCGGCCAGCCTGCCCACCAGCTGTCCCTCGAGCCAGGCGACCTCGGCGCCCCCGATCCGCGCCCCGTCACCGGCCAGGAATATCCGCTCATGCACCTTCAGCCCCGCATCGCGTTCCGGGAAAAAGGCATGTTGCTCCCGATCCCATTGATGCGGCAAGCGCAACAGCCGGCTGGCCTGCTGGTTGGGGATCACGCCCGCATGCAGGCCGATGATCCCGGCATCGATGCGCTGCGCGCGCCCGCGCCAATCCCTGAAACCAAGCGCCTGCACCCGGCCGTCCCCCTCGACACGAAGCGCTCTGGCAAACCGATGCACCGCCACACCGGCGCGCTGCACCCGCGCGATCAGCCCAAGCCCCTTCGCCAGCGGCCCCGGATGGCGCAGCGCGCCCGGAAGATACCGGAGCGATCTCAGATAGGCTCCACCGGACACGCTCTCGACCACGGCGCGCGGCGGGTTGCCCGCTTCGACCATCTGCGCTGCCAGAAGCCACAGCAACGGCCCCGCCCCCGCCAGCACCGCATTGTCGGCGCTCAGCCGCGCGGATTTGAGCAGGATCTGCAACCCGCCAGCCGTCATCACGCCCGGCATCGTCCATCCGGGGATCGGAACGGGACGTTCCAGCGCCCCGGTCGCAAGCAGCAACCGGTCCGCCGTGATCGCGACCCCGCCGTCCGGCCCGGCACATTGCAGAGTCGGCCGCCCCGCGACGATCTCGATATGCCAGACGGTGTGTTCGCGAAGATATGTCGCGCCGCAGGCCATGAAGTTCTGGACCTGAACGCGCCCGAACTCATATTCCTTGCCAAGACGCGCCGCATGGTCCGGCGCCGCGCTGCCTGCGGAACGCCAAATCTGACCGCCCGGTTCGATCTGGTCGTCGACCACGATCACGGACAACCCCGCCGCCCTCGCTGCAAGCGCCGCGCCGATCCCGGCCGGTCCGGCTCCGACGATCACCAACTCCGCTGCCATGTGCTCGCCACTCATCTGCGGGCTCCGATCTGGGGGCGGATCGCCATACCCTCCTTCAATCTGACCTGGCAGGCCTGACGGTTCGGCACGCCATCGATCTCCACCAGGCATTCAAAGCATGTACCCATCATGCAGAAAGGCGCGCGCTCCTGTCCCGACACCGGATGGACCCGGTTTGCGCGCACGCCCGCCCCCAACAGCGCCGACGCGACCGTGTCGCCGTCACAGCCGCTGAGCGACCGGCCATTCCAGGTGAACCCGATCCGCGCGCCGGAGTCGGGCATTTCGTCATTGCTACGCTTGAACATGCAACCTCCGCGAGGACATCGCCGCCAACTGCGGCGGGAAACTTGCTTCCGCGATCATCGGGGCAAGACGCAATGCGTGGACCGGCGCCAACGTCACACCCGAATGGCAATTCGCCGAGAACAGGCCCGGATACTGCGTATAGCTGTCGTAAAGCGGAAAACCATCCTCGGTCATCGTGCGGATACCGCCCCAGGCCCGCACCAGGTTCACCTCCGCAAGCCACGGGAACATGCGAATGCTCCTCTGCGCGATGTCGCTGATCATCTCCGAGGTCGACCGGTCGTCATGCCCCGCTTCGGGTTCCTTGCTGTCGCCAAGCAGCATCGTACCCGCTTCGGTCTGGCGCACCTTATGCGTCGGAATCTCCAACACGGATGCCATCCGTTCGCTCACCAGGATCTGCCCCTTGAGGCCAAACACCGGAATATCGAGAGCAAGCATGGTCCCCAAAGCCTTGTTCGCGGTGCCCGCCGCGAGCACCACCGCAGCGGCTTCAAACCGGCTCTGACCGCTTTCGATCTTCCAGACCCCGTTTTCCCGCCCGATGGACGTGACCGCATGGTTCGACAATATCTCGCCGCCCTGCGCCTGAATGGCACGGTGCATGGCCAGCAACAGCCCGTGCGGGCTGGCATGTCCGTCCTGTCCGCAAAAACCCGCGCCGACAACATCCGCGCCGATCCCCGGCACAAGGTCGGCGACCTCGCCCTGGTCCAGAACCCTGAGATAAAGCGGGTTTTCCCCGCCAATCCGCTCCATCCGCGCGAACAAAGCGCGTCGGCTCTCAAGCTCGGCCTCGCTCATGCACAGATGCAGCCCGCCATTCCCCGAGAACCCGCAGGACACGCCCGTCAGATTCAGCAGCTCGTCCTGAAAGGCAGGCCAAAGCGCGATCGCTTCGCGCGTCCAATGAGCATATTCGGCCAGCCCATCGCCCTTGGATTGCCCCCAGACCAGCCCGAAATTCGCCCGCGCGGCGCGCTCGGCGTCATCGGCGCCATCTAGAACCAGCACCTTGATGCCCCGGCGGCACAGGCCCCAGGCAATAGCCGATCCGACCATGCCCCCGCCTATCACGATGGTATCGGCAGTTGCGGTCACGCGTCATGCCTCGAAATCAGCTCCAGGAACCGTCTGCTGCGCTCGGCCTTGGGGGCGGTAAAGAAGTTGTCGGGCGATGCCATCTCGACGATCTCGCCCTGGTCCATGAAGATCACCCGATCCGCGGCACTGCGCGCAAAGCCCATCTCGTGAGTGACGCAGATCATCGTGATACCCTCCTGCGCAAGACGCTTCATCACCGCCAGCACCTCGCCGACCATCTCGGGGTCCAGCGCCGATGTCGGCTCGTCGAACAACAGGACCTTGGGCTGCATCGCCAAGGCGCGGCATATCGCGACGCGCTGCTGCTGCCCGCCCGAAAGCGAGGCCACCGGCGCGGTCTCCTTGTCCGCAAGGCCGACCATGTCCAGCAGTCGGCGCGCCTCGTCTTCCGCCTCTGCGCGGCGCATGATGCCCGCGCGCCGCGGCGCAAGGGTGATGTTGCCCAACACGTTCAGATGCGGAAACAGCGCATAGTTCTGGAACACCATCCCGACATTCAGACGCACCTTGCGCCAGCGCCGCTGGGAAATGCCGTTCACCTGCTGGCCATCCACACGGATACTGCCCCCGGTCGTCGTCTCAAGCCCGTTGATACAGCGGATCAGGGTGGATTTGCCCGATCCCGAAGGCCCGAGAACCACCACGACCTCGCCGCTGGCGACCGTCAGATCGACATCCCGCAGCGCCTGAATTCCGCCGCGGAACTCCTTGTTGAGCGCGGATATCTCGATCAGCGGCCGTTCCATCACGCCGGGCTCCCGGACCGTGCGACGCTTTCATAACGCGCGCAGGCCTTGGCAAGCAGGTCCTCGGCGGCCTCCTGGCGCTGACAATGGCGCGCAAGGCCCGCTTCGGCCTTGGCCAAGCGAAGCCGCGCTTCCGCCAAGAGGCTGGTGCTTTCCTTGCGGCTCGGCCCACAGCCGGTGGTCGCGTCAAGCACGCTTGCCGGATCAAGCGCTTCGTCCAGCAGCGCCTGCGCTTCCGCGAGCGCCTCGCCGGTCTGTTCCATATAGGCCGACTCGATCGCCGCTTGCGGTGTTGCGCCATCCAGCACCAGCCGGACATAACGCCCGGTGATGTGGTGCGCCTCCCGAAAAGGTAGCCCGAACCGGGTCGACAGAAGGTCGGCAAGCGTCGTCGCGGTCGCGAAATTCGCACCGGCCAGTTCGGCCATCCGGTCGCGGCGTGGCTTGGCGCATTCGATGACGACCCGTGCAGCGGGCAGCATCTCGGCCAGTTCCTCGACCGCGCCCCAAAGCCATCGCCCGGACTCGAATCCCACCTCCTGGCTGTGCCCGAAGGGCACCGCGCGACAGGCGGCCACCGCCGTGGTCAGCGCGCCGACCATTGCCGCGGGCCGCGCCTTGAGGTGCTCAAGCACCGCAAGGTTCTTCTTTTGCGGCATGATCGACGAGGTGATGGCGACCCGGTCCGGGAATTCCAGCATACCGAATTCGAATGTCGCCCAGAGATAGAAATCCTGGCACATCCGGCCGATCGTCATGGACAACTGCGTTGCCGCCGTCGCCAGTTCGATCATCGCGTCCCGGTTGCCGACCGCATCCAGCGAATGCGGCTGCGCCTTGGAAAAGCCCAGCAGCTCGGCCACCCGCTCGCGGTCGATGTCAAACCGCGTCCCCGCCAGCGCCCCGGCGCCCAACGGGCATTCATCCATGCGCATCAGCGCATCCTCAAGCCGGCCGGCATCGCGCGTCAGCGCATTCTCGAGCCCCAGAAGATACCACCCGAAGGTGATCGGCTGGGCATGCTGCAGATGCGTGTAGCCCGGCATGATCGTGGCGATCTCGTCCTCGACCCGCGCGATCAGCGCCTTGCGCAGGCTCAGGCATTCGCGCAGCAGGCTCTCGGCCAGCTTGCGGGTCCGCATCCGGTCCTGGGTCGATTTCAGATCGTTGCGCGAGCGCGCCATATGCAGCCGCCCGGCCTCCGGACCTGCGCGGTTGGTCAGTTCGGCCTCGTAGTTGAACCACGGATCCTCGCGCTCCGGATCCAGCGTGAAGGCATCCGGGCCTTCCGCGTCAAGCTGTGCGATATGCCCGAGCAACCGGCCCGCGACATCGGGTTCGATCAGCCCCTGTTCGGCCAGCATCACCAGATGCGCGCGGTTGATGCGGGTGAACCAGGGCAGCGAGGCCGGAAATCCACGCACCAGTCCGGGCGCGTTGATGCCTTCGATGACCTCTTTCGCCAAAGGCTCGTTCAAGAAGCCGCTGACCTTTGATTGCGCGGGCGCTGCGGCCTCGGGATGATCGGGTTGGACGGACATCATGTATTCTCCGGATTCACTTGGGTTTCATGAGTAGATGCGATTTCCTGCGGCGCGTGCCGGTGCACGGTGCGCGCCGTCACGATGCGCCGCTCCAGCCAGGCGGTGAACAGGTTGAGGCTGTAGCAAATGACGAAATAGACACAGAGCACGAAGCCGAACACCATGAAGGCGGGGCTTTCGCCGGTCATCATCGTCTGGCGCTCGACGATGATCTTGGCCGATCGCAGGAACTCGGTCGCGCCCACAAGCGTGGCCAGCGATGTCGCCTGGATCAGCAATGAAAAGAGGCCGGTAAAGGCAGGCAGGATCGGCAGCACGATCTGCGGCAGAAGCACGAGGAACATGGTCTCCCACGACCTCAGGCCCAGCGCCTGCGCACTTTCGCGCTGATGTTTCGCCAGCGCGTTGAATCCGCCACGGATGATCTCTGCGCCATTGGCGCTGCCCCAACTCGTGAAACTGACGAGCGCCGCCGAGAACGGGTCCAGAGCCAGCCCCACCAAGGGCGCGCCGAAGTAGACGAACAGAAGGTTCACCACCAGCGGAATATCCCGGAAGAACTCGACGTAGATCACCGCCAGCGCGCGCAGGGTCCAGAACCGCGACACCGAAGCGATCCCCACGAAAAGCGAGATGAAGGCGGTGAACAGAAGGGTCAGCGAGGCAAGTTGAAACGTCACGATCAACCCGCGCCACAACAGCGGAAGACTATCTATGATAAGCTGCATGTCACCCGCCTCCTCAAGCTGTCCGGAATGGTGCCTGCAGCACCGCTTCAAGGCGCCGCACCGCGGCCGAGAGCAACAGGACGATGGTCAGGTAGATCAGGCCGATCGCGAGGAACATCTCGAGCGTGCGGAAATCCATCGCCACCCGGTTCATCGCCACAAAGGTCAACTCCGCCACACCGATCGCCTGAAGATAGGACGAGTTCTTGAGCACCGACACAGATGTATTGAGCATCGCGGGAATACAGACCCGCAGCCCGATGGGTAGTGCGACGAGACGGAGGTAAAGCGCAGGGCGCAACCCAAGCGACAGCGCCGCCTCCTGCAATCCCTTGGGCACCGCCGCCAGCCCGCCCCGGACATTCTCGGTGTTATAGGCGCCACCCCAGAGCGACAGCGCCAGAACCCCCGACCAGAACCCCCCGAGTCCGAGCCCCAGCGACGCCAGCCCGTAGAAGATGAAGTAAAGCTGCACCAGAAGCGGCGTCGAGCGCATGAAGTGCACATATGCCGTCGCGATCTGCGATAATACCGGCACCTTGAACAGCCGCAGGCAGGCACAGACCGTGCCCAGCACCACCGAGATCGCAATCGACACCAGGCTGACGAGCAGCGTCATCCACAGACCCTGGAAAAGGTCCGGCGTCGCCCCCCAGATGTAGGGAAAGCTGAATTCATAGCTCATGACAGATTGACCTGACTTGAACGGGGACGGAACAGGGGCAACGCGGCCCCCATCCCGTCCAGGTTCTTATTGCGACGGCTTCTTGGACATGTCCCAGAAGGTCTTCTTCACCTCGACGGTTTCGGGGTCGGAATAGGTTTCAAGCCACTCGCTCAGCTTGCCCTCTTCGGCCATCCGCTTGATCGCGGCATTCACATAGGTCAGCCACTCGGTCTCGCCCGGCCGCACGGCCGCGCCCCTTGTGCCGATCTTGTAGGATTCCTCGATCAGGCGGATCTTGGAATTGTTCTGCACCATCGAAATCAGGACGGCGGTGTCATGCGCATAGCCCTCGACACGGTTCTGCATCAGCGCCTGAAGGCTGTCCGAAACCCCGTCCAGCAACAGCTTCTCGACCTCGGGATGATGCTCGTCGAAATAGGGAATCTGCCAGGCGCCCTTGATGAAGGCCACCGGCTTGCCTTCGAGATCGGCCAGCTTGTTGTATGAATCTTCGGCCCGCACGACCATGCCGGACGACGACCACGCATAGGGGTCGGTGAAATCCACCACTTCGGCCCGCTCGGCGTTGATCCCCATCGTGGCGATGATCACGTCGATCTTGCCGCCCAGAAGCGCAGGCACCCGGTTCGAGCCGGTGACACAGACGATCTCGGCCGCGGCATCCTCGCCAAAGGCATATTTCGCGATCTGGTGTCCCATCGACACTTCGACCCCGACCGGCGTGCCGGAATTGTTCAGAAAGCCCTCGGGCGGATAGTCGCATTTCGTGCCGACGCGCACGACCCCTGCGTCCTCGATGGCCTGGGGCACCGGGGGCATCTCCTGGGCAAAGGCGACCGACGCCGGACCGGCGGCAAGGCACAGCCCCGCGACAAGCCCGTAGGCGGTGAAAGTCTTTGATGATGTCATCGGGTAGTCTCCTTGTTGTATCTGCTTTTTCCAATCGCAGGCATCGCAGCATCACTGCGAAACCGGCACGCCGTTCAAATTCGACACATACGCGAAAGGTTGTTTTTCTTGGGGCAAGCGTCCGCTCACCTTGGACAACCCTCTTGACGGGATGAGATAAAGTCAAAGAATAAATAATGATGAAGATATCACCTGAACTCATATAGGAATAAAAGCGCTTGCCCGACATGAGGATAACCCACCGCCAGATCGAAGCCTTCCGCGCATTGATGGTCAGCGGATCGATGACAGAGGCCGCCCAGTATCTCTCGGTCACGCAGCCCGCCGTCTCGAAAATCATCAGCCAGCTGGAATCGGAACTCGGCTTCTCGCTGTTCGAGCGCCGTCAGGGCAAGCTCAGCCCGACCGATGACGGCTATATCCTCTATGCCGAGGTCGAACAGAGCTTCGCCGGGCTGGAACGCATCAAACGCGCCGCGAAACGTATCCATGACCGCACCGCCGGCAGCCTGCGCCTCGCGGTCTTGCCGACCTTCGCGACCGGTTTCATCGTCCATGTCGCACGGCGGCTCTACCAGACGGTCGGCGGGTTGCAGCTCTCGATTCAGGCCTACAATTCCGAAGAGGCCGTCGAACTGGTCGCCTCAGGCCTGTGCGAACTCGGCTTCGCCATGACGCCGGTCGATGCGCGGCGCGTCCATGTCGGGCCGGTCATGTCGGTGCCTTCCTTCTGCATCCTGCCACCGGGCCACCGCCTGCAGGACCGCCACGAGATTTCAGTCGGGGATCTTGCCGGCGAAACCTTCATCGCCACGGCGGAAGGTACCTCGAGCCGCCTGCGGACGGATGCGCTGTTCGCTTCGATGAACATCTCGCGCCGGATTCAGACCGAGGCGCGCTGGTCGCTCACCATATCCGAATTCGTCCAAGCCGGGCTCGGGTGCAGTATCGTCGACGGCTTCACCGCTGCCAGTTTCGCGGACCGCGGCGGTCTGGTCAGGCCGCTGCGCGAGAAACTGGATTTCACCTTCGTCTGCATCACCCCGCGGGTCGCAAGCAAATCGGGCACCATCCGCCTGTTCGACGAGGCCTTCGAGATCGAGTTCGCGGCATTCCAGGAGCGATTGAAAGCCTTGCAGCATACACCTTGATGGCGCTCGCCCTGCCCAGCGCTCGCCGCAAACCGCGTTCCTTCACACCCGCTCAGGGCTTGCGGAACAACCGTGTCAGTTCAAACAGGCGATCCAGCCGCTCGAACCGCTCGCGCGCATCGGGCCAGCGTTCCTCCTGCGTGGCGGCGATCAGCGCCTCCAGCAGCGACAGCGTTGCGATGTTGGAATCCCATGCCGACGGGATCTCACCCCAGCAATTGAAGGTGATCTCGGCGACACCGGCCACCGGACTGGCCCATTGATCGGTGATCAGGATCACCCTGACCCCGCGCTCGGCCGCGATATTGGCCAGCCGCAGCAGGTTCTCTTCATAGCGTCGCACGTCAAAGATCAGCAGCGTATCGCCCTCGACCATATCCAGCACGTAATGCGGCCATGTCGCAGGCGACGAGGTCAGATGCACCACGCCTTCGCGGATCGCCTGGAAATGGGTAAAGGCATATTCCGCCAATGACCGCGTGATCCGCCCGCCCACGACGTAGAGTCCCGAATCGCCGGCCAGCAGCTGCGCCGCGGTGTCGAACTGCCGGGAATCGATATTGGCAAAGGTCTGGCTCAGGTTCTGCGTCACCGAATCCGCGAACCGGTTCAGCATATGCGATTCGGGCGCCTCGGCGGCCCATACTGCGCGCCGCGCCGTGGGGCCTGACACCTTGGCCTGCAACTCCTGAAGCAATGCCTGATGGAACTGCGGATAACCCTTGAAACCCAGCTTCTGCACCATCCGCGCCACCACCGGCGTCGACACCCCCGCCCCCGCCGCCGCCAGCGTGATCGTCGCCAGGCCGGCACCGGGATAATCTTCGACCAGCGCATTGGCGAACTTGCGCTCCGATTGGGTCAGCTGCGGATAATGCTTGCGGATCAGCTGGCGCACAGTGACTTTCGCGGCCGTCTGGGGGGGCGTTCCGGTACGCGCGCGATCAGTCAAAAGCGGGGCCTCGTCTGGCTGTTTTTTGTGCAAATCCCCGGCGCGCAAACACGGAAACGACTTCGCCCGCCACGTCACTGGAAAATTATTGACATAAATATTGCCTCGTGGAAAGGTTTTTCCAATTGCAGGGGGATGACCGTGGCCGAGACCGCCGAACAGGCCTATGACGTGATGAATGCGACGGGCGCAGGTCCGGCGGTGATCATCTGCGAACATGCCTCCAACCACATCCCCGAACGCTATCACGGGCTGGGCCTCGATGACGCCGCCCGCACCAGCCACGCCGCCTGGGACCCCGGCGCCGAAGCCGTGGCCCGCCTGTTGAGCAAGGCCCTCGATGCGCCGCTGATCGCGGGCCGGGTTTCGCGGCTGGTCTATGATTGCAACCGCCCGCCCGAAGCGCCCAGCGCCATGCCCGCTCAAAGCGAAACCATCGCCATCCCCGCCAATGCGGCCCTCTCCGACGATGATCGCGCCGAACGCGTCCGCACCGTCTATGACCCGTTCACCGCTGCGGTCACCGACCTCCTCGCGCAGCGCAAGGCGCAGGGCACGCCCTTCGCGCTGATCACGATGCACAGTTTCACGCCGCTCTGGTTCGGCACGCCGCGCCCGGTCGAGATCGGCATCCTCCATGACGACGACAGCCGCCTTGCCGATGCCATGCTGGCCGAGACCCACCGCCTGTCGCACCGCCGCATCGCGCGCAACGACCCCTACGGCCCGGCTGACGGGGTGACCCATACGCTGCGCCTGCACGGGCTGCAGAACGACCTGCCCAACGTGATGATCGAACTGCGCAACGACCTTCTGACCACCCCGGCTGACGAACGCGCGATGGCGCAGGAGCTGATCACCCTCCTGCTTCCCGCGCTCGCGCACCTGGGCCTTCGGGAGCAAAGCGATGCCTAGGGCGATGCTGGCCTATATCCGCGTGATCGACCGCCTGAACCGCTTCATCGGGCGGATCGCGATGTATATGATTTTCGCGCTGATCGGCGTGCTGCTCTGGTCCTCGGTCTCCAAGACCTTCTTCACCCCGTCCCTCTGGACGCTGGAAACCGCGCAGTTCGTGATGGTCGCCTATTACATCCTCGGCGGACCCTATTCGATCCAGCTCGGCTCGAATGTGCGCATGGACCTGTTCTACGGCGACTGGTCGCCGCGCACCAAGGCCTCGGTCGATGCCTTCACGATCTTCTTCCTGGTCTTCTACCTTGGCGTCCTGTTTTACGGCGCGATCAGTTCGACAGCCTATTCGCTGGGCTATTTCGGCATGGAGCCGTTTCAGTTCTTCGGGGATCTTCTGGTGACCTTCGTTACCCAGGGGCCGACCGCCGCAGGTGAC
The DNA here is from genome assembly GCF_900172255.1 of Roseovarius halotolerans. Lineage (GTDB taxonomy): Bacteria > Pseudomonadota > Alphaproteobacteria > Rhodobacterales > Rhodobacteraceae > Roseovarius > Roseovarius halotolerans. The sequence continues at coordinate 662,698 of NZ_FWFU01000003.1, forward strand.
ATGCTGGGCCACCTCGAGGTGAGCTCGACCGCCTGGCGGCCGCAGATCTGGCCGATCAAGGTGCTGCTCTGCGTCGGGGTCTTCCTGATGATCCTGCAATGTCTGGCGGAATTCTTCCGCGATCTCGGTCGCATCCGGGGAGTGGAGGTCTGATGTCCCAGGAACTCATCGCCGTTGTCATGTTCTCCGGCATGATGCTGATGCTGATGACCGGACAGCGCGTGTTCGGCGCCATCGGTTTCGTCGGGGCAATGGCCGGGCTGATGCTCTGGGGCACGGGTGGCGCCGAGATTCCGTTCTCGGCCGCGATGAAGCTGATGAAGTGGTATCCGCTGCTGACGCTGCCGATGTTCATCTTCATGGGCTACGTGCTCTCGGAAAGCCGCATCGCGGACGACCTCTACAAGATGTTCCATGTCTGGATGGGGCCGGTGCGCGGCGGGCTGGCCATCGGCACGATCGGGCTGATGGTGCTGATTTCGGCAATGAACGGCCTCTCGGTCGCCGGCATGGCGATCGGCGCCACCATCGCCCTGCCCGAACTTCTGCGGCGCAATTACGACAAGCTGATGGTGACCGGCGTGATCCAGGCCGGGTCATCCCTTGGCATTCTTGTGCCGCCATCGGTGGTGCTGGTGCTTTATGCGATGATCGCGCGCCAGCCAGTCGGACAGCTCTGGCTGGCCGGAGTGGTGCCGGGGCTGATGATGGCGACGCTGTTCATCTTCTATATCTGGCTGCGCTGCCGGATTCAGCCCGAACTGGGGCCGGTCCTCCCCAAGGAAGAACGCAACGTCCCCCTCTCAGAGAAACTGCGCCTCCTGCGCGCCGGCCTTCTGCCGCTGGTGATCTTCGCCACCATGATGGTGCCCTTCGTCAAGGGCTGGACCTCGCTGGTGGAAAGCTCGGCCATCGGGGCGATCACGGCCTTTCTGGCGGCGGTCCTCAAGGGGCGCATGACCCGCGAGGTGTTCGAGACATCCGTGCGCAGCACGCTGGCGATCTCCTGCATGTTCATGTGGATTATCCTCGCCGCTCTCGGCTTCGGCGCGATCTTCGACGGGCTGGGCGCGGTCAGCGCCATCGAGGACCTGTTTACCGCGCAGCTGGGCCTTGGCCCCTGGGGAATCCTGATCCTCATGCAGCTCAGCTTCATCATCATGGGCACGTTTCTTGACGATACCGCTATGCTGGTGATCGTCGCGCCGCTCTACGTGCCATTGGTGGGCGCGTTGGGGTTCGATCTGATCTGGTATGGTGTGCTCTACACGATCACCACGCAGATCGCCTATATGACCCCGCCCTTCGGCTACAACCTGTTCTTGATGCGCGCGATGGCGCCACCCGAAATCAGCCTGCGCGACATCTACCGCTCGATCGTGCCCTTCGTGGCCGTCATGGCCCTGGCGCTGGCGCTGGTGATGCTGTTCCCGCAGATCGCGCTCTGGCTGCCGAACTACGTCTACGGAAAATAACCGCAAGAAGAAGCCCCGCCCAAGGGGCCGAACCATAACAAGGAGAGAAAGAAAATGACCACGACAAGACGCAAGTTCCTGAAAAGCGCCGGGATCGGTATCGCCGCAACGCCGCTGGCCGCCCCGGCCATCGCGCAATCCACCATCACCTGGCGGATGCAGACCTATGCCGGCGCGGCCCTCGCCGAGCATGTGGTGAAGCCCGCGATCGACACCTTCAACAAGATCGCCGGAGACCGCATGCAGATCGAGCTATTCTTCGCCGATCAGCTGGTCCCGACCGGCGAGCTCTTTCGCGCTCTCCAGCGCGGCACCATCGACGCGGTGCAGTCGGATGACGATTCGATGGCCTCGCCCACCGAAGTCACCGTGTTCGGCGGCTATTTCCCCTTCGGCTCGCGCTACTCGCTCGATGTGCCGGTTCTGTTCAACCAGTATGGCCTGAAGGATATCTGGGACGAGGAATACGCCAAGGTCGGCGTCAAGCATATCAGCGCCGGGTCCTGGGACCCCTGCCATTTCGCCACCAAGGACCCGATCCACAGCCTCGAGGATCTCAAGGGCAAGCGCGTCTTCACCTTCCCCACAGCGGGCCGCTTTCTGTCGCAGTTCGGCGTCGTGCCGGTGACGTTGCCCTGGGAGGACATCGAGGTCGCCGTGCAGACCGGCGAACTTGACGGCATCGCATGGTCGGGCATCACCGAGGATTACACCGTCGGCTGGGCCGACGTGACCGACTACTTCCTCACCAACAACATCTCCGGCGCCTGGGTTGGCCATTTCTTCGCCAATATGGGCCGCTGGGAGGAACTGCCCGAGGATCTGCAACTTCTGCTGGCTACCTGCATGGAGCAGTCGCATTACTATCGCCAGTGGTGGTATTGGGGCGGCGAAGCGCGGCTGCGCGTCAACGGCGAGAAGATGAAACTCACCACGATCCCCGATGCCGAGTGGGCGACGGTCGAATCCGCCGCGCGCGAATTCTGGGACGAGATCGCGGCCGAGTCCGAAACCAAGGCGAAGGTCGTCGAGATCTTCAAGCAATACAACGCCGACATGGAAAAAGCGGGCCGTCCATACCGCTACACCTGACCCGGCACCACACTGACCCGAGGGGGCCGCTTCATGGCCCCCTCCCCTTGTATGAACGGAGCGAATGCACATGGCTGCCCTGACCCTGGACGAGCTGAAAACCAAGGCCGCAAGCGGCGAAATCGACACGGTGCTGGTCTGCGCCGTGGACATGCAGGGCCGGCTGACCGGCAAGCGGTTCCATGTGTCGAACTTCCTGGAAAGCGCGCATGAGGAAACCCATTGCTGCAACTACCTCTTGGCGACCGACCTTGAGATGCAGACGCCCGAGGGCTTCGCGGCGACAAGCTGGGCCTCGGGTTATGGCGATTACGTCATGAAACCCGACCTCGCCACCATGCGCCCGGTGCCCTGGCTCGAGGGCACGGTGCTGGTGCTCTGCGACTATCTCGATCACCACCACCACGCCCCGGTCCCCCACTCGCCACGCCAGATCCTTCAGGCGCAGGTGGCACGCGCCGCCGCAATGGGCTTCACCCCGATGATGGCGACCGAACTGGAATTCTTCCTGTTCAAGAAAAGCTATGACGAGATCCGCGCCAGCGGCTATCGCGACCTCGAACCGGTGGTGAAATACAATCAGGACTACTCGATCCAGTTCACCAGCCGCGAAGAACATGTCATGCGCCCGGTGCGCAACGCGCTCTACGCAATGGGCATCCCGGTCGAGAACACCAAGGGCGAGGCCGAAATCGGCCAGGGTGAGCTCAACATCCGCTACGGCGATGCGCTCACCGCCTGCGACCAGCACGTCCTGGCCAAGCACGCCGTCAAGGAAATCGCCCATCAACATGGCCACGCGGCGACCTTCCTGCCCAAATGGCACGCCGACAAGGTCGGCAGCGCCGCCCATATCCACCAGTCGCTCTTCGCCGACGGCAACAATGTCTTTCACGACGCCAGCGGCGACCACTCCATGTCGAAGATCATGGGCCATTACGTCGCCGGCCTGTTGAAATACGCGCCCGACTGCATGCTGCTGATGGCGCCCTATATCAACAGCTACAAGCGCTTCGTGCCCGGCACCTTCGCGCCCACCAAATCCGCATGGTCCGTGGACAACCGCACCGCCGGTTTCCGCCTCGTGGGCGAGAACACCAAGGGCGTGCGCATCGAATGCCGCATCCCCGGCTCGGACATGAACCCCTATCTCGCCTGCGCGGGCCAGCTCGCCGCCGGGCTTGCCGGGATCGAGGAGGAACTGGACCTCCCCGCGCCGGTCCAGGGCGATCTCTACAGCATGGATGACGTGGCCGAGGTGCCCTACACCCTCGGCGCCGCCACGGCGGCCTTCCGCAACTCCGCCATGCTGCGGCGCGCGCTTGGCGACGATGTCGTCGATCACTACACCCGCGCCGCCGAGGTCGAACAGGAAGACTTCGACCGCACCGTCACCGATTACGAAATCCAGCGCGGCTTTGAACGCGCCTGATCCCCAGAGGACTCGCATGACCACCCTGACCTGCACATCGCCGATCGACGGATCGGCCTTCGCCACCCGAGAGACCCTGACCGCGGATGCGGCCCGTGACGCCATCGCCAAGACCCGCGCCGCGCAGGCCGACTGGGCCGCGCGCCCGCTTCAGGAACGCATCGACCTCGTCATGGCCGGTGTCGCCGCCATCGGCGAGATGAACGACGAAATCGTCCCCGAACTGGCCCGGATGATGGGCCGCCCCGTCCGGTATGGCGGCGAATTCGGCGGCTTCAACGAACGCGCGTCATACATGGCCGAAATCGCCCAAGAGGGGCTGGCCGATATCGAAATCTCGGATGACGCGACCTTCCACCGCTATATCCGGCGCGTGCCGCACGGGGTGGTCTTCGTGGTGGCGCCCTGGAACTACCCTTACATGACGGCGATCAACACCGTCGCCCCGGCGCTGATCGCGGGCAACGCGGTGGTGCTCAAACACGCCACGCAAACCCTGCTGGTGGGCGAACGCATGGCCCGTGCCTTCCACGATGCCGGCGTACCCGAGGACGTGTTCCGCAACGTGTTCCTCGATCACGACACCACCTCGCAGCTCATCTCGGAAAGCTGCTTCGATTTCGTCAACTTCACCGGCTCGGTGGGCGGCGGCAAGGCGATGGAACGCGCCGCCGCGGGCACCTTCACCGGGCTTGGGCTGGAACTTGGCGGCAAGGATCCGGGCTATGTGATGGAAGACGCCGACCTCGACGCTGCGGTCGATACGCTGATCGACGGCGCGATGTTCAACTCGGGCCAGTGCTGCTGCGGGATCGAGCGCATCTACGTCCATGAAAGCCTGTTCGACGCCTTCGTCGAGAAGGCCGTGGCCATCGTCAAGGGCTACAGGCTGGGCGACCCGCTCGACCCCGAAACCACCATCGGTCCGATGGCCAATGCCCGTTTCGCCGCCGAGGTGCGCGCCCAGATATCCGAGGCTCTCGAGGCCGGGGCAACCGCCCATATCGACACCTTCGCGCAGGATGACGGCGGCACGTATCTGACACCCCAGATCCTGACCGGAGTCAGCCACGACATGCGTGTCATGCGCGACGAAAGTTTCGGCCCCGTGGTCGGCATCATGCCGGTGCGCGACGATGCCGAGGCCATCGCGCTGATGAATGACAGCCCCTTCGGCCTCACGGCCTCGCTCTGGACCGCGGATGTGGCGCGCGCGGCGCGGATCGGCGACGCCATCGAGACCGGCACGATCTTCATGAACCGGGCCGATTACCTCGATCCGGCGCTCTGCTGGACCGGCTGCAAAAGCACCGGCCGGGGCGGCGCGCTCTCGGTCATCGGCTATCACAACCTCACCCGTCCCAAATCCTACCACCTCAAGAAGGTCACATCATGAGCCTCACCGCAAACTGGTCCTATCCGACCGCCATCCGCTTTGGCGCAGGCCGCATCGCGGAACTGCCCGACGCCTGCCGCCAGTCCTCGATCACCAAACCCCTGCTGGTCACAGACCGCGGGCTTGCCGGGCTGCCGATCACCGCACAGGCACTCGACATCCTGCGCGAGGCCGGGCTTGATGCCGGGCTGTTCGCGGATGTCGATCCCAACCCCAATGAAACCAACCTCGCCGCCGGTGTCGCCGCCTATAACGCAGGCGGCCATGACGGCGTGATCGCCTTTGGCGGCGGCTCGGGGCTCGATCTGGGCAAATGCGTGGCCTTCATGGCCGGACAGACCCGCCCGGTCTGGGATTTCGAGGATATCGGCGATTGGTGGACCCGCGCCGATGCCGACGCCATCGCGCCCATCATCGCCGTGCCCACCACCGCCGGAACCGGCTCCGAAGTGGGCCGCGCGGGCGTTCTGACCAATTCTGAAACCCACGAGAAAAAGATTATCTTCCACCCCCGGATGCTGCCCGCCGTGGTGATCTGCGATGCCGAACTGACCGTCGGCATGCCGCGCGCCATCACCGCCGGGACCGGGCTTGACGCCTTCGCCCACTGCGTCGAGGCGTTCTCCTCGCCCCATTACCACCCGATGAGCCAGGGTATCGCGCTCGAAGGGATGCGGCTGGTGGTCGAATACCTGCCGCGCGCCTATGAGGATGGCACCGATATCGAGGCCCGCGCCCAGATGATGAGCGCAGCCGCCATGGGCGCCACCGCCTTTCAGAAGGGGCTCGGCGCGATCCATGCCATGAGTCACCCGATCGGGGCGCATTTCAACACCCATCACGGCACCACCAACGCGGTCTGCATGCCCGCCGTTCTGGACCTCAACGAGCCGATGATCGCCGGGCGCTTCGACCTTGCCGCGAGCTACCTGGGGATCGAAGGCGGCTACAAGGGCTTCCGCGCCTTTGTCGACGGTTTCAATGACCGTCTGGGCGTGCCCAAGGGGCTGGCCGCGCTTGGCGTGAACGAAGCCGCCATTCCCGATCTGGTCAAGGGCGCGATCAAGGACCCGTCCTGTGGCGGCAACCCGGTCGAATTGACCGAAGAGAACCTGACCGCGCTCTTCCGCGCGGCGATGTAAGCGGGCGGCAGGGCCGGGGCGATCTCTGCTCCGGCCCGCACCGCACCTGCGGTTCCGCCCTCACCCTCGCATCAATGAAAATCCCGGCTCGGAAACAGCCGCTTGGCCTGTTCGCGCGGATGGCGCGCGCGCGGCGGATAGCGCGCGGGGCGGGGCGCGTCGTCGGTCTCGGGGCGGGTGACGCCGACCGCCTCGTCCAGCGGATGCCCCAGTTCCGACAGCCGCGGCGACAGGTCTTCGACCTGCTGCGCGATCACATGCACGATGATGCCCTCGCGCTGAAGATAGCCGCGCACCCGCAACAGCCGCCCCCCCATGACGACCCGGCGGAATTGTTCGTATATCCTCGGCCAGACCACGATATTCGACACCCCGGTCTCATCCTCCAGCGTCAGGAATATCACCCCCGACGAGGTGCCGGGGCGCTGGCGCGTGATGACCAGACCGCAGACGCTGACCTGTTTCAGCGGCGTCGTCGCCAACCGTTCATGCGGCATGAGGTCAGGGATCGCGGGGCGCAGGATCTCCATCGGATGCGCCCGCAGCGTCAGCCGCGTCGAGACGTAATCCTCCACTACCTCCTCGCCCAGATGCATCGCCGGCAGCTCGACCACCGGCTCGCGGATCGCCTCGCCGTCGATCGGGTCGTTGAACAGCGGCAGCGGCGCCTGCCCGCGCACCGCCTTCACCTGCCATAGCGCATCGCGCCGGGTCAGCCCCATATCGGCAAAGGCATCCGCCTCGGCCAGCCGCGCCAGCACCGCGGGCGCGACCCCGGCCCTCAGCCAGACCGCCTCGGGATCGCGATAGCCATTGCCGCGCGCCGCGACGATCCAGCCCGCATCCTCCTCGCGCAGGCCCTTGATCTGGCGAAACCCCAGCCGCAACGCCAGCCGCCCGTCGGCGCGCCGCTCCAAGAGGTTGTCCCAGCCGCTCGCATTCACGCAGACCGGCCGCACCTCGACATGATGCTCACGCGCATCGCGCACGATCTGGGCCGGCGCATAGAACCCCATCGGCTGCGCATTCAGCAGCGCACAGGCAAAGATCGCCGGATGATGGCATTTCAGCCATGCCGAGACATAGGCCAGCATGGCAAAGGCCGCCGCGTGGCTTTCGGGAAAGCCGTAATCGGCAAAGCCCTCGATCTGGTCGAAACAGCGCTCCGCCACCTCCTGGCTGTAACCATTGCCCAGCATCCCGGCGATGAACTTGTCCCGAAACGCGCCGATCGTGCCCATCCGCCGGAACGAGGCCAGCGAGCGGCGCAGATGGTCGGCCTCTTCCGCCGTGAACCCCGCCCCGACCACAGCGATCTGCATCGCCTGCTCCTGGAACAGCGGCACACCCAGGGTGCGCCGCGTCACCTCTTCCAGCGCGTCGCCGAACGGTTCGGGTCGCTCCAGCCCCTGGCGCCGCCTGATATAGGGCTGCACCATGCCGCCCTGGATCGGGCCGGGGCGCACGATGGCGACCTCGATCACCAGATCATAGAAGGTCGCAGGCTTCATCCGGGGCAGGAAATTCATCTGCGCGCGGCTTTCCACCTGGAACACGCCCACCGCATCGGCCCGTTGCAGCATCTCGTAGGTCGCCGGGTCCTCCTGCGGGACGCTGTCGATGGTCATGCGTGTGCCCGCGTGCCGCTCCAGCAGGTCAAAGGCCTTGCGGATACAGGTCAGCATCCCCAGCGACAGGATATCGACCTTGAGAATGCCCAGCGTGTCGATATCGTCCTTGTCCCACTCGATGACGGTGCGGTCCTCCATCGCCGCGTTCTCGATCGCACACAGCTCATCCAGCCGCCCCCGCGTGATGACGAACCCGCCCACATGCTGCGACAGATGCCGCGGAAAGCCGATGATCTCGCCGATCAGCCGGATGGTCTGCGCCAGCCTGCGATCCTCGGGATCAAGCCCCAGCTCGCGGATCCGCTCGGGTTCCGCCCCACCATTCGACATGCCCCAGATCTGCCCCGACAGGTTGGCCGTCACATCCTGGCTGAGGCCCATCACCTTGCCCACCTCCCGGATCGCCGCCCGGCTGCGGAAATGAATGACCGTCGCACAGAGCCCCGCCCGGTGGCGACCGTAGCGTTCATAGATCCACTGGATCACCTCCTCGCGCCGCTCATGCTCGAAATCCACGTCGATATCGGGCGGCTCGCCCCGGTATTTCGAGATGAACCGCTCGACCACCATGGCGATCTGGTCCGGCCCCACATCGGTGATCCCGAGCAGGTAACACAGGATCGAATTCGCAGCCGAGCCGCGCCCCTGGCACAGGATGCCCCGCGAACGGGCGTAACAGACGATATCGTGAACGGTCAGGAAATAGGCGGCGAAACCCAGCTCCGCGACCAGCTTCAGCTCCTTTTCCAACAGCGCATGAACCCGTTCGGGCGCATCACCGCGCGGATAGCGCCGCGTCACCCCCTCACGCGCCAGCCGCTCCAGCCGCGCCTGCGGGGTCTCGCCCTCGGACATCTCGTCGGGATATTCATAGCTCAGCTCGCTCAGGCAGAAACTGCACCGCGCGGCGATCTCCAGCGTCCGGCGCAGCGCGGCGGGATGATCGCGAAACACCCGCGCCATGTCGTCATGACCCTTGAGGCGCCGCTCCGCATTGGGCAGCGCGCGGGTGCCGATCTCGTCGATGGTGATATGTTCGCGCATGCAGGTCAGCACATCCGCCAACTGGCGGCGCGCGGCCCGGTGCATCAGCACATCGCCCACCGCCACCATCGGCGCCGAGGCCCGGTGCGCCAGCCGCGCACAGGCCCGCAGATAGGCCTGATCCGACCCGTCATAGCGCGGCGCGGCGCCCAGGAACACATGCCCCGGAAACCGCCGCTGCATCTTTTGCAAAGGCCCCAGCACCCCCGACAGCCGCCCCTGCGGCAGCGCCACAAGGATCATACCCGCACAGCCCTCCAGCAGATCGGCAAGATCCAGGTGGCATTCCCCCTTCCCGGCCCGCCGCTTGCCCAGGGTCAACAGCCGGGTCAGCCGCTGATACCCCGCCCTTTCGCAAGGCAGCGCAAGCCACTCCACCGGGCTGTCGCGCAACACAAGACGGCAGCCCGTGATCAGCCGCGGCAGGCGCGGCGCTTCGGGCCGTGCGATCGGCGCCGCCTGCCCCACCTCCTGACGCGAACAAGGGTCGATCCGGTGCTGCGACCGTATCCGTATCGCCGCCTCGTCCGCCTCGCGCCGCAACGCCTTCAGCGCCGCATAAGCCCGCACCACACCGGCCAGCGAATTGCGGTCGGTGATGGCGATCGCCTCAAGCCCCAGCTCCGCCGCGCGCGTCACCATCTCCTCGGGATGCGACGCGCCGGTCAGGAAGGTGAAATTCGTGGTCACGCAGAGTTCCGCATAGCTCATGCGAATTCCCCCTGCACGAACCAGCCCGGCCTTTGCGGCGTATGAAACAGCCAGAGCCGCCGCCCCTGCCGGGTCTCCACATGCCAGTAATCGCGCAGGCCCGAGCGCCAGTTGTCATCCTCCAGCCACCATTCCGGCGCGATCCTCTCCGGCCCCGTGGCCCGCGCCGTCACAAGCCGCATCCGCCGCCAGCGGAAATGCTGCGGCGGGCGCGGCCCGCTGCCCGCGATCGGCTCGGGCGCGAACAGGCGCAACGGACGCGGGCGCAGACTGACCCAAGACCCCTCCGGCCGGCTGTAAGCCGCCGGGGCGACGATGAAACCGCGCTCGGGGATATGGCTGTCGGCAGGCAGGAAGCGGCGGATATTCTCCAGCCCGATCCGGGTGCCCAGGCGACTGACCAGATCGTCCAGCCGCGCCCGGCTGTCGGTGGAAACATGGCTCAGCTGCTGAACCGGCAAGGGCTCGACCCGCGTCGCCTCCAGCCGCATCTGGTCGATCCCGTAACCCGCTTCCACCTTGCTCACGCCGCGCTCGAACAGCGGCAGGATGCGGGCCGGGTCGCGCAGCGGGCGCGCCAGCCGCAATTCCACGCTCTGCGCCTCCTGATCGACCCGGCGCAGCGTCAGGCACAAGGCCCGCGCGCCCGCCTCCTGCGCCTTCAGCCTGTCGCAGATCCGCTCCAGCAGCCGCGCCGCGCCCGCCATGACATCGCCCTGCAAGCCAATCGGCTCTGGCAGGGTCATGCGCGCGCCGTAATGGGGCGGCTCGGCCAGCGGGGTGATCTGCTCGGGCTGGCGGCCCAGCGCCTGGTCCAGCCGCAACAGCGGCTCCGGCCCGAACCGGCGCGCCAGCGGCGCGCGCGCCGTGGCCTCCAGTTCGGCAATACTGCGCAATCCCAGCCGTTGCAGGGCGGTGACGGTGCCCTCGTCCAGTCGCAGCGCAGTCACCGGCAGCGCCCCCAGCGCCTCCATCGGCGCACCCGGCGCGGCCAGCCCCTCGCCATGACGCGCCAGCGCCCAGGCCGCGCCGCGCGTATCCGCCAGCCCGATCCGCCCCGAAACCCCACCCCGCGCAAGCTGCCGGCGCATATCCGACAGCATCATCGCCTCGCCGCCGAACAGATGCGCCGCCCCGGTGATATCCAGCACCAGCCCGGAATCGCCCTCAAGGCCGACCCAGGGACAATAGCGCGTCGCCCAGCGGCGCAGCACATGCAGGAATCGCATATCGCTGCGCGGCTCCGCCGGGCGGCTTTGCAGGTCGGGGCAGAACGCCCGCGCATCCGACACCGACATGCCCCGATGCAGCCCCAGCCGCTCGGCCTGCGCATTGAGGCAATATATGCGGTTGGCGTTGTTCTGCTTCAGCGTCAGGGCAAACGGCCCGTCAACCGGATGCGCGCGCAGAACCCGGTCGCTCGCCAACCGGGGAAACCACATCGAGACGACGCGACGTCCTATCCCATCGAACATGCCAGATACCCAATGTTCCTGCTTTGTTCTTGATAATTTCCCACGCCATCAGAGTCGAGTCCTGCGCATCGAAAACCGGCGCGCAACGCCAGCGGGTTTCGGCCGCGTTGCTGCCCATCTCCTCGGAAATCAGGCACAGGCCGGTCGTGCCCCCGTCCTTCGCCGCCAGCTGCAGGCGCCGTCCCGCGGTCAGGCTCAGGGGCTGGCTCAACTCGATCACCACCAGCGGGATCGCCCCGTCGCGCAGGGTTTCTTCCGCCACGCCAAGGGCTTCGAGCTGATTGTTTACCTGCGCGACCAGCAGTTTCGCGGGGTCGCAAAAGGCGCTCAGCCCGACCGGGTTGAGCACCTCGGGCCGCCAGGTCTCGTGGATCCACAACACATCCGACGCCGCCCGCGCGGCAGCAATGGCGGCAAAGCCGGTCGCCCCGGCCCCGCACGCCTCATGGACGCGGGCCTTGCGCAAGGGAAACGAGTCGAAAAGATCGGGCATCATGATGCCGAACATAATGTGAACATCCGGCAGTTCAAAGGGGTAGCGCGCGCCTCAGCCCACCGCCAGCAGGTCCAGCCAGACCAGCGCCGCCAGCACCAGCCCCGCCAGGAACAGCGTCTCCGCCACGATCAGCGCGATCGCGCCGCCGCCCACCTGGATCACGTTGCGCAGGTCGGTCTTCATGCCCACCGCCGCGATCGCCGCCAGCAGCGCCCATGATGACAGCTTCGCCAGGAACGCCCCCGCCGCCTGCGGAATGAGTCCGAAGGAATTCAGCCCCGCCAGCACCAGGAACCCCAGCACGAAGCCCGGTATGATCGGCGGCCGCTTCTCGCCCGCACCGCTTTCGGGGTCGCGCCACCACAGCGCGATCAGCACCACCACCGGCGCCAGGAACGACACCCGGATCAGCTTGACCAGCGTCGAAGTCTCCCCGGCCGTGTCGGAAATCGAGAACCCCGCCCCGACCACCTGCGCCACGTCATGCACCGTCGCCCCGATAAAGGCCCCCGCCGTCAGCTCGTCAAAGCCCAGCGCATTGGTCAGGATCGGGTAAAGGATCATCGCCAGCGTCGACAGCACCGTCACCCCCAGCACCGTGAACAACAGGTTGCGCTCGGACCGCTCGTCCTTGGGCAGCACCGCCGCGATCGCCATCGCCGCCGAGGCCCCGCAGATCGCCACCGACCCGGCGGTCAGGATCGCAAAGCGCGGCCCCTGCCCGATCAGCCGCGCGAAAATCACGCCGAAAAGGATCGTCGCGACCACCCCGGCCACCAGCAGCGCGATCATCCCCCAGCCCAGCGAGGTCAGCATCTCGACGCTGATCCGCGCCCCGAGGATCGCCACCCCGAAACGCAGCACCGTGCGCGCGGTGAACCCGATGCCCTCGGCAGTCGGCCCCGGCTCGCTCAGGAAATTCAGCGCAATCCCGAACAGCAACGCCATCAGCATCGCCGGCGCGCCGTAATGCTCGGCCACGAACTGCGCCGCCAGCGCCACCAGCAACGCCACCATCATGCCGGGAAACAGCCCGCGTGCCTTTGCCGCGATGCCCTCGAACCAGAAATTCATCATGTCCTCACAGCTTCCGGGATGTCATGCGATCCCCTGCACCCGGCCCGCCTTGCGATCCTCCAGGATCATGTCCGAGGCCTTCTCGCCGATCATGATCGCAGGGGCGTTGGTGTTGCCCGAAACGATCTCGGGCATGATCGAACAATCCGCCACCCGCAACCCCTCGATCCCGTGCACCCGCAGCCGCGCATCGACCACGGCACCTTCGTCCGGACCCATCCGGCAGGTGCCGGTCGGGTGATAGATCGTCGTCGAATTGCTGCGCGCCCAGTCCAGCGTGCCCTCGTAATCGTCCATCCCGAGCGTGTCATCCGGCCGGAACGCCTCGGAAATCTTGCTGTCCAGCGGCGCACAACGCGCGATCCTGCGCGCAATCCGGATGCCCTCCACGATGGTGCGGCAATCGGTTTCGCTCGACAGGTAATTCGGGTGGATCTTCGGGTAAACCCCCGCATCCCCCGATGCCAGGCGGATCTCGCCCCGGCTTTCGGGACGCAGCTGGCAGACCGACATGGTGAAGGCCGAGAACGGATGCACCCCCTCGCCGGGGCTGTCCGCCGACCAGGGCTGGACGTGAAACTGGATATCGGGCGTCTCCACATGCTCGCCCGTGCGCAGGAACCCGGTGGCCAGGCTGGCCGCCATCGCCATCGGCCCCGACCGGAACATCGCGTATTTCAGCGCGATGCGCGCCTGGTTGAAAAGGCTGCGCACCTCGTCGTTCAGGGTCGGCTCATTGCACTTGAACACCAGCCGTGCCTGCAAATGGTCCTGCATGTTCTTGCCCACGGCGGTCATGTCGCGGCGCACGTCGATCCCGTGCTCGCGCAACTGCTCGCCCTCGCCGATTCCCGACAGCATCAACAGTTGCGGCGACCCGATCGCCCCCGATGACAGGATCACCTCGCCTTCGGCCCTGACCACCTGTTCGCGCCCCGCCCCGTCGCGATAGGCCACACCGGTCGCGCGCGCGCCATCGAACAGAATGCGCTGCGCCGCCGCCCGCGTGACGATGGTCAGGTTCGGACGCGACCGTGCCGGATTGAGAAACGCCACCGCGCTCGAACAGCGCCGCCCGTTGCGGGTGGTCAGCTGGAAGTATCCGACGCCTTCCTGCGTCGCGCCGTTGTAATCTGGGTTGAACGGATACCCGGCCTCCTGCGCCGCCGCCACCCAGGCATCACAGATCGGCCTTTGCAGCCGCATGTTCGACACCGAAAGCGGCCCCTGGTCACCGTGAAAATCATCCGCCCCGCGCTCCTGGTTCTCGGATCGCTTGAACAGCGGCAGAACCTCGTCCCAGCCCCAGCCGGGATTGCCCATCTGTTGCCAGCGGTCGTAATCCTGCGGCTGGCCGCGCACGTAAAGCAGCCCGTTGAGCGATGACGACCCCCCCAGGACCTTGCCCCGCGGCCAGTCAAGCTGACGGCCGTTCAGCCCCGGATCGGGCTCGGTTCGGTAACACCAGTCCACCGACGGGTTATGCATCGTCTTGAAATAACCGACCGGGATATGGATCCACGGGTTCCAGTCCCGCCCCCCCGCTTCCAGCAGAACGACCTTCACCGAAGGATCGGCTGACAGGCGATTCGCCAGCACGCAGCCCGCAGAGCCTGCACCGACGATGACGTAATCCGCTGAAATCCCCGACATTTCCCGAAACTCCTCCTCACGGCGACAAGTGTTGAAAGTTTTTTCTTGCCACAGAGACCTTAGTTCGAGCAATATTGAGACCGCAAGTATCAAAATTGCGCATTTGGGAGGAAACCATGAAAGCATCAAAAGCCCTGAGCGGCATCAGCCGCAGGGACCTGTTCCGTTTGTCGGGCCAGTTCGGCCTGTCCTCGGTCGTGCTGGGCGCAGGCGCGCTCACTGGCGCGGTCACGCTTCCGTCGCTGGCGAAAGCCGCCGAAAGCACCTATGACAAGCGGTTCTCGAAGGAACCCAAACACACGCTCAAACTGGGCGCATCGGGCTTCAACGCCCGCAACCTGCTGATCGAACGCGCCGGCGTTCTCGAATTCGCGCGCGACCTCGAAGAGCGCACCGAAGGCGAGATCCGCGTCGAATTCATCGGCGACAACCAGATTTGCGGGCAGCTTTCCTGCGTCGAGAAAACCCAGCTGGGTGTTGTCGACATGTATGCCGCCTCAACCCAGAACTCCGCCGGCGGCGCACCCTATCTCAATGTTCTCGATTACGCCTACATGTTCCCCAGCCGTGCGTCGCAGTATCATTTCCTCTACAGCCCGGAATCGCAGCGCATCCTGCGCGAACCGCTTGAAAAGCGCCACGGGCTCAAGTTCCTGTTCAGCCATTGTGAATTGCGCGGCATCCAGCTCGGCCAGTCCTTTGCCGACAAGCCGACCGTGACCAAGCTCGAGGAACTGTTCGGCACCAAGAACCGCGTCACCGGCACACAGCTGGGCCGCATCGCCATGCAGCAGCTCAACCTCAACCCGGTCCCGGTGGCCTGGGAAGAAACGCTCGACGGTCTCAAGCAGGGCCTGATCGACGGTGCCGAAACATGGGCCTCCGCCGTGGCCTATGCCAACATGGCGCCCGTGGTCAGCCAGTCGGTCGATCTCAAGTTCTTCTGCGGCACCGAGCATACCTCGATGTCGGCCAAGGTGTTCGACGCGATGGAGCCCCATCTGCAGGACGCGATCATGGAATCGGCCTATCTTGCGCAGGTCCATGTGCAGGCCGCCAACGAGGCCGCCCTGGTCAAGACTGTGGGCTTCTCGGACCCGCAGTTGCCCGGCACGATCTTTGCCGAGAACAACGTGCGCCCGGCCTTCCTGGCCGACGATCAGGTCAAGATGGCCGAAGAAATGTGCTCGCCCGAGTTCAATCCCGAACCTTGGGCACAATGGCGCGAGCGCATCAACGGCTGGGCTGGCGGCATCGACACCTATCAGGAAATCTACGATGTCGCGCGGCAGATTCCCAAGGATATGCTGCCCGAAAACGTCGAACCCCGCCGCTGGTGGCGTTCGGCCTGACGCGATAGCGTGGAACCGGGCCGCCCTTTCGCGGTGGCCCGGCGATCCGCGCACGGATCTCACTTCTGTTCGAGAAAACGGCCACCCAAAGGGAGGAACGGGGAATGAGCGGCTTGTTCCAGGGCACGGGAGAAATCCTCAGCGCCCTTTCATCAGGCGATTCATGGATGCTGTCCGAAGCGATGCGCCAACCGGCGATCTGGCCCCTCGGGCTGATCGCCATGCTGGGCGCGGCGGGACTGATCCTGCTGATCTATCAGATCAGCCCGTGGTTCGAGCGCAACTTCGAATCCACCGTGATGGTGATCTCCTATCTCGCCATCGGCGGCATCATCTTCGTCGAGGTCTTTCGCCGCTTCGTGCTGGAACAACAGGCGCCGTGGTCCACGACCCTGCCGCCCTTCCTGTTCCTCATCATGACGTGGTTCGGCTGCGCCTATAACGTCAAGCTGCGCACCCATCTGGCCTTTGCCGAGTTCCGCACCGCCATGCCGCGCGTCGGTCAACTGGCCTGCCTGCTGCTCGATGCGCTGCTCTGGATCGGGTTTTCCTGGGTCGTGGTCGTGACCTCGTCGCGCGTCGTCGCGAATTCGGCGGCGAATTTCCAGATCATGCTGGGCACCGACAATATCATGCAATGGTGGTTCCTGCTTTCGGTGCCGCTGGCCTTCACGATGCTGGTCGCACGGGTGCTCGAAAACCTGCTGATCGACCTTCGCAATTACCGCTCGGGCGAAACGCTGCTCCGGCAAGCCGTGATCGGAGGGGACTGACATGGCCGATTCAACAATCATCACGCTGATTTCACTGGGCGTCACGCTCTTCTTCATGCTCGGCGTGCCGGTCTTTCTGGTGATCGGCTACTGGGTCATCGGCATGTCCTTCTTCCTGGGCATGACGCTCGACAATATCGGCGCCGCGCTGGCGGATGTGTTCACCGACGGCTTCGCCCTGCTGGCGATGCCGCTCTTCATCCTCACCGGCGACCTCATCAACCGCTCCGGCATCGCCCGCAGGCTCAGCGATTTCGCCTATGCCTGCCTCGGCTGGATCCGTGGCGGGCTGGCGATGGCGGCACTCGGGGCCTGTGGCCTCTTCGCCGCGATCTCCGGCTCGAACTCTGCCACCACCGCCACCATCGGCTCGATGCTCCACCCCGAAATGGTCAAGGGCGGCTATGACGAGCGCTTCTCGGCCGCCACAGCAGCGGCGGGCGGCACCGTCGGCATCATCATCCCGCCCTCGATCATCTTCATCGTCTACGGCTTCCTCATGAACCTGCCGATCTCGGACCTCTTCGTCGCCGGGATCATCCCCGGCGCGATGATGGTCGGGGCGATGATGCTCGCCTGCTTCCTGATCTGCTGGCGCAATGGCTGGGGCTTTCTCATTCCGCTGAGCCCGCTGCGTGTCCTCAAGACGGCGATCGGCGCATGGCTCGGCTTCTTCGCCATCGGCCTCGTGCTCTGGGGCATCTATACCGGCAAGTTCTCACCCACCGAGGCCGCCGGCGTCACCGTGGGCTTCTGCGTGATCGTCGGCTTCCTGTGCCTGCCCCTGCACCGTATAACGGGCGGCAGCGCACATACCGACGTGTCGCAGAAATCCATCCCCCAGATGCTCGTGGTGCAAGGCTTCGGCCCGCTCGAACTCCCCTCGATCACCATGCGCTCGGCCCAGATCACCGGCATCCTTGCGCCCCTCATCGCCGTCTCGGTGGTGATGCAGCAGATCCTCTCGGTGCTCGGTGCGCAGGAGGCGATCAGCGGCTTCGTCACCTCGATGGGCGGCTATCACGCGGTGCTCTTCACCTCGATGGCGATCGTCTTCGTCTCGGGCATGGTGCTCGAAAGCCTGCCCGTCACCATCATCCTGGCCCCTATCCTGGCCCCCATCGCCCATTCCGTCGGGGTCGAGCCGGTCCAGTTCGCGGTGATCTTCCTCGTGGGCGCCTCGATCGGCTTCATCACCCCGCCCTACGGGCTCAACCTCTATGTGGCCTCCGGTGTCACTGGCGTTCCCTATTTCAGACTGCTGCGCTATACGGTCCCCTATCTTGTGGCCCTGTTGACGGTCTGGGTTATCGTCGCCCTTGTTCCCAGCCTCTCAACGGCGCTTCTGGCGAACTGACGAGGGGTTTCGCGCATGGATGACGACAGGGCGTCAACGATCCCGACCAACCTTCGGCTCCTCCTGGTGATCGAGGAAATCTCCAAGGCCGGGGTGCCCGTCACCCCGACCGAGGTGAACATCGCTCTCGGCCTGCCCAAACCGACCATCCATCGCCTCTTCGCCACCCTCGAGGAAGAAGGCTTCCTGCAACGCGACATGGACGGGCGGACCTATTCGCCCGGCCCCCGTCTGCGCACCATGTCAGGCGGAATCCTGTCCTCGCTGCGCATCCGCACGGCGCGACAGGCGATCCTGCGCCGCCTCAGCCGCGAGATCGGCGAGACCTGCAACATCGCCCTGCCCGACCGCGATGCGATGACCTATCTCGAACGGGTCGAAACCGAATGGCCGCTGCGCATCCAGCTGCCCATCGGCACGCGGGTGCCCTTCTATTGCACCGCCAGCGGCAAGATGTATCTCAGTTCGCTGACCCGTGCCCATCTTCTGAAATACCTCGCCGCAACGCCGCTCGATGCGCGCACCCCCAACACCCTCACCGACCACGATGCCCTATTCGCCGAACTGCGCGAAATCCGCCAGCAGGGCTATGCGCTCGACCGCGAGGAATTCATGGCCGACATGATCGCCCTCGCCGTGCCGGTGCCCGACACCAACGGGCGGCTGATGGCGACCCTCTCGTTCCATGCCCCGACCCAGCGCTTCACGATCCAGAAGGCGCTCGACTACCTTGACGCAATGCGCCGGGCGGCGGACGACCTTGCCGCGCTGGTCTCGGATACCGATCAGGAATAACCATGCCCGCCCCCTGCCCCCGGCCCCTCTGATGGAGATGCTCGCCGCCAGCGCGATCGTGATGCTTGCCGCGATCCTCCATGCCTGCACGGGCTTCGGCTTTTCGGTGCTGGCCACGCCCTTCCTGTTGCTGGTCTTCGACACCGCCGATGCGATCCAGATCAATATCGCCCTTTCGATCATGATCTCCGTGGTGCTGATGCCCCGCCTTCTGGCCGATATCGACACGGCGCTGCTCTGGCGGCTGCTGGCGGGCGGGATACTGGGCGCCCCGCTGGGGATACTGACCTACGTTTATGCGGATCCCGATCATTTGCGCATGGGCATCGGGCTGTTGCTTCTGGCGTTCACCTTCTTCGTGCTGCGCAAGTTCCGCTTTCGGCGCAGCAACCGGCGCGACGTGCTGACCGGCGCGTTCTCGGGCGCGCTCACCAGCGGGCTGGGAATGCCGGGGCCGCCGCTCATGGTCTATTTCTCGGGCGCGCCGATCCCGCCGCGCGTGCTGCGCAGCACCACGCTCACCTGCTTCCTCATCACCTATTCGATCAGCCTCGCGCTCCAGATCGGGGTCGGCTCGGCCACCGGCGAGGTGCTTCGCGCCTCGCTGATCCTGGCCCCGGCCACCGGCGCGGGCGTGGTCCTGGGGCAGATGCTGTTCACCCGGATCGACACGGCCGTGTTCATGCGCCTGATCTACGGCCTGCTGATCCTGACCGGGCTCTACCTTGTGATCGCCTCCGCGCTGCGGTTCTGACCCCCGCCAATCATCGCCTTGCACTTTCCGTCCATCGCCGCTCATATGGCGCTGGCATGAGACCCTCGACACGCGTGAACCGAACGACCGGCAGTTTGCTGCTCACCATCACCGGGCTGGTGATCCTGCGCGAATGGACACCAAACGCGCTGGCCGACATGATACTGCCCGGACTGGTGATCGTGACCACCCTCCTCCTGGCCCTGCAAACAAGCGCCGGGCGCTATCTCTTCGCCCTGGTCGCCCTCGCGCTGACCGTCGCGCTGGCGCTGGCCAATCCCGACTGGCAGGCGGTGACGCTCAAGGCACTCTATACCGCCGGTTTCATCTGCGCCTTCTTCACTGCTCTCGCCACCCTTCGCTTTGCGGCCGAGACCTCCGCTTCGATCCGCCGCGCCGGTCGCTTTCTCGCACAACAGCCACCGGGGCGGCGCTACCTTGCGCTGACAGTCGGCGGACAGATGTTCGCGCTTCTGCTCAATTACGGGGCCATCGCCCTTCTGGGCAGCCTCGCCACCGCCAGCGCCAACGAGGAACCCGACCCCGAAATCCGCCGCCACCGCACGCGGCGCATGTTGCTGGCGATCCAGCGGGCCTTTACCTCGATGTTGCCCTGGTCGCCGCTCTCCTTCGCCATCGCCATCTCGGTCGCGCTCATTCCCGGCGCGACATGGGCGCAGGCGGTGCTTCCCGGAATCGTCAGCTCGGTGCTGATGGCCGGCACCGGCTGGGCGCTCGATTCGATGTTTCGCCCGACCCTGTCAGGGCCGCGCCCCGCTCCCAAACCGCCCCAGGGCTCATGGGCCTCGATCCTGCCGCTTCTGCTGTTGCTGGCGATCCTCGTCAGCAGCATCACCTTGCTGCATTACGTCACCGACGTGCGCGTGGTCGGGATGGTGATATTGATCGTGCCGTTGATCGCGATGGCATGGATCGCCCTGCAAAGCCGCAGCGCGGAACCCGAACTGCGCATTGCCCGCAGGTTTGCGCGCTACAGCTTTTGCGAATTGCCCAATTACCGCAGCGAGATCCTGTTGCTGATGATGGCCGGCTATATCGGCACCGTCGGCGCGCCCCTGCTCGAACCCCTGCTGACTGGCCTCGGCCTCGATCTGGCGGCCCTGCCCATGCCGCTGGTCCTGGTCGCCTTCGTCTGGCTCATTCCATTGGCCGGACAGATCGGGATGAACCCGATCCTTGCGGTCACGCTGATCGCGCCGCTGGTGCCCCCGGCGGCCGAACTCGGCATTTCGCCCACCGCCCTCATCGTCGCCATCACCGCCGGTTGGGCGCTGAGCGGCGTGACCTCGCCCTTTACCGCAACGACGCTGCTTGTTGGCTCCTTCGCCCGTATCAGCGCGCGCCACGTCGGACTGCGCTGGAACGGGGGCTACTTCCTCCTGACCGCCACGATCCTGTCGGTCTGGGTCGTGATCTACGCCAGCCTCTGACCCGCTCGGTCGCGCCGCCGGTCACGGCGCGACCCTGTACGGAACCGGGGGGTGTTTTGTGCAGATTTCATCGCGCGCCCTGTTAACCCGGCGGCTTTACCGTACCGATACCGACGCGTTACCGACGTGAAACAGACGCAATACCGAAGCATGTTTTCTTTGTTAATCAATGGCTTGTAGGGCGATTCGGCCACTCAGCCCATTTTCTTACCCGGCGGATCGAAGGGCAGGAACTCGACAGCACTCTGCTTGACGGGGGCCGGGAACAATTTCATCAGGTTCAGGATCTCCGGCGGCATCCCGACCGTCACTTCCAGCCCCAGATCATGTGCCTCCGCCGGGGTCAGCGCATAGTCATGGGTCCAGGTCCCCGAAGCCAGCTTGCGCGCCAGCGCCTCGGCCTCGTCACGCTTCATGCGCGGCGTCATGATCTCCACGGCACCCCTTGTCACCTGGTTGATCGCCTTGTCGCTCACATCCGCCAGCACCAGCGCCACATCCGACACATGCTCCACCGGCTTGGCATCCCGCGCCGCCACGATCGAGGCGGCCGAAATCCCCATGATCTGCGGATCGATCGGCCCCAGCATCGAGAACTCTCCCATCACGATTTCATCGGCGGCAAGCGCTATGAGCGTGCCCCCCGACATCGCATAAATGGGAACAAAAACAGTGACTTTCGCGGGATGGGCCTCGACCGCGCGTGCAATCTGCATCGCCGCGATAACAAGCCCGCCGGGGGTGTGAAGCACAAGGTCGATGGGCTTGTCGTCCGGCGTCGCCTTGATCGCCGATATGATGGATTGCGCATCCTCGAGGTCGATCATCCGCGAGACATTGACCCCGAACAGGCTCCGTTTTTCCTGCCGGTGAATCATCGTGATCACCCGGCTGCCGCGCTTGCGCTCGATGCTGCGGATCGCCTGTTCCCGCCGGAACCCGAACACCCTTCCGGCCAGTATCGGTTGCAGGATCATCACTATGAAAACAATAAAGAAAAGGGTCGAGAGGTTGAATTCCATGATCGCTCCGCATCGGGTTCGCACCACTGTCCCTTCAAACTGTCGCAGCAATGGCGCGGGTTGTGAATTGAAAAATCCGCCGATCTGGGGCAAACATCCAGACGGGCACGCGGGTGCGGACCATCCAGGCGGGAACGATACCCGCGCCAAACCCGGCAACAGAGGCATGTGACATGAGACAGGCGATCATTCTTGGTTTGGTGACACTTCTGGCCGGTTGCGGCGGCGGCGGCGACCGCTCGCGCAGCAGCGGTGGCTTTGCAGGCGCAATGCCTTTCGCCTCCGGCCCGCTCAGCCAGGCCTGCATGGTCTCTGGCCGCTCAGCACGCTCCAGCACGCTCTGCGGCTGCATCCAGGCAGCGGCCAACCAGACCCTCAGCGCATCCCAGCAACGCCGCGCCGTCGCCTTCTATACCGACCCCCACAGCGCCCAGGAAATCCGCCAGTCGGACAGCGCCTCGGATCGTCGTTTCTGGCAGGCCTACACGGCCTATGGCGAACGCGCCGAAAGGCTGTGCCGCTAGGGCGTGCCGGTCGGCTCAGCTCTTGAGCCGATAGCCCCGCGCGAACATCCGCCACGCAATGAACGAGACCGCCAGAACCGACCCCAGCCCGACCGCCAGACCCAGCCAGGGCGAACTGTCCGACACGCCGATCATGCCATGCCGCACCCCGTCGATCATGTAGAAGATCGGGTTGAAATGGGTGATTTCGTTCAGGACAGGCGGCAGCGCCTGCACCGAATAGAACGTCCCCGACAGGAACGCCAACGGCGTCACGATAAAGTTGGTAATCGCGGCCATCTGATCGAATTTATTGGCAAAAATTCCCGCTACCATGCCGATCGCCGACAACAGCGCGGCACCAAGCAGAATGAAGGTCAGCATCCATATCGGGTGCACAGGCACGATCCCCAGCACCACCAATTGCCCCAGGGCAACGGCCAGCGCCACGATCAGGCCCCGCCCGACTCCGCCCGCCATGTATCCCAGCACCATCTCGACCGGGCTGAGCGGCGGCATCAGCGTGTCCACGATGTTGCCCTGCACCTTCGAGATGACGATCGAGGACGAGGTATTGGCAAAAGCGTTCTGGATCACCGTCATCATCAGGATGCCCGGCGCGATGAAGGTGGTGAAATCGACCCCCATCACGTCGCCCCGGCGCGGTCCGATGGCGATCGAGAAGATCAGCATGAACAACCCCGCGGTGACCAGCGGCGCCAACAGGGTCTGGGTCCAGACCGAGAGGAAACGCTGCACCTCGCGCGAGGCCAGCGTGTAAAGCCCCAGCCAGTTCACATAGCCGAAGCGGCGTGTGCCCATATCGGTGATTTCGCTCATGCTGTTCCTCCGTTCACGGGTGATTCGATGCCTTGTAACTTACTGGTGAGTGATTAGAATAGGGGCGACTACGGATAGTGCAGGGCGGCGCGGGCAACCGGCCGCCTTTTGAGATAGGAAACAACCATGTCCTGGAGCGACGAACGCGTCGAACTGCTGAAGAAACTATGGGGCGAAGGCCAGTCCGCCAGCCAGATCGCCAAGGAACTTGGCGGCGTCACCCGCAACGCGGTGATCGGCAAGGTGCACCGGCTCGGCCTGTCGAACCGGAACGGGTCGGGCGCAACCGGCGCCGAGAGCGCGACCAAGGCGAAGCCGGCTGCCAAGCCCGAGGCCAAGGCCAAACCCGCCAAGCCCGCGGCCAAACCCGCACCCAAGCCCGCGCCCGAAGCCAAGGAACCCGCAAGCCCCGTGCAGGCGGCACCCGTATCGCGCGCCAAGCAGATCATCCCGGCCGGGCAGCCCCTGCCGCCGCAGCCCTCGGCCAACGAGATCGACCCGGCCGCATTGGCCAAGGTCAGCGAGATCGAAAAGAAAGCCAAGCGGCTGACGCTGATGGAACTGACCGAGCGGACCTGCAAATGGCCCGTGGGCGACCCCGCGACCGAGGATTTCTGGTTCTGCGGGTTGCCCGTTCAGGCAGGGAAACCCTATTGCGAGGCCCATGTCGGCGTCGCCTTCCAGCCGATGAGCAGCCGGCGCGACCGCAAACGCTAAAGTCCCGCGCCGTTGACGACGCACTGATCCCGGAAAGCGTGCCCTGCCCTGCAGCGCACGCTTTTCCTTTTAATCGAACAGTTTAAACAGTTCCTTCTTCAGCTCGTCCTCGACCTTGTCGCGAACCGCGTCCTCGGCCGATTGGCCCTCTTTGATCGTCAGACCCAGTTCCTTTTCGAGCTTGCGGTTCAGTCTCCGTTTCGCCTTCGCCTTGAGCTCTTTCTTCTCTTCCTTGAAGTTGAGGTCGATCGCGGCCTCCAGGTCGGGCTGGATGCGCGGGTTGGCCCAGGAGCCACGGATGCGCACCGGAATGGCAAAGCCCTTGCGGTTCTCACCCTCCAGCAAGGTCGGCGTGAATGTGTAATCGATATCGCGCCCGCCAAGCCCGATGCGCCCCTCGCCGCTGGCCTTTGCGAGCGGCAGGCTCATCGCGAGATCCTTGTTGAACAGATTGCCTTGCTTCATGGTGAAACTGGCGTTGAGGCTGTCAAAAACCGTGGTGCCACCGCTGACATCCCCCGAGCGCATCAGCCGGTCCAGGTCGATCCCTGAAATGACGCCACGCCCCGTGCCAAGCGACCCTTTGCCCTCGAGGCTGTTCATGATCGCATGCAGCGACCGGCCGACACCCAGAAAACTGACCTTGCCGTCGGCCTTGGCCGAGAACCTGGAGATATCGACAGCATCTGACAGGAATGTCTCAAGGTTGATCCCGCTCGCGTCCATATTGCCGCCCACTGACAGGCCCGACCGGTTGTTCAGCACGAACTCGCCTGTGACCAGCCCGTCATAGGCGCGCAGTTCGCGCAGCGCGAAGACAAGGCGCGCGTTGGTGAGGGTCATCAGGACACGGGTCTTTCCAATCGCCAGATCGCCCAGGTCCACGCTGTCGGCGACCAATGCAATCTCGGCATCCGCCAGTCCCAAAGCACTGGCGTCGATCTTGGTCTTCGGCCAGCCATCGGTCGGGACATTGCTTCCGCCGCCACTTCCCGAGCCACCACTTCCCCCGCCACCCTTGGCGCCCCCCCCGGCATCACCTCCTGCGGCCAATGCCGAAAGATCGAGCGCGCCAGCGTTGAGCTGCATGTTGAGCCGCGGCTTTGCGCCGCCGAGGAACACGTCAGCAGCACCGTTCAACCGGTTGTCGTCCAGTGTCAGGGATGTCTCGCGCAAAGAGAGGCGCATATCCTCTGAAACCGTAAGATCCGTATCCAGCACGATGGCGCGACCCAGTCCTCGGGGAACATCGACACCCGGGACACCAAGCGCCGCCAGGAAAGCGGCCGTATTGCCGATATCAGCGCGAAGCCGCCCGCCCAGTTGCGGAACCGTGCTCGCGCGACCGTCAAAGGACAAGCTGCCGCCCTTCGCCTTGATATCCGCCTGAAGGCCGGACACCCCGCCGTCGATAAAGGTGCCCACCTGTGAGAGCTGCCCCGAAACCCGGATGATCTCGCTCGCGTAGCGGGCTGCCGCCTCGAATGTCGCGGCCCCTTCGTAATCCGGCCAGCGCAGGTCAAGATCGATATCCGACAACGCGACCTCGTCGCCGGTGCCATGATCGAGATAGCGCAACGTCGCCTTGGAAATCAGCGCTCGGTCCAGTGTGAGGGCAAGCCGCTCGGAACGCGCAGGTGCGCCGCTGCCACTGCCGTCGCCGCCTCCGGATTGCCCCGAAGGCGCCACGCCCTCGACGCCCAACTCCCAGTTGACGCGCCCGTCCGAGGCGCGTTCCAGCAGAATCCTGGGGTTCACCGCTTCCAACCCGGTGATGCGGATCTCGCCACCAAACAGCGCCGCAGGCTCCACGCCGATCTTCAGACTGTCGGCCTCCAGCATCGGCCCGGCCTTGGACCACGCGGCATTGGCGACGATCACCTCTCCGGTGCTGACCCCCAGAACGGGATACAGGCTGACCTTCGTTTCGCCGCTCATGGTCACGTCGCGACCGGTGGCATTGCTGATCTGCTCGGCGGCGATCTTCGCGATCCGGTCGCCCGGCAACATCAGGAGCGACACCACCACAACCGCGACCAGAACGACTACAAGCCCAATCAGGCGCACCAACACCCGCATCGCGAGACCCCCGTCTTACCTCCCTTCAAGATGTAAGCGGCGACGCTGTTGCGAACAACCGTTTTCCCTTCCCGCGAGGCGCCTGCTGAACTATATGCCCGCCATGAGCACCAATCCCCCTGACCTGCGGCCCGACCTGGCCCGCGCCCGCATCAGCGAAACCAACCGTGCCGGCCAGCCGACCATCGGCATGGTCTCGCTCGGATGTCCCAAGGCACTCGTCGACAGCGAACGCATCCTCACCCGGCTGCGGGCCGAGGGCTATGGCATTTCGCCCGATTATTCGGGGGCCGATGCGGTGATCGTCAATACCTGTGGCTTTCTTGACTCCGCCAAGGCCGAATCCCTCGAGGCGATCGGCGAAGCGTTGAATGAAAACGGCAAGGTCATCGTGACCGGCTGTCTGGGCGCCGACCCGGCATATATCACCGGGGCTCACCCCAAGGTGCTGGCTGTGACCGGCCCTCATCAATACGAACAGGTGCTCGACGCGGTGCATGAAGCCGTTCCGCCCGCGCCCGACCCCTTTGTGGACCTGCTGCCCGCCAGCGGCGTGAAACTGACCCCGCGCCATTACAGCTATCTCAAGATTTCCGAGGGCTGCAATCACAAGTGCCGGTTCTGCATCATCCCGGACATGCGCGGCAGACTGGCCAGCCGCCCGGCCCATGCCGTCCTGCGCGAGGCCGAAAAGCTGGTCGAGAACGGCGTGCGCGAACTTCTGGTCATCAGCCAGGACACCAGCGCTTACGGAGTCGATATCAAGCACGCCGAATCCAATGGCCACCGCGCTCATATCACTGACCTTGCGCGCGACCTTGGCAGCCTTGGTGCCTGGGTGCGGCTGCACTATGTCTATCCCTACCCGCATGTGCGCCAGCTTGTCCCGCTGATGGCCGAGGGGCTGATCCTGCCTTATCTGGACATCCCCTTTCAGCACGCCCATCCCGATACGCTCAAGCGCATGGCACGTCCCGCCGCCGCCGCGCGGACACTGGACGAGATCGCGGCATGGCGGCGCGATTGCCCCGACATCACGCTGCGTTCCACGTTCATCGTCGGCTACCCCGGCGAGACCGAGGACGAATTCCAGACCCTTCTCGACTGGCTGGACGAGGCGCAGCTCGACCGCGTCGGCTGCTTCAAATACGAGAATGTCGAGGGCGCGCGCTCGAACGACCTGCCGGATCATGTGGACCCGGATATCAAGCAGGACCGTTGGGAACGCTTCATGCAGAAGGCGCAGGCGATTTCCGAGGCGAAACTGGCCGCAAAGCTCGGCAGCCACCAACAGGTTATCGTCGACGACATAGATGCCGACGGAATCGCCACCTGCCGGACCAAAGGGGACGCCCCCGAAATCGACGGCTGCCTGTTCATCGATGAAAATACAGCACGCCTGTCGGTGGGTGACATCGTGACCGTCGAGGTCGACGAGGCAGGAGAATACGACCTTTGGGGACGCCTTATCGCTCACGCTTGATCCCTTACGCAAGGTCAACGGACATTTACCGCGCCGGTCTGCTATCATCCAATTGTTTACCTTTCCGTGTCACACCGGAGGCATGATCGACTTGTCCTATCCTGAATACAGCCGCGCCGAGCGCATTGCAGACAGCGTTGTCCATGTTGTCGGCATTTGCGCCGCCATCACCGGCGTGGCCCTGCTGTTCGCGCTTTGGGCCTTTCGCATGGACGGGCCGACACTGGCGGCAACGATCCTTTATTGCGCCGCGCTGATCGTGATGCTGACGGCATCGGCCGCCTATCACATGGCGGCCTACACACCCGCGCGCCCGATCCTGCGGCGGCTGGATCATGCAGCGATCTACGTCAAGATCGCGGGCACCTTCACTCCCCTTGGCGTCATCCTTGGAAGTGCCTTTGGCTATGTCGTGCTGACGATCGTCTGGGGCTGCGCGCTGCTTGGTGCCGCGACCAAACTGATGACCGCACCGGGCAAGATGACCACTGGCTGGCTTCCCTATGTGGCGCTTGGCTGGGCGGGAGTTGCGCTGTTGGTGCCGCTGGCGGGCGTTCTGCCGGGGCTGAGCATCGCCATGATCGTCGCCGGGGGGCTTCTTTATACTGGTGGGGTCGCGTTCTATTGCTGGGAAGGCCTGCGCTTTGCCAATGCGATCTGGCACCTGTTCATCGTTATCGCCTCGGCCTGTTTCTTCATCGGGATCTGGGCCGCGCTGACGCAGGTCGGCTGAGGCGCAGGGCAGGACGACGCGCGGGGCCTTAACAGGTTTGGTGCGCGCGGTTAGGCTGCTCCATGCGACAACGAGGAGCCCCGACATGATCCATGTGAGCACGACCTGCCCCGATCTCGACAGCGCGCGGATGCTGGCCTGCACGGCCTTGCAGGCCCGGCTTGCAGCAAGTGCCAACATCACGCCGGGGATTCGAAGCCTGTTTCACTGGCGCGGCACCATCGAAGAGCAGGAGGAAGTCGGCCTGACCCTCAAGACTCGCGCCGCGCATCGTCAAAGCCTGATGGAGTTGATCGAGGAAGAGCACCCCTGCGACCTGCCGGTCATCATCTGGGAAGAGGTAGGGGCTGGCTCGGATGCGGAGGCTTGGGTCTCGGAGGAGACTGGCGGCGATTGAGAAACGTGCTTGCCCGATCGCCTTGGATCAATGCTCCATCCGGTCGGCCAGCGCATTCAGCACCTCGGCGTTCCAGCAATGATCGGGCGCACATCCAGCACCCTCGGCGCGCGCGGCCAACCATGACTCGCAGGTATCGACATGTGGGCATTTGCGGCATCGCGTGACCAAGTCGGCATAATCCCGCGCACTCAGATGCCCTTGCGCCATTGCCTCGGAAAGGCTGAGGTTCATGGCCCGCGCAACCGACCGTGTCAGCCAGAAATGCAATGTAGGATCACCGAGATACCCGAGTTGCGTTCTCATGAGATTGTCGCCTTCTGTTCCTCGCGCAACCACGTGAATTTAGCGCGGTTGCGACAGCCACTTGGCGGTTCGCCGCCCACTGAGCGATCCTGAAGGCAGTCTTTGCAGGCTTCGACATCTCCGCACATGCGGCAGGAGGCAACCATCGCCGCCCATGACTTGTTGTCGATCCGACCGTCGCGGAATGCCGCGACCAGATCGACCCCTGCAAGACGGGCCATATCGAGAACCAGCCAGTAATGCCGTCGCATATCGCCCAAGGGTGGCATGTCAGGCCCGCTTCCCTGCTTTAAGTCGTTCAAAGAGTTCCCGGTTGCGGCAAATCGGGGGCGGTGCGTCGGCCCCTCCGGCAAATGCCTCCAACCATATTTCGCAGGCCCCGGTGCAGCAGCAGCCTGTGCAGTTCAAAACTGCATCGCTGACGCCGTTGAAATCCAGCTGGCCTTCCATGACTTTCTCTTCGAGATCGATGCCGATGGCGTTGGCCATTCGGTCAACCAGCACCGCGTGGCGCCGGAATGTAGCGGTCTCAGGCATTGGGACCTCCCATATTGACGGCGCATGTGACAGCAGCACCGATCAAAAGGCTATCGCACCGTTCCCGATGCGACCTTGACCTGAGTCAACCGGCCCTCAGCGCCTCGAGATAGGCGTGCACGCAATCCTGAACATGCCGAAACCGGTCTCCGCCAAGTTGCTTTCCACCATACCAGCGAGTCACCACGATCACGTGATCCATCAGCGCTTCGCGTTCCAGCATTCGCAAGATCACCATACCGGCGCCGGATTCGCCGTCATCATTCTTGAGAGGCGTGCCATCGGTCAACAGAACCGCCCAACTGTTATGCGTCGCCTTGGCGAACTTCTTGTCTCGCTTGAGGGTCTTCAGGAAGGCGTCGACCCCGGACTTGTCACCAACCGGCCCGCCCGAGACCGCGTATTTCGATCCCCGGTCGCTGATCACCCCCGTCAGTTGCCGCATCAAAGCTGTGCATCGACCCGGCGGACGGTCTCGATGCGTTGCGCATTGGGCGGATGGGTTCCAAGGAAGCGGTCGCCGGGATCTGGAATGCGCGAGAAGAACGCGGCACCACGAACCGGATCATATCCTGCGCGCTTGGCAATGATGGTTCCAAGCGAATCCGCCTCGAGTTCGTAGTTCTTGGAGTAGGTGCGCGCGCCGACCGTCGCCCCGAGATCCGAGGCGGTCCGCACCGCATCCGAGCCGACGCCAGTCAGTGTGGCAAGCCCACCCAGAAGGATGGCACCGGCCGCCGCGTTCTGCTGCTGGCGCGGGATATGCCCGGCGATGTGGTGGGCGGCTTCGTGGCTGAGAACAAAGGCCAACTCATCGCGGTTGCGCGCCTCGGCGATCATGGCCAGCGTGAAGGCGATGATCGGCCGGCCATTGCGATCGAGCGTCTGGTAGGCGTTCACCGGCTGACCGGGCCGGTCATCGACCACGATGCGGAAATCGCAATTCGAGTTCGGTCCGGTCTGTGCGCGACACACCGCTTCGGCGACGGGTTCGACCGACTCGACGACCGCCACGAACTGATCCACCTTGGCCCGCGTCGGCATGGCGGGTGCGGATGCCGCGGGTTTGGCAGGCTGGCCCGAGGGGCGCTGCGGTTCGACCGTTGACACACATCCAGCAAGTGCAGTCATGAAGAAAAGGGCAATCCAGCGCATCGTCGACCTCGAAATTCGTCTCCACTCCAATGCATTTAGCAGGTTTCGTGTTTCCTGACAGCCCCGTTCACGGCAAGATGGGCGCAGTTGCAAAGACCTGCCAACCCGATAGGTTTAAGAGATGTTTTCAATTGAGCACGAATTCGACTCGACCGTCATCACGCTGGTGGACGAAGGCAACACGCCCCTCCAGGAGGACGTGATCGTGAACGCCTTCGAGGAATGTATCACGATCGAGCAATACGACGCCCGCACCGACCGGGTACAGACCATCACCCTGTCGATGCAGCAGGTCCGCGACCTTGGCGCGGCGCTGAACCTGCCCGAAGGTGTCTATACGCTGCGCCCCGATCAGAAGACCTAGCCGTTCTGGCCTTAGGTGATTTCAAACACCTTGTCGCGGGATTTATGGCCCTGCACCAACACGAGGCGCGATTTGGCAAGGCCAACTGCCTTGGCCAGCAGCTTCTGCACAGCCACGTTGGCCTTGCCGTCTTCGGGGGGCACGGTCACGTAGGCTCGGATCACGCCCTCCTCTTCCGTCAGGCGTTCGCGCGAGGCTTTGGGTGTCACGCGGACGGCGATGCGGGCGCCGGGATGGGCAAGGTGAGAGAGCGGCGTGGCGGTCATGGCGAAGGCATAGCGCGCCTTGCGCGGTTGTGCCAGATGCACGGCTAGGGTTGACCCGCTGCGCTGCTGCGCCGACATGTAGGCGCGACACTCCAGATGGACAGGACAATCATGGCCGATCAGACCCCGCCACCCGCACTTGCGTTTCTCCTGAGCCGCCGCTCATGCCCGGCCAAGACATTGGGTTTGCCGGTGCCGGAACGCGATGCCTTGCTGCAATTGCTGACCGCCGCCGCCCGCTGCCCCGACCACGGAAAGCTGGAGCCCTGGCGTTTTATTGTCCTTGAAAACAAGGCACTTTCGCGCCTTGGCGAACTGACGGCGGCAAGAGGGATGTCGCTGGGACGGGACGAGGCCGAGATCACCAAGGGCCGCAAGCAGTTCGATGACAGTCACTTGGCGGTGGCGGTGATCGAGGTGCAGAAGGACTCGGAAAAGATCCCGCCGATCGAACAGACATATTCGGCCGGGGGGGTTTGCCTGTCGCTGCTCAATGCGGCGTTGGCCGCGGGTTGGGGGGCCAATTGGCTGAGCGGATGGCCTGCGCATGACCGCGGATTCGTCGAGGTCGGGCTTGGCTTGAATGGCCATGAACGCGTTGCCGGCTTCATCCATATCGGCACCCCGAGTGCGACACCGCCCGAACGGCCAAGGCCCGATTTGGAGCAGATCACGACATGGGTGACGGAATGATTTTATCTTCTTTTTTCAAAGCCTTGGCGCAACTTTCCGACCCTCGTTTCCGGGCTGTTCTTTGGCGCGGAATCGGGCTGACGCTTTTGCTGTTGGGGGGGCTGACGGCGGTTCTGGTCTGGGGTGTAGGCTGGCTCGTCGGGGATGCGGTAACGCTGCCGCTGCTTGGCGAGGTGCAATGGGTGGACAATGTACTGAGCTGGGCCTTTCTGGCGCTGATGATCGTTCTGTCGGTGTTCCTGATGGTGCCGGTCGCATCGGGCGTGGTGTCGATGTTCCTTGACGAGGTCGCCGAGGCGGTGGAGCGACGCCACTACCCCGCCCTGCCCAAGGTAGCGGGCACACCCCTGAAGGATGAGATCATCGACGGACTGTCGGCCATGGGCGTGCTGATCGTGGCCAACATATTGGCCATTCTGCTGACCCTCATACTACCCATAGCGGGTTTGCCGGTATTCTTTGCAGTCAACGGATACCTGTTGGGGCGCGAGTATTTCACCGTCGCGGCGATGCGGCGGGTGGGGCGCAAGCGGGCGCTGGAATTGCGGCGGCGTCACGGAGTCACGATCTGGCTGGCGGGGGTACTGATGGCGGCGCCGCTGATGGTGCCGATCCTGAATCTGGTGGTGCCGATCCTGGGGGCGGCAACCTTCACGCATATTTTCCACCGCTTGCAGGGAAAGATGAACGAATCGGGGCAACCCTCCGGTTAACAAGGAAAATCCGCTTTCGGCATTGCGACGGTATCGCATCGGTATCACGTCGGTATCGCGCACCGACCGGGCATCGGGTTAACAGGGCGCGCGTACAGAACCGCGCCCCGTTTGGTACAAGGCCCTCACCCTATTCCTTGTTGCTTTCGCTATACCACATGCTGCCGCCCGGCCCCATGCGGTCGAACATGTCGATGTCGCGCACCGACACCACGCCCATGATGATCCCGCCGCCGATGATCCCCCAGAGCGCGGCCGCGACGGCGGTGGTGATCACGGCCTTCTTCTTGAGATTGTGATGTTCGGGCGACCCGGCATGGGTGCCGGGCACGATCTTGTTCAGGTCGCCCTGGGTCTGAATCCGGATCGGGATCACGATCAGGAAGGTCAGGAACCAGAGCACCATATAGAGGACGATGGCAGAGGCGATGCCCATCAGACCTGCTCCAGCTCGACGAGCGTGCCCTGGAAATCCTTGGGATGGAGGAACAGCACCGGCTTGCCATGAGCGCCGATCTTGGGCTCGCCATTACCCAACACACGCGCGCCACTGGCCTTGAGCTTATCGCGGGCGGCAATGATGTCCTCGACCTCGTAGCAGACATGATGAATGCCCCCTGACGGGTTCTTTTCGAGAAACCCGTTGATCGGGCTGTCATCGCCGAGGGGGTAGAGCAGCTCGATCTTGGTATTGGGCAGTTCGATGAAGATGACGGTGACGCCGTGATCGGGTTCGTCCTGCGGGTCGCCGACCTTGGCGCCGAGCGCGTTGCGATAGAGATCCGCGGCGGCATCGAGATCCGGCACGGCGATGGCGACATGGTTGAGGCGTCCGATCATGGTCCACTCCTGCTTGGCGTTTGGCCTGTTATGGGGTCGCAGACCACGTGAGGCAAGCGACAGGGCGACGCAACCCCTCCATTAACCCATCGTTATCCTTGATCGGGCTAGCCTGATTCCACCTTCAGTTGCCAGAGGACGAATCCATGGACGATCGCCACGCATCCCCGCCCCCCCACACGCAATACGGTCTGCCCACATCGAGCCGCCCGCTATTGGGGCTCACGATCCTCGTCGTTGAGGACAGCCGCTTTGCCAGCGAGGCGATCCGCCTGATGTGCATGCATAGCGGCGCACGGCTCAGGCGGGCCGATTGCATCGCCTCGGCGCGCCGTCATCTCAAGGTCTACCGCCCCTCGGCGATCATCGTGGATATCGGGCTGCCGGACGGGTCGGGCCTTGACCTGATCCGGGAACTGGCCGTCACGAAGCCGCGGATCGGCGTGATCCTTGGGCTGAGCGCGGATGACCGCGCCCCTGAGAAGGCCGCGAAGGCGGGGGCCGATGGCTGCCTGCTGAAGCCGCTCGACAGTCTGGCGCTGTTTCAGCGCGAGATCGTGGCCCACCTGCCCGCGGACCGCCAGCCCGCTTTCCCGCGTGCGGTGCGCGACGAGCCGATCAGGCCGGACCGGCGCGCCTATCATGAGGACATCACCCATATCGCCGACCTTCTGGACGATCAGCCCGAAAGCCGGATCCTGGACTACGTGGCGCAGTTTCTGCGCGGTGTCGCCCTTTCGGCGCAGGACACGCCCCTTGCGGAGGCGGCGCAGGCCTTTGTGCAAAGCCGCCGCAATGGTGCGCCGGGCGATGATCTGGCGGTGCTGGCGCATCTGAGGGCATTGGTGCATGACCGGCTGCATGACCGTGCGGTGATCTGAATCCGCGATCCTTAAACGGTGCTAAAGCCCTGCCACCTCGGCCTCGCCCGCAGCGACAAGCGGCGCGGTCAGGTCGCTCAGGCTTTGCATCTGTGCACCGCCGGCGTCGAAATTGCCGGGGTCGAGCCAGGTCTCGTAGGCAGCGCGAAGCTGCGGCCAGTCGCGGTCGATCACCGCGAACCAGGCCGTATCGCGGTTGCGCCCCTTGACGATGGTGGCCTGGCGAAACACGCCCTCAAAGGCGAAGCCGAAGCGCCGTGCGGCCCGGCGAGAGGGCGCGTTGAGCGCATCGCATTTCCATTCAAAGCGTCGATACCCCGCATCGAAAGCCCATTGCATCATGAGGTAGATCGCCTCGGTCGCGGCGCGGGTGCGTTGCAGTGCGGGCGACATGGCGATGAAGCCGACCTCGATCGATCCGACAGCCGGGTCGATGCGCAGAAAGGACGCGAACCCCACCCAAGCGCCGCTGTCGCCGTCGCGGATCGCGTAGAACATCGGATCGTCGCGCGTGGCCGCCTGAACGAGCCAATCCTGGAATGCCTCGAGCGAGGCAAAAGGCCCGACCGGCATGTAATCCCAGACCCAGTCATGCCCTTCATAGGCCGCAAAAAGCGGCGCGGCATGGTCGGGGGAAAGCCGTTCAAGCAGGGTATAACGGCCTTCGATCCGCGCAGGGCCGGGGCGCGGCGGGGCTTGCCATTCCTTGACGGGCGGGCCGACGGGACGATCTGACATGGGGCTTCCTTTCGGGGCTTGCGCTGCGCCGCAGGTTAGGAGGGCGCAAGCCGAATGGAAAGGGCGCGCAACGATGGCGCGCCCTTTCCCTTGATCGATGCCGGTTTTGGTGCCGGTGTCAGTCCTGCTGTTCGATCACCCGCAGGCTCAGTTCCATCAGCTGCTCGCTGCTGGCCTCGGAGGGGGCATTCATCATCAGGTCTTCGGCGCGCTGGTTCATCGGGAACATGATGACCTCGCGGATATTCTGTTCATTGGCCAGAAGCATCACGATCCGGTCGATCCCCGCCGCGCAGCCGCCGTGGGGCGGCGCCCCGTATTGGAAGGCGTTGACCAGGCCGCCAAAGCGCTTGTGGACCTCGGCCTCGTCATAGCCGGCCAGTTCAAACGCCTTGATCATGATATCGAGCTGGTGGTTACGGATCGCACCCGAAACCAGCTCGTAGCCGTTGCAGGCCAGGTCATACTGGTAGCCCAGAACATCCAGCGGATCGCCATCGAGCGCGTCGATCCCGCCCTGAGGCATCGAGAACGGGTTGTGCGAGAAATCCACCGCGCCGGTCTCGTCGTCCTTTTCATACATCGGGAAATCGACGACCCAGCAGAAGGCGAAGCGGTCTTTCTCGGTGAGGCCCAGTTCCTCGCCGATGACGTTGCGGGCGCGCCCGGCGACGGATTCGAAGGTCTGCGGTTTGCCGCCCAGGAAGAAGGCCGCGTCGCCCTTGCCAAGGCCGAGTTGCTGGCGGATCGCCTCGGTGCGTTCAGGACCGATATTCTTGGCCAGCGGGCCTGCGGCCTCGATGCCGTTCTCGCCGTCGCGCCAGAAGATGTAGCCCATGCCCGGCAGGCCTTCTTTCTGGGCGAAGGCGTTCATGCGGTCGCAGAACTTGCGGCTGCCGCCGGTGGGGGCGGGGATGGCGCGGATCTCTGTGCCGTCCTGTTCCAGCAGCTTGGCGAAGATGGCAAAGCCAGAGCCGCGGAAATGCTCGGAGACGTCCTGCATCTTGATCGGGTTGCGCAGGTCGGGCTTGTCGGTGCCATACCAGAGTGCCGCATCACGATAGGAAATATGCGGCCAGTGCTTGTCGACCTTGTGACCGCCGCCGAATTCCTCGAACACCGATTCCAGCACCGGCTGGATCGTATCGAACACGTCCTGCTGTTCGACAAAGCTCATTTCCATGTCGAGCTGGTAGAAATCGGTGGGCGAGCGGTCGGCGCGGGGGTCTTCGTCGCGGAAACAGGGTGCGATCTGGAAATAGCGGTCAAAGCCCGAGACCATGATCAGCTGCTTGAAGAGCTGCGGCGCCTGGGGCAGCGCATAGAACCGGCCCGGGTGCAGGCGCGACGGCACCAGGAAGTCGCGTGCGCCCTCGGGGCTGGAGGCGGTGATGATCGGCGTCTGGTATTCGCGGAAACCCGTGTCCCACATGCGCCGGCGGATCGAGGCGACCACGTCCGACCGCAGGGTCATGTTGCGTTGCATCTCTTCGCGGCGAAGGTCGAGATATCGATAGCGCAGGCGCGTTTCCTCGGGATATTCTTGATCGCCAAACACCATAAGTGGCAGCTCCTTGGCGCTGCCGAGCACTTCGAGGTCGCGGATATAGACCTCGATCTCGCCGGTGGGGATCTTGGGATTGATCAGGTTGTCGGCACGGGCCTTCACCTCGCCGTCGATGCGCACGCACCATTCCGAGCGCAGCGCCTCGACCTCGGCGAACACGGGACTGTCGGGATCGCAGAGAACCTGCGTCATGCCGTAGTGATCGCGCAGGTCGATGAACAGGACGCCGCCGTGGTCGCGGATACGGTGGACCCACCCGGAAAGGCGGACCGTGTCGCCCACATTCGATTTGTCGAGTTCGGCGCAGGTATGGCTGCGGTAAGCGTGCATGGCGTCCTCTCTGGCCCGGCGGGCTTCGTGGCTTGGATTGCGCCGATACACCTTGGCAGCGGCGCAAAGTCAAGGGGCGGGCGGGCGTCCAGGCGGGAGGCGGTGCGCAAAACCATTTACAGGCCGCGATTTGTCGGCAAAAATACCCCTCATCGAGCAGGACCCGGCATGACCGGGATCAGAACCGGCAGGTTTCACTTCACGATACGAGTGCGCCCATTTCGGCGAGCAACGATCGAGGGTGAGACATGTGGATCAAGATACTGGACAGGTTCCTTTCGCATCTGTTTCGCGGCGGGGACCTGAAGCTGACCTTTCCCGATGGCAGCACCGGCCATTATGGCGATGGAACCGGGCCGAGTGTGGCGGTGAGCCTGCACGACGGCACCCTGCCCCGCAAGATTGTGCTGTCGCCCGACATGGCCGTGGGCGAAGCCTATATGGACGGGCGGCTGACCATCGAGGATGACGATCTTTACGGTTTTCTGGGGCTGGCGATCCGCAACATAGCGCAGAATGGCCAGCCTTGGTTCCGCAAGCCGCTGGTGGCCGGTCGTCACCTTCTGCGCCACCTTGACCAGTTCAACCCGATGACGCGGTCAAGACAGAACGTGGCGCATCATTATGACCTTTCGGGCGCGCTTTACGATTTGTTCCTCGATACAGACCGGCAATATTCCTGCGCCTATTTCCGCGATCCAGACATGACGCTGGAACAGGCGCAGGAAGCCAAGAAGCACCATATCGCGGGCAAGCTGCTGATCGAGCCGGGGATGCGGGTGCTGGATATCGGTTGTGGCTGGGGCGGCATGGGGCTGACGCTGGCGCGCGATTACGGCGCCGAGGTTGTCGGTGTCACCCTGTCGCGCGAACAGCACGCGATGGCCAATGCCCGGGCCCGGGAAGCGGGCCTTGCCGACAGGGCGAAGTTCGAGCTGACGGATTACCGCAAGGTCGAGGGAAAGTTCGACCGCGTCGTCTCGGTCGGAATGTTCGAGCATGTGGGCGTGCCCCATTACAGCACTTATTTCCGCAATGTCGCGCAGCGCCTGACACCGGATGGCGTGGCGCTGATCCACACGATCGGGCGGGCCGAGCCACCCGGCACGACAAGCCCCTGGATCGCCAAATACATCTTTCCCGGCGGTTATGTTCCGGCCCTGTCCGAGGTCACGAAGTCGATCGAGAAACAGGACCTTTTCACGACCGATATCGAGATATGGCGGCTGCACTACGCCATGACCCTGAAACACTGGCATGATCGTTTCATGGCCAATATCGACAAGGCCCGCGCGCTATATGACGAGCGGTTCTGCCGGATGTGGCGCTATTACCTGGTGGCGTGCGAGCTGACCTTCAGGCTGAACCGGCAGGTGGTGTTCCAGTTCCAGCTTTCGCCAAGACAGGAGGCCGTGCCGCTGACGCGCGACTATCTTTACGATGGCGATGACGCCGGGATGCGCCACGCCGCGGAGTGACGCTTAGCAGAGCCGCGCGGCGATCAGTCCGCGCAGGGAATTGCCCAGGAATACCGCTGCGGGCGCGCGCAGATCGCCCGGACGCAGCACAGCTTGACGTGCGCGCCCGCTGGCGAGCAGTTCTTCGCGCAGGATGCCGGGCAGGACGCCCGAGGAAAGCGGCGGCGTGAGCAACACCCCGGTTCCGGGATCGACGAACAGGTTGGTGATCGTGCCCTCGCAAAGCTCGTCGCGTTCATTGAGGAAGAGCAGCTCGTCGATATCATCGGGCATGTCGGCACGCATGGAATCGTATAGCGCGCGCTCGGTGGTCTTCAGCCCAAGCCAGGGATCGGCGGAGGAGAGCCGAGCCGTCGCCAGCCCCAGGCGCCAGACATGATCAGGCGGGAGCGGTGTGAACGGACAGGCGGCGAGGTCCGCCTGCCCGTCGCGTGCAATGGTCAGGCGCAGGCGTTGGGGTGCGTCGCCCCTGACGCCATCAAGCGCGCGTTCCACGCCGCGTGGCGCGATCCCCAGCCGTGCCGCGCTGCGCGCAAGCCGCGCAAGGTGGCGGGCGCGGCGGTGGACACCCTTATCAGGCGTCCAGAGCATCGTTTCGATCAGCCGGAAGTCATCGGCAGGCGGCGGGCGAAGCGGGCCTTCCATAGCGCCTCCTCGTATTCGGATTCGGCGGTGCTGTCATAAACGACCCCGCCGCCCACATTGAGCGTCACCTGCCCATTCTCGACCAGCAGCGTCCGGATCGCCACGTTGAACTCCGAGCTTCCGTCCGGTGCGGCCCAGCCGATGGTGCCGCAATAGATCTCGCGCGCGCCGGGTTCGAGCGCGGCAAGGATCTCCATCGCGCGCAGCTTGGGCGCGCCGGTGATCGAGCCACAGGGAAACAGCGCATGGAAGATATCGGAAAGGCCCCGCCCCGATTGCATCCGTCCAGTCACAAGCGAGGTCATCTGGTGGACGGTCTCGTAGCTTTCCACCTTGAAGAGTTCCGGTACCCGCACACTGCCGGGGGTGCAGATTCGGCTGATATCGTTGCGCAGCAGATCGACGATCATCAGGTTCTCGGCACGATTCTTTTCGTCGGTGGCCAGGAACATCTTGCGATGCACATCCTCGGCGGGGTCGTCGCTGCGAGGCTGTGTGCCCTTCATCGGGCGGGTTTCGATACCGCCATCGGCATCGGTGCGAAAGAACAGCTCGGGCGAGCGCGACAGGATCGCGGGCAGATCGTCCGCGTCGATGAGCGCGCCATAGCGCACCGGCTGCACCCCGCAAAGCGCGGCGTAAAGCGCCTCGGGGTGCGCGCCGGTCCGCATGGTCAGGGGAAAGGTCAGGTTGGCCTGATAGATATCCCCCGCGCAGATATAGTCATGCACGACCTGAAAGGCCGCGGCGTAGTCGGCCTCGGACCAGAGCGGGCGCATGTCGGAAAGCCCGGCAGGCGCGGGGGTAAGCGGCGGCGCGGCGGCGGGCGCGTCGTAGACCCCGAAATGCAGGAGCGGCAGGCGGCGGGATTCGGGCATGAGCCGTGCGAGGCGCGGTTCCAGGGCATAGCCCAGTTCATAACTGGCGAAACCGGCAAGCCAGGCGCCATCTGCGCGCGCAACGTCAAGCGCGGCCATTGCATCGGGCACCTCATCGGGATGCGACGCGCTGATGATCCGCCGAGGGGCCGCGAAAGCGGCGGCGCTGCCACCGGGTCCATGATCGAAGCGAATCTGCAACGGATGCCCCCTGCCTTTGCCGTGGTGGGTGGTGTCTAAAGCCTGAGCGCCCGTTTGACACCCTCAAAA
The DNA here is from genome assembly GCF_900172255.1 of Roseovarius halotolerans. GTDB lineage: Bacteria > Pseudomonadota > Alphaproteobacteria > Rhodobacterales > Rhodobacteraceae > Roseovarius > Roseovarius halotolerans. The sequence continues at coordinate 703,239 of NZ_FWFU01000003.1, forward strand.
GCGGCCATTGGCCCCGGTTTTGCGATCCCCCTTGCAAGCCTGCGTATGATGGATATAACCGCCAACAATTTGTGCGCGGGCAGCAATGTCTGCGCCCGATCAGCTGCCCGGGGATCACCATGCCGAAAAGAACCGACATCTCGTCCATCATGATCATCGGGGCGGGCCCCATCATTATCGGCCAGGCCTGCGAGTTCGATTATTCCGGTGCGCAGGCCTGCAAGGCGCTGCGCGAGGAGGGGTATCGGGTGATCCTGGTCAACTCGAACCCGGCGACGATCATGACCGATCCGGGGCTGGCCGATGCCACCTATATCGAGCCGATCACCCCCGAGATCGTCGCCAAGATCATCGAAAAGGAACGCCCCGACGCGCTGTTGCCCACGATGGGCGGACAGACCGGACTGAATACCGCGCTGGCGGTGGCCGATATGGGTGTGCTCGAGAAATTCGGCGTCGAGCTGATCGGCGCCAACCGCGAGGCCATCGAGATGGCCGAGGATCGCAAGCTGTTCCGCGAGGCGATGGACCGGCTGGGCATCGAGAACCCGGCGGCGACCATCGCCAACACGCTCGACGAGGCGATGGCGGCGATCGAAACGGTCGGCCTGCCGGCGATCATCCGGCCCGCCTATACGCTGGGCGGCACCGGCGGCGGCGTGGCCTACAACCGCGACGACTACGAGCGGATCTGCAAATCGGGGCTGGATGCCTCGCCAGTCAGCCAGATCCTGATCGACGAATCCCTGCTGGGCTGGAAAGAGTTCGAGATGGAGGTCGTGCGCGACAAGGCGGATAACGCGATCATCGTCTGCGCGATCGAGAACATCGACCCGATGGGCGTGCATACGGGCGATTCGATCACCGTCGCGCCGGCCCTGACCCTGACCGACAAGGAATACCAGATCATGCGCAACGGCAGCATCGCCGTGCTGCGCGAGATCGGTGTCGAAACGGGCGGGTCGAACGTGCAATGGGCCATCGACCCCGAAAGCGGCCGGATGGTCGTGATCGAGATGAACCCGCGGGTATCGCGCTCTTCGGCGCTGGCATCGAAGGCGACGGGTTTCCCGATTGCCAAGATCGCGGCCAAGCTGGCTGTCGGCTATACGCTGGATGAGCTGGACAATGACATCACCAAGGTCACGCCCGCCAGCTTCGAGCCGACCATCGACTATGTCGTGACCAAGATCCCGCGCTTCGCCTTTGAGAAGTTCCCCGGCTCCGAGCCGACCCTGACCACGGCGATGAAATCGGTGGGCGAGGCGATGGCGATCGGGCGCACGATCCACGAGTCGCTGCAAAAGGCGCTGTCCTCGATGGAAACCGGACTGTGCGGTTTCGACGAGATCGAGATCGAGGGCGCACCGGACAAGGCCGCCGTAGTGAAGGCGCTGAGCCGCCAGACCCCGGACCGCCTGCGCACCATCGCCCAGGCCATGCGCCACGGGCTGAGCGACGACGAGATCCAGGCCGCCACGGCCTATGATCCATGGTTCCTGGCGCGTATCCGCGAGATCGTGGATGCCGAGGAACAGGTTCGTGCCGATGGCCTGCCGCAGGATGCGGCCGGTTTGCGCGCGCTCAAGATGCTGGGCTTCACCGATGCGCGGCTGGCGATGCTGACCGGGTTCACCGAAGCCGATATACGCCGCCGCCGCGTGGCCGAGGGCGTGACCGCCGTGTTCAAGCGGATCGACACCTGCGCCGCCGAGTTCGAGGCACAGACGCCCTATATGTATTCCACCTACGAGGCCCCGATGATGGGCGAGGTTGAATGCGAGGCGCGCCCGAGCGACCGCAAGAAAGTGGTCATCCTGGGCGGCGGCCCCAACCGGATCGGCCAGGGGATCGAGTTCGATTACTGCTGCTGTCACGCCTGTTTCGCGCTGAGCGACGCGGGTTACGAGACCATCATGATCAACTGCAACCCCGAGACGGTCTCGACCGATTACGACACCTCGGATCGCCTCTATTTCGAGCCGCTGACATTCGAGCACGTGATGGAGATCCTGCGCATCGAGCAGGAAAATGGCACGTTGCACGGCGTGATCGTGCAGTTCGGCGGGCAGACACCGCTGAAGCTGGCCAATGCGCTCGAGGCCGAGGGCATTCCGATCCTGGGCACCTCGCCCGACATGATCGACCTCGCCGAGGACCGCGAGCGGTTCCAGGCGCTGGTCAACCAGCTCAAGCTGAAGCAGCCCAAGAACGGCATCGCGCATTCCGACGCCGAAGCCCTTGAAATCGCCGAGAGCATCGGCTTTCCGCTGGTGATCCGCCCGTCCTATGTGCTGGGCGGACGCGCGATGGAGATCGTGCGCGACATGGCGCATCTGGAACGCTACATCGCCGAGGCGGTGGTGGTGTCGGGCAAAAGCCCCGTGCTGCTGGACGGCTACCTGTCGGGCGCGATCGAATGCGACGTGGACGCGCTTTGCGATGGCGAGGCGGTGCATGTTGCCGGGATCATGCAGCATATCGAAGAGGCCGGGGTGCATTCGGGCGACAGTGCCTGTTCGCTGCCGCCCTATTCGCTGAGCGACGAGACGATTGCCGAAATTCACCGTCAGACCAAGGCATTGGCCAAGGGCCTTAATGTCTGCGGGCTGATGAATGTGCAATTCGCGGTCAAGGGCGAGGATATCTACCTGATCGAGGTGAACCCGCGCGCCAGCCGCACGGTGCCCTTCGTCGCCAAGGCCACGGATTCGGCCATTGCCTCGATTGCTGCACGGCTGATGGCGGGTGAACCGCTGTCGAATTTCCCCTATCGCGGCCCCTACCCGGCCGACACCAAACCCGGCACCCTGCCGATGGCCGACCAGATGACACTGGCCGATCCGGCGATGCCGTGGTTCTCGGTCAAGGAGGCGGTGATGCCCTTCGCGCGCTTCCCCGGTGTCGATACGATCCTTGGCCCCGAGATGCGTTCGACGGGCGAGGTGATGGGCTGGGACGTGTCCTTCCCGCGCGCCTTCCTCAAGGCGCAGATGGGTGCGGGCGCCGATCTGCCCGAGGGCGGCACGGTGTTCTTTTCGATCAAGGATTCGGACAAAACCCCGCAACTGGTCGAGACGGCGCAATTGCTGGTCGAGCTTGGCTTCACGCTGATCGCGACGCGCGGCACCGCCGGTTTCCTCGACGAGCACAAGATCGCCTGCGAGGTGGTCAACAAGGTCTATGAGGGGCGTCCGAACATCGTGGACATGCTCAAGAACGGGCAGATCGCGCTGGTGATGAACACCACCGAAGGCGCGCAGGCGGTCGAGGACAGCCGCGAGATTCGCTCGGTCGCGCTTTATGACAAGATTCCGTATTTCACCACTGCCGCCGGAGCACATGCCGCGGCGCAGGCGATGAAGGCGCGACAGGATGGCGAATTGAAGGTCATGCCGCTTCAGGGGCCGTCCTGATCCACATTAGGGCGACCCGCGCAAGACACTGTTTCAAAACGATTTAATCCCGAAGGGCCAAGACCTGCGGCGAGCTATGCTGTGCGGTCCGGGCAGCATTGCAGGAATTTCATTGCTTTTTCGATGATTTGGGATTGCGCGATTGGAATTTTCAATTATGTGCGGAATACGGTCGCTCTGACGCCCGCCAAACCGCAACCTCGAACCTCAGGAGGCCATCATGACACGCGATGAACTTAACCGCGAATTGCGTATGCACAGTGCTTCCTGGCCGGCGGTCTTCATCGTCTATGGCGTTATCGTTGCGACGATGGTGCTGACAGCGATGTCCATCACCTGATCCAGGGCAGCATCTTCCGGGCAGCACGATCAAGGCCCGGTCGCATATCCAAGAAATAGTGACGGCGGATGGTGCGAGGCCATCCGCCGTTTTTCATTGCGAACCGATCACTTGCTGACGCGAGGATCGTCCGGGTCGATCCGCGCCGAGGCCGCATCGCCGATATTGTCAACGCCGCGCTCCTCGAGAAGGGTGGTCAGCCAGTCGGGGTCCATCTCGGGCACCGAACTGAGCAACAGGTCGGTATAGGGATGGTGCGGAGGCGTGAACATCTCTTCCTTTGGCCCCTGCTCGACCACCTTGCCATGCTGCATGACCACCACCTCGTCGGCGATGGCGCGCACGGTCGCGAGGTCATGGGTGATGAACATATAGGCCAGGTTCAGCTCTTTCTGGAGACGGTTCAGCAGTTTCAGAATGCCTTCGGCCACCAGCTGATCGAGCGCCGAAGTGACCTCGTCGCAGATGATGAAGGTCGGGTCCGCCGCCAAGGCGCGCGCGATCCCGATCCGCTGTTTCTGCCCGCCCGAAAGCTCGGGTGGGAAGCGGTTGTAATACTGCGAGGGCTCCAGCTCGATCAGGTCGAGCAGTTCATCGACACGGTTCTTGAGCGCGGTGCCCTTGAGCCCGTGATAGAACTGCGCCGGGCGGCCGATGATCTCGGCGATCTTCACCTTGGGATTGAGCGCAGTATCGGCCATCTGGTAGATCATCTGGCACTGCCTGAGCTGTTCCTTGGTGCGGTTGTGATAATCCGGCGGGAAGGGTTCGCCCTTGAACAGGACCTCGCCTTCCATCGGCGGCAACAGCCCGGTGATGACGCGCGCGGTGGTCGATTTACCCGAACCCGATTCACCCACAACGGCGACGGTCATGCCCTCGTGGATGTCGAAGCTGACATCATCCAGCACCTTGACCCCGCCGGTATAGGCCGCATCGACATTCCTGACCGAAATGAGCGGCGTGGCCCCTTCGGGGCGGGATTTCTGCTCACGCTTGAGGCTGCGCACCGCCCAGAGGCTCTTGGTGTAGTCCTCCTTGGGATTGTCGAGCATCTCCTTGGTGGAGGCTTCCTCGACCTCTTCGCCCTTGAGCAGGACCTTGATCGTGTCGGCCATCTGCGCGACCACCGCAAGGTCGTGGGTGATGTAGATCGCGGCGGTGTTGAACTGATCCACGATATCGCGGATCGCCGCCAGCACCTCGATCTGGGTGGTCACGTCAAGCGCGGTCGTGGGTTCGTCGAAGATGATGAGATCCGGACGGCATGACATGGCCATCGCGGTCATCGCGCGCTGCAACTGGCCGCCCGACACCTGGTGAGGATAGCGAAAGCCGATCTCCTCGGGGTTGGGAAGGCGCAGCCGGTTGTAGAGCTCGATCGCGTCCTCCTGCGCCTCGAGCCGCTTCTTGAGGCGATACTGAAGCGGTGCCTCGGTGTGCTGGTCGATGATCTTGTGCGCCGGGTTGAAGGAGGCCGCCGCCGATTGCGCCACATAGGCGATCCGCGAGCCGCGCAGGCTGCGGCGTTCGGCTTCGGTGGCGGTGGTCAGTTCCATCCCGTCGAACTCGATCGACCCGCCCGAAATGCGCGTACCGTCGCGGGCATAGCCCATGGCAGCGGCACCGATGGTCGATTTGCCCGCGCCGGATTCGCCGATCAGGCCCAGAACCTCGCCGCGGTGGAGGGTCAGGTCGACACCCTTGATGATGTCGACCCATTTCTCATCGGAATAGCCCTGGATCTGGAGATCCCTGATCTCGAGCAGGACATCTTTTGATTTGACCATGATTATTGCTCCTTCAGACCGGAGGACCGGTGCAGCATCCAGTCGACCACGAAATTGACCGCAACGGTCAACAGCGCGATCGCCGCTGCCGGTATCAGCGGGGTGATGTCACCGAACGAGATGAGCGTCGCGTTCTCACGCACCATCGAGCCCCAGTCCGCCGTGGGTGGCTGAATCCCGAGGCCGAGGAAGGACAGGCCCGCGACCAGAAGGAACACGAAGCAGAACTCCAGCCCGAATTCGGCCACGAGCGGGGCCGTGGAGTTGGGCAGGATTTCGCGGCGGATGAGATACCACTTGCCCTCGCCCCGCAGCTTGGCCGCTTCGATATAGTCCATCACCACGACGTTGCCCGCGACCGCCCGCGTCAGGCGGAAGACCCGCGGCGCGTAGATGACGCCGACCACCATGATCAGGATCACTTCGGACGGGTTGAAGAGAACCAGCATCCCGATCGAAAAGCCCGCCGCCGCGGCCACGAGGACCGCGAGGCCGATCACCCAGCTCATGATGCTGCGTTCCGCCCGCGCGACCACGACCAGAAGGCCGGTGACCATCGCAAAGACGAATAGCAGTGCGAAACTGGTGGTATCCGTGGCCAGCGCCCCGCCAAAGATCGACAGCATGAGCAGCGCGAAGATCAGCGCCGGGATCGACATGATCACGTCCGAGATCCGGCCGAGCATCTGGTCGAACCAGCCCCCTGTCGTCGCCGCAAGCAAGCCCGCCAGCGCACCGAGGATGAACGCCATCAAGGTGCCCGAAAGCGCCAGCGACACCGTGTTGCGCGTGCCATAGATGATCCGGCTGAAGATGTCGCGGCCCAGTTGGTCCGCGCCCAGCAACATGGTTTCATCCGGCGGCGCAAAGGCCGTCGCGATCACCTCGGCCTCGCCATGCGGCGCGATCCAGGGTGCGAAGATGCCCGCGATCGCATAGGTGAAGATCACGAACAGGCCGAAGGCCGCGGTCAGAGGCGCGGTGCGCAACTCCTTGGCCATGTTGTTCGACGCAATGGCGATCAGGAACTCGCGAAAGGCGTAGGAGACCATTGCCGCCAGCGCCAGCAGCCCGGCAAGGGCCGCCACGTTCCGAAGCACCGAGGTACCCCCCACGATGCCCAGAACAAACGACACCAGCGTGAAGGCGAAGATCGTCAGGAACCAGGTGCGCTTGTTGAAATAGGCCGCAAGGCAGGACGCCGTGAGAAGAAGGGCGTAAAAGCCGAAAACGAAGTAGCTCATTGTTCCACCCTCCCCTTACTTCGGATGCCGCAAACGCGGGTTTGTCAGGATTGCGCCCACATCCGCCGCAAGATTGAGCAGGATGAAGGTCGCGGCGAAAATCAGGCAGCAGGCCTGAACGACGGGGAAGTCCCGTTTGGACACGTTATCAACCAGGGCCTGGCCAATACCGGGATAGACGAACACCACCTCGACCAGCACCACGCCGGTGATGAGATAGGCAAGGTTCAATGCCACCACGTTGATGATCGGCGCCCAGGCGTTCGGCAGGGCATGCCTGACGATCACCTTCCAGGGCGGTGTGCCCTTGAGCCGCGCCATCTCGATATAGGGCGAGGCGAGGAGGTTGATGATCGCGGCCCGCGTCATCCGCATCATGTGGGCCGTCACCACCAGCACCAGTGTCAGAGCCGGCAGGAAGGTGCGGTAAAGCAGTTCCCCGAACGACATGTCCTGGCTCAGGCTCGCGATTGCGGGGAACATGCCCCAGTTGACCGAGAAATAGAGGATCAGGATGTAACCGAGGAAGAACTCGGGCGACGAGATCGACGTCAGGGTGAGAACGTTTGCCACCCGGTCGAAGACCGTGTTGCGCAGCAACGCGACCACGACACCGAGAACGATCGCCAGAGGCACCGCGATCGCGGCGGCGTATGTGGCGAGGAAAAGCGTATTTCTGAACCGCTCACCGATGATCGCGGAGACGCGCGACCCGGTGACGATGGAATTGCCGAAGTCGAAGGTGACAGCACCTCCGAGCCAATCCAGGTATCGGATGATCGCCGGTTGATCGAGACCCATCTCCTTGCGCAGCGCGGCAAGGTTCTCTTCGGTCGCCCCCTGGCCAAGCACCGCTTGCGCGATGTCGCCGGGCAGAAGTTCGACCATGAAGAAGATGATTGCCGAAATAACCAGCAAAATAATAAGTCCGAGACCGAGCCGTTTGGCTATCAGTCCTAGAATGTCACCCATCTGTCCCTCCTGCTGTCGTTCTGGCCGCGGTAATTCCAGTAAGCGTCACGGCGGCCAGCCGATCAATTTTTCTTTTGCCCCCGGCACGGACCTTTCCCATGGACCATGCCTTGGAAGGCTGTTGGCCTGAACGCGGTATTTTTTATGAATCTGTGCCGGTCCAGGCAGTGAAAGACCCGGCGCGATGCGCCGGGTCGGTCGTCTTGTTCAGCTTTCGAACCACCAGCGGCTGCAGGCGCGCGCGCCATCCATCTGCCAGCTCGGAGCCAGGTCAGGCCCGTGCTGCACGTTCTTGCGGCGCGCATAAACGAAGTTCGGGAACATCGGAATGAGCGTGCCGCCATCATCGCGCGCCAGCGTTGCCATTTCGGCATACATCTCAGCGCGGCGGTCGTTGTCCAGTTCGGCCTTGGCCTGAAGCAGCAGTTCGTTGAACCGTTCGTTCTGCCAATGGCTTTCGTTCCATGCGGCATCGCTCTTGTAGGCGAGCGAATACATCACGTCCGGGGTGGGACGCGCGCCCCACTGGACGACGCACCAGGGTTCCTTGAGCCAGACATCCGAATAGTAACCGTCGCTCGGGACGCGGTTCACGCGGATGTCGATGCCCGCCTCCTTGGCGTGTTCGGCATAAAGCACGCACATGTCGACCGCGCCCGAGAACACCGAGTCGGCGACCTTGATCTCGGTCGAGAGCCCTTCGGCACCCGCCTTCTTGAGCAGCGATTTCGCCTGCTCGGGATCGTATTCGCGCTGCGGGATGTTTTCGGGCCAATAGGGCATCGCGGGGGAATGGTGGAAATCATTGCCCATCGTGGCGGTGCCAAAGGCGATCTTGTCGATGATCTCCTGCCGGTTCATCGACATTTTCAGCGCGTTGCGCACATCGGGATTGTCGAACGGCGCCTGGTCACAGAACATCGGCATCGTGATCGCCGCGGCGGAGGGCACGTTGTCGATCTCGATATTGGGATCGCGCTGCAACAGCGTGAGCGTCTTGAGCTCAAGCTGCGTGATCGCGTCCACGTCGCCGGTGACAAGTGCCGTCTGGCGCGCATTCGGGTCGTTGAGGACGGTAATGACCACCTCGTCGAAATAGGCGCCCTCGAGGTGCCAGTCGTCATGGCGCACGAAATTGTAGCCGACACCGAATTCGGCATTGGTCAGCTTGTAGGGGCCACAACCGTCGCCCGTTTTCCAGTCGATGCTGCCGTCCTCGTTGGCCGGGCAGATCGCAAGGTGATAATCGGTCAGAAGCCAGGGCAGATCGGCATTGCCCGACGCGAGCTCGATCATGATCGACCCGTCGCCGTTGTCGGTGATGTCCATGACATCCGCCACCAGCGCCTTGGCCGCCGAGGTCGACTCTTCACCGCGGTGATGGTTGAGCGAGGCGATCACGTCATTGGCGGTCACCTTGCGGCCGCTGTGGAAGGTGGCCTTGTCGTTCAGCTTGAAGGTCCATTCCTTGGCATCGGGCGTCGCCGACCATTCGGTCGCCACGTCCGGGCCAAGCGACCCGTCGGGTTCGATCAGGGTCAGGTAGCTGCGGAAGGTATGCGCCACCTGGATCATCGAGAAACTCAGATAGGTGCCCGGGTCGTGGGTGTCGGAAGTATTGCCGTCATGCGCACCAAGGCGGAAGGTGCCGCCCATGCTGGGCGCGGCCTGCGCCTTGCTGGTCCATAGTCCTGTGGCGGCAGAGGCGCTGAGCCCCGCGGCCATCGAATAATTCATGAAGGAACGGCGCGAAATGCGGCCTTCGCGGGCCGCCTCCGCTAGCCGGTCCATCAGAATCTGATCGTTGACGTTTTTCATGTTTTCTCCCCGTGGATTTTATTTTGTTCGTTATGGAGTCGCCCGAAAACGACATCTTTCAAAGCTTCCCCTTCATACGTTCAGGCAAGTAGCCTAAAAACGACATAGTTCCAGCAAAACACGAAATTCCGCTATCATCCAGCTTTTACGTGGAAACTTGCCCGATTTTTTAATCTTGACAGATAGATAGCCCCCTTAAGCGGCCAAATGCGCCTGACAGCACACACGAAGGCGGGCGTGAACTGTTCTGAAAACGACCTTCTGCACCGCAGCGTTGCGCGGCCTCGCTGCGAGTTCAGTCAGAATCACGACGCGCGCGCAGGCGGGCAAAGTAATCCAGACGCTTCTTCAATTCGCGCTCGAATCCGCGCTCGACAGGCTGGTACAGGACCGGGCGTTTGACCCCTTCGGGGAAGTAGTTCTGCCCTGAGAACCCGTCTTCGGCATCGTGGTCATAGGCATAGCCTTCGCCATAGCCCTGCTCCTTCATGAGGCCGGTGGGCGCGTTCAGGATATGCTTGGGCGGCGGTGCGCTTCCGGTCTTCTTTGCCTCGCGCATGGCGGCCTTGTAGCCGGCGTAGACGGCGTTGGATTTAGGAGCGAGCGCCAGATAGGTGACCGCCTGCGCCAGCGCCAGTTCGCCCTCGGGACTGCCAAGGCGCTCGTAGATTTCCCAGGCATGCAGGCAGACGTTCTGGGCCTGTGGGTCAGCCAGGCCGATATCCTCGATCGCCATCCGGGTGATGCGCCGCGCCAGGTATCGCGGGTCCTCACCGCCGGTCAGCATCCGTGCCAGCCAGTAGAGCGCGGCATCCGGATCCGATCCGCGCACCGATTTGTGCAGCGCGGAGATCAGGTTGAAATGCTCGTCACCCGACTTGTCGTATTTGGCCGCCCGCCGCATCAGCCGCACGCCGAGCCCCTGCGCGTCGAGCTTGCCTTCGACCTTCCACGCGGCGACCTGTTCGATCAGGTTCAGAAGCGCGCGCCCGTCGCCATCGGCCATTTCCAGCAGCGCCTCGCGCGCCGGGCCGTCCAGCGGCAGGGCGCGGTCCAGTTCGGCCTCGGCGCGTTGCGCCAACCGCTCGAGATCGGCAAGGCCAAGGCGCTCCAGCACCAGCACCTGCGAGCGGCTCAAGAGCGCGGCGTTGAGCTCGAAACTGGGGTTCTCGGTGGTGGCCCCCACCAGAAGGATCGTCCCGTCCTCCATATGCGGCAGGAAGCTGTCCTGCTGGGCCTTGTTGAAGCGGTGGATCTCGTCGACGAACAGCAAGGTCCCCTGCCCGTTCGCACGACGGTGGCGCGCTTCCTCGAACACTTTCTTCAGCTCGGCGACACCGCTGAAAATGGCGCTGATCTGAACGAAATGCAGGTCGGTCTCATCCGCCAGAAGCCGCGCGATGGTCGTCTTGCCCACGCCCGGCGGCCCCCAGAATACCAGCGACGAGAGGCTGCCCGAGGCCAGCATCACGCCAAGCGGCGCCTCGGGGCCAAGCACCTGCGGCTGCCCGATCACATCCGAGAGCTTGCGCGGGCGCAGCCGGTCCGCGAGCGGACGCGGGGCGCTGTCGGGGATAGCATCGGGGTTCTTGTCGAAGAGATCCGCCATCGCCCTAAAGCCTGAACCGCATGACGACGCGCTGCGTGCCGCGCTGCACTTCGATCGCAAGCTGGCCGCGTGCGTTGAGCAACAGGGCCTCGGCCTCGCTCGTGTCGGTGATCTCGACCCCGTCGATTGACCGCAGGATATCGCCCGCGCGCAGCCCCGCACGCGCACCGATCTGACCGGGATCCTCGACCAGAACCCCTGTCGCGCCGAGCGGCAGGTCATATTCGGCGAGCACGGCGGGATTGATGGTGGAGATCGTCACCCCCGGAATGGCGGCGCGGTCAGGCGTGACCGTTGGAGCGCGCGCGGGCGTGTCGGGCGCCGCGGCAAGGGCCAGCGTGACATCCTGCACCTCGCCGTCGCGCACCCGCGTCACCGTGATGTTGGTGCCGATTCCGGCAACCGACATGCGAAACAGCATCTCGGCCGGGGTGTTCACCGGCTCTCCGTCGACCGTGGTGATGACGTCGCCGGGGCGGATATCGCTGGCAAATCCGCTTTGAGGATGAACCTGCGAGATGATCAACCCACCGGGGCGCGACAGGCCCAGGCCCTCGACCATGTCCGCTGTGACCTGCTGACCGGCAAGCCCCGCCCAGGGGCGCTCGAAGCTCGTGTTCCCTGCCTTTGCCTGCTCAAGGAACTGCGCCACCAGCGCCGAGGGAATGGCGAAGCCGATGCCGTTCGATCCGCCCGAACGGCTGAGGATCGCGGTGTTCACGCCGATCAGCCGCCCGTCGATATCCACCAGCGCGCCGCCGGAATTGCCCGGATTGATCGGTGCGTCGGTCTGGATGAAATAGCCGCGCGCGTTGCCTGTTGCGGTGCCGGAACGGGCGAGGCCCGAAACGATGCCGCTCGAGACCGTCTGTCCGACGCCGAAGGGGTTGCCGATCGCCAGCACCAGCTCGCCGACCTCGACGCTATCGCTGTCGCGCAGATCAAGCGCGGGCATCTCGGGGGCATCCTCGAGGCGGAGCACGGCAAGATCGCTTTCCTGGTCGGCCAGAAGCACCGAGGCGGAGTACTCGCGCCGGTCGTTGAGCACCACGCGGATATCGGTGGCCTCGGCGACGACATGGTAGTTCGACACGACGATCCCGTCCTCGCTGAGGATCACGCCCGAGCCGAGGGAGTTCTGAACCCGCTGACGGGGCACCCCGAAGTCCCTGAAAAGATTTTGAAAAAACGGGTCGTCACTGAACGGGCTGGAGCGCGTGTTGATGATGCGGCGCGCGTAGATATTGACCACTGCGGGGGCCGCGCGTTTGACCACGGGCGTGAAACTGAGCGAGATTTCGGCCGGGCTTTGGGGCACGCGGGGATCATCGGCCCAGGCCGGGCCGCTCAGCACAAGTCCAAGAATGCAGAGCGCACGGATCACGTCGTTCTCCTCTTGCTGCTGTCCAGACCATATGCGGAGATGCGGCGGGCATTGCAACCGTTGCCGGTATCATCCGCGGGAAAATACCCATCCGCAAACGCAAAGACCCCCGCCGTTCCGGGGCGGGGGCCTGCATGAAAACCTTTCGGTTTTCAATGGTTTATCAGTCTTCGGCAGCCGCTTCTTCGGCTGCGGTGCGGGCGCGGTCGCCTGCGCCCTTGGCATCGACATCGCGGTCGACGAATTCGATGATCGCCATCGGTGCCATGTCGCCATAGCGGAAACCGGCCTTCAGGACGCGAACATAGCCGCCTTGGCGGTCCTTGTAGCGTGGCCCCAGAACGTCGAACAGTTTCGCGACATACTGGTCCTGCTTGAGCTGCGACGCAGCCTGGCGGCGGGCGTGAAGATCGCCGCGTTTTCCGAGGGTTACGAGTTTCTCGATCACCCGGCGCAGTTCTTTGGCCTTGGGCAGGGTGGTCTTGATCTGCTCATGTTCGATGAGCGAGCCGGCCATGTTGGCCCACAGAGCCTTGCGGTGTTCGTGGGTCCGGTTGAGGCGGCGGTAGCCTTTTGCGTGACGCATGGTTCTTTCTCCGTTTTGCCGTCTACGGGCGATTTTGCTTTGTCTGACCGGCGATGCGTGTCACCGGCTCTCCTTGGGGCGGATGCCCGGGGTGGAAACGGTACGAAACGCGCGTTTTGTACGCCGGTTTTGCACCGAATTCCGTGGTTGCGCGGGGCGGTCCGTACAAAAGCCGGACAGCCCCGCGAATTCTTCAGAACTGGTCTTCGTATTTCTTGGCCAGGTCTTCGATATTGTCGGGCGGCCAGTCTTCGACATCCATGCCGAGGTGCAGACCCATGCCCGAGAGAACTTCCTTGATCTCGTTCAGCGACTTGCGGCCGAAGTTCGGGGTGCGCAGCATCTCGGCTTCGGTCTTCTGGATGAGGTCGCCGATATAGACGATGTTGTCGTTCTTGAGGCAGTTCGCCGAACGCACCGAGAGTTCCAGCTCGTCCACCTTCTTGAGAAGGAGCGGATTGAATTCCAGCCCTTCGTCCTCGGATTCGCGACCGGCGGACTCGGGCTCCTCGAAGTTGACGAAGATCGACAGCTGGTCCTGCAGGATGCGTGCGGCGAAGGCCACGGCGTCATCCGGCGTCAGCGAGCCGTCTGTGTCAACCTTCATGGTCAGCTTGTCATAGTCCAGAACCTGCCCTTCGCGGGTCGGCTGCACGTCATAGCTGACCTTGCGGACCGGCGAATAGATCGCGTCGATCGGGATCAGGCCGATGGGTGCATCCTCGGGCTTGTTCTTGTCGGCGGCGACATAGCCCTTGCCGGTGTTGACGGTCAGTTCCATGAACAGATCCGCACCCTCGTCGAGGTGGCAGATCACGTGTTCCTTGTTCAGGATCTCGATCCCGGCGCTGTCGGCGATATCGGCGGCGGTCACGACCGACGGCCCTTTCGCCGAGATCGACAGGCGTTTCGGCCCTTCGACTTCCATGCGCAGGGCGACGCCCTTGAGGTTCAGAACGATGTCGGTGACATCTTCGCGCACGCCTGCGACCGAGGAGAACTCGTGCAGGACGTTGTCGATCTGAACGCTGGTGATGGCGGCCCCCTGAAGCGAGGACAGCAGGACGCGCCGCAGCGCGTTGCCAAGTGTAAGGCCAAAGCCGCGTTCCAGCGGTTCGGCAACCACGGTCGCCTGACGAAGCGGGTCATTGCCCGGTTTCACGTCCAGCTGTGTCGGCTTGATCAGTTCAGCCCAGTTCTTATGGATCATGCGTTCCCTCCATTCCTGTCCCGGCTCCATGTCCAAAAGCACGGGACGCCCGAGGTTCAATATGACGGAATGGGGCCGTGCATCGCACGCGGCCCCACCTTTGAAAAAATGCTCAGACCCGGCGGCGTTTCGGCGGGCGGCAACCATTGTGAGCGATCGGCGTCACATCACGGATCGAGGTGATGTTGAAGCCGACTGCGGCCAGCGCGCGCAGCGCCGATTCACGGCCCGAACCGGGGCCCTGAACCTCGACCTCGAGGGTCTTCATGCCATGTTCCTGCGCCTTGCGGCCGGCGTCTTCGGCGGCCATCTGCGCGGCATAGGGCGTCGATTTGCGCGAGCCCTTGAAGCCCATTGTGCCGGCCGACGACCATGCGATCGCATTGCCCTGCACATCGGAGATCAGGATCTTGGTGTTGTTGAAGGAAGAGTTCACATGCGCAACGCCGGTGGCGATGTTCTTGGAAACCTTCTTTTTCGTACGACGGGTATCACGTGCCATTGGTTATGCCCTCCCTTACTTCTTCTTGCCGGCGATGGCTTTCGCCGGGCCCTTGCGGGTGCGGGCATTGGTATGGGTGCGCTGGCCGCGAACCGGCAGGTTCCGGCGGTGGCGCAGGCCACGGTAGCAACCAAGGTCCATCAGGCGCTTGATGTTCATCTGCGTCTCGCGGCGCAGGTCGCCTTCGACGGTGTGGTTGGCGTCGATATATTCGCGCAGGGCCAGGGCCTCGGCATCCGACAGCTCATTGACGCGGCGGCTCTGGTCGATGCCGGTCGCTTCGCAGATGGCCTTGGCCGAGGAATGGCCGATTCCGGTGATGTAGGTGAGGGCGATGGGAACCCGTTTGGAAGTCGGGATGTTAACGCCGGCGATACGTGCCACGTGTCATGTCCTTTCGTTGCGGTTCCGTAGCTCCAGAACCTTTTTTCACAACGTAGGCCCGGAGCGTTGCCGACCGGGCCGCAGCTGATTTCAGGTGATCGATCCGTTACGGACCAAGCCCCGCGTCAGAATCAATTCCACGCGGGATGGTGCTGGTTAGGAGCAATTGCGGTGGGCGTCAACCCCCTGCCCCCTCATTGCGCCATCATTTGCCCAGGACGGCGGTGATGGCTGCCTTGACCTCGTCGATTTCGCCCAGTCCGTTGACCGACTGAAGTTGACCCTTGGCATAGTAATAGCCGATCAGCGGCGAGGTTTTCTTGTAGTATTCCATCAGGCGCTGGCGCAGGCTGTCTTCGTTGTCGTCGGCGCGGCGCTTGAACTCGCTGCCGCCGCATTTGGTGCAGCGGCCATCCGCCGGGATCGGCTTGGTGATGTCGTTGTAGACCTCGCCGCAGCCCGCGCAGGTGGAGCGGGCGGTGATGCGGCTGACGAGCGCGTCGTCATCGACCTGCATCTCGATCACGGCGTCCAGCGTCTCGCCCTGTTCGTGCAGAAGGTCGGCCAGCGCATCGGCCTGGGCCAGAGTGCGCGGAAAGCCGTCGAAGATGAAACCACCCTTCTTGTCACCCTGGAGCTTTTCGCGGATCAGGCCGATCACGATCTCATCGGTGACAAGATCGCCACGGGCCATGACCTCGGCCACTTTGCGGCCCATTTCCGAGCCGCTGTCCTTCGCCTCGCGCAGCATGTCGCCGGTCGAGAGCTGGATCATGTCATGCGTATCCACAAGGATATGCGCCTGCGTGCCCTTGCCCGCCCCCGGCGGTCCCAGAAGAATGATGTTCATCGGCGTGTCGTCCCTTTCCTGCGAGCGCGCTTCTTGCCTTTGCCCTTGCCGCTCAGCTGCGATTTCTCGATCAGGCCCTCATATTGATGCGCCAGAAGGTGGCTTTGAACCTGCTGGATCGTGTCCATCGTCACCGACACAACGATCAGCACCGAGGTGCCGCCGAAATAGAAGGGGATGGCCAGCTGACTGCGCAGAACCTCGGGCAGGAGGCAGACAGCCGCGAGATAGGCCGAGCCGAGCACCAGAATGCGACTTACGACGTAATCCAGATATTCGGCCGTTTTCTTGCCCGGACGCACGCCGGGCACGAAGCCGTTCTGGTTCTTCAGGTTGTCGGCAACGTCGTCGGTCTTGAACGCAACGTTATAGGTGTAGAAATAGGTGAAGAACACGATCATCGCCGTGAAGAACAGCAGATACAACGGCTGGCCGGGGCCGAAATAGGCCATGATCGTGGACATGATCGGGCTGGTCTGGTTGCCCGAGAACGTGCTGATCGTTGTCGGCAGCAGCAACAGCGAGCTGGCGAAGATCGCCGGGATCACGCCCGCCGGGTTGACCTTGACCGGCAGGTGCGAGGAACCGCCGTCATAGACCTTCATGCCGACCTGGCGGCGCGGATACTGGATGTGGATCTTGCGCAGCGAGCGCTCCATGAAGACCACGAAGGCGATCACCGCGATCACCATCAGGATCACGCCGATGATGACTGCCGGGCTGACCGCGCCCGAGCGGCCCTGGCTGAAGAACTGCGCCAGGGCGGCGGGGACTTCGGCGATGATGCCGACGAAGATGATGAGCGAGATGCCGTTACCGACGCCGCGCGCGGTGATCTGCTCGCCCAGCCACATCAGGAACATGGTGCCCCCGACCAGGGTGATCATGCAGCTGGCCAGGAAAAAGAGGCCCGGATTGGTCACGAGGTCGCCGGATTGCAGGCTGACCGCGAGGCCGTAGGATTGCAGCGTCGCCAGGAACACCGTGCCGTAGCGGGTGTATTGGTTGATCTTCTTGCGGCCCTGCTCGCCCTCTTTCTTGAGCTGCTCGAGCGCGGGCACCATCGCCGTCAGAAGCTGCACGATGATCGAGGCCGAGATATAGGGCATGATGCCAAGCGCGAAGATCCCCATGCGGCCAAGCGCGCCGCCGGTGAACATCGACAGCATCCCGCCGATCGACGACGCCGCCCCTTCCATGAAGTTGCGCAGCTCGGCCCCGTCGATGCCGGGGACCGGAATGTAGGTGCCAAGGCGATAGACGATCAGGAGCGCGAGCGTGAACAAGATCCGTTTGCGGAGCTCGGTGGCCTTGCCAAGGGCGGCCCAACTGGTGTTGGCGGCCATTTGTTCTGCTGCAGATACCATTCGTGGTCTCTTTCAAGTGCCAACGCCGCCTAAAGCCGTTTTCCGGCACAGGCGGCGTTTCAGGAAAACTCAAAGATATGTAAGCGGCGCGAACACCGCCCACAACCTCTTATTCGGCCGCCTGCGCGGTTGTGACCGTCAGCGAGCCACCCGCCTTCTCGACAGCCTCGATGGCCGATTTGGACGCGCCGGTGACCTCGATCGACAGCTTGGTGCTCAGTTCGCCCTTGGCGAGGATGCGCACGCCGTCGAGCTTGCGGCGCACGAGGCCCGCTTCGATCAGCACGTCTTCGGTGACGGGGTTCTTGGCGTCGATCTTCTTGGCGTCCACGAATTTCTGGATCATGCCAAGGTTGACGACCGCGTATTGCTTGCGGTTCGGCTTGGTGAAGCCGCGCTTGGGCAGGCGCTGATAGATCGGCATCTGGCCGCCTTCAAAGCCCTTGATGGCCACACCCGAACGGGATTTCTGACCCTTGATGCCGCGGCCGGCGGTCTTGCCCTTGCCCGAGCCGGGGCCACGGGCAACGCGTTTCTTGGTCTTGGTCGCGCCGGGATTGTCGCGCAGTTCGTGAAGTTTCATGTCGCTTCTCCTGAAGCCGGATGTGACCCCCGAAGCGTGATGGGGCCAACCACGGCATGTCTTGATTGTGAGTCGTGAGCCCGAAGGCCACCCGCGGGCGTATACGGGGTGTTGACGCGCGATGCAAGGGGGCTGGCGCCGGGACGCGGTGGTCGCCGGAAACTTCGGACGTTTCCGGGCTGTTTTCCTTTGAGGAAAACGCTCCTGTCGATGCGTGGCGGGGTGAACGGCACGCCAGGCGGATATGAAAACGCCCCGGCCGTTGCGGGCCGGGGCGTCATGGCTGGTTTCCTGGCACGCCGGGTTCCCCCGGCCCTGCCTCAGCCCTTTTCTTCGATGATTTCCACCAGATGCGGGATCTTGTTGACCATGCCGCGCACGGCGGGGGTGTCTTCAAGTTCGCGCGTCTTGTGCATCTTGTTGAGCCCGAGGCCGATCAGCGTCTGGCGCTGCTTTTCCGGGCGGCGGATCGGAGAGCCGATCTGCTTGACTACGATGGTCTTTGCCATGGGTCGCTCTCCTTACGCTTCCGCGGCTTCTTTGGCCGGCGCGTCATCCTTTTTCAGGATGTCGGCGACCTTCTTGCCCCGGCGCTGTGCCACCATGCGGGGGCTGGCCTGAAACTGCAGCGCGTTCAGCGTTGCGCGGATCATGTTGTAGGGGTTCTGCGAACCGACCGACTTGGCGACCACGTCCTGAACGCCGAGCATCTCGAACACGGCACGCATCGGGCCGCCGGCGATGATGCCGGTACCGGTCGTCGCGGTGCGCATGATGATCTTGCCGGCGCCGTGACGGCCGTGGCCGTCATGGTGCAGGGTGCGACCCTCGCGCAGAGGCACGCGGATCATCTGGCGCTTGGCCTGTTCGGTGGCCTTGCGGATCGCCTCGGGCACCTCTTTGGCCTTGCCCTTGCCGAAGCCCACGCGGCCCTTCTGATCGCCCACGACCACCAGTGCCGCGAACCCGAAGCGCTTGCCGCCCTTCACGGTTTTGGACACCCGGTTGATCGCTACGAGACGATCGGCGAATTCCGGTGCTTCGTCGCGTTCGCGACGGTCACGGCGGTTATCTTGTCTTGCCATTCTCTCGTCTCCTTAGATCTTCAGACCGGCTTCGCGCGCGGCATCCGCCACGGCCTTGATACGGCCATGGAAGAGGAACCCGCCACGGTCGAACTGGGCCTCGGTGATGCCGGCTTTCTTGGCGCGCTCGGCGATGGTGCTGCCGATCTTTGCCGCCGCCTCGAGGGTGTTCTTGCCCACGAGCCCGAGATCCTTTTCGAGTGTCGAGGCCGAAGCCAGCGTCACACCGTTGAGATCGTCGATCAGCTGAACGCTGAGATTCTTGTTCGAGCGGTGAACGCTGAGGCGCGGGCGCCCGGCGTTGACCTTGCGAAGTTTGTTCCGAACGCGCAGGCGGCGTTTGAGGAACAGTTTTCTCTTGCTGTTTGCCATCTGTCGCGTCCTTTACTTCTTCTTGCCTTCCTTCTGGAAGATGTACTCGCCCTTGTAGCGGATCCCTTTGCCCTTGTAGGGCTCGGGACGGCGCCAGTCGCGGATATTGGCCGCGACCTGTCCGACGAGTTGCTTGTCATGGCCTTCGACCACCAGTTCGGTGGGCTTGGGGGCCGTGACGGTCACACCTTCCGGAACTTCGAAATCGACATCGTGGCTGAGGCCGAGGTTCAGCTTCAGGGTGTTGCCCTGCATCTGCGCCCGGTAGCCCACGCCGTTGATTTCGAGCTCTTTCTTGAAAGACTCATTCGCGCCATGCGCCATGTTGGCAAGCACGGTGCGTGTCATGCCCCATTGCTGGCGCGCCCGTTTGGACTTGCCGCGGGGGGTGACGGTGATCTGGCCATCCTCGATGACGATGGTGACATCGTCGGTCGCGGTGAAGGTCTTGGTGGCCTTCGGGCCTTTGATCTCGATGGTCTGACCCGAGAGGGTGGCGGTGACGCCATCGGGCAGAGCCACTGGTTGTTTTCCGATACGAGACATGTCCGAGCTCCTTAGAATACGGTGCAGAGCACCTCGCCGCCAACATTGGCAGCGCGCGCGGATGCATCCGACATCACACCCATCGGGGTGGAGACAATCGACACGCCCAGGCCCTGACGGACCGAAGGGATGTCCTTGACGCCCATATAGACGCGACGACCGGGTGTGGAGACCCGTTTCATCTCGCGAATGGCAGGGGCGCCTTCGAAGTATTTGAGGCTGATTTCCAAGGCCGGATGACCGTTTGCGCCGGTCGTCTTTTCATAGCCGCGGATGTAGCCTTCGTCAGCCAGCACATCCAGCACCCAGCAGCGCAGTTTCGACGCCGGGCAGGAAACGGTGGACTTGCCACGCATAGCCGCGTTGCGGATACGGGTGAGCATATCGCCGATAGGATCGTTCATTTTGCGTCCTCCTTACCAGCTCGATTTCACCATGCCGGGAGCCTGGCCATTCGAGCCAAGCTCTCGCAGGGCGATCCGCGACACTTTGAGTTTGCGATAGTAAGCATGCGGACGACCCGTCAGCTGGCAGCGGTTGTGCAACCGGGTGGCCGAGCTGTTGCGCGGCAGTTCCGCCAGCTTCAGGGAGGCGCGGAAACGCTCTTCCATCGGCTTGCTCTCGTCGTTGATGATCGCTTTCAGAGCGGCCCGCTTGGCAGCGTATTTCTCCACCAGGCGCTGACGCTTCTTCTCGCGTTCGATCATTGCTTTCTTAGCCATATCTTTCTTCTCCCGCGATCAGCTGTTGAAGGGCATGTTGAAGTGCTTCAACAGCGCCTTGGCTTCAGCGTCGGTCTTCGCCGTGGTGGCGATGATGATGTCCAGGCCCCAGACCTCGTCGACCTTGTCGTACTCGATCTCGGGGAACACGATGTGCTCCTTGATGCCGAGCGCATAGTTGCCGCGGCCATCGAAGGACTTGCCCGACACGCCGCGGAAGTCGCGGATGCGGGGCATGGCGATCGTGATCAGACGATCAAGGAAATCATACATCCGGTGGCCACGCAGGGTGACCTTGGCACCCATCGGCATGCCTTCACGGACACGGAAACCGGCGATCGAGTTCTTCGCCAGGGTCACCAGCGCCTTCTGGCCGGCGATCTGGGTCAGGTCTTCCTGGGCCGACTTGGCCTTCTTGGAATCGCGAACCGCCTCGGCGCCACAGCCGATATTCAGGACGATCTTGTCCAGGCGCGGGATCTGAAGGTCGTTGGTATAGCCGAACTCTTCTTTCAGAGCGGGCTTGATCGTGTCGCGGAACTGCACACGCAGGCGCGGGGTGTAGGTAGCTGTATCAAGCATCGATCACGTCCCCCGTGGTCTTGGCGAAGCGCACCTTCTTGTCGCCTTCGGTCTTGAAGCCGACGCGGGTGGGTTTGCCGTTCTTGTCGAGGATCGCCAGGTTGCTGAGATCAATGGGCATGGGCTGCGGAATGCGGCCGCCCTGGCTCTGCTGGCTTTGCTTGGTGTGGCGGATGGCGACGTTAACGCCGTCGACCACGGCCTTGCCGGTCTTGGGGCTGACGGAAAGGATAGAGCCTTGCTTGCCCTTGTCCTTGCCGGCCAGAACGACGACCTTGTCGCCTTTTTTCAGTTTGGCAGCCATCTTACAGCACCTCCGGGGCGAGCGAGATGATTTTCATGAACTTCTTGGCGCGCAGTTCGCGCACGACCGGCCCGAAGATACGGGTGCCGACGGGTTCATTGTTGTTGTTCAGAATGACGGCCGCGTTGCGGTCAAACCGGATGGCGGTGCCATCTTCGCGGCGGACTTCCTTGGCGGTGCGCACGACGACGGCCTTGCGGACATCGCCCTTCTTCACGCGGCCGCGCGGAATGGCCTCTTTCACGGAAACGACGATGATGTCACCCACCGACGCGTATTTCCGCTTGGAGCCACCCAGGACCTTGATGCACTGAACCCGGCGTGCGCCGGAGTTGTCAGCTACATCCAGATTGGTCTGCATCTGGATCATTTGGTTTCTCCCGACCTTTGGGGGGCATCATTGCCGTTTCCCCAGGGTTTCGCTCAAACCGGAAGGTTCAGGGGCTTACGCCTCAAGAACCTCCCAGCGTTTCGTTTTCGATTTCGGCGCGCATTCGATGATGCGAACGGAATCGCCGACCTTGAAAGCGTTCTTTTCATCGTGAGCCCGGTATTTCTTGGACTTACGGATGGTTTTCTTCAGAACCGGGTGCGTGAAGCGGCGTTCGACGGACACGGTGACGGTCTGTTCGTTGGCGTCGCTGGTCACGGTGCCTTGAAGGATACGTTTGGGCATAACTCAAGGCCTCCCTTATTCTGCGTCGACGGCAGGCGCCGCCTTTTCGTTGAGGATCGTCAGCACGCGCGCGGCGTTGCGGCGTGCAAGGCGCATCCGTGCGGGGTTCTCCAGCTGCCCGGTGGCAGCCTGAAAGCGCAGGTTGAATTGCTCTTTCTTGAGATCGGCCAGCTGTTCGCGCAGCTGGTCGGGTGTCTTGTCTCTCAGTTCGCTGGCGTTCATGTCGCCGGTTCCTTCCTCAAAACACCAGTAGGCCCCTGACGGCTGGTTCAGGGTGACCCGAGACCTGGTGGATGAATTGCAAATACACGAATCCCCGCCAAGCGGGGTATCATGGATTGCGGCTCTATACGGGACACGCGCCAGCAGGGCAAGGGAAAGTTTGCAACTTTCACCTCCGCGCGACGCACGCACCCACATCGCAACGCAAAACCCCCGCCGCTTGCGCGCCGGGGGTTTCCATTTCACTGTCTGTGCAGCGATCAGCCGGTCACCAGTCCTCGCGGACCACGATCCGGGTCTTGATCGGCAGCTTCATCGCGGCGAGGCGCAGGGCCTCCTTGGCGATGACTTCGCTGACGCCGTCGATCTCGAACATGATCCGGCCCGGCTTGACCCGTGCCGCCCAGAAATCGACCGAGCCCTTGCCTTTACCCATCCGGACTTCGGTGGGCTTCGACGTGACCGGGGTGTCCGGGAAGATCCGGATCCAGACCCGGCCCTGACGCTTCATGTGACGGGTCATCGCGCGGCGAGCCGCCTCGATCTGACGTGCCGTCACCCGCTCGGGCTGCGCCGCTTTCAGACCATAGGTGCCGAAGTTCAGATCCGAGCCGCCCTTGGCGACGCCGTGAATCCGGCCCTTGTGCTGCTTGCGGTACTTAGTGCGCTTTGGTTGTAGCATCTTTCATTCCCTCCTCAGCGACGGCCGCCGGCGCCACGCGGCGCGGGACCATCCTGGAGCTCCTGGGCCTTGCGATCGCGGGCACTTGGGTCGTGCTCCATGATCTCACCCTTGAAGATCCACACCTTGATGCCGATGATCCCGTAGGGCGTCATGGCCTCCTTGTGGGCATAATCGATATCGGCGCGCAGCGTATGCAGGGGCACGCGGCCCTCGCGATACCACTCGGTGCGCGCGATCTCGGCGCCGCCCAGACGGCCCGCCACGTTCACCCGGATCCCCAGCGACCCCATGCGCATCGCGTTCTGCACCGCGCGCTTCATGGCACGACGAAACGAAACACGGCGTTCGAGCTGCTGAGCGATCGACTCGGCGACCAGCGCCGCGTCAAGCTCGGGTTTGCGGACCTCGACGATGTTGAGGTGCAGTTCGCTTGCGGTCATCTTCGAGAGTTTCTTGCGAAGCCCCTCGATATCGGCGCCTTTCTTGCCGATGATGACACCGGGACGCGCGGTGTGGATCGTGACGCGGCACTTCTTGTGCGGACGTTCGATGATCACACGGCTGATGCCGGCCTGCTTGCACTCTTTCTCGATGAACTCGCGGATCTTGATGTCTTCCAGCAGAAGATCACCGTAATCCTTGGTGTCGGCATACCAGCGGCTGTCCCAGGTGCGGTTCACCTGAAGGCGCATGCCAATCGGATTGACTTTGTTACCCATTAGGCTTGCTCCTCAATTTGACGCACCTTGATCGTCAGTTCCGAGAACGGCTTGCGCAGCGCGCCGAACCGGCCGCGGGCACGGGGGCGACCCCGTTTCATGACCAGGTTCTTGCCCACGTAGGCCTCGGCGACGATCAGCTCGTCCACATCGAGGTTGTGGTTGTTCTCGGCGTTGGCGATGGCGGACTGAAGGCACTTGCGCACATCGTCCGCGATCCGCTTCTTCGAGAAGGTCAGATCGTTCAGCGCCTTGTCCACCTTCTTGCCGCGGATCATCGCGGCCACCAGGTTGAGTTTCTGCGGGCTGGTGCGAAGCATGCGCAGCTTTGCCATTGCTTCGTTTTCTGCCACGCGGCGGGGGTTCTTTTCCTTGCCCATGACTTACTTCCGCTTCGCTTTTTTGTCGGCCGCGTGCCCGTAATAGGTGCGAGTCGGCGAATATTCACCGAATTTCTGACCGATCATGTCTTCGGATACGTTGACGGGAACATGCTTGTGCCCGTTATAGACGCCGAACGTCAGGCCCACGAACTGGGGCAGGATGGTCGAACGGCGCGACCAGATCTTGATGACTTCGTTACGCCCGCTTTCGCGCGATGCCTCGGCCTTTTTCAGGACGTAGGCATCAACAAACGGGCCTTTCCATACAGAACGTGCCATGTGTTAGCGGCCCTTCTTGCGTGCGTGACGCGAGCGCAGGATAAGTTTCTGCGACGCCTTGTTCTTGTTGCGGGTGCGCGCGCCCTTGGTGGGCTTGCCCCAGGGGGTCACCGGGTGACGACCACCCGAAGTCCGCCCCTCACCACCACCATGGGGGTGATCGATCGGGTTCATCACGACACCGCGCACCGACGGG
This sequence comes from Roseovarius halotolerans, assembly GCF_900172255.1. Classification (GTDB taxonomy): domain Bacteria; phylum Pseudomonadota; class Alphaproteobacteria; order Rhodobacterales; family Rhodobacteraceae; genus Roseovarius; species Roseovarius halotolerans. Next base: position 728,065 of record NZ_FWFU01000003.1, read on the forward strand.
CGCTTGCCCATGTGACGCGAACGGCCGGCCTTGCCGAAGTTCTGGTTCGAATTGTCAGGGTTCGACACGGCACCGACGGTGGCCTTGCATTCCTGGCGCACCATGCGCAGCTCGCCCGAACTCAGGCGGATCTGGGCATAGCCACCATCACGGCCGACGAACTGGGCATAGGTGCCCGCGGCGCGTGCGATCTGACCGCCCTTGCCGGGCTTCAGTTCGATATTGTGGACGATCGTGCCGATCGGCATCCCCGAGAAGGGCATGCAGTTGCCGGGCTTGATGTCGACCTTGGCGCCGGCGACGATCTTGTCGCCGATGGCCAGACGCTGCGGCGCCAGCACATAGGCCTGCTCGCCATCGTCATACTTGACGAGCGCGATAAAGGCGGTCCGGTTCGGGTCATATTCGATCCGCTCGACGGTGGCCGCCACATCGAATTTGTTACGTTTGAAATCGACGATCCGGTAGAGGCGTTTCGCCCCGCCCCCGCGTCGCCGCGAGGTAATCCGCCCGGTGTTGTTACGGCCGCCCGACTTCGTCAGACCCTCGGTGAGGGCTTTGACGGGACGTCCTTTCCACAGCTCCGAACGGTCGATCAGCACCAGCCCACGCTGGCCCGGCGTCGTCGGCTTATACGACTTGAGTGCCATGCTTTCTGTCTTCCGTTTGCTAACGGCGAAGGCCCTTCGGGCATCTCCGCCTATGTTCAAGCCCCCTCTTGAAAGGTGGCCGGTTTATAGGGCCCCGAAGGTCCCCGGTTAGGGTTGCTCTTGCGAACAACAGCGAAGCCCCGGACGAATCCGGGGCCTTGCGGATGGTGTCTGATAAGGGAGCATGCATGGCGGGTCAAGGGGGTGAGGCCCGAAAATAAAGGCCCATCGGCCCCTGCGCGCACTTGCCCGCTCACCGATCCGCCTGCCCCTTCATCTGGCCTGAAATACCTCGGGGGGTCCGGGGGGCAGGCCCCCCGGCCTCGGCCTGCGCCAGGACGCGCCCTGCCCCGGAACGCACGAACCCCGGCCACTTTCGCAGCCGGGGTTCCTATCCTTCGGGCGGGGCATCGCCCCGGCCACGATCACAGACCGGTGGTCACGTCGATCGTGTTGCCTTCTTCCAGCGTCACATAGGCCTTCTTCACGTCGTTGCGACGGCCCTGCACGCCGCGAAAGCGCTTCTGCTTGCCCTTGGTGATCGTGGTGTTCACAGCCTTGACCTTGACACCAAAGAGCGCCTCGACGGCCTCCTTGATCTGCGGCTTGTTGCTGTCCATCGCCACCTCGAACACGACCGCGCCGTTTTCCGACGCCATCGTGGCTTTCTCGGTGATCACCGGTTTGCGGATCACGTCGTAATGTTCGGGTTTCGCGCTCATTTCAGACGAGCCTCCAGTGCTTCGACACCCGCCTTCGTGAGCACCAGCGTGTCACGCTTGAGGATGTCATAGACATTCGCGCCCATCGACGGCAGCACATCGAGACCCTCGATATTGGCCGCGGCACGGGCGAAATCGGCATTCACCTCGGCCCCGTCGATGATCAGCGCACGCTTCCAGCCCAGGTCGCGCACCAGCTTGGCGAGCGTCTTGGTCTTGCCGTCCGACGCGGCGGTGTCCAGCACCACCAGCTCGCCGGCTTTCGCCTTGGCGCTCAGCGCGTGCTTGAGACCCAGCTGGCGGACCTTCTTGGGCAGATCATGCGCATGGCTGCGCGGTGTCGGGCCCTTGTAGATACCACCCTTGCGGAAGATCGGTGCGTTGCGGTCACCGTGGCGTGCGCCGCCGGTGCCCTTTTGGCGATAGATCTTCTTCGTGGAATACGAAGTCTCGGACCGGGTCTTGACCTTGTGGGTGCCGGCCTGCGCCTTGTTGCGCTGCCAGCGGACCACGCGGTGCAGGATGTCGGCGCGCGGTTCCAGGCCGAAGATATCTTCGCCCAGGTCGACCGAGCCGGCCTTCTTGCCGTCCAGTTTGATGACGTCGAGTTTCATGTCACTCGCCTTCCTTCTTCTCGGCTTCGGCCTCGGCCTCGGCAGCGGCTTCTTCCGCGGCCTGCTCGGCTGCGGCGGCTGCTGCGGCGGCTTCTTCCTCGGCGGCGGCCTGTGCGGCGGCTTCCTCGGCGGCCTTGGCGGCTTCATCGGCGGCCGACTTCAGCGCGGCGGGCAGGATCGCGTTCTCGGGGAAGGGTTTCTTCACCGCGTCCTTGATCGTGACCCAGCCACCCTTGGAACCGGGAACCGCACCCTTGACCATGATCAGGCCCCGCTCGGCATCCGTGCGGACAACCTGCAGGTTCTGCGTGGTCACGCGGGCGGCGCCCATATGGCCTGCCATCTTCTTGCCCTTGAACACGCGGCCCGGATCCTGACACTGACCCGTCGAGCCGTGCGAACGGTGGCTGATCGACACGCCGTGGGTCATTTCCAGACCCCGGAAGTTGTGCCGCTTCATCGCACCGGCAAAACCCTTACCGATCGAGGTGCCGCAGACATCCACGAACTGACCTTCGAAGTAATGGTCAGCGGTGATCTCCTCGCCCACGGCGATCATGTTCTCGGGCGCAACGCGGAATTCCGCGACCTTGCGCTTGGGCTCGACCTTGGCCGAGGCGAAATGACCGCGCATGGCCTGCGAGACCCGCTTGGCCTTGATGGAACCCGAGCCCAGCTGAACCGCGGAATAACCGTGATTCTCGGGCGTGCGTTGGGCGACGACCTGCAGCTTGTCCAGTTGAAGAACGGTGACAGGAACCTGCCGGCCGTCATCCATGAACAGCCGGGTCATGCCGACTTTCTTGGCGATAACACCAGAGCGCAACATCAACTTGCCCTCCTCAAACCGAAATCTGCACGTCCACGCCGGCGGCGAGGTCGAGCTTCATGAGCGCGTCCACCGTCTGCGGCGTCGGATCGACAATGTCGAGAAGACGCTTATGCGTCCGGATCTCGAACTGATCGCGGGATTTCTTGTTCACGTGGGGTCCGCGAAGGACCGTGAATTTCTCGATCTTGTTCGGCAGCGGAATCGGTCCGCGGACCTCGGCACCCGTCCGTTTGGCGGTGTTCACGATTTCCTGCGTGCTGGCATCCAGGACGCGGTAATCGAATGCCTTCAGCCGAATGCGAATATTTTGACTTTGCATCAGTCTGGCCTTTCACGGCGTTTGAGTTGATAGGAGGAAGGCCGGAGCATCCAGCCCCCCTCGTCGAACCTTTCCCCGGTTATCCGGGGGAAATTCCGGGTGTGCCCCGGAACCTCGCTGTCTTGTGGCACGGTCGCGGGTCAGCCCCGCGACCGCATGGTGTCTGCGATCACTCGATGATCTTGGAGACGACGCCGGCGCCGACGGTGCGGCCGCCTTCGCGGATGGCGAAGCGCAGGCCGTCTTCCATGGCGATCGGCGCGATCAGCTCGACCTCGAAGGACACGTTGTCG